>CAWGBA010000005.1:0-117905 GCA_963820735.1 uncultured Chloroflexia bacterium
CCGCCTGCCGTAAACGCACCGACGACCTCGCCGCGTCGATGCGGCGTACCGCGTCCCAACTGCCGGACCGGTGGCTCTTTCTGCCGATCAAGAAGGGCAACGTGCGGGTCGCGTCCTTCTTCGGCCTCTTCGACTCGACGTCCGCGTCCGGGATATCGGCGCCGATGACGCTGGACTCCTGGCTCGCCGCGGCCGACGGCGACCCCAGCGGGTTCTGGTTCATGTCGCTCGCCGCCGGTCTCATCTTCCCGTCGTCGTTCGTGTGGGGCGAGTTCGCCGCCGTCGGAGCGGCCGACGCCCACGTCTCCCCCGCGACCACGCCGTCCGACTCGATCCTCGGCGACCCCGGCACCGCCTTCACCTGGGGCGGCGGCCTGCTCGCGGACGCCTGGCCGGCCGGCCCCGATCAGGACGCATACAGTCGGGTACAAACGTCACAGGTGCCGACGCTGCTCATCGGCGGGACGCTCGACTTCTCGACCCCCGCGCGGGTCGCCACCGACGAACTGCTGCCCTACCTGCCCAACGGGCATCAGGTTGTGCTCGCCGAACTCGGCCACGTCCCCGATTTCTGGGCGTACGAACCGGCCGCCGGCAGCCACCTCATCAACACATTCCTCGACAGCGGGCGCGTCGACGATTCGCTGTACCACCACGCGACCGTCGACTTCACGCCCGCGGTCTCACTGCCGGCACTCGCCAAGATCGTCGTCGGCACGATGATCGGCTTCGCCCTGCTCGCGGTACTCTCGCTGCTTTTGTTGGCCCGCAAGGTGTATCGGCGGCGTGTCTTCGGTCGCCGGACCAGCGCCGTGATGCGGTCGCTCTACCCGCTCGTCCTGGGACTGGGCGGCTGGTGCCTCGGCGCGCTCATCGTCCTCACGGCGCTGCCCGGCGTCCCGCTCGACGACGAGCTTCTCGCAGTCGCGTCGGTGGGCCTGCCGATCGGGCTGGGCGTGTCCTTCGCCTGGACGAACGGAGGTCGGCCTACGGCCCGAGACCTATCGATGACTCTCTGTACCGTCCTCGGCGCGCTGCTCGGCGCATGGCTCGGATTTCACGCGACGCACGGCATCGGTGCGCTCATCACCGCGATCGCCGGCGCCATCGTGGGCGCGAACCTGGTCCTGCTCGCCGTCGACATCACCCGGCGACCGGTCACACTCGCGGCACACCGTCACTGACGGTGGTGCGGTCCACCGTATTCCTTGAAGGTGTTCTGCACCTGCTCGGTCCAGAACGCGAACGGCTCGGTGAAACGGTAGCCCAGGGTCCGTGCCTCGGTGTAAAAATCGGCGCCGGGCTCCTGGTCGCCGTAGGTCTGCGTGACGATGGACGTCAGGGCCGGGCCACCCGCGGTGTACTCGTCTTCGAACACCGCGCCCAGCAGATGGTTCATCAGGGCCGAGTAGGGGTCGAGCGGGACGGCGTCCACCCGGGCCGCGACCTCGCCGTACCAGGTCATGCGGCGGTCGTACGCGGCGTCGAGTATCGCGAGCCGCATCTGCTGCTTCGCGACGTCCCATTGCGCGTCTGTCAGACCGAACTGCGACGCGGTGCGTTTCATCCTGCCCATTCCCACACGTGCGACGGTCGGTCCGTGCCACCCCAGACTGGTCCCGTCGACCACACCTGCTGCACAGCCGTCCCGGTCCTTCCAGACGCCGAGCGGCACTGAAGACACTGCCCGAACGGTCACTGTACCCCCTGCGGGGCACTCGTCCACCACTGAGCGGTCCGCCGTGGCAGTCGTTCGGCGACATCGACCCCGGGCTACCAGGCCGGTTTCGCGGAATCGCTGCGGCTTCTTCGGGTGAGCCTCATGCGGCTGGGCGGTCTCGACCAGGCGTCGGAGGCTCACCCCGAGTAGGCCGTCGTCGCCGCCGGCGGTGGGGCCGGTGACGGCGGTGGGGCCGGTGGCGATGGCGGCGGGGCCGCTGGCGGCGCGGCTGGCGAACGGGCGATGGCGTTGCTCAATCTGGGAGCCGACGCGAAAGCGCCGCTGGAGGAGTCCCTCGCCATCTACGAACGGGTCGCGATCGGCGCCCCGCACCTCGCCGCCCGCGTGGAGGCGTCGCGAGCGGTCCTGGTGGAATGGCAGGCTCGTCACACGTCATGAGGCCCGTGTGTGGCTTTAGCCGTCGAGGTCGCCGACGAGCGCGTCCGGGGCACGCATCCGCCACGCGTCGGTGACCAGTTCGGTCAGGCGATCGACGTTCACCCGCGTCGAGCCGCAGCATGACCAGGGGCAACCCGTCGTAGGCGGGCGTGGTGAAGAAGACCTCGGGCTCGCCGAGCAGCAGGGCCTGCTTCTCCGCCTCGTCGCCGACGTACAGCACGGCGATGTCGGTCCGGATGACGCGCGGCCGGCCCGGCAGCGCGCTCGGGGTAGGACCAGACGAACCCCTTGTCGGCGACCCGGAAGTCGAAGCCGTCGCTGTCGATCTCGGCCACGTGAGGCAGCGCGAGCGCCAGCCGACGGACATCGTCGGCGTCAGCCATCGAGGTCAGCCGTTTCTTGCATGGGTACAGATTAACCGCCGCACCGACGCCGATCGACGCCACAGGGCGGGTCAGCGGGCGCGGCGGGCGGGGTCGGCCAGCGGGACGAGGCGAGCGTCGCCGAGGCGGGTCATGGCGGCCAGAGGCTTGGTGGCGAGGCCGATGAAGCCGGCCGTGGACGGGCGGCCCTGTGCTCGGAGCAGGCGCGGGGCGATGTCGGCCATCACGCGGGTGAGGGCGGGCAGGGGGCGGCCGAAGAAGGTGAGCTCGCGGACGAGGCCGTTGGCGTCGAGGCGGAACAGTTCGGCCTCTTCCACGGGCTCGCGACCGGCGCGGGCGTGGAAGAACAGCACGCGGGTGTCGCCGTCGCCGACCTCGGTGTGGTAGCGGATGTTCGTGATGCAGGCGAACGCGGCGGTCAGCATCTCAGCGACCTCGGCCCGGCCGGTGAAGCGGAACCGGTCGGTCAGCGGCGAGATCGCCACGACGTCGTCGGCCAGGCATGCGGCGGCCGTGGCGGCGTCACCGCTCTCGCCGGCCTTGCGCCATTTGTCCATTGTCTGCGCGTAGACGTCCACGTGCGCCCCCTCGACTATAGGTAGCCTACGTACCTATAGTCGCACGACATATGCGGGATGACTATCCCCGCGTCTCCGGGTTCGCCGCCTCGGCACGGTCCCTGGTACGCCTGCGGCGTGAAATGCCCGGGCTCAGAGCCGAATCCCGGTGGTACCGGCTGGCCCGCCTGACCCGCCACGCCGGGAGCCCGGAAGCCGGGCGGCACCGGCCCGACGAATCCGGGAGCTGCGCGGGCTGCGCAGGTACGTTGGGGCCGCCCGCGATCCGTCGCACCACGACGGAGGCCACCACGAATGCCGCGCCGATCGTGATCAGGGCGGCGTCGGCGACCGTGCAGAGGTTGTTCGTCGACGTCAGGGTGTCCACGTCGTAGTTGCCCTCGCTGGCCGTCGACGTCACGTCGAGCACCCAGAGGATGTTGAGCAGCTGGTCGACCGCGATGAAGAGGCTCCCGAGCGCGACGAGCACCCCCGTGGCGATCCCCAGCCGGCGCATCGTGACGAGCGCGAACACGACCCCGAAGAGAGCGATGAGGATGACGGGGATCCGCAGACCTATCTGCATCCCGTCGGACAACGGTTGGGACCGCGTCGACCATATGACACCACCTGTACCGGGAGCCTTCAGACGTCGAGGCCACACCCTAACCCGACGTCGCCGACCGACCGTCTCAACGGTGCTTCTGTTCGCCGACCTCGTACGCTTCGGCGAGCCATCCGGCGAACTCGTCGTCGATCTCCTCGGGGGTCGTCCGCCCTCGCCATGGTCGGCGTCGGCGCCTCGCCCCTGTGGCTGGAGCGCGCCCTGTACGCCGCCGACGCCCCCGGCGCGCGAAAGAAAATTCTCGTGGCCATCTTCCAGCGCGGCGCCGCCGACGGTCTCAACGTCGTGGTGCCGCACGGCGAGAAGGCCTACTATGACCTCCGCCCCACCATCGCCATTCCCCGCCCCACCATCGACCGGCAAAAAGGACGATGCCGCCATCGATCTCGACGGCTTCTTCGGACTCCACCCCTCGCTCGCGTCCCTGAAGCCGCTGTTCGACCAGCAGCATCTCGCGATTGTCGATGCCGTCGGCTCGCCCGACCCCACGCGCTCTCACTTCGACGCGCAGGACTACATGGAATCCGGCACCCCGGGCCGCAAGGCCACGCAGGATGGCTGGATGAATCGCGCGCTGCCCAAAGCGGAGGGCAAGGTGTCGCCGGTTCGCGCCGTGTCCCTCGGACCGGTGCTGCCGCGCGCCATGCGCGGGCAGCGCGCCCGCGGTCGCCATGCAGACCATCGAGGGCTTCCAGGTGCGCAACGCCGAGGCGTCGAGACAATTCGAGCAGATGTATACCGCCTCCAAAGACCCGCTCATTCAGGCGGCCGGGCGCGAAACCTTCGAAGCCGTCGCCATGCTGCAAGCCATACAGAGTCAGCCCCTACACTCCGGCCGCCGGCGCCGATTATCCGCGCGGACGATTCGGCCAGAGCCTGCAGCAGATCGCCCAGTTGATCAAGAGCGATGTCGGCGTGGAAATGGCGTTCGCCGATATCGGCGGCTGGGACCATCACGTCAACGAACTCGGTCCGCGCCCCAGCGAAGGTTTGCTGGCCAACCTGCTGCGCGAATACGGCCAGTCCCTGAGCGCCTTCTGGAAAGACATGGGCGACCGCATGAACGACGTCGTCGTGGTCACCATGAGCGGAATTCGGCCGCACCGCCAAAGAGAACGGCAATCGCGGTACCGATCACGGCCACGCCAACAGCATGTTCGTCATGGGCGGCGCCGTCAAGGGCGGCAAGGTCTACGGCAAGTGGCCCGGCCTCGAAAAAGAGCAGCTCTACGAGGGCCGCGATCTCGCGCTCACCACCGACTTCCGCGACGTCCTGGGCGAGCTGGTCTCCCGCCACCTCGGCAACCCGTCGTTGCAGACCGTTTTCCCGGGCTATAATCCCAAAGCGCTCGGGCTGGTGTAGCGGACTAAAATAGCGCGACTCACTTACGTACGAAAAAGTCCGAATCGTTGCCGAATGCCTCGCGACGTCGATCCACGTCCAATTTCGACTTAGACCTTTTATTTCCTCAATGGGCTTGGTATTCTAATCTCCGATCATGGCGAGCCCCGCACTAGTGATCCACGGCCGCTACCAAATCACCGGCAAGCCAGTGGGGCAGGGAGGGATGGGAGTTGTCTATAAGGCCTACGACGTTGCGACCAAGCGTCACGTAGCGCTCAAAAGCATGCGGGGGAGGTTGAGCCCGGCCGCCCTCGAGCTTTTCAGCAAGGAATGGTCCGTACTAGCCCACCTAAGCCATCCGAACATCGTCGATGTGCTGGACACCGGGGAGTTCGAGCAGGATAACGAGCGCCGGCCGTTTTTCGTCATGCCGTTTTTGCCCGGCGCGACGCTCGAACAACTGATGCAGAGCGCCAGCACGCGGCTCACGCTGGAGCGCATCGTGGGCATCGTCGCCCAGGCGTGCCGGGGTCTTCAGGCCGCCCACGAACAGGGCGTGATTCACCGCGACCTCAAGCCCAGCAACATCTTTCGTCATGGACGACGATGCGGTGAAGATCATCGATTTCGGAATCGTCCACCTGGTGGGTGCGGATTCGGTAAAGGGGCTCAAGGGCACGCTCCATTACATGTCACCGGAGCAGGTCGACCTGAAGCCGAGTTCTCCGGCTTCCGACATCTTCTCCCTGGCGGTTGTCTGTTACGAAGCCCTGACCGGCCGCAAACCATTCGCGCGCAAGACTGAGGTGGAGACGGTGGACGCCATTCGCCACCACATTCCGCCCGCTATCTGCGATTTAAATCCGCTGGTCAGCCAGTTAGTCAGCCGGGTCATCCACAAGGCGATGGCGAAGGATCCCTGGCACCGTTTTTCGACGGCAAAGGAATTTTCCGAAACGTTGCAGAAGGCGCTGCGCGGCGAGGCTTTGGAGCGCTTCGATCGCGGGAAGATTCAGCCCCGAATCGATCGCGCGAAGAAAGCGCAGGCGGCCGGCGACCATAAGTTCGCCTCGGAGATTCTGAGCGAACTGGAAGCCGAAGGGAACATCGATCCCGAGATGAGCCTGTTGCGCATACAGATCGATCAGGCCATCCGGCAGAAATCGATCCGGCAGCTACTGGAGAGCGCGCGCACGCGATTGGAAGAGGACGAATTCCCGCTGGCGATGCAGAAGATCCAGGAGGTACTTGAAATCGATCCGCAGAACCCGGACGCGGCGAGCCTGCGAAGCGCCATCGAAAAGCAAAGGAGCCAGCGTCAAACCGAGAACTGGTTTCGACTGGTGGATCAACATATACATAACGGTTCGTTCGCCCAGGCGCGGCAGGGCCTGGAGGAGATTCTCAAACTGAATCCGCACGACGCCAAGGCCCGCGGACTTCTGGTGGACGTCGACCGGCGGGAGAAAGAGGTGGAACGGACACGCAACGAAACAGAGGAACTCTACCAATCGGCAATGCAGTGCTACCAGCGGGGCGAAGTCAGTTCCGCCCTGACCAAACTGGAGCGCATTCTGGAGATGACGCGGCGCTCTCCGGATTCCACGATTCCCGACCGCGACGCGCAGTACCAGAGTTTCTACAACCAGATCCGCACGGAGCGGGACGCTTCGCGCAGCGCTTATGCGGAGGGGCAGCGATATCTGGCCGACCGGAATTTCGTCAAGGCACTGGAACTCTGCAACGAGTTTCTGAAGAAGTGTCCGGGCGACCCGATGTTTCAGGCGCTGAAGCTGGAGGCTGAGGAACAGCAGCGGCAGGACCAATCCGCATTTATCGCGGAGGTGTCGCGGCGCGCGGAAGCAGAGCGCGATCTGGAGCGGCGGGTCAACATTCTGAAAGAAGCGGTCGAGCGGTATCCGGAAGAACCGCACCTGCAGCAATCGCTGCGCCTGGTGCGAGAGCGCCGCGACCTGGTGAATTCGATTGTGGAACGGGCGCGGCAATACGAGGAGCGCGGACAGTTCAACGAAGCGCTCAGCCAGTTCGACATATTGCGCAACATTTACGCGCAATATCCCGGAATCGAGTTCGAGACAGAGCGGCTCAAACGCCGCCGCGACGCGCAGATTCGTGAGGAGTCGAAGGGACGGTGGGTGGAGCAGATCGACCGTCAGATCGCCGGGGGCGATTACGCGCGCGCCCGGGAACTGGTGCGAACGGCGCTGGCCGAGTTTCCGGACGATAAGGAATTCGCCGAACTGGAGCGCGTGGCGGAGGGCGCCCTGGGTCGCGCCGCGGAGGCGGAAGAGTGGCTGCAGCGCGGCCAGAAATTGTGCTTCGACCGGCAGTTCGGCGAGGGTCTCGAAGCCCTGCGCAAGGCCGCATCGCTGGACAACCGGAACGCGGTCATCCGGGCGGCTTTGTTGAATGCGCTGGTGGAACAAGCGCGCTCGGTGCTGGGTCAGGATTGGCGGGCGGCGGAGCCGCTGATCGAACAGGCGCTCGGCATCGACGGGGGCCATCCTTTAGCGAAGAGCCTGCAGGGCCTGGTGCTGGATTACAAGCGGCAGGACATATTGAATGACTGCGTCTCGCAGGCGCGGGAAATGCAAGCCAACGGCGATTTGAGCGGAGCGCTTGCGAAAGTCGAAGAAGTGCTGGCGTCGTATCCGAACGAGGTGAGGTTGGTGCAGCTTCGTTCGACACTGCGGAATTTGGGAGCGGTGTCCGCGTCTGCGCCTACGCCCGCGGGGCTGCGGAATGCTCCCACCCTGACGCCCGGAGCGGAAACAACGCCGCCGGCTGGGGCGGAGCGGCCGCCGGTTTCCGACTTTACGCTCACGCTCGACCGCAGTGTGGCTACGCGGGCGCCGCAACCGGCGCCGGGGTGCAGCCCGCACCGCGGCCCCCTTCGCCTCCGGCCCCGCCGAACGCGCTGTGGCCGGCGCCGGGAAGCTCGTCGCGCAGGCCGCGGAGGGACTCCGCCGCGTACCGAAGATGCTGCAGGACTGGGCCGAACCGAAAGGGCGTTCTCCAAACTGCAGTGGGAGCTTGATTGCCGCGGCTCCGGTACTTCTGGTGTTGGCCTTCCTGATGCGTCCTCACCCGAAGCCACCACCACCGCCGGTGACCGTTTCCGATTATTCGGTCAGTCTTGGGATCGAATGTGCTGACCGCGAAGTACCGTGTGGACGGGACGCCGGTGGCCTCCCTGCCTTCACGCCTGTCACCGGGTCCGCACACTCTCGAGGCTTTCTGCCGGGCTACAAGCCGGCCACGCAATCCTTCACGCTGGAGAAGGGCGTCGCGACGCCCTTCGTGGTTTTACTGAAACTGGAGCCGGAACTGGTACGACTGCGGCTATCGTCGGATCTGAAGGGCGGAAAAGTGAAACTGGACGAGCAGGAAGCCGGTGGATCTGCAAGACGGAAACTTCGTGAATGACGGGATTAGCTTGTCCGGCGAGCACACTTTCGTCTTGAGCCAGGCGGGTAAGGAATCGTTGTCGTTTTCGTTTCGGGCGGACCCCGGCGGACTGGTTACGCTCTCCGGACCCGTCAAGGCTAAAGACGTCAACGCGGTGGTGATCGCGAATCTGGCTTCCAGCGCGCACGTCTATGCCAGCGACGGTTCACTGAAGGGCGGGCTCAAAGACACGACGCCGCAACCCATTCCGGCGGAAGGTCTGGAACTTGGCGGGATCACCGCAAACAGCGAGTTAACGCTGGATGACGGCAAGTCCCAGCGAGCGATCCCGATAGAGGTGGGCAACGCGCCCACGCTCACGATCTGGCTGGCGGGCGATCCAAATTTGGGAACGCTCGAGGTGGAGGTTCGGCCGCCGGGAGCGCGAGAGGTCGCTCGATGGAGGCAAGTCGCGGACGCTTCGTTCGGGGAAGAACCGTGTTAGTTCGGAGCCTGGTCCACACGTTCTGCATATTACGAAAGAAGGTTACGAGCCGGTCGACCGAACGGTGGAATTGAAGAAGGGCGGAACGCTGGCGCTGGGTGTGATTGAACTGAAGCAGGTGGTGCTGAAGGCGTCCCTCGCGATTGAGGGCGCTACGCGGGAGGCGGAGGTTTTGATTGACGGCGCCTCGCGGGGACTCACGGGTGCCAATGGCGCCCTGAGTTTGAATGACCTGTCGCCGGGAGAGCACACGATCACGCTGCGGAAGGCGGAGTTCGAGGATAAGCAAGTTTCGCGGGCGTTCACGGCCGGCCAGACGGTTCGCATCAACGGAGCTGACGGGACAGTTGATCTCGTCATTCGGCAGCCTTGAATTCCGGGTGACGCCGGCGAGCGCGAGCATTACTTACAAGCGGGCGGACGAGGCGCAGGCGCACAGCGTCGAGAATGGCAGGAGTGTGCGCGTGAGGGCGGGGCGCTACGTGGTGACGGCGACAGCCGCGGGCCATCGGGAGCGCCAGGGAACGGCGACGGTGGAGTTCGGAAAGTCGCTCGCCGATTGAATGGACGCTGGCACCAGTCGAAGAAACCAAGAAAGGCGACTCCGCCGCCTCCATCGCCCTATTTTGAGGAGCCGGCCGTTTGGACCAAAGACGGCGCGTGGTGGACTCATAAGGGTGCCGGTGTGGCCTGGGTGCGGCGCAACCAGGGCGTGCATGTAATCGAATTCCAGCGACAGGTTACTAAGATCGGACCCATCAAAAGAACGCGGCATGTGGAATGGGTGGTGGATCAGAAGGACGCGGCTAACCGGATCGAGTACTCATTCGACTTTGGGACTTTGGAGCGCCGGGTGATCGTGGATGGCAGGAGCGAGACCAGCAAGGTAAAACTGCCGCCCGGCGCCTCGCCCGGCGACAGCTACACCATTCAAATCGATATCAGCCCGGAGCGGATCCTCATCAAAGATGCGCAGGGCAAGACGCTGGATCAATACCAGAGGCCGGATCGCACACAACCGCTGGGTAAGTTTGGGTTCAAAGGCGACGTGGCGCTGGCGGTGAAGAAGACGGAGTAGCGGCTTCCTTGCTAGCGCAGGAACTTGCCGTGCACCTTGAATGACTTTCCTTCCTGAGCCAGGACTGACTGCGGAATATACAGAATAGTTTCCTTGCCGGATTTGGTGACTTCCCATCTTTCGTTGAAGCCGCCCGGGTTCCGGTGTTGAGCTGTGGGCAGGACGAACTCAAGCATGTGAATCGTGGTGTCATTCAATTGGCCCAGCGGGAAACCATGGCGGCCCCGTTGGTTTCGATCATGGGGGATGAACCCAAATTCGTAGACGTCTACGATTTCGTAGATTTTTATTTTTGAGTTCTCCTGCCTGGTCACGATGACATCAAAATGTCCCAGTGAATTCCTCAAATCGTAAAGCCCGGAATTGTAGGGGTTGAGGTTTGAGTGACGGCCGGGCTTCGCCTTGGTCGCGGTCACAATCCACTTCTGCCATGGCTCCGGTATGTCGACTAATTCGAAAGGTTCGCCGCTTCCCTCCACGTAATGTCTCAACAGCTGCGTGGAGTAAGGCGAGTCGGGCTTCAGCGGCAACAGGTCGAGGATTTCGAGTAACGTGGACTTACCGGTTCCGTATGCCGCCGCACCAAAGGATTTCACCGCCTCCTCGGTTCGATCCGCCTGGGTCCTCACCCAGCCCAGCAGCGGCGCGACGCTCCAGTCCGAATGTGCATTCGGATGCGGTGCGATTTCGGTGCCGTCGGGACCGGGCTTTCGTCTTGCTCCCATGCGGCGTCGTCCTCACTCCAGCACGATCAGGAGTTCCAACTTAGGGTCGACGATCTCGCCGGGGGCGTGGACCGCGATCTGGCGCGAGAGCATCATGGCGTTCCACAGTTCGCCTCCCTGGTTCAGGGCGAAATACTGATTGTCGAGCTTGACGGGAATCGCGGAAGGCGGCACCGGGACGTGGCGGAGCGACAGGCCGGGGAGCGCGTTGCGGACGAGGCGCTGGATATCGTCCTGGGATGAGATTTTGACGAGGTACGGCACTTTGCGGATGATGTCGTCCACGCCCATCTTCGCGCTGACCGCGAGATAGAATTGCGAGTCGCGGAAATACTGATCTTCGGTTACGGCGCCGCCCCAGACGAAGCGGTCCTTGACCTCCAGCGGGACGGACACGAACTTAGACGGAATCACGGTTTCCATTAAGTCGCGGATGGCCTGATCGAGGAGGGTGAAGCAGCGGCCCAGATCGTCGTGGTCGTAATCGGGGAGGTTCTCGGGCCGCGCTTCGAGCGAAAAAGTGGAGAGCGCTCCGGCGAGCCGCAGCATGGCGACGTAGGCAGGTTCCGGGTGGCCCTTGCGCACCTTCCAGATGTGCTTCAGCTCGGGGAGATAGGAGTTGACGGTGTGCAGCAGCCAGAAGTTGGCGGTTTCGGAGGGCGAGAATTCGGCGGTGATTTTGCCGCGCTGCCGGCGGGGACCCGAGAGCGAGCTGCTCTTGGTGGCGAGAATCTCGATCTGGCGGCGCAGCAATCCGCTGAGATAAGTGCTGGAGGCAAGATTCAGGCACGGCGCGATGAAACGCGGATTGAGGATCGGAATGCCGGCGGCGTTGCGGGTTACCTGGGCGATGCGGAAGGACGAGAAGCCATCGCGGTATTCATCCTCGAAGAGGAGACGAAAGGTGCGACGCGCGACCTGCACGGGCTTCTCCTCGTTGCCCGTGTTTTCATCGGTGAACATGCGGGTTTCGGCGAGGTAGCGGGTGGTGGGCAGAGCGCCGGCGGACTCGTCCGTGTTCGGATTCCGGAATGCTGACATTGCGCGCGCGCGGGCGAATCTCGGGAATGGCGAGGAAGACGTCGAGCGACTCGCGGTTCGGCGGAAAATGGTCGGCGACGGCGCGCGACGGCGGCAATTCGTCGGTGTCCGGCATGTCGAAGGGTTCGCCGTCGGGCATGACGCCGGTGCATTTGGAGAGGCGGAACAGGCCGTTGCCGAGGGCGTCGGAATCGATGTCGAGCGCGGTGACGCCCCAGTTGGCAAATTGCGACGCCGCGAACCGGAACTGGAGGGCGTCCTCAAAAAACTGGTCCTGCGTCTGGAATTGCTGGGGCGTGAGAAACATCCCCTTGGTCCAGACGACGCGGTGCCGGTTTCTCATGGTTGGTTACAGCTCCTGCCCGTGGCTGCGGAAGATGGCGGCGATCTGCTCGCGGAGCGGGTCCTTCAGATTTTGCACGGTGGCGAGATCGAGCACTTCGGAGAAACTGGCGCCGCCGGCGAGGCCGCTGGCGACGGTGACGAGGCTATCGGGCGGGCGCATGGTGGAGAAGGGCGCGGAGATGGTGACGAGCGGCAGATCGCCGGTTTCGGGCGACTGGCGGACCTCGACGCGGTAGCGCAGTCCGGCGAGCAGTTCGGCGATGGCGGGGAATTTCGTGAAATGGAGGTGCATGAGGCAGGCGCGCAGGACGAAGGCGCGAACGGCTTCGGCGTCGCGCTCCTCCTGTCCGGCGAGGACCTGGCGGAGCATGGGGAGCGAGTAAGTGGAGGAGTAAGCGACGACCCAGGTGAGGGGCGAGGTGACTTTGATGCTGCGCCAGCCGCGGTCGGTCTTGATCTGATGCAGGTATTCCCACTCGTAGAGCTGCATTTGGGTGGAGACGGACTCGAGGGGGACGGTGAGTTCCGGGCGGAGATCGAAGGGGCGTAGGGCGACCTTGCGATAGAGGTCGCGGAGTTCGGCGAGGGTGCGCTCGGAGCCGCCGACGGATTCGCGCTCGGCGCCTTCGATGGCGTCGCCGAGGATGCGGCGGGGACGGAAGAGGAGGGCCAAGGTGTCGAGGTAGGCGCGAAGCTGCTTCTGGCAGACCTTGGCGACGTCCTTGGTGAGGGTGTGGAGGTGGAGTAATTGCTCGACGTTGAGGGATTCGGCGGGTGCGGCCGGGTTATCCATGAGAGGCTCCTGGCATTAAAACATCCTGGGTAGATATTGTAGCTGATTCATTCAACACATGAGGATTCACCGGCATCGGCGGCCGGCGAAGTACCACTCCCCGTCTTCAAAACCGGTGCTGCCGGTTTGACGCCAGGTAACTGCCTCCGCTAATTTATCGAGCTGACGGCGCACGGGCATATCCACCTCGAAGCCAAAATCGTTTTGATATCTGGTGGCGAGTTCTTCAGAACAATATTGCCGCAGTTGGTGGGGAGTGCCCTCGGCCGTCAGCATCTCGATAAGCCCACCTGGGGAAAAGATCCCGCCATTACGATAGCGGACCCCGGGGCGTGAATCGGCCACCATTGGTATCCCACCAACGGCTCCACTCATCGGGGTCTCGCGACAGGCGCGTGACTGTCGATCCAAATGGTCTGCCGTCGCCGCGATCTGGCATTTTGCCCTGCTTGAACCCTTCGCGCTCGGAATGGACAATTCGTCTTCATCCATCTCGTCGGGGACGAAGACCGTTTCCTGAAGGCCGGCGCCGGTGAGACATTGGAGCGCGGTTGCAGCCGGGGCCGCGCTTCGGGGTTCCGCCAACTGCGTGAGAGGAACAGAGGAACGCTCCCCGGGTCGCCGAGCAATCCCAGCGCGGTCAGACAATCCGCGCTGCCGTTCTTGTCGGCAAGATCGGTGAGGGCGCGCAGGGCCTGGCGCCCGCCGACCAGGCCCAAGGGCACCAGGGGCCAACTCTCGGAACCAGCCTGGTCGAGACAGGAATCGTGCACCATCGGCTCGCCAATGCGTGCCAGCGCCAATGCCGCGGCGGAGCGCACGGGCAGATCCTCGTTCGTCAAATAATCCAGCAGTGGACCGGCTGCAGGCATGTAAGCGATACGCCCCAAGGCCCAGACAATCTCCGGCAGGGCCGGCGGCGCACACCGCTTCATGGCGCTCAACAACTCTGAACCGCATGGCAGCCGCCGGTAGCCGAACACGCGGGCCAGTATGGGTGCGAGCTTCGGGTCGCCGAATCCGAGCAGCGTCAGGAAATCCGGAACCCACCCTTCGGGGAAGCTCATACTTCAGCGCGTCTGCGATCGCGCCAGCCTTCTTGGTGTCGCCCGGGTCGGACTGCTCGAGAATGGCAAGCACTCGGTCTCGTTGATCTTGTCGGCAGAAGACACATACAGCGGCGTAAGAGCTCGCCGAAGTCCCCTTCCCCGGCGTGGCGCGCGCATACCTCCAACGCCAGTCTGTCCCCGACCACCAGGCCGTCGATATGACCTTCCAGGCGTTCCTCGAATTCGCCGATCTTCTTCCAGGCAACCTCCGAATTCTGGTACAGAGTACGCCGCTGTTCTAGAGAAAAACGTGCTCCTCCAGGTACTCCTCGTAGAGTTCGATGAGAAAGGCTCGATAGGAAGTCGCCATGTGAGGATCACCGCACCGCCGACGATGCGGGCGCCTCTTCAGGTCGAACCTGGATGGAGAGTATGTCGTGAGGGCCGTTCCTCACTGCAATATAGCCCCTCCATATAAGCAGTACGAGGGCATCATCGGTGTTGATGATGACCGTATCGAGGTTCGTCTGCACAATCGAATCGCGTCCTCCCTTGAGGTGGATGCGGCACTCCGGCGGGGGCAAGCCGGGAAGGTCAAAGGAGATCGTTCCTCCAGGCGACGCATTCCCGATCCACACCGCCTCATCGCCCTTCAGATAACCGGCGGCGATGAGTCCCGGTGAAGCAGCGTTGAAAAAACGGCGGTCGAAGTCTCTTGGGAGCAAGGGCATTCGCTCTTCTGTCCACCGTTCGTCGTAGGTCCCGGCGAATGGGCGCGCGGCTGCCAATCGGGTGACGTAAAGCCGAAACCCGCCGGCGCGACTCTTTGCCCGTAATCCCGGATCGAGTCTCCCGCATGCTCCAAGTTCGGCAACCGAATGCCATCTTCAAACCTCCCGCTCTTCGACCGGAAGCCGGTCCCTAGCGGATTGCGCGGCTCGAAGGCGTGCTTGTCCGGATCCGGATGGCTGCGGTCCCAACCACCGAAAGCACGTTCGTAAGTCAGTGGCATTCTTTCAAACGGTTCGGGAGCACTCATCGCGATCATGCCAAAGGATTTGATCCAGTACCGGTCGCCCGTAACGCGAACCGTTTGACGCAGCGCCCCCACCCTCAGGCTGACGTCCACCGCCGGCCGTCCCATCGAATACGCGTGACCGACCAAAACAACGTCGGTCGCAGGCTTTGTGAATGCGACCTGCGGCTCCAGTTTGAAACTTGACACGCCGGGTTCCCCCCAGTGTTCGCCGCCCAGCTTGATCTCCAGTTGCTCCTCGGCGGGAACAAGCCGATCCTGCAAAATCCGGAATGTGCTGCCTATGACCGGCACTACCAGTGGCTCCCCGTCCTCCGACTGGGAAAACAGAGGTGCGGCGCGGAGGTCAGCAGGACAGTCCACCTTTGGATGATTGGAGACCGAAGGCATCATTCCTCCGGGACGTCGACAGCCTCGGTCAGCCGCGCGATCGACGGACAGAAGAGATAGTCTGGCTCCGTCTTGAGAGCGTGGAGTGTGGCCAGACGCAGCACCGCGAGCCCACAGGCCAATGACCGTTCGGTCATCTTCATCTCGCACCGGATGATCGAGATCGCCTCGATCTGTGACCGTGCAACTGTCCTGCGAAACGGCGAGACCGTGGGTGTCGTCGACGTGGCTGCTGGATCCGAGAACAAGATCGTCGAGCTCATGCTCGGCGAGAACGCCGCAGCGGCAGGGCCGCGCGAGGCGTCTCCGGCCGCGATTGCCGGATCGCGCGGCACGACACCGCGAATCACCACCAGGAATCTCGCCGGCGGACGCCAACTGCGCAATGCGACGCTCGACCTCTATCCGGGTGAGGTGCTTGGCGTGGTTGCTCTCGAGGACCAGGGACAGGAGGAGCTGTTCGAGATCCTGTCCGGTTCCCAGCGACCGTCTGGCGGCAACTTCCTCCTCGACGGCAAGCCAGTCACATTCCGCCATCCGGCCGACGCGATCCGGGCCGGCATCGTCTACGTCGCGGCGGACCGGGCGGACGCTCTGCTGATGCAGCGTTCGGTGCGCGAGAACATCTCGTTGCCGCTCACCGCGCGCATCTCTTCATGGGGCTGGATCAACCTCGGCCGCGAAGGGAAGATGGTCGACGGAGCCGTCGAGACGCTGCAGATCGACGCGCGCGCCGGAAGCGAGGTGCGTCGTTTGTCGGGCGGCAACCAGCAGAAGGTGACGATCGCGCGGTGGGTCGCACGCGGCGTCAAGACGATGCTCTGCTACGACCCGACACGCGGCATCGACATCCGCACCAAGGGCCAGATCTACGTGCTCCTTCGCGATCTCGCCGCCGCTGGGGCGGCGGTCCTCCTCTACACCTCCGAGCTGAAGGAGATTCAGCTCGCCTGCGATCGCGTCCTGGTCATCTTCGGCGGCGAGGTGGTCGCCGAGATGGCCGCCGCAGACGCAGACGAGGCGTCGCTCCTCCGCGCGGCCCACAACCTGAAACCCGACGAGAAGCTGCCGGAGCAGGCTGCGGCCGCGACCGCTGCAGCGAAGGCGTTGGTCGACGCGGCCGTCGACGATGCATCGACAAGCCTGGTTGGCCGGGCGTGACTGCTGCGACAGCGGCCGTTCCTCGGCGATCGAGCGCGGCCGACCAGGTGGGCAGGTGGGCGCGCGACAACGCATGGGTGATCGGCCTGCTCGGCTTCCTGACCGTGCTGTTCCTCTTCACCAAGTACGTCAACCCGAACTACAGCCTGGTCAGCCTCCAGGGCACGGCAACCTCCGTCATGCCGCTCGCATTGGCCGCGGCGGCACAGGCGATCATCGTCATCTCCGGTGGCATCGACCTTTCGATCAGCTCCCAGATGGCCCTCACGAGCTGTATCGCGGCGACGCTCATGAAGAGTCACCCGGGGGATGGGACGGCCGTCGGCATCATGATCCTGGTGCTGTTGGTCGGCCTGTTGCTTGGAGCGATCAACGGCGCGACGATCGTCCTCTCGAAGGTGCCAGACATCGTGGTGACCCTGGCCACCTCGTTCGTCTTCGCCGGGTTCGCGCTGCTCGTGACCGCAGCGCCCGGAGGTGCGGCGGCCGACTGGCTGAAGGGTCTCGTGGTCGGCCCGCTCGCCATCGAGGCCATTCCCAAGGCCGGGGTCGTGATCATCGTCATCGTTGCCCTGATCTGGATTCCGCTGTCGCGATCGAGGGTCGGACTCTCTCTCTACGCGATCGGCAGCAACCAGTTGGCGGCCTTTCGGAGTGGCGTTCCGGTCAAGAGAACGAAGGTGATCGCCTACATGCTGGGCGGCCTGGTCGCCGCATTCGCCGGTTTGTCATTGGTCGCCAGCACCGGCATCGGAACCCCCCTCCCGGAACCAACCTACGTGCTCATCAGCATCGCGGCGGTCGTGCTCGGTGGTGTCAGCCTGGCCGGTGGTGTGGGCGGCGTCTGGGGCCCGATCGTGGCCGTCGTCGTACTGCAGCTGATCCGTGACGACATGACGTTCATGCGCGTCGATCCCAACTACGGCCTCGTTGCACAGGGACTGATCCTGATCGGCGTGTTGATGGTTGGCAGCCTCGTCACGATGAGGAGGAGTCGCGCGTGACCGCAGCAACCGGGACGGTGAACGGCAGGCCGTCAATCCGTCCGGCGGCGTGGCGCAACCTCTTCCGCGACTACCCGCTTGTGCCCCTGATCCTCCTGTTGTTCGCGTTGGTCGTCGTCGTCCAGCTGGCTCGTCCCGGCACGGTCAGCCCCAGTTGGGCGGCGTTCCAGACGCGCCAGGCGGCCGTGCTGATGATCCTGGCCGGTTGCCAGACGCTGTGCATGCTGACCGGCGGAATTGACCTCTCGATCGGGTACGTGGCGTCGATGTCAGGCTTCGTCACCGCCACCTTCGTCCACCAGCCCGGTGG
Organism: uncultured Chloroflexia bacterium; assembly: GCA_963820735.1. Taxonomy (GTDB): domain Bacteria; phylum Chloroflexota; class Limnocylindria; order Limnocylindrales; family CSP1-4; genus JAFMJV01. The sequence continues at coordinate 17,875 of CAWGBA010000005.1, forward strand.
TTGGGTGCTGGGAATCGTGGTGGCGCTCAGCGCGGCGGCACTGGTCGGCCTCGTCAACGGGATCGGCGTCGGCATCTTCCGCGTGCACCCGCTGATCATGACCTTGGGCATGGGATTGGTCGTGTTCGGCTTCGTCAACGTGTGGCAGCTGCAAAGCGTCCAGACGGGCGCTGGCGTGCCGTCCGAGTTGCACACGATCGGTGCAGGGCTGACCGGGGGCCTGATCCCCAACGACCTGCTGGTCGTCGTCCCCGTGGCGATCGTTCTGATCCTGCTGCTGCGGCGCACCGGGTTCGGACGGATGCTGTATGCCGTCGGCGATAACCCGGTGGCTGCGCGCCTTTCGGGCGTTCGCTCCTGGCAGGTGCTGATCGTGCTGTACATGATCTCAGCCGTGCTTGCCGGCATCGCGGGCCTTGTCCAGTCGGGTCTCTCGAACACGGCCAGCGTCACACTTGGCGTGCCATATCTCCTTCCGTCGGTCGCTGCGGCCGTCATCGGGGGGACCTCCATCATGGGCGGCCGCGGCGGCTACGCGGGCACGATCGTCGGCGCGCTCATCCTCACCGTTCTCACGGGCTTCCTGAGCATCGTCCTGCCCGAGCCGTGGAGGCAGGTCGTCTTCGGCAGCATCATCGTGATCGTCGCCGCGGCGTACACGCGGGTCACCGCGCAGTCCTGAGCGTTCGGCTCGACAGCGTCGCCGACGGATGGATCGACCCGCACCGAGCAGGCATCTTGGGCTGGACCTGGGCGGTACCAACCTCAAGTGGGCGGTCATCCAGCACGACTCGGGGACCTGGAGCACGCTCGCGAGCGGCACGATCCCAACGCGGCTCGTTCCGGATGCCGATGCAGTTCCCGCAGCGGTGGTCGACCAGATGGTCGAACTGGCGCTGGACGTGGCAACACGGCATGGACCGTTTGCGTCGGTCGGCGTGGGCGTCCCCGGCCTGTATGACCCGTCGACCGGCGCTGCGCGGTTCTTGGTCAACGTCGCGGGACCGTGGGACGGCCAGCCGATCGCAGCCCCAATCCGCGAGGCGCTTGGCGTGCCCTGTGCGCTGATCAACGACGCCCGGGCGTTCGGCCTCGCCGAGCTGCGATTGGGGGCCGCGCGCGGTGCTTCGTCGATGGCCGGGCTGACGCTGGGCACCGGCGTGGGCGGCGTCTTCGCCGTCGACGGACGCGTGCACCAGGGACACGACGGCACGGCCGGCGAATGGGGGCACCAGACCATCGATCCGGACGGCCCTTTGTGCGGTTGCGGCAACACCGGCTGCCTCGAAGCGTTCACCCGGGCTGATCGGATTGCGGCCGCCTGCGGAACTGCCACCGCCGAGGATGCGGTGCGCTGTGCCCTCGCGGGTGACGATCGCGCGGAACGGGGGATCGCGGAGGTCGGCCGCTACCTCGGGATCGGGATCGCCAACATGATCACGGTCGTCTCGCCGGATGTGGTGGTGCTGGGCGGCGGCGTGGCGGCCGCCGGCGAGCTGCTCTTCGCGCCGATTCGCGCCGAGGTGGCGCGGCGTGTGCGAACGACATCGCTGGACAAAGTCTCGATCGTGCCGGCGGAACTGGGCGTCTGGTCCGGCAGCATCGGTGCTGCGATCCATGGCGCCGAACGCTGCCGGCCGGATCGTCGTCCCGAAGGCACTGCGAGATTCCCTCGGACTGGCCGGTGGCCAGGAGGTCGACGTCCTCGCGCGTGACGGTCACCTCGAGATCGCGGTCGCGCCAACGACGATGTTTCTCCAGCGAAGTGGCTCATTCGTGGCGGCGGTTCCGGATCGGGAGCTTCCGCCGCTGACCGCGGAAATGGTGCGCGAGACGCTCGAGCAGACGCGTCGTTGAAGGTCGTCGACACGAGCGTTGTCGTCGCTGCCTTCGCTTCCTGGCACGAGCTCCACGGTCCGGCGGCGGCCGTCCTTGGGAGCATTCCCGGGTTGCCCGCCCAGAGCGCTATCGAGACGTACTCCGTGCTGACCCGTCTCCCGGCTCCCCATCGTGCGTCGCCGCTCGTCGTACGGGACTTCCTGGCCGCCAACTTCACGCGTCCATACCTGTCGCTTGCACCCGAGCGTTTCGCGGTTCTCATCACGGAGCTGGCTGAGCAGGGCATCGTCGGCGGCGCCACCTACGACGCGTTCATCGCCGCGGTCGCGCGCGAGGCGGGTGGCACCCTCGTGACCTGCGATCGACGCGCTCTGTTCGACGTATGAGCGGATCGGGATCTCTGTCGAGTACCTGGCCTCGATCTGACTCAAGGGCACACGGTTCGATCGGCCCGTCTGAAACCGCGTCCAGCGGTTGGGTGCTGATTTCGCGGATTGCGCCTCAGTCCGACTCAGCCCGCGAGCGAGGCTCGAAGCCCAGGGATGACGTCCTCGGCGATCCGACGGACCATCGGCCAATCCTCGGCCTTGGGCCCGTCGACCGAGAAGTCGGTGAAGCCGGCGGCATGGCTTCGGGTCACGAAGTCCACGTAGGCATCCTCGGACGTGAGCGCGTCACGGCGCGTCCACAGAGAGCGGCGGATCGTGGTCGGGTCTCGACCAACCGTCCGGCAGGCCTCGTCGAGACGCTTGAGCTGGTCGGCGGTGTCCTCGGTCACGCCTTCTGTGGCCGCACCGGGCATCTCCGCGAAGGTGTCCCACTGGTCGGCGTAGCGAGCGGCGATGGCCAGCATCCTGGGTCGGTGGGCCGCGATGAGCAGTGGGATCCGGGGCTTCTGGAACGGCGCCGGCACCAGGTAGGCGTCATCGAGCCGGTAGTAACGACCCTGGTACGAGCCCTGGCCCTCGTCCATCAGCAGCCGCATGATCTGGACCGCTTCCTCCAAGCCGGTCGACCCGCTCCACCGCCGCTGGGAAGTCGATGCCGAATCGGCGGTGCTCGTCCTCGAACCAGCCGGTTCCGATGCCCAGGACGAGCCGGCCCTCGCTCACGTGGTCGACCGTGACGGCCTGCTTCAGCAGCAGCGCTGGGTGCCGGAACGTGTTGCTGGACACGAGCGGTCCCAGCCGGATGCGCGACGTGCGCGCGGCGACGGCCGTCAGTACCGTCCACGACTCGTGCATCGCGTCGGTCGGCGGTCCGTCGGGGTTCTTGACGTGGTCCGGCAGCCAGGCATGGTCGAAGCCAAGGTCCTCGGCCATCTGGAACTCGTCGTACAGCTGCTGGAGGGATTTGCCGGCCGCGGGGATGAACAGGCCGAATCCGAGCGACGGACGAGTCGTCATCCCGGAACACTAGCAGCCGGCTGGTGGTCGGCGTCACGAGCCGGGAGCGTGCTCGCGAGGCTCGTTCGAGTCTATGAGGATTACGTGCCCATGTTCGTTCGGGGCCGACCGGAGTCGACCACGGCCCGTGCGCCGAAGACGTACCGGCGCAGGCAAACGCCTCGCAATGCGTCGGCGATTGCCCCGAGGACCCGCGTGAGCTCAGATGGTTCCGACACGCCGCAGGCCCTCTCCCACGGCGACATGTGACGCAAGATCCGCGGCCCGCTCGGCGTCGTCTGGCCAGTCGGGACGTGTCGCGAGGACAAAGCTGCGAGGTCGTCGGCGACCCGGAACGAGTCGTCCGAACCCAGTCGTTGCCGGCGCTCGAGCCAGGCCGCGGTCTTCCACTCGTCGATCGCCGACCAGTCGCGCTCCGCAAAGTCGATCAGGTCCTGCCGGGCCACCGCACGATCATCACGTCGCCTGGAGGCGATCGAGCGTGTCGCGCGAGTCCCCGTCCGCCTCGCCATTTTGACGATGCTTCTGTCGCGCCCGCTCAGGGTGCGAGCGTTCCGATTGGCACGACGTCCACTCCGTCCGGCCGACGATACGCGTATCCCCATCCGGTGATCACCGCCAGCACCGCAGGATGGCCGTGCCTGTCGGCATCGACCCGTTCGCCGAGTCGCAGAAGCTTCTCGGCCGCAGCGTCGATCTGCGCTTGACCCAGCTTGACCTCGAAAGCAGCCCACCTGCCATCAGCGAGTTCAACGATCGCGTCCGCCTCGAGCCCGGTGTTGTCGCGGTAGTGCAGGACGGAGCCATCGATGACCTGAGAATAGATGCGAAGGTCGCGGACGACCAGGGACTCGAACAGCAGGCCCAGGGTCTCCACGTCGCGTACCAGGCGATCGGGAGTCGCGTTCAACGCAGCCGCGGCGAGCGACGGGTCCACGAAGTGTCGAACCGGCGTGGTCCGCAGCAGGCTACGTGAGCGCAGGGCTGGAGCCCAGGCGGGGAGGTCCTCCAGAATGAAAACCCGTGTCAGGGCGTCGAGGTAGTCCCCGACCGTGGCGTGCTTGATCGGGCCGTCCGGGCCGCTCACATCGGCGGCGATCGACCGTTCGGAGACGGATGTTGCGACGTTCCTCGCCAATGACCGGATCACGCGCCCGACGTTCTCCGGGTCGCGCCGGACGCCGTCGAGGCGGCGCACGTCGATGCGCCGTGTGTCGTCGAGGTAGTCACGGAGGATCCTGCGCGCCTGATCCGGGGTGCTTTCGAGCAACCTCGGCCATCCGCCTACGATGATGCGCTCGGCGATGTCAGTGATCGTCAGGCCAGGGTCGCCCGCACGCGGCCCCTCGTCGGCGAACAGCGCAGCCAGGGAAACCTCGCCCGTGGAATGTCCGCTCTCGACGAGAGACATCGGCCGCATCCGCAGCCGAGAGATGCGGAGGGCGCCGCTGTGGCGGGTAATGTCGTCGCTGGGGACGGCGGATCCGGTCAAGATGTACTGACCGGGTTGGTCGGGATGATCATCGACGTCACGTCGAACGTGGTTCCAGACCCCCGGCACGAGCTGCCACTCATCGATGAGGCAGGGCTTCGCGCCCTTCAGTAGTACGGCTGGGGCGACAAGCCCGGCCGCACGGGCCTGATCATCGGTATCGAGAAGTACTTCGCTGTGCGCAGCGTGACGTCCGGTCGCCGTTTTCCCGCAGGCGCGTGCACCATCTAGCAGCACCGCTCCGGCGACATCGAGGCGTGATGCGAGCTCGGTGTCCGCGAACCGCGAGCGATAAGCGTTCCCACTGACCTTGTTCCGGGGGCCCATTAAGATCGAGTTTAGGGGGCCAATTGTAACAAGTCAAGGGCGCCAGATAAGAGGTGCCGCGATGACCGCGTTTGGTGCTCCTGACATCAATGACGTGATGCCGTGACCTCGGCAACGATGGCTATATCGACCTTTTGCCTAGATTGACCGTGCCGGCTGGCTCGGCAACGCCAGGAAGCGCGCGGGGTTCTCGATCAGGATCGAGTCCGTTGCCGCATCTCCGATGCGTCGGCGCAGTCGCGGGACGAACGTGTCCATCAGGGTGCGCATGCCCGGGCCGCCACCGTACGAGCGGTAGTTGTCCGGCGTGCCCAGGTCCAGGCCGAGCATCAGCCGCTCGCCGTGCCCGACCGTGATCATCTGCTCGATCAGCTCGAGGAGCTGGCTGTCCGGCCGGTACTTGATGCGCCCAACGGTGTCGTAGACGAGAGAGATGCCGCGCGCACAGGATCTCCTCATGGAGCTCGGCGTCCGGATTGCGGTCGAGGTGCGCGAGGCAGATGCGCTCCGGTGATGCGCCACTCTCAGTGCAGCAGGTCGACGATTTCGTGCCCGAAGGTCCCGATCTCCGTGTGGACGACGATCCCGGCACCGGTCTGCGCGCTTGCGGTCGCGGCCGCGACCAGGCGTCGGCGCTCTCCGCTGGTGATCCGCTGGTATGACGCCCCGACCTTGATCACGCCTGCGCGAGCCGGATCCGCAGGTGCAGTGTCCAGCCAATCATTTGGGTGCATCCCGATCGTGAGATCGCTCACCATTCGCGAAACGAGGAGCTCCTCGTCGGCGGCGTGGACCCAATGACCGGCCGAATAGTGGGCGTCGCGGTGATAGCCGGTTGCGCCGACGATACCGACGCCGGTTCGCTGGGACACCTCACGCAGCAGGTCCGGACGCCGCCCGAGGCCGATCGGCGTCAGCTCAACGATCGTGCCGATGCCACTTGCGGCCGCGTCCGTGACCTCGGTGGCAACACGCTCCGGGTCGGTCAGCTCCCCATCGAGGGCAGGGGACTTGATGAACAGGTGATCGTGCGCATCCACGGCACCGATCGTCGACGGCGCGACGGGTCCGAGAACCGTGACGACGACGGGATCAGGCACGTCCCGCAGCGACCTCGTCCTCACGGGTACGCCCGGCCAGCGCGATCAGGTCCTCGTGGAGCTCGAACCAGGCGCCGTGGTAGCTGTCGACACGGGGCGAGGCAACAAAGCGGCCGTCGCCGGCAAGAGCTGCCGCAACGGCGCTCGTGAGCCGACGTCGGTAGGTGAACGCTCGCGGCCAGCCGGACCCGACCCCTTCGAGCCATGCCAGCGCGTCCTCGTGGACGACGACGAGGCGCTCGAGCACACTCTGGTCGTAGCCGGCATCGGTGTGGTCGTTAGGGACCTGTTGGCCATCGATGGGTCGCAACTGCCAGGCCGTGACCGTCTCCTTGACCCGGCTGTCGATGTCGATGAAGGCGTCGAGCGCGGCGATGGCCGGCTCGGATCCCATTCGTGCGCGCTCGCCGTCGAGCGCGTTCGCACGTCTCGCTTTGCCGGTTTCGGTGAGGCGAAACGCGCCCGCCGTCGTGGTGATCTCACCAGAAGCCGTCAAGGCGTCGAGCACTGGCGCGACGACATCCGGTGTCGTCCCAAGGGTCGTGCAGAGCGCGTCGGTCGTCGCCATGCCCTTCACCGATATCGCGGCAACGAGCTCATCCGGTTCGACTGCTTGCCCGACCGCGGCATCGCCGCCCGCTTGCCCGACCGCGGCATCGCCGCCCGCTTGCCCGACCGCGGCATCGCCGCCCGCTTGCCCGACCGCGGCATCGCCGCCCGCTTGCCCGACCGCGGCATCGCCGCCCGCTTGCCCGACCGCGGCATCGCCGCCCGCTTGCCCGACCGCGGCATCGCCGCCCGCTTGCCCGACCGCGGCATCGCCGCCCGCTTGCCCGACCGCGGCATCGCCGCCCGCTTGCCCGACCGCGGCATCGCCGCCCGCTTGCCCGACCGCGGCATCGCCGCCCGCTTGCCCGACCGCGGCATCGCCGCCCGCTTGCCCGACCGCGGCATCGCCGCCCGCTTGCGTTTCTTTGGCTGACTCGGAAGAAACGGCGATGCCGAGCTCCTTGGCCCAGCCGAGGAGAGTGACCGCTTCAGGGCAGATCTCCGACGTTCCGGTCGTTGCGCCGAGATAAACCGCGCCCGTTTCGCCGTCGATCGTGATCGTCTGGCCCGCTGGGACGCGTGCGCCGCTCAGTCGAATCTCCCGATCGCCGACTTCCAGGGCATGCGCCCCGACGACGGCCGGAATTCCCCAGCCGCGCGCCACGACAGCCGCGTGGCTGGCCAACCCGCCGTGCGCCGTGAGGATTCCTGCCGCTCGCGCCATGCCGTGGACGTCGTCCGGCGAAGTCTCTGCGCGCACAAGGATCACCTGTCGTCCCGCATCTGCGGCGGCAACGGCCGCCTCGGGCGTCAGCGCGACCTCGCCGCTGGCGATCCCCGGTGAGGCGCCAAGACCGCTGGTCATGGGCACGGCGCTCGGAGGCATGCCGGTCGAGACGCGGGGCGGATCCCCGAGCAGTGGCGCAACCCGCGCGATTGCCTCGGCGCGCGAGAGTGGAAACTCCTCGTCCTGCGCCATGTCGACGGCCATCCGGAGCGCCGCGCGAGGGCTTCGCTTGCCGACACGGACCTGGAGCAGCCACAGCTTCCCGTCTTCGATCGTGAACTCGATGTCGCACAGGTCACGGTAGTGATGCTCGAGCCGCCCCGCCGCATTTCGCAACGCGGCAGCGGCGTCCGGCAGGCGGGCATCGAGAGCCGCGATCGGCTCGGTCGCGTGCGTGCCGGCGACCACGTCCTCGCCCTGCGCGTGGAAGAGGACGTCGCCGTAGAGACCCGCAACACCGGTCGCCGGGCTTCGCGTGAAGACGACGCCCGTGGCCGAATCGGGGCCGCGGTTGCCGAAGACCATGGCCTGGACCGTGACACCGGTGCCGAGCGTGTCCGGGATGCGCTCCTTGGCTCGGTAGACACGCGCCCGGCCGCCGTTCCAGGAGCGGAAGACCGCTTCGATCGCCAGGCGGAGCTGTTGCCACGGATCGTCCGGCGCGTCGGTGCCGACGATCTCGCGGAACATCGTGCGGAACCGGGCGAGACAGTCGGCGGCGAAGGACGGATCTCGCGTGGCCGTCCCCAGACCGCGGGCGCTCTCGTCGTCGAGGCCGAGGTCGAGGATCGTGTCCATCATCCCGGGCATCGACACGGCCGCGCCGGAGCGCACGCTGACCAGCAGCGGGTCGGCCCGATCCCCGAAACGGCGGCCGAGCGCGTTCTCGAGGGTTGTCATCGAGAGGCGCAACTCGTCGTCGAGCCCGGCCGGCCAGCCAGTGTCGAGGTAGCCGCGACACGCCATGGTCGTGATCACGAACCCCGGCGGCACGGGGAGCCCGAGATCGCGCGCCATCACGCCGAGGTTGGCCGCCTTTCCACCGAGCAGCTCCACGCGGTCCGCTTCGGACAGCGCGTGTGGATGGTCCAGCGGGTAGACGAGTCGAGCGCCGTCGGCCTCGTTCACGGCTTCGCCTCGTCGGGGTGGAGGGCTTCCCAGACACGCTGCGGGGTGAGCGGCAGGTCGCGAATGCTCACGCCCGTGGCGGCTCGCACGGCCGACGCGATTGCCGGCGCGATCGGCAGGAGGGCGCCCTCGCTCATGCCCTTGGCGCCGTACGGCCCGGGTCCGTCGCCGTTCTCGATCGTGTCGCTTTCCATCTCCAGCGGCAGGTCCATGCTGGTCGGGATGCGGTAGTCGATCGCGCCCAGGTTCCGGATGCGCCCCTCGTCGTCGAGGATGTAGTGCTCCATGACCGTGTGGCCGAGCCCCATGACGGCAGCGCCCTCGTCCTGACCGCGCACCTGCGCCGGGTTGAGTGCCTTGCCCACGTCCGACACCGTCACGTGCCGATGGATGGTGATGTCGCCCGTGTCGCGGTCGACCGACAGCTCGACCGCAGTGCAGTTGAACTCGTAGAACGCGGCCGTACCACCCAGCGGATGGTCCTCGTCCGCCTCCTTGCGTGATTCACCCACGCCGATCACCTCACCGCCCAGGCGTCCCAGCCCGCGAACGAGCACGTCCCGGATCGACCAGGTGCGGTCACCGATGGTCACCGAGCCCGCATCGACCGTGACAGCCGCCTCTTCCACCCCCTCCTGGCGCGCCGCCATTCCCGCCAGCTTGCCCTGGATCTGCCGGCACGCATCGAGCACTGCGTTGCCCATCACCACGGACGAGCGGCTCGCGGATGTTTGCTGGTCGTACGGGACGATCGCGGTATCGCCCATCACGACCGTCACCCAGTCGATCGGGGCGCCGAGCTCGTGGGCACAGATCTGGGCGAAGATCGTCCGCGCACCCTGGCCCATGTCCGACGTGCCGGCGTAGACCAGGACGCTGCCATCCGCGAGGACGCGCACCGTCGAATAGCTGAGACCGGTTGTCGGGCCGGACTTGAGCCCAACCGCGATGCCGCGCCCACGACCCGGCTTCAGCGGCGCGCGTCCAGCCGATTATCTCGGCGGCTCGATTGACCGTGTCCGACCAGCGGCCGTCAGCGGGCGTGTCTCCGGGGATGAACGCATCGCCGCGCTCGGGGAGGTTTCGCAACCGCAGCTGCAGCGGGTCGATGCCGAGCAGTCGCGCGGCCTCGTCGATGTTCGACTCGACCGCCCAGATCTGCTGCGGATTGCCGAAGCCACGGAACGCGGTGGAGGGGACCGTGTTGGAGAGGATGCTGCGGCCGACGATCCGCACGGCCGGGATCCGGTACGGCCCTCCAGAGGTGTACGAGCCCTTGGCGACCGTTCGGTCGGCGATGTCCGCGAACGCGCCGATCAGGTAGTCGGCGTCGACCGTGCGGAAGGTGAGGCAGCCATCCTTCTGGAACCCGCTCCGGACACGGACGCGTGAGGCACCGCGGCGCACGGTCTGGAACGTCTCTTCCAAGGTCAGCACCAGGCGCATCGGCCGGCCGGCGCGGAGCGCCATGAACGCCAACAATGGCTCGTACTTGGCGTGCTGCTTGCCGCCGAAGGCCCCGCCCGGATCCGGGGCGAGGACACGAACCTTGGACAGCGGCAGGTTCAGCAACGACGCCATCACCCGCTGGAGCCAGTTGGGGTGCTGCACCGAGCTCCAGATGGCGATCCCGTCGCCGTCCGGGGCCGCGACGAACGAGTGCGGCTCGATGGCGAACTGGGTGACCATCGGAAAGGAATAGACGCCCTCGACGACGACGTCGGACGCGCGCTCGGCGGTCTCCACGTCCCCCCAGCCGTAGCGGTGCTCGCGCAGGACGTTGGTGTTCGCGAGTGCGTCGTTCGGGCGGAGCGATGGGTCCTGGACGAGCGGTGCACCGGGCGCCAGAGCGGCGTCGATCGAAGCGACGGCGGGGAGTGCCTCGAAGTCGACACGGACAAGGGATGCGGCCGCTTCCGCGAGATCGAGCGTCTCCGCCGCGACGGCGGCTACCGGCTGGCCGTGATAGACGACCTCTCCATCGGCGATGACGGGCCGATCGCGAAACTGGGGCCCGAAGCGAGGCACGGGCTGTGGCAGGTCCACCGCCGAGAACACCATCCGGACGCCGTCGAGCGCCAGCGCGGCAGTTGGATCGATCGAGCGGATCCGAGCGCGCGCCGCGTCGACGGTGACGAGCTTGACGCGCAGCGCGTCCTCGAATCGGATGTCGGCGACGTACACCTGGCGACCGGTCACACGGTCCAGGCCTCCGACGCGCACCGTTGGGCCACCGATCCCGTTGCCGCTCACCTCGGTACGCCCTCGGCAGCCAGCAGCACGGCCTCGATGATCTGCTGGTATCCCGCGCAGCGGCAGTAGTTTCCGGCGATGCCCTCCTCGACCTGGGCACGCGTCGGATTTGGTGTCGTCTCGAGCAACGCGTGTGCCGACATCAGCTGGCCCGGGATGCAGAAGCCGCACTGGGCAGCGCCGGTCTCGAGGAACGCCTGCTGGACCCGTGACAGCTCCCCGTTGCGTGCCAAGCCTTCGACGGTCATGACCTCGCCGCCGTCTGCCTCCGCCGCGAGGACGAGGCACGCATCCACGCTGCGGCCGTCGAGCATCACGGTGCAGGCGCCGCATTCGCCAACCAGGCAGCAGGCCTTGGACCCGGTCAGCCGCAGGTCGTCGCGGAGGACATCGAGCAGCGTGTGGAATGGTTCGATCGCGACCGTGCGTGGCCGTCCGTTCACGGTGAGCGATAGCTCGTACGTGGGAACGCCGATCATCACGCCGGGGCCCCGTCCCGAAGGCGACGGTTTGCCTCGTCGATCCCACGCAGGGCCAGCACGCGCAGCATCGCGACGCGATACGCCGGGCTGGCACGCATCGACCGTGGGGACGGGCGCGCGCCGGCCAGCAGTGGCGCCAGCAGCTCCTCGCGCCGAGCCACAGACGTCGCAGGGTCGGCCAGCTCGCCGGAATCATCCGACACGATCAGGGGACGCGGCCCCAGGCTGCCGTAGGCCAGCCGGAGGTGTTGCCGCTGATCGACCGCGACCGCCAGCGTCACCGAAGCCAGGTCATGTCCGCGCCTTCGCGTCCGTCGGAGATGCACCGAGGCCATCCGCTCGGCCTGCACGGGCAGCTCGACGGCCGTGACGACCTCGCCACGCGCAACGGCGGTGGTTCCGGGTCCCACGAGGAATTCGTCGATCGGGACACGCGCTCGCCGTCGGGGCCGGAACAGGCCACTAGAGCGCCATAAACCAACAGTGCCGGCAGCGTGTCCGCGGCCGGGGACGCATTGCAGATGTTCCCCGGCAGAGTCGCGCGATTGCGGATCTGGACCGATCCGACGTATGCGGCAGCTTCCGCGAGCGCGGTGAAATCCCGCCGAATGCGTGGGTGGTTGGCGATGTCCTCCATGACCGCGAGCGCCCCGATCACGAGGCGATCGCCCCTGATCTCGATCCGGTCGTCGAGCTCGGCGACACGCTTCAGGTCGACGACACGGTCCGGCCGGATCGAGCCATCGCGCAGTCCGATGATCAGGTCCGTTCCGCCGGCAAGCGGCACCGCACTCGGATCCGCGGCGAGGATCGCGTGAGCCTCGAGCAGCGAGTGCGGGCGCTCGTAGACGAATGGACGCATCGCTACAGGATGCGGTCCACCTGGTCCAGGAGCACCTGCGGGGTCGCGGCGCGTACGAAGTAGAACGGACGCGAGCAGAACCGCTCGACGAAGGCGGCGCGTTCCCGGCGCAGCTCGTCCCGATCGAGCAGCGGCATCGGGAAGCCCGGCGCGAGCAGCTCGTTCGTCAAGAAGTAGTTCTGGACCGAGTGGAAGGTCTGGAACTGGCGCTCGAAGGGGATCATCTCGGCCATCGCGGGCGCGAAGTTGCCGTCGATTGCGGGAACGATGACGATGTCGACGTTGGTCGGCTCCGTCCAAACCTCCCAGGTGGGCAGCCCACCGAAGAACTTGTCGACGCCGACTTCCGCCTCCGCCTTGTCGGCACGCTCGGTCCCCTCGGTTCGCTTCTTGAGGAAGACCGACTTGGAGCCGAGGACCGCGCGGCCGCCGTCATCGATGATCGTGGTCTCGGTCGACACCAGGAGGCCGCCGCGGCGGCATGCCTCCACCTGGCCCATCGTCTTGCCGTGGTTCGACTCGCCGCCCAGGAACAGCACCGTCTTGTCTCGGTAGCGCACCGCCGACGAATGGAACGGATGGAGTCCGTGCCGCTCCATCTTCAGCGCCAGAAGCGACACGATCGTCTTCTGGATCGGGCCCGCAGGCCACGGGCCGTGGAAGATCAGCTGCCCGCCCGCCCACGCGATGTCTTTCGGCCGATCCTCGCGGATGACGATGTCCGGCGTGTCGAGGGTCACCGGAGACTCGTGCACCTCGGCAAGCCGGTAGTTGAGGAAGCTCATGTCCTCGAGCAACTGCTCCCGCGGCGTACTACCGAGGACGTCCGCGCGGAGGCGCACGCCGGCAGCTTCGAACTCGGACGACAGCTGCAGGGTCTCGGTCACGACGGCTCCTCGGTTTCCATGTCTGCTTCCGGCCAGCGCCCGGACATGTTCTCGGCGGCTTCTTCGAAGTGTCCCGCGAGCGCACCGGCGACGGCAGCGGCATCCCGTGCGCGCAAGGCCTCGATGATGGGCGTATGGAGGTGTGCCGACCAGGTCGGGTCGGCGCCACGTGCGAAGAGGCTGATGTAGGTCCGCGAGTATGGCTGCAGCCCGCGCCAGGTCCGCTCGAGCGTGCGGTTGTCGGCCAGCTCGACGATCCGTTCGTGGAAGCGCGCGTCCCAATCGGCGACGGCGTGCCCGTCACCGCGCGCCGCGGCGCGGTCCATCTGCTCGCCATAGTCCACGAGCTCGGCGACCTGTGGGTCGCTCATGCGCGGCACCGCCAACGTCGCGGCGAAGGTCTCCAGCGCCGACCGGACGCCATACGCCTCGAGGATCTCGCGCCGGCTCGGACGGCGAACCCGTGCGCCACGGAACGGCGAGATCTCGACGATCCCGACGGCCTCGAGCGCGATCAGCGCCTCTCGGACCGGTGCCTGGCTGGTGCCAAGCTCCCGGGCCACCTGCGTCTCCACGATTCGAGCGTCCGGCTCGTAGCGACCCTGAAGGATCCACTGCAGCAGCTGGTCGCGGATCTGGTCGGCGAGGACGGCGCGAGTGAGCGCCGGCGCGGTGGTCATCGATACGGCTACGACCCGACGGGGGAAGGGGACGCGGCTTCGGTTCCGCTCGCGGCACGCGCAAGGATCTCGACCGTGCCGGTCGAACCGTTGACGCGGATCCGGTCGCCCGTGGAGATGCGCTGCGTCGCCACGGAGGTGCCGATCACCGCGGGAATGCCGAACTCGCGTGACAGCACCGCCGGATGCGAGGTCGTGCCGCCGGTGTCGGTGACGAGGCCGCTGATCTTGGTGAAGAGCACGACCCATGCGGGGTTGGTCATCTGGCACACGAGGATGTCTCCATCGCTCACTTCGTCGAACTCGTCGACGGTGCGGACGACGCGAGCCAGACCCTCGACCACGCCCGGTGACCCACAGATGCCGTGGATCGTGTCCATGTCCGCCGAGTGCGCGCGCTCGAATCGTTCCGGGTAGCCCCAGTTGACGAGGTACGGGAAGGCCAGCTGCGAGGGCGTCACGGTACCGACCCAGTCGCGCGGGTGAACCTTGGCTGCGTCCTGTCGCTCGCGGCGCCGCTGGGCGACCAGCCCGCGGGCGTCGATCGCGTCACTGCCCCCGATCAGGATCCGCAGCTCGTTGTAGCGCAGGAACATCACGTCGTCGGACCGCTCCAGCCGACCGGCATCGACCAACTTCGCCCCGACTGCGAGCAGCACCAGGCGGACGTGCGCGTTGGCGCCCTGGTCGATGTAGAAGTGGTGGTCCGGTGTCAGTGGCGCCATGCGCAGGTTGACGGCGTTGGCGGCTGCCAGCTCATCGCGAGCGTTTCCTTCGAGCCCGCTCAACAGCTCGTTCGACGCGGCCTCGATGTCCTTGCGCATCGTGTCGATTGCCGCTGGGTAGTCGTAGTCGCTTTCGAGGTAGCCGCGGATCAGCGTCAGGATCGGCTCGGTCTCCTCGCGCGCCGTCGGGTAGATGAACTCGTGGCTCCAGACGGCGTGCCAGCCGAACTCGCGCTGGTAGGGGTCCATCCGCTCGGCGAGGAACCTGTGGCCGCGTTCGCTCGCTCCGAGCCGCGCCGCGATCTCGTGCGCGTCCTCCTGGCCAAAGGCGGCGCGCAGCTCAGGATCGTCGCGTACCTCGTTCTTCATCCGCCAGAGCGCTTCGATCGAGTCCCAGTTCCGATCGGTCGCCGAGTTCTGGAGCCGGCCCAGGAGCTCGTCGTCCACCGAGCCCCGCGTCTTTTCCATGACCGCGCGCAGGTTCAGCGTGGCCGACAGCTGCGCGAAGTTGAGCATCCAGTGGATCTTCCAGTGCCGGTCGTGGACGTCGATGGCGTCCTCGAGCAGCGTGGCGGTCTCGGCGAGGCTCATCGCATCGGCCGCGTCGAGGCGTTCTTCGAGGTACGCGAAGTTGCGCTGCATCTCCGGCACCAGCCGGTCGCGCCACCAGTCCGCGAAATGCTCGCCGTACACGGGCAAAACCGTGTCGAGGTATTTGCCCATCTCCGCGCCGAAGAACCCGTCTCGTGGCACGCGCGCGCCGTACCGCGACGAGTACTCGGTGCCGTCGATGCGCAGGTCCGGATCGGCCGGGATCGCGGTCGTGTAGACGTAGCCGTTGACGTTCTTGGCCAGCCAATCGACAGCGAAGGGCGTGCCGAAACGGCGGAACATGTGGTCGCAGGAGAGCCACCAGCCACCGATGTCAAAGAACATCGGGCTGACCGGGTTGGGGATGTGGAGGTCGTCGTAGACCCAGAAGAAGTCCTTCTCGGCGTCCGACGCCCACTCCACGGGGAACGTCGCATCGCCCAGGAACTGGTCGAGGATCTGCTCGGTCACGCTTTTCCTCCGCAGCGCTGCGCGCTGCTGCGCGCGAACCGGTCGGGTCCCAGCCGTTTTGCTTCGCAGGTCTCCGACCTGCTGCGCGCGAACCGGTCGGGTCCCAGCGTCACCGCTGGGCTCCGTCCGTCGCTTGCAGCCGCTGGGCTCCGTCCGTCGCTTGCGACCCGCCGTCAGCTTCGGAGTCGACAAGTTCGAGAATCGCGCCGGCGCGACTCGAGGCGGTTCAGGGCGTCGTCGAGCACATATCGGCGGAAGTGATCCGTCTCGCGAGTGCGCCTGGAGCGCGTCCTGGGACTCGAACTGCTCGTACAGGAAGAACGTGCGCGGGTCGTCCACGGCGCGATGGACGCGGAACAGCGTGCAGCCGGGCTCCTTGCGGCTTTCCACGGCCATCTTCCGCAGAAGGTTCAGGACCGCGTCTTCTTCGCCCGGCTTTGCGTTCCACGTGGCAGCGATCACGTACGACATCGGGCGACCCAGCCCTTTCTTGGCTCTTGGCGGATCATCGATCATCGATGATACTTGCCCGGAACCACTGAGGGAAGGGAGGCCAGATGGCACTGATGGAGCTTCCGACACGCGTCGAGAGCCCGTTGCTGTCCATGGTCACCGCGACTCCGACCGACTATTGGAACAATTCCTGCGCGTCGGCCGAGCTGCAATACGCCGTGGCGCGCGGCGCGACCGGCGCAACCTCGAACCCCACGATCGTCCTCGAGGTACTGCGCAAGGAGAGCGCCCGTTGGCTGCCGAGGGTCGCCCAACTCGCAACGGAGAACCCCACGTGGACCGAGGTCGATGTGACCTGGGCGTTGGTCGAGGAGATGGCAATCGCCGGCGCTCGCATCCTCGAGCCGGTATTCGTCGCCGAGAACGGCCGCAAGGGCCGGCTGTCGATCCAGACCAATCCACAGAACTACCGAACCGTCGATGCGATGTTGGAGCAGGGCGTCCGCTTTGCGCGGCTGGCCCCCAACATCCAGGTGAAGTTCCCTGCCACGCGCGCCGGCCTCGAGGCGATCGAGCGAGCAACCGCTGCGGGCGTGAACATCAACGCCACGGTCAGCTTCACGGTGGCGCAGTCGATCGCCGTTGGCGAAGCGGTCGAGCGCGGGCTCGACGAGCTGGCTCGGCGTGGCGGTGACGTCTCGTCCATGTCTCCGGTGTGCACGCTGATGGTCGGGCGACTGGACGATTGGATGCGGGTGATCGCCGACCGCGACGCGGTAGCCATCCATCCCGACGCGCTCGACTGGGCAGGGATTGCCGCGTTCAAGCGCGCCGTAGGGATCTACCGCGAGCATGGCTTCCGCACCCGGATGCTGGCAGCCGCATACCGGCACCGCCTTCATTGGACCGAGCTGGTCGGCGGTGACGTCGTGCTGACGATGCCGTACGCCTGGCAAGTGCGTTTCAACGGCAGCGGTATCGCGCCGGAGTCGCGCATCGATCAGCCCGTGCCGGCGGATCTCCTTGCCGACCTGGCCGCCCGGATCCCGGACTTCCGGCGCGCGTATGAGCCGGACGGCCTTTCGATCGACGAGTTCGATGGTTACGGCGCGACGGTCCGGACGCTGCGCTCCTTCATTTCCTCGTATCACGAGCTGCTGGGAGCCGTGCGCGACGTGATGCTGCCCGACCCCGACAAGCGAGGCGCGTGAGACACCTGGTGGGCGAGCTCGATCGCTTCAGCCTGGCGGGAAAGGTCGCGCTCATCACGGGCGGCGGCGGCGGTATCGGGGCGGCGCTGGCCGAGGCGATGGCCGGCGCCGGTGCCAGGGTGGTCGTGTTCGGGCGCACCCAGGAGCCCTTGGACGCTGCGCTCGCGCGAATTCGGGCCGCGGGCAGCGACGGGGCAGCAATCGTCGCCGACGTGACCGACGACGCGGCGACGGAGTCCGCGGTGGCGCAGGCAACGGAGCGAGTCGGTCCGATCGACATCCTCGTCAACGCGGTCGGCGGCGGAGCAGGGAAGGCGCTGCACCCGGCCGAGAGCTACCCGCGCGACGCATGGGACTGGATCATCGAGCTGAACCTGCGCAGCACGGTCGTGCCGACCCAGCCGGTCGCGCGCCGCATGATCGAGCGTGGCTCCGGTGGCGCCGTGCTGAACATCTCGTCCGTGCGCGCCAACCTCGGGATCAATGCGGGCTACTCGGCGTATGTGGCGGCAAAGGGCGCGATCAGCTCGCTGACGCGCCAGTGGGCGACCGAATGGGCGCGCCACGGCATCCGCGTGAACGCGATCATGCCCACCTTTGTCGATACACCACAGGTCGCCAGCCTGCTCGCGGACCCGAAGTTCAAAGCGGGCATCGTCGGGCGGATCCCGCTGGGCCGCGTGGGCGAGACTCGGGATCTGTCCGGTCCCGCGATCTTCCTGGTTTCCGATGCCGCGTCGTTCGTGACGGGGCACATCCTCTCGATCGACGGCGGCCTGACCGCGACCCAGTAGCCCGAAGGAGAACCTCTGCCGATGAGTGCCAGCGCCCCGGCCGCCTCGATGATGGAGCGCGTCACGCCCAACGTCTTCACGACCACCAAGCTGCGTGGCTGCAACCCCAGCTTCGTCGTCACGTCGGACGGTGTCGTCGTCATCGACACACCCCAGCTGCCGACCAAGGCTGTGGCGATGCGCACGGAAGCGGAGTCGCACGGGCCGATCCGCTATCTCATCAACACCGAGAACCACGTCGACCACATCTTCGGCAACCACTGGTTCCGTGGCGCAGGCGAGGTGGTCAACCACCAGGCGCTGTACGACATCTTCATGGACCCCAACGCGGCGCTCGACCCGTTCGCCTACGCGCTCGAGGCGATCCCGACCGACGACCCCGACGGCGCGGCCTCCTGCCCGACCGCGACGACTACTACGCCGATCTGCCGCGCGGCACCGTCGTGTTTACCGGCGACCTGACGCTCAAGGTTGGCGACCACACGTTCCACTGCCTCTGGACGCCCGGCCACACGCCCGGCCAGCTGGCGGTCCACGTGCCCGAGGAGCGCGCGGTCTTCACCGGGGACACGATCTTCTCGGGCTGCCAGACCTGGCTGATGACCTCGAACGTGGACCAGTGGCTCGAGGCTCTGGAGCGGATCCGCGCACTCGACGTTGATTTCGTCATGCCCGGCCACGGGCCGGTGGTGGATCTCAAGTACGTCGAGACGCAGCGCGCCGTGCTGATGACCTGGAAGGCCACGGTCGCCGATGCGGTGGCCAAGGGCTGGTCACGCGAGGAGACGATTGCCCGCGTCCGCTTCGACAACAAGTTCGGGCCCGTGGACGTGGGGCAGGCCTACATGATGGATCACATCCAGAACAACAACGCCGGGTCCCTCTGGGACAAGCTCACGGCGACTGGATACTCCAAGGGGCGATAGCACCGCGGGTTCGGAGGGAGTGCCTGAACGTGGCACAGCAACGGGCAGACGTCTTGATCATCGGAGCTGGCGCCTCGGGTGGCGTGGTGGCGCGTCGCCTAGCCGAGGCCGGCTTCAAGGTTGTCTGCCTCGAACAGGGTGACTGGCACGACCCATCCGAGTACCGCGGGCCGGAGCTCGACTGGGAGCTGACCATGCGCAAGCAGTGGTCGACGAGTCCAAATGTCCGCGGCCTCTCGCAGGACTACCCGATCGACGAATCGGACACCGAGATCTCCCCGCTGATGTATTCGGCGGTCGGCGGCTCGATGCTGATCTTTGCCGGAGCCTGGCCGCGGATGCTGCCGTCGGACTTCCGCGTTCGGTCCCTGGACGGGGTCGCCGACGACTGGCCGCTCGATTTCTGGGAGCTGCGTCCCGTACTACGAGCGAACTGACCGCGAGTTCGGCGTCTCGGGCATGGGCGGCGATCCGGCCTACCCGCCTGGCGGCGAGGATCCGCCGCTCCCGCCACTGCCCATCGGCCCTGGCGGCACCAAGGTGGCGCGCGCCCACGCGAAGCTGGGCTGGCACTGGTGGCCGGAGTTCAATTCGATCTTGTCGGCGGCCTACGACGGCCGGCGTCCGTGCGTCCAGCGCGGCACGTGCCAGCAGGGCTGCTCGGAGGGCGCCAAGGCATCGACCGACATCACCCACTGGCCAAAGGCGATCGGCGCGGGCGCTCGCCTGATCACCGGCGCCCGGGTTCGACGGCTCGAAACCAACGCCAAGGGCCTGGTCACCGGCGCGACGTGGATCGATCGCGAAGGGCTCGAGCACTTCGAGCCCGCGCAGGTCGTCGTCCTTGCGGCGAATGCGATTGGGACGCCGCGCCTGCTCCTGCTGTCCGGTGATTCCTCGCACCCCGATGGCTTGGCCAACAGCTCCGGCCTGGTCGGCAAGCGGCTGATGATGCATCCGTTCGCCAACGTCGGCGGTCTCTTCGAGGAGAACCTGGAGAGCTGGCAGGGCCAGTTCGGTTGCTCGATCGAGAGCTTCGAGTTCTACGAGACCGACGAGAGGCGCGGCTTCGTGCGCGGCGCCAAATGGGGCCTCGCGCCGACGTTCGGGCCGATCAACGCGGCGCTCCCCAGCCGTGCCGGCACGCAGGTCTGGGGACCGGAGCACCACCTCCACGTCAAGTCGCACCTTGGCCACGGCGCCAACTGGGGCCTCTTCGGCGAGGACCTGCCCGCGGAGAGCAACCGCGTCGAGCTGTCCGGCACGCTTGCCGATGGATCCGGGATTGCGGCGCCCGAGATCCACTACCGGGTGTCCGACAACTCGCGCCGGCTGCTCGACTTCCACATCGAGAAGGCGACCGAGTCGCTGCGCGAGGCCGGAGCCCACACGATCGAAGTCGACCGGCTGATGCGCTACAGCGGCTGGCACCTGCTGGGGACCGCGCGCATGGGCGATGACCCGAAGACCTCGGTCCTCAACCGCTGGAACCGGACACACGACGTTCCCAACCTGTACGTGGTGGACGGCAGCTGTTTCGTCACGTCGGGCGGCGTCAACCCGACCTCCACGATCGTGGCGCTGGCGCTGCGCGCGGCCGACCACATGGTCGAAACGCGCTTCGATCAGCAGGTGCCGCTGTGAACGCTGCGGTCGACACGGCCAGCGGCGACGCAACGGAGCACGTGCTCGACGACGCCGAGTGGGCAGCGTTCCAGGGAGCGGCGGATGCACTCATCCCGGCGGCGCATGGGATGCCGTCCGCCCGAAACGTCGTCACCGGATCGCGGCTTCGCTTCGTGCTCGGCGCGCGACCCGACTTGCTCGAGCCGTTGAAGGCGGCACTTCGGCCCGGCCTCGGCGATGACCCCACCACCCGCTTTGCGAACCTCGAGCGCGACGACCCGGCTGCGCTCTCCGCGTTGCAGCTGGTGGTCGTGGGTGGCTACTACACGGATCGCGACGTTCGCGAACGCCTCAGCTATCCCGGTCAGCTCGCCAAGACGATCTCGGTGTGGCGGATCCCCGACTATGTCCACGAAGGACTGATCGACGCGGTGCAGAAGCGGGGGCCCGTGTGGCGCGATCCGGCCACGGGCGTGCGCGCAACGGCCGACCAACAGCAGGCAGACTCGACCCATGAAGGAGGCCGCGATGGTCGCGACAGCGCCTGAGACGACTGCGCAGCAGGGATGGCTCGATCCGTTCCTGGCCTCGTGGAGCACGGGCAGCGGCCCGAAACGCGACGTCCTTGAGCCGGCGACCGGTCGCTTCCTTCTGACCATCCGGGAGTCGACGCCCGACGACGTCCGACGAGCGGTGGCCGCTGCCGCGGCAGCCCAGCCGGCCTGGGCCGAAGCGAGCTACCAGGAACGTTCAGCGGTCCTCCGCCGCGCGGCGGAGATCTACGAGTTGCACCGGCCGGAGTTCGGGTCCTGGACACAGCGCGAGACTGGCGCCCATCGCGGCAAGATGCACCACGAGCAGAACTTCACGGTCAACGAGCTGCTGGCGGCGTCAGCCATGCCGTGGCAACCGTATGGCTCGCTGGTGCCGACCGCCAACAAGGGCCGCCTCTCCATGGTGCGCCGGGTCCCGGTCGGTGTCGTTGCCGCCATCACCCCGTGGAACTCGCCCAGCGTGCTGGGTATGCGCGTGGTCGCGCCGGCGCTCGCGCTCGGCAACGCGGTCGTGCTGAAGCCCGATCCACAGACGCCGGTCTGCGGCGGCGCGGTGTTCGCCTCGATCTTCAAGGAGGCGGGGCTACCCGACGGCTTGCTGCAGATCGTGATCGGGGACGCGGAGGCAGGGCGAGGCGCTGGTCACGGATCCGAACGTCGCCACGGTCGCGTTCACCGGGTCCGACCGAGGTCGGCCGCCGGGTCGGCGCGCTCGCCGGCGGCCTGCTCAAGAAGGTCGTGCTCGAGCTCGGCGGCAACAACCCGCTGATCGTGCTCGACGATGCCGATCTGCCCGCCGCCGCCAGCGCCGGCGCCTATGCCAGCTTCCAGTTCCAGGGCCAGGTCTGCTTCGCGACCGGCCGCCACATCGTCCATCGCGCCGTGGCCGAGGAGTACGTCGATCTGCTCGCCCAGAAGGCGCGGAAGCTGCGCACCGGCGATCCGTATCGCGAGGACGTGGAGCTCGGACCAATCGTCAACGAGCGGCAGGTCCGGCACGTGGACGACATCGTCCAGCGCTCTGTGTCATCCGGCAAAGCCAGGCTGGTCGAGGGCGGCACGTACCAGGGTCTTTTCTACCGACCCACGGTGCTCGCCGACGTGACGCTCGACGCGCCGGCGTGGACCGAGGAGGTCTTCGGGCCCGTCGCGCCCGTGGTGACGTTCACCAGCGACGACGAAGCGGTCGCCCTTGCCAACTCGAGCGAATACGGGCTCTCCGCGGGCGTCTACTCGCGTTCGATCGCGCGCGGCCTGGCAATCGCCAACCGAATCAAGGCCGGCATGGTCCACGTCAACGACCAGACCATCAACGACGAGGCGACCATCCCGTTCGGCGGCATGGGCATGTCCGGCAACGGCGGCCGCTTCGGGCCCGAGGCCAACCTCGAGGCATTCACGCAGTTCCAATGGGTGACGGTCCGCGACACGCCACCCTCGTATCCCTACTGAGGCAGACCGGGAGCAATCCGATGAAGCTGAACGTCCGCGGGATCGTGCCCGCCTGCATCACCACCTTCGACGCCGACGGGCGTTTCGACGAAGCTGCGTACCGGCGCTACCTGCAGTGGCTGCTCCCGCAGGGCCCGGTCGCGCTGGCGATCAACGCCGACACCGGCGAGGGGCCGCATCTGTGGCCTGACGAGCGGTCGCGAATCCTCCGGGTCGCGGTCGATGAAGCGGGCGACATCCCCGTGATCGCCGGCCTCTCCGCGCAGTTCACCGAGCAGGCGATCGACGAGGCGAAGCGCGCCGAGGACGCCGGCGCCTCGGGCCTCTTGATGTTTCCCATCCCGGTCTACCAGGGCATCCCACTCGATCCCGCGGTCCCGGTCGCGTACCACGAGGCCATCGCCCGGGCGGTGCCCCTCCCAATGGTCGCGTTCCAGCTCCAGCCGGCGCTCGGCGGCGTGATCTTCACCGAGGAGACACTCGGCCGGATCGCGGCGATCGATTCGGTCGTGGCGCTGAAGGAGGCGTCCTTCGACGCCCGGCTCTACCTCGCAGACCCGTCGCATGATCGAGAAGCTGCCCCGCAAGATCGACCTGCTGACCGGGGACGACAACTTCATCTTCGAGTCGTTCGTGATGGGCGCCGAGGGTGCGCTGATCGGCTTCGGAACGCTGGTCACCGACCTGCAGGTCGAGATGGTCCGGCTCACGCGTGAGGATCGTTGGAGCGAGGCACGTGCGATCTGGGAGCGAATCCTCCCGATCGAGGAGGCCGTCTACGGCACCCCGTCCGCGACTACCGCGCGAGAACCAAGGTCGCGTTGCAGCACCTTGGGGTGATCGAAAGCACCGTCATGCGGCCGCCGTTGATGGAAGTCTCCGCCGACGCCGCGGCGGCAGTTGTCGCGGCGCTCGAGGGTGCCGGGATCACGCGCGAGAACAGTGGGCCGCGCGCCGCGCGGGTGGCCGCGTTGTCCGCTGGGGCCGCTTGATGGCCGGTGCCCTTTCGGGCAAGACCGTCCTCGTCACGGGCAGCAGCCGGGGGATCGGCGCACAGATCGCGCTTGCGGCGGCAGCCGAAGGCGCGCGAGTTGGCGTGCACTACCTCCAGACCGAGACAGAGGCGCAACAGGTCCTCGCGTCGATCCGCGAAGGTGGCGGCCAAGCCGAGCTGTTTCGTGCCGACGTCGCCAATGGTTCGGCAGCGGAGCGCCTGGTGGCGGAAGCCCAGGATCGCCTCGGTCAACTCGACGGCATCGTCAACAACGCCGGCATGACGCAGGTCGGCCCGTTCCTGGCGCTCGATCCGTGGGTGTGGGATCGCGTCATTGCCACCGACCTCACGGCAGCCTTTCACACCTGTCGTGCGGTGCTGCCGTCCATGGTCGAACGCGGGTCCGGATCGATCGTCAACATCGCTTCGCGCCTCGGCCAGATGGGCATCGCCGAGACCGCCGCCTATTCGGCCGCCAAGGCCGGTTTGATCGGACTGACCCGGTCGCTCGCGCGCGAGTTCGGCCCGAAGGGCATTCGGATCAATGCCGTCGCACCGGGCGTGGTCGAAACGACGATGACCGCCGATTTGGTCAAGTCGGAGGAGGGCACGCGGCGCCTGCGCGACATGGCGCTCGGCCGGTTCGCACGCGCCGATGAGGTGGCGGAGGCCGTGATCTTCCTCCTCTCGGATCGGTCCAGCGCTTTCACGGGGCAGACGCTCAACCCCAACGCGGGCGGGTACATGCCGTGAGCACGGTCATCTCGGTCGACGCCCATCCCCGTGTGGCCGCACTTTTGCCAAATAGCAATGGGGGTGCTGGTAAACAGGCGATCGCCGGTTTCTCCTCGTCAAATAGCAACCGGGGTGCTACCTGGCACGCGAAACAGTCCCAATGAGGCCTTTCCGGGGTGGCCTACCCGCATACCAGCACTCGGGCTGGTATTTGCGACAGGTCGACGCGCGGGGACAGAGAGCCGCGCGGCCGCGATCACCCCGGCCCACGTCGGTCCTGGCGTGCTCGCACGTTTCCCAGATAGCAATGGGTGTGGTGGTAAACAGACTGTCGCCGTTACTCCGCGTCGCATAGCAACCAGCGTGGTACCTGGTACGCGAAACGACCCGGATGAGGCGCTTGCGAGGCTGCGCAGCCACATAAGACCACCCGGGTTGCTAAATGGCACAGATCCACGCGCGGGCACAGATCCACGCGCGGGCACAGATCCACGCGCGGGCACAGATCCACGCGCGGGCACAGATCCACGCACGCGGCACAGATCCACGCGCACGTCGATTTCGTTGGGATGACCGTTCCGGGCGGCAATCGGACGGCGCAGCCCGCCGTGCACGCGACCCGAGGACGCGCCAATGAGCACGGTCATCACGGTTCGCGAGGCCGTCGAGAAGGTCCGCGACGACGCGACGATCGTGGTCGGCGGGTCGGGTGCCGGGCACGCCGTGCCGCAGCGCTTCATCGACGAGCTGGCACAGGTCTTCCAGGAAACTGGCCATCCTCGTGACTTGACCACGGTGCGAATCGTGGGCATCGGCGACTTCGCGGAGCGCGGCTTTTCCCAGCTCGGGCCTGCCAGGCCTCAGCAGACGAACGATCGGCAGCAACATCGGCAACGAGCCGCGGCTCGGCGCGCTCGTGGAGCAGAACCAGCTCGAGGCCTACTCGTTCCCGCAGGGGGTGCTCAGCCTGCTGATGCGCGAGATCGCCGCCGGCCGGCCTGGACTGGTGACGCAGGTCGGTCTTGGCACCTACGTGGATCCGCGGCAGACCGGTGGCAAGCAGAACGCCCGAACGACCGAAGACCTGGTCGAGGTCGTGACCCTCCGCGGCAAGGAGTGGCTGCTCTTCCACGCATTCCCGATCGATGTCGCGGTGATCCGCGGCACCACGGCGGACGAGGACGGCAACCTGACCATGGAGGGTGAGGCGGTCCAGGGCGAGATGCTCTCGATGGCCATGGCCGCGCGGAACAGCGGCGGCATCGTGATCGCACAGGTGCGCCAGCTTGCCCGGCGCGGCAACCTCGCGCCGCGTGACGTCCGGGTGCCGGCCGCGCTCATCGACTACGTCTTCGTCGATCCCGACCAGTGGCAGACGTACATCACGCAGGATTCGCCCTACTACGCCGGCAAGCTGCGCAAGCCGGTCGTGCCGGAGCCCCCGCTGCCGCTGGACGTGCGCAAGATCATCGCCCGCCGTTCCCTGCTCGAGTTCCGGCCCGGGAACGTCTGCAACCTCGGGTTCGGCATCAGCCAGCTGATCGGCCGCGTGGCGTGGGAGGAGGGCATCACCGACCAGCTGGTGCTGACCGTGGAGCAGGGCATCTTCGGCGGCGCGCCGGTGGCGGGCAACGAGGGCGGCGCCGGATTCAACTACCAGGCCATGATCGACCAGCCCTATATGTTCGACTTCTACGAGGGCGGCGGCCTCGACGTGTCCAGCCTCTCGTTCGCCGAGGTCGACGCCGACGGCAACGTCAACGTCCACGCGTTCGAGGGCCGCGTTCGCGGGCCGGGCGGCTTCCCCAACATCAGCGCCTTCACGCCCAAGATCAACTTCGTCGGCACGATGACCGCGCAGGGGCTGGAGCTCGAGATCGATGGCGGCGTGCGCGTTGCCAGGGAAGGCAGCCTGCGCAAGTTCGTGCCCGGGGTGAAGGAGATCTCCTTCAACGGCAAGCTGGCCCGCGAGCGCCGGCAGGAGATCCGCTATGTCACCGACCGCGCGGTTTTTGCCCTCGAACCAGACGGCGTCTGCCTGATCGAGGTCGCACCCGGCATCGACGTCCGCCGCGACGTGCTCGACCAGATGGGCTTCGCGCCACGGGTCGCCGAGCAGGTTCGGACGATGGATTCACGCATCTACGCCACCGGCCCGATGGGCCTCTCGGCCGATTTCATGGCACAGCGGACGTGAGCGTGGACGCTCCGGTACGGCAGGCGCTGGTCCGGCTCGAGCTCGGCCAGGTCGCGCACCTGGTGCTCGACAACCCACCACTCAACCTGCTGTCGCAGCCACTGCTGGACCAGCTTGACGCTGCCCTTGCCAAGCTGGAGGAAGCCGAGCCCGGTGATGTTCGCGCTGTCGTGATCACCGGCTCCGGGGAGCGCAACTTCTCGGCGGGCTCCGACGTGAAGGAGTTCGCCGCGCATCGCGGGGCGAGCGGCCGCGCGCTGTTGGAGCGCGAGGAAGCCGTCACGAAACGTCTGGCCGACCTGCCCGTGCCGACCATCGCCGCAATCGAGGGCAACGCGCTGGGTGGTGGGCTGGAGCTGGCGCTCGCCTGCGACCTCCGGATCGCATCCGAGCGAGCAAAGCTCGGGCTGCCCGAAGTGCGGCTCGCCGTCACGCCGGGAGCCGGTGGAACGCAGCGACTGCCACGGATCGTCGGCCTTGCCAAGGCCAAGGAGCTGATCCTGACCGGCGCCGTGATCGACGCCGCCGAGGCGGCACGCATCGGCCTCGTCAATCGCGTCGTGCCGGCGGGCGAGGCACTTGCCGCGGCCGAGGCCATCGCCGCCGAAGTCGCACAACGCGGACCGATCGCCGTGCGCGAAGCCAAGCGCCTGATCGACCGATCGCTCGAGCTCGACATCGAAGCCGGGCTGGCAGCCGAGCTGGAGGCGTCGGTGCGCGTCTTCGCCACCGACGACCTCATGGAAGGCGCTGCGTCCTTCCTCGAGAAACGCGAACCACAGTACCGCGGCCACTGAAGGCCGAAGAGGAGGGGATCAACGCGTGAGTGACGTCAGCCGTTTCGGGGTCTTCCTGCCCTCCTACATCTGGGAGGGCGATGGTCCCGAGCGCGCCGGAGGGATCAAGGAGTTCGCGCGCGAGGTGGAGGACCTCGGCTTCGACTCGCTTTTCATCACCGATCACCTGCTCGCAGCCGAGCGGTTCTACAGCGTCCATTTCCTCGAGCCGCTCTCGGCGCTGGCGGTGGCCGCCGGCGTGACCGAGCACGTCCGCCTGGGCACGTCGATCCTGATCATGCCGCTGCGCAACCCGGTGATCCTGGCCAAGGAGCTGGCCACGCTCCAGTTCCTGTCCAACAACCGCTTCATCCTCGGCGCCGGCGTGGGCTGGAACGACATCGAGTACGAGGCGGTCGGCACGCACAAGTCGGAGCGCGGCAAGCGCACCGACGAGATGCTCGACATCCTGTACCCGCTCTTCGACGGCGAGCGAGTCACCTACCACGGCACGTACTACTCGGTCGACGACGTGTTCATCGAGCCGCGCGCGGCGCGTCCCGAGATCTGGATCGGTGGCGGCTCGCAGCTGGCCGATCCCAAGTCCCCGGACCTGCCGCGCTTCGTCGAGTCGGTCAAGGCGCGCACGCTGCGCACCGACGGCTGGATCCCGCGTCCGACGTGCCCGCCGGACGACATCAGGCGCGACTGGAACGAGCTCCAGGACTACTTCCGATCGCATGGCCGCGATCCGCGCGACTGCGTCGTCGCTCACGAGAACTTCCTGCACCTGGTGATGACCAACGACCCCGCCAGGGCCCGCGAGGAGCAGCACCGCGCGTTCGCCAAGGTCATGAGCAGCGAGCGCGGCGACGCGTACCTCGAGACCGTCTACCTCTTTGGGACACCGGACGAGGTGATCGCCTCGCTGCAGGCGCGCGCCGACGCCGGGGTCGAGTACTTCGTGCTGCACACGATGACGCCGGACCCCGCGCAGCTGCGCACCTGGGTCGAGGAGATCATCCCGAACGTGAAGTTCCCGGCAACGGCCGGCGATCCACGACGGAACTCGCCGGCCGGACCGCTTCGCTCCGGAGAGGCACTTTCGGTCTCACCCTCACCTGCCGCGTCAGCAAGCGCCGGTTCGCGGCCTGCCGCGTCCGCCGCGTGACGGATCGTGTGGCGTTGCTCGGCAAACCCCTGCGCCGCCGCCACTCCAAGCTGATGCACGACGCGGCATTCCGCGCGGCCGGCATCGACGCGGAGTACGTGCTCGCCGAGCTTGAGCTCGAAGAAGTCGCGCCCGCCGTCGAGGCTGCGCGTGGTCCCGGCTGGCTTGGTCTCGGTGTCACGGCTCCGTACAAGCAGGTTGTCGCCGAAATGGTCGACGAGGTCGAGCCAGAAGCCCGCCAGATCGGCGCGGTGAACAACGTGTACAAGTCCGCCGGCGGGCGGTTGGTCGGCTTCAACAGCGACGCGCCCGGATTCCGTGCCGGGGTCGAGATCGCACTGGGACGTTCGCTCGAAGGTGTCGACGCCTACGTTGCCGGCGCCGGAGGAGCTGCCCATGCGGTGGTGTTCGCCCTGCTCTCGGCGGGCGCGCGGAGCGTGACGATCGCGAACCGGACGAGCGATCGAGCGGAGGCGCTGGCCACGCGCTTTGGCGACGTCGGCGAGGGATCGGTCCGCGTCGCGCACGACGATTCCGAGCGCATTGCGGCACTGGCAGCCGCCGATCTCGCCGTCAATGCCACGACCGTCGGGATGGTCGACCCGGGCGCGACGATCGATGTCGATCGGCTCCGAGACGACGCGACCGTCTTCGACCTCGTCTACGTCCCGGCCGAGACGCCGCTGCTGGCGGCTGCGCGCGCCAGGGGACTCCGGGCCGCCAACGGGTCGGAGATGCTGATCGCACAGGCGGCGATCGCGTTCGAGCGTTGGACCGGCGTCGCGGGGATGGCCGGTGTGATGCGCGATGCAGTGGCTCCGCTCCTCGCCGATTCCACGGTGCGGGCATGAGCGGGTTTCGCCTGCCGTTTCGTGACGGCCATCGCGAACCGGTTGCGATCGGCGCGATCTACACCGTTGGCATGAACTACCGCGATCCGGGCGGGACCGACACCGGTCGGCCGGAGCGGCCACTCATCTACGGCAAGGCCTCGTCGTCGCTCGTCGGCGACGCCGCCGCGATCACCTGGGATCAAACGCTCACGCAGAACGTGGACGCCGAATGCGAGCTCGGCGTCGTGATCGGGCGGGAGTCGTCCGTCCTCGGCTACACGATCGTCAACGACGTGACCTCGCAGGACCCATGGCTGGATGGTGACCAGTGGCTGCTGGGCAAGTCGATGCCGGGCTTCTGCCCGGTCGGGCCCTGGATCATTCCCGCTGACGAACTCGACCCGACCGACCTCGGCGTGTGCCTCACCATCAATGGCGTGACCATCCAGGACGGCCGCACGGCGCAGATGCGCTTTTCGATCCAGGAGATCGTCGCGTTCCTCGGTGCGCACGTCGCGTTGCGGCCCGGCGATCTGATCGCAACCGGCACGCCGAAGCGCATCGGTCCCGACGCCGGCCGGCACCTCCAATCCGGTGACCACCTGGCCTGCGCGATCGAGTCCATCGGCACGCTGACATCGACGGTCGCGTAGCGATCCTATGAGGGAGCATCCATGAAGCCGCCGACCGTTTTCCTTGGCGAGATGACCTCCCCGGAGGTCGAGGCCTTCCTGCGCGGCAACGACACCGTCATCGTCCCGGTGGGATCGACGGAACAGCACGGACCGCACGGACCGCTGCTGACCGATGCGATCGTGCCGACGGAGGTCGCGCGACGCGTGGCGCCGCAGGTCGGCGCGGTCGTGGCGCCGACCGTGAACTACGGGCTGTCGTACCCCCACGTGGGGTTCACCGGGCTCGTGCACATTCGGATCCCGACCTTCATGGCGCTGATCGAGGACCTCGCGGCATCGCTCGCGTCGATCGGGTTCCGCCGAATCTGCTTCCTGAACGGCCACTACGACAACACCTATGCGATCGCATATGCCTGCGCGAATGCCGCCCCGCGGCTTCCGGCCGGAGTTCGCGCTTTTCCGGTCAACTATTGGGATGGCATGACGGCCGAGCAGGCACAGATGTACTTCGGGCCGGAGCAGGGCCTGCACGCAAACCGGGCCGAGGTCTCGGCCGTGATCGCGGTCAACCCGGCACTCGTCGACATGGAGGCGGCAAACGCCGAGATGCCGCCATTTCCGGAGGTTCGCAACGGTCCGGCCGTCCACACGGCGTTCTTTTTCTCGTCCCCGGGATCGGTTTATCGAGCCACGAAGAGCGGGACATGGGGCGACGCACGCGAGGCAAGCGCCGAGTTCGGCGAGGCCTACCTTGACGCAGTCGTGAGCGGAACCGTGACCATGCTTCGCGACATCGAGAGCACGCTTGCCGCGATGCCCGACCGGGCATCGAGCTCCGATCGAGCCTCAGAGGAGATCCGATGATCGAGCGCCACATCCCGTTCACCGTCGAGCACGACCACCAGGCCGAGTTCGACACGTTCTTCAGCGAGGAGTACCGTCCCGCGGCCGAACGGTCGGACGGACTGCTCGCACTTGCGCTGCTGCGCGCGCAGGACGACCCGACCAGCTACTGGATGACCTTCCGCTGGACCGATGGCGATGCGGCAGCGGGATGGCGCGTGTCGCTCGCGCACGAGGCGCTGCAGCCGTCACTCCATCGATTGGCGTCGATGGGCGACATCCGTGTCTTCGACGTGGTCGGCTAGGCCGGTCGGTCGGTGACCGTTCAGGAGTACCTGGCGCCCGGATCGGTCGCCGAGGTCATCGAGCTGCTGTCGACCGGCGGGTCGGATGTCGCGCTGATGGCCGGCGGGACCGTCATGATGCCGCTCATCACCGACGGGCTTCGGTCACCGGAGCGCGTCGTCAGTCTCCGAAACGCCGGGCTCTCCGGCATCACGGTGACCGATGGCGAGATCGGGATCGGCGCGATGACGACCGTCGCCGAGTTGCTTGCGTCGACCAGCGTCGACGGCGGGCCCCAGCTGGCCATGCTCCGGGAAGCCGCGCGGCACACGGGAGCGTGGGCGGTCCGCAACCTCGCGACTGTCGGCGGGAACCTCTTCACCGTCCCCAAGGGCGGCGACCTGGCGGTCGCGCTGCTGGCACTCGACGCGGTCGTCCGGGTGGCAGGCCCGAGCGGCGAGCGCGAAGTGCCGCTGGCTTCCTTCTGGACCCATCCCGGGACGACGGTGCTTCAGGGCACTGAGCTGGTGGTCGGCTTCACGGTGCGGCGCAAGCCGATCGAATGGGCATACATCAAGCTCGGCCGCCGAGAGCTCAACACGCCTGCGGTCGCGACCGTGGCGGTCACGCTGCGGCGGCGCGGGACGGTCGTTGACCAGTCGTGGATCGCGGTTGGCGGCGGCCCGTTCCCGGAGAGGGCGACTGGGGCGGAGTCGGCGCTGTCCGCTGCGGCGCTTACCCCTGACGTGGTCGCGCGAGTTGCCGAGATTGCGGCCGCGGACGCCCGACCGACGGACGACGCGATCGGCTCGGCCTGGTATCGGCGGCGGATGATCGGTTTGCTCGTCCGTCGGGCGCTCGAACAGATCTCGGTGGTGGATGCGCGGGGAGCGGCCGCTTGAGCGCGCGGATCGTCTCGTTCCGGTTGGGTGACCGCGACGTTGATGTCATGGTCCAGCCGCTCGCGACGCTCCAGCAGGTTCTGCGCGATCAGCTCGGCCAGACCGGCGTGAAGGAGGGCTGTCGGCAGGGTGGGTGCGGGAGCTGCACGGTGCTGGTCGACGGCGAGCCGTTCCTCTCCTGCCTGGTTCCGGTCGAGGATGTGGCAGGCCGCCGTCTGACGACGATCGAGACGCTTTCCAGGACCGAAGGCCTCACGCCGATCCAGCAGGCATTCCTCGAGACCGGCGGCTTCCAGTGCGGCTACTGCACGCCCGGGATGATCGTGATCGCCACGGCTCTGCTCGAGCGCGAACCGAGCCCGCGGCGGGAAACGATCATCGAAGCGCTTGCCGGCAACGTCTGCCGCTGCACCGGCTACGAGCCGATCGTGGCAGCGATCCAGCGTGTCGCGGGAGCCGCGGGCACTGTGGCCGAGGCCGGCTCCGGCCGTGCGGCCGAGGCTGCCAACCACGCCGCCGAGGCGGTGCCATGAGCCCGCTGCACGTCGTCGGCAAGTCCGTACCGCGAAGCGACGCCGAGGGCCATCTCACCGGCCGAACGCGCTTCACCACCGATCGCACGTTCCCCGGAATGCTCACGCTCAAGATGGTCCGCAGCCCGTCGCACCACGCCCGCCTTCGAGGCCTCGATCTCTCGGCGGCCGAGCGCGTGCCGGGCTTCGTCCGCGCACTGACCGCAGGCGACGTGCCGCACAACGTCTACACGATCCTCGGCCTTATCGGCGTCGAGCCCGAAGAGGAGTTCGTGCTGACGCCGGTCGGAGAACGCGTCCGCTATCGCGGCGAGCCGATCGCGGCGATCCTCGCGGAGAACGAGCCGGCGGCCAACGCCGCGGCCGCCGCCGTGAAGCTCGACCTCGAGGAATTGCCCGCGGTCTTTGACGTGGAGGAGGCCGTCAGTCCAGGTTCGCCGGTCGTGACCCACTGGGGCAACAACACGTTCATGTACGAAGGGCATCCGTGCCGACGCGTCCGCTTCGGTGACGTCGACGCGGCGTTCGCGACCGCAGACCACATCGTCGAGCGGGTCTACAACACCAAGCCGATCGAGCATGCACCCACGGAGACGACGGCGGCGATCGCCGTGCCCGAGCCCAACGGTCGCTTCACGGTGTACACCAACACGCAGGCGCTCTACTTCAGCCTGGACAACACGCAGATCATCCTGCAGGTCCCGGGGAAACGGCTGCATTTCGTCGGCGGCACGGTGGGTGGTGGCTTCGGTGGCAAGGTCGACGTGATCGTCGAGCCGCTGGCAACCCTCGGCGCCATGCTCACAGGCCGGCCGGTCCGCTACCAGTACACGCGAGCCGAGGAGATGCAGGTCTCGTCCACGCGCAGTGCGTGGCGCATCCGCATCAAGGACGGCGTGATGGACGACGGCCGGGTCGTCGCGCGAAAGGTCACCAGCTACGCCGATTCGGGCGCGTACAGCCGTCAGACGCCGTACGCGTTGACGAAGCACGCGGCCAATGCGGCCGGTCCCTATGCCATTCCGAATGTCTGGATCGACGCGTACTGCGTCTATACGAACCACGTCCCGGCGAGCGCCATGCGCGGCTTCGGCATCACGATGGCGTCGTTCGCGATCGAGAGCCAGATGGACATGATCGCGGAGCTCGTCGGGCACGACCCGTGGACCGTCCGCTTCCGGAACGCGTACCGGAATGGCGACATCAAGCCGCATCGCAAGGTGGTCGAGGACGCCACCCTGATTGAGACGATGCAGGCGGCTGCCGAGCTGGTCGGCCACGAGCTGCCGGCCGACCTGCGCGCGTTGACATCGTCGCCGCGAGACGCCGAAGCGGCCGCTCGAGCCGCGGGCGGGCCGGCACACGGGGCGGAGGTCCGCTGACCGTGGCGAAGTTGCGCGGGACCGGCATGGCCGCAGTCAACTACCCCACGGGTATGAACCTCGGAGGCGACCCTTCGCAGGCGCTCGTCCACGCGACGACCTACGGCGGATTCGTCGTCACGCTCTCTGCCACGGACCTCGGACAGGGTCTGCGCACGGTGATCGGGCAGATCTGCGCCGAGACCCTGGGGGTCGGCATGGACGGCGTCTACATCGAGACCGCCGACACCGACACCGGGCCGCACGACATGGGCACGTTCGCCAGCCGCGCCACGCACCGGGTTGGCAACGCCGTGATGGCCGCCGCCAAGGAGGCGCGCGAGTCGATCCTGGATGTCGCGGAAGACGAGCTGGAGGTGAGTCGCGACGACCTGGAGTTCGACGGGGAGGGGAGCGTTGTCGTCCGCGGCAGCCCCGACCGATCGATGCGCATCGCCGACATCGCGTCCGCGGCGCAGTTCAAGTACGGCCGCACGATCTCGGGTCGCGGCTCGTTCATGAAGCCCAAGAGCGATGTCGACCCGGAGACCGGCGCCATGGACCCCGATTTCGACCGAGGCGCACGCCTGCACCGTGGCCGAGGTGGAAGTCGACACGGAGACCGGGCGCGTGAGCGTTCTGAGCCTGCGGAGCGCATATGAGGTCGGCCGGCAGGTCAACCCGGCGCTGGTCCGCGGGCAGATCGTCGGCGGTGCGTGGATGGGGATGTCGCACGCGCTCTACGAGACGACGATGCCGTACTACCCGTCGCCCGAGCACTCGCCGCGTGACTTCAGCGAGTACCTCATGCCGGGTGCGTTCGAGATGCCCTACGTCGACGCCGTCGTCCTGGAGATACCGTCGACGAACGGCCCCTACGGCGTGAAGGGCGTCGGCGAGATGACCGCCAACTCGCCCATCCCGGCCATCGTCAACGCGATCCACGACGCGACCGGCATCCGCTTCACCGAGCTGCCCGTGACGCCGGAGATGATCCTTCGCGCCCTGGACGAGAAGGCCGCTCGCGACGACCAAGCCCAAGCCACACCACCGAGACCGGAGGACGCCCGCTGATGGCACTGCGCCAGATCGCCACCTGGGACGAGCTGCCCACGGTCGAGTACATCCCGGGCGTCTACCGCCAGGTCATCTCGGGCGAGAAGACGATGCTGACCCGCATCGTCTATCGCGGCGGCGTCGTGATTCCCGACCACTCGCACGAGGCCGAGCAGCTGATGCTGGTCGAAAGCGGCCGCCTCTGGGCCAAGGTCGGCGACGAGGAATCGGAGGTCGGCCCCGGCTCGATCCTGGTGATCCCTTCGAATTGGATCCACGCCTTTCGCCAGCTCGGCGAGGAGGACGTCGTCTTCTACGAGGCCTTCGCACCCGATCCGCCTCGAGTACCTGATCGGCTGGCGTGGCCCGGACCCGTCGCTCGGGATGATCAAGAAGGGACTCGAAACGTAGCTCAACGCGCGCGGCGCACCTGCTTCACGCCGTCCTGGCCACCTCCTTCCCGCCGAGTAATTCCGCTGAGTGATCATCTGCCGGTCCGCGGCATGTCGGTGGGTCGTCGAGGCCCTCAGTCCGGTGGATCTATTCCCTCGGGTAATCACGTGCACGCGCAGGAATGTCTCCGACGGGGATTCGGACCGGAAAACCGGCGGATCGATTACTCGGCGGCATACTCGGCCGGTGGCGTGAGAGTCGTGACCCAAAGTCGACGCGCCGCGCTCTCGACCTACAATCGCGACCGAATGACTGCCACGCCCATCTACCTCGACCATGCCGCGACGTCGCCGCTCCGCCGCGAGGCACTCGACGCGATGCTGCCGATCCTCACCGAGACTGGGGCAATCCGTCGTCGCCGCACGCGGTTGGACGCCAGGCGCGTGCCGCGCTCGACGAGGCGCGCGAGCGATCGCGCGTCGTCTCAACGCCGATCCGCGGGAGCTCGTCTTCACCAGCGGCGGCACCGAGGCGATCAACCTCGCGGTCAAGGGCGCGGCGTGGGCCGGCAAGGCCACCGGCAACCGCATCATCACGACCGCAGTCGAGCATCACAGCGTGCTCAACAGCTGCTGCCCACCTGGAGAAGTTCGGCTTCGAGGTCGTGATCCTGCCGGTCGATCGCTACGGCCGCGTCGAGCCGGACCAGCTGACCGCGGCACTCAATGAGAAGACCATCCTGGTGTCGCTGCAGCTGGCGAACAACGAGGTCGGAACGCTCCAGCCGATCGCCGACCTGATCCGCCGCGCGCGAGCCCAGCGCGGCGCGCTGATCCACGTCGACGCGGTCCAGGCAGCGTCGTCTCTCGACATCGACGTGCGCCACGCTCGACGCCGATCTCCTCACGCATGGCCGCGCACAAGTTCGAGGGCCCCAGTGGCGCCGGCCTGCTCTGGTTGCGCCGCGGCACGGCGATCTTGCCCCAGGTCCACGGTGGCACCCAGGAGCGCTATCGGCGAGCCGGCACGGAGGACGTGGCCGCCGCGGTCGGAATGGCGACCGCCTACGAGCTGGCGTGCGCAGGAGCGTGCCGAGACCGGGGCACGCCTGCGGCGCCAGCGCGATCGTTGCGCGATGCGCTCACGCAGCTTCCCGACGTCGAGGTGACCGGCCATCCCCGGTCGCGCCTTCCCGGCCTGCTCTCGCTGGTGATCCGCGGGGTCGAGGGCGACGCGCTGGTGCAGGCGCTCGATTTGGAGGGAATCTGCTGCTCGACCGGGTCGGCCTGCACGACGGGTCGATGGAGCCGAGCCACGTCCTCACGGCGATGGGCTTCCCCGACGAGGAGGCGAGGGGAGCACTGCGGCTTTCGCTCGGGCGGACGACGACCGACGCCGAGTCGAACAGGCAGCAGAGGTCATTCCGAGCACGATCGAGCGACTGCGCGACGCTGCCGCGACGCTTGCGACGGAGCCACTCTCGGCTCCAACTCGCTGGACGTCCGCCCAGAACGCGACCGAGGAGGTGCCGGCCTGAGCGAGACGCGTCCTCGCGGCCATGTCGGGCGGCGTCGATTCGTCGGTTGCGGCCGCGCTCCTGAGCTCCGCGGGGGAGGACACGATCGGCGTCTGGATGCGTCTCCACGACGTTGCCGACTCGTACAGCGAGTTCAAGAAGAGTTGCTGCTCGCTCGATGCCGCGGATGACGCGCGACGCGTCTGCGCCCAGCTCGGCATTCCGTTCTACGTGCTCAACCTCGAGCGGGAGTTCGACGCCGGCGTCATGCAGCCGTTCCTGGGCGCCTACCTCGACGGCCACACGCCGAGTCCCTGCGTGGACTGCAACACGACCGTGAAGTTCGGCGCGCTGCTCGGTCGCGCACGCCACCTCTACGGCGCCGACTCGGTCGCAACCGGCCACTACGCACGCGTCGACGTGATCGAGGAGCCGCACTGGCCCGCGCTGGCGGCTGCTCAAGGGACGCGACCCGGACAAGGACCAGAGCTACTTCCTCTACGGCATGCGCCAGGACCAGCTTGCCCACACGCGTTTCCCGCTGGGCGACCTGACCAAGCCCGAGGTGCGCGACGTGGCACGCGGCCTGGGACTGGCCACGGCCGAGAAGCCGGAGAGCCAGGAGATCTGCTTCGTCCCCAGCGGCGACTACCGGGATGCGCTGAAAGTCCGCGCCGGCTGGCAGGAGACGCCGGGCGAGCTGCGCGACGCGGACGGGCAGATCGTCGGCGAACACCGCGGTGCCGCCGCGTACACCATTGGGCAGCGAACGGGCCTCGGTGTTGCACTGGGAGAGCGCCAGTACGTCGCCACGATCGACGCGCCACAGAACCTCGTCACCCTCGGGCGCCGCCAGGACCTGGAGCGCCGCGAGTTCACGATCGAGCGCGGCTCCTTTGTTGCCGGTCCGCCGCCGGCCGACGAGTTCGACGCGCAGGTGCGCATCCGCCACCGTGGCGAGCCGGTTCACGGAGTGGTCAGGCGCGCAACGCCGAACGAGCCGGACCGCGCCGGCCGCTGGACGGTTTCGCTCGAGCGGCCCGCATGGGCGCCGGCGCCGGGACAGGCCTGCGTCTTCTACCGCGACGACGAGGTCATCGGCGGCGGCCGGATCGCAGCCTGACGAAACGCCCGGCGCTGCCTCGTGCCTGAGCTCTCGATCGGACCGGCGCCGATCCTGGCGCTCCTCGTGGGCGCCTTCCATTCGTTCATCTACGTGCTCATCCGCGGATACGCAGGATCGCGCTTCCCGTTCGTGATCGTTGCTGCGGTCGTCGGTGCCTACGCCGGAAACGCCATCGGCCAGCGCGTCGGCGACCCGCTGAGGATGGGCGACTTCGCGATCATCTGGGCATCGGTCGTCGCGTGGGTCGGAATCGGCCTCGTGGTCGTCGCCACGACGATCGGTGCGAATCGAGAGGCGGACTGATCGTTCTTCCGGTTCTTCGGCCGGCGTGCCGTTGGACCTGTGGTGAACGCCGATTGGTCAGCTGACCTGTCGTTGGCCGTCCGCGTCGGATCCCCTCGGATTCCCTTCGTGAGGGCGTTAACGCGAAATCTGTCGGCCGTTTGGGCAGGTTGAGCTCCCCGACGATGCCTGGCTGAGCGTGGATTCGCAGCATCGGACGGCCGTTGAGGCGCCCGCCGAGTCTCACCTGCGAGCTAACGCCCGTGGTGTAAGAAATCGAGGGGAACTTCGCGGCTTCGGCACCCTCCGCCATGACGGCACCCTCCACGAGCACTCGTTGGCGCCACGCGCCAGTTTCTCGGTGGCGCTATTATCAGACCGACGGTCGGTTTGCGAAATCGCCCGAGACGCGGCTTCCGACGCGGCCCCACCGTCATGGAGCCCAGCGACGAATGGCCCGCACCGTCGATCACGCCGCCCGCGCCGTGCGGCGTGACGCTTTCATCGAAGCGGCGCAACGGCTGATCGCCAACAAGGGCTACGACGCATTCAGCGTCCAGGACCTGCTCGATGAGCTTGGCGCGTCGAAGGGCGCCTTTTACCACTACTTCGACTCCAAGCAGGCGCTGCTGTCAGCCGTCGTCGACGACATGACCGACACGGTCCTTGGGCTGGTAGGGCCACTGGTGGCGGACGGAGGGCTCACCGCGCCCGAGAAGCTGCGCCAGCTGTTCGGCTCGATCGCGCAGTGGAAGTACGACCGCAGCGAGCTGATGTTCGAGATCATCGCGACCTGGTGGTCGGACGGAAACATCCTCGTGCGCGAGCACCTTCGCGCCACCGTCTTGGAGCGTCTGTCGCCGGTGATCGCCTGGATCCTCGAGCAGGGCGTCGCGGAGCGCAGCGTCGAATGCGCGGACCCAGGGCACGCGTCGCAGGTGTTCCTGTCGCTGCTGCTGGCCACCCAGGAGGTGCTCGGCCGTCTCTACCTCGGTTGTCGCGCGGGTCAGATCAGCCTCGCTGAAGTCGAGCAGACGTTGGCCGCCTACATGGGCGCGGGAGAACGAATCCTCGGCGTTCCTGCGGGGACGATGGCCGTGATCGATCGCCCGACGCTCGAGTTCTGGTTCGAAGGCTCCAGGGAATCGGAAAGGGAATCCGCAGCATGAATGCCGTCATCTCCACGGAGAAGTTGACCAAGTCGTACGGCGAGCACCGGGGCATCGTCGATGTCGACCTCCAGGTCAACGAGGGCGAGATCTTCGGGTTCCTCGGGCCCAACGGCGCGGGCAAGACGACCACGATCCGGATCCTGCTCGACCTGATCCGTCCAACCGGCGGGCGCGCCACGGTCTTCGGGATCGAGACATCGGTCGACCCGGTCGGCATCCATCGCCGCGTCGGCTACCTGCCCGGCGAGTTCACGCTCTACGACCGGCTCACCGGCAAGCAGACGATCGACTACTTCGCGAACCTCCGCGGTGGCGTCGATCCGATCTACCAGCAGCGGCTGATCGAGCTGCTCGACCTCGACGCGTCACGCAAGTTCAAGGAGTACAGCCGAGGGCAACAAGCAGAAGGTGGGCCTGGTGATCGCGCTGCAGCACCGGCCCGACCTGCTGGTCCTGGACGAACCCACCTCGGGTCTCGACCCGCTCGTGCAGCAGAGCTTCTTCGAGGCGCTGCGCCGAGGGAAAGCGAGAGGGCCGCACCGTCTTCCTGTCGAGCCACGTGCTGTCCGAGGTCGAGAAGACGTGCGACCGCGTCGCGATCATCCGCGATGGCCGCCTGGTCAAGGTGGACAGCGTCGAGGCGCTCCGCGATCTGGCACACCATCAGGTGGAGCTGCGCTTCTCGGGCACGGTGCCGCTCGAAGAGTTCAAGATCCTTCCGGGCGTCAGCGACGTTGAGTCGACCGACCACACGCTGTCGCTGCGCGTCTTCGGCGCGATCACGCCGGTCGTGCGCGAGGCGTCCAAGTACGACCTGCTCGACTTTGTCAGCCGCGAGCCGAGCCTCGAAGAGACGTTCCTGGCGCAGTACGGGCGCTCGTCCGGACGAGGTGCCCTCGTGAGCGCGCAAGCCGGCCAACTGCCCGCGACGGTCCGACCGCCAATCTCGACCTGGAGCCGGATCTACGGCCTCGGCAGCGTCTACGCCAAGACGCTCCGCGACTCCCGTCTGAGTTTCATCATCGTTGCCGGGACTCTCGCGATCCTGATGCTCACGAGCGCGATCGGCTTCGGCGAGGCGTACGCCACGCTGGCGTCGCGCCAGCAGCTCGCGAACCTTGTTGCGAGCCTCCCACCAGTCCTGACCGGCATCTATGGCAACCCATTCCCGATCAACATCACGACTCTCGGCGGCTCGATCGCCTGGAAGTCGGGCGGCTCGTTCGGGCTGATCACCGCGCTGTGGTCGCTCTTCGCGCTGTCCGGCACGCTCGCGGGCGAGGCGCGGCGGGGCAGCCTCGAGTTCGTGGCCGCGACGCCGCTCGGGAAGCGCCGCATCGCGGTCGAGAAGGTGTCCGCGCACGTCACCGCGATGGCGTTCGTCGCGATCATCGTGGCGCTCACGACGTACGTGTCGGCGTCGGCGTTCGGCACGCTCCCGGACGACGCCATCTCGCTCGAGGCGTCGATCGCGTTCGGGCTCTGGGTTGGCCTCGTCGGTCTCGCTGCCGGCGCGGTCGCATTCGCGCTCTCGCCGTTCGTCGGCCGCGCCGCGTCCGCGGGCATTGCCGGCGTGATCGTCGTCATCGGTTACTTCGTGAACGGCTACCAGGGCTCCGTGCCAGCGTTCGCCGGTCCGGCCAACCTGACCTGGTGGGGCTGGACGGCGCACTTCCAGCCGTTGGCAGGCTCGTTCAACTGGATCGACCTGCTCCCGCTCCTGCTCGTCCCGTTGATCCTGCTACCGGTCGGCATCGTGGCGTTCACGCGCCGCGACCTCGGTCAGACATCGCGCATTCCGTGGCCTGGCATGCCGCGCTGGACCCTGGGGCTGGGGAACCCGTTGACTCGCTCGCTGGGTGAGCGACTGCCCGTTGCAATCGCCTGGGGCATCGGCATCGCGATCGCCGGGTTCGTGCTCGGCGCCGCGGCCGCCTCCTTCGGCGGGGAGCTGGCCAAGCAGGCTCCCGAGGTGTTGAAGGTATTCCAGCAGGTCTTTCCGAACATCGACTTCGGGACCGCCGCCGGCTTCCTGCAGCTGACGTTCGTGCAGTTCGGGATCATCTTCGCGGGGTTCGCGGCGGCGACGCTGATCGCCGGTTGGGCTTCCGACGAAGGCTCGGGACGCGCCGAGATGCTGCTCGCGGCTCCGCTTCGGCGGGTGCCGTGGGTGGT
This sequence comes from uncultured Chloroflexia bacterium, assembly GCA_963820735.1. Taxonomy (GTDB): domain Bacteria; phylum Chloroflexota; class Limnocylindria; order Limnocylindrales; family CSP1-4; genus JAFMJV01. Next base: position 59,455 of record CAWGBA010000005.1, read on the forward strand.
GCAGAGCGGGCTCGGAGTGCTGGCCGCGGTCGTCGTGATGACGATCGTGGTCGCGATCGGCATCGGGATCGGTGCCTCGATCGGCGGCGGTGACGTGCTGACGCCTGTCCTGGGGACGGCCGCGCTCGGGCTCTACGCGGCAGCGCTCTGTGGCATCGGCTTCGCGGTCGGCGGTGTGTTCGGCGCTGGATTTGCCGGCGAGATCGTGGCCGGGATCGTGATCGTGACGTTCCTGATCGACCTGGTCGTGCCGGCGCTCAAGCTGCCCGATTGGATGCACCAGCTGGCACTGACCGCCCATTTCGGCCAGCCGATGGTCGGCAACTGGGACGTCGGCGGCATCGTGCTGATGCTGGTGCTGGCGTTCGGCGGGCTCGTGCTGGGCGCCTGGGGCCTCCAGCGGAGGGATCTCGCGAAGTAGGGCCGCGCCTTGGCGCCGGCCAGTATCTCGGGAGTCGGGTGGCCTCGCGTTCGGCCGCGCTGGGGTTGACGGCGCGGCCCGTCCCATTCGTCCCGTCACCTGCACGTCCCTGATGCGTTAGGAGGACAATGGCGGGCTTCCACGGGTGATTCCGCCGTCCTGAGTGGGGCCTTTGAGCGTGGCGCACGGTCCGCAATGGCACTCCAGAGCGTCCTGCTCCGCCTATGCACGTCCTTGGTGCACGTGACGGGAAATCCGGGGCAGACCGCCGCTACGGCACGTTTTTGGTGCACGTGACGGGAAATCCAGGGAAAACGCCGATACGGCGCGTCCTTCGTGCCCCCAACAAAGCAGCCGACGCTTCAAAGCCACGCGACGTCGCATGGCAGTGGCACCGCCGGCCGGGGGCTCACCGTTCGGTACACTCGGCTGACCGTGGAATCGCTCTCGTCAGCCGAGATTCGACGCCGCTTCCTCGAGTTCTTCGAGGAGCGCGGCCACACCGTCGTGCCCTCCGCCAGCCTCGTGCCGGCGCGGCGACCAGACGCTGCTCTTCACCAACTCCGGCATGGTCCAGTTCAAGGACGTGCTGCGCGGCGCCGAGACGCGCAGCTACACGCGCGCCGTGGACGTCCAGCGCTGCCTGCGCGTGGCCGGCAAGCACAACGACTTCGAGGAGGTCGGCCGGACGCCGCGGCACCACACCTTCTTCGAGATGCTCGGCAACTGGAGCTTCGGCGACTACTTCAAGCGCGAGGCGATCCACTGGGCCTGGCGACTTCCTGACCGAAGGATCTGCGGCATCGATCCGACGCGGCTCGCCGCGACCACCTACACGGACGACGAGGAGGCGCGGGCCATCTGGCGCGACGAGATCGGCCTGCCGCCGGAGCGCATGGCGCGCTGGGGCGACGTCGACAAGGGCGACGACCACAACTTCTGGCGCATGGCCGACACCGGCCCGTGCGGGCCGTGCAGCGAGATCCACTACGACCGCGGCGCCCACCTGTCCGAGGGTCCGGAGTGCGTGCCGGACCACAGCGAGACATTGCCCGCGCTGGCTCGAGATCTGGAACCTGGTCTTCATGGAGTTCGACCAGCAGCCGGACGGCCCGCGCGTGCCGCTGCCGTTCAAGAGCGTCGACACGGGCATGGGCCTGGAACGCCTCGCGAGCGTGCTGCAGGGCGTCACCACCAACTACGACACGGACCTCTTCACGCCCATCCACGCGCGGATGCGCGAGCTGCTCGGCCACGACCCGGAGACGTTCGAGACCGAGCGCTTCAGCTACCAGGTGATCGCCGACCACTCGCGCGCGATGACCTTCCTGATCGCGGACGGCGTGCTGCCCGGCAACGAGGGCCGCGGCTACGTGCTGCGCCGGATCGTGCGGCGCGCCGTGCGCCACGGCCGCCTGCTCGGCCGCACGGAGCCGTTCCTCGCCCAGACCGCGGACGTCGTCATCGACACGATGAAGGAGGCGTACCCGTACCTCGACGGCGCGGCGCGAGCAGATCCTCGGCACGATCCTGCGCGAGGAGGCGGCAGTTCGCGCGCACGCTCGAGGCGGGCACCGATCCAGCTCGAAGAGGCGCTCATCCCGCTGACCGTCGCGGACCGCGTCGTCGGACGGCGGCCGGAGGAGCTGCCCGACGGACGCGCCGGTGCTGCCCGGTGCGGTGGCCTTCCGCCTGCACGACACCTACGGCTTCCCGATCGACCTGACCATCGAGCTGGCGGCCGAGTACGGCGTGCGCGTCGACCGGCTGGGCTTCGACGAGGCGCTCGCCGAGCAGCGCAGCGCGAGCCGCTCGGGCAAGAAGGCCGACCTGGCCCACCAGGCCGAGCTCAGAGGCGCTCTACGACTCGATCGTGCGGCAGCCGGCGAGACCAAGTTCGTCGGCTACGAGACGCACCGAGACCCGACGCCAAGGTCGTCGCGATCCTGCGCGACGGCACCGAGTACCAGGAGCTCGAGGCCAAGGCCGGAGGTCGAGCTGCGGGTCGACGCGGCCGGCCGACGCCGAGCTGGTCCTCGACGTGACGCCGTTCTACGGCGAGGGCGGCGGCCAGGTCGGCGACCGCGGCGTGATCCGCGACGCGGACGGCGCGGTCGCTCTTCACGGTCGAGGACACGCAGAAGCCGGTCGCCGGCCTGTTCGTGCACCGCGGCAAGCTGCCATGGCCGCGTCGCGGTCGGCGAGTCGGTGCACGCCGAGGTCGACGCCGGCGCGGCGCGCGGCCACGATGCGCAACCACACCGGCACGCACGTGCTGCACCGCGCGTTGCGCAACACGGTCGGGCGAGTCGGCGCGCCAGGCCGGCTCGCTGGTGACGCCCGACTACCTGCGCTTCGACTTCCCCTTCGACCGGCCGCTGACCGCGGACGAGAAGCGCGCCATCGAGCGCGAGGTGCGCGGCGTGGTCCGCGACGACCGCACGGTCACGGTGGCAGTACATGCCCATGGCCGAGGCGATCAAGCAGGGCGCCGACGCGTTCTTCGACGAGAAGTACGGCGAGACGGTGCGCACCGTCCGCGTCGAGGACTACAGCTTCGAGCTGTGCGGCGGCACGCACTGCCGCGCGTCCGGCCAGATCGGCAGCTTCGTGATCACCGGCGAGCGCTCGATCGGCTCCGGCATGCGCCGCATCGAGGCGCTCACCGGCGACGCCGCGGACGCCTACTTCGAGGAGCGCGTCCAGCTGCTGGACGCGGCCACGAAGCCGCGGGGCGCGCAGTCGGCGGAGCGCCTCCCGGAACGCATCGAGGAGCTCAAGGCGCGCAGCGCGCGCCCGAAGGGCGCCACGTCGTCCGGCCAGGCCCGACCGGCCGAGCTCGTCCGCAGCGCGGAATGGATCGACGGAACTCGCTTCGTCGCCTACGCCCACGCCGTTCGACTCGATGGAGGAGCTCAAGGCCTTCGCCAAGGACGTGCGCGGCGAGCTGGGCGACGGCGTGATTGCCCTCGCCCTCGAGGCCGACGAGCCGCAGCTCTTCGTGACGGTCAGCGACGACCTGGTGGCGCGCGGCGTGTCCGCTGGCCGCTGGTCAGGCCGGCGCGACCGTCATCGACGGCAAGGGCGGCGGCCGGCCGCGAGATGGCCCAGGCCCGCGGCACGCGTCGCGATCGGCTGCCGAGCGCGCTGGAGGCCATCCGCCAGGCGCTGACCGACGTGCTCGATGCGCCGCGCCACGACGCGGCTCGCGCGACCACCTAGCGTGGCCTTCTGGCGCCGGCTTCCTGCAACGCGACCGGAGAGCGCCGTCGCTGGCTGCGCTGCACCGCGCTCGACATCGGCACGGAGTTCGCCAAGGCGCTCGTCTTCGAGATCGACGGCGACGGGCACGGCAACGTCCAGGGCGCCGGCCGCAAGCGCCAGGGCCTGGCGCACATGCAGTCGGGCACCGTCGCGGACATCGCCGCGGTCGTCGACAACTGCCAGGTGGCGCTCCAGGAAGCCGAGGAGATGGCCGGCTTCCGGTCGCACGCAGGTGGTCATCGGCATCGCCGGCGAGCTGGTCAAGGGCTTCACGACCAGCGCACACCCAGGAGCGCAAGCGGCCGGACCAGCCGATCACCGACCAGGAGCTCCAGACGCTGATCGACGGCGTCCAGCGCGAGGCCATGCGCGACGCGGAACGGGCCATCACCTGGGAGACCGGCCTGCCCAACGTCGACATCCAGCTGGTCCACGCGGCCGTCACCGGCGGCAAGCATCGACGGCTACCCGGTGACGAACCCGGTCGGCTTCCAGGGCCGCCACGTGAAGATCAGCATCTTCAACGCCTTTGCGCCGCTGATCCACCTGGGCGCGCTGCGGACCGTGGCCAGCCAGCTGGACCTTGAGCTGCTCGCCATCGTCGCCGAGCCGTACGCGGTGGCGCGTTGCCTCGGCGGCGACGAGCGTGCAGCAGGCGGGCGCACTGTTCATCGACGTCGGCGGCGGCACCACGGACGTGGCGCTCGTGCGCCAGGGCGGCGTCGAAGGCGACGCGCATGTTCGCGCTCGGCGGCCGTGCCTTCACCAAGTCGCTCGGCGATCGGCTCGAGCTGCCCTTCTCACGCGCCGAGGAGCTCAAGATCGACTACGCGCGCGGCGTCGAGATCACAGGATGCCGACGTCGGTCCGCACGATCATCGCCGAGGACGTGGCGGTCTGGGCCGCGGGCGTGGAGCTGGTGCTCGAGGAGTTCGGCAAGCACGGGCTGCTGCCCGGTCGCATCGAGCTGTGCGGCGGTGGCTCGCGGCTGCCGCAGATCGCCGCCGCGCTGCGGGCTCCCGGCTTCGCCCGAAGACCTGCCCGTTCGCCCGCCCGCCGCAGGTCAACATCATCGAGCCTCGGCCGTGCAAGGCGATCGAGGACTCGACCAACCTGCTTGTCGACCAGCAGGACGTGACGCCGATGGCGCTGGCCTACCAGGCCATCGAGATGTCGGGAACCGGAGGCGCCGCTCGATGCGGCGCTGCGCAAAGTGCTGAAGCTGATGCGCGTCTGAAGAGTGGCGCGCGTCTCCGCCGCGAGCGTCCGTGCCGCGTCGCTGCGACCGATCGCATCCCGCGTGGCCGCGGGTTCAGACTCTTCGGCGGATCGAATGAGGGGTTCATGAGCGTCTCGTACCTCGACGTCGCGGACGAGATCACCGACGCCGTCACGAGGCTTCGCGCGGCCAACGACAAGCGCGTGATCCTGGTTCTGCCGCCGGGATCCCGGATCGGCACGAGCCGGATCAACTTCCGTCTCCTGCTCCGCGAGGCGCAGCAGCACGGTGTGTCGCTCGACGTGGTCAGCGGCGAGCCGGGCGTTCGCGCGCTCGCAGCATCGGCCGGCGCCCGCACCTTCGGCTCGGTAGGAGAGGCCGAGCGGCAGGAGACGATCCCGCCGCCGCCCATGCCCGGAGAAACGGTGACCACGGCCATCGCGCAGTCCAGCGCCGCGGCCGCAGGGCTCGCGGTTGCGCCGCGCGCCGCAACGGTTGGGTTCGGCCCGCAGGGCGCGGATTCCTGGACGGTGCCCGGACCCGAGGAGACGGCCGTGGTCAAGGGCCCGCGCCGGCGCTGGGGTGCCGGTACAGCCGGCTTCCTCGGAAAGGTGCTGGTGATCGGCGTGGTCCTGGCCGCGATGGGCGGTGTTGCCTATGGCGCGTACATGACGCTTCCGACGGCGACCATCCATCTGCAGCCCGAGACACAGACGTTCGGGCCACGCGTCATCCACGTCGTCGCGGATCCGTCGGTGGCCGTCTCGGACCCGTCGACGGGCCGGATCCCGGCCGAGGCCGTGACCCTGCATCTACCGGAAACCGGCACGTTCAACGCGACCGGTCAAACGGTGACGCAGGTGCCGGCGACCGGGTCCGTGGTGTTCACGAGCACGAACACGGACGCCGACGTGTCGATCCCCGAGGGCACGATTGTCAGCACCCGAGACGGCACCCAGTTCCAGACCACGAAGGAGGCATCGATCCCAAAGGCGCAGGTCAACAAGCCTTCGGAGATGGAGATTCCGGTCCAGGCGGTCGTCGGCGGGCTGTCCGGAAATGTCCCGGTGGGCAGGGTCACCGTATTGCCGGACCCGCTGGCGACCTTGTTCGTGACGGTCAGCAACCCGAAACCCATGAGCGGCGGCGCCAGGGTCACCCTGTTGACGATCACCCAAGGCGACTACGACAACGCCGTCGCATCGCTGAGCGCCAAGCTGCGCGCCGACCTGACCACTGCGCTCGGTGATCCCGCCAACACGCCCCAGGGCCTGACCATCTACCCGGAGACGGCGACGCTCGGAACGGTGACCGCGGACCAGGCGTCGAGCGATCTCGTCGACAAGCAGATGGACCAGTTCACGCTCTCCGCGTCGGCGGATGGCACGGTGCTGGGCGTTGACCTGGAGCTGGTCACCAGCGTCGCGGGGCAGCAGCTGCAGGCAGCCGTCCCGGCGAACGTCCAATCATTCCCGCAGACGATCATGACGACGCCGTCGGAAGGCACCGTGAGCGGCTCGACGGTCTCCTACGACGTGACTGCCAGCATGCAGCAATATGCGCCGCCTGACCAGGACGCACTGGTGGCGGAGATCAAGGGCAAGACCGTTTCCGACGCTCGGTCCATACTTGCCAGCTACGGAACGGCTGACATCTCCATCTGGCCGGACTTTGTGCCATCGATCCCCGACGACCCTCGGCGGATCAACCTGACCATCGAGAGCCCCGTATTCCCGAGGTAGCCCCTCATTGACATACCCGCGACCAGCCCTCGTCCTTGCCGCGCGCCCGCTACAAGCAGCGGCTCCGACCCACAGCCGCTCATGACGCTACTTGGCCTGGACGTGGGGGCTCGACGGATCGGCGTCGCGGTTGCGGATCCCACCAGTGGCACCGTCCGCGCGTTGACGACCATCAATCGTTCGGACGCGGTCGCGGAAGCCACGACGCTGCGCCGGCTGGCTTCTGAGCAGGCGGCGACCGAGCTGATCGTCGGTCTGCCGCTTCGGGCGGATGGCACGCGAGGGGGAGCAGGCTCGCGTGACGCGAGAGTGGTCCGACGGCATCGCCTCGCTCGTGGGGCTGCCGATCTCGTGGCGGGATGAGCGGCACACGAGCCAGCAGGCGGAAGCGCGGATCGGACGCGTCCGTCGGTCGCACACCGGTGCGGCACCGACCACCCGCGCGCTGCGAGCGTATCGCGCACGCGTCGATCGCGAGGCAGCCGCGGCCATCCTTCAGGCCGAGCTGGACGCGCGCCAGTCGGAGGCGGCCAGGTGAGCGTGTCAGGATCGAGCTCGTCCGATAGCAACCGCGGCGTCCGATCCGGCGCGGAGCGCGCCGAGCTGCGCATGCGCGGCTACCGGCCGCGCAATGGCGGTGGCGGTGCTCGTCGCTACCGGGGCCTCATGGTCATCCTGGTGGTCGCTGCTGGTCGTCGTTGTCGGCGGCCTGTTCGTGGGCATGCCTGCGCTGCGTTCCTTCGCTGCCGGAATGGCGGAAGGCAACACGTCGGCGATCAACTACCCGTTCATCGGCGGCCTGGTCAAGGACGAGCTGGGTGCGTCGCTTTCGACACCGGCAGGCACCGACACGACGGTGGTTCCCATCACGGTCGCCAGCGGCGAGACGGTGAAGCAGATCGCCGCCGACCTGGCCAACAACAAGCTCATCGCGCGCCCGCTGGTGTTCCAGTACCTGGTCGCGAGCGAGGGCGCCGGCGACAAGATCCAGACCGGCCTGTTCAACCTCAACCAGACGATGACGCCGCAGGCGATCGTCGATCGGATGCAGAAGACGCCCGATCCCAAGAACCCGCTCGTCGCCGTCGCGCTTCGTGGTGGTCTTGCGGCTCGAGCAGGTCGCTGCGTATCTCCAGACGCTCGACTTGTCGATGAACGTGAACGATTGGTACCAGGAGGCGCTCAATCCGCCCGACCAGTTGCGGACCGACTATCCCTGGCTGTCGGCGCTGCCCGCCGGCAAGAGCCTGGAGGGCTTCCTCGGGCTCGGGGTGTTCTCCGTTCAGGCCCGACATCACCCCCGGACGCGCTGATGCGGCTGCTCCTCGACCAGTGGCAGAAGGACGTTGGCCAGAGCGTCATCGACCAGGCGACCGCGAAGCACGAGAAGTTCTACGACGTGCTCAAGCTGGCCAGCATCGTCGAGAAAGAGACCCCCGTGGACAGCGAGCGGGTCAAGGTGGCGGGCGTCTACACCAACCGGCTCAATGGCATCCTTGGCAATTCGCTGCTGAACTCCGAGCCGACCGTGATCTACGCCAACGACACCATGCAGTTGCGGAGAGCTGGACTTCAATGATTGGGCACTCGTCGCGTTCTGGAACTCACGGGGCACTCCGATCTGAGCCAGGTACAGGTCAGCCAGGACCTGATCGGGTACCAGAGCTGGATCACCGAAGGGCTGCCGCCCGGGCCCATCGACTCGCCCTCGAGGCTGCGTCGATCCAGGCCGCCATCAGCCCGGATACCAGCGGCCACTACGCCTACTTCTACGCCTGCCCGGGCTGGAAGACGCACGTGTTCGCACGGACCCTCCAGGAGCAGTCGCACAACATCGCGAACTGCAAGCCGGCGCCGACGCCGAAGCCGACCCCCAAAGTCAAGCCGTCTCCCACGCCGTAGCGTCGCCGTGACCGTCGCTCGGATCGCCGTGCGCCCTCGCCACCGCTCGCGCAGGACCGCGTCCCGACCGACGCCGACCTCGCGCGCTGGACCGCCGACGATCGACGCGTCGCGGCCCCGCAGGCTGGCGGACCTGCGCGCGCGCATGGCGCGCGAGGGCGTCGACGCCTACTTCGGCGTTCGTCGCGAGAACACGCGCTACCTGACCGGCTTCGACCTGCGGCGACGGCGAGGAGAAGGTGGCCGGCGTGTCGGGCCAGTTCTTCGTCTCGCGGGACGAGGTCGTGGTGCTGGCGGACTCGCGCTACCGGCTCCAGGCCGCGGACGCAGTGCCCGGACGCGCGCATCGAGGACGTCTACGGCGACTTCGCGTCCGCTGGCCGGAGATCGTTCGGTCGCTGCGGCCCGTTAGGGCAGTGGCGGCGGCGAGGCAGGCGGCGTGCGGCGGGTGGCGCTCGAGGCCGGCTTCGTCAGCCACGCCACCTGGGACCGGCTGGCCGAGGCGGCCGACGGACCTCGAGCTGGTCCCGGTCGAGGGCTGGGTCGAGGAGCAGCGACAGATCAAGGAGCCGTCCGAGCTCGAGCGGGTCGGCGTCGGCCTGCACGGTCGCCGATGACGCGCTGACCCGGCTGCTGCCGCAGATCCGCGCCGGGGTCACGGAGCACGAGCTGGCCATGGCGCTCGAGTGGGAGATGCGCACCAACGGCGCCGAGGCGCTCGCCTTCGACGTGGCAGTGCTGGCCGGTCCGAACGCCGCACTGCCGCACGGCTCGCCGGGATCGCGGCAAGGTGGAGAAGCGGCGCCGTTCTGCTCTTCGACTTCGGCGCGCAGGTGTGCGGCTATCGATCGGACATGACGCGGACGTTCTTCGTCGGCGAGCCGACGCGCGCGGGACGCCGAGATCTACCGGCTGGTCGCCGAGGCGCAGTCGGCGGCGTTCGAGGCGCTCGCGGACGCGGTCGCGTCCGGCACGCGCCCGATCAACCGCGCGATCGACGCGGCCGCGAGGGACGTCGATCGCGGCCGCCGGCCACGGTGATCACTTCGGCCACGGTCTCGGCCACGGCATCGGCCTGGCCACGCACGAGCTGCCGTCGCTGGGACGCCTCGCGCCCGAGGCGACCGCTGCCGTCGCCGACGGTCTTCTCGGTCGAGCCGGGCGTCTATCTCGACCACGAGACCGGCGTGCGCATCGAGGATCTGGTCATCGTTCGACCTGGCCGAGCGGCCGGCTCGAGCGACTGACATCCTTTCCCGCGTGAGGTCACGGTCGTCGGGGAGTAGCCGGTTGCAGGCTCGATCGCCACAGATGGACATGCCATGAGCGGCGGCAACGGGCTGGCCGGTCGCAGTGTGACGAGCAAGGTCACGTCGATCCTGGACGCGTTCCGAACGTCCGAGCAGCAGCTTTCGCTGGCGGAGATCAGCGCACGGACGGGGATGCCGCTCTCGACCACACATCGCCTGGCCAATGAGCTCGTCCGCTGGGGCGGCCTGGAGCGCGCACAGCGGGGCACGTATCGGGTAGGCATCCGGCTCTGGGAGATCGGGTCGCTGGCGCCGCAACGCAACGGCCTGCGTGAGATCGCCATCCCGTTCATGGAAGACCTCTATGAGGCAACGCACGAGAACGTGCAGCTGGCGGTGCTGGCCGGCCGGGAGGCGCTCTTCGTGGAGCGGATCAACGGTCGCCGCTCCGTGCCGACGGTCACCCGGGTCGGCGGCCGCCTGCCCCTCCACGCGACGGGCGTTGGCAAGGCGCTGCTTGCGCATGCGCCGGGATCGGTGCTCGAGGATGTGATCGCGGCCGGGTTGCCGGCACTGACCCCGGCGACGATCACCGACCCGCGGGCACTGCGCGAGGCGCTCGCCGATGTCCGCCGGCTCGGCTACGCCTCGACGCGTGACGAAATGACGATCGGTGCCGTGTCCGTGGCAGCGCCGGTGTTCGGTGCGCGACGGCGAGGTCGTGGCCGCGATTTCCCTGGTCGTCGCGACCCATGGTGCCGACGTGGGCAGGCTGGCGCTGCCGGTCCGCACCGCGGCGCTGGGGTTGTCGAGACGCGTGGCCGAGTCATGGGACGGGCTCCTGCCGTTGCCCTATCTCGACGTTTCCACTCAACGGAAAACTCCCTAGGCAGTCGACTCTCCGTTTGCTACGGTCCGGCGCCATCGGGTCCCGAACCTAACGGGCTCGGACCCGAGGAGGAGCGCACGGTCTCGGCGTCACCACCTGGGCGTCGCGGTCGTGCGGGGAAGGAGACTGATGGCGGGACTGGAGTCCGATTCGGCGGTCCGTTCAGAGGAACCCGATCCCGCGGCTGGGGAGCCCGGGGAGTTGCCCGTCCGAACGCCGTGGAGCGCGCGGTTCTCGCGACGAACCGTGCTGCGAGTCACCGGGGTGACCGCCCTGGCGGCTGCCGCCGGCAGCCTGCTCGGGGCCCGCGGTGGAGCGGCCTCGACACCGACGCCACGGCGAGCGACCGTGGCTACGAGGGCTCAGGCGACAGCCGAGCCGGCGGCCAGCGCTGGCCCGTCGGTCGTCGCAGCGGCGGCACGATCACCATCGGCTTCGTGACGCCACTGACCGGTCCGCTGGCCGGCTTCGCGACCGGTGACCAGTTCATCGTCGACACGATCATGGCGACCGACGCCTACAAGAACGGCTTCACGGTCGGCGGCAAGAACTATTCCATCAACTTGATCGTCAAGGACAGCCAGTCCGACCCGAACCGGGCGGGTCAGGTCGCGCAGGACCTGATCAACTCGAACCAGGTCGACCTGATCCTGACCACCTCCACGCCGGAGACGACCAACCCGGTCGCGACCATCGCCGAGCAGAACAAGACGCCCTGCCTCTCGACGGTCGTGCCGTGGCAGGCATGGTATTTCGGCCGGCAGGCGGATCCTGACCAATCCGGTGCCGTTCAAGTACACGACCATGTTCTTCTTCGGCGCCGAGTCCTTCGGCAAGTGCTTCATCCCGATGTGGGACCGCATCCCGACCAACAAGGTCGTCGCGGGTCAGTTCCCCAACGACGCCGACGGCAACGCGTTCCGGGCCTACTGGCCGGATGCCATCACGGCGGCCGGCTACACGTTCGTGGATGGCGGCGCGTACACGGACGGCACGACCGACTTCACCCAGATGATCAGCCAGTTCAAGCAGGCCGACGCGCAGGTCTTCATCAACGCGCCGTTGCCGCCCGACTTCAACACGTTCTGGCAGCAGGCCGCGCAGCAGGGCTGGAAACCGAAGATCGCGACCGTCGCCAAGGTGCTGCTCTTCCCGGCCGACACCGAGGCACTCGGCGACCTGGTCATCAACGTGGCCACCGACTGCTGGTGGGGCCCGTTCATGCCCTACAAGTCGTCGATCGACGGGACGACCAGCAAGCAGCTGGCCGACGCGTACACGGCCGCACAGCGGCAAGCAGTGGACGCAGTCGCTCGGCTCGACCTACTCGCTGTTCGAGATCGCGCAGCTCGCGCTCCAGGCGGCGTCCGATCCGCACGACCACGACGACGTCGCGTCGCAGCTGTTCAAGGTCAACTACAACGGGATCTGCGGCCCGCTCGACTTCACCACCGGCCCGTCGCCGGCAGCGGGTGCGCCGACCATTCCCGGCATCGGCATCATCCGGCCGCTTGGCGTGCAATGGGTCAAGGGCCAGAGCTTCCCCTACGAGATGGTCGTCGTCGACAACAGCGTCAACCCGGACGTCCCGGTCACCGCCGATCTTCAGCCCACCAACCCCTGAGGCTTCGTGGCGGCCCTGCTCGAACTGGTTGACCTCTCCAAGCGGTTCGGGCAGGTCGTCGTCGCGGAGGATCTGAGCATCACGGTCGATGAGGGAGAGGCCGTTGGCGTGGTCGGACCGAACGGCGCCGGCAAGACCAGCCTCTTCGGCATGATCGCGGCGAGCTGGCGCCCGACCGCGGCGCAGATCCGGTTCGCGGGCAAGACGGTCACCGGACATGGAGCCGGCCGTGCGCTGCCAGATGGGAATCGGTCGCACCTACCAGGTGCCGCGCCCGTTCCAGGGCATGACCGTGTTCGAGAACGTGCTGGTGTCAGCACAGCAGGGCGGTGTCCTTCGCGGCGCCGCAGTCACGCGCGCGCATGTGGGGCGCTGGAACGAACCGGCCTGGCGGCATCGGCCAATCAAGCTGGCCGGCCGGCTCGGGTCTGCTCGACCGCAAGCGTCTCGAGCTGGCCCGAGCCCTGGCCACGCGGCCGCGACTGCTGCTGCTGGACGAGGTGGCCGGCGGGCCTGACCGACCCGGAGGTGTCCGAGCTGGTCGACATCGTCCGGGACGCGCGCGCCGAGGGCACCGCGGTGATCTGGATCGAGCACGTCGTGCGCGCCCTGACCGAGAGCGTCGAGCGGCTCATCTGCCTGGCCGTCGGGCCGCAAGGTCGGCGACGGTGATCCGGCCACGGTTCTCGCGAGCCAGGAGGTTCGCGAGCTGTTCCTTGGCACGGAACCGGACGCGGATCTGAGCGTGCCGGTCCACGGTGGTGCCGCATGACGGAGTCCGGGACCGCCCCCGCGGCAGCCGAGCCGAGCGCGTTGCTCGAGGTCGAAGGCCTCAACGTCGACCACGGCCAGCTGCGGGCGCTGACCGACGTCAGCCTGCGCGTGCGGCGCCGGCGAGCTCTACGCGATCATCGGCGCCAACGGCGCCGGCAAGTCCACGCTGCTGCGCGCGATCGCCGGGCTCGACCGCGCCGCGAGGGGAGCGTGCGGCTCGACGGCCGTGACATCACGAAGCTCTCCGCGGAGCGACGGGTGCTCGCCGGGGTCGCTCTCGTCCCGGAGGGCCGGCGCCTCTTCAACGGGCTGACGCTGGAGGAGAACCTGCTCGTCGGCGGCCACCGCAAGCGGCCGGGCCCGTGGTCGGTCGAGCGCGTCTACGCGCTGTTTCCCTGGATGGCCGAGCGGCGGCAGGCAGCAGGCGCGTGCAGCTGTCGGGCGGCGAGCAGCAGGCCGTCGCGATCGGGCGGGCGCTGATGACCAACCCACGCGTGCTGCTGCTCGACGAGCTCTCGCTCGGGACTCGCGCCAGTCGTCGTTCGCCGGGTCTATTCGCTGCTGCCGGAGCTGCTCGAGGGCGGCATGACGATCCTGGTCGTGGAGCAGGACGTCAGCCAGGCGATGCGCGTCTGCTCGCACGTGCAGTGCCTGCTCGAGGGCCGCACCACCCTCCAGGGGCGCCCGGCGGACTTCACGCCCGAACAGATCGAGCGTGCCTACTTCGGCCTCGTGCGCCGGCACGCCGCGGCATGAAGCGACCCGTGAGGCGAGCGCCAGCCAGGGCCCGCGCGATGAACTGGGTCAACGCGGTCATCCAGGGCACGCTGCTCGGCGGGCTGTACGCGCTGTTCGCCTGCGGCCTCTCGCTGCTGTTCGGGACGATGCGCGTCATCAACCTCAGCCACGGCGACATGGCCGTGGTGGCCGCGTACCTGGCGATCGGCGTCGTCGCGGTGACGACCCTGCCGCCGCTCTTCTCGTGGATCGTGGTCGTGCCGATGTTCGCGATCGTCGGCTACGTCCTCCAGCGGACACTGCTGCAGGCCAGCCTCGCCCGCGGGCTGTTCACGACCCTCCTCGTCACGTTCGGGCTCTCGGTGATCATCCAGAACCTGCTCCAGGAGACGCTCTCGGCGGACAGCCACAAGCTGCTCATCGGCTCGCTCGCGTCGAGCGCGATCCAGCTCACCGACCAGATCTACGTCGCCGACCTGTCAGTGCGGGATCTTCGTGCTCGCGGTGGTGGTGCTGCTCGATCCTGCAGTTGTTCCTCTCCCGCTCGAGCACCGGTCGGTTGATCCGCGCCGTTGCCGTCGGATCGCGAGGCGGCCCAGCTGTCAGGCGCCAACGACCGGCACATCTTCGGGATCGCCGCGGCCATCGCCTTCGCGACGGTGGCGCTGGCGGGGCTCGCGTTCGGGATGTACACCTCGTTCGCGCCGACGACCGGCACGAGCCGCCTGCTGTTCGCGTTCGAGGCGGTGGTGATCGGCGGGCTCGGCTCCATCTGGGGAACGCTGCTCGGGCGGGATCGTGCTGGGCATCTCCCAGACCGTCGGCGCGCAGATCGATGCCGGCCTTGGCATCCTCGCGGGCCATCTCGTCTTCCTGGTCGTGCTGGCGATTCGGCCCGAGGGCCTCATCAAGTCGGGCCTGCAGTCGGGCGCGGTCGCGTTGCAGCGCGCATGACCGCACGTCGGTGACAACGGCCGCGGTCGCAACCGCCGGTGTCCGCCTCGTTCCGGATCACGCGATCGCGCCGTCCGTTCCGCGCTGGGCGCGGTCGTCCTGCTCGCGGCGGTCGTCGTGCTGCTCGGTGATGCCGTACCTGGTCGGCGCCGGCCTGATCAGCACGCTGATCAACCTCTTCATCCTGATGACGATGGCGAGCATGTGGAACCTGCTCGCCGGGTACGCCGGGATGGTGTCCGTCGGGCAGCAGGCGTTCATCGGCGCCGGCGCCTACCTGACGCTGATCCTCGCGCAGCGCGGCCTCAATCCGTTCGTCGCAATCCCGTTCAGCGGTGATCGCAACGGCCGTGATCGCGTTCCCGGTGTCGCTCCTGCTCTTGCGCCTGCGCGGCGGCTACTTCGCGATCGCCACGTGGGTGATCGCGGACGTCTTCCAGCTGGTCGTCAGCCGCTTCCCGACGCTCGGCGGCGGCACCGGCATCGGCCTGCCGGGCCTGCGCGACTTCGAGTCCCGCGTATGCTGCGGCGACTGACCTACTGGGCGTCACTGGCGGTGGTGGTGGTCTCGCTCGGCGGGACGTACCTGCTGCTCCGCGGCCGGCTCGGCCTGGTGCTCCAGGCCATGCGCGACGACGAGATCGCGGCGCGCGGCCATCGGTGCTCGCGTGCTGCGGGCCAAGCGGATCGTCTACCTGGTGGCGGCCGCGGGCTGCGGTGCCGCGGGCGCGATCGTCGTCATCAGCCAGCTCAACGTGCAGCCGACGGCTGCCTTCAGCGTCGGCTGGACGGCGCAGATGATCTTCGTGACCGTCATTGGCGGGATCGGCACGCTCGAGGGACCGATCGTCGGCACGATCGTCTTCTACGCGCTCCAGCAGACGCTGTCCGACCAGGGCGCCTGGTACCTGATCCTGCTCGGCGTGGTCGCGATCGTGATCGCCATCTGGTCGCCGCGCGGCATCTGGGGGTTCGTCGCCGATCGGCTCGGACTGCGGCTCTTCCCGGTCGGCTACTGGGTCACGTGGCTGACGCCGACGAGTGTCTCGGACGCCATCGGTCACATGGCACGGCTGGCTCCGACCCCGCACAGCCGGTGTCGGGGTGAGCGCGCGATGACGACCGCCAGGGATCACGACGACCCGGCCGTGGCCGATCCCGACCCGCCGTATCTGTACCCCGAGTACGTCGCCACGCGGACGCGCGCGCCGCGCAAGCCCATGGTGCTGCTGCCGCACGGCCTCGACCGAGCTCACGGGCCCGGCGCTGGGCACGGACCGCGTGGCTGCCGGCGACGCGGACCTCACCGCGCGCGGGGCAGGGGAGCCGCAAGGCGAGCGCATCATCGTGCACGGGCGCGTGCTGGACACCGGCGGACGACCGGTGCGCAACGCGCTCGTCGAGGTGTGGCAGGCCAACGCCGGCGGGCGCTACCGCCACGAGGTGGACGACCATCCGGCGCCGCTCGATCCCAACTTCGACGGGGTCGGCCGCTGCGTCACGGACGACCAGGGCCGCTACCGCTTCGTGACGATCAAGCCGGGACCCTACCCGTGGCGCAACCACCTCAACGCGTGGCGTGCCTGCCACATCCATTTCTCGCTCTTCGGCGACCAGTTCCTGCAGCGGCTGGTGACGCAGATGTACTTCCCCGGCGACCCGCTGTTCGAGCAGGACCCGATCTTCATGTCGGTGCCGGATCCGCGAGGCCGCGATCGCATGATCTCCCGCCTCGACCTGCCCGAGTCGGTGCCGGAATGGGCGCATCGCCTACCGCTGGGACATCGTGCTGCGCGGCCGCGAGCAGACACCGATCGAGGATCCCGATGCCGAGCCCTGAGGTCGGCACGACCACCGAAGAGGCCTTGGTGCCCACGCCCTCGCAGACGGTCGGGCCGTACTTCTCCATCGGCCTGACCTGGGCCGACGGCCAGTTCGCGGTCGAGGACGGGACGCCGGGTCGAATCTGGATCCGCGGCCGGGTGACCGACGGAAACGGCGAGCCGGTACCGGACGCGGTGGTGGAGACGTGGCAGGCGGACCCCGACGGCCGTTTCGATCACGCGCTCCACGACGGGACCGGGCAGGCGCGCATCGCCGCCGGCCTCGGGCGTTGGGAAGGCGCATTCCGGGGGCTCGGGCGATCGCCGACGGACCTCGATGGGGAATTTGCGATCCTCACCCTCAAGCCCGGGCGTGCCGCGGGCGCGGCTGGAGCGCTGCAGGCGCCGCACATCGATGTGTCGGTCTTCGCGCGGGGGCTGCTCAAGCGCCTCGTGACCCGCATCTACTTCGAGGACGAGGCAGAGGCGAATGCGCAGGACGCTGTTCTGGTGTCGCTCGCCGACCCGGCCGACCGGGCTACGCTGATCGCGCGGCGGACCGACGACGGCTACCGCTTCGACATCCGGTTGCAGGGTGAAGGGGAGACCTGTTTCTTCCAGCTCTGATCTCTCGCTCTTCGGGAGGACCTACGCGCGCGGGGAAGCGGCTCTGGCTGTCTCGGATGCGGCATGGCTGCGGGCGATGCTCGACGCGGAGGCGGCGCTCGCGCAGGCGCAGGCAGATCTCGGCCTGATCGATCGGGAGGACGCCGAGCGGATCGCCGCCGCGTGCCACGAGCCGTCGTTCGGGGTCGGGGACGTCGGCGCTCGGGCGGCCGAGGGTGGCAACCCGGTCATCCCGCTGGTCGAACTCCTGCGTGCGGGCGTGGGCGTGTCCGCGGCGCGGCACGTGCACTGGGGCGCCACGAGCCAGGACATCCTCGACACCGCGGCCATGCTCGTCGTACGGCGGGCGCTCGGGCCCCTCCTTTCGGACGTCAAGGCAGCTGCCGACGCCTGCGCCAGCCTGGCGCGCGAGCACCGCGCGACATCGATGACGGGTCGCACGCTGATGCAGGCAGCGCTGCCGATCACCTTCGGCTGGGAGGCGTGTGGGTGGCTCGCCGGGCTCGACGCAAGCGTCGTCGCGCTCGAGGCGCTGCGAGACGGCGATGCCCTGGCGGTCCAGCTGGGCGGGCCGGTCGGCACCCTGGCCGAGTTCGGCGACGCGGGTCCGCGCCTCGTCGCAGCGTTTGCAGGACGGCTCGGACTGGCCGTGCCGTCGATCACGTGGCACACGGAGCGTTCCCGGAACGAGCGGGTCGCGGCGGCGCTCGGCATCTGTGCAGGAGCCTGCGCCAAGGTCGGTCGGCGACGTCATCCTGCTCTCCCAGACCGAGGTCGGCGAGGTCCGCGAGGAGATCGAGGAAAGCGGTGGATCGTCGTCGATGCGAAACAAGCACAACCCGATCGCTGCGATCTCGGCGGTGGCCTGCGCCGAGCAGGTGCCGGGACTGATCGGAACCCTGTTCGCGGCAGCGGAGCAGGAGCACCAGCGTGCCGCCGGGCGATGGCATTCCGAGTGGCTTTCGCCGGTCGTGTCGTTGACCGCGTCGGCGACGGCATGGGTGCGCGAGTCGCTCGAGCACCTCGTCGTCAACCCGGCGCGGATGGCCGAGAACCTCGACCGCTCCGGAATTGCGACGGACGATCGCGATCGGTACCTGGCCGCCGCGGCCGCGATCTGTCGATCGAGCGCTGGCAGCCCGACCGCAGCCGTCCGCCGATCACGCGGCTGCGGAGTCATGACCTCCGCAGTGCCGGTCAACTTCGTGGAGAGCGGCCGTCCCGACGGGCCGTTGGTCGTCCTGGCGCACCCGATCGGCACGTCGCTCGCGATCTGGGAGCCACAGCTGCCCGCGCTCGAGGAGCGCTTCCGCGTCGTCCGCTACGACGCGCGGGGCCACGGCTCGTCGCCGGTTCCGGCGGGAGCCTATTCGATGGCCGACCTCGGCGCCGACCTCGTCGCGCTGATCGAGCGCCTCGGCGGCGGCCCGGCCAGCATCGTCGGACAGTCGCTGGGTGGCATGACGGCCCTGTGGATGGCCGAGAACGCGCCCGAACTGGTCGATCGGATCGTCTGCTGCTGCATCACGGCCCGGACCGCCTCACCCGATGCCTGGCGCGACCGGGCGGCCCGGGTCCGCCGCAGCGGCACCGAGTCGATCCACGACCTCGTGCTCCAGCGCTGGGGCTACGCCGACCGGCGTCCGGACCTCGCAACCTGGATCCTGGCCCAGCTCGACGCCACGCCGGACGAGGGCTATGCCGGTGCGTGCGAGGCGATCGCCGAGCTGGACCTCGAGCCGCGACTCGGGTCGATCCACGCGCCGGTGCTCGTGGTGGCTGGAGAGGACGATCCCGCAGCGCCACCTGCTGCGGCAGAGCAGATTGCCGCCGCGATCCCGGGCGGCCGTGCGGTGACGGTCCCGAACTCCGCGCACCTGCTCAACCGGGAGCAACCCGACGTGCTGACTGCGCTGCTGCTGGAGCACCTCGGCGCGGCCTCGGCGGCAGGAGCTAGGATCGAGTCATGAGTGACGACCAACTCGAGCGGGGCATGCGTATCCGGCGCGAGGTGCTCGGGGACGACCACGTCGACCGGTCCATCGAGCGAACGACCGACTTCACGCGGCCGTTCCAGGAGTACGTCACGGCAACGGCGTGGGCTGACGTCTGGAGCCGCCCCGGACTCGATCGCCGAATGCGATCGGTGGCCACGCTCGCGGTCCTCACGGCACTCCGATCGGAATCGGAGATTCCCATGCACGTCCGCGCCGCGCTGCGCAACGGGCTGACGCCGGCCGAGATCAGCGAGGTGCTGCTCCATGTCGCGGTGTACGCCGGCGTTCCGGCCGCCAATCGCGCCTTCGAGCTGGCGAACGCCGTGCTCCAGGGCGAGGAGCCACCGGACCCGGTCGAGTCAGCGGAGGACGCGGACAGCGGACCAGGCGACAGCCAGGACGCCGCCGAGTTCTGACCTGCGTCGCCGCGTGCGGTTCGCGTGGTCTTCCGCCCGTATCCGCCCTCGCTCGTTCTTGTCGTTTTGGCATGGTGCGGGCGTTCGCGCGAATCCAGTACGGCTTCTACGCGTTCGCGCCTCCCGAGCGTGTTCGTCTGAGCGTGGAAGCGACGCCTCTGGCTGACTTCGGCGGCGGCACAGCATCGAACTCCGAGCGAATGCCCGTGGTGTGGCAAAACGAAAGGAGATCCGTCGAAGTAGGCCAATAGCGATCACCGTGTGCAAACACGAAGGGAACGTCCCCGCTTGCACCGTCCTGGCCGCCTGACGCGCCCAACCACCCGAGGTTCTCGGTCAGCCCCAGACGGCCCGCGCCACCCGGCTCACGAGCTCCAACTTCGCCCGCTGATCCGCCTCGGTCACCTTGTTGCCCGGCAGGGTCGATGCGAAGCCACACTGTGGCGATAGCGCCAACCGGTCGAGCGGCAGGATCCGTGCGGCCTCCTCAACCCGCTGCCCGGACTTCGGCATCCGATTCCAGCTCGGGCTCCTTGGTCGTGATCAGGCCGAGCACGACGGTCTTGTCCTTGGGAACGAAGCGCAGCGGCTCGAACGAGCCGGCTCGCGGCGAGTCGTACTCGGCCAGGATCCGCCGCACGTTGAGCGTCGTGAAGAGCTGCTCGGCGATCGCGTCGTAGGCGCCTTCGACCGACCACATGCTGCGGTGGTTGCCGCGGCACAGGTGCACGGCGAAGGCGACCTCGTCGAAGCCCTCCATCAGCGCGTTGTCCATGGCGATCATGTCCGTGAGCCAGGTCTGCGTGTCGAGGCCGACGCGCTCCAGGTTGGCGCGGCCCTGCTCGCTGACCATGTGGGTGTAGCGCGGCGAATCGAGCTGGATGTAGCGGATCCCGGCGTCCACCAGCTGCCGAACGATGTCGCGCATCAACGCGCAGTGCGTCCGCCATGTAGGCGTCCCGGTCGGGGTAGGCAACGTCCGATTGGCCGGGCACGTACAGCACGCTCGCGTAGGTCATTCCCGGCATCGTCGCCTTGACCGGCTTCGCGCGAGTGTTCGCGCACGAAGCTGACCTCTTCGAGCGGCAGGTTGTGTCGCATTCCGAGCGTCTGCGTGGGAACCGGCAGCACGGGAGGCGCATCTGCAGCCTGGCCCGCCCCGCGCGAGAACGGCACCGGCGCGGACACCTTGGTCGTGTAGCCGGACAGGCTGTCGGTCAGCGGATCGAACCAGGCCTTGCGCCGCATTTCGCCATCCGTGATGACGTCGATCCCGGTGTCCTCGTAGAGGCGGATTGCGTCGAGTGCTGCTCGATCCTGGAACTCGGCCAGCTCGCCGCCACCGATCTCGCCGCGCTCCAACTGCGCGATAGGCATCCTTGAGCCAGCCGGGCCGCAGCAGGCTGCCGACGACCTCGGCACGGGGCTGGCGGGACTCGGCGGCTGGCTGGCTCATCAGGACACCTCGATTCGCGATCAGGAAAACGGTAGGCCGGTGTAGTTCTCGGCGAGGCTGCGCGCCGCCGCCTCCGAGCTCGTGACGTAGCGGAGCTGCGCCAGCTGGAGCCGGCGCTCGAACTCGTCCGCGCCCGGGATCAGGTGCAGCATGCGGCTCATAGTAGGTGGAAAAGTCCTGCACTCGCCACACGCGCGTCAGGCAGCGTCGCGAGTAGCCGTCCAGCCCGCTCCGCGAACCACTTCCGAACCACTCGACGATGCCCTCGGCCAGCGCGTTGACGTCACTGACGGCGAGGTTGAGCCCCTTGGCACCGGTTGCGGGCACGATATGCGCCGCGTCGCCCGCGAGGAAGAGCCGGCCGTACTGCATCGGCTCATAGACCTCGCTGCGCAGCGGCGTGATGCCCTTCTCGAGCACCGGTCCGCGTTTCAGCTCCCAGCCGGGAAGCGCGAACCGCGTGGCCAGCTCGTCCCAGATCCGTTCGTCGGGCCAGGCGTCGATCGACTCCGTCGGGTCGACCTGCAGGTAGAGCCGGCTGACGGTCGGCGAGCGGAGGCTGTGGAGCGCAAAGCCGCGGTCCGTGTACGAGTAGATCAGCTCGTCGGTCGACGGGCGCCACCGCGGCGAGGACGCCCAGCCACGCGAACGGGTAGTCGTGGTGGTAACTGGGTGAGCAGCTCGGCCGGGATCACGGCGCGCGAGACCCCGCGCGAAGCCGTCACAGCCGGCGACGAGGTCGCAGCGGAGCTCGTGCTCGACGCCGTCGCTGCTCCGGTAGCGCACCAGCGGCTGGCGCGTCCCAAGAGCCGTCGATGCCCTCGATCCGCACGTCGTCCACCTCGAACTGGAGCGGCAGGCCCGCTGCCAGCCGCGCCGCGATGAGGTCCTTCACCAACTCCTGCTGGCCGTAGATCGTGATCTGTCGGCCAGTGAGCTCGGTCATGGCGATGCGATGGCGTTCGCCCGCGAACTGCAGGTTGATGCCCTCGTGGATCAGCCCTTCGCGGTGCAGCCGGCTGGCCAGTCCGAGCTCGCTCAGCAGGTCGACGCTCGGCTGCTCCAGCACGCCCGCTCGAACGCGCTGCTCGACGTACTCGCGCGAACGATCCTCGAGCACGACCAATTCGATCCCGGCACGCGCGAGCAGATGCGACAGCACCAGACCAGCCGGGCCGGCGCCGATGATCGCGACCTGCGTGCGTTCGATGTCCGGTCATCGCTGCTCGGGGCGGCCGCTGCCGGTCGGCCCGAAACGCCTCACATCGGGTACTGCGGCAGCTCCGAGCGGAGCGTCACCCACTGCGTCTGGGTGAAGGCTTCGATGTTCGCCTGGGCTCCGCCGAGGCGGGCGCCGGGGCCGGATGCCTTGACGCCGCCGAACGGGTTGGTGACCTCGTCGCCGATGGTCTGGTCGTTGATGTGGATGATCCCGGTCGGGATCCGCTCGGCGATCTCCAGGCCGCGCAGCACGTTCTGGGTCAGGATGCCGACCGAGAGGCCGTACTCGGTGTCGGATGCCATCGCCACCGCTTCGTCGATCGAGTCGAACGGGATGACCGGGGCAACCGGTCCGAAGATCTCCTCTTGGTAGGCGGGAGCCGCCTTGGGCACGTCGGCGAGCACGGTCGGGCGGTAGAAGAGGCCTTCGTACGTGCCGCCGGCCGCCAGCTTCGCGCCGGCCGCCACGGATTCCGTGACGATCCGATGCACGTTGTCACGCTGCTTCGCGTCGATGATCGGTCCGAGCGCGACCGTGCCGCTCATCGGGTCGCCGACCGGGAGGTGGTTGGCGTGCTCGGCAAGCGTGTCGACGTACTTCTGGGCGATCCTGCGGTCGACGAGGTGCTTGCCGGTGGTCATGCAGACCTGGCCCTGGTGCACGTAGGACCCCCACGCGCCCACCGACGCGGCACGATCGATGTCCACGTCGTCGAGGATGATCAACGCGTTATTGCCACCCAGCTCGAGGTGGATCTTCTTGAGGTGCTTACCGCCGAGTGCGGCAACGGCACGACCGGCGCGGCTCGATCCGGTGAACGAGATCATGGCCACGTTGGGGTCGGAGACCAGCGCCTCGCCGACGTCGACGCCGCCCGGCAGGACGTGGAAGACGCCTTCGGGCAGGCCGGCCTCCTCGAAGATGCGAGCGAGCGTCATGCCACCGGCAACGGCGGTCCGCGGGTCGGGCTTGAGGATCACGGCGTTGCCCAGGGCGAGCGCCGGGGCGACGGCACGGATCGACAGGATCAGCGGGAAGTTGAAGGGCGAGATCACGCCGACGACGCCGAGCGGCAGGCGTCGCGCCATGGACAGGACGGGATCGCGCGTCTGGAGCAGCTCGCCGTAGGGCAGCGAGGTCAACGCGGCTGCGTCGTAGCAGGCGCTGGCCGCGAACCACGTCTCCAGCTGCGCCTTGGGCAGGATCGCGCCGGTCTCTCGCATGATCCAGGTGTGGACCTCGTCGGCGTGGTACTTCCACAGGTCCGCTGCCTTGCGGATGACCGCGGCGCGCTCCTGGTAGCCGGTCTTGGCCCAGTCTCGCTGCGCTCTCGTGGCCGCCTCGGCGGCCTTCGCGACATCGGCTGGCGTCGCGAGGCCGACGCGTCCCAGCTCCTGGCCGGTCGCCGGTTCGACCACGCCGTAGTCGCCGCCACCCCCCGAGGTCCAGCCGCTCGAGAAGACGCTTGCCGTTCCAGCCGCTCGTGCCGAGGAGAGCGCCGGGAATGTCTGCTACGGCCATCTGAACCCTCCCTCGCTGGCTGCGGATCGATCGTGTGTTGGTGGACTCTGGCGATCGTGGAGAGGGCGACTGTGGCCGGTGGCAAAGATGGGTGTCAAGGCTGCGTCTCACTGGATGGAATTGGCGTCTGACCAGGGGCGACGCCGGTCGGCGGATCCAGCTCACCGACGAGCTGCCAGCCTCGCTGCGGATCGCGGTTCGGGCGCGGGTCTTCGACGAGTTGCAGCAACCATGCTCCCTCCGCCGGAGGCGCCGGCACCTGGCCGGCGTTCTCGGGCACGAACTCGTTGTAGGCCTCGGGCTGCACCCGGATGCCGTCCGCAGGCGGCGTCACGGTTCGAGCGTGCACCGGCTGGTATTCGTCGGCCGTGATCCACGCGCCGGGACACGTGACAAACGGGGAACCGGGCGGCGGCGTCGGAAGGGCGGGCAGTGGGCAGGGGAGCGGCCCGGTCCACGACAGCCAGCCGTCCACGGCAATCACGGCCTGGAGGGGCGACTGCGCCGCGGCTGCAATCCCCGTTGCCGTTGCCGGCCACGCGACGGTATCTCCGCCCGACGGCACGACCGCGCCGATCAACATGATCACGCCGTCATTGCCGAACGTCAGCGCCAGTGGCTCGTTCGCGGGCGGCGACTGTGGATCGCCGAGGGATTGGGCAACGTCCGGTGATGCCCATACCGGCACGCCGGGAATTCCGACGATCTCACCAACGACGGTCGGGCAATCCTCGGCATGAAGGCACGCCGGCGAGTGGTGGTCGATCGCCTTCGATTGGTCGAGCGCCACGTCCGAGATGACGGTGCGTTGCTGGCCATCCGACTGAGCCGCGCCGAGCTCGGCCTGCAACTGGGAAAGCGAGAGGATGACGACATCCGGGGCGAGCGACGCGGAGGGCGACGCTAATTCGACGGACGCTGACGTCGAATGGGCGGCACTGGGCGACCCGCCGAGAACGAGCCCGACAGCAAGCAGACCCAGAACGACGATCGGAAGCCGAGCGGCGAGCGTTGGTCGGTGCGGGTGACTCGAGCTCGGGGAGGACCGAAGCTGCTTCATGGTGTTGCGACCTCCGGACGGAGTGAGCGGTATCGGTTTTGAAGAGGCGGACTCGGCGTTCGGTTCATCACTGCCGGTAGAATCTCGCGACTGACGAAGGAACGTGCGCGAATGCCCACTGCGAGACGCGCCGCGCATCCCATTTGAGACGGAGACCAGCTTCCCATGATGTCCACCGGCGAGCTCAAGAAGGGCGCCGCCATCGAACTCGACGGCGAGCTCTGGCAGATCCTCGACTTTCACCACATCAAGATGGGCCGTGGCTCGGCCCAGGTGCGCATCACGCTGCGCAACATCAAGCGCGGTCAGACCGTTGAGCGCAGCTTCCAGGCCGGCACCAAGTGGCCGCGCGCGCACATGGAGAAGCGGCCGGTCCAATTCCTGTACCGCGACGGCGACGACTTCCACTTCATGGAGCTCGAGAACTACGAGCAGTTCACGATCAGCGCCGAGCAGCTGGACACCGCCGTCAACTACATGACCGACGGGATGCAGGTCGACCGCACGTCCTATGAGGGCGAGACGATCGGGATCGAGCTGCCGGTCACCGTGGACCTGGTCGTGTCGCAGACGGACCCCGGCTTCGCAGGTGATACGGCGACGGGCGGCCGGAAGCCGGCAACGTTGGAAACGGGCCTGGTCGTGCAGGTGCCGCTCTTCATCAACGAAGGCGACACGCTCCGAATCGATACCCGCACCGGGGAGTACCAGACCCGGGTCTGAGTTCAAGTGCGCCGGTCGCGGGCACGTCGGATCCGCATGTCGGCCGTCCGCGTGCTGGCCATCGCCTCGGCTCTTCCTCATTTGAGCGGGATTCACGACTTGGAATCTCGCCCGGGCTACTTTTCGCCCGCGGGCGCCCTCGTTTGTGGGTGATTCCCGTACATCTGGTGCGAAACGGGGCTGCCGGTGGGCCGCCGGCCGCCCGCCGACCGAGTCCCATGTCGTGACTTGTCGCCAAATGAGAGAACATCGGTTGTCATGAGTCGCTCCGAGCCGTCCGACGAGCAGGCGTGGCTGCCGTTCGACGAGTTCCTCGCGTCCGGGGCGAAGCCGCCCGCTGAGGCTCGCCCGCCAAGGGGTGCCGCAAACATGCGCTCGGCGTCGGTGGCCGCGCCCGCGAGATCGACCGAACTGCCTCTGGCGGGCTCACCGAACGTTGCCGCCACGAACCGGCCTCTGGCGGGCACGTCCGTTGGGTCGGTGCCGACTTCTGCCGAGCGGACTGCGGCCAGGCCCGCTGCGTCGTCGCCGAGCGCCGCCTCCACCGCCTCTGCCGCAACGGCCCAGCCACTGCTGCAGGCGCGCATCGTCACGGTCACCGATCTGACCCGGCTGGTGAAGTCGACGCTTGCCAACGCACCCGGTCTACGCGATGTGTGGGTCGAGGGAGAGGTCGGCCAGGTCACGGTCAGCTCTGCGGGGCACTGCTATTTCACGCTCAAGGATCAGCGCGCGTCGCTGCTCCTGCATGGTCTTTCGCGACGATCGGATGGCGATCCCGTTCGAGCCGCGAACGGGGCTCCGCCTGGTCGCGCACGGCCGGCTGGACGTTTTCGAGGCCGCAGGGGACGTACCAGCTCTATGTCGACAGCCTCCAGCCGTCCGGCTTCGGCGATCTCGCGATCCGCTTCGAAGCGCTGAAGGCCAAGCTGGCGGCTGAGGGGTTGTTCGACCCGTCGCGACGCCGGCCGTTGCCCGCCGCAGCCGGCGGGTCATCGGCATCGCGACGAGCCTGTCCGGTGCCGTGTCTCCATGACATTCGCAAGGTGCTGGCGCGACGCTGGCCGCTCGCCCGCGTGGTCGTCGCCGCCTGCCAGGTCCAGGGCGAGGGCGCCCCGCAGAGCATCGTCTCGGCGCTGCGCCGGCTGGCCCGCTGGACCGATGCGACCACCGGCCGAGCCACCGACGTCGTCATCCTGGCTCGCGGCGGCGGCTCGATGGAGGACCTCTGGGCGTTCAACGACGAGGTGGTCGTGCGCGCGGTGGCGGCGCACCCCTGTCCGATCGTGGTCGGTGTCGGCCACGAGACCGACGTGACGCTGGCCGAGTTTGCCGCCGACGTACGTGCCGCAACACCGTCCGTTGCCGCGGAGCTGGTCGTGCCCGCACGGACGGACCGTGCCTGCGCAGCTGCGAGCGACTGCGCAACACCCTGGACGGACGCATCGCGGCAGAGCTGGCTACGGCCCGCCGGACCGTGGATAACGAGCGACGCGCCCTGGACGCATTCAGACCGGCGTCCTATCTGGCCGGCGAGCGGGAGCGGATCGGCCTGCTGCTGGATCGAGCGACCCGAGCGGTGCAGGCGAGGATCGAGACCGACTCGGGGCGACTCGTGCGGATGGGCGATCGGATGCCGCTGTTGCTGCAGGGCAGGCTGGCTCGGGCGCGGACGGACCTCGGCCGACAGGCGTCGACTCTCGATGCGCTCAGCCCGTTCGCGACCCTCGAGCGCGGCTACGCGATCGTTCGGGCGGTTGACGGCTCGATCGTTCGGAACGCCGCCGAGACGTCGGCTGGGCAGCCCCTCGACGTCCGCCTGGACCAGGGCTCGTTGGACGTCCGCGTCGAGCGCGTGCGAGACTCGGCCGCGTGATCGACGAGCAGAGTGGCCAAGTGACCGGCGCTGCGACCGGGCAGTCGGCGCTGCCATCGGGCAGTCGAGCGCTGCCACCGGGCAGTCGGGCGCCGGCACGCCGAACGCCGATGTGGCGGACCTTCCGTTCGACAAGGCGTTGGCCGAGCTCCAGTCGGTCGTCGGACGGCTCGAATCGGGCGGTCTCGCCCTCGAGGACTCGATCGCGCTCTACGAGCGCGGCGTGGCGCTCCACGAACGATGTGCCACGCTGCTGGGAAATGCCGAGCTGCGCGTGCAGCGGTTGGTCGAAAGCGCCGGCGGGCGGCTCAACACCCTGGACTTGCGACCGGACGACGAGGAGTAGCCGGAGGCCGCGACGCGGTCCCGCAGCCTCCCGGCCGACCGAACAGGTCGAGCAGCATCTCCGGCGCCAGCGCCTGCCAGGTCCCGAGCTCGTGCCCGCCGATGGCGAGGTGCTGTTCGACGGTCACCGCCCGGCCGAGCAGTGTGGCAACCAGCCGCAACGATGCGTCCTGGATCCACGAGTAGTCCGACGTCCCCCAGCCGGTCGAGATGCGCATGCCGTCGATCGGCGCCGTGGCAGCCAGCTCCAGCGGGTCGCGGTCGGCGCGTGAGACGCCGTCCGGGTAGAGGAAGACTCGATCCGCGATCGTGCCCGTGAAGATCGCCGGGCTGAGCGCGCCGACTCCGGCGAAGAGTTCCGGGTGACGGAACGCCAGGCGCAGCGCCGCGTACCCGCCCATCGAGATCCCACCGACGAACCGCGCCGGACCTCGCGCCGTGGCCGGGAACTGGCGGTCGACTGCCGGGAGGACATCGTCGAGCAGGTACTGCTCGTAATTGCCGTGGTTATACCCGTCGTCGCTGGGCGGCGAGTCGATGCCGTAGCTGTCGTCGATCCGGACCGAGACGATCGCGGGTGGGTCGATCGCTCCTTGAGCGGCGAGCGAGGCGGCAATCGTATCGAGCCCGACGCCTCCGCCGAACCACTGGTGCTCGTCGGCGCCACGACCGTGGAAGAGGATCAACACTCGCGTTACGTCGGCTGCTGCCTCGCCGGCAGGGATCCACACGTCCGCCGGCATGGCGTGGCCAAGCGCGGTGCTCGCGATCGAGATCGACTTCACGTTCGGATCATCGGCGGGCGTTGCCCGGCACGCGACTGCGATCGCGGCGAGCAGGAGTACCGCTGCCAGCTTCGACCGGTTCGCTCGGCTCACGGCCTGTCTCCACCCGTTCGCTCCGCTCACGGCCTGTCTCCACCCGTTCGCTCCGCTCACGGCCTGTCTCCACCCGTTCGCTCCGCTCACGGCCTGTCTCCACCCGTTCGCTCCGCTCACGTGAGTCGATCGTAAGCCGGGCGTAAGCGCCCGATAAGCCCCACCCGTCACCATTCGAGCGAGGTGGACGATCAACGGATTGGGCGGATCACGCGGACACTCCGACGACGCAGAGATTGGCGGCAGGAGGATCTGGCTGCGGCATCCAACTGTTCGCAGAGCCTGATTTCCCTATTCGAGCGCGGGCACCTGGAGTCGCTGTCCGTGCGGGTGATCCGAGAAATTCTTGGCTCACTTGACGCTGGTCTCGTTCTCGAAGTCCGATGGCGAGGTGCCGCACTCGATCGATTGCTCGACGAGGCACATGCCGCACTCGTGGCCGCGGCAGCTGCACGCCTGCGCCACCTGGGCTGGGACGTTCAGCTGGAGGTGACGTACTCGCAGTACGGTGAACGCGGGTCGTTCGACATTCTTGCCTGGCATCCGAACGCGCGGATCGTGCTCGCGATCGAGGTGAAAACGGACATACCCTCGCTCGAGGAAACGCTGCGCAAGCTCGACGAAAAGGCGCGTTTGGCCGCGATCATCGGACGGGAACGATTCGGGTGGCAGGCTCGCGCGGTTGGACGGGTGATGGTTCTTGCGAGCAGCAGCACGATGCGCGCGCGGATCGCGAGGCACGCATCGGTGATTGAGCACGCGTTTCCGCTCCGTGGCGCGGACCTCCAGCAATGGCTCGCGCAGCCTCATGGCAGCGCGTCCGGGGTCTGGTTCGTCTCGAATACCAACCGGGGTAGTGGTAAGTCGTCGCCACCAGCCCACGAGCGTGTGCGCGGGCCCAAAACAAGTCGCCTCACCACGTCCATTGGTACGACGTAGCGCCTCCGGGCGACCGGCAACATACGACTACCCGGATTGCTAGGACGACCGTTGCGTCGTCATCTGGTCCCAGCGGCCGGCGACGGTGAGCCACGGTGCCCACGGTGCCCGAGCGACGGTGGCCAGCCACGGTGCCCGAGCGACGGTGGCCAGCCATGGGAATCACTGCCTCCAAGTAAGATCATTCGCCACATGACCCTGCTCTCGTCGCTGAACGGTCCGCAGGACCTGAAGCGGCTCGACCAGCGAGCAGCTTGCTCCAGCTCTGCTCCGAGATTCGCACCACCATCATCGACACGGTCGCCACGCACCGGCGGCCACCTGGGCAGCTCGCTCGGCGTGGTGGAGCTCGACGTCGTCCTCCATCGGCTGCTCGATTCGCCGACCGACCGCATCGTCTGGGACACCGGGCACCAGGCCTACGCGCACAAGCTGCTGACCGGCCGTCTCGATCGACTTCGGGACGCTGCGCCAGCTCGGCGGCGTCGGCGGCTTCCCGCGTCGCTGCGAGAGTCCGATCACGACGTGATGGACGGCGGCCACGCGGGCACCGGCCTGTCGATCGCGGAAGGCCTGGCGCTGGCGCGCGACGAGCGCGGCACGCGACGAGCGCATCGCGGTGGTCGTCGGTGACGCGGCGCTGATGACCGGCCTCTCGCTGCGAGGCGCTCAACGACATCGGCACGCGGCGCACGCAGCATGCTGATCGTCCTCAACGACAACGAGATGAGCATCTCGCCGACGGTCGGCGCGATCTCGCAGTACCTCTCGCGGATCAAGCTCTCGCGCACGTGGCGCGGCTCCAAGCGCGCTGTACGACGACACCGTCACGCCAGGTGCCGATCGTCGGCCCGACGCTGCTGGAGCTGGTCGCGGCCGCTTCCGCAAGTCGATCGTCAACTTCGCGCCAGCCGGGCCAGCTGTTCGAGGACCTGGGCATCACCTACGTCGGGCCCGGTCCCCGGGCACAGCCTGCGTCAGCTCGAGCGTACCTCTGCGCGCGCGCTGCGCGACATGGACGGGCCCGTGATCGTCCACGTGCGCACCCGCAAGGGCCGCGGCTACCGGCCGGCCGAGGCGGACAAGGTCAGCTTCCACGGCGCGGCGCTGCCGCCGATGACCGTGCTCGAAGGCGGCGACGGCAACACGGTCGGGCCCGCGCAGGAGGAAGGCGACGCGGCGCTCTCCAGCTCGCGAGCGCAAGGCAGCTCCAAGAAGAAGCCGCCCAACTACACGAGCGGTGCTGTCCGAGGAGCTGATCCGCATCGCCGCCGACGACGCGCGCGTCGTGGCGATCACGGCCGGCATGCCCACCGGCACCGGCCTGGCCCGGTTCCAGCAGTTCTACCCGACGCGGATGTATCGACGTGGGCATCGCCGAGCAGCACGCCGTCACGCTGGCGACCGGCCTCGCGCTCGGCGGCCAGCGGCCCGTTCGTGGCCATCTACTCGACGTTCCTGCAGCGCGCCTTCGACCAGCTGGTCCACGACGTCTGCCAGAACGACGTGCCGGTCGTCATCGGCGTCGACCGCGCGGGCCTCGTCGGCGAGGACGGCACCAGCCACCAGGGCATGTTCGCGCTTGCCGGCGCAGCGCCAGCTGCCGAACCTGGTCATCGCCTCGCCCAAGGACGAGCAGGAGCTGCGCCGCCTGCTGCGCACGGCGTTCGGCCAGGACCACCCGTTCGCGCTCCACTACCCGCGCGACCCGGGCTTCGACCTGCCCGCGGTCGAGCCGACGCCGATCCCGGTCGGCCAGGCCGAGGTGCTGCGCGAGGGCACGCGACATCCTGATCGTCGGCTTCGGGCCGATCGTCGCGCGCGGCGTCACGGTCGCCGATCGGCTCGCGGCGCAGCGGCTGGTCGGTGGGCGTGATCAACGCGCGGTTCGCCAAGCCACTCGACCGCGAGACGATCCTCGCCCAGGCCCGCGCGCGGCAGCTCGTCGTGACGCTCGAGGAGAGCGTCGTCGACCGGCGGGTTCGGCGCGGCCGTCGATCGAGGCGATCGCGGAGGCGCGCGCATCGACGACCGAGCGCCTGCGCACGCTCGCCGGTCAAGCTCATCGGCATTCCCGCCGACCGCTTCGTCGACCACGGTTCGGTCGACGACCTGCGCCGCACGACTCGGTCTCGACGACGCCGGCATCCAGGCGCAGATCGAGCAGACGCTCGACTCGGCTGCAGGCACGCCCGCGCGCGGCCGACGACCGCCTCGAGGTCCGCTCCGCCATGGCGATCTCCCACGCCGGCCGGGTAGCACCAAGCTGAGCCCTCGCACCGGCTCGACCAGCTGCTGGTCGAGCGCGGCCTGGCGCCGAGCCGCGCACAGGCGCAGGCGCTCCTGCTGGCCGGCAAGGTCCGCGTCGGCGTCGGGCGACGGTGCGCGCCTCGACCGCAAGCCCGGCGACCAGGTCGTCATCGGACACCGAACTGGCGCTCCTCGAGCGCGGCGCCGTACGTGTCGCGCGGCGGGGAGAAGCTGGCCGGCGCGCTCGACGCGTTCGGGGTGATCTCAGCCGGCCGCGTCTGCCTGGACGTCGGTGCCTCCACCGGCGGCTTCACCGATTGCCTGCTGCAGCGCGGCGCGAGCCGCGTCTATGCTCTCGACGTGGGCCGCGGACAGCTGGCGGAGTCGCTCCGCGGCGGACCCGCGCGTCGTCTCGATGGAACGCACGCATGCGGCGCGCCTCGATCCCGGACGCGGAGGACCAGATCACGCTGCCGGAGCCCATCTCGCTGGTCGTCGCGGACGTCTCGTTCATCTCGCTGACCCGGCTGCTTCGCGGCATGGCGGCTGCGACCGCGCCGCCGGCGGAGCTGGTCCCGCTGGTCAAGCCCCAGTTCGAGCTCTCGCCCAGAGAGGTGCCCAAGGGCGTCGTGCGCGACCCGGTCGACCGCGGCGCGGCGGTCGAGCGGGTGCGCGAGCACGCGGTCGTCGCTCGGGCTGGAGCCGCTCGGCGAGGTCGAGTCGCCGCTCGTCGGGACCGGCCGGCAACCACGAGTTCTTCCTGCACCTGCGCGTGCCTGCCGGGTGGCAGCCGTGAACCGCATCGGCTTCGCCTTCAACCCCACGACACCGCCGGCGATCGAGCTGCTGCAGCGCGGGCTCGAGTGGTGCGCGACGCACGACGTGGAGGCGTGGGCCTCGGAGGCGGCCGACCGCGAACGGCTGCTGGACCAGCTGGCCACCACGGATGTGCTGCTCGTCCTGGGCGGTGACGGCACGTTCCTGCGCGCGGCGTCGGCCGTGGCACAGGTCGACGTGCCGATCCTCGGCGTCAACGTCGGCAAGGTCGGCTTCCTCGCCAAGGTCGAGCCGGACGCACTCGAGTCGGTGCTCGCGATGCTGCTCGCAGACCGCTACACGCTCGAGCCACGGATGGTGATCGAGGCGCGCATCGTGCGTGGCGAGGGCGCCCGGGATGCCGGCGACGATCCGGCGGCGAACGAGGTCCACGTCGCGCTCAACGACGCGGCCATCGTGCGGGGCGCCCAGGCCCGCGTCGTGCGCCTGGATCTCGCGGTCGACGAGACGCACGTCGGCGACGTACATCGCCGACGGGATCGTGGTCGTCGAGCCCCACCGGGTCGACCGGCTACTCCAACAGCGCCGGCGGCCCGATCCTGGATCCGACGGCGCGCAACCTGGTCGTGACGCCGATCGCGGCGTATCTCGCGGCCATCCGCTCGATCGTCGTCAGCCCGCGGCACACGGTCACCGTTCGCGTGATCGACGCACACGACTGCGAGGTCAGCATCGACGGCCAGGAGGACATCGCGCTCGAACGTGGCGACGCGGTCGAGGTGCGTGCCCGCGAACGGCCGATCCGCGTCGTCGAACCCGAGGGCGCGCTGCCGTTCTGGGACCTGCTCCGGCGCAAGGCGCAGTTGCTGCCCTCCTGAGCCTGTATCCGCCGATGCCAGCTTTGCATCTCATCTGCTGCGCCGGCCCGGCGGATCCTGGCTGATGGCGCTGCTCGAGCTCGCCGTCACCGACCTCGCCATCCTGTCGCGGACGCGCGTTGCGTTCCGCCCCGGCTTCACGGTGATCACCGGCGAGACCGGCGCGGGCAAGTCGCTGCTGATCGACGCGCTGCTCCTGGTGCGCGGTGGCCGCGCGGATCCCGCGCTGGTTCGCGTCGGGCGCGCAGAGCGCGCGAGTCGAGGCGCTCTTCGATCGCGATCCGGAGCCGCTGATCTGCGTGCGCGAGGTTGCCGCCACCGGGCGGACGGTCGCGCGCATCGACGACGAGACGGTCACGGTGACGCGGCTCGCGGGAACCGTCGCGCCGCTGGTCGAGATCCACGGCCAGCACGATCAGCAACGGCTGCTTGACACGCTCGCTCAGCGAGACCTGCTCGACGCGTTTGGCGGCATTCCGCGATCTGCGGGACCGGGTTGCCGACGCCGTCCGGGCGTGGCGCGAGAACGAGGCAGCGTTGCGCGAGCTCGACGTTGATCCCACAGAGCTCGCGCGGCGGCTGGAGCTGGCCGACCACGCCGCGGCCGAGATCGACGCTGCGGCGCCGCGCGCCGGCGAGGTCGACGACGCTGCGCGGCCGACTCGGTGCCGCGGCGAACGCCGAACGGCTGACGCGGCTGGCCGGTGAGGCCCACGAGGTGCTGGTCGGGCGAAGGCGGTTCGCGCGACCAGGTCGGCCGCGCGCGTCCGCGCCGCGACCGAGCTGGCGCGCCTGGACGGACGGTTCGCCGAGCTGGCCGGCCGGCTGGAAGGGATCGAGGCGGAGATCCAGGACATCGCGGCCGAGTTCCTGCGGCCGTGTCGGATCTCGAGAGCGACGCCCTGGACCGCGAGCGATTGGAAGAGCGCCTCGGCACGCTCTATGGGCTGCTGCGCAAGTACGGCGAGACGGAGGAGGCGGTCCTCGAGCACGGCGAGCGGAGCCGCGCGGAGGCCGACCGGTTGCGCGGCCTCGAGGCCGACCGAGCGCGACGCGCAGCCCTGGCGCGGGAGCTCCGGGCAGCTGCGGACGAGGTTGCGGCGCGG
Organism: uncultured Chloroflexia bacterium; assembly: GCA_963820735.1. Classification (GTDB taxonomy): domain Bacteria; phylum Chloroflexota; class Limnocylindria; order Limnocylindrales; family CSP1-4; genus JAFMJV01. The sequence goes on from CAWGBA010000005.1 coordinate 94,126, forward strand.
CTGACCAACGAGCGCACCGCTGCAGCCGCGCGGCTGGGCGACGACGTGACCGCCGCGCTCCAGGACCTCGGCTTTCCCGCACGGGGCGTTCCCGGTCGACATGCGTCCCCGCGTCGCTCGACCTCAGCGGCGCCGACCACGTCGAGTTCCTGCTGGCACCGAATCCCGGGGAGCCGCCGCGGCCGCTGGCGCGCATCGCGTCCGGCGGTGAGCTGTCGCGCGTGGCGCTCGCCATCAAGAGCGTGCTGGCCGACGCCGACGACACGCCCACGCTGGTGTTCGACGAGGTGGATGCCGGCATCGGCGGCCGCAGCGCGGCGCCGATCGGGGCGCGGCTGTGGCGACTGGCACGCGACCACCAGGTGCTGGTGCGTCACGCACCTGCCGCAGATCGCCGCGTACGCCGACGCGCATCTCCACATCGAGAAGCAGGTCCGCGACGACGGCCGAACGGTGACGGAGGTCCGCGAGCTGGTGACCGAGGACGAGCGTCTGTTCGAGCTTGCGGCCATGCTCACCGGCGAACCGCCGACGCCGTCGGCGATCGCGCGGCACGAGACCTGGTTGCCGACGCTCGTCACGTTCGCCAGGTCGCCGCGTAATCGGCCACCGCGACGGTCGTGGGCCGGCCTCCAGCGAACCGGCCGGCCTGGCGCGCCGCGATCGACGCCTACCTGCACTACCTGCGCGTGGAGCGTGGCCTGTCAGCGGCGACCATCGCAGCGTACGGGTCGGACCTGGGGCAGTTCGCCGGCCGTGCAAAGCACATCGAGCGCTGGAGCGAGTCGGCCGAACCGGCACTCGAGTGGCTCGCGAGCCTCGGCCGCCCGCCGAACCCGCTGCGACCGTCGAGTCACCGGCGGAAGGCCGCGGCGGTGCGCGCCTTCTACCGGTTCTGCTTTGCCGAGGAATTGATCGACGCGGGACGTGGCCGGACTGCTGGACCTGCCACGCCAGTCGCGCCAGCTGCCCGACACGCTGGACGTGGCCAGGTCGAGGCGCTGCTCGCCGCACCTGATCCACTGCAACCTGCCGGCATTCGCGACCGCGCGCTGCTCGAGCTGCTCTACGCGTCGGGCCTGCGCATCAGCGAGGCGCTCAGGCTCGATCGAGAGGACCTGTCGCTTGATGGCGGTTGGGTGCGCGTCATCGGCAAGGGCGATCGCGAGCGGGTGGTGCCCGGTCGGGGACGTGGCCGTCGAATGCGCTGCGCGAGTACCTCGCACGCGTGCGCCCTGAGTGGCTGGCACGACCACTGCCGACCGCGCCGCGGCGGCCCGCTCTTCCTCTCGTCGCGCGGCCATCGAGTGGGCCGCATGGACGCGTGGCGGCTGCTTCGCCGGGCGGCGCTGCGTGCAGGACTGACGGCCCATGTGTCGCCCGCACACGTTGCGTCATAGTTTCGCCACGCATCTGCTCGAAGGTGGTGCCGACCTGCGCGTGGTCCAGGAGTTGCTCGGTCATGCGAGCATCACCACCACGCAGCTGTACACGCATCTGACGGGCGAGCGCATCAAGCAGATCTACGCGCGGGCTCATCCGCGCGCATGAGCAGGAGGGAGATAGCACGTGGGGACCTACGCGGACTCGCTGCTCTCGGAGGGCGAGACCGTCGTTCGGCGGGAGCGACAGCACTGGCTGTCGCTGTTGCTCGATCGCGCGATCGGCGATCGGCTGTGGCTGGTGGCCATCCTCGTCCTGCTCGTGCTGTCGTTCCTGGTGCCGAGCCTGCAGCGGAACCGGTCGCACAGACATCCTCAGCTACGTGTTCATCGGGAGCCGCGATCGTGCTGGCGCGGTCATCTGTCGCTCCTGTCGAACTTCTGGCACTGGCGAACCGAGGAGTACCTCGTCACCAACCGCCGCCTGCTCAAGGTCTCCGGCATCTTCAACAAGGAGTCCGGCGACAGCTCGCTCGAGAAGATCAACGACGCGATCCTGTTCGAGAACCTGCTCGGCCGGATGCTCAACTACGGCGACCTGGACATCCTCACCGCGGCCGAGGTCGCGGTCGACAAGTACCGCATGCTCAACCACGCCAAGGCCTTCAAGATCGACATGCTCAACGCCAAGCACACCCTCGAGCACGAAGTCGCCTACGTCGACGATGCCGTCGCCGCCGATCAGGACCGACACGCCTGGCGACACGACCGCTCCGCTTCCCGCGGCGTCCGCGGTCGGGGACACCATGGTCGTCGCGTCGACGCCCACGCCGGTCGCAGCCGCTGTGGCACCGGCAGCCGCTGTGGCACCGGCAGCCGCCACGATCGTCGATCAGCCGCCTCCAGCTGCAACGGAACCTCCAACGACCGCCGAGCCGGTCCGCGCCGGCCGTCGCGGAGACTGACGCCAGCGTGCTTCCGGCGGCAGCGAGGCTCCCGCTGAGCCCTCTGCGGCTCGGCGCGGTGGCGGAACCGCGCCACCGAGTTCAGCCGCGGCCGCGTCCGACGCGATCGACACGTCCGAGGAGGTCATGCAGGCGCTGACTCGCCTCGCCGACCTCCGCGACAACGGCACGATCACGCTCGGCGGAGTACGAGGCCAAGAAGGCAGGAGCTGCTCGGGCGGCTGTGAGCCTGCGTCCCGATCGGAAGTCGCCATGGTCCTGAGACCAGCAACTGCTTCTACGCGCTCATGGCCGTGCGCGATCATGCTGTTCGTCGGATTCCCGGTCCACGAGTTCTTCCACGCCCTCGCCGCGTACCGTCTGGGCGACTCGACGGCGCGCTACCAGGGCCGCCTGACGCTCGAACCCGCTGGTCCATTTCGACATGGTCGGCGGGTTGCTGCTGGTCGATCTCGGCAGTCCTCAGCGGTGGCACTGCCTTCTTTGGCTTCGCCAAGCCGACGCCGGTCAATCCCATGAACCTGGCGGCGGCCGTCGCGGAGAAGGCCCTGGGGTTCGGCGGCGGGTCCGCTGTCGAACCTGGTCATGGCCGCCGTCGTGGCCATGCCGCTGCGGCTGTCCTCAACTCGGAGCATCTGTCGCGAGTCATCGGCGGCACGGCAACCTCGGGCTGGCGCTGTTGTACATCCCGTACTACTTCGTGGTCATCAACGTGTTCCTGTTCATCTTCAACCTCATCCCGGTGCCGCCGCTCGACGGCTGGCGAGTCCTGCTCGGCCTGGTCACGTCGCAGACCGCGTGGCAGCTGCGCCAGATCGAGATGCGCTATGCGCAGCATTCATCCCGTTCGTCTTCCTGCTGTTCATCTTCCTCGCTGGCGCCGCGATCATCGGCCCGATCGCCGACGCCATCCGTCGCTGCTCCTGGGCACCTGAGATGGCCGGCTGGTGGGCGGGCAGGACGAGCCAGTTCCGCCGATATCTGACCGGATCGCGTGAGCCCGCCGAGCGCACGCGATCTGGCGGCTGGCTGACGCCGGCGCAGCTGGCGCTGTTCGCACGGCATGCACCGCGCCGATCAGCGCCACGGGCTGGACGTGGTTGCGTCGCTCCGCGCGCGAGGGCACGGCGACGACCCGGACCTGCTGCTGGCCGGGCTCTTCCACGACGCCGCCAAGGGACCGACCGTCGGCCTCTGGCCGCGCGTCGGCTGGTCGCTCGGGGAGCATTACGGTGGAGTCGTTCGTGACGGCGACCGCGTGGCTGCCCGGGTTCCGCGATGCCTACGAACGTCTGCGGACGCACGCCGACCGTTCGGCCGAGATGGCGCTCGCCGCCGGCTGCAGCGTCGCGACCGCCGAGCTGATCCGCCACCAGGCGAGCCCGGTGGACGAAGGCGCGGGGGAGGCACTGCGACTCGCCGACGAGGCCAATTGATGACCGGCGCCGGATCCCTGGCTCCGCCGGGCCCGGAGGCGCGATGTCGCCATCGATCGCGCGCGGCGCGTCCGTCACGTTCGACCGGTCGGCACGCCCCGATCACGCGGCGCTGGTGCAGCTCGAGGGACTTCGAAGGGCCGCTGGCGTTGCTGCTCAGCCTGATCGAGCAGCGCCAGCTCGACGTGCTGACGGTGCCGCTCGGTGACCTCTGCGGTGCGTACCTCGAGGCTCTCGCGACGCTTCCCGGGAGCCAGCTTCCGCACGCCAGTGCGTTCATCAGCGTCGCGTCGCAGCTGATCCTGATCAAGAGCCGCGCCATGCTGCCACGCCCGCAGCTGCCCGGACACGTCGAGGAGGAGGGGATCGATCCCGAGGCGGCGCTGCGGGAGCGACTGCTGCTCTACCGCCGCTACCGGGACGCGGCGCGCGAAGCTGTCCGACCGGCTCGCGTCCGGAGTCGTGACGTTCCACCGGGAAGCTGCGCAGGCCGTCGCGTCGGCGAAGGCCGGCGCTCGCGCACCGCAGGAGCCGCCGCTCGATCCGGCCATCCTGCGCGACTCGCTGGCAACGATGTTCCGGCTCGCACCGGAGCCCGTGCCACCGCCCGAGGTCGTGCCACGCGCCGTCACCGTCGAGGAGCGCGCGGCCGTGATCCGCCGTGCGCTGCGTTCGGCGCGCCGTAGGTCGTGCTGCAGGATCTGCTCGCCGGCATCCGTGACCGGGTCGTTGTGGCGATCACGTTCCTGGCCTTGCTCGAGCTGGTCAAGCAGCGCGAGGTCAGCGTCGAGCAGACAGGAGCCGTGGGGGCCCATCGTGTGCCGTCCCATCGCGCGTCAACCGGTCGCGGTGGAGATCGACGCTACTGACGCCGTCACGACATCGTGACCGAGGTCGAACCGGCGGATCCGCCTGCGAACGACGACATCGGCACGCCCGAAGTCACCGGTCCGGTGGGCATCCGCGAACTCGAGGCGCTGCTCTTCGTCGCCGAACGGCCGCTGTCACGCCGCGAGCTGGCGCCAGCTGACCGGCTTGCGCGCGGACGACGTCGACGCGCTGCTCGGCGACCTCGAGGTTTCGCTGCGGGTCGGCGGCATTCGGCTGACGGCCGTTCGGGGAGCGCGTCCAGCTGACCACGGCGCCGGAAGCCGGCGCGCTGATCGCTCGGTACACGGGCGCCGAGGGCGCTCGGCTCTCGCCGGCCGCGTTGGAGACGCTCGCCATCGTCGCCTACCGCCAACCGGTGACCAAGGGTCTGATCGAACGCATCCGCGGCGTGGACTCGGACTACGTGGTGCGGTCGTTGCTGCACCGTCGGCTGATCGCCGAGCAGGGCCGCGCGGAGACACCCGGACGCCCGATCCTGTACGGCACGACCTTCGAGTTCATGGAGCGCTTCGGCATCACCTCGCTCGACGATCTGCCCGCGCTGGACACCGACACGGCGGGCGGACTGCAGGCCGCCGCCGACAGCGAGCTGCCTCCAATAGAGCCCGGCGTTGGCCAGGAGCAGCAACCGGAAGTTGCCAATGTCTGAAGCCGTCCGCATCCAGAAAGCGCTCGCGGACGCCGGCGTTGCGTCACGCCGCGCGGCCGAGACCCTGGTCCAGGCTGGCCGTGTCTCGGTGAACGGCGCGGTCGCGTTGGTCGGCCAGCGGGTCGACCCCGGTGCAGACCGGATCCTGGTCGACGGCCGCCTCGTCGGAGCGCGACCGGAACGCATCTACCTGCTGCTCAACAAGCCGGTCGGCGTCACCAGCACGGTCTCGGATCGGCACGCTGCGCATACGGTGCTCGAGCTGGTGCCGGCGGACGTCCGGGCACGCGCCGGCCGGCTCTACCCGGTCGGCCGCCTCGACCGAGACTCCGAAGGCCTCCTCGTGCTCACCAACGACGGCGATTGGGCGCAGCGGTTGTTGCACCCATCGCATGGCGTCGAGCGCGAGTACGCGGTCGGGCGTGGCGGTTTCCCTGGACGCGGCCCAACTGGCGGCGCTGCGCGAGGGCATCGCGCTGGAAGAAGGCGTGGCACGGGTCATCGCGATCCGGAGGTCGACCGCCGCGGAGGTCGCGCGCCTGCCGCGTGCCGACAGGGGCCGTCGCTCGTCGCAGCCGCTTGCCTGGTACCGGGTCACGCTCGCGACCGGCTGGAAGCGCCAGGTCCGCCGCATGTTCGCCGCGGTGGACGCTGTCGTCGAGCGCCTCGTCCGCGTCCGGATGGGACCGCTCCGGCTGGGCGACTTGCCAACCGGAGCCATGCGGGCGCTGACTGCGGACGAGCGGCGTGCGTTCGACCAGATCGCGGCGTCACCGGCGAGGCGGCCATCGTGAGCCGCGGCCTGGTCGTCAGCCTGGACGGCCCGGCTTCGAGCGGCAAGAGCTCGGCTGGCGCCGGCGCCGCCATGAAGCTCGGCTACCGCTTCCTCGACACCGGGGTGCTCTACCGCGGGCTGGCGTGGCTGGCGCGAGATCGCGGCGTGAACCCCGACGACGTCGACGGCCTCTTGGGCCTGGTCCCCGACATGGAGGTCGTTCCCGACGAGCTCGGCCAGCTGCGCCACATCCGCGTGGCAGGAACAGATGTCACCGAGCTGCTGCACGCAGCCGACGTCGAGGCGTCGCGTCAGCCAGGTCGCTCGCCAGGAACGTGTCCGTTCGGCGCTCCTGCCGGTGCAGCACCAGCTGGCCGCCGACGGGCGGATCATCATGGCCGGCCGCGACATCGGCACGGTCGTGCTGCCAGGGGCGGATCTCAAGCTGTACCTGGACGTGTCGGTCGCCGAGCGGGCGCGAAGACGGGCCGAGGAACGCGGCATCGCGCCGGATTCCGCGGAGGGCCATGAGCTGGAGACCGACTTGCAGCGTCGCGACACGATCGACTCGACCCGCGCGGTGGCGCCACTCCGCGTCCCGGACGGCGCGGTGTACGTCGGCGGTGACGGCCACACGCTGGACGATACGGTTGACGAGATCGTCGCCGCCATCGAGGCCCGCGAAGCCGAGCTCGACCGCGCATGAAACGCCGAAGGCTTGCACCGGTGCCCTGGATCCTCGCCCTCGCGGCGCGAGTGTTCTTCCGCTGCACGACGCGGATCACCGTGATCTTCGACGACCCGAACCTGCCCCAGGACGGGCCGCTGATCGTGACGCCGAACCACATCAGCAACGCCGACCCGCCGCTGGTCGCGGGGTGGGTGGCACCGGCGCTCGGCCGACGCCCGCACTTCCTCGCCAAGGAGCAGCTCTTCGTCGGCGTCGCCAAGACCTTCCTCACCTGGCAGGGAGCCATCCCGGTCAAGGCCGGCGGCAGCGACCCGGAGACCTACCGGCTGTGCAAGAAGCTCCTGGACGCAGGTGACGTGCTGATCATCTTTCCGGAGGGGACGCGCAGCCAGACCGGCGTTCTCGGCAAGCCGCTGCCGGGCGCCGCGCTTCTGGCCACGCGGGCTGGTGTCCCCATCGTGCCGGTAGGGATCACCGGCACCAATGACTTCCTCCGCCGCGGCTCTCGTTTGCCCCACTTCGGCGCCCGCATCACGGTCCACGTCGGTCGGCCGTACATCCTCACGGCCGAGCCGGGTCAGCGTCGCGCGGGGCTCGAGGCAGCCAGCCAGCAGCTGATGGGCCACATCGCGGCACTCGTCGACGAACGCCATCGCGGGGACATCGAACCGGTTCACTGAGGCTGATGCGCTGGCTGCGTCGCAGGGCGGAGTCGCCAGCCGTGTCGCACCCCGCCTGGCTCCCTCGCCTCGCGACCGCGTTGGCACGCCGCGTGCTGCCCGCGTTGCGTCCCGTGCACCCATCGACCACTTCTCCATGGCTCACCGAGCACTCCTCCGGCGACAGTGGTCGATTCGAGCGCCAGGAGTTACAAATGACCGGACGCTCGGCGGCATTTCGGTCCCATGTGTCGTCATACGCAACGAACCACCGCAGCGCAACCAAGCCGACGTCGTCAGCGGCGGAACATCGGTCGATAGGTGCGTCCGATGCAACAGCGCCAGATCGGCAGTCGCGGATGAACGGGAAGAGGCATCAGCGCCAGATCGGCAGTCGCGGATGAACGGGAAGAGGCAACAGCGCCAGATCGGCAGTCGCGGATGAACGGGAAGAGGCAACAGCGCCAGATCGGCAGTCACGGGCGCTCGGGTCTCGGCCATGCGTGAGATCGGTCTATGCGGCCGGGCGTCATACTTGCCGTGTCATGGGAACCATCGAAGAGGTCCGCGTGGCCCGCCGGACCGGCTTCTGCTACGGCGTGCGCGAGGCCATCGACTACGCCAAGCTCGCCGCCGCGCAGGGCAAGCACGACGCATACGCTCGGCCAGGTCGTGCACAACGCCGGCGTGATCGCCGAGCTGCGGGCCCAGGGCATCGAGAACGTCGACACGCTCGACGACGTCGCCGACGGCGCGGCCGTCGTCATCCGCGCGCACGGCGTCACGCCCGAGGTGATGGCGCGCGCCGAGTCGCGCGGCCTGGAGGTGATCGACGGCACGTGCACCTGGGTGCTCCAGGAGCAGAAGGAGCTCGACGCAGCTGGTCGACGAGGGCTACACGATCGTGCTGCTCGGCACGCCCGAACCATCCCGAGGTGGTCGGCCTGCTCGGCTACGCGCCGGACGCGATCGTGGTCGACGAGGAAGAGGACTGGGACCGAGATCCCGCGCCGCAAGCGGATGGCGCTGATCACCCAGAGCACGCAGCCGCCCTGGAAGTTCGAGAAGCTCGCCGCGCTACATGGTCAGCCGCGCGCACGAGCTGAAGATCGTCAACACCGTCTGCCCGGTCACGATCCGGCGCCAGCAGGACACCATGGACCTCGCCGGGCCGGTCGACCTGGTGGTCGTCGTCGGCGGCCGGAACAGCGCCAACACCAAGGAGCTGACGCGCCTCGTCGCGATCGTCGGGCCGGACCGCGATCCAGGTCCAGGACGCCGCGGATCTGACCGATGGTCGCTCTTCGCCGGCGCGCGCGTCGTCGGCGTCACGGGCGGCACCAGCACGCCGATCGAGGACCTCGAAGCGGTTGCGGCGCGCGTCTGCAGCTCGGCGGCACGGCCGAGGTCGCCGCCAATGCCGAACGAGCTCGGCCACCAGGCCATCACCAGCGTCGCCGAGCCGGCCTACCGCAGCACATCGATCGGTCGCGAGGGACCCGCGGAACGCTCCAGCCGGGCGAACGCCTGGCCGGCGCCGCGTAGGCCGCTCTCGTGTCCCCGCGCCGAACGCACGCGCCGCAGCGCCACGCGCGCAGATCCGGACGCTGCCGATCGAGGGGCTGCCCATCGTCGCCTTCGTCGGCCGGCCGAACGTCGGCAAGAGCACGCTCTTCAACCGCGTCGTCGGCGAGCGCCAGGCCATCGTCGAGGACCGCGCCCGCACCACGCGTGACCGGCTCTACGCCGTCGCCGAGTGGAACGGCCGACGCTTCGTGGTCGTCGACACCGGCGGGCTGGAACGGCACCCGGACGATCCGATCGAGGAGAAGGTCCAGGAGCAGGCGCGCCTGGCGATCGGCGAGGCGGACGTCATCGTCTTCGTCGTCGACGCGGACGCCGGTGAGGTGCCGGCCGACCTCGAAGCTGCCGAGATCCTGCGGACGGCGGCCTCGCCGATCCTTGTCGCGGCGAACAAGGCCGACAACCCCAAGCGAGAGCTGGAGGCGGCCGAGTTCCACCGCCTCGGCTGGGAGGAGACCTACTCGATCAGCGCCCTGCACGGCCGAGGCGTCGCGGACCTGCTCGACGCGATCGTGTGGGCCCTGCCACCGGAGCCACGGACGGAGATCGAGCGCAAGCGCGTGGAAGCGGCGGCCGAGCAGGCCGCCGAAGAGGCGCTCGCGCTGGGCGAGGAAGCCGCAGCCGCGGAGTCTCGAGGAGTCCGAGGCCGAGGGTCCGCGCGGGTGGTCCGGATCGCCATCGTCGGCCGGCCGAACGTCGGCAAGAGCTCGCTGCTGAACAAGCTGCTGGGCGAGGAGCGGGCCATCGTCAGCGACATCCCCGGAACCACGCGGGACGCGATCGACACGTCGCTCGACTGGAACGGGCACGCCGGTCCGCCTGGTCGACACGGCCGGCATCCGGCGGCGCGGCAAGGTCGCCAGCGGACCCGCGGCGGAGAAGTTCTCGACGCTGCGCGCGGTGCGCGCCGTCGGGCGCGCGGACGTGGCGGTGCTCGTCGTCGACGCCAGCGACGGCCTGACCGCCCAGGACGCGCACGTGGCCGGCTACGTGGTGGAGGAGGGGACCGGCCTCGTCGTCGCGATCAACAAGTGGGACCTGGTCGAGAAGACCGGCACGCACGTTCGACGAGTACGTCGGCGCGCATCCGCGCGGACACGCCGTTCCTGGACTTCGCGCCGATCGTCGCGATCAGCGCCAAGACCGGCCAGCGAGTCGGCCGCGTGCTCGACGCCGCGCTGGAGATCGCTGCCGGACGCCGGCGCGCGCGATCTCCACGGGGGAGCTCAATCGCGTCCTCGGCGACGCCGCGTTCCGACAGCCGGCCCCGCCGGTGAAGGGCAAGCGGCGCGCGCTTCTACTACGCGACGCAGGTGGCCATCGAGCCGCCCACGTTCGTGCTCTTCGTGCGGCGATGCAGACGCCGTGCACTTCAGCTACAAGCGCTACCTCGAGAACCGGCTGCGCGAGGCGTTCGGCTTCGGCGGCACGCCGATGCGGCTCATCTTCCGCGAGCGGTCACAGGTCGAGCTCGAGCCACGGCGCCGGTCTCCGGCACGCAGCCGGGCGCGGCGCTCGGCCGAGGCGATCGAGCAGTTCGCGGCGACCGACGCGGACGTCCAAAACGCCCAAGCGATGAGCGTCGCCGGCGCTGGGACGGGAACGGCGTCTGGATCTCGCAGGAACCCGATCGCGATCGTTGGTGCGGGGGCATGGGGCACCACGCTCGCGGTTCGAGCCGCCGTCTCGGGTCCGGTCACGCTCGTCGCTCGGGACGAATCGCACGCCGAGGCGCTGTCCTTCGCCCGCGAGAACGCGCGCTACCTGCCCGGCGTGAGCGTGCCGGAGTCGGTCGTCGTCACGGCCGATCCAGCTGGCATCGTGGAATCGATCGATGTCGTCGTCATGGCGGTCCCGTCGGGCGCGATGCGGGGCGTAGCCCGGAGCGTCGCGCCTCACGTGGCTCCGTCGGCGGTCGTGCTCTCGGTTGCGAAGGGTCTCGAGCACGACTCGCTCTCGCGCATGAGCGAGGTGCTGGAACAGGAGATCCCCGGAGCTCGCGGTCGGATCGCGGCCATGTCCGGGCCCAACCTGGCCGTCGAGATCGCACGCGGGTTGCCGGCGAGCTCGGTGGTTGCGTGCCCGGATCCGGAGGTCGGTGGTCGCGTCGTCGATCTGATCGGTACGCGCGAATTCCGCCTCTACCGCAACCGCGACCTGATCGGTGTCGAGCTCTGCGGTGCGCTCAAGAACGTGATCGCGATCGCTGCGGGCGCGGTCGACGGGCTCGGCCTCGGTGACAACGGCAAGAGCGCGATCATCACCCGCGGCCTGGCCGAGATGACGCGGCTCGGCATCGCGGCAGGCGCGAACCCGCTGACATTCGCCGGCCTCGCCGGCATCGGCGACGTGATGGCCACGTGCGCGTCACCGCTGTCGCGCAATCACCGGTTGGGAGTGGAGCTGGCGTCCGGCCGGCCATGGGCCGAGATCGAGCCGAGCCTGCCCGGCGTCGCCGAGGGCGCCTATACCGTCGATTCGGCACTCGCGATGGCCAGACGCTTGGGCGTCGAGATGCCGATCGCACAAGAAGTCCACAACGCGCTGTTCGAGGGCAAGAGCGTCAAGCGCTGCCTGATCGACCTCCTCTCGCGCGAGTCGAAGGACGAACTGGAAGGCTTCGAACCGAGAGTCAGCCCGGAATCTTGACCTGAACCGGCAACCGCGAGAACTCCTCCTGGCTGCCGACGCCCAGCGCGCCGCCACCGTTCGAGCCCCAGCCCCAGACGAGCCCGTCGTTGGTGATTGCGAAGGTGTTGGTCTCCCCGGCCGTGATGGACACAATGCCGTCCAGGGATCCCGATCCCTGGTGAACCTTGGTCGGCACAAGCTCAAAGACAGGGGCACCTCCGGTGCCGAGCTGGCCGGCATCGCCCTCGCCCCAGCACCATACGGTCCGGTTCTGGCGGATTGCGCAGCTGTGCCCGTAACCGGTCGAGACGGCCGTGACATGGTCGAAGTTGGCGCCGTCGAGTAGAACGTGGACGGCCTTGAGGCGCTGGACATTGATGTGTCCATCGCCGACCTGGCCGACGCCGTCACTGCCCCAGCACACCGGCTGCCGATTGCCGAGCACCGCGCACTGGTGCTCGCCATTAGCCTCCCCGAGCTTGGTAACTCCCGTCAGATAGCCGCCAGAGGAGGCCTTCACGCGGACGGGCGAGCAGCCGCTGCGTCTCCGTCCCATCGCCGAGCTCGCCGGCCCTGTTGACCCCCCAGCACCAGACGCTGTGGTCCGTCTTCAGCGCGCAGCTATGCGTAGAGCTGCCCTGGATGGAGACGATCCCGCCGGTGAAGATGCGCGTGGGCGCTGCCGGGTATCCGCTCCCGTTCCCGACCTCGCCGTCTTCGTTGTCTCCCCAGCACCAGCCGGCGCCGCTCTTCGTGCGTGCACAGATGTCATTCCCGACGCTGATGTCCGTGACGCCGCCGATGCCCGCAACTCTCGTGGCGCCGCGCTGATCGCGCGGCATGGGCGGATAGTCCAGACCCCATCCCCAGCACCAGACCCCGCCTTCCAGCGTCACGGCGCAGGCTCCGAACGTTCCGGCACTCACCGAGCTCACGGGCCCGAGCAGGCCGCCTCCTTGCCGGTGTACACGAACGGGCTTGGTCTGGTCGGTGAGGGTCAGGTCGCCAACCTCGTTGTGCGCGTTGTAGCCCCAGCACCATGCCTCGTTGTTGGTGGTCACGGCGCAGGTGAAGTTGAAACCGGCGCTGATCTGCCGCACGTTGAGCGTGGCCGCCTGGGTGCTGGCTGGCCAGACCGCCAGCGCCAGCAGGATCACGGCGGCGCTCGACATCAACGCACGCGCTCGGTGCAGCTGCATCGTCCCTCTCGTTGGCATGTCAGGCGAGGGTATCGGGCCGGTCAATGCCCGCCCGGTGCCGGGTTCACGGCGGCCTCGGTGCTATCCTCGGGGCTCCGGTCGGGGCGTGGCGCAGCCTGGTAGCGCACCTGAATGGGGTTCAGGAGGTCGAGCGTTCGAATCGCTCCGCCCCGACCAGAATTCCCCGCACGAATAAGAAGGCCCTCGGCGTTCCGCCAGGGCCTTCTTGCTTCACGAACGTGCTTCACAGCGCCTCGAAAACGCGCCCGCGGGGCTGGTCACTCGGTTGCGTTACTGACGCACCGATACGGGTCTGTTAGGGCGCCATCAATCGGGGTGTATCCACGGAGCAGCACACGGTTGGATTGCCCGACCGTGATCGCCCATCCGCCACTGCTGTTGTAGTAGATGTCGGAGGACCATTCGTTGGGAATATCGGAATCGCCGTTCTCAAACACCACGCCGAGTTCAGCGATCGAGGCAAGGCGAAGAAACCGGTCTGCGCACGCCTGAAACGCGTCCTGCCAGGTAAGTGCGCTGTTCGGGGTGGGGTCGAAGCACAGACCAGCGTCCTGCTGCAGCCCGGCCTTGCAGCGGTCCCGCAGGCTGCTCTTCACGCCCGCTGAGAGATCCTGGCTGTTGATCGAGCCGGCGATGATGTTGGCGTGGTCGCCGGATGGCGAGAGGTGACCGGAGATCACGTTCTTGGCGATCTGGCCGTTGGCGTTGATGATCACCGCCGCGGCGGCATTGCCCCCGACTGACAACGTCAATGCCAGCAGCGCAACGATCATTGCCGGTGACGGCCGACGCCCTGCGCCAAGGCGAACCAGGATCTGACGGACCACTGCGGCTTCCCTCCCGCGGGAAGCCGGCCTCGTCAGACGCCCGTCACTCCCGCATCGGAGCATATTGTTCCGTTCAGCGTCAAGCGCCGTCGGAAGCGATCCGGGGGCCTTTCCATTGCTCGGTTTTGACCAACACCAGCGCCAATGCAGCTTCCACGCGGCTGGCGTGGCTGACGAATTGGACGTTCATTACACGGTGCTACTCGACAATCAGCGCAACGGGGCCAGCCCACTGGGCCCCCCACGTGCCAAGGGAGCGTGTCGATGCAGCTTCAGATCCGAGCTCGATCTCGGTCGAGTCGGGCGGTCCCGAGCGTTGCCCTTGGCGTTATCAGCATCCTCGTCGCCCTCGGCACGCCTGCCGTCGTCCTGGCCGGCGGCACGAACGGTCCGACCTTCGGGGCCGCTGACCGGGACGCGTACTCGATTCCTTCGAAGCCGATGCCGGCCCAGGCCGCGGCGGGCGCGGCGCCCGTCGTGCCGAGCATCAGCGCGGGGCTCAACGCCATGTGCTCTGTGACCGCGGACCATATCGCATGGTGCTGGGGTGACAACGAGAGCAATGAGCTCGGCAATCTCAACACGATTTCGCAGCACCGGCCTGTCCGCGCCGTCAAGAACGGCGGCGGATCCCTTGGCACCGTGCGGCTCGTCAGTGCCGGCAGCGCTACGGATGGGTGTGCCCAACTCGTGAACCAGACCGTCTGGTGCTGGGGCGAGCGGTGGAACATGCCACGGGACACGCTGGGAGCGCGCCCGTACAAAGGACCGCACCAGATGGCGCAACTGAGCATCGGCGACATGCACCGCTGCTGGATCACCCCAGACCGTGCCGCGTGGTGTTGGGGAAACAACGACTACGGGCAAATCGGTGACGGCACGTTCATCTCCCACCCGGATGATCCGGTCAAGGTCATTGGGTCGGGCGTCCTGGCAATCAGGGCCGACGAGAACAGCACGTGTGCGCTGCGATCGAACAAGACCGTCTGGTGCTGGGGTTCCAACGAGTACGGTGAGCTCGGGGATGGCACCACCAGTACCAGTCCGTCTGCCGTCCAGGTCTTGAAAGCGAGCGGAGGGGCGCTACGCGACGTCAAGTGGCTGGGAGACGGGATGGGCAACCACCGCTGCGCCGTGACGACCGACGGCACCGTTTGGTGCTGGGGCGCCAACGGCGTCGGGCAACTCGGCGATGGCACACGAGCGGCATCCTCGAAGGCCGTGCACGTGCGTGCGTCCAGGAACGGTGGGCCGTTGACCGGCGTGGCGCAAGTGGTGACGGGGTTCGGTGTTTCGTGCGCCCTGATGGTCGACCAGAAGGTCCGCTGCTGGGGGTGGGACGAGTCGGGCCAGGTGGGCGACGGGACGGTCAGCCTGATGCGCCCGTTTCCCAGCCAGGTGCGCCAAGACAATGGCAAGCCGCTCAAGCACATCGCGACCGTATCCGCGGGTGCCGCGCACGTCTGCGCACTCACGACCCTCGGTAGCGTGTGGTGCTGGGGCAGTAACTTCTTCGGGCAGAGTGGGGACGGCTCCACGTCGAAGATGCACGCCGAGGCTGTCCAGGTCCGGTTCCCCGGCTGACAGACCGGCTGCATGACGACCGTGCGACGGGTGCCGGACGAGAAGGAGGCGACTACCGTGGACGACGAGCTCCTGGACGAAGTGAAGAGGCTCTTTGGCGAGCTCCGCGATGCGGAGAACGAGCTCGATAGCCTCGGGGCCTGGAGGCCGGTGCGCCCCGTCGCGCCAGGCGACGAACCGCGATCGCCGGACAATCGCGACTGGCCGGCGATCGAGAACACGTGGCAGCGACGCGACGAGCTTGAGGAGGAGATCATCACGCTGCTCCACCTTTAGACGACGGTGCGGAACCACGTTCACGGCGCTGCGTTGACGATGCAGCGGTACTGCAGGCTGCGATTGGTCGAGTTCAGGCTGAAGCTGAGTTGCCTGTTCGAGCTCTGCGAGACCGTGCCCGCATAGAAGAACGACCCATTTGTCGCCGTAGTCGTCAGTCCACTCGAGGTCCTGCTGAGCGGCAGTCGCCTGATAGATCAGCGCCAGCTCGCCAAGCGACGGTAGGCGCAGAAAGCGGCTGGCACAGGCGTTGTAGGCGTCGCTCCACTGCGCAGCCGCGTTTGGAGTCGCGTCGAAGCACAGCGCGTGTTCTGCTGCAGCCCGGCCGGGCACTTTGTCGCGCAGTGAGGCGCGGTATCCCGGTGCCAGGTCGGCTGCCGAGATCGAACCGGCGATGATGTTGGTGTGTTCTCCCGCCTGTCGGGGTGATTGTTGAACGAGGGTCAACCACGCATCGTGGCAGCCGCCCCTCACTGATCTCCACCGGGCAACGGGCCATTTCGCGGACACAGTCAAGCTCGGTGCGGGCGACCGCCGTCCACTCCCGCGACGGCGCCCCCTTGCGAGACGCTGGCTGCACGGCGACCTTCCCATGGGCTTACCTGATATTCGATATCGAGTTCTTGACGGTGTCTTGCTTCGTCTTCAGGACGTTCGTCAAAGGGACGCCCAGCTTGCCCGTCTGCTCGGCAGCGACGAGCTGGTTTCCGAAGGTATCCAACTGGGCCGCCGCGGCGCTGTACTGCGCAGCCCGTACCGACGCCGCGGTGGCGTCGATCAGTGCGTCAAGGGACTTGGCGAGCTGCGCGTCGGGTACCTGGGCATCGACCGTGGCGCGGAGGTCCGCGAGCTCCGCCAGGAGTGCGTCCGGGGGTCCGGCCTGTTTCGCCGAGGGCGACGGGACCGCCGTGGGCCGGATCAGGGCGTCGGCAATCGCATGTTGCGGAAGCGGACAGCGTGGCTGACGAGGACTTGCCCGATGGGTCTGGAAGGGTGGACGTTTGCGGTCGTGTCGCCACCCCGACTGCCACGACCGCCAACACGATCACCCCCACGACCAACAGGTGTCGACCAGACATCGCAAAGCCTCCGAGCGCCATTACGGAGAGTCTCCGCGGGAAGTTCAAACCCCACATCGGTCGAATGACCGATGGAAGCCCAGGCGTCGATTGCGAAACTCGCGGCATGCTAAAACGCGGGTGGAGGAGTTCTGGGAGTCCGGCGCGCCGTAGTCAGTGCCGTGACGGGCAGTCTGTTCACGGCCGCGCTCGTAGCTGCACCGCCGCAGACAGCGTTGGCTGGCGGCGTGACCTGTGCGTTCGACGCCAGCGCGCACACGGACACGCTGACCTCGTCGTCCGACAAGGTCACGATCTCACGCAGCGCCGATAACCTGGAGATCAACGGCTCGACCTGCGGGACGACGGACGACCGTCGACACGATCAACATCGACATGGGCGGGGTCGATGCACGCGGTGTCTGATCGTTCGATCTCTCCGGTGGGCCGCTCGCTCCTGGCTACACCGGCGGGCTGAACAACGATCCGGCCGCGTACGTTATTGCTGGGTTGCGGACCTGGGAAGTCGCACGACCGTATCCGTAGCTGGCTCTCCGAACAACGACCACCTCGTCGGTTCGCAAGGCCCGAACCGGCTCGTCGGCGGAGCTGGCAGCGACACGATCAAGGGACTGGCGGGCAACGACACGCTCCTGGGCGGTCCCGGCGACGACTCGCTGGACGGCGGCGCCGGCACGGACAGCTGCGCCCAAGGAGCCGGCACTGGCACCATCCTGAACTGCAACCCGTGATCACGGCCGCCGGGACGCCGTGCTCGAGAGTCCCCGCGCCGGCCAAAACGGTGTCCCCGCCCATGTTCAGCCGGCCGACACACCTTGCTCGATGGTCAGCCCCTTCGCGAAGTCGCTCGCGGCGAGGTCAGCGATGTGCTGGCTTGGGCCGCGCGACAGCCGGTGGGCGCGTGTCCATCTGCCTTGCGGTCGAGCCCTTGGGCACGAACATGCGGGTGCCGAGCTCGGACTTGGCCTTGCGCGTCTCGACCCGCAACGGGTGCGCCAGCGCGTAGTCGTCGCGTCTCACGCCAGAGACCTGCCACGAGACTTCCTGCCCCGGTGCTCCACCCGCGATCTTGAATTGCTTCCCCTGGACCTTCTGGGCGAGGTGGAGTTCCGGGGCCGCTGCGCCGATTGGCGTCAGTTGGTACGGACGCATCTTCGTTCAGCGCCGCGAAGTAGCCTGGGAGTTGCACCGTCGCCTGACCAGAGGCATCCAGCATGACGGTGCCTCGGTAGAGATTGAGCGGCTGCGAGGATCCAATCAGCGCATGTGACAGCCATTTACGCTCGGGAGCCTGCGGATGATCGATCTTGACCACCGCGGCTGAAGGATTGACCGTCCCCGTGACCCTCATGTCGCCGCCGCACCAGAGGCCCCATCCGCTATCCAGCGCAAAGGCGTAGACGCCGTACGAGGTGCCCTGGCCGAAGACGCCGTAGGCGCCCCCGTTGAACTGGCCGGCCACATTGGTACCCTGGCCGTACACGCCATATGCCGCTCCGGCCTCGTTGTAGAAGGCGTTGTTGGGCGAACCTGTGACGTGTACGCCCTGATAGGTGCCGGTTGCCTTCACCCCGATGCCGCCGCTGCCGGTGGCGACCGCCGTGACCCCGGTCGTCGAGCCGCTGGCATTGACGCCCGTGCCGTTGGACGCGATGGCGTTGACGCCAATGCCGCTGATGGCGCCGCTGTTGCCGTAGACGCCCCAGGTCGTGCCGTTGCCGACGACGCCGATGACGCCGTAGCCCTGCACGCCGTGACCCTGGCTCGCGGCACCGTAGACGCCCATCGCGCCAGTGCCTGTGCCCGCGAAGCCGTAGACACCCTTGCCGTCGCTGCCCTCGGCGATGCCCTGGAGCCCGACGCCGCTGGCCGGAGCCGAACGTCCCACCAGGCCGAGCGACCCCGCCGTGGCCGACGTGTTCCGGACCGTCGTGGCAGTCGTCTCGGTGTTGCCGGCGCCGAGCAGCACCGCGCTGGCGGCATCAGTTCGGTCGGGTGCGCCGATGGAGCGCGCGACCAGCGCGCCGAGACCACCCAGTGCTCCGGCCAGAATGGCCCGCCGACTCCGCGGCTCGGTGCTGGAGACGATCGCCATCGGTCGCTTCCTTCCAATGCTTATCGGGTTGAGCTGAACCCCTTCCGCCGTCGTGCCCGCGCTACGCCAACTGGTGCCAGCTCAAACCGCCCTTGCAGAACCAGAGGCGGTTGTGGCTGTCGACGAACAGGTCGCCTGCCAGTCCCTTCTGCGGATGCGTCTTGTTCGGCGAGGGTTCCAGCCGAATCTGGGCCGGACCGCCGGTGAACAAGCCACCTCGGCCGTTGATGGAAAGCCCGTGGACGCCGATGTGGTGCCGGCTGAAGCCATAGACCCCCGTCGTGCCGCCCTCTGCATCAACGCCGATGCCGTTCTCGCTCGTGGCGTACACGCCCGCATTCCCGTCTCCGACTGCTCGAACGCCAAAACCGGTGCCAAGTGCGGTCCCTTCGACACCGTTTCCCTTGGTGCTCGAGCCCTGGATGCCAGTGCCGGTGCTCGCATGGCCGCGCACGCCAACACCCTCGCTCGCCGATGAAACGCCCACGATCGCGGCAGCGGTGCTGGTCGACGGGAGCTCGACCTGGGGCTCGGTCTCGCACCACAGCAGCGTCTGTCCCTCATTCCGGTTCGTGAGCGTTGTGGTTGAGGTGATGTTCTCGAGGTCGTCTCCGACATGGATTGTCGCTCCGTCATCGGACACGGCCAGGACCGCGGCGGGACGCGCGATCACCCCGACGAGGCCCACCGCGGCCGCACCAGCCGCCGCACCCAGAAAGTCGCGACGCGAACGAACGAGCTGTGCACCGACCGGCATCGAAGCTTCCTCCCAGATCACGGGGTGGGGCCCGCTTGGTCGTTACCGACCGGTCATGCGCCAGGGGCCGCCAGGGGTCGGTTGAGCGGGTCGCCCTGAGTCTACGTCGCGTGGCTCCCTTCCTGGACGCAAAGCGAGGCCGCTCGTCCGGCACCGGCGATGGCGGCGCCGCGGGTGGCCGACGCGGGATTCTCCGCCGCCGAGGCGTGGGCGGTAGATTTCGTCCCGTGAGATTTGGCCATGCAAGAGCAGACCGCGCCGTTCTCGCGTCGACGCTGCTCGCGCTGACGGTCGCGGTATCTCCGAGCAGTGCTTTGTCGATGGCATCGCCGGCGGATCCCAATGCGCCGGGCGTCTCGTCAGTGGATTTCGCCGTAGCGACCGACAGCGATGGCGACGGACTGAGCGACGCGTTCGAGATTCGATACGGGCTGAACCCGCTCAGCCCGGACTCCGATGGCGATGGGCTGCTCGATCCAGCCGAAGACCCGGACGGCGATCTCCTCAGCAACCTCGGCGAACAGCAATTCGGTACCTCGCCTGTAAGGAAGGACACCGACCACAACGGCGTGTCGGACTGGAATGAGGATGCCAATCACGACGGCATCGCGAACGGTATCGAGCAAGATGCACGGCACGTGCCCGCGCACCTGCGGCCGTCGCTCCGCAACGCACGTGACGACACTCCGGTCAGCTACGGCGACGGCTGCCACTCCAATGTGCACGACTCGACCGTTCATCCATGTGTGTACGGCGATGTCCACGCCACGATCGAGGTCGCGATCCTTGGCAATTCACATGCCGCGCAGTGGCTGCCGGCCTTGATCGCGATCGGGAACACCGATGCCTGGCGAATCCGCTCTGTAACCAAATCAGGTTGTCCGGCCGTCCCCGCGAGGTATGCGCCCGGAACCTACGCAGCAGGCCGTTCGTGCACCACGTGGCGCAAGGCTGCGATCGAGTGGCTCCGCGGTCACCCGCCGGATCTCATCGTCGTTTCGGACTTCCGCGGGTATTCGATCGTCGACCGGAACGGCCGACGCCTCGATAGCGCCGCCCGCCAGAATGCATGGAAGAAGGGTCTGTCGGAGCTTCTCGACGCGCTCCCGGCATCATCCGGCAAGTTCGTCCTGGGTGACACGCCGCGGATGCGCGTCGATCCGGTCGCATGCCTTCGAGAACACCGCACGAACATCTCCGCGTGCGAGACGTCTCGCCGCGAGGCGAACAATTGGGCGCATGTCGCGGCTGAGCGATCCGCTGCCGCAAGCTCCGGCGCGCACTACCGGACCCTTACGGGTCAGGTCTGCCCCTACGATCCGTGCCCTGTCCTGGTCGGCCACTACCTCATCTGGCGGGAGCAGTCACACCTGACCGCGACGTACGCACGACTGCTCGCGCCGTCGCTCGAGGCGATTCTGCTGCCCGTGGTAGACGCCCTATAGCACCGACCGCCACGACGGACGGCCTGCACCTTCGCCACGTCACGGAGGCGGACCGGTTACGGATAGTCGCTGTGGAGCTGGTTGGCCAGGACGGCGAAATAGGGTGTCTTTGTCACGATGGCCAGTGCTCGTAATTCTTGAACGTGAAAGCCCTGGTAATGGGCTCGGGCGGTCTTGTGGATCAGGCAATACCAGCTGATCTTGCCCGGGCGTCGGAAGAGGTGAGCCTTGTCTCGCGCCGTGGTGACGCCACCTTCCAGGTACATCAGCGACTCCTGGGATGGGGCCACGAGCCAGTAGTCGTAGAGGCCGAATGTCGCCCAAAGGTGCGCGTTCAGCACGTGCTCGTGATATCCACCGGCGAAATGTTCAAACCAGAGATAGCCGCCACGGTTGACCTGGCCGACCCACGGACCCTCCCTCGGCCCGATGTGCCTGAACGTCGAGAACAGCAGCGTCGCCGTCGCGAGATCGTCCGCGTTGTGCTCCAGTTGATAGAGCCGTGAAAAGAGCGCCAAGGCGACTCCCTGGGAGAGTGCGTTGTACCAGGGAGGATTGAGTCGGTTCTCGAAGTTCGGGACACTCCACGGCAACCAACCGGTGTTGCCGGCGGCAGCCAACAACTCGCGGAGCTTGTCGGCGCAAGCGAGCGAGATCGCCAGGGCCTTCCGATTTCCGTCGCGGAGATAGAAGCCCAGCATCTCGACGCCCGCCCAGGCAACTCCCGTGGGCGAGTAGAAGCGCTCGGTGCCGTTCAGTCGCATCGGCACGCCGTTCTCGTCTCGTGGATGCGACAGGTAGCCCTGAATGTTGTGTGGCGTGTAGCGATTGACAAGGGAAACCTTGGCGAACGGAAACGACCGCGCCCGAAACGACACGGTCGTCGGGGAATCGGGCGCTGCTCGCGCGTCCATGCGCGGACGCGAGCGCGGTCGGCGTGGGCGCGAGCCCGATCGTGCCGTTGGTCGCGGCAAGGCAGCCCGCCAGGACGGACACGGACAGGAGCAGGCGCGCTCTCGAGTTCTTCCGCCAGATGCTCATGCCGGGATCGCGCCTCTCCCTCGTGCGGCCATGCCCCGCGAACGGATTATTCATCCTCACGGTCGAGGACACCCCGGGCGCGATCTGCCGCATGAGTGCCGCCTGACCGAAGAACACCTGAACAGTCTGGGCTATCCGCGGCCTGAACCTGACATCCGTTGCCACGTAGCCATGGCACCATCGACACCAGCGAACAGATGACGAGAAGCCGTCACGAACGGCCGCCACCACCGAGCCCACGGAGCCCCTCATGAGCCAAGCTGCACCCGCTTTCGTCGACCGCGCGCCCGTCGAGCTGCCGCATCCCCAGCGGATGCGGATCCTCGGTGCGGTCATGGTCGGCATCTTCCTTGCCGCCCTCGATCAGACCGTGGTCGGCACCGCGCTGCCGCGCATCGTCACCGAGCTCAACGGCAATGACCTCTACACGTGGGTCATCACCGCGTACCTGCTGACGTCGACCATCAGCGGGCCTCTCTACGGCAAGATCTCGGACCTGTTCGGGCGCCGACCGGTATTCCTCTTCGGTATCGGCGTCTTCATGGTCGGATCGCTGCTGTCGGGCTTCTCGCAGTCGATGCCGTGGCTCATCGCGGCTCGCGGCATCCAGGGTCTCGGCGCAGGCGCGCTGTTCCCGATCGCGCTTGCCGTCGTCGGTGACATCTTCTCGCCCTCTGAGCGGGGCCGCTACCAGGGTCTGTTCGGTGCCGTGTTCGGTCTCAGCATCCTCATCGGGCCTGCCATCGGCGGCTTCATCACGGACACCATCGGCTGGCACTGGGTGTTCTTCATCAACATCCCGATCGGTGCCGCCGTGTTCTACGTGGTCTGGCGCACTCTGCCCCTGTACCACCTCGGCATCGAGCGGCCACGGATCGACTACCTCGGCGCGGCGCTCTTCACGGGCGCCCTGGTTCCCATCCTGGTCGGGCTGACCAACAAGTCGTCCCATGACTGGACCGACGTATCGGTGGGCGGCCTGATCCTGGTCGGCGCAGTAGTCCTGCTCGTGTTCCTGTGGGTCGAGTCACGCGTATCGGAGCCAATCGTCCCGCTGACGCTCTTCCGGCACCGTTCGTTCACGATCTCGGTCACGGCCACGTTCCTTGCCGCAATCGGCTTCTTCGCGACGGTCGTCTTCCTGCCGCGCTGGTTCCAGGTGGTGAACCACTCGTCCGCCACGGAATCCGGCTACCAGATCCTGCCGCTGCTGGGCGGCCTCATCTTCAGCGCCATCGCCTCCGGCCAGATCGTCGCCCGGACGGGCCGCTTCAAGGTGCTCACCCTTTTCGCGCTGGTGATGATGGCCCTCGGGCTCTTCGGGCTCAGCACCATGCGAGTCGACACGCCGATCCCGATTCTCTGGGCGTGGATGTTCGTGACCGGCCTCGGAGTCGGCCCGACGTTCGCCGTGTTCATCCTGATCGTGCAGGCGAGCGTGCCGGTCGCCCAACTTGGCACGGCGACCAGCAACCTGACCTTCTTCCAGTCGGTGGGCGGGACCGTCGGTCTGGCCATCACCGGCAGCATCTTTGCCTCGACGATCACCAACGAGATCCCGGGCCAGCTCGCGGCAGCACAGGTCCCGGGCCAGGTCGCCGCAGGTCTGACCCAGGGCGGACTGGATCCGAACGCGCTTTCCGGCGTGGGCGACCTCGGTGCCGCGATCCTGGCCGGACTCTCCGATGCGGCTCGTGCTCAGGTCGAGCCGTTCATCGGTCAGATCGTGCACGCCATCTACGCGGCGTTTTCGATCGCCACCTCAGCGACGTTCGTGCCCGGCATCGCCTGTG
>CAWGBA010000006.1:0-55971 GCA_963820735.1 uncultured Chloroflexia bacterium
AAATCGACCCTGAACAGCGGGGTCGCCGGCAGCTCGCAATCGTCCTTCGGCGTGCTCGGCCAAGCCGATGGCACCTCGGGCGCCGGCACGGTCGGCGTGTCCACCAAGACCAGTACGGGGATCCTGGGCTATTCCGACGACGCCAATCACAACCTGCCCGCGCCTCCGGCCAACACCGGCGTGTACGGGTATGCCCGTACGGGCCGCGGTGGCGAGTTCGCGGGTGCCCTCGCGCAGATCAGGCTCGTGCCCTCGACGTCGGCCAGCCATCCGGCCAGCGGCGTAGCCGGTGACCTGTTCGCGGATGCCTCCGGCCGCCTCTGGTTCTGCACCAAGGGCGGCAATTCGGCGACCTGGAAGCAGATCGCATAGGTCCACGGCCGTTTTCACGGAATTGCCATGGCGTGTGCGGGCTTTCGTGCGGCGAATGATTTCTGAGTGTCGGCAGACTCCGGCCAGCAGGCGAGCGGGACGAAATCGCGGTCATGTGTGGCACGACCAGCAGTAGGAGGACGGGGAATGATGCGGTTCTCATTGTCGTTGGCCTCGGCGGTCGGGGCGCTCATGATCCTTACCGCACCGGTCGCAGCGGTTCCCGGCTGGTCGACGCCCAAGAGCGTCTTCGTCGCCCGGTTCGCGCCGGCGCACTCGATGGCGCTCGACAGCACCGGTCATTCGCTGATCGCGTCTGAGGGCGGCCTCCGTCAAGGGATCTGGCTGACCAGCAACCAGCCAACGGGAGGCGGAGGCGCGAGCTGGTTCAACCTCCAGCTGACCCACAAGAGCGACGCCACCCCGTCCATCGCCGTTTGGAACGACCGCTTCTACATTGCCTTCGTCCGGCGCGACCCGAACACGGGCAAGTCCAAGGGCCTCTGGACCGTGACCAATGCCACGGGGACGATCGTCGTCACGAAGCGCGATGCCGGACCGGACTACAGCCCATCTGTGGCGGTCCACAGCGGTCGCTGGGCGATCGCGTTCCACCAGGCGGGTCCCGACCATCGCCTGGTGTTCCTCAGCAACCTGAGCGGGTCATGGCATAGCCAAATCGTCGACGGCACGTGCTGCCACGGCAGCATCTCGCTCCGACTGACCGATGGTGGCCTGCCGCGGCTGGCTTACTCCGACGGCAGCCCGGCGACGTCGACGGGCCTCAAGTACGCCGCCCGCAATGCGAGCGGCCAATGGAGCATCAGGACGGTTGACACGCACCAGGTCGACTCACCGACCCTGGTGCTCGACAGCAACCAGCGCCCGCACGTCGTCTACGTCCGCATCAACAAAGGCACGTGGTATGCGGTCTCCGGTGGTGGCACGTGGACGAACATCCACATCAATGGCGCCAGCCTGAATGCTCCAGACGTCGCGCTGGACGCGTTCGGCGGTCCGCACATCGTGACTGGCAATAATGGCGTCATTACCTACACCACCAACAGCGGGACTGGCTGGGTTGGCACGCAGCTGACGTTCACCCACACCGATGGCGACCCGGAGATCGAGTTCCATAACGGTTCCAGGGTCATCTTCAACCGCGAGAGCGGGGGTACGGGTGACGGTATCGACTTCATGAAGCAGGGTGGGCGGATGCGCCAAGGAGGTCTTGACAGCGTCGGCGAGACACAAGTCGAGTCCGTCCGCGAGATGGCGGGCTCTCTGCGGGAGATCAGTGCGGTCGGGTGCCCCGCTGAACTGTTGACGAACGGCTGATCATTCGGCTTGGACGCCGAGGCCGATCAGCGCAGTCCGCAGCACCGCCGCGAGCCAACGGCGTCGGAGGTTCGTGCCGTGGCCGAGAGGACCGTTTCCAGGAGTTCCCGCCGTGCCTTGCTGGGCGCCGCCGTCGGAGCGGCAGCCGCCACGGTGGTCGGCGCCATCGCCCGGCCTCTTGCGGCAGACGCCACCAGCGACCACGTCAGCTACGTCGACAACGAGAACGACGACACCATCGTCTCGGCCCGCAGCGTCGAACGGACCGGCTTTGACGGCTCGGGTGCGGGGATCGCGGTGTATGGCTTTAGCGAGTCGAGCACCGCGATCCGTGGTCAAAGCCACTCAGGCTACGGGGTCTACGGCTCGACCCGTAGCGGCGACTCCGGGGTCTACGGCTTCAGCGCGTCCAACACCGGGGTCTACGGCAAGAGCACCTCGGCCAATGGGGTCATCGGCCGGAGCACCTCGGCCACTGGGGTCTACGGCTTTAGCACCTCGGGAATTGCGGTCGCCGGCTTGAGCACCTCGGGCAGCGGGGTCAACGGCAGTAG
Source organism: uncultured Chloroflexia bacterium (assembly GCA_963820735.1). Classification (GTDB taxonomy): domain Bacteria; phylum Chloroflexota; class Limnocylindria; order Limnocylindrales; family CSP1-4; genus JAFMJV01. The sequence goes on from CAWGBA010000006.1 coordinate 2,265, forward strand.
CACCTCGGGCAGCGGGGTGGTCGGCATTAGCGAAGCAACCGCTCGGCCCGCCGTTCAGGGCTGGAACAACGGGGGCAACACGGGGGTTCAGGGTTACAGCGGTGGTGATGTTCCGCCGCCCAACAGCCCCGCCAACACGGGCGTGCACGGCAGCGCCGACAAGGACGCGACGGCGATCGGAGTACGGGGCGCTTCGTCCACGGGCCGGGGAGCGCTGTTCAGCGGTGCCCTGGCGAACGTGCGCCTGGCGCCCTCGTCGTCTGCAACCCACCCCACCTCCGGCCAGCAGGGCGACCTCTTCGTGGATGCCTCCAGCAGCCTCTGGTTCTGCAAGGGCGGCACGACATGGGTGAAGCTCGCCTGAGCGCTCTGGACCGCGTAAGCCGGCTTCAAGCTGCCGTCGCCATTCTCCTGCCCGCCCCGGCTCCGCGCCGTCGGCGAGCAGGCCCGTCTCAAGTCGGGACGAGTGACCGGCGGGCGACCGACGTGCGTAGATTCGGAGCCTGCGTCGCCGACTGGACGAACTGTGTGCCAGAAGTGCCTGGCACCTGGTTCGAAACCCGAGCGACGGCAACTCGTAAGGCGGCGGTGTCAAGATCGCGAGCTGGATCGGCATCAACCTCTCGGTGAACACCGTTGATGGCTCGCCAGCTCCGGCCCAATCGCGGACTCGGACTCGTCTACACCGACGAGTGAGGCAGCCATTAGAACGGATGTTCTATAGTGTCTGCAATGGAAGTTCGACGCCAGGCGATCCGCGACGCTCAACGGGAAGGGCTGTTGAGGCGCGTCGAGCAAGGCGGAAGGCGCTCCCGTGAGGCCGCCGCGGTCATCGTGAGTGACTGGGAGGCTGGAGCCCTCGCGAAAGGAATCGTGCCGGGCAGCAATGCCTGGCGCATGGAGATGGATCGCTATGCCGCCGAACTGCTGGGAGACCGCTGAACGGCGCGGTGCCAGGTGCATGGCCGGTTCATACGAGCGAGACCTGCTTCCACACCGCCGGATTGCCTGTCTTCGTGCAGAACCAGAGGCGCCCTGACTTGTCTACGTACAGATCACCGGTGGCGCCAGAGGCTGGATGCGAGGCCGCGGTTGTGGGCACCAACCTGACCTGTGCTTCCCCACCGATGAACTGACCACCCCGTCCGACGGCGGCCGTTCCTTGGACACCGACCCCCGAGGCACTCTCGACCCTTCCCAGAACCCCCACCGTAGTGCCGCTGGTGGCGGAGGCGTGGCCGTAGACACCGACGCCCGTGTTGCTGTGAGACACGCCCAAGACGCCGTATGTCGTGCCGCTAGCGACGAATACTTCGCCCATCACGCCGGTATTGAAGTTGGAGTTGCCAACCACTCCGCTGCCCGTGTTGGACGTGCCGTGGACGCCATCGCTCGCGCCGCTCCCGCCCGAGACCCCGATGCCCGAGTCGCTGTAGCCGTAGACCCCGATGCCCGTGCCAGAGCCTGAGAAGCCGTGCTGGTGGACGCTTGCGGCAGTGATCACGTCGTTGCTGTTCTCGTTGTTGATGTAGCTGACTCGGTCCTTTGTCGCCTCGGCCGGTATGGGGCGGGCGAAGGCGCTGACGACGGTGGCGCCAGCCGCTCCGGCGGCACCAGCCAGCAGAGCCCGACGAGAGTGCTTGGACTCGGTGATGTCAGCCACGGCCGTGAACCCCTGCGACGGTCGGCTCGTTGCCGCGCTTGGACCGCGCTCATCGGCCTCCACGTCTCGCAGGCAATCGTGACGCTGGCGTCAATCTGCTGCGCGCCAGGGCAGTAACGCCTGGGGAACGTCCATCGACTTCGATGCGCCCCAGGACATGACCCGCACTTGCAACTGCGACGGTTACCCGAGGGCCAACGCCCCCGGCTTTCCAGGCGACGAGACGTTCTTGGCCGGGCTCGCCGGCGTACGCCGCTCCACCCGTGGCATTGGTAACCGCGACGGCGAGGTCCAGGTAGTTCCGCAGGACACGTTCCTCGGGCAATCGCGGTGGAGCGCGGCTGGTATTCGCGGTTAAGGAGATGCGTCTGCGGCCCTGCCGGCCTCAGCAATTCACCTGCTGGAGCACCCGTGCCATTTCGCGGACAGCCCCGAGCTCGCCCAACTCGACCGGGACCGAAACCAACCGTTCGCGCCATCTTTTCGCGCCCGGCGCTGGGTGCTCTCGCGGATCGAACGCCCACAGCACCCATTCCCGCCGTTCCTTCTGGAACGACGGACGGAATACGGTCCAACCTAGGGGCACGTTCGCCCGTTCGAGCTCGGCCCATGCGTCGTTGAGTTCCGACATGCCAGAGAGACTAGGCTCATTCGATCCGCCTCGCATCGGATGCCTCTCCTCGTCGTCGGGGACCTGAACGACACATCGCGCGAGGTGCCGACGCGATCGCGAACGCTCGGCTGGTGAGCCGGCTAGCCGATGCGGAGTCGGCGCAGCTTTGCCTGGTCGCCGATCATGTCGATCTCGCGGATGAGACCGTCCACGACGGTCAAGCCGACGACCGCGACAAGCCGGCCGGGCCCGCACGCTCGAACATGACCGAGTTCTGATGACGGCCAAGTCCGGGCGCCGATCGTCCTAGCCGCTCAAGACCTCGGCTTCGACCCAGCGGGAGTCGGCCACCGTCACCACGTGGCGCGGGCCGATCAACTCGACGCGCACCGGCTCGCCGTCGCGCTCGGCGCAGGATGGGCCTGTCCAGACCTCGATGCTGCCGGGTTCCACCGCCCGCACAAGGTCGCGACCGCTGAATGCAAGCCGAGTTGTGGGCACCGAGAACCGAACGACAGCCTGCTCACCCGGATCCAAGGCGACACGGGCGTACCCCACGAGTTGCGCTTCCGGTCGCGTGATCGATGCCACTGGGTCGTGAGCGTATAGCTGCACGACATCCGAGCCCGCTCGATCGCCCACGTTGGAAACGCGCACGCGCGCGAGGATCCGGCCATCGGTCGGGACGATGGACGACTCCAGGACGAGATCGTTCCGGACGAAGCGCGTGTAGGAGAGCCCATGGCCGAAGGGCAACGCGGGCTCGGGTCGGATGTTCGAGACCGATGACGGCCCCTCGAGCGCGGGTCGCAGATAGGAGGATGGCTGGGTCTCGCCAGACCGTGGCATGCTCACCGGCAAGCGGCCCGAGGGGCAGATGCGCCCGCTGATGACGCCAGCGATGGCAGACCCGCCCTCCTCGCCCGGGAAGAATGCCTGGATGGCTCCGGCGCAGCGATCAAGTGCCCAATCGATCGCATATGGACGGCCCGTGACAAGAGTGATCACGACCGGCGTGCCCGTGTCCATGACTGCCTCGACGAGCTGACGCTGCACCCCTGGGAGCTCAAGGTTCTCGGCGTCGCATCCCTCGCCCGATGTGCCTCGTCCGAACAACCCGGCACGGTCACCCAGGACCACGATGGCCACGTCCGCGTCCCGGGCAATCCTGACGGCGGCATCGATCCCGGACCGATCGGTGTCGTCCACGCTGCAGCCTTCGACATAGGTCACGGTGGTGCCAGGGAATTCCTTGCGGATGGCGTCGAGAACCGTCGGCACGTCGATTCCGAGTGGTAGCTCTGGGTACCGATCGAGGACGTGGTTGGTGAAGGAGTAGCAGCCAAAGAGCGCCGAGCCTCGGTCGGCGTTTGGACCGATGACGGCGACTTGGCGAGGCGAAGTCAGGGGGAGCGCACCGTCGTTGGCGAGCAAGATGACGGATCTCCTGGGCGATCACGGCCGCCAGCGCCCGGTGCTCGGCGGGATCGATGCTGCCCGGTTCGGGAGCCGGGCCGTCGAACCGCTCGTCGAGCAATCCCAGGTCGGCCTTTTGGCGGAGCACGCGCTCCAAGGCGCGATCAACCAGCGCCTCGGACACTGTCCCTGACCGCACGGCGGCCGCGAGCGGCGCGAGATAGGCATTGCCAGTTGGGAGCTCCACGTCGACGCCAGCCTCGAGCGCCTGCGCGGCAGCGTCGGTCAGGTCCTCCGCGACACGGTGCAGGGAGACGAGGAAGGCCACGCCGAAGTAATCCGCGACGACCGTGCCTTCGAACCCCCATCGATCCCGCAGCAGGTCGGTCAGGAGTGAGCGATCCGCCGCGACGGGCATCCCGTCGACCTCGGCATACGAGTGCAGCACTGACCCCGCGTCCCCGTCCAGGACGGCCATCTCGAACGGGATGAGCAGGACGTCGTGAAGCTCGCGGGGCCCGACGTGAACAGGTGCCATATTGCGTCCGGCCCGGGAGGCCGAGTAGCCCACGAAGTGCTTGAGTGTCGCAACGACACGGGCCTCCTGCAGCCCGCGCACGTAGCTCGTGGCGATCGAGCCCACCACGTACGGATCCTCGGAAATGCATTCCTCGACTCGACCCCAGCGCGCATCTCGTACAACATCCAGCACGGGCGCCAGGCCCTGGTGGACCCCGAGCGACCGCATCGTCTCCCCGATCGCACGTCCCATCTTTTGGACGATTTCTGGGTCGAACGTTGCTCCCCAGCAGAGCGGTGCAGGAAACGTGGTTGCCTGCCACGCGGCTAAGCCGGTCAGACATTCCTCGTGCACGATCGCGGGGATGCCCGGTCGCGTGTGCTCGACGAGCCAGCGCTGTCGCTCACGAAGGACGCGCGCGCCTCGGGCGGGTTCGATCGGCGCCGTCCCGTAGAACCGCGAGATGTGGCCGATTCCGTGCGCCGCGAACTCCTCGAAAGGCGCGCCCTTCCCCTGCATCGCTCCCTGCAGCGGAGCGACCTCCACGCCAGTCCCTGGATCGACCCACATGCCGACCAGCTGTGCCAGCTTCTCCTCGAGGGTCAGTGTCGCGAGGAGTGCACCGACCCGCTGCGCTGCGCCCTTGGCCTCCGTTCGCATGCGTCCTCCTCGTCCAGAGTCACGTGTCGCAACCGCACCGAAGCCAGTCTCGGCCGATGGCGGGACCTCACGTTCGGGGTTTGGGTCGGGTCCCACGCGCGCCGGGATACCAGTCCTCGAGCGTGTTTTCCGTGACGGCAATGAACACGTCGTCCGGGTGAACCCCGGCTGCCTCCAGGTGTCGGGCGACCGCGTCGTACATCCGGCGTTTGGTGGCGGCGTCGTACATGGCCACCATCAGGATCCTCACGACGACGACGTCGCGACGCTCGCCGCCCAGGTAGTGCGGGTCCGCGATGATGTGATCGGCCGGAAGCGCATGGATGACTTGAAAGCGGTCCTCAGCGTCCATACCCAGACCGTCTACGAGCCCTGCGTTCACAGCGTCTGCGTACGCGCGACGAGTCGCCGCCGGCACGCTATTCGCGACCTCGATGGTGATGAGTGGCATCAGGCCCACACCTCCCTTCCAACGCGGACGTCCGCGCGGGTGCGGGCTGATTGCTCGATGGCCAGGCCCACCGCATGGTCCTGGCAGCCTTCGGCCAGCGGATACGGTGCCGGGCCCTCGTCACGAGCCCACAGACCAACCGCTTCCAGGTGGCTGGCCACCGCGATGTCGTCCTCCGAGAGCCGCGTGCCGACCCACGAGTTACGCCAGATGACGCGACCATCGAAGGAGGCGTGTACGACCTCGTTGCCCTCGAGGTTGAGGTCCACCCCGGTGCGTCGATAGACGATCGGAGAGGTGATCGGGCCTTCGCTGGTCTGACGAGTTACCACGTCGTCGACCATCTCACCGAGCGAGCCGCGCACCACGATCCGACGCGCCAATAAGGGGTTCCACCACTGGTTGTCGACGAAGTCGTACAGGCCCATGCGGCCATCGCCGAAGTCGAGCGTCGCAATGGTTGTCGTGCGCTTCGCCGGCTGCGGATCTGCCACCCAGCCTTCCTTGCCCAAGGGGTCGACGAGGGGCGCCAGGAAGGTGCGGGCGGTGACGACCACCGGGTCCATGTGGACGCCGAGGAACGCGCGGATCAGCGACACGGCGTGGTAGAGATGGGTGGACGCGACCTGGACCCCCGTCCGCTCTCCGATCACGCCGGCCGAGGCGACCGCGAGACGTGATGCGTGACCCGGCATGCGCGTGTACTGCTCGCCGACCTGCACCAGGCCACTGGCGCCCACGTCTCGCCACAGCGATCGAAGGCCGTCGAGCTCGGGCGCCGGCGGCGTCTCCGCCATCACTTTCGTGTTGCTCGCCACCAACTCCCGGATGGCACCAGGCATCGCCGGCCACGAGACGGCCGGTACCACGAAGTCGACCCCAGTGGCCACGGCCTCGTCGATCGTCCGGACCGTCTTGACGCGCCAGGCCGCGGCGATCCGCTCGGCCGCGTCGCCCCTTCGGACGGCCACGGCCGTGACCTCGAGGCGGTCAGGAGCCGCCTGTGCCATGCGGATCAGGAACTCGGAGCGCCAGCCGCTGCCGATGATGGCGAATTTGATGGGGTCCGACATTGAGATGAGCTCCCTCTCGCGTGATGTGGATGTGGGTGGTCGGCTGTCGCAACGGGTGGGCTAGATCTGGCTCATCCCGCCGTCGACGATCAGTTCCGCGCCGGCGATGAAGCTGGATTCGTCCGACGCAAGGAACAACACGGCGGCGGCCACTTCCTCGGGCCGGCCGACGCGGCCAACCGGGATCTGGGCAACGATCCGCTGCTCCACCTCGTCAGAGCCGCAGAAGCGTGCGAAGCCGGCGGTCGCCGTCGGACCCGGGCTGACGACGTTGGTGCGGATTTGACGGTCGCGCAGCTCTGCGGTGAGCGTCCTCGCCAGCGACCTCACCGCGGCCTTGGTCGCGTTGTAGACGGCATGCCCGGGACTGCCGTTGTGGCCCGCGATCGAGGACACCAGCACGATCGTCCCGCCGTCGCGCATCAAAGGCACGAGCCGGTTCAGCATGAAGAACGTGCCCCGAAGATTTAGGTCGGTCACCCGGTCGAACTCCTCGGGTGCCGTCTCCACAATGGACGTGGCGTCGAGGTCCCGACCAGCGTTCGCCACGATCACATCGATCGGGCGCCCCATCGCGCCGACTGCCTCGGCCAACTGGTCGATGTCGTCGAGGTCGCCCGCGTCTCCCTGGACGGCGATGACCTGCGGCCCGAGGGCCCTGGTCACCTCGGCGAGTCGGCCCTCCGTCGGCGACGTCACCACGACGTCGGCGCCCTCGGCCACGAAGCGGGTCGTAACTGCCCGCCCGATGCCCGCGGTCCCCGCGGTCACGACCGCGAGACGCCCTTGGAGCGCCCGAGTCATTTCAGCGCGCCCGCGGCCAGGCCGCTCTCGAAATATCGCTGCAGCGCCAGGTACACGATGACCACGGGGACCGCGGTGATGACCGCAGCCGCCAGGACGCCTGTCTGGTCGTTGGTGTACTGGCTGACGAAATAGGAGGGCAGCAGTGTGACGACCTGGTTGCTCGCGTCGTTCAGCATCAGCATCGGCAGCAGGTAGGCGTTCCAGGTGCCGATGAGCGTCAGCACGATGATGGTTGCGGCGATCGGCTTGGTCAGCGGCAGCACGACCTTCCAAAAGACCTGGACGACACTCGCGCCATCGACACGGGCCGCTTCCATCAGCTCCGTGGGAATGCCGTTGAAGAAATTGCGCGCCACCAGGATCGTGAACGGTACCTGCAGCGCGGCCAACGGCAGGATCACGGCAGGCAATCGGTTGTAAAGGCCGAATTTCGAAGCCGTCACGAACAACGGCGTCAGCATCACGGCCTCCGGCACGGCGAGAGCAGCGAGGAGCATCCAGAACCACAGCTCCTTGCCCAGGATCGGTAGCTTCGCGAACCCGAAACCGGCAAGCATCGTGCACACGTACACGATGGCGATCGTGACGACCGAGATGATCGCGCTGTTGAGGAACACGGTTCCCACGACGCCGGTCCCGAAGACCTTGCCGTAGTTGCCGATGCCAAGCCCACCAAGCGACCCCTGGACCGCGGCGATGAGCGGAGCAAGGAAGGGCAGCACCATGACGGTCGCAATGACCTGGAGTGCGATCTGCGATCGACGACTGCGGGTTTCGAACATCGGTCAGTCCTGGTGCACTCGCCGATCGCGGACGCCCATGAGGATGCCGCCGCCGACGGCCAGCAAGAGGAGTACGACCGAGAGCGCAGCCGCGTAACCGAAGTGATTCAGCTGGGCCATCTGGCGGAAGATGTAGGTCCCCAGGAACTCGGTGCCGTAATTCGGCCCTCCCTTCGTGACCAGATACGGGATATCGAAGGTCTTGAGCGCGCCGATCAGCCCCAGCACCGCCAGGGCAGCGGTCGTGCCACGGCACAGTGGCCAGACGATCGAGCGGAGCGTTCGCACGCCGCTTGCCCCGTCGACCCGCGCCGCCTGGAGGATCTCGGGCTCGATCTGCGTCATCGCGGCGTAGTACAGAATGAACGTCAGTCCGGTCCATTGCCAGATCGTGATGAACATCACGACGCCCATCGCAGTCGTTGGGTCAGCGAGCCAAGGTCGGGCGAGACCGCCAAGGCCCACCAGCTTCAGGAGTTGGTTGAACTGGCCATCGGCGTCGAAAATCTGCCGGAACACCGGTGCCATGGTCGCGGGCGCGAGGACGACCGGGATGAAGATGATCGCCTTGTACACCCTCGACAGACGGATCTTGGAGTGCATCACGGCGGCCAGCAGAAAGCCGAGGAATGTCTGAATGGTGAAGGTGACCACGTAGAACACGAACGCGTGCCAGAGTGCCAGCCACACGACGGAGTCCTGGACCAGCTTCTGATAATTGGCGCCGCCCACCGGCTTCGGGGTCGAGAGAATGAAACCGTTCCAGCTGAGCGTCGACACGTAGGTCGTGAAGCCGATCGGGAAATAGATCAACCCGATCACCAGGACGAGTGCCGGCAGGATCCAGGGAAACCCGGCGACGCGATTGCGCCGCCGGGTCACTCCCCGCGCCGATGAACTCGGTACCGCTGGGATGGCGTCCCGATCCGTCCTCCCAGCGGCTGTCACCGAAGCACGCTGCCGTTACTGCGCGTCCTGGACGGTCTGCAGATTCGCCAGGGCCTGGTCCGCTGTCACGGTGCCTGAGGCGACCCCGATGAGGGCGTCACGGAACGCGTTGTTCAGGTCCTGACTGACAGTCGCCAGCCGCGGCTCGGTCGAGTCGCTGGCGGCTTTCTGGTAGGCCTGGAGGGCCGCCTGCTGCTTGTCCGGGTTGACGAGGCTGATCTGGTCCCACTGCGCTCCGATGCCCTTGAGGGCCGGAATCTGGTTCAGGGTGTTGGCAACTGCCTGCTGGCCGTTCGTGCTGGTCGTGAGCCACACCGCGAAGGCGGTCGCAGCGTCCTGCTGGTCCGATGCTGCGCTCACCGCCAGGCCATAGTCCGCGTCGCCGTACATCGAGCCTGTCTTGCCGGTCCCGGCGAGGTCCGGGAATGGAACGGGTGTCATCGTGAACGGGGTCGGATTGCTCACTCCTGCGGCGGTCATCGCGGCAATCATGCTGTCGTTGACCGCGTACTGGGTGTACCAGGTGCCCATCATCACCATGGCGTACTTCTCGGACATGAACTCGTTGTTGGCGTCGGGGTACTGCTGCAGCCCGATCGCTCCATCCTGCATGATCTTCTCGTCGAACAGCGACTTCCAGATGCCCATCGCCTGCAAGAAGCGCGGATCCGTCCACTTCACCTGCCCCTGAGTCGCCTGGGCGTAGAGGCCGGGCTCGATGTTGTCACTGATGGCCTCGAACGTGTCCATGTCGAATGCCCATTGCGCCGCGCCCTGGACGAAGCATCCCTGCCCGTTGCTCTCGAGGGTCGCGCAGACGCTCTTCCACTCGTCCATGGTGGTGGGAGGCTTGAGGTTGTACTTGTCGAAGATGTCCTGGTTGATCCACAGCCAGCCGGAGTAGACCGCGCCGGCAGATAGGCCGACGAGCTTGCCGTCGACGGTCATCGGATCCACCCCGGCGGCCGCGACCTTGTCCTTCCAGTCGCTGCCGAGTGCGGCCTCGATCGCCGGAGTCATATCGATGGCCCCCGGGCCGAACACCGCGACACCGCCGTTGGCCGAGCCCGGCGCGACGTTGAACACGTCGGGGCCTTCGCTGGTCGTGATGGCGGGGCCGAGCAACGAGTTGTAGGTGTCGATCGGCTTCGAGACGAACGTGACCTTGATTCCGGGGTATGTCTGGTTGAAGTCCGCGATGAGTTTCGCGGCGTTGTTGGCATCTGGCGTCCATCCCCACCAGGTGATGTCACCGGTGGCAGTCGACGGCGACGCCGGCGCCGGCGACTCCTGCGCCAGAGCACTTCCGGAAGGACCCAGGCCGAGGCAAAGCGCCAGTGCGCCGACACTCATAACCGCGACCATCGCTCGCCGACGATGAAGCAGCGAGGCTCCCCACGTCCGCATGTCCGCGTTCCCTTTCCGCCCGGGCACGGGCTGTCGAGCTGTTGCCCGCGTCCCAGCCCCGAACGGCACCGGGCCTCTGCGCGGACGCGCCAGCATCCAAGACACGGTTATCCCAGCGTACGGAGGGTCCGACGATGGCGTGCCGTTGCTTGCTGCAGCCATCGCTTGTGTGTCTCCGTAACGAAAGTTGGTGCGAAACTTTCGTTGAGCGCAGTACGATAATATCGTGGCTCGGCCACGTCAAGGTCCCGCGAGGCCAGAGCAGAAGGGGTGCCGGTGGCTGGACACACGGTCACGATCGCGGACGTCGCGGCGGCAGCCGGCGTCAGTGTCCCGACGGTGTCCAAGGTGCTCAACGGGCGCCAAGGAGTCTCCGACACGCGTCGGGAGCATGTCGAGCGGATGCTGCTGGAGCTGGGGTATGTACGACGCGGGCGTTCAGATTTCGGGCCCGGCCTCGTGGACTTCGTCATTAGCAGCCTTGACACCCAGTGGTCCACCGCGCTGCTCCGTGGAGCCCAAGGGGAAGCGGCGCGGCTCGGCGTGGACATGGTCGTAACCACGACCCACGGGAACCCCGTGGGTACGCACCCCTGGGTGGAGCGCCTGGTGCGCCGTGGATCGTGCGGTGTCGTGCTCGTCGTATCGGAGTTGCTTTCAACCGGCCGCGACGAGCTGGCGCAGCTCCATGTACCGGTGGTGCTCGTGGACCCCGTGGGCTCGGGTACTCCAGAGCTGCCCACGGTTGCTGCCACGAACTGGGCCGGTGGGCGGGATGCTACTGAACACCTGATCGCCTTGGGCCATCGGAGCATCGCGTTCATCACCGGACCCATCGACGAGGTCTGCCATCGAGATCGACTTGACGGATACCACGCGGCACTGCAGCGCGCTGGGCTCGAGGCCGACCCCAAACTCGTACGACATGGCGACTCGCTCGTGGAGGGGGGATTACGCTGGGGGAGGGAGCTGCTGCGACGGAAGGCTCCGCCGACGGCGATCATCAGCGGGTCGGACGAGCAGGCCTATGGCGTCTACCGGGCAGCGCGGACGCTCGGCCTGCGTGTCCCTGACGATGTCTCCGTCGTCGGATTCGACGACATCGAGCTATGCCAATGGGTATCGCCGCAACTCACCACCGTTCGCCAACCCCTCGAGGCGATGGCCAGGGAAGCGACACGATTGGTAATCGCACTGTCACGGGACGGTCTCGCGCCGAGCACGCGAATCGAGCTCGCGACCACGATCGTGATCCGGGAGTCAACGGCGCCACCCAATCAAGCCTGATGCCACTTGATGACGTCTGAGTCGAGGCCGCTCTGATGGAAATAGGCGTGTACTTCGACGCATGGTACCGAGGACAGCACAACTACCATCCCAGTCTGCCTCCCCGCCGCCTGCGGATGATCGAGGATCTGGTCGACTTTCGAGCGAGCCTCCTCAACTGGTCCGCATTGGGCGGAGGCTCGATCTCCCTGCCGTACCTCGAGGAAGAGGCGCGGGGCGAGGTCCCGGCGCGCTTCCGACAGTACGGATACCTCAACGACGTCGAGTTCATCGCCGAATGTCAGAAGCACGACATCAAAGTCTTCGGCATTGTCTTCGAGTGCCAGGGCTGGGAATTCCCAGTCGAAATGAGCGAGGCCGAGGACGCGATCTTGGCCTTGAATGAGCTCCGGGACGTCGGCAAACGCGACTGGATCGGTCTGCGCGAGTTCTCGACCAACCGATATCCGAACGTCTGGAGATCGTTCCGCGACTACTTCCCGAATGGCCTGCTCAACAGTGACGGGGAGCATGTGGAGGACGTCCTGTCCGAGTGCGCGACGCGCGACATCGAGGGCCGTCCGTGCCACGTCAATTGGGTCGAGGCTCCAGATCGCGATGCGTATTGCTACAGCATGGACCGGAATAACCCGGTTTGGCGCGATTATCTGAAGGCAATCATCCGTATCCAGATCGACGCGGGTGTTACCGGAGTTCAACTCGACGAGGCTGAGACCCCCCTGACCAGCCTCGACGCCGGCGGTTGCTTCTGCAAAGACTGCATGAAGGCATTCCGCTCATACCTGTCGTCGCTTCCACAGCTCCCGACCCATCTGAGTGGAATCGATCTCGAGAAATTCCACTATGGCGAGTGGCTGCTCGGCCAAGGTTTCGACTTCAAGCGAGACCGAGAATCGACTCCGCTGTTCTGGAACTACCTGCAATTCCAATATCGTCAGGTCGCGAAATACTTCGGCGAGCTATCGGACTACGCTCACGACTACGCCGAACGCAATGGCCGATCCGTCCTGGTTTCAGGCAACTTCTTCGAGCTCGCCCCTCATTTCTACAGCATCGAACCCAAGGTCGACATCATCATCACGGAGCAGCGCGAGACTGCTTTTCGGCAGCCGGCCTGGTGCCGCTACGGTGCGGGCTTCGGCGGGAGCAAGCCGGTGGTTGTCGTCGAGAACCCCTACGGTGGCGTCGTGCCTGAGCTTCTCGCGAAGCTCCAGCGGGGCGCCGGATACGACCTGTTCCGCATGATGACCTACGAGGCTTACGCCCTTGGCATCGGGATGAGCCTCCCATACGGCTCGTGGATGGGCTCCGTTATCCAGGACGCTTTCTATGCGCCGCATGAGATCTGCCGGGAGATCGGCAACTTCCTCGCGGACCACTCTGACCTCTTCAGCACTCGGACGTTCAACGACACAGCCGTCGTCTTCAGCATCGAAAGCAACTTCAGGCTGCGCGCCAGGCACGGCTCAATGTTCAAGCTCCCGTTCTGGGACAGGCTCGATGGCCTGTGCCACGCCGATCAGCCGGTTGATGTCGTGATGTTTCCAGATGGGGACCTGCGCCGGGACACCATCACGGGCGCGTGGCTCGCGACAAAATTCCGCACCCTGTTTCTGCCGCAATGCGAGTGGCTGACCGACCTTCAGGCAGTTGCGATCCTCGACTTTCTCCACCTTGGGGGACGCGTCGTCGTGGACGGCGAGCTGGGTCTCAACCTCGCGCCGGCTATACGAACATCGATCCTCAGCAACGCCTCGACCGTGGCGGCGGGAATGGCTGCGGGTTCCGAACTTGGCGACCTTCTTGGAGGAGCGCAAGTCCGCCTCGATCGCCCCGTGGACCTAGCCGTGAACGTCCAAGCCGTGCCGCGTGGAGCCGCCATCCACTTCATCCGCTACGACTATGAAGAGTCCCTCGACCGGGTCCCAGTTCTGCCGGACCTGGAACTCACCGTCCGGTTGCCGAGTGCCTACCGGACGGCAACGGCGTACTCGCCGGAAGGCAGCCTCCGTGTGTCGCTGACGACTGAGGACGTCCTCCACCATCTCGCGCTGAGCGACGTTTCTCTTTACGGTGTTGTGCTCCTGGAGCAGTGATCGAACCATCCCTGAGCCGCCCCTGGCTCGGCTCGACGCCACCGCTGGCGCCAAAGCCTGGTCCCGACGCCCGCGCGAGTCGCCTTCGCGGCTGCCCAGCCGTTCGTGGTTGAGCCAGTGGGCGTCCCGCGACCATCTCTCCTGGGACACGCCAAGCGAGACCTGGTTCAACCGAGAATAGGTATGCCGCATAGGAAAAACCGCATAGGAAGTGCTGCATAGGTTGCGCTGCAATCGTATGCTTACTCAACGCACGCCCGCTGTCGGGGCACGCCGAGGACAGCCCATTCGGCGCCCGGGGCAGCGCGGAGCGAGGAGGTAGGGAGCGGGAGATCCTCGTCTGGCGCTCGTCCTATCGGGCCCACTCGCGTGGGCAATCTGCGTTCCGAGGAGGAAGCTGGATGAAGCGGGTTCTCAGTGCCGCCTTGATTACGGCGGTGCTATCTCTTGGCGCAGGGGCTGCCGCAGCGCAATCGCCTGGGACGTCGGCCGAGCCGGCGGCGACCCCGACGTCGGCTCCGATCGTGTGGCCGGACAACGCCACGCATTTCACCTTCTGGACGTTCGTCGATCGGCACGCCACGTGGTGGCTCAAGCGAGCCCAGCAGTGGAACGCGGCCAATCCCGATCGACCCCTCGCGCTCGATCCGTCTGTGATCGAGTACAACCAGATGCACGACAACCTGGCGGCCGCGTTTGTGTCCGGGACCGGCGCGCCGAACATCGTCGACATCGAGATCGGCAAGTTTGCCAACTTCACCAAGGGAACGATCCACCTGCTCGACATGACCGCCGAGGTCGCGCCGTACGTGCCCGACCTGGTCGCGACTCGACTGGCGCCGTACCAGGCGGGCGGCAAGCAGTACGCGGTGGACTACCACCTCGGCGCGGTGCTTGCGTTTTACAACAAGGACCTCATGGACAAGGCCGGGCTCGACCCGTCGTTGATCAAGACCTGGGACGACTACATGACCGCGGGGCAGGAGCTCCAGGCGGCTGAGCCCGGCGTCACATTCAGTGCCATCGACACGAACGGGCCGATCCCGATCCGGAGCTTGATGCTCGAGGCCGGCGGCGGCATCTACGACAAGGACGGCAACCTGGTCCTCAACTCCGACGCCAACGTCAAGGCTCTGACGCTGGCCGCCAACATGATGAACGGCACAAAGATCGCCGAGCAGTCGCCCGGCGGCAACAATGGCACGCCCGACTTCTACTCCGCCATGCAGGCCGGCCAGATCGCTTCGGTCTGGATGCCGGAGTGGTACATGACCCGCTTCCCCGACAACATGGCGAGCCTCTGCGGCCATGTCGTCATCGAGCCGGTCCCCCAGTTCTCGGACACGCCGTTCACAACCACGATGCAGGGCGGCACCGGTACCGCGGTGACCGATCAGACCCCCGCGGCCGATCAGCAGCTTGCCAAGGACTTCGTGACCTGGGCCAAGCTGACCAAGGAAGGCCAGGAGTCGATCTGGCTGGACCTGGGCTTCGATCCCTATCGAACTGACGTCTATGACGATCCGGCGCTGCGAGTGCCTGACCCGTGCTTCAGCAACGAGATCACCTTCGACGTCATCAAGAGCGAGCTGGGCAACGTGGCACCCGAGTACACGGGGCCGCTGTATCCACAGGCTCAGGACTACCTCAACAACACCCTCATCACGGATGTGCTGCTCAACGGCGTCGATCCGAAGGAGGCGCTCGACACCGCGCAGCAAACCCTCGAGTCTCAGCAATAGCCTGTCGCTGGCCGGCGCCAGCGTCTCCTCCAGCGTTGGCGCCGTTCCAGTGACGATGAGTCGGGCGTCGCGCGGTTCTCGCCGCGCGGCGCCTGATTTCCCGGAGAAGGCATGAGACGACTGAAAGCCGTATTGCTGGATCCGAGGGCGGCTCCGTACGTGTTCCTGGGGCCGTTCCTGATCATTTTCGTGCTGTTCCGCGTGATCCCGACGATCTATGCCGTGGTGATCAGCTTCCAGCACTTCGAGGGCACTGACTCGACGGGCTTCGTGGGGCTGGCCAACTACACCAAGATCTTTGCCAATCCCAGCCTCGGCAAGTCGTTCTCCAACACCATCCTGTACACGCTGGGAACGCTGCTGATCCTCATTCCGATCCCGCTGGCACTCGCTGCGTTGCTCGACAGCGGCCGCGTGGTGAAGCAGACCGTGTTCCGCGTCGCGCTGTTCCTGCCGGCCCTCACCTCGCTCGTCGTGGTGAGCGTCATCTTCCGGATCGTGCTGGCACGCGACGGCCTTCTGAACTACGCCCTCGGGAGCGTCGGCCTGCCCGAGACGAAATGGCTCGAGGTCGCCAACCTCGCCGTGCCCTCGATGATCATCCTCGCCGCCTGGCGCTGGACCGGCATCAACATCATCTATTTCAGCAGTGGTTTGGTGAACGTGCCGCGTGACCTGTACGAGGCCGCGGCTCTCGACGGCGCCAGCGCATGGCAGACATTTCGCAACATCACCCTGCCGATGATCAAGCCCACCGTCCTCTTTGTTCTGGTGTTGTCGATCATCGGTGGCTTCCAGCTGTTCGTCGAACCGTACCTGCTGTGGTCCGGTGGCAACTCACCGGGCAATGGCGGACTGTCCGTTGCGTTGCTGATCTACAAAACGGCGTTCACCAACTTCAACTTCGGACAGGCGGCCGCGATCGGGATTCTGCTCGCAGCGGTGATCCTGGTCGCGTCACTGGTCCAGTTCCGCTACTTCGGCGGGCTTCGGAGCGACCGGTGAGCACGCCTGGCACGCTTCCGCAGGAGACTGCCAGGGCGACCGACCTCGCTGAGGTCATGCCCTCGCGCGGCAGGCGGGTGCGTCCGTCGACGATCGGCCTCGCCGTGCTTTTCCTGCTCCTGTCCCTGCTGTTCTTCGTGCCGATTTACTGGATGGTGCTGAGCTCCCTGCGGCCGCAGAGCGACATCTTCGGCGCGACGCTCAACTTGCTGCCGCAGGGATTGACGCTCGACAATTACCAGCGTCTGCTCAGCGATACGCCCTTTCCGCGCTGGTTCCTCAACTCGGTGACCCAGTCTCTTGGTTATGCCACGTTGACGGTTTCGGCATGCGCGATCGCGGGATTCGCCTTTGCGAAATACAGCTTCCGTGGACGCACCATCATCTTCTGGACGATCCTGGCGTCGCAGATGCTGCCGTTCCAGCTGCTGATCGTGCCGTTGTTCGTGGAGATCGTGAAGCTCGGGTTGGTCGAGACCTATGTCGGCGCCATCGTGCCGTTGGCGGCGCATCCGATCGGCCTGTTCTTCATGCGCCAGTACATGATCGGAATTCCCGACGAGATGCTGGCCGCGGCCCGCGTGGACGGCGCGAACGAATACCGCCTGTTCGCGGGCGTCGTCCTGCCCGAACGTGCGGCCGGCGATCGCGACGCTCTTCATCCTGTTCGCGCTCGAGTACTGGAACAACCTGCTGTGGCCGCTGATCGTGTTCCGCAACCAGGACAACATGCCATTGGCTGTTGGCCTCGCCGGGATGGTCAACCAGTACAAGGTCTCGTACGACCTGCTGCTGGCTGGCGCGGCGTTGGCTACCCTGCCGATCATCGCCCTGTTCCTGGTCCTTCGGCGCCACTTCATGGAGGGTTCCGCGGCCCTCGGCACCGGCGCGCAATAAGCCGTGGAGGGAGGGATGGCGAAGGGATGAGCGGGTCGTTTCGCGCCAGCGGCAGGATTGCGGCCGAACCGTTCGCGGAGATCGATCGGCGCCTCTTCGGCTCGTTCATCGAGCACATGGGCCGGGCGGTCTACAGCGGCATCTACGAGCCCGGGCATCCGACCGCGGACGAGAAGGGCTTCCGGCGCGACGTGCTCGCGTTGATTCGCGAGCTGGGCGTCACGGTCGTGCGCTACCCGGGCGGCAACTTCGTGTCCGGGTATCGCTGGGAGGACGGCGTGGGGCCCGTCGAGCAGCGCCCGACACGCCTCGATCTCGCCTGGCACACGCTCGAGCGGAACACGTTCGGGACGGACGAATTCATCCGCTGGACCAAGGCCGCAGGCGTGGAGCCGATGCTCGCGTTGAACCTGGGCACGCGCGGGGTGCAGGAGGCGCTCGACCTCCTCGAGTACGCCAACCACCCCACAGGGAGCGCGCTCTCCGATCAACGCGCGGCAAACGGATCGCCGGAGCCCCACAACGTGCGGATGTGGTGCCTCGGCAACGAGCTGGACGGGCCCTGGCAGGTCGGGCACAAGACTGCGCTCGAGTACGGTCGACTGGCCGCGGAAACGGCACGCGCGATGAAGCGATACGACCCCGATCTCGAGCTGGTCGCGGTCGGGAGCTCCGGCTCCGCCATGCCGACGTTCGGCGAATGGGAGCGAACGGTGCTCACGCGAGAGCTACGACCTGGTCGATGCGCTTTCGCTCCACTCCTACTACCAGGAGCTCGACGACCTGCCCTCGTTCCTGGCGTCGGCGGTCGACATGGACCGGTTCATCGACCGCGTCGCGCAGATCGCGGACGAGGTCAAAGTGGCCGTCGGCAGCGAGCGGACGATGCCGCTCTCGTTCGACGAGTGGAATGTGTGGCATTTCCGCGAGTTCGAGGCGCACGAGGAGGAACGGTCACGCGAGGAATGGCCCGTCGCCCCGCCGCTGGCCGAGGATCTGTACACGGCCGCGGACGCTGTCGTCGTCGGCGGCCTGCTGATCTCGCTGCTGAAGCACGCCGATCGCGTTCGGTCCGCCTGCATCGCGCAGCTCGTGAACGTGATCTCGCCGATCACCACCGAGCCCGGCGGACGCGCCTGGCGGCAGGCCACCTTCTACCCCTTCGCGCTCACCTCGTCGCTGGCGAATGGCGCGGTGAACCGCGTGAACCTGGACGCACCCGTGATTGCGACGACACGGTTCGGCGACGTTCCGGCCGTCGACGCCGTCGCGACGACTGACGCCGAGTCCGGAGCGATGGCGGTGTTCGCCGTCAATCGCGATCTCGCGTCGTCGGCCGAGCTCGAGCTGGAGTTACCCGCCGACGCCGGCACGAGCGCGACGGCTCGGGTCATCACCCACGCCGACCCGCACGCGACCAACGGTCCCGACTCCCAGGTCGTTGTCCCGGCGCCGCTGGCCGCGCGCGTCGACAACGGCCGGCTTCGCGTCACGCTGCCGCCCGTTGCGTGGGCGGCCATCACCGTCAGCAGAGCCGACTGACCGACGCCCGATCCGGCATGATCGGGCCATGGAAACTGCCGAACGCGCACGCCTGATCAACGACTTCCGCGGTGGCTATGAAGCCGTGGCTGCCGCCCTCGAAGGCGCCACCGACGAAGACCTCGATCGTCTTCCGGTTGACGGCGATGGCTGGAGCGCCCGCATGGTGGTCCACCACCTGGCCGACTCGGAAGCGACTGCCTACATCCGACTTCGCCGCCTGATCGCCGAAGAGGACCCGACGATCATCGGTTATGACGAGGGAGAGTTCGCGCGCCGCCTCCATTACGACCGCCCGGTCGACTCGTCGCTGGCAGTGCTGCAGGGCGTCCGCGCGGGCAGCCTGTCATTGCTCGAGTCGCTGTCGGAGGCCGAGTGGGATCGCGCCGGCACGCACACTGAGTCGGGCCCCTATTCGGTCGACCAGTGGCTGCGCATCTACGTCCGCCATCCGCATGAGCACGCCGACCAGATCCGCCGAGCGCGCAAAGGAGAGGTCTAGGTCAAGCGCCAACCCATCTGCCATCAAAACAGATGGGGACACCTGCGCGAGACGATGGCCAGGCCGCGCCGCACAGAGCTGGTGCGGAATTCCCTCGATTTCTCACACCACGGGCCCTACCGAGCTCAGACCTGCGAACTCCTCTCGATTTCTCACACCACGGGCATTAGCCCGAAGGTGAGGCTCGACATGACCCTCAACGCCGATCCGAGGCCACCATTCCACGCTCCGTTGGACATCGTCCCGGAAGTCCGACCCAGTAAACAGCCGATAGATCCCTTTAAGGGCCACACCATGGGAAATCGAGGGGAACCAGATGCCGCGGCCGTCCGCTATCGGTCAGGCACCCTGGAGCTCGGGACCGGTTGGGATGTTCGCGCCGGGGCCAGGAGTGTCACTGCTCCCCTCGGCCGGGTCGTCGTGAGGGTGGTAGATGGACTCGCCCGCACCAGAATCCGTTCCGCCGATGTTGCGCAGTGACGGTTGTGCGGTCTCGGGGTTGTCGATGCCGGTCGCTCCCGGCTGCTCATTGCCGATGCCGCTATTGATCCTCTGGTCCATGTCGTGTCCTCCGTTGCGCGGCGCCGGCGCTCCGCGCGCCGATGAGCACGACAATCGCGCCGCGGGAGGAGCCGGTCGCGACCGCTCGTGCCGCCGCCGGGTTGCAGTCGGGTGACGAATGGAGTGAGCCTGCGTCCCCCGTCGATGGCCGCGCTCAGCGAGCGATGCGCGCGACCCTGCTCGCGGCGCTGAGCACCTTCCTGGCAGTCGACGGAGAGACGCGCGAAACGCTCTCGAGCGTTGACACGAGCGCGTCCTCGGGCAGGCTCACGAAGAGGTTCAAGAGGCGATCCAGCGCATCGTCGGGCAGGCGTGCGAGCACGGAAAACGCGCGCGCAACGTGTCGCGTGTCGGCGCGAGAGATGAGGTCCACTGCTCGATCGAACAGCCCCATGAAGGCCAGCAGATCCGCGATCCAGTCGCGCAGGCGTCGCAACTCCGGGTCTTCGGGGTGTGCGTCGACCGCTTGTTCGGCAACCAGCAGGCTCTCCGTGACCAGTGGACGGAGCGGAGCGGCTTCGCGTTCGCGGCGCCGTTCGGCGACTTGCTGCAGCCAGCGCCAGCGATCACCGGCAACGACGTACGCGCTTGCGCTCGGTCCGCGACGCCCGGAACGCCGCGGGTCCGGCACCCGTTCGATGAGGCCCCACGCCTCGGTCTCCGCGAGCGCGATGCTGGCGGCGCGGTGGCTGAGCCCCAGCGCCTCGCGAACCTCGCGCTCGGTCTGTACCCCGTCGCGCGCGAGCAAATATCCATGCACCCGCGCGACCGACGGCTGAACGCCCCATGCGGGACCCATCGATCCCCACGCATCGGCAAACGCGAGTCGCACGTCCTCCGCGGCCCGGGCCGCGTCCGCCGAACCCGGCGCGCTGTTGCCGCGCGGCGAAGCCTGCGGCTCGGAGCTGAGGCTGGCGTTCGCAGGGGGCGTGGCGGTTGCCATCGACCCGACGATAGCAGGGGCGGTTGCGTGTGCGGGACGCCGCTCCTAGACTCGGAGGCCGAGTTGGCGAGCCGGTCCAGTCCTGGCCGCTGCACTGCGGTGGTCGAGGGGGTCCTGCTGGATCGTGAGTGAAGCCATCCGTCACGCGTTGGCGACCGTGGTCGCCGGCGAGACGCTGAGCCGAGATGAGGCCCAGGAAGTCATGGGCGCCGTTCTCGACGGCGAGGTGACGCCGTCGCAGCTCGGCGGTCTGCTTCTGGGTCTCCGCATGCGCGGTGAGACCGTAGACGAGCTGACCGGGTTCGTCTCGGCGATGCGCGCGCGGGTTCTCTCGGTTGCGGCGCCCGACGGCACGATCGACACCTGCGGCACGGGCGGCGACCTGATGCACACGTTCAACATCTCGACGGCCGCTGCGTTGGTCGTCGCTGCGTCCGGTGTCCCGGTCGCGAAGCACGGCAACCGCGCCGTGACCTCGGCTTCCGGCAGCTCGGACGTCATCGGCGCCCTCGGGCTGATCGTGGAGAGCACGGTCGACGAAGCCGAGTCGTCGTTGAACGACGCTGGGTTCGCATTCCTTCATGCGCCCGGCTTTCATCCGGGAATGAAGCACGCAGGCGCCACCCGCCGGGAGCTTGGCGTACGGACGGCGTTCAACCTCTGCGGACCGCTGGCCAACCCGGCGCACCCGCGCCGTCAACTGGTCGGTGTCGCCGATCCCTCCGCGGCTGAACGGGTTGCGCACGTGCTGTCGGCACTCGGCGTGGAGCGGGCATTCGTCGTGTACGGCGAACGGATCGACGAGCTGCCGCTCGACGGCAGCGGCGTGATCTTCGATGTGACCGCGGATGGCGTGACGAAAGTGAGTGTGGATCCGGCCGATGCGGGCCTTGATCGAGCAGGCACGGACACGCTCGCGGGCAGCGACCCCGAGACGAACGCGGGGATCATCCGGGCCATCTTCGAAGGGCACGATCGAGGACCCGCTGCCGACGTCGTGGCACTGAACGCCGGAGCGGCACTCGTCGTGGCCGGGCGGGCCCGTAATCTCCGAGAAGGCGTCGACTTGGCGAAGTCGACCATCGACTCTGGCAGGGCAGCCGAGAACCTCGAGCGTCTGCGGACTCGCGACGCGCAACGCCTCGCCGCACGAGAAGGTGCCGCGTGACCGCGACGATCGATCGCCACGGCACGCAGACGCGGAGTGCCACGCCCGCGGCTGCCCGCACGCGTCGAGGGCCGAGCGTGCTCGACCAGATCGCCGCGCGCCGCCGCGAGGACCTGAAGCGTGAGCTCGGCGAGGGACGCGATCGCGACAGCGAACATGCAGCCGCAGCACAACCGGTCCGGGACGCCATCGGGCCGTTCCTGCGACCTGGGCTGCACCTGATCGCGGAGATCAAGCGGCGCTCGCCCTCTGCGGGAGCGCTTGCCGGAACGGACCTCGACGTCGCGGCACGCGCGCGTGCCTATGCGGCAGGCGGTGCCAGCGCCATCTCGGTGCTCGTGGAGCCGCATTGGTTCGGCGGGTCGCTCGCCGACCTGGCCGCCGTCAGAGCGGCAACGACGATCCCGGTCCTGGCCAAGGAGTTCGTGGTCGATCCGCGTCAGCTGCCGCAGGTTCGAGCTGCGGGTGCCGACCTGGTGCTGCTCCTGTCGGCACTCCATCCATCGGCTCGCCTCCGACGCCTGGTCTCAGCCGCCCGGGACGTGGGTCTCGAGCCGCTGGTCGAGGCGCACGACGAACGTGACCTGGACGCCGCGCTGGCGAGCGACGCGCGCCTGATCGGGCTCAACAACCGGGACCTGCGCACGCTGTCCGTGGACCCGGAACGGGCAGAACGGCTCCGTCTGCGCGTTCCTGACGATCGCCTCGTGATCGCCGAGTCGGGTGTTCGCGAGCCGGGCCTCCTGCGGCGCTGGCGGGCGATGGGCTTCGACGGGGCGCTCGTTGGCGAGGAGCTCATGCGAACCGGTTCGGATCCGTCGGCGGTGCGCGCTCGCGTGGCCGCGATGGTCGAGGCGGGGCGGCCGCCATCTGCGGCCGAGGACCCGGCCGCGGCCGACCGGACGCCGTTCGTGAAGATCTGCGGCATCACCGAATCGGGCGGCCTGCGGGCGGCGATCGGTGCCGGGGCGGACGCGATCGGGCTGAACTTCGTGCCCGGAACGCGACGGGCGCTGGAGCGTCGACGAGGCAGCTCGCGCTGGCGGACGAGGCACGCGCGCTTCGGAACGCACTGACCGGCGGCTCGAAGTCGCCGGTGATCGTGGGCATCTTCGCGGATCGAACCGCTGGCGAGATCCGGGCGATCGCGGAGCGAGTCGGCCTCGAGGCCGTGCAGCTCAGCGGCCGAGAAGAGCCGAGCCTACCTGGCGCAGATCTCGCTTCCGGTCGTGAAGGTGCTGCACCTGGACGGTGCTCCGAGTGGCGGCGACTACCACGCAGAGAAGATCGCCGATGGGGCCGTGAGTCGGGCGCGCGGCTATCTGGCGCAGCCGAACCTGTGGAAGCTGCTGCTGGACACCGCCGACGCGAGCGTGCCCGGTGGCACGGGCCGTCGCGTTCCCGTGGACGTGGCGCGCAGGATCGCCCAGGAGGCACCGGTCGTGCTGGCCGGAGGACTCGAACCCGTCGACGGTCGCGGCGGCGTTGCTGGACGTGCCGGCAATCGGTGTCGATGTCGCGGGCGGTGTCGAGCCGCGCCCAGTCGCGCCGGGGCGCCCTCCCAAGGACCCCTACCGGGTCGCCCTGTTCATCAAGCGCGCCAAGGGATCGCGCCTCGATCGTCCGACCGCGGACTCACGCCCGCAACAGGTCGACCGTTCGCTGGTCGAGCCCGACACCCGCGGACGGTGGGGGCTCGAGGGCGAGTTCGGAGGTCGCTTCGTCCCCGAGACGCTCATGGCGGCGTTGACCGAGCTCGAGGCTGCGTGGGCGGAGATCCGTGAGCAACCCGCGTATCTGGGCGGAGCTGCGCGAACACGGTCGCCGCTACATCGGCAGGCCAACACCGGTGTACCGCGCTGACCGGTTGGCAGCCGAGCTGGCACGGCGAAGCGGCGGTACGTCCAGCGGGATTCGGCTCTACCTCAAGCGCGAGGACCTCGCGCACACGGGCGCGCACAAGATCAACAACGCCCTCGGGCAGGCACTCCTGACCCGGCGCCTCGGCAAGAGCCGGGTGATCGCCGAGACCGGCGCCGGCCAGCATGGCGTCGCGACCGCAACCGCCTGCGCGCTGCTCGACCTCGAGTGCGTCGTCTACATGGGTGCCGAGGACATCCGTCGCCAGGCGCCGAACGTGCTGCGGATGCGCGCGCTGGGCACCGAGGTTCGTGAGGTCACGTCCGGAAGCGCCACGCTCAAGGACGCGATCAACGAGGCGATGCGCGACTGGGTCACCAACGTCGCGACCACGCACTACGTGCTCGGCTCCGCGGTCGGGCCGCATCCGTACCCGCAGATCGTGCGCGACCTGCAGCGGGTCATCGGCGACGAGGCAGCGGCACAACTGCGCCAGGTCGAGGGGCGCCTTCCCGATGTCGCGATTGCCTGCGTCGGAGGCGGCTCGAACGCCATCGGTCTGCTCTCGCGCTTCATCGGCGAACCGTCGGTTCGGATCGTCGGGGTCGAGGCGGCGGGGGAGGGACTCAACGGAAAGCACGCCGCGGCGCTCGCCGGTGGCTCACCGGGCGTGCTCCACGGATCGCGCTCCTACTTGCTCCAGGACGAGGACGGACAGGTGGAGGAGGCGCACTCGATCTCCGCGGGGCTCGACTACCCGGGGATCGGCCCGCAGCTGTCGGCGCTGTTCGCCGCGGGCCGCCTGGAGATCCTCTCGGCGACCGACGAGCAGGCAGTCGACGGCGTGCGAGCCCTGGCGAGATCCGAAGGCATCCTGCCGGCGCTCGAGCCCGCCCACGCGATCTCGGCACTCGGTGAGTGGCTCGCGGGCCGTACCGCTCTCGCGCCGCTTTCCGACAACGCGCTCGTGCTGCTCGGCCTCTCGGGTCGCGGCGATAAGGACCTCGCCGCGATCGAGGAGCGGCTGATGCCCGATGGCACGCATGGCGGTTGAGGCGGCCACCGGCATCCGCGGGGCCGAGCAGATCCGCTCGGCGTTCCAGCGCGCGACGGACGACGGGCGCGCGGCGCTCATCCCCTACGCCGTGGCGGGGTACCCCGACGCGGAGACGTCCCAGCGCATCGCGCGTCGCGCTGATCGACGCGGGAGCTGACCTGCTCGAGATCGGCCTGCCCTACTCGGATCCACTTGCCGACGGGTTGACGCTCCAGCGAGCCTCTGCCGTTGCGCTCGCGGCGGGCGCGACGCTCGACCGCTCGATCGCGCTGGTCGCTGCCGTCCATCGGGCGCGGCCAACCGTGCCGCTCGTGCCCATGGGCTACGTCAACCAAGTGCTCGGCGGCCGCGACCGGACCGGCGTGCTGGACCGACTCGCCGACGCGGGTGCGAGCGGCCTCATCCTGGCCGACCTGACGCCCGATGAGGCTGCCGAGATCGAGGAGCACGCACGGGCCCGTGGCCTTTCGAACATCTACCTCGTCACGCCGACGACGCCAATCGATCGGCGCCGCATGATCGCCGAGCGATCGACGGGCTTCCTCTACGCCGTCTCGCTTGCCGGCGTCACCGGTGCGCGGACGTCGCTGCCGCCGGGTGTCGTCGCGTTCCTGCGCCAGGTTCGGAGCGTGTCGCCGGTTCCGGTCGCCGTCGGTTTCGGCGTCTCGAAGCCGGAGCATGCGCGGAAGCTCGCCAAGGCGGCCGACGGGATCATCGTCGCCAGTGCGCTCGTTGACTCGCTCGGCTCGGACGGACGAGACGTGGAACGGATGTCGCGGCTGGTCAGCTCACTCCGCGGGGCTACTCGGCGCTGACGTCGGAGCCGCTACGGACGTTCTTGGCGTGCCGGCGGCAGACGCCGACTCGGGCGCGGTCCGCCAGATCATCAGCGCGACGACGCTGACCCAGGCCATGATCCCGATCAGCGCGATCCATTCCACGGTCGTGTCGAGCGCGAAGGCGGGACGCGGCGCGTTGGGATCGGTGGCGCCACCGGGACCGGGACCTTCGACGCTGTAGATCACGAAGTACCCGGCCGAGGCCACCACCGTGACCACGCCGAGCAGGGTCGCCAACCTCGTCCGCGGCAAGCGCGGGCCGCCCATCCACAGTGTCGCCAGCGCAACTGCCCCGGCAAGCGAGACGAAGAAGACGCTCGCGACGAGCACGTGAAGGGCGCGCTGATCCATGGGGAAGAAGCCCACGCACGCGCCGGCGAGGCCGGCAAAAACGCCGAGCACCGCGATTGCCTTCCCACGCCCACCACCGACCAGGCGTCCGACCTCGACCAGGAACGCGAGGAGGCACAGCGCGCCGACGACCAGGCCGACGTTGAACAGCACGTTCAGGCCGCCCGTCTTGCGCGCCCCAAGCTCGGACACGTAGTGGTTGAGTGGCGAGTACGGCTCGCCGGCGGTGCCCTGATACGCGAGCGCAGCGACGATCGAACCGATCGCGAACGCCGCCACGCCAACCCAGCCGAGCACGGCTGCAGTTCGCGACGAGATGGGCATCGGCGGGAACTCTACGCTGGCAGCGAGTCGCGCAGAACCCGAATCGCGTTGCGGCCCATGACGGCCGCAACGGTTTCGCGCGGCACTCCGCGGCGAAGCAGCTCCGCGGTGAGCAGCGGGAATCCTCCGGCATCGACCAGCATTCGGAGCGCGCCGTCCATGTCCGAGCCGATCGCAATGGAATCCGGACCGCAGGCCTCCAGGCCGAGCTCGACCTCGCGACCGAACGCGTCAAGCGTCTCCGCGCCGAGCAGCAGCGTCGAGAGGGTCAGACCGATCAGGCCGCCTGCCGCCGCAACGTCGCGAGCCAGCTCGACCGAGATGTTGCGCGTGGACGGCGAGTAGTTGCGCCAGCGGCTTTTCGCACCGGACAGCTCCCGGAAACCGGTGTGGCTGAGCACGAACGGAGGTTTGAGCAGCGGCAGCGCGTCGCGGATCCCGTCGTCGGACATGTGCGCAAGGTCGACGAGCACGCCCAGCCGCTGGCACTCGGCGATGACATCGCGGCCGTAGTCGGTGAGCCCGTACCGGCCTTTTCCGGTGCCCGAGCCGACAAGCGCGTTGTCCATGACATGGGCGAGGGCGAGCATGCGGACGCCGCGATCGGCCAGGCGCTCGAGATTGCCCAGATCACCGGCCAGGACGTGGCCGCCCTGGGCGCCGATGAACGCGAACCGAGTCGCGGTCGAGCCCACCTCGTCGAGATCGGCCCGGGTCCGGACAAGACGGAGGCGTCCGGCCGACTCCGCCACCCAATCGTCGATTCGGTCCAGCAGCGCGATGGCGGTCGCGAACGGCGAGGTCAGTTGGTCGATGCTCAGGCCCTGGGACCAGAAGAACGGTCCCGACAGCGTGCCGCGCAGGTTGGGCAATCGCGTTGCGATCGAGAGGCCGACCAGGTCAAGGCCGCCGTCAATCGCCCGCGGCAGGTCCACGTGGCCCAAGCGACGCCGCTCGAGGAAGTCGGTGCGCATGATCGCCGTCCCGACCAGCAGGTCGGTCACCGGGATCGCGTCGTGAAAGGCCCGAACATCGGGCGGGACGTCCGCCACACCAACGGCTGCGATTGCGGTCGAGTGGACGAGCCGGTCCGCAGCCCGCGCGAGAACCGACCGAAACGTCAGCGAGGACGCAGCTCAGCCTCCGAGCGCGCGCGCCACGGCGGCGAGCGCTTCTTCGTGGAGCGCGGCAGGCGCCACGACCAGGCCACGGTTGTGCTCCAGGCGGCGTCCTGCCGTGAAGTCCAGGGCATTCCCGTGGATGTCCGAGACGCGGCCGCCGGCCTCCTCGACGATGAGGCAGCCCGCGGCGTGATCCCAGATCTGCTCCACGTAGCTGCCGCTCGGAAGGCGGAAGTACAGCTCTGCGTCTCCGCGACCGACGACCGCGTACTTGGCCTGGCTGTCCATCCGCAGGGGAGAGGCAGTGATGCCGAGCTCGTCGGCGACCGCGGCACCCGCGTCGCGCGAGGAATGCCCGGACTCGAACGACTCGGTAAAGCGCGCCCCGCGGAAGTTGATCGCCTTGCTGACCGTCACACGCCGGGCGTCTGACCACCCTTCGCCCGACAGCGGCAGCTGCCACGTGCCTCGACCGCGCTCGGCCACGAACAAGCAACCCGGACCGTTGTCGACACCGGCCGCGTCGCGCGCGAAGGCTTCGGGCAGGTTCGGGCAACCCAGCACGCCGGCCACGACCTCACCGTCTTGGAGAAGCGCGAGCGCGACCGCGTACTGCTGGTCCCGCAGGAAGCCCTTGGTGCCGTCAACGGGATCGAGCGTCCATCGACGCCCGGTGGCCCCACCCTGGTCGTTGCAGCGGTCGAGCGCGTCGCAGAGCTCGTCGAGCCCGATCTCCGGTCGAACGGGCCGGAGCGCATCCAGGACCGCCGACGCGAGCGCAGAGCCGTCGCGCGATCGCAACCCGGCGGCGTTTTCCTCGCCAACGATCGGGTCGGTCGGGAACGCCTCCGCGAGACAGAGGCTGATCAGCGCCTGGGACGCATAGTCGGCGACCGTGACGGGCGACTGGTCGGCCTTGGACGCGGCAAGCTCTGGGCGGAACGCGGCCCGCACCGAGCGGCAGATCGCTGCCGCCTGGCGAACCGATTCGATCGCGACCTCGAGCGCCGCCGTCGGCGCCTCGATCACGCTTGCGTCACTCTCCGTCGCCCGAAGCTGCTGCGACCGCCTCCCGCTCGGGCTCGGGCTCGGCGTTCGTGGCCGCGCCGGATGGCCCGGCCTCGCCGGCCTCGCTGGCCCCCTCGGCCGGCGCGATTGTGCCGGTCGCGTCGCGTGCCGAGTCGAGCGTCGCGCGCAGCAGGTCCATGGGTGGCTGCTGGCCGGTCCATAGCTCGAACGCAGCGGCGCTCTGGTGCAGCAGCATCAGGTCGCCGTTCATCGCCGCGGTTGCGCCCGCGGCCGCCGCCTCGCGCAACAGCCGCGTCTCCTTCGGCTGGTAGAGCAGGTCCAGCACCAGGAGGTCCGGCGGGATCAACTCGGCGGGAATGGGCGTCTCGTCGGGATCACGCCCGACCGAGCTGGCGTTCACCAGCACCTTGGTCTTGGCGAGCTCCGACTCGATCACCGACTCGTGCCAGGGCATGGCCCGCAGCTCCATGTGGGCGGCGCTCTTTCCGAAATGACGTACCAGCCCCTCGGCGCGGTGCAGGTGACGGTTGAAGACGATGATTCGCTGGAAACCAGCGGTGATCAGCCCGTAGACGACGGCCCGCGCACCCCCACCGGCACCCAGGACGACCGCAACGCGCGGCATCTTCTGGCGGCCGACCAGCGCATCGAGCGTCGGTCGGAACCCGAGGACGTCGGTGTTGTGGCCGACCAGCCGGCTGCCCTCGCGGGTGATCGTGTCGACCGCTCCGGTCGCGTGCGCCTCGTCGGTCAACCGGTCGAGCATCGTGAGCACGCGGTCCTTGTAGGGGACGGTGATGTTGGCGCCGAGGTAGTCGTTGCCGCGCAGCTCGGCGATCGTCTCGGGCAGCTCGATCAGCGTTCGATCGAGCAGCTCGTACGTGGCGTCCACGCCGGCTGCTTCGAACGCCGCCTGTTGCAGCGCATTCGAAAGCGAATGCGTGACCGGGTGCCCGATGAGCACGACTCGTTTGGCCATGGATGTCCTCCCACAGGCGAACGGCTCTTGCCGCTCGCCGTGCGTGTTGTCTGCGAGTCCACGCTCGGCGTGCCTTCGGGCAAACGACAGAAACGTCCGCCGCGTCGTGGGGAGGGCAATTCTACGCCGTCACCGCCCGAAGACCGCGGCGCGCCAAACCAAAATCGCCCCGGGAGCCCGCACGTGTCGGGCCCTCGGGGCGTTGGTTGCGATGCGGCCGGTCAACCAGCCGCGCTGGTCACTGGTACTGCGCCTGCAGCAGCAAGTAGCAGCCATCCGTGCCGTTGGCGGTCGTCAGCGGGCCGCCGACCGTCAGCGCTGGGTGGTACAGCGAGATGTGGTCGCTGCCCTGGTTGCACTGGAGCATGCTCGTCTTGTAGGTCTTGATCCCCAGCACGTCACCCTTGTGGACCTGGAGCGGATCGATCGAGAAGGTCTGGATGTTGCACTGCGTGCCGTTGGTGGTGCACGGGTCCGTGGCGTACGTGATGACTGGACCAGCCTTCACGACCTTGCCCTGCTGCGTGGCCGAGTTGTAGTGCGCCACGAAGAGCGTGAAGGATCCGCCCTTGCCGGCGATCAACCGGATCTTGTTGATTTTGCCGTCCTTGGGCGCCTTCGCGCCATCGAACCCGTTACCGGGGGCGTTCAGGGCCTGGTCTTCGATCCAGGTGCAGCTGTATGCGGTGCCGGGCTGGTGGCCGGTGAGCACGTTGTCGCAGGTCTTGCCCAGGTAGGCGTTGTCCGGGAACTCGGTCGTGTTGAGGACGGCGCCGAACCGCACCGGGTTTGTTGCCGTTGCGACCGGGCCGGCCACGACCAGCGAGCCGCCGATGACCAGACAGAGCAGGATCACTCGCCGAATACCGTTCACTTCTGTTCTCCCTCTGTGTGATTGCCCCCCGATGCCCAGCAGTGTCGGGCCTGGCAGGCGGCGGATTCACGGGACGGATGACGTACCAGCGCACGGACACGTGACCCGAACCCGGCACGTAGCCGAAGCCGGGGATGGCCCCAGACCCGGTGGTATTCTCCCGCCCTCGGCTCGGAGAGGTCGCATAGAGGCCTAGTGCGGCGGTTTGCTAAACCGTTGAGTGGCGTAAGCTGCTCCGAGGGTTCGAATCCCTCCCTCTCCGCCAGCTTGATGCCGGACCCGCCGGCAATGCGTGCGCCCGTAGCTCAGTGGATAGAGCGTCAGGTTGCGGACCTGAAGGCCGTGAGTTCGAGTCTCGCCGGGCGCGCCAATTCCAAGCTCGATCGAGCAGAGTGGGATTGGATACACACGATTTCCCGGCGCGCCGTCAGACGGTTGCCATGACCTCGCCGAGCGGCCGATCGGCCGCGCGAGCTCCGGGGAAATGCCATCCGAAGGCGTACAGCCACAGCAGCGCGACCGCCATTCCGGCGCACTCAGCGATGACCAGTGCGGTGTCGGAGGGAATCAACGGCGCCGCGTGCACTCGCTGGGTCGGCGTGCTCCGCAGCGCGATGTCGTTCATGACACCGACGATCAGCGTGGCTGGCAGGACCATTGCGAGAGGTCGCCAGAAACGACGTGGCTCAGAGCGCGTGACGGCAGAGGCAACGGGTGCCCACAGCACGATTGCCTGGGCGAGCGCAAGAACGATCGGAAGGACGGTCGCCTCTAGCTCGTGTCGCCATCCGATCGTGCGCCCATAAAACAGAGCCATGTCAATCGTGGCGAACGCCAGCTGCGGAGCGATGGTCAGTCCACAGATCACAGCCAGTAGCCCGCGGCGCTTCCAGGTGGCTGGCGCCAGGTGAAGCAGCTCGCGACCGACGAGAACGTAGCCAGCCACGCTCACGAGCACCAGCAGTGATCGGATCTCGCTGGAGATCCCGGAGAGGTTTGCGATGGGCTGTATCGCTCCGATCAGCGGCCCAGCGATAGCGGGCAGCCCCACGAGCACCAGTCCGGGGATCAGCGCAGGCCGCATCCGCTGCAAATTGGGGACGCGCCATGCGAGCGCCACGGGTGTCAGCCACAGACAGACTGCCGTCAAGGCGTACACGACAGTTCGAAGGGCTGACCCGAGTTCACTGCCTATTGCCGATCGGATCCCCAGGTAGAGCATGAAAGCAGCCGCGGCGAGCGCCAGGGCTGTGAGCCAGTTGAAGCGGATGCGGGACGCCTGGGATTCCGAACGCCTGTCGTCAGCACGCGCGCATCCGCGCGGATTGGCCTGCAATGCCGCACCACCGACTCCGATCCATGCCACTCCAACAAACACACCGAGCCAAGCACCCGCCGCCGATCGAAGGACCATGGTGAAACTGAGATTTCGATCGACGACGAGGAGGGCAAGGTCCAGGACGCACGCAACGCCGAGCAAGATCAGCCACCGCCGCGCGACTGGTCCGCGTCCCCACATCGCGACGACGCCTGCGAGCGTCCCGAGCAGCACGGCAACGGTCCCGGCCTGCATGAAGTCCTGGCCGTCATACGGCACCAGCGACACTCCGGGCGATGTCGCGTTGATCGCGAGGATTGCGATCATGCTCGCTGACGCTCCGCCAACGAGCGCCACCGCGGTCGCGGCGATAACGCGCCATTCGGAAACGCTCCGAGCGGCGAGGCCCGCGATCGCGAACGCTGCGAGCAGTCCGGGCACGGCGGTAGCCGCGACATACCGCATCACATCGGTCTGCTGTGCCGGGCGCCCCGCGAACACCATCAGCGCGAGGTAACTGGCGACCCAACCGACGCCCGCAGCGATGGCGGCGAGCCCGGCGCTGCGCTCGAACGTGAACCAACCTCGGAGACGGCCGGCGGGCAACCCGAGTGGCTCCGGGTGGAGTTGGGCATCGAGCGCGCCGCGCACCAGGTTCGGCACGTCTCCGACGCCAGACCCGGAGTCGTCGATCATCCGGGCGACCTCGTCCTCATAGCGTTCGCGCCACGCCTTCGGATAGAGCCGCAGCAGGGCCTTGATCATGACTTTGCCGCCAATCGGTCGAGTCCAGCGGCGCTGAAGCGCGCGAGTTCGCGGAGCCGCGCTTCGATCGCCAGCCTGCCCTGATCGGTCAACTCATAGGGACGACGTCGATCCTCGGCTTCCAGCCCGCGAATGAGGCCACGCACCTCAAGGCGAACGAGCGCTGCATAGAGCGTTCCGGGACCCAGCTTGCGTCCGTTCCGACTCGCGATGTCGCTCGCGAGGCCGTAGCCGTGCTTGGGTCCATCGACGAGGCTCTCGAGGATCAGCAGCTCTGCACCGTCGATCGGCTCTGTCCCAGTTGCTGCTGTCACCCACACCCCTACTACGACTACCGATGTATCGACCGTCGATGTATAGCGCGCGTCCGGTTCGCCGTCAAGGGGATTCCATCCGTTCCCGCTCGACGACGATTGCCCAGCTGCCCTGGTTGTCGTCCCACGCGCCGTCCACCCAGCGCTCGTTCATGGCGAGCTTGAGTTCCCCGGATGCGGGCGCGGTGATCTCCTGCGATGAACCGACCCAGAACATCTTTCCGCCGACCTCGCCGATCAGTGAAGCGATGGGCGACTGCTGAAACAGGAACTCATCGGGTGAGGCGACGTTGTCCGGAGTCCATGAGGCTCCCTCGGGTCCGACCGTCGGCTCCCGAACGGTGGGGTCCCAGAGGATCTGGCCGGACGCGGTGATCCGGAGCCGTTCTCCTGCCGTCACGTGAATGCCCGTGCCCGACCAGTAGGGATGGTTTCCCTCGAGGACCGCGTCAGGTTTGAGCGTCACGGCAATCGTGGGGGTCGCCGCATCGGTGGGGGACGGCGTCGCATCGGATGCGTTCGGGATGGCGCGCTCCGACGCGGCGGCGATCGGAGGCAGTTCCGGCTGCCTGCCCCCGAGAATGGCGCCGCCGTTCTGCACCGCGCCAACGGCAACCGCGATCGCCACGGCTGCCGCGGCGA
Source organism: uncultured Chloroflexia bacterium (assembly GCA_963820735.1). Lineage (GTDB taxonomy): Bacteria > Chloroflexota > Limnocylindria > Limnocylindrales > CSP1-4 > JAFMJV01. The sequence goes on from CAWGBA010000006.1 coordinate 35,821, forward strand.
GCTTGACGAGTCGAGCCGCCAGCGCTCGGCCTCCCTCCGCGGCTGCCTGGTCTCTTGAGGCACGGTAGATCTCGGCTGTCGGACGCGCCCGACGCGAGGGCGACCGTCGCGGCGGTGTTTGGCCGTCTCGACGGCGTGGTCGCTCAGCGTGAGCCTGATCGCGAGGTGGGTGGGAGTCGGCATGGGCCGACGGGCCAGCCCGCTCCGGTCCATCGGTAGGCTCCGACCAAGGGTGCTGCGTCGCCCACTCCGGGTCGGGGTTCCTCGGCGCTGGCGGCTCGACCGCGTCGACGGGCATGAGACGAGCCTGGTCATACGCGTCACGCCGGACGGGATCTCGCAGCCACGCGTGGGCCACATTCAGTCGCTTGGACCGCTCTTCTCCCGATTGACCCGCGCGGTCAGGGTGATGCCGTTTGATGAGCGCTCGATAGGCCGCGTCGATGGCTTCCGGAGAAGCGCTCTCATCAACACCGAGTTCCGCATATAGATCAAATTCCGGGAACGCAGCGGACATGGAACGAGGGTAGGCGGATCCGCGCCGGCATCGACGTTCTGTCTCGAGTTCGAGGCGGTCCAGCATATTGCTCGGACGCCACGGCACTGACACGCTGCTCGTCACCCAAGTGATGAATCACCACGTGCGGCTCCTGGTCGTGGCCCTCGGCTCCGCGATGCTGCTCGCAGGTGCCAGCGCGGTCGGGTGGCCGGTCATCGCGATCGCCTTCCCGACGACGACGCCGACACCGTCCGTGCCCCCGATCGCGGCAGCCCCGTGGTCGTGGACCCAGGTGATGGAGACCGCGGCGGATGCGGCGCCGCTCCAGGCGGACGACACCGTGATGAGCGGCGTACCGCTCGGCGAATGGGTTCGTACTTGCCGGGAACGCCGACGACGCGGGACGAGCGGTGGTCTGGCAATCGCCCGACGGAAGGACCTGGAACCGCATCGAGGATGGACCCTCGTTCCGGGACAGCACCATCTCCGCGCTCATGACGATCCCCGACGGGCTGCTGATGATCGGTGCGGCCGTCCGATCCGACAGCTTGTGCTCGGGCGGCGAGGGCACGAACTGTCAACCCGTGTCGCCAATCCGCATGTGGACATCGTCGGATGGCCTGACCTGGCAATCCGTTTCGGAGAGCTCGATCGCCACGTTCGGTCGGGCGCAACTGTGGGAGGCAGCTTCGGGACCCGCCGGGCTCGTTCTCTTCGGCTGGCACGTGCCGGTGTCTGCGGCGGCGCCGGACGACGGCCGATGGAGTGGACGTCCACGGACGGTCGGAACTGGCAGACTCGGCGCCAGTTCGGACAGGTCTATCCGAAGGGTGTCGTGGAGGGTCTCACGGCGATCGTCGAACGGCTTTGCCGCGGTCGGTCGCAACAACGGCCTCGGGGCCGCGCACATGCCCGGAAGTGCGTGGTACTCGACGGACGGCCGCACCTGGCAGGCTGCCGCAGTTCCGGCCTCATCCGACGAGCAGACATCGGTGTACGCCTCGAGTGGACGGGCTCCTGTCCGCCGGGATCGCTGGCACATCGATGAACCTATGGACGTCGGCAGACGGCAGGTCCTGGTCAGCTGTCGACAACGCCGCCCTGCCGTTCGCCGTGACTCGCCAGAGTCCAGCTTTTCTGTCCGACGGCACGCGGATCATGGCGGTGGGCACCGACGCCTCCGGCACACCCGGCACCTGGGCATCGACCGACGGATCGACTTGGATATCGATCCCAGCGGCTGGCCTTGTCCCGACGCTCACCGAGTTAGGAGCCATGGCGTGCTCGGCCCCAATGGCGCCCTGCTCGTGAGCACGACCGACAACGTCGCGACGGGCGACTTCGACGACCACCGTGTGGCTCGGTACCACGGCCGAGCCGAGTCTCAGCTCGCCGTCGCCGTCGCCCTCGCCGAGCCAAACGCCGGCGGCGTCTCCGGCACCGTCAGGATCACCGGGAAGCTTGCAGCCCGAACCATCGCTCGCCGCCGCCTGCACCCTCTCGGCATGCACCGAAGTCACGCTCCCCGCCGAGCTGGCACTCCACGCACAGATCCTCGGTCACGATGCCAGGCCTGCACTCAACCGTCGGTCGTGTCTCAGGTTGGTTTAGCCAGGCGGCCGATGGAGTAGGGTTTGACCGTGTCGGCCAGGCTCGAGCCCAGGCTGCCGAGGATGAAGGGCACGCAGGATCAGGGCCCGACGTGGATGGGCGTTGCATCCGGGCGCAGATGCACCCGGCCGGCGGGCAGCGCGATGTTCCCCGTGACGGCTGTGGTTGAGCGACACCGCGGGGGCGTCGGAGCCCAAGCAATCCGGCGCGAAGTGGTTCGCACTCGACGCCCGATAGCACCCGGATTGGACATTGACGTTCGTGGCCGAGACGTCGGCGCGGAGCGTGTAGGGTCGCCGCGAAAGGCCGGTGATGAGGTAGTGGCCGGTCGAATCCGTCGTCGCCTCCTGGTCGGGCATCCAGTCCGCGTAGGCGATCGTGGTGTGGGCAGTCACCGAATTCGCAGGGACATCATCCTCCCTCGGTCGCGCCCGCAGCTTGGGTGGCCGCAGGTTGGCTCCCGATCAGATCGGCCGAGTCAATTGGAATGAGACCCGGGTGCCGTGTAGGCCGGCGGCCGGACTGGTACCCGTCCTGATGCGCACCGCTGGCTGAAAATCGATGCGCATCGGCTCGCCGAGCGGTCGTGACTCGGTTAAGACGTCAGCCGGTGCGCGACTGTGTCGCAGCCGGAAACAAGAATCGACGGCGGCCGCGAATCCTGGTGAGTTGCCGAACTGGGCGGATCCGGGCGGATCCGGGCGTGACGATACGTATCATGCGACGCGCCAGTCGAGATCCGATGCGACGAATCTCTCCCCGCGCGGCACGCTCCGTCGCTCCGGTTCGTCTGATCGGCGGCAGACGAGCAGGATCGAGCAGTGACCCGTGAGGTGAGCCGAGTGTCGATGGAGGCGATAAATCCGCGTCGATCGATCCGGAACGACTCCGCGAGTCCGCTCACGCGCAAGCCGGGAGGCGGTCCACACATGCCCAAGGCGTTGACACGATTCCTCGTCGGATTCGCGGCGGCCCTGATGGCGACCGGCCTGCCCGTCCAATCGCCCGGTCTCGCGGCCGGGCCCAGGGGATCGATCGAAGCACTGAAGCCGCAGCTGGCGCACCAGCCGGCACTCATGGCGGGCATGGACGCACAGGCGGGAACCTCTGTCCCGCGTATCGAGTGGACTCGAAATCTTCGGTAGCAAGAGCGTCACCGAGGCCTACGGGCTCGCGCCGGATGGAACCGGTGGCGTCTACGTGGGCGGCGATACCAGACGCTCATTTGCCGGCCAGACGAACCCGGGCGCGGACTCTCCCGTGGGTCGCCAGGTATGACGCGACAGGCCGCGAACGGTGGACGCGCATCTTCGGCAGCGCTCGGGACGACGCGGCCAACGCGGTCGCCAGCGATGGCAGCGGCGGCGTGTACCTGGCGGGCTAGACTCGACGCGACCTTCGGCGGACAGTCGAACCCGGGTGGCCTGTCGCCGTTCGTCGTCCGCTACGACCGGCACGGGCATGTCGTATGGACACGCATCTTCGGCACCACGACCGGCGACGAAGCGGTCTGCCGTCGTTGCCGACGGGAGTGGCGGCGTGTATGTCGCCGGAGACACACTCGTCTCGTTCGACGACAAGACCAATTCGTTCGATACCGCCGCTGTCGTGACCCACTTCGATGGCGCGGGTCGGCTCACCTGGACGCGCATGTTCGGAGGCACCGCCGCGACTGCAGCGCGAGCCCTTGCGACTGACGGCCTGGGCGGTGTGTACGTCGCTGGATACACCACGGGCTCGTTCGACGGCCAGACCAACCCCGGCACGTTCTCGGCATTCTTGAGCCATTTCGACGCGAGCGGCCAGCGGACCTGGACACGTATCGAGGGCGGCGATGACGGTGAGGCCGACGCCTATGCCCTGGCGGCCGATGGGAACGGCGGCGTGTACGTCGCAGGACGCGGATCTGGGTCCCTGGAGGGCACGCTCGACACGGACCGCGGCTCATTGCTGCTGATGCGGTACGACGCAAGCGGCCATCGCCTGTGGAGCCGGATCTTCGGAAGCACGGCCAGCGACGAGATCGCATATGGCGTGGCGACAGACGAGTCCCACCAGGTGTACGTGACGGGATTCACCATCGGTTCGTTCGGGGGCCAGACGAATCCCGGCGACGCGTCGGTCTTTCTGACCCGGTTCAAGTCGAGTGGCGTGCAGAAGTGGACGCGCATCTTCGGCAGCAAGCACGGTGACATTGCGCACGCACTTACATCCGCCGGTACTGGCGCTCTGTATGTCGCGGGTGTCACGGTCGGTTCGTTCGGCGGGCAGAAGGAACCCGGCCACGGAGGCTCGGCCTTCCTCGTTCGCTATGCGACGACCCGCAGCCACCAGGTTCGCGGAGTCGCCAGTGTCGGTCGTGGTCCACGACCGGATCGTGCTCATGACCTTGCACGCCGTTGATAGCGGCGCCATCCAGACGGTCGCTGGGGCCGAGGTGCCGTAGCAGTGATCGCGCATCGGATTCAACTGTCCGCGCTGGTTCAACTGTTCGCGCTGGGTTTGACGGTCCCGCTGATCGCCGCCGGCTGCTCGTCCCTCGGCTGGCTCCCTCGATTATCTTCCGTCCCCGCCCCCTCGTCGTCGATGCTGCCTGCCGCTGCGGCATTGACGCCCGCTGAATGCGGCTGGCCGGCCTCGACGCCGCTCGCGTTTGCGGGCTGGGCAACCGTGGCAGACCTGAGTGCGCAGGAGATCGTCCAGGGCGACGCGCTCGCGCACGTGTACGCGCTGGTCAGCCGCGAGCGCATCGAGATTCAGCCGATGGTCGGCTCACCAATGCACTCTCGTGGGTTCTGCGCGCTGCTGCAGAGCGGCGCGCAGGTCGAGAGCGGCGTGCCGGACGACTGGGCCTATGACGGGGCGGCGTCGTCGCCGGTCGTGACTTGCCAGGACGGGGTAGTCGACTGCGCGCGCGAGACGCTGGCGGTTCTCGACGCCGTGGACGACATCGCCTACCCAGCGACCCGGATCACCTTCCGACCGAATGCGATGTGCATTTGGTACCCATTCATCACGGGCGCCCACTCCTGCCCGGCGATCATCCTGCCCCGCGGTACACGCCGCGTGACCAACGCCGTCGTCTCCTTCTCGGGGACCGATCAGCAGGCATTTCTCAATCTGTTCTGGCTCGCCAACGGCTCGATCAGCTCTGACATGGCCCTCGTCACGCCCCCGCCCGGGGCAACACCGTTTCCGTAATGCCGCGCTCGTCGACGGCGATGCGACTTCGTCGGGCGCCGACTGACCATCGACAGCCTGTCTCGCTGCTTGCGGCTGTCGTGCTCGTCGCATGCTTCTCTGCATTCGGCTGGCTGCCGGTCATGGGCGCTGCGACCGCGCCGTCGGCGATCGAGACACCGGTTCCGTCGACCTCGGCTGCCGGCTCGGTTCGGGTGGCCCTGGCGCATCCGTACGAGGCGTGGAGTGGCCACCTGCCTCGACGTTCCCGAGTCCGACTGTCGCGGCGTCGCGACAGCGTTCGTGAACAACCTCGCGTGGTCGCAGCACTCCGTGCTCGAGATGAGCCACGGGCAGGTGACCGTCGCGCCACGTTCAGCATGTCCAGAGTGGCTGCCGTCGTGGGCTGAGCCGGGTTCGTGTTGGCAGGCGGTGGCGGTTGCGCCGACGCGATCGGGTACCGGATGCATGGTGATCGCTGCGCCAGCAGTGAGCCGGTCGGCGGGATCGACTTCGGCCAGATCGGAGGGGACGATTTCACCGGCCGAGCCGTGCCACTCTCGCCCCCGCACTGGGCCGAGTGCGAGTCGATGGCGCCGGTGGCGACGGCTTCCCCAAGTCCACTGGCGACCGGCTCGCCCGTGGCGTCGATCCAGCCTGAACCGTCGGCGCTCGCCGACGTTCTCGCCGCCGCCCGTGCCGACCGTCGTCAGGCGAGCACGTCTACTCGGTGAGCGAGGCGATCGCCGCGCGCGACGCCGGCGAACTGGGCAGCCAGACGATCGACGTCGGCGGCTACTGGTCGGCGACCGGCTTCGCGTTTCCGTGCCCGGGCCCGGATCACACCCTCAACAAGCTCGAGATCTGGTGCCTCGACAGCACGTACGGCATCACGGAGCGGTTCGAGATGGCGATGACGACGCATCTCGAATGGCATGGGCGTCAGCTTCGTCCCGGCCGCTGGGCCGCTGCTCCAGCCGTACGTGCCGGACGACCTCGCATCGCGTCTCTTGACCGAACGTTCCGAACGGACCGACGCCGATCGTCGTCGTCGGGACACTTCGACGACCCCGGCGCCGCGGACTGCCTGCCGAAGGTCCGTGACGCGTGTCGGGAGCGGTTCGTGCTGGAGAACATCCTCGTCTACGACCCCGCCGCCGCCCCGACGCTGCCGCCCGCGCCGACGCCGACGCCGTTCCCCGTCGAGAGCCCACCACCCGGCCTCTTCCCGGCGACCACCTGCGCGGGCGACGTGCCCTATTCGTTCGTGGGTTGGACGACGGCGGATGCGCTCGACTCGAGCGCACGGTTCGATGGCTATGCCTGGGCGGTTGTCACGGCCGATGTCGTGCCACTCGGTGACTGGTACCCGGATCCCAACCATCCGGCCATTTCAGCCTTGCCATGGGCCGGCGCATCTGCCTCGGGTTCGAGATGTTTCACGGGGGCATCGACTTCGACGTCGTGAACGGAACCGAGTACCGACCTGGGATGACGGACGACGGACGAGGGACGACGACCTTCGGGCACCGGATCCGGTGACCCCGACTATCCCGTCTGCCGAAGTCAGTGCCGCCGCTGCCTGCGGCGGTGAACGTCGTGATGCGCGGACCTGGACTCGCGACGCTCGACGCGACGATCCGGGACTGGAGTCGGGAGCTGGTATCGGCCCGACCCGCGACGGCCGCGGAGCTCGCGCTGCCGGGCTCGGAGACGAGCACAGGACATAACGCAGCGGCGCTCGTCCTGCCCGGGCAAACCTCGCTCGGTGCTCGTCGTATGGGCTGAGTGCGGCTCAGATCGGACGGGAACGATGACCGTGACCAAGGACCGCGAGGCGATCCTGCTGCTGACAGAGCGCAGATCTTGCCGCGAGCCCGGCGCACGTCGTGGCGCGGTGCTCACCTTCCGGTCCGACGTGCCGGCCGACATCACCGCGTTCGCGGGTTTGTGACGTGCCGATGCCAGCCCGCTGATTGCGGCGAGAGCGGATCATCGGCGGTGCTACGATCCGGCGGCTTTGCCCATCGTCGCCCAGGTCTTCGCCCTGATCGCGGCCGTGCTCCACGTGACGTTCTTCTACGTCGAGAGCATCACGTTCACGCGGCCCGCTTCGTGGAAGCGGTTTGGAGTCGCGTCCCAGGAGGCCGCCGACACGATCCGGCCGATGGCCTTCAACCAGGGCTTCTACAACCTGTTCCTGGCCGTTGGAATCGTGCTCGGACTCGGGCTGGTCGCCGCCAACTGGGTCGCGGAGGGCCGCGCCATCGTGCTGTTCGCGTGCGCGTGCATGGCTCTCGCCGGCGTCGTTCTTTTCGCGACGGATCGAGCCTTCATCCGGGCAGCCTCATTGCAGGCGGGACCGCCGCTCATCGCCATCGTGGCAACTCTGCTGCTGAAGTAGCCGCGCTGATCGTCGCGACTTCTGGCCCGGGCTCTGCCGACTCTCACGTTCGACTGAACGGCACTACCCTCAGTCCGTGATCGACCCGCGAAATCGACCTGCGCTCATTGCCGCGATCGTCGTCGGGGCCGGCGTATTCGTCGTCCTGTGGCTGTGGGCGGGCTGGTCGCCTCTTCTGGCGTGGCTCGTTGCCTGGTCGGTGCCGGCGTTCGCGCTCTACGGCATCGACAAACGGCAGGCCCGCAGCGGTGGCTGGCGCATCCCGGAAGTCTTGCTCCACGCCGTGGCGCTGATCGGCGGTGTCATTGGCGCGTGGGCGGGAAGGCTGGTGTTCCGGCACAAGACCCAGAAGCCGGTGTTCCTGGCAGTGCTGATCCTCGCCAGCATCGTCTGGGCCGCCATCGCGATCTGGGCCGTGCTGCGCTGATCGCCGAGAGACGAGATTCCTCGCCACGCGGGCAGCCGCGAGGCTGCGACACGTGCGTGATGAATGTGCCGCCGGCCGCCGACGCCGGCGCCGCCGGATCATCGCACGGACGCTCCCGCGAACGGCTGCCTCCGCCGAACCACGAAACAGCAAGGCCGCCGGCGAAGTCGCCGACGGCCTGCGAATTTGGGACCCTCGAGTCCGAGGTCATTTCCAGCGGTGTCCCGCCTCCATCACCAGGGCCGAGCTCGAGAGTGCAACGAGCGCAAGGAAGAGGCGAAGAGCCTGGGCCCTGAAGGCGATCTTCACGGCTAGCCTCACCGCGTTCCAGCGCCGAGGGTGAGCGCCATCGCCGCGAGCAGCACCGGCGCCCACGTGAAGCGCGCCAGGTTCGCCTTCACGGTTCTCTCCTTTTTCAAGGGGATACGACTCCTCGACCGGCAGCCGGGCGGTCTACGTGAGATCCCTGGCTTTGCGTCCCCGTCTTGCGGCGGGTTTGCCCTGGACGATCTTTGGAGCGGAAGGCAGTTGCCTTCGAGGGCACGCTACCGGCTCGCGGGTACGCCCCCCATGGCGTGTCCGTACTCAGTCGCGTGCCCGTTGGGGTCAGTGCTCGGACGCACCATTGCCGCGACGATCACGAAGGCCACGCCGATGCCGATGACCATGTCACCAAAGCTGAACACGTTGGCGAATGGGAGCCAGTGCGGCAGCGCGAACTGGTCGGTGAAGGGGGCCAGTTCCGGTGCGCGGACGATCGAGCTGTTCGAGTACGTCGTCGGTGCCAACTTGCCGAGTGATGCCAGCGCCGCGGCCGAGGCCGGCATGAAGCCGCCGTTGGCGAGGATCGCGGCCAGGTTGCAGGCGGCTCCGTAGGCAACGATCGGCATGCCCACGATGTCTCGATTGCGCAGAACGGCCGCGACCACGACCACGGTGCTGGCCACGTAGATCGGCGGGCCGGCGCTGCCGATCCAGGCGCTGACCTGATCGGAGAACAGGGCGACCTGCACCACCAGGCCGCCAATCATCACCAACGGCCAATGAAGCCGGATCTCGCCGAGGCCGGCGGGCCGGCCGTGCGAGCAGAAGCCCCAGGACCAGACCGATCAGAACGGCGTAGAGGATGAACATCAGACCGCAACTCGGGCCGGTACGCCGACTGCGACAGGGCTCGCCTTGGCACGCAGAGTCGTGGTCGGCGTCACGACGCGCGACTCGGACTGCGATGCGAGGTAGCGCTCGGTCACGTCGGCCGTCTGCGGGCGCGCGAACAGGAATCCCTGGCCGAACTCGCAGCCGAGAGCCTTGAGCCGTTCCAGCTGCCCCTGCTCCTCGATGCCCTCCGCAATGATCGAGAGGCCGAGCGTCCGGCCGAGCGCCACGATGGCGCCGGCGAAGGCCCACTCCTCCTGGCGATCGGCCGACCCGACGAACTCGCGCGCGATCTTGAGCAGGTCCACGCGGAAGCGGCGCAGGTACCCGAGCGACGAGTAGCCCGTCCCGAAGTCGTCGATCGCGATGCGCACGCCAAGGTCGCGGATGTCCTGGAGCCGCGAAAGCGTCGTTGCCGTGTCGTGGAACATGACCGTCTCGGTCATCTCCAGGATCAGCCGGTCCGGCGGCAGTCCGGCCACGGCCAGGATGCGTCGCAGGTCGTCGACGAAGGTCTGTTCGGCCAGCTGCTGTGCCGAGAGGTTCACGGTCAGGCTCACGCCCATGCCGTGCCGCCCGAAGCCCGACCAGCGGGCGACCCGCGTACAGGCCTCCTCGAGCACCCACGCGCCGATGGGCAGGATCACGCCCGTCTCCTCGGCCAGGGGCACGAAGTCGCTCGGTTCCACCAGCCCTCGCGTCGGGTGCTGCCAGCGCACCAGCGCCTCCACGCCGATGGCGACGCCCGTCGTCCAGGTCGATGATCGGCTGGTAGAAGACGGCCAGCTCGCCGCGCGCCAGGCTGGCTGCCGAGCTCGGCACTCAGCGCATGCCGGGCGACGATCTGCCGGTGCATCATCGGCTCGAAGACCGCCACGCGGTTCTTGCCCGACGCCTTGGCCGTGTACATGGCCACGTCGGCGTTGCGCAGCAGCTCGTCGGCGGTCTCGGTGCCCAGGCGGGCCACGGCGATGCCGACGCTCGCGCCGATCTTGATCTCCTCGCCCTGGATCTGGAAGTTGGCCTGCAGCGCATCGATGATCCGGTTGGCGACCACCAGTGAGTCGCTGTACGTCGCGTTCGTCGTTGAGCAGCACGCCGAACTCGTCGCCACCGAGACGTGCCACCAGGTCGCCCGTCGCGCAGGACGCTGGTGAGCCGGTCGCCGACCTCGGAGAGCAGTCGGTCGCCCGGCTGCGTGGCCCTGCGTGTCGTTGACGATCTTGAAGTCGTCCAGGTCGAGGAAGAGCACGACCGCGTCATGCGTCAACGGCGTGCTCTCGAGCCGCTCGGTGACTCGCTCCAGGAAGAGGCTCCGGTTGGGAGGCTGGTCAGCGAGTCGTGATAGGCCTGGTAGCGCAGCTGCTCCTTGAGCCGCGACAGCTCGGCCAGCGACTGCTCGAGGTGCCCGTTCTCGAGGGCCGAGGCCGCCTGGTTGGCGAGCGTCTCGAAGAGCCGCAGGTCGTCCTCGTTGAAGCTGGTCCCTTCGGTGAGGCGGTTGGCGATGACCAGCGAACCGAGGAGCGTCTGACTCGCCGCGCAGCGAGCTGACCATTGCCTGCCGGATCCGGCCCGGGTTGTTCGGCGAAGGAACCCAGAAGAACGGCGTGGATGACTCGCGGATGCGCTGGTGCAGCGCATCCGACTCGGTGTCGGCGATGGGCGTCATGAGCTCTTCCGTCCCGTCGTGCCACGAGCGCGTTCGAAGCGCGTCGTCGCTCGGGCGGCGGCCGTACAGCACGATCTCGGCCAGCTCGGCACGAAACATCGTGCGGGCGTGGCCGAGGAGCGCGGCCAGCGAGACGTCCAGCTCGGGCGAGTGCTGCAGGATCCGGGAGGACTCGTACAGCATCTCGAGCCGCTCGTGCTTTTCACGCTCGGACACGTAGGCGCGGTAGGCCAGGAAGATGATCACCAGCGGCAGGACCAGCAGCCAGATGAGGCCCGTGTCGAGCCAGAGGATCGCCACCGCGAGCAGCCCCAGGCTCGTATTGGCGAAGGCGACGAGTGAACCGAATCGGAACATCTCGGGCAGCTTCTCGATCTGCGGAGCCCCGCCGGAGATGGTGATGACCGACGCGATCGTGATGGACGTCAGCGCAGCGGCCGTCTGTGTCGCCACAAAAGTCACGATCCAGTCCGCAGATGAGGAACACCGTCCAAGGTCGCGAAGCCATGCAGGATGCACAGCGAGATCACCGCCATCAGCAGGAAGTTCGAGAGGTTGAAGCCGATCTTCAGCAACGGCTGCTTCGCCCCGAACACGAGCGCGATTCCCGCACCGAGCCCGACCGCCAGGAGGTACTCGTTCACGCGGCAGGAAGAACATGCCGACGACGGCGGGGAACTCGCTCAGCGAGAAGGCGTGCGACTCGCGCCGGAAGTGCACCTCGACCACCCGCAGCTCGGCGATTGCGACGCCCGCCGCGATCACCGGCCACGGCATGTGGAACGGCGGCACAGGCGGGGCCGCGTTCTGCAGGAACAGGAGGTAGAGCGCGACCGCGGCCGTTGCCAGGGCAGCGGTCATCAGCCAGATCTTGGCCGTGGTCGGGATCTGCGCGATGAGCGACCGGGGGGATGTGTGCCCGAGTTGCGTCTCGGGCAATGGTGAGTGGAGGGGCTCGTCCACGCGACGCTCGGTAGCGCCGGTCAACGAGTCGGAATCTTCACATCGGGCTCCGTGACGGAGGTGGCCTCGCGTCTCGGGTTGTACCCCTCGGAGCCACCGTCCGTATCACGTCGGGAGGTACCCCAACGTGACCGGACCTTCAGATAAATGCCCGGGCGGGGCTCAGTGGCCGTACGCCTGTCGGGTCGACGGCTGGAGCAGGAACCACATAGCAACGACGCCGACGCCGATCGAGAACACCACGTCCAGCGGGTTCGCGGCCGTCAGCACGACGGTGGCAAGGTCCACGAAGATGCTTACGCCGAACACGACGAAAGCGCCCGACCAGCCCCAGTGGCGCATGCGCCAGAGGCCGTAGCCGACGGCGAGGCTGGCGAGGCCGACCGCGAACATCAGCGAGCCGAGGATGATCACGGTGGCACCGGTCGGCGCTCCGAAGGTCGCTCCAACGGTCCCGCTCAACATCAGGAACCAGCCGCCGACGAATGAAAGCACGCCCAACACGAAGGCAAGGCCACCAAGCAGGAGCGTGGAGCCGGGTCGAAGCGTCATTGCATGAGTCCTTATCAGTCCCCATCACCGCGGTCGCCGGAGTCGTTCTCCATGAAGGCGCCACGAACGCGCCGAGAATCAACTACGCCACGACCCGCACCAAGCGCCCATCGGTTCCCCGGACCACCCCCAACTGGGTAGGGTGCCCACGTCATCGAAGTGCGCCATAGCGCACGCGACCGCACGCAGCGGAACTGGAACACGGTTGACGGTGGGGCGACCATCAGCAGGGGGTTGCAGCTGCACAGGAGGTTCATCGGCGATGAATGCGTACATGATCTCGACCACCGACCAGCCGGGCCTGGCCTCACGGCTGTTCGAGGCGGCGCAGCGGCGGGGCGTGAACATCTTTCCTGCCTACGGTCTGGCGGACGGCACCGTCAGCCTCGTGCTCGTCGGCTCGAACGATGAGGCCGGCCTGGCTGCGGCGATCGCCGATGCGGGCCTGACGGCGACGAAGCTCGAGATGGTCGTCACCCAGCTCGAGAACAAGCCGGGCACGGGCGCCGCGCTGTTCGGCAAGCTGTCGGCGGCCGGTGTCAGCCTGCGAGCAGCCGTCCCGGTCGACATGGATGGCGATCGAGTCACGGTTGCGCTCGCAGCCGGCGGATGCATCGGCATTGAAGGCAGCGCTTGGGGAATAACGCACCGCGAGCTGCGGAGAAACGGCGCTTGCGACTCAGCAGGCGCGCCGCCAGGCCTTGAGGTCGAGGCGCTTGCGAATCGACGAGATGCCGAGCGCTGCGGCGCGCTCGCAGAAGGCTGAGCGGGGGAGTGCGTACTCGACATTGAAGACGGCCTTGCCCGTGACGAGGAAGGGCTGCTCGCGCGTGCACTCGCTGGTACTGGAAGCACTGCTCGTTGACGGCGAAGTCGAAACGGTCGACCAGCGAGCGAACCAGGCCGAGCGCGTTCTTCAGGCCGACTGCCAGCCCGCGGGCGTGGGCCGCTTTGGCCAACCATGTGTCGAAGCGGAGTGAATCGGCTTTCGAGATGTCGAAGCCCGTGTTCTGCGCGTAGCTGTCGACCCAGTCGTACTCGACGCCGTCGAAGCCCTTCCGCTCGCAGCGCGCGATTCGTGCGTCGATGATCGGCCCGAGCACGTCGAGGCGGCGGATGTCCAGCCAGCGCTCACCGGGCCAGCCGGCGACGGCGTTGCCGATCACTGACTTCGGGTAGCGCGACTTGTCGGGTCGGTAGGGCTCCCACGAGCCGGCGTCCACGTAGCAGACGACGTGGTGGCCTTCCGCATGAAGCGCGGCCACCGTGCTCTTGGTGACGTCAAAGGCGTCCACGTCGAACACGTCCGCGTGGACCGTCAGGTCGATCGCGCCCTGCAGCTGGTACTGCCACGTGTCGGAGGGTGACGGGACCCACGCCGGCGCCGCGGATTGACCCGAACTGGCGGCAGCGTGCGGCGCGGTCATCAGCACGACCGCCCATGCGACCGCCAGCGCCGCCGTGACGATCCGTCCGGGCCGTTGGGTTCGCGTCTGCACGCCGCTGACCATACTTCGAGCCGTGGCCGAAGCGCATCTCTGGTGGCAGCGAGGCGTCATCTACCAGGTCTACCCGCGCTCGTTCCAGGACAGCGACGGAGACGGCGTCGGCGATCTCCGCGGCGTCGTGCAGCGCCTCGATGAGCTTCAGCAGCTGGGCGTCGACGCGATCTGGCTGTCGCCCATCTTCCCGTCGCCGATGGCGGACTTCGGCTACGACGTCGCCGATTACACCGACGTCGACCCATTGTTCGGCACGTTGGCCGACTTGGACGACCTCATCGCCGCGCTCCACGGGCGCGGCATGAAGCTACTGCTCGACCTCGTGCCCAACCACACATCCGACCGGCATCCCTGGTTCGTCGAGTCGCGCTCGTCGCGCAGCTCGCCCCGGCGCGATTGGTACGTGTGGCGCGATCCGCAGCCGGACGGTTCGCCGCCCAACGACGTCCGCTCGGAGTTCGGTGGCTCGGCCTGGGAGTGGGACCCGAAGACCGGCCAGTACTACTTCCACGCGTTCTTGAAGGAGCAGCCCGACCTGGATTGGTCCAATCCCGAGCGTCCGCGCCGCGATGGGTGACGCGCTGCGGTTCTGGTTCCAGCGTGGCGTTGACGGGTTCCGGGTCGACGTGATCTGGATGGTGGGCAAGGAGGCCGTCCTGGGGCGCCACGATGGTCCGGTGCCCGACGTCATCGGGGACGAACCTGGCACCTTCGAGGCAGTCGCCGGCTTGCGGCGCATCGCCGACGAGTTCTCCGATCGCGTCCTGATCGGCGAGATCTATCTGCCCTTGGAGCGGCTCATCGTCTACTACGGGGAGGCCGGCAACGGGCTGCACCTTCCGTTCAATTTCCAGCTGATCACGCTCGAATGGAAGGCCGACGTGATTGCCGCGGCCGTCGATCGCTACGAGTCGCTGCTCCCGGAGGACGGCTGGCCGAACTGGGTGCTCGGCAATCACGACCAGTCCCGCATCGCCAGCCGGGTGGGCGCGCGCCAGGCGCGCGTCGCGGCGATGCTGCTCCTGACCCTTCGTGGCACGCCGACGATCTACTACGGCGATGAGATCGGCATGCACGACGTCGACGTCCCGGCGGAGTTGCAACGCGACCCGGCTGGGCTGCGCGTGCCGGGGCACGGGCGCGATCCGGAGCGGACGCCCATGCGCTGGGACGGCACCATCAACGCGGGATTCACCACGGGCGCGCCGTGGCTGCCGATCGGCGGCGACGTCGAGACGATCAACGTCGCGTCACAGCGCAACGATCCGGGCTCGATGCTGACGTTCTACCGGAGCCTGCTGGCACTGCGACGCGGGGAGCCGGCGCTCTCGATCGGCGGGTACGTGCCGCTGGGGGTCGCCGGCGACGTGATGGCCTACGAGCGTCGCGCCGGCAGTGACGCGTTTCTGATCGCGCTCAACCTGGGCGCGCGGCCGGGTGCGTTGCCGCCGGGAGTCGGAGCGAGCGTTGGCACGGTCGTCCTTTCGACGGAACCCGGACACGAGGACGAGCCCTTCGAGGGGAACCGCCGGCTGGCTCCCGACGAGGGGCTGATCGT
Organism: uncultured Chloroflexia bacterium; assembly: GCA_963820735.1. GTDB lineage: Bacteria > Chloroflexota > Limnocylindria > Limnocylindrales > CSP1-4 > JAFMJV01. Next base: position 51,341 of record CAWGBA010000006.1, read on the forward strand.
TCGACTCAGAAGCGGTGGCTAGGCGGCCTGTTCGCTCGGCAGTGGCGAGCCGGTCTCGAGGAAGGTCTTGAGCCCGGACACGATCCAGAGGATGCCGCCACGGAACTGGCCGTCCGTCGCGCTGCCGGGCGCCAGGCCTTCGGTCGTGACCGTCAGCTTGCACGTCCTGCCGTTGGCCTCGATCTCCCAGACGCCGTCGCGGGGTTGTGAGGGGCGCCGCATCGGCTTGCATCTGGTGCTGGCAAAACGCCAACGACGTCGCGGACTAGGTCGATCGTTGGCCGTTTGTGCACCCCGTGCGAGCAAGCGGCCAACAGGAGGGTCTCGGGGGCCGGGTCCGACCCACTCGTTCTCCGTTTGCTGACACCAGATGCAAGTCACCCGGCCCGGCCCGGGGCCTTGATCGCGACCGAAAGCGCCGCGGGAACTCAGTCCCAGAGATCGACCAGCGGCAAGCCTGCGGCGCCGAGTGCTTGGTTGACCTCGGCGACGTGGTAGACGTCGTGCGTGTAGATGCGCTGGATCACCGAGCCGCGCGTGTGCACCCAGGACTCGTCCCAGTCTGGGCGCCGCAGCACCTCGGCGAGCGAGTCGAGCGTCCAGGTGTCCAGGCAGCGCTCCACGATCCGGAATGTCGAGTCCAGGGCGTCGGCCAGCTCCGGGCCCCTCAGCACGTTTTCCAGATCATCGTCGCCGGGACACTCGTAGCCGGCGTTGGTGAAGCGCGTGGTATCCGCGCCGGGTTCGCCCGCGAAGTCGCACAGCCAGAAGACCCGCTGGCATGCGGCGTGGCCGACGATGGCCCAGATCGGCCAGCCGTCAGGGGAGGGCTTGAGTAGCACCTGCTCGTCGGTCAGTCTCGCAACCGTATCGATCAACTGCCGGTTGTAGGACGGCCACTTGCTGTACGCCGGGCGGATGATCGAGCTGGTCATCGCCGGTCAGCCTACCCGCCGAAACGGGCGAGGGTTGTCAGCAAATCCTTCGCAGCGGCACTCAGTCGCTGACCGTGATGCGCAGGGTCGACTCCATGGCGTGGTCGGCGGCCGTGCAGCCCGGTGCCTCTGAAAACCACGCGTGCGCGACGATGTCCCAGGTGCCGGGAGGGAGGTGGGTCTCTGGCGCCTCGAGGAACGATCGAAGCCAGGCTGCATTCGGATCCGAATCGTTGACCGCACCCGACCGATAGAGCGGCACGTTGATCGGCGTTGCGGGATCGAGACGATGCTGACCGCAGTCCGCCGTGATCACCGGCTCAACGTCGCGAGTTCCGCCGACCTGACGGTATGAGAACGCGATGACGCCGCCACCGGAGCCGTAGATTGTTGTCGGTTGATCCGCACGCAGTGAGAGGACGGCATCGCCACTGATCGGGTCGGACGCACGCCAGTCGAGATGCGGCAGAACCAGTTCGAGCGTGTAATCGCCATCGACGTCCGTCGCAGTGGGACACCAACCGGAGCACCAGTCGAGTTTGGGGACGGCGAACCCGATCAACGTCGGGACGTAACGGCCACCGACGAGGGCGACGTTCAGGCCCGCGTGCTGGGCACTGCCGGCCAGCGCGACCTCGACGCTGCCGACCGATTGACCTCCCTCTGGCAGGATCGGCGCCGGGCACTCGATCATCGCGTCGGGGTCGAAGAGGAAGTCCGGAGCGGCGGCACAGAACACGCCGCTGTTGATCCAGGCTCGCGTCGGCGTTCGTCCAGCGACCCTGACCGCGGCGAAAGCCGCGGAAGCCATGCCCTCGCACCTGGAGTTCGACAGACCGGGTTCACATGCGATCGTCGGGCGCCGTCTCGGCCCTCGAGATCAACCTCGAGGCAAAGCCGAGCTGCGACGCGGAGCAGCCGACAAGGACGGAGACCGCGAGCCAGGCGAGACCGATGGCGCACGCTCGTGAGCCGCGCCCACCGGTAGTCATCGTCTGACGGTCAACCTCACTCGTCCGATGCGCTGAGCGACTGGCCCAGTAGCAATGGATGCCCGAGCAGCCCTTCGTACACCGGCCGATAGCGCTCGGTGTTGTACATCACGTCGACGTCGACGCGGCGAGCGCCCAGAGCCGGGTCGGGCAGACGCGAGTGGCCGTATTTGCCGTCGCGAATCGAGGTCATGCGGCCGCTCTTGCCATCGGCGATGAGGTCCATGGCGACGTTGGCGAAGGTGATCGCGACCATCTGGTCGAGCATGTCCGGCTCGCCCGAGCGGAGGTCGTACGTGAGCTCGGAGAAGACCGTCTCGATCTTCGCACGTGCCTTGATCTCGTCGGCCAGGACCTCGGCGATGTTCGCCTTGTGGCGATGGCCGAAGGCGTCGGCGTCACCGACTTCCTTGATCGAACCACCCTTCCAGATGGCGCCCTCGGCGGCGATGACGAAGGCGTAGTGGGAGAGATTGAGACGGTGGTCCTCGGCAAGCACCTCGACCAGGTGGTCGATGTCGAACGGCGACTCGGGGATGAGGCAGCGGGCCGACGTGACGTACGCCGTGTACAGGGCCGTGAACCCGCAATCGCGTCCGAAGATGCGGAAGACGCCGATGCGCTCGTGCGACCCGAGCGTTGTGCGCTGGCGATTGATCAGCTCCTTGGCGCGTGTGATGGCGGTTGAGAAGCCGATGCAGTACTCCGTCCCCTGCACGTCGTTGTCCATCGTCTTGGGGATCGCGATCAGCGGGACCCCGTTGTCATGCAACGTCTGCGCGAAGCTGAGCGTGTCGTCGCCGCCGATCGGGACGAGGTAGTCCAGGCCAAGGCGTTCGATCGACTTGAGCACCACCGGCGTGAGGTCGTACGTCTGACCGTCGGTCGTCAGCTTGGCGGCCTCGTCGGCGGTGATGAACGAGGGAATCCGGTCCTTCTTGAACTTGCGCGGGCTGGTGCGAGACGTGTGCAGCATCGTGCCGCCCGTCCGGTCGATGGTGCGCGTGGAGTCGCGCGTGAGCGGGATGACGTAGCGCGGGTCCAGCGAGACGCTCGGATCGTGGTTGGTCAACCCTTCCCAGCCTCGCCGGATGCCCAGCACCTCGTACCCAAGGTCGGTGGCGCGGTAGGTGACGCTCTTGATGACGCTGTTGAGACCGGGAACGTCGCCGCCGCCGGTGAGGATGCCGATGCGAGGTCGCGACATGCGCTGGTGACTCCATGGGTGGACGAAGGATGAGGTTGATCATGTGCCCGCGCCCGTTCGCGGCCACAGCGGCCGATGCTAGCGCGACCGTCGGTTGCACCTGTAGTGCCGTTCGGTGGTGTGCGTGTGCTGCCGTTCGGCCGTGATCGGGACAGTCGGATGTGACCTGGTTTCGCAGCCAGTCCGGCGTGTTCGGCGTGTCTCTGGGCGGTTCGGCGCCGTGGTGCGACGTGTACGATGCCGATCAGATGCGGTATGAGCTGTTCATGAGCCACGCTCTCTCGGAGGCATCGGACGCGGCTGCGCGAGGGGAACGACCCGATGGGGCCGTCGCGGTCCAGGACGACGCCATGGTTGCGAGCGCGTCGAACCAGGTGAATCGGACCGGGGATCCGACCGCGCACGCCGTCGTGGCAACGATCCGCGAGGCGGCGCAACGGCTCGGCCGTCTGTCGCTGGCCGGAATCACGGTCTACTCCGTGATCGAGCCGTGCGCCATGTGCGTTGGGGCGCTGCTCGCCTCGGACGTGGATGGCCTGGTGTTCGCGATTCCCGACCCGGTCGACGGGGCGTGCGGCTCGAGCGTGCAGCTCGCCGGCCACGGGACGCCCGGCAGGCGGCTGCGCGTCGTGAGCGGGATCTTGCGCGAGGACGCCGAAGAGATGCTGGGGCGCGGCCTGCCCGTCTGAACCTTCGACGGCCTCGCGAGTGGCGTCGATCGGGGAGTGGGCCTACTGGTTCCGAGTCGAGCGGTTGCTTCCTCGATCTCCCACCATTTGTTCCCGTCCCGCCTCCCACCGAGTGCCTCCTGCCCGCCTTTCCCACCATTTAGGAATCCACGTGCTGTTATGCGGCGCCCAGCCGGCCGGCCACCCCATTTAGTAGTCGGGGTGCTGAGTGGTGGCGTTTTCGGCTCTCGGAGGCAGGAACAGCCGACATTTGCCTGCGTAGCTAGCACGCCCGTTGCTATATGGGGGAGCGAGCGTGGTCGCAGGCGACGCGCCGGGCCGCCGCGTCGCCCGCTCGCGCCGCCCCGCGGCACCCGCTCGCGCCGCCCCGCGGCACCCGCTCGCGCCGCCCCGCGGCACCCGCTCGCGCCGCCCCGCGGCACCCGCTCGCGCCGCCCCGCGGCACCGCGCCCGGGCCGCCGCCCATGCCGCGCACCGCCGCGCCCGCCTCGCCCGCCTCGCCCGACCGGGCCGCGGCACGTCCTTGCGGTACCCTCTTTCGCGGAGAGGTGTCCGAGTGGTTGATGGTGCCGCTCTCGAAAAGCGGTGTGCGAAAGCACCGTGGGTTCGAATCCCACCCTCTCCGCCAGCCACGCGGCCTGTGATGCCTCATGCGTGCGTTTCTGGCGTGTGCCCTCCCTCACGCACGGTTCAGTGCGCGTGGATCGGGCGTCCCGCCAGGGCCTTCGCCTGAGACGCCTCAGACCACCGAGCTTTGGGAGCTACCCAGCTGCAGGCCGCTCGAGCGCCTTCAGACGGGAACTGTCAC
>CAWGBA010000007.1:0-304774 GCA_963820735.1 uncultured Chloroflexia bacterium
TCGTAGTCATTGGATTGGGTGGGGTCGGATTGAATGCCGTTCAAGGAGCAGTCCTGGCAGGAGCCAGCAAGATCATTGCCATGGACATTCTGGATACGAAATTGGCTGCCGCGAAGATGTTCGGAGCGACACATACGCTTAACGCCAGACGCGAGGATGCAAGACGGGTTATTCGTGAATTTACCGGGGGGCTTGGAGCCGACTATGTTTTTGTAACTGTTGGAAGCACAACTGCGGTAAGCCAGGGGATGACATTCTTGCGAAGGGCGGGAACTCTTGTCATAGTTGGGATGCCGCCTTCGGGAGCGACAGCTCCGCTCTCAGTTGTCGATATTGCTGACAAGGGGCTGAGAAACCTTTGGCAGTTTCATGGGCTCAACGAGGCTACGTGTGGATATACCCAGGCTTGTAGACCTGTACCAGCAAGGTCGTCTCAAATTGGACGAACTGATTACCGCCCGTTTTGCGCCTGAAGAGATTAATGAAGCCATAGAGTTGACGGAGGGAGGGGAAGTTATCCGTAACATGCTAATATGGTGAGTATCATCATTAATTCATTTGCTACCATCGGCCAGAGTACTAAATCTTTGAGATGAGCGATAGTCTGCTCATAGCGGTTAGCAACGTCAGCATGTGTCGCCTTCTCGTCAGGAGGCTGATTAGTAAGTTTATTCACAGTATTTTGCTGCTCGTTTTCCATTTTCTCCTCGTTCAATCCATGTGCTATCGCATTCATGATCGTCATCGCAATGTGATATTCAGAAGGGCGAAGTTTATTATATCTCATTGCCTCTTGAAGATGTGCTGAGTATGCTGCTGTGTCACTCATTCTGCTTGAGGGAATTTGCTCATTTGCTCCAGAGGTTTGCTTGCTCATACGTTTATTCTTTCTGCTGTTATTTGCGTAGTCTACCTACATATATAGTATGTCACATAGTTTGGCAACCGATTGCTGACACTATTTTCAACTCCTTTTTTATCAACTTCCTCAAACCTTCCTTGGACTCAAGCACATCACCGCAATCCCTGCAATTGTGATATGATGTGTAACGCTAAAGCCCACTTTCATCTCGTGTGTTGGACGATAATTCGTCTGCAGTTTCACAGCAGAAACCTAATTATCGTGTCTGTTATGACCGAGCCAGGCTCGACGTTTTGAGCAGTGAAGTCAGGTTGCTCCACGTTATTTTTTAGCACACAAAGGAGTAAAAATTCATGTCAAACTTACCCCGTGTCAAGAAGAATGTCAACAATGGAGAGATCGCCGGGTACTGTCATGCCCAATTTCGAGCGGGTGGCTGGAGTTTGAGCGAAATTTTCGTGAACGAGGTGAGGTTGGGGCATCTGTGTGATCAAGTTGGCAGGTGAGACGTTCGTTGATCTATGGGGAGGGAGCGCAGATCCTTCATCCAATAAACCCTGGTTTGAGGATACAATCACCCCTGTATGGTCCTGTACCAAGGGAGCAACGGCACTATGCGCCCATATGCTTGTTTCACGTGGCTTGCTAGACCTCGAGGCGCCGGTAGTGCGTTACTGGCCAGAATTTGGACAGGCGGGCAAAGAGTCAATCCCTGTGAAAATGTTGCTCAACCACCAGTCAGGAGTCGCGGCTATCAGCAATCCTATTCCTCCTGGAGGCTTATACGACTGGGAGTATGTGGTAAAGGTTCTGGAGAAGCAGGAGCCTTTTTGGAAACCAGGCGGCATGCATGGGTATCAAGGGTTTACATTCGGTTGGTTGGTAGGAGGAGGTTGTGCGAAGGGTGTCTGGCAAATCACTTGGAACCTTTTTCCGCGAGGAAGTAGTTGAACCGTTGGGTCTTGATTTCTGGATGGGACTACCGAAGTGCGCGAAACCGCGTAGCCCCGATTATCCCGGTTGATCCTCCTGACCCGAGTGGCCCAGTTTCTCCTATGTTGATGGCAATCGCTCTGGATCAGACTTCTCTGCAGGCGATTTTGATGTTCAATACCGGTGGCTATATGTTGCCTGGTCCGGATGGTGTGTTCGGTTTCAATACGCGAGAAGCTCATATTGCCGAATTTGGTTCCGTTGGTAGTTTGACCAATGGACGAGGGCTGGCAGGTATGTATGCTCCACTCGCCAACGGTGGAAGCCTGAATGGTGTAAGCCTGGTGAGCCGCGATACTGTTACGCGAATGGGAGCAGTCTCCTCGGCCAGCAGTCTGGATGCATCGATCCTGCTTCCCACGCGCTTCACACTTGGCTATGCCAAATCTGTTGATAACCGGCACGTACCCATGGCTACTGAAGACGATAGCTTGATTCTTTCTGAAGAGGCCTTCGGACATCCCGGTTTCGGCGGAGCGATTGGCTTTGCTGACCCAGTTGCCAACATGTCCTTTGGGTATGCAATGAACAGGATGGGCCAGGGTATCGGTCTCGATGCAAGAGGTCAGAGCCTGGTGGACGCAACGTACCTGTCCCTGGGCTATACCTCCAAAGCCGGTGGGAGCTGGATTAAAGGGTAACAGGTGCCCAGTTGTCCTTACAAATCTCCCATTTGAGCATATTCCCGTCTGGCTCTAAGCGATGCATGCCTGCGTTTTCGAGCACTTTGATAGAACCAATATTATCGTTAAGGCAGGAGGCTGTCACGACTTTGATGATTGTCTTTTGAAACGCCCATGCTACAAGGCTATGCGCCATTTCAGTCGCGTAGCCTTGTTGATATTCTGGAACAACATCATATCCGACCTCAACAACCCCATCTTCTTCTGGGCCTCCCATAAATCCTATGCCCCGAATCACTCCCTAGTTCAGTGTGAATAGCGATCCAATCCCAGACAGGTTCTGATGGCGCTTTCTCCATGTTTTCCACAAAGAATGGCAAGGCTTCTGCCAGATCAGGCCCAGGCCAATGCTCGGGAACATACACCCGAGCATTTCGACCAGTTTCGCTCTATCATTCATGGCTGCCTTTTAGTTCAACGTGAATGGAATGAGTTGTAAACGCTTTGTTTCTAGTGTTGGCACAATGATTACTCCTTTTAAGGAGTATCATATCATCTCCATGTCGTCCAACCCACGATATCTACCGAACCTCTAAGGTGTAGGCAAACTGGGTTGGTTTTCCACCTTTCAACGAACCAAAGACCAGTGTTTGCAGTATGCTATTCTGATTGCTCGTCTGGAGAGTATACATGCTGCCATCACGCGACACGTTTGACCGTCGATGCATAACATTCATGTGATACATTGTACGTTCCGAGGGAGATCAAAAAGCACCGTCCGGCCTGAACCGTCGGGTTTCATCTTCCAGTGAGTTGTATCTGGTGCTGATGTTGAGACTCTGTACGGTCATGAGCAGTGTCTGAGGGGCCACAGCACGCTCCCCGGACGCAAATCGAAGGGGTTTGGTGGTAGATCGTCTTTTGCGTGCCTCCAGTGGATGGTTCAACCGAGATGGTTGTATCAAACGGTTGATTTGCGCCAACCATCCAGCAATAGCCCACAAACAATTGCTTCGCGTTATAGCTGCTATCAAGTGATAGATAGCTAAAGCGAATTGAATGCTCGAGCACCTTCTTGAGATTGCTTCCATTTCGATTGTTGTATTTTGCTGTATCGAGAATGGAGAGTACTATCGGTGGCACAGTTTCCAAACGGCCCGAACGCACGACATATGCTCGTGTATGGTCAAGCCATGTCAAGACGCTATAATAGTAGTTCTTGTCTGTGATCTTCAGTTCGGTTGTCAGTTTACCGCTTGCAAGGTTCAATAATGTAACGATACTGGGTCGAAGTGTTGTCATCTGTGGAGATGAGAACCGATTTCTGATCCGTGAGCCATTGGATATTCGTGGATCGTCATACTACCCCTGCAGGTAAACGGTAGAAAGTACCATCCTTTTTCCATCCATGCGGATCAATTGGAGCATAAATTCATGCTGTCGATCACCGCGCGGATCAATCTGACTCAGGAAAAGTACCCACTGTCCATTCGCGGAAACCTGGGCATTCTCGATTGAGAGGCCACTTGTCACAAGCACGCTCTTTTGACCAGTAGTGACATCATAGAGTTTGAGATGGCCATAGGCGATGGTTGTGTTTAGTGGAACTTCATTATACACATACACTATCGTCGGATCTTTCCCTAATTTTACTGGTCGCATCACAGCCGCCCGTGCTGTGCCATTTGTCGGGCAGGATGTTTGAGTTGGTGGCATCTGCACAGTCTGTGTCGAGGATACGCCTGGGCCACGCTGAACGGCAGGAACTTGACGATGTCGGGCAGGAACAGCCGGGCGAACGTCTCCCCGAAGTAGAGCGCGATGCCGGCGCCGATGCCTGCGAGCTGGCTGCGCGCCACGGTCGCGATCGCGAAGCCAAGCGCGCCCTCTTCGACGATCGCGATCCAACCCTTGACAAGGTTGACGGGCAACCGCCCTATGGTGGCGCCGTCAGTCACTCCAGCGGTCGAGACACCCGCAAGGTTCGCCGAGACCACCGCGGCAATCAGCCCGACGACGAACGCGAAGAGGAGTCCGATCGCGATGATCGTGGCGATCGAGCCGAACGTGAGCAGCGCGTACCTGGACCGGCTCTCACCGCGCGCCACCGCGTTCTTGAGCGTGCCCCAGGACCATTCGGAGCCGGCAATGGCGGCCCCATAGATCACCGCGAACAGTCCGCCGAGCCCGAGGATGAACGAGAGGATGGCATCGTAGGCACCCGGAAACGTGACAAGCGTCAGCGCCGCCAGCCGCTGCGGACCCGTGGCGCCGGGCCGGTTGGCCGTGGCACCGACCGCGATCAGGATCAGTGCCAGCAGTCCGCCGAGAAGCCCGAACGTCACCCACGTGGCCATTCGCCTTCTGAGCTTCCGAAGGCCCGAGCGATAGAGCCTCACGACGTGGATCCGGGTTTGCTCGAGTCGTTGCCTTCGCGAGTGGGCGCAACGGCACTCTCGCCGGCGATGCCCATGAAGGTGCCTTCGCTGCCGACCGCCTGCTGTCCGCCGGTCAGCTCCAGGAACAGCATCTCCAGGTCGTTGCCAGCCTCGATGCCGACGGCCCAGATGCCTGCGCTGCCCAAGGCCTGGTTGAGCTCGCCTGCTCGTTCGGTGGCTGCGCGCACGCCGATCCAATCGGGCTGGTCCGGATCCACGCTGCAGGTGCCTGGTCCGACGGCTCGCTCGAGCACAGCCGTGGCCGCTGCGACCTGCTCTGCGGGGACTCGCACGCGGATCGTCCCCTCGGCCTGAAGGAGTGCCTGGATCGGGCCTTCACGGACGAGGCGCCCGGCGGCAATGATCCCGATCACGTCGGCCATCTGCTGCATCTCGGCGAGCAGGTGGCTCGAGACGAATACGGTCTTGCCCACGCTCGCGAGGTGCCGCAGCGTGTCGCGCATCGCGACGATGCCGGCCGGGTCCAGGCCGTTGGCCGGCTCGTCGAGCAAGAGCAGCTTCGGGTCGTTGAGCAGTGCCGCCGCGATTCCGAGGCGCTGCTTCATGCCGAGCGAGTAGCCACCCACTTTGTCGTGCTGGCGCTGCTGCAGCCCGGTGAGATCGAGAAGCTCATCGATTCGGCCCTTGGGCACCGGAGCTCCCGCGGCGGCCAGCTCGATCAGGTTCTGGCGGCCCGACAGGAACGGATAGAACGCGGGCGACTCGACCAGCGCACCAACTTCGAAGAGCCGCTCACGGTCGTGTCGACCGAACGGCCGGCCGAGCAACTCGATCGTGCCTGCATCCGGATGGATCAGTCCCGTGAGGAGGCGCATGGTGGTGGTCTTGCCGGCGCCGTTCGGCCCGAGGAAGCCGTACACCACGCCGCTCGGAACGCTCAGGTCCAGCCCTGCGAGCGCGACCCGGGAGCCGTAGCGCTTCTGGAGGCCGCGAGTCGCCAGCGCGTACTGCGGTTGGGCGGCCGTCAACGACTCGGATCCATCACGCGAGTCTAGAGTGAAGAGACGAGTCGAGGAGTCGCGGCACGATCCCGCTTGCAGCCGGCGCGGGGGGCTACGGGACGAGCACGGTCCTCCCGCGCAGCTTGCCTGCCTCGGCAAGAGATTAATTCCGCAGTTCACGCGGACTTGTCAGTCAGGCGCACACCGAGCTGAAGGGAAAACGGTGTTGGAGCGGGAGACGGGGATCGAACCCGCGACCTTCGGCTTGGGAAGCCAACGCTCTGCCGACTGAGCTACTCCCGCTCGGGAGGCGCGTGGCGCTCGGACAGCGTACTACGGTGACGGCGCGGCCCGGTGCCGGGCGGGACGAACACCGATCGTGGCCACGAGAGGTCGCGCCCGAGATCTCGCCGTGATCGGCCGCCGCCAACCGATCGCACAACTGCGGACTCCAACGGTTGTCCACACTCGACAACCGGAGGTCTTTCGTGCAGCGAGCCGCTATCTCGATCGTGTGCGCATTCGCGGTAGCCGTCGGAGGCAGTAGCCTCGCCCCATCTCCATCGCCCCCGCTCGTGATCGCGGATGTGCCCACCTACCGCGGCGACATGGCTCGGACCGGCCGGATGCCCGGGCCCGGGCCGACGGGCACGCCGGTCGTCCGGTGGAGCCTCCAGGCGGATGCGCCGCTCGGAGTGCCAGTGATCAGCGAGGGGATCGCCTACGTGGTCGACGATGACGGCACCGTATACGCCGTCGACCTCGGGACCGGCAGCGAACGCTGGAAGGTGACACTGGGCGTTCCCTCGGACAAATCACCGCCGCTGATCGACGGTGGGTGGCTGATCGTTGGCGACGCCAACGGCGGCCTGCATGCGCTGGACAAGCGCGACGGAACACCGCTCTGGCTCCAGCAGCTCGACGGCGCCATCGCCGGATCGCCGGCACTGGCCGAGCGTTCGATCGTCCTGGGCACGATGACCGGCAGCGAATACATGCTCGATGACCGCTCCGGCACCATGCTCCGACAGGTGACGTTGCCTGGACCGATCTCGCGCGGGACCGCGCTGAGTGACGACACGGCGTTCGTGGCGGCAGGCGGGACCCTTTCCGCCATGTCCACGTTGGACGGGTCTCTCCTGTGGCAGGCCCGGCTCGCCGACCCGGATGTGGAGATCGGCACACCCACGGTCGCGGACGGCCTGGTTGTCACGGCCGTCGGCATCGAAGGGGAGGATCCGGCAGCTCGCGCGGTGGTGGCGCTCGATGCTTCCACGGGTGCGGTCCGATGGCGGTACGCCAGTCCGGTGCAGGACCGCGAGTTCAGCCCGGCCGTCGTCGACGGCGACGCCTACGCGGTGGGCAAGGACGGCCTGGTCGTCGCGCTCGACGCCGTTACGGGCAGCGTCCTCTGGACCGAAGACTCCGGCGGGGAGATGAGCGCGTTACCCGCCGTCGTTGGCGATCAGCTGTTCGTGGCCACGGATGCCGGTAGGGTCCAGTCCCTCGCGACAGCGGATGGCGCGGAACAGTGGTCGGTCAACGTGGTGGCCCAGCCCCACCCGATGCTGGTCACCGGCGGGCTCGTCCTGGTGTCGACGACCGCTGGTGAGCTGTTCGCACTCGGCGACCCCACCGTCGATGCCGGTGAGGCATCTCCGGCCGAGACCAACCGATGACCGACGACTTGCATCGTACGTGCACAGATGTGCGACGCCTCTCGGGCGTCGCGACCGATAGAGGGAGGCAATACGCGATGTCATCACACGCCCAGACCACGAGGCGCGGCTGGCTGCTCACGACACTCACATTGGCGATCACCGGCGCGCTGAGCCTCGTGGCGTCGGCCCCAGTCGCGTTCGGCCAGTCCGAGGCTCCATCACCCACGGTGCCCCCCAGCCTGGCGCCCGCGCCGGCATCCCCGATCGTGCCGCCCAGCATGGCCCCCGTGCCGGCGCTGACGCTCGAATGGCATGCGGCCACCGACCCTGCGGCCGCGATCTACAACCCGCGCTTCGATCCCGCGGGACGGATCTGGACGTCCGGCGTGAGCAGCAACACGTTCTCCATCTTCGACACGGATGGGACGCTGCTCGACACGTGGGGCACGGCCGGCAATGGCGACGGTCAATTCCATTCGGGCGGCGGGCCTCATGCCATCATCGTCACGTTCAGACCTGACGGCAGCTTCGTGGTGGCGGATATCGGCAACCACCGCATCCAGACCTTTGACAAGGATCGCAACCACATCGCGACGTGGGGCACCTTTGGGCCGAATGAGGACCAGCTCCTGGCGCCCATCGACGTGGCGACGGACGCGGCCGGAAACGTCTATGTATTCGATGAAGGTCCAAACCTGGTCAAGGAGTTCACGGCGGACGGCACGTTCGTCCGATCTGTCGGCTGCGGTGGACCGTTCATCGCGGTCACGCCGGACGGCACCATCCTGGCCAGCAACCGCGGCGACGGAATGCTCAACCGGTGCGGACCCGACGGGTCGATCACGCCCTGGATCAACCTCACGGGCCTGGCCTCGTTCGTGACCGGGATCGTCATCGGTCCTGACGGAGACATCTGGGTCGGATCGGAGACAAGCGGTGGTGACAATTCGCAGCCCGAGCATCTGATGCGCTTCAGCCCGGACGGGACGCTCAAGCAACTCTTCGACGTAGGGGTAGAGGGCTACGCCATCGATCCTACGGGCGAACATCTGTACTCGGCGTTCTTCATGGACCCGTATCTCGCCGCCTACACGCTTCCGGCCGATTAGCGTAGGTACGGTGACGCGATGGCTGGGGTCCGAGGACAGGGCACGTTGCGCCTGACGGCGACCGGCCCTGCCCTGGCCACGGCGGCAGAGTGGGAGCACTCGCTGCTGGAGCGTGCCGCGGCCGGGGACGCGGACGCGTTCGAGGCACTCCTCGAGCCTCGATTGCCGCGGCTCCTCCGGATAGCTGTTGCCATCACCCGCAACTCGAGCGATGCCCAGGACGCGGTGCAGGAAGCGTGCGTCGCCGCGTGGCGGCAACTGCCACGTCTGCGCGATCGCGCCCGCTTCGACGCTTGGCTGGGCCAGATCCTGGTGAACGCCTGCCGAGGCCTGCTGCGCCGAAGGAGGCGGACCGAGGTGCGGGAAATCCCCGTCGATGGGCTGCTGGCGGACGTCGACCTGGAACCCAACGTGCCTGACGGCGGCCTGGAGCTGGGCGAGGTCGAAGCCATCCAGCGCGCATTCGTGCGCATCGATCCGGACCACCGGGCACTGCTCGTCTTGCACTACGTGGAGGAACAACCCTTGGCGGAGATCGGGCGCATCACCGGGGCGCCTGTCGGAACCGTGAAGTGGCGCCTCTCGAACGCTCGGCGCGCACTCGATCGGGCGCTCAAGGACGAACGACGATGAGCCGGGAACGCGACGACCTGATCAAGAGCGCGCTCACACCGCGCGAGTACCTCTCCGTGCCGCCGGCTCTCCTTGACGGAATCGGCAGCACCATCCGCGTGACTCCACAAGAGCGATCGGCCGCCGGATCGACCCCGCGCATGTGGGTCCGCGGCGCTCTGCGGCCCGCGTGGGCAATCTTCGTGGTTGTTCTGCTCATCTGGCTCGCGATCGCGGCGCTCCTGGTGGGATCCGGGTTGTTGGACCGCCACAGCGTGCCGATGTATCGGGGTGGCCCGGCTCGGACGGGCGTGAACCCGGGACCCGCACCGAATGGTGCCCCGGTGGTCGTCTGGTCCGCACAGCTCACCACGGGTGCCGTGCCCAACACCACTGCGCCTGTCGTCGGTGGTGGTCGCGTTTTCGTCGTCGACGACAGCGGGTTCGTCACGGCCTTGGACGAGCAGGACGGCAAGCAGCTGTGGTCGGTCCCCCTGGGCGATCCGATCCGGAGCTCGCCCGTCCTCGTTGGTGACCGCTTAGTCGTGGGTTCTGACGGTGGCGGCGTGGTCGCTCTCGATGTGGCGAGTGGCGCGCCGGGCTGGACCTTCAAGACCGGTGGACCGGTGTCGGGTTCGCTCGCGTTCGCCGATGGGACCCTGTACGTACCCAGCGAGGACGGCACGCTGTACGCCCTGGGCACCGATGGATCGGTGCGGTGGAGGTCGGACGATCTTGGCGCACCGCTCAACCGCGGCCCTGCCATTGCCGACGGGATCGTCTATCAGCCGACGGGCGGCGGGGGCCTGGTGGCGCTCCGGGCCGACAATCGCACGCGGGTCTGGGGCGCGAACCTCAGCCAGACGGGGGTCTCGACCCCATCCGTCAGCGACGGGACGGTCTACGTGGGGCTGGGCCTGCTGGCGCCGGACCAACACCGAGGGCTGGTCGCGGTCGCCTCCAGCAATGGGCGTACACAGTGGACGTGGTCATCACCCGCTGCGCAACAGGTCGCCATCGCCGCGGTGGACCACGGGACAGTCCTGGTCACGTCAAAAGATGAAGGGATCGTCTCCCTGGACCCGGCCACCGGTCAACTACGCCGGACGACCTCCATTCCGGCCAGCGCCCCGGTCGGCGGAGCGCTCGTGGATGGAACCCTTGTTGGCGTGGCCGATGACGGCTCCGTGGTCGCGCTCGACATGGCTTCAGGCAATACCCTCTGGACCGTGCGCGTCGCGGGGGACCCGGGGCCGCCCGTTGTCGTCGATGGGCGCGTGTTCGTCGCCACAAGCTACGGCACAGTCTTCGCGCTCGGAGCTGAGCCGCCGGGGACGCCGGGACCTTCCACCAGGTGACCCTGACCACGGCCAGGAGCATCCCGGCAAGCTTCGGCTGACTCGGCCTGGCGACCTACCCCGCAGCCGGCGTGAGCGGTGTGGCGACAGCGTCGCTGGCTTCCTCCGCGCTCGCGCGGTGGGCCCTGCGGAACAGGACGATGGCGATGCCCGCGCCGATCGCGATCACCAGCGCGCACAGCAGGAATACGTTCCGGACACCGACCACCGCACCGGCCGCACCAGCGAAGGCCATCGAGAGGATGCTCGCGGCCGTGACCGATGAGTTCGTCAGCGCGGCCACTCGACCGCGCACGTCGGGGGTTGTCTCGGTCTGGATGAGCGTCGTGACCGATGCCTGGAGCGGCGTGACGATCAAGCCGACGCCGAAGAGCAGCACCACGATCTGCCACACCTGGCTCACGCCGGCAAGGAGCGCGACGAAGAGCGCGAGCCCGGCCATCGCGACCGAGACGATGCGGCTCGGAGCGATGCCGGAGAGCCGGGCGGCCAGGAGCGCGGCGGCCAGGATCATGCCCGCGGTCTGGGCGAGGTCGATCGCACCGAACCACGCGGGCGACACGCCGAGGTCGTTCACCAGCAGCGGTACGAACAGCACGTTCACGGCGCCGATCCCGAGCATCACCGCAGAGGCCGAGATGATCGTCGCGACGATCGCCGGCGAGCCGGAGACGACGCGGAGTCCAGCGCGGAGCTCGCCAACCACGGACGGATGAGCTGCTGCGCCCCTGGTCGCCGCGGCGTCCAGCGACGTCGGCTTCGCGGGCGCCGGACGCCGGGTTCGCACGCCGACGATCAGGAGGAACGAAATGACGAAGGTCATCGAGTCGACCGCGAACGCCGGCCAGCCCGAATGCGCCAACGAGACGAGAATGCCGGCCGCACCCGTGCCCAGGACCGTCGCCAGGACGCGACCGGCCTGGGAGATGGAGTTGGCGGCCAGCAGGCCGTGGCGTGGGACGACCACCGACACGAGCGTGGTCCGGGCGGGCGTGAAGAAGGTGCTGACCGCGGACTCGGCAAAGCCGAGCACGAACAGCAGCCAGACCATGTCGGCCGACTGGACGAGGATGAAGCCGAGGACGATCGCCGCGCGCAGCCCGTCGGAGGCGAGCATCACCGCTCGTGGCTCGAGCCGGTCGACCCATACCCCAGCGAGCGGGCCGATCGCGACGGCCGGAATTGCCACGACGATGGCCATGAACGCGATTGCCGCAAGCGAGCCGGTCAGGTTGTTGATGACCAACAGCGTCGCAAGCAGCGTCAGCGCATCGCCGAAGTCCGAGATGAACTGCGCCCCGGCGATGCGGCGGTAGTCGCGGATCGCGAGCACACCGCGCGCAGTCAGCGCCTTGGGCGCCTCGAGCGCGGGGGTAGCGCTGGCGGTCATTGCCGGGCCTCCTCGACGCGCTCCTGGAAGAACGCGATCGTCAGTGCGTAGGTGCCGGTCGCGTCAGCGTCGTCGTCGTCTGCGGTGGCGAGGATCTCGCGCAGGGCTGCGGACAACCTCCGCGCGGTCGCCTCGGACAGGTGGAGTGAACCGCGAGAGAGCACCCAACCGAGCGGTTGGTCGGGAGTGTTCTTGCGCTCGAGCAATCCCGCGGCCAGCGATCGCTTGAAATCATCGGTCGTGCTGTCGAGGATCGACTGCACCATCGCGCCGACCGCGTCCTCGTTCGCCTCGCTCGTGCCGGCGCTCTCGAGCAGCCTCCGCTCGATCCGAAACGACTTCGCGGCCGGTAGGTAGCGCTTCTCGAGGATCCCGGACACCAGGCTGCTCTCGGCGACGACGAGCAGACCCGCGCCTTCGAGCAGATTCACGTGGTAGTACAGCTTGGTCACCGGCTCGCCGAGCTCGGCGGCGACCTCCTTCACCGTTCGCGGCGCGCGTGCCCGCCCGAACGCTTCGAGCACGCGAAGTCGCGTGCGGTCCGACGCGATGCGGACGACCTCGAGGTCCGTGATGGTCAGCTCATCCGGGATGTCGAGCGCCGGCGGAGCTGACGCTTCGGTTGGTTTCACCTGTGGTTCAACATTCATAGCGATTTGAATGCTCATACCATGGTGAGCGTTTGTCAAGGGGTGAACATCAAAACAGCGCGAGAAAGGGGATCACGACGCAATCCCCAGGACCGGAACGGCGTGGCGCCTTCATGCCCTCGGCCAGATCGCGACACACTATCGGCATGCGACCGATGCGTACCGGCCTGTTGTGGATGGCCCGCAACACGTGGATGAAGGAGCACCTGCCCGAGCTGCCGTTCGCCCAGCGAGCGGTGCGCCGCTTCATGCCCGGCGAGGACGTCGAGGACGCCATCGAGGCCGCCGACCGGCTCGACGGCGAAGGCTTCGGCGTGCTCTTCACGCACCTTGGCGAGAACATCAGCGAGAAGGCCGAGGCCGACGCGGTGGCGGCGCACTACCACGATCTTTTGGAGCGGAGCACCGCCCGGGTCACAGACGGCCATCGCCCGATCGAGGTCTCGGTCAAACCGACGCAGCTGGGGCTCGACTTCGACGAGGCGCTCTGCGACGAGCACTGCGCGTCTCTGGCCAGGCACGCGCAGGAAGCGGGCACCTGGTTCTGGCTGGACATGGAAGGCAGCGCCTACACCGAGCGAACCGTGGCGCTGTATGAGCGCCTCAAGCAGGACCATCCCAGGGTCGGCATCGCAATCCAGGCCTATCTGAAGCGTTCGCCCGAAGACATCGAGCGACTGTTGCCGCTCGATCCCGCGGTGCGGTTGGTCAAGGGCGCTTATGACGAGCCGGCAGAGATCGCGCACCGCGATCGAACCGAGGTGGACGCGAGCTACCTGGCGCTCGCGATCCGGCTGGCCGGGGCGGCTGGAGAGGGCCGCGCGCGGCTGTGCCTCGGCACGCACGATACGAAGCTGATCGCGCGGATCTCGGCCGCCGTCGAGCCGACCGGCGTGCCGCGGTCGGCGACCGAGGTGCACATGCTCTACGGCATCCGCGCCGACGAGCTGGCGCGCCTGCGCGACGACGGCTACCCCTGCTCCAGCCTGGTCGCCTACGGCGAGTTCTGGTACGCGTGGTACATGCGTCGACTCGCCGAGCGGCCGGCCAACGTGGTGTTCGCGCTGCGTCAGCTCGTACCGTAATCGCAAGCGCGCCTGGAGCCCGCGGTAACGCGGGACCCAGGCGGTTGGCGCGCAGCAGTGCAAGCGAAGCGCTGCACTGCGGAGGAAGCGGAGGAAACGGCGCGTGCAGCGCCCCCTGCTATCGTGCGGCGCGTGGAGTTGCGCGCCGAATGGCTCGGACGGATCGCGTACCGCGACGCGTGGGCGCGCCAGCACGAGCGGGTCGCGGCGCGCGCCGCCGGCGACGTCGCGGACACGCTGCTGCTGCTGGAGCACCCCGCGGTCCTGACGCTGGGCCGCAGCGGCGATCGCGCGCACGTGCTGGTCTCGGACGAGGAGCTGGCAGCGCCGCGGCATAGAGCTGCTCCCCGTCGAGCGCGGCGGCGAGGTGACCTACCACGGCCCCGGGCAGCTGGTCGCCTATCCCATCGTGCGGCTGGCCGACTCAGGGTTGTTGCTGCGACCGTTCGTGCGCGCGCTGGAGGCGGCCATGACCGACCTTGCCGCCACGTACGGCGTGGCGGCCGACCGCCGCGACGGGCTATCCAGGCTGCTGGGTGGCGCCCGATTCCGCATCCCCGCGCAAGCTCGGAGCGCTCGGTCTGAAGATCGAGCGGGGCGTCAGCTACCACGGCATCGCCATCAACGTGACCACCCGGCTCTCGGACTTCGAGCTGATCGACCCGTGCGGCCTGCCGGGCCTCGACATCACCTCGATCGCGCGGGAGCTCGGCTGGTCGGGGATACCGCGCTGCCGTCGACCGCGTCGGTCGACGTCGCCGGACGCCGCTTCGCCGAAGCACTCCGCAGCTCGCCTGGACGAGGCCGCCGCAGCTGAGCCGGCCACTCGTCGCCGCTGGCTAGCCCAGCCACCCGGCCACGAGGGCAGAGCAACCCGTGCCGGGCGGCCTCTTCGAACTGCGACGAGACGACATCACCGGCTGGTGGGTCGCCGTGGTGGTCGACCGTGGCTTCGATCGCGCCCGGTTCGCGCTACCAGCCCGGCCGATCGGCAACGGACGGAACGCGCTGCCAGAACTGCGATCTGTCGCTGTCGCCCGATCGCGTCTGGGTTCGCGCGCTGAAGCCACAGGCGTTCACGGTTGCCGGCAGCGAGCGCGAGTCGCGCAACGGGTCGGACAATGGAATGACGGCCGCGAGGACCGCGAGCGCGGGATCCGGAGCTCGGCCTGCTCGGCGACGTCGGCTCGTGGCAGACCATCGTGGCGCCGCGCGAGCACCACGCGCCGCTGACACGAGGAATCGCGAGCGGATCGTGCGCGACATGCTGACCCTCGCGCGCGACCAGATCGAGGTGGCACGCGCCGGGCGCGAGACGCAGTACGTGCAGGTCGTGCAGAACTGGGGCGAGCAGGCGGGCGCCCGCACCAACCACCTGTGCCTCGACTTCTACGACCTGCCGCTGATCCCGCATCGCATCGGCGAGGAACTTGGCGGCGCGGCGCGGTACGTCATCCGCGAGGGAGTCTGCCCGTATCTGCCGGCTCGTCCGCGACGAGGTCGCCAACCGAGAGCGGCTGGTCTTCGAGGACAGCGGCCAGCGTCTGCTTCGCGCCGTACGCGTCGCGTTCGCCGTTCGAGCTGTGGGTCGTGCCGCGCCATCACGAGGCGGACTTCGGGCGAGCCACGGACGACGCAGATCGCCAGTGCGGCCGAGACGCTGCGAAAGGTGCTGCGGCTGCTCGCCACGGCCTCGACCGGCCGGCCTACAACCTGGTGCTCCATACCGCGCCGCTCCACCAGCGCGTCGACGAGACCTACCACTGGCATTGGGAGATCCACCCGCGACTGCGCCAGATCGCCGGGCTGGAGCTCGGCACGGGCCTGCCGGTCAACCCGGTCAGCCCGGAGGACGGCGGTGGAAGAGCTGCTCTGCCACGGTCGGCGACGGCAGCCACGAGCGACGTGGCGGCGGCCGACACGGCTACGTGGGACGAAACGGCACCTCGCCCGGAGGCACGCTGAGGATCAAGCCCGCGCGTGACGCTCGATGGGATCCGGATCCAGCAGCGAGCCGACGTCACACGCCGGTGCCGTGCGTCACATCGCAGCGCGGCCGCGCGTCTCGTGGCCGCCGAACATGATCCGTGGGCACGTCGGACAGGGCCTCGAAGCCGTGGCTCCGATCCGGCACCGTGGGTGGGAGTGCGACGCAGGGGCCGGGATGGGATCAGCGAGGCAGGATCGATGACGGAGGATCGAGCGTCCGCCCGCGCCTGCGTCGAGGAGCTCTATGCGGCGCATCACGCCGAGATCTACGGCTACCTCTGCCGGATGGTCCGTGACGACGAATTGGCGGCCGACCTGGCCCAGGAGACGTTCGTGAAGGCGTTTCGCGCCTATCGACACGCTGGTCGACCGCGATCGGGCGCGCGCCTGGCTGTACCAGATCGCCGGCCGCACCGCGCTCGACGAGCTGCGCCGCCGCACGCATCGTCCGCTTCGTGCCGTGGACGGGCGAGTCGCGGGACGTGGACTCCTCCGCGGAGGACATGGCGCTCAGCCACCGCCTCACTGGCGACCTCGAGCGCGCGCTCGGCATGATCCCGGAGCGGCAGCGCATGGCGCTGCTGCTCGCCGAGGTCCAGGGACTCAACGGCGCCGAGCTGGGCGAGGCGCTGCAACGTCTCGAATGTGGCCGCACGAGCGCTGCTCTCGCGCGCGCGTGAATCGCTCCGACAGGCACTCGCCGTCGAGCGGGCACGCAGCGCGGTGCGCGACGCCGACCTTCGTGGCACGGAGGCGGTCCGGTTCGCAGGTCGCGGCCCGACCGTCGTTGCGGCCACGGCTGCCGGGCAGGCGCCGTCGATGAACGCCCGGGCCGAGCATGGCCGGGCGCGGGCCCTGATCTCGGCTCGAATCGATTCGCCGCTGGCCGACGCCGACGACGCGTTTTTACTGGCACATCTGGCCGTGTGCCCGATGTGCCGAATCGTCGAGCGAGAGCTGCGCCAGCAGCACGGTGAGCTGAGCAGGCTCGGGCAGCCGGTCGGGCCGCGGGATCTCTGGGCGCGAACGTCCGCGGCGCTCGACCGCGAGATGGCACGTTCGCCGCGGGAGCAGGCGCAGATGCGGAACCGCGACGAGCTCCTCGCCGCGCGTCCGGGAGCGAGGGCAAGCCGGTGGCTCGCGCTCAGTGCCGTTTCGAGCGTCACGTTGGCGGCGATCGTGGTCGCTTCGCAGATGCAGCCCGCGGTCGTCCCAACGCCGACGGCGCCGACGACGGCCGTGCTCGCCGCCGCGACCCCGTTCGCCGTATCCCCACAGGACATCGCGTTGATCGACTACTCCGCGGACGGCGTTTCGGTCTACCAGACGCGCATCAGCGAGGTCTGCCCGCCAACCGTGCTCGACTGCTCCGCCGGCACGCTGGACCCCTCCCCCGTGCTGCAGCTGCGCGGAGGAAGCGCTCGCAGCCGCGGCGTCGCACTGCACTCCGGGGATGGTCGCGTGGCCGTGGTTGCAGACGATCCCGGTGGCGGCGAAACCGTCTCGATCGTGGACCTGCCTCGCTACAGCCCCTCAGATGATCGAACCTCCGGTGCGGCGCCGACGGTGCGCCCGACCGATGCCCTCGCAATGCACGCCGGCCAACCGACACCAACGTTCGCGCCGGCTGCGGCGCCGACTCGGGCAGCCGGATCGACGGCGACGGCGATTCTGCCGGCGAGCTCCGCGGCGCCGAGACACACCAGGCACCCGCAGCAGGCAACGGCGCAACCGGCGCCCGCACAGACGGCGACCGCCACGGCGCAGCCGGCAGCGCCAACGAGCACACCCCGGCCGACGCGACCACCCTCGGTACCGGGGTCGAGCACATCCCATCCCGGCCCGACGCCGCCGACCTTCGCGGCATCTCCGACTCGCACCCCCAAGCCACGTCACACCTCGGCGGGCGCATCGCCGTCCGCCGCGCCGAGCCAGGCCACACCGAGCCTTGCTCCAAGCAAGACGCTGAAGCCCACGAAGGCGGCGCTTGCCATCGCCGAGGGCGTTCGCCTGGCAGGTGCCATGCCGGCGTGGTCACCCGACGGCGACATGCTCGCCTTCTCGGCGACGCCGGCAGACCGTTCCACGGGCCCGGACCTGTACCTCTGGCACGTCGGGGAAGCGCAGGCCAGCCGGCTCACCTCCGACCATGCGTCGTACTTCGCGTCGTGGGACGGCGGCCGGATCGTGGTCAGCCGGCCGAACGCCGCCACGAAGTCGGGCGCGGCCTCGGTCGACCTGGTCGTATTCGACACGAAGACGGGAAACAAGCGCACCGTTCCGGATGCAGGCCTGTGGCTTCCAGCCGTTCAGCCGGGCGGCTCGTTCGCGATCGCCTGGATGGGCGAGCTCAGCACGATCGCCCACGTGGTCTCACCCGCGACCGGACACCTCTACCTGATCGACTGGGCGCAGGTCGATCCATTCAACTTCGGGCGCGGCTCGAACAATCCAACCGGTGGCAATCCGCGCGTGACGCCTCCCGTCGCGACGCCGTCGCCGAGGGTGCGGCCGCATGGCGAGCACGGCGGGAACCGGCCGTCACAGGGACCCGTTGCGGATCCGTCCAGTGCCAATCAACGACGCCACGGCCATTCGGGCGGCACGGCGACGCCAAACCCGACACAGCCGTCGGGGTCATCCAAAGCACGGACGGTGAACGAAGCGCGCAAGCCGGCCGCGGCAACTCCGCCTGGCGGCGTGCCAACACCGACGACCTCGCCTGCACCGCGAAAGTCCAAGCACAACGGCAAGCCCTCGCCGCGCGCCATCCCAACCCCCTCGACCCCAGCGGTACCGACCGGAAATCCAGCCGTGCTCCGAGCGCTCGACGCCGAAGCCGGCGGCAGCGGATCTGTGGTCGACTGGATCGTGCGCTGGTCCGATGACGGGACGACGTTCGGCGTCTGGATCGCCGACGCACCCGGTGGCAACTGGGGCCGGCTGACCGTCGAGCGCCTCACGTCACCGAGCGGCGCCGTCTCCAACCAGCCGATCCTCGGGCCGAACCTGGCCCGTCGCACCTTCTCGATGTCGAACGATCGCGTTGCATGGATCGCCCCAAGCGACGGCTCGGTTGACGGCGAGCTGCGCGTCCGCACGTGGGGCGCCCAGGGCAGCGGCGACCTGCGCATCCCGCTGAACGAGACCGACGGGGGCGTCCCCGCGTTCTGACGGCACGTCACCTGGCTTGCACGCGGCAAGCGTTCCTGCACGGGTCTGCTACCGGCGGCAAGCCGGATATCCTCAACGCGGGGCCCGCCGCTGAACGCGGCACTCGCGCGGGCCGCTGAGAGGAGTCCTGTGAGCGCTCGGCAGATCATGACCGGAGACGACGTGCGCCGAGCGCTCGTCCGAATCGGCCACGAGATCGTCGAGAAACACGGCGGTGCGAAGGACCTTGCGCTCGTCGGCATCCATCGCCGCGGTGTGCCGCTGGCAAAGCGTCTCGCGGACACGATCGCAGAGCACGAGGGTGCAGTGGTTCCGGTCGGCTCGCTCGACATCACCTTCCATCGCGACGACCGCCAGCCAGGCCACGAGCAGCCGCAGCTGCGCGCGACCGACCTGCCGTTCGACCTTGCGGCAAGCACGGTTGTGATCGTCGACGACGTCCTGTATACGGGCCGCACCGTCCGAGCCGCGATGGACGCGCTGATTGAGCACGGCCGTCCGGCGGCCGTCCGCCTTGCGGTGCTGGTCGATCGGGGTCATCGCGAGCTGCCGATCCGGGCCGACCATGTTGGAAAGAACGTGCCGACCTCCCGGGAGGAGACCGTCCGCGTGCGACTCGCGGAGATCGACGGCACCGACGAAGTGCTGATCGAGCGCGAGGACGAGCCGCTTGCCCTGGCCGGTGCCTACGAGAATCGAAGCGCCACGTGACCTTCCGCACGTGACCGGTGCGGCTGTTCGAACCGACGATTCGGTCGCTCACGTGCGTGACGATCCCTGGGCCCACCGCCACCTGCTCGACGTTGACGGATTGACCGTCACCGAGATCGAGCACGTGATGGCACTCACGGAGGAGATGGCCGCAGCGCGAAGCACGGGACGGCGCCCGGATCTTGCAGGCCGCACCCTTGCCACGCTCTTTGCCGAGGCATCCACGCGAACCCGCGTCTCATTCGAGTTGGCGGCGCGAGCCCTCGGCGGCGACGTCGTTTCGCTCGACGCGGTCAGCAGCTCCATGGTGAAGGGCGAATCGCTGGTGGACACGGTCCGAACACTGGAGGCGCTCGGTGCCAGCTTGCTTGTCACACGCCATCCTCGAAGCGGGGCGGCGCAGGTGGCGGCCGAACATTTCGGCGGGCACGTGCTCAACGCGGGCGACGGCTGGCACGCGCACCCGACCCAGGCCCTGCTCGACCTCTACACGCTGCGCAGTGCCATCGGCGCCGATCGGGTCGCGGGCGCCAAGGTCGTGATCGTCGGGGACGTGCTCCACTCGCGCGTGGCGCGCTCCAACGTCTGGACGCTCACCCGCGATGGGCGTTGACCTCTGGCTGAGCGGGCCGCAGATCTTCCTGCGCGGTTTCGAATCGTGGGCACGCGCCATGCCGTCCGACCGCCGTCTCACCGTCACCGGTGACCTCGATCGAGCCCTCGACGGCGCCGCTGCCGTCATGGCCCTGCGTGTGCAGCGGGAACGGTTGGAAGGTGCCGGTGCGCCGTCTGAAGCCGCCTACGCCGCTCGATGGGGAATCTCCGAGCAACGGCTGCAGCGCCACGCCCCCGAAGCGGTCGTGATGCATCCGGGGCCGGTCAACGAGGGCGTCGAGCTGACGCCCGATCTCGCTTCGGGTCCGCGTTCCCTCATCAATCGCCAGGTCGCGAACGGAGTCCACGTGCGAATGGCGATGCTCTCGCTGCTGGCATCGACCGATGGCCGCGACTGACGGAGGCAGCCGCCCGGCACCGTCTGCCGGCGCGCTGGCCGACCAGGACGTCGGCGAGCGCCTCTCGTATCTCGAGATCGACGGTGCCTGGATCGTCGATCCGTCAAGTGGTTTGGAAGGCCGCTGCGCGACTGACGATCGAGGACGGAATCGTCACGGAGATCGAGCGAGTCGACGCGACCGGACCCGAGCCGGGCATCGTGGTCACGCCCGGTTTCATGGACCTGCACGTCCACGTCCGCGAGGCGCAATCGGCTGAATCCGAAGACTTCGGCACGGCGCTCGCGGCTGCCGCGCACGGCGGTTTCACCTGGATTGCCGCGCTGCCCGACCTGCGCACCAGTGTCGATCGGACGGAGGTTGTTCAGCGTGTCCGCGCCGCAGCGGCAGCCGCCAGGACACCGATCGAGGCCGCGCTCTACGGTGCGCTCACGGTTGGCCGCGACGGAAAGACGCTCGGCCCGCTGTCGTCTCTTGCCTCGGCCGGAGTCGTTGGCTACAGCGATGACCCAAACCCGGCCGCCGACTCGGCCATCCTGCGCGCGGCACTCACTGAGGCCGGAGCGCTCGGCCTTCCGGTCGTGATCAACGCCGATGAGCCGTCGTTCACCGCAGGAGCCGAGGCCAACGAGGGCCTCCCGGCGACGATCCTCGGCCTGCTCGGCGCGTCACCGGCCGCCGAGAGCGGTGCCGTCTCGCGAGCGGTCGGCGTCCTCCGCCAGGTTACCGCCGAGGCGCCGCTCAGACGTTCGTCCGCACCTCCACGTGGCGCACCTGTCGACGGCAGAAGCGCTCAACACCGTCCGTGCCGCGGCCGCCGACGGCCTGCGCGTGACCTGCGATGTGACGCCTTACCACCTGGCCATGCACGACGGCTGGGTTGGCGGCGATCGGCGCTTCAGCTGGGACGCCGCCGGAACCCCGTGGGCTGGCGAGCGCGGCGCGGCGGAGCCGTACGACTCCTCGACACGGGTCGACCCACCGCTGCGCGACCCCGACGATGCGATCGCGCTGCTCGCCGGAATCGAGGACGGTTCGATCGTCGCGATCGCCACCGACCACGCGCCGTGGCGATCCATCGACAAGGAGGTCCCCTTCGGTGATGCCCAACCGGGGATGAGCGGGCTCGAAACGGCACTCGGCCTGCTGCTCGAGGCGGTCGCGGCCGGGCGACTCAGCCTGCGCCGCGTGATCCGCGCGCTGACGGTCGGGCCGTGGCGGGTGCTCGATGGCGGGCGACGCGAGCTGCGCGAGCCCGGCATCCGCGAGGGCGAACCCGCCAGCCTTGTCGTGTTTGATCGCACGGACCGCTGGAACGTCGAGCCCGGTGCGCTGCAGTCGCGCGGCCACAACACGCCACTCCTCGGCCATACGCTGCCGGGCAGGGTCCTCCTGACCGTTTCCGGTGGTCGAGTCGCCTACGTCGACCGGGAGATCGCGCCGGACGAGTGACAGGCCACAAGTCGAGCCCCCGCCGCGACTGCGGGCTCGATGGCGGGCTCCGCGTCTACCATCGGCCGTGATGACCGAGCGCGACGAGCCGACGTATCAGCGCGCGCCGTACTGGCACCAGGCGTGGGCGCCGCCGACGGCGCAGACCGCCGAACCCCTGCCCGAGTCGGTCGACGTTTGCGTCGTCGGTGCGGGCTACACGGGGGTCATCGCGGCCTTCGCGCTCGCGCGGGCCGGCGCGTCGGTGCTCGTCGTGGACGCGCATTCGCCCGGGTGGGGCGCGAGCACGCGGAACGGCGGCATCTTCCACCCGGGGCTCAAGTTCGGCCGAGCCGCGCTCGTGCGCCACTTCGGACCGGAGCTCGGTGGGCGGGTCTTTCGAGCCGGACTCGACGCATTCTTCACCGCCGAACGCTTCGTGCTCGACAACGGCTTCGCCTGTGAGTACCACCGCGCTGGCCTTGGCATCCTCGCCTGGTCGGACCGGCATCTGCGCGATCTCGAGGCCGAGCGCACGGAGCTCGCCGACGCCGGCATGACGGCGCAGTTGGTTGACAGCGCGACGCTCCACCAGGACGTCGGTACGGACTACTACCCCGGAGCGCTGGTGCTGGAGGAGTCCGGGAGGATCCATCCGGCGCGCTACTTCTCCGCCGTGCTGGACGCGGCCCGAACCGCGGGTGCCTCGGTCGTCGGCGATGCGCGGGTGCTGTCGATCGAAGATGAAGGTTTGCAGCGCGTCGTGGTGACGGCACGCGGACGTGTGCGCGCTCGAGACGTCCTCATTGCCACCAACGGCTACACCGACGCGGCCGTCCCGTGGCTGCAGCAGCGCGTCATGCCCATCGGGAGCTACATCATCGCGACGGAACCGATGCCCGACGAGGTTGCCCGCTCGATCAGTCCGCGTGGCCGCGCGTTCTTCGACTCCAAGAACTTCCTCTATTACTGGCACGTGAACGACGACAACCGGCTGATCTTCGGCGGCCGCGCCTCCTTTGCGCCGACGTCGGTCGATCGAACGGCGGCGATCCTGCGGCGCGCGCTCGCGCTCGTGCACCCGCAGGCCGCGCCCTATCGGGTCGAGTACGCCTGGGGCGGCAAGGTCGGCTTCACGTTCGACCGGCTGCCGCACCTGGGCGAGCACGACGGCATCCACTACGCCCTGGGCTATTGCGGCTCCGGCCTTGCGCTGGGAACGACCTTCGGGCTGACGATCGCCGAGCGGATCGGCCACGGGTCCGACACGGCACGCGAGCGGAGCCCCTTCGAGGAAATCCCCTTCGGCGCGGCGCCGTTCGTGCCGTGGGTCTATCGCGGCAATCCCTGGTTCCTACCGGTTGCCGGGGAATGGTTCCGGTTCGCCGATCGCTGGTCACGGCGCGGAACGACGGTACCGCCACGAACGGGTCGTGCCGGCGTGGAGGTCGCGTGACGCAATCGCCGCAGACGCCGCAGACGCCGCAGACGCCACCGGAGATGCCGCTCTACAAGGGCGAGCCGCTCGACCCGGAACGTGGCCCCGGACTCGGCTGCTTCTGGATCCAGGTGATCCTGCTCGGGATCCTCCTGGTGCTGACGCCCCTGAGCGTGACGTGGAACTGGCCGACCTGGGTCAGCGCGACGCTGCTGATCGTGACCCTGATCCTGCTGCTGTTCGCGGGCCAGACCGTCATCTTCCTGCTCCGGCTCGTGGCCGCAGATCGACGGACGCGTCGCCGGCCGCAGGCGCCCACCGCACGCAAGACCGTCGGGATGATCGAGGACGAAGCAAGGGGAACGGTCACGGCGACCGACCCGCAGGCTTCGTCGGAAGCCACGTCTGCGGAGCCACCCTCGGCTGCCGTGACGTCAACAAACGACGCCGACGACGACGAAGTCCCGCCTCTGGCGTAGGGCTTCCGACCAAGCCTGGATCCGCCGAGCCGGCGCGGCAGATCTGTGGCTGGGCGAGCTGCGAGTTGGCTTCGGTGGTTCCGGGCTACGAGGTGATGTTCCGCTCCTGCGTTCCAAAATCGCGTCGAGTGACCATCGCAGTGCTCGCGCGCTCGCCGCGGATCCTGTCCAGGTACACGAAAGCGGCCGCCGCGAGGCACGCCACGGCGCCCGCCAGCAGTCCGGCTCGCGGTCCCCACACGTTGGCGATCCAGCCGATGATCGGTGCACCGATCATGGTCGTGCCGAGGAACGCCATCGACCAAAGTGCCAGCACGCGGCCGCGGTGCTCTGGTGTGGCGTTGAGCTGGGCACCGGTCGAGGCGATCGCGACGTAGTAGAAGGTCGTCAGGCCGGTGAACACGAGCGCCAGGGCCTCGAAGGGGAGGGTCGGCGCAATGCCGGCGGCAGCCACCGCGACAAAGCAGGCAACGAGCACGACCTCGAGCCGGTCGAGCTGCGGGTCGCCCCAGACGCCCGCGGCGAGCGAGCCCGCGATACCGCCGATGCTCATGAGCGCGAGCAGGATCCCGTAGGTCGAGCCGTCGCCGCCAAACGTATTGCTGGAGATGAGCGGCAGCGTCACGGACATTTCCAGCGTGAACGTGCCGACGATCGCCATGCTGCCCAGCGCGCGGCGGAGAACGGGCACGCCCGCGACGTAGCGCAGCGTGTCCATCACGCGGATCGGACCCGGCGCGCGAACCGGACGCGGAATGAGCTCGCTCTGATTCAGCAGCAACAAGGCGCCAACCACGGCGAAGTAGCTCACGCCGTTCACCAGGAAGCACGGCGTGGTCCCGACGAACGCGATCAGTACGGCCGCAATCGCCGGGCCGACCACGCGCGAACCGTTGACCAGCACGCCGATCAGGCTCACCGCGCTGGCGAGTTCGCTGGATGGGACCAGTTCCGATACGAACGCGCGCCGGGCGGGGTTGTCGATGACCCCGTTGAGGCCCATCAGGAACGAGATCAGGTAGATCACGGGCATCGTCGCGAGGCCCGCCGACGCCAGCGCGAAGAGGACGAGGGCGAGCACACCGGCACTCGCCTGGGCAAAGAGGACCAACCGGCGGACGTTGTAGCGATCGACGAGCGAGCCGCCCCACGGACCGAGGATCAGCAGCGGCCCGTACTGCAACGCCAGCGTGGTCCCCAGTGCGACCCCGTCTCCGGTGAGCTGTACCACCAGCCAGCCGAGCGCGGTCGTCTGCATCCAGGTGCCGCTGACCGACACCACCTGGCTGGCGAAGTACCAGCGAAAATTCCCATACCGCAGCGCGCCGAAGCCGCGTGCGTATCGGCTCGGTTCCGACATCAGGGCCAGTGTGTCCGCTGGCGGCGTGCCGTGCAGGACGCGCCAGGGCTCCGGGGTGTGCCCGAAGTGTCGCGGTGGCTGAACGCTATGCCGGCGTCGGTTCTAGGGCCAGTCAATCGCTCAAGCGGTGTGCTCGGGGAGTTCGGAGCACGGTGGCGACGGTTGCCGGCCCGTCCCGGCCAAGCCCATCGCTCAAGCGATAGGCTGGGGGAGATCGGCGCCAGGTGGTGACCATTCCCGGCCCAATCGATCGCTCAAGCGATGGACTTGGAGGAGTTCGGGCCCGGCCGCGCCAGGCCGCGACGTTGCCGGCGCTAAAGCGATGGCCTGGCGGAGTTCGGCGCCCTGTGGCGACGGTTCTCGGCATAACCCATCGCTCAAGCGATCGCCCTCGCGTCGGGGTTCGAACGCTACCCCAACCAGGGCGGGCCTGGACAAGGACTGCCGAAGACCGTCGCCGGCCACCGGAGCATCCAGGATCAGGACCTGGTCGTCTGGTACACGGCCGGCTTCACGCACATCCCGGCCGTCGAGAAATACCCGGTCATGACGACCGACACGACCAGCTTCTCGATCCGGCCCAACGGCTTCGTCGACTCCAACCCGGCACTCGACGCGCCGTAGGTCCGCACCTGTCAGAGGAAGACGACTCCGGAGCCTGGCAGGCGGATGCCCGCGGAGAGTGCCCGAAAGATCGCGCGCATTCACGTTGGCTCAGGCCGGCCACGATTCGTGCGTCACGTAATTGCGCGACGATCATTCGCGTCAGCTCTTGCCCGCGCCGACGGCCACGCTGAAGCCGTGTCTCCTTGGTTCCCATCTCGACCTCCTGGCCGGCGGGTGACGGCAGGCAACGCAGCGACGGACGGGCACTCGCTGGCGGCGGAGTATGACCGTGGGTACTCATCCACCGGTTATGTGTGCCACTGGCCGGCCCGAACGACGCATCCGGTGCGGGCAGGAAGCCTCAAGTAGGCCTTCACCGGGCGGACGATCACCCGGGGTCATCAAATGACGGTTGTGCGAAGGTCCGACCGGCGGATGATCACGCCGACGAATAGTTCGGCGGCCAACGAGGCAAGAGCGCGCGAAGACGGCCTTGCGCGACACGGCCCGCGACAACGGTGGGTGGGCGACGCGCGCCATCATCGGCTCGCGGGTCACGCTCGGTGACGCGTGCGACAATGCGGTCGCTCGACCCAGACAGCCCAGTAGCCTTCTCGGAGACCGTCAGC
Organism: uncultured Chloroflexia bacterium; assembly: GCA_963820735.1. Classification (GTDB taxonomy): domain Bacteria; phylum Chloroflexota; class Limnocylindria; order Limnocylindrales; family CSP1-4; genus JAFMJV01. Next base: position 26,574 of record CAWGBA010000007.1, read on the forward strand.
CGCCGTGCCCGTCCTGGCAACGTTCTTCTCCGTCCGCCGCGGTCGCGACCCGTTCTTCAAGTTCTTCATGCGCACGCTCTTCCCGCGCCAGGTGAAGCGCTATGAAGAGGAGTTCGGGATGCGCTTTCTCGGCTGGTACAACGTGGCCTACGGCTGGGACTTCGACAACGTGATCCTGCTCGAGGTGCCCGATTACGGCACCATCGACAAGCTCGAAGGCGATCGAGCGTTCACGCGCCATCGGCCATCGAGCCGGCGAATGGATGTTCGAACGCCATCACGCCATGTTCCTCCGCGAGCGGATGGGACCCGACCTCGAATACCACCCGTGAGGAGACTGTCGTGAGCATCGATCGAGACAAGGGCGGCAACGGCCGGACGGACGCACGCGGCGGCATGCTCGGCGAGATCGCCAGCGAGGCGGGCATCGAGCGCAGCACGTTCCTGATGGACGCCGGTGAGCAGCTGACCAAGTTCCTCGACGGCGAACAAGGGGCGCATCCGCGACATCGGCGGCATGGTGCTGATCGACGACGACCCCGACTACCTCGCGGTCGCGCCCGACGGCACGTTCCGCTCGCGCAGCCGCTACCAGGACGAGACCAGTCCGGCCAGTGGGTCTCGGAGACGGAGGTCATCGACACCGCGGCAGAGCTGGTCGAGCTCTACAACCCGGCCGACATCTACGCCGCGTTCGCCGAGGCGGCACGCGCGGAGGCCGGCCTGGCCGAGGAGCCGACGGGTGCGGAGGATCTCTTCGAGGCGGCCGGCGTGGCGCCCAGCCGAGACCGTCGGGACGCCGGTCAACCCGTATGCCGAGGCGGCCGAGGATTGGGCCGCGGCCCAGATCGAGGTGCCCAACGATCCGCAGGAGGCCGCGCGGCGCCTGTATGACCTGGCGCTTACCTTCCAGGAGCGCAGCCAGGCGTCCGAGGCCGCCTGATCGAGCAGTTCGAGGCGGCGGCCGACGGGCTCGCACGCGTCGTCGGCGACCAGCTGATCCTCGACGATGACGACGAGCGACTCTGGTTCAAGGCGCTCCGGCTCGTTCGAGGCCGAGGTCCTGCCCGAGACCGACGAGGACGACGAGACCGAGGGACAGTGGCAGCAGCTCGACTCGCCGCAGGAGATGGTCCAGTTCTACGACCCGACCGACCTCTTCGGCGACCTCGCAGAGACGCTCGCGGACAATTCGTTCCCGGGCATCGCGCCCGGTGACGACGAGCTCGACGAGGACGGCGAGGATGCCTCCGGGTCGGGCACGGCAGCCACCGCCGACGAAGGCGAGAACAACGAAGGCGTAAGCAACTACGACGAAAGCGCCGAGGCAGCCGCCGACGGCGAGGACGAAGGCGCTGACGACGAGGAGTCCGACGATCCAGACGAGGACGCGCCCTCCACCCGTTGATCCGGGCGCTCCCGTCGAACCGTCTCGGTCCGCGCGAGCCTCGCGACCGGTACCGACCGGCGTCGTTCGCTGGACGCGCCAGGTCCTGTCCGGCCAGCTGCTGCTCGGGTTCGAGGCGCCGTCGATCGCTGTTGCGGCGCGAGCCGGTCAGTTCGTCGACGTTCTGACCGGCGATCTCGCAGAGTCGGTCATTCGCCATCCGTACCCGATCGCGACGGTCGATCGCGTCGCGGCGCAGATCGCCATCCACGTCGACACGTCAACCCGTCCGGGCCGCTGGCTGGCGCGCGCCACGCTTGGCGAATCCGTGCCGGTCTTCGGTCCGCTGGGCCGCGGGTTCGAGATCGATCCGCGCGCTCATCACCTCCTGCTGGTCACCGAAGCGGTTGCGATCGGCGGGATCCGCATGCTCGTGGACGAGTCGCTGGCAGCCGGCCGGCGGGTAACGCTGCTCCTGGGCACCGAGTCAGCAGCGAGCGTCTACCCCTCTTCGTTGCTGCCCGCGGAAGTCGAGTACGTCGTTGCGACCGCCGACGGGTCGCTGGGCCATGCCGGTTCGGTGCTCGACCTCGTTCCGTCGTACGAGGCCTGGGCGGACCAGGCGTTCGCGGCCGGTTCGCTGCCGTTCCTCGCGGGCATGGCCAAGCTAGCCGCGGGTCGCGACCGCCGGCTCGGCGTCGCCCGCCTCGGCCGAAAGTCTGCGCGTCGCTCGACGGTCGCCGCGAAGCCTCGCCGAAGCGCGTGGCTCCAGGTGTGTGCCACCCAGCAGGTTGGCTGCGCCACGGCGACCTGCCTCGGCTGCGTCGTTCCGGGCGTCGAAACGCCCGTGCGGACGTGCCGCGAGGGACCGGTCTTCGCCGCCCACGAGCTCGCATGGCCTGATGGCGAGTCCGTGGAGTGAGCTACCAGTGAAGCGGAAGCGGTCGGTCATCACCGGGCGTGCCGCCGCCGCACGGACTCCCAAACAGGTACTCCGGGACGCGGCCGCTCGGACGCGCGCGACTGCCGCCTCCAAGACGGCGAACCGGCGCCCGAGCATCACGCAGAGCGCGACTCCCGTGCCCGAGTTCAAAGGGCCGGTCGACGTCGACCTGCACGTCGATCTCGCTCCTGCGCGCCGAGGCATGCTCGTCCTGCGCGCGCCGATCGTCATCGCAGCGGGAGTGCTCGGTTATGGCCCTGAGGCGACCGACGCCGTCGACCTGGAACTCGTCGGCGCGATCGTCACGCGGACGACCACCCGCACATCGCGGTCCGGAAACCCACCCATCCGCATGGTCGAGGTCTCCGGGGGCGGCGTGGTCCACGCCATCGGCTTGCAGAACCCCGGCGTCGAGGCAGTCCTCGAGCGCTTCTCGACCCGCTGGGGCGCTCTGCCCCTTCCGGTGATCGTGAGCATCGCTGCCGAGTCGCCGCTCGGCTTTGGTGAGCTCGCCGAGGCCCTCGACGGGCAGCCGGGCGTGGCAGCCATCGAGCTGAATCTTTCCTGCCCTGAGTTGGCACGCGGCCAGGATTTCGCGCTCGACGAGGACGCGGCGGACCGCGCGACGTCGGCCGCCCGGGAGCGCACCGACCTGCCGTTGATCGTGAAACTCTCGGCATCGGCAGCGGACATCCGGTCCGTTGCGATCGCGGTCACCGAAGCCGGCGCAGACGCGATCAGCTGCAGCAACGGGCTCGCGGCATCGACGATCGGCCTGCTCGGCCGGGTCCGATCATCGCTGCAGCACGCTCGCTACGCCACGCTCTCGGGACCGCCGATCCGCGCGATTGCGCTTCGTGCCGTGTCCGAGATTGCCCAGGCGGTGCGCATCCCGATCATCGGCACGGGCGGCGTCACGTCACTCGAGGACGTCCTCGACTACGTGGCGGCGGGTGCGACGGCAGTCGGGGTTGGGAGCGCCGTGTTCGCAGACCCGGCACTCCCGCCCAGGCTGACGCTGGAGCTGGAACGCCACCTGTTCGACAGTGGGGTCGCATCGCTCGCCGAGATCCGCGGCACGGCGCTCGCGCGCCGTCGCAGACCATCCGAGGCAAAGCTCAGGGAGTCGAGCTCGCCCCCGGGCTGATCGAGCCTGCCGGCGAACCGGTGGTCACGGCCTCCAATGCTGCGCGAAGCTCGTCCTCGGCCATGATCCCGTCGAACTTGTAGGCGACGCGGCCCTGCGAATCGAGCACGAAGGTGTACGGCTCGGTGGGCAGCCCAAAGGCCAGCGCGGCCGGCACCACCTGCAGGTTGCCGTCCTTGTCGAGCACCGGCTGGAGACCCGTCGCGGTCTCCTGGAGGATGTACGGCTCGACGTGCACGAAGTTGATCAGCGGCTTGTACGGCTGGCCGACCGATTGCACGCGGTCGAGGGTCGGCCCGCAGGTCGCGGTGCGGCAGAACGCGGGCGTGGCGAAGATGATCACCGCGGGCTTGCCCGCCTCTTCGGCCTGGGTGATGGTCATCTTGTAGAAGTCGGGGTCCGGCGTCGTGTCCGTGGAGATCTGGGCGATTCCCGCGGCGTCGGTCGCCGTTGGCGAGTCCGCCGGCGGCGCCTTCGCACCGATGGCCGGCGTGGACGAGGTCGGTTCGACGCTGAAGGTGATGCGGGCCGTGTTCGAGCCCGACGGCTGGATGAAGGTTGCCTCGACGCCCCAGTCGCCCCAGCAGGGAAAGTCCGCGGTCGCGTGATAGAAGCCGGCCGCCTGCGTGCCCGTGTCCAGGAAGGATCCGCGCGTGGTGATGACCGGCGTTTTCGGGTCGGCTGCGAGGTTGTAGAAGGCGAGGTTCAGGGCGGCGTCCGAGGACGCGATGTTGTGGTTCTGCTGGTCGATGATCGTCATCAGCACCCGGTTCGGTCCGACCGAGAGCTCGCTGCTGACGAGGTAGGGGATGATCGGCACGTCGGCCGCGATCTCGCCGGAACCGGGCCAGCCGGCGTACGCCGTGGCCGAGGCGGGATCCGCGTTCGGTGCACAGGCGGTCTGCTGGTAGGCCTCGCTCGCGTCGATGGGCACCGTTGGCATCGCTCCGCCCGTTGACGACGTCCCCGCGGAGCTCGTGCAGGCACCCAGCACCAGCACAGCCGCCAGCGCAAGAAGCGCAGACGCGGTTGCAGCAACGGAACCGGGAAGGGCCGCGCGCGCTGGGGGCCGCGGCCGGGAGAACGGGGACACTTCCATCACCTTACGACGTTCCCGCCACGGGCGCGTGAAAACGCGTCGAGCCTTCCGACGTGGACCACACTGACGAGGCGAGCGCCCGGCTGTTGCCCGTAGACTCGCGGCCGTGAAGAAGCTGTTCGCATTCGTCGGCCTCCTCAGCCTCGCGCTCGTCATCGCCGCCTGCAACGGGGCATCCCAACAGGTTGTCACCGGCGTCGTGCTGACCGTCGATCAGCCGTCTGCGGGTCAGGTCGACGGGTTCACGCTGCACACATCGGATGGACCGGTCATGACCTTCACGGTCGGCGTCGTGGACCAGGATGCAGGCGCCTTCCCACCCGAGCACCTGACCGAGCATCAGCGCACCGCTGAGCCAGTCAAGGTGACCTACAAGGTCCAGAACGGCCAGAACGTCGCGACCAAGCTGCAGGACGCCGATCAGGGTGCACCCAGCGGTGTGGCACCGTCCCCAAGCGACTGACGAACTTCGGGTGAGCTCGACCTTGGAACTCGAGAACAGCGAGCACATGAGCTGGGGGCGGCGTGCCGAGCATCTCCAGCACTGACCCGCGCCGCGGACGCGCGACGGCTCCCGCGTACAATCGAGACCCCTGATGTCCCGTTTCCAGAAGCTCACCCTGGGCGCGCTCGTGGCCGTCTACGTGATGGTCTGCTCGGCGCCGCCGTACGGGGCACGGGATCGGGCATGGGCTGCGTGGACTGGCCGCTGTGCAGGGCCGCATCGTTCCCGCAGCTCGGGCGACACCCAGGCATGGGTCGAGTGGATCCATCGCGGCTGGGGCGTCATGGTCGGCTTCATCGCGCTTGCCGTGGTCATCGCCGCCTGGCGCACGCATCGACGGCAATCGCTCGATCGTGGTCGCGTCGATCGCAGGTCTCGTGCTGACCGGTTTCCAGGCGATACCTCGGCACGATCACCGTCGATACCGGCAACGCCGGCGAGTGGGTCACCGCGCATCTCGCCACGGCGATGCTGCTGCTGGCGGTCTACGGCTTCATCGCCGTCCGGGCACGCTATGCGGACGCCCCACCGGCCCGCGGCCGAAGCCAGCGGCTCACGCTGCTGATCGCGTTCTCGGCGGCATCGGCGTCTACGCATTGCTGCTGTTCGGCTCGCACGTCACCGCGACCGGAGCGTGGCACGTCTACCCGGACTGGCCGCTGTTCGGCGGCTCGCTCGTACCCATCCACTCGATCCGGCCGATCCATCGCACCGCTGCAGATGGCCCAGTTCCTGCACCGGTTCGTGGCGCTGGTGGTCGGCGTGATCGTGTTCGTGACCGCGATCGCCGTCTGGCGAAACGCACGACCGGCCGATGAGAGCCGTCGCGTCCCCGGTTCCGAAGGACTGCTCGGCTTGGTCGGCACGGCCGCCGCGCTGTTCGCGATCGAGGTCATCGTCGGCGCGATGCAGATCTTCACGGAGCTCGCCTCGTGGGCCGTGACGCTCCACCTGGCCCTCGCCGCGGCCGTGTGGGCGCTCCTCGCAGTGGCCACGTTCTACGCCTACTTCGAGGCGCGCTTCGCGCAACCGGCCACGGTCACGGGAGGCAGCCGAGCGGCGATCGCGTCGTCGAGCCAACGGGCACCGACGCGCAGCCCGGCGCCGCGGCCCAACCCGACGGCATGCCGGCCGTGCTCGCGCCGTCCGTCCGAGACCGCGTCAACGCCTACGTGGCCCTGACCAAGCCGCGCATCATCGAGCTGCTGCTGGTCACGACCGTGCCGGCCATGATCCTGGCCGCCGTCCGCATGCCCGAGTCGGCCCGACCTGCCGCATTTCCTCTGGCTGGTCGTCTTCACGCTGGTCGGCGGCACGCTGGCGGCCGGCGCCGCCAACGCCATCAACTGCTACCTCGACCGCGACATCGACCTGCTCATGACGCGCACCCGCCGCCGCCCGCTGCCCGCGCACTCGGTCGCGCCCGAGGACGCGCTCGCGTTCGGGCTCGCGCTCGCGAGTCGTCGCCTTCGCCGATGCTCGCGCTCTTCGTGAACCTCGTGGCGGCGTTCCTGACGCTGCTCGCGATCGGCTTCTACGTGGTCGTCTACACGCATGCTGCTGAAGCGCAACACGCCGCAGAACATCGTGCTCGGCGGCGCGGCCGGGGCCCTGCCGCCGGTGATCGGCTGGGCAGCCGTGACGGGCGACATCACGCTGCCGGCGCTGGTGCTGTTCGCGATCGTCTTCTACTGGACGCCGCCCCACTTCTGGGCGCTCTCGCTGCGCATCCGCGGCGACTACGCGGCGGCCAACGTGCCGATGCTGCCGGTGGTCGCACGGCGTGGCCGAGACGACGCGGCAGATCGCCCTCTACACGGTGCTCATGGTTGCCTGACGCTGGTCTTCTTCGCGGTCGCGCACATGGGCCTGATCTACCTCGCCGGCGCGATCCTGCTCGGCGGGCTGTTCCTGTTCCACGCCTTCGCGATGTGGCGCGAGGGCACGGACCGCCGCGCCGTCCGGCTGTACAAGTTCTCGATCGCCTACCTCACGGCGCTGTTCGCGCTCGTGGTCCTCGACGCACTGATGTTCGTGCCGCTGGGATGACGAGGCACACCATCGCGTAGCCGGCAATCACGCCGAGAACGTTCAACAGCACATCGTCGATATCTGCGACTCGATACGGGAAGCCAACGACGAGCGAGATCGAGAGCTGCAGCAGCTCGATCCCGCCGGAGACCAGCAGCGCAATCACGATCACTCGACCGATGCGCGCCCGTGAGTCGAGCAGGCCGAGGACGATCCCCAGCGGCAGGTAGGCGATGACGTTACCGACGGCGAGCGCCGCTCCCGAGCCACTGGCCCGGGTCGCGCGCGCGATCGTGTGGAACGGGAACGGATTCAGCCACTGGTTGGGCAGGTTGTCGAAGGGGCTGCCGGTCAACGGGACAGACGAGTACGGCGGCAGCGGAAATGGGAACAGCGACGCAGCCACGATCGCGAACGCCCAGCTGATTGCGACGATTGCGACGGCCACCGAGAGCGTCGACGAGCGCCGACGTCGCGCGACCATCAGCGTGATGAGCACGGCCACGAGCCAAGGAACGATGACGATTCCTGGCCCGATCCATTGTTCTGCCACGGCCTAAGGATGGGGGAGGATGCCGATCGGTGGGCTGAGGGCGGGTTGGCAGCGTTTCCATCATTTGGTCGGGTTCGGCGACATGGTGACGACCACGGTGCCCAATGGTCGCTGCACCGCACGTTGAGTCCGTCTCAAATGGATGGTGATCCCGCACATTTGAGCCCGTGGAGGGTCCGATGAAGGCCAGCGCGGACCGTGCCCGCGGTCCGATGTCGTGATTCGCCACCAATTGAGAGAGCGTTCGCTCATCGGTCACTGCCCGACCGGTCACTGCCCGGCCGATTCTCCCGTCGTGCTTGCCGCTGCCGCGGTGGCGGCCTTCGTCGATGCCCGCGCCGCCCTGTCGGCCTCGCGATCGGCGATCGCGTCCTGCCGCCGTCCCTCGGCCTCCTCGGCGCGCAGCCAAGCTGCGAGCGCGAGGATCAGCGCGACCAGGAAGAACCCGTCGCCGCCGGCCCACATGATCCCGCCGGCCCACACCTGGTCCTCGAGCGGCGAGAAACCCCACGTTCGCGGCACAGCGCCGTACCAGGGGTAGAGCAGCGTCGTCGCCGAGAGGATGGCCAGGCCCAGGAACGAGCTCCACGGCATCCCCAGCCCGAGGTAGAGCAGCCGGCCCGGCCATTCCATTCGCCGCGGCGCCGGATCGACGCCGATGACGGGCCACCAGAAGAGCGCCCCAGTGACCAGGAAGCCAAGGTGCTCGAGTGCGTGGATTGACGGATCTTCCAGCGACCACTCGTACAGCGGGCTGAAGTGGCTCGCGAACATGTAGAACGTGAAGATCAGCCACGCCACGATCGGGTTGCCGAAGAACCTCACGACGCGCGAGTGCAGCATCGGGATCAGGTACTGCTGCCGTGCCTCGGGCGTGGCAACGCGCAGCACCAGCGTGATCGGCGCTCCGAGCACCAGGAGTGGCGGCACGACCATCGCCATGAGCAGGTGCTGGATCATGTGGTCCGAGAACAGGATCGTGTCGTAGAGCCCGATCGGCGATTGCGACCGCAATGATCAGAACGCCCAGCCCGGACAGCCAGTACCACAGCCGTCTGCGCGGCACCGGGTTGTGCGGATGCTCGCGGTTCACCTTCCGGTAGGCGATCCAGTAGCCCCACGCCAAGAGGCCGATCGGGAGCAGGTACTCCACGTCGAACGACCACCCGGTCACCAGCGTGGACAGCGACGGCTCCGGCGGCACGGCCGATGGAGGGATCGTCGGAATCGCGAACGACGGGAGCGCAAACCGGCCGGCAGCAAGCACGCTGACGGGAAACGTCAGGAGAAGCGGCACCACGACACCGATCGCGAGCGCGGCGGCCTCCGCGACGCGCGCGAGTCGTGGCATCATCGGTATCATAGGCGCGCCTCAGACCGACCCAGAATCGACCCCCAAGGGAGTCTTCTTGCGCGCTCCGTCCCTGCAACCCAGCGCCCGGCGCCACCTGATCGCCGTCGGCACCGCGGTCCTCGGCCTGGTCGTCGCGGCGTGCTCGTCGTCGGTGCCCAACCACAACCCGACCGGCGACGCCAATCCGCCCTCGATCCTGCCCGGCCAGGTGGTCACGACGCAGGGCCAGGCGGCGGTGAACCTGTACCTGCTCACCTTCGTGATCGCGGTGATCGTCTTCGTCATCGTGGAAGGGCTGCTGCTGCTGATCGCCTTCCGCTTCCGGCGCAAGCCCGGCGACGACGACGTTGCCGACGCAGACGCACGGCAACAACCGCCTCGAGTTCCTGTGGACGCTGATCCCCGCCATCACCGTCACGCTCCTGTTCGCGGCCGTCCTGCTCACGTTGACGAATGAGACCGAGGTCGAGTCGCAGCAATCCGGCGGTGATCGTGGACGTGACCGGCTTCCAGTGGCAGTGGACGTTCGCGTATCCGGGCTACGTCGCCGCGGACGGCAAGCCGATCAGCTTCACCGGCGCCGGCTCGCAGGGTCCCGAGATGGTCCTGCCGATCAAGGAGGACGTGCACATCCGGGTGCACCGGGCAGGACGTGATCCATTCGTTCTACGTGCCGCAGTTCTTCTACAAGAAGGACGCCATTCCCGGGCGCATCAACGAGTTCCAGGTGAACATCACGGAGACGGGCACCTACGGCGGCCAGTGCGCCGAGTTCTGCGGCCTCGGCCACGACAGCATGTTCTTCACGGTCCGCGCGGTGACGCGCGGCCGAGTTCACCCAGTGGGCCAAGGACGCAGGTCGAGAAGGCGAATGCCACGCCGCCACCGCTACCGAGCGGCGCCGCGGCGGTCGACCTGACCGCGGTCAGCATCACGCAGCGGCTTCGAGCAGAAGACGCTGACGGCACCGGCCAACACGCCGTTGACCGATCAAGTTCACCAACTCGGACACCGCGGCTCCGCACAACTTCGCCATCAAGGGCGCCAACCCGGACGGCAGCGACTGGATCGGGCTGCCCCTCGACGGCCGTGGCGCCAGACTGCCATCTACCAGGCCCCGGCGCTGAAGCCGGGCACGTATCACGTTCTTCTGCGCGATCCATCCCAACATGACCGGCACGCTCACGGTGGGTTCATAAGCCATGGCAACGACCGCACTGCCGCAGGCACGCACCTACGGCCGCTCGCGGTCGGCCTGGCTCTACGAGTGGCTGACCACCACCGACCACAAGAAGATCGGCGCGATGTACATCGACGACCTCCTTCGGGTTCTTCCTGATCGGCGGCATCTTCGCGCTGGTCATCCGCACCGAGCTGGCGCAGCCCGGGACTCCAGTTCCTGACGCCGGACGTCTACAACCAGCTCTTCAGCCTGCACGCGATCACGATGATCTTCCTGTTCGTGATGCCCATGACCACGGGCGTCGCCAACTTCATCGTGCCGCTCCAGATCGGCGCCGCGGACATGGCCTTCCCGCGCATCAACGCGCTGGGCTTCTGGCTGATCCCGCCGGGCGGCCGTGCTGATCCTCTCGTCGTTCGCCTTCGGCGGCGCGCCCGTCGGCTGGACGATGTACGCGCCGCTGTCCGACCAAGACGGCCGGCCAGGGCATCGACCTGCTGGTCCTCGGCCTGATCCTGCTGGGCACGAGCTCCATCCTCGGCTCGATCAACTTCCTGACGACCATCTTCAAGCTGCGCGCGCCCGGCATGACGCTGCTGCGCATGCCCATGTTCGTGTGGACCGACGCTGGTCACCAGCGTGCTGCTGCTGTTCGCGGTGCCCGGTGCTGACGGCCGGCCTGATCATGCTGTTCATCGACCGCAACTACGGCGGCGGCTTCTTCGACCCGGCGCTGGGCGGCAACCCGATCCTGTGGCAGCACGTGTTCTGGTTCTTCGGGCACCCGGAGGTGTACGTGCTGATCCTGCCGGCCTTCGGCATCGTGAGCGAGATCGTGCCGGTCTTCGCCGCAAGCCGCTCTTCGGCTACCGCGCCTTCGTCCTCGCGACGGCCTCCATCGGCGCCCTCGGCTTCACCGTCTGGGCGCACCACATGTTCACGACCGGCGCGGTGTACCTGCCCTTCTTCAGCTTCTTCACGTTCCTGATCGCCGTCCCCACCGGCATCAAGTTCTTCAACTGGCTGGCGACCATGTGGGGCGGCAAGCTGCAAGTTCGACACGCCGATGCTGTTCGCGCTGCGGGTTCATCGCGCTCTTCCTGATCGGCGGGCTGGACGGCGCGTTCCTGGCCGTCGTGCCCTTCGACTTCATGGTCCAGGACACCTACTGGGTCGTCTCGCACATCCACTACGTGCTGGTCGCCGGCGCCGTCTTCGGCGATCTTCGCGTCGCTCTACTACTGGTTCCCCAAGATGACCGGCCGGCAGCTCAACGAGCGCCTCGGCAAGATCAACTTCTGGCTGCTCTTCATCGGCACCAACGTGACCTTCTTCCCGCAGCACCTGCTCGGCCTCGACGGCATGGTCCGGCGCATCGCCGACTACTCGCCCAACGCCGGCTGGACGGAGCTCAACTTCCTCTCGTCGGTGGGCGCGTTCATCATCGCCGTCCAGCATCCTGCCGTTCCTGTGGAACGTGTTCACCACGCTGCGCCGGCCGCAGGACGCGCCGCGACGACCCGTGGGACGCGCTACACGCTCGAGTGGGCGACCACCAGCCCGCCGCCGGTCTACAACTTCGATTCGCTGCCGCCGATCCGCTCGGAGCGACCGTTCTTCGACCTCAAGCTACGGAGCGTGCTACGGCGGCCACGGCACGGTGGCAGTCCGGCGCAGGCGGCCGGCATCAGCCCGCGCGCGGCCATCGCGCACCGCGGCACGCGGTCGTGGCCGAGACCGCTGCCACGCACGCGAGGCCACTGAGCCTGACGTCGCCGCCGACAGCGACGCCGGAGTAAGCCGCGCATGACCGCCAATGCCAGACGCCGACGTCGCCGTGGCCGAAGCCCGAGGCCGTCCCAACGCACGGCGCGAGCGGCCACGACCAGCAGGGCATCGGACACCGCCCTCATGGGCATGCTGCTCTTCATCGCCAGCGAGATCATGTTCTTCGCGGCGCTGTTCGGCGCCTACTTCAACGTGCAAGGCCTCGGCCCAGCGATCTGGCCGCCGGAGGGCACCGAGTTCATCGAGCCGATTCCGGCCTGCCGCTCATCGCCACCATCATCCTGGTGACCAGCTCGTTCACGATGCAGTGGGGCATCTGGCGCATCCGCAAGGGCGATCGCACGGCCATGAACCGGGCGATCGCGGTCACGCTGCTGCTGGGCGTGATCTTCCTGTGCCTCCAGGGGTACGACTACTACAACCTGGTGACGCAACGACGCACTTCGGCATCAACAGCGGCGTCTACGGCACGCTCTTCTACACCATGACCGGCTTCCACGGCGCGCACGTGCTGGGCGGCGTCATCGGCATGACGCGTGATCCTGACCCGCGGCATGCAGGGCCAGTTCTCGGCCAAGCACCACGTGGCCGTCGAGGCCGTCAGCGCGTACTGGCACTTCGTCGACATCGTCTGGGTCGGCGCTCTTCGCGACCATCTACCTGCTGAAGTAGGAGGCGCCGATGAATCTGGCAGCGCGCATTGCTTCATCGGCGTGATCGTTCGTCGTCGTGGGCCTGATCTACTGGTGGGTCCAGCAGTACGACGATCCAGCGACCAAGGGACTACGACGGCTTCGTCCTGCTGGTCAGTGCTGGCCGTCGCGATGACGTTCGGCTTCTCGGTGCTGATCCGCGGCTCGCGCGACCTCTGATCGACGCGTCTCGCGCGCTGAATCATGGATCCCTGGACTCCGTTCCTGAACTTCGTCGCCAGGTCGTCACGCCCGTCTGGAACAACCTGCTCCAGTACATGCCGCTGCTCATGCTGGCGGTGCTCGCGGCTGATGGTGCTGGGCCTGACCGGATCTGGTCGGCGAACACGGCCCTCAACCGCTCGCGCGTGCCCGGCAGCGCGATCACCGCCGGCCCCTGCCGGCCGGCGTGCACCTGCCGGGGCCGTCGCTCTGGCCATTCGTGCTGCCGATCGCCGGTTTCTTCGTCCTGCTCAGCCTGGTCTTCCACCCGCAAGGCACGTCCATCAACCCCTGATCCTGTGTCCTCGGGGTGGTCGTCGCGCTGGTCGGCGATCGCCGGGCTGGTACCGCGACGCGGGCCCGAGTGGCGCGCACGGAACTCGGCGCGCACGCAGAGCCGACCGCCCCGGTCCGGCCGCGATCGAGCCGAGGAACCGCCCCCGGGCATCCATCTTCCGGGTCCGTCAGCCGTGGCCGTTCTTCGCGCCGATCGCGCTGATGTTCCTCTTCGCCGGCCTGGTCTTCGGGCCGCTGCTGATCCTTGCCGGCCTGGTGATGGGCGTCCTGGCCGCGCTCGGCTGGTACCTCGACGCAGGGCGTCGAGTACCGCCAGGTCGAGGCCGGACACCCTGCCGAGCCGCGAACACGCGATCCGCGAAGCGCGCCTTCCCGACGCACGGTCTTCCGCGTCTACATCGGCATCGCGGTCGATCGCCATCCTGCTGACCCTGTCGCCGTGGTTCCTGACCATGCTGCCGTCGGGCAGTGGCAGCCCACAGGGGTCTGCCGGTGGCGGTGTGTTGCAAGCCGGGACGACGACGCCGACCGTGTCGACCAGCAGCGCCGTGAAGTTCGACCAGTCGGAGCTGTTCTTCGCCGCCAACGCGCCCATCACGCTCACGTTCAACAACAACAACGCAGGCGTGCCCCACAACGTTGGCATCTACGACAGCTCCGCAAAGACCACCGAGATCTTTGCGGGCGACCCCGTGACGGGCGTCGCCACCGCCACGTACAACATCCCCGCCATGACCCCCGGCACGTACTACTTCCAGTGCGACATCCATCCCAACATGCACGGCGACGTGGTCGTCAAGTGAGGCACACACGACCGATCCGCTGACCCCGGATCCCGCAGCACCGCAACCTCGTCGCGTGGGCCTTGATCCGCCGCCCGTGCGGGCGGATGAGATGCAAGCTGGCATCGGTGGGTCAAGGCCAAGTCCCGGTCGAACCCTCTCGCTCCTTCTTGTCGGCGTAGCCATCCTGGCGGCCGTCATGGTGGGTGCCGTGATGCTGGCCGTCCCGCTGGCCAGCACTGCATCGCCGAGCGGCAGCGTCCTCCACATCGGATCACCGCTTCTCGACAAGCCGGCTCCGGACATCACCCTCATGACCACGGACGGCCGCACGGTGAGCCTGTCGGACTACCGCGGGCGCCCCGTGATCGTCAACTTCTGGGCGTCGTGGTGTATCCCCTGTCGCGATGAGTTCCCGCAGTTCGTGGCGGCGCGCGCGGCCCACGCCGCGGATGGGCTGGAGATCCTTGGCATCGTGCACCAGGACGCCGTCGACACTGCGTCGGCCTTCGCGCGTGACCAGCACGCGCAGTGGCCGATGCTGATGGACACGGCCGATGCCGCGTACCAGGCCTACCGCGTGCTCGGCGTGCCGAGTACCTACTTCATCGACCGCGACGGAATCGTGCGGGCGACGAGCCTCGGCCCGGTCACCGAGACATCACTGCCGGAGCAGCTCGCGACCATCCTGTAAGGCGCCGCGGCCTTCTCGGATTGACTATTTGTCATACCGATGTTGTTGCGCAATGATCGCGGGTCCGGTGGTTCGATTGACGAGGGCTCGAGGGCTGTCCTGCGGCGTGCTGGTATTTGCCGTCGCGGCTCTGTTCTCGGCATCGGTCGTGCCCGCTCACGCGCCGGGCGATCAAAATGCCGTTTCCGAAACGACAGCTGGGTCGTCAGCTGGGCCGTCAGCTGGGTTGTCAGCTGGGACGACATCGGCGTCGTTGGCCCTTCACACCGACGCACCCCTCCCTCAACCAACCGTCCGCGTGGTAACGGCCTACTCGATCACGCACTTCGCGCTCCGGTCGCTTCCATGGAGCGAGCTGTGGTGGAACAAAGGAGGACCGGGCCAGTACACCGCGAAGGGCAGGACGGATGCCAATGGGATTCCGCTCTACCGTTGGCGCGGCCACGATTACTACCATCCCGTCCGGATCGAACTGCAGGGCCTCAAGCGGATCGACGGCTTCGTCCGGACGCACGACCACGGATATGTCGGGACGTTGCAGAAGTTCGACCTGAAGCTGCGCTCGATGGCAACCGAATCAAACGGCGCGTGGTTCCTTCCCGATACGTTCGCCTACGCGCCGGAAGGACTTGGCTCACCCTGGTTCAACGCCATGTCGCAGGGCCTTGGGCTTGCGTTCTTCACACGCATGTACCGCGTCTTTGGAGATCCTGCCGACCTCGAGTGGGCCAGGCGTCTGTTCCGCTCGTTCGAGGTCATCGGTCCGATCCCGCAGCCATGGGTCGCGCAGGTCGACGACCACTACCTCTGGCTTGAGCACTATCCCAACGGGTACTCACTCCATGTGCTGAACGCCCACCTGCTCGCGTTGTTCGGGCTGTACGACTACTGGCAGACCACGCAGGACGACGCAGCCAGGGCCGTGCTCGAGGGTGCGATCACGACGATTCGCGACAACCTCGGTCGTTTCCGGCGACCAGGCGAGACCAGCCTCTATTGCCTGGTCCACCCGACGAGCTCGATGTACTACCACCACCTCCACGTGTTTCTGCTCAAGCAGCTCACGTTGATGTCCGGCGATGAGTACTTCGCGAACACGGCAGCGGACTTTCGTCGAGACGCCTGGTAGCCGCGCCAGGTGTGGAGCGGGGCGACCGCTACGGCCGGCGATCCAGGTAGTAGAACGCTCGGTTCCAGCGCAGCTCCTTGTCGAAGCCGCGCGCGGTCGTGTCGGCGTCGATCACCACCAGCTCCACGTCCGCGATGTCGGCGAAGTCGCGGATCGTCTCGATGTCGAGCGCGGTCGTCATGGCCGTGTGGTGCGGTCCGCCCGCCGTGAGCCAGCTCTCCGCGGCGGTGGCGAGATCCGGCTTCGGCCGCCATACCGCGCGCGCCACCGGCAGCTTCGGCAAGGGTCGGTCCGGCTCGACCACTTCGACAACGTTCGCGATCAGGCGGAACCGGTCGCCGAGATCAACGAGGCCGAGCACCACGCCGGGGCCGGGCTTGGCCGTGAACACCAGCCGCACCGGATCGGGCTTGCCGCCGATGCCCAGCGGGTGGATCTCGCAGGTGGGCCTGCCTGCCGCGATCGAGGGGCACACCTCGAGCATGTGGGCACCCAGCACTTCGGGGATCGGGTCGCCCAGGTGGTAGGTGTAGTCCTCCATGAACGAGGTCCCGCCGGGCAGGCCGTCGCTCATCACCTTGAGGATGCGCACAAGGGCAGCGGCCTTCCAGTCGCCTTCCGCGCCGAAGCCGTAGCCGTCGGCCATCAGCCGCTGCACCCCGAGACCGGGTAGCTGCGCGAGCGTGCCGAGATCCTCGAACGTGTCGGTGAACGCACCGAAGCCGCCGTCGCCGAGGAACGAGCGAAGCCCGGCTTCGATGCGCGCAGCCTCGCGCAGCGACGCGTTGCGAGCGCCTCCCGGCCGCAATTCGGGCACCACGTCGTAGTCCGCGACGTACGCCTCGACGAGCCGGTCCACCTCGGCGTCTGGGACCGCGTCGATGCGCGCGGTGAGGTCCGCGACACCGTAACCGTTGACGGAGAACCCGAGGCGAGCCTGGGCTTCGACCTTGTCGCCTTCCGTGACCGCGACTTCGCGCATGTTGTCGCCGAAGCGTGCGATCTTCAACGCGTGCGCGCCGTGCCAACCGGCGGCGGCTCGCAGCCATGAGCCGAGTCGAGCTGTGACCCGCGGCTCCTGCCAATGGCCGACGATCGTGCGGCGGTTGCGCCGCAGGCGCGTCTGGATGAAGGCGAACTCGCGATCGCCGTGCGCGGCCTGGTGCAGGTTCATGAAGTCCATGTCGATCTCCGCCCAGGGGAGATCGCGGTTGAACTGCGTGTGGAGGTGAACGAGCGGCTTGCGCAACTGGGTCAGGCCCTGGATCCACATCTTTGCCGGGGAGAAGGTGTGCATCCACGCGATCACTCCGACGCACGTCGGAGCGGCATCCGCCTCGAGCAGGAGCTTCGCAATGGCCTCGGGTGTCGTGGCGGTCGGTTTGGCGACGATCCGGACCGGCACGTCGGCGGCCGCGTCGAGGCTGGCAACGATCGTGGCGGAGTCATCCGCCACCTGGCGCAGCGCTCCCTCGCCATAGAGCGACTGGCTCCCGGTGACGAACCAGGCCTCCACCTCATGCAGCGCAGTCATCGGGCCCTCCCCTGTGCTCGGGGCGTCCCGAGGATGTCTCCTCTTCCTCGGGGCTCGCAGCTTCTGCGCCCCTCACGGGAAGCCGCCTCAGCGTGAGACTAGCAGCCTGCAATCGAGTGCGCACATTCGTTTGCGCAACGGGCGCGTGCTCAGTTGACCACGAACAAGCCTGACCGATTCTGGGCGTCGCACCGGCTGCTCAGTGCGCCAGATAGGGCGAAACCCGGAGGGCGGGCTCCGGGTTTCGGCGGAATATGCGCTGGTTGCGGGGGACGGATTCGAACCGCCGACCTTCGGGTTATGAGCCCGACGAGCTGCCGCTGCTCCACCCCGCGACCTAGAAGTCTACTCGACCCATCTAGATCTCGCTGTCAGCATGTGGTTGGTCCGTCATTCTGTCAGTGCTAACTGGTCCGTCGACGGCCTCTCGCAGCCCCTCGATGGGGAGCGGCGGAAGGTCGTCGGCGGGCGTGAAGCCGAAGACCTGGCCGTAGAACGACAGCTCCGCTTCCAGCGACCGACGCTGGTTCTCGGCGCGGCGGAAGCCGTGCCCCTCTCCCTCGAAGAGGAGGTAGGCGACAGGCACGTGGTTGCTGTCGGAGCGCCTCGACGAGCTCATCCGCCTGGGCCCTGGGCACGACCATGTCGTCGGCACCCTGGAGCACCAGGAGCGGCGCCGTGATCTGGTTCACGTAGTGGATGGGCGAACGGGCGCGGTAGACGCTCGACCTCGTCCGGGTATGGCGCCACCATGCTGTCGAGGTAGCGGGACTCGAACTTGTGCGTGTCGCGCGCAAGCGCTTCGAGATCGCCGACGCCGAAATAGCTGGCGCCCGGCGTGGAAAACCTTCGTGAAGGCGAGTGCGCACAGCGTGGTGTAGCCGCCGGCGCTTCCGCCGCGGATGCCCAGTCGGTTTGCATCCACATCGCCGTTATATGCCAGCCAGCGCGCCGCGTTGACGCAGTCCTGCAGGTCGACGATGCCCCACTGGCCATTGAGGCGTTCCCGGTAGGCGCGCCCGTATCCGGTGCTGCCGCCGTAGTCCACGTCCACGACCGCGAACCCACGCGAGGTATAGAACTGGAGCGCGGCGAAGAACCGCGACGAGGTGTTGGACGTCGGGCCGCCGTGCGACACGACGAGCAGTGGCGGGCGCTCGTCCTCCGGACCGACAACCTGCGGGTTGGTCGGGCGGTAGTACAGCGCGTGGGCCGTCAGCCCGTTCGCGGTGGGGAACTCGATGGACTCGGGAACCGAGACCCACTCGATGCCAACGGGAAGCTCGCCCGACGAATACACGGGCTGCTCGTCCAGCACGTCGACGTCGAAGGTGTAGAGCGCGACCGGCTGCGTCGCCGACGCACCCAGCACGGCGACGGTCCGGCCCGAGACGATCAGAGGGTCGACCTCGGTCCAGGGCAGCTCGATCTCATCGACCGTCGAGCCGGCGAGCACGAACAGTCGATCGCGACCTCGATCGAAGGCCACGGCCACCACGCGACCATCGTCGACGATGCCGAAACGAGTGCGGCCAAAGACCCACTGCGGTTGGGCAAACTCCGCGTCCATCGGGGCGAGCGACTCGGCCTCATCCCAGCCATCCTGCCAGCGGTACAGGTTCCACCAGCCGCTGCGATCCGAGGCGAAGACCAGGCTGCCGTCCGGCGCCCATGTCGGCTGCACGATCGACTCGGTGAGACCGCCCGCGATCTGCTTGGCGTCCTCGATACCGCCGTCCTCCGCGATCCGTGCGACCCATAGCTCGCAGCCGTCCCAGGGCATGTTCGGGCGGTTCCACTGCAGCCAGCAGAGCCGTTCCTCGGCTCGGTCGAGGCGCGGGTCGCTGACGAACTCGGGACCCACGACCAGCTGGCGGATCGAGCCATCGGCCAGCGAGACGGCCCCGATCGTGTTGCGCGGCAGCCCGTCCTGGAGCACGTCGGCCGAGTGATCCTCGAGCACGCTGATGAGCCGGCCGCGAAGCGGGTCGCCCACGAAGTCGGCATAGCGCAGCTCCGTGTGTGGCGTGATCGGCGCGACATTTCCGCCGACGCGCTGGCGGTAGAGGCGCCCGTCGCGGAAGTTGGAGAAGACGACCAGGCCGTCAAAGACCGCGTACGAGCCACCGCCGTACTCGTGCACCCGCGTCCGCGCGTCGAAGCCGTCCGGCGTGACGTCGATCGCGCCCCCATCGCTGTCGAGGGTCATCACCACCATCCGCCCGCCCTCCGTGGGCCGGCCCTCGAGCCAGTAGAGGCGGTCGCCGTCGAAACGCGGCTCGCGCAACCTCCTGTCGCTGGCGACCGCGACCTCGACGCTCAGCGGCGACGGCCACGCCCCGTACGGCACGACGGTCGGATTCGAGGCGCGGCCGTCATCGGCGGTCACGGTCGTGTGCTCGTCGTACCCGTCATCCGCGAGCCGGGCGTCGCTCATTTCGGCTTGACCCTGAAATCGGCCGCGGAACCTCCGCTGGCGAAGTGCAGCACGACGGTGGTGTCAGTGGGTACGAGGAACGTGACAAAGCCCTCCTGCTTGTTTCCATCGCTGACGGTACCGGAGCCGAGTGCAGGCGCCTTCTGCGTCGACACCGATGGCTCGATCATCACGTGCGCCGAGTCGATCAACGTCCAGTCACTGCTCGAGTAGTCGACGTCACCTTCGCTCGCATCGTAGGTCACATCGGCGGTCAGCCACAGGTTGCCACTGGGAGGGTCATCGCCGTTGACGCGCGCCGGCCAGCGGAGCTCCTTGACGGTGACCGAGCCGACGACGTTGCCCTCCACGACCACGTCCACCGGGTCTCCCGGCTGGTTGAGCGCCGATTCGCTCGGCAGGATCGTCTGTCCAGGCGGCCCGGAGAAGCCGGGCGACTCCGTGGAGGAAGCAGGGATCGATGAGCTCGCCGTCGGCAGAGCGGCGGAAAGGGATGGCGGCGGCGTTGCCGGTCCAGCTCCGATGGTGATGAAGTTGAAGAGGAGAAATGCGCCTGTGACGAACGCCACGATCGCGAGGATCACGAAGAGGATCGCGTTGAGGCCTGAGAGCTCCGTGCGACCCCCGATCGTCCACGGCTCGGACGTTGCCGAACCCAATTCGGGGGCCGGTTCGGACGGCCCCTGGCTCGGCGCCACGGGAACGGGCACCGGCGTTGGCATCGGCACGGGACCCGGCGCCGGCTGCGGCGCGATGGGAACGGGCACGGGCGCGGGGAGGGGCATGGGAAGCGGCGCCGGCTGCGGCAGGTCGGGTTGTGTGGCACGGGCACGGGGAGCGGCGCCGGCTGCGGCGCAGGCCGCGGCGGATACGGCGGCTCGAACGGCGGTGGGGGCGGCGGATCGGACCGCGGCCCACTCGGCGGGGGCGGCGGTCCCGGTGGCTGTGTCACGCCTGGGCTTCCTGTTTCAACGGAGACCGAATTTACCCGTACTGGAGTCCGCCGACCGGAAGCAGCCGCGGGCTACGCGATGGTCCCCGCTGGGATTCGGCGCGGCGGGTGACGACGTTCGGCGCGTTGGGTCCGCCGCCGCGCGTTTCTTTCGTTCGTTTTTGCATGCTGCGGGTGTTCGCGCGAACCCATCGCCCGTTCAGCGGGTTCGCGCCATCGGTCGGCGTCGGCCCGAGCGTGGAACCGAGGTTGCTGACTGACCTCGGGCGGCCGGACGCATCGAACTTCGAGCGAACGCCCGTGGTGTGGCAAAACGACAGGAATATGGTTCCGTCGCTCGTTCGTGCCCGTGGTGTGCCCAGACGTGAGGAACGTCCCCGCCCGGCGCCGTCGCGCCGGTAATGCGCGGCGGGCACAGAGACCGAGCGTGGAACCGGCAATGCCGACACGCGAGCCGACAACGCACCGAGGAAGATCAGTAAGCTCTGCTCGATGCCTCACACGCACGAAAGCGGGCGCGAGCCCAGCGGAACCTCGAGCGCGGCGCAGGAGTATCTCGCCTGCCTGCGCAACCTTGTCGCGAGCGAACAGCACGCCACGGTCACCACCGTCGCGCGCCGGCTCCATGTGTCGCCCCAGGCGGCATCCGAGATGGTCCAGCGCTTGCGCAGCGAGGGCCTTGTCGAGCTCAGCGAGAGCCGCGAGCTCCAGCTCACCCAGGCAGGCCGCGCGCTCGCCGACGAGATCTTTCGACGACACGCGCTGGTGGAGTGGCTGCTCACCGGGGTCATCGGCATGGGCTGGGCCGAGTCCGACGTGGAGGCGCAGCGCCTCCAGGGAGCCATTTCGGACGCGGTGCAGGCACGGCTCGAAGAGCTGCTCGGCCATCCCGAGACGTGCCCGCACGGCAACCCGATCGATGCCGCGACCGCGCGACGACGGCCTGCCGGCGTGCCGTTGAGCACGCTCACGTCCGGGGCGACCGCGACGATCTACCGCATCACCGAGGAGGCCGAGGAGGACGCCGCGTTGCTGTCATACCTGGAGGCGCGCGGCCTCCGGCCCGGAGCGGAGATCACGATTCACGCCAGCAGCGGTGCGCTCGAGACGGTGATGCTCGAAGGCCCGCGCGGGAGCGCGACGCTCGGTCTCCGTCCGGCGGCGCTGATCCTGGTGCTCGAAGGCAAGGCCGACCCAGCGTTGTTCCACCGGATCCCACCAATCACCGGAGTAGCGGGCTCGCGAGCGTCCGTCAGCGGCTGATCCGGGCCGGGCGCCCGTCGGCGTCGCGCCGTCCCGACGGCCCGACGGCCCGACCATGTGCACGCTCAAGCGGCCTTGTTGGCATCGTCAAGCGCGCTTGACAAGTTTCGCTGGTCGCCCTACCGTTCCAATTCCGACCGCACCGGTCAGGAATCACTCGCAGCACCACGCGATGCGTTCACGGTGGAGGGCCAGTTGCTCGCTACGTACGTGATCGGGCTCCGGGAAGGGCTCGAAGCCGCCCTGATCGTCGGGATCGTGGCGGCATTCCTGCGCCAGAACGGCCGAACGGACGCACTGCGGCTGGTCTGGCTCGGTGTGGCACTCGCGGTCGCCATCTGCGCCGCGGTCGCGATCGGGTTGGAAGTCTGGTCGGCGTCGCTGCCGCAGGCCCAGCAGGAGGGGCTGGAAACCATCATCGGCATCGCTGCCGTGGTGATGGTCACGTACATGATCCTGTGGATGCGCCGCCATGCACGCGGCATGAAGCGACACCTGGAGACAGCCGCCGCGTCGGCATTGGCACGCGGAACTGCCATGGCGCTGGTCGGCATGGCGGTGTTGGCGGTCTTTCGCGAGGGCTTCGAGACTGCCGTGTTCCTGCTCGCCGCATTCAACGCCAGTGGCAATGCCGTGCTGGCGGGCCTCGGAGCAGTGCTCGGCGTCGTCACGGCGAGCGTGATCGGCTACGGCATCTACCGAGGCGGGGTGCGCCTCAACCTCAATCGCTTCTTCCGGCTCACGGGTGTCGTGCTGGTGTTCGTTGCGGCCGGCCTCGTTGCCACTGCCCTGCACACGGCCCATGAAGCCGGCTGGTTGAACTTCGGCCAAACGCAGGTTGCCGATCTCACGTGGATCGTGGCGCCCGGCTCCGTGGTCGCGGCGCTCCTCACCGGGGTCCTCGGGATCCAGCCCCAGCCCGTCGTCATCGAGGTCGTTGGCTACCTGCTCTACCTGATCCCGATGCTCATCGTGGTCCTGTGGCCGGCAGCGAGACCGGTACGGCCCACCGCACCCGTACCCACTCCCGAGACGGCCGGCATCGCGACGCCGCGACCGTGAGGCCGCGGCTCGACAAGGTCGCGGGCGCGGCGATCGCCTGCACGCTCGTTTTCGCCCTCGGCGCCTGCTCGGCAGGCTCCTCGACCCCGACTCCGCCGGCCGGATCGTCCACCCCCGCCTCGTCGTCCACGGGCGTTTCGAGCCCGGCTGCGCCGTCGGGAACGCCTGCCACGACCGCGTCGACGGGTGCGTCGGCCCCGGCAGCGTCCGCGGGTGGCCCCATCGTCGTCAACGTGACGCTGACCAACGATTCGTGCACGCCGGACCGCTCGTCGGTGCCGGCCGGTCCCGTGACGTTCCACATCACCAACGAGAGCGCGGATCGCGTCTCGGAGGCCGAGCTCACGCAGGACGACCGAATCATCGGAGAGAAGGAGAACCTGGTTCCCGGCCTCTCCGGCGACTTCACGGTCGATCTGACTACCGGTGCCTACGCCATCGAGTGCCCGGGCGCAACGACCGCAACGACGCCATTCAGCGTGACGGCCTCATCGACTCCGGGCGCTTCGAGCTCCCCCGACGCGCTGCTCCAGCAGGCAACGGCCGCCTACGGAACGTACGTCCGTGGCGAGGTCGATGACCTGGTCAGCGCATCCAGCGCGTTCACCGCGGCGGTCCGCGAGGGCAACGTCGAGCAGGCGAGGGCCCTGTACGGCCCCGCCCGTATTCCCTATGAGCGGATCGAGCCCGTTGCCGAGAGCTTCGGCGACCTCGATCCGCGTATCGATGGTCGCGAGGACGACGCCGCAACGCCAGCCGACTTCACCGGCTTCCATCGCCTCGAGAAGGCACTCTGGGTCGATGGCAGCCTGGCCTCGATGGGTCCGATCGCCGACCAGCTCGATGCCGATGTCGCCAAGCTCCACGACCTTGTCGCAACCGAGACATTCGCGCCGGCGCAGCTCGCCAACGGCGCCGCCGAGCTGCTGGACGAGATCGCGAAGTCCAAGGTCACCGGTGAGGAGGAGCGTTACTCGCACCTCGACCTGCTCGACTTCCAGGCCAACCTCGACGGCGCTCGCGAGGCCTATAACGACCTTCGACCCGCGCTCGTGCAGCGCAACGCGACCCTTGCCGGGACGCTCGACCAGCGCTTTGCCGACGCGCAAAACGCGCTGGCGAAGTACCAGCAGGCAGACGGCTTCGTCGCGTACACCACCCTGACCGACAGCGATACGCGTGCCCTCGCCCAAGCCGTCGACGCGCTCGCAGAACCGCTCTCCCAGGTCGCTGCGGTCGTCGTTGCCGGCTGAGCGGTCGGAGCCACGGTCGGTGCCACGCTCAACGGGTCCATCGGGACCGGTTCTGACCCGTCGCAGCCTGCTCGTTTCGACCGCGGCGGCCGTCGGGGCAAGCGCCATCGGGTCTTTCGCGGGCCCTCTGAGCGGGCTCGGTGTGATCGCGCGTGGGGCCGAGTCGACCCCTGCGCCGGACCAGCCGACGGGAGCGCCCGTTCCGTTCGACGGGACGAACCAGGCCGGGATCGTCACGCCGGCGCAGGATCGGCTGGCGTTTGCCGCATTCGACCTGACTACCACCAACCGCGACGACATCGCCGCACTGCTTCAAACGTGGACCGCGGCGGCCCGCGCGATGACGGCGGGGCTGCCCGTCGGCGACGTTGGGGGGAACGGTTCGGCGCCACCGGTCGACACGGGCGAGGCACTCGGACTACCGCCCGCGAGGTTGACCGTCACGTTCGGCGTCGGACCGTCGTTGTTCGACGGCCGCTTCGGGCTGGAGGCCCGGCGACCGGCCGCACTCGCGGATTTGCCGTCATTTCCGGGAGATCTGCTCGAGCCGGAGCTGTCGGATGGCGACCTGTGCATCCAGGCGTGCTCGGACGATCCGCAGGTGGGCTTCCACGCCGTGCGCAACCTCGCGCGGCTGGGCCGCGGCGCGGTGACCGTCCGCTGGTTCCAGCTCGGCTTCGGCCGCACCTCGTCGACCTCATCGGCACAGGTCACCCCGCGCAACCTGATGGGCTTCAAGGACGGCACCAACAACATCGTTGCCGAGGACACGGATGCAGTGAACGACTTCGTCTGGGTGGACGACGAGACGGATCAGCCCTGGATGCTTGGCGGCTCGTATCTCGTGACGCGGCGGATCCGGATGCGCATCGAGTCGTGGGACCGGGCGGCGCTGGACGAGCAGGAGGCCGTGATCGGGCGGAGCAAGGTCACCGGGGCGCCGATCGGCAGCAGTGCGGAGCACGATCCGGTCGACCTCGCGGCGGCAAATGGCGGATGGCACTCCGGTGATTCCGGTCGATGCGCACATCCGCCTGGCAGCGCCCGCGACCAATGCCGGCGAGCGGATCCTGAGGCGCGGCTATTCATTTACCGACGGCATCGACCCGCAGACCGGCGAGCTCGACGCCGGGCTCTTCTTCATCTGCTTCCAGCGCGACCCGCGCTCGGGGTTCGTGGCGATCCAGCGGCGGCTCTCGGGATCGGACGCGCTCAACGAATATCTGCGCCACACCGGGAGTGGGCTCTTTGCCTGCCCGCCTGGAACGTCGCCCGACGGTTGGTGGGGACAGGGCTTATTCGGTAACCGACGCCGGTGGCCCATCGGCGGCCGAGTCGAGTGCGTGGCCTCGTGGCCGTTCGGACGTCAGACGAGCTTGACCTGCTTCCAGGTGGCGCTTCTTGCCACCGGCGCGGCAGAACCAGAGCCGACCCGTGCTGTCCACGAAGAGGTCACCCGTGTGTCCCGACGTAGGGTGGCGTCGGGGCCTTGGCCGGTGAGAGCCTGATCTGGGCCTTCTTTCCCGAGAAGACCGCGGCTCGGCGCTGATCAGCCTGAGCCGCTGCATCTGCGGTGATCGCACCGTCGCCACGCTCACCATCAGGCTCGGCGTCGACGGCTTCGGTCGCTTCGGTCGCTTCGGTCGCTTCGGTCGTTTCGATCGCTTCGATCGCGCCGTCGGTCTCGCCTTCTTTCACGTCGGTCGCCGCCATCAGGTCTTCCGTGAGCTCGGTCGTCACGGTGTCACTCCCGCTTGTCACCGTCGCCTGAACGCTCGACCTGCGTGTCGCGAATGCACCGCCAACGGCAGTGCCGAACGCCGCCAGGACGTTCCTCCGGCTCTGCGTGCTCGGGACTTGCGTGGCGGTCAGCTGGGAGGCGTCGGCCGACGCGCCGGGCTCGTCGGACTCGTCGGAAACGCCCGACGGGCTCGACGCGCCGAATGCGCGGGTGGGCTTGGGGATGGTCAGTACGGTCATGGTCGGAACCTCTTGGATGTCGTGACTGGCGCCGGCCCAGCTCCGGTCATCGGAACTGGTCCAGGTCGAGACTGGGGAAGGGCATCAGCGGACCGAACGTCGATCCCGGGCGGAGGGTCGGCACCAGGGAGCGTGTCGGGAACCGAACGGGCACGTAGCCGACGACATCGACGGCGCACATGCCCATGAGCCCCATCATCCAGCCGCATCCGCCGGACGCTCCCCATAGGATCTGGTGGTCGGGGATATACGTGTCCATCTCGTCGAGCTGCGGCATCCGCAACGTCGCGCGGATGGCCATCGGATCGGGCTTAATGCAGCCACCGTCGACCATCGGTGCGTCCAGCGAACGGTTCTGGAACGGCTCGTCAAGGGCGAAGTGCAGGCACTCGTTGATCGGGCGGATCGACTGCACGATCACGTCCGCCCAGAGTTGCCTGCGGCCATCGGTGGCGGTCGCGACTCGGCTCGAGGCAAGGGTGACGGTCACGCCACTCAAGCGATCCTTTGCCGGCGTCGAGGGCAGACTGATGAAGAGCCCCGCGCCGATCAGCGCGATGGCGAGTCCGAAGAGCGCAATGGCACCCCGCATGACGCGGCAGACTGGGACGGAATAGTTCCATGCGCAATGGTCCGATCGTCCGGTTCGCCCGCCCGTCCAAGCGCAGCGCGTGACGATGCGGTCGTCGCAGCTAGAGCGGCTCCAGCGGTTGGCGGTTGCCGAACGTCGGCCGATCTCCGCCCGGTATGGCTGCCCAGCCCACGGCGTTGGCAATGATCTGCTGCACCGCGGGCTGGTGGAAGGTCGGGTACGTCTCGTGCCCCGGTCGGAAGTAGAAGATCCTTCCCCGTCCACGCTGGTAACAGCAGCCGCTGCGGAAGACCTCACCGCCGCGGAACCAGCTGACAAAGACGAGCTCGTCCGGCTGAGGGATGTCGAAGAACTCCCCGTACATCTCCTCGCGCTCGATCACCACGGATTCGCCGAGCCCGTTGGCGATGGGATGCCCGGGAGCCACGACCCAGAGCCGCTCGCGCTCGCCCGCCTCGCGCCACTTCAGGTCGCAGCTCGTCCCCATGAGTCGCCGGAAGATCCGCGAGTGGTGGCCGGAATGAAGGACCACCAGGCCCATCCCCTCGAGCACCCGCCGCTGCACGCGGTCAACGACGGCGTCCGACACCTCCGCGTGCGCGACATGGCCCCACCAAGCCAGCACGTCGGTCTCGGCCAGCACGCTCTCTGAGAGACCGTGCTCGGGCTCGTCGAGCGTTGAGATGTCGACGTCAAACCCGGCGCTTCGAAGGGCAGTCGCGATCGGCGCGTGCATCCCCTCCGGGTAGATGGCGCGGACCTCGTCGTTGGTTCGCTCCTGGCGAAACTCGTTCCACACCCGGACCCTCGTCATGCGCCCGCGCCCTCCTGCGCCACGCCAAGGCCGCCGAGCGGGCTCGCCCCCACCAGCGCGGGATCGAGCGTCGCATCGCCCGAGCGAAGCGTCGCTTCGCCGGAACGAGCGGCGAGTCGCGCGTCCCGTCGTGGGTTGACGACCACGTCGACGACCGAACCATCGCGCGCAGCTGATGCGCGGATCGCGTCCCACAGGCGCGCCATTCGCAGGCCGATCTCCGGGGGGCTCGGGTTGGCCAGGCTGCCCGATCGGATGGCCGTGAACGTCTGCCAGACCGGCACGGACGCGATCGACGGCACGCGCCGAGCCGACTTCTGGCCGTTGCGCTGGATCTCCAGTGCCTCTCCCCAGATCCCGGTGCGGATGATCGCCTCCGATGTGAACACGCGGATGTCCGATGCACAGGACGGGATGGCCGCGCCGCAGCCCTGCAGCGTCACCAGGACACCCGATGCGGTCCGCGCCATGACCGACGCGCGAATGTCGACCGGATAGCCGTCGTCGCGCAGCCACGCCGCCACCTGGCTGACGTCCTCACCGAGGAGATCGCACACGGTGTTGAGCATGTGTGCGCCGGTGTCGAACAGGAAGCCGCCGCCGGAAACCGACAGATCCTGGCGCCAGGTGCCGAGCGTATTCGTCGCCCAGTTCTGCCATGCCATCGCGTTGACGCCGAGCGTCTGACCCAGGCTGCCGGAGCGGAGCAGCCGGGTCGCCTCACGGATCTGCGGTGAAAGGCTGCCCTGGAATGCGACCACCAGCAGGCGTCCCGTGCGGTCGCGCACGTCGATCAGAGCCTCGGCTTCGTCCGCACTCATGACCATCGGCTTCTCGAGCAGGACATCGAGCCCGGCCCTGAGCGCTTCCGATGCCTGCGCGAAGTGGAGGACATGCGGGGTCACGATCAGGACGACGTCGAGCTTCGCGGCGTACCGATCGAGGAATCGCTCCCAATCAGGCTCGTTGGGCGGTGCCGTAAGGCCATGCGCCCGGAAGACCGCCGCCGCAAGCGCCATTGCGGTGTCGGCGGGTTCGCAGACGGCAACAATCTCCGCGTTGCCGGAGTCGAGCACGTCCCGGAGATGGGCGCGCGCCATCGATCCCAGTCCGATCATGCCGACCCGAATGCTCGATGACTGCGACGACACGCCTGCGTCCTTTGCAGAAAACTTCAGCCGATCCCCCAGTACGCGAACGCTACTCGATCGGAGGGTGGAGTTCCGGCCCGCGGACGATTGCAGCGGACGCCACAGGCGCATCAATGGGACCATCATCGGCGGCTCGGTCGTTGGCGCACCGGCAGCCGCCGCATCACGAGGGACACCCAGTGGCACTGAAGCATCCGACGCGTCGTCGCCAGAAGGGCGCGGACATCTTTGCCGAGTACGGCACGGTGCCGCGGCACCGTATGCCGGACAACGAGATGGACCCCAACGTCGCCTACCAGATCGTCCACGACGAGCTGATGCTGGACGGCAACGCGCGGCTCAACCTGGCCACCTTCGTTGGCACATGGATGGAACCGCAGGCCGAGCGTCTCATGACCGAGACGTTCGACAAGAACATGATCGACAAGGACGAGTATCCGCAGACCGCCGAGCTGGAGATGCGCTGCGTCGACATGATCAGCCGGCTCTGGCACGCGCCCGACCCCGACGGCGCTCCGGGTTGCTCCACGACCGGATCGAGCGAGGCCGCGATGCTCGGCGGGCTGGCGCTCAAGCGGCGCTGGCAGCGGGCGCGCGAGGCCGCGGGCAAGGATGCGTCACGATCCCAACGTCGTGATGGGCGCCAACGTGCAGGTGTGCTGGGAGAAGTTCGCCAACTACTGGGACGTCGAGGCGCGCCTCGTCCCGATGGAGGGCAATCGCTTCAACCTCTCGGCAGAGGAGGCCGTCAAGCGCGTCGACGAGAACACGATCGGCGTAATCGCGGTGCTCGGTTCGACCTACGACGGTTCGTACGAGCCCATCGCGGAGATCTGCTCAGCACTGGATTCGCTGCAGGAGCGGACGGGCCTGGACGTGCCGGTCCACGTGGATGCCGCGTCCGGCGGATTCATCGCGCCGTTCCTGGATCCGGCGCTGGAGTGGGACTTCCGCCAGCCGCGCGTCGCCTCGATCAACGCGTCGGGGCACAAGTACGGCCTGGTCTACCCGGGCGTCGGCTGGGTCATCTGGCGCGATGAAGCGGCACTCCCCGAGGAGCTGATCTTTCACGTCAACTACCTGGGCGACGACATGCCCACGTTCGCACTCAACTTCTCGCGGCCGGGCGGCCAGATCGTGGCGCAGTACTACAACTTCCTGCGGCTCGGCTTCAACGGCTACAAGCGCGTCCAGGGCTATGCGCGGGATGTCGCGACGCGCCTCGCCGTGGAAATCACCAAGGTCGGGCCGTTCGAGCTGATCACCCGCGGCGACGAGCTGCCGGTCTTCGCCTTCAAGCTGCGCGACGACGTGACCAACTACACCGTCTTCGATGTCTCCAACGCGGTGCGCGAGCGCGGCTGGCTGGTGCCTGCGTATACCTTCCCCGACAACCGCACCGACCTCGCGGTGCTGCGCGTGGTCGTCAAGCGCGGCTTCAGCCATGACGTGGCCGATCTATTTCTGGACGACCTGCGGCGGCAGCTGCCGCGGCTCGAGCGCCAGTCCGAGCCGGTCCACGACGTGGCAACGGCAGCCGGGTTCCGCCACTAGGCGGAAGACCAGCTGACGTTCGTTTCACCCGCCAACCGTCGGGTGATCGAGGTTTGGCGGATCATCCTCGTCCGGCGCTGGACAGCGTGCCGCGGGAGAGCCACGCTTTCGCGTCGTGAGACGGTTCCTACCACTTGCCGCGCTGGTGCTCGTCAGTTTTGGCGGGCTTGCCTCGCCGCGGCAGCAATCGCAGACCGGCAGCCCGTCGGGCTCGGGCCCTTCTGGTTCGGTGGCCGCTTCCGCCGACGCTGTTGAGAGCGACTTGCCCCTTGCCGGGCGCGCGTTCCGCGGAATCCAGGTCACGGAGGCCGGCTTTGCGAGACCGGTCGTCGCCGGCACGAGCATGTCGGTCGTGTTCATCGACTCGACTCACGTCGGCGCGAGGGCAGGTTGTAACAGCTTCGGCGCCATGTATCGCCTGCACGGACCCACGCTGGTGATCCGAAACGAAGTCGAGACGCTGATCGCATGCACCGGCGATCTCGACTCGCAGGAGGAGTGGCTTTTCGACCTGCTGCGTTCGAGCCCAGTGATCGTGCTCTCCGGGCACGCATTGGCCATCGGGGAAGGCGACCGCCAGGCTGACTTCCTCGAGGTGGACAGAGGCCCGCTGATGTCCGGTTCGCTCGCGATGCACGCGTCAGGCGCCGTCACCGCGTCCCTCGACTGACGGCCGCACCAGGAACGCGCCGACAACCAATTGCTCGCCCGGGATGTCGGGGCGTCGGCCGAACGGCGCGGCCCTCAATTCAGTCGACGGTGTTCGTGCGGGCCGGTGCTACCGTGCCGCCCATGTTCACCAGCGGGTTCGTCAACCTGTACACCCGCGACATCGCAGCGGGAATCCACTTCTACTGCGACCTGCTCGGCTTCGAGGAGACGTTCCGGACGCCGAGGGATGGGACGCCCGAGCACGTCGAGTTCGCGCTTGGTGGGTTCAAGGTCGGCCTCGGCACGGTCGAGGCGGCTGCGCGGGTCCACGGGGTCGACGCCGAGCCGGGCCGGCCATCGATGGTCCTCGTGATCTGGTGCGACGACGTGGACGCTGCCTTCGAGCGACTCCTGGCCGCCGGCGTTCCCGTTGTTCAGGCGCCGCACGACACCGGCAACAACAACCGGAATGCGCTGCTCCGCGACCCGGACGGCAACCTCGTGGAGATCGTCTCGAAGCGTTCGTAACCCAGTCGTGTCGTGTCAACGACGGAGCCATTCCGACGCGCGGCTCCCGGGTCGACTTCCCGGTTCCTCTCAAATTCTCACCACATGGGCCGTACCTTGGAACGAGGCCCCATCTCCCGTCGAATTCCCACACCACGAGAATCCGACAACACCGCCACGCTCGGATCTCGTCCGTCGACCTGGCCGGTTCGTGATAAGGACCGCAGCACGAGAATTCGAGCGAAGTTCGACTGGCCGAACGCTTCAGTGCGCGGCGTGGCCTCAGCAGCCGAGACCGGCCGCCGCCGCGTCAGGTCTGAAGGTCGTCCCAGCTCCAGCGCGGGATCGCGAGACCGTCGGGCACGTCGTCGGCCGAGGTATGGAAGCGGCTCACCGAATGCCTCGTCGCCCACGCGAAGTAGTCGTGCAGCACCTGGCGAACGGGATCGTCGGCAGCAAACCCCAGGTCATCAAGCGCGCCGTCGAAGCAGGCGATCGCGCGCTGGTCCATCTCGTCGTGCTCGCCGTTGCCGCTGTGGAGCCGCACGACCGACGTCTCGTCGCCGTACGCTCCGGAGTAGTCGGCGGGGCCGCCGAGCGCCTCGCCCCAGTAGGCGGCGAGACGCTGCTTGTGCTGCGGGTGGTAACCGTGACGAAAAGCGTGGCTGACGACCTCGTCGTCCATCACGCGCCGGTGCCAGGCGTCCGCCAGGCGGAGCAGTCCTTCGCGACCGCCGGCGGCCTCGTACACGGTCGGACGCCCGGACACCGCCACGCCGTCACTCATGGCTGGATGGTGACGTACTTCCCTTCCCATGGGCTGTTGGGCTTGAGGTGGTCGATGTAGGTATTGAGGTAGTGCCCCAACTCCTGTCGCGTCAGGCGCGTATCCGGTGGCGGATCGAGCCCGTTCGACTGTCGTGGCCGCGGGTAGAGCGGACCCATGATGTAGACCGCCTCGACGACGAAGCTGGAGTCCACCTCGGGGTCGGCTGTCGCGTCGAAGCCGGTCATCACCCACGCGTGGTAATGGTGGTCGATGATCAGCCCGACCGGCTGTCCGGTCGTCCGGAGCCGCTTCACGGCCGAACGGATCGCATTCTTGAAGCTGACCGAGCCGACGATCCGATAGTTGTAGAGACCGCCGTAGTGGTGCAGGTCCGCGACCCAACCCTGGCCGTCGGTGCCGGTGATCTTGGGGTCCTTGTATCGGTCGTGCTGTCGCGCGTAGTGGATGTACGTGTGCTGATTCGCGTACGAATGGTCCGTCTCGCCCTTGACGATGTTGAGCATCATCTGAACGGACGCTGCCACGCACCAGGTCATCGTCTGCTGCGACGAGAAGACGCCCGACCGGTAGAGGTCGTAGCGGCCGCTCCAACTGCTGGGAGTGGTGGTTGCCCCGACGGGCGCTGCCGAGAGCAGCGCGGAGAATGCGATCGCCACGGCGACGATCGACGAACGAGAGAGCCTCATGCACCCAGCATCGACCGGGTTGGCCGGGTACGTCAACCGGACGGGTTGGTTGCATGGAAGCGGCACCGGTCCCATGCTCGGTCCCATGACGAACCGACTCCGCTCACTCGGCATGGTCACCGTGATCGCCTGTGCCGCAGCCGCCTGTGCGGCGGTCAATGCGGCTGGCGTTCCGTCACCGGCCACCTCGCCAACACTCGGCCCGCTCGGTGAGAGTCCGGCCGCCAGCGCCTCCGATCAGGACGCGCGCGACTACTGCGTCGACCAGGGCGGCCAGTTGGTCGAGCGCATTGCCACGTCCAACACCAACGGAGATCCGTCGGCCCAGCTGCCGCTTGCCGGCCACATGACGTTCTGCGAATTCGAGGACGGCTCGGGCGACTCCGCCACGCGAATCTCGGTCGATCTCACGACGCTCTACTCGACGTCACCGACGCTTGCGGCAATCGCGTACTTGTAGCAGGCTGCCACCGGTGCCACCGCCCCAGCCGAGCGCCAACCCGGCGGACTACAACTGCACCAACGGCCTCGGCGGCACCACCTCGTGGGGCAACGACAACGTGTCGGGCGGCTGGGTCGACGCCAGCCAGCCGGTGTTCACGGTGATGGACGAATGCGTGTTTCCCGACTTCTCGGCCATCGACGCGTTCGGCATCTTCTACTACGCCGACGGCGCGGTTCGCGGCGCCGACCTGGCCACCAAGATGCGCTACCACCCCGACGAGCGCGGCCTGCCGGCCATCTTCACGCCGAAGACGGGCGGCAACCGACCCTAAGCTGGGCCCGCGACCGTATCTTCGGAGCGGTATTCGGCCCGCAGCCGCGCCTCCTCTTCCCGCTTCGGGAAGCGCAGGAATACCAGCACGCCACCGATGACGACGGCGATCAATCCCGCCAGGTACGCGTCCTTGTCACCCTGGAGGAACGACTCCTTGGCGGCCGAGATGATCTGCGTTGA
The DNA here is from genome assembly GCA_963820735.1 of uncultured Chloroflexia bacterium. Lineage (GTDB taxonomy): Bacteria > Chloroflexota > Limnocylindria > Limnocylindrales > CSP1-4 > JAFMJV01. The sequence continues at coordinate 60,564 of CAWGBA010000007.1, forward strand.
GTACTGCGGGTATTGGTTGGCCAGGTCCACGGCACTCGAATAGGACAGCTGCAGCTCGCTCTGCGTGGTGGCCGTGATGTCCTGCCCGGACTGAGAGATCGCGGTGCCCATTGCCGATGCGTACCCGGCCGTGAGCAGGGCGCCAAAGATCGAGGTCATCAACGCACCGCCCAGGTCGCGCTGCAGGTCGGCCGTGCCAGATGCCATGCCAACGCGGTGCACCGGCACCGAGCCGGTGAGCGAGTTCGACGACGGCGTGCCCGGCAAGCCCAACCCCGATGCCCATGAGCGCGAGGGGCACGGCAACCTGCCAGTAGGGCGAGTCTTCACCCCACAACGCCAGCATCGCGATGAAGGCCAGGGCGAGCATGGACTGGCCCACCAGCAGCGTGAACCGCGAGCCTCGCTGTTGGACGAGAGCCGCCGATCGGGGCGCGACCACGACCATGAAGAAGACCGCCGGAAGGATGGCGGCACCAGCCTGCAGGCTGCTGTACCCCTGCACGTTCTGCAGGTACTGCTGGTTGACGAACGCGATGCCCATCAAGGAGCCGAAGACGATGATCCCGGCGATCGCCGCAACCCAGAACGTCGGACGAGCGGCCACTTTGAGGTCGTAGAGCGGATTCGGCGCGCGCCGCTGGCGGATCACGAACAGGATCAGGCCAATGCCCGCGATCACGAAGAGGCCTACCGCCAACGACTGAAGGTTGGGCGCGGTGATGAAGTTGAGGCCAACTACGAGCGTTCCGATCGCCAAGGCGGAGAGCCCACCACCGAGGTTGTCGACGCGTTCGGTGGATTCGTTGATGTGCGCGGGCACGTAGCGCTGCGCCATGAACAGCGCGAGGACCGCCAGCGGCAGCGTGACAAGGAACACGGATCCCCAGACGAAGTGCTCGAGCAGCAGGCCCGACACGAGCGGCCCAAGGGCCGCGATCCCGCCACCAAGCGCGGACCAGAGTGCGATCGACCGGGTGCGCGCAGGGCCAGACCACAGCGCGGTGATCAATGCAAGGGTGGTCGGGTACGCCATACCTGCGGCGAGGCCGCCGACGACCCGGGCGAAGAACAGCGTGGTGTCGGACGGCGCAAACCCGGCGACCAGCGAAGCAGGGATCGACAGCAGCATCCCGAGGACGATCATCAGCTTGCGGCCGTAGCGGTCGCCGAGCGCGCCGAACCAGAGGACCGATGCCGCGAGGCCGAGCGAGTAGCCGACCGCGATCAAGTCGAGCGTCGTCTGCGACGAGTCGAATGACTTTCCGATGTCCGGCAACGCCACATTGGCGACCGACAGGTTCAGGTTCGCGACGGCAGCGACCAGGATGAGGGACGTCAGCACGGTACGCGCGTTGGCCGGCTGACCCGCGGCTTCAGGCGTGACCGAACCGGCCGGTGCGGCCGGCGAAAGCGTTTGACTCATGGTTTGACCGTCGACCTCCCTGCCCTCCTGCGCGACCGGCGGTCAGCGCGCGCGAGCGATCGTCACGACCCGGAAACGGCTCGTCATCAGCCTCTCGGGGTGATCCGCGGCCACGATCAGGGCGACGGTGGCTCCGGCTGCTCCTGAGGAATCATCGGCGGTGTGATGTACATCGGCAGGAGCCTGGCTGTCCCGGTTTGAGCGGGCGCCCACCAAGGTACCGGCCGTCACGACCGTCTCCGAGCTCGTCTTGCTCGTGAGCGTGTTCACTTCCACCACGGGCAGATAGTCCGCGTTGGGCGTCCCTGGACCTCCCACAGCACCCAGGACGCTCCGCGACCGCGACCCCGGAGGTTGGCTTTGGCGCGAACGCGCGCGGGTTGAGGGATTGGAGCTCCAGGTCGTTCTTGTTGTTGACCAGGACCTTCAGGTACGACGTGCTGCCCTGCAGCGTGTCGAACGGGAAGCCCTTGCGTGCCTTGAAGCCGCTGCTCGGATCACCTTTCGCGTTGATGTCGAGGAGCGGCGCCGCGAACACGCCGCTCACGCCGTTGATCGGGTCGATCGGCTGGTCGAAGCCAACGAAGATGAGCGTTCGAGACGCATCCGGCGGCGTGGGCTTGAGTCCACAGTAGACGGTGACCCCGTCAGGCGGCGGAGCAACGGGCACCGGACAAAGCGAGTTCGCGGCCGGAGTTCCAGTGCCGCCCGACGCTACCAATGGCGGCACCGTCGCAGCGCACGTCACGTTGATCGCCGGGGTCGGATGGCCGGCAACCGGCGGCTTCCCGTCGGGCTGGACCGCGACCTTCGGGTTCGGCGGCTCACAGGTTGCCAGCAGGAAGTTGATCAGGAGAAGCTCGCCCGGATCCTGGACGCCGGCCCACACCAGCAGGAGGAGAGCTGCGCCGTCGTCGCCGCCCACCATTTCTGCGACGCGGCCGAACGCGCTATCAAAGGCCGGACTGATGCCGGGAACCGACGCGGCCGCCGTCGGTGTTCGTGCCGAAATCGCGACCTTCGCGGCCGGATCCTCGAGCGGAGTCACCGGGATGACCAACACGACGCCTCCGTCGCCGGTCGGCGCCGCTGCGACACCCGGCGCGGGCAGGAGCGGCCCGCTCGACGTCGCCGGAGTGACCAGCGGGGCTGACGTGTACCCGGCTGGTGGTAGTGCCGGATCCACCGCATTGAAGTCCGTGGATACCGTCGTTCCCGATGCCGTGACCAGGTAGACCGCCGGGATGGTCCCGGTATTGAGCGCGAACCGAACGTCGACGACGATGTCGCTGCCGGCGTCCTGCGCGACCACGCCGACGACGCCCGGCAACGCCGAAAACGCCGACCCGAACGCGGAGTAGCTGCGCAGCCGGGACCTCCGTCACGGCGATGCTGACGATGTCAGTGCCCGGGTCGGCGATGACGCCACCGCCTGGAGGCGGCACGACAACGGGCACCTGGTCGTTCAGCGGGTCACTGGTTACCAACGTCAGCTGGCCCGAAAGCAATCCGGCGAACAACGATTGATCGGCAGCGACCGTGAGGAACGGGCAGCTGGGTGCAGGTGACGTGCCTGCGCCGTCCGGCGTGAAGTGCGCACAGAGCGCCGCGAGGGAGTCGGTGGTTGGTCCGGGAGGCACCTCCGCCCTGACCGAATTGGGAAGCGCAACCAGCGCTGCCAGGAGAAGCACCGCTGCGGTCCGCCAGCGAACCGCACCCATCCAACGGTCCATCGCTCGCACCCTCAGGCCCTGTCCCCCGAAGGCCGCGAGCGTAGCACCGCGGAATCCACGCTTTGCGTGCTAGTCGGTCCTCCGCAGAAGCGCCCGCGCCGGGGCGCCATCCGAACCGGGGATGAGCACCGGGAGGCAGATCAGCTCGTAGCCGCCCGGCTCGACGGCCGTGAGATCGAGGCCCTCCACGATGACGACGCGCGCCTCGAGCAGCGTCCGGTGCGTCGGGATCGGGGCGTCAAAGGGAGCGATCGAGAGATAGTCGTTCCCCACAAGCTCGACGCCCAGCTCAACGAGGGCCGCGGCCCCGTCGCCGGTGACGGCGCGGAAGCCCGGCTGGAAGCCCGGCTCGCGCCAGAGCGCCGAGTTCCAGCGGAAGAGCAGGCGCCGCGTGCCACGCGGAATCGGCAGGCTCCGGATCGCGGCGGCATCCAGGTGGATCGCGTGCGCCGACGCATCGACCACCAGCGCGGGACCGACCAACGCGTCGAGCGGCACCGTCTCGATCGCGCCCGCGCCGTCGATGAAGTGGATCGGCGCATCGATGTGCGTGCCCGAGTGGACACCGAAATCGAGCCGGCTCACATTGCAGATCGCGCCCGCGGACATTGACGACGCCCGCTCGAGGAAGATCAGCGGATCTCCGGGGAAGGTCACCATGCCCGGAACGATCGGCACCGAGACATCGATCCACTCGCTCATCACGCGGGGAACGATGCCTGCGGCAGGACCGGCTGTAAAGACTCAGTCGGGTTTGTTCGTCAGCGCCTCGGAGTCCCGATTCTGCCGTCGGATCTGCAGTCCGACGACGCTCGAGATGACCAGCGCGACGTACATCAGCCCGGCCACCTGCTCGACCATCACGACTGACCGGGCGTTTGGATCACGCGCCGCATCGACGCGAGTGGAGGTCCGGCATGAGCAGCAGCTGGCCTGCAGGTGTCGCACTCCCGCATCTACGATTCGCCGGTGTCCAGTACAGCTTCGCGCGCTCCGGTCGAGGTGCTCGTCGCGTCCAAGGATCCAACCGAGATTCGCGCTCGACTCGATGGGCTCGGCCCGAAGTTCCGAATTGGGTACCGCCCGCTTGCCGGTCGCGCCGCGTACGACGAACTGGCAGACGACGACGTGGAGGTGCTGATCGGCTCGTACGCGCCCCGCGACCTGAGTCGGACACCGCGGCTGCGCTGGCTCCAGGTCAGCTCGGCGGGGGTCGACCACCTGCTCGCCGATCCGCCCTGGGATCGAGGCCTTACGGTCACCAACGCGCGCGGCGTGTTCGCGCCGGCCATCGGCCAGTACGTGCTCGCGGCGATCCTTCGGATCAACGAGCGAACCGACGACCGCCAGGCGGTGCAGCTCGTCCGCCAATGGCCGACGGGAGCGGCGTGGGCTGCGCTGAGTGGACGGATGCTGCGCGGCCAGACGATCCTGGTCATCGGCTACGGTGGCCTTGGACGCGAGGTCGCTCGGCTTGCGAGCGCCCTCGGGATGCGCGTGATCGCCGCGAAACGGGACCCGCAGACCCTTGCCGACGATGGCTATCGCGCGCCCGGAACGGGTGATCCGGACGGTTCGATCCCGGATCGGATCGTCGCCCCATCAGCGCTCGTGTCGGTGGTGCCGCTCGCTGATGTGATCGTATTGACCTTGCCGCTCACCGATCGCACCCGCGGGTTGTTCGGTGCCCACCTGATCGGCTCGATGCGACCGGATGCGTGGCTGATCAACGTGGGCCGCGGTCTGCTCGCCGACGAAGGCGCGCTCACCGCGGCGCTTGCTCGACCGACGCATCGGCGGTGCCGTGCTGGACGTCTTCGGGACCGAGCCGCTGCCGTCGGACAGCCCGTTCTGGGATGCGCCCAACACGATCGTCACGCCGCACGTGTCAGGCGGTGACATCCGCGCCGCTTCGAACCAGGCCGACCTCTACGCGGAGAACCTCCTCCGGTACGCCCGGGGCGACCCGCTCCTCAATATCGTCACTGGGCGACCGCCAGTACTAACGCGTGGGATCAATACCGCTCGACGAGGTGAGCGCGGCTGGCCGGGAGCTCGTACGGATCCGGCCAGAAGTCGTCGATCCGCGAAATCAAGCCGGTCTCGTCAAGCTCGAAGAAGCACAACCCGGGCTGCGACCCATCGGGGCCAGTGAATTGGACCCAGCTGGCGGCTCGGAGGCGTTCCCCAACAATTCGCCGGACCTCGAGGTGCCACGGACCTGGAAAGCCTTCGACGTTGAACCGGACGTACGCGTCTCGGCCGCGGACGCGTTCCCTGGTTTGCGAGGCCTGGTAGACGACCTCATCGGCGAGAAGTTCGCCGAACGCGTCCCAGTCCCGAGCTTCGGCAGCGGCCCAATACGCCTCGACGGTCACGTGCGCATCCATCCGGTCGAGTCCTCACATGGTGGTTCTTGCGCCCACGATCGCGGCCGGGAACAACAGGTCGAATTGCGACGGAAGCGCGCCCAATTACAGCACGCCGGCAGTTGACCCGCCCAAATCACGGGTTGTCACAAGGCACCATAGATGCCCCTTCCGGGCTAGCCCTCCCAGTACCAAGGTCCTAGGCTCCGCCCCGCTCACCCATCCATCAGCAGAGGCTCAACCAGAAGACCGCCGCCCCAGCGGCAGGGATCTGTCGACCGCCCACCGAGCGCGCGGTCGCCCCGCTCGAGGTTCGGATGCGGGCCGTTGCCCAGACGGCTTGCCTGTGCCGATGTCGCACGTTCCGCAGCGCGTGCGCCCTCGCGATCCGTTCGTTCCGACTTCTTCGGTCTCTCGTGACGTCACGCCCTGCCCGCGATGCGGCGGCTTCCCCTCGACAGCGTCGCCTGCTCGGCGGTGTCTGCCAGGAAGGAGGCACGACAAGTGGCGGATTTCGCCCCGGTCGCCGATGCGGCCACACCCCTGCACGCGATTCGCGTTGCACGTTTTGACGCGCTCCGGCGCACCTTCACGAACCGCAACCGCCACGTGGCGGCCACGCTGTCCGGCGCGCTGTTGATGTCGCTGGTCATGATTCCGGCGGCCCTCAGCCCCATGCCGGCCCTGGCGTCGAGCTGCGGCACGAACTGGTCCAGTCGCGCGACGCCGCCGCCCACGATCCGCGTCTACCTCGCCGATCACCATCGCGTCGTGGTCAAGAACTTCAGGAGCTACGTCGCCATGGTCATGGCGTCGGGCGAGTGGCCGTCGTACCTCCCGAGCGCCGTGCTCGAGGCCGGAGCGACGGCCGTGAAGCAGTACGCCTGGTACTACACGCTCGAGGGCAACCATCGCCCCGACTACCGCACGTCCGGCGGCGTTTGCTACGACGTTCGCAACGACACGCGCGACCAGCTGTTCAAGACCTCCGCGCACCCGTCAGCCAAGCAGGTGCGCGCTGTCGATGTGACGTGGGGCATGACGCTGCGCAAGGGCAACAGCTTCTTCCTCACCGCCTACCGCGCGGGAAGCACGTCTCGCTGCGGCGCCGATGCGAACGGCTGGCGGCTCTATGCCCGAAGCGCAGTCGCCTGCGCCAAGCTCGGCTGGTCGGGCGAGCACATCCTCACGTACTACTACGCACCCCGAATCCGCGTCGCATGGAACGGCGACGTCGGCGGTCGCGCCGACCGTGACAAGAACCCTCCACGCGTCAAGGCGCCCCAGGTGACACCGGCGCACGCGCAGCCCGGTCGCGGCCTGGTTGCCCTCGACGTCCAGTGGTCGGCGACCGACGCGAGCGGTATTGGCGCCTATCAAGTGCAGGAGCGCGCCGGAAGTGGCGCCTGGCACAAGGTCCGGCTGTCGGGCCGTCGCCAGACCACGACCACGCTGACTGCGGATCCGCGCGTGATCTACCAGTTCCGCGTCCGCGCCAAGGACACCGAGCACAACGTCAGCAACTGGGTCGAGGGGCCGTGGATCTCCCCGCAGGTCGTGCAGTCCGGCTCGGCGTCGCTTGCCGGCCCATGGCAGACCATCTCCAACAAGCACGCCCTCGGCGAGAGCCTGACCGTGGCACGCTCAGCCGGGTCGAGCGCACGCCTCAGTTTCCATGGGTCGAGCATCGGCCTGGTGGCGACTCGCGGTCCGAACCGCGGCACGCTCAAGGTCATCGTGGACGGTCGCCAGGCCGCCATCGTCGACCTGGACGCGCGGCGGGAGAAGAACCGCAAAGTCGTGTTCACGCGCACGTTCCATGACAGTGGAACGCACACCATCAGCGTGCAGGCGATGGGCACCCGCAGGCGCCCGCTCGTCGACGTGGACGCATTCATCGTGATCCGCTGACCTGAACGCGGTTCCAAGCGGAATGGCGGCTAGCTGCAAGTCACAAGGACGGCTTGCAGGGAGGCGATCCAGCACGAGCATCACCACGATCCGTTCACGAGTTGCCTCAGCGGCAACCGCTCGCGGCAGACGCCGCGACGAGAGGTGAACGGAGGATTTCCAATGACCACGGTTCAGGATCAGATCGATGCGACGGTTAACCGGATTCCCCGCGGTCTCGCCATCAGGGGTGCGATCGCGATCACGTTCGGCGTGGTGATCCTGCTTTGGCCGGGAATCACGCTCCAGGCCCTCACCCTACTGGTCGGCGCCTTCGCGCTCGTCGACGGCGTCACCTCGCTGGCCTTTGCCTTCGCCCCGCTGTCAGGCAGCAGCCGCATCTGGCTGGTGCTCAATGGAATTGCAGGCCTGATCGTCGGCGTCTTCGTCTTCGTCCAGCCATCCATCTCGGAGTTGGCGCTGCTCTACGTTGTGGGCGCCTGGGCCATCGCGCTCGGGCTGATCCAGCTCGTTGCTGCGATCTCTGCGCCCATTGAAGGTCGCTATCGCGTCCTGCTGCTCATCTACAGCGCATTCTCGATCGTCTTCGGCGGGATCATGTTCGTCCGGCCCGGTGCCGGTGCGGTCGGTCTCGTCGCACTCATCGCCGCCTACGCGATCGTGGCTGGCATCACGCTCATCGCGGCCGCCCTGGATTTCCGCTCGGCTTCGAAGGAAGTCAAGTCGCAGATCTCAGGCGCGATGGCCAACGGCTAGCACTCAGCGATGCTTGAAGCCCGAACTGGGATGCGGGCTTCCGAACTTCTTCCTCCTCCCTGCGACGGCGCGGCCTCTCGCGCCGTCGCTCCCTGCGTATTGCCGACTGCCGCATGGCTCCTCGACGGTCGGCCGGGATGCTCCGAAAGGATTGCGGCTACCTGCAATGACACTCCCTGGAACGGTCGGTACGGTTCGGCAGGTGACGCTCCGCTGCTTGATCGTTGACGACAGTTCGCCATTTCTCGACGCCGCCCGTCAGCTCCTGCAGCAGCAGGGCATCAACGTGGTCGGAGTCGCCTCGAGCGGCGATGAGGCCATCCGCCTGGCAACGGAACTGCGACCGGACGTGACCCTTCTGGACATCGTTCTCGGCGATGAGGATGGGCTTGCCGTGGCCCAGAGGCTGGCCGCGGGTCCCGATCCGCGCGGGGGAACGCTGATCCTGGTCTCCACACGCGATGGCGACGAGTTCGCCGAGTCCATCGAGGCCAGCCCGGCCGTCGGGTTCATTCCCAAGTCGTCGCTGTCGGCCGAAGCGGTCCGACGCTTGGTCGGGCGCAGCGGTGGCTGAGACTGGACACGCAGGCCTACTCTGGCACCCCAACCTCGGGGGGACGGGACGGGAGACCAGCGTGGCGCTGCCCCACGTGATCGACTCAACCGATGAACAGACGCAACGGCGTCGCGCAGTCCTTGCGGACGATGATGTTCTGCTCCGCGAGGGTCTTGCCAGCCTATTGACACGGTCCGGGATCGAGATCGTCGGCCAAGCAGGCGACGCCGAGCAGCTCATGTTGCAGGTGCGCCAGCAACGCCCGGACCTGGTCGTCCTCGACATCCGAATGCCGCCGAGCTTTACCGCCGAGGGACTCGAGGCGGCACGGCGGATTCGGGCCGAGCTGCCTGACACGGCCATCGTCGTGCTTTCCGCGTACGTGGACGTGGAGCACGCCACCGAGCTCTTGGCCAGTGGCGAGCGGACCGGCTACCTCCTCAAGAGCCGCGTCACGGACATCACCGACTTCCTGGAAACGCTCGAGCGGATCATCAAGGGGGCCGCGGTCGTCGACCCAGCCCTCGTGCGCGAGCTGGTGAACGCGCGCCATCGCCACGATCCGCTGGACGCCCTCTCGGTACGCGAGCGTGAGGTCCTCGCGCTGATGGCCGAAGGACGTTCGAACGCGGGCATTGCCCGCCAGCTGTGGGTGACGGAGGGAACCGTCGAGAAGCACGTGCGCAGCATCATGATGAAGCTGGACATTGCGGAAACCACCGATGACCACCGTCGCGTGCTGGCCGTGATCACGTTCCTCGACCACCGCTGAGCCGGCTGCGCACGGTGGTTGCAAGGGCAATCATCCAGCGCTCGCCTGATGAGGAGCCCGCCGGGCGGGAGGAGCTCCACCGGCTGGCGCGTGAGCAGTCGGCGCTGCGACGCGTCGCCACGCTCGTGGCAGAAGGCGCACCCCCCGGCACGATATTCGCCGCGGTCGCCCAGGAGGTGGGAACCATCCTGGACGGAGCCGATCACGTCGTCGTAAGCCGCTATGACCGCGACACGGCCGAGTTCGTGGGGACCTGGAAGCGCACTGGCGAGCCACTCGCCGTCGGCCTGCAGTTCCCGATTGGGAAGCACAACCTCCATTCGCGGATCTCGAGACCCAGCGTCCAACGCGCGTCGACTACGTTGCCGATGACGAGGTTGCCTCGGCGATGGCGCGCGAGATCGGGCACGTCGCGCGGTCGGGGCGCCAATCATCGTCGCGGGCCGGCCGTGGGGAGCGGTGATTGCGTCATCTCGAGACGAGGCCGGAGTACCCGAAGGCTCCGAGAATCGCCTGGCCGACTTCACCGACCTCGCCACCATAACCATTGCGAATGTTCAGGCGCGCATGGAGTTGCGCGGCGTGGCCGAGGAGCAGGCGGCTCTGCGACGGATAGCGACACTGGTCGCCGAAGGCGTCGAGCCCGAGGTCATCTTCCACGCGGTCGGCGACGAGATCGGTCGCTTGTTCGGCACGAGCATCGTCGCGGTCGGGCGCTTCGAACCCGATGCGCGGGCGATCGTTGCGCTCGGCCTTGGTGCGGACCCGGCTCGAAGTCCAGGTGAGCGATCGCCTCCGCGAGCCGGTCGAAGCTGCGGCGTACTACGTCGTCTCGGAGGCGCTGACCAACGCCGCGAAGCATGCACACGCGTCATTGGTTGACGTGAGGGTGGAGCTGAAGGACGGACAGCTGCGGGTCTCCGTACGAGACGACGGCCTCGGAGGTGCGGACTTCACCAGGGGATCCGGTCTGCTGGGCCTGAAGGACCGAGTCGAGGCGTTGGGCGGCCACATGTCCATCGAGAGTCCGCATCAGGTCGGCACCTCCATCAGCGTGGACCTCCCAATCTCGAAGGCGCTGCCGACAAGGCGTTGACGATGAAGCCGCCGCCGGGCTGGTAACGCGGCGGCGGACAAGTCTCTGGATAGGCGGTCGGCCTTGGCTGGTCAGGCGGGGACGGCTGCGACAGCCTCGTCTGCCTCGCGCCGGGCGAGAATCGCGTCGAGCACCGCGTACTCCGCCTCCTCGACGGCTGCGTAGGCGTAGTCGATCGCGAGATCAGCGTCGCTCTCGGACCACTCCGCGCGTGATTCGGCCGTTGACGCGGCGTGCTGCGCCTTGCGCCGGGCGATGTCGGAGCGGACCTTCGCCACGTGGGCGTCCCACGAGCTCTGGTAGTCGCCCCAGGTCGCCGCCGCCTCGGTCTGAACCGAGTTGACCTTCGTCTGCAGCCGCGCGGCATTGTGGTCAGTCGACGTCTTGATGTCGTTCATCTGCCGCTCGACATCGGCCCGAGCCTTGGCCTTGGCCGCAGTGGCATCGTCCTCGGCCTGCTTGGCACGGTCGGCGAGCTTCCTGAGTTCATCGGAGAGAGCCATCTGAGCGCTCCTTTCGGCTGGTGGCACCGCCTGATCGAACGGTCTCGTCGGAGACCACGTTGGCCGTGCGTCCACAACCATTGCGCCCGGGAGCGGGATCGTCATTGGCGGCAGCGGTTCTCCTCGACCCCGGGTACCACCCATCGTCGCTACCTGCCAGCAGGTAGCGCCACGGTCGTCGGTCCTCGCCGTAGACGCTTGGTACCTACCTCATCGCTGTTCGAGGCGCATGACCTCCCACGGGAGCAGGCGAAATCGATGCGACCGCGGTAGCGCCGGACGCTGCTCCCAGCCTGGTTCCGTCATGGCGACCGGCTCCACCTGCAGGGTCAGGCAGTCGTAGGAGCGATCGTCCGGATCGATGCCCACGGTGCCCGCTCGGCCCGTGAGGTTTGCAAGCCAGATCGTTCGCTTCGATGAGGCATCCAGGGCCAGTGCCGCAACCCATGGCGGGGCCTGGACGACGGCAGCCACGCCACCCCACGAAGCGCAGATGGAGCGGATCAGCACACCGGCTGGAGTGAGCAGCGGGCTGCCCCTGCTCGTGTCGATGAGGCCGGCCGGGCCCATGCGTCTCGGCCACCGTGATCGTGTCTACGCCCCGAACGGAGAGATTTGCGATCGCACCCAACAGCCATGCCGCGGCAAAGGAGCTCTGCTGCCTCGGATCTGCCCGCGATCGGTCTGGAACAAGGGGTAAGTCCGCGGGCCCACGTGCAACCGCATTGAAGCGCGGACGCAGCGACACCACGACGGAGATCGGACGCACAGCGAATTGCCGCGCGTCCCGGACCGTCAACGGCAGAACCGGCAGTGTCTCGACAATCGATTCCTCGTCGAAGGCGTGGACCTGCGGGTTGACGGCATAGGTGATCAGATCGACATCTGCGGGCCTTGGATGGAGCCGGTTGAGCTCGGTAAAGTTGGCCCTCGTTCCCCCGCCGACGCGGATCTGGTGGCCACCGTGGGGTGTGCCCACTGCCTCACGAGCGATCGAGATCACGCGCTCCGAACTATCGAGCGAACGGTGTTTCCTGCGGTCAAACGCAAAGACGTCTCGGAGATCAGCCGCTTTGGCGAGGTCGGTGAGCGCGTCACGGGCGGCTGCGGGTCCGTCGATGAGCGCGTCACAGATAACGGGAAGACCGAGCGGAGTGGCCGCCTGGACGATCGCGGACAAGCGCCCAGCAGCCTGGTCTCCAACGTCCAGCAGGGCACGCAAGCCGTGGAGACCCAACGCCCCGATCGCCTCGAGTGGTGCTCCCTCCGTTGACGAATCGAACGGGAACTCGCTGCACATCCGCGGCAGCCGGCGCCCGCGGCTCGGATTGATCTTGATCACATCATCGGCAGGTACCGAACGACGGCGAGCCGGCCCACCGCGGATTTCGAGGACCGCTCCTTGGTCGATGGCCGTCCCTGCTTCGACCAGCACTGGATATGGCAGCCGCAATGGCGTCGGGTAGGTCTTGAACGACGCATCAGTCCAGTTCCGCTGGTCCTCCAACTCCCACAGCTCACCCGTCAGCGAGAGACGCGCACGAACGCCCGCGGTCGCGCGCCACTCCATTCCGACGAGGTCCGTTGAGACGACCTCCGGATCCGTGGAACCGGGGAAACGCGCCGCCTCTGGACCGCTCGGATGGCGGAACGTCGCGGCGCGTCCTGCGACCTCCATCGGGTGGAGGCAGATGATCCCAATCCGGTTGCGCTCGAACGCAGTGCGAGCGGTGGCCCGCAGCCGAACCTTCAGCACGCCAGTGCTGTCCAGGTCGACCAACAGCTGGGCCGCGAGGTCGACCGATCCGCTGGCGTACTCGAGGTCCAGAAGCACATCCATCCCGGACCCACGGGATTCATGCGTACCCGCGCGGCGGCGTGAAATGGACCGCGACACAACACGAGGCGACACGGTTCCCCACTCGGCGTCCCGGACGGTCACCTCGATACTGCGCAGGACCTCGAGGCCGCGCCACCGGATCCACCGCAGCGACGCGGCTTCGAGCGTCAGCGACCAGTCGCCGACACGAACCTCGGTCCGCTCGTCAGCCATCAAGATCGAGTGGCGCAACGTCCTCGGAAGCGAGGTCGACCCCGCGGGTCCATGCGTCGATCAGCGCGTCTTCGAGCCGGTCCTCGTCGCTGTCTTCGATCAGCCCGGCGTCCTCGAGCGAGCGATACCAGCCGGGCAGCCCCTCCCGGAGCGGGATCGTGTAGCGGAAGCCCAGGTCGGTGTGCGCCGCCGTGTTGTCGAAGATGTTGTTGAACTGGAAGTTCTGGGCAACGACCTCCGTCCGGCGTGGTGCCAATCGCGCCAGCACGTCGGTGGGGATGTGGACGATGGTGGGCGGCGGCGCCCCAATGGCCTCCGCAACGATGGCGTGGTGCTGGTTCCAGGTCAGCCACTCCTCCCCGGCCGCGTGATAGCTGCGGCCGATGGTCCGATCGTTTCCGAGCGCTCCCTCGAACGCGCTCGCGACATCGTCCGCGTGGCACGAAACCCAGAACGAGCTGCCGTCCCCGTGGACGACAATCGGCTTTCCGCGCCGCAGCCGATCGAGGTAGCTCGTGCGGCGGCCGAGGCTGTGCACCGGTAGGTGTCGGTCGCCGTATGTCGCGGCCGGACGGATCACGGTCAGCGGCAGCTTTCCGCGCTCGTGTGCCTCCCACAGGATCCGTTCGCAGGCGACCTTGTCGATGGCGTAGTCGCCGATGCCGCCGTACGGCTCGCTCTCGGTGTACGGGTAGCGCGTCGCCGGCTTCTGGTAGACATCGATGGTGCTTGTCATGACGTACTGGCGCGTGCGTCCGGGCATCACCCGTGCCGCCTCTGATGCCTCGTCCGGGTGGTAGCAGATCATGTCGATCACGGCGTCCCACGGCGCGCCGGAAGTGACCGCGGCCTCGAACGAGCCGAGGTCATGGCGATCGACCGCGAGCCTTCGCACGCCACCTGGGATGCCCCGCCACGCCTGCCCGCGGTTGAGGACGCTGATGTCGTCGCCTCGCGCCACAAGCCTCCGGACGATCGATGAGCTGATCAACCCGGTGCCGCCGATGATCAGGACCTTCATGCCAGCCTCCTTCGCATCACGCGCGCCCGAGGCTCCCCAGGAGTCGAAACGCATCGCGAGCCACGAGTCGGACTGCATCGCGGACCGCCACCAGGACAGGCAGCGGATCGTCGCCGGCGCTGGGCAGCGCCACGTCCATGGCTGACGTCGCAGCCTCCCGGAGTGCCGTCGAAATGTTCACCTTGCAGCAACCCGTCGCGATCAGGGCACGCATCATGTCCTCTGGCAGCCCAGTGCCACCGTGCAGTGCGAGCGGGATCGGGGTCGCCGCAGCCAACGCGGATGCCCGATCCAGGTCGATATGGGGTGGCGCTGACGTACGGCCGTGGACGTTGCCGATGGACGGCGCGTAGCAGTCGATTCCGGTGGCCTCGATGAAAGCCAGGTCATCCTCCAGGGTGGCGCGTTGCGCGTCGTCGGCCAGTGTGGCGACGCCAACTTCGTGTCCGCGGATGGACACAAGCTCGCCTTCGACGCTCGCCCCGAGGGCGTGTGCGCGCTCGACGATCGCCCGTGTCCGGGCGATGTTCTCGGACCGAGGAAGAGCAGATCCGTCGAAGAGAACGGCGTCCCACCCGGCGTCGAGGCACGCGTCGACCAACGGACAGGTCCGCCGTGTGGTCGAGTTGGAGCACGGCGGTTGCGTGACGGTCTGCGACCAGCGCCTGGAACATGGCCGCGACAACTGCGGGTCCCCATGTGCGCGCCGTTGTCGCTGCAGCCTGGACGATCACCGGCGAGGCGCACTCGGCTGCCGCGGATAGCACGCCATCCATGGTCGCGAGGTCGACGACGTTGAACGCCGCCACGGCGTACTGACCCGACCGTGCCGCGGCGAGCAACTCAGGCAGCGCTGCGCTCGCCGAAACGCGCCGCGATCCGATGCTCAACCGGGCGCCCAGCCTGCGACGACAGGATTGCGCAGCGTGCCGATCCCCTCGATTTCGAGGACCACTTCGTCGCCGGGCTCGAGCCAGACCTGCGGCGACCGAAAGAGACCGACCCCGGCTGGCGTGCCGGTGGACACAACGTCGCCTGGCTCGAGCGTCACGTAGCGCGTCAGCGACTCGATGAGCGACGCCAGGTCAAATATGCACTCGGCGGTCGTGGAGTCCTGGCGTCGCTCACCGTTGACCACCGTCGAGACCCGGAGCGAACCCGGATCGGCAATCTCGTCCCGTGTCACCACGACCGGACCGAGCGGACAGAACGTGTCCATGCCCTTGCCGAGCATGAACTGGGCGTCCGGCGCGAACTGCCATTCCCTGGCGCTGACGTCGTTGACGATCGTGTAGCCAAAGACATAGTCCAGTGCGTCCATGCGAGAGACGTTGCGCGCGCGCCGTCCGATCACGACACCCAGCTCGACCTCGGGGTCGAGCTGTGAGTCGGGTGCCGATTTCACGATCGCCTCGTCGGGTCCGACGACCGCGGATGGCAGCTTCGCGAAGAAGAACGGCCGCTGTGGCAGTGATGCGGCAGGGTTCTCGTCGAGGTGACTGTGGTAGTTGATGCCGGCACAGATCACCTTGCCCGGCCGTGGGAGCGGCGCGAGAAGCCTGACCGCATCGCGGGCCACGGAGGCGTTGCTCGCGGCAGCGCGCGCGACGGCACCAACAGCCCCGGGGTCGCCTTCGATCACCTCATCGATCGTCGTCAACGTGGTGATCGCCCATCGATCACCCCGAGCGACGGCGACTCGGGGTCCACTGTCCGTGGCAACGAGCCCGAGCTTCATGCCTCTCTCCTCCACGATCGCTCGAGGCCGCCGATCATTGCGAGCATCGCCCGGTTGAGCGGCACGGGGACGCCCGCCGAGTCGCCGGCCGCCACGACCGCGCCATTGATTCGTTCGACCTCGGTCTTCCGTCGGGCCTCGGTGTCCTGGAGCATGGACGGCTTGCCCGCTCCTGCTCGCTCGAGCGTCGCGTGAATGCGCTCGACCCGTTCGTCCAGCTCGATCGCCAGGCCCTGGGCTCGCGCAACGGCAACGGCCTCGGCCGCGAGGGCGTCGACCAGGTCGAGCATGGGACCCGGTAAACCCAGCTCGCCCGCACGGAGGGTCGTCAGGGCGGCGGTCGGCAATGTCGCCGCGTTGAGCACGAGCTTGCGCCAGATCTCCGTCCTCACGTCGGCGGTGACCGTCACTTCCATCCCCGCGGACTCGAGGGCATCGGCCACTCGGCGCGCATGTCCAAGGTCGTCGCCGTCATAGGGACCGACGAAGGTTGTTCCCTGGCCGCTGTGCTTGACGTGTCCGCGGCCGATGACCGTGGCGCTGTGGTACGTCACCCCGATGACGAGTTGACCCACGGGGACGAACTCGGCGATCACGTCTGCATTGCCCCAGCCGTTCTGCAGGCTGGCAACGGCGGTCTCGTGGCCGACCATGGGTGCAAGCCCTGCTGCAGCACTGGGTGTGTGCTGTGCTTTGACGAACACCAGCACCATGTCCTGGATCCCCGCACCGGCCGTATCGGTCGTGGCAGAAACGCGGGCATGGAGCGGGCCGTCGGCGGTGTCGACATGCACGCCGTCCGCGGTGATGGCCTTCACGAGGTCCGCATCGACGTCCACGATCGTGACGTCGTGGCCGGCGTTCGCGAGCCGCACGCCGAAGGTTCCGCCCATGGCGCCGCCGCCGACGATTGCGATGCGGGTCACTCCGCGCCTCCGACCCGGATGATCACTTTCTCGGTGCTGGACGGCTCTGTGCGCGCAAGCTCGAAAGCCGCGGGCGCATCGGCGAACGCGAAGCGGTGGCTGATCAACCGTTCGGCAGCCGAGCGCCTTCTCCTGACGAGATCGGCGGCTCGCCCGAATTGACCCATGTTGTTTCGAGACCCCACGATGGTGAGCTCCTTTCGGGTGAAGGCGATCATCGGGATGGAGACTGGATCGCTGGAAAGGCCGACCACGACGACCGTGCCCGACGGCGCGACGACGTCAATGGCTGCCTCGAGCACCTTTGGCACCCCGGTTGCCTCGAAGACGACGACCGGTCCCTCACCGTTCGTCCAACCAGAGATCGCGTCCGTCGCTGAGTCAGTGCTGGAGTCGACCGTGCGCTCAGCGCCTAGCTCCGTCGCGAGCGCAAGGCGCGACGGAAGCCGGTCGATGACCAGCAGTCGAGCACCGAGGTCCGCGGCAGCCAGGAGGATTGCCTGGCCGATCGGCCCGGCTCCGTAGACGACGGCCTGGTCTCCCGACTGGATGCCGCTTCGAGCGACGGCATGAACACCGATGGAGATCGGCTCGACCAACGCGGCCAACTCGGGCGAGAGATCGTCAGCGTCATGGAGCAGCCGAACCGGGACGGCGATTCGCTCGGAGAGCGCGCCGTCGATATGGGCCCCGTACGTGCGCATGTTCACGCAGCAATTGCCACGTCCGCGGCGGCATGGAAGACAGGTTCCGCACATGAGCAGGGGCTCCACGGCGACTCGCTGCCCCTCGCGAAAGGTTCCGCGATAGCCGGCCGGGAGGTGACTGATCCGCCCGCCGAACTCGTGGCCCTGGACGTTTGGGAAATGCGAATAGGGGTGGTCCCCCGTGTACAGGTGGATGTCGGAACCACAGATCCCGACCGCCTCGACCTCGACCACGGCCTCGTCTTCCGTCGGGGCAGGATCTGGCACATCGCGGAAGCGAAGCTCCAAGGGCGCACTCGTGACCAGTTGACGCATGCGACAAATCCTCAGGCAGTTCGTGCGGGCTCGGCGGCAAAGGTTGTCCGGAACGCCCCAACGACGCGGACGAGGGCGTTGGCATCGCCGACGTTGCCCGGCACGACGACGTACGGCAGCCGTGGCTCTCGCTCGAGTGTCCATAGCGCGATCCCGGGATCCAGTTGACCCTCGACGGTGGCGGCGTCGGCACCCAGGGCGCGCGCGAGCTCGGCGGAGGTGATGCCGCCCTTGGCTACGACGACATCTGCGTCGTGTGCAAGCGTCGCGACGGCCGACGCCAGTCTGCGCATCCATGCGGCTCCGCCCTCGAAGTCCGTGCCCGGCACGTAGCGACGGGGTGTGGCGATGCCCGCCAGACCATGCTCCCGGAGCGAGGCGGCGGTTCGTCGCACGGCATCGCCATCGCGTCTGTCGTCCTCCAAAACGGCAATGTCGACTCCGTGGCTCTCGAGGGCTGCCAGCTGCCGGCCACTCCCCGACGTATGCGATCCGCAGGCAACCAGCACATTCGCTTCGCGGGGAATGCCCATCGTGTTGATCACGCGGGCATCGACACTCCGCGCGCGCAGTCCCGTGCGTGCAGCGGCGAAGGTCGCCGCCGATCGGACGGTGATGGGCCGTCCACGACGCTCGGCATCAATCAGGCCGAGCACGGCACGACGAACGTCGTCGGGAGTCTCGACCTCCGGGATGACCACGCCGCCCGGCGCGATCCCGAGAAGTGCGTCGCTGATCGCAGCTGGGCCATTGCGCCGTTGATCTTCGAGGGAAATCACCTGGGCGTCGCGGCCATCGCCAACTTCGCAGACCCAGTCGACCAAGAGCCGGCTGCGGTACCCGAAGAACGGGTCCTTGGCGAATTCCGTGTCCGCGACGTTCTGCCACGTGCCGTCGATCCGGAGCCAGTGCTGACCCTGTCGCGTAACGCGACCGCCCTCGGGAAACGCGGGTACGAAAAGGGTCGCGCTGCCAACAGACGCGACAGCGTCGATCTCGGCGAACACGTGTCCACGCAGCGTCGAATCACCCCGAAGAATGCCGAACCATGGCGACCTCGTTCTTCGTGCCGCGGCGTCGGTGGATGCCCACAGTGCGCGTAGGCGCTGAACGGCTTCTTCTCGTGGCAACGCCCTGGTGTTCGTCAGGATCCACAGAGCGCGCTGCCCCGACGAGAAGAACGCATTCAGCAACTCGGGCCGCGCATCCAGCAGGACTGTCACGCCGCTCACGGTCTGCGTGCCCGTTGGGTCATCATCGAAGACGACCACGCGTCGATCGTCGTGCCCTAGCGCGACGCTGACCAGCGTCTCGAGATCGGCCCTGCCTTCGCCCGCTCCCGTCACGTGCGCACCGCTCCGTCGACCTCGTCCACCGGCGGCTCCGCCAGCTCGATCACGATCCCGGATGGTGTCTCGTCCAGGAAACACGTGCGCTGGCCGCGACCGCCAGGAAACGGCGCCCCTGGCGCGTCAGGCGCGTACGTCCGACTCGCGGCAATGACATCCGACACGCGCAGGCACAGGTGGTGGAGCCCTTCGCCGTGGTCATCGATGAATGCTGAGATCCGACCCGCACCCAACGGTTCCACGAGCTGAAGGGTGACGTTCCCCGCGTCGAGGTACAGGAGCCGCACCGGCGGATCGACGAGTCGCTCGTCGTGCACCACCGAAAAGCCGATGCGCTCCGTGAACCACGCCGCGGCAGCGTCGGCATCCCTCACGGCGATGCCCAGATGGTCGATCGTCGGGCGCTCGTCCGTCACTCCCTTCCTCCACCAAACCACAACGCGGGGCTTGACATGGGTCTCGGGCACGTGGTGGTATGCCACATGCCACATGCCGCACGCTACATGCCGGAAGAGATGCGGTCAAGACGAAAGGGAGCCCGGTGAACCTGGCAGCCAGCTCAAGGCCCGAGCCGATCGTTCGCGAGCTTGCGCGCGAAGCGACGCTCTCAGACCGCGTCGTGGTCGAGCTCGAGCGACTGATCGTCGACAGCCACCTCGAGGCCGGCGCGCGCCTGCCATCCGAACGAGAACTGGCCGCCCAATTCGGGGTGAGCAGGACCGTGGTGCGCGAGGCGATGCGTGCGCTCGGTGCCAAGGGACTCGTCGTCATCACGAACGGCCGCGGAACGCTGGTGCAGGCACCGACTGCGCAATCGGCCGCGGAGTCGATGAGCCGCCTTCTGAAGATGCAGCCAGGCGGCTTTGACTACGAGAAGGTGGTCGAGGTCCGGCGCGTGCTCGAAACGCATATCGCGGTCCTGGCCGCCGAGCGTCGCACGCCTGCCGACATCGAATCGATGGAGTCGATCCTCCGCGAGGCCGAGCAGAAGCTCGACGACCCAGACGCCTTCGTCGAAGAAGACATCGCCTTTCACCGGGCGCTCGCCGCTGCGACGCAGAACGAGATGTTCCTGCTGATCCTCGAATCGATCAGCCAGTTGCTTGTCGAAGGCCGGCGGCTCGCGCTGCGGATCCCTGGCACGCCGGCCCGCAGCATCACGTACCACCGTCGGATCTTCGACGCCGTGCGTCTCGGACGGCCGAACGCCGCCAGGAGTGCGATGGATTCGCACATGGACGAGGCGCGCGAAACCCTCCAACACGCGATGGACGAGGCGCGTAACGCATGACTGCGCCCGCCCAAGCGATCGCCCCTCGAGCCCGAATCGCCGTAGCCGCTTCGGGCGACCACTTCGTCCGCGACGACGCGAAGTGGTTCCCCTTGTTCGACACCCTCTGGAGCGCGTTCACGCACGTTCCGGACGACGAGTGGGAACGCTACGTGCGGCAGCGCGCGCGCCAGGGCTTCAACGCAGTGAGCATCAGCATCCTGCCGATCCTCCACGACCTGTCCGCCACCGCCGGTCCTCTTCCGGAACCGTTCACGGGGTTGTGGGACGGTCGACCGGACTTCGGCCCACTCCGGGTCCCATACGTGGATCGCGCCCGCCGAATGCTCGCGGTCGCTGTCGAGCACAGGCTCACACCGGCACTCGTCGTCCTGTGGTGCAACTACGTGCCCGAGACCTGGGCATCCGTGCGCGACTCGCGTTTCGTAATGGCGGACTCAGCTCGCACGGAATACATCGCGTCGGTCGTGGACGCGTTCGACGACTTCGGCCCGCTGTACCTCGTGGCCGGGGACGCCGACCTCCGCAGCGCCACCTCACGCGACGTCTGGGTCGACTCCCTCCTTCAGCTGCGCCACCTCGTGCCGGACGCCGTTACGGCGTTCCACACCCAGGACACGACCGTCCTGGACGCAGAGCTGGCGGCGACCCCGGGAATGGGGTTCTATGCCTACCAGTCGGGACATCAGCGCCAGTACCAGTCATTCGCCTGGGGGTACGCCGAGCACTACCGTGCGGTGGCGACGCGCCCGACCGTCAACCTCGAGCCCTGCTACGAGGGCCACGGCCTGGGATTCGAATTCGGTCGATGGGCTGCGGCGGACGTCCGTCGCGCCTCCTGGCAGAGCTTGCTCGCGGGGGCGAGCGCCGGACTCGGCTACGGCGCACACGGTGTCTGGGGCTGGCACCGGCGTGGTGTCACGTTCAACCACGCCGACTTCTCGGGAGTCCCCTTCGACCGATGGACGGCAATGGCGTTCCCGGGAGCCGACGATGTCGCGTTCGCGGCTCGACTCATGCGCGAACTGGGTCTCATCGGGGCGGCTCCGCGGCAGGACCTGCTCACCGACCCACAACCCGGGGTTCGTGCGTCGATGTCGATCGACGGCTCGCGGGTCGCTGTCTACGTCCCGAGTGCGACCGACGTGCCGATCAACGGCGTCGAGATCTCGGACGTGCGAGCCTGGGACCTCGGGACGCGTACCGAGCAAGCCGTTGACGTCGCCGACGCGCCACACGGTCTCCTGCTGCGCCAGCCCGAATGGAATGCCGACTCGTTGTACGTGATCGACGTCACGGAGACGCCTGGATGACCGCCTTGAGCGAGGCGGAACGGCGCCGCCTCGAGGACGCGGCGTACCGCATCCGCCGACTCTCGGTGGAAATGATCGCCTGGGGCCAGTGGGGCCACATCGGCGGCTCGTTCTCCATGGCGGAGCTGCTGGCAGTTCTCTACTTCCACACCATGCGCATCGATCCGGAGCGGCCCGGATGGGAAGCCCGCGATCGGCTGATCCTCTCGAAGGCCCACGGGTCGCCCGGCCTGTACGCGGCCCTCGCCGCGCGGGGGTACTTCGCCGAGGACGCGATCTACTCATACACCGAGCTCGGCGGAATGCTCGAGGGGCACACCGACATGACCCGGACGCCAGGGCTTGATTCATCGGGCGGGCCCCTCGGGATGGGGCTCTCGGTATCGGTCGGGCGCGCGCTCGGGTTGCGCTTCAAGCGCGACCCACGCGCCCGTGTCTTCTGCCTCCTCGGCGACGGCGAATGCAACGAGGGAAACGTGTGGGAAGCGGCGATGGCGGCCTCCCAGTACCACCTCGACAACCTCATCGCGGTCGTTGACTACAACAAGGTCATGGCCAAGGGCTTTACCTGGGACCAGATGGGCGTCGAGCCGTTCGCCGACAAGTGGCGCGCCTTCGGTTGGGAAGTCATCGAGGTCGACGGCCACGACCTGGATGCAATCGCTGACGCCTTCCATCGCGCCCGCTGGGTGCTACCGCATGGCCAGCCAATCGTCGTCATCGCCCACACGGTCAAAGGGCGCGGCGTCGAGATGGCCGAGTTCAACCCCAAGTGGCACACCCATGCCCCCGACCCGAAGACCGCCGACCGGATGCTACGGGAGCTGGCACGGACCTACGGGCGACCGGACGAGGGGTACTCGCGGGTCGACCTGCCGGTGACCAAGGAGACGTTTTATGGCGGAGAGTGACGGCGCCAGCCGCGACCTTCGCGATGCCTTTGCGGATGCGCTCGTGGAACTGGGCCATGAGCGCCCCGATGTGGTCGTGCTCGACGCCGACCTCAATACGTCTTCCAAGACCGTCCGGTTCATGGACGCGTTTCCGAGCCGCTTCATCCAGGTCGGGATCGCCGAGCAGGACCTCTTCGGCATCGCGGCCGGTCTGGCACTCGAAGGGTTCATTCCGTTCCCATCAACTTTCGCGGTCTTCGCCGCCCGCCGAGCGCTGGATCAGATCGCCATCTCGATCTGTTACCCCAGACTCAATGTGAAGATCCCGGGCTCGTACGTCGGCCTGCCCACCTCGCGGGCCGGGGCGTCGCACAACGCGATCGAGGACGTCGCGGTGTTCCGCGCGCTGCCCAACATGCTGGTGGCCGACCCGGGCGACAACGCCGATCTCCGCGCCGTGATGCGGACCGCGGTCGAGACGCCTGGCCCGGTGTACTTCCGCGTCACGCGCCTGACCGTCCCGCGGCTCTTCGGCAGCGATCACCAGTTCGAGTGGGGTCGGGGCGAGCTCGTCCGCGAGGGCACGGACGTGACGATCGCGGCGACCGGGGTCATGACCAGCGTGGCGCTGCGTGCTGTCGACCTGCTCCGCGATGACGGGATCGACGCGGAGCTGCTGCATCTCGCCTCGATCAAACCGCTCGACGATGACCTGGTGCGGCAGTCCGCCGGAAAGACCGGTTGTGTCGTTACCGCCGAGAACGCGTCGGTCCTGGGTGGCCTCGGTGACGCCGTTCTCGAAGCGCTCGAGTCAGACCCCGTGCCGCTCGAGCGGATCGGCGTGCGCGACCGCTGGGTCGACAGCGGTGGCATCGACGACCTGTTTACCGAGCACCACATGCAGCCACGAGACATCGCCGATGCCGTCCGTCGCGTGATCGCACTCCGTCGACGGCGTGCGCGGGGAGCCGCAGGCGTTACGGAAGACGCACTTCGTGTCGAGACCGAGGGAGAGGGCCACCAATGACGACCAGGATCCGCTACCTGGGGATTGCCGCGTACGAGATCGAGGCACCAGTCGGACGTGTGCTGATCGATCCATTCTTGAGCGGCAGCCCGGTCGCACCGATTCACCACGAGCAACTGGAACGGCCCGACGTCATCCTCGTGACGCACGCGGCACTCGATCACTTCGGCGATGCGGCCGAGATCGCCCGGCGAACCGGCGCTCCGGTCGTTTGCAGCTCGGACAGCGTCGCACTGCTCCGTGATCGCGGCGTTCCGGCGTCCCAGATCCGCAACACGATCTGGGGTATCCAGGTGCGGGTCGGCGGCGTCCACGTGAAGCCGGTCGAGTGCCACCACTGGGCGCAGACGCGGCTCGCAGACGGGAGCGTCGCGGTGGGGTGGCCACTTGCGTTCGTGGTCCCGACCGAACCCGGGATCAGCGTCTACCACTACGGCGACAGCGCGATCTCGATGAACATGCAGCTGATCGGTCGGCTTCACCAGCCAACGGTCGGCCTGCTCGGTTGTACCCAGCCGAAGTCGCTATTGCCGACGTTCAATGCCGGAGCCGGTGACGTCCTGACCGGCGAGATGAGCCCGGACGAGGCAGCCCTCGCGGCCGAGTTTCTCGGGCGTCCGCTATGCCGTCGGGACTCACTATGTCGACGTCGACGACGTCGACGTCACCGACTTTCTGGCCGCGGTGCCGAAGCACGATTCGACCGGCAAGCGCGTCGGCGTTGGCACTTCGGGCGGGCGAGACGCTCGTCCTCAACGGCGACAGCCACGTGATCGAGCCGGCCCCCATGGCGGCGCCGGCGTGACAACCGCTGCGCGACCGCTGCGCTTTGCCGTCTTCGGCGCCGGCTTCTGGGCGCGGTACCAGCTCGCTGCGTGGCGTGAAGTCGGTGACGTCGAGTGCGTCGCGATCTTTAACCGATCTCGTGATCGGGCCAAGGCCCTGGCCGAGGCGTTCGATGTTCCCGCCGTCTACGACGACCCGCTCGCCCTGCTGGAGCGCGAGCGACTCGACTTCGTCGACATCATCACCAGCCCCAGTACCCACCGGGAGCTCGTCGAGCTGGTGGCGGGGCGGGGGTGGCGGTCATCTCGCAGAAGCCGATGGCCGAGTCGCTGGCCGATGCGGAAGCGATGGTCTCGCGAACGTCGCATGCGGGCGTGTCCTTCTTCGTGCACGAGAACTTCCGCTGGCAGCGCCCGATCCGCGAGCTCAAGTCGGTGCTCGATGCCGGCACGATCGGCACGCCATTCCGCGCTCGGCTGGAGTTCTCGTCGGCATTTCCTGTGTTCGAGAACCAGCCGTTCCTGGCCGAAGTCGACCGGTTCATCCTGGCCGACGTCGGCACGCACGTCTTGGACGTCGCGCGGTTCCTGTTCGGGGAGTGCCGCCTGATCGCGGCGACGACTGACCGCATCCACCCGGGGATCTGCGGCGAGGACGTCGCCACCGCGCTCCTGATGAGCCGGTCGGGCGTGACCGTCGCGTGCGAGCTCAGCTACGCGAGCAAGCTCGAAGTCGAGGCGTTTCCCGAGACGCTGGTACGGGTCGAGGGCAGCGAGGGCAGCGTCCGGCTCGACGTCGGCTACGACCTGCGGGTGACGACGGGCGGCAGCACCGTCTCACGCCGCGTGCCTCCCCACCACTACCCGTGGGCCGACCCGGCATACGACCTGGTCCATGCATCGATCGTGCCGTGCAACGCCGATCTGCTCAGTGGGCTGCGCGGTGGACAGGCCGAGACGACCGGTGCCGACAACCTCGAGACGCTACGCCTCGTGTTCGGCGCGTACGACCTCGCCGGAACGCAAGCGGCGGAGCGACGCGACACGGGGACGGTCCAGTGACAGGACCGAAGCCCGACTCGCTCGCGGGTGCGGCCGCGTCAGTCGGAACGACTGAGCCGTCGGCATCTCGATGGTCGTCGATTCGCCGATATCCGAACCTCTTGATCGATTCTCGCCCGGTCCTCATGGCGACGCTGATCGTCGTAGTCGTCGTCTACATGGGCGTCGTCCACGGCGAACGGTTTCTCAACCAAGCCAACCTCTCGTCCGTCCTGCTGAACGCGGCACAAACCGGAATTCTCACGGTCGGCATGACGGTGCTGATGATCGGCGCTGCGATCGACCTGTCGATCGGATCGATTCTAGGGTTGGCCGGAATCGTTGCGGCCCTCCTCGTCAAGCAATACCTCATCCCGGTTCCGATCGCATTCGTGGCCGGTTTGGCGGTTGGAGCCCTATGCGGCGCAATCAACGGTGTCATCACGACCCGCCTCCACATCAATGCGTTGATCACGACGCTCGCAACACTGGGAATCTTCCGTAGCGTGACGCTGCTGATCGCGGGAACCGGCGTGACGACCGTGGGCCACGGCTTCTCGTGGATGGGCGAGAGCGAATTCTTCGGGGTCCAGTATCCGTTTTGGATCATGTTCCTGCTGGTCGTTGCGTTCACGGTCCTGACCAATCGCAGTCGATTCTTCCGACAGTTCTTCTTCATCGGCGGCAACAGTCGGGCGGCGTCCCTCTTCGGCATCAGTCCAGGTCGCGTGATTTTCTTGGGCTTCGTCCTCAGCGGCCTCCTCGCCGGCCTTGCTGGCGTCTTGACGGCGTCACGACTGGACTCCGCGATTGTGACCGCCGGCACCGGAGTCGAGCTGACGGTGATCACCGCCGCCGTGCTTGGCGGAGCTGCATTACGCGGCGGAGCCGGGTCCATTCCCGGAGCGTTCTTTGGCGTGATCTTCATCACGCTCATCCAGAACGTTCTGATCATTTCCAAGGTGCCGGTCTACTGGCAGTCGATCGTTGTCGGAATTGTCCTCATTGCTGCCGTCTCCACTGAGTACGTGCAGCGCCGCCGCCAGTAGCTCGGCGATCGAAGAGAGAGGAGAGAGGTAGGGAGCCGATGGCATTTGGGGTCAGTTGATCGTCGAGCCAACCACTACCAGGAGGGAAACGGTTGATGGATGCCAAACGACTGAAGATTGGGACGATCGTCGCGGTGATCGTTCTGTTGGTGGCCGCCCTGAACGTGACCGCGATCGCGGCAACATCCAACAAGTCAACGAACCAGAGCGCATCGGAGTCGCCAGCGGCGAACGGATCGGAGGAATACGTGTGGGTCGGAGCGCTTTCGACCCTGCCGCTGTTCCAGGCACGGGACTTCCCCGTTCTGTACCAGCACGCCAAGGACCTCGGGGTTACCGCGCGCGTCTCCGGTCCCACCACGTTCGACGTCCCGGGTGAGCTCGCGGCGATCGAGCAGGAATGCGCCGGCCATCCTGCCGGGGTCATGGTCCTCGGACTCGATGCGTCGCTGACCGAGGCTATCAACAAGTGCATCGACGAGAAAGTCCCAACGGTGACGATCGATGTCGATGTGCCGGGGTCCGAACGCCTCTCCTTCATCGGCGGAGACTTCCAGGCCCTCGGCGCGTTCATTATGAATTACGTCCTCGCCGACCTTCAGCGGCGTGGGGTGAGCAGCGGTTCGATCGCGCTGACGGGCGCTCTCACGAACCCGTCCACGGTGACGATCATCGATTCGGCCAAGGACACCTTGGCGAATTCAGGCACTGGCTTCACGTATGCCACCACCGAGGAGGATCAGAACAGCGCTGACGGTGGCGCGGCCGCGGAGGCAGGCATTTTGTCGGCCTATCCGGATCTCGTTGCCAGCATTCACCTCAACTCGGAGGCAGGCATCGGCGCCTCCACTGCGGTCCAGGAAGCCGGCAAGCAGGGCAAGGTCTTCGTCTACGCAGGCGAGAACGACGTTGCCTTCGCCGAGAAGGTGAAGACCGGCGAGATCGCGGGCTTCTTCGGTCCGCGGCGCGAGCTTCACACTTACTATGGGCTCCAGGCCCTCTACGACTTCAACCACCCGCAGATCGTCGTCGACGGCCTCGACAAGTGGACCGCCCCGCCGATCCCGCAGTTCTACGACGTCGGCGCGATCTTCGTCGACCAGACGAACATCGACGCGTGGCTGTCGAAGCAGCCGTCCGCCGGCGAATCGCCGACGGCGTCCGCAACCCCGTAGTTCCTCGGTAGATCCAAGCGCCCACGTGTCACTCCACCACGACTTGCTTCGAACGGGGAGTGACCTGGAGCGCCCAGCAGTCGAAGGAGCTGGCCGTGGTTCGTCCACAGGACAGTTCTGTCGTGACCGCAAGAGCCCCCACGCACGATCGGTTCGTGCGTGGGGGCAACACCCGGATTCCGCACTCCGACAGGATCGGGAGATGGAGGAGCCGAATGCCTGAACCGGACGCAACCGTTCCGACGCGAGAAGCCTTCGCGCTCGAACTGCGCGGGATCACGAAGTCCTTCGGCGCCGTGGCCGCCCTTCGGGGGGTGGATCTCCAGCTCAGGCGGGGCGAGCTACTCGGACTGGTCGGCGACAACGGCGCCGGCAAATCCACGCTAACCAAGATCATGAGCGGAGCCTATGTTCCCGACTCCGGCGAGATGTTCATCAATGGAGCCGAGGTCAAGATTTGCAACCCTGCCGATGCACGTCGTCTGGGAATCGAAATGGTCTACCAGGATCTCGCGCTGTTCGACAATATGGATGTTGCATCCAACCTATTCGTCGGACGCGAACGGCTTCTCTGGGGCGACTATCTCGACAAGGAGCGGATGTGGAAGGAGGCCGCCGAAGTCCTCGCCAAGATGCGAATCAATATCAAGTCGCCCAAGTTGCTCGTCGAGCGGATGTCGGGTGGTCAGCGACAAATGATCGCGTGCGCCCGAAGCATCGCCTTCGATTCCAAGATCCTCCTGTTGGATGAACCGACGGCGGCGCTAGGCGTGCGCGAAGCGAACGCCCTCCTCGAATTCATTCTCGGGCTCAAAGGGGCGCACTCGATCATCCTCATTACCCAGCGCATTCCCGATGTGCTCGCCATCGCGGACCGCGTCATGGTGATGAAGGGCGGCTTGAGTCAGGGAGAGCTGGAAATCAGCAAGGTGGGCCTTGACGATATCGTCTCGTTGATCGTCAAGGGCCGCAGTGATGGAGCGCAGCAACAAGAAGACGTGCGCATCCTGTCCGTTTGATTTGGGACGTCACACAGCAGCCGACCTGGCGGCCTCCGTGATGGCGGCAGCGGTCGGGCCGTCGACTGGGACCTCGGTCACCTTGGTTGCGTTGGGCATGGTCTGCCTGACCACGGGCACGGCAGGCAATTTCGCGAGTACGAGGATCCCCGACGCGTTCGGGGCGAGCACGCCATTGAGAGACGCCTCGAGCTCCGACTTGTGATGCACCTGGCGAAGCTTGCCCAGCACCCCGCCGGTCACGCCCAGCGCCGCGGCGCTGCCGATGATCGAGGGCGGGAAGATGACGCCCAGCACGACACCACCGACGATGCCCCACTTCAGGCCGGTCTTGGTGCTGTGGTCCGTGACCTTTTGAACGTCGATCTGGCCGTTGGCTTCTGCCCGAACGACGAGCACACCCTCCACCTGCACGTGACCAGCGGTCTCTGCGTCAATGAGCGCCTGGTAGGTTTCCAACGCAGCGTTGGAGTCGGCGAACTGGGCCACCACGAGCGCGTAGTCCGTGTTGGCGGCCACGACACCTTCGGCTTGGATACCCCCGTCGCCGTCGACCACGTCGCCGCGCACGACACTGACCGGATCGCCGGTCTGGGTTGGCTTGGTCTCTTCACTCATGGTGTTGCCTCCGGCGGAGTGGTGGGCTGCCTATCGATGAGATGCTACGCGGCCCGTCACGTTTTCCCCGTTTACTGCGAGATGAGGTGGGCGCACGGAGGTCGCCG
The DNA here is from genome assembly GCA_963820735.1 of uncultured Chloroflexia bacterium. Taxonomy (GTDB): domain Bacteria; phylum Chloroflexota; class Limnocylindria; order Limnocylindrales; family CSP1-4; genus JAFMJV01. Next base: position 90,113 of record CAWGBA010000007.1, read on the forward strand.
TCGCTGGCTGAATGCCACGAGTCGGATCCGGCCGGTCATCGGGTCCGCGCAGCCGGCGGAAGCGTGCCTCCGCTCGGTTGATCGCGAGCTTCATCGCTGCGAGCCATTCCTCGGACGCTCCGTCGCGGCCTACGAGCAATAGCTGTCGGAGCGCGGCCAGTTCGGCAGCAGCTTCGGCGAGTGGAGTGAGCATCGACTCAGCCTGACTGGCTGGACCCTGCGGGTGACCGCGACTCGGGCAGTTCGCATCGCGTCCGCATTGCGAACTGCACGGTTGCCCGGATCGCCTGATCCAGCGGTCGCTCGAACGCATGTTCGCCACGATCTACGGCGATCGCCACTCACCTGTACAGTTCGTGAATAGGTGCGCCCCTCGCGCCTCGAATTCGAAGGGTTCTGAATGACTAAGCATTCCAAGGCGGAACGCGATCGGCGCGCTCAAGAGAACGAAACGCTCGTTCGCATTCAAGCGGCCTGGATTGCGAGCACGCCGCCGGCGGCGCTCCGCGCGTTCGAGCAGGCCGTCAAGGCATCTCGCGAGCGGCCCCCGCAGCCGCCCCACCCCGACATGGCACCCGGAACCGCACCGCGACCCCCGCGACCAGGCCACGAGCCAAGGCCGCCAAAGGAGCCATCACGCTCCAAGCGGGGCCGGTAGGTGGCGGCCATTTGCGGCACGCCGAGTAACCGCTCGTGACAAAGCGCAAGAAGGTCTTCTACCCCGTCGCCAAGACCAGCACCAGGCGCCAACCACTGCCCGGCTCTGATCAATCGGCCGTTCGCCCGAATCTGGCGTCGATCGATATGACAGCCGGCGTCGGACGTGCGGGCCTGTCAATCGGCGATCGCGTCAGGATCCAGGCGTCCGGTCAGTTCAACGGGGAGATCGTGGTCATCGAACGGCTGATCGGCGGTCCGATTCCGGCAGCCCTGGTGCGCACGGCGTCGGGCGGCTCGCGCCGAGCACGGACGATCGACCTCGAACCGGTGCGGGACGGCCTCGTCTCCTAGGGCGAGCTCCTAGCGTCGCTCGGGTCGATTCTCGGCGACGTGCAACTGCCACGGTGAACGCTCTCCGGGCACGCCGGAGGTGCTCCCATACCAACCGCACTCGCAGGTCACCGTTTGGGCACGGTGCTTGTATTCCGCGATCACGTGGCGAGGCGGCTGGTCGGCCGCCGGCGGCGTCGCGAAACGCCGCAGGTTCACCTGCGCGCCGCGAAGCACTCGTTGCAGTAGACGGGCTTGCCTGAAGTCGGTCGGAAGGGCACCTGCGTCGCCTTGCCGCAGTTCGAACACGTGGCATCGAACATCTCGCGCGGTCCCCGGCTGTAGCTGGAGCTTCCGCCACTGTAGCCACCACGGCTTGAACCGCCGCCGCTGGAGTAGCCGCCGCCCGAATAACCGCCGCCGCCGCCGCTTGAGTACCCGCCGCCCGAACCGTAGCTGTCGCTCGAGCCGGAGTCACGCTGGGCCTTCTTGATTGCACGACACGACGCGCAGCGCCTCGGCTCCGTGAAGCCGCGCTGGGCGTAGAACTCCTGGTCGCGCTCCGTGAAGACGAACTGCTCGCCACAGTCAGTGCACGTGAGGTTCTTGTCCGCGTACATGAATCGACACTCCTTCTGTGCCGGCGTCGCGACGTTCTCGCGACGGTCGGGAGAGGAGTGTCGGAGTGCCGGGTTCGAGTCGCAGGCAGACTACCACGTCAAAGCGGCGTGTCGAACCCTCCAGTTCATGCCGTTTCGAGGGTCGCGACCGTCGAATCGGCGCGCCTGGCGGCGCTGCTCGAACGGCGCTCCTCGAAACGCCGGGCGGAAGCATCGAGTTCAGCCAGATAGATGACGAGACGCTCTCGAGCCGCCTCCGCGGCCTCGTCGAGTCCCTCGCGCTCGAAGATGCGCCAATGCCGCAGCAGTGGCATGACCACTTCATCGTGGTGGATGCGAAGGTCGAAGATGCCCGCCCGAGCCATTTGCGCGGCCTTGCGCAGGTATCCCGGGATGCGAGATCCCGGCATGTCAAAGGCGAGTACCTCGTCGACGATCGCAACGACCGCCGCCGAAGGCTCTGCGTCCAGTGCGGCGTTCAAAATGTCGCGGTAGAAGACCGCGTGCAGGTTCTCATCGGCGGCGATGCGAAGCATGATCCGGTCGGCCACCGGATCCTGGGAATAGCGCCCCGTGTTGCGATGGGCGATCCTCGTCGCAACCTCCTGGAAGGCAACGTACGCAAGACCTCGTAACGGATCCACGCTGCTGAGGTCGTAGCCCTGCTGCAGTTGCAACATCCGGCCGCGCTCGAGCATCACGGGATCAATGTTGCGAGTCACGATCAGGTAATCCCGCAGCACGATCGAGTGGCGTCCCTCTTCCGCCGTCCAGCGCCCGATCCAGTTGATCCAGGCACCGTCGCCGGCACCGAACAGGCTGTGGATCACCCGGTGGTAGCTGGGCAGGTTGTCCTCGGTCAGGAGGTTGACCTCGAACGAAATCTGGGCCACGCCGCCAAGACGTGGCTGGTCCGGAGTCCAGGGCTCTCGATCGAAATCCCGCCCGAGCCGGTATGGGACGTAGTCGTGCGGAAACCACTCGCGAGCGACCTGCAGGTGTCGATCGAGGAGGCGTCCCACCTCGGGCTCGAGGTCGCGAAGCAGGCCGTGTCGTTCGTCGGCGGTAGGCATGGTCTCTCCGTTTTCTGGGCCGGAGAAGACCACTACGCAGCCTTGATCGGGTCCGAGGCGCCCAAGCGTAGCAACGTTGCCGAAGGTCTACGAGTCCGATGCCGCCTTCACCGTTTCACTTGCGCACGAGTTTTGAAAGATTTCAGTCGCAGCGCTGTTGCTCCGGCTCGTTTCCCGTCGTCGTCCCGCGCTACGGAAGCGAGTCGAGTTCGAGCGTGTACGTGGTTCCGCTGACGTCGACCTTCACCTGAGCCGCGAGCAGGACGCCGGTCGTGGCGTCGTAAACCGACGTCGTCGTGATGCCCGGCACTTGATCGACGATCGTCACCGCTTGACCGTTCGGACCCGGGCCAACCGCCGAGACAGTCGTGGAGCCGCCGGTCAAGGGATCCTGGTCGAGCACCTGGCCGGGCTGCAGGCCGGCAAGCGTCGTCGTGTCGTACCAGAACAGCCCGGCCGTGCTGGTGACGCCCTTCGTCTCTGACTGCTGCGGCGGGACGCCCTGCATGTCGACCTCGATGTCGGCGGTGTAGGTCGCCCAGTTCGCGCCACCCGGCCCGAAGGTGACGCGTTCGTGCATCGGAAAGGTCAGTCCTCCGGCACTTGGCAGGAGCGGATTGGTGACCACCTCGGTGCCGCTGTACGTGAGGCCCGCCGTCGATGCGACCCACTCGGGGTTCGTGCCGGCGAGGCCCGGGACATCGCGCTGGCGAATCCCGGCCAGGTGCGTGACGGTCATGAAGGTGTCCCCGGACGGCACCTGGGGGTCAGTTCCCGGAACGGTCCCCTGCGTTTGCGTGTCCTCGGCCAGCAGCACGCCCGATTCCGTGTCGTACGTGTACGAGGCGTAGTTGGTGGGGTCCGGCCGGACCAGGCTGACCGCCTGGTAGGTGGTCCCGTCGAGAACGAAGTCGCCGCGCAGCAACAGCATCCCTCCGAGATTCGAGGGCACGACGCCCGCCAGCAGCTCCGGAGACACCCAGGTGTCACCCGGCTGTCCGCCGGGCAGACGCCCGCCGGAAGGAGCACCGCCCGGGATGAAGTGGACACCGTTGAGCCGGTCGATGGCGTAGCCGGACTCTGACAGCACGACGTCGGTTCCTTCGATCGCCACGACATCCACCTGAGAGACTCCATCACCGCCGGAGCCCTGTGTGTCGCTGCTCGCCGACTCTTGCATGCTGTAGTGCTTGCCCGTGGATGGGTCCTGCCACGGGCCGTTGGGGTCTTCGACGAACACCGACGGCGACCCGCCCACCGTTGCGGCCGCGTTGTGGAAGGTGATCCTCGTTCCCGGCTTGACCCACGCCGGCGGACCGAGTCCGGCCGCGCCGGGAATGGTCGGCCCGTTCGGGTTCGTCTGGGCGAGTACCGGCGGTGCGACCAGCATCGCCAGCATGACCATGGCGGCAGCAAGAACCAGGACCGTAGAACGACGGTAGCTCATGTGCTCTCACTCCTCCAAGCACAACGATTGCCGCGCATTGTGGTCCGCCGCTGCTGAAAGGGCGATCAGAACGCCTGTGCTACCGTTGAAGGCGCTGCTGACCTGCAGTGAAGCTCCGCGTGGTCGCCCTTTCGAACGGACCGCGTGCTGCCCGTTTCTTGTTCGGGAGCACCGGAGGTGGACCGTTGGTCCGTTCGGCGTTCGTATCGACCTACCCTCCGCGCCGCTGCGGGATCGCCACCTTCACCTACGACCTGGCCCTCTCCGCGGGCAGTCGAGAGATCGTTGCCCTGCATTCGCCGGATCAGCACGAGCCGTATTCGGCTGAGGTACACCACCGCATCCGGCGTGATGTGTTCGCCGACTACATCCAGGTCGCGCGCTCGGTGAGCCAGTGCGTCGACGTCGTGTCCATCCAACACGAGTACGGAATCTGGGGCGGCGACGACGGCGGCAACGTCCTTGACTTCACCCGGGAGCTGACCGTCCCCTCGGTCGCAACGCTCCATACGGTCCTACGGGCGCCGACCCCGCAGCAGCGCGTCATCCTCACCGACCTCGCGGCGAGCACGTCGGCGGTCGTTGCAATGTCACAGGCCGCGGCACGCCTGCTGGTCAGCACCTACGGCGTGGATCCACATCGGATCGAGGTGATCCCGCACGGGGTCCCTGACCTGCCGATGGTGGATTCCTCCACCGTCAAGCCGAAGCTCGAGCTCGAAGACCGCCAGGTGATCCTCAGCTTCGGCCTGATCGGTCCGGGCAAGGGCCTCGAGCTCATGCTCGACGCAATGCCACAGGTCGTGGCAGCTCATCCATCCGTCTGTTACGTGATCGTCGGTGCCACGCATCCGAGTCTTCTGCTGCGCGAGGGCGAGTCGTACCGCCAGTCACTCGAGGCGCGCGTCGCGCGGTTGAAGCTCGGAAACCACGTACGTTTCGTGGACAAATTCGTGGGTCGTGTGGAGCTGACCCGCTGGCTGGAAGGCGCCGATGTCTTCGTCACGCCCTACCCCAACATGGACCAGATCGTGTCGGGAACGCTGGCCTACGCCATGGGCGCCGGCCGGCCGATCGTTTCGACTCCCTATGCATACGCTGCCGAGTTGCTCGCCGACGGCCGCGGCAAGCTCGTTCCGCCTGGCTCTCCGGATGCACTGGCGAACGCTGTCATCGAGATCCTCGCCGACGACGCGCTTCGACTGTCTCTCGCGACGCGCGCCTACGCCTACAGCCGACACATGATCTGGTCGAGCGTCGCCGGCCAGTATCGCGATCTCCTCGCTCGGATCGCGCGCGCCGCACCCCCGCCGGTCCGGAGCAAGGCACCGGTAGCGAACATCCGTGTCTGACCCCAGGGGCCTCCCGCCGGTATCGAGGCGCCACCTGGACGTCCTCACCGACAGCACCGGCATCCTCCAGCACGCCGCCGGCGCACGTGGCGACCCGCGCCACGGCTACTGCACCGACGATGTCGCTCGGGCGCTCGAGGTGGACCTGCTCCACGCCCGTCGCATCGGTTGGCAGGAGGTTCGGGACCGCGCCCTGGCCAACCTTCGCTTCCTCGAGGAGGCCTTTGATCCCGTCGCGGGCGAGTTCCGCAATTTCCGTCGATCAGATCGCTCCTGGGTCGGCGGGCGGCCGTCCCAGGACAGCCAGGGGCGCGCGTTCCTGGCTCTCGGCAGCCTTGTCGCGCACCGTCCCGACCGTGAGACGGTCCGCGCTGGGCGCTCGCTGATCGAGCGAGCCCTTCCAGGAGCCGAGCGACTGTCTTCGCCACGTGCCATCGCGTCCACCTTGCTGGGGCTTGACGAAGCACTCCGCGGTGGCATGTCCCCTGCCTTGATCCTGACTCAGTACCGGCGCCTTGCGCTGGTGCTATCGACCTCGTTCGAACGCGCCGACGCTCGCTGGTTCTGGCCCGAGCAAGCCGTGACGTACGAGAACGCGGTGCTCGCTCGGGCCCTCATCGTCGCCGGCGGCCGCCTTGGCTCCGAGGAGATGTTGAGCACCGGCCTGCGAGCGCTGGACTGGCTGGTCGCATGTCAAACCGCACCCGATGGCCATTTCTCCCCGATCGGCAACGGATGGTGGGAGCGTGACGGAGTCCGGAGTCAATTCGACCAGCAGCCCATCGAGGCAACGGCGCTGCTCCGCGCAGCGGGAACGGCGTTTGCGGCCACGGGCCTCGCGCGCTACCGGGACGCCATGGAGATGGCCTACGCCTGGTTCCTGGGCGAGAACGACCTGGGCGTCCCGATTGCGGATCCGCTACGGGGCGCCTGTCGAGACGGTCTCACGCCGCACGGTCCCAACGAGAACCAGGGTGCCGAATCCACGCTGATGTGGCTCATCGCCGTAGAAGAGATGCGGGCCATCCGCGACAAACCTCGAACGACTGCATTTGCTGCTCCGGCGCGTGAAGCGGTTCTTGTCGCGTGACGCGACCACAGGACCTGGCACCGTTTCGCCGCGAGCCGCGGAATCCGATTCTCACGGCCGCGGATGTGCCCTACCCGGCCAACTCCGTGTTCAACCCGGGTGCCGCCAGAGTCGGAGATGAGACGATCCTCCTCACCCGCGTGGAGGACCTTCGTGGCATCTCCCAGCTCCACGTTGCCCGCAGCTCCGATGGGTTGTCGGATTGGCGCTTTGATCCGGATCCACTGTTGAAGCCACTCGTCAGCGACTATCCGGAAGAGATCTGGGGTTGCGAGGATCCTCGCCTGACATGGCTCGAGGAGCGAGGTGACTGGGCGATCGCGTACACGGCGTACAGCCGGCGTGGACCCTTGGTCTCCCTTGCCCTGACGCACGATTTTCGGAGCGTGAACCGACTTGGACCGGTGATGCCACCAGAGGACAAGGACGCCGCGCTATTCCCGCGCCGGTTCGACGGACGTTGGGCAATGATCCACCGGCCCTCGCCGCTGCGCGGGGGCGCCCATATCTGGATCTCGTTCTCGACCGATCTGCAGACCTGGGGCTCGCATACGCTGCTGCTCGAGGCGCGGGATGGAGCCTGGTGGGACGCCGGAAAGATCGGCCTCGGGCCGCCACCGCTCGAGACTCCCGAAGGCTGGCTGGTGATGTATCACGGCGTGAGACTCACCGGTGACGGGCCAATCTACCGCGTAGGCTTGGCCCTGCTCGACCTGGAGGACCCCAGCGAAGTCATCCGCCGGAGCGACGAGTGGGTCTTTGGGCCACGAGCGGACTACGAGATCACCGGCGATGTCGGGCGAGTGGTCTTCCCCTGCGGCTGGACGCACGAGCCCAGCACTGACACGCTGATGCTCTACTACGGCGGTGCTGACAGCGTGATCGCCGTCGCAACCGCATCGCTCACCGAAGTCCTGCGCACCGTCCTCGCGTCACCTGATCCTCGTGCCGACCGTGGTCCGATCGCGCCGCATATCCGGACGTGGGGGTAAGCGGGCACATCACCAACTGGTGTCCGGCCGGACTCAGATCCAGTGCCGCCACCGAGCAATGGCCAGGATGCTTCCGGCGAGCACGATCATCGCGATCAGGACCGCGTAGAAATTGTTGGGGTCGTCGAACAGGCTGCTCTTGAAGTTCATGCCCATCACTCCGGCGATGACCACCGAGGGCAGCAGCACGCTCGAGATCACGGTCAGCACGCGCATGACGTCGTTGGTCTGCTGACTGGTCGTCGTCATGACGATGTCGAAGCAGCCCACCAGCTGCTCGCGTGCGCCCTCGACCGCCTCGATCGCGAGCCGGAACCGGTCCGCAACGGCCGGCCAGGGCCGGCCGATCTCGCTCTGGAGTGCCACATCGGGCCGCTCCAGCGCTGAGAAGACCTCGCGCTGCGGGCCGAGCGCCCGCCGAAGAGTTGCGATCTCCCTCCGCAGCGAGACCAGCCGCTTGACGATCGGGTCCGGATCACGCGCGGCGAGTGCGTCCGTGTCGAGCTCGTCGATCTGTCGCTCGATCCCTTCAACCGCGCGAAAGTAGCCGACCAGCAGCCCATCGAGGAGCAATGCCACGAACGTGGCCGCGTCGAGCTGACCGAGGCGCGAATCTCCCTCCGTCTCGTCGAGTGGCAGGTCCAAGCCGGCAATCCGGGCCGCGTGGACGCTCACGACGACGTTCTTGGCAGCGATGAGATCGAGCGCCACGGTCTGCGGAGCTTCCGTCTCTTCCTGGATGCCGGTGACGCGCATTCGGACGTACGTCTCGGCTTCGACCATCCGTGGCCGTCCTTCCGGCTCGGTCAGCCTGCCAACGACACCGTCGAGTCCGAACGTTTCATCCACTTGGGTCAGGCGGCCGGCATCGCGGTCGACGTCGACCCAGAGCAGCTGGTTGTCGGCGAGCGCGCCTGCGGCCTCGACCAGGTCGACTTCCCGGTCTTCGCCGCTGTCGTCGAACAGGATTGCGCGAAGCGTCACGATTGGGACCGCGCTGTTGTCGGCCTTACGAGCTGGATGTGGTGCCCCCCTGATCGCCTCGCTCGGCCCTCTTCTTCTCCGGAGGATCAGGATGGTTGCAGAACGCGCGTCACGAACCAGCCGTCGAGATGACGTGCCGCGTTACAGCCGGATCGCGGAGGTTTGGCAGTCCCAGCGTGGCTGCCGATGGCCTCAACGTCGTGGGAGGAAGTAGGACCAGTGCAGATGGCGGGCGGTGCCGTGGTCAAGGACATGGTCTGGATCCCGGGCGGCGTGTTCCGGATGGGCTCGGAAGACTGGTATCCGGAGGAGCGACCGGTCCACACGGTGGAAGTCGACGGCTTCTGGATGGACGAGCACGCCGTGACGGTGGCCGAGTTCCGGCGTTTCGTGAAGGCGACCGGTTACGTCACGCTCGCCGAGCGACCACTTGACCCGGCCATGTATCCCGACGCCGACCCGTCCCTGTTGGTCCCCGGCGCACTCGTCTTCCGGCGCACCAAGGGTCCGGTCGACCTGCGCGACGTGCACAACTGGTGGGCGTACGTCCCGGGTGCGAGCTGGAGGCACCCGGGCGGCCCCACGACCACGACTGATGGCCTGGATCGCCACCCGGTCACCCAGGTCGCCTGGGAGGACGCCGTCGACTACGCGTCGTGGGCGGGCAAAGACCTGCCGACCGAGGCGGAATGGGAGTTCGCCGCGCGCGGCGGCCTGGACCAGAAGACCTACGCGTGGGGTGACGAGTTCGCGCCCAAGGGCCGAATGATGGCCAACACGTGGCAGGGCGAGTTCCCCTGGCAGAACCTGCTGCTCGATCGCTACGAGGGCACGGCACCGGTCAAGAGCTTCCCGCCCAATGGCTATGGCCTGTACGAGGTGTGCGGCAACGTCTGGGAGTGGACGGCGGACTATTTCACGCCACGCCATCCGGACGAAGCTCAGCACTCATGCTGCGCGCCACTGAATCCTCGGGTCACGACTCCGGACGGCAGCTACGACACCGGAAACCCCGGTGCCACCATCCCGCGGCGTGTCACCAAGGGTGGCTCCCACCTGTGCGCCCCCAACTACTGCCACCGATACCGTCCGGCGGCGCGCCAGGGTGAGGCGATCGACACGTCGACTGGCCATATCGGGTTCCGCTGCATCCTGCGGTCGAACCGGCCCGCGTCGGGGCCAACACGATAATCAGGCCGGGCAGCGCGGCAGCCGACCAAGATGGAGGGACAGGATGACCGGGATCGACAGGCCGGCCACTTCCGGGATTGACGCGGTCCTGCCAAGCTGGCGGGAAGGGCCCGCCAGGCAAGCAATTCTGGCGTTCGTCGCGCGGGTGACCGGCGCTGACGGTTCGATTCCGGTGCCCATCGAGGCTCGCGTCGCGGTCTTCGACAATGACGGCACGTTGTGGACCGAGAAGCCGATGCCCATCCAGCTCGACTTCATCCTCCGTCGCCTCGTGGAGATGGCCACGGCGGACGAAGCGCTCCGCGAACGACAGCCTTGGAAGGCCGCGTTCACCAGGGATTACGCCTGGTTCGGCAAGGTGATGGCAGAGCACTACGCGGGCGACGACTCGCAGCTTCCGGCGCTCGCGGGCGGCGTCCTTGCCGCGTTCAGCGGCATGACCGTCGAGGACTTCGAGCGGCTGTCCGACACCTTCCTCCGCTCGGCGCGGCACCCGACGCTCGGCCGCGGCTACCTCGCATGCACGTATGTGCCGATGGTGGAGCTCCTCGGCTACCTCGCAGCGAACGGCTTCACCAACTACATCGCCTCGGGCGGCGGCCGTGACTTCATGCGGCCCGTCAGCCAGGAGTTGTACGGCATCCCGCGCGAACGGGTCATCGGCAGCAGCACCCGGTTCACCTGGGCAGCGGACGAGTCGGGCGGCACCATCAGCCACGCGGCGGCGCCGGATTACCTCGACGACGGCCCCGAGAAGCCAATCCGCATCTGGAGCCGCATCGGGCGCCGACCCATCCTCGCCGGCGGCAACTCCAACGGCGACATCCCGATGCTCCAGTACGCGCGGCATGCGGACCTGCCGTCGCTGCGCCTTCTCGTCCTGCATGACGATGCCGAGCGCGAGTTCGACTACACGGGCGGGTCGGAGGAGGCCCTGGATCTGGCCCGGACCGGAGACTGGACCGTCGTGAGCGTCAGGGACGACTGGACAACGGTGTTCCCGACGGCAACCGACTGACGCTTTTGCGTGTAGGGGAATCGATCGGCCGCCTCCGACGGGATCAGACGGGCGCTCGCCGTCTCGGCCTCCACGGGGAGACGGCCTGTAGCGGCTGAGTGGCTCAGCTCTCGGGCGCGCTCCCCGCTCCGCCCAACGACGCGGACATAGTCGCCATCTGGCGACGCAGCTCCTCCATCTGTGCGCGGGTCTGTGCCATCTCGGCGCGGGTCTGTGCAAGCTCGGAGGCGGAAGGTGCCGTCGCAAGCGTCACCGCGGATGGGTCCAACGGGGACGAGTCCACGGCGGACGTCTGGTCAACAGGGTCACCGTTTGCAGTTGACACGGCCTCCGGCTCGTCCGTGTCCGCTGGTGCCGGCGAGACCAGGAGACTGGCGAGGATGCTTGCGAGCGCGCCGATGATGCCGACGCCGGCAAACATCACGTACACGGCGACGGCCCGGCCCAAGCTCCGTCACCGGGTATTTATCACCGTAGCCGACGGTGGTGATGGTCACGACTGCCCACCACAGCGCGTCGCCATCCGGTGGTGATGTTCGCGTTCGGGGAGCGGTACTCGAACTGAAGCACGAGCAGGCTGGAGCTGACCAGCACCAGCATCGCCAGCAGCAGCGTGATCAGCGTCGCGTAGGCGCCGCGGTTGTGGACGATGTCGCTGATGAGCTCCTTCTTCCGCTGGCCGCGCAGCATCCGCGAGATACGCGCCAGGCGAAAGAGTCGGAACAACCGCAACAGCCCGAGGGCGGGGAAGACGCCCAGGCTGGGAACCGAACCCAGGAGATCGATCCAACCCTTGCGCCCTACGACGTAGGCGCTGCGCGGGTGCGAGCCCGAGAGGGTGAAGAGGAAGTCCCCGATGAAGACGACGCAGATGATGTTGTCGTAGACCCGCAGGGTGTCCAGCTCGGCGGGGGCCAGCGGCAGGATCAACATGACCATGATCGCCAGCGACATCACGGTCAGTACCAGGATGAAGATGTCGTACGAGTTGCTGTGCTCGCGCACCGTGGCCGTGGACTCGACCGTCACCGTTGCCCTCCGCTAACGCCGCCGTTGACAGGCCTTGCGGCCACACCCTCGCACAAGGGCTGTCATCCGATCAGGAAGGCCTCGTAGTTTACGTACGGCTCGGTCGCCCATTGCCCCGGGACTCGGCCGTGGCTCAGCCCTCGGGCAACGGTTCCAAGGGCTCTCGCCTGGCGCCCGCTGGGGCGGCCATGGCAGCCATCTGGCGACGCAGCTCCGCCATCTCGGCGCGTGTCTGTGCCATCTCCGCGCGGGTCTGTGCGAGCTCGGATGAGGTGGGTTCCGCCGCGGGCGTCGGAAGGGAGGGCTGGCGGGCGGGCTCGGCTGCTCCCAAGGTGGCGGCGTCTGGTTCGTCGGCGTCGGCAGGTGCCGGCGACACCAGGAGACTCGCGAGGATGCTGGCCAGAGCGCCGATGATGCCGACGCCGGCGAACATCACGAACACTGCGACCAGCCGACCCAGCTCTGTCACGGGGTAGAAGTCGCCGTAGCCAACGGTGGTGATGGTCACGATCGCCCACCACAACGCGTCCGGCCCGGTGGTGATGTTCGCGTCCGGAGCGTAGTACTCGAACTGCAGCACGAGCAGGCTCGAGGTCCACAGCACCAGCATCGCCAGCAGCAGCGTGATGAACGTCGCATAGCGGCTGCGGTTGTGGACGATGTCGCTGACGAGCTCCTTCTTCCGCTGCCCGCGGAGCATCCGAGAGATGCGCGCGAGCCGGAAGACGCGGAACAGCCGCAGGAGCCCGGCGAGCGGAATGATGCCCAGGCTCGGGATGGATCCGAGCAGGTCGGTCCAGCCCCGGCGCCGCACGAAGTACTCGCTGCGCGGATGTGAACCCCAGAGGTTGTACGCGAAATCCCCGAGGAACACGAAGCAGATGAGGTTGTCGTAGACCCGCAGTATGTCCAGCTCGGCAGGAGCGAGCGGCAGCATCAACAGGACCATGATCGCCAGCGACATCAGGGTCAGGACCAGGATGAAGATGTCGTACGAGTTGCTGTGCTCGCGCACCGTTGCCGTGGACCGCGCCGTCACTGTCGCCCTCCGCTGGTGTCACCATTCGACCGACCTTCGGCCTAGACCTTCCAAAGGGGCCGTCACCCGACAGGGAGGGCATCGTCGTTCACGTACCCGGCCTCGTCGTCCCGAGCGCCAAGGATTCGCCTGTCAACGAGGCATGGCCCACGGTGGAGACGCCGCAATCGGACCGCACGCTGACTCGTCGGGTGGTGCCTATCATCCGCGACGATGACCTCCCCGCGCGCCGTGGACAGCACCAGGATGGCGTCGTGGTCGCTCCTCGAGACCAAGCTCCATCCACCAACGTTGCGAGTAGGGCTGGTGTCACGGCCTCGTCTCGATGCGGTGTTCGGGCAGGCGACCACGCGCGGCCTGACACTCGTCTCGGCTCCGACCGGGTACGGCAAGACAACGCTGGTCAGCAACTGGGCGCGGACGGCTGGTTCGACCGTCGCGTGGCTTACGCTCGAGCCCGCGGAAAACGATCCGGCGCGCTTCCTCCAGTACATCGTGGCGGCCCTGGCGCGCGCCGGAGTCGTCGTCGAAACCTCGACGCAACGCTCGGTTGCCGCGCCCGGAGCGGACCTCGGCCGGAGCCGTGATCCCGCGCCTGCTCAACGACATGGCGGCACGCTCGACGCCCGTGGTGCTGGTCCTGGACGACTACCACAACGTGTCGGACCCACGCTGTCACAGTTGCTGGCAGGTCTGATCAGCGGCCGGCCGGACACGCTGCGGATCGTGCTCGTGACGCGATCCGACCCACCCCTGCCGCTGGGACGATGGCGCGCGACGGGCGAGCTACTCGAGGTCCGCGAGGCGCAGCTCCGATTCGACGAGGCAGAGGCCGATCGGCTCCTCAACGATCAGCTGCAGCCTCGGTTTGGACCGATCGGCGGTGATCGAGCTTGGCGGACCGGACCGAGGGATGGCCGGCCGGCCTGTATCTCGCTGCCCTCAGCCTTCGGTCCGTCGGTGGACCGCGCCGCGTTCATCCGTGGTTTCGCAGGCTCCAGCCACCACGTGCTCGACTACCTCGCGCCGGAAGTCCTCGCGCCGCTCGACCCAGTGCGAGCGCGCGTTCCTCTTGGAGACCTCGATCCTTGAGGCGCTGACGGGGCCGCTCTGCGATGCGGTGACCGGCACGACCGGCTCAGTCGGCGCTCCTTCGCGAGCTCCATCGCGACAACCTGTTCATCGCTGCTCTTGATGACGAACGGCGACTGGTACCGCTATCACCGGCTGTTCGCCGGCGTCCTGCGTCGGTCCTGACGACCGAGCTGCCGGAACGCGTGCAAGACGCTTCATCGGCGGGCGGCCGACTGGTACGCCGAACATGGGGCGCTGGAGCCGCTCGTCCGGCATGCGCTCCAGGCCGGTGATCGGGAGCGGGCGGCCCTGGAGCTCGCCCGTGGCTGGCGCCAGCTCACCACGGTCGGACAGTTCGAGACGCTTCAGGCGCTGCTGGATGCAGGTCGGTCCCGATCGAGGCGTCATGACGGCGCCACTGGCCTACATCGAGGCGATCAACGGCGGTCTGCGGGCCATCGATCACGAGCACGATCGAACGGCTCGTGGCTGCTGCCGAGCGAGCCGCTGGGAGGGCCCAACGCCTGACGGCCTGGAGGACATCTCGTTGGGCGTTGCCGTCGCCCGCGCCTCATTCGTCGGCACGGACCTGTCCCGGAGCATGTCCGCGGCCCGACTCTTGATCGGGAGACAGCCCGAGCTTCCGTACGTGGACGGGGTCGGACGCGCCGCGCTCGGGATGGCGCTGGTGATGGCTGGTGACCCCCGGGCCGCGATCGAGATCCTCGAGTCCGCGTGTCGCCTACCCCGAAGCCCCGTTGGTGGATCTGTACTGCCGAGCTGCCCTGGCGCTTGCCACGACCCTCGTCGGAGACGCTCCGCGGCGGTGAGCGAGTGGCACGCGAGGCGCTTGCCCGGGCGAACGCCTGGGGACTCGAGAGTACCCGCGGAGGTGGCGTGGTCGCTCTTGCCCTGGGTTTTGCGATCGCGCGCCAGGGACGCGTCGAAGAGGCCCAACCGTGGCTGGAACATGCCCTGACGTATTGGGGTTGCCCCTCTGACTCACTGCCCCGCGCCGACGTGCTCCTCCGCCTGGCGCCCGTCGCCGCGGCGAACGGCCAAGATGAACGGGCCCGCGACCTCGTGCGAGAGGCCCGCGCCATCCTCGCGGGGAGCACGGACCCCGGCGCGCTTCCGCAGGTCCTCGCGGAGGTCGAGCGGACCCTCGACATGCGCTCGAGGCGCCGTCTCGCCGAGGGGCGACATGCCATCCGAGGCCGAGATGCGCGTGCTGCGGCTGCTCGCTGGTCCGTCGTCGCACCGCGCCATCGCGAAGACGCTGTTCCTGTCGCCGAACACGGTGAAGACCCATGTCAGCGCGATCAACCGCAAGCTCGGCACGTCCACTCGGGCCGATGCGGTTGCGCGCGCGCGTGAGCTCGGCCTGATCTAGCCGTGCTGTCTCAGGACATCCAGCGCGTCGGCGCCGCTTCCACCCCGGGGTGGAACGGCGGCGGGGTGATGCGAACGGCTCGTCGCGGGCCCACGCTGCGGATATGGCCGTCTACACGATCGTGGTCAAGGGTGAGCTGAGCGAGCTGTTCAGCAGCTCCTTCGACGGAGTGACGCTGCAGGCGGGCGACGGGGAAACGGCCTTGACGTGCGACATCGTCGACCAGTCGCAGCTGCAGGGCGTGCTGTCGCAGGTGGCCGATCTCGGCCTCGTCCTCGTCAGCGTTACCCAGACCGGCTCGACCGATGTCGGGCAGGCGGCCGTCCAGGCCGGCCCGGCCAACCACGAACAACAGGGAGATGCATGAACAGTCTCGCGGATTTCCTGTGGGCGATGATCGCCTTCTACTTCATCTTCATGCTGATCTGGATCTTCATCCGGATCTTCGCGGACATCTTCCGGCGCCATGACATCTCGGGCGTGATGAAAGTCCTCTGGATCCTGGTGCTGTTCTGGATCCCCTTCTTCGGAGCGATGGTCTACATCATCGTCCGGCCGAAGGGCACCGAGGACGCCGACGTCTTCGGCGGGGCACCCGCGGCGCAGCCCGCTCCGGTGATCGCGCCGCAGCCGGCAACTCTCAACACGTCCCCGGCGGACGAGATCGCCAAGCTCGCGACGCTCCGCGACTCCGGCGCGATCACGCCGGCTGAGTTTGACGCCGCCAAGGCCAAGGCACTGGCTGCCTAGCCCAGCAGCGCGAGGCGCCGGGTACGGGGGCGACGCCTCGATCGCCGACCGGTCCATTCAGCAAGGAGGTTCGCATGACACTCGGCCCACTCGAATATGCCGTCATCGCGTTTGACGGCAACCAATTCAACGGTGAGATCGCCAAGGAACTCCAGGAGGTCATCGACAACCGGACCATCCGGATCGTCGATGCCTTCTTCGTCATCAAGCACATCGACGGTGAGGTCCAGGCCTTCGAGCTCGACAACCGCGACGACCCACGGTTCGCGGGGTTCGCCGTCAATCGTGGGCGACCTGATGGCGATCTTCACGCCAGAGGACGTGGCCGCCATCGCCGAGATGCTGCCCGTGAACACCTCGGCGCTGGCCGTGCTCTTCGAGCACCGCTGGGCGGAGCACCTCAAGACCGCTATCGTCGCCGGCGGGCGGGTCCCTGGTGAGCCGCGAAACGGTCAGTCCGGAGACCCTCGAAGCAGATCAACGACGAACTCGCCGCGGCATAAGCCGGCGCCACAGGAAAGGGACAACTGAAATGATGCGACGCAGAGGCGTGTGGAATCGTCGGTGTGGCGGCAGTCGCCCACCATGCGGGCAACAAGGGCGCGCAGCAGCAGGCGGCCGCCGACCAGAACGCCGCTCAGCAGCAGGATCTCGCTGAGGCCCAGGCGGCCGCAGCGACCCCCGCCGTGGACCCGACCACAGCGGAGCTGCAGAACCTTGCCAACCTTCACTCGCAGGGCATCCTGACCGACGAGGAGTATTCGGCGGCAAAGGCCAAGGCGCTCGGCATCTGAGCGTCAGTCGGCCACGTCCGGGCTTGACCGGGATCGAGGCGATACGCTGCGACGATCCCCACACCCGGACGTGGCCGATGTTCCACGGATCACGCGCCTGGGCGCCCGAGCCATGCTCAGCAGAGCCCATTCCAGGGAGTCGAACATGACAGCAGCGTTCAACGGCACCATCAACATCGACATCCGCGATTCCGTCCCGGACTGGTCGCCGTTTGAACCGCCCAAGGCGCCGGACGGCGCCCCCAGCGTCGTGTACATCGTCCTCGACGACGTCGGCTTCTCGGCCATGAGTTGTTACGGCGGTGCCGATCGACACGCCGAACATCGACCGGATCGCGGCTGGCGGGGTTCGCTACACCCAGTGGCACACGACGGCGCTCTGCTCACCCACGCGCTCGTGCCTGCTGACGGGCCGCAACCACACCCGCAACAGCATGGCCTGCATCACCGAAGCTGCCGGCGGCTATCCCAACGCGAGCGGCACCATTCCGCCCGAGAACGGCCAGCTGGCGGAGATCCTGGGTGAGCGTGGCTGGAATACGTACATGGTGGGCAAGTGGCATCTCTGCCCCACCGTTGAGATGAACCTCGCCTCGACCCGCCGCAATTGGCCGACCGGCCGCGGATTCGAGCGCTTCTACGGCTTCCTTGGGGCGGAGACGAACCAGTGGTTCCCCGACCTCGTCTACGACAACCATCCCGTCGACCCGCCGAAGACGCCGGATCAGGGCTACCACCTGACCGAGGACCTCACCGACAAGGCGCTCGAATTCATCATGGACGCGAAGGCGGTCGCGCCCGACAAGCCCTTCTTCCTGTACTACGCGCCGGGCGCGGCCCACGCCCCGCATCACGTCGCCAAAGAATGGAGCGACAAGTTCAAGGGCCGCTTCGACCAGGGATACGAAGCCATGCGGGTGGAGACTCTGGCCCGTCAGAAGACGATGGGCTTGGTGCCGCAGGAGACCGAGCTGCCGCCGCTCAACCCGATCGGTAGCTTCCAAAACCGGAAGGGCCCCGACGGCCAGCCGTTCCCGCCGCTCGACTACACCAAACCGTGGGACACGCTCTCCTCGGACGAGAAGCGCCTGTTCGCACGGATGGCGGAGGTCTACGCCGGGTTCCTGGCGCACACCGATCACCAGATCGGCCGGCTGCTCGACTTCCTGGAGGCGTCCGGTCAACGCGAGAACACCCTGGTGATCGTGGTCTCCGACAACGGGGCGTCAGGCGAGGGTGGGCCGGACGGCTCGGTCAACGAGAGCCTGCTGTTCAACGGCATCCCGGACAGCCTCGAGACGAACCTGTCGAAGATCGACGAGCTGGGAGGCCCATCGACCTACAACCACTACCCCAACGGCTGGGCGATGGCGTTCAACACGCCGTTCAAGATGTGGAAGCGCTACGAGTTCAACGGTGGCACCGCCGACCCGTGCATCATCAGCTGGCCGGGCAACAAGGCTGCCGCGGGCCAGATCCGCGAGCAGTACCACCACGCGGTGGACATCGTGCCGACCGTGCTGGACCTGCTGGGGGTAGAGCCTCCGTCCCGCATCAAGGGCCACACGCAGACCCACTTCGATGGTGTGAGCATGCGCTCGAGCCTGGCCGATGCGGCTCAACCGTCGAATCGCAGACACCCAGTTCTACTCGATGCTCGGCTCACGTGGCATCTGGCACGACGGCTGGAAGGCCATCACCACCCACCCGACGCTGAGCGGCTGGAGCCATTTCAACGACGACACCTGGGAGCTCTACCACACCGATGTCGACCGCTCGGAGCTGCACGATCTCGCGGCCGAGCAGCCGGAGAAGCTGCGCGAGCTGATCAACCTGTGGTACGCCGAGGCGGGACGGAACGACGCGTTCCCGCTCGACGACCGGTCGCCGCTCGAGATCCTCATGACGCCACGTCCGCAACTGGCCAGCCCGCGTTCGCGGTACGTCTATTACCCGGACGTGGCAGAGGTGCCCGAGGCCCAGTCGGTGAACGTCCACAACCGCTCGTTCACCATCGGTGCCCTCGTCGACATCCCGGCTCCCGGAGCGCAGGGCGTCCTCTTCGCGCATGGATCGCGGTTCGGCGGTCATGCCCTGTACATCAAGGAGAACAGGCTCCACTACGTCAACAGCTTCGTGGGCATGTTCGAGCAGCAGGTCGTGGCAACGGAGGACGTCCCGACCGGCACGAACCTCATCCTCTCGGCATCCTTCGAGAAGGACGGGGAGGATCCGCCGCACGTGGCCACTGGCATCGTGTCCCTGCACCACGGTGACCGCAAGGTGGGCGAGGGTCGGATCAAGGTCCAGCCCGGCGCCTTCAGCCTCGCCGGAGAGGGTCTGTGCATCGGGCGCGACAGCAGCGACCCGGTCACGACCGACTATCCGGGCACTGCGCCCTATCGGTTCACGGGCGGCACCATCGACCGCGTGGCCATCGACGTGAGCGGCGAGCCGTTCGTCGACCTCGAGCGCGAGGCGGTCGCCATGTTGGCGCGCGAGTGCCGGCCAGCTGCCCGCAACCATCGACCGGCCGCTCCAGGTCAACGGCGCGGCTCGATGACAGCCTTGCTCCTCGGACGGCATTGACGGCCCGGGGGCCCGACTCGGACAATCAGCTGTCCGAGAGGAGGTGCCGTTGACGTCCACCACGGAGCCGATCCCGGCACCCCTGGAAGCGGCATGGACACCCGGGGCGCCATCAGGGGACCCGCGCGAGTCGCGATCGTGGGTGCATGGATCGCAACGGACGAATCGGGGCCGTCTCGCGCGCAAGGACCTCCCGCGCACGCGCCACGCCGACTTCCAGCCGCAGCCCGCCCGCGATCCGATCGCCATTCTCGAGGCACAGGAGGCGGATCGCCTTCCCGATCTCATCGAATTGCGCCATTCGCGAATGGCCGAGTCGCCCTTCGCCTATTACCGTGGTGCGGCCGCCGTGATGGCGTTCGACCTTGAGGCGACGCCCAGGACCGACATCCTGGTGCAGGCCAGCGGCGATGCCCACTTGGCCAACTTCGGGCTCTTCGCGTCGCCGGAGCGGAGCCTTGTGTTCGACACCAACGACTTCGACGAGACGCTGCCCGCACCGTGGGAGTGGGACCTCAAGCGGTTGGCGGCAAGCATCGTGATCGCCGGCCGCGCGAATGGGTTCAGTGCGGCCCACGGCCGTTCGGCGGTGTTTGCGGCCGTCCGTTCGTATCGCGAGTGGATGGCGCGCTACGCCGGGATGGACCTCATCGACGTTCTGTACGCCCACATCACTGCTGACGACATTCGCGGCGTTGCGGAGCGGCGTCATTGCGCGATTGACGGACGCCCGCGGCCGGCGCGCCAAGATGGAGAGCGTCTTCTCCAAGGCTCGGGTCCGCGACGAATTGCATGCTGCGGGCCATCTCACCACCGTCGTGAACGGACGCCGGGTGATCGTCGATCGGCCACCCACCGTGCAGCACGTCGAGATCCCGGGCGGGCCCGACGCGATACGAACGGTCTTCGAGGACTATCGGGCTTCGTTGGGAGGAAACCGCCGCAAGCTCCTTGAGCGCTATCGGTTCGCGGATGCCGCGCTCAAGGTCGTTGGCGTCGGCAGCGTCGGGACGCGTTGCTACGTCATGGTCCTCGAGGGACGCGACGAGAACGATGTTCTTGTGCTGCAGGGGAAGGAAGCGACCACATCGGTGCTGGAGCGACCCGGCCGAACGAGCGAGTTCCCGCATCACGGTCAGCGAGTCGTGATCGGACAGCAGCTGATGCAGGCAACGCCCGACATCCTCCTGGGCTGGACCCGGGGACCCGAAGGCCGGGACTTCTACGTCCGCCAGCTGTGGGACATGAAGGGAGCCGTTGACACCCGCACGCTCGAGCCACCCGGCCTTGGCTTCTATGGCGGCCTTTGTGCCTGGGCGCTGGCCGGTGCACATGCCCGCAGTGGCGACCCGGTTGCAATCTCGGCCTATGTCGGGACGAGTGACACGCTCGATGGCGCGATCACGGACTTTGCCGAGGCGTATGCAGACCAGATCGAGCGGGACCACCACGCCTACCTGGCGGCAATCGCGTCCGGTCGCGTGTCCGCGTCGAATGCGACGCGATCGCCGGACCACACTGGACGGTAACCGCCATGGACCGCACGGCACGGACACCACGGTGGATGACACTCCAGTCGTCATCCTGACCGGGTGATGCTGGCGCGAGGTGTAGGCCCGGACCATGGCGTCTCGGTCTGTTCGCGTGACGCGGACGATGTCGGCTGGTCGGACACCAGTGCCTATCACCTGTCGGGACGCAGGCAGCATCCGCGGCATTGGCAACAGCTGACACGAACGGCGACCTGTCCGATCGTGGGTCCCGTTCACCAGAAGGAGATGTCCAATGAGTGACAGATCACTCGACGAGCTGGGGCCCGTCGATTACGTCATCGTCGAGTTCCCAGCCGGGCAGCAGAACTTCACGGGCGAGGGGGTGGACGAGCTCATCCGGCTCCATGACAGCGGCACCATCCGGATCATGGACATCCTCATCCTGCAGAAGGGCCTGGACGGCACGACCATGGCCCAGGAATTGGGGGACCTCGACGAGCTCGGGGAGCTAGAGCGGATCGAGACGGAGCTCGTCGAGACCTTGGCTGAGGAAGACGTCGAGTACCTCGCCGCCGCTATGGATCCAGGCAGCGTTGCCGCAGTACTGGTCTACGAGAACCTCTGGGCGGCCGGTTTCGCATCGGCCATGCGCCGAGCGGGCGGGCAGCTCATCGCCAACGGCCGGATCCCGATCCAGGCCATCATTGCCGCAGTCGAGGCCGACGCGGCCTCTGAATCTGAAGGAGACTGACATGCCGCTCGGACCAGGTCGCGCAGGACGGGGCGTCATCGGCGCGACCAGTCGCCAAGGCTGCGGTTGTCACCGCCGCCGTCAAACCCGGCCCATCTCCGGTCGCCAAGGCTGCTGTGGTCGGTGCCGCCGTCAAACCCGGCCCATCTCCGGTCGCCAAGGCTGCAGTGGTCGGTGCCGCGGTCTCGCCGGGCCCATCGCCGATTGCCAAGGCAGCAGTCGTGGGAGCAGTCGTCACCCCTGGTCGTCGCCGCTTCTAACGACCCTGCTCGCGGCAGCACAAGGGCAGCGCTCGGTCTCCTTCGTCATCACGGCCGAGCAGCATCACGGGGGAGAGGCTGCATGACGCTCAAGAAGGCCTTCGGCCTCGCGGACGAGTAGCACTGCGACAACAAGCATCGGCAGTCCCGGAGGCGAAAGACGCGATCACCGAAACGGCGTCGCGGTCAGCACCGTGACGCGTTCTCACACGATCTGCTTCCAGGTCGTCCCACCGAGGCAGAACCACAGGTGGTGGCTGCTATCGACGAATAGGTCGCCCGCCAGGCCCGAGGCGGGATGGGTGGCGGCGCTCGAGGGCATCAGGCGCAGCTGTGCCGCACCACCGGCGGCGATCACGCCCCGACCTGCGGGCGCGGCGCCGTACACGCCGGTCCTGACGGGCACGCTGGGAAAGTTCGGACCCGCAAAGCCGATGACGCCAGTGCCGCCTTTTGATGCCCAGCCGATCGACGCGAGACCGGCAGGACTCAAGCTGGTGCCCTGGACGCCGATTGCGATGCCGCTGGTCGCGTAGTTGTTGCCGAGCACGGAGACACCGGCACTCAGGTTGGCCTCGCCGAGCACCGCAGCGGCGTAGTTGTGTGCTTCGTTCGCGACGTCCCCGGAGAGTCCGTGGACGCCCGTACCCGCAATGGCGAAGCCGTAAATTCCTTCGCCATCAGTGGAACTGCCTGTCACTCCCTTGCCATGCTCGCTGAACGCCTCGACGCCGGTGCCCGTGCCGTTGTTGCCGGCGCGGATTGCCGGTCCACCGTTGCCGTTGTTGACAATCACGGTCGCACTTTGGGCGTTGTCGTATGTGCCCCCTACGAGCACAGGCATCCCGTTGTCACCAGCGCCGCCAAGCACCCGCTGCGCGCCGGCCAGCGTGGCCGCGGCAGCGCCGGCCAGACCCGCGAGCGTCGCAGTCAGCAAACTGCGACGGCTGCGGACCATCGTCGTGTCGATCGCCATGACGGTGCTCTCCCCTCGGTGGTGCGCGAGCGCGCTTGTCGAGAGTGTCAGCCGTCGGTCAATCGCTCAGCTCGCGCTCGGTTGTTGCCCGGTGAATCCGGCAGTCCGAAACGTGCAAGGTCAGATCGGGAGTGGTCAGTAGACGCATCCGGGGCAGGCCGTCGCTGACTTCGCGATCACGAGCCGAGACTGGCCAGCGTCGTTGTAGGCGCCGACCAAGAAGGCAAAGTAATCGGTCGTTCCGTCAGAGGCGAGCGCGCCGCCGAGGATCTCCGGCGTCGGCCACGTCCACGAGATCGAGCCCTTCGACGCTGGCGCTCGCCCGATGATCTCGAGCGTTCCCTTGGGAAGCGTCATGTGGCGCTGAATGCACGGTTCGTCCATCACGTTCGAGAGGCACTTCGTCAAGCCAGACACGCGCATCTCAACACCGGGGGTCAGCGGTTCGCTCCAGGTGACCGTGTACGTGGTCGTTCCAGGCGCACCGCTCCCTGGTGTGTGCTGCTCGTGGTACGTCACGCCGGTCGGAGCAGGCGGCGGCTGCAAGGGAGTCGGGGTCGCCGGCACTGGGGTGGCGGTTGCCGGTGCGACCGTTGGCGGCGCAGCTGTCGGCGGCGCGGCCGTTTCCGGAGCGGCGGTCGGCGGCGCGGCCGTTTCCAGCGCGACTGTCGGCGGCGCGGCCGTTTCCAGCGCGACTGTCGGCGGCGCGGCAGTCGGCGCAGGCGCCGGGCTTCCCGTCGGGAAAAATGCCAACGGAGGAAAGCCGGCGATGGAACAGCCGGTGACCGTCAGAGTCAAAGCTAGTGCAGCGAGTGCGGACTTCCACGGCGACCTGGCCATGCGACCTCCCAGCGGATGTGGAAACAAGTTCGGTCAGGGAACGCGGCAATGTCAACCGCGGCAACGAGCTGTAGCGTAGGGGCCAACGGTCAGCCCGGTACTATTCGACGCGATCCCGAGCGCGCACAGCCTTTGTGCGATTGCGACTGATGCAGCGGGAGTGCTGAAGATGCTTCAACTGGACCTGGGCACGAGCGGACGACCTCCAGGCGCATGAGCAAGGTGCCAATTGGCAGTCCGGCACAGGGCGCGATTTGGGCCGCGATCATGGTCGCCGCAACGATCCTACTGCTCGCTCCCGCTCCGTCCACGGCAGCGACCCGTCTCGGGGTCAAGTATCTCGATTCCGGCACCGGCGGCGCATGCGCCATCCGCACCAACCAGACCCTCTGGTGCTGGGGCGACGATGAGGTCGGCAGTGTCGGCGATGGTGGCCCAACCGGTGCGGGCCAGATCCGACCAACGCCGGTCCGTGTCCGCTCCGGGCACGGCGGGTTCTTTACCGGCGCGACCTCGGTGTTCGTCGGGGCCGGAACCAACTGCGCACGGCGAACAGACGGGACAGCCTGGTGCTGGGGAGATGACACAAAGGGCTCGATCGGAGATGGCACCACGGGAGGCGCTAGCAACATCCGCCTCTTCCCAACAGAGGTGATGAACGGCCATCATCCGCTGACCGGGGTCGTCACGATGACCATCGGCGGTTGGCAGGTGTGTGCCCTGCGAACCACGCATACGGTCTGGTGCTGGGGCGGAGACTACGCCGGCCAGTTGGGCGACGGGACCTACGGAGACGGTTACGGCAACCGCCTCGAGCCCGTCGAGGTCCGTACTCGGACCGGCCCTCTGACCGGAGTCAAGGCGATCGCGGCCGGTGACGCCCACACCTGTGCGCTGCTGACCGACGGCACTGCGCGGTGCTGGGGCTTCGACGGCCTGGGCCAACTCGGAGACGGGACCAGGGGCAACTCGGTCGCCGCCTCAAGACCAGAATCCGGTCGAGGTCGTCGGCCCGACCGGCGGCCACCTCAAGGGCGTCACGGGCATCACGGCCGGCGACTGGTTCACGTGCGCCCGTCGCAACGACGGCAGCGTATGGTGCTGGGGCGACAACCAGTACGGGCAACTCGGCGACGGCACCGTCCAGACGCGACTGCACCCGGTACGGGTCCTGACGCCGACTGGTCCGCTGACCAACGTGGTCCAGATCGACGCGGGCTCCGACCACATGTGCGCGAAACGGGGCGATCGAAGCCTGTGGTGCTGGGGCTCGAACTTCGCAGGACAGTTGGGTACGGGCGGCGGGGACGCCCACAAGGCGGTCCGAGTGGTCGCCGGACCAGGAGTCGCCTTCACGAACGTCGCGAAGGTTTCCGTCGGCGCCGTCTCGATCAACAGCTGCGCGCTGAAAGTCGACAAGACTGCCTGGTGCTGGGGCTACGGCGGCCAGGGCGCGAATGGCGACGGCACCGGATACGACCGCGCGTTCCCGGTAAAGGTCGCTTTCCCGTAGCGACGCCGACGTCACAGGTCGCCTACCTGCTCAGGGCGAGGGGTTCAAGTCAGGCGGAGCCCCGAATTGGCAGGGAAATGGCGTCGGTGGTGTGGTGAGTGCGTCGATCCACGCGTTCCGAATGCGCCGCGGACAGTCGTTGCCTCCAAGCGCGTTGTAGGAGGCGTTGGGCACCTCTACCAGGCTCAGGTTGGGATAGTCCGCGAGGACTGACGCGACGTCGGATGCGGGAGCGCTATACGGATCGAACCAGCCGCGCAGTACGAGGATGGGTGTCGCTCCCCCAGGCATCGGCGCAGGCGCGTCCGAGGGCGGGACGTTCCATGCGTCGCAGGCCGAGGCCAAAGGGCCTGGATCGAACAGGGCCGCATAGGCGGCGCGCCCTGCGATCGCGCGGGTCAGTCGAACGTGATCGACGAACGGCACGACGTCCCGGCACAGGATCGAATACAGCCCCCCAAATTGCACGTCGGTGCAGTCGGGGATAAGGCCAAGGCACCCGCCAGCATCAGCGGACAGCTGCGCCACGAGCGCGTCGTTGGGTCCGATGCGGCCTTCCTCCACGGCGGCAAGGGTCGTGATGATGGGCCGCAGGAGCGCCGGATCGTCGTTGCCCAGCATGGAGCGAATCCAGCGCAACAGCGCAGCACCGTCGACCACTACGGAGATCGGGTGGCCGAGCTTGACGGCCTGCAGCGTGCCCGTCACCGGAATGGCGGCAAGCGGGTTCTGCTGGAGCCGGTCGACATCCTCCGCGATGGAGGTGATGAGATCCGGGAAACGAGCGGCGCAGGCAGACTGCGCGGCGCACAAGTCCGCCAGGCGCGAGATGGCCAGGTCCAGGGCCTCAGGTCCGACGGTGAACAAGTCCGCGGTCGGGAGGTCGGGCGAGTCGGTGATGAGGCTCCGGAGCGCTTGTGGGTCGCGTCGCAGGTACTCGAAGTCCAGTAGCGATCCGTTGTCGTTGGCCTCGATGTTCACTTGGTCCAAGCCGAGGGCGGCGCGGGCGTCCTCCCCGTCGGCGACGATGCTGGCCATGTCGAACAGGCTCGGGTCGAGCCCGTTGCTCGTGATGCGCGCACGACACGCGCTGACGGCCTGCAGCAACGCCGCGCGAAATGCCGGGCTGCCGATACGAAGTCCAGCCATCTCTGGACCGGCGTCACGGACCTCCGGACAGTCCAGCGAGGGTGACATGGGACCGAGCCCGCGAGCTTCGACGTGGTAGACGACGCGGTGGATGCGCTGTGCGCCCGCGCTCGCGTCACTCGTGTTCAACGGCCCGTTCCCCATCCCGTCGCCCACGCCGAAGCCCGCATCGGGGGTCGTCGTGCCTCCCGGCGGCATCGTCTGCACGGTCAACAGCTGGATGGTCCGACCGTCCGGAGCTGATCGGTCCAGCGGCACCGTGACGGCGTTGCACGTCGTTTGCGTCAGCGCGAACTCGAGGATGTCGGCTGGACAGTCGACAGGAGCCAGTCCGCTGCTCGAATCGTTGGCCGAGAGGTTCGCGGCGGGCCCAAGGAGCAGGCCAGTCGCGAGCACGGCGATGGCGAAGATGCCCTTCGATGGCTCGATGTCGCATCTCAGGACGCCGGAGAGGGTGCCGGCGACGCCGATGTCACTGGCACCGGAGTGAACGGTGTCGACTCGTAGATCGCCGTCTGGATCGCGAAATCGATCGGGTCGGCATCGAGATCCTGGACAACGTCGATGTGCAACGCGCCGCCCTGCCACGTGAAGGCGTAGGTGACGGCTCCCTGGCCATCGTCGGCGACGAGGGTGTGGTCGTCGGCGAAGACGTACTGTCCTCGCCAGCCGATCTCGCGCCGGGCGACCATCACTCGACTGCAGCTCCGTCAGCACCCCGTCGCGCAGCCGAAGGGTGAACACCGAGGTCGTGGCTCCCACTGCGCTGGTGACCGTCTGGATGTCCGCATCGGAGAAGCCGGCCGCGCGCAAGGTGGAAGTGATGAGGGCCGTGTCGACCGGTCCGCTCACGTAGTCACCCTGCGGGATGGGGTCGCCCGACGCGGATGGTGACGCTGCGACGGTCGGCGATGCCGCCGCGGTCGCAAGCCTGAACGGCGCCGCCTGATAGAACGCGATCAGCCAGATGATGTCGTTGGGATATGGATTGAGGTCTTGTAGAACCTTGAACTGCACCTGATCACCGTCAGTCTGGAACCCCACCGTGATGGCCCCCTTGCCGTCATCGGCGACGAGGGTGTGGTCATCGACGAATTGAAACGCGCCGTTCCAGCCGAAGTCGGGCGCGCCGCCATTGACGAGGTTGCCGCCGTCTAGCCGCCCGTCCCGGAGGCGCAGGTCGAACACCTCGTCTCCGGCTGGCATGGAGGCGCGCCATTCCGCGACCAGGGCGTCGGTTACGCCAGCCGCCTTCATCGCTTGCGTGATCTGGTCGAGCGTGAGCGATGGTGTGAGGTAATCGCCGTCGGGCAGAGGCTCGAGCACGAGCGAGGGCTGCGGCGAGGTTGATGGGTCAGGTGAGGTGGCCGTGGCCACAGTCGGCAGAAGCCACGGACCCGCGAGGAGCCCCATGACGATGAGTGCCGTGCCGAGGACGGTGCGGGATCGCGACCGAACCAATGCTCTCATGGTTCCTCCGATGCGCTGCGCGGATGCCGATGTCGGTGCTTCAAACAGCATCGGGAGCGCCGAATCGTTTACCGCACCAGTTGCCAGGCCTGGCTTGTGAGCAGGACGCGGCGCAGGTCGCAGTCTTCCGCAGCCGGAATGAAGGTCAGACCGTCGCCGGAACGCTTCCAGCCGTACACGCCCACCGAGCCACAGCTCTCGATGAGGAGGTTCGTGCGCAGGCCCTGTGGCGTGACCGTGTAGGAGAAGCCGGACAGCGGTTGACCGCCACCGGGGTACGTGGAGGGTGGCGTCATGAGGATCAAGCCGTCGGGTGTGATCTCGAGTGCCCATGTCCCGGCGAGGCCCTGGACGTGGACATCTCCCGCATCAGGCAGGGTCGTGGAGTAGCTCCCCACGAGGTCCGCGGCGGTCGGTGTTTGCGATGGGATGGTGCCACCCAACAAGGGCGTGCCAACGCGGAGGGCGAGCGCGGCGACGAGCGGGATGACGGCGAGAAGGAGGATGACGGCACCGGCCGCCTGGACGAAGGAGCCGAAGCGCGGACGTCGATCGACGCTGCTCCGCTCGACGACGGCCGCCAGATGCGTGTCGACATCGGGCCTGACGCCGTCGGCTCGCTCATGCATGTGCCTGCGGACGCGGTCATCCATCGCCGGGGCCTGCCTCTCCCAACAGCGAGGCGAGGCGTCTCCGTGCGCGGTGGAGATGGACCCGAGCCGTCGCCTCCGAGCAGCCCAGGATGTGCGCGATCTCGGCGGTGGGTCGATCTTCGAGGTAGTACAGCACGATGACCGCCCGCTGCGAGCCCGGCAGATGCCCTATTGCGGCGTGGACGTCCAGGTCGCGCGGCGCCGTCTCGATGGTGCGGGGCAGCGAGAGGTGCAGCACACCTAGCATCCGATCGCGCCGCATCGAGCGCATCGCGAGACGGATCGCCACGCGACGTACCCAGGCATCGGGTCGTTCGTATCGCGACACCTTGTTCCAATTGAGGAGTAGCTGAAGGAACGCGTCCTGGGCGATCTCCTCGGCACGACCGACGTCGCGCAGGATTCCATGGACGACCCGCGTGACGGCCGTGAACTCGTCGGCGAAGAAGCGAGCGTATTCGGCATCGACCGTCGCCCTCGTATCGGCGCGTTTCACGATGCCATCAGCCGCTCGACCGGACACGCGTGGTCCGTCCACTGCAATCGACGGACACGTCCACATGCCTCCGGACGGGCACAGGTGTAGGCGCGGCAAGCACGCTGGCCGCGTGCGCTGTCGGGCTGGTTCGCGTCACAACTGGATACAGACACGGGGCGCCACCGATCGTGTACCGAGCGATGATGCGTTTTGACACGCTCATCGGGGCATTCAAGCGCGACTGAGCATTTTTGCTCACAGCCGCGTTGGTACTACATGCGGCAAGTGCAGGCTCGCGCCGGGGTTCGGGTGTGTGGGACTGTGGCAGCGATGCCTTTGCGTCAGAGCGCTGATCCTGAGGTCCAACCGCTTCGACGGGGCCACGATCCGCTAGGGGCCGAGGCACGAGCCGTTGTGGTCGATCTGGAGGCCCAGTACGGACAGGCGCTGTTCGGGTTCGTTCGCCGACTCGGCCTGAACGACGCCCAAGCCGATGACGCGGTCCAGGAGGTCCTCGCCCGCCTGTGGCGAGAGCTCGTAAAGGGCGCTCCGATCGACCGATCCCGCGAGTGGGCGTTCAGGACCATCTATCGGATTGCGATGGATGAGCATCGGTTCCAGAGGCGGATTGCGACCGTACGCGCACTTCTGTCCGGAGGCCAGCCGATGCCTGGCACGGCCGAGGTCGACCAGCGGGTGTCGATCTGGACTGAAGTGGATCGGCTGCCCAAACGCCAGCGCGAAGTGCTCTACCTGCGCTACCGCGCGGATATGGCGTTCGATGAGGTCGCCGTGGTCCTGGGAATCTCGTCAAGCGCGGCGAGAAGCCACGCCACGCAGGCGTTCGCGACGATGCGCCGACATCTTGCGGATCGGCAGGATTTCTGATGATCGACGACCTGACCATCGAACGGACCCTTCGGGAACGGGCCCCGGACGAACCGAAATACACCGTCGGTCGGCTGGCATGGGAATCGCGCAGCTACCCGGCAAACCATCGGTGGCCGGGCCTTGGGACGGCGTGGCGTCCGATCGCAATGGTGTTCACGCTCGCACTCCTGCTCGTCGTCATTCTCGGACTCGTCGCCATCATTGGCGGGGCTGTCGACCGACATGACCTGCTTCGTGAAGTGGACGAGGTCGGTACGTTGCGCATCGCCGTTCGTCCCGATGCGCCACAAGCAGTCGCGGGCAACCTCGAAGGATTCGATGTCGACGTCGGGAAGGCAGTCGCGGTCAAGCTCGGCCTGATACCTACCGTCGTGCCCGTGAATGCCTCCGAGATGCCGGGTGACGGCGGGACGACGTGGGATGTCGGCATGCCGTCCGACGCCGTGATCGCATCCGACAGTCGTCTCATCGCAGGATCCGCCTACTACCGGTGGCCCGTCTACCTGGTCGTGCCGGCCACCTCGAGCGCGACGGCCATCACCGACTTGGCTGGGAAGAGCATCTGCGTGACCGAAGGTTCCGCAGGCGCGGGCTGGCTCGATCATCAGGCTGACGAGCTCGTCACGGTCGCGTCACCCACTCCCCTCGGAGCCACTGCCATCGTCAGCACCGGCGACCAGGCGTGCCTGGACGCACTCGCGGCCGGGACGGCAGACGCTATGGCAAGCGCACGGATGTCGTTCGCCGATCTCTCGATCCGACCCTCGGTCAGGAGCATCGGCGAGGTGCTCAGCGAGTCACGAACCTTTGTCGCCGCCCGTGGCGGCCCGGACCCATCGGCGTTGTTGGGCCGGATCGACGCGGCGCTCTCCGTCTTGCGCGCGGACGGGACGCTCGCCGATCTGTCCCGGAACCGCTTCGGGGGGATCGACCTCTCCCAACTCCCTTGATCATGAGGTGATTGCCATGTCTCGAACCGTCAATCGCGTCGGCACAGTGCTTGCGCTGATCGGCCTCCTGGCCCCCATCGCGAACGTCGCCACCGCGCGTGCCTCGAGCACGGAGCCGCCGATCCCGCCGCTTGCGGATGTGCCGGAATACCGGGGTGGGCCCGACCGAACCGGCGTATTCCCCGGACCACCGATCGAGGCGCAGCCCGTTCCGCTGTGGACGCGCTCGACGCCGACCGGGATCGCTTTCAACTCCATCCTGGGAGACGGCGTCCTGGTCATCGGTGACCAGGCCGGTCACCTCTATGGGCTCGATGC
The DNA here is from genome assembly GCA_963820735.1 of uncultured Chloroflexia bacterium. Lineage (GTDB taxonomy): Bacteria > Chloroflexota > Limnocylindria > Limnocylindrales > CSP1-4 > JAFMJV01. Next base: position 121,280 of record CAWGBA010000007.1, read on the forward strand.
GCGCACCGGCGACGAGCAATGGCGGGTGGACGGCAAACCGGTCGTCTCATCCAGCCCTTCCTATGCCGACGGCATCGTCACGTACGAGGATGGGGACCGCGTTCTCCACGCCATCGACGTGCATACGGCCGCGGAACGCTGGTCGGCGCGGGTCGACGCCGTCCCGGGTGGCGACGCGCCGAGCGGGACCGAGATCGCAGACGGCGTCGTGTATATCGGTGATGGGTCGCATCACCTGCTGGGATTCAACCTGTCAACCGGAGCGCAAACGTTCTCAGCGGATGCTCCCGGCGGTGTCGGGATCGCGACCGTGAGCGGCGACACTGCTTACACCACCATCCGGGGCGGCTCGGTTGCGGCGATCTCCGTCCGTGACGGGAGCGTGCGCTGGCAGTTTCAGACAATCAGCCAGGTCGCCGGCGTGACCATGGTCACGGACGACACCGTGTTCGTCGCGGCGCTCGATGCGCAGGCGTCCGAACCGGTTGGCGAGCTCGATGCGCTCGACGCATCCACCGGCGCGGTGCGCTGGAGGTTCCGCGGGGATTCGGGCGACCAGATCTCGCTGGGCGCCGTCGACGGCGACTCGATGTACGCAGGCTCCGCATCGGATGGCCTGTTCGCGTTCCAGGTCCACCCGCCCCAAGGCGGCACGAAGACGCTCTGGCGGAGCGCGATCTCGCGAGAAGGCCTGGAAGAACGCGGCGTTGAGTGGCGGAGTCCTGTACTTCCCGGTCGCAGATCCTGGTGGCGTGGTGGCTGTCCGCGCCTCGGACGGCACGGTTCTATGGACGCTCCCCTTGCAAGGGGACGGACAGGGCATCCTCGCGAGTGGCGGTGAGCTGTTCGTTGCCGACTCCACCGGGACGATCTCCGCCTACGCGTCGCCGTCATTGGTCGGGTCGTTCGGAGTGGCGGCATCCGGCGCACTCTCTTCCCCCGCAATCGCCGCAGCTCCAGCGCCCGACACCTTCACCCTGGTCAGGACGCTCGCGCCGAGCGCAACCGGCCTCGCGCCCATTTCCGGTCTCGCCGTCGGGCCTGATGGCCGGCTGTACGTCATCGACGTGGACAACCGGCTCGTGATCATCGATCCGCTGACCGGGAAGCCCGTTGGCGGCTGGGGAAGCAAGGGGACCGAGCCCGGGCAATTCGACTTCACGGCCACCGACGGGAACCCGGGTTATGGCGCCGTTGCGGTTGGACACGACGGCAAGGTCTATGTGGGGGACGGAAACAATCACCGCTACCAGGTGTTCGGTCCCGACGGGACGTTCCTGAAACAGGTGGGCTCGTTCGGTTCGCAGCCTGGTCAGTTCTCGCGGATCTTCCAGATCTCCGTCGACGATGCGGGCAACGTGTACCCGGTCGACATGGATCTCCACACGGTTCAGAGCTTCGATCCGGACGGGGCGTTCCGCTGGCTCGTCGGAGGGATCAATGCCGACGCACCGGTCACCGGCATCTTCCATGAGGTCGCGCCTACCACGCAGGGCACGCTCCTGGTCAGCCGGGAGGACGTCCCGATCCTCGAGCTTGACGCGAGCACCGGCGCCTACATCCGTCAGCGCACGGATCTGCCCGACTCGATCGTCCAGGTCGACGCGTCAGGCGACATCTTCACCGCGTCGGGTGATCCGGCGGCCACCATCTCGGTGTTCGCGCCGAGCGGCCAGATGCTCTGTCAGATGACCCGCGACCTGGGTAATTGGGCGTTCCGGCTGACGCCTGATGGCGACCTGGTCACGTGGAGAGACGCAACGATCACGATCTTCGACCCTCACGTGCCCGGAACCCAAACCTCGAACTAGCCTCAGCAGTCTCCGAGGGTTTCCAAAAAGCGGCAACTGAATCAGGACCAGAAGGACGGCGCCGGATCCCCATGCTCGTGGTGTTGCAAGCCATGAGAAAAGAGGGTCGGCGCCGTGCTCGACTCAGACGTCCGAGTCCCGCGCCGCGATCGCGAATCCGGTGTACACCGCGATGCTGTCGTTGCTCGGGCATCGATCTTGGTCCGGATCGTTGCGGCGCTCTACCGGCAGCCATCGAGCCAGGCGCTCCTCGCGCCACCCAAGCGGGTGAGCAGGCCCAAGCCCTCCAGATTGCCCGTTTCCCGCCCGCGGCGCAGAGCCAGAGTCGGCCGACCTTGAGCGCGATCCACTGTTGCCGGCCACGCCGACACCGGCTGGGCTATCGCCGCTGGTTGAGTTGTCTCAGACGATCTTCTTCCACGTGGTGCCGCCCTGGCAGAACCACAGATGGCGGCTCGCGTCGACGAACAGGTCGCCAGCGAAGCCGTTCGCGGGGTGCGTGGGTAGCGACGAGGGAACAAGCCGAACCTGCGAGGCACTGCCGAGGAACACGCCACCGCGGTTGCCGCTGCCGAAGACACCCGGCCCGCCGGTGCTGAAGCCCGCCACTCCGGTATTGGCGACCGCCGCAGGCGGTGGAAATGCATGCGATCCGGACGTCCCGAGAACCCCGGTGCCGAACTTGCCTGACTTGCCGTAGCCGTCCCAGGCGTAACCACGGACTCCCACCCCGGTTGCGCTGCTCGACTGGCCCCACACGCCGGTGCCGCCCGCACTCTCGTTGAGGCTCCAGCCAAAGACGGCGCGACCCAGCGGACTTTGGCTCGAGCCCAGCACGCCGTAGTTCTCGTCCGTCGGGGAGGTCACGGAGCCATACACGCCGCGTCCCGTCGAGACGTCCGTCACGCCATAGACGCCCACGCCAGGGATGGACGCCGGTTCAGGCTCGTTCTTGTTGGCCGTCACGGATCCAACGACACCGCTCGACGAAGCGTTCGCGCCGCTCCCGTACACGCCGGTGCCGAAGGAGCGTCCGTACACGCCGGTGCCACCACCGGAGAAAGCGGTGACGGCGGTCGCCGTTCCGTAGCTATTGGCCCTGACCGCCATCCCGCCCACGCTCGTGGCGTCGACGCATGTTCCCTGGCCTTGCGTCCGTAGCGTGAGCACGGGGTCATCGGTGGCTTGGTTGAAGAGATACGTGTCGGACCGTACGTCGATGAAGCTGTCGCCGACGTGAATGACCGAACCGTCGTCACCCGCAGCGAGCCCGGCGTGGGCGCCCGCAAGGGTGGCCGCCACGGCGCCGGCAACCGCGCCGACGGCTCCGGTCAAGAGGCTTCGCCGGCTGCGTCGTTCGCTGAGCTGGAGTGCCATCTCGTCCTCCTTTGGCGCGCCGCGCTGTCACGGCGATGCCAGCAGCGATGATGTTGTCAGTCAACAGTCGCGGCAGGAGCAAAGATTCTCGCGGAGGGTCCTGAAACTTCGCTGGGCGGCGCGTCAGGAAGGCGAGGCCGTAGGGGTCACTCGCGTCCACGTCCCGCCGATCAAAGCGGTGTAGAAGCCGGGATCGTCGGGCGCTGAGAGCCGTAGGCCATCACCCTCCGCGCTCCACTGGAAGCCGAAGTCTGGACCGCAGCCGCCCGTGAAGTGCACCATGACGACGTCACCCTGGACCGACTGCGTGGCTGCGCAGTGAGCAGTCGGGATGTACTGCGTGAAGTCCAGCGTGATGTCGCCGCCGGAGATGGTCAGATCGATGGTCGCCGCGTTCCGCGCGGCAGTGCTGTAATCGGCCCCTGCGGCGAGCAGGTCGTCGACACTTACGGTTTTGCGGTACGTGCCGTCCGGCGGGAGCGTGGCGGGTGACCCGATGGCGCGCGAGGTGATGCCGAGCGAAGCGATGACAGGCTCCACCTGGGCGAGATATTCCTCGAAGGTCTGCTGCCGGGGCGTGTAGCCGACCTCGATCGCGAGCGGGTAGCGACCGTCGAGGAAGTAATAGCGATAGGCGAGACCTGGACCGAGGCCGTGCTCGAGGTCGGAGATGACGCCGTCTCCCATGATCAGAGAGACATTCGGTTGTCCGTTTGTCCAGGGGCAGGGCTGTGTCCAGGCCGGGTTCATCTCGGCGTCCACGTAGTAGCCCTTGAGCCCACCCACCGTGACGGCAACGGGCTCTGTTGGCTTCACGCCGGGAAGCGTGGCCATCCAGGTGGCGAGGTCCTTGGCGGTCCTGCCGACCGAGGTGTCCGGCTTCTCCGAGCAGTCCTGCAGCATCGGGAAGACGTCGGGGTAGATGCCGATGTAGTTCGCCGTGCCCGGATCGATGCCTGCCTTGTCCTCGCCGGGTGGCAGCAGCACGAACTCGCCGGTTAGGTCCGCAACGTTGGCCCAGCCCGCGGGGACGGTGTATGTCAGGGGCATGGTGAACCAGAGGGAGCGATACGTGCCCGCGTCGAGCGGGCCGAGGCACGGACCGGAGCCGCCGAATGGACAATGGGTCCACGGCGCCGGCGATGGAAGGGGCGACGGTAACGGTGATGCCGCGAGCGACTGCCCCACCGGCCAAAAGGCGACGATCATGATTAGCGACGCAGCCGTCGCACGGGCGAGCCGTCGCATGACCGGACGGGGACACCGCGGACGAACCTGGACAGTCACTTTGGCTCCTCTCCTCGACTGGTGCCGGGCCAGACTGCTGTCTCGGTCGCTTCCGGAACACCAGCGGTAGCCAGCGCGCTGGAAGGCGCTGGTGGGTTGACGACGCTCTGCGTTGCACCTGCCGTACTGGTTGGTACGCGCTCTGTGACCACCTCGGCAACGGGTTTCTCGGCGGCGACTTTCCAGCTGGGATCGCACTCCATGAGGCCCGGGAGGGTGACGGACCACGGCGTGCCACCGTCCAGAGGGATGGTCCGGATCGTGGTCTGGAAGTTGACGATCGAGTACGCGAGGATCCTGGTTCCATCGGGTGACCATCCGAACCCATCCATGGCGGTCGCCTCTAAAGGCCCGACTGGCTGCCACGTGGTCGTGTTCAACATCGCCAGGTGCGCGTAGTCCTGTAGATATGCCAGCTGCTGACCATCCGGTGACCATCGCGCGTACGACTTGTCCTCAGGACTTCGGGTCACGTTTTGCTCGGTGCCGCTGTCGACGTTGAGGACGAACAGGTCCACCGCGGCCCCGGCGGCGGGAGCTCGTGGCACGGAGCCAGCATCCGACGACGCGGGTGGCGAGATCGTGGATAGCGGCAGGGCCGTGTCTGGGACCGCCAGGTATGCGAGTCGGTGACCATCGGGAGCCCACACCGGGATGTTCCTGTCGTCGCCTCCCGGACCTGGGCGCGTTGTCAGGACTCGCACACTGCCGTTCTCGACGTCGACCAGGTAGATTGCCGAACGAGGATAGGACGCGGGTGAGGGCGCCAGACCCTCCATGGCGATGAACCGTCCGTCGGGTGACCACGACGGCTCCGAATACTGCACGCCAGGCGCGTACGTCGACGGTACGAGGCGTCTGCCAGGACCGCCAGCGAGTGGGGTTACCCACAGGTCGCGAATGCGGAAGTTTCCGCCGACTGGAAGGAACCACGCGAGTTGTGTGCCATCCGGGGACAGCGCCACGCGGTCGGCCCCTGCGTTTTCATCGATCCCTGTGAGCATGCGTGGTTTGGTGCCGTCGGGGGACGTCAGCGTAAGCATTCCCGGACCCATCCGACCGGATTGCCGGCCGATCCAACGCGCCAGCACGTTTCCATCTGCCGAGAAGGTCGGGCATCGGCCGGTGCCGATCACCCGGTCATTGCTGCCATCTGGATCGATGAGGTGGACCTCGCCAGCCTGATTGTCGGCCGAGTTCACCTCGACGGAGTAAACGATGGGCCCATTCTGCGCATGCGGCGCGACCCGGAGCACTCCTCCGACCGCCGCCGCGACCGCTAGCGCGACAAGGAGTGCCAGCACCAGGAGCAGGACGGCGGTCCGCTTGCGTGAGACAGCAAACCAGGCGTCAAGGACCGGGAAGTCGAAGCCGGCGGCCCCGATCCAGCGCCGTCGTTGCCGCGTCAGTCGGGCAACCGCCATCACGCCGGAGTGGAAGCCAGACGGTTCCTGTTCGGACGCCGCTCCTCGTAGCCAGCCGGTCAGACAGGTTGTCGAAGCTGTCGGTCGGTCGTCATCCGGCAATCCCTCCGGCCATCGACGGCTGACGCTCATCGGCGGCCAGCGCTGCGCGCATCTCGCGGGTGGCTCGCTCCAGCCTGGACTGTGCGGTGCCCAGCGGCACTCCCAGTGCTTCGGCGGTCTCGGCCTGGGACAGGCCCAGGTAGTAGCGCAGGACAATGACCGTGCGGTGCTCGGCGGAGAGCCGCCGGAAACCTCGCTCGAGCTGGTCGCGCACTGCGATGTCTCCCTGGGCATCGCCAGTCATCGGTTCGAGTGCCTCGGCCATCTCGATCTCGGTGACCTCGCGCAGCCGATGCCGTCCCGCGGCGCGGTAGCAGGCGCGCACCAGCAGCCGGTGCAGCCAGGCGTCGAAACGGTCGGGATCGCGCAGGCTGCGGAGGTCGATCCACGCTTGCAGCAGTGCGTCCTGGACCGCGTCGGCGGCCCGATCGTCCTGGCGAAGGATCAGCCGCGCCGCCGCCAGCAGGCGTCCGGTGCGCGGGGCAGTCAGCGTCGAGAAGGCCTCGACGTCCCCGCTCTGCGCCCGGATCACCAGCTCGCGCTGCATGCCCTCGCCTTCCGATCGGCGGTTCAATCGTCCGCCCTCATCGAGTCTGGGGCAGGGTGGAGCCGTTTCATTCCATCTTCGCGAGATCTGTGTTGTGGCCGGACTTGAAAGACCGAGCCCGTTCCGTGCTCTTCTTGCCAGCGCTTCGGGCGCGGGTCGCGGGTCCGAGATCGGCCGGGCGGCCGGGTCGCCAGGCCGTAGTATCGAGGCGCCCGCAGAGCGCGCACGGTCGTGTGCGACGGCGATCGGCCCAAGCGACGGATGCTGCAGATGCCCAAAGCAGACGGAACGTCCGAGCGGAAGACGTCCAGCTTCGTGTCGCCCTGGCCATGGCTGCGTCGGCTGTCGCGAGGCGGCAGCCCGGCCGGAATGATGGTCGCAGCCATGGTCCTTTTTCTTGCCGCAGCTCCGGCCGAGGGTGCGACCGCCATCGGGGTCAAGTTTCTCGACGCTGGTACGGGAGGCGTGTGCGCGATACGGACCAATCAGACCCTGTGGTGCTGGGGCGACGATGAGGTCGGCAGCGTCGGCGATGGTGGGCCCACCGGCACCGGCCAGATCCGACCCAGCCCTGTCCGGGTGCGCTCCGGGCACGGCTTCCTGACCGGCATGACGTCAGTCGCCGTCGGCGCGGGAACCACCTGCGCGAGACGGAACGACGGAACAGCCTGGTGCTGGGGATACAACGAACGTGGCCAGATCGGGGATGGCACGACCGGAGGCGCGGGCTATATCCGCCTCTTCGCGACCGAGGTGAAGAATGGCCACACGCCGCTGACCGGGGTCGTCTCGATCACCATCGGCGGTTGGCAGGATTGCGCCCTGCGAACCACGCACACGGTCTGGTGCTGGGGCGGGGATTACGCCGGCCAGTTGGGCGACGGGACCTACGGCGATATCAACGGCAACCGCCTCGAACCCGTCGAGGTGCGTACGCCGAGCGGCCCCTTCACCAACGTCAAGGCGATCGCGGCGGGCAGCATCCACACCTGCGCGCTGCGGACCGATGGCACCGTGTGGTGCTGGGGCTTTGACGCCTACGGCCAGCTGGGCGACGGGACGACCGGCGACCCGGACACTGCTGCCTGGCCATACCCGGTCGAGGTCGTCGGCCCAACCGGCGGCCATCTTCATGGCGTCACGGGAATCGCGGCCGGCCATGGGTTCACGTGCGCGCTTCGCAACGACAGCAGCGTGTGGTGCTGGGGGGACAACCAGTACGGGCAGCTCGGCGACGGGGCGGTCGGTGGCGGCTCGCTCCACATCCGGTTTCACCCGGTCCGGGTCCTGACCGCAAACGGTCCCCTCACCGACGTGCGCCAGATCGACGCGGGTTCCGACCACATGTGCGCCAGGCGCGGGGACGCAAGCATGTGGTGCTGGGGCTCGAATGGCGATGGACAGCTGGGAACGGGCGACGCCACGGATGCTCACAAGGCGGTCCGAGTGCTGGCCAACGCTGGCGTCGCCTTCAGGAACGTCGCAAAGGTGAGCGTCGGAGCCAATTCGATCAATAGCTGCGCGCTGACGGTCGACAAGACGGCCTGGTGCTGGGGCTACGGCGGCCAGGGCGCGATCGGCGACGGCACGGGGTACGAGCGCTACTACCCAACAAAGGTGACCTTCCCGTAGCGACCGCTGCGCCGCACGTAGGGTTCCACCTTGGCGATCAGCCGAAAGCTCAGGCGCGACAGCCGCCTACGGCGCGATGTTCTTCACCAGCCTGGTGCCGGCCGCAGTGCCATCACTCTCCCACAGCTCAGCCCCATGCTTCCCATCGTCGGCGCTGAAGAAGAGGGTGCCGCCCACGTTGGCCAAGGACCCGGGACTGGAACTGACCTTGCCGGGGTAGATGTCCCTCACCAGGTACGTACCCGCTGTGGTGCCGTCGCTCCGCCAGAGCTCCCGGCCATGCGTCCGGTCCTGGGCAGTGAAGAAGAGGGTGCCGCCGACGTCCGTCAGTTCGTCCGGAAAGCTGTCGGAGCCGTGGCTGATGTCCCTCACCAGCCTGGTTCCCGGACCGGTGCCGTCGCTGGTCCACAGCTCGCGGCCGTGCGTCCCGTCTTTCTCAACAAAGAACAGCCTGCCGCCGACGTCGGTCAGCTTGTCGGGTCCTCTGTGCGGTTCGCTGCTGCTGATATCCGCTACCAGTTGCGTGCCTGAGGCCGTGCCGTCGCTCTTCCACAGTTTGTCGTCGAGATTGTCAGTCGAGACGAAGAAAAGGGTTCCGCCGACATCGACCAGGTCATAAGGAAATGAGTAATCGCCGAAGTCGATGTCCGTCACTGGTTTCGTACCCGCCCAGGTGCCGTCGCTCGTCCACAGCTGGTAGCCATGTGTCCCGTCGTTCGCGGCGAAGAACAGCCGGCCATTGAAGTCGGCCAGCTGACCGGGCCCGTATCCGCCGGTGCCCGGCGTGATGTCCCTGACCATCTTGGTGCCGGTTGGGGTCCCGTTGCTCTTCCAAAGCTCGTAGCCGTGCGTTCCGTCGTTGGAGACGAAAAACAGAGTCCCGCCGACATCCGTCAGAGCGCCGGGGGACGTGATGCCATTGACGGACGGAATGTCCCTCACGAGCCGGGTGCCAGCCGTGGTTCCGTCGCTCTTCCACAGCTCAGATCCGCCGTGGTTCCCGTTGTAGACGGTGAAGAAGACCGTGCCGCCGACGTTGGTCAGCTGCGAGGGGACCGACCAGATGGGTTTGTCAATGTTGCTCAACCGCTCGGTTCCGGAAGAGGTCCCGTCGCTCTTCCACAGCTGATAGCCGTGCGCCTCATCCTTTGCGCTGAAGAAGAGAGTCCCGTCGATATTGGTCAACTCGCCAGGCGCTGAGGCGTCGGTGCCGGGGTCGATGTCCGTGACCAAGTTGGTGCGGCCCGTGCCGGGATCACGCTTCCACAGCTCGGCTCCGTGCTTCCCGTCGTCGGCGGCGAAGAAGAGGGTCCCGTCGACATCAGTCAGCTCGCTTGGCGATGAGCTGGCGTCGCGGTAGTAGATGTCCCTTACCATCTTGGTGCCGGCCTTCGTGCCGTCGCTCTTCCACAGCTCGTCGCCGTGCAGGCCATCGTTCGCCGCGAAGAAGAGCGTGCCGCCGACGCCGGTCAGCTGTGTGGGGCCCAGGTCGCCTCGGTTCGGGTTGATGGTCGTCACGACGTGCGTGGTGGCCCACGTGCCGTCGCTCGTCCACAGGGCGGGGAGGTCCGCCCCATCGCCGGCCACGAAGAAGAGTGTGCCGCCGGCGCTGGTCAGCACGGCATGCCCGGAGTGAAAGGCCGAGGCTGGAACGATGCTCACCAGCTTCGTACCCGCCGACGTCCCGTTGCTCTTCCACAACCCGTCGCCGGCCATGAAATAGAGCACGTCGCCGACGCTGGTCAGCTGAGATGGCCACGAGCTGTAGGCACCCTGGTTGATGTCCTTGACCAGCCTGGTGCCGGCCGCAGTCCCATCGCTCTTCCACAGCTCGAAACCATGGAGGCCGTCGGTGGCAACGAAAAACAGCGTCGCGCCGGCACTTACAAGGTCGGAGAAACCGGGGCTGCCAGGACCGGGATTGATGTCCTTCACCAACGCTGTGCCAGCCCAGGTCCCATCGCTCTTCCACAATGCCGGGCCGTGCGTCCGGTCGTGGTCGGCGACAAAGAAGAGGGTGCCGGCGACGTTGGTCAGCTGGGCGGGATCCGAACTTGAGGTGCCGGGTTTGAGATCCCGGACCAGGTGCGTGCCTGCCGCGCTCCCGTCGCTCTGCCAGAGCTCCTGGCCGTGCGTCCCGTCGCCGGCAACGAAGAACAGGCGGCCCCCGACGTCGGTCAGCTGCGAGGGACCCGAGCTGCCCGTGCCTGGTTTGACGTCCCTCACGAGCGTGGTGCCTGCGGCGGTCCCATCGCTCTTCCACAGCTCATAGCCATGGGTTCCGTCGTTGGCGGAGAAGAAGAGGGTGCCGTCGACGTCGGTCAGGTTGGACGGCCCCGAGCCATGAGCACCGGGGTCGATGTCCTTCACCAACCTCGTTCCGACCGAGGTTCCGTCGCTCTTCCATAGCTCCGGGCCGTGGACGTTGTCGTCGACCCTGAAGAAGAGCGTGCCGCCGACGTTGGTCAAGGAGCCGGGCCTGCGGCCATCGGTGCCGGGGGTGATGTCCTTGACCAGCGTTGTTCCGGCCGAAGTCCCATCGCTCTTCCATAGCTCAGGGCCGTGCGTCCCGTCATTGGCAACGAAGAAGAGGGTGCCGCCGACGTCGGTCAGATGATGTGGTGACGAGCTCGCTTGGAACCTCGATCCGGGGCAGCGTTCGCGTCGGGCGGAACGATCGCGCCGCTCGCCACGAACATCAGCAGTGCTGCGGCAGCACCCTGGAGAGCACGCATGCGTTCGTGCGAGAACGTGACCCGCCTTGAGCGGTTGCCGCGAGCACGATCAACCATCGCTGGTCCCTCGACAGGTTGCTGGAGCGATGGGAGTCGGCAGGAGCGGATCACGGCTGTGCGTCACTCTTCACCATCGTCGTCCCCGCCGCTGAGCCGTCGCTCTTCCACAACTCGCGGCCGTACGTCCCGTCGTCGGCGGTGAAGAACAGCGTGCCAGCCACGTCGGTAAGGTCCCGCGGGGACGAGCTGTAGAAATCGGGGTTGATGTCCTTCACCAGCGTCGTACCCGCCGCACTGCCATCGCTCTTCCACAGCTCCTCGCCGTGACCGCCGCTGCAGTCCGTGAAAAAGAGCGTCCCGTCGACATTCGTCAGATTAGTCAGCACCCCACAGCCGGTGTTCTTCACCACCGTCGTTCCCTCGGTCGTGCCGTCACTCTTCCAGAGCCCGGGACCGTGCGGGCCGAGTGCGTAAAAGAACAAGGTCCCGTCGACATTCGTGGGAAAGTGGACGTACGGGCTCGCGGCGCCTCGCCTGATGTCCTTCAGTAGCCTCGTACCCGCCTCAGTGCCGTCGCTCGTCCACAGCTCGTCGCCGTGGACGCCGTCGTTGGCGACGAAGAAGAGCGTGTTGCCGACGCTGGTGAAGCCGCCGAGATACGAGCCGTAAGCACCTGGTCTGATGTCCTTCACCATCTCCGTACCCGCGGCTGTGCCATCGCTCTTCCACAGCTCAGTGCCGTGGATACCGTCATTCGCAGTAAAGAAGATGGTGCCGCCGACGTCCGTCAGGTGGCGAAGGTAGGACTGGTTCGCGACACCTGCGTTGATGTCCTTCACCAGCATCGTGCCCGACGGGCTGCCATCGCTCTTCCACAGCTCATCGCCATCGGTGCCGAACGAGTGAAAGAAGAGCGTGCCGCCCACGTCGGTTAGATCGTCGGCGAATATGTTCTTCACCAGCCTCGTGCCCCCGGCTGTGCCGTCGCTCTTCCACAGCCCAGCGCCGTATGGCCCTTCCGTGAAGAAGAGGGTCCCGCCGACGCCGGTCAGATCAGTGAGATCTGAGCTGCCGGCGCCTGGGCTGATATCCCTCACCAGCTTCGTGCCGGCTACCGTGCCGTCGCTCGTCCACAGCTCCCTGCCGTGTGTCCCGTCGTCGGCCATGAAGAAAAGGCTGGCGCCTACGTCTGTCAGAGAGTCAGGCGACGAGCTGTCGGTGGTGGGATTGATGTTCCTCACCATCTCCGTGCCCGCGGCCGTGCCGTCGCTCTTCCACAGCTCGATGCCGTAGCCCCGGACTCCGGCCTTGAAGAAAAGGGTTCGGCCGACGGCCGTCAGGAGGACGGGGTACAAGATCGCGCCCCCGGCTTTGATGTCCTTCACCAGCTTCGTGCCCGGCGTCGTGCCGTCGCTCGACCAGAGCTCTGATCCATACCGCCGGTCGTCGGCGGCGAAGAAGAGCGTCCCTGCGACATCCGTCAGGTAGCGGACCCCTCGTGCCAGCACGGGCTTTGTGCCCGCCGCCGTGCCGTCGCTCTTCCACAGGCCGCCGTGGCAGCACGGCGTCCCGTGGCCCTGCAGAACACTGAAAAAGAGGGTGCCGCCAACGTTCGTCAGGTCCGTGGGGTATGAACCGAAGAATTCGCCGCCTGGGTAGACGTCCTTGACCAGCTTGGTGCCGGCTCGCGAGTGCCGTCGCTCTTCCACAGCTCATTGCCGTGGGTCCCGTCATTCGCGCTGAAGAAGACCGTTCCGCCGAGAGCGGTGAAATCCCTCGGGTCTGAGCCGTCGGCGCCCGGTTTGATGTCCTTCACCATGTTCGTGCCCGCCGCCGTGCCGTCGCTCTTCCAGAGCTCGTCGCCGTGGGAGCCGTCGTGGGCGCTGAAGAAGAGCGTGCCGCCGACGCTCGCCAGGTCTGGAAGCCGCGCCAGCGAACTCCAGTCGCCCGGGTTCACGTCCTTCACCAGCTCGGTGCCGGCCGCGGTCCCGTCGCTCTTCCACAGCTCTTCGCCATGGGATCCATCGTTCGCGAAGAAGAAGAGCGTCCCGTCCGACGTCGGTCAGATATCGGGTGGACGAGTCGTCGCCCCCGGGGTGAATGTCCTTCACCAGCTTCGTGCCCGCCGCCGTTCCGTCGCTTTCCCACAGCTCTCGGCCGTGCGTCGGGTCGCCGGCGGTGAAGAAGAGCGTGCCGCCGGCATTGGTCAGCTCGTCAAGGTGTGAGCTCCGCCAGCCTGGCGTGAGGTCCGCAACGAGTTTGGTGCCCGATGCCGTGCCGTCGCTCTTCCAAAGCTCGATGCCGTGGGCTCCGTCCCCGGCAGTGAAGAAGAGCGTGCCGTCGACGTCGGTCAGGGAGTCGGGAGATGAGCTCGGCCGTCCGGGGTTGATGTCCTTCACGAGCTGCGTGCCCGCTGCCGTGCCGTCGCTCTTCCACAGCTCTCGGCCGTGCGTCCCCTCGCTTGCCGTGAAGAAAAGCGTGCCGTCGATGCTGATCAGAGACTTGGGCCCAGAGCCGTGGATTCCGGGACTGATGTCCTTCACGAGCCGAGTGCCCGCAGCTGCGCCGTTGCTCGTCCACAGCTCGCGGCCGTGGGTGCCGTCATTTGCGGTGAAGAAGAGGGTCCCGTCGACGTTGATCAGGGATTCGGGAGACGAGCTGGGTTGGTCAGGCTGGCCGAATGTGCTGTCCGCCGCGGCCGGCGACGGGGCGAGGAGAGCCACCGCGAGCACTGCGAGGGCGAACAGTCGGCGCATGGCGTGTCTCCCTATCCGCCAACCCGTGTGCCGGGGGCGGCGACGGCCGAATGGCGGGGTTACCGCACGCGGGTGGGATGACCGGTGCCGGGTGGCGCTACCGAACCCGGTCGACTCCTGGGACCGTCGAAATCACCATGAGGATACGTCTTGCACCGAATTGTCGGTCCAGTAGGAATTGCCTCGACCATTGCGAGCGCGGCAGGCCGCGCTCGAGCGCTAGCGGCTACTGCTAGCGGTCGGCGTTCCCCGAAGTGCGGCCGCGACGAGCGCGCCGAGCGCCGGGGCAAGCTGCCGTGAATAGGTCACGGTGAGGTGGTTGCTGTCGCGCCACATGAGCAGATGGTCGACGATCACCGGGCACAGTTGATCGGGGCAGACCCACGGGTTCATCGAGGCGAAGGTTGCGCCATTGGCCTTTGCGACCGACGACTCGACCTTGTCGTGACTCACGCTCAGGCCGATCGAGCGAGGCACTTCGCACTTGCCCATGTTCTTGAGGTGGTCCTTGAGACACGCAGGCACTCGGTGCGGAAACAACGGTGTATCGGCCAGGACCATCACCCGCGACGAAGGCGGAAGTGACGTGATGAGCTTCCTCAGGCCGACCCGCCACTGGGTGGCCGACGGTCCGTAGTGGCTGTAATTGCTGACGATGACGAGGTCCGGCGGATCCAACCGCAGCTGTTGCTCGGTGTCGTTTCGCCAGTCGCGGCACGCAGTATTGCCTGCGGCATCGGGCCAGACCGGGAGATGGACCGAGGGGCAGCCTGACTTGGCAATGTCCGCCAAGTGCCACTGGTGCTGCTTGGCGTAGCTGTCGAGTGCCGGAATCCATTGGCCGGCGTGAGAATCGCCGTAGATCACGATGCGCGTCGTCCCGTTCGGGTCTCCGACGCATACGCCGGTGCTCCCGACACCCGGCTGATAGCACTTCTGGTTGTTGTTGGCGTTTGCCAGCGACGGCGTGAGGTGATCGGGTACGGCTCGCGCATCCTGTTGCCGCCAGTCGGGGATTCCGTCCCCGTTGGCGTCATCGTTCCCATCGGGGATCCCATCACCGTCCGTGTCCCGGACCAGTGGGTCGGTTCCGAAGGTCTGCTCGGCCAGGTTGCTGAGCCCGTCGTGGTCCAGATCCTCGGCGGGGTCGAGCAGACCGTCCCCGTCCGTGTCTGCCTTTGTGGGATCGAGCCCGTATTGCACTTCGAAGGCGTCGCTGAGGCCGTCGCCATCAGTGTCTTGTCGCCGCGCCAACTCCGGAGGTCATCGATCCGGCCGAACCAAACGCCGGACCGATTGCAGTTCCAGCCAGCGACATTGCGATGGCGAAACCGAAGGCAAGGAGCGCAACGCGCACAGCGGATACCGACTTCAGACGAGGTAGAGGCCCATTGCTCAGAGGGTAGACCCGGTCGGGACCGTCCGCCCGCCGCGTCGCTCTAACTTGGTTGCGGACCGCTGATCGTCGTCGGCCTGCGGACGCTTGGCCACTGAAGGCGACCTTTGAACCTGGCGTCGTTCACGACTGCGCTGTACGCCGCCAGCGCTGGAAGCGGCGTCTCGAGCCGCCAATCCGCCTGCATCGGCACCTTGACATCGAAGTAGATGATCGCCGCGATGCTGGGGTAGGCGGCGTAGACGGCGGGATACCCCGCGCTGATCCAGCCGGGCTTGCGGCTGACTCCGGCCAGCGAGCGATTCACGGTACCCGCTTCGGCCACGATCACCGGCTTCTTGGTGATTTGCGCCAACACATGCACCGGCTGGGCGTAGAGCTCAAGCATCGATCTCCAGGGTCGCTTCTTGTCCGCCCAGTTGAGTCCGGTGAAGCCGACGTAGTCGACGTAGTTGTCGCCCGGGTAGTAGTTCACGCTCCAGTTGACCGGGTCGAAGGGACTCCATAGAAAGCGCACATTGCTTGCTCCGACCGTCCGGAAGACGTTGACGATGTGCCTCCATGCCGCGATGAAGTTTTTTGCGCTGTTACCGAACTTCCCCACCTGCCATGGCATCCATTTGCCGTCCATCTCCTGGGCAAAACGGATGATGAGTGGGTGCCCGAACGCTTTTGCCTGGTTAGCCCAGCCCTTGATGTAGGCGTCGAACTTGCGCTGCGCGATCGACAAGTACGGAATGCAGCCGTTCAAGTCCGGCCGGCATGGACCGCGACTGTTCATGTCGAGATGTGCGGGGTCGTTGGGGGCCCAGTTGATCATCGGGACGATGTGGCGGGCGTACAAGCTGTCGAGAAGGGTCTTGGCCGGAAACGTCGTGTCTTGGGACAGCCAGTTGCGCCAGAAGGTCCAGATCGCGGGGTCTGCGACCGACACTCGTTCCTGAAGGCGTCGACCGCGGAAAGGTCGCTGTAGACCGCACCCGAGTCCGGCAGCACCTGGACGCCGAGCGCGATCCGGCGCTGAGGCGCACTGGTCGATCTGGCCGAAGGTAGCGGGGAATTCTGCACCGGGCTGCAACCGTGCGTCCGGGCCACCTGCCGCCGCAGTTGACGGCAACAGGGCAAGAACCGTAATGAGCGTGAGCGCGACTGATAGGGCGCGGGCGAGCATGCGAAAACCCCCGGACAGGCGTGACAGTCCTCTGAACCGACCCAGACCCCCGCAGGATCAGGTCTGATATGTCCATGCGCAAGTATCAGTTGGTACTGCCCGATGCGCTATCGCAACGCCAGCTTGCCTCCGGTCATGCGCCGGTGCGTCCGACAAAAGACTGACGGTCGTGGCTCACGAGGGGAGCGTGCTGGTCGCGCCAGGCGGTGGCTTTCTGAGCACAACCGCATCCTGGCCCGCGTTGATGCTGGCAGGGACGTAGGCGACGAGCTCGAACCCCGAGCGAGGCCACTCACGCTCGACGTAGGACCGCTCGTGGTACGTCGACTGATAGAAGTCGGGCAGTCCGTCGAGCTTGAGCCGACCGCGCCGCCATGACGTGAACAGGATGCCGTCACGTTCGAGCCGCTCCTGCTCGCCTTTCGGTAGCAGCTCTCGGTCGCGCTGCCCTGCGACGGTCGCGACGACGACCCCGCCGGGACGGGTGATTTCGCAGCAGCTCGGCCAGCCACGCGTTCTGGTAGCGCTCGTCAAGGTGCGTGAAGATCGAGACCACGAAGACGAGATCGAAGGCGTTGGACGCGAGATCGGTCGGCGGGAGGCCGGGCGTCTTCTCGAAGCGGACCTCCCGCGGGTACGCCTGCCGCGACCAGTCAATCGCCTCTCCGTCGATGTCGACGGCTGTGTACGTCCACTGCGGGCGCTCGCGAAGCAGCGCGCGGAGCACTCGACCAGTCCCGCAGCCGAAGTCAAGCACTGCCGCATCGTCCGGCGGCTGCAGGCCGAGTCGATCGAGCAGGGAGAGGATGTTGTTCGCGCATCTCGCGCCAACCGCAAGGAAGCTATAGGTCGAGAGCCCACCGTGCACTCGGTACCGAAGGCGAACAGGCGGGATGGGGAATCCGTCCGCGCCGACCAACGTGTCACGGTCGTTGCGCTCCTCGAGCCGGAAGCGGAGGGGCATGACCGCCCACTCCACCCATGCGTTCGCTCGGCGCGCCCATCCGTGCCGTCTCAGGGCACGCGCGAGTCGCCGTTTCCTCACATCCCTCCCTCTTACCGCGGTGCGAGGCGGCAGGACACTATTCTCAAACGTGAGCGAGTGGGTCGAACCCAGCTGTTCGCCGACCCGTCGGGAACGGTACCTCAACCTCTAGGCCAGGAGGCTTCTTTGGCGAAGAGATGCACACGAGCTGCCCCGATACCTGACGGTCCCCGGGCAGCCTTGATGGGTCAACCGGGGCTCCTTCCTCGGCCGTGGCTCGACACCACAGCCGAGGACAAGAACCTTCAACCCGTCGCCACCGTGATTGGGGAAGGCCTCAGGGAACCAGACGCTCCCCCAGGAGGAACCCGGGTCCGTCGGGCGTTCCGAGGCCGGTGCTGTCGTCATACCCCCGCGTTGCGGTCAGTGACGTGTCATGGCCAAGGGTCAGGAGGTTGAAGCCAGACTGCGTGGCCACTGCGATTGCGCTCTTGGGTGCCGTCACGTCGTGAAAGGCAACGTGCGTCAAGCCAAGGATGTAGAGGAGAGGGTTTGCAAAGCCGATCGGGAAGTGCCGGTCCTGGCTTGCCAGTGCCTGGATGCCGGTGAACACGGGTGCCGCCAGACTGGTGCCGCCGACATTTACCGATACTCCCCCGACGATCGTGAGGAAGCCAGTCTCCGGGTCGCCGACGGCCGCCACGTCCGGGGCGACTCGCATCGGAGTCGGGCCGTTGAGCCGCGCCAGGCTGCCTGGGACGGCCAGTCGCTGGTAGAGCGGCTCGCCGAAGAGCGCGCTGACCCCACCGCCGCCGCCGAACAGGAACTCACCCGGCAACGGCAGGCTGAGGCTGCTGGGCGAGGTGGAGAAGTCCACCGGGTCCGCGTCGTCACCCCATGAGGTTTCGAACAGGTAACCGTTGTGCCGGTCGAGAGCGAGCGTCGTGCCGCCGACCCCGGTGACCAGCGGATCGGAGACCGGGTAGTCGGGCTCCGGGTGGGGGGTCCCATCGATGTCCTGGGTGTTGTCGCCCGAATCTCCCGAGGAGAAATAGAACCCGACACCTTCGAGCGCGGCCTGCACGAACTCGGAGTGCTCCAGGGTCACCTCGTCGCCGAGGTCGTCCTCGCCGAAGAAGCCATAGGAGTTGCTGACCAGGTTGGCCACGTGATTCTGGAGCACGTAGTTGACCGCATCGTCGATCCCCGGACCGCAATCCGCCGCGCCGATGTAGCGGATCCTCGCGCCGGGTGCCATACCGTGGACGGACTCGACGTCGAGAGATTCCTCGATATTCCAGGTGTCGGGGTCGCAGACATCCTGCCACTCGAACTGACCGACGTCGGTCTCGCTGAATTGCCCGCGCGTCAACGCGGGCTCACCCTGCAGGGTTGCGAGCGCGTTCGCATCGGCGACGATCGTCGGAGACGAATAGGCGTCGATGATCGCGACGGTGACGCCGTGCCCATCGTTGCCGTGGCTGACCGCGGACTGCACGCCGTAGGCCGAACGCAGCTGCGCCGGTGAGTAGCCGCAGTTTCTTGTCGGGAACGACGTTCGCCCATACGCGAGAGGTGCCACCTGCTCGTGCTGGTCCCAATATGAGGCGCAGGTCGCCTGCGGCGGTGGCGCATCTTTGGGGTGCTCGACGGCCGTCCTGTGAAGCGGCGCGGAGCTGACGCCGATGATCCCTGCGATCGACGTGGCCATGGAGCGCGGGATCGAAAGGGCGCTGGTCGCCTCACGCACGCGCTGCCCACCGTGACGGTAGTAGCGCAAGGTGGTCTTGAAGGTCGACTCGACCTGGGCGACCGTGCCCGTGGCGTCGACCCAGCGGTTGCCCTGGGCCACCGACGTGACCCGCATGCCGGACGCCTTCAGGTATGCCGACACGTGGCGCGACCGTAGAGGCTCGCGGCCCAAAACGGGCATTGAATGCGCGCGAGGACAGGTACTTCCCGTACGCAGCGCTCTTGGGATTGGAAACCTGGAGCGCCTGCCGCTCTGCCGCCTTCTCGGATCGCAGCGGCAGGACGACGCGGAAGCTGACCAGCGAGCTCGGCGCGGGAGCCCCGATGGCATCTGCCCCGGCGAGCCAGGACGGCACGCTCGCGCGATGTGCCGATTCGCTCGGGCCGCGCGTGGCGGCCAACGAACTCGAGGTCAATGCTGCGACCAGTAACGCGGCGGTGCCAGAGACTGCCAGGAGTCTCCACCGCCCGGTCACACCCATGCGTGAACTCACGCCGTACCTCCTCCCATCGAGGGCACGTGGCAGGTCACTGTGCCCTGCCCTTGACCTCGAAGCTCAACAGAGGTCGATCAACAATCGCTGAGATTCCGCTGGAATGTGGGCGAATTCGAGTGGTTTCGGTTGAGACCGGCTTCGGATGATGCGGTTTGGCGCGCCGGCGTGCTTCGCGGTGGCTATGGAAGGTGGTGGCCGTGGCCACGAGAAATGAACCCGGTCCGCGCCGCGGCCAACACCGTCACGTAACCGAAGAGGGAGTTCGCGATCAAGTCCCCCTTGCTGTTCTGGCATTCGAGCAATATCTCATCGTTGCTCAGGAGGTCGTACGCCGGGTTGTTGGTCGTGATGTCGATGTTGAATGTCCCAGTTGCGCCCGTGGTGCCGTCGAAGTACGCAGAGTCGGAATTGTCGTTGTGCCGGGCCGAGACCTCGAAGGCGGCGTTGTTGAAGCAGTGGCCGCTGATGCGATCCGTCCCGGCGTTCGGAGTCGCGGTAACGCTCGGCACGATCATGGTCCCGTCCGACGCATAGGTCCCGACCACCCTGTCCCCTGCGCGAACGTTGACCGGGTACGACTGCTTGCGCCACTCGCCGAAGAAGACGACTGACGATCCGAACAATGGAGCTGCCGATGCCTGCGACTTCGCTTTGAGATTCCCGTTCTTGTTGCGAAGCGACATGTGGACGAGGGAGCCGCGCGCCGCCGTGCCGAGAAACGTATTGCCGCCGAAGATCACCGTAGCGAACGGGACGGTGAGCTGGCGTTCCACGCTGTCGTTCAGCGCATCGCTCCAGTCGACATACACGCTGTCATCGCCGCGGAGGTTGGTCGGGGAGAAGTCGTAGGACCAGTCGCCGTTGGAGTCCACGAGCGCGGTGTATGGACCATCGGTGGTGCACCCGCTGACGCTGGTGTAGACGCACGCGGAGACATCGACGGATTCGCCGGCGGGGCCCTTGCCGCTGACGGCGTTGGTGACGCGGTTGATGTTGGCCGCAATTCGTGGCACTTGGAACGTTCGCGTGTGGGCAGCGACGCCGTCGGTGGCGCGGATGAAGTCCCCGTTCTCGATGATCGCGTGAAACGATCGCGTCATCTCCAGGTCTCCGGTGCCGTCGGTCGTCGCGGGGGCCCGGTCCTTGACAAATCCGTCGTGATCCCGCAGCACCAATAGGATGTTGTCGTTGAATCGGGCCGGTGCCGTAGACGGTCGTGTCGCCGAGGTCGAGCTTGAACGTGAAGTACGGCGGTGCCGCGGCTGCCGGGGTGGCAGTCGCCATAACGGCCAAGAGCACAGCGCCGAGAAGGGCCGTCGCCGGTCGGTAGAACGAACGGATGTTCGCGATCATCGGATTCCCCCTCCCCTTTGTGCCGCGGCCCCCGGAGGCCAGCGGACGTCCGCGCAGACTAGCGGCCGCGGCTTGCCACGTCCAGCACGATCGGATCATGGAACCGGCGGCACGGCCGCACGGCTCGTGGCGTGAACGCCTGAGTCGGCACCCGACCGGCCGGTCGGGTGCCAAGTCGTGCTGGTCAGTTAAAGGTGTAGTGGTTCGAGGCCACCGCCGTGTTGGTGCCCGATGGCGTGGTCACGAAGGCGTGGATGGCACCCGCGGCGTGAGCCGGCGTGACGGCGTGGATCGTGGTCGAGTTGACGACGGTGAAGCTGGTCGCCGGCGTGGTCCCGAACTTGACTGCCGTGGCACCCGTGAAGTTGGTTCCGGTGATCGTCACCGTCTGGCCGCCCGCGTGGGGACCGGCGTTTGGTGACACCGAGCTGACGGTGGGCGCAGCCTCGAAGAGGTACTGATCACCGACGACCGCCGGGTTGGTGCCCGAGGGCGTGGTCACGAAGATGTTGATGTTGGCTGCCGGGAAGGCCGGCGTGACGGCGTGGATCGTGGTCGAGTTGACGACGGTGAAGCTGGTCGCCGGCGTGTTCGAGAACTTGACCGCGGTGGCACCCGTGAAGTTGGTTCCGGTGATCGTCACCGTCTGGCCACCGGACAGTGGACCCGAGGCGGGCGAGACGGAGCTGATCGCCGGCTTCGCCTCGAAGAGGTACTGATCACCGACGACCGCCGGGTTGGTGCCCGAGGGCGTGGTCACGAAGATGTTGATGTTGGCTGCCGGGAAGGCCGGCGTGACGGCGTGGATCGTGGTCGAGTTGACGACGGTGAAGCTGGTCGCCGGCGTGTTCGAGAACTTGACCGCGGTGGCACCCGTGAAGTTGGTTCCGGTGATCGTCACCGTCTGGCCACCGGACAGTGGACCCGAGGCGGGGGAGACGGAGCTGATCGCCGGCGCCGGCGGCAGCAACGTGATGGTGTCGGTCACCGGAGCAGACCACATGGCGGCATGGTTCCGGTACCGCACGTACACGGTCTTGGTCCCAGGCGAGCCGGGCAGTGTCGCCGACGCCGAAGTCGCATACGGGACATTCGGTTCCGTATCGAATACGCCGTCGGTGCTGATCTGCATCGCCATGAGGCCAGTCTGGGTATCCGTAGCGGACAGGGTTAGCGTGACGTTCGGATTGGTGGTGGTGGCTGCGCCGCCGTTGATAGAGACCGAGCCGCCGGTCGGCGCGGTCGTGTCCGCATAGAGCGTCACGCTGCCGGCGGTGACGGTGTTGTTCAGCACCATCAGCCCGTGAAAGCCGGTTGCCGTCGGCGTGAAGGCCAGAGGCGGCGCGGTGCTCGCGGTGACGTCGGCGCCGACCGTCGTCGCGAAACGCGAGGCGGCATTGAGATCGGCGGACGCGACGGCCAGCTGCACGTCCAAGCCCGCCGATGGAACAGCACGGTAGAACACCGGAACGCCTGCGCTCTGGAAGCTGTCGAAGATCCGGATCAGCTGCCCGCTGGTGAAGTTGAACGTGGTGGTGCCGATGGAGAGCGTGTTCGAACCCTGCGCTTCCTGGATCTCATAGCCACCGCTGCCCGCGAACTGGTTCACTCGCGGGAAATACGTCTGCGGCCCGAGGTGCCCACTGTCGGAGTTGATCGCCACGAAGTCGATGGTCGTGCCGCCGTAGGCGGACGAGCCGAGCACAGCGGTCTGGCTGAAGTCGGTGAACACCGTCAGGTCGGTGTCACTACCGGAATCGGGCCGCTCGGCCACCACCGACCAGAAACCAGTGTTTGTCGTGTGGCTGTAGTTGTGGCTCGGCACAGCCTCTGGAAGATGCTTGGGAACATAGTCGCTCAGCGGGTTGCGGAAGCCGTAGTCGATCGTGCCCTGGTAGAGCGCGCTCAACGCCGTCTGGCTGACGTCCTGACCGGCCAGCCCACGGTCGGTCCAGACGCCGGCGAGCGTGTTCGGCCTGTAGGCATTGAGGATGGAGAAGAAGTTCCGGTTGTCCCGCACTCCGGCACCTTCCCCTGGGTCGTTGTCCCACGGGTCCTTTGTACCGTCGGTCAGGCTGCGCATTGCCATGACGATTCGGCCCTCGACCTGGTCACCCGTGTCGTAGCTGAGTCCCTCGTTCCAGGTCACATTGAAGCTGGTGGTCGACCCGCCGTTGAAGGTCCAGGTCATGTTGTTGTAGACGCTGGTGGCGACCCAGTCGGCCCACCCCTCGGTCCAGGCGCAGGTCGTCGAGCTCGCGGTGAACAGGTAGTGCGGGTTGCAGTTGGTGGTAGCCGGGTAGGTGTCGCCGTACGTCTCGTACATGATGTCGTGCCCGACCTCGTGGGCCGGCTCATCGACGCGTGTCAGGCGATCCCGCCAGAAGGTACACACCGGTCGTATTCCAGAACGTGCCCGTCGTCGAGTCGTTCTGCCAGTGGATGGTGAGCTGGAGGCACGAGGTCGTGAACGGGTTCCAGCACTGCCCGCCGTAATACTGGTGCACCCACTGCCAGTCGTCGTTGGCAATGTCGAAGGCGTGCAGCCCTCGGTAGTAGGTCGAGCTTCCCGGGTACAGGTTGCCGTAACTTTGCGTCGTGCCGTCGGGCACTGCAACGATGCCCGTGCTGAAGCTGTAGACGTTGTTGCTGTTGTCCGTGACCCGCCAGATGTTGTTGGACTCGATGAACTTCACGTAGATGCTGGTGGTGGCGCCGCCGGTGGCCCAGCAGATGGTATAAGCGCCGGTGCCCTGCGCCGACACGGCGTAGCTCAGCAGCGTGTTGGAGCTGTTCAAGACCTCGACCAGCGTGTTGCCCGCCGGGCGCGACGCGCCGTTCTGGTCGACATAGTTCCAGGTGCCGGTCGCGCAGGACGTCCCTGCGGTATGCGGTCGCACGGCCGCCGGGCGAGGCGCTCCGGCAATGGTCACGGGCGCCTTCTTCAGGGGCTTCGACTGCGTCCGGTAGGGACCGCTGCTCTTGAGCGGCAGCTTCGCCGTGGGGAGCGACTTCGCGGCGGTACTCGCGGGGCCACCGCCGAGGAAGCTCGCGCCGCCGGCGCTCGCGACTGTCGCGAACACCGAGTCGGTGCCGCCATCGGTGCGTCGGGCAGACAGCCGGTTGCTCGCCGTGACGGCAATCTCACCGAATCCGGCAGAAACGGCCTCCACGACACGGGTGAACGTCTTCGTCGTACCGGCGGACATGCGCACGGTCGCGATCGTCGCTCGGGCGACGCGGCCCGCGCCGCTCACCGCAGCCTGAGCAACGGTGCCGTCGGCGAACCGGAACGTGGGAGGCAAGGACACGCTCACGACGGTGTGCGGTTCGGGCCTGGCCGTCTTTACCGTGATCGTCAGGGTCGCCTTCTGCCCGACAGTGGGCACGGACGAAAGATGCGCACCGACGGAGATGCAGCTCGCGAAGTCCCCACCGGAGTGATTCAGCGACGGGGACAAGGTGCAGTGCGTGTCCTTTGAGACGACTTGGTGCGGTCGTTGCGACGGTCGAGGCTTGGGCTTCGCGGGGTTTGGCGCGGCCTCCGGCTGGGACGATGTGACCGGAACCGGCGTGGGTTGGCCGGCACCGGGACCGTGTGCCGCGACCAAACCTGGTGCGGCGAGGAGGCCAATCGCCAAGGCGACAGGCAGTCCAATGAGACTCCGCTTCGACGACCGGTTCATGCCCACCCCTGTCAATCTTGAATTCGGGCCCTGCTGGGAAATGTCACTGCTCGAGTGTCTTCAGCCGGGGGTGCTCCGCGCGGCGACGCAGGCCGTGCTCGACCCTCCCGGGCATCGTTGAGCCTCGGCTCGACGTCATCGCGTGGTGTCTGCCAGGCCGATCAAATGGCGCCCTCCCCGAGACACCGGCCCTGAGTGTACGCGGCGGACGAAGTCGACCCACCATGGAGTCCGTACCGACAACCGCGCCTTATGGTCAGAAGCACGCGCTCAGACGTTGACGCGGTGCCGCAGGATCAGCGAATGGCACAACGTGCGGATTGGGGCCGGGACTTCGACCCGGAACGGATGGCTTCTCTCGAGACGCAGATCTGGAAGGCTTACTACCGGCGTCAGAACCTGCGCATGTTCGGCCTGGTCGTCCAGGTTGAGCACGAGCAGGCAGGCGTGCGCTGGCCGCGTGCGCTGATCGCCTCGCTTGCGTTTGCGCGCGCGGCGGCTCGTTTCGGACGTTCGACCGGCGACTACGAACGCTTCGCGCCCGACATCCGGCGCGGCTATCGCTGGCTGGGACTGCCGCAGACCGTTGACGCGGACGAGGTCGCCCGACGCGAGCTTCGTTGGTGGGTTGTCCGTCGGGAGATTGGCCTGTCGTCAGGCAAGGCCGCCGGAGAGGCGATCACCGCGGTCTACGCGGCTCTGTACGACGTGCCTGAAGAAGTGGTCGCGCAGGCCAGCACGCTGCGCGGCCAAGCGGCCGAGGTGCGAGATCGCGGAGCTGCCGCCGACCCCGATGGACCGGCTGGCCAGGGTGCCGCGTACTGGCCGGAGGTCGCGAAGCTGCTCCGGGATTCATACCGCACCTTGCACGCGGCACTCCACCCAACGGACTCGGTGCTCGGCGCCTAGCGTCCTCCATTCACGGCGTCACGGGCTCGGAGACGCTGACGGCCCGACCGCCCATGCGTGGCCGAACAGGACGATGTTCGGTCCCGGGAATTCGGGCGTGGACCAGACGATGCCGTTGTCGGCAGCGGTCCACCGGTACGCGAAGTCGCCGATGCAGCCGGTCTTCCAGGCCACCACGACCCGATCGCCCTGGACGGACTGGGACGCGGTGCAGTCGTGCGGTGCGTGCGTGCCCGACCAGTGGACGGTCAGCGCATCCCCGGCGATGGTCAGGTCGAGCGTGCCAGCGTTGTCCGGCACCAGGGCGCTGGCACCGATCGCCTCGAGTTGTGCTGCCGTGACGACGGCGTGATAGGTCGCATCTGGCGGAAGGGTGGCCGGAAGACCCTGTGGCGCAACGATGCGCGCGAACGCCACCTCGTCGCCGTCCGCGGCGAGTCGAACCGTCGACGCGACCACCGTTGCGTCCCGCACCGTGAGTTCCCTCATGTGATGGAGAGACTTGGGTCGGGCCAAGTGTCCCACCCGAGCTCAGCCTGAGGACGCGCATTTCCAAGAAGGGATGCTCGATCATCCCTTCAGTAATCGTGGTCCCGCGTGAGCGGTCCTCGTCCACCGCGTTCCATTCGTTCCACATGCGTCACGTTTAGTGCAGCGCCAACGGCAGGTGGCGCAGGCGATGGATGCGGTGCTGCGCGGGTGAGGCCGTCACCGTGGAAGGGTGACCCCGATCTCGAGCAAACCATCTTCGTTGAAGGCGTACCCGTGGCCGTCAGGGTCGAACTCGGGTGCTGGCCAGAACATCGAGCCCCAGCGAACCAGCTTGCCGCCCGCCATGCCCGAGCCTTGACGCGATGCCACGAGGGCCCCGTTCGGACCAAAGACAAGGTCATAGCCGCGCTCAGGAGTCTCGGACGTGGCGACGAAGAGGTTTCCTGCGGCATCGAACGTTCCACTCACCTCCGGATCGTCGAACTGCGGGACGAAATCCCCCACGATCCGACCCGTTTCGGGGTCGATTATTCGATCCCCGCGACAACCCTCGCAGGTGATGACTACCTTGCCGTCGGGGCGAACGCCCGGGTAGTGCATGAGGCCGGGCAATTCGGAGCCAAATGCGCTCGCTTCCAGTCGCCAGACGAACTTGCCCTCCTCCGTGAACTTGCTTAAGGCGTTCAGCGAGGCGTCGAGCACATATACGCTGCGATCTGGTCCCAGCACGATCGACTCGATCGAACCCAGTTCGCCCAGACCGGTCCCGAAGCTCCCGAACTGGCGAACGAATGTGCCATCAGGTTCGAACACCTGGACCCGGTGATTCGAGCCGTCGGCCACGTAGACCCGTCCGTCAGGTGCGACAGCGATGCCCCCGAATCCGGGGTTGTCGTCGGCGCGTGTGAGGTCGAACTGGCCAGGTCCCGCGCCTTGCTGTCCCCACGACCGGAC
Source organism: uncultured Chloroflexia bacterium (assembly GCA_963820735.1). GTDB lineage: Bacteria > Chloroflexota > Limnocylindria > Limnocylindrales > CSP1-4 > JAFMJV01. The sequence goes on from CAWGBA010000007.1 coordinate 148,146, forward strand.
GACGCTGGCCGTTCTCGGGTCGATAACCGTCACCGACGGCGTGATGTCCAGGATGTCGACCAACCCATCCGGCCCGACAGCAAGCCCGAGCGGGGTGGCAAGTCCGGTGATCGCCCAGGGGACGGTCTTCAGGATCGTGAATGGGTCGGGCGGCTGACTCGCGCTGGGTGCGGCGCTCGGCTCGGGTATCGGGCTCGCCCTCGGAAGAAGTGCGATCAAGCCAGCGTCGGCGAACGCCATCATGCCCTGCCCATTGTTGGCGGTGAAGATCATGCCGCCGCTCACGAGGGGGCCAAGGCTAGGAGCGCCCAAGGCCAGCGTTTCCCACTGCTGCTGGCCGTTGGCGATCGCGTACGCCGACACGGAGCCGTCGGCGCCAGCCTGATACAACGTGTCGCCCACGAGCGCGAGCCCGAAGAATGACGTCGGTGCATCCACATGCCACAGCACCGTTGGTGCAGACCCGTCGTCGCGGAGCGCGTAAATGCCGTCCTGCATGCTGTTGACGTAGAGGACGCCATCGCGAACCGGACCTGTGTTGACCTGAAAGTTGCTCGGTCCACGGAACACCCACCGAACGACGCCGCTCGCCCGATCAATGGCGTACAGCTGGCCGATCGGATCTGCGGCATCCCCTTGCACCGTGCCGGTATACACGGTGTCTCCGACGATCTCGGCACCGCCGGGATTGGAACTGATCGTCTGAACGTGCCAGCGCTCACCACGGGTCGCAACGTCGACGGCATACAAGCGCCCGTCGCCTGCCGAGATGTAGGCGACGCCGTCAGCCGTCCGAATGACGGTGCTTTTCGCGTCCGGTGGTCCTTGCCACTGCCACACGGTGGCACCGTGATCGGCCGACAACCCGACCGCGCCACCAAGCGCAGCGACGTACACGACACCATCCACGACAACGCCGCGGAACGGCGCCTGCACCTGGGCTGCCCAGCGCTGGGCGCCGGTCTGGACGTCGAGCGCGTACACCGTTGCTGGCCCGTCGACATAGATCGAGCCGTCGGCGGCGGCGATGCTCTGGGTGATGCCATCTGGTGGCGCGAATCGCCAGCGCACGACGCCCGTCCTGGCATCGAGCGCCACGAGTGCGCCATCGCTCATGCCGCCGATGAGAAGCCCGCTCACGAGCAGCGGCCAGACAGTGGATGCGCCAAACGAGGTGTGCCAGGCAACGTCGGGCCGTGCCTCTGGACCGGGGCCTGGATTGACCAGACTTCCGTTGGCATCCGCACGGTAGAACGGGATGTCAGTAAGCGGCGGCAGACCCCGAAGCCCGCCTGCCGAAGGGCTCGGCATCGGCGTTGTCGAACGGGTTGTCCCATTCGCTTCCGGCGAGGCGACGGTCCTGGCTGGAGTGGTTGCGCCGGCGCTGGCGGTCGCGCTCGGCTGAGGTCCAGACGCGCCCTGGCCAGGGGATTGCGGGGCAGGCGTTCCGAGACCGCCACATGCTCCGAGCACGAACAGCAGCGCGACAGCGGGCGCTGTGGTCGATCGGCGATTCCTGGCCATGGTGGCTCCTCGCTCGGGTTCAGGGGGCGGTCAGATCGTCGCCGCCGAAGCGGCTCTGGGACAATCGCGCCAGCGTGCCGTCGGCACGCATCGCCGCGAGCGCGTCGTCGATGGCTCGCACGAGGTCCGTCGGATCGGGCACCGGACCCTGCTGGCTCGGGACGATCAACGATCTCGGCTCCGGTGTCGGGCCGCCGATCACGCGGAACCCGCTGCGCACCTGCAGGTCGGCGGGTGACAGGTGTGCCGTGACCACTCCGGCCGCGCCGCCAGATGCAAGCAGCGCGAGGCACGCGTCGTCGTCTGGACGTGTGACGAGCGACGCCGTGAGCGTCGGTCCCGGACTGCTGCCGTATCGGCCGCGGAGCCACGCCTCTCCGCCGTCGCCGCTGACGGCACAGACGGGACCGGGGCTTAGGTCGCGGATCCGGGTCGCGGTCGACGTGTCGGCAACGACGAGCAGGTGTGGCCAGTAGTAATACGGATCGCTGAGCAGGAAACGCGACGAGTCGATCGTCCAGTCCGGTACCGACGGCAGGGCAACGTCCCAGCTCCCCTGTGCCGCATCGGCGATCATTGTGTCCGGGCTGGTGATGATGATGTCCGGGACGACGCCCAACCGACGCGCGAGTTCACGAGCCACGTCGACGTCAAACCCCGCCGCCGAGTCCCCACCAGTGGAGAACTGTGGGTGATCGGGTCTGATCGCGACCGTGATGTGACCGGCGTTGCGAATCGCCGCCAGAAGCGTCGTCGGTGGCTCATCGACGAGTGCGCGATCACGTAGTGCTCCGACGCCGACGCTGCCGATGACCCCCGCGGCAATGGCAGCCGCCAGTCCCAGCACCGGCCACCACCGGCGGACGCCAGTGCGCCGGCGGGTGCGCGCAGAGGGCGCCGTGCGCACGCCGCCAGGTGGGCTGAACCCGATTTCCTCGCGCAGTTCCCTGTACATCCGCTCCAGGAACGCGGGGTCAGGCTCGCCAAGAGAATCGATCTGCCCGAGCTTCCGGAGCAGCCGCTCGTCATCCACGGCTCGCCTCCTCGTATAGCCTGCGAAACCCGTCGCGGCCGCGATGCAACAGCTGCTCTACCGCGCCTTCCGAGCGACCAAGCGCTCGCGCCACCTCGCGAACTGGCAGGCCGTCGACGTGATGCAGCAGGAGCGCCGCTCGTTGCCTGGCGGGCAGCTGGCGCAAGGCCGCCAGGATGTCCTCGCGCTCGTCATGCGACGGCAACTGGCCATCGGCTTCGCCCGTGGCGATCTCGCGCACGATGAGGCGCAAACCGAGGCGCTCCTGGCGGTCCATGCGGCGGATGTGGTCGAGCAGCACGTTGCGGCCGATGGCGATCAGCCAGGTGATCGGGTCGGACCGTCCATCGAAGCTGTCTCGGCTGCGAACGGCCTGCAGAAACGCCTGTTGGGTAAGGTCTTCCGTGAGGCTCACATCACCACCGCACCGGCCGAAGAGGTAACCGTAGAGACGTCTCGCCGCGGCGTCGTGCCACACCCGGAACCGTGCTTCATCCTCGAAGAGCTCCCGGAATTCGGCCAGATGACTCCAGACCGGGGAGCCCGGCACGGCTCTGTCGGTCGCAGTCATGGGCGATTCACCGTCCGAACCGTGGGGGAGCCACGCCCCATCGTGGGTACTCACTGATTCCGGTCCCCACCTGGCGGAATCCACTCCCGTCGCTGTTCACGATGTCGAGGAAGGTCCCTACACCGGGGATCGCGCGCGAGAACGCGATCTGCGTGCCGTCGGGCGACCACGCAGGACCGAAGCACCCGACCGACGCTGGATCGGTGAAGGCGCCGCCGCAGCGGGGTTCGATCGGAAGCTGGCGCAGACCACTTCCGTCGGCGCCGACGGACCAGATCGAGAAGCGCTGGTCGGGGGCTGACCGCATCGCGAACAGGATGCGATCTCCGCGCGGGGACCAGCTTCCCGGACTTCCCTCCTCAAGGAGCCCCGTTGGCGTGATCTGTCGCACGCGACGCCCGTCAGCCGTCGTTACGAAGAGGGCGGCGTCGCCGTCGGGCGACATCGAGCGCTCGAACACAAGCCGATGGCCGTCAGGTGAGAACTGTCCCGGTGAGTCGTCGCCGGCGGTGAGCCTTGTGAGCCCGCCACCGTCAGACGACCGGATCACATAAATACCGCTGAGGGTGGGATTTGTGTCGTCTGTGCTGCTGCCACCGCACGCGAGGTGGGATCCGTCTGGCGTCCACACGGTGCACGCCGTGAACAGGCTCGGATCCGGCATCCCGAGCGCCCGGAAGGAGCCGGTCGCGGCGTTGACAATGAGCGCCGCACAGTTCCCACTGCCGTCGGGACAAGGGCTGAGGATCGCGACCTGGCGGCCGTCGGGCGACCAGTTGGGCAGCTCGCCCACTCCGTCGTACAGCTGGCGCTCGTCGGATCCGTTTGGCTTGATGGTGTAGGCGGTCACGTCATCGATCGCCGGATCCGGTCGCACGAACACGATTCGGCCGTTGATCTCAGGGCTCATCGCGATCGCCTGCGACCCGGGCACCAGTGTGACCAACAGCACAGCCACCGCTGTGGCCCACAGTCGTCTCTGGCTCATCTCGTCCTCCACCGGAAACGGCAGAATCCTCGTGACCCCGCTCAGGTGAGGTTTGACGTCGAGCCGAGGGAGATGCTTACGGTCAACACACGCCTAGCCCGAAATTACTCCTCAAGCTGTTGCCTCGACTGTGACCGTGTAGCCCAAGGCGCTCCATCGCTGGACGGGACGGCGGACGATTGCACGGCGGTCGCGTTCGTCGAACCAAGTGGCACGATGCGCGCGGGCGGTACTAGGTCGAAGCCCGAGCCTTGCGGCTCGGGCTTCGAGATCAGGCGATGGGCTGGACTAGTAGTCCATGTCTCCGCCATAGCCACCGCCCGCAGGGACTGCCGCGCGGTTCTTCTCCGGTAGGTCGGTGATCAACACTTCCGTGGTGAGCACCATGGCCCCGATCGAGGCGGCGTTCTGGAGAGCAGAACGTGTCACCTTGGCCGCGTCCACGATGCCCTTGGCGAACATGTCGCCGTAGTCGCCCTTGAGTGCGTCGAAGCCGTGGCCTTGCTCGAGGGTCTTGATCTTCTCGACCACGACCTCCCCGTGCAGCCCGGCGTTCTCCGCGACCTGGCGCGCCGGTGCTTCGAGGGCTCGACGCAGGATGGCCAAGCCGACGGCCTCGTCGCCCACCAGCTCGACGAGATCAAGAGCCGGGATGGCCTGCAGGAGCGCGACACCCCCACCAGCGACCAAGCCTTCCTCGATGGCGGCGCGGGTGGTCGAGAGCGCGTCCTCGATGCGGTGCTTCTTCTCCTTGAGCTCGACCTCGGTCGCGGCACCGACCTTGATGATGGCGACACCACCGGCCAGTTTCGCGAGGCGCTCCTGGAGCTTCTCCCGGTCGTAGTCCGAGGTGGTGTCCTCGATCTGCGCCTTGATCTGCGTCATGCGTGCCGAGATTTCGTCGGGGGCGCCGGCGCCGTCGATGAGCGTCGTATCGTCCTTGGTCGATACGAGGCGACGGACGTGCCCGAAGTCCTCGGCCACGACGGAGTCGAGCTTGCGGCCGAGCTCCTCGCTGATGACGTTGGCGCCCGTCAGGACGGCCATGTCGCGCAGCATCTCCTTGCGGCGGTCGCCAAAGCCGGGCGCCTTGACTGCCAGCACGGAGATCGTGCCCTTGAGCTTGTTGACGACCAGCATCGCGAGCGCCTCGCCGTCGACGTCTTCCGCGACGATCAGCATCGGCTTACCCAGCTGCAGTCCCTTCTCCAGGGCCGGCAGCAGATCCTTGATCGCGGAGATCTTCCGGTCGGTCACGAGGATGAGCGCATCCTCCAGGACGGCTTCCATGCGCTCGGGGTTGGTGACCAGATACGGCGAGAGGTAGCCCCGGTCGAACTGCATCCCTTCGGTGTACTCGGTCTCCAGGCCGACGGTCTGGCCTTCCTCGACGGTGATGACGCCGTCCTTGCCGACCTTGTCCATGACATCGGCGATCATCTCGCCGACCGCTGGATCAGCCGCGCTGATGGACGCCACGTTGGCCACGTCGGCATGGTTCTCGATCGGTCGCGATCCACGTTTGAGCTCGGCGACGATGGCTTCGACGCCCTTCTCCACGCCGCGTCTGATCAGCACGGGGTTCGCGCCGGCGGCTACGTTCTGGAGGCCCTCGGCGACGATGGCCTGGCCGAGCACGATGGCCGTCGTGGTGCCGTCGCCCGCGACGTCATCGGTCTTGGTTGCGACCTCCTTGAGGAGCTGCGCGCCGAGGTTCTCGAATGGATCCTCGAGATCGATCTCGCGGGCGATGGTGACGCCGTCATTGGTGATGGTCGGCGAGCCGTACTTCTTGTCCAGCACGACGTTGCGACCCTTGGGGCCGAGCGTCACGCGGACCGCGTCGGCGAGCTTGTCGACGCCGTGCTTGAGGGAGCGACGAGCGGCCTCGTCATAGAGCAGTTGCTTGGCCATGATTGTTGAGTTCCTTCTTCGGGGCGTTGCGCCCGACGGCCGATCCGTGCGTTGCGCCGTGCGCCGCTCGCTCACGCACTGACAAAGTGCGCTCGCTGCGCTGCTCCGGCGCGCCTTCGGCTCGGCACGCCATGCGCAACGTGTTGCAGTTCGCTCCTAGCCCTCGACGATCGCGAGGATGTCTTTTTGCGAAACGATCAGGAGCTCTTGATCGTCGACCTTGAACTCCGTGCCGGCGTACTTGGCGTAGAGCACCTTGTCACCGACCTTGACGTCCATCGGCTCGCGCGCGCTCTCGTCGTTCAGCCGACCCGGGCCCGCCGCCACGATGCTCCCCTCCTGGGGCTTCTCCTTGGCGGTGTCCGGTAGGACGATGCCGCTCTTGGTCATCTCCTCGCGGGCGGTGGGGAGGATGACGACTCGGTCGCCCAGCGGGCGAAGCACCGTTGCAGCGGCGCCGGTCAGGGCGATCATGCGTTCCCCCCGCGGGTCCGCCCCGCCGCGATGACGGGCGCCAGAAGACCGGCGATCACGCCGGCCATGATCAAGACGATGGCTCTCATCGGTGTCCTTCTTTCGGGGACGCGCTTGGCAGCCAGGCGAAGCGCGATGCAGTTGGCACACGTCGCAATGCGGGTCGTATGTCCTTGGGTGGGTCGAGGAGTCTGCCGTCGAGGACTGCGTCGTAGAGCCGCGGCTGGGCACTCCCAGCCACTGCCTCGACGGTCCACGCCTCGCCACTTGGTCGCTCTGTCATCCCGAATGCCCTCGTAGGTCGCGCCATCCGGGGGAGCGGGGCTGATGCCACCGCCGGGAGAGACTCCGGCCACTGTCGTCTGTTGCAGTGTGCGCCCCAATCCTGCTAGTGTCAACTGTGGTATTCACCTACTACTGTGGGAGATGACACCGCGATGGCCACCTCCGTTGGAACGTTCCTCAGACAGGCGCGCGAGCTGCGTGGTCGCTCGTCCGTCGAGACCGCGCGCACCGCTCGGATCTCCCCGGCATATCTCAACAAGCTCGAGAACGACGCCGTGCGGCGTCCTTCGCCGGATGTGCTCCATCGACTCAGCGAGGTGCTCGAGGTTCCCTACGCCGAGCTCATGGCGCTCGTCGGCTACCCGGTGCCAGGCCTCGATGAGCCGACTCCGACGGCGCGTCTTGGCGCCGCGCTGTTCGCTGATCTCACTGACGACGAACGAGATGAGCTGCTCGAGTACCTGGCCTGGTATCGAGCAAGAAAGCGGTCCAGAGGCCGAAGCGAGCCATCAGCGACGACGCCATGACTTCGGTGGGTGACCTCGTCGTCAGGCGTTGCTGGACTGGGCCCAGAGGTTGACCCCGCCATCGACTGCGAACCGGTCGATCGCCGCCAGCTCATCCGGCGTGAACGCGAGCCGGTCCAGCGCCGCCAGGTTGTCATCGAGCTGTTCGACCGAGCTCGCCCCGATCAGCGCCGAGGCGACGCGTGGGTCGCGGAGCGTCCACGCCAGCGCCATCTGGGCGAGGGTCTGGCCCCGTCCTCGCGCGATCTCGCGCAGACCGCGGGCGTTGGCAAGGTTGGCCGCCGAGAGGAGCTCCGGGCGAAAGGAGCCTTCGCGTGCCGCTCGGGAGTCGGCCGGCACGCCGTCGAGGTATCGATCCGTGAGCAACCCCTGCGCCAGCGGCGAGAACGCGATGGCGGCGACCCGCTCGTCGCCCAGGGCACCGAGCAGCTCTGGCTCGATCCAGCGATTGAGCATTGAATACGACGGCTGGTGGATCGTGAGCGGCGTGCCCAGCCCGCGCAGGATCGTCGCCGCCTCACGCGTCCGCTGTGCCGAGTACGAGGAGATCCCGACGTACAGCGCCTTGCCCTGGCGCACGGCCGCATCGAGCGCGCCCATCGTCTCCTCGAGCGGTGTGTCCGGGTCGAACCGGTGCGAATAGAAGATGTCGACGTAGTCGAGGCCGAGGCGCCTGAGGCTCTGGTCGAGGCTGGCCAGAAGGTATTTGCGCGACCCGCCTTCGCCGTAAGGCCCCGGCCACATGTCGTAGCCGGCCTTGGTCGAGATGATCAGCTCGTCGCGGTACGGGCGCAGGTCTGAGGCGAGGATGCGCCCGAAGTTGGCCTCGGCGGACCCGTACGGCGGACCATAGTTGTTGGCAAGATCGAAGTGGGTGACGCCGCGATCGAAGGCACGCCCAACGATGGCCCGCTGCGTCGCGAGCGGTCGATCGTCGCCGAAGTTCTGCCAGAGGCCGAGGGAGATCGCCGGGAGCCGAAGGCCGCTGGCACCCACGCGTCGGTATGGCATCCGGTCATATCGACCCTGCGCTTCGATCGCAGGCACCGCCTCCCGTGTCGCCGCCTCAGACTCTGTCACGGTGCCCTCCTCACGTAGTGCGAAGCCGCTGCCGCGGCCAACAATCGGGTTGCCCATCCACGGCGTCAAGAGGTCTGCCGTCCGCATCACGACGACGTCATGACGGCATGTCATCACGAGTCGGCATCGTTCGAGCAGCATGGTCGGTGCGCCGGCGCGTCGCCAGTCTGGGAAGCGATCAACGACTCCCGTGAGGTGACCCGTCGTTGGACAGGACCGCCGTGCACGCGGGCCGCGTCCGACGTCCGACGATGACGGCATCCCGTTCCCTGCGCGGTGGTGGGCAGGCTGACATAGGAAGGAACGACCCCCGTGGACACTCTCCGCAGGTTCGCAGTGCCGCTCGGCGGCATCGCAGCCGTGCTCTTGATCTATCTCGTCAATCCGTGGGTGCAGCCAGTCGGGGACCTGCGCCAGCTCATCACGATCGCCTTCTGGGCGGTGGCGAGCCTGCTCATGGTCACCCTCTTCGTCGACAGCCGACACCCGGACGATCAGTACGTGGACGTCGAGGGCCCGGGCTTCACCCGGTTCCTGTTCGGGAACACCAAGGCCGGGTTGTTCTGGTTGCCCATCCGGCTGTTCGTTGGCTTCGAGTTCTTCAGCGCCGGTGCCGACAAGTTCAATACCCCCGCCTGGACCACCGGTGGCACGGCGCTCGCCGGCTTCTGGAACAACGCCGTCGCGGTCCCCGTGACGGGCCACGCCCCGATCACGTTCGAATGGTGGCGCGGCTTCCTGCAGGCGCTCATCGACAACAACGCCGCGCCGTGGTTCTCGTGGCTGATCATCCTCGGCGAGATCGGCATCGGCCTTGGGCTGCTATTCGGCGTGCTTACCGGCTTCGCAGCGTTCTTCGGTCTGGTCATGAACATGTCGTTCATGCTCTCGGGCTCTGCGTCCGTCAACCCCGTGCTCTTCAGCATGGCCATCGGCCTCATCCTGGCGTGGCGCGTTTCGGGCTGGTACGGCATCGACCGCTACCTGCTGCCCAAGCTCGGCACCCCCTGGCGAGGACGGCATGGCGCCCAACCAACAGCTACCCCGATCGGGGTCACGCCTGTCCCGGGACCCGCTCCGGCCTGACACCCTTTCCCGTCGACTTCGACGTCGAGTGACCGCCGGCAGACGCCCCGGCGGTCACTTTTTATCCCAGCGTCGGGCCGTGGACCGAGTCAGGAGAAGGCGGTTGGTTCTGGCTGCTGTCCTCCCCGGACATGTTGGCGTCCCAACCTCGATTGGAGAACACGGGGATGAACCGGTAGCCCTTCCCGGGGATCGTGGCGATGAAGCGAGGATGCCGATAGTCGTCCTGGAGCTTGATGCGCAGGCTCCGGATATGACGATCGACGATGTTGCTCTCGGCCACGAAGTCAGTGCCCCAGATGGTGTCCAGGACCTCGTCCCTCGTCACGATCCGTCCGCTGCGGCTGGCGAGCAGGTACAGCAGGCTCTGCTCGATGCCGCTGAGGTGAACGATGGAATTGCCGGCGCGGACCTCGCGGCCGAGGATGTCGATCTCCATCTCGCCAAGCTTGATCGTGGGCACGATGGGTCGATTGAGGCCGGTGGACCGGCGCGTGATGACGATCGACCGAGCAAGCAGCTCCTCCGGTGAGAACGGCACGGTCAGGATGTCGTCGACTCCGAGGTCGAACGCTCGCAGCTTGGTCTTGAGGTCGCCTCGCCGCGTCAGCCCGAGCGACGGCGTCACGCTTTGCCGCAACGTGTTCGACGCGCCAAGTCGTTGGAGCAGCGCGGTGCTGTCGTCGTGGTCCATGTCGATGACCGCGATATGCGGGTGCCACCCCGTGAGGATCTCGTCCGCCTCTGCGAGGCTGCCGGCAGGTCGCACGATGAAGACACCGTGATTTAAGGTGAGCGTGATGAGGTCCACCATCAGGGGTCGATCGTGCAGGACCATGGCGCGCCGTGCGTCCTCGGGACCGGCGACCTCCTGTAGCGATATTACCGATCGCACTCAGGCATCGGAGACCGGGTGGAGACGAGGTCGGCTTCTCCCACTTCGGACTATCCACCTTCTCCACAGTGGTCGGGTGAGGCAGGTGATAGCTAAGGCGCCGGTTCCGCCGTTCCAGTCCAGGTCGCCAGGGCCGATCCGACCTGACCGGTGAAAGCGTCACCCGCCGCGAATAGCCGGCCGTCCGTCAGGGTCGTCACGTCCCGCACCTGCCAGCCGCCGAACGATTCTTCATCGGTCGGGGTCCAAGTGACGCCATCGGCTGATCGCAGGACCTGACCATGACCGATGACCAGCGCGTCGGTGCCGACTGAACCTGCCGCCAACAGTGAACCAGCCTGATCCACGAACGACTCGCTCCATGTGGTGCCATCCGGTGAGGTCCAGATGTGACCGATGGAACCGGTTTGCCCCTGTTCTGACAGCGTGACCAGGAAGCCGATCGGCGTTACCGCGGTCGCCGGGATTGACCAGTAGCCTGGCGCCAGACCATCGAGGACCGTCTGGGACCACGTGAGGCCGCCGTCGACCGACGTCCAGACCGCTGGGGAGCTATCGCCCTGGAGTCCCCCGATCGCGCCCGTGGCGACGAGCGTCCCATCTGGACCGGCCACGATGTGGAGTGCTCGCGCCGCAGGGGCCAGCGTCACCGGCGTCCAAGTCACGGCATCAGACGTCGTCCAGACGGTCGCGGCATCCCCGAGGATGCCCGCGCCGATCAGGCCGCCCGGCACGGATGCCATGCTGTAAACCTGGCCGCCGACGCGCGTTGGCGGTGCCCACGCGGTACCGTCGGCTGAGGTCCAAACGAGGCCATCGGCCACCTCCGCACCAGCGTCGGCGGTGCCGCTCGCCACCGTGGTCCCATTCAGGGTGGCGATCGCCGTGATCGCGGATCCCTTGGGCGCGTTGATCTTGAGACGGGCCCACTTCGAGCCGTCTGCCGAGACCCAGCCGGCTCCCGTCGGCGCGCCGCTCGCATCACCGACCGAGCCCAGCACGACCAACCGACCGTCGGGCAGCTGGCCCACGGCATAGGCCGCCGGGTTGGAAGCGAAGTCCTTACCCTTGGTGACGCGCTTCCAGGTGATCGGGCCGAGTGCGACGGGCGCGCTCGCACTCGGAACCAGCCCCGATGGCAATGACGATGGACCCGCAGACGGCAATACCGACGGACTCGCGGATGGCAACGCGGATGGACTCGCGGGCGGGACCGTCGATGCGGACTGTGCCGCGGTAGCTGCAGCCAGTACGACGACGAGCAACCCGGCGCCCGCAGCCACGGAAAACGGGATCCGTGCGTAGCCCATACAGACCGCTCCCTTCGAGGTGGATGTGTGGGTGGGCCGCACCATCACACCTCATCTTGCGATGCAGGGTAGCCGACCCGCGGCGACTGGCGGCAGGCGTTCGTGAATTGTGGACCGACGCGAGACTCCTGTCCGCAGATCGGTCGCCGATCAGCTTCGGCCATCCTCTACCTCTGAAATCGCCTCGTCCAGGATCGTCAGCGCCAGATCCAGCTCCTCGCGCTCGATCGTCAGTGGTGGCGAGAGGTTGATGATGTTGCCCATCGTGGTCTTGAAGTTGAGACCGCGTGAAAGGCTCGCGTACATGACCGCCTCGGTGGCCTCGGGCGCCGGCCGTCGCGTCCGCCGGTCGCTGACCAACTCGACGCCCAGCAGAAGACCGATCCCGCGGACGTCACCCACCAGCTCGTGTCGGCTCTTGATCTCTCGAAGTCGATCGAGCGCGAACGCGCCCAGCTCACGTGCCCGCGCGACCAGGTCGCGCGTCTCGATCTCCTCGATCACCGCCAGGCCGGCCGCACAGGAGACTGGGTTCTTCTCGTGCGTGTAGTGGCCCAAGGCACGATCCGCGGCAACGTTGAGGTCCTCGCGCGCGATGAGCGCCGCGATCGGCATGACCCCGCCGCCGAGCCCTTTTCCGATGACCAGGATGTCGGGCACCACGCCGAAGTTCTGGCAGGTGAAGAAGCTGCCGGTGCGCCCGAGCGCGTGGGGAATCTCGTCAAAGATCAGGAGCGTGCCGTGGCGATCGCAGGCGGCGCGAACGCGCTGCCAGTACTCCGCAGACGGGATGAACGGTGCGTTGCGGACTGGCTCCGCGATCACCGCGGCCACGTCCGTCTCCTTGTCCAGAACGTACTCGAGGTAGTCGGCGCAGAGCAGGTCACAGCCACCCACGCGGTCCATGCAACGGAACGCACAACGATACGGATCCGACGGAGGCACGTGCTCCGTGCCGGTCATCAACGGCCCGATGCCGGCCCGGAACTGGGATTCGCCACCCACCGAGATCGTGTCAAGCGTTCCGCCGTGGAAGGCATCCCAGAGGCTGACCGTCTTGTGCCGACCGGTCGCGACCCGCGCAAGCTGAAGCGCCGCCGAGTTCGCAGTTGCGCCACCGGTCGTGAACAGGACGCGTGAAAGCGGGTCCGGCGCGAGCTCAACCAGCTTCCGTGCCAGCTCGATCGCAGGCCGGTTGGTGTAGCGCCGGGGCGAGAACGGCAGGGTTGCCATCTGCCGCTGGACCGCCTCGATGACACGCGGATTGCGGTATCCCACCTGCTGCACAGAGTTGCCATGGAAGTCGAGGTAGCGGCGACCCTGGGTGTCGGTGATCCACGCGCCATCCGCTTCGACGATCGCGTTCAGGCATGGCGTGGAGAGCGATTGATGCAGGAAGAGCGCGGCGTCCGAGTCGAGGACCGCACGCGTCGCGGCGTCGATGTGCTGGTCCTGCCAGCGTTGCCGAGCCTGCGTGAGGTTGGAGTCGCCTTCGGCGAGCTGGCTCTCGAGTGGCAGCGGAGCGGTCACGACCGCGGCGCCATCACGTCCTGTGGCGCCATCACGGCCGATCGCCAGCAGCCAATCGGCGGTCGATCTCGTCGACCACCTGCAGCAGATCTGCGACCGTGTCGATCACGTAGTGCGCTCCGGCGCGCCGGAGCAGGTGGGAGGCGTGCGCGACGCGCTGTTGCCGCTCGCGCTCGGGAAGGGCACCGAGCTCGGCGGCGGAGAGGCCGACGTCGTTGCTCGATGCTGCGACGCCGACTGACCATGCGCCGGCGTTGAGCCCTTCCTCGATGTCAACGGGCGTGTCGCCGACCTTGATCGCGGCAGCCGGCGGGAAGCGGCGCAGCAACTCGAGGTTGCGGAACACCATCCATGGTGCCGGCCGGCCGGCCGGCACCTCGTCGGAGGTGACGCAGGCATCCGGCACGTAGCCCTGGCGAGCGGCCTCGGCGAGACAGATATCGGCGGCGGCGCGCATATAGCCGGTTGTCGAACCGATGGCGATTCCACGCGCGCGCAGCGCCTGAATCATGGGCACGACGCCGTCGATCAGCGTCGCGTGTCGCGCGATCACGGCTGTCTGGATCGGTTCGAACGAGGCATACATGCGCTGAACGTCCGCCTCGTCAGGAGCGGCGCCTTTGGCAGTGCGCCACCGCCCGGCGACGTCCGGCATCTGCGTGATTGCGCGGATGTGGTCGAGCTTGAAACGGCCCATTGGCGCTCGGGCTTCCTCGACCGTAACGGGCACGTCCTCGCGACGAAAGAGCTCCATGACGGCTTCGATCGGCGCGAACACGCCGAAGTCCTGGGTGGTCCCGGCCCAGTCGAAGATGACGGCTCGAACGCTCAGCGCTGCGCTGGCGGGTGGATCCTCGTCAATCATGCCGCGGAGCCGGAGCGCAACTCGGCAATCGTCACCTCGAGCAGGTCGATGAAACCCTCGATCGCCTCGGGTTCGAGCGCGCCGAGCGCGCAGATGCGGAAGTTCGTCGCGGCCAGCGGACCGAGTCCGGCGTAGATCACGTAGCCGTGGCGCTTCAGCGCGTCATGGAGTGGCTCGTAGGCGATTCCCTCGGGCAGCGGCATGCTCCTGACAGAGGTCGAACGATGTTCAGCGGCAACGATCGGTTCGAGGCCCAGGCGCGCCAGCCCCGCGTCGAGGATCTCGGCACGCTCTCGGTAGCGCCGGCGGCGTTCATCGATGCCCTCGTCAAAGAGTTCGTCGAGCGCGGCATCGAGCCCATACGTCGCAGGCACCGCCGGCGTGTACGGAACGCTCGAACGTTCCTGGGCGGCCAGGTACGCCGGCACGTCGAAATAGAGCGATCGTCGCGGCGCGGCCTTCGCCCGCTCGATCGCGCGCGGGCTGAGCAACAGGAAGCAGACCCCGGGCAGCCCGTGCAGGTTCTTGTTGGACGTGCCTGCAACCACGTCGACGCCCCATGCGTGCGCGTCGAGTTCCTCGGCAGCCGAACGCGCTGATCGCGTCGACCGCGGTCAGGACGCCGCGCCGGTCCGCCTCGGCCGCGATTGCCTTCACCGGGTTGATCAGTCCCGATGTCGTCTCGTGCTGAATGACCACCACGGCGTCGATGTCCGGGTCCGCGTCCAGCGCCTTCGCAACGGCTGCCGGGTCGATCGGCACGTTGGGCGCCTCGTCGATGACGGAGAACGGGATGCCGTAGCGCTCTGCGATGGTGGCGATGCGCTCGCCGTAATGGCCGTTCCGGCACACGAGCAACCGTTTGCCTTGGCGAACGATCGAGCCGGTCATGGCCTCCATGGCTGCCGTGCCGCTCCCTGCAATGAGCACGACGCCCCAGCTGGCCGGGCAGGTCCCCGGCGCGCAGCAGCTTCTCGCGGACGCGGGCGAAGAGCGTCGTGTACTCGGGTTCGCGGTGGCACAGGTCGGGTCCGCCGATGGCGCGGTGGATCCTGTCCGTGACGACGGCAGGGCCCGGATTGAGCAGCGCCAGCTCGCGAATCGTCCGGCGAGACCCGAAGCGCTCAGCGTCGGCGGCGGCGAGCTCGTCCAGCGTCACGATCAGGTCCGGCTGCCCCGTCAGCAATGCACGGCGATCGTTCGCATCGGCAACGATCCCGACGATCGCGCCTGCACCGGCCCGGTGTGCGGCGTTCGCCGCCGCGACGGAGTGGCACAGGACTCCGAACCGCCGCACGTCCGACACACCGGATGAGATGACGGCATCGAAAAGGCCACGCAGTCCGTCGGGCACGCCCGCGATGCGAACGAGGCGACCCCCGTCGGCCTCGATCGGCCCAACGGCCTCCGTCACCCGCTCGCGTCCGAGCTGTTCCAGTTCGGACTCGAAGATCGCCCAGGCAGGATCGCGCGCTCGGTCGCCCACCGTTCGGCGGTGGCTGCGGAATCGACGATGGGCATGCCGTCATTGTCGATAGCTGCCTTAACGGACTGTTGTGGTGACGTAAACCTCGCGTTCATCAAGCGCCAACGATCCGATTACATGCGACTCCAACGCTGATCACCGCCCGGGCCGCCTGCGCTTGGGCTGGGATGTGTGCCCGACAGATGGTGGGCACATTGCGAGGAGGACACGCAATGCGCATTCGCGCAGCCGGCGTGCTGCTGACGGCAGCCGTCGCGATCTCGTTTGCAGCCGGTGGCACCGCACTGGCCCAGGACGCTTCGCCGTCGCGCTCCCGCCGCGTCGATGGCGGCGCCCGCACCGACGCCATGCGCCGCACCTGGTGCGCACCGGCACGTCGAGCGGCGACTGGTCGACCCCACCGGACTGCGCCGCCGCCGCAGCCCAAGCTGCGACGTTCGTGACGCTCGGCGCCCCCAACGACTGGGCCAACTACGGCGAACAGTTCACCACGTTCTGCCAGACCTACTTCGGTTTCGACTGCAACCGCGCGGAGCGATCGCAGGGCGAGGACCTCTCGTCGGCCGAAGAGATCCAGCAATACGACGCGCAGAAGAACAACCCACAGGCGATCCTCGCCGACATCGGCATCCTGTTCGCGAGCCAGGCCGAGCAGGTTGGCGTGTTGCCGAACTATCTGCCGCCCAACGCATCGCTGCTCGATCCCACCCTCAAGGGCGCGAACGGCGGCTGGGAAGCGACCTTCGTTGGCGTGCCCGGCTTCGTCGTCAATACCGACTACCTCGCGCGCGAAGGGCGTCGCCGTCCCGACGACCTGGGCCGACCTGATCAAGCCCGAGTACGCGGGAATGGTCGGCTTCGGCAAGCCGGGCTCGTCCGGCACGGCGACCGAGGCGTTCGTGGCCATGAACCTGGCCGCCGGCGGCACGCTCGACGACTACTCCAAGGGCGTCGCCTACGCACAGGCACTGCTGCCGAACCTGGCCTCGTCCGAGGGCAACGCCGACTCGTTCGAGAAGGGCGAGGTCCCGATCCAGATCAAGTACGACTTCAACCTGATCGCGCTGGCCAACGCCGAGAACGCGAAGGGCGTCCACGCGCAGGTCGTCATCCCGTCGGACGGTTCGATCTACGCGCCGTCGGCGATCATCGCCAACCAGTACGACGTGGCCCACAAGGACTTCGCGCCAGATGTTCATGGACTGGATCCTGAGCGATCGAGGGCCAGACGATCTTCGCCAAGTTCGGCGCCCGACCGATCCGCTCGGTGACCGGCGCGACGCCGCTGGTCGTGCCGGACGACGCCAAGACACTGTGGCTGCCGGACGACCAGTACACCAACGTCCAGAACATCGATCAGTCGAAGATCGACATCACCAACATCGCCGACATCTGGCAGAACCAGGTCGGCGCGGGCGGCTGACCGTCGCTCGTCAATGACCTCCACGACCGCGACAGGTCAAACGGACGCGGCGCCTTCGGGCGCCGCGAAACCGTCTCCGTTGCACGGCATCGTCTCGATGGTCGGTGCGTGGGCGCCGGCCATTCCCTTGCTGGTCGTGGTGGTGCTCGGCCTGGTCGCCCCGGCGGCCGTGCTGGTCCTGCAGTCGTTCTTCCCGAGGGGTGCCGGTGGCTTCACCCTCGACTCGTGGTCCAAGGTCCTCGGTCAGCCGGTCAACCAGGACGCCATCCGGACCAGCATCATCCTGGGCTTCCTGTCGGCCTCGATCAGCGCGCTGATCGGGACCCCGGTGGCGTGGTTGATTCACCGGATGTTTCCCGGCGGGCGAGCGTTCTGGCTGGCCTTGCTCAACGTTGGCGCGAACTTCGGCGGCATCGGCCTGGCGTTCGGTTACCTGGCGGTGCTTGGCACCGTGGGGATGCTCACGATCGCGATCCAGACAGTCGGCATCCCGTTCGTACCGCCGCGTCCGAGCTCCATGCCGGCGCTGCTGATCGCCTACGAGTACACCAACGTGCCGCTCTTCATCCTGCTCACGATCCCGGCCATGAGCATCATGCGCGACGACTGGTGGGAGGCGGCGCAAGTGGCCTCGGCGACGCGGTGGCAGTTCTGGCGAAGGATCGGCATCCCGGTCCTGTTCCCGTTCATCGCCGCCGGCTTCCTGCTGATCTTCACCTGGACGATCGGCATCTACGGCATCGCCTACGGCCTTGCCGGCCAGTCGGGTGCCACGGGCGTGCGCCTGATCACGCTGCAGATCGGGACTGCGCTGGAGTCTGACGTCGTCCTGGGCCCAGCACGGGCGGGCGTCCTTGCGGTCGTGCTGATGGTGATCGCCACGACCTCGCTGCTGGCGTATCGCTACCTGCTGCGCCGCGCCCTGCGCTGGTTCAGATGACGGCGGACACCAAGGCCTCGGCGGCCGACGCTCCGACGCCTGTCGCCGATGGCACCGGTCCGGCGTCCGCCGCCACTCCCGTGCCCGTAGCGGCGGCAAGAGCTACTGCCGAACGTCGCAGCCGCCCGAGCGTCGGCGCCGTCCTGTTGTTCGGATTCGTCTTCGTCTACCTGGCCCTACCGATGGTCGCGGTGGTGCTCTACTCGTTTGCGACGAGCTGGCAGGCGAAGATCCTGCCGGACGGCTTCACCCTCGACTGGTGGCGCTCCGCGCTGAACGACTCCGTCGTGCGCGGCGCAATCTGGACGTCCCTGGTGCTCGCGACGCTGGCCGCGACCATCGACGTCGCGCTGGTCGTCCCGGCTGCCTACTGGGCTCGCGTCCGCAACCGACGGATCCGGCCGTTCGTGGAGGTTTCGGCTGCGATCCCGTTCGCATTGCCGTATCTCGTCATCGCCTTTGGCTTGCTCCAGTTCTCCGGCGTGGTGGCGCCCAAGTTCCAGGGCACCTTCCCGCTGCTCGTCTTCGGGCACGCGGCGATCTGCTTCCCGTTCGTCTACTGGGCCGTCGATGCGTCCATGGCCGGAGCCAACGTCGAACAACTCAGCGAAGCTGCGGAAACCTGCGGCGCGAAGCCGTGGACCATCCTCCGCCGGGTCGTCTTCCCGAACATCACGCCCGGCGTCGTCACCGGCGCACTGCTGGCCTTTGCCGCCAGCTTCGGAGAGTTCGCCATGGTGCAGATCCTCGGTGGTGGCACCGTCACCATCCCGATCTGGAGCGCCCAGCAGATCCGTTCGTACACGGGCCAGACCGGTTCCTTCAACCGGCTCGCGGTGATCACGGTGATCACGTTCATCGTGCTGTTCGTGATCTCCGCGATCGTGGTCTATCGCAACCGCTCGCAGCAGGTGCGCCTGCTCCCGGGCGCCGGATCCGAGAAAGGCAGAGAGGCCGCATGAATGACGCCGCGGTGGCGATCGAGCACGTCACCAAGAGCTACGGCGCAGTCACCGCACTCCATGACGTCTCGGTGACTGTCCAGTCGGGCGAGCTGCTGGCGCTGCTCGGGCCATCGGGCTGCGGCAAGACGACGCTGCTGCGGTCGGTCGCTGGATTGGAGCGAACGCAGCTGGGGCAGAATCCTCATCGGCGGTCGCGACGTGACCAACGTTCCCGTCCGCGAGCGCCCGATCGGCATGGTCTTCCAGAGCTACGCGCTGTTCCCCAACCTGACCGTGGCGGAGAACATCGCCTTCCCGCTCCAGGTCCGTGGCACGCCCAAGGTGACGATCGCCCAGCGCGTGGACGACCTGTTGCTGCTCGTCAATCTCCTCACGCAGCGGGACCGCTACCCCAACCAGATCTCCGGCGGACAGGCGCAGCGCTGCGCGCTGGCGAGAGCGCTCGCGCCCGACCCCAAGGTGCTGCTGCTCGACGAGCCGCTGTCCGCGCTCGACGCGCTGGTGCGCACCCGACTCCGCGACGAGATCCGGCGAATCCAGCAGCGCGTCCAGATCACGGCGCTGTACGTGACTCACGATCAATCGGAGGCACTCGCCATCGCCGATCGCGTCGCCGTGATGAACGCCGGGAAGATCGAGCAGATCTCGGCGCCGACCGAGCTCTACGAATCGCCCGAGACGCGGTTCAGCGCGATGTTCGTCGGCAGCCGAAACGCGGTCGATCTGCCGGTCTGGAACGGCAAGGTGAGGCTCGGTCAAGCGTTTTCGATTCCGGCGCCCGCGGGATCGAATGGCGCCGCGGTCTGCTTCTTCCGGCCCGAGGATGTCGAGGTGACGGCGCCGAGCTACGACGCGCAGCCGGCGGAAGTCCAGGTTCGGCTGTTCCTCGGCGCGACCATGCGCCTGCACCTGGTGACCGAAGTCGCTGGATATCCCGTGACGGTGTTCGCCGACCTGCCGCGGCGAGCCGCGGGCGCCTTCCGGGAAGGCGACGCCGTCGGCTTCCGCATCGATCCGGCAGACGTCCGAGCGTTCGCCAAGGACGTGTAGCCGGGTTGGTCGCCAAACCTTTCGGATCGATGGCGGGTCCATCGCGCAGGGTGTTGCTGATCGGCCTCGACGGCCTGCCGTTCGACGCCGTCTCCCCGGAGCGGATGCCGCGGCTGTGGCGCTTGGGCGCAGATGGCGGCAGAGCCGTGAATGGTGGCACAACGGGGTTGCCAGCAACCACCTACCCAAGCTTCGGGTCGCTGCTGACCGGGATGACGCCGGAGCGGCACGGAGTTCGGACCACGGCACGACGGGACGGGGCCGTTCCGGGATGGGCCGGCGGGACGTCCGTGGTGGGGCCGACGCTTGTCGGCGCCTGCCTGGCTGGCGGGGTGAACGCGTGGGTCGTGATCGGCGACCAGAACCTGTGGGACGTGCTGTCGTTTGGCAACACGCCCGGCTGGCCCGGGAGTCCGACGCTGCCGCCTGGGACTCCGCGCGATCCCCACGGGTACGCCGCAGACATGGCCGTCACGGAGGCCGCGCTCGAGTGTCTCGCTGACTGGCGCTCCGGGTTTGCGTTCATCCACTACAACGCGGCCAATTCGGTCGGCCACGATACGGGACCCGACAGCGCTGAAAGCACCGCATCACACCAGCGTCTCGATCAGGAACTCGGGAGGCTGTTCGACGCGCTCATCGCCGATTGGCAGCACACGTTGGTGATGGTCATGTCGGATCACGACATGCAGGCGCGGTCGCCGTTGCCGGCCATCGACATGCAGTCGATGGTTGAGCTCGCTGATCAGATCGAAGACGTGATCGGCGACGGCGGCGCAGGGTGGCTCCTGCTCCGGCCTGGCGCCGACGCCTTCAGCGTCGCCCAGGCGGCCCTGCGCGTCGACGGTGTCGTGCTCGCGGAACCGTCGGCCGATGGGCGACGAGTCCTGGTGGGCTGCGCCGATGGTCGTGTACTCGCGGGTGACGAGCATCCTGGCGGGATCCATGGCGGACCCGGAACGGCGCGGACCCACGCCATCATCGGTGGCGGGGCATCAGAGGTGAAGTTGCTGTCGACCACCTTCGAGGTGCGCACGCCACGCCAGATGGACGTGGCGCCAACGATCGCATCGCTGCTCGGCGTGGCGTTGCCGACGGCACAGGGAGCGAACATGCTGATGCTCCTCCCAGGGGCTGCCGGCACGCGAACCTAGCCGGCGATCCTGCCTTCCGCTTCGGGGGCTCGGGTGCGGTTTCGTGGCCCGCGGGTCAGTCGCCGCCTGGGTCGAGCAGCTCGTGGGCCTCGGAGGTCACCTGGGTCGAGTCCTCGCCGGCGTCGATCCGTTCGTTGGTGTTCATGAGCAAGGCCTTGAGCCGATCGAACTCGGGTGCGTCAGGGCCGTTGCTGGCTTCATCGTTGCGATCCGTGGCTTCCATGGCCTCCACGATACCGCGGGGTCGCAATGTGCAGGCGTGGCGACGGGTCGGTCGAAGCTGCGATGGAGCCCTGACGCCGAGCCCGTGGCGTCTGACTGTTAACGGAATGGAAAAGGAAGGTTCACGCGAGGCGCTCAGGGTTCGTGTGTGGCGAGCGGGGTGCGGAGCGGGCCACGCTGTCTGCCGCGCACCCACGGATCCGACCCAAGCCTCGAGGTATTGATGACCGACTCGACCGTCCCGACCAAGCCGCCACCGGGATCGCTCTTCGCCACCGCTGAGGGTCGCCGCCTCGAGGAGGCGCGCGGCGGTGCGCCATGGCGTCGTTGGGGACCCTACCTCTCGGAGCGTCAGTGGGGAACCGTTCGCGAGGACTACAGCCACGATGGCGACGCGTGGAACTCGTTCAGCCACGACCACGCGAGGTCCCGCGCCTACCGATGGGGAGAGGACGGCATCCTCGGCTTTTCGGATGACAAACAGCGCCTGTGCTTCGCGATGGCGTTCTGGAACGGCGTCGATCCCATCATCAAGGAGCGCATGTTCGGGCTGACCAATGGCGAAGGCAATCGAGGGGAGGACGTCAAGGAGTACTGGTTCTACCTCGACGCGACCCCGACTCACAGCTATCAACGCGCGTTGTACAAGTATCCCCAGGGCCGCTACCCGTACGACGACCTCGTCGCGACCAATCGGTCGCGCACGCGCGATGACCCGGAGTACGAGCTGCTGGACACCGGGATCTTCGACGAGAGCCGGTACTGGGACATCGAGGTCGAATACGCCAAGGCTGGCGCGGAGCAGATCGCCATCGTCATCACCGCACACAACCGAGGCCCGGCGCCCGCCGACCTGCACCTCCTCCCGCACCTTTGGTTCCGCAACACGTGGTCGTGGTCGACCGACGCCGAGCGACCCGAGCTATCCGCGGTCGAACTGGAAGACGGCCGCACCGCCGTCGCGGCCAGACACGCCCAACTTGGCGACTGGCGCCTCGCCATCGAGGGCGACGCGGAGCTGCTGTTCACGGATAACGAAACCAACACGGAGCGGCTGTTCGGGACTGCGAACGAGTCGCCGTGGGTGAAGGACGGCATCAACGACCACGTCGTCCATGGCCTCGCGACGGTGAACCCAGACGGACACGGCACGAAGGTGGCGGTCCTGCGCCGCGTCAGCGTGCCACCCGGCTCCGCCGCGACCATGCGACTGACGCTGACGCCGGAGGATGCCCCGCTCCCAGGCGGCGATGCCACGATCGACGCGGTCGTGGCGGCGCGACGCAGGGAATTGGATGAGCTGTACGCCGTCATCACCCCGGCCAATGCCACGCCGGACGAAGCGATGGTGCTGCGGCAGGCGCTGGCAGGCATGCTCTGGTGCAAGCAGTACTACGCCTACGACGTGGACGAGTGGACGCGAGGTGACGACCGAGACGGGTCACCGGCCCGGCGAAGTTCCACATCCCGGAACGCAGCCTGGACGCACCTGGTCAGCGACGACGTCATCTCCATGCCCGACAGCTGGGAGTACCCGTGGTTTGCTGCCTGGGACCTGGCGTTCCATTGCGTTGCTCTGGCCCTGGTCGACGTCGACTTCGCCAAGCACCAACTCGAGTTGATGACCAAGACCTGGTACACCCATCCCAGCGGCCAGCTGCCTGCCTATGAGTGGGGTTTCGAGGACGTCAATCCTCCGGTCCACGGCCTCGCCGCCTGGCGGGTGGCGCTGATCGAACAGCAGCAGCGGGGCGTCATCGACCACGGCTTCCTGCGTCGGATCTTCCACAAACTGATGCTCAACTTCACGTGGTGGGTCAACCGCAAGGATGCCGCCGGGCGGAACGTGTTCCAGGGCGGTTTCCTCGGCCTCGACAACATCGGCATCTTCGACCGCTCGGCACCGCTGCCCATGGGTGGCTACCTGGAGCAATCCGACGGTACGGCCTGGATGGCGATGTTCTCCCTCAACCTTCTGCAGATCTCGGCCGAGTTGGCCATCGACGAGCCCGACTATGCCGAGCTGAGCTACAAGTTCTACGAGCACTTCCTGGCCATCGCGGCAGCTATGGACCGCATGGGCGACAACGCCGACGAGCTGTGGGACGAGGAGGATGGCTTCTTCTACGACCTGCTGCACCTGCCAGACGGATCTGCGCAACGGTTGAAGGTGCGCTCCCTGGTCGGACTGCTTCCGCTTGGCGCGACCTTCGTGATCGACGTGGATCGGTATTTCGGGACGGGCCGAGAGGACGCCGGACTGGTCGAGTTCCGCGAGCGCGCCCAGTGGCTTCGCCGCAACCGTCCCGAGCTCACCGAGAACATCACCGACCTGGTCACGCCCGGCCCGACCGGGGAGCTGATGCTCTCGGTGCTGACCGAGAGCAAGTTGCGACGCATCCTCGCGCGCATGCTCGATGAGCAGGAGTTCCTCGGCAGGTTCGGCATCCGCTCGCTCTCGCGCGCTCATCGAGAAGCCCCGTACGTGCTTCATGCCGACGGTCAGGAATACCGCGTGGACTACCAACCGGCCGAATCAAACACCGGGCTGTTCGGCGGCAACTCGAACTGGCGCGGGCCGATCTGGTTCCCGGTCAACCTGGTCCTCATCGAGGCGCTCGCCAAGTGGCATCTCTACTTCGGCGAGGGCTTCACGATCGAATGCCCCACCGGGTCGGGCAACCTCATGACTCTCGGTGAGGTCGCGGAGGAACTTTCGCGACGACTCGCCTCGATCTTCCTGCGCGGCGACGATGGGCGGCGCCCGGTGCACGGTGAGTCGCAGATCTTCCAGACGGATCCCCATTGGCGCGACCTGGTGCTCTTCTACGAATACTTCCACGGCGACACCGGCGCAGGCCTTGGTGCCAGCCACCAGACCGGCTGGACCGGCCTCGCTTCTGTCGTCCTGAGACTCTCCCGCGCGGGTATGGGGTTGTATCGAGCCAGTCCCGCATGAGGAGCCAGCTCGGCTGGAAGCAGCCGGCTGCCGCCCAGCAGTTCCCGGTTGGTGATTGACGCGCAGCCGCGCGCCTGATGAGAGCGATCGCCATCACACCGGGTCGTCGGGCGACCGCGGGAGTGATCGAGTTGCCAGAGCCACCATCGTCGGATGGTGCAGTGCTCGTGCGAACTCGACTGATCGGCATGTGCGGAACCGATGTGGAGATCGCGCTCGACGGCTACGGGAAACCACCACCTGGGGAAGAACGGCTCGTGCTTGGCCACGAGTCGCTGGGCGAGGTGATCGAGGCGCCGGAGAACGGCGGACTCGCCGTCGGGGACCTGGTCGTCGGAGTGGTGCGTAGGCCTGATCCCGTGCCGTGCCCGGCGTGCGCCGTGGGCGAATGGGACATGTGCACGAACGGAGGCTACGTCGAGCGCGGCATCAAGGAACGACATGGTTACGGCAGCGAACGATTCCGCGTCGACCCGGCCTTTGCCGTCCGTTTGGATCCGACCCTGGGCGACCTCGGGGTCCTCGTCGAGCCCGCGTCCGTCGTCGCCAAGGCGTGGGAACACATCGAACACATCGGCGACCGTGCCTGGTTCGATCCCAAGGTGGTGCTGGTCACCGGGGCCGGGCCGATCGGCCTGCTCGCGGCGCTGCTCGCCCGCCAGCGCGGGTTGGAGACGTGGGTCGTGGACCTCGCGACCGGTGGACCCAAGCCGAGGTTGGTGGCGGATCTCGGCGCGCACTATCACGCTGGGCCTGTCACCGAGCTGCCGGCTGCGCCTGATGTGGTGATCGAGTGCACGGGTGTCGGCCAGGTCGCCATCGATGCGACGCTCCGTGCGGGACCTGGCGCCATCATCAGCCTGACCGGTCTCTCCCACAGCGAGCACGTCGTGGAAACGCGCCCCGACGCCATGAACAAGGCTCTCGTGCTGGGCAACAAGGTTGCCTTCGGGACCGTCAACGCGGCCCGTCGCCACTACGAGCAGGCTGCCGCAGCGATCGCCCAGGCGGACCGCGCTTGGCTGACGCGGCTCATCACGCGGCGGTTGCCGCCCGATGAGTGGCCGGCTGCGCTCGACCGACGGCCGGATGACATCAAGGTGGTGATCGACATGACGGCGCGGGCGTAGATGCACGTCGTCGTCATCGGCGGTGGTCCCGCAGGCGTGACCGCAGCCCTCATGGCCACTGAGCTCGGGGCCACCGTCACGCTCATCGAACGGCGGCGGGTGGGAGGCACGGCATTGACCGACGGGCCCGCCCCGGTGCGCACACTGGCCCGAGCTGCGCGACTGGTACGGGACTGGAGCTCATGGGAGGCGTTCGGACTCCGGGGTCCACGGCCGCAGGTGGACCTCGCGGCGACGCTGTCCAACGCGGAACGGGTCGCCAATCATGCCCACCAACGGAGGCACATCGCCGACGACATCCGGGCGGTCGGAGTCGAGCTCGTGGAAGGGGCCGGGGAAGCGCGGTTCCTCGATCCAAACAAAGTCGGCACGCCGGACGGCCGGGTTTGGGAAGGCGATCGCGTCATCATCGCCGTGGGTGGCCGAGCCTGGCGTCCGCCGGTCCCGGGTGCAGAGCTTGCCCTCACCTTCGAGGATGTGCGGTCCCTGCGGTCGTTGCCCGAGCGAGTGGGGGTCATCGGCGGGGCGGATACCGGCTGCCAGCTGGCCTCGATCCTTGCCGACTTCGGATGCCAGGTATGGCTACTCGAGCGAGGCCCGCGGATCGTGCCCCGAGCAGACGAGGACGTCTCAGTGGAGCTTCAGAGTGCCTTCGAGGGTCGGGGCATCGAGGTGATCACCAACGCGAGCGTGGATCGGCTCGATGCTGTCCGAGCAGGAACCCGGATCGAATATCGCGTTGGCGACGAGTCGATGAATATCGACGTCGATGCCGCCTTCTTTGCAGTCGGCTGGAGCGGCAATGCCGACCTTGTCGATGTCGCCGCAGCCGGGGTAACCGTGGATCGCGGCTACGTGGTAGTCGATGACTACCTCTGCACCAGCGTTCCCCACATCTACGCGGCGGGCGACATCGACGGCCACAGCATGCTCGTCTCGAGCGCGCTTCTCGAGGGTCGCGTCGCAGCCGAAAACGCGGTGCTGGGATCTCGTCGCCGGCTCGTCGAGGACATCGTCCCGGCGGGGAGTTTCACGGACCCCGAGTACGCCAGCGTCGGACTCACCGAGCAACAAGCGCGAGCTCGATACCCGTGCGTGGTCGCCGTGGCGCGGTATGAGGATCTACTGCGCCCCGTTGCCGACGGTCAACCGGAGGGGTTCTGCAAGATCATCGTCGAGACCGAGGGTCGACAGATCGTCGGTGCCCACGTCCTGGGCGAATACTCGGCCGAAGTGATCCAGATGGTCGCGGCGTGCATGTCGGCACGGATGCGCATCGAGGACGTGGCCGAGCTCCAATTCGCGTTCCCGACCTTTACCGAGGGCGTCCGGCAGGCGGCCCAGATGGTGGTGCGAGAGCTCGGGATCCGCGCAATGCCCCAAGTTTGGAGTCGGCTGGGGACGTAACGCGACTGGCGGTCCCGGGACCGAACGCTGGCGGAGCGCCGGACCGGTCAACTACCAGCGTATGGATCAGGCAGATAGAGGTTGGCATCACGGTCGGCCGGCGTACCGCGCGAATCGGGCGTGCCGTCCAGCCCGTTGTGTGCCTGGGGGTCATCGAAGCTCAGCTCCCGCGCGATCGACGCGAGCGTCGAGATCGAGCTGAGATCGCCATCGGGCATTGCGGGCGAATCGTGGTCGAGCGTTGTCGTCGCGATCAGCAGCGTGGAGCCGCCATCAATGATGTCGATCAACCGCGACTGCTGCGGCCATTCGATTTCGGACGCGGTCACGATCTCCCAGAAACCACCCGGGACTCCACCCGGACGAGGATGAGGCTCGATGCGGTTCTGGTGCTCGTGGCCGCAGATGTAGGCGATGACCGACCGGTGGCGTAGCAAGAGGCACCGGACGGTCTCATCGGCAGTGGGCGCTGCCAGCGGGTCGAGGCTCGAGCAGGGTGCGACCTGGCCATCCGGGCCGAGGCCAAAGTGGGCACCCGGTGCGGGCTGAACCATCGAAGCCAGTGGGTGATGCCCGAACACGACCACCAGCTCTCGGTGCGCTTCCGCATCGCGCAGCACTCCGTCGAGCCAGCGGAACTGCTCGTCATCGATGTTGCCCTGGTGCCCACCCGCCTCGTTGACCGTGTCGAGCGCGACGAACCGGAGGCCAGGGCGAGCAAGGAAGGTGTAGTAGCCCTCGCCGTTGGCCAGGTCCCATGCGGTAAAGCCATGCCCGACCGGCGTACCGGTCGTATCGAAGTGCTCAGCGATAAAGCTGGATTTGTTCACGATCACGCGGTCCGGGTCCGAGGGAACAATCGACACGAATGGGGCCGAGTCGGCCAGAGCACCAGCGCCGGCGACCCTCCCATCGTTCGACTGACCGGCGGCGCCCGAAGTCCCTGCCGCGAGCGCGGTCATGGCATCGAACGCCACTGCGAGCATGCCGTCGCGGCCGCCGGTTCGACCAGCGTCGCCGGCGCGGGCGAGCGTCGCCTGGGGAAGGCTCATCACCTTTGTGCATCCCGTCGCGAGCGCCTCGATCCGAGGATCGACAACGGTGTTTCCCTGAACGAGCACGTCATGGTTCCCGAAAGCCGCATACCACGGGACTCCCAACCCGTCGGCGAGGAAGGGCTGGTTCATCGCTTCGAAGATGCCCGGATAATCAGCAAGCGCGGACGGCCGGCCGATCGCAGCCAGGTTGTCTGCGGCGTTGGCAGCGTATCCCGGACCGTCGTCAAAGGATGAGCCGGAGGCGTCCGGGTCCCACGTCGTACCCGCTCCAATTGGCCCGGCGTACAGAGGTCCATCCGGCGCAGTTCCACAGGTTCCTCGGACGCCCGAGTCGGGGTTGATCGAGCCGCCATCGAGGAGATCGATGAACCAGCGCAATTCGTTGCGCTGGCCGGTATCGGTGTTATCGCCGGTGGTGATCACCAGCTGCGCCGACGCGCCGGTCTCGGGACTCCGCGTGGTGCGGACGGCAGCGGTCATGCGTTCGAGGACCTGTGGCGTAAGACCGTCCTGTGGCCGATAGGCCGTGCCCATCCAGGGGTCAAGAAACTCGGTCCGAATGGGCGACTCCTCGTCGACCACGTGCATATCGCTCAGCTGCCCGAAGGTCAGCAGCGGCAGCGCGGATCCGAGGGTGGTGCCCGGCGCGACGAGGTCCCGTCGTTCGACGCGACCGGGAGCAGGAACCCACTCGAGGTGCCCATCGCGATCCGGGTCGTCAAGCTCGAGAATCGGGCAGGAGGAGCGAGCGCGACGCTCGAAGACGATGGAGTGGGCGATGCGACCGCCAGTACGACGATGGCGGCCGTACTTCTCAGATACGTGAGCCGTCCCGCTCCCACGGCCCACAACGTGCGCGCCCCTCATGTCCGCAACGTTCGTCCATTGTGAACGCGTGTTCGCATTGCGTAAAACGTCGCCGCAAGATCGTGGGCTGCGACCTATGGCGCGCTTGCGCTGGCCGGCATGGTGAGGACGACGGCGCCACCGCTCTGCAGCACGATCGCCTCGAACGTGACCGCAGGGTCCGACTGCACGACGACCCGATAGGTCCCGGGCGGCAGGCTCACCGGCGCCCCACCGACAATGCCGCCGCCCACCCTCGCACCGGCCGTATCGAACACGTCGAACGGTGCGCTCACGATCGTGGTCACCGCCTGGCTCAACTGCTGCGGGTCGTTCGCCGAGAAGTACTGGCCGTGCCCGACGTTGGCCCAGGCCTGCATCGTCCGCCGTGCTTTCTTGTCGGTTACCGACAGGCCGACCACGTCCACGTGGGTGTCGGTCTTGGCCAGCTCGCGCACGGCGACCATCGGGTCGACGCCGCACAGATCGCGGTTGGGCCACGACTCCTGGCTGTCGGTGATCAGCAGCACGATGTGGGTGCCGGCAGCTTGGGCAAGGTCGCTCGGAACGTCGCGCAGCGCGATGCCCACCGGCGTGTCGTTCTGCTGGTAGACCTGGATCCCATCGATGCGGTCGGTGACGGAAGCAGGATCCAGCGGGCCGAACGGAACCGCGAGGGTCGTGCCGCAGGGATGGGCGGGATCGCCGAAGACTCGGATTGCGACGGGGGCGCCCACCGGCAGGTCGCGGGTGGTGAGCTCGGTCAACACGGAGCGCGCGACGTCGATCCGGCGCTCCTTGCCCAGGGGGGTGAGCATGCTGCCCGACGTGTCGAGGATGATTTCCACCGACACGTCCTTGGCCAGGGCGGGCCTGCCGGCGGAGCCATCCGGAGCCGGTGGACCCACCACGGTCAATGTGGCCGGCTTGGGCGGGGGCACTGGCTTGCTCGAGGCGACATAGGAAAGGTCGTACTGCGCGGGCCGTCGGAGCCAAGTGGCCATCCGGTCGAACGCCCGGTCCCCGTTCGCGTGCCACGCGCCGTAATCGAACACGCCATTCCCGGCCCAGGCGATGTCGTGCATCGCGTCATCGCCTTCCTGCGGCGTCAGGTTGCCCACGAGGGTGTCGAAGATGAGCGGCCGAACGGTCATGAGCGCCTGCCACATCTGCTGGGTGTCCTGGTATCCCGCCAACTCCCAGTCGGTGATCACCAGCACCGCACGGGCGCCGTCATGACCGCCGAGATCCTTGCCCGCCGCGGCCAGCGCTTTCTGAGTCCGGTCGTCCGTGAAGTTGAGGATCTGGGCCGGCACTTCATCCTGCTGGCGGTCAGCGAGATAGGCGCGTTGCACCTGTTGGATGAGCGGCATGTACGGCGTCATGCTGCCGCTGCTGTCGAACGCGAACACCGCGTTGAAGGTCGGTTGGTCGACTTCCACGCGATAGGTCGTGTTGGGCTGGACGGTCGCCTTGTACGCCCCGGTACCTGGCGCGTCGCCGTCTCCGAATACCGTTGGCACTTCCGTGCCGGCGGTGTCGTACAGCCGCAAGCGGACGCCCAGCGTGGGAGTCCCGCCCACCGTGAATGTCAGGCTGTCCTGCCCGTCTCCCGTCGTCAGCGTGTACCAGTCGACATCATCGTTGCGGTGCACGAAGCCGGTAACGGTCGCGTCGGGCGCCAACGGAGTCGCCGTGTCCGGTGTGTTGTTCGGCTCGCCCGTATCCGCCGGTGGGACGAGCGCCGGCGGTTGCTGCCACTCGAGGGGACCCCATGAGCCGCCCTGACCCCACTCTCCGACGACCGGAAGGTCGCTCGCAGAGAGAGGGACCTCCAGAGCGCGGAGCACGCCCGGCGGTTCCCAACCGCTGCCGTCGCTGGTGATCCGGTCACCGGTGAAGCGGATGAAGCGTGCCCAGGTCGGAGCGCTGAGGCTGAACGGCGCGACGGTCCCGTCGCCCCGGCGGGAAAGGCTCCATGTACCGATGTCCTGCCATGGACCGAGCGGGCTCTGGGTGCTGATCGCGACCGCCACGTGCTTGAGACGGAACGCCGGGTTCGAGTTCGCGAGGTCGACCCAATCGAGCTCCGAGAGGTTGGCCGCGCGATCGTCCTTGAACCCGACGACCCACGTCGGCGTCGTGCCGCGCGGCGCGTAGACGACCTGGTCCGACGAGGCATCCTGGTCGAGCATTCGCTGGGCCTCGCTCTGCGACGCGAACACCGGATCTGCCCACACGACGTGACCGCCGAGGCTCGGGTCCGCCACGTCGAACGGTGTGGGCGACGGGCCGATGCCAGGCTGCGCGATCACTTTCCATTCGCCGATTGCAAATGGGAGGCTCGGATCCGCCCACGTTGAATCGATCCGCAGACGCGCGAAGCGTGCCTGGACCGGCGAGGGCAGCACGAACGGCTGGTCGAGCGGGAGCGGGGATACCTCGCCGCTGAGCACGTCTTCATAGGTGACGCCATCGCTCGACAACGACAGCGTGAACGCGCGTGGCCCGGTGATCGCGCTTTCGACGGGGCCGATCGGGTCGATGATGATGCCGGCAACGGGGAGCGCCGAATCGCCGGCAAGGTCCGTGGTGAGCGTGATTCGCTGAGTGCCCTCGGTGGCAGCGAAATAGTTCCCGTCGTGCTCGATTCCGTCGTACAGGAGGGCTTCGGCCGTGGGGTCGACGCTCGGCACGGGTGTCGCCCCGAGCGCGGTGGCGGCGACGTCGAGCCCACCCAATAGCGCGTCTGGAACCGACCACGCAAGGTACGGAGCGAGAGGTAGCGACGTCCGGTCCGGAGTGAGGTCCTGGTGCGTCGTGGCCTGCGCCCCTGCCGAGTCCCGCGCGCGAACCGTGATGCGGACCGGGATGTCTGCCCAGGCATCCGGCAGGACATCGATCGTCACCGGCACGGTGACCGTGGCGCCCGCAGCAAGGCTGACACTCGTCTGATCGAGGTGCACGGTCCAGGCGTAGTGGCTGGTAACCGCGTCGAGCGAGAGGACCTGGTCGGCCGAGGCCGTCGACGTGACGGTCAACGTTCCTGCGATCTGTTGCCCGGCGTTCCAGTAGGCGGCGACGTGCGTGTCGGGCAACCCGAGTGTCAGGTGGGCTGCCACGTCCGGTGCCGGGATCGGCGGGCCTGTCGGTCTCGGGATCCCCGATACCGCGAGGTTGTAGTCGCCGCTCGGACTCAGGTGAAGGTAGAGGGGGATCCCTGCGGGCACGGGTCCGATCGTGAAGCGTTGCGTAGCGTCTTCGGACACGGGGAACTCGTTCGTCCCATCCGACACCCCCAGCCCAGCCACTTCACCGGTCGCATCGACGGTGATGGTCTGTGGCTGATCCAGTGGCCCGAATCGGTACCAGTCCTGGTCGCCGGTGGCAGATTGGCTGCCGCTCACGTTCAGCGACGGCGGCAACGGTCCGGCGGCTGCGGCAGAGTTATTCGGCTCCTGGTCCGCCCGCAATGCGAAAGGATCCTCACGCGAGATG
The DNA here is from genome assembly GCA_963820735.1 of uncultured Chloroflexia bacterium. Lineage (GTDB taxonomy): Bacteria > Chloroflexota > Limnocylindria > Limnocylindrales > CSP1-4 > JAFMJV01. The sequence continues at coordinate 180,366 of CAWGBA010000007.1, forward strand.
AGCACCTTGTACGACAGCTTGCTGGGGGTAGTCGGCCGCAGCCATAGCTCGTAGTCACCCGGCTGGAGCAGCAGGTCGTCAGCCCACGAGACCCCCGGCTCCGATTCACCCTGAAACGCAACGGTCTGTCCCCCGAGCAGCAGGGTGGTCGCAATGGCACCGTCCGCCGGCGGATCGATCTGCAGACGCACGTGATCGGCAGCCGTCAGCGAGAAGCGGTACACGTCGACGTCGGTCGACTGGGGCAGGCGGCCGAAATCCTGCTGATCCACCTGGAGCACGACGGCGTGCGTGCTGTCGTTGTCGGGCTCCAGCTCCGCGTGCGACCCCGGTGGACCCTGCGGCGTGAAGGTCAGCGTGTAGTCGCCACCGTCCGAGGTGACCTGGAACAACTGATCGCCGTCGGACAGGTACGCGTCCTCCAACGTTGCCTCCGACCGATCATCGGAGACCTCACCCGCGGCCAGGGGAGCGCCGGACGAATCGATCCAGACCAAGTTGTCGAGCTGCGGGCCGGCAAGATGCACCGTCCACGTTTGTGCCTGTCCGGTCACCACGACCCGGTACACGTCCACGTCGCCGGCGATCGCGCGGCCGCGCATCACCATCGTTGGCGCCATCGAGACGGCCGTCGCCGGCGTGTCGTTGGGCTCCGTTTCGAAGTCGGCGGCCGGCCGCGACGTGGTGTCCACGCGCAGGTCATAGATCGCGGCTGGATCAGGCTGACCCGTGACGCTGATCGCATAGTTGCCCGGCCGCAGATACAGCCCGGTCACGGTTGCGCCGGCTCCACCCGACCCTGAGCCCAGGCTCTGAGGATTGCCCGAGCATTTGAGCTCGGTCGCGCTTCCCTGATCGTTCACGCTCGAGACGCAGAGGCGGCGGTCCGGACCTTGATGCCAGATCAGCTTGAAGTCGAGGAGGTATTGCGACTGCGCGGCGTTCAGCGTGAGCGCGAACTGATCGACATCGTTGGAGCGCGCGAGTCGCCCGGTCATGACCGTGCTGAGCGCGGCCGGGACGGCATCGGACGGATCGTCGTTCGGCTCGGCGTCGCTCCCGGTCACATCGGAGATCGACGCGGTCACGATGTACGGCAGGGGACCAGTCGGGGGGCCCTGGACCGCCATCACGTAGGTACCCGACGCAAGCTGCAGGTCGTAAAGGTGTGCCAGCCCGGCTGCATCGATCCCGACCGAAGTGATCAGTTGCCCCCCGTCCTTCGTGAGGAGCTCGAGTTGCTCTCCGGTTCCCAGGTCACCTTGCAGGACCAGGTCCCAGCGGTGCGTGGCGGCTTCGGCATCGAGCTTCCATGCCAGGTAGTCCGGCGATCCGCCGAGGTCGCCGCTCGCACTAAAGGCGTCGTGTTCGGTCGTCGCATGCTGGGGATCGTCGTTGGGTTCGGCATCTCCGCTGGGCGGCAGCGGGTCGCCGGGGCTCAGCTCGATGTGGTACTCGAAGGACGTGATTGGACCTCCGCTGACCGAGCCCGTTCTGCCAACGCCAAGGACGTACTGCCCGGCCGGAAGGAACTGGTCACGCGCCGTGGCGGTCGCCTGATCCGGGTCCGTTTTGACGGTCAGCAGCGGCTGCCCCGTCCATGCGATCGGCGTGGCACCTGGTGCGGAGGTGATCGGGACCAGCTCGACCCCGGTCGCCGTCCCGAGGATGCCGGTAATCGAGATCGTCCATGAATGGCGCGCGTCGTCTTGGCCAACGGTCCAGACCCATGTGTCCTGCTGATCTCCGTCCGGAAGGCTGCCGTCCAGACACGCGGCACCGGTGAACGCAACTGCCGTATCCGGCTGGTCATTGGGCTCCGCCTCAATGGCACAGGACGCGGCCGCCACCGGGCTCGAGCCCGCGACACCGACAACGCCGGCGATGGCGGCACCGACGAGGACGAGTGATCCCAAGATCGTGGTCCGGACGGCGCGTTGTGCCCAGCCGCCGCCGGACTGTTGCGGGGACGGAGTCGCGCCAGTCGGGACGATCATCGAGTCGATCACGAGTGTGGCGTCATTGTCCGCGTTCGGGCAAGGATGGATCGGTCGACCCGCTCAATCATTTGTGCCCGGTGCCGGTAAATTGAACGTCGCGCGAGTGCGGATGATGATCGAGTCTCGCGACGACGTTGCCGATGTGCACAGCGTCGGGCCACGGTCGTATGAATCAGGTCACAGACAGAGGAAGCGATGCATCTCGTCCACTCGATCATTCGGCCAGCCGTCCTGGCGTTGTTCGTGGCCGCGACGGCCGTCTTCGGCGGCCACGTCGTCCAGGCGTCGGCGTCCGGTTGCCAGGGGTGGGTGAGTGGTCAGCCACCGACCGTCGGCACCTCCACCGACCTTCGAGGCGTAGCCGTCCTGTCTCCCTGCAACGCATGGGCCGTCGGCGACTCGAGCGTCGGCACCGTGGCCGAACAGTGGACGGGCGGTGGCTGGATCAGCATCGCGATGCCCAATATCCCGACGGCAACCAGCGCCACTCTCAATGCTGTGGCTGCGACCTCGGCGACCAATCTGTGGGCCGTCGGGGACTACTCCGTAGGCAGTACGCTCAAGACGCTCATCGAGCGCTGGAGCGGGAACAGCTGGTCCCTCGTGACGAGCAAGGATCCGAGCACGACACTCAACACGCTCCAGGCCGTCTCTGCGGATTCCGCATCAGACGCATGGGCTGTCGGAAGCCTCTCGAGCGGAGGACATTACCGCGCCCTCATCGAGCATTGGAACGGCCATGCCTGGAAGCTGGCCAATGCTCCCTCCCCGCCGAACTCGACCGATGATGAGCACCTGGACGGGGTGGTTGCGACGTCGCCGACCAATGCATGGGCGGTCGGCATCCGCCAGGTCGGCACGTCAGGGCGATCGTTCGTGCTCCATTGGAACGGCTCGACCTGGAAGGTCCAGAAGAGCCCGGACCCAGGTGGCACTGGGACCAATACCTCCAATGTCCTGTGGGCAGTGGCCGCCACCTCCGCAAACAACGCCTGGGCCGTCGGTGCCTTCTACAACCCGGGCGCCTCGCAGCAGCAGACGCTGGTCGAGCACTGGGACGGCCATGCCTGGAAGGTCCAGACGAGCGCGAACTCAGCTGACTTCTACAACTCCCTGCTTGCGATCGCCACGGCTTCGCCAACCAGCGCGTGGGCGGTGGGATACCGACAAGTTGTGCACAACGGCGTGATCCAGCCGCGTGGCACGCTCATCGAGCACTGGGACGGTAGGTCCTGGTCCGTCGCGCGCAGCCCCAACCCGGGAGGCAGTTCCCAGGAGAACGATCTCTACGGCGTGGCGGCCGGGTCTGTTTCCGACGTGTGGGCCGTGGGCGCATACGACGTATCCGGTACCGGGTTTCAGCCGATCGCCGCGCACTGTTGCTGAACGCGACTCACCCGTCAGCCATCACCGCTTCGATCTCAACAAGCCTCGCGCGCGCGGAAATCCAGGTTGCAGGAGGAACAGGTGGGCGGCTGGACCGACGACGAGCTGGGGCGGATCGGACGCGCGACCGAGCTGCGGCTCGCGTCGCGGCGGCCTGACGGCAGTCTCAGCAAGTACGCAACGATCTGGGCGGTTGTCGCCGGCGATACGGTCTACGTTCGCTCCGCCCACGGCTACGACAACCCCTGGTTCCAACGGGCACTGCGGTCGGGCGGTGGACGGATCCAGGCGGGTGGCGTCGAACGTGACGTCGCGTTCGAGCAGCCCGGTCCAGACGTTGCCACGGATGTCACCGCGGCCTACCACGCAAAGTACGACCGCTACGGGTCCACGATCGTCGGAACGGTTGTCTCACCAGAGGCAGTCCGCTCGACCCTTCGAGTGACCATCAATTCGTAGAGGAACGGCAGGCCCCGCGATCGACGTCATGAAGTCCGATGCCACCGGGGCTCCTGAACCGCGCGCCAATGGTGGCCTGACCTCCGCCGAGGCCGCCGAGCGGCTGCTGGCTGATGGTCCGAACGAGATCGAGGAGCACGCGGGTCGGACGCCCTTCGCGATCCTCGTCGGGCAGATCGCGAGCCCGCTCGTGCTGCTGCTCATCGTGGCGTGTGTCATCTCGGTGTTCACGGGCGACGCGGTCGATGCCGGCGTCATCCTGTTGATCGTCGTCCTCTCGGCTGCGCTCGGCTTCGTCCAGGAAGCGCGGTCAGAGTCAGCGGTCACCGCGCTGAGGGCACGCCTCGCGCTGCGAGCGACGGTCATCCGCGACGGCAGCCAGCAGGACGTCGCGGCGCGTGACCTCGTGCGGGGCGACCTCGTCGTGCTCAACGCGGGCGACATCGTGCCAGGGGACGGGCGGCTCGCGGAGGCCAACCACCTCTACGTGGACGAGTCGGCGATGACGGGCGAATCCGCTCCGGCGCTGAAGGTCGCGCTGGAGGGGAAGCGGGACCCGGCTGCGCAAGCTGACCGCGACGCGTTCGTGTTCTTCGGCACGAGCGTGGTGAGCGGGGCCGCCCAGGCGGTCCTGACCGCGACGGGCGCCGACACGACGTACGGGCTCATCGCGCGGCGGCTGATCGAACGCGCCCCGCGCAACGACTTCGAGCGCGGCGTGCGCAGCTTCGGGCTGCTCATCGCGAGGGTCATCCTCCTCCTCGTCGTTGCCGTCCTCGCCATCAACATCGCGCTCGGGCGACCGCTCATCGAATCGCTGCTGTTCGCGATCGCCCTGGCGGTCGGCCTCACACCCGAGCTGCTGCCGGCGATCGTGACCGTCAACCTGAGCCGCGGCGCACGCATCCTCGCCGCGGAAGGCGTGTTGGTGAAACGGCTACCGGCCATCCAGAACCTCGGCAGCATGACCGTGCTCTGCACGGACAAGACGGGCACGCTGACCGCGGGCCAACTCTCCTTCGAGCGGGCACAGCACGCGGACGGGCAGGACGCTCCTGACGTGCTCGGTCTGGCCTTCCTGAACAGCCACCTGCAAGCCGGCTTCACCAACCCGCTCGATCAGGCCATCCTCAAGACCGACGGCGGCCCACGTGATGTCGCCTCGTGCCGCAAGCTCGCCGAGCTGCCCTTCGATTTCGTCCGTCGCTGCCTCTCGGTGCTCGTCGCCAGACCGGACGGCTCCACGGTGCTGATCACGAAAGGGGCGCCGGAGGCAATCCTGGAGCGATCGACGCAGGTGCGGACGGCGGACGGCACGATCCCTCTCGACGATGAGCAACGCACCCGGATCGAGGCTCTGATCGCCGCGGCTGCATCCGACGGTGACCGCACCGTCGCGGTCGGCAGCCGGGCCGGTCTCTCGGGCGCGACCCTCGAGCCGGAAAGCGAATCCGAGCTCGTCTTCGAGGGGCTGCTGCGCTTCAGCGACCCGCCCAAGGCGGACATCGCCGCGACGATCGCCGAGCTTCACGAGCTGCGCGTAGCTCTCAAGGTGGTCACGGGCGACAACGAGCTCGTGGCTCGCGCGGTCGCGGCGCAGGTGGGTCTCGAGGTCGAGGGGACCCTGACCGGCGAGGAGATGGCAAAGCTCAGCCCCACGGCCTTCGCGGCACGCGCACAGCGGACGACGATCTTCGCCCGCGTCGACCCCGACCAGAAGCTGCACGTCATCCGCGCCCTCCAGGGACGTGGCGCCGTCGTGGGCTACCTGGGCGACGGCATCAACGACGCGCCGACGCTGCATGTCGCGGACGTGGGCATCAGCGTGGACAACGCCACTGACGTGGCCCGGGCTGCCGCGGACATCATCCTGCTCCAACCCAGCCTTGCCGCCATCGCCCTGGGCGTCCGGGAAGGTCGCCGCACCTTCGGCAACACCCTCAAGTACATCCGCATGGGCACGAGCTCCAACTTCGGCAACATGCTGAGCATGGCCGGGGCAGCGCTCATTCTGCCCTTCCTGCCCATGCTGCCGAGCCAGATCCTGCTCAACAACCTCATCTACGACGCCTCGCAAACGACAATTCCGACCGATAGCATCGATCCCGAGACGGAGGTCGAGCCGGCACGCTGGGACATCCGCGGCATCGAGCGCTTCATGCTCGTCTTCGGGCCGATCTCCTCGATCTTTGACTACATGACCTTCGGATTGCTGCTGCTCATCGTTGGCTCGAATGAGGCCGCCTTCCACACCGGATGGTTCGTGGAGTCGCTCGCGTCGCAGGTACTCGTCATCTTCGTCATCCGCACCCGGCGGACGCCTTTCTGGCGCAGTCGACCGAGCCGGCCGCTAACCGCCGCGGCGCTTGGCGCGGTCATCGCGGCCATCGTCCTTCCACTTTCGCCGCTGGCAGGGCTGCTCGGGTTCGCGCCGCTGCCGCTCCTCTACTGGGGAGTGCTGCCGGTCCTGGTGGTCGCGTACCTCGCGATCGTCGAGGTCGTCAAACGCTGGCTGCTCCGAACCCAGGTCCCCGGGGACCAGGGGCCGAGGCGGGTCCGTACGCGTTCTTGGCTGTCGCGAACCTGATCTGCACTCGGCCCGCGAGCCGTTGGACGCCGGGGGGTTGGCGCTCCCGAGCGGTAGTCCGGGCTCATCACCTTCGAGTCGAGGCGATTTGCGCTCTAGACTGCTCCGGCATCACCAGCGTTGATTGGACCGAACGAGGTCCCAGGTCCTGCGTTCATGAATCGAAGTTGTGGCAACACGTGACCGTCGACCGAAGGCTGCCGGAGGCGGTCATCCAGTGAGGTTGAGGTCCTGATGGACACGTCCCGCGCTCGCGCCGCACTCGTCGGGCTATCCGCCGCGGCACTCCTCGTGGCGGGAACGGGTCCGCTGGCACTCGCGTTCGGCTCGGGGACCAGGACGCTTGCCCGACCCGCGGTCCGGGTACTCCCAGCAACGGCTGGCGACCTGCTGTGGAAGGAGCGCTACAACGGTCCAGGCAACCAGGACGATGGGGCGACCGCGCTGGTCGTGAGCCCCGACGGTGCCAGGGTCTTCGTGACCGGAGGTGGCACCGGACCCGTCGGTGGTTTCAGCTACAAGACCGTCGCCTACAACGCGTCGACCGGCGCGCCCCGATGGACGAGAACCTACGACGCCTTGAGTCATGGCTTCGACCAGTCGAGCGCCATCGCCTTGAGCCCCGACGGCTCGAAGGTGTTCGTGACCGGAGCCAGTACGGGATCAGGTTCGCAAATGGACTACGCGACGGTCGCCTACAACGCGTCGAGCGGTACACGCCTGTGGGTGAAGCGCTACACCGGCCCGGGCAACGGCACGGACTCTGCGACGGCGCTCGGGGTGAGCGTGGATGGCTCAACCGTCTTCGTGACGGGCTACAGCCCTGAGCCGGGAGCGGGCGACGACATCGTCACGATCGCCTACCGCGCCTCGAACGGCACTGTCGTCTGGACGAAGCGCTTCAACGGCCCGGGCAACGGCAACGATGACGCACGTGCCCTCGCTGTCAGTCCCAACGGGTCAGCGATCTTCGTGACCGGAAGCAGCGTTGGATCTGCAGGCGACCCGGACTACATCACGATTGCCTACAGCCCTGCGACCGGGGCGAGCCTCTGGGTGAAGCGGTACAACGGCCCAGGCCTGGGCGCCGACGAGGCGCACAGCATCAAGGTCAGCCCGGACGCGTCGAGGGTGTACGTGACTGGAGAGGTCGCCGGGTCGGACGGCGGCTTCGACTACGGGACCGTGGCATACAACGCATCGACCGGCGCCCAGCTCTGGGTGCAGCGCTACAGCGGGCCGGCACAGAGGGACGACTACGCGACCGCGATTACGCTCAGCCCTGACGGATCCACAGCCTACGTGACCGGGTACAGCACGGGGGTCGCCAACCGGTTCGACTACGCCACCATTGCCTACAACGCCTCCAACGGCGCTCGCCGATGGGTGAAGCGTTACAACGGCCCCGGCAACGACACGGATGACGCGAACGCGGTTGCCGCGTCGCCGGACGGATCCACGGTGGTGGTCACCGGTGCGAGCGTCTCGGCGGACCACTTCGTCGCGTATGCCACGGTGGCCTACGCCGCATCCAACGGCACCGAGCAATGGGTGCAGCGATACGACGGCGGCGGGCAAGGCAGCGATTACGCGTATGCCCTGGCCATCCGTCCCGGCGGATCCGCGGTGTACGTGACCGGCGAAAGCCAAGCTCCGAACGGCTACAACGACTTCGCGACGCTGGCGTACAAGCTGCACTGATCGCTAGATGAGCTGAGCCCGGCGAGTCGAGCGAAGAGAGAGTCGCGCTTAGGGGTAGTAACTGCGTCCGCGAGCTCGCAGATCTTCCGCAACGGATTGGACGGCGCGTGCCGCAGAGGTGGCATCCGTCGTCCCCTTGACGAGGCCCTGGACCTGGCTGTCGATCTCGTCCTTGACCTCGGGTTCCCAGAGCCAGTCGAGCGGTGAGATCGCGTCGTCGAACAGCGGTAGGAACTCACGCGCGACCGGGTCAGTGATCACCTCGTTCGACGCGGCGATCGGGGAATAGGTCTGCGTTCCGGCGGTCACCGCACGATCGACTTCGGGACGACTGGCGTACTCCAGGTACGCGTACACGGCCTCGCGGCTGCGCGGCGTCATGTGGGGGAGGGCGTACCCGCCCCAGGCGAGAATCGGCCGCGATCGCGCCGCGCCCTCGATGAGCGGCGGCGGACAGACATGCAGGTCGAAGGGCACCGACGCGGTTCCCGCCTCGATCTGGGCCAGCATCCACGATCCCTGGAACGTCGCTGCCGCCTTGCCCTGGAGGAGCAGTTGCTGCATCGCGAGATAGTCGGTCGCACCGGATCCGTCGAGCATGACCCCGCTCGTGCGAAGGTTTCCGATCGTTGCGAAGGCTTCGATCCACTCGGGGCTGTCGTACTGGATCTCGCCCTTGACGGTGCGGTCGGCGAATACCTCCGGGTCAGCCCCCGAGCGCTCGACCACCATCGGGAGGATCCACGTCAGCAGGATCTGGTTGAAGACCACGTCACCCGAGCAGTGAACCAGCGGTGCGGCGCCCACCCTGGCAAGTGGCACCACCATCGCCTCGAGGTCGGCGATCGTCCGGGGAACAGCAAGACCTGCCTCGTCGAGAATCGCCTTGTTGTAGTAGAGGCCCGTGGTGTGGACGCCCCGCGTCATCGCGAGCGGGAATGCCCGAGTCTCCGTCTCGCCCGGTCCACCGATCTGGTATTTCGCGGGCACCCTCGCCAAGACCTCGGCGAGACGGGGGTCAGCGCTGAGATCGGCGAGCAGCCCATCGCGCGCCCAGGCTCGCAGCTGCTGGCCGTCGATCATCACGAGGTCGACAGGCTCCCCCGAGGCGAGCAGCGCGCGCGCAAGTCGATCCCAATCCGGCCCGCCTCCGGAGATCGCTCGAACGTCCCACGTGACTCCCGGGTGCGTCGCAACGAACTGGTCGAGCACGGTGCGCAGCGGTGGTTCGGTCATCGGATCGCCGCCGCCGGCGATCAGCGTGATGGGTCCCATCGCAACGCCAGATGCCGTCGGGACGACAGAAGCCGCGTCGACTGCCGCTGAAGCGGACGGGCTCCCCACCGCCTGGGGCGCGCAGCCGGCCACGGCCGCCAGCGCGGCTCCGCCGCCGATGAGCGTGGCGACCTTCAGCAGATCGCGCCGCGAGAGCAGCCCGTTCCACTCGGGCGCCAACGGTCGGTCCAGCGGCGCCATCGATCCCCCTCGCGCGAGCGCCCTCGAGGCGTGCGCCCGATGTCGGGCGCCACAGCCGACAGGGTATCTTCCCCACGAATGAGCGGCGCTCGGCGTCTCCTGCACGCCGCCGGGTTCCGGGAGCGCGCACTCGACCTGTGTCTGGTGCTTCCGATCATCGGCCTGCTGGTCGTGTTCCTCGGTTACCCATTCCTCTACGGGCTCGACCTCAGCCTGCATCAGACCGAGGGATTCGCCGTCACCGGCTGGGTTGGGCTCGAGCACTACGTCCGGGCGCTGACCGGCGACGCAGTCTTTCGGCAGGGGCTCGCGAACACCCTCGTTCTCACGGGCGCAGCTGTCGTGCTCCAGATCGGTATCGGGCTCGGGCTCGCGGTGCTCGTCGCCGAGTCGCGCCGCGGCAGGACGCTCTTCCGGATCGCCTTCGTGGCGCCCTTCGTCCTCGCGCCAGTTGCGGCAGGAGCGGTCTGGAAGTTCATGTACGCGCCGTTCTTCGGGATCGTGCCGTCCATCGGCAAGGCCCTGGGGCTCGACCTTTCCACGGTCGCGCCGCTGGCCGATCCGAACCTCGCGCTCTGGGCTGTCGCGCTGGTCTTCGCGTGGCGATTCGCCGGGTTCTCCGATGGTCGTGTATCTCGCCGCAATCCAATCGATTCCCCGTGAGTACTACGAATTCGGCGAACTCGAGGGCATCAGTCGCCTGGGCCGGCTCCGGCAGATCACCTGGCCGCTCCTGTGGCCGCAGACGTTCGCATTGACGCTGCTGACCACGGTCGGCACGTTGCGAGTCTTCGACCTGGTCTGGATCATGACCGGGGGCGGACCGCAGCACGCGACCGAGACCGCCGCGACCTACGTGTACACGACTGCGTTCCAGTCGCATGACGTCGGGTACGCGCAGGCCATGGCCACGATCCTCATGGTCCTCATCCTTGCGCTGGCATTGATCGAGTTCCGTCTCCTGGGCAGGCGCGCGGACGCCGTCGCGACGTGAGCGCCAGACCTTCGCTTCGCGCATCGACCGCTCTCCTGGTCGGCCTCGCCGTCCTCTGGATCTACCCGATCGTGTGGACGTTCACGAACGCGGTCAAGACGACCGCCGACCTGTACCGGGGGCCGCTCGACCTGCCCAACCCTCCTGCGCTCGGCAATCTGGCCGAGGCGTGGAACCGGGCGCACCTCGGCGCCGCGTTGCTCAACTCGACCTACGTTGCGTCGCTGACCGTCGCGGGGACGCTCCTCCTTGCGATCCCCGCCGCGTTCGCGCTGACGCGCCTGCACCCGCCAGCGCGTGCGGCGCTGTTCCTGCTCATCCTCGCGCCACTCATCATCCCGACCGAGGTGCTCATCGTTCCGCTGTTTGCCATCTATCGGAACCTCGGGTTGATCGACAGCCTGCCCGGAGTCGCCCTGGTCAACGTCGTCTTCAGCGTGTCATTTGCAACGATCGTCCTGGCAGCCTTCTTCCGGCGGATTCCGCAAGAGCTGATCGACGCCGCGCGGCTCGACGGCGCCGGGCGACTCGGGCTGCTGACGTCCATCGCGATTCCGCTCGCGCGACCGGGCATCGTCGCAGTCGGGGTCCTCGTCGCGATCTTCTCCTGGAACGACTTCGCAGGCGCATTGGTGCTGCTCCAGCGGCCCGACGTCTTTACCGCGCCGCTCGCCTTGACCACGTTCTCGGGCCTGTTCTCGACCGACGAAGGTTTGCGTTTCGCCGGCCTGGCGATCACGTTCGTGCCGCCACTCATCGTGTTCCTGCTCCTCCAGCGAAGCGTCGTGCAGGGCCTGAGCGCCGGAACGCCACGCTGATGGCAGGGCCACTGCTCGAGACGAAGTTCCACCTCCCCACCAGCCACGGCCGGTTGGTGCCGCGGCCGCGGGTCAGCGAGCTGATCGGTCGAGCCGCGGGCGCGACGTTGACGCTCGTCTCGGCACCGGCAGGGTTCGGCAAGACGACGCTGATCGCGGAGCTGGCCACTCGCGCCGACGGTGCTCGGGTCGCCTGGCTCTCGCTCGAGGCCGACGACAGCGACCCAGCAGACCTTCTGGACCTACGTGCTCGAGGCCCTCGATCGAGCGGTACCGGGAGTTGGGACGCGGGCCCGGTCGATGATGTCCGGTTCGCAGGGAACGGTTGACGCGGTCGTCACGACCCTGCTGAATGCGCTCGCGGCGGCGGACGCCGACATCGTCCTCGTGCTCGACGACGTCCACGTCATCGAGTCGCCCGCGATCCACGAGCAGCTCGGCTACTTCCTGGAGCACCTGCCTGCCCGAACGCATGTCGTAATGGGCTCGAGGGCGGATCCCGCGATTCCGCTCGGACGCCTGCGTGCGCGCGGCAGCCTGGTCGAGATCCGGGCAAACGATCTGCGCTTTTCGGCGGCGGAAGCCGGGTCATATCTCGCTGCGATGGGCCTGTCGCTCACGGCCGATGAGGTCACGGCGCTCGAGGGACGCACAGAGGGCTGGATCGCGGCACTCCAGCTCGCGGCCTTGTCACTCCAGGGTCGCGGTGACACGGCCGAGTTCATCGCTGCCTTCGCGGGCGACGACCGCTACATCGTCGACTACCTCGTCGAAGAGGTCCTCCACCGGCAGCCGCCGCACATCCGGGACTTCCTGCTGAAGACCTCGATCCTGTCTCGCTTCACGGGCGCGCTTGCGGATGCCGTGACCGGGAGGCCTGGCGGCACAGCGACGATCGAGGCACTCGACCGTGGCAACCTCTTCGTCGTCGCGCTCGACACCCAGCGCCGCTGGTACCGATATCACCAGCTCTTCGCTGACGTTCTGCGAGCCCACCTCGCCGCCGAGCTTCCGACAGAGGTGCAGCTTCTCCATCGCCGAGCGAGCGACTGGTTCGAGGGGAACGGCGACCGCCAGGCAGCCGTGGAGCATGCCTTCCGAGCCGGTGATCCCGAGCACGTCGCGGACCTGGTCGAGCTCGTTGCCCCCGAGATGCGCCAGTTCCGACGCGACCCGACGCTGCGCCGCTGGCTCGAAGCAATCCCGCGTGATGTGCTTGCTCAGCGCCCATTCCTCGCGGTCTCCCTCGCGGGGACGATCCTGTCGGCAAACGAGACCGAAGGCGTCGACCAACTCCTCGCCGAAGCGGAGCGTCGAATCTCGGCCGCCGAGCCGATCGTGGTGATCGACGAGTCGGAGCTCCGACGATTGCCCGCGGTGATCGAGCTGTACCGGGCAGCGGTGGCGAAGCTCCACGGCGACCTCGAAGGCAACGTGGCCCATGCGCGCCGCGTGCTCGACCTGGTCGGCGAAGAGGACCACGTTGAACGTGGTGGCGCCGAGACGTTTCTCGGCCTCGCGTATTGGGGGATGGGCGATCTCGAGTCCGGTTACCGCTGGTACACCCAAGGCATGGCGAGCCTCGAGCGTGGCGGCCTGGTCACGGACGTCGTGGGCGGACAGATCGCCGTTGCGGACATGCGGCTCGCCCAGGGACGCCTGCGCGACGCGAAGCGGATCTTCGAGGACGGTCTCGCTCGCGCCACGGAGACCCAGCCGCCGCTTCGCGGCGTGACGGATATGCACACCGGACTCGCGGACATCGCCTACCAGCGCAACCAGCTGGAGGAGTGCCGCGCCCACCTCGACGTCGGGCGACGGCTCGGCGATGAGCTCGGGTTCCCGCGTGAACCGTACCGCTCGCGTCTCGTGCGCGCGCGGCTCGCGCAGGCGGAGGGCGAACTTCAATCCGCCGCTGCTGTTGATCGATGAAGCCGAGCGCCTCTACCTGAGCGACTTCTCGCCGAACATCCATCCGGTCCCCGCGATCAGGGCACGCATCCTGATCGCCCACGGACGGCTCTCAGACGCTCGAGCATGGGCAAATCAGAGTGGCGTGTCAGCCTCCGGACGAGCTCACGTATGAGCGCGAGTTCGAGCACACGACGCTTGCGCGCCTGCTCGTCGCCGAGGCGGCCCAGACCGGTGCGGACGCGCTGCGAGAGGCCATCGATCTGCTCGACCGGCTGCTCGTCGCGGCGGAGGAGGGTGCCCGAGATGGCAGCCTGCTGGAGCTCCACGTCGTCGAAGCGTTGGCTCGTCACGCGGCCGGAGACTCTCCCGCCGCCTTCGCCGCCCTCGACGCGGCCATTCGCATCGCGGAGCCTGAGGGCTACGTCCGAGTCTTCCTTGACGAAGGAGCTCCGATGACTCGGCTGCTGCAATCCGCCGCCAGGCGATCGAACGCCAGTGGCTATCTCCACCAGCTCAGGCGGGGTGGCAGCACCGGCGCAGGTCCCGAGCGCGGTGCAGCGAACCGCGGGCTGGTCGAGCCGCTGAGCGATCGCGAGCTCGAGGTCCTGCGTCTCCTCCGGAGCGACCTCGACGGCCCCGGGATCGCCAACGAGCTCGTCGTTTCGCTGAACACGATCCGGACGCACACCAAGAACATCTACACGAAGCTCGGTGTCGGGAGCCGGCGCGCAGCCGTGCGTCGTGCCGAGGAGCTCCACCTGATCTGAGCGTTCGGCGGGTCGCCGCGCGCTCCGAGTCCGACGAATCACCAGATAAATCACATGGTGTGGTGATGCCTGATCACCACATTGACTTCGAAGCTTCCTTCCATCGAGCAACGCCCTCCAGAAGAGGGCACGACGGAAGGAGCGCGATGAGCGACACGACACGCGGTCTCGGCGACACCGGCGGATACGACATCCGGACGCAAGGGCACATCGACGATCGCTGGTCTGACTGGTTCGACGGCATGACCCTCGTCCACGACGGCGACGGCACGACGGTCATCCGATGCCCCGCGCTGGACCAGGCCGCGTTGCACGGACTGCTCTCCAAGGTTCGCGACCTTGGGCTGCCCCTGATCTCGGTAACGCCACGTCCACGTCCCACGACGACAAACGAAAAGGAAGACTGACATGAGCTACCACCGCGACACCACCGCCATGAACCCGGCCGGCGTCGATCCGACGCGCAAGACCGCACTCGCGGTCGGCGTGCTGTTCATCCTCACCTTCATCACCTCGATCGGGGCCGTGCTCGCCTACGGGCCCATCCTGAGCGACCCCCTCTACATCGTCGGCAATGGCTCCAACACCGGCGTCTTCGTTGGCGCGTTCCTGGAAACGATGCTCATCCTCACCAACATCGGCTGCGCCGTGGTGTTGTTCCCATTGCTCAAGCGACAGAACGAAGCCCTCGCTCTCGGCTACGTCACGGCTCGGCTCGTCGAATGCGGCTTCATCGCCGTCGGCCTCCTCTGCCTCCTGACGGTCGCGACCCTGCAAGGGCAAACCACTAGCGCGAATGCCGCGTCGCTCGTGCCGATCGGCAAGTCGCTCGTCGCGACGCACAACTGGACGTTCCTGCTCGGCCCCGGCTTCGCCGATGGCATCGGGACCGGGTTGATCCTCGGCTGGCTGATGTACCGCACCGGCCTGGTCGGTCGACGCACCGCACTCGTCGGCGTCGTCGGCGGCGCCATGCTCGCAACCTCGGGGGCCGCCGTGCTACTGGGTCTCACCCCGCAGGGCTCCTCGTTCCAGGCCATCCTGACGATCCCGGAGATCGTCTGGGAAATCTTCCTCGGCCTGTACCTGACCTTCAAGGGCTTCAAGCGGACCGCGCCGATCATCGCGGAGTCCATGGAATCCACGTCATCGACGACGCCAGCGCGGTCCGTCGCGATCGCCACGACGGGCGGTGTCGCGTGACCGTCCAGCAGCAAGAACTGAGGACGCCACCGCGCTTCGTCATCCGCACCTTCTGGGTGCTCCACCGCACCGCGTACCGACTGACGAGAGGCCGCTTCGGCCTCTCGCAGCCGGAGGCAGGCGAGAAGTTCGGCTTCATGCGCCTTCACACCACGGGCCGGCGTTCGGGCAAGGCGCGCATTGCGATCATCGGCTACTACGAGGACGGCCCGAACCTCGTCACCCTGGCGATGAACGGCTGGGGCGAAACCGAGCCGTCCTGGTGGCTGAACCTCCAGGCCAACTCCGTCGCGACCGTCGACCTGGCAGACTGGTCCGCGTGCCGTGCGAGCTCGCGGAGCGACCGGTGACGAGCGTGGCCGACTGTGGGCGCGGTTCGCCGAGTACCCCGGATGGGGAGACGACATCGACGCCCTGGCCGCGCGCCGGTCGGGCACGACTGCAGTGGTGGTACTCGAGCCGCTGGAGCAGCCGGAAGCCACGGCAAGGGTCGGGCAGGACGACGGAGCTTCAGCTCCGCCGCCAGCTGCTGGCCCACGGAACTCGTCGACGAGCGTGCCAGCCTCGGGTCGATCTCGCAGACTGCGGCTGCGGCTCATGTGGCTCGTTCCCGGCATCGGTCTGAGCCTGTTCGCCAACCTGCAGGGCGCACAGCTGGGCGTCGGACTCATCCCCCTCTTGGTGTTCGGCATCGCTCCCGACCTCCCTCGGCTCATCGGGCTGCGGCGGCCAGGCATGGTCTCAGTCCACAACGCACTGCACCATCCCGCGGCTGGGCTGCTCCTGCTGCTCGGCGCAACCGCGGTCGGGGGCGTGCCGGTCGCGTACATCGGCGCGCTTGCGTGGCTCAGCCACATCGTGGTCGGCTGGGGAGTCGGCGACCGGATGCGGCCGGCGAGTGCGCTCGAGGCCGGGACAGCGTCGAGCGTGCAACCGGGCCGAATGGCGCTCACGCCCGCGACGGTGCCAACCGCCGGACGATGAACCGACCCGAGTGAAGATGAACTGATCCGAGTGGACTTGCCGCCCGCCGCATCGGTAGGGGCGTCGCGGACGCCTGGTGGATCTGCCGTCGCCAAGCGGGCTCATGGACATGGCCCCGGCGTGCAGCCGGGGCCATGTGACGTCGGTTCCGGCAAACGCCGGATGGCATGCTCAGGATGTGGGGGAAGCAGTCGCTGGACTTGGCTCCGGCGCGACCCCGACCGGCTGCCATGCCGGCACATAGTCGATCGACAGGCCAGAGATCACCCGATGCACGTTCGAGCCATCTGCGTTCATGACCATGACCGGTCGATCGGTGGCGTCGTCCTTGGGGAAGTGGAGGAACGCGATCTGCTGGCCGTCGGGGGACCACGCCGGACCGCTGTCGGCGCCGGTGGCGCAGGGTGACGGGTCGGTCGCGGTGCAGCCGATGAGCTGGTGCGGGTCGGATCCGTCGGCATTCATGACCCAGATTCCACTGCTGGCGTCGGGTCCGCTCGCATAGGCGATCTGCGACCCGTCGGGGCTCCAGTCCGGGAGCTCGCCCTTGACCGGCGCGTCGGTCGTGAGGGCATTGGCATTGCTGCCATCCGCGTCCATCACCCACACCTGCGCGACCGTGGCGTTCCCGTCCGCGTCCAGATCGTCGGTATGGATCCACGCGATCTTGGTGCCGTCCGGTGACCAAGCCGGCCAGTCGTTGCCACAGCCGGGCTTCAGGTTCGCGCAGCTGGTGAGCGCGGTGAGCGTGGCGCCGGTGGCGGTGTCGACCGTGAGGATCTCATCGTGCGTGTCGGTGCCCGAGGTTCCGCCGAAGGCGACCAGGCTGCCGTCGGGAGAGAAGTCAGGGAAGGTCGCATAGCCGCCGAGCTTGGTCAGCTGCGCCTGGTCCGTGCCGTCGGCGTTCATCGTCCAGATCTCGAACGCGCCGGTCTCGTTGGAGCAGTAGGCGATCTTGGTGCCGTCCGCAGAGTAGGCGGCGCAGAGATGGAAGAACGCGCCGCTGGTCAGTGCCTTCACGCCGGTCCCATCCGGTTCCACGATATTGACCTGACCGTTGCCGTCGGCATCTTTGATGCCAAATGCGAGCTGGCCGTTGCTGGCGCCGGGGTAGGTGGCGGCGGCCGGGGACATCACCAGCGCCAGTGACGAGGCAGCCAGTGCGAGCGACGTAACAACAGGACGCCAATGGGGCGCGCCACTCATCTCGACGACGAGTCTGCGAGAACCGAACCGGAACGGTCGCATTCGGGGACTCCTTCTACTGGGATCGAGTCAGTTGCTCTGGCTCGATCTCCCGTCAGCGTCCCGGGAGCCGGTAGATACGCACCGCACGCTCCGGTATACGCCGGTAACTCGATCGTCCGAATGCGGTTGTAGAGGTGCTAGGCTGAGTTGTTGGACTTCCGCATCCTCGGCCCGCTCGAAGTCATCGATGCCGGTCGCCGAATCGACTTGGCCGGGGGTCGACAGAGCGCGCTCCTCGCCGTCTTGCTGCTCAATCCGAACGAGGTGCACTCGAGCGAGGGCTTGGTCGAGGCGCTATGGGGAGAGGATCCCCCGCCCACCGCGGCCAAGATGCTCCAGAAGTACGTGTCGCAGCTGCGCGTCGCCATGGGCGGCGTCGGCGCTGCGGATGAACGGCGCCTCGGTACCCGCGGGCACGGGTACTTCATCAAGGTCGAGCCCGACGAACTCGACAGCGATCGGTTCGAACGTCTATTGACGGAGGGCCGGCGCGCACATGCGGCGGGCAGCGCGCAGGCTGGCGCCATCCTGGGGCGCGCTCTGGGCGAGTGGCGAGGATCGGCGCTTCAGGACTTCTCCGACGAACCGTTTGCCCGAGCGGACATCGCCCGGCTCGAGGAGCTGCGCATCTCCGCACTCGAGGATCGGCTTGACGCCGACCTTGAGCAGGGTCGGCACGCGGAGGTCGTGGCCGAGCTCGAGAACCTGGTCGGTGTGCATCCATTCCGCGAGCGGCTGCGCGCGCAGCTCATGGTGGCGCTCTACCGGTCGAACCGGCAAGCGGAGGCCCTGCAGGTCTACCGCGATACACAGCGTTTGCTGGGTGACGAACTCGGACTCGAGCCATCGGCCGAGCTCCAGCGGCTGGAGCGCGCGATCCTGCTCCAGGACCCGTCGCTGGATTGGTCCGAGCCCGATGGGTCAGCAGCCACCGCCGAGCCGCCCGCGCCGGGAGATCGGCCATATCGCGGCCTTGAGTACTTCGACATTGATGACGCCGAGTGGTTCTTCGGCCGGGAAGGCCTGACCAGCCACCTCGTGGCCCGCATCGCCAACACGCGTCTCTTGGCCGTCATCGGGGCTTCCGGAAGCGGCAAGAGCTCGCTCGTTCGCGCGGGGTTGCTGGCCACGGCGCGTGACGGGGAATTGGACCGGATCCGGCTTCGTCATCACGCCGACGGCACGTCCGCTCGAATCGCTCGCGCTCGCGCTCACGGCCGGCGAGTCCTCACTGCGCTCGACCGCGGCGCTCGTCGACGATCTCGCGCGCGAACCGCGAACGCTTCACCTCTTCGCCCAGCGACTGGCGAACGAGCGACGCCAACGAGATGACAGGCCGACCGTCCTCGTTGTCGATCAGTTCGAGGAGCTGTTCACGCTCTGTCAGGACGAACCCGAGCGCGCGGCATTCGTCAGCAACCTGATGACCGCCGTGTCGTCTGGCGGGCCTATACGCGTGGTGATCGCGCTGCGCGCCGACTTCTACGCGCAGGTCGCCGCCTACGACGGCCTGCGATCTGCGATCGCGGGCAACCAGGAATACATCGGGCCGATGGACCAGGACGAGCTGCGGCGAGCGATCGTCGGGCCCGCAGACCACGGCCAATGGGTCCTGGGCCCCGGCCTCGTGGACCTGATCCTCAAGGACCTGGGGGACGCCCCGGGCGCACTGCCCCTGCTGTCCCACGCCCTCCTGGAGACGTGGCACCGCCGCACGGGGAGGCAGTTGACGGTCGCGGGGTACCGCGAGACCGGAGGGGTTCGCAAGGCAATTGCGTGCACGGCCGACCGCGTGTTCTCGCAGCAACTCGACCCGGACGAACGGGAGGTCGGCAAGCGGATGCTGCTGCGCCTCACCGTCCTCGGCGATGGCACGGCGGACACCCGTCGACGGGTTGCGCTTCGGGAGTTGATTCCCAGCCAGCCGCCCGAGGCCACCGCCACGGCCGAGCGTGTGCTCGGGCGACTCGCCGATGCACGCCTCGTCAGCGTCGGGGAGTTGACCGCCGAGATCGCTCACGAGGCCCTCATCCAGGAGTGGCCCACCCTGCACGAATGGCTCGCCGAGGATCGCGAGAGCCTTCACCTCCACCGCCAGATCACCGACGACGCCGACCAGTGGGAGGCCCTCGAGCGCGATGACGGCGCCCTGTATCGCGGCGTCAGGCTGGCCCGTGCGACCGAGTGGGCGAACAGGCACCCGGAGGCCCTCAACGAGCGAGAACGAGCGTTCGTGGCCGCTTCGGAAGAGCTCGCGCACCGGGAGGATGCGGAGCGCGAAGAGCAGCACCGACGGGAGCTCGAAACGGCCGAACGGCTCACCGGCGCGGAGCGGAAGCGCGCAGAGGTCGAGGCCGCATCCGCGCGCCGACTTCGACGGCGAGCGATCGTGCTGAGTGGCGCATTGGCCTTGTCCGGAGTGCTCGCGTTGGCAGCGTTGTCATTCGGCCGGCAGGCCGAGGCGAGCTTCGCAAATGCGGAGAGCGAGCGGCTGGGCGCCGAGGCCAACGTCAGCCTCTCGCGGGGCGAAAGCGCCGAGCTCGCAGCCCTCTTGGCCCTCAACGGCATGAAGGCGCAGTACACGCCGGAGGCTGACGCAGCCGTCCAGAGAACCTCGCGCTACGAGTTCGCGGACCGCATCTTCACGATGCCCCCGGCGGTCGATGGGGTACAGCAACCCCCCGGCCGGGTCGAGCGGGCGATCGTGTCGCCTGACGGCCGATACCTCTTGGCCAGCGGCAATGGCACTGCTTACCTGTTGGATCTCTCGAACAACGGCGCCCTCGTCCACGTGCTGCCCGGGTCCGGAAGCGGGGGGTCCGTCCACGACGCACAGTTCACGCCGGACGGCACGCTGGCCGCCACCGTGGATAGCGATCCGGGTGGCAGCATCCACCTATGGGACGTCCAAACGGGGGCCGAACGATGGTCCGTCGCGATCCCCGACTACACCATGATCAGTTTCTCGGGCGATGGCCGGTTCCTGGCCGCAATCGTCGACTCGAAGGTCACCGTGCTCGACGTCGGCGACGGCCACGTCGTCAGCCAGTACGACATCCCCAACGCCTCCGAGGTGGTGTTCGGGTCTGGAATGACCGCGTACGTGGCGGCGATCGGTGGCGACAGCCTGTGGGACCTCGGGTCCGGCGCACACCTCCGAGACCTGCCCGGGAGTGGCCAAGACATCAAGGACGCCGCCTTCTCGCCCGACGGCACGCTCCTGGCAACGACGCCCCAGGACAAGACGATCCGGATCTGGGATGTCGCGACCGGCCAGTTGCTGCGCACCCTCACGGGGCACACCGAGATCGTCTTCACGCCGGCGTTCTCTCCCGATGGAACGCGTCTCCTCTCGGGCAGCCTGGACGGAAGTGTCCGGCTCTGGGATGTCGCGAGCGGCGACCTGCTGCGGACATTCGTCGGGCACACGGGCTCGGTCTACTCGTCCGCATTCACTCCGGACGGACGCTACGGCGTCAGCGGCGGCAAGGACGGAACGGTCCGCTTCTGGGATGTCCAGGCGCCGCTCGAGCGCGACACGCTGTCGGGTCCCTCCCAATTCATCTTCTCGCTCGCGTTCTCCCCGGACGGGAAGGCGCTGTTCGTCGGCGATGGAGACGGCACGGCGCAGATCTGGGATGTCGCCACGGAGACCGTCTCGCACGTGCTGGCGCGGGATAGGTATATCGACGAAGCGGCCTACTCGCCTGATGGAACTTCATTGCTGATCGGCTCGGGCGATGGCAGCCCGACCCAGATCTGGGATGCGGCGAGCGGAACGGAGATCGGCAGGTTCATGGGCACGAGCGGTGATGTTGCCGGGTTCAGCGGCGACGGTCGGCTGATGATCACGACCATCGCGCCGCGCGATGCTGGGGGCGCGCCCGCAATCGGCATTTGGGACACCGCGACCTGGCGCCTGACAAAGGTCATCCAGACCGGTCTGGCCCGGGCAGCGATCTCTCCGGACGGCACGCGTCTCTTCAGTTACAACGGCGACACGACCGGGCCGAATGGCGCGTTCTGGGACGTCGCATCCGGTACGAAGCTGTCGACGATCGCGCAGCCAGGGGGCATCGAGCGTGCGAGCTTCTCACCCGATGGTCGGACCGTCCTCGCGGTCGGTCGGGATGACGTTGCTCGGCTCTGGGATCCGGCGAGCGGGGGGCTGGTGCGCGAGCTGCGCGGTCACACGAACACGATCTGGAATGGCTCATTCTCGGCCGACGGGCGCTACGTACTGACGGCCAGTGCTGACAAGAGCGCGCGGATGTGGGACGTGCACTCGGGGCAGCAGGTCCGGTATTTCCCCGGTCACGCGTCGTCGTCGGTGTCCGATGTCGCGATCTCGCCCGATGGCAGCCAGGTCGCTGTCGCGAGCTTCGACGGCTTCGTGCAGTTGACGCCGACCGACGCCGGTGCCCTCATTGATTCTGTTTGCAATCGACTCCGCCGCGACCTGACCAGCGACGAGCGCGGCATCTATGGCATTTCCGCTGACCGACCGACATGCCCCGCGGCGTGACGTCGCCGTTTCGATCTCGCGGCCGCGACACGCGTAGATTCGGGATCCTTGGCGGTACAGACACCGCGGCCGCGTGCGCGTGGGGCAGATGATGGCCCTATGACAAGTTTCTGAACCGACGCAGGACTGACGGCCCATGGGTGGCGCTCGCGCCTGACCCCGAAGATGCCCACGCCAACCGAGCTATTCCATTTCCGAAAGGGAAATCATCCGTGGCAGTCTTGCACTGGCTCGACCGCGCGCTCGGTGATGAGGACGGTCAGGGTCTCGCCGAGTACGCCCTCATCCTCGCACTCATCGCGGTCATCGCGATCGCGGCCCTCGTCTTCCTGGGCACGCAGATCTCCGCCATCCTCAGCAACATTGGGGCCAACATCTGATCCTCGGCAGCCTCGAGGATCACATCACCTATCAACAGAGCGGCGGGCAAGGAAGCAAGCCCGCCGCTCCTTGATTCCACGCCGAGGTTCGACATCACTGTGAGCCTGCCCCGTCCGAACGACCGTTTGGCCGTCATGCCATCGCAGGAATCCCTGCTCACTGCCCTAGAGCAGATCACGATGGGAGCCGTGGCCGTCACCGCCCGCGCCGTCGCAGAGTCTCAGCCGGACCTGACACTGCTGCAGTGGCGTCTGCTCGTCGTCCTGTCATCGGAGCCGAAGGCGGCCTCGGTGACTCAGCTCGCGCGACGAGTCGGGACGGGGCTCCCGCAGGCCAGCAGGCTCGTTGCACGCCTGCGGCGCAAGGGTCTCTTGAACACCTTCAAGGACGCCGCCGACGGGCGCGTGACTCGCGTGATCCTGACGCCTGACGGTTCCGGGCTGGCGCACAAGGTCAGAGGCCTGCGTCGAGACTATTTGACGGTGCTCCTCGAGTCCGACGAGGCGGCGCGTTTGGCCATTGATGAGGACAGCCTCCATCGCATCGCGAGCGTTTTCGGCCAACTCGTCTGACCAGGGCCCGCCGGGGGAATGGTCATTGCCTCTGAGCGACGACCCCATAGATGTGCTGCGGATCGCGGCCGCGCCTGCGACGAGCCCATCTCCCATCGGTGGATCATCTCGGACTGAACTCGGACCACGAGCGAGCGAATAGACGGAGAGATGGCCCCGGCTGTGCACCGGGGCCATCGTTGTTCAGCGAACCGGGTTTCTCATGACGGAGAGGGTGACGAGATCGCGGGCAGCGGCGCCGCGACCGGCTGCCAGGAACCGTAGGCATCTCCCAGGATCACCGGTGGCTTACTGCCATCGACCATGACGATGCCAAATCGCCACAGCGGGTCTTGGAAGGCGCCCTGGGGCGTGATCAGGACACTGGCGAGGCGCGTTCCATCCGGCGACCAGAGGGGCGGCGTTTCGCAGTTGTCTCCCAGCGGGTCGAGCTGGCGCTCGTTGCTACCGTCCAGATCGATGATCCAGGTGCGGACCGTGCACGGCCGGCCGTTGGCGTACTCGGACGGATCCACCGTGCGCTGAAAGGCGAGCTGCTGCCCGTTCGGTGACCATGCGGGATTGCCCGCACGAGCGGTCAGGGTCCGCTGCCCCGAGCCGTCGGCATTCACGATCAGGATGCCGTCGGCTTCCTCGAGGAAGTTTCCCTTGGTCACCGATGTGACCGCCAATTGCGTTCCGTCGGGGGACCATTGCGGCCGATCCAGCTCGTCCGGTGGGTCGGTGAACGTTGAGAGGTTGTACTCGAGGTTGGAGGCGATCTGCCTGGACTCGAGCCCCCCTGCGCGGGCACCGTCGGCCGGCACATCGGCCAGATAGAGGCCGCCGTTCCCGGTGGCCCCGCTGCCGATGAAGGCGATCCGGCTCCCGTCCGGGGACCACGCTCCGTACATGCTGTTCGTCGCACCGGCGAGGAGCTTCGTCGCAGGCGACGAGCCGTCGGCAGCGACGATGTTCAGGTCGAAGCCGCCGGCGCAATTCTCCTGCGTCGGGAAGAGGAGGCTCGTCCCGTCGGGCGACCAGGCGGCCGCCCAGAGCGTCAGGCAGTTCTGGCCCATCGCCGGGGTGCTGGCCAGGGTCACGGGGTCGCCGCCCCCGGCGTCCATGACCATGAGGGAGTCGGCACCGTTCTCCCAGCGATGGAAGGCAATGCGCGTGCCATCGGGCGACCAGATCGGGTTCGAATCAATTCCCGGTCCGCTGGTCACGTGGCGCAGGTCGGAGCCGTCCGCCCTGGCCGTGTAGATGTCTCCGGTGATCTCGCCGGTCGTGTCGGACAGGGCGGCAAAGGCCATCACGGCGCTATCTCCCTGGGGGATGGCGACGGTGGCCAGGTGGAGTCGCGATGCCACGATGGCTCCGCCTGCGGCAAGGGCCACCGCAAGCAGCGCGACGATGAGGATCCATGCGAACCGGAGCGACGGAGCGGCCGCCGCAGGACGGGTGATGACAGCCATAGGGAGCCACCTTTCGAGGCTTGCCCAGCCGGGCATCCGGCGCGTGCGTCGCGTCCGGGCCAGCACCGCGTAGGTCAGGCCATCGGGCTCACGCATGGGCGCCTGGTCGTCCAGCCAGTCGGTGAGTCGTCGTTCGAAGTCGGCAGGAGAGCTCACATCGCCCTCCCTTCGAGGAGAGGCAGGCGCGCATCGGCCTCCATGGACGAGCGCATCTGCTGGGTCGCGCGGAAGAGTCGGGACTTCACGGTGCCAACGGGAAGACCAAGGATCTCCGCCGTCTCGGCCATCTGCAGCCCCAAGTAGAAATGAAGCACGATGAGCGCCCGTTGCTCGGGCGAGAGTCGCCTGAAGCTGCGGTCGAGCTCGTCCTGGTCGGCGACCGCCACGCCCGGGTCCGCTCCGGCCTGCGGGAGGGGCCGGACGGTGCCCTCGATAGTCGAGCGTCGCTTGCCCAGATTCGCCTCGCGATAGCAGGCGTGGACAAGCAATCGACGCATCCAAGCCTCGAATCGGTCGGGATCACGCAGGGTTGAGAACCAACGCCAGGCGGCGACCAGCGCCTCCTGGGTGGCATCCTCGGCCCGCTCGTTGTCACGAAGGATCAAGCGCGCGACGGCATAGAGCTTTGCGATCTGGAGGCGTGTCAGCTCTGAGAACGCCTCGTGATCACCTGCCATCGCTCGTTCGACGAGGACCCGTGACATCGGGTCTCCTGCTCAATGCGGGACCTGGGTGGCTCCGCTGCAGTGTATGAATGGTGTCGAAGGCTCCGAGTTCCCGAATCGCGGACGGAGTCAACGGGGAGGCCAGCGTCTCTGGCACAAGCATCGTCGCGCCGGCAGCGTCAGCGGGCGTGCCAGGCTACTCGTGACCCGTTGCAAGGCCCGCTTCCAGGCCCGGCGGTCACTCCTCTCGGCTGAAACAGACCGTCTGCCGACGGCGGCGTACGGGGCCAGCGAGACCGTAGTCAGCGCGGCTCAGCGGGCGCTCAGATGCTCCAGCGCCCGCGCCATCTCGCGCACGACGGCCACCTCGCCGAACTCGGCGGGTGCCCTGACGAGGCGTTCTCGCGCGCGCTTTGCACCCGGAGGCACGTGCTCGTTCGGGTCGAAGGCCCAGAGCGTCCACTCGTTCGTTTCGCGGTGGCGCGCCGGGCGAAAGACCGTCCAGTGGAGCCGCTGGTTTGCCGCGTTAAGGGCAGCCCAGGCTTCCTCGAGCTCGCTCATGCCACGCAGGATAGTAGAGGGCCGGTACAAAAAGCCGGGCGCCATTGAACGTCGGCTTCGGTTCGCCCGTTTGATCTGCACGTGCTCGACGAGCGGCGACGCGAGGTGGCGCTGGCGATGGACGCGGTGCTCGGCGCATTTTGAGCCAGGCAGACGTCCACGGCAGGCCACGAGAGTCAGGGTTGCGGCGTCACGGGGTCGACGTCCAAGACAGGCAAACGCCGGGAAGCGTGTCCAAGTGCACTGACATGGCCCGCCGACCCTGGCTCGATCATCGCCGCCATCCGCCGGAACCGCTCAACCGCCTCGGGCCTGAGCGAGTACCAGATCCACGTTCCGCGCCGTTCGCCAGTGATCCAGCCCGCCTCGCGGAGGACCTTGAGGTGATGGGACACGGTCGGCTGGCTGATCTCGGCACCCCCGGTCAGGTCGCAGGCACAGACCGGCCCCGCGAGCGATAGCTGACGCAGCATCCCCAGGCGCGTCTTGTCGGCCGCGGCCTGGAGCAGGAGCACTTCGGGATCAGTCGTGCGAGCCACGATTGACGACTATATCGAAAGCGACCTATATTGCCAACTGTCGATGCACTCGCCCACCCCTGAGGAGACCACGGCCATGACGGAGACGATCCACGAACGTGTCCGGGAGCGCTACGCCCAATCGGCGATCACGGTGCTCGACTCGCCCGCGAGCTGTTGCGCGCCTGGCGATGGCATCGGCGCAGAGTTGTACTCGGCTCTTGAGCGCAACGAGCTGCCCGACGCCGCGGTGCTCGCCTCGCTCGGCTGCGGCAACCCGATCGCGGTGGCCGATCTCCACCCGGGTGAGCGGGTCCTTGACCTCGGCTCCGGCGGCGGCATCGACGTCCTGCTGTCGGCCAAGCGTGTTGGACCCGAAGGTCGCGTCTTCGGCCTGGACATGACCGACGAGATGCTGGCGCTCGCGGCTCGCAATATCGCGGAGGCAGGAGCGACCAACGTCGAGCTGCTCAAGGGCCACATCGAGGCCATACCCCTCCCGGCCGATTCCATCGACGTGGTCATCAGCAACTGCGTGGTCAACCTGGCCGCCGACAAGCCCGCGGTGTTCCGCGAAATCGCGCGGGTGCTGCGCCCCGGCGGCCGTCTGGGCATCACCGACATCGTGGCCGACGACAGCCTGACGCCAGAGCAACGCGCCGAGCGCGGTAGCTACGTTGGCTGCATCGCGGGTGCGCTTTCGTTCTCGGAGTTCGAGGCCGGGTTGCGCGACGTCGGATTGCTGGATGTGTCCGTGACGCCGACACACGACGTCGCCGAGGGGATGCACAGCGCGATCGTCAAGGCGACCAAGAGTCGTGACGCCGTTCCCGCGCCGCGACCCGTTCTCGCGATGGCGCCCGAGGCGGGCTGCTGTGGCGCAGCCGGCTGCTGCTGAGGGGTCAAGGCCAACACTCGGGCGAGAGGGGTTGACTCACATGATGTTGAGTCAGTATCCTCTGATTCATGGATATCGAAGACCGCGCGAGATTGCATGCGGCGCTGGGCGATCCGCGCCGGCTCCAGATCGTCGACGCGCTGCGGTTGTCAGATCGCAGCTTCACCGAGCTGGCAGTCCTGACGGGTCTGCCGGGTAACGCCTTCTCACACCATCTGGATGTCCTCGAACGATCGAACCTGATCGAGCGCCACGAATCGGAGGGCGATCGGCGCAGGCGCTACGTCCGGTTGCGGCCTGAGGTCCTCGAGGAGCTCGAGCCCGCACCCAGCCTCAGCGCGAAGCAGGTGCTGTTCGTGTGCAGTCACAACTCGGCCCGCTCGCAGTTCGCGGCGGCGCTCTGGCGACTGCGCACCGGGGCGGCAGCCGACAGCGCGGGCACGGAACCGGCGTCACGCGTCCACCCGATGGCGGTTCGGATCGCGGCTTCGTACGGCGTGGACCTGTCCAACGCGATCCCGAAGGGCTATCACGCGGTCCGGATCGCTCCCGACCTCGTCGTGTCGGTGTGTGACCGAGCCTTCGAAGCGGGGCTGCCGTTCGCAGCGGCTTCGCTCCACTGGTCAATCCCCGATCCCGTTTCGGCCGGCACCCCCGAATCGTTCAGCTCTGCGTTCGCGGATGTCGCTCGACGGGTCGATCTGCTGGCCGCGGTTGCAGCCTGAGCTGAACGTAGAAGGAGGAGTGACATGACCGTCCGAACGTGGACACCCCCGGCGGATCTGTCGCCGGCAGAGTCCCAGGCGATTCGACAATCGGCCGCGGCACTCGAACGCCGCTGGAAGGGCCGCATGAACCAGGAAACGATCGAGCGGTTCATGACGGAGTCACTCGAGTTGATCCTGCCCAATGCACGGGTCCGGACGTGGGTGCCGGTGATCGTGGAGCGCCTTACAGACGCCCGACTCCGCGCACTCGTGCGGCTCGAGTCGGATCGGACCGATCTCAATCCAAGCGTGCTGTTCCTGTGCGTCCACAACGCCGGTCGATCGCAGATGGCGGCGGGGTTCGCCCGGGCGCTGGGTGGCGATCGCCTCGACGTGTTCTCGGGTGGCTCGGAGCCGGCAGCGCAAGTCAACCAGGCGGCAGTGGCGGCGATGGCCGAGAAGGGCATCGACATCAGCCGCGAGCTACCTCAGCCGTGGGCCGACGAGATCGTCCGGGCCGCCGACGTGATCGTGACCATGGGCTGCGGGGATGCGTGCCCGGTCTTTCCCGGCAAGCGCTACCTCGACTGGGAGCTCGACGATCCAGCGGGGAAGGCTGTCGAGGAGGTCCGTCCGATCCGGGATGACATCGAGGCTCGCGTGCGAGGCCTGCTGGCAGAGCTTGGGGTCGAGCCCGGGGTTCCAGCTCGGCCTGCCAGCTGACGAGTGCACCTCGTCGTCGTCGGAGGCAGCGATGCGGGAACCGAAGCTGCGCTGACCGCGAGATCGATCGACGCGTCCGTCGAGATCACCGTGCTCGTCGCGGACGAGTACATCAACTACAGCGTCTGCGGTTTGCCGTTCCTCGTGAGTGGCGAGGTTCCCACTTGGCAGCAGCTGGCCCACCGCACCCTTGATGAGATCACCGGCCGTGGCATCGACGTCCGGCTGCTCCACGAAGTGGAATCGATCGAACCGGCGGCGGGCCGCGCGACGTTTCGATCGAGTGGTCTTCTCGGATCGCTCGCCTACGATCGGTTGATCCTCGCGACCGGAGCTCGGCCGCGGCTGCCCTCGCTCGACGGCATCGACAACGAAAGGGTATTCGCGCTGCACACCATGGCTGACGGGCGTCGGCTGCGCGACTTTCTCGACCAACGTCGGCCGACAGACGCGGTGGTCGTCGGCACCGGCTATATCGGCGTCGAGCTCGCCGACGCGCTCGTCCATCGCGGGGTCCACGTGACGCTGCTCGGTCGGGCCAGGTCGGTGCTGCCAACGCTTCATCCTGAGCTCGGCTCAATCGTCCAGGCCGAGCTGCAGGCGAATGGAGTGCGAGTGATGAGCGCCGCCGACGTCGAGTCGATCGATTCATCGACGGAGGCCTTGACGGTCCGCCTCGGTGGCGATCGCACGGTCAGTGGGGCAATCGTCGTCATCGGTACTGGGGTCCGGCCCAACACGGAGCTCGGTGCGGCGATCGGCATCCCCACCGGCGTGGCCGGTGCTCTTCGAGTTGAACGGACGATGGAGACCAGCGTCCCGAATGTGTTTGCCGCCGGCGACTGTGTCGAGACCTGGCACGCGCTGCTCGAGCGACCCAGCTATCTGCCGCTTGGCACGACCTCGCACAAGCAGGGTCGGGTCGCGGGCACCAACGCGGTGGGCGGGTCGGCGGAGTTTCGTGGCTCGTTGGGCACGCAGGTTGTCAAGGTCTTCGGGCTCGCGGCCGCACGTACCGGGTTGTCCGACCGCGAGGCAATGAACGCCGGCTTCGACCCCTTGAGCTCGATCCTCATCGTCCCCGACCACAAGCGGTACTACCCGCGCGCGACTGATCTCACCATCCGCGTGACCGGTGATCGGAGAACAGGCCGGTTGCTGGGTGCGGAGATCGTCGGCGACTGGCGGGCCGAGGTCGCCAAACGCATCGACGTGTTCGCGACCGCGATCCATGCTGCCATGCGGATCGATGAGATCGAATCGCTCGACCTCAGCTATACGCCGCCGGTGAGCGCCCCGTGGGACCCGATCCAGGCTGCATCGCATGCGTGGACATCGGTCGCCCCTTGACGCTGCGTGCCCATGCGGCCGAGTTCGTTGGCACCTTCGCGCTCGTGTTCTTCGGCTGCGGCGCCATCGCCGTTGACGCGCAGGCCGGGCAGCTCGGCCACACGGGAATCGCGCTTGCGTTCGGTCTGGTGATCGCAGTGATGATCTACGCACTGGGACACATCTCGGGTGCGCACTTCAACCCGGCGGTCTCGATCGGGTTCGCGGTGGGTCGGCACTTCCCGTGGTCGAGAGCGGCGACCTACGCGGTGGCCCAGGTTGCCGGCGCCACCCTCGGCGCGATCGTGCTTCGTGCGACCCTCGGATCGGGCGCCGACCTTGGCGTCACCCAGCCGTCGGGGAGCGACCTCCAATCACTGGTTTGGGAGGCACTGCTGACGTTCTTTCTGATGCTGGTCATCACCGCGGTCGCAACCGACATCCGGGCGGTCGGCGAAGCCGCTGCGCTCGCCATCGGCGGTACCGTCGCGCTCGGCGCGCTCGTCGGCGGGCCGATCTCGGGCGCCTCGATGAACCCCGCGCGATCGCTGGGGCCCGCGCTCGTATCGGGCGATCTCACCGCCATCTGGATCTACCTCGTTGGTCCGGTCGTCGGCGCGATCGCCGCCGCGCTCGCCTACCGCTACCTGCGACAGGACCCGACCGCGACGTAGTGCCCATCAGGCTGGCCCGCGTTCATCGGGTGCTTCCGCCGTGGCTGGCACCGTTTATGGCAAGCGCGAGGCGCGATCAGTTGACCGCCGGGAGCTCCGGGGTGAACCACAGCAGGTCGCGCGTGGACAGCATATTGGCGAGCATGTCGTAGACGAGGCTGGACGAAGTCAGCAGGCCCGTGCTCCCGTCCGGTTGGTCCGACGCGAGCGGTGCCCGCAGGGAGATGACCGCCACCCATTTGGTCCCGTCCGATGACGGTGCGACCTGTCCCTCCACCGACGTCACACCGAGATCGTCCAGCAGCTGACGCAAGGGCACGTTGGCCACCAGCGATGGCAGCGCGTCGAGCCGGCCTGGCAGAACGTCGATCGCCTGCTGCGCGTCGGCAGCGATCTTCGTAGACGAGCCCGACCCGCACGACCTGCTCGGTCGGCGTGGCTGAATCGGCAAACGCCAACAGGTCGTAGGCCGGGATCGGCTGGAAGGTCGTCGTGAGTTTCTCCAACTCCTGTTTCGCCGCATCGCCACCCTGGAGCACGAGGCCGGCCAGGTCTGCCGAGACCAGGTCCCCGGGAACGATGGTTGCCTGGATGACCGGCTCGTCCGCGGCCATCGCTTCGACCGCGGCTCGGTAAGCCGGGTCCGCGCCGAGCGATGGCGTCGACCCCGACGCCGCGTCAAGCATCGCGCGCAGCGTGTCTCCGGATGCCGAACTCTCGAGATCGGTCGACGACACCGCCAGCGGTTCGAGCCTTCCCAGGTCTCCGCCGAATGGGTTCTGCGGGTTGCGCTGGTCGACGTGCAGCTGGGTTCCAGAGTCGCAACCATCCGGCCCGCACAGCAGCGTCCGTCCGCTCACCTCCATCGCGCTGTAGCCTCGGGCGGCGAACGCGCTCGTGATGGCGGCTGGATCGAACCGTCCGCCGAGCACCAGTCCGTTGCCCGGAGGTGCTCCAAAGGCGAGCTCGCGGTCAACGTCGAAGAAGTCGAAGCCGATCAAGGTGGGCCAGACCGGGCCACCGACCGCCAGGTAGCGCAGCAGGTTGCCCGAACCGCTCCTGATCCCCTGGTAGGCGGCCTGCCAGAGCCTCGCCGACGGATCGTCCGCGGCCTGGAGCATTTCGAGGTCGGTGTAAGAAGTGGGCTGTGCTGCGCCGGGTCGCGCCGACTCGACCGCGCGGTAGTCGACGTAGCTGACCGGCTGTTCCCGCGTCGCCGCGGTGTCGGGCACCGCGGCAAGCGACTCCGCCAGCCAGGACGATGACGTGGGCACCGTCGTCGGCGCCGGGGAGAGTGCCAGAAGGAATCGTCGCACACAGGAGCAGGGAACGAAGCATCGACGTCAAGTTAGCACTCAGAACGATCGATCGGCCAAGACTTGTGTGCTCGGGTCAGCACACTCCTGCCGGCGCTGCCACCGCCAGCTGGGGCGATGCCAGTCCGGGGTAGACCGTCCGCTGGGGTCCGAGTGGTTGGCCCGGCAGCGAGAACTGCAGCGCCACGGTTCCGCTTCCAACATCGCGAGTGCGCTCGACAACCCAGGGCCACGTATGTGGCGCGTTGTCGATCATGATCCCCGAGACCGCTGCGGTGATCCGGTCGGACCGAACGAAGGTGAACGACATCGGGTTCGTCGAGTCCTCGTCGGAGGCCACGTGGTATTCGAACGTCCCCGACCACCTGTCGCCACCGTCGCAGGAATGAAGATCGAACTCCATGTACAGGTCAGACACGTCGGCATTGTCCGTGTGCAATTTGAGGACCCAGCCCGGGGTGGCGTGGTAGGTCACGATGAGTGAGCCCGTGCCGCGGCGATCCAGCATGGCCGTGACCTGCGTGATGAGCGACTCGAGCGTAGGCCGCACGAGCTTGTCGACCACGGACCCGATCGGGCTCGGGAGCTTCGCGAGGAGCGCCCCCATGAGCCGTCGGAGGGACTTGTCGACATCGGGGCGCAGCACGCGCGCGGACACGCCAACGATCGCGCTCTGGGGCTCTCCGGCAACGTGGTCCTTCGGTTCAACCTGCGACGTGAACGGATAGCGAGCAGAGCCACCGTCATCGAGCACCGTCTCCGGGGTGCCGAAGTCGAGCAGCCCAGCGCCCCCTGCCGGCGGATCCCATGCGACCGTGGCGCCGGCCGGCTTCAGGCTCGGCAGGTCCACGTCCGCCCAATGCGCGCAATCCTTCATGGTGTCGGGCCAATCGGGGACACCACCGTCGTCCACGCTCACCAAGAACGACCCCTTGGCCGCCGGCTCCGGGTCGATGGGGAGAGCAAGCGTGACGGTGTCGTCCTGTCCTGTGACGGGGATGATCGTGACGGCCCAGGGTGCGAGGTTGGCAACCGCCATGGACAGCGCGCCGAGAGCGCCCGCCACGACCTGGATGGCCGTCCGCACGGGAGCGGTGATCGTGTCGACCACCCCTTTCACGATGGCGTGCCCCGTGTCCACGAGCCAGTTCCACATCGATGCAAGCACCGAGCCGACGCCCGCTCCAGACGGCTGCACCTTGAGGGCGTCGAACACCGACGAGAGAAAGAATCGATGTAGTTCTGAGCCTGCGTGCACAGACCACCCTCTGCAGCCGAGCTCCCATGGGGCTCGCCATTGGGGAGGCCCGAGGCTCGCAGCGCCTGTGCGTGCGAGGCGCTCCCAGCCCGCTGATCGCCGGCGAGGTCCGCGGCCATGAGGGCCAGGACGAGCGCCGGCACCACCAGGCTCGTTGGGTCGCTCACGTCCTGGCCAGCCGTGAGAGCCCGACCAAGCCGCCCGGCCGGCGTATCCGCGGCGGCGAGCCAAGCCGCCACGATGGCCGACGGAGCCACCGTGTTCTCGGGGACCGTGATGGTCAGGTCCATAGCAGCACCGCTCAGCCCACCGCCGGACCATACCTCGAGCGTCAGGTCCCGAGCCTGGAAGTCGAGCAGGCGAAGCGGCAACACTGGCTCGGCGACCGGAAGCAAGGGGACGCCGTCGGCTTCATGGACGACCTCCACTCCGACCGACGCGAGCGCGGCCTCGGCCGCGGCGACAGCGTCCCCGCCGAAGTTGGGCGCGTGAATGGCCGCCACGGCCGCGACCGAAGCGTCGTCGGTCGCGAGAACCTCTGGACCGGTGACCTGTCGAGCCGGGTCCAATCCTGGGGACTGCGTGGATGCGCCTGGGGACGGCGAAGGTGTTGTAGCCGCGGTGGCCAGTCCAGTGGCTTCACTGCCGAGTGCGAGCGTGAGCACGATCGACACGAGAATGAGCAACCCGCCCCGACGGGACAGCTTGGACCTCGTCATTTCACCCTCCCAACAATCACCGCCGCGGTCCCGGTTGCTGGGGCTCTAGCGGCCACCGCCGGTCATCCGCGTTGACGCTGCCCCGTCGCTTGGCGTCAGCGTTTTGCGCTACGCCAACTGCGTCCAATCCGTTCCGCCCTTGCAGAACCAGAGGCGTTTGTTCTTGTCCAGGAAGATGTCGCCGAGGACGCCCGACGACGGGTGCGTAGCGACGCTGGACGGTACGAGCCGGAGCTGCGCCTTGCCACCGGCGAACTGACCGCCTCGGCCACCTGGCGCGCTGCCGAAGACGCCGGTGTTGCCCAGCGGTGTCGTCGGCGCGCCCGTGCCCACAAAGCCCTGAACGCCCGTGACGCTGACGCTGGTCCCAAGGACACCCACTGCCGAGCCACTGTTACCGGCCACGCCATACCCGGATGGGCTGTCCCCATGGACGCCGATGCCGCCCGATTTGCTGTTGCCGCGGACGCCCGTTCCTGTCGTCGCCTCACCAAAGACGCCCCGGCCGGCCGTCGTCTGGCCATAGACACCGAGCGTATTTGGACCGACAGCCAGGCCGTAGACCCCGGTGCGAGACGGGTACACGTCAATGCCGGCGTCGCCACTCAATCCGAATACCCCGGTGTTTTGCCCCGCCGATCTTCCGGCCACCGCGGGGAGATCCACGGCACCAGTCTCGGCAAAGACGGCGTACGACTCCCGACTGTTCGCCCACAGCGCCGTCGTCAAGTCGCCTACTGCCGCGACACCGCCAAGGCCATGATCGCTATAGCCGTAGACACCGTAGTCATCCATGCTGGTGCCGAGCACGCCGGCGCTGGAGTTGCTTGTTCCGATGACGCCAGTGTTGAGATAGCTGTCGCCGTGCAGGCCGACACCACTCGTGCTGGCCGTCCTGAAGCTCGTGCCCGAACCGTTGTAGTTGATACGGGTGGTGGTATCCGACGTGTTCGTGGCACCGAGGACGACGTCGTACGGGTCGTTGGCGAGGGCAGATGCTGGGCGACCGACGGCTGAAGCGACCGTCGCGGCAACAGCACCGAGACCAGCCGCCAGCAAGGCGCGACGGGAACGCGGTGACGCAGTATCAATGGCCATGGCGGCAACTCCCTCTTCCACGTTGATGCTCAACCTCACAGCGCGTGACGGCGGACGAAACCGACCCCGCAGACGTGGATGCGCCCACGGTTGGCGATGGAGACGGAACCACGAAGCTCCTCGATCGCAGGTCGCGCGTCATCCGGTATGGCGTTTGAAGGGACCAATTCCTTCACGTCCCGTGGACAGCGTGGGCCCGGCCGAGCCCGCGGGCATTCATCGCGCGTACTGATTGGACATCAGCGGCTGCCAGCTGCCCATGCCCGAGGCCGACATCGGGAGCGTCGTGGCAGCGGCCGGCTCCGCCAGGGGGATCACGACAACGCGGCCGCAGTCGCCCGGTGAGCCGCCGTACAGCGCGCTCCCGTCGGGCGACCAATCGACCCAACAGTCGGCCACGGGGCCGAGGTGACGGAGGTGACCGTTGTAGGGGGACGTTTCGTCGTCGTCGGCAACGATCACGCCATCGGTCGCGGTGAGGAAAGCGAGGAAGTGACCATCGGGCGACCATGCGACGCCCTGGTCACCAAACCCGCCCATGCCGTTCGACCATAGTTCGCCGGTGTGACCGTATCCAAGGTCGATGATGGCCTTGGTCGCGGTGCCGTTGCCGACGTTCAAGGTGTAGGACACCGATTCACTGTTAGGCGACCATCGAAGCCGGGACAGGCTCGCATCGCTCCCGATGACCATGTCAATGTCCTGGACGTCGCTGCCGTCTGGACGAACGGTTCGCAGTCGCTGGCGGACGCCATCGGGCTCGGTTTCCCGAAAGGCGATCCGGCTCCCGTCGGGTGACCAGGTCGGGAGGTTACGTTCGGCCGTCGCGTCCGTGATCGGTTGAACGCTGCTCCCGTCGCTCGACGATACGAAGATCGTCGCAATGCCGCCGACGTCGGCGGCAAACGCAATCCGGGACCCGTCTGGCGACCACGAGATGGATGGGACCTCATCAGGCACCAACTCCAGTCCCCTTCCCACATCGAGCGCAGAGCTGGATCCATCGAGCGGCACGACCATCAGCCGACCTCCCAGTCCGCCGGCCGTCGATGGCGCGACAAACGCGACGCGTGACCCGTCCGGCGAAAACACCGGCGAAGTGGCGAACTTGACGTTGCCACTCAGCTTTTGCCGCGCCGAGCCGTCGATACGGGACGCGTACACCCCCGTTCCGTCCCCGTAGGCGATGAGCGTGTCAGCCGATCGGCCGAGCAAGGCGTGTAGGCGCGGGAGCCCTCCCGTCGAGGCGAACCCGAACGCGAGCAGCGCGAGCAGCAACAGCACCAGCAGCAACGCAATGCTCGCCATGCCCCGTACTCGTGTGCCTGTGTCGGCCACCGGCTGCGGGAGCCATCGCGTAGGGAATGTCCAGCCGGGACGCTGGTCGACCCTTCTCGTCGCTGCCAGCGCGCGGTCGAGAGCATGCCTTGGACCGCGTTCCGGGCCCTCATGGATCCAGTCGGCGATCTGCGATTCCAGTCTGTCGCTGTTCATCGACCAGGCTCCCGGAGGGGTGTGGTTGCCGCCGATTCCGCGCGCGACAGCGCGGTCCGCATCTTCTGAATGCCGTTGTGGAGACGCGAATAGACGGTCCCAGGCGGAATTCCGAGCATCGATCCCACTTCGGTGGCCGGCAGGCCGGCGTAGTAGGTCAGGACGAGGACTGCCCGGTGTTCGATCGGTAGCCGTACGAACGCACGCTCGAGCTGGTCACGATGGGCCACGCCGGCGAAGGCATCGACCGGGTCAGAGTGATCGAGGTTTAGCTCGACGATCCTGGCCTGAAGGCTGCGCCTGTGCCGGCTCTGGTCATAGCAGGCACGTACGAGCAGGCGATGCATCCAGGCTTCAAATCGGTCTGGCTCGCGGAGTGAGCGGAGGTCACGCCAACCACGG
The DNA here is from genome assembly GCA_963820735.1 of uncultured Chloroflexia bacterium. Taxonomy (GTDB): domain Bacteria; phylum Chloroflexota; class Limnocylindria; order Limnocylindrales; family CSP1-4; genus JAFMJV01. The sequence continues at coordinate 217,200 of CAWGBA010000007.1, forward strand.
ATGAGAGCTTCCTGAAGGGCATCCTGGGCCGCGTGATCGTCGCGGAGGATCCGACGTGCGATGGAATACAGCCGGTCATAGACGGCCGTGGCCAGCGCATCGAACGCGTCTCGGTCGCCTGACTGTGCGCGAACGACGAGTTCGGATCTCAGCGTCCGGCTCCGTGGTTCGTCGTTGGCATCTCTCACGATCACCTTGTATGGCGTTGCAACGGCCCGATTCCTTCACTACCCACGATCAGGAGGCTGAATTTCGCCGGTGTCAACGGAGTCCGCCGGGACGGACTGCGCGCCGTGTCACATAGAGGGCGCGGGCGAACCAGAGCGCGAGAGCGAGCCCGATGAGACCGATTACCAGGGCGAACACGCCTGTCGTGGGGCTCGGGTCGACCCCGTACCACGTCTCGCCGAGCTCGACGCGGAGAATCCTGGCGTCTGCCGAGCTGCGCTCGATCGTGACCGCGACGGGACTCGCCAAGGGGTTGAGCGCGTCGTACAGGTCGAGGGAGGTGAAGGTTCCCTGACCGCCGCCGTCCCACGTCAGATCAACACCGTAGGTCGTCCCTGCCTTGCTGCTCGGCTGCTCCCAGAGGCCGACGACCGTCCCTGCGGACTCAGCCTTTGGGCCGAAATCCTCGACGGCCGCCGCGACGCCTCCGATGAAGGCGAAGAGCCCCACGACAATCACGACGCCAGAGACCTGGCGTCTGGTAGGCCGTCGGGCCGGTCGCGCGGCCGCGATCGTCATCAGCCGCGACCTCTCGGTTCCCGCAGCGCATGACCCTCGGGAGTGCGGCACCGCCGCAGGGCGGTGCTCCGCGTCACTCCTCGCCGATGTCCTCGTTCCATACGTCGGGGTAGCGTACAGATGAACTCCTGCATCAGCCGGTAGCAGTCCGGATCGTCCAGCACGACCACCTCGACACCTCTGGCGCGCAGGAGTGCCTCGTTGCCCATGAATGTCCGGTTCTCGCCGATGACCACGCGCGGGATCTTGTACAGCAGGATGGCCCCGGTGCACATGTCGCAGGGCGACAGCGTGGTGTACATCGTGGCGCGCGCGTAGACCGAGGCCTTTTGTCGCCCGGCGTTCTCGAGCGCATCGGTCTCGCCGTGGCGGATGACCGAGCCCTGTTGAACCCGCCGGTTGTGGCCCGACGCCAGCAGCTTCCCGTCCGCGGCCAGGGCCGCTCCGACGGGCACTCCACCTTCCCCGAGGCTCTTCGTACCCTGCTCGATGGCGATGCGCATCAACGCCTGATCATTCATCGGTTGTCCCCTCCCGTGCCGGCGCCCATCATGCGCGACGGTACGGCTTGAGGTACGCCCCTGGGTACGCCACGTTACGGCCCGAGAGCGCCAGCGCCGCGATGACCGCGAGGTACGGCAGCGCCAGCATGACCTCCTGCGGGATGCCGTCGAAACCCGACACGATCTGGAGCCGCAGTCCCAGCGAGTACACGAACGCGAAGATGAGGGCACCGACTACCCCCCGCCCGATGCGCCAGCGCCCGAAGATCACCAGGGCGAGGCACACCCAGCCGCGCCCCGCGATGATGTCCGGGGTGTAGCTGCCCAGGACACACAGGGTCAGGAAGGCGCCGCCCACCGCCATCAGTCCGCTACCGGTCATCAGCGCCGCGTAGCGCACCCTCGCGACGCTGACACCAGCGCCATCGGCTGCTTCCGGGTTCTCGCCGACGGCGCGCAGCGCGAGCCCGAACCGAGTGCGGCCAAAGACCCACCAGACGGCGGGCGCCACGATCAGGAACGCGACGTAGGTGAGGCCGTACTGCTGGGCAACCGTGCCGGCATCGCCCAGGAAACCCAGCGGATCCCACTGCCCGAACGGGGTGATACGCGGTGCCGTCGAACCGGTGACGAGCAGCCGGTAACCGGTCTCGGACAGCCCGATGAGGCAGATGGTCAGTCCCAGGCCGGACACGTGCTGGTTGGCCCCGAGGGTGACCGTGAGCAGGCCCATGACGGCGCCCGCCGCGAGTCCCGCCAGGATCGCCGCCAGCAGCCCCAACCACAGCGAGCCCGTGACGAAAGCGGCTGCGAACCCGACGAACGCGCCGACATACATGGTGCCCTCGATGCCCAGGTTCAGGATCCCGGCGCGCTCGATCATCGTCTCGCCGGCCGTGCCGTAGACCAGGGGCGTGGCGTTGCGCAGCGTCGCTCCCAGGAGGTCCCAGAGGAAGATCACTCGGGCGCGACCTCCACGCCCAGTTGGTCGACCGGTTGTGGTTCGGTCTCCAGTGGCAGGACGTTCGACGCGGCTGGAGCGCCAGCGTCGGACCGCGAGCAAGGCAACCACGGTCAGCAGCAGGGTGCCCTGGATCACCCCGGCCATCGTTGAGGGGATGCCCAGGGCTCGCTCGGCCGAGTTGGTGCCCACGTTCAGGTCGCCGAGCAGCAGTGCGGACAGGAGCACGCCCGGCATCGTGAGCCCGCCCAACATCGCGACGACGATGCCCGTGTAGCCGTAGCCCGGCGACAGCCCCGACGTGAGCCGGCCCTGGATGCCCGCCACTTCGCTGACGCCGGCCAGGCCGCCGATGGCGCCACTCACCAGCGCCACGAGCAGCAGTGAGCGCTCGACGCGGATGCCCGCGAACCGGGCCGCGTGCGGCGACAGACCCACGGCCCGCAGCCGCAGCCCCGTCACCGTGCGGCTCGTGACGTACCAGGCCACGACCAGGACCACGAGGGCGATCACGAACCCGAAGTGGAGGCGCGACTTGGCCATGAGCTGCGGCAGTCGAGCCGCGGCCGCAATTGGCGGCGACTCGGTGATGCCGTTCGGGTCGCGCCACGGTCCCTGGACCAGCGCTTTGACGAACAGGAGCGCCACCGGGTTCAGCAGAAGCGTGGTCACCACTTCGTCGATGCCCAATCGAGTTCGCAGCAGCGCGGGCACGAGCGCCCATGCTGCCCCCGCGGCCGCTCCGCCCGCGATCATCAGCGTCAGCGCAATCGCGGGTGGCACGCCGGCCATGCTCATGCCGATGCCCGTCGCCGCGACCGCGCCCATGAGCAGTTGCCCCTCGACACCGATATTCCAGTAGCCGGCCCGGAAGGCGATGGCGACCGCGACGCCGGTGAAGATGAGCGGCGTGGCGCTGACGAGCACCTCCAGCACCCGGAATTGCGACGTGAGCGGCGTCAGGAACACGTTGATGTACGCGTCGATGGGGTTGGCGCCTACGACCAGGATGGGCACCGCCGTGATCAGCAGGGTGATGCCGATGGCGGCAACGGCAACTCCTGCAGACCCGGACGCCGCCGAGACGGCCGACCTGGTGCCTCCGAGCCGGCCCCGCAATGCCACCATCAGGCAGCCTGAGCCCGACCCGCCATCAGCAATCCCAGGTGCTCCGGATCCGCCGCTGAGGCGCTCACGCTCCCGACCACGCGCCCTTCGTACAGCACGACGAGGCGATCGGACAGCGCCAGCAGCTCATCGAGGTCCTCGGACACCAGCAGGATGGCGGCGCCTGCCGCGCGACGTTCGAGCAACTGGGTTCGGACGTACTCGGTGGCACCCACGTCCAGGCCGCGCGTCGGCTGGCGCCACCACGACCACGCGCGGGTCGCGTGACAGCACGCGCGCCAGGAGCACCTTCTGGATGTTGCCGCCCGAGAGCGTCGCCACGCGGTCTGTGGGCCTGGCACGGATGGCGAACCGGGCGATGAGGTCGCGCGCGTGCGCCTCGATGCGCCGCTCGTCCAGGCCACCCCGTCCGCGGAAGTCGTCGAGGTGCTCCATCACCAGGTTGTAGGCGACCGATAGGTCCAGCACGAGGCAGGCATGACGGTCCTCGGGGATGCGGCCCACGCCCGCGGCCATCATCTCGGTCGGCGTGGCGCGGGCGAGGTCGCGGTCGCCCACGAATACCCTGCCCGCGGTTGGCCGGCGCATGCCGCACAGGACCTCGACCAATTCGGTCTGGCCGTTGCCCGACACCCCGGCCACGCCAAGCACCTCACCCGCCCCGACCGCCAGGTCGACCTCGCGCAGGGCGGGCAGGCCGTTGGCGCCGAGGGCGGACAGGCCCTCGACTCGCAGGACTGCTGGTCGTTCGGCCGACCCCGCCGCGTCGACCCGGGCGACGCCGAACGTGGGCCGTCCGACCATCATGCGGGCCAGCTCGCGCTCGTCGGTGGACCCGGAGACCGTGCCAACGAGCCGCCCCCGGCGCAGCACGCTCACCCGGTCGGAGATCTGTCGTACCTCGCCAAGCTTGTGGCTGATGAACACGACCGCCAGCCCCTCCGCGACGAGGCTGCGCAGCGTCACGAACAGGGCTTCGACCTCCTGCGGCACGAGCACCGCGGTGGGCTCATCGAGGATGAGCACGCGACACTCGTGGCTGAGCGCCTTGAGGATCTCGACGCGCTGCTGCTGTCCGATGGACAGGTCCTCGACCCGCGCGTCGGGGTCGACGGCAATGCCGGACGCGGCAGCTGCTGCGCGCACTTCGGCCCGGGCGGCGTCGAGGTCGAGGCGAATGCCCCTGCCCGCGGCCCAGCGCGAGGTTTTCGGCGACCGTCATCGGCCGGACCAGCGAGAAGTGCTGCGTCACCATGCCAACGCCGGCCGCGATGGCGTCTCGCGGTGAGCGGATGGCCAGGGCACGCCCATCGACCTCGATGGTGCCCGCGTCGGCGCGCGTCAGGCCGTACACGATGCGCATCAGGGTCGTCTTGCCGGCCCCGTTTTCGCCAAGGAGGGCATGAACCTCGCCGCGAGCGACGTCAAGATCGACGCCGTCGTTGGCGACGAGGTCCCCGAAGCGCTTGGTGATTCCCCGAAGGCGGACGGCCGGCTCACGGTCGTCCGCCTTCTCCACGGGACTGGTCATGGGACCGGGTCAGACCCGGTCGAGCGTCAGATCAGGAGGGCGCCGGAGTGACCACCGGGGCGTCGACGGAGCCGGGCGGCTCGCTCTCGTTGATGTCCACGCGGAAGGCGCCCGACTGGATGTCGGCCTGCTTCGCCGTCACCGCGGTGATGAGGTCCTGGCCAGTGCACGCGACCGATCCGCTGTCGCTCGTGCAGGTCGCGGGGAGCGATGCAACGACGGCAGCGTTGATCGGCGCAAGGGCTGCGCCGCCCTTGGCCATGGTCGAGAAGTCCTTGAGATCCTGGGCGGTATATGCGCCCTTCTGCACCTGGTCGATGACGTATTCGACCGTGGGCGTCATGTTCCACAGGACGCTGGTGATGACGTTCTGCGGCGCCTGACTCTGCTGGTCGGCCATATTGCCAACCACGAGCACCCCCTTCTCCGCGCCGGCCGCGATGACACCGTCGCGCTCCGCGTAGAGAACGTCCGCACCGTCCGCGATCTGGGCGAGCGCGGCCTCCTTGGCCGTGGCCGGATCGAACCAGCTGTTGATGAAGCTGACCTTGACCTGCACCTTCGGGTTCTGCGCCTGTGCGCCCGCGATGAACGCATTCGCCAGGCGGTCGACCTCGGGCACCGGGTACCCGGCCACGATGCCGATCGTGCCGCTCTGGGTGAGGCCACCCGCGAGCATCCCCGCGAGGTACGCAGGCTCGTGGATCCAGTTGTCGAACACCGACAGGTTGGGGTCCGACAGGCCCTCGCCCGAGCCGAAGACGAAGGGGATGTCCGGGTAGTCGTTGGCAACGCCGCGGACCAGTTCCTCGTTGCCGAATCCGTCACCGAAGATGATGGCCGGATGGTCGTTCTCGGCGATCTCGCGGAGGGTGAGATCCATCCCGCCGTCGTAGCCGATGTCGTCCTGGTAGGTGTAGGTAATGCGACCCGCGGCCTGCTCCGCGTTGAGCGCGGTGTCGATGACGCCGTCCCACGGCTCCTCGATCTTGGAGGAATACGCCGCGACCACGGTGAGCGGCGCGGCCGACGGGCTCTGGGCGACCGCCGCCGGCAAGGCCACCGAGGCGAGTCCCAGTGCAGCGAGCGTGGCGGACAAGGCAAGACCTCGTCGGGTCATGGGTTGCTCCTCTCTCCCTCCGGGCACGCACGGTTCGCCCCGTCGCGTCGACTCCCGTTCGCGGCATCGTGTTCTCGGGCAGCAGTGGTGTCAAGTTACCGGAGGGTGCCGGTCCGGGACGCCGCGGGTGCCACCAAGTGAGGACCTCGCGGGCGTGCTGGAGCAGGTTCGCAGGTTTGCCTCCAGCGGCGATCAGTGACCCGAGCCCTCGCGTGGCCGCCTGGGTCGTGGGGGGAGCGGCGGGCGGGTGTCCATCTGCTTGGCAGTCGAACCCTTGGGCACGAACACTCGGGTACCAAGCTCCGCCTTGGATTTGCGCGTCTCCACCCGCAGCGGATGGGCCAGGGCGTAGTCGTCGCGGCGTACCCCAGATACCTGCCAGGAGACCTTCAGGCCGGGCATGCCGCCGGCGATCCTGAACTGGTTGCCGGTGACTTCCTGGGCGACGTGCAGACTCGGAGCCGCTCCGCCGACGGCGGTCAGCTGGTACCGAAGCTCTGACCCTCCGGTGAGCGCCGCGAAGTAGCCCGGCAGCAGCACCGTCGCCTGGCCGTTCGCGTCGAGCGTGACCGTGCCGCTCTGCATGTTGAGCGCCTCACCCGAGCTGATCAGGCTCTGTGACAGCCACTTGCGCTCAGGCGCCTGGGGATGGTCGATCTTGACCACCACGGCCGACGGATTGATCGTGCCCGAGACGCCCATGTTGCCGGCGCAGTAGAGGCCGTAGATGCCCGTGCCACCGGTGAGGGCTTGCGCGTACACGCCGTACGTCGTGCCCGACGCGAAAACCCCATACGTCCCGCCGACGAATTGGCCGCCCGCGCCGTCACCTTTGGCGTAGACACCGGTGGCTGCGGAGTCGTTGACGAACGCGATGCTCGTATAGCCCGATACGTGCACGCCGTACGCACCGCCGGTCGCTTGGACGCCCGTGCCGCTGCTCCCGGTAGCGGAGGCGTTCACGGCGATGCCACCATCGGCCGTGGCTGTCGCGTCGACACCCGTGGTCAAGCCGCTGGTGCGGACGCCGGTGCCATTGGCGGCGATGGCGTTGACGCCGATGCCGTTGGTGGCGCCCGTGTTGCCGTAAACGCCCCACGCCGTGCCGTTTCCGACCACGCCGATGACACCGTAACCCTGCACCCCGTGACCCTGGGTCGCGGCACCGTAGACGCCCATCGCACCAGTGCCTGTGCCTGCGAAACCGTAGACACCTTTGCCGTCGCTGCCCTCGGCGAAGCCCTGCAGGCCGATCCCGCTGGCCGGTACCGAGCGTCCCGCCAGGCCAATCGAGCCCGCCGTTGCCGACGTGTTCCGGACCGTCGTGGCGTTCGTCTCGGTGTTACTGGCACCGAGCTGAACCGCACTGGCGGCATCGGTTCGGTCGGGTGCGCCGATGGAGCGTGCGACCAGCGCGCCGACTCCGCCGAGGGCACCAAACAGGACCGCCCGCCGACTCCGCATCCCCGTGCTCGAGATGACCGCCATCGCCCTGCTCCCTCTTTGCCCACCCCCGTCATGTGAGATGGAGTCCATTGTGCGGCGCAGCCGGTCAGTCCTCGCCGAGACGGCCTGCCAGCCGACCACGCGGAGCCCGTGCGGTCGGGATGATCGCGATGGCCTACGAACTATTGCTTGTCACGCGTCTGCACCCAGGTGGTGGTGCCCTTGCATTGAAGCACGAGCCGTCTGGCCGGCCCTGTGCGGTCGCTCCGGCACTTGGAGGCGAGAAAAGGCACCCGCTACGTTCGGTGCGTCGGGCCAGTGCCCCGATGAAGGGAGTTCGCCCAGTGTCGATCCTCGTCACATACGCGAGCCGTCACGGCTCGACAAGAGGGATCGCCGAGAGGATCGCCGAGCGGCTCCGCGAAAATGGCCTCGCGGCCGAGGTGCGCTCGGTGGCGACGGTCCGCGACGCTGCACGATATGACGCGTTCATCGTGGGCGCCGCCGCCTACATGTTCCATTGGCTCAAGGACGCGTCGACGTTCGTAAAGCGCAATCAGGCGCTGCTCGCGGCGCGGCCCACCTGGCTCTTCAGCAGTGGACCGGTCGGCACAGAGACCGTCGACAAGCAGGGCCGGGACGTCCTCGAGACGACCGTCCCGAAGGAGTTCCCCGAGCTGCGCAAGGCGATCCATCCGCGGGGAGAGCAGGTGTTCTTCGGGGCCATCGATCCAACGTCCAGACCTGTTGGCCTCGCAGAACGGTTCGTGTCGCTGATGCCGGCCGCCCGGGACGCACTCCCGAAAGGCGACTTCCGAGACTGGCCGGCGATCGATGCGTGGGCCGACCGGATCGCGCGAGACCTGGGCGCGGCGGCGATCGCGACCCATGAGACCAAGACGGACGACCTCAGAGGGGATGAAATCGCGGATGCGCCGACCGTAGCACCTGTTATCAGCGAATCGATGCCCCGGGTCAAGCCCATCCTGGCCACTTTGATTGGAATCCCGGCGGCCGTCATCGTGCTCTCGGCAGCAACCGGGACGACCGCACCTCTCGTCGGAGAGGGCACCGCTGCCCTGCTCGCTCTCTGGATTCTGGGCAGCGCGATGTGCGCTCTCGGCATCAGCGCCATGCGTGAGCGCTATGGCTTCGTCGGCTCGAACATGGTTGGTATGCCCCTCGGCCTCCTCGCGACGGGGCTCGTCTTGTCGGGGTTGTTCGGCTGGCCATTGCTGCTCCAACCGATTGTCGGCGTCCTTGGCGGCTCCGGGACGGTCTCATTCACGCGCGCTGCCATCGTCGGGGTGGGGGCCGTGATGGCGCTGAAGTGGGCCATCGCCAGGCTGTCCTATGTTCCCGGCTCCCACGCTGTGCGGGGTGCCAACGGCTTCTAGTCTGCCGACCCGGCCCTTCATTCATCCGGGACGGGTCAACCGAACCAGGTCTCGCCCTCCACGACGCTGATATGCGTCACCCTGATTCTCGGTGCTCGAAGCATCCCAACGATGGTTTCCATTGGGAGCGATGTCCGCCGCGACACGAGCCTGGCGATGCGCCATGGGTCGCCGCCACATCGTCGCATGAGCGTCGCGTTGAGGCGAGGCCACAGCACGAGTGCTCGCCGCGCGATCTCCTGTCCCTCTGTGTCACCGTCGCCACCAAGCATCTCGCCCATGGCGCCACCTCTTATACGTACCCAACTCAGAATGAGCCTCCCAGGCAAGTGCCGATTGGCACTTGCGTCATTGCGGACGTGGCACGGCAGTCGATGGGGTACGGCAGGAGCGGCGGCAGTTTCGCGCATGGCGTTCGCGCCCGCGCGGCCGATGAGGCACGCCCGACCGTCCCGCACAACGCTTCTCCGTCTAGCGGTGCTCGCGCGAAACCGGACTCGTTGCGCAACCGCGGCGTCGGACTGTTAGCGGCGTCGGACTGTTAACGGAATGGAAAAGGGAGTTTCACGCGAGATGCTCAGGGTTCGCTCGTGGCGAGCAGGGTGCGGAGCGGACCACGCTGTCTGCCTACGCCCACGGATCCGATGCGAGCTTCGAGGTACTGATGACCGACTCGACCTCCCGAGCAAATCGCCACCGAGATCGGTCGTTGCGACCGCTGAGCGGCCGGCGCGCCCACGGGCGTACCTCTGGACGTCCCCGCGTACGGCCATCACGTAGTTGAAGTGACGACGTCGCCCTGATGACGCGAACCACATCCGATGCCACTCTGACCTCGGCCACCACCGCGCCGTCGGGCGTGCTCATCCCCCTCGTCCTCGCGCAGTTCCTGTGTAGCTTCGCGGCGACCAGCACCAGTGTCGCGATCAAGCCCATCGCCGCGGACCTTGGCACCGACGTTGCCGGCGTCCAGACCGCGATCACGTTGTTCACGCTCACGATGGCCGCGCTGATGATCCCAGGCAGCAAGCTCGCGGCGATCTGGGGCCGGCGCATCTGCCTGGTGCTGGGCCTGCTCGTCTATGGCGTGGGCGCCCTCGTGCTCGCGGCCGTGCTCGTCCCCTCGCACCCGCCCATCGGCGCGGTCCCCGTTTCCGAGGTCACCCCCCCCAGGCATCAGCGCCGCGAGCTGACCCCGGACGAACACCGCGAGTGCGTGGCTCGGCCATCACCTCGCGGAAGACCGCAACAAGGCAGCGGATTTGCCCGCCCCAGTAGAAGAGGTGCGGGGCCACCGCGAGGTAGCCGGCACCCGCGAGCCAATCTGCCTGGCGGCGGGTGTCTTTGCTCAGACCGCCGGCATCGTGGATCACCACGACGCCGGGCCACGGCCCGGAGCCTTGCGGCCGTGCCACGTAGGCTGGCATGACGCCATACGAAGTGGTGATGGTGGTGTCGGTCATCAGGATTTCACCGGGAAATGCCCGGCCCATGACCTCGACCCGGGCACACGGGCCCGTTCATGGGTCAACCGGCGGCGGCCCGGTCGAGCGGCTCGATCCGGAACACGGGGTGCTGCAAGGGCTCGGGAAGGGCGTCGAAGAACATCTTCGCGCGACGACCCATGTGAACCCGGTACGCGTTGACGACCCGAACCTGCTCCGTGCCTGTCAGCTCGATGGCACGGAATGCCGTGCGCCGGCGGCCGCGTCGCAGCTCCGCGTGCCCCGCCGCCCGTAGGTTGCGGACCCAGTGCGTCTCGCCTCCGCCGGCCACGAGATACGAGACGCCATCGAGGGCAAAGGGAGGGACGAGCGCAGCGACCGGCCGGCCGGTCGTTCGACCCCGAACGATGAGAGTCGGACCGCCCAGCCGCATCGCGACCGGGTTGACCAAACGACGCATGGTCAGGCTCGAGGGCACGTACTGCCCAGCAACGATGCGGTCCGCTGGACCGACGGGTGCTGTCTCGTCTGGCAAGGTGCTCTCCGGCTGCGTTGGCGCTGGCCTGTCCTTGACCGCCGGACTCGGCCAGCATCGATGGTTCTGCGCGGCGGCGCACCCGCCAAGGGCCGATCGGACCTTCGGCAACGGCCGTAAGGCCCGTGGTCTACCGTGTGCCCGTCGACGACACTCGGAGCGATGCTCGTTGCCGAAGGCGTGTACAAGGTGGAGCGGAACGCGCGTCGGCAACGCCTACCTCGCTCACTCAACCGAAGGGTTGATCCTCGTTGACACGGGCATCGGCGCCGGTGCCGATCGTGTGGTCGAGTTGATCCGGACCGTTGGTCGGCGGTCGAGCGACCTGCGCTACCTGGTCCTAACGCACTGGCACCCCGACCACGTGGGCAATGCGGCCGAGCTGCGACGACTCACCAGCGCCACGATTGCGATCCACGAGCTCGACGCCCCGGTCCTCGCGGGACGCGAGCGACCGGCCAAGGGTCGCCGGACAATGGGTCTCCTCCTGCGGGCGCTCAGGATCCACCCGGTCATCGCCGATGTCGTGCTTCGCGGGGGCGACTCGATCGGCGGACTTGAGGTGATCCACGTCCCGGGCCACGGCGGGCAGCATCGCGCTGCGCCGCAAGGACGGTGTCGTCTTCTCGGGCGATGCCCTCCTGGGAGATCGGCACGGAAGACCGAGGCCACCCGATCCAAAGTTGAGCCTCCACGCGAGCCAGGCGACGCGGTCCGCAGCGGCCTTGATGGCGCTCGGGCCTACGCTCGTCCTGCCTGGTCATGGAGCCCCCATCAGGGAGCTGGCTCTGTCAACGTGCGAGGAACGTGAACAGTCGGTACACCAGTATGGCGGGCCAGACCATCGCCATGGGAAACGCCAAAAGCCGGTCTCTGTCGGTCTCGGCAGCACGCAGAAAGTAAACCAGCGCGCCGATCATCCCGAGGCCATAGACCGCTCCGCCGTTCGCGGGCGGACCGCTCCGCCGCGCGCCTCCGCGCCGACGGCCATGCTTCACGTCATTGGCGCCGGCCGATGCAGCGGAACCAATTTCTCGTGCCATGAGGTTCACCTCCCAGTGCAAACGCCTGTGGAACCATTGCGCTTGAGCGCATGGTTGGGGCCGCGAGAATGAGCCGACCAGAGCCATGAGTCGAATCCACAGGGGGCCTCCGGCAGGGCAGTGCGCTTGATCGAGGGCGGCTTGGCGACGTGCCACGCGGCACTTCCACGTGGCGCGCGACTGGCCAAGACTGCGATTGAGAACCGCGAGTGGAGCGGGCCGTCGTTCAGCGAAGTCGTTTGATGGGCAAGCAGCTGCCGGTGTCGGACACCCGGGTGCAAGGGAGCGCTGGTGCCCGAGACACGCGTGGCCCGCTCGAAATCGCCTCAGGTGTCTTCTGCCTGGGGCCGTGGGGCCACACGCAGACCAACGTGTACGTCGTGCGCGCCGGGGCGAGCTGGATCCTCGTGGATGCCGGGTGGGCGGGCGACGCCACGCGGATCCTCGGTGCGTGCCGCTTGCTTCTCGGACCGGAGTCCGCGCCAAAGGCGATCCTCCTGACCCACGTCCACCCGGACCATGCTGGGTCCGCGCGCGCGTGGAATAGTTCGAGCGCGAGGTCGAGATCCTTGCGCAGCAGAAGATGCTTCGGGGCCAAGGGCACATCTTGGCTGCTCGAACTCGACCACTGGCTGGCGGCCGCGGTAGAGGTGTCGAACGTGAAACGGTGCCGGCCCTCATGGACCGGCACCGTTCGAAGAATGGCAGGAGACGACGTCAGCGCACGGCGTCCGCCGCGTCGACCAGGCCGGCCCCGTAGGCCTCCCAGTCACTGATCGGGCGTCCACCCAAGTGGCAGTAGCCCGTGGGGCAGGCAACGCCGGTGAGGTCACCGGGCGACGTGTCCGTCGCGCTCAGCGGCGGAGTCGTGTTGCCATGGATGCCTTGTGCCGTGAACTTGAGCACGCCAACGATAAGGCTGGGCCGGTGGGCCAGCCACGGGTGCGCACTCACGATGAGCGCCGCCACGGCGGACGCATGCGGCGTCGCCATCGAGGTGCCCTGGATCGTCGAGTAGCACTCGTTGGGATAGAACAGCGGACTGGGTCCGAGGTTGAAGAAGCACGGGATCTCGAGTGCCCAGTTCGAGGTGATGTTGAACGTCTCGAACGCCGTGGTGCCATCGGCAGTGGTGTAGGGGTAACCAGGGGTGCCGCCCCGGTCCCAGGCCGGAAGATTGAACTTGCGCGCACCACCGGGTGCAGCCACGTCGATCCGCGGGCCGTAGTTGCTGTAGTAGGCCAGCTGGTTCTGGCGGCCGACCCCCGTCTGTTGATGTGCGTCCGAGCGCGGTTTGCAGGTCGCGTTCGATGTCTCGAACGTGCCTGCCGCACAGCTGTTCGATGACGGGTTCACCACGTTGCCGGTCGCCGAGACGTCGACGACGCCCGGGATGCCACCGGGCAGTTCGTAGAGCCCGTAGTAATCGAAGAAGTTCCCAGTTGTGGTCCCGGGCGTCGTCAGCGGGCCGTGACTGAGAACCTGGCCACCGGCTCCGATGCGGAGATGCTCATTGCCTGCCGCTGCGACGATGACGGTGCCCTTCGAGCGCGCATACGCGACGGTGTCCACGTAGGCCTGGTAGATGGCTTCCTGGTCCGGATCGGTACGGTCGAGGTAGCCGCCGAACGAGATCGAAACGACGTCGATCCCGTGGTCGGCCGCGTACTGGAACGCTTCCAGGATCGTTGAGTCGTAGGCGGAACCGCACCACTCTGAGATCTTGAGGGCGACCAGCCCCACGCTCGGCGCGATGCCGTTGATGCCGACACCGTCCAGCGCTCCGGCGATCTCGCCGCCGATCCAGGAGCCGTGCCCGTTCCAGTCGGTGTCCGCAGGGCCGCCATAGAGTGCCGCCCAGTCGGCATCCGTGACAGCCGGCGAGAAGTATGTGGGGCAGAGCGTGGGATCTGCGAGATTGACCACGTCGGTGACCTTGGTCGCCAACTCGGAGTGCGTGTAGTCCAGGCCGGTGTCGGCCACTCCCACGAGCACCGATGGCCGGCCGGTCGTCGTGCGCCACGCACGCTGTGCGCCGATCCGGTCGTAATCCCACATCAGACCGGGCAGCTTGACCGCGGGGTCGGCGTTGACGTTCTGGCCATGACCGCCGCCGCCGTCGCCGTGCGGCTTGCCCGGCTTGTGATCGCCCGACCATTCCTCGGGGACCACTCGCTCGACCCGGTCGGGAACGACGCTCTCGACGCCCTGGGCGCGCGACAACGCGGCCGCGCTGGCCGGTGTGCCCGTTACGACCAACGTGTTGATCGCTGGCAGCCGGCCCACTACTTTCGCGCCCGACACCTTCACGACGTGCCGAGCCGAACGCGGACTTACCTGCGAGGCGGCCCGAACCAGGTAACGGCCATGAGCCGCCGACGGACTGAAGGACTTGGCGTCTGCCACGCTCGTTGACATGAGCGCCAGTGACGTGATGGCGAGAACCGACATCAGCACCACGGCGCGTCGTCTCAGGGACATCGCATTCCTCCTCTACGCCTGTGCCGGCTGGCTCTGCCGGCACCTTCGATCGCTTGCGATGGTATTCGGCGCGTCGAGTGGGGAGTCGACCCGGCCATCGCTGGACTTGCATTTGCCGGTGCCGGGATGCACCAAGTGTGACCGCCGTGGCTGGCAACGCCCGTGACGGCGCACCAACGCCTATTCGAGCGAGCCGCGGAAGTGCGACTGTGCGACCAGCTGTCGGTAGGCTGCCAGCGCGGTCGGTGGCGCCTGGAATTGCCAATCAGGCTGACTGTCCCACCGCATGTCGACGTCGAAGTACACGATCGCCTTGATCTGCGGATAACTGCGGTATGCCTTGGGATAGCCCTCGCTGATCCAGAGCGGCTTGTCACCGCCGGTCCCTGCGGTCCCGAGCTCGGCCACGATCACCGGTTTGTGCGTGAGCTGGTCCAGGTGCTTGATCTTGTCCCTGAGGATCGCCCCCATGCCGCGCCAGGGATGGCTGGCATTTGCCCAGTTGTAGGCAGTAAAGCCAACGAAGTCGACGTAGCTGTCGCCCGGGTAGAGGTCCGACTGGCAGCGACAGGGTTGGGCAGGGCTCCACAGGAACTGCACCTTGGTGGCGCCCACCTTGTGGAAGATGTCCCAGATGTGGCGCCACGCCTTCACAAACCGCGCGGGCGTGTTTCCGTACCGCGAGACACCCCACGGAAACCAGGACCCGTCCATTTCCGGGGCAAACCGGAGGATCGTCGGTCCACCATACGCCTTCGCCGCGCGTGCCCACGTCCGAATGTACGTGTCAAAGTCGCCGCGCGCGATGGCCTTGTACGTGTACGGATTGCCATCGACGCTGGGAGGGTTCGCCGGCTGCCAGAAGATCAGCGGCACGATTCCCCGGCTGCGCAGGCCGTCCATGAGGGCCGTGTCCGGAAATGCCGCATCCTTGCCACCCCACGTGCTCCAGATCGTCCAGCTCGCTGGTGCATGGCCGACGGAGGCGGTGAACGCGTCGACCTCCTGTAGCGAATCCCAGGGAAGCGACGACACGCCGAGGGCGAGTTGGCGCGAACTGGCTGCGGCTTGCCCACCGGCGGCAGCGGCTGCCAGCACCAGCACGCAGCCGAGCGCCACGGCAAGCATCCTCATCGTCCTCACTACCAGCACAGACTGACACCGGAACGCCATCCGAGCAGCGCGTGGGTCCTGAAGCTGCCGTTCGTGATCTCAATCACCTTCTGAGATCGCCGAGCACCCCGCCGCATCACCGACTGAAGAACTCGCCCAGATCGTTGGCGGCGCAGGACTCACCAAGGCAACCAAGCCCCCAGGCATCCTCGATCGTCCTCAGCAGCGAATAGTGGGTGTGCGCGATGTCGGACCGGGCTCCCGCCGAAACAAGCGGACTGACGACCAGCGTGGCGTCGTGCCCGCCTCCGCCGGTGCCGGTCGTGCCCTCGTCCCAGGTGATGAAGAGCACGCTATCGGCAAACTCGGCGGTGCCGGTGATGGTCGGCACGAACTCGCGAAGGAAGGCGTCGCCCGTGGCAACGGAGCAGTCGTGCATGTCGTGGCACAGGTTCGGCACGATCAACTCGAAGTCGGCGGCTGCGGGATCGAAGTGGCCGAAGTCGGTTATGCGTGCGCAGCGAGTCGGATCCGACGCGATGTCGTTGAAACTGATCGCTGGCTCGTGCTTGCGCGCGTACCAGCCGGCGCCGTCCGGCCCTCCGGACGCCGTGGCACCGGTGAAGCAGCCGAGCGGGGCGTTCTCGGCGAAGACCCTCCAAGATCGACCGTTCGCGTCAAGCTGGTCCGCGAGGTTGGTCGCCGACAGTGCGTGGACACCATCGTCGGTCACGCCCTGGGTCGAACCGGAGAACAGCGCGACGTAGTTCGGCTCCGACGGATGCGCCACCGCGTCGTAGTTGGTCGCGAGTCCGTACTGGGCAACGAGGCTGTTGATGAACGGCGCATCGGCGCTTCCGACGATCGAGCCGTACTCCTTGTTCTCCATCACGATGAGGTAGACATGACGGAAGGCCGGCATGCCGCTCGAGGGCAGTGCCGACCCTGATGGCGGCGCCGTGGTCGGCGACTTCGAGGCCATGATGGTTGGCTCGGGCGAAGAGCCGACGACAGCCGGAGACCTCGCCCCCAGCGTCGGCGTCGGCATCGGCGTCGGCATCAATGAGGGTGCCGACGCGGGCGAGACGATCGCGACACTGGGGATCGTCTGGGAGGCACCGCCGCCGGGATCAGAATTTGGCTGCGTCAAGGTCCCGTTACAAGCACCCGCAAGTGCAACAAGTAGGGCGGCCGAACCCACGGCGTCCAACAGGCTCTTCATCGTCACGGAAGTTTGAGTCCCGAAGCTGAAGGCCGCCCTAATCGATCTTTGTGTATGAAGTCGGCTCGCACAGGCCCACAAGCTGATACACCTCGAGGGGTTCAGCCTTGCCTTTGAGGGCTGGGGTCCCGAGTCGGACAACGCGGGCACAGTCCACCAGTTGCTCGTACGTCCGCTGGCCAAGCACGACCTGGCCGGCCTGCGCGTACGTCTGCAGCCGGGCAGCGACGTTCACGGCATCACCGATGGCGGTGAAGTTGCGCATCTCGTCGCTGCCGATGCTGCCCACGACGACCTCGCCCGTGTTGAGGCCGACCCGGAATCGCGGGCGCGAACCGGCGATCGGCAACGCATCCACGGCCGCCTGGAGGTCGAGCGCGGCACGTGCAGCCCGGAGCGCGTGGTCAGGTTGGCGCGTCGGTGCATTGAAGACCGCGACGATGGCGTCGCCGGCAAACCCGATGACACTGCCGGCCTGGTTGAAGATCTGTGGCACGGCCACGTCGAAGTAGGAGTTCAAGAGCTCGACGATCGCGCGTGGGTCCGATCGCTCGCTGAGGGAGGTGAACCCCTGCAGGTCGGCGAACAGGATCGTCGCCTCCACGAGCTCCCCGCCGAGGGTGTCCCCGCCATTCAGGAGGGCCGAGGCAACGTCGCGCGAGAGATACCTGTGGAACAGCCGATCAACCTGTTGGTGAAGGGACGCAATCTGCCTGCCCTGCGCGAAGACGCGCCGGCGGTTCTCTTCGAGCACGTATGTACCACCCGTTGCGACCGCGACCGCCGCCGTCACGAGAAAGAGATCGAGAGCCGTTGTCCGCGCGTTGGCCGCGATCGCGAAAGCGAGGAATGAGACGACGTAGACGAGCCCGACGACCAGCGCCAACAAGAATCGCAGCCGCAGGACGAGAAACGCGAAGACGGCGATGAGCATGAGCGCGGGCGCCGCGTACTGATCGAAGGTGGCCGTGAGGGCCGCGAGCCCGAGCACTGCGACGCCCGCCAGGACGTTGAGGCCGGCGCCGACAAACTGCTGACGCTCGTAGGTGATCGCCCAGGGCGCGAGCAAGGCGGCGCCCGCGTTCGCTGCGGCCATCGCCAGACAGACCGCATAGATCGGG
This sequence comes from uncultured Chloroflexia bacterium, assembly GCA_963820735.1. Classification (GTDB taxonomy): domain Bacteria; phylum Chloroflexota; class Limnocylindria; order Limnocylindrales; family CSP1-4; genus JAFMJV01. The sequence continues at coordinate 234,993 of CAWGBA010000007.1, forward strand.
GCTGCGTGGGCGGGCGCCGCTGCCGCCGCCAGCACGCCGCCGACGAGCCAGAGACCGATCGAGATCAGCGGACCGACCCGCATTTCGCGGTCGCTCACTGCGGCTGACCGGCGGTACGCAGCTTCCAGCGAGGCGTCCCCGAACCGCAGCGTTCGCCGATCCAGCACGGGCTCGGCCACGTCGACCTGCATCAATGGCGACGCTACGCCATCCGTCCTCGGCCCGTCAGGAGTATCGCTTCGGTCCGCGGCGTCCATGGCGTGTTCAAGGCGGTAGTCCGTCCACGTCGCGCGCGTACCTTGACGACAGGTCCGGCATCATGTCCTTACGGGCAGGTCGCCTTGAACTCGACGCCCTCGAGGACGTCGCCCGCATCGGCACGGTAGCCATCGTTTCCGGCACCGCCGGCGACATGATCGTTACCGCTGACACCGTCTTTGGCACAGAGCGTGTCCGCGTTCGATCCACCGAACAGCCGATCGGAACCAGGCCCTCCGACCAGCAGATCGTTCCCGGCCCCGCCGACGATGTAGTCGTTGCCGCCGTTCCCGAAGAGCTTGTCGGACCCGCCCCCGCCGCACAGGATGTCGTCGCCAGGGCCGCCGCTGAGCGTGTCCGCCGCTGAGGTGCCGACGAGCGCCTCGCCGTTGGCCTTCGTCGATCCGAATTCGTACGCGCCCATGTCGACCGAGTTGCCATGCACGCGATCGTTTCCGGCGGCGTCAAAGATGGCCACGCCGCCAGCTGAGCACACCTGGCCCTGATCGATCAACGGCGAGGATCCGGTGAGCTGCAGGTTCCCCGTGAGGTGTGCCTGGAAATGCGGGTTCGCTTCCAGGTTGCCGGGCCCTGGGGACCGCGAACCGAGGGCATCGGCAACGGCGTTATTGAACTCGTCGTTGTACCCGGCGTGGAGCACCGCAAGTGAGGCGGTGCCGCCCGAGTCGTCGATATCGATGGCGGCGCCCGTGGAGTCGGCAAGGATGTTGTCGAACGCATTGACGGTGACGCGGCCACCCGCCGTAAGCCCATTTCTGATCGTAAGGGCGTCGGTGCGGCTTCGATCGACGGTGTTACCGACCAGGTTGAGGGTCACCACCGATTGGTCAAGCGGATACATGGAGACGCCGGCGGCAGTCCCGCACTTACAGCTCGCTACGTCCCAGATCGCGTTGTTCATCACATCGGCGTGCAGCTGGTCGGCGTGGCTCGGCTCGAACCAGATGCCACTGCCAGCCCTGGGAGCTCCGTGCGCCGTGAGCGTGTTGCCGATCAGCTGCACGGTCACGAGGCCCGTCCACGTCCCACCGACTCCGATACCTCCGAATTGATTTACGAAGGCGATGTGACTGTGAGTGACCCGCAGCGCTGATGGTGCACCCGCATCGAACGAGATCCCGTCGGCATCCCGAGGATCCGTCTGCGCGACGGTGACATGGTCGACCGTGAGTGAGTGGCCGTTTCCGCCGGTGAACGTGCCTTCGACATCGTCCAAGACCGTGACACTCCGCAGCGTCACGGTCATCGCGGCTGTGCTGCCGTCGTCATTGACGGCCACGCGATCGAGCTCCGGGAAGAAGCCGGCGGCTGCCTCCAGCGTCAGGCTCTTGGTGATGAGAGCGCTCTCGGACGAGAGATCGTTCTGGTCGAGGGCGATCGTGCCGCCGACACTCGCCGCGTTATCGATGCAGTACTGCAGGTTCTGGCCGCTCGGGCACGTGCCCGGGTAGGTCAAAACGCCGCCCAACGCGGCGCTAACACGTCCAGGCGCGAGAAGCAGGAACCCGATCATTGCGATGGCGCAGACTAGGCGCGACCAGTTCGCTCGTAGCATCGAAGAACCTCATCACCGGGAGATTTGACGCCTGGCACGCAGCGTAGCGAGCGGTCGACGAGATTGCCCAGGCGGGCCGGTCGTTAGCGTGACGCGTGAGTGGGCCTTGGAAGGGTTGGTCGTGGCAGGTCGACCTGATCTCATGGTTGCTCCGTCGTGCGGCGGCCCTTTGTCGCCAGGAGTAGGAGCAGCCCGACGGCCCAGATCGCCCAGCTCACGGGGCGGTGCACCTCGAGGAAGGTCGACGTGTCAAGGGTCACTGCGAGCAGGAGTCGGACCATCACCTCGACGCAGAGCGTCGCGCCCACGGTCGCGGTGATCAGCATGGCCCGAGCGTGCGTCAAGGGCAGTGGACGACCGACGAGGCGCAGGAGGACCGGCAGGAGCGGTCGGCGCGCCGCGACCGACACGAGCAGCACAAGCCCGAAGGCCCCGGTGATGGGCGCCTCCTGGACCTTCAGGAGGAGCGGGTTGCCGCCCGACACCAGCGTGAACAGGAGCGCCACGCCCAGGCCTGTGAGCGAGACGACTCCCAGCGGGTCGAGACGGCGGCGCCAGACGAGTCGCCCAACGGTCCAGATCGCAGGAAACAGGGCTCCGATGACAAGCGCCGTGGCATCGCTGTCGACCCGTGGACGCACGAGCGCGTAGGCGACGACTGGAAGCGCGAAGTTCACCGCGAGGCTGGGGAGGAGACGCTGGAGCGCACGGCGCGAGGTCGACGCGCTTGGCTGATTGGCGTCCGGCCGGTTCGTTCGACGCCATCAGCCGCGCCACGCCGACACCGCCCGCAGGACAGCCCGACCAATGATCGCCGCACCCACGAGGATGAGGAGCGGCCGCCCGTACCACGCGAGTCCGGCCACGGGAGCGAACAGCGCGAGCATGCGGACTTGCTGTCCAACAGATTGGCATGGGATCGTGTTCAGGTGCCGGTGCCGTGCCTACGACCGTCCCGCGCGGACGGCCGGACCGTTTCGGACCGCCGGCGCCGCCCGCGTCGGCACCAGCCTTGCTGCGAGATCCTTCAAGCAGGGCGACAGTCGCCTGAACCGAGGCTGGAGAGGCATCACCCAGCGCCTCGGTCAGGGCGGCATCGATCGAGGCCGCTCTCTGTCGTGCCGACGGCCTCTTGGGCCGCGGAGTCGGCGTCACGAGGGTGCGCCGCCCGTCTGCGGGTCAGGCGCGGTGGTGACCGCACCCCGGTCGCGGAAGCGGGCCACCGACTTCGATACGTGGCCCTGCGGCAGGCCGGTCCGCTTCACGACCTCGCCGATCGAGGTGCCGGGATGGGCGAAGATATCGGCCAGGATGAGCGCGACGCCGGGCGGCAAGTCCGCAATCGACGGTCCGACGAACGCGGACTCGCCGATCTTCGTCAAGCGCCGCCCGAGCAAGTAAAGCTGCATGCCATTCATATCTCTGAGTATGCATCTCTAGCGATGGAATATCAAGCCGTGAGCCCGTCGGATGCGATGCTCGACGGTTAACGGCAGCGCCACCGCCGCTGGATCAGGCGCTGTCCTCGGAGACTGGACCTGGACACCACCAAGCTGTCGAAGGCATCGAGGGCGGGAGCAGCGACACACAGCGCCCTGTCGACATCGGCCATCACCGCTCTCTCCACCTCGGCCATCGACTGAGCATCTCGAGCATGTGTGAATGTCGCTTGCGTTCGGACGTGTGCCAGGCCGGCGATGACGATGGCCGTAAGCCCTACCTCGGGTCTGTCTGGGTCCGTTCCGATCCGTTCGGCGAGTGCCGCGCCGACCGTCGCCGTGAACGCGCCGAGCTCGTTGTACGGGGCCGCACGGAGGGTCGCCGCACTTGTTGCGACCTCGCAGAAGAGCCGGAACAAGCGAAGAACGTACGCCTCGTCCATCCGTTCCCAATGATCGCGCGGGGTGCCGCTGGATAGAGCGTTTCTGATCGAGCTCCTGAGCGTCTGGCCAGGCGTGCGCACAGCCTCGGCAATCGCCGTCGTCATTGACTCGGTGCGATCGAAGAACATCGACTCCTTGGTCGGGAAGTAGTTGAACACGGTCTGTTCGGACACCTCACAGGCGGCGGCGATCCGCGCGACGCTGACGGTGTCGAAGCCCTCGGCGAGGAACATGGCGGTCGCCACGTTGGAGATCCGCTGGCGCAGGCGCCGCTTCTTCCGGTCGCGCAAGCCCTCGTCGACGACGCGGCTCGTCGTCCGCGTGCGCCGCCTCGAGGACCGCCAGGATCGCCTCGAGCGGTGAGCTCGGGATCATCCGTGGTCATCGGCGACGAGTTTAGTCGCTGGACCTCCCACGTGGGGTGCTGCTATTCTTGTAGCACCACAGTATTGGAGTCTCAAGTGACTGACTAGTCGCGGCGGTCGATCGGCCGCCGGGGCGCACGACCGTCCCGCGCCCAGTTCAGTGCTGGCCGTCGAGGCCCACGGCCTGGTCAAGACGCTTCGGCACGAACCGTGCCGTCGACGGCATCGATCTCAGCGTCGCACGAGGGCGAGATCTTCGGCGTGCTCGGGCCCAACGGCGCAGGCAAGACAACGATGCTGCAGATGCTCGCCACGCTGCTGCCGATCGACGCTGGCGACGGCCAGGATCTTCGGCTACGACGTGCGCAGCCAAGCCGCACGCGGTGCGACAGCTGATCGGGGTGACCGGCCAGTACGCGTCGGTCGATGAGCTGCTCACCGGCCGCGAGAATCTCCGCCTGTTCGGCCGGCTGCAGGGACTGTCCGTCGAAGCAGGCTCGCAGCATCGGGGATGACCTTCTGGCGCAGTTCGACCTGACCGAGGCCGCAGACCGATACGTCATGCACTACTCGGGCGGCATGCGACGTCGTCTCGACCTGGCGGCGAGCCTCATTACCCGGCCCGCGCTGATCTTCCTCGACGAGCCGACGACCGGCCTCGATCCGCGCACCCGGGGCCAGATGTGGGAGACGATCCGAGGCCTCGTCGCCGACGGCTGCACCATTCTGCTGACCACCCAGTACCTCGACGAGGCGGACCAGCTCGGCGAACCGCATCGCGGTCATCGACCGGGGCCGAAAGGTGGCCGAGGGCACGCCCGACGAGTTGAAGGCCCAGGTGGGCGGCTCGAGCCTGCGGGTGCAGCTCGCGGACGGCGCGGTCGCCCGGGCGGCGTCAGCTGTCGCGAGCGAGGTGGCACACCACGCTCCGGTCCTGTCTGAGACCGGCATGGGCTTCAGCGTCTCGCTGTCCGACGCCAACCAGGCGGCGGACGTCCTGATCGCCCTTCGCCACCGCAACCTGGACATCGTCAACGCCGCCATCGAGCAACCCACCCTGGACGAGGTCTTCATGGCCCTGACCGGCCATCCGGGTGCGACGTTCGCCCCGGATCCTGCGGCGAACGCAGCATGAGCGTGGTCACGAACCCCAGTCCGGCGACGAGGCGCCCGGCTGACCGCACCATCCGCGCCTCCGTGCCGCTGTCCGACGTCCTCACCCAGACGACGGCGATGGCCTGGCGAGCCCTGCTCAAGATGCGCCGCAACCCCGAGCAGCTCGTCGATGTCACGCTGATGCCGCTGCTGCTCACGGTCCTGTTCGGATTCATGTTCGGCGGTGCCGTGGCAGGCGGCATGGTGGCGTACCTGCCGACGCTCATCCCGGGCATCGTCGCCTACAGCTGCGTGACGGCCTCTGTCGCCGCCGGGGCCCAGCTCCGCGAAGACATGAGCAATGGCGTCTTCGACCGCTTCCGCTCGCTGCCCATCGCGAGGATCGCGCCCCTCGCGGGCCCGATGATGGCCGATCTCATGCGCTATGCGCTCGCCGCGAGCCTCAGCCTGACCATGGGCATCATCCTCGGGATACCGCCCCGGCGGTGGCGTCCCCGGCGTGGTCGCCGGCGTCCTCCTGGCCATGATCACCGGCTGGTCGATCGCCTGGATCTTCATGTACATCGGCACCATCGCGAAGAGCGCCTCGTCCGTCTCATCGCTTTCGCTCGTGGTCATGCTGCCGCTGGTGTTCGTGTCCAATGCGTTCGTGCCCGTCGACACATTGCCGGACTGGCTCCAAACCGTTGTCCGCCTCAACCCGATCTCGCTGGTCATCACGGCCCTGCGTGACCTCATGAACGACGCTGCGGTCACGGCGCAGGTCGGCTATGCATTGCTCGGGTGCGTGATCGTCGTAGCGATCTTCCTGCCACTCACTGTCCGCTCGTATTCCAGGAAGGTGTAGAACGTCGCGGGATATTCGGGCATACGCTCCCGGAGTTCGATCGGAGCGAGGGGATGAAGGCAGCACGATTCAGCCAGTTCGGTGGCCCGGAAGTCCTCGAGATCGTCGATCTCCCTGATCCGCATCCAGGGCCTGGCGAGGTGCGGATCGCGGCGCGTGCGGCCGGAGTCAACGCGAGCGACTGGAAGAAGCGCAACGGTCTCTGGATCGAGACCTCCCGCAGACCCTGGGATACGAAGCGGCGGGCGTCGTCGATGAGCTCGGCGAGGGCGTTGCAGACGTGGCCATCGGCGATCACGTGTTCGGATTCTCGGCCGACGGCGCCGCCCAGGCCGAGCTGGCGGTACTGTCCTCCTTCGCGCCGATGCCGCCGTCGTTGGACTTCGCCGAAGCGGCCGCGCTGCCGGCGGCCGTCGAGACGGCCACGCGCGCGCTTGACCAGCTCCGCGTCGGGAGCGGCAGCACGCTGCTCATCAACGGTGCATCAGGAAGCATTGGCAGCGCCGCGGTTCAGCTTGCCGTCGTGCGCGGTGCACGCGTGATTGGCACGGCGAGTCCGGCAAACCACGAGTACCTGCGGTCGCTGGGTGCCGAGCCCGTCGCCTACGGCAGTGGTCTCGTGGCACGGGTTCGCGCTTTCGCTCCAGATGGCGTCGACGCCGCGCTCGACGTTGCGGGGAGCGGCGTCCTACCCGAACTCATCGAGCTGACTGGCGCGGCGGCGCGCGTCGTGACGATCGCGGACTTCGCCGGCGCGCGGGAGCACGGGGTGACGTTCAGCCGCGGGGACTCTGGCCGCGCGCTCCACGCGCTCGATGAGATTGGCGAGCTGATCGAGTCGGGCCGCTTCTCGCTGCCAATCGTCCGGACCTTGCCCATCGCCGAGATCGCAGAAGCGCACCGTCTGAGCGAGGCCGGTCACCTGCGCGGAAAGATCGTGCTTCTGGTGGGCTGATGCCTCGCGCCGCAACCGTGCCCGAGTCGAAGCGATGCCGCGACCACCTCGTCTGGCTCGAGTCCCGCCCTTGGCTACGGGCGAATCAGCCCAGCGTTGCGGTGTCATCGCCCGTATCGGGCACCAGGACTGGCCGCGGCAAGGACGGGTGACGGAGGACGAGTAGGCGGATGCCGAAGACGAGTTCAAGGACATCGCTCCGAAGGACCGCGTCGGGTGCCCCTTGCTCGACGATCATCCCGTGCTTGAGCAGGACGATCCGATCGGCATACGAGGCCGCGAGATTGAGGTCATGCAGCACGACGATCACCCCAACATCGTTGTCGATGGCCCTCTGCCGGACCAACCGCAGGGCCGCATGCTGTTGGGCAAGGTCAAGACTCGAGGTCGGCTCATCGAGCAGCAGAAATCGCGGACGTCGCTGCCCGGTCGGAGCATCGTCCTCGATCTGAGCCAACGAACGAGCCAGTCTCACCCGCTGTCGCTCGCCACTCGAGAGCGTCGAGTAGGTCCGCTCGGCAAGCGCAGCGCAATGAACCGCTTCGAGGAGCTGTCGCACCAGGTCGTGGTCGCGGGCGTTGAATTGCCCATCGCCCAACGGTCCGAGTCCCAGAGCGACGACCTCGGCGACCGTGAACGGGAACGCCAACGGTGTATCGGTGGCCATGACCGCTCGTCGGCGGGCACGGTCGCGGAGCGACCATTCCACCATCGGTCGATCGAGCATCAGGACGCTGCCCGCATCGGGGCGGACGTCGCCGGCGAGCACGCGGATGAGCGTCGACTTGCCAGCACCGTTGGGTCCGACCACCGCCACCACTTCGCCGGGGTCCACTGAGAGCGACGCATCCTCGAGCAGCGTCGCCCCGCCGATGCGCACCGAGACCCCGACGGCGGCGAGGCTCATGCCGCGATCGCGGTTCGGTCGCGCACCAGGAGCCACAGGAAAACCGGGCCCCCGATCACCGCCGTGACCATCCCCAGCGGCAACTCCGCAGGTTGCACGATCACTCGCGCCACATCGTCGGCGACCATGACCAGCGCAGCACCCAGGAGCGCGGATCCGAGGACGACGCCGCGATGGCGCGCTCCGACAATCCGCCGGACGATGAACGGAGCCAGCAGCGCGACGAACGCAATGACGCCCGAGAACGCAACGGCCGCGCCCATGAGCGCCGCGACGGCCACGATTGCGAAGCGTCGCTCCTTGACCACGTCGACCCCCAGGTGGCCGGCCTCCGATTCTCCGAGCGCGAGGGCATCGAATGCCCCGGCACGGCGCGCCACCAAGCCCCCGGCGATGAGCGCCACGATCCCGACCACGACGACGCCGCGCCAGCTCGCTCCCGTCAGGCTCCCCAAGGTCCAGAAGGTGAGGTCGTGGAGCTGGGGGTCCCGGACCAGCAGTGTGAAAAAACCGATGATTGCGCTGAGGATCGCGTTGAGGGCAATGCCGGCGAGCAGCATCGCCGCGACGACAGTCCGCCCGGTCGGGGACGCGAGGCGGTAGATGATCGCGCCGATCAGAAGGGCGCTACCCGACGCCACGGCCGTGGTCGCGACGCCCGCCTGGAAACGTCGTCGTGGAGCCCAATGCCCCGAGCCAGACAATGCTGCATGTAGCCGCACCGAGAGCGGCCGCCGTGCCCACGCCGACGAGCGCTGGGTCAGCGAGGGGACTGCGGTACGTACCCTGCATCGCAACGCCCGCGACCGCGAGCGCTGCGCCGACGAGGGCGCCCAGCACGATGCGTGGCAGCCGGATCGCGAGCATCACGCTCTCCTGCTGGGCCGCGTAGTCCCACGGGAGCGTCACGTGGAACTGTGCCGCCAGGATCGAGATGACCTGGAGCGGGCCGATCGTGACGGCACCCAGGCACGCGGAGGCGACCGCCACTCCGACGGTGAGGAGCGTCAGGCCGACGAGGCGCGAACGAGTCGATTGACCTCGGCCCCCTCGATGTGCAATGGCCGCAGCGGCGGGCCCGTCCCCCTGCACGGCGACGATCGCGCAGAATCTACCTGGCGATCTCCGGGTGAAGGTCGCGCGCCAGCTCCGCGACCGCTTGTCCAAGGCGCGGACCGAAGTCCAGCAGGTACAGGTCGTCGAGCGCGACGACTGCACGCGCCTTGCCGGCAGGCGTCGCTGCGAGGCCCGGGTCGGCGAGAAGCTGGTCGATACCGCCCGCCGCCTGGAGGCTGCTGGTCGTCGTGAGGATGATGTCGGGAGCTGCTGCGGCGACTGCCTCCGGCGTGAGGGGCACGTAGCCCGCGAAGTCGGTGACGGCGTTCTGGGCGCCCGCGAGACCGATCATCGTGTCGGCCTCAGTGCCCGTGCCCGAGAGCAGCATCGGAGCTCCCGGAGGCAGCAGGAAGAACAGCACCTTCGGTTTTGACGTCGCAGTCGCCACCAGCGATTGGGCATCGGCGAGGTCCTGATCAAGTTTCGCGACGACCTGGGCCGCCTCGGCATCACGGCCGAGCGCCTGTCCGACGGTTGAGATGCGTGCCTTCGCCCCATCGACGCTGTTGTCCACCGGCAGCAGCAGGGTCGTGATCCCTGCATCCTTGATCTGTTGCACCACGTCGGGTGGCCCGACGTCGGACGTGCCAAGCACGAGCGATGGGTTCGCGGCCAGCACCGGCTCCGCCGTCAGCATCCGGTAGTACCCGACAACCTGCTTGGTCTGCTGCGCCTCGGGCGGATAGAAGCTCGACGCGTCCACCGCGACCAGCTGGTCCTGCGCTCCGAGGGCGTAGGCGATTTCGGTGATCACGCCACCCAGCGTCACCACGCGGGAAGCATCAGAGATGGTGACGGCGTTGCCGTCGGCGTCCGTGATGACCACGGGCGACGAGGCCGGGCTGGGGACGGTTGGGCTCTGGCCGACCGTGACTAGGGTCGCCCCGGCCGATTCGGCGGGGCTCGGAGCCGGTGTCCCGATGGTCGGGCTTTGGGCGACTGTGACTGGGGCCGCCACGGTCAATGCGGCCAATGCAAGGAGCGCAGCAGCGCGATTGCGACGGGGACGGAACACGAACGACCTCCGATTCTGATCTTGGCTTGCAACAGACCGCTGCTCTGATAGTCAGCTCGGGTTGCCGGCGTTACCGACCCGGAGGAGCATGCGGGTGAGGAGCACCCGCATCTCGGCGAACGTCTCGATGGAGACCAGTCACCCGTTGCGGTAGCGGGTCACGCCAGGCAACCGATCGCCGAAGAAGCCCCGTTCCTCTCCCCGAAACGATTGAGGCCGTTCCTTTCGGCCCCCCTGGCGATGCTCGACTCGATGCAAGATTTCGGCTAGTTCGGCGCTCGAGTCGAGGACATCCGAGTGGCAGCCATCCCGTCGCGTACGGCATCGAATCTGGGCAAATCGGGCGGCTGCCGGACGCAGTGCCGGCGCACTGTTTTCCGCTGCACAGGGTATCCGTGAACGCATTCCTTGTGCTTGCACGAGGTCCGATCGCCAGCCTCCTTCAGACCGGCTCAGACATCTCCAGCCGGAGGTCATGGATCTCGGCGCGTACGGCCATGTGCTCGATCAGCGTCAGCTCGATGCGGTACTTGATTGCAACGGGCGATTGCGCCGCATTCGAACCTAACTCGGCGCCGGTGTCGGCTCCGACGTGGGATCCGCGGTGGGAGTCCTGGCCGTTGGTATCGCCGCGTCGCTCGCTGAGGGCGTCGGCTCGGTTGTCGGCGGCGACGGTCGGGGTGGCCGTCGGCGTCGGGTCCGGCGTCGCCGTCTGCGTCGTGTCCGGCGTCGCCGTCGGCGTCGCGGTCGGCGGTGGGGTTGGCGAACCCGTGGGCGCAGTCGAGACCGTCGGGGACGGCGAGGGAGAACCTCCTCCGTTGTCCGACGGAGTGGGGCTCGGCTGCGGCGATGGCGTCATGGTCGGCATGGGCGTCGGAGTCATCGTCGGCGTCGGCAACGGCGTGTGCCTGGGCCGCCGCTTGGGCTTCTTGTGTGACGTCGATCCGGGATCGGGCGAACCGTGCCGCCGGGCGACGTGATGCGTGCGTGGTGGCGAGCGCGCCCTGTCCGGCGACCTGGCCGGCGCCAGGAGACGCGGGATGCGGAGGCGTTCGGACGACGGGGCTCGGCGTGGGCATCGACGTAGGTCGAGGTGTGGTCGCTGGGCAGCGGCAGGACCACGTTGTGTTCGGTCGACAGGTTCTGATTGGTCCAGAGGTCCGTTGCACCAGCACGGCGCCGGCGCCGCCGACCGCGAGCGCGAGCGCGAGCACGCATACGAGCAGCAGCAGCCATGCATGCACTCGGGCAGTGGCCGTCACGGAGTCGCGCCCGAATGCCGCCCGCGCCAAGCGTCTGGATCGACCACCACGCCCGCTCGCCACGGCGTCGCGCGAGGTTCTTCGGCCAGCCGAACCCGCACTCGGTTCCGGAATTCGTCGGACGCGACGATGCGAGTGGTCTCTGCGTACGACTCCAGCGCGCGCTCGACGAACAGCAGGTCCATCGGCTCGGGGCGGAGTATCCGCGCGAGAGGTCATGGCCACACCTGCCCGAGGCGCGAGCCGGAGTCGCGCGAGCCCACGGTGAAGCTGGGCACGCACGGTGCCCTCCGGCCGCTGCACGACCTCCGCGATCGAGGCCGGCGACAGGTCCGCGAAGTAGCGCAGCGTGACGACCTCGCGGTATGGCTCCGGCAGACGCGCAACCGCGTCACGAACAGCAGCGCCGCGTTCCGCCGTCACCGCCTCGGCCGCGGGGTCCGTGCCGGCGTGCACCTCGGCAGCGGTCGCTTCGTCGAGCGGCCGGATCCGCGCTGCGCGCTTGGTCAGCTGTGCATGGCGGCGCCAGGATTCGCGTGTGGCGATGCGAGCGATCCAGGCATCGGTCGTCCCGTCCCCCCGGTAGGTGGCGCGTGCCCGGTAGGCCAGGACGAATGTTTCCTGCGCCGCGTCCTCGGCCTCGTCGAGTCGCCCGAGGATCCGGTAGCAGATGCGCAGCACCGGCGTGGCGTGCCGGTCGACAAACTCTCGAAAGTCGGCCTCGTTGACCGAGGTCGACTCTCGAGCGTGCATGGGCTCAGCCACAACTCTCATGTGCGCGCGTCTGACCGTGTCAGCCACCAGGGCCCACAGATCAGTTATCGGGGTTGCGCTGCCAGACGAATTCGCAGTCGTTGGCCACCTCGTCGTTCGGATCGACAATGGCGAGATCCTGACGGCCGTCGCCGCAACTGATCACGTCGGCGTTGCCATCGCCGGCGGCGATGATGAGGTCATTGCCCGGACCGCCGGCGATATGGTCCGTGCCCGGTCCCCCGAACAGCGTGTCGGGACCGGGGCCGCCGTCCACGACATCGTCACCCGCGCCACCGAAGATCCGATCCGCGCCGGCGCGGCCGAACACCTGGTCGTCTCCACCCAGCGCGAAGATGATCTCGGATCGCCATGTCCCGAGCAACGTGTCGGCGCGTGGCGTACCGACGATGACGTCCGCCGGGAAGGCGGGGGGATCGGCCGTGGTGCTCGAATCCGGGTCGCGAGCCCACACGAATTCGCAGTCGTTGGCCACCTGATCAGTTGCATCCACGATCGCCATGTCCTGGCCATCTCCGCACTGGATCTCGTCGGCGGTGCCATCGCCGGCGGCCAGGATCAGGTCGTTCCCCGGACCGCCCGAGATATGGTCGGACCCCGGGCCGCCGCGGAGCAGGTCAGGCCCTGCGCCTCCGTCGATCCAGTCATCGCCGGCGCCGCCGAAGATGCGGTCCGCTCCCGCGCGCCCGTCGAGCTGGTCGTCCCCGCCGAGCCCGAAGATCGTCTCCGAGCGGCCCGTGCCGACGAGCGTGTCGGCACGCTGTGTCCCCACGATCACGCCGGATGGGAACCATGGCGAGGCCGCACTGACCGCGCCGGGGATCAGCATTGCCACCGCGACGCTGGCGGCTGCGACGCCGACTTTCAGGGTCCGAGCCACTCTCATAGCCCTGTCCTCCTCGCGTTTGGGCCCGTATTCCGCGTCCGGCAGTCAATCCCGGACTCGGGCCTTTCAACGCTGTCTGAGGGTCACAGGCGCCGCGCCGTTGCAGGGAAAATCCTGCGCGGGTAACCGTTCAGCCGCCGCTCGGCGAGGCAATCGGACTCGCCTGGTCGCCGATCGAGAGCAGCGTGGCCGTGCCGAATGCGCCGCCGCCCGTGATGAAGGCCGTGCCGTTGACCGACCACGTCAGCGGAATGCCAGCCCCGATCCAGCCGGCACGCGTCTGAGGGTCGTTCACCAACTGGTACTCGACCGTGCCACCAACGTCGCGCACTCGCACGTCGAGGATCGGATATCCGGCGTCGTTCAAGGTCATCACGGTGTGGCCATCGGGCGAAAAGGCGGCCCAGGAGACATACGCGTACGGAGGTGTGGCGCTGTCGAGCGGCACGAGTGGCGCGGATTGGCCCGTGGCCGTATCGACCACGGCGAATACCGGCTTCGTCTGATACTGGTCGGCGTAGGCTGGATCCCAGCTCAACAGGTGTGCACCGTCGCCTGCCACCTGCAACACGGCGGGGCCGTAGCTGTCGGCATCGGGCGCACCAACGAGCAGGTGGGCGTCTGATCCATCGGCATTGACGACCCAGATTCCGTTGTCGGCGTTGCCTCGACTGTTGTGATTGACAGAGTAGTAGAGCCGGGATCCGTCGGGCGCCCAGCGCAAGCCGTCGTATACGACGCCGATCTCGTCGGTCGTCACGTGCACCAGGAGGCGCGGCTGCCCGCCGGTGACCGGCACGGTGACGATGTCATTGCCACTGTGGTGACCCGCGATGATGTATGAGCGCGAGTACGTCACCCCGGATCCGTCCGGAGTGAACACCGGATTGGCGGGGACCGTCGCCACGTCCGGCGCCGGCGACGACGCGGCATGCAGGTAGTTGCCGCTGTAGCCGTCGTCGTCGAGGTTCGTGAGCGCACCGGTCACGGCGTCCATGAGCCACAGATCGCCATCGCGGAATACGACGAGCGGCATTTCGGCAAACACCAGCTTGCTTCCGTCCGGTGACCAGGCGATGTCCTCGATGCGCAGCCCGGCCTCCAGCACGGACAGGTCCGCACACGCGATCCGGGCGCCGCTCGGCAGCGAGTACGTGCACAGCGAGCCGCGCGAGTAGCCGCCGGCAGGCGACGCGGCAACGAAGCGCGTCCCATCCGGCGACATCGAGATGATCCGAGCGCTGTCGACCGCGATCGGAGTGCGGCCGGTCACCTTCATCGATGCCGCGGGGATCGAGGGCACCGGGCTCGACGGAGCCGGCGCACCGTGTTCGCAGATCAGCCAAACGCCTCCGATCGGCGCTAGCTTGACCTGCCTCGACATGCTCACCTGGGTCTCGAGCGGACCAATGAGCGTGCTCATCGCGCTCGCGACCGCAGCATCCGACGAGTCCTCGCCCAACTGCTCGAGGAGTTGCTTGACCCACACCCGGAGCGCGTCCTCGTCGACGCCGATCTTGAGCGTGCCTTTGACGTCAACGACGGCCATCGAGCCATCGTTCGAGATCAGCGAGACGGAAAGATCGGGGATCGAGAGCGTCAACGTGTCGATCAGCCCGTTCACGTCGGCGCCCGAGGGCAGGTTCGCGGTCAGCGACGCAGCGATATCGAGCTGCTGCTCGAGATCGGCCCGATCGGCATCGCAGGCGAAGCGACCGATGAGAGAAAACCGGCGGCCGATCACGACGTCCAGGAGCGTGTTGACCGTCGCGAGCGGGTCCGTGGATGAGGGTCCGATCCCCGTTGGTCCCGACGACCCGCTCGATGCCGGTGGCGCACTGGGCTGCGCCGGAGCTGGCGATCCCGCGTTCTGGGCAAGCGCGCCCCCGCTCCCCGACAACAGCATCGCGACCACCAGCAGGACGCTTGCGAGGCGCATGAGCCGGAACCGTTCCATCACTTCCTCCACCGTGGACGGAACCGCGGTCGGTCTCGGGTCCGCCGCTCACGGATGGTAGTCCCGCAGCGGCCGCGATGAATCTTCGTACCTTGCTGAACCTCGGCGGCCCCTGCAGCATCTGGTAGGTATGGACGTTTCGGCGGCAGCTGCCAGCGAACCACTCGGAGAGTCCCTCGCGACGTCGACGGGACGCGTGGTCCGAGCTGCCATGGGCGGCGACGTCGGCGCGTTCGAGACGCTCATCGCCTCGCGCATCGAGCGCACCCATCGCATCGCCCAGGCCGTCCTCGGGTCGGCCTCCGACGCGGGGGACGCGACCCAGGAGGCCTGGTTGGCCGCCTGGCGACAGCTGCCGAGGCTTCGTGACCCCGATCGGTTCGACGCCTGGCTCGATCACATCGTCGTCAACGCCTGCCGAATGCAGTCCCGCGGGCGCCGACGCCTCCGCGAGATCAGCCTGCCCGACGACTTCGACCGCCAGGGCGGCGGTCCCGGTCCCGACCAGCTCGCCGAACGCCACCTGCTCGAGGTCGCCTTCGGCCGGCTGGATGTCGACCAGCGGACCATCCTGGTGCTGCACCACCTCGAGCAACGGCCGGTGGCGGATATCGCCGAGGTCCTTCACATCCCGGTGGGCACCGCCAAGTCCCGCTTGCATACCGCGCGCGCCGCCCTCGAACGTGCCCTGGAGGCAGAGCGATGACGCCCCCGACCGTTACCGACAGGGCCATCGAGATGATGTTGCGCGAGCGTGGCGGAACAATGGTCTCGAGCGGCCTCGAGAACGCCATCGTGGGCGCGGTCCGCGCCGAGTCCGCCCGAGCAGGCACACGGCGCCGTTGGCTGGCGAGGGCCTTCCGGCCAACCATGGCCTTCGCTCTGTTAGCGCTTCTGCTCGCTGCGCTACTCGCCGCGATCGCCGTGGGCAGCCGGAACGCTGTACCGCTGCAGATCGACAGCCGGATCGTTGTCGGCGATCCGGTCTCCCCGCGCTGGTTCGCCTCCGACGGTCAGTCGCTCTGGGTCCACGAGATCCCGGGCCTAGTGCGCGTGGACATGGCGACGTCGGCCATCACGGGACAAGTCCTCGGGTACCAGCAGTACGGCTATGCAACGACCGGCGAAGGTGCCGTGTGGCAGTCGAACTTCGATCTCGGCACGCTGCAGAGGATCGACCCGGTCACCGACAAGGTCGTCGCGTCGATCCCGGTCGGAGGGGGACCGGAAGGCGTCGCCGTGACCGCAGGCGCGGTGTGGGTGGCCGACGAAGGCGATGGAGAGGTCACGCGGGTCGATCCCGCGACCAACCGTGCCGTCGCATGGATCCCGATCGGTCCCGGGGCACAGATCATGACCGCTGGACCCAACGGCGTCTTCGTGAATGTTCAGGGCGTGGGTGTGGTGCGCGTCGATCCCGCGACCAACAGTGTCGGATTGCGGCTGCCGCTGGACGGCCCGGTGGCGAGTGACGGCACACAGGTGTGGATCGGCGTCTTGGCCGGGCCGAACGGGCGGCCGCAGGTCGTGCGCATCGATCCGGTCTCGGGCACGGTCATCACCGCGGTCGACCTGGATACCTCGGACATCACCTACCTGGCCGTCGGCCTCGGATCGGTCTGGGCCACCACTTCGGACGGGTTGTTCCGGATCGACTCCGCGACGGGACGCGTCATCGGGCGCCTCGCTGGCGTGGGCTATGGCGGTGACATCATGGTGGCGGGTGGCGCGGTGTGGATGACAGCGGACGATCAGCCGTATGTGGTGCGGATCCTGCCATGTGCTAAGGATCCCTCCGCGCTGACCGGCCTATGCGTGCCACCCGTGGCCAGGAGTGCCGATCCTCCTTACGGACCCTGACTGGACGGGACCCACGGCACGCGTGAGGGTCCTGACGTACGTCCGAGCCTGCGTATCTCGGTGCGCAGGCGTCCGTCCGCGCGGCCATCGATGACCAGCTGGGTGACTCGGGACGGCCCAGTCCGCCCCACTCCGCAGGAACCTTTCTGCTCACGCGCGCGGTTCTCGAAGAGTGAAGAACCAG
The DNA here is from genome assembly GCA_963820735.1 of uncultured Chloroflexia bacterium. GTDB lineage: Bacteria > Chloroflexota > Limnocylindria > Limnocylindrales > CSP1-4 > JAFMJV01. The sequence goes on from CAWGBA010000007.1 coordinate 251,954, forward strand.
CTCGGCTATTCGACGATCGTGCTGCCATCAAAGACCTGACGGCACGTCCTCGACCAACGGCAGAGCGAAGTGGCCGGGGCGATCGACGCGGGCCGGGCGGCTGAGCGAGGCGGCCTCCTGTCCGCGCGACCAGCATCACGCCCACACGTGTCCGAGCCCGCCGTGGCGAAATCTGCGCTCTATTGCCGAACCTCGGCGCGCCATGCGGCATCTGGTGGGTATGGACGTCTCGCCGGCAACCGCCATCGAGGCAAGCGGAGGTTCCTTCGATGCGATATCCGTCTGTTGCCGCGCGGGCGATCATCACCGTCGCGGTCGCGACCAGCGTCATAGCCGGGGCAGTGACGGCGGCGAGTCCTGCGCTCGGTCAGACCGCGCCCGCCGCTTCCGCGGGCATCGCAGCAACACGCTCGACCGAGGTCGCCGAGTCTCCCTCGGCCTCAGCGGGTGTGGGTCCTGAGGCTTCTGGGTCGATCCCGCCCGGGGCGCAGATCGACGGCCGGGTCGATGTCGGCGATCCGGTCTCCCCGCGCTGGTTCACCTCCGACGGTCAGTCGCTCTGGGTCCACGAGCTCACGGGCCTGGTGCGCGTGGACATGGCCACGTCCGCCATTACGGGACAAGTCCCCATGTACCAGGAGTACGGCTATGCGACGACCGGCGCGGGTGCCGTCTGGCAGACGGACTACGCCCAGGACGTCCTCCTGAGGATCGACCCGGTCGCCGACAAGGTGGTTGCGTCGATCCCGGTCGGATTGCAGCCGGAAGGCGTCGCCGTGACAGAGGGCGTCGGTGTGGGTGGCGGACGAGCACGAGTGAAGCGGTCACGCGGGTCGATCCTGCGACGAACACGGTCGTCGCGACGATCCCGATCGGTCCTGCCGGACCGGCCGGGCCGCAGATCATGACGGCCGGACCCGGTGGCGTCTGGGTGGACGTCCCAAACCTGAGTTCGGTCGTGCGCATCGATGCCGCGACGAACAAGGTCGGACTGTGGCTGCCATGGGAAGGCGCCGTGGCGAGTGACGGCACACAGGTCTGGATTGGCGCCGAAGCAGGGCCGCACGGGCTGCCGCAGGTCATGCGCGTCGATCCGGTCTCGGGCAAGGTCATCACCGCGGTCGACCTGGAAACCTCGGGCATCACCTACCTGGCCGTCGGCCTCGGATCGGTCTGGGCCACCACCTCCGACGGGTTGTTCCGGATCGACTCCGGGACGGGTCGTGTCATCGGGCGCCTCGAAGGCGATGGCGTAGGCGGTGACGTCATGGTGGCGGGTGGCGCGGTCTGGACAACAGCGGACGATCAGCCGTATGTGCTGCGGATCCTGCCGCAGTGACAGGGGCGTCTTATTCGGCGCCAGCCTCGAGCACGCGCTTGAGATTTTCGAGCGTCTTCACCTCGGCCTCCATCGTCTTCTGCACTGGCGATCCCATGAGCAGCTTGCGGAGGCCCGACAGCTCGGCGTCGAGCGTGAACGTCAGCCGCGTGCTGCCATCGACTTCCTCGAGGTCATACCGGCCGTGCGGACGAACCGGCCCGGCAACCGTCTGGAACTCGAGACGGTTGGGCGGCTCGAAGACGGTGACCTCGTAATCGGCGGCCACCCGCCGTCCCATGGGACCCTTCACGCCCTGGCTGTACCTCGTGCCGACACCTTCGCCGGAGAGTCGCTTGATCTCCAGCACCCCAGGCCGCCATTGGATGCATTTCTCGCCGTCCGCAAGGAACGCAAAGACGGCGTCGATGGGGCGAGTGATCGTGACCGAGTTCGTAGCCTTGGGCATGGGGCCTCCTCCAGGGGTGGAGCGCCGCACAAGCAGGGCGCTGCGCTGCGAACTCGATTATCGGCAGTACCGCGCGCTTGCCAAACCTCGAGAGGATCGATCGTTTCCGTCGGTCGACCCGGCGCATGTCATCCCATATCTCGATAGTCGCCGTCGGTCAAGGACGGAGCGGGTACGCTGGCGGTCTGCCTTGAGGGTCGTTTCCGAGCGCCGCCGTTCACCCGGAAGACGTAAGGGACGTCCTTTCACGGCTCCAGGAAGGACCGCGCATGTCACGACTCCGTCTCAGTTTGCTCACCTTGGTCGGTGGCGCCCTGGTCATCACGCTGGGCGCACCGGTTTCCGACGCCGCGAACGCGGCCACCAGCTCGGGTGTCACCGTGAGCGTGCCCCAGCACGCTCAGCGCAACCTGCTGACGGCCGTGCTCGTGAACCTGCCGCGCAACGCCGCCGCCGTGGAGGGCCGCGTCCTCGTTGCGAAGAACGTCGCGGAGCTGATGGGCGTCGTCCCGGTCAAGGGCACGGCGCTTCGACCGGCGTCGGTCAAGGGCGGCTTCTCGTTCGCCGCCTACAACCTCTCGCCCGTCGGCGGCAACAACGCGCTCCAGCTGGTGGTGCTGCCCTACAAGGCGGGCCGGCTGCAGCTGCGGGTGGTGATCAATTCGATGGCCGACAAGGCCGGCAGCCGGCTGGCCACGCCCGCTGCCGCTAACAGTGCCACGGTACCGGTCAAGGCCGGAAGCAAGAAGGCCGGCTCTTCCAACTTCTACCCAGCGCCAACCGTTTCAAGCGTGCCGAGCCTGACACCCCGCTTCCCCGCGCAGCCGGTGCATCGGCTGATCGGATCCGGCACCAAGATCACCCGCATGGACCTCGACCAGGTCCGCTACGGCTGGACGACCGAGCACGCGCGGAACGCCAGCTGCGCCGGCAATCCCGCGGGTGACATCAACGGCGATGGATGCGTCGACGCGGTCGACCTCCAGGCCACGGTGGCCGCGCTTCGTGTCCAGGGAAACAGCCGAGCATTCGAGGCGAGCAGCCGCCCGACCGTCAAGCTTCACCGCAACGCCATTGCGACCATCCCGGGCAAGATCTTCACGGTCAACAGCACCGCTGACACGACCGACGCCAAACCGGGCGACGGTGTCTGCGCGGACTCGCAGGGTCGCTGCACGCTCCGGGCCGCGATCATGGAAGCGGACTGGGACGTCGGTGACGATACGATCGACTTCAACATTCCCGGCGGCGGTGTTCCGGTCATCCAGCTCTCGGGCGGCCTGCCGCTGATCACATCGATCGCCGGCACGCTCACGATCGATGGCTACACCCAGCCGGGTGCCAAGGTCAACAGCGCGCAGACGCTGACCAACGGCCACCCGGGCGTCGAGGTGCGCGGCAACGGCAAGAGCGCCAATGAGTTCGGCTTCTACATCACGTCGGGTGGCAACACGATCCGCGGCCTCGCGATCAGCTATCTCAATGTCGGGATCATGCTCGACGGCACGAGTGCCACCCTCAACAAGATCGTCGGCAACTGGATCGGCTTCTCGGGCGCAGGAGCCAATTACGGGGGCACCTACGGCATCCTGGTCAACACCGGCGCCAACAACAACATCATCGGCACGCCCAACCTGGCCGATCGCAACCTGATCGGCAGCTGGGCCACCGGCGTCAATCACTACGGCGCGGGCACCGACTACAACGTCACCCAGGACAACGTCTTCTGCATCAACCCGGCAGGCGGTACGGCGGAGTGCGGCACCGGCGTCGACCACAACTTCGGGCCCAAGAACGGCCTCATCGGCGGCACGGGCCCGAACGAGCTCAACGTGTTCGGGCCGTCGAGCCTGCAGGCGGTCGAGTACTCGCACGGCTGGGATCCGTCACTGCCACCGCGCACCGATACCAAGACCACCTACCAGATCAACAACAACCGGCTCATCGGCAACTGGCTCGGCTTCCGTGCCGACGGCAGCCCCGACAGCAACTATTCGTCCGGAAAGACCGGCACCGGCGACAACGGCGAGGCGGTCAACGTCTATGACGGCTCGAACTACAACCTGGTCAAGGGCAACTACATGGCCTCGCCGCAGGCCGGCGTCCAGGTCATGGCGCCCGAACGCCAAGTACAACGAGGTGCGCAATAACCTCATCGGCGTGGCGCCCAACGGCCAGCCCGCGGTGCTCGGCCAGTACGGTGTGAGGCTCCTGTGGCAGGCGCAGTGGGAGATCGTCCAGGGCAACACGATCCGGAACGCCGGTTGGGGTGGCATCGGGATGACCATGAACACGGTCTACAACACCCGCCTCAGCCAGAACATCGTCACCAACTCCAACGGACCGGCGATCGTCGCGACCTGGGACTCGGCAAGCCAGACCGGATCGGACATGTGGGTCCCCGCGCCGGTGATCACGAGCGCCACGACTGCAAAGGTCACCGGCACCGGCATCAGCGGCGCCGAGGTGGAGGTCTACCACGCCACCCGCAGCGCCAACGGTTCGGCCAGCGGGCTTCCGGATGCGTACCTGGGCACTGCGATCGTGTCATCGGCCGGGACGTGGAGCCTGCCGGTATCCGGCGTCTCCTCCGGCGATAACGTCACGGCGCTCCAGATCCGCACTGACCAGAACACCTCCGTGCTGGGCATCAACGTCCAGGTCGGCGGCGGGCCACCGCCCGATCAGCGGATTGCCGCTGACTCGTTCGCCCGGACCGTCAGCAACGGCTGGGGCACGGCGGAGGTCGGCGGCCAGTGGGTCACCAGCGACACCGCATCGAGCTACGCGGTCCAGAACGGCGTTGGCACGATCACCACGGCCCACGGCCAGGCGCGCGATGCGCTGCTGAACGTGGCCGCGAAGGACGTTACGATCACGGGCACGGTCAAGTTCAACCTCACCCCGAATGCCGGCAACGCGTTCGCCTACATCGAGGCGCGGCGTGCGGGCACTGACGGCTATCGCGGCACGATCCGCGTGAGCAATACCGGCAGCGTGTTCGTCCAGCTCCGCAAGACGGTCAAAGGCACCGAGACGGCAGTCGCCGCCGAGGTCGCCACCGGCCTCAACATCCAGACGACGGGCACGCTCGCGTACCGCTTCACGGTCCAGGGCGGCCATCTCCAGCTCCGCGTCTGGAATGCGTCCGGCTCCGAGCCGTCCGCGTGGCAGACCGAGGCGGACGACACCTCGATCTCGAGCGCGGGCGCGGTCGGTGTCCGGGCCTACCTCGGCAGCCCGGTCGGCAACGGACCCCTGACCGTCACCTTCGACAACTTCCTGGCGCAGAAGCCCTAGCACCAGGAGCGCTCACCCAGGCGATCGAGGCCGCCGCGCCACTCGATTCACGCTTCAGCGGAACCAGAACAGGCTGGCGAGCAACACCAGCAGCACGGCCGTTGTGATGGCCACGTACAAGGCGTCGTGCTCACGGGCGAACCCGACGACGGAAACGGCGACCCGCACGACCGGGGTCGCGATGAGCACGAGCAGCCCGAGCTGCGTGATGGCGATCGGCCGCAGCTGGATCAGGCCGTCCAGCAGCTGGTCGAACGAGGTCGGGTCGGAGGTTCCGGGTGGCGCACCTCGCAGCGACCCGTCCCAACCAACCAGAAACGATGTCAGGAACCCGAACGTGATGAGGGTCGCGCTGACGACCACGCCCCCGCGCAGCACTCGGCTGATGGCGGTCTCGAAAGGCTCGTCGTTCATACGCTGAATCCGAAGCCGCGCAGGAGCGTCTCGAAGGCGATGACCACGAGGATGGGGATGAAGACGATGCGCACGCTGCGGTTCGAGAGGCGCCCCAGAACCCGAGCCCCGAGCAAGGCTCCGACGAGGACACCGAGCGCGACGGGCGCCGTGAGCTGGGCGTCGATGTCGCCGCGCGACAGGTAGATGCCCGCCGAGGCGGCCGCCGTGACGCCGATCATGAAGTTGCTGGTGGCCGAGCTGATCTTCATGGGCAGGCCCATGGCCCCGTCCATGGCGACCACCTTGAGGGCGCCCGAGCCGATGCCGAGAAGACCCGAGACGATGCCCGCCAGCCACATGATCCCGAAGCCGAGGGGTACCCGGCGGGCCGCGTAGGGGACGTCCCGGTCGAGACGCACGCTGTGATAGACACCGGCAAGCCGGAGGCGTCCGACCTTGCCCAGAGTGGCCGTCCCGGGAATCTCGTTGAGTCGCGCGAACTGCATCGCGGCCGATCCGAGCAGCACCACGCCGAGCAGGATCAGCAAGGTATTTTGCGCGAGGAGACCAGCCGCCAGCGCGCCCACGACGGCGCCAACCGTTGTGGCCAGCTCAAGGAACATGCCGATGCGCATGTTCGCCAGGCCGTCGCGGACGTAGGCCGCCGCTGCGCCCGAGCTGGTGGCGATGACCGCCACGATGCTGGCGCCGGCTGCGAGGTGGATGTCCACGCCATAGGCGAGGGTCAGCACCGGCACGATGATCAGGCCGCCACCGACGCCGCCCAGCGCTCCCAGCGCACCAGCGAGCAGGCTGACCACGAAGAGCGACAGATCTGCCGTGGGGCCGAGCGTCATCTGGGACTCAACGGTCGATGAGGACCGCAACGACCGCAATGACGACCAAGGCGAGTGCCGCAGCCGTTGCGAGGTCTGGCACGAGCTTCCAGCCACGCCGTGTGAACGCCGGCCGTGCGGTCGCCACCCACGTGGTCGCGACGATCGGGGCCAGCCATGCAAGAGCGATGATCGCTGCCCATGCGGCTCCGTGGGCCGCCGCAGTACAGCGAGCCAGGTAGTGACGTCGTCGTCGATGAAGGATCGCAACGATCTCGCTTCATCTGGCGCACACACTGCAACTCACTGCGCAGCGCTGCCGCCCGATCCTGAGACCTGCGCGCAGACCGGGCATCAGCCTCCGGCGGCGACGCGCATGCAATGGGAGCGAGCCCAATGGGAATCATTGCCTGGATCGTGGTCGGCGCCATCGCCGGCTTCCTCGCGACATTCATCACCGGCACTCGCGAAGGCATTCTGATGACCATCGTCTTGGGCATCATCGGAGCGGTCGTCGGCGGCTTCCTGGCGGGGGCCCTGCTGAACCTCAAGGACCCCACCGGCATCAATGTTCAGACCATCGTCGTGTCGGTTATCGGCGCGGTCATCGTGGTGTTCATCGCCAACCTGGTGCTCGGCAGCGGGCGAAGCCGCGGCGCGATCTGAACCGACCTTCTCGTTGCGTCGTCGCGTCGTAACGCGTCCGTCAGTCACGCGCTGGCGGCACTCGCCACCGTCCTGAAGGTTGTGCCGGCGCCCGAGGCGCCGAGCTCGCTGGGCTCCAAAGCGCTCGCACATGCCACCAAAGGAGACCGGACATTGGCCACCAAGAACGCTTCGGTCCGCTCGTTCACGACGAGTGTCGCCATCCCGGCGGACAGCCGCGTGAAGATCAACCGAATACTCAATCAGCACTTGGCCAATTCGTTCGACCTCCAGAGCCAGGTCAAGCAGGCACACTGGAATGTCAAGGGCTCGGACTTCTGGCAACTGCATAAGTTGTTCGACGAGGTAGCGGCGCGCGCCGCAGAATGGGTGGACGAGTTTGCGGAGCGCGTGACTGCCCTGGGTGGCTACGCCACGGGGACCGTGCGGATGGCTGCGCTCTCCAGCTCACTGCCCGAGTTCCCGACCGGCATCACCGAGAGCATGGACTACGTGCGGGCTGTCGCCGACCGACTGGCCACGTTCACCAACTCCGCACGCGAGGCCATTGACGAGACCGACAAGCTGGGCGATGCAGGCACCGCCGACCTTTTCACCGAAGTCAGTCGATGCGCCGACACGTACCTGTACTTCTTGGAAGCTCACCTACAGAGTTGATCTCGCCCGGCCGTACAAACACGACGAAATGACCGACAACCCATAGGGGCAGCACGGCAGCGACGGCAAAGAACGCCCGGAGGCACGCCGGCCTAGACGACCGCCTCGTTTCAGCGTGGGTGACGGGACTCGCCCGTGACGGCGCCGCCCGTCGGCAACACGAGGGCGGCGCTTTCTGTGGACATGACCGAATTGGTGCCCTGACTACGCACGCACGAGCCGTGGGCCGACGCCGCCCGACCGATGGCGCTCCGCAACCGCAACACTCGCGCAAGCGATCGGCGTCCGCGCAGGGCGATGTCAGACCGCGATGCCATCTACGCTCAGCTCCAACATGCAGATGGAGAGCGACTCGCTGGCACGTGAGATCGCCGAGTCGGCCGCCCAAGTAGCGCAGCTGAAGACCCTGATCGACCAACAGTCGGAGGGCGCGAGCGATGAGTGGATCGCGGCCGCCCACCGGGCGCTGCGCCTCGTCCAGCAGAGGCTGAGAGAGCTCCAGGGACCGGACGATCACGCCGAGTCGGCCGCCGGTGAAGCAGAGACGGCATCCTGACGAGGGCTCGAATGGAATCGGAAGGCGTGCATACTGCCCGAGTGGACAGCGAGGGGGCGAGCGACGCAGCACGGCTACGCGCGGAGTCAGACGCGTTTCAGGCCCATCTCGAACGGCTGAGCGAGCTCGAGGTCGAGAAACGGCACATGTCGCCATCGGACCCCGGCTTCGTCACGTTGGCGCTCGAGGTCGAGCAGCTCGCGGCGACCGTCCTCAAGGACGCGCGCGGGCAGACGGACATCGGCCAGGCGGCTCACCTCGACGGAATCGCGACGCCCATCGTTGACGTGCCCGACAGCCTCACTGCGGTACAGATCCTCGCCCAGTGGCGTGAGGCCGAACGACAGCTTGCCGACGAGTCGCCCTCATCTGACCGGGCGCGCGAACTGAGAGCGACGATCGATGCCTATCGGCGCGCGTACCAGCGCGTATTCAGGGCAAAGACGGGCTCCTAGCGTCGCACCGCAGCGCGGGAGCTGCGCTCAACCCGGCGCACCACGAGATCGCTACGGGTGAGACAACTGCAGCCGCGGCCGCCGCAACCTTCGATCTGGCACGCGATGCGTATCGGGTCGCCTAGCCACGAGCCTTCGACCGCGAGATGGAGAAGCCTGCACCTCCGGGCAGTGATCTGATTGCAATGCCCGGCCGCCATTCGGGAGTCGATTCCGAGGTTCGCAGCCGCGCACGCTGCACTCAGGACCGGAGTGATTCGCGGGTTGTGTCCCCAGACTTGGTGTAACAGCGAGGGTGGCCGAGAAATGGAAAGGCCACCGCGTCATCCTCGGGTCGTTGGAGTAGCAACCGACGACACGAGGGACAGCGAAGTGGCCGACGAGAGCATGGGCTTGGTAGAGGTGCTGCGCAAGGCGAGCGCTGGCAACGACGTGGACATCCTGCGCGAGGGCATCCGCGTGCTGGCCGAGGCGATCATGGAGGCGGAGGTCTTCGAGCTCACCGGGTGGCCAAGGGCGAGCGCGATCCCGAGCACCGCCTGACGCACCGCAACGGCTTCCGCGAGCGGTGCTGGGACACGCGCGTGCGGCTGATGGCCTCGATGCCCCGAGGAGGGCTGTGGGCGCGACACAAACCTCGCCGAGTGGCGCCTCCGCTACGGAGCCATGCTTCCCATCGGAGCCATGCTTCCCATCGGAGCCATACTTCCGCTGGGCTCCGGCATCATCCCCTGGCCCTGGGTGATGTAGATGGCGACCTTGACCGTCGAGTCGCCGTTGTCATGGATGGTCGCGATGCCGATGTACCCCGAGTCGTTCACGCCACCCAGGCCGATCGCGATGTCGGTCGCGCCCATCTCGGGCCCTCCGATGTCACCGCACAGGATGTGGACCTGCATGTCCTCATCGCTGGGTCCTTTGTGGACAACGATGCTATGGGGGCTTGCAAACAGGTCGGCATAGGCGATCGGCACTGCGCTCGTGACGCTGCCCTCGACCGGGATGGCCGCACTCGACCCCATGGCCGGCATCATCGTCGGCTTGCCGTCCACCAGGAACGCGCTCGAGACGTCGCTGAGAGGGGCAGCCATGTCACCGATTGCGGCGCACGATCCCGTATGGATGTGTGCCGGATGTCCGGTCATCTCTTGTGCGCCCGCTCCGCCGACCAGCAGCGCCGAGGCTGTCAGCGCCAACGTCGCGCTCAAGATCAGGACTCGCTTGTGCATCCGGCTTCCTCCCTGAAGTACGCCCCGGCCGGCAATCGGACGGCCTTCGACAGAGCGTCGCAGTGGGCTGTGACGGACCGATGACAGCAAACGTCCATGGGCTCCACCAGCGTCGCACCGAGTGCTTCCTCCGTGGCTGTCAACCTGGCCGTCGACCGCCACCAGAAGCTCCGCAGCCGTGGCTGCCAACGTGGCTGTCAACCGGACCGAAGGACGCGGTGCTGGGCTCATTGACACCACGGCGCACAGCCAAGCGATCCACTCCGATCGGGGGGTCGCTCAGCGCCCGGACGTGCCGGAACCAGCGCCCTTGACGACGTCCTCCTGCACGAGACGGGGGCGGGATGCCGTGACACTTCCGACGCCCTCGCGGAGGACGATCACGGCCACCACGAGAGCTCCTGCCGCGTCAGCCCACCAGAGCCCGAATGCGTCAGCTACGAGAAGGCTCGTGAGACTGACTACCGCGAGCAGCGCTGCCACCGCGGTCAAGATGCTGTCTCCTCGGAGCGCTCGGCTTCTCAAGCGGATGGACACCCGGTACTTGGCACGGGCAAGCACCGGAAGTGCGATGACGGACGCCAGCAGAAGGGCCACGGTCGCGACGGTGGCATCCGGATGCGATTGAGCGGCCAGTGACCGAAGCGAGCCGACCACCAGGTACAAAGCAAAGACGATCAGCGCCACGCCAACGACACGCTCGGCAATGTGCTCGACCTGGTCAGCACGATGAACGTGCCGCGTCTCCACGCGGAACCTCCAGATGAGGGCCACGGACGCAAGGGAGTCGATGACCGCGTCGACGCCGAAACCAAGCAGCGACAGGCTGCCATTGCTCACCGCGGCATAGACCGCGATCAGGCCAGCGGTCCCACTCCAGGCGATGCTGAGCGCCGACAGCCATAGCGCGCGCCGCAGATCGCGTCCGCGGTCGGTCAGCGCTTCGGGCTGGTCTTGACCTCCAGGGACCCTGCCAGCGCTACGCCCGTTCATCCGGCGGCCGGTCGCCGGCCGCCACCACCGGCAACGCGGGCCGCAGCGCGGTCGCGTCCATCAACTCAAAGCGCAGCATGACGAGAGGATCGTAGCCGTTGCGAGGGTCGTCGGGCTCAGCCTGGGGACGCGACCGGCACGAGCGACTCTCCGGATGCGCCCTCGATGAGGGTTCTGACCTGGGTCTCGGCGCTGGTGTCGGCGAGCACGGAGATCCGATCACCGACCTGGATGCTGAGCCCGCCGCTGGGCACGATGAGCCGTTCGTCCCGCTCGATGGCCACCAGCAGCGCACCGCTCGGCCAGGGGATATCGGCGACCCGACGATCCTGGAGCGGTGACCCCGCGGCGACGAGCGACTCGAGCATGACGCCGCCGCTGGTGATCCCGCGCACCTTGCGGACGTTGCCCGCCAGCGCCTGTCGATAGGCCGACATCACGTCGCGGGTCGAGAGGATCCCGACAACAGTACCCTCAGCGACGACCGGCGCCCACTCGACGTGCGCATCGGTCAGGGCGCCGAGGGCATCGTCCAGTGAGTCATCTCCCACGACCGTGGCCAGGTGGCGCTCTGCGAGCTCGGCGAGCGTGGCTCCCTCAGGTGGCCCGACAAGGTCTTCTAGCATCACCGAACCGCGCAGCTTGCCGTCCTGGGCGACGACCGGCGCGCCCGTGAGGCCCAGCGAACTCAGCTTGGTCGCGGCTCCCGCCGGGTCCATCGACTCACGCAGGACGAGCCTGGGACTCCTGGCGGCATCTCGGGCGGTCAGGCTGGCGAGCAGGGGCATCGCGAAACGGAAGCGATGGGCAGGCGATTCCGCTCGAGTCGCGATCTGACTGCGGTAGATCGTGAGTCCGTCGATCAGCAGCGTCGCAGCCCCGACCGCGATCATCGCGGGAGCGAGCATGCCGAGGTTGCCGGTCATCTCGGCGACCATGAGCATCACCGCGAGCGGCGCATGGGCGACGCCGCCGAAGAGCGCCATCATGCCCACGATCACGAACGGAGTCGGATCAGCGGGAACGAATGGCGCGATCGGCTCCAGCAGCCGCCACACCGACGCTCCCAGCAGACCGCCGATCACCATCCCGGGTCCGAAGACGCCACCCGAGCCGCCCGATCCGATCGAGAGTGACGTCGCGAGGATCTTGGCGAACGGCAGCGCGAGCACCATCCACAGCGGCAGCGCCAGCAGCGAGGCCCGGCTGAGCGAGGCCTGAACCCATCCGTAGCCGGTTCCAAGGACGCCCGGGATGACGAGCGCCAGGAGCCCCACGCACACGCCGGCGATGCCGGGCTTCAACCATGGCGGCATCGACCACCGTTTGAAGCGGTCAACCGCGCCGTAAAAGCCGCCCACGTACAGCCGGCCTACGAGGCCGGCGACAATGCCAATGAGCGCGTACCAGATCAGCTGCGGCGGGTTGTTGAAGACATAGCGCGACTGGAGCCCGAAGATGGGATCGAAGCCGTTGACGAGGCCGAACACCGTGTACGCGACGATCGTGGCAATGAACGACGGGAGCAGCGCCTCTGCCTCGAAGTCCTCGCGGTACATGAGCTCCGCACCCAGGATCGCGGCGCCCAGCGGGGCCCGGAAGATCGCGCCGATTCCTGCCGCCATGCCCGCCGCGACGGCCAGCCGGGCGTCGTGCTGATCGAGGTCGAGGACCCGTCCGAGCATCGAGCCGAAGCCGGCACTGATCTGCGCGGTCGGACCCTCGCGGCCACCGGAGCCACCGGACCCGATGGTGATCGCCGACGCGACCAGCTTGATCGAGGGGATGCGCGCACGGATGCCGCGCGGATGGTGGTGGAACGCCTCGATCGCGGCGTCGGTGCCGTGTCCCTCCGCCTCTGGAGCGAAGCGGAACACGATGATGCCCGCGATCAGGCCGCCCAGGCCGACCACCAATGGGATCGCCCATGGTCGGGCGGCATCCGTGATCGGCGCGCCGCCCTCGCCGGCCGGACTGGGTGGCACATAGCCGGCAAGGACTCCAAGGAACAGCTGCGTCGCCAGGTCCAGTGCCCAAACGAAGACGATCGCGCCCAGGCCACCGACAACGCCGATGAGTGAGCCCAGGACGACCCACTTGCGGACGTAGCTGGCATCGCGCAGCTGGCGACGCGCGGCGAGAAACCGTCGATGGAGCGCCGCCCTCATGTCAGTCCCAGTGCCAGGAGGACCGACGCAATGGCCTCCAGCGCTTCGGCCAGGTCAGACGGGAGAGCCGCGTTGCGCGACTGAAGGGCCGTCCGGATCAGCGAACGCCGCCGCTCGATGAGCGTCGCTCGCAGCGCTCGGCCCTGGCGCGTCAGCCGGACGAGCATGAAACGCCGATCCGACTCGTCCCGAACGAGCTCGATCAGCCCACGGTCCTCGAGCCTGCGGATGATCCGACTCGCCGAAGGCGGTGTCGTGCCGATGCGCTGACCGACCATGCCGACGTGAAGGCCGGTCTCCTGCTCGCCGACGACCACCAGCACCCGCCACTGCATCAACGTCAGATCGGACGTCTCGTCACCCAACGCGCGAGCGGTGATCGCGACGCCGCCAACGATTACCCGTTCGATCGCGGTGATGACCCGTTCGTCCGGCACACCATCCCTCGGTAGTTGTCCTCGATCAATAGATGACATAGGATATGCGATGAACCGATGGGCAACTGGAGACTGGCGCGCTGGCAGGAACCCAAGGCGCTCACGACCGAAGTCCTGCGCGAGTTGCGCACAGGGCAGCCAGCGGGCCTGTCGCGGCGTCAGGTGATTCGTCGCTCGCTGGGCGCCGCGGTCGCACTCTGGACGTTCGAGATCACCGGCGGCACGATCGCCTTCCTATGGCCCAACCTGTCGAGCGGCTTCGGCGCCACGCTCACGCTGGGTGACCTCGACACCGTCAAGGCCAATCCGGCGGTGCAGGGTGCGGACATCACCACGGGGGCACCGTCCTACTTCCAGGACGCCAAGACGTACGTCACCCTGCTCGACCCGACGCTGGGCTTCCAGACCGGCAACAGCCCCCAGGGCGACGGCGCGGCGACCAACGTGCGCACGCTCTACCAGCGCTGCACGCACCTCGGCTGCAAGCCCAACTTCTGCACCAAGAACTACTGGTTCGAGTGTCCCTGTCACGGGTCGCGCTATGACCGTCTGGGGATCAAGGTGCAGGAGCTCGGTCCCGCGCCGCGCAGCCTCGATCGCTTCGCCTCCGCGGTCGATGCCAAGGGAGTGCTCACCGTGGACACCAGCAAGATCACGCTCGGCCCGCTGCCCGTGCCGCTCGGCCAGCCGGGGCTGATCCCGGCCAAGTCGCCGACCGGCTGCATCTGAGTGCCTGCGTCAACAGTCCTCCAGATCGAAGGCCTGGTGAAGAACTACGGCCGGATCGAGGCCGTTCGCGGGATCGACATCGAGGTCAACGAAGGGGAGGTCTTCGGCTTTCTGGGTCCCAATGGGGCTGGGAAGAGCACCACCATTCGCTGCCTCCTGGGGCTCCTGCGGCCCACCGCCGGCGGGATCAGCGCGTTTGGCCTGGATTGCCAGCGCGACGGTGTCGCCCTCCGCAGGCGCATCGCGTATGTTCCCGGCGAGCTTCGCCTGCCTGAGCGGCTGACGGCCATGGAGCTGGCGACGACGATCGGTCGGCTGCGCGGCGGGTTCGATCCCCGCAGTCGTGACGCCCTCGCTGAGCGCTTTCAGCTCGACCTACGCAGGCCGCTCCGCGACCTGTCCACCGGCAATCGTCGCAAGGTCGCGCTGCTCCTCGCGTTCATGACCGACGCCGAGCTGCTAGTGCTCGACGAACCAACGAACGGGCTCGACCCGTTGATGCAACACGAGTTCCTGGGACTCGTCCGCGAGGCACAGGCCGAAGGGCGGACGATCTTCCTGTCTTCACACAGCCTGGCCGAAGTGCAGCGTGCTGCGGATCGGGTCGCGGTGCTGAAGGCCGGAAGCGTCGTCGCTGCGGGGACGGTGGCCGAGTTGCGTGGACGCGCCCGGCAACGGATCGAGGTCTGGTTCGATGGGCCGCCGCCAGCGACCGAGCTTCAATCGCTGGCCGGCATCGATGACGCAGTGGTCGACGGCACCCGGTTCACGGCCGTGTTGTCAGGGCCCATCCAACCGGTACTCGAACTCCTCGCCCGCCATCCGGTAATCTCGTTGCTGGTCGAAGAGCCGGACCTCGAAGAGGCCTTTCTCGACCTCTTCGAACACGCCGCCTGATGACGAGACTGTGGGTCCTGGTCTCGACGCCGCTTTCCTCGCTCCGGCGTGCCGCGTTCTGGTGGGCAGCCGGCCTGTCTGCGTTGATCGCCGTAACCGTTGCCTTCTGGCCGGCATTCCGAGGTTCCTCTGGGATCTCGGACGCGATCGGGCAACTGCCCGCTGGCGTCATCCAGGCGTTTGGCCTGCAGGACTTCGGGACGCCGGCGGGGTTCCTGCGCGGGAACCTGTATGAGTTCTTCGTTCCTCTGTTGCTTGCCGCGGCGGCGGTGGCGTTCGTGAACGGTCAGACAGCCGCGGATGAGGCGAGTGGACGCATCGAACTGTTCGTCTCACAGCCGGTCGAACGTGGCCACCTGTACCTGGGGCGAGCCGTCGCGTCGCTCATCGCGCTGGCGGCAATTGTGGTCGCTCTGGTGGTGGTCCAGGTAGCGGCGGACAGCGCGGTTGGCCTGGAAATCGGCGTTTCGTATGTTGCCTCGACGATCCTGCTATCCGGCATGATCGCGGCACTCTTCGGCGCGCTGGCGTTCGCGGTTGCGAGTGCGAAGGCGCGGCCGTCGCTGGTCCTGGCTGTTGGGATCGGCGCCGCAGTCGCGTCCTACGTGGTCGCCGCGCTATTCCCATTGAGCGATCTACTCGAACCTTGGCACCGGCTCTCTCCGTGGGACTGGGCACTTGGCGGTGACCCACTGGTCCACCCCACCGAACTCTGGCGGTTCGCTGCATTGGCCGTCCCGACGGTCGCCTTGGCTGCCATCGGAGCCCTCGTCGTCCGGAGACGAGATATCGCCGCGGCCTGACCCGTGCATCCGCTCCAACCAAGCAAGCGAATCGATGTCGCGTCGCTGCGAAGGTCGATCGCCTCGGACGGTCTCCGCTCGACCTAGCTCATCTCATCGATCGCGCGCCTCTATGCACGGCCGGGCACGCACCGCGCTGGATGTCACGACGACAGGGCTATGTCCATACCGGCAAGGAGATGGCCGGGATGATGGCCGAGTCACCGCACTCGAGCGGGCGACTCGTCCATCGGGCCTCCTTGCGCGGGGTCCCGCAAATAGTGGCCCTATGACAAGTTTCTGGAACGACGCAGGACTGACGTCCCATGGGTCCAAGGCCCGCGTGACCATGACGATGCCGGCGTCAACCGAGCGTTCTCATCTTCGAAAGGAACCGTCCATGGCAGTCATGCGCTGGCTCGACCGCGCGCTCGGCAATGAAGACGGTCAGGGTCTCGCCGAATACGCCCTGATCCTCGCACTGATCGCGGTCATCGCGATCGCGGCCCTCGTCTTCCTGGGCACACAGATTTCCGGCATCCTCAGCACCATCGGCGCCAATATCTGATCTCCGGCAGCCTCGGGGATCGCGTCAAGACGGGCAGGGCGGCGGGCACGAAGCATGCTCGCCGCCCTGTGATTCCGAGCCGGGGTTTGACATCACCATCCAGTCTCATTGCCGGGCAGGATCGGGAACGCCATCGCGAACAGCGCCATCCCTGGACTTTATTCCGGCCCTTGTTCGAAGCCGCAGGATGCGACGAGTACTGCGGTCCATGGCGTGCGCTGGAGGTCTCGCAAATCGACTCCACGCGGGGTCGGTCGAACACCCTCTCCATTGGCATTGTTTCGAGTCATTTGGCCGTGGCAATCGAAGTGGCTGTCAGACCAGCGAATGCGTTGACGGACATCAGGTCATTGGATCTTGACCTGCATCCGATGGTCAAACGCGGCACGTGATGGCCCCGTGGTTCGGGCGCTGCCACGACCCAGGCGCCTGAGTTGTCGACCAAGGGAGCAGGTATGGACTCTGTGGCCCATCAGGCAGAGACTGGTACCCGATTCCAACAGCTGAGGGTGCATTCGATGATCTCGAGGTTCTGGCCGGCAGCGGGAGTGAGAGGCGGCACGTTGACCGCCATCGCGTTGGCCAGCGTCGCCTCAATGATGGGCGGCGGCGCTGCCGCCGCATCGCCGCCGGGAACGATCCACACGGTCGCGGGTGGCGTCGGGGGTCCGGCAGCGGGGACGCAGGTGGCGCTTCAGCCCTCGGCGATCGCGGCGGCGAATGGCTCTCTGTACATTGCTGATGACGCGGGATTCGCAATTCGGGCGATCTCTGCGACGACCGGGCGCGCGACGAACCTGGCCGGTCTCGGGGTAGCCCGGACCCCCGCGGATGGGGCGAAGACTGCTGGCGGCCCCATGGGCGTCCTCAACGGCCTGTCCGTGGACAGCCATGGCAACGTCGTGATCGGGGATAGCGGCAACGCCTCGATCTGCGCATGCGGGAACGTGGTGCTGGTCGCGGCGAGGTCCACCGGCACCTTCTATGGACGCGCCATGACGGCTGGGCATGTGTACCTGATCGCGGGACACACCGGCCAGTCCGGAGGCACGGGAGATGGCGCCGCGGCGCGGAGTGCGCTGTTGGATCTCCCCGGCGGTGTCGCGGTGGATCCCGCCGGAGACGTGGCGATCATCGACTACGGGAACGACCGCATCCAATTCATTCCCGCCCGCACGGCAACGTACTTCGGCATTCCGGGGCCGCAGCTGGTCAAGGGAGACATCTACACGCTGGCGGGCAACGGCGTGCGCAGCTATTTCGGAGACGGCAGTTTCGCGTGGAACGCGCTGGTGAACCTGACGTCCGACAGTGCGGCTGCCTTCGACAAAGACGGCAACCTCATCTTTGCCGACACGGAAAACGACGTCGTCAGGCTCATCGCGGCCAAGACCGGCACGTTCTACGGGCAGCCCATGGTTGCCGGCGACATCTATCACATTGCGGGCAATGGCATCGACGGCCACTCGGGTGATGGGGGATTGGCCACCAGCGCCGAGCTCTCACTGCCCGTGGGCATCACGCTGGACGCCAAGGGCAGCGTCATCATCAGCGATGCGCGAAACAACCTCGTCCGCGTCCTCGCCCGCACGAGCGGTAACGCCTACGGACGCGCGATGGTCGCCAACGATCTGTATACGATCGCTGGCAAGTACGCCCTGAACGGCTCGTTTGGAGGCGACGGAGGTCTCGCGACCTCGGCGCATCTCTCGTTTCCAGACGGCGTGGCAGTCGACGCGCAGGGCAATGTCGCGATCGCCGATTGGTTCAACAATCGCGTGCGCCTCGTCGCGGCCAAGACCGGCAAAGCGTACGGCCAGTCGATGAAGGCCGGCCACATCTACACCGTCGGTGGCGATGGCAGCTCGACGTACTCAGGCGATGGCGGATCTGCGTTGGCGGCCCAGCTGCACGGGCTCACCGGCACCTACGTGGACTCCTTCGGCAACCTGATCGTTGGCCGATGGCTGGAACGAACGCCTGCGCATCGTGGCCAGCAAGAGCGGCACGTACTACGGCCAGAGCCTGACAGCCGGCAAGATCACCACGCTCGCTGGAACCGGCGTCGAGGGCTTCTCTGGCGACAAGGGCCCGGCCAAGAACGCGAAGGTCGGCCTGCTGAACCACTTCAACGGCGTCGGTGACTTTGTCGTCTACGTGACCGGTATGGCCAGTGACCGTGCCGGAAACCTCGTCTTCGCTGACACGGACAACCACCGCGTCCGCGTGATCGCCGCGAAATCCGGGACGTTCTACGGACAGTCGATGCACACCGGCAGCATCTACACCATTGCCGGAACAGGCGCGTTCGGGTACACCGGTGATGGGGGTTCCGCGACCAGCGCCAAGATGGGCGAGCCGGATGGCATCGCGATCGATGGCGTCGGCAACATCGTGCTCACGGATGCCGACGGGTCCAACGATGCGGTCCGCGTGGTTGCTGAGAAGAGCGGCGCATTCTACGGGCAGAGCATGACCGCGGGTCACATCTACAGCTTGGTGGGCAAACACTGCAATGGCGGCGCGCTTGGAGATGGCGGACCAGCATCGCAGGCATGCGTCCAGTGGCCAACCAGCGTGGCGGTCGACGGCACCGGCAATCTCATCGTCGCGGATCACTTCAACAACCGCGTCCGATTGATCGCCGCCAAATCCGGCACGTTCTACGGGCACAGCGTGCAGGCGAATCACATTGTCACCGTGAACCAAGGGTCAGCGCCGACGAGCGTGCTCGTGGACTCGCACGACAACATCCTGATCTCGAGTACGAAGGTGCGGGTGCTGGCCGGCCGAACAGGAACGTTCTACGCCCAGAAAATGACCAGTGGACACCTGTACTCGATCGCCGGGACTGGCGCGGTCGGTTTCTCGGGCGACGGTGGACCAGCCACCCACGCGCAGCTGTCATCGGTAGCCGTGAGCCTCGACCGCAACGGAACGATGTTCATCGCCGACGACTTCTCGAACCGGGTGCGAGCCGTCTCGTATTGAGCGACCTGTGGCCTAGTCGAACTACAGCCCCTTCACCACCGGCGCCACTCCGAGGTGGAGAACGTGATCCGCGATCTCATGGAGGGCGTCGGGCTCAACCACGTGCCGTCCGGTCGCTTCGCTGCCGACGGCGCCTGGCTGGCGATTCTGGTGATCGCGCCACGCCGTCGGCCGAGCCTTCAGCCTTGGCCTCCAGTCACTCTCGCTACGGGAACAGCCTCGGATTGCTCTTGGCGTAGGCGATCGCACTGCCGAGCCAGTCCTCCTGGTCGCCGTAGACCGCCGACATGATCGGCGACAGGTGGTCGAGGAATGTCGCGTAGTCGCCGGTGTAGATCGCTGGGTCGGGAAGTGAGTTCGTCAGCGTGTCGTCCGGACCGAGGTACAGCACCGCGTCTGCCTGCGACCCATATCGCTGATCTTCGGGCGTCATCGCGCGATAGCTGATGTCAGGACCGACCTGATCGCCGAGCCACGTCCCCGCCAACGGCGCAAGCGCAGGCGCCTGCCAGTTGGCAACGTTCTCAGCCACCGGCGGCTCGAGGTTCGTCCCAGATGAATCGACGTGCTTGAGGTAGCCCACGATCAGGGTGTCGATCACGGCGTACTGCCCCGGATGCCGCTCGGCGAGGATGGTCCCGAGGTTGGGCGGTTGGCCCGGCGCGTCCGACCTGTGGTTGGGTGTCGGCATGAAGACCGCGTCGCAGATGGCCGCCGCCGGCGATGAGCAGTGCCCGGTGGCCCTTGTCGACCACCTCCTGCTCGACGCGATCGGCGAACTGCTGGTCGGTCTCGTTCTCCATGCTCCGGACGTAGTCGGCATCCGCGACGCTCTGGACACGGGTGAAGTCGATCGGCGTGTCGGCCAGGACGACGCGGATACGCTCATCGGGCGGGAGCGCCATGTTGACGTCGTGGAGGGTTCGGAAGAACTGCTCGTACACCGGGGCGTCCCAGAGAGGACCGCCCGTCGAACGCCAGATCTGACGCAGCTGGTTGTCGGTGATGTCCGCGCCATCGAGCAGGTACGCGTCCGCCGTCGCCTGCTGGAGCGGATTTCCGAACTCCACCACGATGTCGTCGATGAGGCTGGGGAGGCTCGGCTCACGCAGCAGGGCGTCGATGACGTCGTGCTCCTGCTGCAGCCCGTGGCGGTCAGCGAGCCCAACCAGCGGGTACTGGCAGAGGAGGTCCAGGATCGCCGGAAGTGCTGGTTGCGGCACGAGCTGCGCGGACGCGGTCGGGCTCGGCTCCGATACGCCAGGAGAAGTCGCGGCCCCGGGCGTGGCCGACGTCGGCGAGCTCGACGCTTCGGGCGCGGACGCAGCCGGGCCGCTGCACCCTGGCGCCGGTGAGGCCGAGGTGCCATCCGCCGACGCAGAACCGGTTGCGACGGTGGCGCCGAGTGCACCACGGGAGCGCGGCGCCGGCATGGCGGCCGAGGCCACCCCGACAACGGCAAGCGTGATCGAGGCGACGGCCAGCAGGATCGCCAGGGGTCGACGCCGGTGCACAGGTTCCTCACCTTGGCTTGGGACCAGCAGATCGTAGAAGATCCGAGACTGGGGTCACTGCCAGCGCACAACATCGGTTGAACCAAGTGTTTGGGCGAGCACCACTTGAAGATCGTGCTGACCTCGCACACCTACGGGCACGTGCTCGAGCGGCGGCAGCGCGAGGTGGCGCGGGCGATGGACGCGGTGCTGGGCGGGTAGCCGATAGGGATCGGCCCTCCAATCGCTGGGCACCCGATACAGATCAGCGCAGCTGCTCACCTTGACGCAGACCATGTTCCGTGATCGTTTCCGCAGGGCGCGGTGTCCGAATACGTGCCCTGCATCGTGCCGCCAGCAATGGCCCCGCTGAAGGAAATCGTGTCCTCGGCCTTGACCGCACCGAATGTGATCTGGTCACCCGACAGTTGGCCCGTCACCGCGCCGCCCGACACGCAATGCGAACCGAAGATGGCGACGTGTCCTGAAAGGGCCGAACCACGTTCAACGAGCGTGAGCGTGAAGGTCCCGTTCAGCGCGTACCTGCCACTGGACCACTGGCCGTGCCACGTGCCGCCAGGGCCGCTGACCGTCGGTGCGGGTGTCGGCTGCGAGGGTTCGTGATAGTCGACCACGACGAGCGTGCTCACGGATGGCGAGAGCAGCTTCGTGAGGCCCGATGGTGGCCTCCTGCGTCGCCTGCGTCAGCAGCCCGCTGAGGTACGAACGGAGCGGCTCCGGAAGATGCAGCGCAGTCCCCGGCAGCGATGCGGCGGCCGACGTCAACGCGTCCATGATGGCCCGATAGGAGGCGGGATCGACGGTCACGTCGACGCGCACCGCCCCCTTCGCAGGCGCGCCCTGAGCCTGCTCGGGGGTCTCGACCCCCGTCTGGAGGATCGCTGCCGCGATCGTGTCGTCGCCGGCAGCATCGCGGAGCGTCGTGTCCTGGCTGCCGTCGAGTGCGCCCAGGTCCGTCCCGTTGATTGCCGAGGTGGTCCACGTGACAGTGGACCCGATGGGCTTGAGCGAGGGCAGCGGCTTACCCGTGGAAAGACGAGCGCAGTCATCGAGCTGGGGTGGCCAGCTGGCGAACGGCACGGTCGCGGTGAGCGAGAGGCCGTCGAGCACCGGCGCGACATCCTTGGCCACCTCATTGCTGTCGGGCGCGAGCCGAAGGCTGAGCGGCTCGATGTTGAGCAGCACCGTGCCGACCAGCGCGACCACTGACGAGATTTGCGCGATCACGTCGATGAGGTCCCCGAACAGGACCTTCACCCCGTTGATCACCAGCGAACGGACGCCGTTGATGACGAGGTTCAGACCGGCCACCACGACATCGGTGAGCCCTTGAAGGACGGCGTCGAGGAACTCGCTGCCCGTCTTGCCGACGTGGCCGGGCGGGATATGAAGGGCGTCGAACACCTTGTTGATCGAGCCATAGACGATGTCGGCGAACTCCTGACAGGGCGAGAACGCGGCCGATGTGACGGATGCGAGCCGGATCCGCGTCGCTGCCTCCGCCGCAGGCGATGCACTGGGCAGCAGGGATGGAGACGCCGCTGGTGGCGTGGCAGTGGGTGCGGCCCGCCAGCCTCCCACGAAGTGGACGCTGTCGGCGAGGAACAGCTCGAGCACGAGCGTCGGAAAGACGACATCCTCGGGGTGCGTGAGGTCAGCTCCTGCAAGGAGGACCCGCGCGAGATCGGCGCCGGGCGTCTTCGCACCACGCACGTAGCCGGCCAGCAGCGCCGCGGGCGGGAGCCTCGTCGGCACGGGACCCGCCAGAGCATCGAGATCACGCCCAAGCTGGCCATTCTTGTCGGCTGCCCGTGTGATCAGGCCGGGCAGAGATTCGGATGGGATGATCACGGGCGCAGCCGGTGTTCCGCCATCGAACGATCCGTCCGTCGCGACGAACCCGACACCATCGTCGAGCAGGACCTGCTGAACGGTCGCGAGGTCAGGCATCGAGCCGACCCCACTCGATGGCGAGGGTACCGCGGAGGGGCTGGGCTGGGGAGCGGTCGGGCTAGGGCTCAACTCGGGAGCTGCGGCCTGCACACCAGGCTGCACCGGGATGCTGGCGAACAGACCGAGTGCGACCAGCGCGCATGACAGGAGTCGTATCGCGGTCGATTGGAGTGCTGGAGCCTCAGCCACGGGAATCGGGCCCGTGAATTACACCCAGCTGGAGCATTGCTCCGAGGTCGTCGCGCGTCGCCCAGTGCTCGACCAATCGACCGTCTCTCACGCGGAACCAGTGGCTCTGCCGGCTGGCGAACGAACGCCCCGTCGCGGGCATGCCGCCGTTGAGTGGCCCGAGACTGGTGCCGGTCGATGAGATCAGGGTGGCCACTAGATCGCCGTCCTCGAGGAGTGCTTCCACGGTCATGTGGAGGTCCGGGAACTGGGCGAGCAGCCAACTCGCGGCCGATCTCAGGTGCTCCGGCCCGTTCACATGCCCGGGTTCCGAAGTTCCGAATGGCGCGACGGCGTGTTCGACGTAGGCGTCCGCTGCGATCGCCTCGCCCGCCGACAGATCGGCCGAATTGAACATCCCCACCCAACGCTGTACAAGCGCGGTCCCTGACCCCACCGGTATCTCCTCAATTCAAGTCTCGTCCCGTCGGAGGTGTCTCGACCGTACGACGCTCGGATGACCCGAGACATCGTGGCGAGTGCGGAGTCGGTACGTAATCGCTCTGCGATCGTCCGCTACCCGTCCGTCGGCGCGAGGCCTGATTCGACCACCCATGCCGCGATCTGGGTCCGGGCGTGGAGGTCAAGCTTGGTGAGGATGTGCTGTACATGGCTCTCGATCGTCCGCTCGGAAAGGCCCAATGCGTCCGCTATACCGCGGTTCGACGCGCCGCCGGCGATCAGACGCGCAATCTCTCGCTCCCGGGGCGAGAGCCGCGTGCTGGGATCAAGTCGGGCGACCAGGTCACGGGCCTGTTCATGGAGGCCGCGCATCGAGAGGTGGCCTGCCGCGGCTTCAGCCAGAGTCGCCAGGTGTCGAGCCCGAGGGACATCGCCCGCGGTACCTCGTGCCGCCAGAGCTTCCGCCAAGCACAGGCGAGCGCGGGCGTGCCATGGTCGAAAGCCGCCACGGGCGGCGAGGAGGGCGGCCGCGTCCGCGTGTGCGATCGCGTCGTCGTGACGACCGAGCAACGTCTCGGCGCGCGCCAGGAAGTGGGCGACCGGACCAACGGCACCGATCGCGCTGGCCACCATCCCTCCAGCAAACGGCTCCAGCCGGTCACGGAGCGCAGCCGCGATTTCACGATCGGCGAACGCAACCGCGAGCTCGATGGCGGCGACCAGTGCTGCCAGCCCTCGGCGATCCATCGCGACATCTCCGAGGCGGGGCCGTAGTGCGTCGAAGGACGCTTGAGCCGACACGCGATCGCGCATCTCAAGGTCATAGCGGGCAGTCATGACCGCCTGGATCACCGGCGCACCGACGGCGATGCTTCGGGCCACGTTGATTTCAGGTGGCTCGACACCACGATCCGTTGCGATGAGCATGATCTGCGCGATGAACAGCGGCTGAGTGTGGTGTCGCTGCGATGCCGGGAGCACGTCGCGTGCCAGGCGCGCTGCCGCCTCGGCTTCCTCGAACCTGCCGAGAGCGTGGTCGAGCCCGGCTCGAGCGAATACGGCGTTCCACGTCACGAGCGGCAGGCCAGATCGCGCCGAGAGCACGTCGAGCGAATCGATTTCGCGCGTAACGGTGGCCGTGTCGGCGAGACGCATCGCCGCCGCGATTCGCCAGTTCCGCGCGAACAGCTCCCCGGTCGCCGAGCCGATCGTCTCGGCCGCGGCCAGCATCGGATCGACGAGGTCCCGCATGTGTTGGCCGTAGTCCGAACCGGCGAGCGCCAGGAGCTTCGCGTTCAGCGCGACGACCTTGGCCTCAGGGGCATTCGACTCGTCTGCCAGTGCAAGAGCTGCGTTGGCGGCTGCCTCGGATTCGGCGAACCGCTCGCGATGGTGGAGAGCCATGGACAGCTGGCCAAGCAGCATTGCCCGAACGGGGGCGTCCTCAGGCAAAGAGAGCAGCGCGTCACGGGCAATCCGCTCGGTGATCGGCGAAGTCGCAGGATCAGGGACACCATCGTCGACGAGTGCGGCCTGTGCCAGCAGGTCCGGCCGGTTGGCTCCCTTCGCAAGCTCGGCGGCCTCGAGAGCCAGATGCACGGCCGCGCGGAGCTCGCCTGCGAGGTACCGCTCGCGTGCGACGGTGAGACGGGCCTCAGCGTCCGCCGCCGTCATGCGTCGCGACGGTCGTGGTCGAGGGCGGATGTCTCCTGGGGCACGATCCCGGGCTGGGACAAGGCGTGATCTCGTAACTCGGATTTGAGATGGTCGACTCGGCAGATGGCAGTCTCCTACGTGCGACGAGAAACGGAACCAGGTCTGTGGTTGGTCCACGATTCTGTCTGTGCTAACTGGTCCGTGACTTTGTCAGTCTCCATCGATGAGGGAGACCATCACGATGCCCGCCCGGGAACAGCAACGGGCACACCTCCTGACGCGTCAGGTGGCGAGTGAGCTGGCAGTCGCTGACGTGGCTCAGCTGGCAGGCGTGAGCGAGCGCCGCCGTCACCGGCGCCACCTTCCGGGAGCAGGAGGACAGCGCCGGCTACTTCACCATCCTGCGCACCACGATCGAGCGCCACGGCCTGCCGGCGGCGATCTATCGCGACCGTCACGGGGCTCCTTCGAGCAACCCCTGGCGAAGCTGCGGGCGGAGGAACTGCGGCTCGCCGATGACCGCCTGCCGACGCAGCTCGGTCGGGCGCTGCGCGAGCTGGCATCCGCTCGATCCCCGCCGGGTCGTCACAGGCCAAGGGCCGCATCGAACGCGCCTGGGAAACCTTCCAGGGTCGTCTGCTGCTGCGTCTCGCCGGGGCCAACGACCGCGAGAGCGCCGAGGCCGTCCTGCAGGCGTTCCTGCCGCGCTTCAACGAGCGCTTCGAGGTCGCGGCCGCCAATCTCCGACCTGGCTGGCGTCCGCTGCCTGCGCGACGATGCCCTGTTCAAGCCGGATCCCCACCCGCTGCGGTCTCCCTGGGAAGCGAGCTCGCCGCGGCCGAAACCGGCGCCGGGTCCGCTGGTCCGGTGGGCCAGATTGCAGCGGCGACGAGCGACATGAGCCCAATCGCGACCAAGAGGCTGATGAGCGCGGCGGCAGCTAGCAGCAAGATCGCGCCATCTCGCTGCTCGACGAGGCTGAGGCTCCTTCCGGCGAGCACCGTGCCCCCGCTCCAGGGGATGACAACGGTTGCGATCCGCACACCCGGTTCGGGTTGCCACGTGACCATGTCGCGTCCACTTGCCCTGGCGCTCGCGAGGACGCCGATCGGCGGGACCGGGGCCCTACCAGCCAGAACACCGTCGCTGGCGACGACGCGGCCATCAGCATCGTAAATCGCCACAAATGGCGCGAGGCTGCGCGCGACGTCCACCGACGTCGTGCCGACGACGGATGCCGGCGCTGCACCGGCATCGAGTAGGTTCGCCGCATCTTCGGCGAGTTGAATCTGCGGGTCGTTGGCGTCGGCGCGCTGCACTTGTTGGACCGCGACGTAGGCAAATCCAACCGCGACCACGGCGACCATCGCCGCGGGAAGAAACAAAGCGACAGCGCGTCGAAAGTAGTTCATGGCCACCTCGGGGGAGCGACGGATCGCGTGGTCGTCATGTCAATGAGGCGATCACTGCCTAGAGTCTGTGACGACCTCATGGCTCCCTGCGTTCCGTCGTGGCTATCGGCCCAAGCCGCCACAGCTTGGCTCGTCCACTTGGGGCTTCGGCCGCAGCCCGCTGCGGTTTCAGATGCGCGCTCTAGACTGCCGGCCGTGCAGCATCCCCCGACGCGGCGGGCTCAGCGCCTGGCTCACGCAGCGAACGTGGCTCAAGGTCCCCGAGCTGACGATCCTGTTCTGGGTCATCAAGCTGCTCTCGACCGCAATGGGCGAGTCCACCTCGGACTTCCTGGTCTTCCGCATCGACCCCTACGTGGCAGTCGCGGTGGCCTGCCTGGGCCTCCTCGTCGCGTTGGCCATCCAGCTGCGGGCGAGGCACTACGACGCCTGGATCTACTGGTTCGCCATCGTCATGGTGGCCGTCTTCGGGACCATGGTGGCCGACGTCATGCACGTGGTCCTCGGGATCCCCTACGTCGCCTCGACGATCGCGCTGGCACTGGCGCTGGCGGTCGTCTTCGCGGTCTGGTACCGGGTCGAGGGGACGCTCTCCATCCATAGCATCGTCACGCCCCGCCGCGAGCTGTTCTATTGGGCGACGGTGATGGCCACCTTTGCCCTGGGCACCGCGGCCGGCGACTTCACGGCGGCCACGCTGGGCCTCGGCTACCTCGCCTCGGCGGTCCTGTTCGGCGTGCTCTTCGTCATCCCGGCCCTCGGCTACCGCTTCCTCGGCTGGCCGGAGATCGCCTGCTTTTGGGCCGCCTACGTGATCACGCGACCGCTGGGCGCCTCGGTCGCCGACTGGCTGGGCAAGTCCGGCCTGGGCGGACTGCGCCTGGGCGACGCAACGGTGGCCGTGGTCCTCACGGTGCTGATCGTCATCTGCGTTGCCTACCTGGCCGCGACCCGTGTGGATGTGGCCTCGCACGAGTCCATGGCGTCGGTCGAGCTGGGAAGTCGCGTCGAGGAGTGACCCAACGCCCGGGTCTGGCGCATGACTCGTTGCCGCGATCTCGTCATCGGGACGATCAGAGGTCTCCCGAATGACCAGCTCGACTCGACGGCTCCTTGTCCTTGCCGCGACCACCCTGTCCCTCGCGTTCAGTGCATCGGGTGTGGACGCGGCCCCGGCCCTTCTCTCGCCCTCGCCGACAGACACGCGCGTCGCGGGCATCAACGTCGACAGGACAACGATCCCCCAGCTCGAATCGCTCATGGATCGGCAACGGCTGAGAGCTGTGCAGCTAGTCGACTTCTATCTCCGCCGCATCAAGCAGTTGAACCCTGAGCTCCACGCGGTGATCACGGTCAGCAGCTCTGCGCTCGCCGACGCTCGCGCCGCGGATGCCGCACGCCGCCGCGGCTCGCATCTGCCCCTCCTCGGGCTTCCCATCATGGTCAAGGACAACATCGACACCACGGGCATGCCGACGACTGCCGGGTCGTGGGCGCTCGCAGGCAGCTCGCCGCCGGACGCGTTCATCGTGGCGCGCCTTCGGGCGGCCGGAGCCCTGATCATTGCCAAGGCGAACCTATCGGAGTGGGCGAACATGCGATCTGCTCCATCCTCCAGCGGCTGGAGTGGTATCGGCGGGCAGACCAACATGGCCTACGTGCTCGATCGCAACCCCTGCGGATCGAGCTCCGGCTCAGCCGTGGCGGCCTCCGCCGACCTTGCCGTGGCGGCTGTGGGCACCGAGACGGACGGTTCGATCGTCTGCCCATCCGGTGCGAACAGCGATGTCGGGATCAAGCCCACTCTCGGGCTGCTGAGCCGCACGGGCATCGTCCCGATCTCGGCGAACCAGGACACCGCCGGTCCGATTGCACGGAGTGTCACCGATGCCGCCGTCCTCCTTGGCGTTATGACCGGCATCGACCGCAGCGACCCGGCAACGGCCGACCAGGCGGGACACGCCTTCAACGACTACACCAGGTTCCTCGATGCCATGGCGCTCAAGGGTGCGCGGATTGGCGTCTGGCGCCAGGAGACGTACAGCTCGAGGATCAACCCCACAGTCCACCGGATCCTGAAGGCAACCGTCAAGGCGCTGCGAGCCCAGGGCGCGATCATCGTGGACCCGGTACCCATCTCCATCGGAGCCGCATACGGCCCCGAGAACAGGGCGCTGCTGTGCGAGTTCAAGTCGGACATCAAATCCTACCTCGGCACCTACGTCGAGCCCAGCTATCCCCGGAAACTCCTTGATGTGGTCCACTTCGACGAAGCTCATCGGGTCAAGGAGGGGCCCTGGAATTCGGCCATCTTCAGCGCAGCCCAGGCAACGGGCGGTCGCGCGGACTCGCGCTGCACCAGGGCGCGCCGCCGCGCGACCTCCACTGCACGAGCTGCCATCGATGGCACGCTGGCGGCCCACCACCTCGATGCGATCATCGCTCCGACCAACGGTCCCGCATGGGTGACGGACCCTGTGTACGGCGATCTAGGCGGCAACTTCTCGACCTACATCGCATCGTCGAGCCCGTCTGCGATCGCGGGCTATCCCGACATCACCGTGCCGGCGGGCTACGTCGGCCATCTGCCGATCGGCGTCTCGTTCATGGGCGACCGCTGGAGCGAGCCGCGGTTGATCGCACTCGCCTACGCCTTCGAGCAGGCGACCCGCGTCCGAGTACCGCCGACGTTCCTGCCGACCGAGTCAGCCCCGGCCGGACGCGGTAGGCATGTGGCGAGGTCGCACGGGTGGGCATTCCGAGCGCTGCCGGCCACGCGGTAGGGCTCGAATGGGCTGCCGGCCAAGGTCGCACGTGAACCAGTGAAGCCCGTCAAAGCGGGCCGTGCGCTCGTAACCTTCTCGCAAGGGTCCTCTCGACACTCTCCCGAAGTTCGCGTCGCTGATTCGCGTTGATCGGCAGACGGATCGGGAGGGCTACGCCGTGCAAGTTGGGACGCTTTGAGCCAGCTGCTGTTCGTGCGTTTCGCGCGGACGTACCTCCCGCGGCGCAGACGACTCGCGACCGCGATGTGGTCTCGCGCCATCAGCACTGCGAGCCGATGGGCGTGTGAGCGCGTCCGCATGCCCGATCGCCGTCTCGCATCGACCTAGTTTGAACCCGGTGGCAGCGAACCCGCTCATTCAGCTTGGACTCAGCTTCGCCCCGGATGGTGTCCGTGAAGCGCTCGCAACCGGGTTGAAGGGGCGTTGTCTCGTCATGGCATTGGTCGTCCCGCTGGTCGCCTTCGGCTGCGGATCCTCGGGCACGCCGCCGACGCAGTCTCCGTCCGCCGCACGAAGCGAATCCGCCGCAGTGAGCACGGCGCCGCCGGCGAATGATCTCGCCACGAGCGGCAGCACCACAAATGGGAACGTGCCAACCCCGGTCGCGCCAATAGGCGACCCCGGCATCGTCGCTACGAAGGTGGACGTCCGCCTGCCGCAGGCCTTGAGTCGCGCCGCGGCGGTAGCCAATGGCAGCGTCGTCCTCATCGCCGGTGGCCTGACGGCAGGCGGAACCGTGTCGACCATCCTCGCGTTCGATCCGGCGGCAGGTACGGTCTCGAAGATCGGGGACCTCCCGTACGCGGTGCACGACGCGGGCGCGGCATCGGCCGGCGGAGTCCAATTCGTCTTCGGCGGTGGCAACACGGCACCCACCGATTGGGTTCAGACCGTGGCGGCGGACGGCACCTCGAGCAACGTGGGAACGCTGCCGAAGCCGCGCGCTGATCTGACCGCCGTCTCGGTTGGTGCCCAGATGTTCGTCGTCGGGGGCGGCGATCCGCCGTCGATCGACCCGAAGGTGCTGTCGACGTTCGACGGGACGCGGTTCACGACGATCGCGAAGCTCACGCAGCCCGTGCGGTACGCAGCGGTCGCGGCAATGAACGGCAAGCTGTACGTGATCGGCGGTGAGATCGGCGTGGGCAGCACCAGCGCCGTGCAGGTTGTCGATCTGGCGACGGGTGCGGTCACGCTTGGTTCGCCGCTTCCAGCGCCGTTGTCCGACGCTTCAGCGATCGTCCTTGGTGGCGAGCTTCTGGTTGCCGGAGGCCGGACCGACCGGGGTGGGAGCGCGGCGATCCTGCGCATCGACCCTGTTGATGGCACGGTGTCGACGGTCGGCCAGCTGCCGTACAAGGAATCCGATGCGGCGGCGGTCGTCCTCGGCACAACCGCCTACCTCGTCGGCGGTGAGTCTCAGGCCCCGCTCGATACGATCATCGCGCTCCAGGCAGGAGCAGCGCGTTGACCCGCAGCGACGCGTGGGCGCGACCCTGGCGCCCGAGCGCCGCGGGTACGAGAAGTCGCACACAGCGTCCGAGAGGCCCCATCGCGATTGTGTTGGCACTCGTCATGCTGGCCGCCTGCGGCGCGGCCGCGACGCCGCCGTCCCCGTCCACGGTCCCGACCGATCCACCGTTGACCGGGACTCCCGGAAGCATGGAGCCGCCGCCCACGCCGGTCCTGACCTCTGCGGCGACACCGATGAACACCGGGGCGACCACTGGCGCCAGCATCTTCGCCCGCGACGGACTCGGCATGTTCGCCCCGCAGATTGCCTCGGTGCCGCCCCGGGTGTACGTGCCGGACGAGCAAAGCGGCGACGTCATCGTGATCGACCCTGCCACCCACAAGATCATCAAGCGGATGCACGTCGGCGCGAGCCCCGAGCACATCACGCCGGACTGGGACCTGAGTCGCCTGTTGGTCGACGTGACCTACAGCAATAAGCTGACGCCGATCGATGTCCAGGCCGACACCTTGGGCACGCCCATCCCGGTGCCCGGTCCGTACAACCTCTACTTCAGTCTCGATGGCACCAAGGCCATCGATGTGCGCGACAGCAAGGCTGCGCCGGCGGACCAGCTCTACTTCTATGACCGAGCCACGTGGACGTTGCTGAAGACGGTGTCGATCTCGCATGCGGGCGCGAACCACATGGACTTGTCGGTCGATGGCAAATACGCGCTGTTGAGCTGTGAGTACTCCGGCTACGTGGTCAAAGTCGACCTCAGCCGAATGGCGGTCGTGGGCGACCTGAAGGTGGGCGGGAGTCCAACCGACGTTCGACTGTCACCGGACGGTTCAGTGTTCTTCGTGGCCAACCAGCTGCTCAACGGCGTATCGGTGATCGACCCGGTGGCCATGAAACAGATCGCCTTCATCCCCACCGGACTGGGAGCCCATGGGATGGGTATCAGCCGCGACGGAACGAAGCTATACGTGACCAACCGGATCGCCGGATCGCTCTCGACCATCGACTTCGCCACCCGGTCAGTCGTCATGACCAAGACCGTCGGTCAGTCTCCCGACATGATCGCCGTGTCACCGGATGGCAAAGAGCTGTGGATTTCCAACCGCTATGACGGCACGGTTTCGGTCGTGAACGCGGCTACCTTCGCCGTGCTCGACGTGATCAAGACCGGTGGCCATCCGCATGGTCTGGCGTACTTCCCGGAGCCAGGGACGCTGAGCCTCGGCCACAACGGCATGTACCGATGATCCGGTGCGAGATGAGCCAGGCCGGGGATGACCGGGCGCTCATTACCGACCCAGGTGAACGCGGATGTCCGGCACCGACAAGGACGCCGGAGTCTCCTAGGCCAAGACAGCGCGTAATGGCATCGAAAGACACACAGGGCAACGCTGTGGCATTGCGGGAGACCCGCATGGTGCTGTGGAGCAGATCGATGGACACGATGTTCGAACCCTTCGAAGAGTCGGCCATCCCGCCCGGATTGGTCCTCCGACCCGTCAGGGGCAGCACGACCGTGCTCAGCCCGAGCGCCTCTGGGATGCGCAAACCAGATCCCGTGGCCGCCCCGCGACCGAGGCGCGTCCGTCGCGTCTCGAGTCTGGTTCTGACCGCAATCGTGTCCGCGGCCGTCGCCTCGGGAGCAACGGCGGTGGCGGTTGGGGTGACGGCTCACGCTTCGGCCAGGAGTGCACCCGGCGTCGCGCCGACCGTGCCGGTCGTGACCAACCTTCCGGACGTCATTGCTGCGGCCGACCGATCCGTCGTGACAGTCACCACCAAGCTCTCGTTTGGAGGGAAACACGGGTTCGGAGTGACGGGCAGCGCCGTCGGATCCGGGATCGTGCTGACGCGCAGCGGATACATCTTGACCAACCGACACGTGATCGAGGGCGCTACCCGCATTTCGGTAGCGCTGCCCGATGGCTCCACGCATCACGCGACGCTGGTGAAGACCTCCAGCACGGCTGATCTGGCGTTGATCAAGATCGGAGCGCCCGGCCTGACGGCCGCCACGCTCGGCAATTCACAACAACTCGCCGTCGGTGAGCCTGCGATCGCGATCGGCGACCCGCTCGGTCAGTATCCCGAGAGCGCATCCCTGGGGATCGTCTCTGGTCTCGACCGATCGGTCGACGTCCAAGACCAGGTCACGGGCGCCACCGTCACGCTCAGCGGACTCATTCAGACCGACGCTGCCATCAACGAGGGCAACAGTGGCGGGCCGCTGCTGGATGCCAGCGGGGCGGTGATCGGAGTCTCCACGGCGACGGCCGCCAACGCCCAGGGACTGGGTTTCGCCACTCCGATCGCAGACGCCGCCGACCTCCTTGCCGCCGCCAGCGCTTCGTCAGCGGGATAAGCCCGCCGGTCAGGTCGGAAGGCGCCCGTCGCGACAGTCACGTTCGAGAAGCCACCGCGTTTGCACGAAGGCTGTCTATCCGCCTCTGGTGAAGCCGAGGCCGTGCCGATGACGCTGCGATGACCTACCTGCAGGCCATCCTTTTGGGCATCCTTCAGGGGATCACGGAGCTCTTTCCGGTGTCGAGCCTGGGCCACTCCGTGATCCTGCCGAAGCTGCTCGGCTGGAATGATGTGGTCGCGGCGCAGTCCGCGAGCGAGTCGTACTTTCTGGCGTTCCTCGTGGGGCTGCACGTGGCGACGGCGCTGGCGCTCATCATCTTCTACCGACACACTTGGCTGGAGATCGTTCGAGGCTTGCTGCGATCGTTGCGGACGCGGAGGATCGAGACGTCGACGCAGCGACTCGGCTGGCTGCTGATCGTCGCGACGATCCCCGCCGCCATCGTGGGCGTGCTGTTCGAGCACGCGCTGCGGGTGTTGTTCGCGACGCCGATCGCCGCGGCGGCGTTCCTGTTCATCAACGGCCTCGTACTCGCCGGCGCTGAGGTCTATCGCCGCAGAGCCGAGGTGCGCCGGCTGACGGTGACGCACGGCCTCAATGTCGAGGGCGGCCGACGCCTGGAAAGCCTCGAGTTCCGCGAAGCTGGCGTGGTGGGCGTGGCGCAGGTCTTCGCCCTGCTTCCCGGGATCAGTCGCTCGGGGATCACCATGGCCGCGGCACTGGTGCGCGGACTCGACCACGAGGACGCTGCCCGCTTCTCGTTCCTGCTCGCGACGCCGATCATCCTTGGTGCGGGCCTCTACAAGCTGCCGGATCTGCTCGGGCCCAACGGCAATGGGGTCATCGGCCAGGTGCTGGCCGGGAGTGTCGCCGCCGGCATCACCGCGTACCTCTCCGTGCGCTTTCTGACCCGCTGGTTCACGACTCGGACGTTGATCCCGTTCGCGGTCTACTGCCTCGTGGTGGGCGGCGTGCTCGTCACCTGGTTCACATTGCGGGGTTGACGAGATCCACGGAACGCCCACTCGCGTGGTACATGTCAGTGGGATCGATGCGCCGTTCCTCCGATGGTGAGTGAAGCGCTCCCGGGGTGGCCCCGTTTCGCGGTGGATCACGGCGCTCGGCACGGGCCTTCGCCAAGAGGAACTGCTGGCGCTCCGCTGGGACGATGTCGATCTCGAGCAGCGCCGGCTGCGGGTGCGCCACACCCTCGGACGGGTGGAAGGCAAGCTGGTGCTCCTTGTGGCGGCGACCTTCTTGCTGGGCCAGGGCTTCGGTCTCGAGGACGTCAAGTATCAGCTTGGGCACAGCTCGATCGTGCTGACGTCGAATACCTACGGGCATGTCCTCGAGCGCCGCCAGCGTGAGGTGGCACGGGGCATGGACGCGGTGCCGGGTTAACGACCTAACCGGCGACGATCGCGGCTTTGCTCCAACCCGTGGGCTCAGACGGAAACGAGGTCGCACCCAGGAACTTCACCCTCGGATCGTCGGTCATGCACGCGCTCGTCACGCGCGAGCCCTCACGGGCGACCAGGCGACCCACCGCGTCGAGGACTCGAGATCCGGCACGGAGCGGGCCGAGAAGCGGGCCTGCCGGTCGACTTCGATGTGGTTGCCCCAGAGCCCACCCATGTGAGCCTGGTCAGGTGGCGCTCCCGGGTCGAGATGTTACGTCGGCGAATCCGCGATACGGCAGGCGACATCGGCATCTTCGTTTGCGTGGAAAGCCGCGCAGAGCCGGTGGTACCCGTCGGCGATCGTCAGCGGAAAGTCACGGCGCATGTCCCCGCGCACCAAAAGCAACGGCGATAACGCGACGCCGTCGTTGATCTTCTTCAGGTCTCGGGAGACGTGCGGGTCGCTGGCCTCAAGGAGTGGCAGGCTCGTGGCCCGCATCAGGTCCTTGGCCGTGTACTCGACGTTGGGCGCCGCGAGCATCGCCGCCACGAGGCGCCGCGCGTGGTCCGGCGACCCCACGAGCGTGAGGAACGCCTCCGCCGCCTGGACGTGCTGGTCTTCCGGGTCAGCTAGCCAGCGAACGTCTCGGTGGGTTACGGACATTGCTGCTGTCCGGAGTGTCGGTGAACCTCGATCTCGATCGGCATGGCACCGAGAGTATGGCCGCTCGCCTCCTGTCGCACCCAGCCTCGAGCCGGAAAATGGTCTTGCCTCGGTTCCTTGGAGAGTCGGGCACCCCCGCGACACGAGCATGCCCACCGACCCGCGCCAGCCGCGAAGACGATGCCCAGCACGAGCGATTTGGTCGAGCTCGCACGAACGGTGGCGAGAACCCGCGCTATCGACGAGAGCAAGTGGGCCATTGCGGCCGGAGCGGACTTCACGCCAACCTCGGTCGGATCGTCAGCCGCGCTGGTCCGGGTTCGCGCGGCGATGTGACTCGCGTTGTCCGTGGACCGTTCGAGGACGGACTCGCTGTCCGTGCCGTGCCGCTCCGCCGCGTCTGCCTTGGTGGCCATGGTGGTGGCTCCTCGACATGGGGATGTTCTTGCCGCGTGGTCCGACGCCGCAGCCGGGGCGACTGTGCGTCGCGTCCCCGGACCACAGACGGCTGGTCGACTCGAGGTCAGCCCTTGGGCTCCCGGACGGCATCCTGAACGTCGCCGAGAGTCTTCTGGGCGACGCCCTGGACCTGCTTGACGTCCCCGTGCGTCTCCTGCTCCTTGTTGCCAGTCAATCTGCCGGCGGTCTCCTCGACTTCCCCTTGGTCTGGGTAACGGTCCCCTTGGTGTGCTCGTCGGTCATCTCGGTTCTCGGTCGTTCGCCGGTGGACCCGGATTGGTGGGGGGAAGACCGAAGTCACATCAGACCGTGCCGCGGCGGCGGCCCGTGCCGAGCACCATGTTCGCGATAAAGACCACGATGATCGCGCCGATGACCGAAACGACGATGGTCTGAACGTTAATGCCGGTCGGTTCCTTGAGGTTCAAGAAGGCTCCCGCGAGGAAGCCGCCGACGACCGCCCCCACGATGCCCAGGATGATGGTCATCAGGATGCCGTCGCGGTTACCCATGATGAACGTGGCGATGTAGCCGGCGATCGCGCCAACCACGATCCAAGCGATGATCCCCATGCCCATGGGATGCGCTCCTTTCAGTGGTGCGTCTGCCATACGGGTCGGAAGAACCATATGGCCCTGCGACCACGGTGCCCTGACGACCGTGCCTTGTCATGATGGGACGTCATGTGCCCGGGATCGCCTCGGAGGCGACCCGGTTCGGGGCAATGTCTCGCCAGCGACGGTCAGTGGGTTTCGTTGCTCGCCTTCGTCCGAGCCGTCATCCCAGACGCGGTTAGAGAACGCAGGGATGAACGGCCGTGCTCAAGGAAAGCCAGGTGAGGCAGATGGGCCTGTGAATGAATCCGGCTTGGGCTCATCTGCCGATGGTAAGGGCGAGGAGGGTATCGACCGCAGTTTCGAAGGGGCGTGAACTCCGTTGCACCTGGGCGAGTAGAAGCCCTCCTTGGAGCGTGGCGAGCAGAGTCGTGGCGAGGTCGTCCGGGTCGATGTCGGACGGGAGCTCCCCGCCGGCATGTCGGGATCTCAGTCCATCGCTGATGGCGGCTGCCCACTGATCGAACCCGGCCGCGATGAGCGCTCGGGCCTCGGGGTCGCTCTCGGCCAGTTGGCCACCAAGCGAGCCAAGTGGGCAGCCCCCCTTTCCTTCCGTGCGCTTCGCTTCGGTGATCACCATGTTCCGCCAAGCTTCGACCCCGTTCGCGCTGCCGAGCGCGTACCGCTGCTGAGTGACGATGGTGTCGGCTTGGTAGTCGATGACCGCCTGCACGAGTTCGTTCTTGTCCGGGAAGTAGTGGTACATCTGAGAGCCACTGACTTCCGACGCCACCTTGACGTCTTCCAAGGTGGTACCCGCCACCCCGCGCTCGTGGATCAAGGCGGCGGCGGCCTCCACGATTCGTGCCCGGGTGCGTGCTCCCTTGGGGGTGAGCCTCGGCTTGTCGCTCGTCTCGTTGACCATGCACCGATATTAGCATTTCTGAGTTTGACAACCCAGTCCTGAACGGTCAGAGTGGGTCGTGCAACCCATTCTGGAGCGAAAGGACGACACGTTGCATGGAAGACCTAGAAGGCAAGACAGCTCTGATCACTGGTTCGACGAGCGGGATCGGTAGGGCAACGGCAATCGCCTTGGCCGCCCGTGGCGCTCACGTCCTAGTGGTGGGACGTGACGAACAACGAGCCAAAGACGTGGTCGCCGAGATCGAGAGCAGCGGAGGCAGTGCAACGTTCCGGCTCACTACGTTGAGCGATGTGAAAT
This sequence comes from uncultured Chloroflexia bacterium, assembly GCA_963820735.1. Lineage (GTDB taxonomy): Bacteria > Chloroflexota > Limnocylindria > Limnocylindrales > CSP1-4 > JAFMJV01. Next base: position 289,496 of record CAWGBA010000007.1, read on the forward strand.
CGGCCCAGGACCTGGTCGAGTGGGCCACGGAGGCGGGCGGCGGTCACGTCGACATCCTCATCAACAACGCTGGCGTCGCGTTGCTCGGACCAAGCAGCGCAGCCACCGAGGCGGAGTTCGATCAGACCTTTGCGCTGAACGTCAAGGTTCCGTTCTTCCTCGTCTCGTCGCTGGCGCCAGCTATGGCCGAACGCGGATGGGGTTCCATCGTGAACATCTCCACGATGGTCGCGAGCTTCGGTCAGGCCGGCATGGCTTTGTATGGCGCCAGCCGAGCGGCTCTCGAACTGTTGACGAAGACTTGGGCTGCCGAATACGGCCCGAGTGGTGTGCGGGTGAATGCCGTTGCGCCCGGGCCGACACGCACCGCGACGATGAAAGGTGTCCCCGACGAGATGGTGAAGCACCTCGCAGCACAAGCTCCAGCAGGTCGCGTAGCTGAGCCCGAGGAACTTGCTGCGGCGATCGTCTTCCTGGCCAGTGATGAAGCCAGCTTCGTGCACGGCGTCACTCTTGCAGTCGACGGGGGTCGAGCGGCGACGTAAACCGGTCGACGGTGACGTTAAGAGTTGCAGACCCAAAACGTTGATGCAAACCAACGCTCGAGGAGTATCCACATGAGCGCGTACGTGATTGTTGAATTTACGGTCAAGCACCCGGACATGTACCGTGATAAATACGCCCCCATTGCCGGGAAGACAGCCAAAGAGCACGGAGGTGAGGTACTGGCCGCCGGTAAGTGGGAAGTCCTCCACGGCGATGGCTCGCTCACTTCAGGAGCACTCGTGCGGTTTACCGACCGTGAGACGGCCGTCAGTTGGTACAACTCGCCTGAATACCAGCAATTGATCGATATCCGAAGTGTTGCAATGGATGCCCGTTTCAGCTTGCTCGACGGCCTCCCCTCGCCCACACAAGATGAGAGGGAATCCGAATGAGCGCACTCCAAGGAAAGACGGTGCTCATCACGGGCGCCAACTCCGGGATCGGCAAGGATGTGGCCCGGCAACTGGCGCTACGTCCCGAGATGGCGCGGATCTACCTGGCGGGCCGGAACCATGATCGGGTGAGAACCGCAAAGGCTGAACTCGAAGTCGCGACCGGCCGGTCCATCTTCGAGATCGTTGTCATGGATGTCGCCGATCTGGGTTCGGTCCGTGCCGGTCTGGTGGCCATCGACGGATCCGTCGACGCGCTGGTCATGTGCGCCGGCGTCATTGGCCCGAAGACGATGGACTTGACCGCTGACGGGGTCACCACCGTGTTCGCGACGAGCGTCCTCGGCCACGTCGTCCTCCTCGAAGGGCTCCTGGCCGAGGACCGGCTTGGCGAGGTTGCGGTCCTCGCCGGAAGTGAAGCAGTCCGCGGAGTCCCGAAGTTGCGGATGAAAGGACCATCCTTCGTCTCAACCTCCGCCGATGAACTCGCCACCGTCATCGACGGCAGCTACTTCGCCAACAGAAAACCAGACTTCAACCTAGCGTTCGGGCAGGCCAAGTACATCGGGGCCCTCTGGATGGCCTACCTGGCCCGCCAACACCCCGACCGCCGCTTCATCACCGTGAGCCCCGGCAACACCACCGGCACCGCAGCCCCCAACGACCTTCCCCTACCGATGCGGGTAGCCGCCAAGTACGTCATGCCCGCCCTAGGAATGTCCCACAAACTCGAGGTGGGCGCGAAGCGACTGGTCGACGGCGTCACCGACTCGACCCTGTCGAGTGGCGTGTTCTACGCCAGCGCGGCCAACAAGCTCACCGGTCCCTTGGTCAACCAAGCTGACATCTTCCCCGACTTGGCCAACCCGTCGTTTCAGGACCACGCCAACGAGGCCATCCACCGATTCATTTCATGACGGCTCCTCGGACGGTAGCCGTCGCCCAGTAGCGCGGCCGCCGCTCCTTTCGCACCGAGCAGCGGTCAAGGCCAAGGCTGTTGGTGGTCGTCGCGCAGGCGCAGCCACCCGGGCGACCAGGACAGCCAACCAGCTGCCGATGACGTACGGGTGAAGCTGCGCGCGGCCTGCCCGTCTTGGGCGAGCGGATTCGGCCGTCATTGTGTGGCCGGTTCTCCACCGCGAGCGTTCTTGTCCACAGAGCCGCTCCGCCGTGGCTGGCAGCGTGGCTGGCAGAAGCTCGCAGAGGTCGATCACGCTGACCTCCAGCACCTGCTCGAGCGGCGACACCGGCAGGTGGCGCAGGCCATGGACGCGGTGCTAGGTGGGTAGTGCGCGGATGGAGCCAACCACTCCTGCGAGGCGTTGAGCCCCGGTCGCGGTAGGAGCGAGGGAAGGACATCCTTTCCCGTGGCATGGAGCTCGGGGCATACTGGCGCCTCCTCGCTCAATCGGAAGGTGCGCCGTGTTGCTTGCTCGCCTTGGCATGGTCGCGGTAGTCGCCGCAGGCCTACTCGTGACGCTCGTCCCCGAGACCGCCCCCTCGGGCGGGGACACCGGGAGCGCCGACCTCGCCACAGCGCTGCTGGTCGCCGAGGACCTGCCGGCCGACATGATGTCCGCCGCCGGCGTGACCCATGAGCCAGCGTTCGATATCGACCAGACCAGCTACGAGAGCAACGGCGGCCTGGATACGGTGGCCCAGACGTGGCAGGCGAGCGATGTTGCCGCGCGCGACCCGGTCGTGATCGTGTTCGACTTCCGCTTCCTGTTCCCGAGCGCGGATGACGCGCAGGCCTACCTCGACGCGGCAGAGCCGATCCTCTCGGAGTCCGCCACAGGCATCACCCTCCAGCCGGAGACCCCGACGGTCGGCGAGGTGCTGCACAACTATGCGGGCTCCATCTCGCAGGGTGGCGTGACGGTTGACGTGCAGAACTTCCTGTTCCGGACCGGACCCGTGGTCGCGAAGGTCTACATCGGTGGTTTCGGGACGACCCTCGACGACGCGCTGCCGATCGCACAGGCGGCAGCCGAGCGGATCGATGCATGGCTGGCGGAACAGCCAACCGAGTCGCCCTCCGCATCGACCGGGGCAGCTGGATCAGCCGGTCCTGCCGGCAGCCTCCTGAGCCAGTGGGCGAGCGGCGCGACGGCCAGCAGCCAGTACGGAGCGGACGAGTGGTCGGCCGAGCAGGCGACGGGCGCTCCTGACGTTGCGAGCTATGGCGACGACCCCCGGGCCTGGGCACCGGCGACCAAGGATGGCAACACCGAGTGGCTGGAGCTGGAATACGGGCAGACGGTCGTGCCGTCGGCGGTCACGATCGTTGAGAGCTTCGGCAACGGTGCGGTGACGCTCATCGAGGCTTTCAACGCCGAAGCAGGAGCGTGGGTGCGTCTATGGTCGGGGAACGACACGTCACCACCTGACACCATCACGGCACTCAGTCCGGATATCGCAACCGTCACGTTCGCCACCAGTCGACTGCGCATTACTCTGGACACTGAAGTGATCCCGGGCTGGAACGAGATCGACGCCGTGGAGCTCATCGGCACGCTTCCCTGACAGGGCTGCGACGACCGCCTGCGACATACGCCCTCTTTTCCAATAAGGCAACGCACGCTGGAGTCAAGGAAATCTCGCACACAGCTCAAGGTACAGCGGACCCGACAGCGGATGGATCGGCTCGTCGCCGGAGGTAAGTGGACCGATAGCGGCCAGGTCTTCGCGACCATGCTCGGCAAGCCGCATCATGCGGCGACGATCAGCTGTGCGTTCCAGGACGCGCTCGATCGCGCGGGACTACCGGACGTCCGCTTGCACGATCTGCGCCATGCCGCCGCGACGTTCCTGCTCGGCCTGGGCTTCGGGCTCGAGGACGTCAAGCAACTCCTCGGCCACAGCTCGATCACGCTGACGTCGAACACCTACGGGCACGTCCTGGAGCAACACCAGCGGCAGGTGGCGCAGGCGATGGACGCGGTGCTGGGCGGATAGGCTCGGCCACCGCGCCGCCGTCCCATGATCAGGCGACCAGCCGGGTGACCGGGCTGGTGCGCCTGTCAGCGGGTGACCGACTCGCGGTCGTAGGCGACTAGCGACGACGGCCGGGCTTGACGACCGCGGCGACGACGGCAGCCTTGGCAACCGGCGACGGGCCGGGCTTGGCGACCGCCGCGCCGACGACCGCGGCCTTCGCGACCGGCGACGGGCCGGGCGTGACGGCTGCGGTGATGACTGCGGCCTTTGCGATCTTTCCAGGCATACCAGACTCCTTCTGCGTCGAGCGCCCCATCGCCCTTCGACGGTGGCAACGACGGCTTGGATGGGGTCCGCCCGTGGCGGACGGTGGACTACCCGATTGTGGCACGGCCGATGCTCGTCCGAGGCTTCCTACGGGCCACTTCACGCCGGGTGCGCAGTCGGTCGGAAGGTCCCAGTCAGCCTTCGGCGAACACCTCGTAGCTGACGTAGCCGGCTTCGTCATCCCGCGCCCCCAGCGTGCGTCCGTCGACCGAGAAGAGGGCGACCGACATTCGGTCGCCGAGCAGACTGGTCTCGATGCGCCGGCCGTCGCGGATCTCGTAGGGCGTAACGACCGGACGGTCGCCCAGGCCCATCAGCGACCGGTTGCCGTCCTTGTCGTAGTGGAGGGTGGCCTCGAACCCGGTCACGAGGTTGTCCGGGGTGAATCGAGCGGGATCCACCAGGTCGCTTCACTTCCACCCAGTGCTTCCGCCGTGGCTGGCAGCGTGGCTGGCAGGCCCTGCCAGAAGCTCGCAGAGGTCGATCACGCTGACTTCCAGCACCTACTCGAGCAGCGCCAGCGCCAGCGCCAGGTGGCGCAGGCGATGGACGCGGTGCTGGGCGGATAGCTGGCCTGTCGCTGTCCGTCGAATCCGCTTGACATCAACGATCTCCGGCGAGAAATGGTCCGTTTTGCCATCTCGCTCGGTCTGTACAGTCATCAGCGATCCGTACGGACGGGGCCATGGCCGGCGTGCAAAGCGACGGGATCACCAACGGGCTAGACGAAACTGCCCGTGAGGCGCTTGCCATGGAGGCGTTCGTGGCCGTCCACCACGAGCGACTCCTCCGGCTGGCCGGGCTGGTGTGCGGGGATGTCGCGTCGGCGGAGGACATCGTCCAGACGGCACTCGAGCGAGCCTGGCGCTCCCGACAGGCCATCAGCGCTGACGAGCGACTCCGGCCGTGGCTGGATCGCATCGTGGTGCGAGAGGCAGCGAGGGAACGACGCTCCCGTCTCACCCGGCTCGGTCGGCTCATCCGGCCACCCACGGTCCGCGAGATCGAGACATCCAGGCACGACCTCGCCGATCGCTCGGCGAGCCGTTTCCCGGAGCGGTCGGCCATCCGGCTCGCGTTCGAAGACCTGAGCACGCCACAGCGCGCAGTCATTGTTCTGAACCTCCACTCGGGCTACTCCATCGACGAAACCGCGGAGCTCTTGGGCGTGCCTCGAGACACCGTCCGGTCGCGACTCAGAACGGCACGCGAGCACCTTCGATATGCCCTTGCGGAGGGTGATTGATGGACCGGTACATCTCCGACGAACAGCTCGACCGGGCGATCAACGGCTTCCTCGTGGAACGTGGCGATGAGATCGTTGCGAGCGCCATCTCCGTTCATCGGACTGCCGCAACCAGCGTGGCTCGTGCCGGCAGCACCAGCCGATTGGTCATCGCCTTTGCCGTGGCCCTGATGGTTGCCCTCTTGGCGAGTGCCGGAGTGATCGTCGGTAGCCAGCTCCTCAGACTCGCGCCAAGCACGCTGCCCCAGATCGGCACCTACATACCAGCCGAGTCGCGCGTGACTGGCTCGCTTGCCACAACACGGGTCAAACACACCGCAACGCTCTTGGACGATGGTCGGGTCCTGATCGTTGGCGGATGGTCGGACAGTGGCGGATGGGCGAACGGTCCAACAGCACTGGCCAGCGCGGAGATTTATGACCCAGCCACTGGCCAGTTCACGCCCACGGGCTCGATGACGACTCCCCGCTACTCCCATTCCGCGGTGCGGCTCATGGACGGACGCGTGCTGGTGGTCGCTGGAATCCCTCAGTCAAAGGCCAACGGTCTCGCCTCCGCGGAGCTATTCGATCCCGCCACCGGCACGTTCACCCCGACTGGGTCGATGCCCAGCGGCGTCGAAGGGCAATCGGCCACGTTGTTGTCCGACGGCCGCGTCGCCGTCTTCAGCGGAGGCGCAGCTGAAGTGTGGAATCCGTCCACCGGTAACTTCACCGCGGGGCCCGCCACGGACATCTCGACCGGTACCTCGACACTGCTTCCCGACGGCCAGGTGCTGTTGATCGGCCTGTCCTTTGACGATCAACTCGTCCCGACCGGCGTGACGCCGTGCCTGTGGAGTCCGGCGACGACTTGTCGTGCTGCGGGTTCGATGGCAGTGGCTCGCATGAATCACACGGCGACGCTGCTGAATGACGGTCGGGTGCTGGTGGTGGGTGGCGAGACGCCGGCCGGCGACAGCTGGACGCCCGTGGCTACTGCCGAACTCTGGGACCCCCGAACACTCACGTTCAGTCCCGCGGGGACATTGCCAGAGGGCCGCGCGAACCACACGGCGACGCTCCTGGCGGACGGGCGGGTTCTGATCCAGGGCGGCACCGGGGCGGGAAGTGTCCTTGCCACGGCTGAGATCTGGGATCCCGCCACAGCCTCGTTCGCGCCGACAGCCTCGCTGACATCGCGTCGGTTTCACGCCGCTTCGACGCGTCTCACCGATGGGACGGTCCTGACCGTCGGGGGGCAGAGCGGGTCCGTCGATGATCGTGACGTTTTGGCATCTGCCGAGGTGTGGCAGCCACTGCCTTGATCAAGGATCCAGTTCCAGCAATCGACCGCTCCACGTATCGCGATGCCCGACTTGGGGACCTGGGAGCAGAAACGTCCGGCTTAGTCGGACTCAAGGGTTAGGAGACGAATATGGAGACCACTTCACGCACGCCGATGACCCGGGTTCCGAGACTCGCGATAATTGCCAGTGCCATCGCAATGCTCGTGGCTCTTGATGCTGGCGCAGTCAGCGCCACCTCGCCCTCGGTACCGCCTTCCCCTACGACGCAGGCCACGGCGGTCGCGCCGACGGGCTCGACAACTCCATCCCCGATCGAGACCGCGACGGCGGGCATCCCACCCACTTCGTGCGGCCCTGTTTCATCCCTCGCCAGCGGCACGATCGCGACCATCGCTGGTACCGGAGTCGCAGGATCGACGGGCGACGGCGGCCCGGCGCTCGACGCCCAGATCAATCCGGGGCAGGGAATTGCGGTCGGTCCGGACGGCGCCATCTACTTCGGCGACGCCGGAGGAACGATCCGGCGGATCACGGCCGACGGCACGATCGAGGTCTACGCCGGTGGTATTCCGAACCCGTGGGGCGTGGGCTTCGATGCCGCAGGCAACCTCTATGTCATCAGCGCAACCGGTGGTGGCGCCGGTGCCGTCGCGTCTCCAGGTCGGATCTTGAGCATTGCGCCGGGCGGTACGCAAACGCCAGTAGCCGGCACCAGCTTGGCGGGCTCCACCGGCGACGAAGGGCCTGCCAAGGCGGCGACGCTGCAGGCCTGGACGCTCGCCGTCGCCCCCGACGGGACGCTCTATTTCGACGACAACACCCGTTATCGCAGCGTCGACAGCGGGGGCATCATGCACGCCTTCGCTGGCACGGGAACCACTGGGCTCTCGGGTGACGGCGGCCCGGCGACCGCCGCTGAGTTCGGGCTCACGAAGTTCGGCATGACCGGCCCCGCGGTGGCGCCCGACGGAAGCGTGTATCTGGGCGATCCGGGCAACCGGCGCATCCGCCGCGTCGATCCGTCCGGGATCATCAGCACCTACTTCAGCGGCACCCAGTTACACCCGTCTCCGTATGGACTGGCCGTCGACGCCGACGGTGCGCTGTACATCGGCGACTGGCAGGCCGGGCGCGTCTTCCGTGTCGACCCGGATGGCCGCCTCACCGCGGTCGCAGGCGCTGGTGTTGAGGCCCACGCCGGGGACTGTCTTCCGGCCACCGAGGCAAGCCTGTACGGCCCTGACGCGCTCGCCGTGCACGACGGTCTGGTGTACATCCTGGAGCAGGGGGCATCGCTGATCCGCGTGGTAGTGCCGTAAGGGCGACCAGGTCGTATCGGGTCCCGGGTCCCTAGTCGTTGCCAACGCCTGACCCCACCGGGTCGCTCCGGGTCCACCGAGATCCACACGGTGCTTCCGCCGTGGCTGGCAGTGTGGCTGGCAGGCGTAGTCAGAAACTCGCACATGCGCCATGAAGCGAGGTATCAACGCCATATTGCGAGCGAATAGTGGTGAGCCCGCTGGGATTCGAACCCAGGACACGAGGATTAAAAGTCTCTCTGGTCGCCGTCCATGGGGTCACTCCGGGGCGCTCTGCGTAGGTTCCACGCGCGGGCCGAATCCACCGGATCCCACTCCGTGGGACCGAGTGAGACGGCCGTGGCTGGCAGCGTGGCTGGCAAAGCAGCGTGCGGCACTCGCGAAGTCATTGGGTGGGAGCGACAACCCGTTGCAACCCCAATGACGACCACTCACCCGATCAGGAATGCCGGGCCGTTGACCTCGCCCTGAGCGAGAAGAGCATCAGGACGCGGTGAACCCGTCACGGTCTGACGAACGGCGAGGTTCGGGTCTGGCTCATCGAGGACGCCCATCAGTCGTTGAAAGGACCGCGAGATCGCCGTCGGACGCCGACGAGTCTGTCGGCGCCGAGCGTCGCGAGCGGGATCGGTTTCAGAGGGGTCAAGGGCAGGTCGGCATTGCCCGTCCGCGCGACCTGGTCGTGTATGAGGGCGCGATTGGTCAACTCAGTCCGGTTCGTCTCCCCCGAATTGGTGAACCGCCCGTGGATCCTTAGGTGGGCCCTCCATGCCTTCTGCCTATTCACCCGGATCGCGCTCGATTTCGGAGCGCTGGGTGACGGTCAGCTCCAGTCGCGAAGACGCCTGCAGCGATGCCGGTCAGCGTTGAGTTCAAGACACGGTCGCGCGCCGAACGACCTGCGCAGGTGACTCGCGGCGGTTGCGAGGCAGCGTTCCAGCTCCCGGCGAACCCCAACGGGCAGCGGACTTACCTTCCGTTTCGTAAACAGCAGGTCCTCAGTTCAAATCTGAGTGTCGGCTCCACTTCCCCCGCACGAATTCGCCCATTGCGGCGCGGCTCGACGGTCGTTGCGACAGCCTGACCCCTGATCGGACCCCTGAAAGCGTGGCCCAACGCAGGGCCGGCAAGCGTGCCTCGTGCGCACCGTGGTGGATTGGAGTACGGCAGACTGGCCGCTGATCTCATGCGGCCAGCGAGACCTGGTCATGCGTGAAGGCGCCAGATGCGGGCCTGCGCTCGGGTACGTCGTCGTGCGTTGCGTACCGGCCGCTTTAGGGCACGTCGGCGGTATCGCGATTGCTCCATCCAAAACGCACATCACACCCGTCCAGGAGTCGTTCGAGGGCGACGTCGGTCGGTGACAAGAGGTATCGGTTTGGGGAGCAAGCTGATGGCTAGGGCCGTGGAGCTCCAGGCGGGCAACCTATCGCTGACGCTCGCGGGGGCGACGCTGCGATGGATCGGTGGCGAAACACAGAGGTTCTGCGGGCGATCGAGTTCTCCGTCCGGGGCCCAACCTGGGACACGGTCGCGCCCGAGGTGATGTCCCTCGAGATCGGTGAGCCGGATGGCGATGGCCGGCTGACCGTCGTGCTGGAACTGCGGCACCGTCAGGAGGCGATCGATCTCGGGACAACGGCGCGACTGACGCTCGATCCGGCAGGTGCCTTGGCGTTCTCGACGCGGAGCGAGGCTCGCACCGGTTAATGCCATCACCAAGCTCGGCCTGGCAGGTGCGATACCTGGAACGCGATCGGGCGCCCGTCGGCCATCCGGATCCGCTCGACGCGTACCGCATCGCCCGACGGGCCGAGGTCGAGAGGCAGATCGGCCGATGCAGGTGCCACGTCGATCGACAGCAACCGGGAACTGTTGTGCGCCCCGCGCTCTCGGACCTCCGAACTGCCCACCGGAGCACGTCTCGACGGTGCGGGCCGTCGTACCTAAATATGCACTCGGGACGGGCGCACAGCGCTAGCGTGTTGGATTGGTCAGGTGGGGATTGGCCGCGCATGTCGTGACCAATGGCCCGTTGCGGACAAACGCAGATTGACCTCACCATCGCGACGAACATAAGTCACTTCATCCGCAGATGCGGAGCTCGCCTTCCGAGCCCGTTGACGAAGTATGACCCAGGGTGCCTGGATCGGAAGTGACTTGCGAATTGAGCGCACCGCTGCAACGGCCGTTGCCGGAGCGCCACGTCACGAGGGTCTGCTTCTCGACGCTCGGATCGAGGCTTGATCCTTAGGAGTGAAGGAATTGGAGGCAGGAGTTCATGCACGCCAATTTTGGACGACGTCTGTTTGCCGTGGCTACGGCATCCAGTGTCGGCTTAATCATCCTGCTATCGAGCGCGGTGTCTGCGGATCCACCGATTGCTTCCACTGGAGTTGACGGCCCAAGCGGTCCCGGAGAGACTGTCACGTCCCCTTGGAAGCTGCAGGCCGTGCAGTTGTGGAAGGCGCAACAGGCTGGACATCTAGGATCTGCTGGCCTTCGTACGTTGGCGCGGCTCGGACAGGAGCACGGCTTCTCTGTCCGGACACTGCGGCGAGGCCACGCGATGTTGACAAGTGGTGACGCCGTATATCTGGAAGGGACGCAGAAGGATCAGTTGTATCACAATTACTGCGGTCCGGCCACCGTGTTCAGTGTCGTCAGCTCGCTGAAAAACGAGGGCGTCACCGACACCACGCTCTCACAATATCCCGGAGACGAGACCCTGACATTGACTCAGCCCCACGCGGCTGGCGCCAACTACACAGATGTTGACGGGAACGGCGAAACGGACTGGGGAGTCTCGAAGAGCAGCAATTACCTGTCGCGGGCCTTGAATTGCTGGTTCTTTGGTGGCAACGGAGACAACGCGTGGTACGAGCCCGAACATCCCACCAGCCTTAGTGGAATGGAAGACCACATCAGCTTTGACATCGATGCCAGCCACATGCCGGCAGCGTGGACGATCGAAACCGCTTCCACCGTCCACTACAACAACCATCCCACGACTATCACTATTCGCCACATCTGGTCCATTCAGGGATACATCGGCAGCGACGCCGCGACGCTCATGGGGCAGGATCCCGCGCAAGGCCAACCCGGTTACGAGCAGTCCTTGGACTACTTCCAAGTGACCGCACAGCGGGCTTACAACCTGATGAGGTACGAGATCAACGACGTTGCGGACCGGGGGATCGTCTGGTGAAGCTTCGGAGCGGGGCTGCCGTGCTCGCCATCACGTACATCGTCGCCCATGGCGTAGGGTTCGCCCTTCCGCAGGTCGCGATGATCGAGGCGAGCCCTTCGCCTCGCTCCCTTGAGAGCGGTCTTCAACCATCTCCTTGGTCTACCGGCGCGGGCGGCACTACTGTGCCGTCCGCGCCGCCTCTCTCGACCGCTAGTCCTGGTACTTCGTCAGCGCCGACGCCGTCGACGACCGCGTTGCCATCGAGTGGCACGGTTTGCCACGTGGCCGACCCTGTGCCGCTGACTCTGCCTCCGGGATCAGGTCCAGATGTCCAGTTCGACGGCTTCACCGCCGACGGTGAGATGCTGACGACGAAAATCGAGCGTCAGGCCATGCCGAACGGAGACCATGAGGCGGTTCGGGAAGCCCTCATGGTCTGGGACGTGGACCAGCAGGCCGCGGTCACGGTGGTCTCGCGCAAAGCGGGTGCCGGCAAGGCCCTTCCCGACCAGATCTATGCACCGACCGGAAACGCGCGCTGGATCGTCTGGCTGCAGACCGACTTCACGCTCGACCATGCGGACTGGACGATGTGGGCCTACGACCGCCAGAGCGGCGATGTCCGCAAGCTCGCCACGAACGATCGGGGACCCGACGGGCGAGGAGCGCCATACGGCTGGGCCGAGCCGATCCAGATCCTCGGTGACGAGGCGGCCTGGTCCGCGCCGGTGTGGGGCGCCTCCGGGATCGTCGAGTCGCGCGTCTACGTTGCCGACTTGCGTCATGGAACCGTCCGCCGGCTGCCGACGTACGCGTTCCTCCCCTATGTCACGGCACCCGGTCAGGTGACGGCGGTCGTTGCCATAAGCCAGGACACGGACAAGCACCCGCTTTCACGACCGGGCGTCATCGACCTGGAGACTGGCGATGTGGCGTTCGTGCCGGGCTTTGATCCCGCGGAGGTCTTTGGCTTCGGTGCCGGAGCAGAAGGGATCATCGAGGTTCGGATCCTCACGAGACCCACGGCGGACTATCCGTTCACCACCGCGGATGTCCTGCTCCAGGACGCCTCCGCCGCGGTTCGGGAATTCCCGTTGGAAAACAACTGGGGTCCCGTTGCTGTCGGCGACCACGTCATCGTGTGGCAGGACGATTTCAGCATCTGGGCGCTCGCGTCGGGACAGGAGTCTCCGGTGCTAGTCGCCAAGTCACCCGCGATGGACGATTACGACATTGGCTCGTACGGTGGCCTCATTGTCTGGCGCTCCTACTTTGTGGACCGACCGGGCTACACGATGGCGCTCATCCAGGCCGAGTGCTCCTGATTGTGCCGAGCGACCTGCCGCAACTCCGTGCGAGGGAAGTGGAGCCGACACTCAGATTTGAACTGAGGACCTGCTAATTCGCCGTATTCGCTCGTGGTTCCGCCGCCGAGGCGGCCTCCCAGCGCTACTCGTGGCCTTCGTGCTCATGTCAAGACTGTTCGTGCGGGGAATCACTCAGGGTGCCGTGCGCTAGCCCTTGCGATTTGTAATGCCGGGGAGGCAAATCGCTTGATCCGATGTGCCTGGTCGAACCGAGCGCAGCACTGATGATTGCGATGGCCCGGCGGCCCGAACTCTTCGTCCGCGAGCTGAGCGACTGGGAGGCGGCCCACTTCCTCAAGCTGGCCAGACGCAGCCGCTGCCCGACCGTGCAGCACCGCGCCATGCTGCTCTTCGCTTCGTTCCAGGGCCAGAGCGTTCTCATTGACACTGCCGGCGTCACAGGTGTATATCGGGAACCGTCCTTGCTGCGAGCTGGTTTACCTCCGAGCGCGCCAATTTGGATCGCTGGAAGTCCGCATCTTCTAAGCGGGAGGTCGCGATCGGAGGATCCAATCGATGACGGCGCTGCTGGACCGCCTGGAGACGTTGTTAGCGCCCGCGCCCGAGTCCATCGAAGACCGCGTCCGCGACCTCGTGGAGCGGGCGATCAGCGACGGCACTCCGGTCGCGGACGAGGTGATGCAAATTGCGGCGGCTCATGACGACGATGCAGGCCTGTATCTCGATGAAATCGCGCGACTGCCGGTTGATCAGGTGGACCGGTTCACTCATGGCAACCCGATCGCCGCCGCGGCAGCGGCGGCCTCGATGCTCGAGCACCTTGGTGGCGACTGGGGCCATCGCGACTTCAACTACGCGAACGTGCCGCTCCACTGGGCATACGAGGTGTTGAAAACCCTGCTGGAGGACGGAAAAGACGGCCTTGCCGAGGATCTCGCCGTCCTTTTCTTTCAGATCGAGAAGGAGTGGAGCCGGTTCAAGCAAAAAGGCATCACCTATCGATGGCTGCTGCACCTGCCCGAACCTCAGGGGAGAGTCGTTGCCCGCGCCATGCACCGCGCGGGCACGCACGACTATCACGCGAGCCTCGCCACGGAGCGCTTGGCCAGTCGAACGCTCGCGGCTGAGTTGCGTCGGTAGACGTCAATCCTCGGTTCAATTCCGAGTGTCGGCTCCATTTTCCCTAGCCAACCAAGTACGCTCTTTCGACGTTCTCCTACCTGAGCAACACCGAGCGCCCCGTGGACCAGGTAATGATCCAGCCTCGACGAGACCTCGACGTCCGGAGAAGCGAGCCGGTTCGCCGCCGCTAGATCTGTCGCTTCAGCCCCAGATTTATCAGCCGGTACTCCATGGCTCCATGAGCATCGCCGTGCGTGCCGCGGCTCTGTGAGCACGCAGGCTGACCTCGTAGGGCGTAGCAGGTGCCGAATTCAGCTGTACAGCTGGTCGGAGCGGATCGCATCGCGGACAATGCGCCTCATGCCTCTGCAATCCTCCCCGACCCGTGCCTGGCTCAGCCTGGGCAGCGATCCTGGCGGCCGCCTACGCGCGTACAGTGCGTCATAGACCGGGAGCTCTAAGCGGAGTTGCGTCTCATCGTCGACGCCCAGAACTGAGAACCCTTCCGCGATCGTCAGAGCCCGGCGGACTCGGCGCTCTGCGCGACGTCCTCCCCCACGTCCGTCGACGAAGCGAGCGCATTGCGGCGATGCCGCGGACCCGCTGCTCCATCGGCCGAACGCCGTCAAGTCGACAACGTTCAGCTGGCCGCAGCGTCGCGCCGCGAGAGGGAAGTGAACACGGTTCGTGGCTGCCTCATGACGCCGGTTGTAGGTGCCGCGCGCGACAGATTGAGCGACGCGAGGACCCTCAATTGTCAAGCGCCGGATGTTTGAGAAAACGTCCGCAGCCGGAAGGCTCGCAGTCGGGCAACCTCTGGTTATTTCTCATTTTTCGCGTTGCTATGCAACGAAACGAGCCTGCCCAGCATCGTGTTCGTGTGATTGCGCGGAATGAGGCGAGCCCGTGGACCTCGAACCGGAGGTCTACTGGTCGTCGCCGCAGCCGCGGGCTTTCTCATGATCACGAGGGCCGGCAGCGCATCAGGCGTGGAACCGCCCGAGACGGCGATACTAGCAGCGCGACAGTTCACCAGCCGGGACGCGAAGTTCACGGTTACGCCCGTCACCGAAGGCGCCTGGCATTCCTTCTATGCCGCGGAGTCAGACCAATTCACGGGCTTCGTCGACGCCTATACCGGCGCGGTGTTTTATGGGGCGTACGACCTCCCGGCCGAACCAAAGAGCGTGATCTCGAAGGAAGACGCAGCGACGATTGCTCGCGGCTTCGCAGACGAACATGGGATCTCGACGAACGGCTTGACGGCGTCAGTCGAGAGCGCTTCCCACGGAGTCGTCTCACTGTTCGATGTTTCCATGCGGCGACTTGAGGGTGAGGTCGCTGTACCCGACTTTCGTGAGTTCCAGGTTGCAACCGACGGATCCGTGGTGTCCTTCAGCGATGAACAGCTGCCCTATACGGTCCCGAAAGACTACCTGTCCAAGGCCGACGCCCTCGCCGTTGCCAGAGATTTACCGGGCGTCGGAAACGCGGATCTCCAGAGAGCGGACATCCACATCGCCTTCGATCACCCAGGGCACCAGGTTCTCGAGTGGGAATTCGCGTTCCAGTCGCTCGAC
>CAWGBA010000008.1:0-160968 GCA_963820735.1 uncultured Chloroflexia bacterium
TCCGTCCGGGGGCGCCAGTCGCCGTGCGTTCGACCACAACCATCGGGTGATGGGCGGGGAAAAGCGCCCGTTGCTGCAGCTGTGCATGCCAACAGGCGGTCCTCAGGTCATGTGCCTGAGGTGCACCGTCGACAGGCGGATACCGCTCGATCGATGGCGATGATGACCGAGGGAGCGTAGTTACCGGCCGTCGTGCGCGGCTACGCCGCGTACCAGGCGAGTGGATCGTCCTCCGCACCTACACGGGTCCCGAGCCCGTCAAGAGACGCCACGTGTGGTCGCTCAGCGGTTGCGCAACCAGCGCTCGAGGTCTCGCCGCGGGACGATGCCGAGGACGAGGATCACGCGGTCGTCGGCGATCACGTCGTACATGACCCGTAGGTCGCCAACGCGCAGTCGGTGAAAGGAGTCGCTCGCTCCTTTGATCGACTTGACCGTCTTTCCGCCGATCCGGCCTGGCGATGCGACATCGACGGCAAGCCGCTCGAGCGCCTGGCGAACTCTCGCGCGCTCGTCCGGCGGGAGACTCTCGAACGCGCTGGCGGCGTTACGAGAGAGGCGGACCCCGTAGGCGCTCAGTCGAGCTCGCTCAGACTTGCGGTGAGTCCCTTGCGGTAATCCTCTCTGGCCTCGCGACGGATCCGCACGTATTCGTCCGCATTGGCGAGTACGGCATCCTCCGCATCCTCGAGCGGGAGGAGAACGGCAGCGGGGCGGCCACGCTTGGTGATCACGTACGCGGTCCCACCCTCGACCTTGTCGATCACCGCAGATGCGGTCGCCTTGAGTTCCTTCACGCCGATCTCTGCCATGTTCGCCTCACCCTAGGTGACCACCTTGGTGGTCACGATAGCACGGCAAATCAGTCTCGCGCATTGGGCTACGCCGCGTACCAGGCGAGGGGATGGTCGTGCGCACCCCCGCGGGGGTCCGAGCCCGCCGGGGGCGCCAACCGTGGTCAGTGAAGCCCTTCGGCAGCGCCACGAGCAGCGCATGATCCAGCGATGACTGAAGCGTCCTCGCTTCTGGACCCAGCCCTCATGGATCTCAGCACGTCCCCAGCCGACGACTTCTACCGTTACGCCAATGGCGGGTGGCTGGATCAGAACCCGATCCCGCCCGAGTATCCGAGCTGGTCCGTATCGATGGCCCTGCGAGTACACATCGGCGAGCTTCTGCTCAGCCTGAGCAGGGATGACGCACGAGACCACCCCGGTCCACACGGGACTTCCGTCCCAGACATCTCCGCGCGGCGCTTCCGCGACTACGTCCACGTAGGGCTGGACCAGATCGCCACGGAGACAGCCGGGTTGGACCCCATCCGCCCGCTGCTCGACATAGCCGATGGCGTGATCGTGCCCGAAGACCTCTCGGGCGCAGTCGGCGCATTGCACCGAGCGGGGGTCCCGGTGCTCCATGGTCTTCAGATCGAGCCAGACGTCGATGATCCCTCGCGTTACATCGCGTATGTCAAGCAAGGCGGCCTCGGACTGCCCGAGCAGGGGTACTACACCAGGGACGATCCGCGTTCGATCGAGCTGAGGTCCGCCTACGTTGCCCACGTGGCCGCGCAGTTGGGCCACCTCAGCAGCGCGCAGTCCGAGGTCCTTGAGATGGCTGCGGATGTCGTCGCCTTCGAGACCCGCCTGGCTGAGCACTCTTGGACTCCGGAGCAGCTCCGGGACCTCACGCGCACGCTCAACCGGACGTCGGTCGATTCGCTCGACACGCTGATGCCGCGCTTCGGCCTCACCGGATATCTGCGAGCGCTCGGCGTATCCAGCACCGCAGTGATCATTGACGTGCCCGACTTCTTCGCGCGCCCTTGACGGGCTCCTGCATGAGACGCCGCCCGCGACGCTTCGCGCATACCTTCGGTGGCACGTCGTCCGCCGTTTCGCCGGCGCGTTGCCTTCTGCGTTGGCGTACGAAGAATTCTCCTTCTACGATCGAACGCTCCGCGGCCAGCTCGAGCTCCGCGAACGTTGGCAGCGCGTGCTGGATGCTGCTGGCGAGGACATCGGCGCTGACGTCGGACGACAGTTCGTTTCAGTCGCATTCTCGCCGGCGGCCAAGGCCCGATGTCTGCGAATGGTGGGCTACCTCAAGGCCGCGATGCGCCGTTCGCTCCATGAATTGACGTGGATGACCGAGCCAACGCGGGTCCAGGCGATCGCGAAGCTCGACGCGATGACGTTCCAGATCGGCTACCCGGAACGCTGGCCGGACGATGCGGGCCTGGTCATCGATCGGGACAGCTGGGCAGCCAATCGCGTGCGCGCCGCCTCCCACCGTGTGACGACTCTCTTCAACCGCCTCGATGGGCCGATCGACCACGACGACTGGTTCATGCCCGCCCACACCGTCGATGCCTGGTACCACCCGTACCTCAACGAGATGACCTTTCCGGCCGGCATCCTCCAGCCTCCGTTCTTCGATGCGGATGCGGATGAGGCGTTCAACTTGGGTTCCATTGGCGCAGTCATTGGCCATGAGATCACGCACGGGTTCGATGACGAAGGACGGCGCTTCGACGCCACAGGACGGCGCGTCGATTGGTGGACCGAGGCGGACCAAAACGAGTTCGAGCGGCTCGGGCAACGACTCGCGGTCCAATTCGATGCCTTTGAGCCGGTCGCGGGGGCGCGAATCAACGGGCGGCTCACCTTGGGGGAGAACATCGCTGACCTGGGTGGCCTCGTCATCGCTCTCGCGGCACTTCGAGCGGCCATCGAGGAAGGAACCACGGACGATCGAACGGTCGACGGGTTCACACCCGAACAGCGCTTCTTCCTGGCATACGCCGTCGGCTGGCGCGCCAACATTTCCGAGGAGTCGTTGCGCGTCATGGTCGTCTCGGACCCGCACGCGCCACCCCAATTTCGCGTCAACGGGCCGCTCTCCAACCTGCCAGCGTTCGCGGCAGCCTTCGGCATCGTGGCGGGCTCGTCTCCTATGGCCCGCTCTCCGGAGGACTGCGTCCAGATCTGGTGAGTGGCTTCGTCCCCTGAAGCGAGGGCTACGCCGCGTACCAGGCGAGGGGATCGTCCTGCGCACCCCCTCGGCGGTTCGAGCCCGTCCGGGGGCGCCATGTTCGACGTCAGTCGCGGCCCATCATGATGTCGCCTCAGTCGGCGGCAGGAGATCAGCCGGCACGGCGAACTCCACGACGCGCACGGCACCGTCCGGAGCTCCGCCTCGGCGGCGAGGTCGCCCTCGAGCTGCCGGATTGTCCGACGATCGCTGCGGCCATCGCATTCGGATCGGCTGAGGTCGTCACGCCCAACGCAATTCCATGACGAGCATTCAAATCCGACATCGCGCTCCCCAACCACTCGAAATCGGACCACACGCTGGCAGTGCCGGCGCGTTCGCGAGCATCGAGCGCGACCGGTCGCATCCGCAGCCAGGCGAACTCCACGATCAGGCCGAGGTTCCAGTGCACGAGCTTCCGATCGAAGTGACCCATGCGGGTCAGGTAGCCCACTCGTTCCCAGAAGTCGCCAACGGTGCCACAGCGCCAGGCGGGTAGTCGGACAGGGACACGGCCGCCGATGCCCTGAGAAGTGCGCTGGACCGTGGTGATGACCTTGCGTCGACGCGGCGACCACCATCTGTCCGTTGGCGGGCTCGAGCTCGTCCAGACCTGGTTCATGCCGCCACCGGGCCTTCCAGCGGCAGCGGCCGACACCGCAGAGGGACAGCCCGCAGCGCTTCCTCCAGCTCGATCGCCTGCTGGAAGTGCTCGATCGCTGATGGCAGCGCCTTCGCCTGCATTTCGGCGTCGTCACGACTGGGCACGCCGCGATCCGCGTCTCTCGCAGTCGCGTTTGCGGCGAGCCATTCGAAGCCCTGCCACACACCAGGATCGTGATCGGCCTCGCGCTCGGCCAGTACTCGGGGGCGAAGCCAGAACCACCAGTCCTGGATCTGGCTACCCAGATGCTCGTAGACGAGTTGGCGGTCCATGTGTCGCCGTTGTGCCGGGTACCCAACCGTTGCCAGAAGAAGGCGATGTGGGTTGATGCGCGATTAGGTAGGTCGAGCGGGTCGGTCCCAGCCTCGAGAGCGACGAGGACCGTGAGCTTGACACGGGCCATCCGCTCCGACGACCACTCGGTGATCAGGTCGTTCACCTGCTCGATGGTCGCCGCATCGCGCTGAAGGCGAAGCTGGCGGTAGATGGCGACAAACGTGACCGCCAGGATGAGCCCGCTGACCGCCGCTGTTCGTCGCGGGATCGATGCCCACCGGTTCGCCCCGGTTCATCGACGCCTCGACCGGGATCGACCCAGACGACGTCGGGCACGCACTCGCCGATGGTGAAGGAGAGTCCGCCACCGTGGTCGACGGTATAGGCGAGACATCTGGCGAAGCCGCCGGCGCGGTCTAACCGAGCGCAGGACTTGTTGCTGTCAGCGTCACGGCAACGACGCCGGTCACGACCGCGGTGGTGGTTATCCCGCGAGCGGCGTTCCACGGATACCGCGTTCTACTGACCCTCCGTCTGCAGCGTGCTGGGCAGACCCCAGTCCAGCGACTGGAACTGGCCGCCCTCGACGTCGGAAAGGAGGGTCGTGACGTCGCTGCCATCGGCGTTCATGACGCGCAGGGAGCTGATGCCGTCCTCGAAGTGCGTGAAGACGATGCGCGAGCCGTCGGGGGACCAATCGGCGTCTTCGTTATGGCCACCGGTGCTGTTGATGACGGGGGTCAGACCCGTGCCGTCGGCAGCGATGGTCCACAGGCCCTCCACCGTGGATCCGTTGACCGACTGCCGGCCCGTGAACAGCAGGTGCGAGCCGTCGGGCGACCAGTGGGCGCCGTCCGACGATAGAAACTCAGGGGTCAGCCGATGCAGGTCCGTGCCGTCGGTGTTCACCACCCAGACTCGAGCCGTCCCCCGGCTGGGTCGTCCGGAACCGGCTGAACACGAGGCGTGAGCCATCCGGCGAGAAGCGCGGCTCGAAGTCGCGCGTCCGGCGTGCTCGTCAAATGGCGCGGGTTCAGGTTGTCGGCGTCGGCGATGACGATGCCGCCCGAGTCAGCCGTGTAGGCGATCTGGGAACCATCGGGCGAGAACGCGGGATAGAAGCCAGGGATCGTCAAGAGCAATGCCGGCCCGTCACCATCGACGACGAGCTCATCGATCTCGGTGGAGCTGCTCGACGAGGGTGTGGCTGTCGATGATGATGCTGTCACCCGGCTCACAGCTCCCGCCGAGAGGCCATGCAGGGGCCCCAGCTCGCGTTGCCATAGGGCATGCAGTCGACGGGCAGCGCTCGATGGCCGCTCCCGTCCGGGCGGACGGTGTGGAACGTTGTGCAACGTGTGCCGTCACCGACACTCTCGTTGATCCCGAAGAGGATCAGGCCATCACCGCCTGCGCTCGTTTCCTGTGAGGCGGAAGGTGCCGACACGCTCGTGGAAGGCGTTGGCGCGCTCTGGCCGAGCACAGGATTGGTCGCCGTCAGCGCCCAGACGACTACGCTGGTCACGACCGCGGCGGTGATCATCGCGCGAGCAGCGTTCGACGGATATCGCATCTCTACCGACCCTCCGGTTGCAGCGTGTTGGGCAGACCCAGTCCAGCAACTGGTACTGGTCGACTGCGTGGCAGCTCGTTGGCCGTCCCGCCGACGTTGCGGGGTGCTCTCCAAGCTATTCGACGGCGGCTGCCGACGAGACGTCCATGCCCATCAGATGCCGCAGGGGCCGACGAGGTTCAGCACGGCGCGCAGGTTCATCGCGGCGGGGACGGACCGGGCCGCGTGATTCTTCGGTCGTGCGGCCTGTCCGACGGGTCGAGCTACACCGACGGACGGCAGGGGACCGGACGCTGACCCTCCAATCGCAGGCATGACGACTGGCTGACCGTAGATGCCGGGTGAACGCCGATCAATAGGGCGGTTCGCGGGAGCCCTGAAGCACACGGCAGTCAGTTCACGCCGCGTACCAAGCGAGCAGATCCACTTCGGTTATAGGCGGTTCGAGTCTGTCCGGGGCGCACTCATGCCCCAAATAGTCGCCCCTTCCCGACACGATCGGTTGGGGCGGGACGGACGCTCCTTGCCGCGGCGCGATGACCGCAGGCGCTTCGGGCCGTACCTGACGAAGAGGAACCAGAGCGCACCTGTGTGCTATCTTCAGCACATGCGCACGCACATTGAAATGGACGATGCCCTGATTCGGCGCATCGATGCGGTCGCCGGCCGCCGGATGCGCAGCCAGTTCGTGCGCGAGGCCGTCGAGGTGGCTCTTGATCAGGCGGAGCGAACACGCCGCCTGCTCGCGTCGTCAGGTTCCATCCCCGACCAGGGCCATGCATGGGATGACGATCCTGCGGGTTGGGTTCGCGCCCAGCGTCGCGGCGATGTGCGTCGCGTCGGGTGAGCCTGGTCCTCGACACGACGGTCCTGATCGATCACCTGCGCGGGCGGTCGGCCGCCGTGCGCGTGGCCGAACTTGCCGAGGGCGGCGAGGTCCTTGCAACGACGGCGATCAATGTCGAGGAGGTCGTGCGCGGCCTCAGGCAGGAAGAGCAGGATGCCGCCGACCAGCTGTTCGTGGGCCTCATCGTGCTCCCAATCGGCCTCGAAGAGGGTCGTCGTGCTGGCACGTGGCGACGAGAGCATGCATCGCGCGGCGTCACTCTGAGTCAGGCCGATTGCCTGATCGCCGCCGCGGTCGTATCACTCGGGGCGAGGCTGGCGACGGGAAATCCCAAGGACTTCCCGATGATCGTCGACCGCGTCGATGTCTGGCCCGTGGGCTGAGCCCGTCCATGACGAGTGCCCGATCCGGTCATCAAGTCTGACGGCTACGCGGCGTACCAAGCGAGGGGATCGTCCTGCGCACCCCGTGGGGGTCCGAGTCCGTCCGGGGGCGCCAGTTCCAGCCGTTTAGAGCGTCCCGTTTCGAGTCTGCCCACAACGTACGATCGTGAGCATGCCAGGTGAGGCGCTTCTCTTGGGGATCGCGACGATCGCCGTCGCGGTGGCCGGGTTCACCGCCGTGACGTCTACCCTCGTACCGGGCGGCGGCTCGTGGAGTCCGGCCATGCGCATCCGACAGCGGGCGATCGTCTCGACGAGCTTCAACGTCGTGTTCGAGAGCCTCGTGCCCTTGATCGCGTTCGAATGGCTGGGTGATGTCCATGCGGCCGTCGTCGTCGCGAGCGCCGGCGTCGCCATCTACGCGACCGGTGTCGTCGCGTATCGGGGCCGCCAGTTCGTTCGCGCGGGTGGTTACCGGACGCGCTCAAGCCTGGTGCTCTTCTCGCTTGGGCCGACGGCAACCGTGCTCTTCGCCGCGAATGCGCTGGTTTTCGCCTCGGTTGCGGTATACGCACTGGCGCTCTGTGTTCAGCTATCCGTCGCGGTGATCAGCTTTTACACGCTCGTGTCGGCTGCACAGAGCTGACTGGATCGCACCCAACCTGCGCGCACAGGGTTCCCGGATCAACGACGAAGACCATGAAGGCCGACTGACTGCGGTCGAGCGCGGGCGAACTTGGAGTCCCAGGGTCATCTCCAAGCTCGAGCACTCTATTCGGTCGTCTCCGGACGAAGGGTTGTTTCGGGCGGTTCCCCTCCATGCGGCAGTGACTGACTCTCGGTTGGGGTTGGGTGCAGTTCTGCCGCCACGGTCGACCAATTGCTTCCTGTGTCGTCACTCCATTGGATGGCCAGCGGCAAGACATCAGGTCTGACGCCCAGCCACGCACCGGTCGCAGCCTCTGATCCGATGATCCACGGCTGGGGCGTGCTCGTGAGTGGCGTCGTGGAGACGTTCCGCCACGTCTTGCCGGCGTCAAGGGTCTGGAGCAACGATCCGCCGAGGCACCAGATCAGGCCGCTCCCATCGGCGTGCATCTCGATGTCCATCGGCAGATCGGACGTCGCGAGCGTCATGTCGTCCCGGGGATCGAGCGGCCCAACCACGGAGACCGCCTCCCATGTCGCGCCGGCGTCAGTCGTCTCCATGACCATGCGCTGTTCGACGGGAAACGAGCCGCCGACGTAGCGCTCGCACAGGACCCAGCCATGGACTGCGGATACGAAGCTGATCCCGACTGCGCGCGGATCGCCGGCAGTCGTTGGGGTGCCACACGGCATGGCAGCCGGAACCGGGTTCCACGTGTATCCACCGTCGGCGGACCGCACGATCGACGAGTAGAACTCTGGTGTCCGACGGAGCGCAAACCCATGCTCTTCGTCACCAAACGAGATCGAAGTCAGCGCTTCAGGCGACACCTTCACCCACGAACGACCCAAATCCGCGCTTTCGAAGAGAGCCGGCCCAAGTCTCGAGCCGATGCTTCCACCAACGGCCCACGCGTGCGAGCCGTTGATCACGAGGTCCGTGCTACGCGCGACATCGAGCGAAGCGACCGTCCAGGTGACACCATCATTCATCGTCCGCCACACCGCAGCGTTGTTGTGGATGTTGCCGGCTACGAGTCCGTCGGCTGCGTTGAAGTACGCAATCGCAGTCGGGTCGCTTGGAAACGCGGACGGCTGGTTCGCGACGATCGCCGAAGCTACGGGACTCGCCAGATCCGACGATGGGCTCGCTACTGAGGCTGCGCGACGGTCCCCGGCCGCGAAGGCAATGGCAAGTGCGGCAGCCACGACCACGGCCGTCGCAACCAATCCAAACCTCGGGATGGTGCTGCGACTCGCGCCGCGACGAACAGGAGTTGCGACCGGCCTGGCAGAGGCGGTGACTAGTTCCGCCTCCATACGAGAGACATAGCCCGACGGAGCGGGTCCGGGATCGAGGCGAGCGTAGTAGCCGCGCAACCCGTCTTCGGTCGGTGCAAGGGGCTGGGGGTCAGTCACGCGGGCCACACCAAGCCCTCCTCGACGCGCTGCTCGGCGGCGAGCGCGGCGTCCATGCGCCGGAGCGCGGCGTGCAGCCGGCTCTTGACCGTGCCCTGACGTAACGCAAGTCGATCGGCGATCTGCGGCACCGATAGGTCTGCGCCGTAGCGGAGCGCGAGAAGCACCTGGTCGTCGCGATGGAGACGTCCGAGGGCAGCTGCTACGGTGTCTCGAACGGGCTCCTGTCGGGCAACAGCAGGACCGTCCGGCATCGCAACGGCTGCGATCAACGGTGCTGCACGTGGTCGGCGGCTACGTCGTCGCAGCTCATCTCTGCACACGTTCACGACGATCCTGCCGAACCAGGCGTCGATCGCTGAGACGTCACGCAGTGCACTCCGACGACTCCACGCCAGCATCGCGGCCTCCTGTACCGCATCCTCAGCCGCTTCGAGGTCGTGCAGGATCCACGTGGCAACTCGCCGGGCCTCATCCAATCGCTCGACGATCAGATGAACCATCTCCTCGTGATCGAGCGTGTGCGGATCCGCGTTCGTGCCGCCATTCGAGCCTGATTTCGTCCGCTCAACTCCCACTACTGGAATTGACGCTCGCGCAAGCGGCAAACGTTCGTTTATCGAAGCTAATGGCGAATATGGCTGCCGCCGGGTCCATGCGACGCGCCACCCGACGTCACGAGGCAATCCCGACGTTCATGCACCAACGACGTCGCTGCGTGCTGGATGCAGCCTCACGCCGCGTACCAGGCAAGGGGACCGTCTTGCGCATCCCTGCGGTTTGTTCGAGTCCGTCCGGGGGTGCCAGGCTCCCGCGGACGACGGAGAACCCCACGATCGTCGCGGGCGCTGCGGAAGCCAAAGGGATCACTGCCACGTTGTCGCCCATCGAGGAATACCAGCGTGACCTTGACAGGGGACTTCGCGCAGCGCGCACGTGCGATCGGGACTGATGGTTGAGGGACACGAGCGCTACAAGCTCGCGATCCCCGAGAGACACCTTGACCCAAGGCTGATCATCGCGTAAGCGCCGGCTGACTCCGCCGTGGACGACCGCCAGGCGAGTTGTTGAGGTGCGGTGTCATGGCGCTCGATGGAACACTCCGCCGCAGCCGCAGGAACGTCCTCTCTGCGGCGGCTGCAGCCATGGTGGGAGCCGCCGCAGCCACCTTGGCCGGCGCCCAGGCGGTGCTGGCCAGCAGCGATGACGGCAAGACCATCCACGTGGGCGACAACTACCAGCACGTGCGAGCAACCACGGAACTCCACAATCGCGCGAACAATCAGTCGGTGGTCTCGGCAGTTGCGAGCCACGGGGGAACCGCCCTGTACGGCTTCAGTGGGTACGGCGGCGGAGCGACTGGCGAGAGCACCTCGGGGACCGGTGTCTACGGGGCGAGCCAGACGGGCAGGGGCGTATACGGCTGGAGCGTCGGGGACTGTGGCGTCTTCGGCTACAGCAGCTCCAACTCTGTCCCCGCGAGTCTGGCCTGGTCCTACGGCAACAGTACCGGTGTGCAGGGCCACAGCGGCACCAGCAACGCGCCTGCAGCACCGCTCAAGACGGGCGTGTATGGCTATGCCAACCAGGACGCCACCGCGATCGGAGCGCTCGGCGAGAGCCCGGTCGGCACGGGCATCCTCGGCAACAGCACCTCGGGCACGGGCATCCTCGGTACGAGCACCTCGGGTGCCGGGGTGCGCGGCAACAGCAGCTCGCACCGCGGCGGCATCTTCACGAGCCCCGTCGCCCAGCTGCGGCTGTACCCCGCGAGCGCCGCTACGCATCCCTCGTCGGGCCTGGTTGGTGATCTCTTCCTGGACTCTGCCGGCAACCTCTGGCTGTGCAAGGGCACAACCACCTGGGTCAAGCTGGGATGACAACGACGCCCTACGTGACGTGGCCATCCGCGTAGCCTTGGTGTCGTGACCCACCCGAAGGTCACGCGGTCCACCTTCAAGATCCTCAGGCCGCATGCGCACCTGACGACATCTCAGTGCTATCATTGATAGCAAGGAGGTTGGTCGTGACGAAGCAACTCGTCGTGCGCAACGTTGATGAGGGTCTCGTTCGCGCTCTCAAGCGGCGCGCTTCAAAACATGGGCGCTCGGCCGAGGCAGAGCATCGCGAGATCCTCCGCAGTGCCCTGATTGGGGACCTCGAGCGACTGTCGTTCAAAGAGGCGCTGACCTCGATGCCCGACGTGGGTCGTGATCAGGACTTCATCTTCGTCCGGGACCTGCCGCGCGACATCGCATGAGCTGGCTGCTCGACACCAACATCGTCTCGGAGCTTCGGAAGGCCGAGCGAGCCAATCAAGGCGTCCGAGAGTGGTTCGCAGAGGTTGAAGAAGAGTCACTGTTCACGAGCGTGCTCGTGGTGGGCGAGCTTCGCCGGGGAATCGAGTCGGTCCGCCGTCGAGACGTGCCGTCCGCACTGGCTCTGGACCACTGGCTGGCCAATCTCACGGATGCGTTCGCAGACCGCATCCTGCCGGTGGATCGGCAGGTCGCTGAGCAGTGGGGCCGTCTGAACGTTCCGAACCCAGTCCCCACCGTCGATGGCCTGCTTGCGGCGACGTCACTCGTCCATGGCCTGACGCTCGTGACCAGGAACACTCGCGACGTGGCTCGCACCGGAGTTCCTGTGCTCGATCCAACAACCTGATAGGCACAACGTTGGCGGTGACAACGAACGGAACCACGTTCGACACGTAGCTCGTTTGCCAGCTGACGCCACCTCAGGCCCCCACGGGATCAGGTGGGACATCGAGACCCCCTTCGGACCGTCCTGATCGCGACGTCATTGGTCTGCGAACTAGGCTAGTGTGCCGGGCGACGGGATCGAGCGGCACGCTCGTCCGAGGACGAGAAAGGGATCCCATGGGCGCAATGCGTCACCGGTTCGGCGTTGGTTTGACCCTGATTGCTGGGGTGCTGGTGGCTGCGGCGATGACCACGTCGGCGGTCACCGCGGCGGCCACGCCGTCCACGGTCACGACCTGGGTCGCCAGGCCCTCCTGCTCCAGGCCAGCACAAGGCCGGATGACATGCTTCGCGATGCACCTGGTTCAAAAGCGAGTGCCCGCCGCGATGGCTCGTGGCGCGAGCACACGGCGGGTGACCGCGTCGCTGCCGAAGATTGCGGTCGGACTGGGCGGTGGGTACACGCCCGGTGACCTCGCAACCGCGTACGGTGTCAACCCGAATGCTGCGACCAACCAGGTGGTTGCCATCGTCGATGCATATGACGATCCGAACGTCAGATCGGAACTGAACGCGTTCAATAGCCACTACGGGTTGCCGCCCGAAACGGCGAGCTCTTTCAGGGTCGTCAACCAGTTGGGTGGCACGCAGCTTTCGGCGACGCCGGATAGTGGCTGGGCTGCCGAGATTGCGCTTGACGCTCAGGCGGTCCGAGGCCTCTGCCACAAGTGCAGGATCGTTGTCGTCGAGGCAGACGATTCCGACTCAACGAATCTCGGGACCGCGGTGAGCACGGCAGCAACGACCATACACGCGAACATCATCACCAACTCGTACGGCGGTAGCGGCATCGACCCTGCCGACCAGGCCAAATACGACCACCCGGGCGTCGCGATCCTCGCCTCCACCGGGGACGACGGTTGGTACGACTATGACCAGATCAACCCTGGAGATCACTCGGGCCGCGGTCCGGGCGCCCCGGAGGTCCCGGCAGCGCTGAGCACGGTCATAGCCGTCGGCGGCACTTCCCTGTATTTGAATGACGACGCGACACGGTTGCGTGAAGACGTATGGAATTCGAACGGCCCGAAGGACTACTACGGTTTTGTCGCAGGGTTGACGGGTGCCACGGGTGGCGGCTGCAGCTCGGACTATGCCGCGCCGGGCTGGCAGAAGAGTGTTGCCGGATACAGCACGCTGGGCTGCGCGACCGGCAAGCGGTCCGCCACCGACATTGCTGCCATCGGGGACCCGTTCACGGGTTTCGACATCTACCGCAGCTACGGCGTCAACACACCGGGATGGTCGACCTACGGCGGGACATCTTTGGCATCGCCGGTGGTCGCGGCGCTCTGGGCGCTTGCCGGGGGACCTGGTGCCGTCAAGTATCCAGCCCTTTCCCTGTACGGCCACTTCAAGTCGGACACGACCAGGCATCTGTTCGACGTCGCGTTCGGCGGGAATGGGCTATGCGACACGGCAGGGACGGCTTCGTGCGCCGGAAACTGGGCCGGCGTAACCGGCAATCCAAACGTCGACACTGGATTTGGACCGGTCGACTGCGCGTGGGATTTCACAACGCCCGGTCCGGTAACGCCACTCATCAATCGCAGCCAGTGCTACGCGAAGGCCGGCTATGACGGCCCATCGGGGGTTGGTGCGCCGATCGGCCTGAATGCCTTCACGCCGTTGTTCCCGACCGTCGTGATCAAGCCGCCTGCCACGATGACGCACAACGTGTCCGCCACCTTCTCAGGCGCCGGTTCGAGCGATCCATTTCCCGGCGGCGTCCTGACGCCAGGCGCGACAAACGTGCAGTACCGCTGGAACTGGGGCGACGGGCACGTCGACACCATCACCAACAGCACGTCCGCGACGCACAGATATACGGCCCCCGGTCGGAAGACGATCACGCTGTCCATCACCGACAACTACGGTCAGGTCGGACGAAAGCAACTCGTCGTCACGATCCATTGAGCGAGTCGTCATCCCGACGCGCTGCATCGCCCGCATCAGACAGCGGACTGCACGGCGCCGGTCACTGCGGCACGATCCGCAGCACGTACGGCTGCCCGTCAGCTGTCACCCAGACCGCGCCACCGGCCACGACGACGTTGCCGCCATCGCCACCGAGATCGAGATGCCCGACGATGCGTCCCGTCGCCGGGTCGATCCGTGTCAACCCGCCGTCTGCGGATACCCAGACCGCTCCGAGGCCGACGGCAATGCCCCCGATGGCGTCATCGGCCTCGAGCTCGACCGCGGTGATGACCTGCCCGAGACCGGATCGATGCTGGACGACCTGGGACACGCCGTTCGGCCCTTCTTCGACGCCGATCCAGACCTGCTTGCCGTCGCTCGCCACCGGGCCGTCCAGCGGCACGCGCAGGCCGACCTTGTTGGTCGCGGCGTCGACCCGCACGTTCTCACCCGTGTGCTGGATCCCCACCCAGACACCGCCGGGTCCAGCCGACATGATCTGCGGCCCATTCGGTGCGACCGGCCCGACCGGGATCGTCGCGACAACCTTGTTGGTCGTTGGATCGATGCGCTGGACCGACCCGTTGTGCTCGTTGGCCACCCACACCGAGCCCTCGGTGACGGCGACGCCGGCTCGGTGCCGCCGCGACCGGGATCCGCGTGACCACCTTGCCCGTGACCGGGTCGATCCGCACGAGGACGTCGTTCTCATTGTCGGTCTGCCAGACGGAACCGGCGCCGGTCGTGTCGTAGCCGTACTCCATCCAGGGCAAGGGGATGGTTCCCGTGACGGCGGACGTCGCCAGGTCCACGCGCACCAGGCTGGTGGGCTGGTGGACCCACAGCGACGTGTCGTCGGCAGCGAACCAGCGTGGGGCGACGGCTTCGCCGACCTGGATCCGGCCGTCGATGCGCGCCCCGGCCGGGATGGCGGCAGATAACGATGGGCTCGCAGCCTGCGAGGCGGCGGGAGTGACGCTCGGCGTCGCCACCCCGACCGGCTGCCAGCCCGGCACGAACTGGATCGACGGGCTGGCGGCCATGAGGCGGTGCGGGTTCGCGCCGTCGGCGTTCATGATCATGACCGGGCGGTCCTTGCCGTCCGCGGACAAGGCCACGTAGGCGATCTGCGTGCCGTCGGGCGACCAGGTCGGTCCGAACAGGTCGCCGCCCGCGCAGGGCGACGGATCGGTCGCGGCGCAGCCGGCCAGCTGGTGCGGATCGGAGCCGTCGGCGTTCATGACCCAGATGCCGCCGCTGCCACCGGGTCCGCTCTCATAGGCGATCTGCGAACCATCCGGGCTCCAGTCAGGCAGCTGGTCCTTGGGGGCTGCGTCGGTGGTGAGCGCGTGGGCGTTGCTGCCATCCGCGTCCATCACCCACACCTGTTCGTTGATGAGGTTCCCATTGGCGTCGGCGTCGTCGGCATGGATGTAGGCGATCTTGCTGGCGTCGGGCGACCAGGCGGGGTACTGGTTGCCACAGCCGGCCTTGCCACTCGCGCAACTGGTGAGCGGCGTGACGACGGCGCCGGTGGCCGTGTCGACGGTGAGGATCTCTGCGTGCGTGTCGGCTCCCTCCGTCCCGTCGAAGGCGATCAGCGTGCCGTCGGGCGAGAAGTCCGGGAACGTCGCCGAGCCGCCCAGCCTGGTCAGCTGCGCCTGGTCGCTGCCGTCCTGGTTCATCGTCCAGATCTCGAACGCCCCGGTCTCGTTGGAGCAGTAGGCGATCTTGCTGCCGTCCGCCGAGTAGGCGGCGCAGGCGTGGAAATAGGCGCCGATTGTCAGCGTCTTGGCGCCGGTTCCATCCGGCGCGACGGTAGTGATCTGGGGGTTGCCGTCGGCGTCCCTGACTGCGAACGCGAGGTTGCCGTTGCTCGTGCCGGGGTAGGTCGCGGCGACCGGCGAGACGGCCACCGCCGCCAGGAGGGACGCAGCGACGAGTGAGCCGCTGAACACGACGCGAGAACGGTTGACTGCGCGCACGGGAGTGCTCCTTTCACAAGCTGAAGATGCGGATTACGGTCCCAAGCACACGGCTGCCGCCTGCGTGCCGTATCGCGGGCTGTTCCCGCCCCAAAGTTCAAGATCCGCTGGCGTCCTGGCAGTGGTAGCGCTCGCGGGCAGCTCCACGCCGAGGCGTCGGTCCCGTGACGCCCCTATTACCGGCGGAGTTGATGGGTTGCTACTGCCTATCGCTGGCGAAGACGCGCGGTGGCTGCCTTGTTAGCAGGACGACGGTGGCGATCGCCCCACGATTGACGGATGTCGCATCTAGGGCACGTCCGTACGCGGCGGGCCCCAGTCCGGCGACTGGAACACGAAGCGCTGTCCCTCGGTGGCGGAAAGGAGGGTCGTGACGCCGCTGCCATCGGTGTTTGTGACCCGCAGGGACCGGACACCAGTCCCGGGATCTATGTACGTGAAGACGATGCGCGATCCATCCGGGGACCAGGCGGCGTATTGATCCCAGGGGGTGATGCCCTGGCTGGTGATGCGGGTCAGGCCCGTGCCGTCGGCGTCGATGGCCCAGACATCCCTTTCCTCTCTCATCGCGGTGAACCCCGACGCGAGACCCTCGAACAGAAGGTGCGAGCCGTCAGGCGACCAGCGGGCGTGCCGAGACCTCACCACGTCGGTCAGCTGATGCAGGTTTGTGCCATCGGTGTTCACCATCCAGACGTCAGAGCCGTTCCCGCTGTACCGGTCGAACACGAGGCGCGAGCCATCCGGTGAGAAGCGCGGGTCGCGGGCCTCATCGTTGTCTGGTGGCAGGCTGACGAGCTGGCGCGGATGCGTGCCGTCAGCGGCGGCGATGAAGATGCCGTAGGTGGCTGGCGTGTCCCCGTCACCCATGTAGGCCATCTGAGTACCATCGGGCGAGAACCTGGGCTCGGAACCGCCGGGCAAGGTCAGCAGCACCCGCGGCGAGCCACCGTCGGCGGCAATCTCGGAGACCTGGGTGCCGCCGGTCTCCGGGATGGTGCTGTCGATGATGGCGCCATCGCCCGTCGAGCTCCAGCGCGTCGGGCCCCAGCTCGCCTGGCCTTCGACCAGGCAGTCGGTGTTCAGCGTTTGCTCGTCGCTCCCATCCGGGCGGATGGTGTGGAAGGTCGTGCAGCGCCCAGATGTGCCTTCATCAGTCTCATCGATCAGATTGAGCTGTGCGAACAAGATGAGACCATCACCGCTCGCGGCGCTCGTCGCCGGCGAGGCGGACGAGGACGGGGACGGGACGGGGGCCGCGACCTCGGTCGAGGGTGCAGCCGGCACGTCCGGCGATGCTGCTGGTGCCTGGCCGAGCGCAGGAGCCGTAGCTGTCAGCGCCGAAGCCGCGACGCTGGTCGCGACCGCGACGGTGATGATCGCCCGCGCCGTGAGAGATCGAGATCGCATCTATCGAACCTCCCGTTGCAGTGTTGGGCGGGCACGAGTCCGCCACTGGTGCTCCTGTGTGTTGCCCATGGCAGCTCGGACGATGCGTCCCGACGACGTTGCGAGCGGCTCTCCGAGTGGTTCGAGGGCCGCTGCCGGCGTGATGTCCATGGCTACCAGATGCCCAATGGCAGGCTGCGGTTCAGCAAGGCGCACAGATGGAACGTGCATCTATGGAGCCTCCGGTTTCGGTGTGTTGGGCAGACCCCAGTCCAGCCACCCGAACAGGCTCGGTTGGCCCGAGCCGGAAACGAGGGTCCTGGCGCTGCCGCTGCCATCGGCGTTCATGACACGCAGGGAGTTGTTGGGCCTACCGCCGAACTGGTGGAAGACGATGCGTGAACCGTCGGGAGACCAGTCGAAAGCGAACTCCACGGTCGCCGGGCGGCACGGCTGGCTGGGACTCACATAGGGAGGCACGGCTGGGCTGGGACTCACCCCCTCGCAGGGGATGCTGACGCGGGTCAGACCCGTGCCGTCGGCGTCGATGACCCACAAGCCCGCCTGCGCGTCGCTGAACAGGAGGCGCGAGCCGTCGGGCGACCAGCGTGCGGGGTATAACCATTGCAGCCCGGTGGTCAGCCGATGCAGGTCCGTGCCGTCGGCGTTCACGATCCAGAGCTCGGACGTGCCAATCTGCGACCCGGAGGGGTCGCCGGTGGACCGGGTGAATGCGAGGCGCGAGCCGTCTGGCGAGAAGCTCGGGTACGAGTCCGAGCTCTTGGTCGGGTCCGGCGTGCTCGTCAGCTGGCGCGGATGGGTGCCGTCGGCGGCGGCGATGACGATGCCGCCCGAGCCATCCACGTAGGCGATCTGGGAACCATCGGGCGAGAACGTGGGCGTGACGCCGGTCACCGTCAGCAGCACGTGCGGCGTGCCGCCGTCCGTGGCGACCTCGGAGATCTGGGTGGTGGTCGGGGTGTAGTCCCCACCGCTCTCGCTGTCGATGAGGATACCGTCGCCCGCGGGGCTCCAGCTCGCGCTACCAAAGACCGCAGTTCCTGGTGTGGGCGTTGCACAGCCAACGACCGGCGTCAGCTGTTGCTCGCCGCTGCCATCCGGGCGGATGGTGTGGAACGTCGAGCAGGGCGAGGGCCCGGCCGCCCCGGCCCCGTCATAGACGGTGAACAGGATCAGACCATCACCGCTCTCGGCACTCGTCGCCGGCGAGGCGGACGAGGACGGGGACGGGACGGGGGCCGCGACCTCGGTCGAGGGTGCAGCCGGCACGTCCGGCGATGCTGCTGGTGCCTGGCCGAGCGCAGGAGCCGTAGCTGTCAGCGCCGAAGCCGCGACGCTGGTCGCGACGGCGACGGTGATGATCGCCCGCGCCGTGAGAGATCGAGATCGCATCTACTGAGCCTCCAATTCCAGTGTGTAGGGCCGATCCCAGGCCAGCGACTCGTACTGGTTCATTGCAGCGAGACCCGAACCACATACGGCTTATCGCCCGCAGCGACCCACACGGAGCCACCCGCCACGACCAGGTTGCCGTCGCCCCCTGTATCGAGGTGCTGGACGATGTCGCCCGTGGCGGCATCGATCTGGGTCAACCCGTTCCCGGACACCCAGACGGATCCGAGGCCGACGGCCAGGCCGCCGACTCCCGGGGTATCAAGCTCTACGGTGGTGATGACCTTGCCCGAGACCGGGTCGATTCGCATGACCTGCGACCGTCCGCCTGGTCCGCCGTCGACCGCAACCCAGACCTCCGTGCCGTCGCTCGCTACCCAGCCTTCCAGTGGCACCAGCAGGCCGACAGTGTTGGTCGCAGCGTCGACCCGCACGATGGATTTGATGTTCTGGATGTCCACCCAGACACCGCCGGGTCCAGCGGTCAGGATCTGCGGTCCTGCGGATCCGGTGGGACCGACCGGGATCGTCGCGATGACCGTGTTGGTCGCGGGATCGAGGCGCGTGACCGCTCCAATGTGCTCGTCGGCGATCCACACGGAGCCATCGGTCACGGCGATGCCCGTCGGTGCGGATCCCGATGCGAGCGGGATCGTCGCAACGACCTTGTCGGCCTCAGGATCGATCCTCACAAGCGTGTCGCGGTCGTAGTCCGTCTGCCAGACAGCGCCGGCCCCGGCCGCGTCGTAGCCCCACTGCTGGTACATCAAGGGGACCGTTCCGGTGACGGCGGACGTCGCCAGGTTCACCCGCACCAGGCTCGTAGGTTGGTGGACCCAGAGCGACTGGTCGTCGGCCGCGAACCAGGCTGTTGACACGGAGCTGCCGAGTGGGATCCGGCTGTCTATCAATCGCGGGATGCGGTACTGGGCACCCACGAACATCGCGGCAAGCGCTGCAGCGAGTAGCAGCGCAAGCAGGACGGCGAAAGGCACAGCCGGCCGGAAGCCAGGCAGAACCAGCCAGCGGCGCTTCGGCTTGCCTGCCAGCGCAATGGTTCGTGCGGCGGCCAGGACGTCGTCGGGCAGGCGGAGCGATTCCGACGGTCGCAATGCGGCGATCAGCTCGTCGTCGGTGATGGGACGCGTCGAGGTCATCGTTCTTCCTGCTCGAGTGCCCGCTGCAAGCGCTCGCGGGCGGTGTGGAGGCGACGCTTCACGGTTCCTTCGGGGATCCGGAGCGCCACGGCCAGATCGGCGACGGACCGGGACTCCAGGTGGTGGAGGACGATCAATGAGCGGTCGTCGATCGACAGTCGACGGAAGGCCGCGACGATCAGCGCGGTTCGATCGTCACGCGACCCGTGGTCCGCGGCGGGAAGTCCCACCCACTCGCTGCTCGTTGGTTCGAGCACGGGTCGGATCTCCCGCACCTGTCGTCGTCTGCGGCGCCGGAGTTGATCGCGGCAGACGTTGACCAGGATCCGGTCCAGCCACGCGTCGAAGCTGCCTGAGGTCTGAAGGCGAGGGAGTTCGCGCCAGGCGCGGATCAGTGCCTCCTGGGCCGCATCGCGGGCATCCGGCTCGTCGCGCAGGATGGTGTACGCACGGCGGTACAGCCCATCACCAATGCGATCGGCTAGGGCATCGAAGGCTCGGGGATCGCCGCTGACGGCGAGCGCGACCAAGCTCGTAACGACCGACTCGTTCGAGCCTTCGAACGCCGTCGCGCCCTGGGTCATCGCCACTCCTGCATCGCGGGCCATCCTGAACTGTCTGACGACGGCCAAAGCCCTCGGGTTCGGTTGATCTCAACGCGGGCACAGCGACGTCCGTGGGAATCTGCCTTGGGCGCCACGAGACGAGCCTTGCCGCGCGCCCTTGGTCAGGCCTGCTCGCTCCTCCCGGCCGCTTCCTCGCGCGAGGCGGCCGATGCCTCCTTGACGTCAGATTGTCCCGGTGCGGCAGCCCTTGTCGGGTCGGCGTCGTGGGCAAGCTCGGCAAGCCACGCCTGGAACGGGTCCGGGCGAAGGCTGTCGGCCACGAACCGAGCGTGGCTGAGCAGTCCGCTCGCCTCGCGCCGGTAGGAGCGGGCGGCCATCTCATCGAGTCGGCTCTCGATGAGCGCCAGTTGCTCGTCCAGCACCTCGCGGGCGGACCGGCCGTCGAGCACGGGCTCGGAAGCAAGTTCAGACGGTAGCGCGATGTAGTGCTCCAGGGCACCTGGCAGGTACTTGATGCAGATCTGGCGCAGCAGCCACGTCTCGTGGTCGACCAGGTTGAGCGGCGCGTCGGTCGTCGGCAGAGCGAGCGCGGCCGTGTCGCGAATGCGCCGCAGTGTTGCCATGTCGGTCTCCGGCACCCACCCGCTCACGTTCGCGACGAGGCGATCGAGCACGGCCAGGACCTCGGAGCGGGTTCGTGGGTCGCCGTCCTCGATGAGCCTCGGCCGTTGGATGGTGGGTGTCGCCGTTACCGCCGGATTCGCAACGGCCGGGACAAGCTGCCCAATGGCGGCCTCGCGAGCCATCGCGGGATCTGGAGGATGTTCGGTCGAGGAGAGGCTGGCGCGCGCGAGCTCGAGCTGGATCCGGCTTGCCTTGCGGCTGCGGTCCGTTACTCGGACTCGGTCCCCAAGCGAGCCACCGGCAATGAGGATCGCCAGCGGAACCGCAACGCCCAGCCAGCCAAACCCGCCGATCATCATCATCCCGAGCGCCACGATTCCCGCAAGGATGACTCCGCCGACCCGGACGAACGACGCGCCGGACGAACCAGGTTCCACCCGGCCGGCCAGCTTTAGCGCCTCTTCACGCGTCGGCGGCGAGACGTCCACCGGACGCCCCGCACGGGCTGTGACGACCGCGTGCTCGAGCTCCCGCATTCGCGCTTTCGCCGCAAGCCTCTCGCGGGCCTCGTCGGCCGCGACGGACACCGCCGTCAATGCCGCCGTCGCGGCGTCGCCCGCAGCTTCCATGAGTTGGTGGGTTCCCGACTGCTGACCTGCTGCCCGTCGCTGCGCCTCATGGACGCGCCGCGCTGCTCGGTCCGCTCGGCGGGCGGCGCGATCGGCTCGCTCTCGGGCCTTGCGGACCTCACGGGTTTCGAACGGTTCGCTCGGCGGCTGGAGCGGCTGCGGGTTCACGGCGTCAACTTGCGCCATGTTGGGTAACGGCGCAACAAGCCGGCAGGATGGAGCGAAGGCGTCGCCTCCCCGTGAATGACATCTGGATTGCCGCCGTCACGTTGGAGACCGGTGGCACGCTGCTTACGTTCGACACGGAGTTTCGCCAGGTTCAGGGATTGGGTGCCTCAATCCTGGTTCCGTAGCTTTCCGGCCTCACCCAAGCGATGTGGCGAATCGCTGCAGCTGCGGGATGCCAACCTACGCCGCGTAACAGGCGAGGGGATCGTCCTGCGCGCCGCCCGGCGACGGTTCGAGTCCGTCCGGGGACGCCAGTCGAATGCGCAGACTGCTTCAGCGGGTGCGCAAGCAGCGCTCAAGGTCGCGGCGCGGGACGATACCGAGGACGAGGATCGTGCGGTCCTCCGCGATGACGTCGTTGACTTCGGAACCGCCCGAGGTTGACCGGTCCCATAGGTTGTGAGCGCGGCCAGATGGGTCGCGCCGATGCTGAGGGCCCCGATGCGACGGGATCTCGTCGAGCGAGCGATGGCGGGCGACCTGGAGGCGTTCTCGGAGCTGGCACGCCTTTCGATCGACCGGCTCTACGCCGTCGCGCGCCTGATCCTCCGCGACACCGAGAAGGCCGAAGATGCGACGCAGGAGGCACTCGTGGCTGCCTGGCGTGACATCGCGGGCCTGCGGGACCCGGACCGATTCGAACCTTGGCTTCGCCGTCTGCTCGTGCACGCCTGCTACCACGAGGCTCGCACGCACCGCCGCAGGCTGCACTACGAGGGACAGCTCAAGCCTCTTGACGAGGGCGCTCGCGACCCAGCCGTCGCATCGGCCGATCGCGATGAGCTTGAGCGAGGCTTCACCCGCCTCGCCCCCGAGCAGCGTGCCCTGATCGTGCTGCACTACTACCTGGGATTGCCGATGCAGGAGACTGCGCTGGCCCTCGGCCTGCCGGTCGGCACCGTCAAGTCCCGGTTGCACCGAACTACCCAGCAGATGCGCGCCGTCCTCGAGGCCGACGCCCGTCTGCCGCTTGCAGAGGGACGGCTGACATGAGCCAGACCTCCGACTTCGACAGCCTGATCACGGCCTGGCTGGACGAGCAGGCCCCCAAGCGCGCTCCCGATGCCCTCCTGGGGCGAGTCACCGAGGGTGCGACGAGAACCCGCCGTCGTCCGGCATGGGCCACCCTCGAAAGGTGGATCTCCATGGAAACACGTGCACAGCTCGGGGCGGTGCCCCGTGGCGCAATCGTGATCGCCACACTCGTGCTCCTCACTGCCATCGTTGCCTGGTCCGCGCTCGCCGCCGGCGGCCAGTCGACGCCGCCTTTAGTCCCTGTTGCGTCGCCGACGCCGAGTGTGTCGATCGCCTCCGCGTTTCCGGGCGGGACGATCGTCTACCAGCGAACTGACCCCGATGGCGATCCGGAGACGATGTACGCCATCGCCGCCGATGGGACCGCGAAGCGGCAGCAACTCCTGACCTCGCAGCAGTTCTACTGCTGCCCGCAGCTCTCGCCCGACGGTTCGCGCATCGCGGCCTCGATCTCCGTGGGTGATCGTGTCAGCGAAGTCACCGTGAACACCGATGGCACGGACTACTCCGTCATGCCGCTCCCGGACGCGACCCTCAACCTCGCGCCGGACCTCTGGCTCAACGCGAACGAAGTCACCTTCACGGGCTGGGACGACAGCGACCCGACACGCAACGGCGTGTACGTCGCCGATCCCGCGCAGCCCGCCATGCTGCGGAGGGTTACGAGCGGTCCGAGCCTCCAGGACCAGGTGGTGGCGGTCACCGCCGACGGCTCGCGGATCGCCTTCGTCCGGGCTGCTCCCGGTGTCGACCAGGGTCCGTTGTTCACAGTGAACGCCGACGGCACGAACGTGAAGCAGGTCAGCCCGACCGAGGCGCTCGTATCTGGGTCGGGAGGCTGGGGCGGCAGCACCGCGACCTGGTCGCCGGACGGGAGCCAGCTGACCTTCGCGGCTACCGTCGGCGGCTGCGCTTGCGCCGTCTATGTCGTCGATGCCGATGGTGCGGACCCGCGACAGATCTTCGACAAATCGGGGCAAAACATCTTCGGTGCGCACTGGTCGCCCGACGGGCAGTGGATCGCCTTTGAGTCAGTACCCGACGGATCGGCACCGCGCAACGGGCCGAACGACCAAGTCATGCTCATCCACCCCGATGGCACCGGCCTCAAGGCGATTACCGGCGACAAGACGCTGAGCGGATCGTGGAGCCCGCAATGGTCGCCTGACGGCAGCTGGCTGGTCTTCCAGAGCAGTGACCGCGACGGCAGCCACGCCGACCTGTGGACC
The DNA here is from genome assembly GCA_963820735.1 of uncultured Chloroflexia bacterium. Taxonomy (GTDB): domain Bacteria; phylum Chloroflexota; class Limnocylindria; order Limnocylindrales; family CSP1-4; genus JAFMJV01. The sequence continues at coordinate 23,784 of CAWGBA010000008.1, forward strand.
TCGAACGCCGACGGCTCCGACCCCATGCAGCTCACGCACGACCCGGGCCGCTACGACACCTACACCTGGACGTCGTGGTCGCCTCCGGCGAACTGACGCCATCTGCCGGTCGAGTCCCCGTGAATGAAAAAACGGTCGCCCGGCATCAGGCGGATCAAAGAGCTCCCGCCGCATCGGTGCCGCAGGTGCGGCGGGACTCGGTTCGCCACATGAACCATCTCGTGCCTATGGAAGCAGTGACGGGTCTCCGCTCTGTCGAAGCGGACGCGGCTACGCGGCGTACCGGCGAGCGGATCGTCCTGCGCGCCCTCTTGGGGGCTCGAGTCCGTCCGGGGACGCTCGCTCAGACCCGAACAAACGCTGGGAATCCGCGCCGGTGACATCGACCAATCGGCGACGGCATCGGTTCGGCCTCCCACCGGAAGGCTGCCGTCAGGGCCGACCGAGTAAGACCTCGCTCCGCGAGCGTCGCGAGCGACGAGCGAGACGGTCGACCTGTTCGAACAGCTCATTGGGCACGGACACGGCAGTTTTCATACCGCGAGTATCACCCTACCGCAGTTCAAGCCCGGGCCGAGCCGACTTCTTCAATGGATCGAAGGATTCACGGCTCGCCGTCGTCTAAGGTTCGATCGGGCCGCCATGCCGGCTCGACGGCGACGAGGACAGCCGTGGGTTCACCCGCGACGGCCGCGACACCAGACCGAGGGTCTTTCACATCGGGGGAGACGGCTTGGGCTGCGCGTGCCGCTGGCTTCGTGGCCCTCTGCGCCGATGGGGGTGCGTTCCGTGCCTGGTATGACGCGGCGCTGCCTCGAGTCTTTGGCTACGTGCACGGTCGCGCGAGTGGCAATACCGCACTGGCCGAGGACATTACCCAGCAGGCGTTCATCTCGGCCATCGAGGCGCGCAACAGATACGACGGCCGAGCAGATCCGGTCACCTGGATCTGCGCCATCGCTCGCAATGCCCTGCTCGACCACTACCGCCGCGCGTCGCGTGACGAGCGCTGGCATCTGGCGGTGGTGGTCCATGAGATCGTCGACCCGGGCGCACGCCTCGAACGACTGGATCAGCGCGAAGAGGTCATCGCGGCACTCCGTGCGCTCAGCGTCGACCAGCGGGGCGCGATTCTCTTGCGCTACGGCGACGGCCTTCCGGTGGGCGAGGTCGCACGTCTGATCGGCCGCTCAGAGGCAGCCACCGAATCGCTCCTCTCCCGGGCGCGCGAGCGCCTCCGCACGGTGCTCGAGGTCCCGACCCATGACCGATGAACAGCTCGAACGCCGGCTCGGCGTTGTGAACGAGCCCGTCGATCCCGACCCACGCTTTGCCGCCGAGCTGTTCGCCGACCTTGCGGATCGTCTTGGACTGGAGCGGTCTCCGGGCCTGCTGTCGATCGTCGGGACGGAGGCGGTTCGTCTACCGCGCACCCGACGTGGCCCTCGCCCCTGGAAGTTGCTACTCGCAGCAGCGATCCTTGCGACCGCAGCCGCCGGAGCGGCGCTGGTGGCGGGCTCGTTGGTTCATCGCGACGACCTGCTGACCCGTCTCGAAGGCGCCGGTGTTGTGCGCATTGCTGTGCGACCAGATTTCCCGCAGTCCGCGGTTTCTGGACTCGCGGGCTTCGACGTCGACGTGGCAACCGCGCTTGCGCAACGACTGTCGCTAAACGAAGAGGTTCGACCTCTCAGCGCGAGTGACATGCTCGGTGGAGGCACTACATCCTGGGACCTTGCCATGCCCTCGACGATCTTGACGAGCGAGCAAGCGCTCGGATTCGTCATGTCCCGGCCCTATTACGCCTGGCCTGTGTATCTCCTGGTCCGGTCCGACGACCAGGCCACAACGCCTGGTGACCTAGCCGGCCGCCGGGTTTGTGTCACTGCAGGATCGACCGGCGCGTCCTGGTTGACCGGGCGGCCAGTCGTGGCAGGTGCTCCTGCACCGCCGAGTGACGTCTCGGTGCGGATGGAAGCAGCGGACCGGGATTGCCTCGCAGCCCTGATCGCCGCCGACGTCGACGCGATGGTCAGCTCGACAATGTCGGCAGCCGACCTCGCGACGCGACCGTCATTGCGGTCGATCGGTGCATTCCTGTACCAAGAGCCCCGAGCGGTCCTGGCGACGCGCGATGGCCCCGATCCCTCACGTCTGATGGACGCGGTGAGCGAGGCACTGTCAGCGATGTCCGCGGATGGCACGCTCACGAACCTGTCACGCAACCGCTTTGGTGGCGGTGACCTGTCGGTCCCCGACGTCCCGTGAGGAGGTCCTGATGCGCTCCTACCGTCCGGTCACGATCTCTGCGCTCGTCGCGCTATGCATGTGCGTGGCTGCCGGAACCGCCGCGGCCGTCAACCCCACACGCACCGACGCGTCGCTTCCTCCGTTCACCGATGTGCCTGAATACCGTGCGGATGCAGCGAGGACCGGCCGAGAGGTCGGACCGGGCCCCGTGGAGAAACCGGTGCAGGTCTGGTCACGCACCGTGGACGGTGGGTTCGGCATGCGGCCCATCTTGGCCGACGGTCTGCTGCTGGTCGGGGGTGCGGACCACATTTTCTATGCACTCGACGCACGGACCGGCGCTGAGCGGTGGCGTTTCCAGGCCGACGATGCCGTCGACGGCATCGGCTCGGCAGGTAACGGCACCGTCGTCTTCGTCACCGACGGTGGGGTTCTGCACGCGCTCGCCCTGGACGATGGCCACGAACGCTGGAGTCGGCCGGGCATGGACTTCTACACGGTTATCGAGGGCGACACCGTCTATGCGCCCTCGACCGATCGACATCTCTACGGTCTCGACATCATGACCGGCGACGTCGTCTGGTCGTGGCAGGCACCGACTGACTTCAACGCCGCCGACACAGCGGCGCTATCCGCGACGGATGACACCGTATACGTCGGAGTCACCGATGGCCGGCTGTATGCGATCTCGATCCCGGATGCCGCCGAACGCTGGCATGTGCAGACGGTCGGGAAGTACGCAAACGCAGTTTCTCTCTCCGCCGATCAGGCCTTCATCGCAACGCCGGCCCTGGGCGAACCCGTCGGTGAGATGTATGTCGCCGACCGCGCGACGGGCGCAGTTGCTTGGACGTTCCGGACGGCAAGCGGCCAGAACGTCGGCGTGGGTGCCCTCGGCGGCGGCGTCGCCTACGTGGGAACCGCGGACGACGGGGAGTACGCGTTCCCGATTTCCACGACGTCCGGGACTCAACCGGAATTCCTGTGGCACGTCCCGCTGAACGGCCGGAGCTTCCGGGGGCAGGTGCTTTCCAATGACACGCTCTACGTGCCCCTTCTTGACGCACCGGGACCCATCATCGCCTTCGACCCGGCCACCGGGGATCGACGCTGGGATCTGCCGGTCGCCGGCGGTCCCTCCGGGATCGTCGTCAGCGGCGGCATGCTCTTCGAGACCGATGATTCCGGCACCGTTGCCGCATATGCGGAACAAGGCATCAAGGACGCCATCGGCCCAACCGTATCGGGTCCTCTCGGGTCGTTCGCACGATCACAGCCGGCGGACCCCTTCACAGTGATCCGAACGCTCGGGCCGGACGACATCGGGGTCAAGGTGCCGCTGGCCATGGACTTCGGGCCCGACGGATTGCTGTACCTGCTGGACACCAACCCATCGGTCCGGGTGATCGACCCTGAGACCGACTCGGTCGTGCGGACCTGGGGACAACAGGGGACGGGCGAGGGGGAGCTTGATGTGGCGGACCACAGCGGGGTAAATCCCGGCAACGGCGACATCGCCGTCGGTCGCGATGGGCTGGTGTACGTCGCGGATGGCTCGAACCACCGAGTCCAGGTGTTCACGAGCGAAGGGACCTTTGTCCGGCAGCTCGGCTCATACGGCACCGAGGAAGGGCAGTTTTCCCTGCCGGTTGCGGTGGTCGCCGATGACGTCGGAAACATCTATGTGCTCGATGGGGGAACGTCTTCCGTGTCGAAGTTCGGCGCTGACGGCGCATTCGAGTGGCGCATCGGCGGCGCGTCGGCCGCGGACCGCGGGTTGCGCCATATCGACGACATCGCATGGCTCCCGGACGGACGACTCGCCCTGGTCATCGAGACCGGTCGGATCGCATCCATCGATCCCGCATCGGGCAACGTCCTGGACTCCTGGGAGGATCCCGGATTCCAACCCGGTGAGCTCGGATCGAGTTGCCGCATGACACTCGACGGAGCGGGCAACGAGTACGTCTTCAGCTGCGATCCCAAAGAAACGCAGCTATTCACCCCCGAGCATGCGTTGCTCGGAGGCAGTTATCAGCCTCGGGACCAGGTGTTCCAGCCGGTGTTCGGTCCCGAGGGTGCAATTTACGCGCTGGGTTGGGACGACAGCTTCGCGACCCAGATCTATCGATTGGGCGTCACCCTGCCGCAAGCGCAGACGGCTCGACCCTCGGCATCGCCGGCGGCACCCCGATGATCCCGCGGCTCGCACGCCTATGACAGCCTGACCCAGGTCCGCGACCGACTCGACCGACCCTCAAACAACCGCACCAGGGAGGTTCCCGCCATGTCCCGCGTCCCGGGCATCCGTATGCCCATCATCCTGATGCTCGCGCTTGCGGTGCCGACCGCCGTGGTCGCCCAAAGCCCGTCACCGTCCGCCCCGACTCCAACCTCAAGTTGGCCGTTGCTCCGGGGTGACGCTGGCCGGTCTGGCCTGGGCTCGAACGGTCCGGTCGGCACACCGACCCTCCGCTGGCGCTACCACGCGCAAGGGGCCGCAAACGGCCCGATCGTCACTTCGGGTGACCTCGCCTACACCTCGACCGACGACGGCGTGCTGCATGCCCTCTCGCTGGCTGACGGCTCCGAGCGCTGGAGCTATTCACCCCAGCACGTGCCCATCAGCGGACCCGCGATAGCCGATGGCGTGCTGTATGCCTTCGACGGCCTGGGCACCCTGCTCGCGCTTGACCCAACCACGGGCAAGGAGGAATGGCACTCGGCCTCCCAGGTCAGCGGACCCACAGCGCCCACGTTCGGTGACGGGGCCCTCTTCGTGGCCTCCGACGACGGCGCGCTGCACGCCCTTGACCTGCCCGGCGGGACGGAGCGTTGGAGCCATCCCGTGCCCGGCGGGCAGGGACTGCACAACCCCGCCTATGCCGACGGGCTCGTGTACGTGGCCGGCGATCAGGGTGGCTACAGCGCCGTCGATGCCACCACCGGCAAGCTCGTCTGGCACCACGACATGGGCACCGATCTCACGGGTACCGCGGTCGTCACGGACGGCATTGCGTTCGTGGGTGCGTCCGATGACCCGCCAGGCCATCTCGATGCCTTGGATGCGAAGACCGGCGAGTTGCTCTGGAGCGATGCCGAACAGGTGTTCTCCCCCGGCGTTGCCGATGGCATTGCTGTATCGCCTGGGGCCATCGGAGCCGTCGTCGCTCACGACGAGCGGAGTGGCAAAGAGTTGTGGCGGACTTCAATCGAGGGACATACACGACCGCTCGCCATCGCCGATGGCGTGGTGTACGTGGCTGCGGACACCAGTCACGACGTCGATGCCCTCGGCCTGCGCACCGGCCAGCAGCTCTGGACTTTCCCCGTCGACGGCGGTATCGACTGCTGCGACGCGGTCGCCGACGGTGCTGTTTTCGTCGGCACCGGGCAGGGTGGCGTGTACGCCATTGGCGGCGGGGGTGAGCGCGACAAGCGCGGACACGCCAATCGGCCGGCCGCCACGGCGCGCGGCCAGCGCATCTTCGTCGCCGAGCACCGCGGAAACGCCCGCCGTGCCTTCGGTCGCCGACATCTTGACGGGTCTCTGGCATACGGACACCTTGACGAAGGCCCAGATCGCGGCGGCCTACATCGCAGCTGGTGGCACCCAGGCGGACGGCGAGGCGTTCTTCGCTCAGCTGGGTGGCGGGGCGACCGAGTATGCCCGTATCGGTCTGCGGTTCGACGACGGAGCCCTAACGCAGTACGAGCAGGGCGATGATCGACCTGAGGCAGTCGGCTCGCGAGGGCACTACACGATCACTCCGGCCGGCCAGTTCGTGATCACTGACCCGATCGACGGCACCTTCACGTTCGACGTGGCCGTGGGCGAGGATGGACTGCGACTGACGCTTGTCGAAGCGCACCCCGAGACACCATGGACTGCCACGCTATTCGGATCATTCGAGTTCCGTCGCGATAGCGCTCCTGAACCGTCGCCGTCGCCATCTGTCGTCGCTGAAGAGAATGTCGACGGTACCTACACAGCCTTCGCGCCGAACTCGGCTTTCGTCCAGGCAGGCGGCGACTGGAAGTCTCCGTGTCCCCCGGATCAGCCTGGCGTAAATCTCAAGATCGTCCTCGACGGCGGTCGCTTGACGGAGTACGAGCGCTGCGCCAGCCAGCCCGAGGCCATCGGCGACACCGGTCGGTACACCCTCGACGGAAACAAGTTCATCAAGACCGGGGAAGCTGGCGAAGTTGAGACCTACTCCTGGTCATTCGCGAACGGTGTCCTCCACTTGAAGGACGATGCGGCCCAAAATCCCATCTACGACCACGATTGGACCCTAGCGAACCCGCCAGCGGCATCGCCGAACGCGACGTCAATCGAGGGCCGTTGGTCATCGCCGCCCGAAACACCGGAGCAGATCAAGGCAGCAATCGAGGCGGCGGGCTACGACCCCTCGGCGTGGTCCACCAATGCCACGAGCATTGTTCAGACGCTCGACTTCGACTCCGGCCGTCTGACCGTATCCGAGTCCGACGACGGCGGGCCGCTGATTTAGGGTTGGGAAGGCTCATATCAGGTCGTCGACGACCACACCTTGGTCGCCCACGACTCGATCTCCACCATCACATATGACTATTCGCTCGACGGCGACGTGCTGACCCTGCGGATGATCAAGGACACGCTCCAAGACGCCGGCGAACTCGCCGCTCAAGCGGCGATCTTCGATACCGCCCCCTTCACCCGTGTGCGCTGACCGATCCCTGTCGCGCAGCGCATTCCTTCTCGCCCTCGACACAGCGGAGGTAGTTCGATGACTCGAAAGCTCGCCCTGGCCATCCCACTCGTACTGGCAATCGCGCTCCCGGCAGCCGCCCTCGCCCAGAGCCCATCCCCGTCGCCGTCGGTCACCCCGACACCGCCCCAGATCGCCACCCAACCGTTCTCGGGCCACTGGCAGACGGCACCCGTGACGAAAGCCGACCTCGAGGCGGTCGGGGTCTCGGCGGGCTTCATCGCCAGCTGGACCGACACCATCATGAACCTGGGTCTCGATGACGGCAGCTACTGGACCGGGGGCGCCCCTACGGGCGGCGTGATGGAGATCGGCGACCGAGGCACCTATTCGGTCGGCCCGACAGCGCTCGTGACCACCTCGACCGACGGCGCACGCACGTACCTGGATTGGAAGCTCGACGGCGGAGCCCTCCGCTTTGTGCTCGACGAAGCGGCGACACTCGCGGCCTACCCGAGCTGGGAGCCCGACCACGACCAGATCATCGACATTCTGCGGGCTGGCTTTGACGCGCAGCCCTACCGACCGACCGACCCAGCGGCCCTCCCGCCGACCGCAGCATCGCTGCCCGATGGCGTGTATCGAACGGCCGACCTGCCGACCTCGACCATCCTCGCCACGCTCGTCCGCGCCGGTTTCGACCCCGCGGGCGCCGCGTCCTGGCTCGCTGACGCCTGGCCAGGGGCGACGACCGTTGCCCTCCAGGTGGCGCTCGACTCGGGTCGCCTGACCGAGTGGGAAATCGTCAACGGCGGGCCGGCTTCGATCGGCTGGGAGGGCACCGAGCAACTCCAGGACGACCACACCCTGCTCGCCCTGGCGAGCGGTGGTGACGGCGCCGTCATCAGCTACGACTTCACCCTCGACGGTGACAGCTTGACGCTGAAGCTCTTGAGCGACAGCGACCAGGACCAAGGTGAGCTCATGGCCCAGACGGCCATCTACGACACGGCGTCGTTTACACGGCAACCCTGACGTCCCGTCCCGGTCCGGCGGTGGCGCTTCCTTCTTGCGACCGCCGGACCACACCCCATACGGCCCCAGCATCAATCCTTGTGCTCAAGGTCATGCTGGCCCAGCCCGTGCCTTTGGGACGGACTCGGGTCCCATGGTCGGTCTCCAAATGCCCGCCCTTGTCGGTCGGCCCGCCACTACTGCGGTGGAAAGCCCCCGGATCACCTCGTCGAGCACACGATTGAACCGATCCGGCGACTCCAGCATCAGGAAGTGGCTGGACCTCGTCAGGATCCGGACGTCGACGCCGTGAGCGGCGAGGTTGCCGAGGTCTGTCGGCCTGTAGTCCGGGTTGATCGCGACAACCGGCACCTTCAAGAGCGGCAGAGCCCCGACGACCGGCGCTTCATTCGCCAATGAATGGACCATGGCATCGAGGGCGACCGTGGCGCAGCATGAAGCCATGTCTCCGGCCACCCACGCCACGAGCGCCTGGTCCGTGTCGTGGCTGAAGAGATCTTCGCGCACGAACTTCTCCGTCGCGCCACGGAAGTCGTGCCGGAATGGCTCGGCGAAAGCATCGATCTCTGCCGACGTCATCGGATCTCCGAGCGCACGATAGGTATCCACCCAGACGAGACCGCGAATGCGCTCTGGCAGCCGCAGCGCCGCTTCGACGATGACGTCCCCGCCCATCGAATGGCCGATGAGCACCATGTCGTCCAACCCGAGAGCGTCCACGACCGCGACCAGGTCCTCGCCGAACGCCGCGATGCTGAACGACGCACGGTCTGTGTCCGATTCGCCGTGGCCCGCCAGATCGAGCGTGACGCATTGGTACCGAGAGGCAAAGAACGGCAGCTGCTCCCGCCAATAACGCCGGTCGCACGACCAGCCATGGACGAACACGAGCGCAGGCGTTCCGACACCCTCTACCGCGAAGTGGACCTGCGTCCCTTCTCTCTCAATCACCCCATCGGTCACGGGCGCGCCTTGCCTCACGATCTACCGGGTCAGCACTCCGTGAGCCGGAGGGGTTCCCCCGGTCCTGTCCATGATCGGTCTGGGCCAAGAGAGCTCACACGAGCGAGACCTGTTTCCAGATGCTGGTCGCGGCTGTCGTGCCGGTTTTCTTGCAGAACCACAGGCGGCCTGTCTTGTCCACGAACAGGTCCCCGAGAGCACCGGCGTCCGGGTGGCTCGTGGCGGACGAGGGCACGAGCCGCAGCTGGGCGGCGTTGCCACTGAACTGGCCGCCACGGCCGCCGGCCAGCGGAGCAGCACCGTACACACCGGTATTCGCGGGAGCTGGCGGCAGGTTGCCGGAGCCATCATTGGAGTAGCCCAGGATCCCGGTCCGTTGCCCGGTGGACCAGCCCGCGGTGCCGGTGCCCGCCGTGCTCTTGGCCCAGCCGAGCACGCCTGACACAATCGCGCTGGTTGAGTCCGCGTAACCGAAGACGCCGGTATTCGAGTTCGAGCTGCCGTAGACCGCGGTGCCCGAGTCAGAGCTGCCAAACACTCCGAGGTCCGTGGTGCTGCTGCCCCACACTCCGGTGTGGAAGTCACTGTGGCCGTAGACGGCGATTCCATGGCCCGAGCGGCTGCCTGCACCGCTGATGCTCCTGGCCCGGATCACCGTCGCTCCGTTCTCATCGTTGAGGTAACTCACGTGGTCGGTGGTCGCATCGGCCGGGAGTGGTCGCGCAAGGGCGGTCACGACGGTAGCGGCCGCTGCGCCCGCGGCGGCACCCAGCAGGGCGCGACGGGACTGTCTGGGATCGCTTTGCTCAGCCACGGCCTGCAACCTCTCCGACGGTTGGCTCGTGGCGGACCTAGGGGTCCGCGCTCATCGGCCTCCGCGTCTCGATGAATCGTCAGGCCTCCGTCAACCGGCCACGCGAGCCGCCCCGAACGGTTCGACGGCGGTGCTACCCTCGCCCGAGCATCCCGGCCCAATGCCCTCGGTCAACCGCCCAAGTGCCCAAGGTCTGGCCGATGCAACGACGAGTCGCGGGGAGGTCACCAGTCTTCACCCAACGGTACCGGGCTCCGGTGCTGCTGCTCGCCGCCGTGCTGCTGTTGGTCGGCGGCCCCGGCGTGGCGCAGGGGAACGCTCGCCCGAGCACGCCAAGCCAGGCCGTCGCTGCCTCCACTGAGCCCTCGGCCGACCCCATCGGCGACCTCGCGCACGACCTCGCGTACGACCCCGAACGGATCTTCCAATTCGTGGCGGACGAGATCCGCTACGAGCCATATCCGGGGATCCTGCGGGGTGCACGCGGCACGCTCGAGGCTCGCGCGGGCAACTCGGTGGACAAGGCCCTGCTCCTGGCGGCCCTGTTCGACAAAAGCCTGGTCCCGTATCGGTTCGCACGCGGTCGACTCGACGAGGCGACCTCGGCCTCTCTCGTCGACTCCCTCGCGACCGATCTCGACAGTGCCCGGCGGACGGCAACGGACCCGCTGGTCCAAGGCCTGGACCAGGTCCGTTCGGCCGGCGAGGCGCTGCGACCGACGGACAGCGCTCGGCTCGCGGAGGTCGAACAGGACACCCACGCTGCCGAAGCAGACATGGCGAAGCGTCTCCACGCCACGAAGGCGCGTTTGGACGACACGGTCACGATGATCCAGGACGACCTCCATGGAGCCGGCATCGACCTGCCATCGGGCACCGATCTGTCCCTGCCACCCACCGAGACGACGGCTCACACCTGGGTGCAGATGGCGGATGGGCCGACGTGGGTTGATCTCGACCCAACGCTGGCCGGCACGCAGCCGGGTATCGCGCTGACCTCGCCCACGGAGACGCTCCCCGATCTGCCCGATGACCTCCGTTACAAGGTCGAGTTCGGGGTGCTGGTGGAGAACGTGTCGGGAGGTCAACTGGCGACCGAACGAAGTCCTGACATACGACGGCTACGCGGACCAGCTCGCCGAGACGCCGGTGACGTTCGCGCAGGGCAAGCCGTCGGGCTTCAAGGCTCTCGGCGTCACGCTGGGCAACCTCTTCGGAGACGGTTGGATCCAGTACCGGCCGGCGCTGTTCGTCGCGGATCAGGCGTACGTGGCGGACGACAGCGTTGCCTTTCCGTCCGGCAATGGCTCCGATCCCCTCACGACGCAAGCGTCCGGCGCCCCGGCTGGTCCCGTCGAAGGCGAGGCAACGGCCGAGTGGCTCGAGGTGCGCGTGAGCCCGCCGGGCTCCGAGCCGCAGGTCGCGCGGCGCACGGTGTTCGATCGACTCCCCGCCGAGAAGCGTGCAGCCGGAGACCTGACGCCGAGCGCCGTCGCCCCGATCCAACTCGTCGATGACGGCAAGGGATCGGCCGATTTCCTTCCCATGCTGGGCGTTCGAACGTTCGCCATCGCCACGGGCCCGACGAGCCCGGCATCAGTCGCAGCGGTCTCCAAGGATTCGCTCGGCATGGTTGCCCTCGCATACCACACGATGCGGGATACGCTGGCCGCCGAGATCGGGCTCGACGGGGGTGCTCGGACGTTCGTCGACGGCCCCAACATCGTGGCCCTCACCATCGACGTCGAGGACGACCACGGCGCTCCCGTCGCCCGGATGGGCCTGGACATCTGGCGGCGCGAACAGGGCATCCTGCCGCTGAAGGGTTCGTCGATCGGGACCGCACAGGCCGAGCTCGTCGCGGGCGTGCTCGGCCAGGTCGCCGAGAACTTCGTGATCGCGACAGGTGCTGACCCGCAGGCACCGGTCGCGGCGAGCGACGTCGGCGCCGTGTTCGAGGCGGCCGCGAGCCAGGGGATCCAGACGCTCGTCCTCCGCGGCTCGGTGCCGGACACGTTGGCGTATGGACCGGTGACGATGGGCCCGATCCGGGACGCAGTTGCCTCCGGAGACGTCGTGATCGTGCCCGCCGAACCCGTGAAGTTGGCCGGCCGCGAACGGGTGGGCTGGTGGAGGATCGACCCGCGCACAGGCGTCACGACAGACGTCATGGACGACGGGACCGGTCAATCGATGGGCGAGTACGTCGTCATCGTCGACGAAGACCTCGGCACGCTCATTTGCCACGGGTTGTACGCGAGGAGGGTCGCGTTCCTGATCTACGTCGCCGCCCTGGCCGTCGGGGCCTACGGCTATACCGACATCTTCTGGCGGTACGAGGACGGTTATCAGGGCCTGCAATGCAGCGCCGGATGAAGGCGCGCGAGGCAACGACCTAGTTGTTGTGCGTGTATTCCTCGATCCGGTCGTTCTCGGTATCGACGACGAAGACGTGCGTTTGGGCATCCACGGCCACGCCCTCGGGGTGGCTCATCGGAGGACCGCCGTCCTGCGGCAGCCGGCTGTAGTAGACCCCCGTTGGGGTGAACTTCTCGATCCGGTTGTTGCCGGCATCCGCCACGTAGACGTAGCCGCCAGGTCCGACGGAGATGTGCCCCGCCTCATTGAACTGTCCGTGCGCGGAGCCGGCTGAGCCCCACTTGCGAACGAACCCGCCGGTGGACGTGAACTCCTGGATCCGGTTGTTCCCGGAGTCAACTACATAGACCTTGCCACCCGATGAGACGGCCACTCCCGTAGGATCGTTGAACTCCCCGGAGGCGTGCCCAGAGCCGCCCCACATGCGCAGGAAGTGGCCCGTGGAGTCAAACTCGAGGATGCCGGGCGGCGCCACAGTCTGCGGTGCTGCGTCGAGCGGAAATCCGCCGACGTTGGCGACGTAGATGTTGCCGCCGGGCCCAACCGCGATGCCGAAGGGATCCTCGAGCCGGGCGTTCGACGGACCGTGCCACTTGCGAACGAACCCGCCCGTGGATGTGAACTCCTGGATCCGGCTGTTGTCCGTGTCCGCGACGTAGACGTTTCCGGACGGGCCCACGGCGATGGCCTGCGGACCTTTGAACTGACCCGCGCCCGCACCATGCGTTCCCCACGCGCGGATGAAGTGCCCGGTCGGGCTGAATTCCTGGACGCGGTCGCCGCCGGCCTCGACCACGTACACGTTCCCCGAAGGTGCCACCGATGCGTCGGCCGGGACCGAGAAGTCGCCGTGGCTCAGCCCGGCGTGTCCCCACTGCCGCGTGAAGTCGTAGCTCCCGAACGCCACGGCGCTCATCAGGCCGATTGCTGCCACGGCGATCACGGCTGCGATCAGCGACTGTCGGCGCCGGCGGCGGTTGCCGCGTGCGAGGGCGCGCGCAGGTGTGTCGTTGGCGCTCATGCCGCCTCCATGGTTGGTGGTTGCCTCTTCCACCCGGTTGTGGCCGGCGAACCGGTTGCCGTCACCAGACGTTCCCGCACCAACTCGGGGCGAGCGTACACCCACCGCTCGCGATGTCTGCGTCGAGCTGACTGCGCGGTCTGCCAGGAGAGGGGATCGTCCGGCGTTCGCGGACAGCGAGGATCAGTGTCTCGGCTAGCATGCCCTTCGATGAGGCTTCCGACGGGCCGAACGGCGCGGGTTGACGTCGTCCTTGCTGGTTCGCTCACGTCGACCGGCGGCGGGGTCGTCAGCAGCTGCACGCTGATCCGCGATGGCGATCGGGTGATCATCGTCGACCCTGGGATGGCGCCGAGCGCGAGCTCGATCCTCGACTCCCTGGCGGCCCTCGGCGTCACGCCGGAGGACGTCACCGACGTGATCCTGAGCCACCACCACCCGGATCACACGATGCACGCCGGCCACTTTCCGCGCGCGGCCGTTCATGATCACTGGGCGATCTATCGCGGCACGGATTGGGAGGATTCCGACGCCGACGGGCGCGAGCTGACCGATTCGGTCGTGCTTGCGCGGGCGCCCGGACACACGTCAGAGGACATCGCGGTCATCGTGGGCACGGGCGATGGCCTGGTCGTGACGACACACTGCTGGTTCCACGCTGACTCGAAGGTCGAGGATGAGGATCCCGAGGAGGCCGATCAGTTGCACTCCTCGCGCGCGGCGATCCTCGAGGTCGCGGACCGGATCGTGCCCGGACACGGACCGGCGTTCAGCCCGTCGGCGGTGACGCCGCGCTGATCTCGAGCCCCGATATCGCGGGGTGGCTGGCTGGGACGACGCGCGAGATGCCGCGCTGCCGAGATCTTGAAGCGCTGAGATATCTGGGATATCTTGCGGGCAAATGGCCAAGGTGCTCGTGACACTTGAGGACGGACTCTTGCGCCGGATTGACAGGCTGGCCCGGTCCCGAGGGATGTCGCGCAGCGCGTACATCGGCGAACTCGCGGAGCGTGATGCGATCCGTTCTGTGGGACCAGGCGCGACTCAGGCCGCCCAGAACGCGATGGAGCGTCTTGATCGTCTGTTCGAGTCAAGTCCCGCTGGCGACTCGACCGCGATGGTCCGTGCCGAACGCGACGCTCGGTGATCGAACTTGTCATCGATGCGTCAGTTCTCCTGAAGTGGTTTCGCAACGACGGCGAAGGTCGGCTCCTGGAGGCGCATGCCGTCCGGTGTGCGTTCGCGGCTGGCCGTCTGGTCGTTCATGCTCCGCCGTTCCTCAGGCTGGAGATCTTGAACGTCGCGGGCCGGCGCTGGGGTTGGGACGAGTCACGACTGCATGGTCTGGCCACATCGCTCGAAGGGCTCGGCATCCAATTCACAGAGCCCGACCTGCGCCTGGTTGGAATGTGGACCGCGAGGGGTTTGACGGCGTATGACGCGGCCTACGTGGCGCTCGCGGAGCAGGAGGCGATTCGCCTGGTGACCGACGACGATCTCATCCTCGCCGTTGCTCCAGGCCTCGCGACGCCGTTGATCGACGTCTCGGACATGTTCATCTCTGTTCCCGAGTCCACGAACACGAACTCGCAGTCCGAGGCTGGGCCAGAGGCTGAGAAGGCCGAATAACGAGCTCTGCGACCTGTGCCGTCTTGCGGCTGGTCGCCCGGTTCCGCCGCTACCAGTCGAGGAGGACGCACTCCCTGGTCGCCCCAAGCCGAAACCGGACAGTGGCGTGCTCTTCGGAACCGTAGGCTTGAGCTTCGTCCCTCACTTCGTCTCGTCGAAAAAGCTGATCGTGCGCTCACGGTCCGAGTCCCCGGGGAACGGTCGATGTGAGAGTCGTCGAGAACGGTGCTCAGAGCCCGCCGGTGAAAACAGACCGCTTCACGTTCCCCTAGGACTGGCACGACAGGTCGGTGACATGTCAATGTGAGTGGACCCTGAGCCAGTGGCCCAGCACCGGGCCACGGCGACCCGCCTGAGAAAGGAAGTGGCAAACCGTGGTCGTGAAACCTCGAGCCTTGGTCGTCGAGTTCATCGGCACGTTTTTCCTCGTATTCACCGTTGGCATGTCGGTGATCGAGCCCGGGGCGGGGATTCTTGCGCCCGTGGCGATCGGATCGGTCCTGGCCGTGATGATCTATGCCGGTGGCCATATCTCAGGCGGGCACTACAACCCCGCGGTCACCCTGGGCGTGCTGCTGCGCGGCAAGACGACCATCCAGGACGCCGTTGGCTACTGGGTTGTCCAGGTCATCGCCGCCATCGTGGCCTGGCTGCTGGTGACCTACATGAAGCCGTCCATGCCCGCCCAGGCGCTGAATGGCTCGCTGGCTGTCGGGCCCGCCCTGCTCGCCGAGTTCCTGTTCACGTTCGCCCTCGTGTACATGGTGCTCAACGTCGCGACCGCCAAAGAGACGGAGGGAAACTCTTTCTACGGCTGGGCGATCGGCTTTACGGTGCTCGTCGGCGCGCTGGCCGTCGGGGGCATCTCGGGTGGCGCGTTCAATCCCGCGGTGGCCATCGGCGGATCCCTGATGAACATCTTCGCGTGGGGCAACATCTGGATCTACCTGGGCGCCGAGCTGGTGGCCGGTGCCGCGGCGGCGGGCGTGTTCCTGTTCCTCCACCCGGACGAGTCCGGGAACCAGTGACCCCTCGCCGGCGCGTCCTGCGGGGCGTGGCCCTTCAGACCGCCATGCGCGTTCGACGAGGAAGGGCTGTGGATCGCCCGAAACGCATGATGGCGGTTGATAACTCCATGGAGAACGATAGATTGGGTGCGGGAGCCGTCGACCGACCGCGATAAGCGGAATTCACGGATCGTCTTACTCGGCGACGATCCAAACGCTGTGATTGAAGGGAGTCCCCGACGATGGTTGTTGAGCTGGACCAGATTCTGGCCGTATTCCTCGTTGACAACGACGATACCGCCGAGCGCTTCCTGAAGAAGCTCCAAGCAATCGAGAAGGCCGATACGCGGGTCGAGATCGTCGATGCCGCGATTGCGCATCGCACCAAGTTGGGGCGGGTCAAGGTCCACCAGACAACGGACCGCGGCGCGATGAAGGGTGGCCTTCGCGGCGGTGCCTTCGGGGTCGTCGTCGGCACCATTCTGCTCGGGCCGGCGGGCGCCGTCGTCGGCGGTGCGGCAGGCGGAATGCTCGCCGGCCTGCACAACCGCTTCCACGACATCGGCATCAACGACAAGTTCATGCGCGAGGTCACCCACGAGGTCGAGAAGGGCAAGAGCGCCCTATTCGTCCTCTACCAGGGTGAGTGGGCGAATTCGATCGGTGCGGTCGAAGATGCGGTCAAGGCCGAGCACGCGCTGCTGATCCAGAGCACGATGTCACCCGAGAAGGCGGCCGAGCTCAAGGAGCTCGTGGAGCCAGCCGCGGAGGAGCTCGGTGGCGAGGAAGTGCTCGACGACTACGAAGTCGAGACGGAGCCCGAGCCGGAGGCCGAGGTTGCAGCCGTAGCCGCAGCGGCAAGTGAACCGGCCGCGCCGGCGCCCGCTGCCGCAGCGCCCGCGGTGGCCGAGGTCGTCAAGCCGGACGACCTGACGCAATTGGATGGAATCGGTCCCAAGACGGCCATTGCCCTGTCCGCGGCTGGCATCACGACGTACCGCGCACTCGCGGAGGCCAACGAGCCGCAGATCCGGCGCGCCCTCCACGAGGCCGACATGACCGCACCTGCGAACGTGGGGACCTGGCCGATGCAGGCCGAGTTCGCCGCCAACGGGGACTGGCGCGGGCTCATGAGCTACCACGACAAGCACACCGCGACCAGGACCGTGACGACGAAGGCTCCGGCAGCAGCCGCTGCGGCTCCCGTCGCTGAGTCTGCTGTCACGAAGCCTGACGACCTGACCAAGCTCAGTGGCATCGGCCCGCGGATCGAGGTGATCTTGGCGGAAGGTGGCGTGAACACCTACGACAAGCTGGCGCACACGACCGCCGACGAGCTTCGAGCCATCCTCGCCGCAAGTGGAGCGCTTCCGCCGTCCAGCCTTCGCACGTGGCCCGCTCAGGCCGCGTTCGCAGCGAAGGGCGACTGGGAGGGTCTCGCAAAGTACAACCACCACTGATCCCAGGCGGCTTTGCCGCCTCATCGAGCCTCCGCGCGCGGCGTCCCGAGTCGTTCGGGACGCCGCTTCGATTCTGACGTCAGTGCTAGGCGCTGGGGCTTGAAAACAGTTGTCCGTAGCACCCGACCAGTGGGCTATCTATTTCTCAATCGGGCGCGCACACTCTCGGTCCCGACGAGGGGGCTTGACGCAAAGTCGGTCAGCGGAGGTGGAGTGATGCGCTCCGTTCCCAGGCTCTTTGGTGTCATCGGCATGGTCGCGGTGCTCTCGGTCCCTGGACTCTCGGCCGCGGGCGCCTCCCCGGCCGCGGGTGCATCCCCGGCCGCGGGCTCCCCAGCCGTCGGCGGATCAGGCGTCAGCCCTGCCTCGGTCATCGCCTGGAACGAGATCGCCGATAACGCGGCGATCACGGTGGGCAAGCAGTCGCCGCCCGAGTCGGCGGTGACGCTCGGCATCGTCCAGTCGGCGGTCTACAACGCCGTGGTGGCGATCATCGGCGGCTATCAGCCCTACGGGGAGCCGCTCGCCTCGCAGCCGACAGCCTCGGTCGACGCTGCGGTCGCGGCTGCCGCCCACGACGTGCTGGTGAACTACTTCCCCGATCAGAAGGCGGACCTCGACACGGCCTACACCACGGCGCTGGCGGCGATCGCCGACGGTGACGCCAAGACGTCGGGCGTCACGCTGGGCGAGGCCTCGGCAGCCGCCACGATCGCAGCTCGCGCCGGTGACGGGATGTTCGGCCCCAGTACCTTCACGATGCCCGCCGCCGCACCCGGCGTGTGGCAGCTACCCCCCGATCAGAAGCCGCTCGATCCGTGGATGGTCGCCCTGCGGCCGTTCATCCTCACCTCCGCGGACCAGTTCCTGCCCGGGCCGCCACCGGCCCTCGACAGCGCCACCTACGCCACGGACTTCAACGAGACCATGAGCATGGGCGGCACCGATAGCACCCTGCGCACGCCCGAGCAGACGCTCGTCGCGCAGTTCTGGACGGCTCCTGCGGTGGCCCAGTACAACACCGCCTTCGAGGGCGTCATCGCCGACCATGGCATGGATGCCATGCAGGCGGCGCGGCTGTACGCGATGGGCAACATGATCGGGGCGGATGCGCTGACCGGGTGCATGAACGCCAAGTACCACTACCTCTTCTGGCGTCCTGTGTTCGCCGTTCCGGGCGCGGACACGGACGGCAACGATGCGACGACCGCGGACCCGAGCTGGACGCCGCTGGTCAAGACTCCCACCCATCCCGAGTACCCCTCCAACCACGCGTGCTACACCACGGCCGAGGCGATGGTCCTGGCCAACGTGCTGGGCAGCGACAACATCGATCTCACCGTGACCAGCAGCGTGACGGCGGACGGCCTGCCGTCCCAGCACTTCGCCACCGCTGCCGATCTCGTGAGTAACGTGTTCAACGCCCGCATCTGGGGCGGCCTCCACTACCGGAACTCCGAAGATGTGGGCGGTCTCCTTGGCAATGAGGTCGTCGATTACGCACTGACGCACGACTTCGCGCCCGTGCCCTGATCAATCAGTTGAGACCGTCGGGTGCACAAGTCGGCCCGACAGCAGTGGCGCGATGGGGTCTGCGAGACCCCATCGCGTTCTCACTCACGCAGCTCGTGAACTGACAGCATCGTCGGGGGTCGTCGACGCTTCTGCGCTGGTCGCCTCCATGTCGGTGGCCAAGCCGGTCACGAGCCAGACGAGTCGGTCGAGATTGGCAGCGGGGTGTCCCAACGCCCGGTCCCGATCGACGTTGCCGCGAGAGCGTTGGCGAGTCGTCGGCGCAGCTCGCTCGCGATCGGGCCTGCAGTCCCGGTCGGCACCTGCCGTTGCAGCCTGAGCGATGCACCGTCAAGGCCCAGGCCGGTAACCCAGATGTCGGTCGGAGCATTGGCAGGCATGCGGTCCGACCACGCCGGGTTCTCGGACATCTCGCGAGTCACCCGTGTCGCAACCTCGATGGCCCGGTCGAGTTCGTGTGCATGCAGGACCTGGATCTCGACCGTGGCGACCGAGAACACCCGCGTGACGTTGGATGACAGCCGGATGAGCCCGTTCGAGACCGCGTGCACGGAGCCCAGGCTGTCGCGCAGCAACGTCCGGCGCAGGCCGATCTCCTCGACGGTGCCCTCGACGCCGCCCGGCGTTCCCACGGTGATCCAGTCGCCCTTGAAGTACGGTCCCTCGACCAGGATGAGGAAGCCCATCACGTAGTCGAGCACAACATCCTGCGTCGCGAACAAGAGGGCCGCGATGACGACGACGATCCCGGCCAGGATTGGCCACAGGCCGAAGACCGCAAGCGCCAGTGCAGCGATCAGCGCGAGAACCGTCACGCGAAGCAGCCGAGTAAGCAGATCCTCGATCGTCAAGACGCGCTTGTCGACCTCGTCCGTTGAGCTCGATCCGGACGGCAGATGGGCGGCTTGGGCACGGAGGAGCTGGGGCACGAAGCGATGGATTCCGGAGGCTCCGATCCGGTAAGCCAGCAGCAAGAAGACGACGCCGACCAGCAGCTGCAATCCCGCGGACACCGCCCACCGGATGATTTCGTTGAGATCCATCCCGATCCTCCCTCGCATGCCCGCCCGCCAGCCACGGTGCGATCTCGTCGATGCGCGACAGGTGGCAGGATGACACTCAGTGCGCAACGGTCGGGGACCCGATATCGGGTGCCTCGACGGCTCAGCGTGTCAACGTCTTCTGTCAGGCCGGCCATAGTCGGTACAAAGAACGTTCCCGACGCTGGATTCGACACGCAGGCCGACCCCGTGGCGCTTACCCTCAGATAGGGCGCTGCGCCGCACGCGCGATGCTGCCCAAAACGACGGAGGGCTCGCAAATGATTCGGCGGATTACCGGGATCGTCCTTGGGGTGGTCGCTTTCTTTATCGTCTACTGGCTCACCGGTGGGTTCGCGACACCGGCCACGCCCAACTGGGCTCTGTCGGTTCTCGTCGGTTTGGTGGTGGCACTCATCTGGCCGTGGATCATGGGCCTGATCGTCGTCAGGCGAGCTCGACAGCGCCGTCAGAACGAGGTGGATGCGGAGGTCCAAAAGCAACTCGCCACCCAGCAGAAGACACCACCCTCTTGATCCACGGCGAGCACGCCGCTCGCATGAAGCTGTCCCCACACAACACGCCGGGCTGCCAACTCCCGGAGACGGACCGGCCAACGCGCTGGTGTTCGGGTCAGTTGCGGTCTATGCGCTGGCGCCCTGCGTGCGGCTGTCTGTCGCCGTGATCAGCTTCTCGACGCTGGTCTCGGCCATACAGGGCTGACTTCGGTCCTTGCGACCATCCGAGCCCCCGGCCCCGACCGGGGCGCACATTGCTTAATCGCCTTCGGGCAGGATCACGGTCATTCCAGCGAAAGGGTGCGGCTGATCCATGGATGCCAGCGCCGCAGGCGTGTCGTCGAGTGAGATCGTGCGACCGATGAGGCGGTCGGGCCGCAGCTCTCCGGCGGAGATGCGTTCCAGCATCGCGGGGTAGTCCGCAGCGGCCATCCCGTGGCTCCCGAGGATGGCAAGCTCCTTGCCGATCACGCGGTCCATGGCAACGGTGGGCGGCCCCGCTGCGGCCGGCAGCAGCCCGACCTGCACGTGACGGCCCCGTGTGCGAAGCGCGGACAATGCAGCGGCAAGCGTCTGCGGCGAGCCAATCGCGTCCATCGAGACGTGCGCGCCACCGTCCGTCACCTCGCGCACGGCCTCCGCTACACCGTCGCGGAAGGGGAGAGCGACCTCCGCGCCGAGAGCCAGGCTCGCGTCGCGCGCTCGCTGGGCCACGTCGACCGCCACGACCCGGGCACCCTGGGCGGCAGCGATCTGAACGGCGGACAGCCCGACGCCGCCAGCGCCGAACACGACGAACCACTCGTCCTTGACGAGGCCCCCGATTCCAAGGACGGCGCGGTACGCCGTCGCGTACCGACAGCCGAGCGAGGCCGCCGTCGTGAATGCCATGTCGTCCGGGACACGCACCAGGTTGAAGGCTGCCCGCGGGATGGCCACGAGCGTGGCAAACGATCCCCAGTTCGAGAAGCCAGGCTGGAGTTGGTTCGGGCACGTGGACCCGTGGCCGGAGCGGCAGCTCTCGCACGCGCCGCACGCGAGGACGAACGGCACGGTCACGCGGTCGCCCCGAGACCAACCCGCGACCGACCGCCCCACCTCGACGATCGTGCCCGACAGCTCGTGACCCGGGACATGTGGCAGGGTGATGTCGGGGTCGTGCCCCATCCAGCCGTGCCAGTCGGACCGGCAGAGGCCGGTGGCTCCGACCCTGACCACGACGGCGTCGTTGTCGCAAGCGGGATCCGGGAGCTCAACCACGGTCGGCGTCTCGGCGAAGGCGGTCACGAGGACGGCACGCATGCTTCAGCGGCCTCGCTCAAAGGGGACCGACACGCGATCCTCCAGGATGATCACGGAGTTCGATGGTCGGGGACGGTATACACCCCCGTGACCACGCTCGAGCCGACCCACAATCCGGCCGACGTGATCGATCGATAGCATGGGCGTCGTTGCGCCACTGCCGACAGGAGATGCGCATGGACGCCACTCGACCGACCATCCCTCCCGAGGAGTTTGCTGACCGCCTGAGGCGGGTCCAAAGGCTCATGCGGGCCGAGGGGCTCGACCTCGTGGTTGCCTATGGCAACGACCGTGCCGTCTTCGGGGCGGCGCATGTGCGTTGGCTGGCTGACATCCCGGTCCACTTCGAGGCCATGGCCGTCCTGGTCCCGCCGACTGGCAGCCCAGTGCTCGCGTGCGGGCCCGAGAGCGATCAGTACGCGCTACAGGTTGGCAAGATCCCAGACGTGCGGGTCCTGCGGGAATTCACGCACCCGGACGAGGACTACCCCTTCAGCCGGATCGAGGGCCTGCAGGATGTCGTGGATGGGCTGGTGGGTTCAGCCCGGTCCGTGCGGCGACTTGGGGTCGCGGGCAACTCCCTGCTCGACGTCGGCATGGCAGCTGCTCTCAGGACGGCCGTGCCGGACGCGGAGTGGGTCGACATCGAGCACGAGTTGTGCGGGTTGCGAGCCGTGAAGACGCCCGCCGAGATCGCGGTGATCCGCCACGCCTACCGTATCGCCGAGGTCGGACTGACGGCCGCCGCGGCAAGCATCCGTCCCGGCGTCACGGAGCGCGCCGTTGCAGCAGAGGCGGACGCCGCGATGCGCCGGGCAGGCGCCGAGGGCACCGGGATCGACACCATCGTTGCGTCCGGGCCCAACTCGCGGCCGATCCTCGGTCGCGCCACGTTCCGTGAGATCGGGCACGATGACCTCGTCGTGCTCACGGTGGCACCTCGATACGAGGGCTACCACGGAGCGATCGGTCGACCCGTCCTGGTGGGTGATCCGGGTCGCGAGGCGCGTGCCGCACTCGACGCGGCGCGCCGCGCCCAGGACGCGGTCCGGGCCCTCATCCGACCCGGGATCGAGGGCCGCGAGGCCGAGGCCGCCGGCCGCCGAGTGATGGATGCCGCCGGCCTCGGAGCTAATTTCCTGTACTCGGGCATCCACAGCGTCGGCGTCATCGAGTTCGAGCCGCCGATCTTCGGGCCCACCAGCACGGGGATCCTGGGCGCCGGGATGGTCCTCTCCGTCGACATCCCGGTGTTCAACGCACCGTGGGGTGGGCTTCGCGTGGAGGACGGGTTCCTCGTAACAGCTGACGGCGCCGAGCGGCTCGACGAGGCTCCGTACGATCTGCGCGCCTAGCGTCGAGAAGCGCACGCGAAGGTCATTCGGAGGCGCGCGGACACGCCTCTACGCCAAAGGATCGAGATTCGACCGACCTTTCAGCGCAACCCCAGCGGTCCTTGACCGGCCTCTGTTCCGATGTGTCGCGGTGGCAACCGCCACTGTCGACATGGAGGATCTGGGCGATGCGCAAACTCATCGGATTGGCTGCCGGCCTGGTGCTACTCGCGTCGGTGGCGATTGCGCCACAAGCCCTCGCAACGCCTGCGGTGGGCGTCCAGAGCAAGACGCTTGCCACCGGTCATTTGCCGGCGGTCAGCGCACTGACGGAGACCGGACCGTGGCAGTCACTGCTTTGGACCAACACGGACTCGACCCTGACCGTGACCGAGAACGATGTGGCACCCGGCGGCACCTTCGGCTGGCACAGCCACCCCGGGCCCAGTCTCGTCATCGTGGAGTCCGGAACGCTCACGTTCTACGACGGTGACGATCCCTCGTGCAGTCCCACGGTCGAGACTGCCGGCGACGCCTTCGTGGACCCCGGCAATCACGTTCACATGGGCGTCAACACGGGCACGGACCCGGCTGTCGTACTGGTGACGCGCCTGGTCCCGGTGGACGCAACGTCTGCCCGGATCGATCAGGACGCGCCATCGCAGTGCCAACTCTAGGGAACGAACGGCGCCGGGCGGCCCAGTTGGGTCGCCCGGCCGTCGGGCCTCGCGTCCGCGCGTTAGAACGACCTACTCCGACCCCGGAGCAGTGGTCGTGCTCGCTCGAGGAAGCAGGCGGCCCAGGCGAGCGGGTAGCCACCAGTTGCGCCGCCCGAATAGATGCATGGCGGCCGGAACAAGGATGGTCCTCAGCAGCACAGCGTCGAGCAGGATCGCCGTCGCCAGCGCGAGCCCGAACTCGCCGATCGGTCGCCGGCCGCCGAGGACGAACGCGAGGAACACGGCGATCATGATGGCTGCGGCCGCCGTAATCACACGCCCGGTCTCGGTTAGGCCGGTCCGGACCGCGTAGTCGTTGTCGCTGGTGCGGATCCATTCCTCATGGATCCGACTCACCAGGAAGACCTGATAGTCCATCGACAGCCCGAAGAGGATCGCCACGAGCATCACGGGCAGGAATGCCTCGATCGGCCCTGGCCGTCCGAGCCCCAGCGCCTCCGATCCCCATCCCCACTGGAAGACCGCGACCACGACACCCACCGACGCTGCCGCTGCCAGCAGGTTCATGAGGGCTGCGGTCAGCGGGATGACGATGCTTCGGAACGCCACCATCAAGAGCAGGCAGCCGAGCAGCACGACGACGAGGACAAACAGAGGCAACTTCCCGGCGAGCCCGTCCGCGAAGTCCTGAAAGATCGCGGTCTGGCCACCGACATAGACGCGCAGACCGGTGCCGACTTCGGAGACCGGGATGACATCGCGACGGAGGGCGTCGATCAGTGCGGCCGTGTCGGTCGACTCGGGTGCCGTCGACGGGATGACCTTCAGCAGCCAGATATCTCCGCCAGGGATGGGCGTAGGGGTCGAAACCGTGGCGACCCCCGGGGTCGATCGGATGGTCGACGCGAGGCCGATGAGGGCGGCCTGGTCCGCTTGCGCCGGGGCCTCGGCCACGAGCGTCAGTGGCCCGTTCGAGCCCGGGCCGAAACCGAGCGCGAGAAGGTCGTACGCCTTGCGCGTGGTGGACCCTGCCGGGTCATTGCCCTGGTCGGACGATCCGAGACGGAGGGACAGGGCCGGGACCAGGAGAATCACCATGATGGCGGTGGATGCGATACCAAGCGCCACAGGGTGGCGTTGCACCAGCGCCGCCCACGCCGCCCAGCGTCGTGACTCGCCGGGCTTCACGACGCCGCCGGCGAGACGGCGACGCTCGCCCCGGCTGAGCACGCGCGCACCGAGTATGCCGAACAGCGCCGGCAGGAGCGTGATTGCGGCGACGACCGAATAGAGGACGACGATCGCGGCGGCGATACCGACCCCGGTGAGGAAGCTGACCTGCAGGACCGCCAGCCCAAGCATGGCAACGGCGACCGTACCGCCCGCGAAGACGACCGCACGCCCCGATGTGGCGATGGCGCGCGCGGCCGCGTCCTCAGTCGTCAAACCTGCGCTCAGGCCGCTGCGATGCCGGACCACCACGAAGAGCGCGTAGTCGATGGCGACACCAAGTCCGATCAAAGCCGCCACCGTCGGAGCGAGCGCATTGACCGGCAGGAAGTGGCTGAGCAGCGCGATGGTCTCCTCGCCGGTACCCACGGCGAACAGCGCGGCGATCAAGGGTGTGGCCGCCGACAGCAGCGATCCGAATGCGATGAGGAGCACGATCGCGGCGATGCCGATGCCCACGAGTTCGCTCCCAGACGTCGGGCTGCCCTTCAGACTCTGGAAGCCGAGGCCGCCGAATTCGACGTCCAGGGACGGGCTGAGCACGGAGGCCGCTTCCGACACGAGCGGCTGGACGTCCGACTGGGTCAGGTCCTGGTTCTGCTCACGGAAGGTCACGACCGCGAACGCCACCGTGTCGTCCGCGCTGAGTTGCGCGCCGCCAGGAGAAGCGAACGGGCTGGTGACCTCACTGACCAGTGGAAGTGTGCCGACGGATGCAAGCATCGCCTCGATGCCGGCCCTGATCTGGGGGTCGGTGATGCGTCCGGCCGTGCTGTGGAAGACGATGGTGTCGTCGCTGGCCGGGACGCCGAGCCCGCCCGCAGCGAGCAGGTCGAGCGCGCGCGTGGATTCGGTTCCCGGCAACGTGAAGCCATTCGCGAAATCGGTGCCGAGAGCGCGGCTGGCGATCGCCGTCCCGCCCAGCAGAAGGACCCAGGCAGCGAGGACCGTGAACCGGTGCCGGACACACCATCGGGCGATGCGAGTCATTCCTGCACGCCCTCCGCACGGGCCCATTGAGCCCGGTCCTCGGAAATCGATGACCCGACTCTAGGCATTCGGAGCCTCCTTGCTCGACCAGAGGAAATGGCGTCGCAACGGGGGCCGGGTGAGCAAGGCGAGTGCGGCCACGTCGACCACGATCCACGCGACGAGTGATGTGGTCGCCTCCGTCGCCGTCAGGTCGAGACCCCCGGGTGGCCCGATCGCGAGGTTGATGACCAGCCCACCGACGAAATCGAAGAGCGACAGCGACAGCCACACGATGCCGCCCACCCAGACGCCCAGTCCGGTCAGCCGCCACAAGGCGAGGGCCATGACGGGGGCCGTGATGCCGAATGCGAAGTCCGCGAGGGCAGGAAAGAACCAGGCGCCGGCCGCTGGGCTGTTCAGCGGATCCAGTGCGACGCCAAGTGCGGCGATGCGAAACGTCTGTACCAGGACGAGGCAGCACACCACGACGAGGGCCGACGGGCGGGTGACGGGCTGTTCTCTCGGGGCTGCCTGCATCGGTCCACCCTGCACGACAGCATCCGTCGGGTCATCCGCCCACGGGGCTCTCTACCCGTGATCGTTCCGCGGTACGACGGACATCCCTTGAGCCGGCGGGGTACTGCCCACGTCGTATGCGGCCGTACGCCACGGGTTGCATGACAGCGGAGCGAGCGGGCTCTACGGTTGACGGATGAAGCCGTTGGCGCGTCGACACCTCGAACGGGTCACGCTGGCGGATGCGGTGTCCGCCGTCGGAGTCGCAGCGGCGACCATCCTCGTTGCGTCGTACCTGTCCGGCGGCCACGACCCGGATCCCCTCGGCGATGTCCTGCTCGCCGCATCGGCAGTGCCGCTGGCCCTGCGGCGCTCGGCTCCGGTGGCGTCCCTTGCTGCCATCGTCGTGCTCGCTGTCGCATACGCCGCGGTCAACGGACCAAACGCGGTGTATGCCCTGCCGCTGGGCGTCGCGCTCTATGCCGCCACGTCAGCCCGCGGCTGGCGGGTGGCTGCCACGGCGGTCGCGATGGTCGCGCTTGGTTCGCTCGTCGTCGGGTCCGTCACGGGACATGCCCATCTCGGAGACATGGGCAATGCCACCTGGGTCGCCGGATGGCTCGTGGCCAGCATCGTCCTGGGCGAGGAGAGCCGGGCGCGCCGTCAGCTGGTGCGTCAGGCCGAGCAACGAGTGGTCGAGGCGGAGCGCACACGAGAGGCCGAGGCCGTCAGGCGGGTCGGCGAGGAACGCATCAGGATCGCGCGAGAGCTCCATGACGCCCTGGCCCATCGCATCTCGGTCATCAACGTCCAGGCGAGCGCAGGCCTGCACCTGATGGATCGGCAACCCGAACAGGCACGTCTCGCGCTCACCGCGATCCATTCGGCAAGCAAGGAAGCGCTCGTCGAGCTGCGGGCGACACTCGGCGTGTTGCGTCAGGCGGACGAGCGAGAGCCGAGACCGCCGGATCCCGGTCTGGCCCAGCTCGACGGGATCATCGAGGACGCCCGCTCCACGGGGCTGAGCGTGTCCATGTCGGTGGATGGGGCGCCCCGCGTCCTGCCTGCAGGCGTGGACCTGGCAGCCTACCGAATCGTGCAGGAGTCACTCACCAATGTGATCCGACACGGGCACGCGGCCACGACTCGGATCGCCATCGCATACCGCTCGAGGGACCTGACGATCGATGTCCAGGACAACGGCGCCGGGAACGGGACCTCGCCCGCGGGCGCACTCGGCAGCGGGCTGATCGGCATGCGCGAGCGCGCAGCCGCCCTCGGCGGGGAGGTCGAGGCAGGACCGGTCAGCGGCGGCGGGTTCCGCGTCCACGCACGCCTACCCATCGATCGCGTCACATGATCCGCGTCGTCCTGGCGGATGACCAGACGCTCGTTCGGGCTGGCTTTCGGGCCATCCTGGCAGCCGAGGACGATATCGAGGTCGTCGGGGAAGCGGCCGACGGCCACGCGGCGGTGGCGGTGGCGACGCGCGACCGTCCTGACGTGGTCTTGATGGACATCCGGATGCCCGAACTCGACGGCCTTGAAGCGACTCGGCTGATCGCCCGCGACCCCCGACTCGAGACCGTCAGAATCGTCATCCTGACCACGTTCGAGACGGATGAGTACGTGTATGCAGCGATCCGCGCGGGGGCCAGTGGGTTCCTCGTCAAGGACACGGACCCGGCCGACCTGCTGCGTGCCGTGCGCGTAGTGGCCCGCGGTGACGCGCTCCTGGCGCCGAGCGTCACCCGGCGTCTGATCGCCGATGTCGCTGCGCGAACCCACTCCTCCGGGCCGATACCGAGCCTCGCAGGGGTCACGGAACGCGAATCCGAGATCCTTAGCCTCGTTGCCGGTGGCCTTTCGAACGACGAGATCGCCGACCGCCTCGTCATCAGCCCGTTGACGGTAAAGACGCACATCAGCCGCGTGATGGGCAAGTTGGCCGCACGGGATCGCGCCCAGCTCGTTGTGTTCGCCTATGAGTCGGGGCTGGTCAGCCCGAACAGGGCGCTCCGCGACCGGTGAGAGGGTCCATGTCAATCGAGCTCGTCGCTCGGCGGTCATGTAGGGAACCGAGGGGGTCGGTCGAGCAAGGGTGTCTCTTCTATGGCACTGCCACGATGGGCGTCCAGTACCGCGTGCGGTGACCCTGAGGAAGGAAGGAACGCCCGGCGCACGCTCTTGATCAAGCGAGCTGCACCCACGTCGTGCCGCCCTTGCAGAACCAGAGGCGCCTGGTGGCGTCCACGAACAGGTCGCCAACCTGGCCGCTCGTGGGATGTGTGGCAGCGGTGGATGGCACCAGGCTGACCTGCGCTGCTCCGCCGCTGAACAGGCCACCGCGTCCGGCAGCCGCGGTTCCCTGGACGCCGACCCCTGTGGGGCTGTCCGCCATGCCCAGAATTCCAGGAGTCTGGCCGGTGCTGGCAGTGGCAAGGCCCATGACTGCCGCCTGGCTCGATGGCCTGGAGACCTGCCCGAACACCCCACATCCGCCAGTTCGACTGCTGTGGCCAAAGACCCCAACTCTTGCGGGCGGAGCGGGCTGGGAGCCGTCGCCGCTCCGGCCATAGACCCCGGTCGACTTCGTGCTACTGCCGAAGACCCCGGTGCCCGTGCCGCTCTGTCCACGGATCGCATCGTCCGATCCGCTCGTGGCCCAGACACCGACACCCGTTCCGGACTGGGCGAAGACGCCGCTACCGGACGCGCTCATTCGGCGTAGACGGCGTCGGCACTGTGACTGGAGGCGGAGACCGCGATCCCTCGGCCGGAGGCGGGAAAGCCGGTCCCGGTGGACACTTGCGGCCTCGATCACGACGACCCGCGTCTTCGTTGTTGATGTATTGGACATGGTCCGTGGAGGCCTGTGCCGGGAGTGGCCGCGCCAGGGCACTTACCACCGTCGCTGCGGCCGCTCCGGCCGCGGCGCCCAACAGGGCTCGGCGGGAACGCTTCGGATCGTAGTGCTCAGCCATGGCCGGAATCCTCTGCGGCGGTTGGCTCGTGGCGATCCTGGGGGACCGCACTCATCGGCCTCCGCGTCTGTGGCGCAATCGTCGGGCGCACGTCAACCGGGCGCGCGAGCAGTGTCGTTGCCGTGATGGATGCGGCGAGAGCTCCTACGACGCACCGCCATCGACGGTCACCGCGGCACCGTCAGGGGGATGGCGACGCCATCTGTGCCTGGACGTCGATGAGAGGCTGCTGGCTGACCTGCAGGAAGCCCTCGCGCGGCCGGTCGAGATCGGTGATCAACGTGATCACGGCGCCCAGCACCACGATCAACACGATGGCCGTCGTGAGACTTCGGCGGCGCGTGAGTCCTGCCACGTACCCGACCATGGCAAGAGTGAGCATCGAGCCTCCGAAGGTCAGCAGGATGACGCTCTCGGGCACGCGTGCATACGCGAGCGCCGTGAGCCGCGTCTCCCCGATGTCGATGAGGTTGTTGAGCGAGTCGATATAGAGCGCCAGCATCTCCGACTCGCTGTCGGCCTTGGCCAGTGGTTCGGCGATGTTCCAGAGCTGTGACTGGAGTTGGTTCGACGCCGTGATGTTCGCTTCGAGTCGATCATCGCTGACTGATGAAACGCGCAACGGCGCGTATTCGCGGAGGATCTGGCGGCTCTCGTCGGACGCCGGCTGCGGGAGGAATCCGCGCGCAGGTAGGCGGTGCCGATCGCATTGGCCTCGTCGATCACCAGTTGGCGGCGATTGTCGAAGCGGTCCGATGCCATCCCCACCGTGATCGCCAGCAGGAACGCCATGAGTGCCAGGAGCGACCCGACCAGTGTGCCGGCAGGGCCTTCCTTCTCCTCCGGCGTGCGGTTCTGGCGCCAACGACCGATCCGGAACCCGATCTCGTATGCAACGAGCGACAGCCCCGCGAACAGCACGAACACACCAAGGACCGGTATGGGGTCGAACAACTGCTGCGAGATCACCGCTGCCCTCCGAGCGCAAATGCTTCCGCCACGCGCGCCGTCAGCCCTTCGCGCCCCCGGTGAAGTTCCAGCTGGCCAGGTGCAGCGAGGGAACGAGGTAGGCCGACTCCCAGCCATCGCGGATGAGGGCTCGCTCGCGCGATGCGCCGCGGATGGCGCCGGGTGCCAGCGCCTCGACGTACGACTGGGTGAAGCGCAGGTTCGTGATCGGACGAGTCACCCGTCCGTTCTCGATCAGCCAGACCCCGTTGCGGGTGAGGCCGGTCACGACCTGCGTGCGCGGATCCAGGATCCGCGTGTAGTGGAAGTCGGTGACGAGCACACCGCGGTCGACGTTGGCAACGAGGTCACCGTCCGTGGCCACCTGGCTCTCGAGAATGAGATTGCCGCCCACGACGCCCCAGGCCGCGCCCCCTTCGACGGCGTGGCCAGTGCTTTCCGTGCCCATCCGTTTCGCGGAGCGGCGCGTGTGGAGGAACCCGATGGTCGTGCCGTTCCGCACGAGGTCCCGCGGCTGCTTGGGCGTTCCTTCAATGTCGAACGGGATCCCCACGGTCGACGGGTCGGTCACGTCGTCGCGAAGGCTGATCGAAGGATCGAACTGGGCCTCGCCCACTTTCGCGAACGACCGGCCTTCCTCAACGGCCTTGCCACTGAACCCGTACGTCGCCAGGAACGAGAGCATGTCGGCCACGCATGCGGGTTCGAGAACGACCTCGTAGCGGCCGGGCTCGAGATCGGTTGCGTCGCTGGCAGTGCGAGCCTTGGTCGCCGCTCGAGCTCCGATCTCTGCGCCGTCGAGTATCGAGACGGCCACCGAGGCTCGCCTCGCGCTGCCGTCCGCCGTCGGCGTTCGACAAATGCCGTCGAGCTCGGCCACGGTTGCCCGGCCGACCAGGCGCTGTCCGATGCTGTTCGCGAACGCGACGTGCTCTACCGCGGTCGAGCAGAAGCCGGCGCATTCCAGGCCTCCAGCCGCCCCAATGAAACCGGCGACCAGGCTTGCCCGCTCGTCAGGCGTCGCCGCGGCGGTCGCTCTGTCGTAGTGGTCTGCGTTGGGTGCGGCCTTTCTCGGCGCGAGCCCGGGCCAGTCCGGGTCGACGGGGAGGACTCGAGCGGCCTCCAGCACGCCCTGGATGATCGGGCCGAGGCTCTCGTCGTCCGCCGGGCCGTCGTACGCGGTGGTTGCGTTCCTGCCGTCCAGGGCAACACGGAGGAGCAGGTGGTTGACGTCGGAAGCCACGTTCTGATGGATGAAGCTGGTCGCGAAGCGCGTCAGCGACTCCTCGCCGCGGCGCACGGTCACTTCGACCTCGGCGTCGCCCGCACGAGCGCGAACCAGTCCGACGACATGGTCGGCGAGTTCTAGCGTGCGCTCCGCTGGCGTGCCGGGTTCCGGCCGGGTGTCGATGGTCGGCACGCTGATCACCCCCTGACGCCGACGCGGATGCCACGGAAGCGGGCCGGCACCGCCGGATGTCCGGTGTGTCCGATCTGGATCGGCTGGCCCTTGCCGCAGTTTGGCGTGCCCCAGAAGGTCCACTCGTCGCGACCTCCGAGCATGTCCATGGATCCCCAGAAACGCGGACTGATTGCCGTGTAGGTCGGGTTCTTGAGCAATCGCGTCCGCTTGCCGCCCTTGATCTCCCAGCCGATCTCGCAGCCGAACTGAAAATTCAGGCGCTTGTCATCGATTGACCACGAGCGGTTGGTGTCCATGAGGATGCCGTCGTCCGTGGCGCCGACGATCTCATCGAGGGAGCTGTCGCCCGGCAGCAGTCCAACGTTGGTCATGCGCACCATCGGAATGCGGTCGAAACCGTCGGCCCGGACGGCAGCCGCAGAACGGTCCATCCCCGCCAGCGCGGCAGAGTCCCGGCCGCTGAGCGCGCCGACCCAGATGCCGTTCTTGACGATATCGACGCGATGTGCAGGCGTTCCCTCGTCGTCATAGCCAAAGCTGCCGAGTGCGCCGGGAAGCGTCGCATCGGCGGTGATGTTCATGAGTTCGGAGCCGAAGCGAAGCGAACCGATCTGCTTGAGGTCGAGCCACGACGTCCCCGCGAACGCCGCTTCCCAGCCCAGGATCCGGTCCAATTCGGTGGCATGGCCCACCGACTCGTGGATCTGAAGCGCCATCTGCTCGCTGCCCAGGATCAGGTCCGTCGTATCGAGAGCGGGACATGAGTCGGCGCTCAAAAGCGCGCGCGCCTCCTCGGCGATGCGCGCCGCGTTTCCCGGAAGATCCAGCTCGCGAACGAGTTCCCACCCGCGCGTGCCGTATTGGCCGCGGATGCCGGGGTAGCTGCGGCGCTGCGTTTCCCCATCGCCAACCGCGGTCGCGTTCATCGCGGCGCCGCACTCGACGATGCGCTGGTCCACGCGCGTCCCCTCCGACGAGACGAGCCACTTGCGCGTGTCCCAGATGCGATGGCTGGCTTCCGCAACGTCTGCGCCGTGGAGGAGCATCTCCCGCGTCACACCCTGGAGCAGGTCGCCCTTCTCGGCGAGGCTCACCGACCAGGGGTCCTCGCGAACCTCGCTCTCCCAGTGGCCGGTGACCGGTTGTTCGGGAGCCAGCCGCATTGCCGGACCAGGGGCGCGGGTCGAGGCTCGAGAGATCGCCGCGGCCTGCTCGCCGGCGCGCCGCGCGGCGACCGAGCTCACATCCGGAACGGCGAAGAAGCCCCAACTGCTGCCGATGAGCGCGCGAACGCCCAACCCCGATCGCTCCTCGCGATCGAGCGCCTCGACGACGCCGTTATGTGCGCTCATGGCCTCGGTGCGGATCTCCATGACGCGCGCGTCGGCGTAGCTCGCTCCGGCGGCGAGCGCGGCTTCGACGGCTGCGGTGGCGATGTCCTCCATGGAGAGAGCGTAAGCCCCTCGGTGAGGCGGCGACGCCCGAAGGCGCGCCGCCTCGTTCCGGGTCGGACTCGCTATTGCAGGGCGGAGAAGACCTTGGCCACCTGGTCCTCTGTCACGTCGGACAGGCTCCACAGGGTGTCGCCGGAGGCATACAGGTACGTGACCGTGCCATCCGCATCGGTTGAGATGGTCACGTTCTTTCCGCCCAGGTTGGTCTGGGTCATGGTCGGCGCCGCGCTGGGAGCCGGCTGTCCCAAGGCAACATCGAGCGCGGCGGCAAGCTCGTTGTAATTGGCAACGATCTCGTCCGCGTTTGCACCGGGAGCTCGGAAGGCAGACAGCCGCACGTCCGAGCCGTCCACGGTCGCATCGGCCGTGCCGGCGCTCAACGTGGTGACGTCCATGCCGAACTGCGAGAAGACCTGGGTCAGGGCCTGGATCTGCTGGTCGGTTTCGCCTTCGAAGCGCAGAACGTCGATGAAGAGGAACGTCTGGACGTTGGTGACGGGTTGTCCGTCGATGGTCGCCGGGAACTTGGCCACGAGGTCGGCGTCGGGCGCAAAGCTGGGGATCTCGAAGCTCGGGATCGCAAAGCTCGGGATCTCGAAGCTGGGGATGGCGAAGCTGGGAAGCTCGAACGTCGGCTCGCCGGAACCGCCGGCGACCGGAAGGATCTCGATCTTGAGGTCAGTGCCACCCGGCGCCTGCGCCGCGGTGACGTGGACCGACCGATTGTCGAACGTCTGCGTTTGGTCCTGGTCCTGGTTCGCCGCCGTTCCGATGGCAGCGATGACATAGAACTCACTGGCCAGCGAGTACTTGGTCAGGAACATCACCAGGTTGCTGAGCTGCGAGCTGGAGTCCGCGGCCGTCGGGATCGTGACCGCGTAAGTGACCTGCGAAAGGGCGTCCTGGGGACCGATCGCCTCGGCGGTGGCCCCGTCGGTTGCGCTCGTGGCGACCCAGCGGGGAGTGCCATCGGGCAGCGGCGAGTCCGCGCCGGTGAACCCGAGTGGCTGGACCAATGCCTGGAAATCGGCCAGCGTGCCGAGATCGCCCACGGCCGGCGACGACGACTGTGCCCGTGCAGCCGGGGTGATCGTGGTCTGGCTGTAGACGACAGCAAGGGCCAGCGCCAACAGGCCCAGCCACGCGAAACGAGCGGAACGCTTCATCGGAATCGACACCTCATCCCTTCCTTATCGAGGCACGAGTGTATCGAGTCGGCCGGATTGAGGCCCTTCGCAGTGTGGGCGAGCGTCCGCGTCCCGTCACTCGAAGCCTTCGCAACCGCGGGCCTTCTTATGGCCCAGGCGCGACCGACCGTGCCGCGTCGCGTCCGGCTTCGCCCGGCCCTTCGAACACGCGCCGGTGCGTCAAGGGGATGAACCAACGGTCGAGGCCGATCCAGCCCGCGTTGCGCCATGCGACGACGAGGAAGAGGCCCAGCACGATCAGCACGGGATTGGAACCGAGCACGCCGGAGAGCACGTAGTTCGCGCTCATGAACACCATGAAGAAAGCGGCGATCCCGGTGAGCAAACCGACCAGCAGGCCGACTCCGACCGCGAACTCTCCCAACGCCACCAAGGTCGCGAAGATGCTCGCGTTGGGAACAACGAAGTTCTGCAGGAACGACGCGTACCAGGTCGGCGTGCCGGGGTCGGAGATGGCGCCGTTGAGCAGTCCCATGATCGGCGATCCGTCACCGAAGAGCCACTTCCCGCTGGTGATCTTCTCCCACCCGGCGGGCAGATAGACGGACACGATGTAGAGCCGAACGATCAACCACAGCCAGGCCGCTGTCGTGCTGGCGAACAGAAACCGAGCCCAGCGTGGCTCTCGAAACTCTTCTGGGCGCATCGACGGGTGGATCAGTCGATCGAGCATCGGTGTCTCCTGCGTGGTCGGATCATGAACCTCCCTGGTGCGGCGCAAACGCGCAATTCGGTCGCCAGTTGGGTGCCGAATGGGTTCCCGTTGAACCGCCAATTCCGTCATCCGCCGCCATTGTCACTGGCGCTGGTGCGAGAACGCACCAGCGGAGTTGGGGTCCGGTGCGGTGAAGCGCGGTCTGTCGTCGTACCAACGACTACCCGAGTGGGCTATGTCCCCAGTACCCAATCGCTACTAACGTTCCACAAGTCGGTCAAGCGCACTCGATGACGCTGCGGGCAGGCTGTCGAAGCGGTCAGCCAGCCACACTCACGAAACGCGAAGCGAACTGATCGCTCCCTGCAGATCGATCTCGACCCGGTTCGGGTTGGTCGTTACGTCCACGGTCTCGTAGCCGTTGACGGTCGGCCGGAACCGGGTCGCGTCGACACTCACGGCAACGAGCGCCACCTTGGTGCGGACGCTTGCCGCGACGGACCGAGGAACCACGAGCGAGATCCTGGCGGCACCGGCCTCGATGCGAACGCGCGTCAGACCGGTCGTCGGGAGTGCGATCTGCGTGTCGTTCGCTCCGGCGTGCAGCTCGAGGGATGGCACCAGCATCGGTCCGAGGTCGATGTCCGAGCGACTGGCCCCGGCGTCGATCCGCAGGTTGATGGGATAGCCGAGCGCAAGGCCGAGCGTCCAGTCAATCGAACGGTCCATCCAGAGCGGCCAGCCATTCTCGTGCGCTGGGTTGAGCTCGACGGTATTGGGCGGCGTGGTTCGAACGACCACGCCCCCAACGCAGTCACCCACGACCAGCATGCCCGGCGGTCCTGGCCGGATCGTGAGAGTGCCCGCTCCGTGCTTGACGACGATTCGAGCGTCCGGTGTGCCGGGCGGCAGTGGGACGGCGACGTGCTCGACGGGCTCGGCCTGTCCGGGGAGGACCGCCGCAACCAGCAACCACGCGCCAAAGGCGACGGCGACCACCGGCCACCACGATGCGACCAACTCGAGCGTGCCCGTGGCGACGCTCCCGGTCGTCGTTGCCAGCAGGGCGACCCCCACGAGCAGCCACGCGACCGACCATCCGACTGACCACGCCGTGACGGGACCATGCCGGATGCCGGACACCTGCGCGATCAGGCCCTCGACCCCGACGAGGATGACGAACAGCGGCCACGCCTCCGTCCACGACCATCCGGTGAGCTCGCGTGCGAGGAGGACCGTCCCGAGCCCGATCAGCCAGGCGGCCGCAACCGCGAAGGCCCGGCTCTGACGGCGACGACGATCTGAGAACTGCGGCCAGTCGACCTGGCCGAACGTCTGTGGCGCGGTGGCGCGGGTGGCGCGCCGTTCACGGGTGCATCCCGGAACCCGCAGAGCCGCGCCCGACCGCGGCGACCAGGAACGCGACGCCCGCGCCGACGATGAACAGTGGCCAGACCATGTCGAAGTTGAGGCTCGGATAGAACTGCTCGAGCAGCAACCAGATGCCGATCAGGACCAGGAACGAGCCGACCACCAGGCCGCCGACGCCGGGCGTTTGATCTCGCTGGCCGTGCATCCTCCGTGGCATGGGTCGCGATACGGGCTGGGCGGGCGGGATCGGCACGAACGCTGGTGGTGCGAGAGGAGGGGTCGTCACATCAGGCGGCGGCATCGGTGCCACCGGTGGCTGCGCCGAAAGGGGCGGTGGCGGTGGGTACGGGGCGCTCGGCTGCTGCCAGGACGTCCAATCGGGCTCCTCGGGCACCACCAGCGCCATCACGACATAGACACCGAGTGCCAGGAAGCCGGTGAACGGCATGAGCAGCACCCAGACGATCCTGATCAGGGAAGGGTCGGCGTCGAGGCGCTCGGCCAGTCCGCCGGCCACTCCGGCAAGGACGCGGTCGTGCCGCGATCGATAGAGCCGCTCGTTCATTGACAGCCTCCAGCGGGGTTCAGCGTGAAGCTCGCGGCGTTGCCCTGGACCGACAAGGTGATGGACGGACCGCCGGTCGCGGGCCGCGTCCACGTCGAGCCGTTGTGAGTCAGGCCGTTGTTGCCCAGGTCGGTTGCGAACGTGAACTGCTCCTTCACGCTCAAGGTCAGGCCGGCGTTGGCGGGCACGCACAGGTCGATCGCGCCGGCATTCACCTGCAACTGGCCATCGGACACGGGCGCGTCGAGCGTGACCCGGCCGCGACCGGCATTGACCTGCAGGTCCAGCGTCTGGATGCTGCCGGCCTCGGCGAGGACCGTGATGTCGGCGGCGTTGCCCTGGATGGACGCGTCGCCCAGATTCATGCCCGAGATGTCCACGCTGCCCGAGCCCGCGCCGACCTGGACGTCAACCGAATGAGTCGAGGAGACCGGCAGGAAGACTGCCCAGTCCTGTCG
Organism: uncultured Chloroflexia bacterium; assembly: GCA_963820735.1. GTDB lineage: Bacteria > Chloroflexota > Limnocylindria > Limnocylindrales > CSP1-4 > JAFMJV01. Next base: position 61,245 of record CAWGBA010000008.1, read on the forward strand.
CTGGAACGGTCCGTCCTGCCCCTCGATGTCGAGGTTCGTGGGACCGGACGAGATGTTGGGTGCAGGGCCGTGGTACTGCGCTGTCAGCGTCCACGAGGTGGCGCTGGTCGGACGGACGGTCACGTCTCCACAGCTGTGCCGCAGCTCGACCGCGGCGCCGGACGTGAAGGTCCCGGACCGTGACAACGCTTGCAGGTCCGAGCGCGGCCCGGCGCAGCCGATGCCACCAAAGAGGGCGCCGCCACCCGATGCCAGCGCCGTGCCGACGAGCCCTCCCAGCAGCATCCCCGCAAGCACCACCGCCGCGGCATTGAGCCGACTCCGCGCGAAGAGGATGGCGAGGCCGAGCACGATCAGGATCACTGGCCCCCACGACCACGAACCGTCGATGCCGGTGATGTCGATCCCCGACCAGCGAACGAACAACGGAATTCCGCCGAGGAGGACCAGAAAGCTGCCCCAGAACAGGTAGCCCCGACGAACTCGCATAGAGGTCAGTCTGGAGTCGTCGGGGGCAGCCGGACACGTCCGTCCAGCCCCTTGGGCGTACGTCCGGATGTCACGCCGGCCTCGTTCGGGCCGAGTCCGGCATCCTCGGGCAAGATGGGCTGCAGATGCTCGAAAGTCCATGGGGGTCCGCGCCCCCGACGCCACCACCTTCCCCGCGTCGAGGGCAACGCACCGAGCTGATCGCTGGAATCCTGGTGCTCGCACTCATCGTCGGTGCGACCGGCGCCATCCTGTGGTCGTCCGGGAACGACCAGCGCCCCAACCATGTCGAGCCGACGCGTGCCCCACTTCGGACACCGTCCGGCAACTCCGGGCCGGCACCGACGTTGTCCGGCCAGTCGGCTGGCTCTGCGGTCATCGCAGGGTCGGCGCCCGTGAGCTGGGACCCGGCCGCCATCGGCGATGCCGGCTCTGCGAGCCTGCTGGCCCAGGTGTACGAGTCGCTCACGGCCCTCGACGCGCAGAACCGCGTCCAGCCGGCGTTGGCGAAGTCGTGGACCATCGCCAACGGCGGGACCTCGATCACGTTCCAGCTCCGTCCGGACGTCGCGTTCAGTGACGGCACGCCGATCACGGCCGACGACGTGCGCCGGAGCTGGTTGCACGTTCTGGATCCCAGCCGGCCGAGCCCATTGGCCGACCTGCTCGCGGACGTGGTCGGCGCGAGCGACTATGCGTCGGGTCGTGGGTCCGCGGACGGCGTCGGGATCGATGCCAGCGGCGACTCCATCACGGTCCACTTCCGCCGACCTGCGGCCTACTTCATCTCGACCGTCTCATCCCCGACGCTGGCAATCGTCCCGCCACTGCCGGACGACGCTGAGGGACCCGTGCTTCCGCAGGCCCTGGTCGGCTCGGGCGCGTACGTGCCCACGTCCGAGTCCGGCTCGGCCATCCAGCTGACCGCCAACCCGCACTACTGGGCCGGGCCACCACCGATCCAGGACATCACCGTGGCGACCTCGTTCGACGGCAACAGCCCGGTCGACGCGTTCCAGGCGCATTCGGTCGACTACACACCCATCTCGCGCGACGACGCCTCGTGGATCCGCTACGACGGCAGCCTTGGCCCTCAGCTTCGACAGACCGAGGACCTCTCGGTCCTGTACTACGGATTCACGACCACGACGCCGCCGTTCGACAACGCCGACGTGCGACGTGCCTTCGCGGAGGCGGTCGACTGGGACCGCATCGTCACGCTCGACGACCCGACAGCGACACCGGCGACCTCGCTGATCCCGGCGGGAATCGAGGGGAGGGGAACGACCGACTACTCGCCGCCATACGACATCGCGGGCGCGAAGGCAGCCCTGGCAAAGGCGGGCTATCCGAATGCGTCGGGGTTCCCACAGGTCACGCTGGTCAGCCAGGGCGGCGGGTTCGAGGAGGCGGTGGCCGACGAGCTCCAGCAGAACCTTGGTGTCAAGGTGAGCATCGAGGTCATGTCGTTCGACGGGTACGCGGACCGTCTCAGCTCGGGTGATCCAACCATCTGGACCATCGATTGGGTCGCAGACTATCCCCAACCCGAGGACTTCCTCGGGCTACTGCTGGGATCGGGCAGCCGCAGCAACGTGGGCGGGTGGAGCGATCCGGCGTTCGACGCGGCGTTGGACCGTGCCGCGTCCACCGCCGATCCGGCTGCGCAGCAGCGGGCGTACGGCGACGCGCAGGCGATCGTGGCGGATCAGGTTCCCGTGGTGCCTGTTGAATACGGGGAGGATTGGGCGCTCAGCCGTGACGGACTGCTCGGCGCGCAGGAGAACGGCGAAGGCTTCGTCCGTTTTGCGGGCCTCGCGTGGGCGAGCCGGTGAGCACGTGCATGCGACGGCAGCGGGTCTTCGTTTCGATTGCCGCGCTCCTGACGTTGATTTGCCTCGTCGCCGGCGTCGGAGCCGAGTCGCGCGCGGCGTCACCGAACGGCACGGTCGTCTTCGACGCCCCGACCGCCAGTGCTGCCCTTGGCTCGGCACTCCAGATCACGCAGACCTTTCACTCGCCCGCGTCGCCGACCCGAGTTGATCTGCTCAGCCACTTGCCGACCGATCCGATCCTGTCGGTCAGCACGGCCCTGGTTGCCAACGTCAATGGCGATCTCTACTCGGCGACGATCAACGATCCGTCGTTCGAGATGCCCAACACCACGTTCCTGTATCGCTTTCGGGTCACGCTGCCCGATGCCTCGGTCCAGCTGAGCCCGGAATCCTCGGTCACGGTCCAGGACACGCGTTTCACCTGGCAGACCCTCGAGGGCCAGATCGTCCGGCTGCACTGGTACGACGGCGACCAGTCGTTCGCGCAGCACGCCGTCGACATCGGCGACAAGGCGATCGAGCAGGCAGAGCAGCTGCTCGGCGTGCAGGAGACCGAGAAGGTCGATTTCTTCATCTACGACAGCGAAGGACCGTTCCGCGATGCGCTCGGGCCGGGCACACGCGAGAACGTCGGCGGAACCGCCGTTTCATCCATCCGGACACTCTTCGGGCTGATCGAGCCGGGTGACATCAACTCCGATTGGGTGCGCATCCTGGTCACGCACGAGCTGACCCATCTCGTCTTCAACACGGCCGTCGACAACCCGTACCACCTGCCTCCGCGGTGGCTCAACGAAGGGCTCGCCGTGTACCTCTCCGAGGGCAACGACCAGTCGGAACGGGAGCAGATGAGCAGTGCCATCGACGGCGGCCAGGTCATTCCGCTGCAGGGGCTCGGCGGCCTCTTCCCCACCGGCGACGGCTTCGCGCTCGCCTACGCGGAGTCGGTCTCGGCTGTCTCCTATTTCGTGGACACCTTCGGAAAGGACGCGCTGGTCAAGCTCATTCGCAGCTACGCGGACGGCGTGACGGACGATCAGGCGTTCATTGCGGCGACCGGCAAGGACCTCGGCACGTTCGACGATGGCTGGCTCGCGTCGCTGGGAACGACCGCTCCGCAGCCCATCGGGCCACAGCCGGCGCCACCCGGCCCGGTGCCACCGGACTGGCAGTAGCCCCGGTCGGACGACGGCGTTGCTCTGCTACGCTGACTCGCCGATGGACGCCGACTCCGCACCTGCCCGGAGCATCCGGGCGTCGATCCACTGAACCCCGCGACCCTGCCGCCAGGCGACGGTGCGGTGCTGGACGTCCGGCTCGACGATCGGTTGGTGCTGCGAAAGCCGCACCCCTGCGGTGGTGTCATCTGGACGGTCGTACGACTGGGCGCTGACATCGGCATCCGCTGTGAGACCTGCGGCCGCCGCGTGCTGATGCCGCGCAGCGAGCTGGAAGGGCGCGTCCGCAGCGTTCAACGTCAGACCGCCGAAAGCGCACCGCCCGAGGGACACTCATGAGCCAGGCGGCAAGCGCGGAGTTCCAGTCGGCGGGCGGCCTGCCGCGAAACGTCCTCGCGAACCCGCGCTTCTTTGCCCTGTACTTGTCGCAGATCCTGACCCAGGTCGGCGGCAACATGGTCCTCTACGGGCTCACCGTGACCGTGACGGTGCTGACCGGCCAAGCGTCGTCCACGGGACTGCTGCTCCTGACGTTCCTCGTCCCGGCGGTGCTCTTCGGCGCCGTTGCCGGCGTGTACAGCGACCAGTACGATCGCCGGCGGATCCTGATCGCCTGCAACATCGCACGCGGCATCTGCTTCGTCGCGCTGCTGTTCACGGGCAACAACATCCTGGCCCTCTACCTGCTGGTGGCGATCGTGGCCACGCTGACGACATTCTTCGGGCCCGCGGAAGCGGCGATGATCCCGAGCGTCGTCGATCGCGAGCAGCTGATGCAGGCGAACGGCCTCTTCGTCTTCACGTTGCAGGCATCCTTCGTCGTCGGTTTCGCGGTCCTTGGACCGCTCTTCCTGCGCCTGCTCGGCCCGCAGCTCCTCATCGTGGTGGTTGCCGGCTGCTACCTGATTGCCGCGGGACTCTGCTGGTCCCTGCCACCGTCGCCGCCGGCCGATCCGGTCGCCGGCGGCCTCGGCCTCGCGCGCCGGGCATTGGTCGCCACGGCCGACCAGCTGATCGAAGGTGTCGGCTACATCCGCGACCACCGATCGATCTCCTGGTCGCTGGCCTACCTTGCGATCACCGCCTCGCTGATCGGCGTGCTCGGCACGCTCGGCCCGACCTTTGCGGTCAAGGTGCTGGGTTTGTCCGAACAGGACTTCGTGGTGGTCGTCCTGCCGCTCGCAGCCGGGCTGGTCGTCGGCATCCTGACCCTCAACGTCTACGGCAAGTACGCCCAGCGCCGCCGCCTGATCGAAGGCGGGTTGCTGACCCTGGGAATCTCGCTCGCGATTCTTGGCTTCGCCCAGCGCGTCCAGTTCATCAAGGACGGCAGCGGCGCGCTCTCGCTGCTGACGGTCGTGATGGCGGTCGCGTTCACCGCTGGTATCGCCTATTCATTTGTCGCGGTGCCCGCCCAGACCCAGCTCCAGGAGGAGTTGCCGACCGAGGTCCGCGGCCGCGTCTTCGGCGTGCTCAATACGCTGGTGAGCCTCGCGAGCTTCCTGCCGATCGTCATCGTGAGCGCTGTCGCCGACGCCATCGGAACGCCCGCCGTGATCGTCATTTCGGCGATCATCGTGCTTTCCCTCGGCGTCGCCTCGGTCCTGTGGGCGCATCCGATGGGCGCGATTGGGACTCCCGGCCACCTCGAGCAGCCGGTCGACCCCGTCGCGCTGGCGGTCAGCGCGGGCTCCACCATCACGCGGCCCGTGCGCCTCAAGCCGCGTCCCGACGGCGGGAATGCGATGGGTGAGATCGTCCTGGTCGACGACGCCAGCCGGCAGCTCGCTCAGCTGGCCAGACGAGAGCGCAGCAATGGCAGGAACGGGGGCAACGGCGCCGGTGAAGGGCCCGTACCCGCGACCGACGCGCACACGGAATTGCCGGCGCATACACCCGTCGCGAGCCCGATCGGAGCGGAGCCCACGTCCAAGCCACCCGTCACGGACTGACCCGTGACTCGGGTCGCGGTCGTGTTCACCGGCGGCACGATCTCGATGCGCCTCGACGAGCGCGGAGCGGCCGTACCGACGCTGCGCGGGGCGGAGATCCTCGCGCGCACGCCGGGACTGGATGCCATCGCCGATGTCGAACCGATCGATTGGGGCCTCGTCCCGGCATCGCATCTGTCGCTCGACCAAGTGCTGGATCTCGCGCGGATTCTCGGGTCGACGCTGGCCAGATCGGACATCGACGGGGCCGTCGTGGTGCAGGGGACCGACACGATCGAGGAGACCGCGTTCGCCTGGGATCTCCTGAGCGGCTCCGCGAAGCCGATCGTGGTGACCGGTGCGATGCGCAACGCGGACCAGCCCGACTACGAGGGCCCCGGAAACCTCCGTTCCGCGGTGGCCGTCGCGGCAAGCGAGGCGGCGCGCGGCCTCGGTGCCCTGGTGGTAATGGGAGACGGCGCGATCCTGCCCGGCGACGACGCACGAAAGATGCACACGCAGGCAATCGACGCCTTCAGCGCCCCGAACCTCGCGCCCGTTGGCCGCGTCGGCAGAGCGAGCACGGTGGCGATTGGCATGGGCGCGGCGGAGATGCGGTCGAAACGGCGCCGGCTGGCCATCATCCCCGAGCACGCTGCGGAGCCGGTCCTGATCGTTGCGGCCTGGATGGGCTCGTCCGGCGACCTGCTCCGCGCGGCAATCGGTCTCGACCCAGCCGGGGTCGTCGTCGCTGCCACCGGTGCGGGAAACACCCATCCCGACCTGCTGGCAGCGGCGAAGGAGGCCATCGCCGCCGGCATTCCCGTCGCCCTTGCATCGCGCGCTCCCGTTGGCACGACTTCCGCCGGATACGGGTTCCCGGGTGGTAGCGCGACCTGGGTCGCCGCCGGTGCCCTGCCCACCGGCTGGCTCGGACCGGCCAAGGCCAGGATTGGGCTGGCGTTGGGACTCGGCGCCGGGCTCCGGGGCGTGAGCCTCGCCAGGTTGCTCGAGGGCTGAGGGCGCCTTCCGTTGCACCGCGTGGCAGAAGGGATGGATCGCGCGCCCGCCCCGGCCGAGTGGCTGATCACCGGCCGCATCGCCACGCTGTCGGGCGAGGCCGGCTTCGGCTGGGCCGAGTCCGTCGCCATCGATCATGGTGTCGTCGTCGGGGTCGGACGTGCCACGGACGTCGCGCGGTTCCGGGGAGCGCGTACCCGGCACTGGGCGCTCCCGGATACGCAGGTCGTCATGCCTGGCATCACCGACGCGCACCTGCACCTGGTCTCGGCATCGCTCGCCGCGTCGCAACTGGACCTCGGGGGAGCGAAGAGTCTCGAGGACGCGCTCGGCGCCCTGGCTGATGCGCACCGCTCGCGCACGGACAGCGGCGACGCCGACGGCTGGTTGCTCGGACACGGCTGGTCGATGGATCTGTTTGGAGGGTGGCCGACAGCCGAGGATCTCGATCGCGTCTGCCCCGACCGGCCGGTCGCACTCTGGGCACACGACCACCATGCGCGCTGGGTCAGCGTGGCGGCGCTGGCACGTGCCGGGATCACGGCATCGACGCCCGATCCCGAGGGCGGTTCGATTCGACGCGACGCGGGCGGACGTCCGACGGGGGTCCTGCACGAGCACGCCGCCACGCTCGTGGATGGCGCGATTCCGCGGCCCGACGCCGAGGCAGTCGCGGAGGCGATCGTCGGGTACGCGCCGGTCCTGCACGCACTCGGCGTCACGGGCGCTCATGACCCAGGCGAGCTGCTGGACGACCCCAACGCCGCGGCTGGGCCATGGCTCTTCGCCGAGATGGCCGCAGACGGCCGCCTCCCGCTGCGGGTTGCCGGCTCGATCCGTGAGGGCCAGCTTGGCCGTGCGATCGACTGGGGAATGCGCAGCGGCCGCAGGGTCGGTCGCTACCGTGACGGCTGGCTGAAGCTGTTCGCCGACGGCTCGCTCGGTTCGCGCAGCGCCGCGCTGCTCGAGCCGTACGAACGTAACGATCCCGGCGGACCGCCGGTCGGAGGGCCGAGGGGCATGCTCCTGCAGCCCGCAGACGTCCTTCGCGACCTCGCTTCGCGCGCGGCCGCGGCGAACATCGCGGTGCAGATCCACGGGATCGGCGACGCCGCCGTCCGGGTGGCACTGGACACCCTGGCGCAGATCCCTGTGCATCCCGACGGCGTCCACCATCGCGTCGAGCACGCGCAGCTCGTCCACCCGGACGATGTGCCACGTTTTGCCGAACTGGGAATCGTGGCGTCCGTCCAACCCTGCCATCGACTCAGCGACGCCCCAGCGCAGCGGTCCGCATGGGGAGAGCGCGCGACCTGGACGTTCCCATTGCGTGGCCTCGACAACACGGGCGCCTTGATCGCGTTGGGGACCGACGCGCCCGTGGAATTGCCCGACCCATGGCGAAACCTTGCGGCAGCGATCGGAGCCGCGGATGCATCCGTCGAGCAGGTCCTGCCGCTGTCTCGGGCCATCCGGGCAGCGACCGTCGATCCGGCACGCTCCATCGGCTCGAAGCTCGAAGGGCGCCTGGTTCCCGGCTCACCCGCCGACCTGATCGTCGTGCCGGCCGATCCGTTCCGCGACCCGGCACCGAACCCGGGCTCGTTCTTCGGCCTTCACGTCCTGGCCACCCTGATCGACGGCGAGATCGTCTATGAGGACCGTACCTTCGATCCCCGCGAGGGCTGACAAAGGCATGGACACCCGAGGGAACCGGGCTGTCATCCGGGCCGTCCACGCGGCTACCCTTGGCGGGACCGTTCGCGCTGCCCGAGGGATCCGGCTGGTGGTCGGCAACGCGAACGTTCGTCAACTCGCTCGCTGGCCGGCGTCGGTGTCGGTGCACGGGCGCCGAAAAGGAAGGGCCGCAGATGCACCGAACGAGACGTTCTCTTGCGCTTGGCGCCGTGGTAGCCGGTGCCCTTGCGATCACCTCGATCCCAGCCGCGGCAGAGAGCCTCGGCGGCGCGACCAGTCAGCTCGCGCAGCCGAACGTAACAACCTGCCCACAGGTCGTGCCGGTGACCTCCGTCGCGCGCGGCCAGCGTGGAACCGGCTGGACGGTCGTCCATGGCAACACGCCGCAGCCCTTCCGTGTGAAAGTGCTCGACGTCCTTCCCGACGGCATCAACGCCGGCGTCGACCTGATCGTGGTGAAAGTCGCGGACGTCGACGGAAGCAGCATGATCAAGAACGCGGGCGGCATCTGGGCGGGAATCTCCGGGTCGCCCGTCTACCTGGGTAACCGCCTACTGGGCTCCGTCTCCTACAGCCTCACGGGCGCCCCCAGCCGGATCGCCGGTATTACGCCCGCCGCGGACATGGTTCCGCTGCTGAAGTTCCCCTCGGCATCGGCGAACGCGAACGGCCGTGACCAGATCCGTCTCCCCGCACTGACCGCACAACGCATTGCCCACGTCGCGCATCGCTCCGTGACGCAGTCCTCGGTGATGAATTGCGCGCCCATCGTGCTGACCGTTTCCGGCCTCAATGCCAAGGCACGTGCGCAACTGCAGTCGCGGCTTGGGCTGCAAGGCTCCGGATACGTCATGGTCCCCGGCACGAGCGGTGCTGCCGGTGGAAAGCACCTGACTCGTCCAGTCGCGGGTGGAAACTTTGCCGGCCTGATGTCCTATGGCGATGTCACGTTTGGCGCCATCGGGACGACGACGTACGTGTGCGGCAACCAGGCGCTGGCGTTCGGCCACCCGCTGCTCTTCAATGGCAACGAGGCTCTCGGCGCCAGCGATGCCGATGCGCTCACCATCGTCCATGACCCGGTCTTCGGTTCGTTCAAGCTGGCCAACATTGGAAAGCCGCTGGGCACCGTCGACCAGGATCGCCTCACAGGCCTTCGCGCCGACCTGACCCACGCCCCGACGCTCATCCCGGTCATCGCGGCCGTCAACGCGCCCGAGCTGAACCGCAGTCGCACGGGCCGCACGGACATTGCCGGCTCGGAGTTCGTGTCCGGCATCGCGCCGAGCCACCTCTTCGCGGACATGCTCACGACGTTCGACAGCGAGGGACCCGGCAGTGCGTCGATCACGTTCGTCGTGACGGGACATCGAGCCAACGGCCAGACGTTCACCCTCACGCGGTCGAACCGCTATCTCGACACGATCTCGATCGTCGGATCGGCACCGGAGGAGCTGTACGAGGACCTCTCGATCCTCTTCGCCAACGGTTATGAGCCGATCACGTTCACGAACGTGTCGATCAAGACCACGGTGACCACGGACGTCACGAGCCTGAGCCTCAAGAAGGTGGTCGTCTCCAAGAACGGCGGCCTTTTCAAGGCAGTCAGCAGCCTGACCGTCAATCGCGGCGACCACCTCGTGATCCGCGGCACGTTGACCTCGTCGGGCGGCAGCACGATCACGCGCGATGTGCCGCTGACGATCCCGGCAAACGCGCCTCGCGGCGCGGCGGATCTGTTCGTCGGTGGTGGCGCGGACATCTTCCGGACGTGCTTCTTCGATCCGTCGACGTGCGGCAACTCGTTCAACCAAGTGCTGAACGCGCTCCAGACGGCGCCGCGAAACGACGACCTGGCCGCGATCCTCTCGACCTTCGATAACCAGGGCAACCCAGTGCAGATCGATCAGTCCGCCACGCACCTGAGCGCGGTGGCGACCGGCAGCACCGACATCAGCGTGACGATCCACTGAGGATCCGCAACGCCTGATCAAGGGTTGAGGGCAGCCGGTGTCGCGCGTCGCGCGGCGCCGGCTTCAACCATCACGAACCCCTGAGTGACCGTTGGGTGGTGCGCCGCCGTTCGCGTGGCCGGTGTCCGTCCGCTCTTGACCGACCACCGGTCCACAGTGGATAGTCGGGCACGGCCGAGCAAAAGCCGATCCGGAGGCACGCGATGCGCAGTTGGCAAACGATCCGTTCAATCGTCCTGATCGGAGCAGTTGCCGTCATCGCGGCACCGGCGCACGCGGTCCTGGCACAGAAGGTGGTCCGCGCTCAGTGGGGCTGGGTGGTCGCGCGGCAGAGCACGACCGGCCACTACACGCCTGCGACGATCGACCGTGGCAATTCGTCAGGCGGCGTCAACACCATCGAACGGACGAGCGCCGGGAACTACGTCGTTCACATGCCCGGTCTGGCAGCGAGCGGCACACAGCTTGGGACCGCCAACGTCACCACGATGGGCAATCCGAACCGGAACTGCATCGTGGGTGAGTGGGACTCGGGCGGAACCGAGGAAGTTGTCTTTGTCCGCTGCTATGCGCTCAATGGCGCAGCCGCCGATGCGAACTTCTCGGCGAGCTACTTCCAGGCGTTCGGGGTCACGGGGCGCATCGGGTACGCGTGGGCGGAGGATCCGACCTTCCCCGGGCAGTACACGCCCAATTCGAACTACAGCGTTGATTCGCAGGGCGGAGCCCTGACCATCAACCACGACGCGACCGGCCACTACATCGTGACGATGCCGAACCTGGCCGCGCCTGGCGGAAACGTGCAGGCCAGCGATGTCTTTTCCCTGGGCACGTGCCGGGTCGCCAGCTGGCAGGAATCCGGCGCCGATGAGGTGTTTGCCGTCGTTTGTCGAAACGCCGGCGGCGTGCTTGCGAATTGGCCGTTCACGATCACGTACGTCGATGGGACTGGCCTCAAGGGCCCCGGATTTCCGAAGCAGGCGTATGTGTTCGCGAACAAGCCCGCGACCGCCTCGTACGTGCCGGCCCAGGCCATCCGTTACTCGACGTCCGGGCAGGCGCCGGTTGTCCAGCGTCTCGGCGTCGGCACGTACGTCGTCGTATTCCCAGGCCAGCCCATCGGTGGTGGCGCGCAAGTCACCACCTACCAGGGCGGTGCGGCCCGGTGCATCATCAGCAGCATTCGAACGAGCGCGCCACCCGCCCAGATCGGCGTGACCTGTCATGGCGGCGGCGGGGCGGCAAAGGACACTGCCTTCACCATCGCCTGGGCACGGTAGCCGGGCAACAGCGGGACCAGGCAGCGCGGTTCCTCAAGGAGGAAGGATCGAGTGCCCGTCATTCTGGCCGCGGGAGACGGCCGCCACCTCGAGGCACGTGGCGGCGCGATGCTGTTCAAAGCCACCGCAGCGACGACTGGCGGACGCTTCTCGCTCATGGACCGGACGCTGCCGCCACATGGGCGACCGCCCGCCGCGCACCGGCATCCCGGCACGCTGGAAGCGTTCCTCGTCCTCGATGGAGAACTGACGTTCGCGCTCGAGGGTGAGCGGACGCCCGTCGTGGCGGGCGGGTTCGTGATCGTGTCGGAAGGGGAGGCGCACACGTTCGTGAACGATGGCGACGCGCCGACGCGCGTCCTGATCCTGCACGCGCCGCCTCTTGACGCCTATTTCGAGGACCTTTCCGCACTCTGGTCGAGCGGTTCGACACCCAGTCCGGATGACGAGCTGGAGGTCATGCGACGGCACGGACTCGAGGCCGTCAGCGAGGCTGACACCCAGTGATGTGGTCACGCGCGCAGACCGGCAACATCAAGTGGCCCCAGCCGCCGTATCGTTGACACCATGACGGACCCCTACGCGGCCCCTCCGCCGTCGATCAACCCTCGTCCGACCCAGACGGCTGCGCCTGGGTCCTTGCCGACGTCCACGTCCACTCCAACGCCTTCACCCAGCCCGATCCCCGGGCCCACCGCGCCGGGGGCCAGTCGACTCGATGGCGTTCGAAGCGGTCTCGGAGCCGCCCGCTGGCGCGTCGGACGGATCGCGCGTGGCGACCAGCTGCAGGCGGTCATCGTCGTCTGGCTGCTGTTCCTGGCCGTCGGAGCGGTCTACGCCCTCATTCGGCCGGTCATCCGCTCACTGTTCTACGACATCGGCATCCTGATCTCGTTGACGGACCTGTTGGACCTGTTGTTCGTCTTCCTGGCAACGGTCGGAGCCATCGCCGCGATCGTCTGCACGATCGTGCTCGCGATCCGCACGGTGCGCGAGGAGATGCCCGCATCCGCACCGCCGCCGGCGCTGCCGGGCACGCGATCCGTGGGAGGCACGACCCGTGGCCGGCCGTCCTGATCTGCACCAGGCGACCGTGACGCCTCAGGAGTCGCTCTCCCGGCGCAGCCTCTTCACCGGACTGGCGGTCGTTGCCTATTGGCTCGTGGAACCGTTGGTGGCGCAGACGATCGCCAGGATCGGGTTGTCGGGACTTGCGGACCTACTCGCCCTGCTCCTCGGCCTGCTGGGCACGATCGGCTTCGTGGCGATCTTCGTGATCTACCTCCGACACGACGGTCTGGCCGACCTGCGGCTGCGATTGGCTGGGGGCCTGCGCTTCGTGGTGATCGCGATCGCGGTGGTGGTCCTTTCCGTGTTCGTCGTGCGCTTTGCGCACACCTGGGCAGCCGGTACGCCGGTGCCCGTTGTCACGCCGACACCGCGACCATCCGGAGCGCCCGCTCCGACCCCCACTCCTGGCCCGCACGCGACCGCCGGCGAGACCACTGGACCGGTCGCCTCCGGCGTCAGCGTTACGACGGCAGGCCAAGCGGCCAACACCTTCGGCGGGGCCCAGAACCGTTGGGACAACATCGGCAACACGTGGGTGCTCAGCAAGGGCAAGCAGACGAACCTGACGATTCCGGCCGGCTGGGCGGCCACCTACGTCGACAACAGCGGCACCACGCATGGCTGTCCGGACGATGGTGCCTGGGTGCTGGGGCCGAAGCAAGCCTCGGTGGTGTCCGCCGCGCTCATTCCGGCGGCCGATGCGAGGTGCGCGCCGGGAGGCTGAGCGGCGGTACGACCATCCCATTGACCCGCGCGTCAACCTCGTTGACCGGTCTCACGTCCGGTCCATCGACGTCCCGATGAACATGCCCCAGACGATCGACAACTCGACCGCCGAGGAACCCCGCCCGGCGACATCGCAGGACGGGGTTCTGTCGTCTCAGTTCAGTTCACGATGATCTTGCTAAGTGATTCAGCCTTATGAGCCCAGAGGCTGACGCCGTGGTCGATATAGATCTCCTGCGTGAGCGTCGTGTCGTGCCAGCATTGGAGTGACACAGCGAAGGTGCTCCTCGCGATGAAGGCCGTTGCGACGGGAACCGACGCAATGCGGCCGAGTTGAGTGGAATGCTCGTTAAGCTCGTTCCCATCCGCGTAGAGCCCGCACCGTGCGACATCTTGGGCAAAGAAACTAACTACGGTCGGATCCGCGCTGAGGACCCAGCCGCCGGCGGGCAGGGACACCGAGAGCACCGTGGTTCGATTGTTCTTGCCGCCCGCGAGCGTCAGATCGAGACTTGAGTGCCGCTGCACCACGACATCGCTGGTTGTGGGGCTCACGACAGGGGAGATGGCCGCATACGTGGCACCAGCGGCCGTGACCGCCAAGATGATGGTCGCCATCGCAACGGCGAGCCCGGACCGCGAATGAGCTCGCGCTCTGACACGAGTCACGAGCCTCGACGCGACAACACGAGTTGGGTTCGACCTAGGCACTGGGTACCTCCGCTCGCGGTTGCGATCTGCGGTCGGCGCCGCATCGAAGTCGCGTCCGCGGTCGGGTGGAATTGTATGAGGAGGGTCAATCGAACCGTTGGCTGGGGATGCCGACGGTACCCGGCGCGCAAGTCGCGTCGCCACACCTGACGCGCTGTGGTCGGGCGCCTAGCAGCGGCGACTCGACCGTCCCGGAGCCCCACCCCGCGGCCATCGCGGGACGGAGCTCTTTTGCTACATCGCTAGGTCATTGACAGCTTCCGGATGATCGCCCCATCAACCTAACGGCAGGGGAGAGGCGAGGCGATGGCGGTCATCTCGGGCAAGGAGACACGCACCCGGCGGGCAATCCTCGCGGGCGCGTTGGGTGGCATCGGTGCGCTGATCGGACGTTCCCTGGGTGGACCGGCAACGGCCGACGCCGCGAGCGCCGTACAACTGGGTGTCGCCAACACAGCCACATCGATCACGGCGGTCCGTAACACCTCCGGGGCGGCGACAGCGGTAGGTTTCGTAGGCCGCTCGGTGAGTGCCGGCGCGGTGGGCCTGCAGGGTGTCGCCGAGGGTAAGGACGGCAAGGGCGTCTACGGCACGGCCGCGACCGGCACTGGTGCGATGGGTGTGTACGGCACAGCCAGCCAGGGCCACGGCGTGCAGGGCTACGGGGTCATCGGTGTCGTCGGCAGCGGCGCGACATGGGGCGTCTACGGCACCACGGGCGCCACCAGCGGCATTGCCGTCAACGCCATCGCGACGGGCTCCAACGGCATTGGCGTCATGGCGACGAGCCCCTACTACGGCGTGTATGTCAAGGGCGCGCCGAATACCGCGTTCTACAACGAGCCGAGCGCAATGACCGGCGTCTATGCCCAGGGCACCCAGATTGCCGGCGATTTCAACGGCGGCACCTGGGGCGTCTACGCTCAGGGCACGACGTACGGCGTGTACGGGTCAGCCAGTGGAAGTGGCACGTACGGTGTCTACTGCGAAGGCGACATGAAGGTCACGGGCACGATCAATCCCGCGGCGGCTGTGCTTCAGATCGACCATCCGCAGGCTCCCGAGCGCAAGTGGCTGTCACAGAGCCTGGTCAGCTCGGGCGAGGCCCTGAACGTCCAGAGCGGCACGGTGACGCTGGGTGCCAACGGCCAGGCGACCGTGCAGCTGCCGAGCTACTTCTCGGCGCTCACCGAGACAGCCGACCTGCGCTACCAGCTGACTCCCATCGGCGCGCAGTTCACGCCGTATGTCGCGCAGGAGGTCGAACGCGACCGGTTCCGCATCGCCGGCGGAGTGTCCGGACAGAAGGTGTCCTGGCAGGTCTCGGGCGTGCGCCGCGACGACTACGCCACGGCCCACCCGCTGCGGGTCGAGACGCGCAAGTCGAAGGCAGAGATCGGTACTCGGCAATTCGTGCCCGAGGGCTCGCATGCCAAGCAGATGGACACGCGTCCTCCGCATGGCCCACGTCCCGCGCGCCCAGGCGCTGCCCCGGCCCGCTGATCGCCCGGCGCCGGGCGGCGGATTGAACGGGGGTGCAGCTTCGCGCGGCACCCCAGGCTACTTCGTCGATTCTTCGTTGCTTCTTCGGAGCCTGACGCGAAGGTTCCCGCTCACCGACGAGCGCCGCAAGCTGCGCTCCGGGATGCAGGAGGTTCGCGACATGATCCAGCTCAGACACAGGGCAGTGCTCGTGACGCTGCTTGTCACACTCGCGCTCCCCGCGGCCGTCTCGGCGGCAGTACCGCGACATGCGCCAGGACCGAATGGCCACGACCAGCGGACGGTGACGGCGTTCCCGATGGCGGCGGGTGCGGCACCCTTCGGCGTCACGGAAGGGCCTGGTGGGGAGTACGTCAGCCTCAACACCGCAGTCGGGCGGTTCGACCGCCACGACAACCTCACGACCTACCAGATCCCGTCGGCCGATCCCAATGCAGGCTGGCTGACGGCCGACCCGTTGGGCGGGATCTGGATTTCAGAGCGCAACGCGGGGAAGATGGGCCGGCTGTCGCCGAATGGCTCCATCGTCGAGTACCCGCTGCCCACCGGCACGGACGCCGTTCCGCAGGGCAGCGTCATCGCGCCATGGGGCATGGTGTACGTGGCCGAGCAGGGAGCCAACGCGATCGCTCGGCTCAATCCCTGGACGGGTCACGTGACCGACTTCCCGGTCCCGACGGCCGACGCCACGCCCCTCGGGCTCGCGCTCGGCGACGACGGCGCCCTGTGGTTCACGGAGCGAAGCGCCGACAAGGTCGGGCGCATGACCCCGAACGGGACGTTCCGGGAGTGGTCCCTTGATCCAGGGGCCTTTCCCAACCGGATCGTCTCCGGACCCGATGGGGCGATCTGGTTCACCGAACTGTTCGGGGGAAAGATCGGCCGGATCTCGATGAACGGGACGCTGACCGAGTACCCCATCGACGGCGGCCCGGTCGGGATCACCGTCGGTGCCGATGGTCAGCTCTATCTCGTCCTCTACCTGTCGCAGCAGGTTGCCCGCATGAACCTGCACGGGTCTGTCACCGGCATCTGGGACCTTCCGGGAGCGCTCGGGCCGCTGCAGGTCGCAACCGGCCGCGGGAACGACCTGTGGGTGACCGACTTCATCGCGAACACGGTCTACCGCCTCTCCACCCGGGACGACGATCGGTAGCACCGGCCAACAAAAGCGACGGCTGCCGTTTGCTGCGGCAGCCGTCGTTCGATCGCCGGGTGATGAAGGGCAAGGCGCGCCATGCCTAACTCGAGATGGCCCCAGTCGGCGCGGCGAAATGTCGCAGAATGTCGGGCACGCGGGCCGCACCCGGCGTTGGCCCGCGACCTGATCGCGATTGGGGGTGGATGGAGGCGTCTGACGCCTGTCGAAGCCTCTGCCGCCGCCGTCCCTGAGGCAAGCGGACCCTGGGCCGAACCCGACGCTCCCCGAGCGGAGTTCCGGCTGCTCGGTCACCTCGAGGTGGGCGATAACAACGGAGCCCAGGCGTTCGGTGGGCCGAAACAGCGTGCACTGCTCGCGTTTCTGCTGCTCCACGCAGGCGAGGTGGTCACGACCGAGCAACTGGTCGACGCCGTCTGGGGAGACGAGCCGCCACCGACCGTAACGGCCATCGTCTACGGCTACGTCCGCAAGCTCCGGTCGGCGCTGGACACGACCTCCGCGACCCTGAGCACGCGATCCTCGGGCTACGTCCTCGACATCCCGGGAGGCTCGCTCGACGTCGCACAGTTCGAACGCCTGGCCGGGCTCGGACGGCAGGCCCTTCGTTCCGGCGACGCGGAAGGAGGCCGCCGGCTGCTCGCCTCGGCGCTCGCACTCTGGCGCGGGCAAGCCCTTGACGGCCTCGACGGCGAGGGATTCATCAACGCCGAACGATCTCGTCTCGACTCGCTACGGCTGATCGTGAGGCTCGGCCGGATCGACGCCGATCTCCGCCTCGGCGGGGCCGCCGACGTCGTGGAAGAGCTGGAGGCTCTCAGTCGGGAGCATCCGCTGGACGAGGGCATTCGCGGTCAGCTGATGGTGGCGCTGTACCAAACCCGCAACCAGGCGCAGGCGCTGGCCACGTACCAGGACATCCGGAGGGCGCTCGCGGAGGAGCTGGGCCTCGACCCGTCGCGCAGCCTCCAGGAGCTCGAGGCAGCGATCTTGCGCCAGGATCCGTCGCTCGACCCACCCGACCACGCGAGTTCCATCTCGAGTCCGATCGCGGGCGCTCCGCGGACGACTGCCCGCCCTGCATCTCGTCGAGGCCACGGACGCCTGTCCGTTCGTCGGCCTCGCGACGTACGGCGTCCAGGATGCGGACATCTTCTTCGGGCGAGAGCGCCTTGTGTCTGAGATGGTCGCGCGCCTCGCCGAGCACGGCTTCCTCGGGGTCGTCGGCCCGTCGGGCAGCGGCAAATCCTCGGCGGTACGCGCGGGGCTCGTCCCGGCGATCGAGGGTGGTGCAATCGGCGAGGCGAGCTGGGTGCGGGCCATCCTCCGGCCCGGACCGGAGCCCCTACGGGAGCTCGATCGCGTCGTCTTCGCAGCCCTCAACGAGTCGCAGCGGTCGCGACTGCCGGCGGGAAAGGACCCGTTGGCGGCGGCGGCGTCCGTGCTTTCTGAGGGCACGCGCCTGCTGGTCATCGTCGACCAGTTCGAGGAGGTGTTCACCAGCGTTCCCGATGCCGCGGAACGGTCCGCGTTCATCGAGTGCCTGGTCGGCGCGGTTCGCGCGGAAACCGCTTCGGTCGTGATCGCACTGCGTGCGGACTTCTACGGCCTCTGTGCCGAGGAACCTTCTCTGGCGGAGTGGCTTGCGGCAAGCCAGGTTCTCGTCGGGCACATGAATCGAGCCGAGTACGGCTCGGTCATCGAGCGACCGGCGGCCGGGGCGGGCCTCGTTGTCGAGCCAGCCCTGGTGGAGCGGCTCATTGACGAGGCCGAGGGTCGAGCGGGTGGTTTGCCGCTGCTCTCGACGGCGCTGGTCGAACTGTGGGAACGCCGTGACGGGCGCACGATCGCGGCTCTCCGCGCTCGCTGCAACTGGCGGCATCAGTGGCGCCGTGGGACGCCTCGCCGAGAACGCGTACGGCCAGCTCACAGAAGCGGAGCAGGCAACCGCGCGGAGCGTGTTCCTTCGACTCGTCGAGGGTGACGGGGAAGCGATGGCCCGCCGGCGGGTCCCGCTGGCGGAGTTCGACCTCGCCACCAACCCGGAGGTGCAGCGAGCCCTCGCCGTGCTGACGGCGGCGCGCGTGCTCACGGCCGACCGCGGTACGGTCGAGGTGGCCCACGAGGCGCTCTTCCGCGAGTGGCCGCGGCTCGGAACGTGGATCGACGAGGACCAAGAGAGCCGGCGAGTGCGCGCGCACCTGACGGAGGCGGCCAACGAGTGGGCTGACAGCGACCGTCCGACCGACCAGCTCTACCGCGGCGCGCGGCTGGCAGCCGTCCTCGACTGGGCGCGCGACCATGACGCCGAGGTCAACGACCTCGAGCGCCAGTTCGTCGCCGCAAGTCAGGCGGCCAGGGAGGCCGAGGAGCGCCAACAGCGGCGCGCGAATCGGCGGCTGAGGCTGCTGCTTGCGGGGGCGTCCGTCGCACTCGTCCTGGCGATTGCTGCGGGAGTCGTAGCGACCCAGCAGCGTGCGGCTGCTGAACAGGCAACGACCGCAGCGGATGCACAACGCTTGGGCGCCCAGGCGCTGGCCGCGGGCACGGAGCTCGATCTCTCGATGCTGCTGGCGCGCCAGGCGGTCGCCTTGGACGACTCAGTGGCCACGCAGACGAATCTGGCCTCGGCGCTCGACCGCAGCCCTGCTGCCATCTCCGTCTGGCGGCCCCTCGGCGGAGATAGGGGAGGCCTGTTGGGCCTCAGCGACGATGGGTCGGCGTTGCTTGTCGGGCAGGGCGCGAACGGCGCCGTTGTCGACTCCGCCACCGGCAAGGTCCGGTTTCGCTACGACGCGCAACCCAACGATACCTACATCGAGATAACCGGGGACGGTCGCGTGCTCGTGGTAAACCGAGATCCCAAAACGAACGAGAAGTCCTTCAAATTCCTCGATGGCGAAACCGGGGCGCCAATCGGCGGTTTCACCTTTCCTCCGGGGTGGACCATCACCACCAACTACTCGCCGGATCTCAAGACCGCTTTTGGCGTGAGCGACGACCTCAGAACATTGACCGCGTTCGACATGGCGACCTCAGAGCCCGTACGCGTGGTCCACTCGCCTTCCGGCACGTCGTTCATCCAGGTCATCGGATTACCGGGTGGCCACTTTCTGACGCCACTGGCAAAGGACGGCAGCGACACGGCAGGAAGCCTGGCTGTCTGGGGACCGACCGGTGATGGCCCGTTGGCCCGCTTTGACTTCCCCGACCTTGGGCCGATCGGATGGGCGTTCACGCCGGATCTACGGCTCATGGCCATCGACGGGATGCCGGGACCGGGACAGGTATCGATCGTGGATCTCACGGACAGCTCGTTGCCGGTGCGGGCGGTCCTGGTGACAAACGACAATTTCAACGAGGCGTTCAGCCCCGATGGCTCACTACTGGTGACGGGCGGCGACGACGGAGTGACCCGCGTGTGGGACGTCGCCAGCGGCGATCTCCTCCAGACGTTGGTTGGGCAAACCGCCAGCGTGATCGCCATCGCCGTGACCGAACAAGACGGCCAGCTCACGGCGTGGTCCACCGCCCTGGACGGGACCGTCATTGCCTATGACCTGAGCGGGCACCGGCGGGTAGCCCAGCCATTCGAGGCAGGCAACGACTTTGCCGGCGGTATCCCGAATCTAGCTCGCGGTCCCAACGTGGCCTTCAGCCCGGATGAACGCTTTGTGGCGGTCGCCCGGCTGGGTGGCGTGAGCATCTTCGACGCCTCATCTCACGCGCCGATCACACAGCTTTCCACTGCCGACTCGAACAGCGAGCCGGCGCTGGCGTGGTCGGGCGACGGCTCTCGTCTCGCTGTGACCGGCATTGGCGCAGGCATCGCCGAGCTGTTCGACACAGCTACATGGAAGTCAGTGCGCGGACCGCTGCCTGGTCCTCTGGCGGACCGGCTGCCGTGGCCTGGCAAACCAGGGGAGCAAGCGGAGGGGAGTCGAGTGCCCAACCGAGCTCGTGCCGTGGCCTTCTCACCCGACTCCCGCACCGTCGCGGTGGGAGCAGAGGACGGAAAGCTCTGGACGTGGAATGCAGTGAGCGGTGACCCCGTCGGTGACCCCGTGCAGCTCGAGGGTCCGATCTTCGACCTGGCCTACGACCCAACCACCGGGGCGCTCGCAGCGGCGGTCAACCCGGCCATGGTCAAAGACTCCACCCCAGGAATTGCCGTGGTCATGGCGCCCGGTGAGTCCACCCCCCGCTTCACGGTCAATGTCGACGACGGCTACGGCCGGGCAGGCGCGGTGGCCTTCAGCCCGGACGGATCAGTGCTCGTGACGGGCGGGGGTCTCGGTGACGTCCGGTTCTGGGATTCTCGGACGGGTGCGGAGGTGGGAGCGCGCGTCCCAGCAGTAACCGGCTGGGTGCTGGACCTCGGCTGGACGCCGGACGGCAAGAGCCTGGTGAGCAGCGGCACGGATGGCACCGTTCAGCTCATCGACGTTGAGGCACGCGCCGCGTCCGGCTTCATGCCGGGCATCGATGGGGGCCAGTGGGTCGATGCCGCCGTCTCGCCAGATGGCAAGCACGTGGTCGCAGCGTACGAGAACGGCGACGCCCTCGACTGGTCGATCTCGCGGGCCGATTGGTTGACCGATGCCTGCCGCATCGCGGGACGCACCCTCAACCCGGACGAGTGGGCGAAATACCTGCCGAACCGGCCGTACGCGCCCGCCTGCACTCCGTAACGACTGATGCGAACGACGGCTGCCCGTCAGGTCCGCGGCTGAGGAAACGCGCCTTTGAACTCCTTGGAGCGTGTCGGCAGTTCGTCCCCAGGCTGGTGACGCTTACACTCGATCCATGACCTCAATACCACGCACCACGTTCACGATCGCCTGGCCCCACGATGGAGCGCGGCAGCTCGACGTGGTGATCGACGCGGGCCAGCCGCGCTCTGGCTCGATGGAGAAGCGGATCCGCGGCATTGCGGAGGTCGCGAGCTCGCACGGTGCCCTGCGGGTGCTGCTCGAGTCGGCCTTCGACGACCAGTGGAGCGTCGGTGTGATCGATGAGGTGGGTGGCGTCACGACGCTGCACATGGCGCCGCTTGCGAAGATCAGCGCTCAGGAGGCGTCACACCGGCGAGAGCGCGACCAGCACTCACGGTAGTCAAGGCTGACTGCCCGCCGATTGCGTGCGGCAGGGGGCGGGCAGGGGAGCAGCGCCGACAGGCCGGTTTTTCGTCGTGTTCGCGGCCTTGCCGTCGCCAAGGCCACCTCGAGGTCGGTCACACGAGCGAGACCTGTTTCCACACGGCCACGGTGCCACTCTTCGTGCAGAACCAGAGGCGACCGGAGTTGTCGACGAACAGGTCGCCTCTCGCGCCCGCGGTCGGGTGGCTCGTAGCCGTAGAGGGCACGAGCCGCAGGGGCGCGGTACCGCCGGCGGCGACAACACCGCGACCGTTCGGGGATTGGCCCTTGACGCCCACCGCGGCAGCATCCTGGTTGGCGAAGCCGTAGACGCCCGTCTTGGCCGGTGTCGGCGGCGGTGCTCCGGGGGCACTTGCGCTGACGCCCTGCACGCCCGTTTGGTCGGCAACGGACGTGCCCCGCACGGCCGCCGTCAACGTCGACTCGCTTTGGCCGTCGACCCCGACGTTCGAGCCGCTGCTGCCGGCGACGCCAACGCTCGACGTGCTGACGCCGTACACGCCGTAGCTGACGTTGCTGGTGCCGTTCACGCCGTAGCCTTGAACGCTATCGCCGTACACGCCGGAGGAGGCTGAGCTGCCCCCCTGGACCCCGATGCCCCGGGCACTCCAGCCGTAGAGGGCCGTGCCGTTGCCGTGGCCCAGGTCGGCGTTGCTGGCCACGTACAACACGACGTGGTCGTTCGCGCTGTTGGCGAGCGTCGTCTGCGTTCGGGCATCCGCGATCGTGTCGCCCACATGAATTGCAGCACCGTCGTTGCCAGCCGCGAGCACGCCGCTCGCGGTCGTCACCACGCCGGCCGCGGCGGTTCCGAGCGCGCCCAGAGCGCCGATCAGGATGTGACGTCTGCTCCGAAGACTGGTGCTGTCGATCGCCATCGCCACTACCTCATGTTCCGCGCGCGCAGAGTCGCGCTGTCGCGCTTGCAGAAGAGTGTCCGGCGGTGGTCAACGGCAACGAGAATGAGTTGAAACGGACCTGCCCGCCGACGGCGCGTGGGCTGGGCCGGGGCGGGTCATAGTCACTGACCGTCAAGTAGGGCGATCGGTCTCACGCCCCGAGACTGCCAACGGTGGCCTCGCCAGTCAGGTCAGGCCAGCTTCACCCACGTGGTGGTGGCCTGGCAGTACCACAGGTGCCCCGCGGCATCCACGAACAGGTCACCGACCTGGCCCGAAGCAGGATGCGACCCCGCCGCCGGGTACAGCCGAAGTTGGCAACCGGACTGGTGAAGACGCCGCCGCGGTGCGAGCTGCTCACTCCCCGTACGCCGACTCCGGAGGCGCTCACGCCGGTGATGCCGGTGCCCGACGTGCTGCTGTCGAAGACACCGGTGCCAGGCGAGCTCTGGCCGCGCACCCCGACCGCACGGGCGTCCACGTCGGCGGATCCGAAAACGCCCGTCTTGGCTGGCGAAGATGACGTTGTGATGGCGCCGCTGTAGCCCAGTACGCCAGTGCCATTGCCATGAGTAGACCAGCCCTGGATCGCCACCTTCCCCGCCGCACCGGCGATGCCGTAGACGCCGCTGCTCGACTTGCTGTCGCCACTCACGCCATGGCCCGAGGCGCTGTACCCGTAGACGCCGGCGGATGTGCCCGTGGTAGCGGCGTAGACACCGCCGCCCGAGGTGCTGGTGCCGCTGAGTGCCCAGCTCGATTGGCTCGTAGCCATGAAGGCGGCGCCGCTGCCGTTGGCATTGATCACGGTGGCCCTGGTCGCGGTGTACGTGTGGCCGACCTTGACGATGTCCCCGTTGGTGGCGGTGACAGGACTGGCCCGGCCCACCGCGGCAGCGACCGATGCGAAGGCTCCGCCAAGCGCTCCAAACAGGATGGCCCGACGTGTTCTCGGGCTGGACGAATCGATGGCCATAACCGGGTCTCTCAATCCTCGGCATCGCGCAGCCGCGTCAAGGAAAGTGTTGGACGTCCGTCAATGGAGCGACCGCGACAGCCTCGAGGTCGCTCGCTCCGGGTCAGGCGAGCATGATTTGCGCCATCGCCATCGCAATGGGTGATGGCGTGCAAACGGGAGGACTCCGTCCATGGCTCACCCGCTCTCACGTGCCGCACGCAACACCGTTCTCGCGTTCTCGGCCGGGGTCGTTCTCACGTCGGCTGTGGCGACCGCGGCAAACAATGTGCTTCATGTCAACGGAACCCAGGTCTCCGCCGTTCGTACCGCCGAGATCGACGGTCCTGCACCCGCCACGAACTCGACGACTCCGCTGAAGCTGATGGGGGTGGGCGTGTCCGTTCCCTCGGGAACCGAAGCCGTGCTCGTGATCACGGTTTCGGGCGCGTCGGTGTGCACCGACACGACCCATCCGTACGGCAGCTGCTACCTGCGCGTGCTCGTCGACGGCACCGACCCCACGAACTACGCGAGCTTCGAGTTTGACTCGGTTCAGGGAGGAAGTCGCGAGGACCAGAGCTTCCAGCGAGTCTCGCCCGCGCTCGGACCTGGTCCGCACACCGTGGTCGTCCAGGAGTTCGTCGCGGCGACCACGACGAGCTTCCAGTTGGTTGACCCTGTCCTGACCGTGCTGCGCGTCAACGCCTAGCTATACCCGGGGATGTTGAGACATCGCCCGGGTGGGGTCAGTAGCGTGACGGGATGGACCGTCCGCAGACCGACAAGCGTGCCGACCCGCATCGACGACTGCAGCGTCACACCCACCGGGAGGGTCCTGACTTCCTGTTCCTCGCCACGCGCGGCGGCCGTCCTCCTGGATCACGCGGCGGTGAGCGGCTGCGCGCGCTGCGCTCGCGCAGCCGCTGCGTCCGAACCGCATCGGAGCAGGGCATCGCGGCGACGCTGGCGCCGGGCGTCAGCCGAGCCAGCCTGCATCGCTGGCGCAGGCGCCATGCCGAGGGCGGGCTCGAGGCCGGCGGGGTGACCTGGTCAGGCTTCGGCAGGAATGTCACTGACATTCGGAGAACCAACGGCGGAAGCACGCGCGGGCGCGATGAGGTCGGCGGTCGCGGCCGGTAGTGGCACAGGTGCCAGGATGACCGATCGGAGCGCCTCGGTCGCCCGAAGGGCCTCCACGTTCCCGTCGATCGCCTCGGGAAGTCCCTGCCGCAGGTATGCCTCACTGAAGTCACGGCGTTTACCAGCACTTCGATCGATGTTGGCCATGATCGTCGACAGCCACTCGAAGTCCTCCCGTGTATCGGACTCGTTCGGGTCGGCGCGAAAGCGAAGGATCGTCGGTGAGAGGGATGTCCACCACGTTTGGACAACGCCGTTCAACGACTTGTACACGAGGCGACGATCGACATGGCCGGACTTCACCAGGAAGCCGACTCCGTTCCAGAAGTTGCCGATATGCGCGATGTGCCCGACCTTGCCCGCCAGGTCACTGATGTCTGCTCCGTCGCGGATCGCAACCAGTACCGCTTGTCGGTGACGGAGCATCGGCTCGGCATTCCACTCCTGCAGCAGCCTCGCATGCTGCTCGATGGCCGCAGCACTTCTCTGGATGCTCAGCTGGCGGTAGATGGCGAAGAAGGTGACGGCAAGGACGATCCCACTCAGCGCTGTCCAGAACCACTCCGAACCGGGTCCGATGAGCGCCAATCCGTCCGTGTTGATGAGCTTCACGCCTTCGCCCTCCATCCGGCTGCCACGATGGGCGGACGATACGCGGGGGCTGCTGACGTTCGTCGTTCCGTTCAGACGCGGCGAAGGCCGGGCAGCACTCAATAGGAAGGTTTAGCGTGCCCGTGCCCGGTCACTCGTTCCGTTATCCGATAGTCGACTGGTCCATCGCGGACCAGCAGCGCCGACCATTGGTCGACATCATCCGAACGTCCGTTGCGAAACGGGCCTGGCCGCCACGGCGCGAAGTCACGGCGGGCAAGAGAGAGCGAGTGGCTCAGTCGAGCCAGCCACGGCGATGTTCAGTGCATCGGGTGGCGCAGCACCCGGGCACCGGGCCGCAGTGAGCCGATGTCCGGACGACGAACCGCAACGGTGCCGACGGCCCCGTCCAGCGTCGCGGCATAGATGCGTCCATTCCCGACGCTGAAGAGGGTGCCGTCGACGATCTCGGGCGTGCCGTTGCACCAACCGCCACTCCCCAGTCTGCCGCCGTTGCTGGTGGCATAGGCCCTCACCCGGTAGTTCCAGCAGGCATACAGCACGCCGTTGGCGACCGCCAGGCCGGTCGGCGGGCCCGGCACCGTGACGCTCCACAGGGTGGCTCCGGTTTCGGCGTCATAGGCGCCGATGGTGCTGCAGCTGGCGGCGTAGACGACGCCCTTGGCGAAGGCCGGTGGGACCGCGCACCCGGCGGCACCAATCGCCGTCGCCCAGCCGAAGGCTTGATTGAGGTTGCCGTCCGCAGTCGTCAAGTAGCCGTCCGTATTGCCGACCGCGGGCGTGGAGACGGTGCCGCCATAGACCTGACCGTTATTGACACCAAATGCACTGATCTCGCTCAGTTGCGTGCCCTGCGCGATGTAGATGGAGCCATCCGCCGCGAAGGCCACCGGCTGCGTCACCGCTCCGGTGTAGAACGGCGGCGTGATGCTGCTGCCCAGCGCACCGGTGAAGGAGTTGATGACGTGGACCTTGCCGTCCTGGCCCGATGCGTAGAGGAGGCCAGCGCGGAACGTCAAGCCGTTGACTTGCGCGCCGATGCTGGCCTGCCACTGGATGGTGGTGCACAGGCCGCCGTCGGTCCGGCAGAGGTAGGGAAAGGACCGCACGATGCCGTTGGTGTTGCCCACGAAGATGGAGCCGCCGTTCGCTGCCGGTGACGCCTGTTGTTGGCTGAACGGTCCGCCGGTGGCGACCCACAGCTTGGACCCCGTCGGCGAGAACGCCGACACGACGCCGCCCTCGTCAAAGACGTAGGTCTTGTCCCGCAGGACGACGAACGGCTTGACGTTGCCGTACGACGTCACGTGCTGCGACCAGGCGACCGCGAGCTGGTCGGCGTTGGATGGGTCGACCGTGTTTTCGAGCGGGTTGAAGCTCCGCCCGGACGGTCCGTAGCCGCCCTGCGCCCAGTTGGCGAAGACAGTGAACTGGGCCTGGGCGCCGCGGTTGGCATGCACCTCATCGAGCGAGATCCAGTGCGTCCCGGGCTGGGCACTCTTGGGGATCTGGACGCCGATGCTTACGGCTCCCGATGCGTTGCTGAAGGCAGCCGTGATATCGGTCAGGTCGAGGAAGACGTCCACCCGCGCCGAGGCATCGAAGCCGCTGCCCGACACCGTAACGGAGCTGCCGGGCGGCCCGCTGGCGGGCGAGAGTGAAGCCGTCGTGGCTGCCGCCGCGGGAGCCACCACCGCGATGGAGACCGTCGCGGCAGCCAGGCACGCGCCGATCAGGCTGCGCACGAGCGCTTCACGGGAGCGCACCGAACGAAGAAACACCGGAACGATCCCTCCGAGGGACGCCGGACTCCAAAGGGGAGTCCTGTCGCGCCCCCCTTTTGGCGGGATAATGCGGCGGCTGTCAAGGTGCAGCGTGATCCGGGTGCGCCTGAACAGCTTCGGGGTCCGTCGAGCGGGTGACATCGGACTTCCGCGCGGACGTCCCGGCGTCGGGCGAGGTCCGAAGTTTGCCGGTGACCTTGCGGTGATCCGCGGAGCGGGCTAGTCGGACTTCAACCCAGTAGAGAGAGCAACTGGCGCAACGCAGCTTCCCGATGGTGTAGCCAGTTCCTCACAATGTCGCGCTCGGTGTACTGGGAGACGAATTGGCTCGCAACCGGGTCGCTCATGAAAACGGCAGACCATCCGGGCCGCTCGCGGTCCAGGTAGGCGACTGTCTCCCTTCCCCACTGCTCGGCACGGGATCGCACATCGGCGATCTGGTCCACCTGATCGGTCAGCAGTGCTACCCCCGCCATGAGTCCGCGGCAGGTGGTCAGCGCCTCCGCCAGCCGACTGCGCACCATCGCGTCATCCTCGCCTTGGGGCCGAAAGGCTCGCACCCTTCGCCGCACCTGCGGCAGGCTGATGACGACGGCACCACCGATGGCAAGCAGTCCGAGCAGTGTGGCGAAAGGTACCCAATCCCCGTGGGTCGGCAAGGCCGCACCGAGTACGGCTGCCAGCAGCAGCCCACCCACGCTGAGAAGCGCGGCCCGAAGATTGATCACTCTGCGCAAGCCTAGACACAGAAGTTACTCGCGTCTGGGCCGGGGTAGCCTGCCCGGTCGGGTTGGAGGGTCAATGCATGTAGCTCGGAGCCGATCGCCTACGGCTGACAAAGCGCGGAGCCCGTCCGGTTGCGGGTCGGGACGGGCTCTAACGCGCGACGCCGGTTGCTCCCCAGAAGAGGGGGCGCTGGGGCGCCCAGACCGACTGGCGGAAGGTAGCTAGCAGGCTCCGCGCCCGATAAGGGCCATTCGGCAGGGTGCGCTTCGATCTTGCCTCGGTCGCCCGTCAGTCTCCCGTTCCGGCTGAAACAGGCCTGCCCGCCAACGGCGCGGAGCCGGGGCGTGCCGGATGAACGGGTTCAGCCCAGCTGGACCCAGGAGCTGCCGCCTTTGCACAACCAGAGGTCCGTGGCTGCATCGAGGAAGATGTCGCCGACGGTGTAACGAGCCATCCTCCTTCGGCGCTTCAAGGAGATAGGCGATGAAGGCCTCAACGTCCCGCTTGGTCACATCGGCAACCGTCGTGGCAAGTCACGATTGCACGAGGAGGCCTCGGAGCGCCTCGACGCACCTAAGTAGGCGGTGGGGGTGGCAGGGCTGACATTCTGGGCACGGAGGTGCGCACGGAAGATGGAGATGTTGACGTCGAAGTCGTCGCCTGGGGTAGGATTGGGCTCCGTCTGAGCCGCGGGTGTTGTCACTGGAAACCTCTTGCTGTAGCGGGCTCTCCGCCTACCGCAGTTATGAGGTGAAAGAGCGCTGCAGCACAAGGCTCAGGGGATGGGTCGGCAGTTATGTGCTCGATCTGATCTCAAACGGCGGGCGGCTAGCTCAGCTGGTTAGAGCACTTGCTTGACATGCAAGAGGTCACTGGTTCGAGTCCAGTGTCGCCCACCACTTCCGCACGGTCGGTCATGTCATTCGGTACTTGACTCCGCCTTGTCGCCGGCGCACGCTGGGGCAGATGCCACTGAGCGGGAGATCCCGGAATGGTTGAGCCGTTGCACTCGGTCGCGAGTCGCATGTCTGATCTTGCGCGAGAGGTCCGTCACCTTGGCAGGCACCACGCCGCGCGGGCTTCGTCAGGCCGCGAGCCATGTGCCTCCTGCGGCGAGGAGACGGCGGTCGGCAACGTCTTCTTCTCCGACCGCCTGAGGATCCCTCGAGGCGGAGGCACCAATTCCTTCTTGTGCGGAACGTGTGCGGCAGCGATCCGTGCCTCGCGGAAGAACCCGGGAATGTCCGAAGAGGATCTTGCCGCGTTCACTCGCAACGCCAGTGCCGCTGCGATCACGTGGTGGAGCCACTTCTAGGTTCGACCTTAATGAATTCTGACGGGTTTCAGCCGTTGCGCGCGATTGCAGCCTGCACCAGACGGCGGAATGCCGCGTCGTCCAGCTGATCTCCATCTGCCAAATCGATGGCGCGGCTGGTCTTGGCCTCGAGCCCGGCGTTGAACAGCCCATCGGGATCGTCGATCGACGCACCCTTGAAGAAGTTGATCTTCAGGTGGTCCTTGAAGACACCGATGGCGCAGACCTGCTTTCCGCGTGCGGTGAACACGGGCGTGTCCCATTTCCAGTCCTCGGCGATCGTGGCGTCCGCGGCGTGGATCTGCTCGCGCAGGCGGCGCGCAAGGTCGCGCTGCCATCCGCTGAGCCCGTCGATGTAGCCGTCGATGCGTTCGCTAGCTTCCATCATTCAATGATCGACCACCGCGCCGGTGTCCACGCAACGCGCAAGCTGCTACCATCCCGGCTCCATACAGCACAACGCGTCGATCGGGACACGCGCCAGCAACCGGACCGAGCAGAGAGCCCGGGTCATCGGCTGAAAGCCCGGACGGACATCGGAGCGAGGCGTACCACCCGTGAGCGGCCGGTGAACCGGTCCGGGCGTCGCCCGTTAGCGCGATCACGAGAGCGTCGCGTGGCGCGCCGGCCGCCAGCGGCACGGGCGCCACGAGGCGAAGGCGGGTGGGACCGCGGGAGGCACGCCTCTCGTCCTGTCGAAGGACGAGAGGCGTTTTCGATTCCCGGAGGCCAGACCGATGAACGACCAGAACGCGAACGGCGCCGACGCCGAAGCCGCGGCAACGAACCCGACGAGCTCGCCTGTCGAGGCGCCGCCAGCGCGGCTCCGCCGAGGAGCTGCTCGACGCCAGACGCACAGCCACGACGGCACGGATCCGCTCGATCCGATGCGCCACTCGGCGGCCCACGTCATGGCCGAGGCGGTGCTCGACCTGTTCCCGGGCACCAAGCTCGGCATCGGCCCGGCCATCGAGGGCGGCTTCTACTACGACTTCGACCTCCCGCGGCCACTGACGACGGAGGACCTCGCCGCGATCGAGGAGCGGATGCAGCGAGTCGGTCGCCGCCGATCACCCGTTCGTGCGCAAGCGAGATGGAGCCCGACGCGGGCCGCACGTTCTTCCAGGCCAAGGGCCAGCCGCTACAAGGTCGAGATCCTCGACGACCTGCGCACGGCCGCCAAGATCTCGAACGCGCCAGCGCCCATCGTGAGCACGTACGAGCACGGGCCGTTCATCGACCTGTGCCGCGGCCCGCACGTCGAGTCGACGGGCAAGATCGGCCCGTTCAAGCTGCTGTCCGTGGCCGGCGCGTACTGGCGCGGCCGCGAGGACCGGCCGATGCTCCAGCGCATCTACGGCACGGTCTGGTCGACGCAGGAAGAGCTCGACCAGCTACCTGTGGCGCCGCGAGGAGGCGCGCAAGCGCGACCACCGGCGCCTCGGCGTGCAGCTCGACCTGTTCAGCTTCCACGACGTCTCGCCCGGCGCCGCCTTCTGGCATCCCAAGGGCTGGACGCTCTACCGCACGCTCGAGAACGCCATGCGCGAGCATGCAGGCAGAGCGCGGCTACCAGGAGATCTACACGCCGCCGCTGGTGCACAAGAAGCTCTGGGAGCAGTCGGGCCACTGGGACCTGTATCGCGAGCACATGTTCCTGATCGAGGCCGAGGAGCAGACGTTCAGCCTCAAGCCGATGAACTGCCCCGAGATCGACGTTCATCTACCGCTCGCGGGTGCGCTCGTACCGCGAGCTGCCGCTGCGCCTGTCCGAGTACGGCAAGCTGCATCGCAACGAGCTGTCCGGCGTGCTGTCCGGGCTGACGCGGGTGCGCCACTTCGTCACGGACGACGCGCACATCTACGTCCGGCCGGACCAGATCGGGTCCGAGATCGAGGCGCTCCTGGGCGAGGTGCGCGAGTCGTATTCGTGGTTCGGGCTCGAGCCGCACTTCACGTTCGGCACGCGGCCGGAAAAGGCGCTCGGCGATCCCGCGCTGTGGGATCGCGCCGAGGCGCTGATGCGCGAGGCGCTCGAAGGCGTCGGGCATGCGCTATCGCGTCAAGGAGGGCGACGGCGCCTTCTACGCGCCCAAGATCGACATCCAGGTCGAGGACGCGCTGGGCCGCGAATGGCAGACGGCGACGATCCAGGTCGACCTGGTCGATGCTGCCCGAGCGCTTCGACCTGACCTACATCGACGAGAACGGCGAGCGCCAGTGCGGCCGGTGGCCATCCACCGCGCCATCTACGGCTCGCTCGAGCGCTTCATCGGCGTGCTCATCGAGCACACGGGCGGCGCGTTGCCGTTCTGGTGCGCGCCGGTCCAGGCCGTCGTCGTGCCCATCGCCGATCGCCACAACGAGGCCGCGCACGAGCTGGCGCGCGTTGCTGCGCGAGCGCGGACATCCGCGTCGAGGTGGACGACTCGCTCCAACCGGATGCAGAACAAGATCCGCGTCGCGCAGGAGCAGAAGGTGCCCTACATGCTGGTGCTCGGCGATCGCGAGATTGAGGGGCGGACGGCCGCGCCACGAACCCGTGGCGGCGAGCAGCAACCGGCCATTGGCTGGGACGAGCTGGCCGATCGTCTGGCCGCAGGAAGCCGCGGATCGCAAGCCCGACCCGGTCGAGGAGGCGCCGACCTCGGCCTCGTAGGGGACGGGCGCTCGAGACGGCGATCAGCGGCGCCGGGCCTCCGAACGCATGTGCTGGCCGTGTCAGGGATCAGCACCGAACCGAGCGAACGCGACCCACCAGATTTCACTTGAAGTGAACGTCCCGTGCAAGTGCGAGCCGTCCAGGCGGGATCCCACGCATCAGGCCGATCAGTTGGACGAACAATGAGCGCGAAATCGACGGTCCCGGGTGCGGCCGTGCATCGATGGATCACGCGTCGACCGTCAACGTCGGCGCATAAGTCCCAGCCAAGAGGTCGGGTGTTCACTTGAAGCGCAATGTCGCCAGCACCGTTCCGCTCAACCTGCTCCCCAGCTGTTGATGCCGCTCTTCGTCAATTGTGGGCGACGTTCGGTCAGGCCATTCGCGCGGAACGGCATCGTCGTGGTTGGACCGTGGATCGCCTTGCTGTGGCCGCCGGTGTTTCTCGTACCACGGTCTATCTGCTCGAACGTGGCGAGCCCGGTTCCCTCGAGCTGACGGTCAGATCAGCCATGGCGTTGGGACTTCGGCTCGAACTCGGGGTCGTTGATCCGCGTCATCGTGAGCGATCGATCGCGAGGCAGGAGGACTCCGTACACGTCTTCATGGGCGAAATCGAGGCAGCCCACCTGCGCCCGATCGGATTCCAGGTCGGCATCGACGAGCCGTATCAGCACTACCAGTTCGCCGGACGCGCGGACCTCGTCGCGTGGTCCGTCGACGATGCAGCCCTCCTGCACCTGGAAAACCGCACGCGATTCCCAAACCTGCAGGAGGTGGCCGGCAGTTGGAACGCCAAGCGTGCCTACCTTGCGCAGGCGCTGGGCGATCGACTGGGAGTCCGTTTTCGATCGGTGACGCACGTTCTCGTGGCAGCGTGGACGTCCGAAGTCCTCCATGCCATTCGCCCGCATCCCGAAACGTTCCGTTCCCTCGCGCCGGACCCGCCGACTGCGTTCGAGAAGTGGTGGAGTGGCTCGACGCCGCCGCGTGGCACAACCTCTACGCTGCTCCTGCTCGACCCGCTCGCGAGCGCACGGCAACGGCCTTGGCTGGATCTCGGCAAGACTCTCGAGGGCGCGCGACCCAGATACCGTGGATACGCCGATTTGGCGACCACGATCCAGACTCATCGTGCAACAGTTGCGAATAGGAGTGTCTGACTCTGACAATCTGTGCGATGTGACAGAGGAGGAGGGGATTTCACCGACCGAGGGTGCCGCGCCAGGGGAGGGAGAAACACTTCCCCAGCTTCCTGCTGCCTATGACGGCCCGCAGTCCGTGCCCGCACCGAGCTCGGGGCCGCCTTCGTCCTCGGGGCAGGCGCCGAATTCGATGCCGCCTCCCATCGCTGGGCTGCCTCCGAACGCCGGGCCGCCACCGTATGGCGGGCTGCCGCCGACCGCCGGGCCTCCGCCGACAGATCCGTCCGCGGACACGACCACCGTTCTCGCGACAAATGTCGTCCCGCGGCCTGCCCGCGATCCGAACCAGCCGCTGCAGATCTTCATCAGCTACCGGCGCGAGGACTCGTCGGGCCAGGCCGGCCGGCTGTACGACTCGCTCTCCGACGAGTTCGGGCACGGCAACGTCTTCATCGACCTCGACGCGATCGGGCCGGGCGAGGACTTTGCCGAGGTCATCGACCAGGCGCTCCAGCGCTGCGACGTTGTCCTGGTCGTCATCGGCCCGCGGTGGCTGCAGCCTGGAACGGGAAGGGGTCCGTCGCCTCGACGATCCCAACGACTACTTGCGCATCGAGATCGAGCACTCGCTCGCACGAGCGCCACGGGTCATTCCCGTGCTGGTCCAGGACGCGGAAATGCCCAGCTCCCGCGACCTTCCGGACCCGATCAAGAACCTGGCGCGGCGCAACGCCTTCGAGCTCTCCGACTCTCGCTGGCGTCTCGACGTCGCCCGCCTCATCGATGCGCTCGAGGGCGTCGAGACAGACACTCGGGATCTCAGCAGCTTCTCGAGCGGCTGCCAGGAGCGGCGACAAGACCGTGCCGCTTCCGGTGGTCGGCATCCCGCCCAGTCGCCACGCGGCACCACCGCCTCCGCCGATTTCCGGCCAAGCCGGCGCGTCGAGCGGAGGTCCGCGCAAGCGCCAGCCCTGGCTGCTCGGCGTTGTCGCACTCGTGGTCGTCCTGATCGTTGTCGCACTTGGCGTGCTCGTGCTCGCCAAGGGCGGCCCGGGCGCGACGCCGACGCCGATCGCATCGCCGACACTGCCGCCGACCGTCCATCCGACGGTATCCCCATCGCTGGCAACCCTCGCACCGACAGCCTCTCCGAGCCTATCGCCGACTCCATCACCGTCACCGTCGCCCACGGCCGTTCCAACGCCATCGCCAACCCCTGCGCCGACTCCGACCCCGACGGAAACCCCGCTCCCGACAATCGCCCCCACGCCGGCGCCGACGCTCGAGCCGACGGTCGGACCGCCGCCTGCGCTCCCAGCGGGCATCGGTCTTGGTGCCAGCACACTCCAGCTCAACGAGGACTTCTCGAATCCGGGCGCATTCCCTGACTGCCTCGGATGCGCGGTGGTTCCGTCGGGTACAAGAACGGCCATTTCGAGATCACGATCAATCGAGCTGACTTCTCGAAATACAGCGGGGACACGCTCCCGGAGGCGCACCCGGTGCTCGAGATCCGCGGGGACGTCAGTGCAACCAACCCGAACTCGTATGCGGCGCTCATGTGCGGCAATGCTGCCGGCGACTTCCTCTACGGCGGGGTGTCACCAGAACATCAGTGGACCGTCGGCCAACTCATCGGGGGCACGATTCACTTCTCTCGACACCGGCCAGGTGCCGGCAAGCTCCCTGCCAGCATCCGGAACGGCTGCTCGATCTGCGCCTTGACTGCGGTGTCACGGGAGGCGCCCATGATCGAGTTCAGCTTTCGATTGGGGGCGTGAAGGTCTCAGACCGCGCGGACGCGACCCGAGTCGGTCCGTTCGATGTCGGCACGCTGCTCGGATCGAGCAATTTGCAGCCTCCGAACACGATGACCTTTGACAACGTGTCGATCCGGACTGGCGAGCGGCTCGAGGAGGCCCCGGAGGCGCTTCGCATCGCATGTCCCAGTCGCGTGGGCCAGCCACTGCAATCCGATCCAGGAGGACGGCACCGTCGGCCAGGTGGCGGCGCTCATCTGCACGCCGGCTGGCACGATCGACCAGGCCGAGTACTACCAATACGACTCCAACGCGCTGATGCAGCAGGATTGGGACCGCGCAGGTATCGGCGCAAGGTGACGGCGTCCCGGGCAACGACTGCTCCAAGGGCCCGTCCCTGGGCACGTACAAGGACGGCTCTGGAACGGTCGCCGGCAGCCTCATCTGCCACCCCAACCACGGCAGCATGGGCGGCCTGATCTACACCTGGACCAACGACCAATTGCGCATCATCTCGTCGGGGATCTCGACGGCCGGCACGTACGCGACATGGCCGACTGGTGGGTCAACGCCGGTCCGCTGCCCTGACCGCGGTACGAGGGCCGGCATAACACCGACTGCTGCGAGACGCCTCGCCGTTGCCCACGTCCGAACGCGCGTGCTATAGTCCGGCGGCACTCCGGGCGGCTGCTGCCGTGGCCGCAGACCGGCATTCGTGGCGCACCAGATGGAAATCGCCCAACGACGAGGTTCGAGCCTGAGTAGAGACCTGCGCATCAACGAGATGATCCGCGTGCCGCAATTGCGGGTCGTCGACGAAGAGGGAGCCCAGCTGGGCGTGATCCCCACGCACCAGGCCCTCCAGATGGCGCAGGAGCGTGGCTACGACCTCGTCGAGGTCGCACCGATGGCCGCCCCGCCGGTCGCCAAGTTCCTCGACTACGGCCAGTTCAAGTACGAACAGGCACGTCGCGAGAAGGAAGCCCGCCGGCACCAGCGCTCGGTCGATTTCAAGGAGATCCGCCTCAAGCCCAAGATCGGCAAGGGTGACTTCGACACCAAGGTCCGTCGCGCGATCGAGTTCCTCGAGGACGGCGACCGGGTCAAGGTGACGGTCCAGTTCCGGGGGCGCGAGGTCAGCCACGCATACATCGGACGAGACCTGCTGATCCGGTTCGGAGACCTGATCAAGGACCACGGCGCCGTCGACCGGCAGCCGATCCTCGAAGGAAAATCGATGTCGATGACGCGTCGCGTCGACGCACAAACCGAAGGTCGCAGCCGCCGAGCGCGCGGAGCGCGCCGCGATCCGAAGGCGCGGCCGGCAGCCGGCAGCCCGCAGCGGCGGCGCCGCGCCGCCGCCCGCAGGAGGCTGAACAGCGATGCCCAAGATGAAGAGCCACAAGGGCGCGCCAGAAGCGCTTCGGCGTGACCGGCACGCGGCAAGATCTACCGCGTCAAGTCGTGGAAGGGCCACCACCTCGAGATCAAGTCGTCGCGCCGAACGCGCCGCTACGCCGGCAAGGCCCTCGTGGATCCGGCAGCATGGCAGCCAGGTCCGCCGCCTGCTGCCCTACCTCTAGAGACCGGAGCGAAACGAAGTCATGGCACGCGTCAAGCGCGGCGTCACCGCACACAAGCGCCACAAGCGGCTGCTCAACGCGGCCGAGGGCCGTCGTGGCACCCGCTCGCGGCTGATCAAGCCGGCGCGCGAGGCGCAGCTCCACGCGATGGCGTACGCCTACGTCGGCCGCAAGCAGCGCAAGCGCCAGATGCGCGCGCTGTGGATCGTCGCGCCTCAACGCCGCCGCGCGGCTCAACGGCCTGACCTACGGCAAGCTGATCAACGGCCTCAAGACGGCCGGCGTGACCATCGACCGCAAGATCCTGGCCGACATCTGCGTCCGTGATGCGGCCACGTTCGCGCGCATCGCGGAGGTCGCCAAGGCCGGTTAGCGGCTCCAGCCGCCGCACCCGCGACCAGTGGACCTCGATTCCTTCTCCGCGCAGCTCACCGCGCTGCGCGACCGCGCGCTCGCGGACGTCGCGCAGCGCGACGACTCCTGCCGCGCTCGAGGCTGTCGAGAGCGCGTACCTCGGCCGCAAGGGCGAGCTGCGCACGCTGCTCGGCGGCATCGGCCAGCTCCCCGGCGAGGATCGGCCCCGCGTCGGCGCGCTGGCCAACCCCGTCCGCGAGGCAGCTCGAGGCCGCCATCAGCGCACGCGGCGCGAGCGCCTGCGCGACATCGAGCTCGAGGTCCGGCTGGCCGCCGAGCGCATCGACGTCACGCTGCCCGGTCGGCCGCTGTGGCGCGGCTCGCTCCATCCCATGCGCGAGACGGAGCACGAGATCGCGCGCGTCTTCGGCCAGTTCGGGTTCGTGATCTACGAGGGACCCGAGGTCGAGACCGACGAGCTCAACTTCCAGCTGCTCAACATCCCCGAGGACCACCCGGCGCGCGACCTGTGGGACACGATCTACGTCGCGCGATCCGCGACCAGGGAAGTGGCGACGGGCAGGCCGCCAGCGGCGCGACGTCGCCGGAGCCCGGCCGCTCGCGGTACCTGCTGCGCACGCACACGTCGCCGGGCCAGATCCGGGTGATGCAGTCGACGCAAGCCGCCGATCCGCGCGCTGCTGCCCGGCCGCTGCTTCCGCTACGAGCAGATCGACGCCAGCCACGGCTTCGAGTTCTTCCAGGTCGAGGGGCTGATGGTCGACGAGGGCACCACCATGGCCACGCTGCGCGGCCTGCTCGACCAGTTCGCCCACGCGCATGTTCGGCGCCGCATCGACCGACGCGCTTCCGGCCCGGCTACTACCCGTTCACCGAGCCGTCGGTCGCCTTCGACATCCAGTGCGTGGTCTGCGACGGCAGCGGCTGCCCGGCCTGCGGCCGCACCGGCTGGATGACCATCCTCGGCGCCGGCATGGTCCATCCGGTCGTGCTGCGCAACGGCGGCATCGACCCGGAGCGCTACCAGGGCTTTGCCTTCGGCATGGGCACGGACCGCATCACCATGCTGCGCTACGGCATCCGCGACATCCGCGCCTTCATGGCCGAACGACCTGCGCTTCCTGGAGCGGTTCTGATGCGCGTGCCGCTTGTCCTGGCTGCGCGAGATACGTCGACTTCGACCTGCGAGCCGGAGGCGCTGGCCGAGCGGCTGACGCTGCTCGGCATGGAGGTCAAGGGCATCGAGCGCATCGGCGCCGACTGGCAGAACGTGGTCGTCGGCGAGCTGCTCGAGGTCGGGCCGCACCCGAACTCGACCAAGCTGTCAGCTGACCAAGGTCCGCGTGGGTGCCTCGCATCCGATGCTGTCCATCGTCTGCGGCGCGCACAACATCGAGGCCGGACAGCGCGTGCCGGTGGCGCTGCCGGGTGCCGTGCTGCCGGGCGATCGGCACATCGAGGTCAGCGCGCATCGCCGGCGAGGAGAGCCAGGGGATGCTCTGCTCCGGCGACGAGCTGCGCCTCGACCACCGACGCCGACGGCATCCTGATCCTGCCCGCAGACACGCCGATCGGCCTGCCCGTCGCCGACGTCGTCGGCGACGTGGTGCTCGACGTGGACGTCAAGCCCAACCGCGGCGACGCACTCTCGATGGTCGGCCTCGCCCGCGAGGTTGCGGCCGCGGTCGGCGGCACGCTGCGCTGGCCGACGATCGAGGTCCCCGAGAGCGGCGACGCGACCACCGACCACGTCAGCGTCGATGTGCAGGACGCCGTCGCGCTGCCCGCGCATCGTGCTGCGCTACGTGGACGGCGTGACCGTCGGCCCGAGCCCCGTCACGGATCCAGCGGCGGCTGCTGGCCGCGGGCATGCGCCCCATCTCCAACGTCGTCGACGCCAGCAACTACGTGATGCTCGAGCTGGGCAAGCCGATCCACACGTTCGACGCCGCGGCCGTCGACGGGCGGCAGCGATCGTCGTGCGCGACCGCCGACGCCGGCGAGACGCTCGAGACGCTCGACCACGTGACGCGTCAGCTGGACGCCGAGACGCTGGTCATCGCCGACGCGCGCGGGCCGATCGGCATTGCCGGCGTGATGGGCGGCGCGCACGTCCGAGGTCGACGCCGAGCACGACCGCGGTCGATCGTCGAGTCGGCCATCTTCGATCCGGTGAGCGTGCGGCGGACCGCCTTCCGCTACGCACTTCGCAGCGAGGCCAGCCTGCGCTTCGAGAAGGGCCAGGAGCATCGGCCTGGCGCGCATCGGCGCGGACCGCACCGCGCAGCTGAT
Organism: uncultured Chloroflexia bacterium; assembly: GCA_963820735.1. Classification (GTDB taxonomy): domain Bacteria; phylum Chloroflexota; class Limnocylindria; order Limnocylindrales; family CSP1-4; genus JAFMJV01. Next base: position 100,229 of record CAWGBA010000008.1, read on the forward strand.
CGCCGAGTGGGCCGGCGGCGCGACCGGCGATCGGCGTCGTCGACACGGACCCGGTCGAGCCGGAGCCGGCACGACTGCCGTTCCGCCCGGCCGCGTGTCGCGCCTGCTCGGCATCGACGTGCCGGCGGACGAGCAGCGCGCGCTGCTCGCGCGCGTGGAGGTCGGCACCGAGACAGCGGCCGCGTCCGACGATCGATCCCGGTCATCGACGGCGAAGCGCCGCTCCACCTGGCGCGCAGCGAGGCCGTCCGGCGCCGCTGGTCGCGATCGTGCCGACCCACCGGCGCGACCTGCGCATCGAGGCGGACATCGCCGAGGAGATCGCCCGCGTCCGCGGCTACGAGACGCTCCCGCGGCACTGCCCATCTCGGAGATCGCCGCCGTACCGGCCGGACCCGCGGCTCGCCGTCAAGCAGCTGCGGACGCTGCTCTCCGGCCGCGGCGTCGACGAGGTGATCACCTTCGCGCTCGTCAGCGCGCGACGACCACCGAGCGGCTGGGCTCTGCCGGCGGACGATCCGCGCGACGATCCATGCCGCCAACCCGGTCTCCTCGGATCACGCCGAGCTGCGCCGCTCGCTGCTACCCGGCCTGCTCCGCGTCCTCGGCGACAACGAGCGCCAGCGTCGCGAGGACGTGCGCATCTTCGAGATCGGCAACGTGCACGTGGATGACAGGGCCCGGACGGTCGCCGATCCCGGACGAGCACCGCAGCCTGGGCATCGCTGATGGCCGGTGCCGGCGTCACCGCCCGCTGTGGCAGGAGCCGGCGCGGCCCGCGGACCTCGGCGACGCTCAAGGGCCTGCTCGAGGCGACCGTGGAGCGGTTGGCTCCCGGAACGCGTCTGCGGCTACGCAGAGGCCGAACCGCGCCCAGGCGTCGACCACCCCGGCCGCGTATCGACCGTCGTCGCGGTCGACATCGACGACGGCCGGAACGCCGACCGACGAACCGATCGACTCGGCACCGTCTGGCGAGCTGCACCCGCGCCTCCTCGAAGCCTTCGAGGTTCGCGTCCGCGACACGTGATGGCGGCCGAGCTGGACCTCGCCGCCGCTGCTGTCGCTCGTGCCGGAGCGACGTCGCGTCGAACGCTCGAGCGGCTGCCGGCGGTCGAGCGTGACATCGCGCTGGTGGTCAAGGACACGGACCGGCCGGCGACATCGCCGAGGCGATCCGGGAGGCTGGCGCGGCACGTCGATCGCGATCGTCGTCGCTCTTCGACCGCTACCAGGGACCACCGCTCGCGCCTCACGAGGTGAACCTGGCGTTCCGGCTGCGCTTCCAGCCGGCCGATTCGAGCCGCTCGACGAGGACGCCCTGGACGGGACGATCGCCCGACTGCGTGGGGTACTCGCGGAGCGCTTCGGCGCACGCCTCCGGGACTGATAGCGGTTCAGAGCGATGACGTCCGCTGACATTCTCCTGCGTGCTGATCCTGGCCGGCGCCTTCCTGATCGGCTTCTTCTGGGGCGTCGTGCGCGGGCTGCTGGCCCTGGCCGCGTGGGTGGTCGTCTTCCTGCTCTCGGCGCACCTGTCGATCCCGGTCGGCGACTACCTCGCCAGGCAGTGGACCAACTTCTCGCCCGATTACAGCCACATGCTCTCGTTCCTGATCGTGTATGCGCTGCTGATGGTCGTGAGCCTGGTGCTGATCCACGTCGGCGTGAAGGGCTCGCAGGACGTCAGCCGCTGGCCGCTGGTCGACGACCTGCTCGGCGGCGCGCTCTGCCGTCGCGCTGGCGGTGCTGATCATCGCGCGGCATGATCGCCATCCTGCAGCTCTTCTACAAGCCGGAGCCGCTCTCGAGCGGCGTCAGCCGCAGTGGACGCTGCGACCTGTACAACGGACTGCACAACTCCACCATCGGCGGCCAGATCGAGTCGGGCCTCGTCCCGTTCATCGGCTCGATCCTCGGTCCACTCCTGCCTGCGAGCATCCACGCCGCGCTGTGACCCGCGGCCGCTGCCGCGCTCCTTCTACGAGCGTTCATCGGTCGAACTGGCGCGCAGCGCTGATCGGCCGACTCCTGGTCGAGCTGACGACGGCACGAACCGAACGGCCGGCACGATCGTCGAGACCGAGGCGTACGCAGGCCCGACCGATCATGGCGAGCCACGCCCGTGCGGGTCGCACCCGCCGAACCGCGCCGATGTTCGGACCTGCCGGTCACGCCTATGTCTACCTGGTCTACGGCATGCATGACTGCCTGAACGTGGTCGGCGGAGTCCGACGGCGTGGCGGGCGCCGTGCTCATCCGCGCCATCGCACCGCGCGAGGGCGATCGAGCACGATGCGCGAACGACGCGGCGCGGTGGCGACGCCGAACCGCGGACGAGCGCCTGGGCGCCGGACCGGCCCTGCTGTGCCAGGCGTTCGGCATCACTCGTGCGCTCGACGGGCACGACCTGACGCTCGGTGATCGGCTCTGGCTCGCGAAGCCGCGAAGCCGAACCGGGCACTCGACGACCTGCTCGTCGGGCCGCGCATCGGCGTCGACTACGCCGGCGAGTGGGCGAGCCGGCCGTGGCGCTTCGGCCTGCGCGGACAGCCCTTCGCTCTCGCGACCGTTTCCCGAGGTCGCCGTCGACGAGGCCGCGTCCACGGGCCCTCCCGCCGGACGCACTCGCGCCGCCCGGGCCGTCGGCGGCCCGAGACTCGCCGTCGATGGACGCCAAATCCCAGGTCCTGCTGGAGTTCCCGCAGATCCGCGAACGCGTCGCGGGCTACACGGGGTTCCCGCCGTCGCGCCGGCTGGCCGAGGCGCTCGACCCGACCGACGACCCGGTGATCGTGGCGCGCGGCCTGGACGAGACCGACGAGGCGCGCCTCTTCCTGAGCGAACGCCCGGATGCCGGCATCGGCGGCGCCCGGGACATCGCCATGGCCGTCGGCCGTGCCGCATCGCGGCGGCCGTCTGGACGTGCCGGAGCTGCTGGACATCCTCTCGACGATCGTGGCCGGCAACCGGCTCGCCGACGCGCTCCGCGACACGAAGCATCCGCTGCTCCACGACCTGGGCCGCCGACATCGCGCCGCTCCCGCAGCTGCGCGACCGGCTGGAGCTGAGCATCGATCCCGATCGGGGAGCTGCTCGACTCGGCGTCACCGGCACTCGGCGGCCTGCGCCGGGCGGTGCGCATCGCCTACGAGCGGCTGCGCGCGCGCCTCGAGACGCTGGTCCACGGCACGGAGGTCGGTAGCGCGCTCCAGGAACCGATCATCACGCTGCGCAACGGCCGCTACGTCGTCCCGGTCCGCGCCGACGCCAAGAGCCGGTCCGCGGCATCGTCCACGACCAGTCGGGCAGCGGCCAGACCCTCTTCATCGAGCCGCTCATCGCGGTGGAGCTGGGCAACGCCTGGCGCGAGGCACAGCTCAAGGTCCAGACGGAAGAGGAGCGCATCCTCGACGAGCTGTCGGCGCTGGTCGCCACGCATGGCGCGGCGCTCGCGACAACGCTCGAGGCGATGGCCCGCTTCGACTTCTGGGCCGCAAAGGCGCGCCTGGCCGACGAGCTTGGACGCGATCCGGGCCGACCGATCGACCCGCGACGATGTGGTCCTGCTCGGCGCGCGCCATCCGGCGCCTGACCGGCCGCGTGGTGCCCATCGACGTGCGACTCGGCGGCGAGTACACGGCGCTGGTCATCACCGGGCCCAACACGGGCGGCAAGACCGTGGCGCTGCGAACCATCGGCCTGCTGGCGCTGATGAACCAGTCCGGGCTGCACGTGCCGGTCCAGCCGGGCAGCCGCCTGCCGATCTTCCGCGACGTCTTCGCCGACATCGGCGACGAGCAGTCGATTGCCCAATCGCTGTCCACGTTCAGCGGGCACCTGCGCTCGATCGTGCGAATCGTGGAGCTGGCCGGGCCCCGCATGCCTGGTGCTGCTCGACGAGCTCGGCGCCGGCACCGATCCGACCGAGGGTTCCGCGCTTGCGCAGGCGCTGCTCGATTACTTCATCCGGGCGGGCGCACTGGTCGTTGCGACGACCCACTACGCCGAGCTCAAGACCTACGCGCACAACACGCCGCAGGCGCGCAACGCCGCGGTCGAGTTCGACCTCGAGACGCTGTCGCCGACGTACCGCCTGACGATCGGCCTGCCCGGCACGAGCCAGGCGTTCGCGATCGCCGAACGGCTCGGCCTGAGCAGGAGCTGGTCGCCGACGCACGCTCGCGGCTTGTCCCGAGCACAGCAGGAGTTCGAGCAGACGCTCGCCTCGATCAAGGCCGGTCAGGCGGCGCTGACCGAGGCCGAGGAGCGCGTCGCGCACGCGGAGGAACGTGCCCGCACCGCGCGATCCGAGGCGGAAGATGAGCGACGTCGCGCCCGGCGCGAACGCGAGGAAGCCGTCGCATCGTCGCGCGCTGAGGCCGAAGCGGCGCTGGCGACGATTCACGAGGAGATCGAGCGGACGCGCCACATGCTCGAGCGCGAGACGCTCACCGAGGAGCGACTCGACGAGGCGATGGCCACCCTGGAGCTCCGGCTCGCGGCACTGCCGACGGCCCCGGAACGGTCGCCCGGAACCCTGGTCCGGCCCGACGCCTGGCATGTGGGAATGCGCGTCGTGACGCCGAACGGCTTCGAGGGAACGATCGCGGCGATCGACACGGAACGGGGACGAGCCACGCTCCAGCTCGGGCAGATGACCGCGGACGTCTCGCTCGACGAGCTGCTCGGGGTTGGTGAAGCCGCGCCGCGTCCCGCCACGAGGGGCCGAACGACGCGTCGCGCGCCCGGCACTGCCCACATCGGGTCGCCGCGGAGAATTCGGGGACGGACCCAATGCACGCGTAACGACGCCGGCAAACGCGCCCGGAGGACGGGCCGTGGCTACGACAGGAGTGACGGCCGCCGGCGGCCGGGCAGGTGCGACGCGGGTCGCCGTGCCGTCAAGCCTCGACCTGCGCGGGGCCCGCGTCGAGGAGGCGACCGAGGCACTGGATCGCTACCTCGACCAGGCTGCCACCGCGGGCGTCAGCCGCGTCACCGTCGTCCATGGGCACGGGTCCGGCGCGCTCCGCGACGCCGTCCGCGACCTTCTCTCGGGTCACCCGCTGGTACGGGAGTGGCGACCCGGCGAGCGTGGTGAAGGCGGAGACGGCGCGACGATCGTCTCGCTGTAGGGCCGATCGAGTGTCACCCAGGTGACAGGCCCACGGATCAGGGCGATGGCGACGGCTCGATCGGCACCTCCGATGGCGGCGGTGTCTTGTGCGGCTTCTTCGACGGCTTCTGGGTGGGCGGCGGTTCGCTGGGCGGCGGCGTCGCCGTGGGTGGCGGCGTCGCCGTGGGCGGCGGCTCGCTCGGCGGTGGCTCCGATGGCGGCGGCGTCTTGTGCGGCTTCGGCGTCTGGTCGGAGTCGGCGTCGGCGTCGGCTGCGGCGGCTCGGTCGGTGCTGCCGTCGGCGTCGGCGAGGGTGTTGGTTCCGCGGTCGGGGACGGCGCAACGGACTCTGACGGGCTGGGGCCGACCGTCTCCGATGGACTGACCGATGGCGACTCGCTGGGCGACTCCGATGGCGCCGCGTTGCAGTCCTTGGTCGGCGCGAATGCACCTCCCCAGGTCGACCCGTACGGCTGATAGCTGGGCTCGTAGAAGTACGCCGTCCGTGGTCGGGTTGCGTGGGTCCATGCCGCCGGCCACGCCAGGACCCTTCTGCGCGCGGTTGATCCAGTTCTGGTTGGCCTGCTGCAGGTTGTCGATGGCCGGCGTCGGCAGTCGACGAGGTCGAGCACGCCCTTGGTCACGGGCGTGCCCGGGCAGCCGTCGTGCCACTGGTACACCTTGCCATCGGAGCCCTGCAGCACCTTCATGCCGGTCAGGTAGGGATCGTCACCGGGCTGGGTGCCCTTGATGAACCACTCGTTGACCTGGGCCTTCGAGTACTGGCTGGGCTTGAAGCCGGTGAACGCGTCGACCGTCTCCTGGACCAGGTTTCCGGGCTTCTGGAAGTTGTCGACGCCCCACGCCGGTTGATTGGGGTACTGCGGCCCTGGCCGTCGATCGACGCCGTTGGTGACGTCCGTCATGATCGCCGACCACAACGGCGCGGTGACGTCCAGCGAGGCCAATGGAGTTCGACCGGGCGTTGACACCGGCGAGTTGTCGCTGTTGCCAGCCCAGGCCCCGATCACCAGCGCGTACTGGCCGTCCTTCCGCTCCTGGTTGGTCGGCGGCGCGATGTAGCCGTAGGCGTTCAGGTCGCGCGCGTCGTTGTTGGTGCCGGTCTTGAGCGTCGCAGGGCGATGCTCGCCGCTGGTGGTCTTGACTTCCCATTTGCCCCAGTACGGGTTCTGGTTGGGATCGGTGTTGCCGGCCAGGATGTCCGTGACGATCGCCGGCGGCACCCTGGCCGACCACCTTCGTGGTCGGGACGTTGTTCTCGTCGTACGGCGGGATCACGTCGCTGCCGTCGGGTCCCGTCACCGACAGGATCGACGTACGGCCAGTGTTCTTGCCGCCATTCGGCCAGCGTCGCGTAGGACTGCGCCAGGTCGATCGGGTGCACCTCGAGCGTGCCCAGCGTCATCGACAGGCCCGCCGTCGGCTTGTCGTTGTTCTGGAAGTTCATGCCGAACGCCTTGGCGTTGTGGAAGACGTGTCTGGATTCCGTTCATCTGGAGCGCGCTTGACGGCCGGGATGTTGAGTGAGAACTGCAGCGCCTGGCGGACGCGCACCGGGCCGCGTTCCAGGTCGTCGGCGTCGGACGGGACGTAGCCACCGCCGAAGTTGGTGCTGACGTCCATCAGCATCGTCGAGGCGGTCATGGTGCCGTTGTCGATGCCGGTGACGTAGTTGAACGGCTTGAAGGCCGAACCGGGCTGGCGCCACCCGGATGAGAGCACGTCGAACTGTGGCTGGAAACGCTTGTTGATCTTGCGGCTGGCGTAGTAGTCGCCACTGCCGACGTACGCGATGATCTCGCCGGTCTGGTAGTCGATCGCGTCGACGGCCGAGTTCCAGACGTTCTGGCCACGCAGGTTGGCAAGCCAGCTCGTGTACGGGATGTTGAGCGCTGCCGCCTGGCTCTGTGGGTCGGAGAAATGCGCCATCGTCGCGGTGGCCTTCGTCCACCGCTCGGCGATGGTCCTGGATTTGCGGATCGAGCGTGGTCACGATCTTCAGGCCGCCACGCTGCAGCGTGTCGCAGGTGGGCTGATCACCGCAGATCTTGTCGGCAAGTTCGTTGCGCACGTACCAGACGAAGTGCGGCGCAGTCCATTGCAGGTCCTGCGGCGTCTGAGGTGTGAGGACAACGGGCTCTTGCTTGGCTGCTTCGTAGTCGGCCTGGGTGTACTTGCCACAGGTCATGTGGCAGCGAGTCGGGTCGGTCTCCATCAGATTCGAGGATGAAATTCCGCCGCAGGACGACGTCCGAGTCGCTTGGGACGATCTGGTTGCCGTTGGCATCCTCGACTGCATTGCGCACGAGGTCATAGGCGACCGGGGACTGCGGAATGCCGGCCAGGATCGCCGCCTGCGCCAGCGTCAGCTGGTCCGCGTCCTCGTGGAAGTAGCCCTGGGCGGCCGCCTCCACGCCGTAGCTGTTGTTGCCGTAGAAGTTCTGGTTGAGGTAGGCGGTGATGATTTTCTGCTTGCCAGCCTCGCCGGGGAAGGCGTCGGTCAGGCGGATCGACTGGATGATCTCCTTGATCTTCCGTTCGACCCGTCGGTTGGGGTCCTGCACGAGAGCCGGGTCGAGGAGCCGCTGGCGCACCAGCTGCTGGGTGATGGTCGATGCGCCGCGTGAGTCGCCACGGATCGAATCGACGGCGGCCGACACGATGGCCAACGGGTCGAAGCCGGTGTTCGACCAGAAGGTCTTGTCCTCGACCGCGGTCGTGGCGTCGACGAGGGCAGGGGAGATCTGGTCGAAGGTCAGCGGCGTCGCGGTGCTCACCGCTGTTGAACGTAGCGAGCACGGTCTTCCCATCGCGGGCATAGACGACCGAATCGCCGATCGGGTTGATCTGGTCGGCGAGGCTGGCGGGGTCCGCGAGTCCCTGGCTGTAGTAGGCAAAGACGCCCACGCTGACGACGAACAGGACGGCGGCAACGGCGGCAAGGCTCCCGAAGATCAGCAGTGGGATCAGGACGAGTGCCGAGTGGCGTCGTCGCCTTGGACCCTGCTGGCGGCGACTTCCTGTCGCCTGCCGGCGGGCAAGGCTAGAGTTCATTCGGTCGGGGACGATAGCAGAGGAGGCTTTCGAACGCGTGACGGAGGGAGTGACAACGACCACTGATTTGCTCGCCGAGCTCGCTTGGCGCGGGCTGGTGAAGGAGCAGAGCGACGGGCTGGCCGAGCGGCTCTCGCATGGGCCCATCAGCGGCTACATCGGCTTCGATGCGTCGGCGACCTCATTGCACGTCGGGCATCTCCTGCAGGTCTTCCTGCTGACCCACCTCCAGCGCGCCGGTGGCCGACCCGTGGTGATCATCGGTGGAGCGACCGGGATGATCGGCGACCCGTCCGGCAAGAGCAGCGAACGCAAGCTGCTCGATGACGAGACGATCGACCGCAACGCTGCCGCGATTCGCGCGCAGCTCGAGCACTTCCTCGACTTCTCGCCAGGGCCGACCGAGCCGCTGATGGTCAACAACCGGGACTGGCTCGGGAAGTACTCCATGCTCGAGTTCCTGCGCGACATCGGCAAGCATTTCAGCATTCCCTACATGCTGGCCAAGGACTCGGTGCAGCAGCGCCTGCAGGCGGGAATGAGCTTCACCGAGTTCAGCTACATGACGCTCCAGGCCACCGATTTCCTGCACCTGTTTCGTGACCACCACGTCGAGATGCAGCTCGGTGGTGCAGACCAGTGGGGCAACATCACCGCCGGCCTCGAGCTCATCCGTCGCGTGGTGGGACGCGAGGAAGGGGAGGCGCCGCCGGCGTTTGGCCTTGTGTCGCCCCTCTTGCTGACCCGGTCCGGCGTGAAGATGGGCAAGTCCGAGCGCGGCGCCATCTTCCTGAACCCGGCGCTGACGTCGCCCTACGAGTTCTACCAGTACTGGCTCAACGACGAGGACGAGCTGGCGGTCGAGCACTTGCGCTGGCTCACGCTGCTCGGCTCGGACGAGATCCGCATGATCGCCGCCCAACAGGCCGAGCACCCCGAGCACCGCGTTGGCGCAGCGCGCGCTCGCTTTCGACCTCACCGCGCGTGTGCACGGCAAGGAACAGGCCGAGCGCCAGGTTCGGGTTGCCGAGACCGTGTTCTCCAGGCTGCCCAATGAATGGGACGAGGACACGCTCGACGTGATGCACGCGCAAGCCGGCGGGTTCGACATCGACCCTGCGACCCTGGCAGCAGGGGCAGGTGGCACCGCAGTAGCGAGTCCGCTGTTCGAGTCGAACAGCGAGGTTCGTCGAGCGATCAGCCAGCGTGGGTTGTCGATCAACGGTGAACTCATCACTGCGTTGGAGCATCCCATCGAGCCGCTCGCAGGCAGATATGTCGTCGTGCAGCACGGCAAGAAGCAGCGTTCCGTCGGACGCGTCCGTGAGTGACCCGGACCGTAGCTGACAGGGCTCGCACGAGCGATGGCAGCTGACGCCGCTCCGCCAGGCTCAATCTCCTCGTCCGATCCCTCGGGCGACTATCGGACGATCGATGTCGCACTCCGCATCGGGACGTTGCTGCTCGCATCAGGCTCGAGCACCGACGACGTTGAAGTCGCGATGCGCCGCGTGGCCCGGGCAGGCGGGCTGCTCGACGTCCAGTCGGCGGTGCTCATGGGCATCCTCACGATGTCCGCCGTCCGCCCGTCCAACCGTCAGCCGCTGACCCAGCTCCGGATCGTCGGGCGGCGGGTAAGCGACTACCACCGTCTGGCCGCGGTAGGCGCGTCGGTTGACGCGATCGAGAGCGGGGCTCTGTCGTTGTCCGGCGCACCGGCCGAGCTCGATCGAATCGAGCGCCTGGCGTTCCCGTACCGGGCGCTCCTGGTGACGATCGCCTCGGCGCTCTCGTCGGCCGCGGCGACGCTGCTGTTCGGAGGCCGGCCCGTCGATGCGACGGCGACGTTCCTGATCATGTTGGGCGTCGCTCCGGTGGTGCGGCGCGTCGAGCGCTCGGGTCTGCCCGATTTCTTCCAGGCACTGCTCGGCCCGCTGCTCGCGACGCTGGTGGTGGTGGCGCTCAAGGGCCTGAACGCGCCGATCGACGGCGGGCTGGTCGTGACGGGCGCGATCCTGCGCTACCTGCCGGGCGCCGCGATCGTGGCGGGCATGCGCGACCTGATCGACCGCTCGATCATCTCCGGCTCGGCCCGGCTGGCCGAGGCGATCCTGCTCGGCTCGGCCGTCGCAGTTGGCACAGCGATCGCCATCAGCATCGGCGCGGCAATCGGCGAGGCACGACTGGCGGTCGGCGTCCTACCGGTGAACGATGCCGGCGTGGTGGTGCAGGCGGTCGCTGCGGGATTCTCGTGCGCGTTCTTCGCCCTCACGCTCGGCGTGCGGACGCGCGTGCTCGTATCGGTCTTCCTGCTCGGCGGCGCCGCCTGGGCACTCTCGCTGTCGGCGCAGCGGCTGGGTGCCGACGAGATCGTGTCGGTCGTCGTCGCCGCGATCGGCGTCGGCGCCATCGGTCAGTGGCTCGCGTCGCGTGTCCGTCTGCCGTCCGTGATCTGGACCGTGCCCGCGATCCTGCCGCTGCTGCCCGGGCTCACGATCGTGCGCGGCATCCTGGCCATCCAGACGACCGGCGGCCTGCTGACCACCGTCTCGGCGATCGGGATCGGCTTCGGGCTCGGTGCCGGCGTGGCATTCGGCTCGATCCTGGTCGTGTTCGCGAGGCGGGCGCGCGAAGTCGCCTCGGGCGTCGTGATGTCGGGGCTAGAGGATGTGCGCCTCGAGAACCTGCGCCAGCTGCGTGTCGGGCAGCGATTTGGCGCCTCGGCCTCCGACGAGGTTGAGCCGATCGACGACGAGGAGTGACCGTGGTGGAGTGATCCCGTCAGCTGAACAAAGGCCGTGCGCCGGCGGTGCCGGCGATGCGGAGATGCCGGCCAAGCCAAGGGTCCCGGCCCACGCCGGCGGTTCGGCCATGCCAGTGATGCCGGCCGAGCCAGTGACGCCGGCCACGCAGGGGTCCCGGCCACGCCACGGGTCCCGTCAGATGCACCAGGTACGTGCATTAGGCGGGACGCGGCGAGGAATCGAACCAATTCGGCCTGACTGTGAGCGTGGCCGTACGCCCAAACTCACCGAAACCGGGCGGATCGCTCTCCTTACGCACGTACTGCGTGCAGCTGACGGGAACGCAGCGCGGGCGGGATGCCTACGCACCGGCGGAGAGAGGGCACCGGTAGAGAAAGCAGCGCAGGCGCGAGCTCACGGCCCGCAGATGGAACCCCGCGCGCGGGATCAATCACGCGGCGGAGGCCATGGCAGCCCCGCCGATCGCACCATCAAATCTCCGCGATCAGATCGCCCGCATCCGGTTGTTCTTGGCGTCGTGGGTCACCTCGGCCAGACCGAGCGCCTCGAGCAACGGCGGCATGTACATGCCGAACCGGCCCCGATAACCCTTGCGCTGGCCGTACCAGCCGCCGACCGGGTTCGACTCCGACCGTCCCCAGCCCTCGACTGTGCCGTCCTGGCGCCGGCTTCTGCTCGTCCGCCGAACCGAGCGGAACCCAGTCACCCTGGTCCTTGAGCCACGCGTGCAGGTCATCGATCGCACGGGCGAGGTACGTCAGCTTGGTCGAGCCGACCATGCAGACGATCAGCGGCGGGTCGGCCGAATCGTCGCGGTACATGGTGTACTCGGACGTCTCCGACGGAGTCTTGAGCTGCCAGGGATCGTCCTTGGTGCCGCTTCCCTTGACGTGGTGCGCCATCGCCGTAAACCTCCTGCGCGAGGATTCGCGCTGCCTGCATCGGTAACTCTGGTGTTACCGTAGCACCCACATTCGTCAGGCCGCAAGGCACCCCACGGTGACCACGTTCGGAGCCGATGTCCACCAGCGACGCACTTCCCGACGCCCTTCCCGACGCCCTTCCCGACGCCCTTCCCGACGCCCTCCCCATCGACCCGTTCGCCGCGCTCGGCGATGCCCAGCGACGCAGGATCCTCGAGCTGCTGGGCACGCGGAAGCGGTCGGTTCGCGAGCTTGCCGACGAGCTGCCGGTCAGCCGCCCCGCGGTCTCGCGCCACCTGAAGGTCCTCAAGGACGCGGGCCTGGTGATCGAGGAGCCGAAGGGGACCCGGCGGATCTACGGGCTCCACGACGCCGGGGTCGAAGCCGTCCGCCGCTATCTCGAGGACGTCTGGGGCGACGCCGCGACTCGCTTCCGGCTCGTGGCAGAGAACACGTAGCAGAGCAAGCCCGAGCCATGATCGAGCCGATCGAGCTGACCTTCGACGTTGCCTGCTCGCCGGCGCACGCCTTCGACACCTGGACCCGGCGAACGTCGATCTGGTGGCCGGTCTCTCACTCGGTTTCGACGCAGCGAGGCCTCACCGTCACGTTCGAGCCGCACGTGGGCGGGCGAATCGTCGAGCGCACGCCAGACGGCACGGAACACGAGTGGGGGCGCGTGCTCGCCTGGGAGCCGCCCTCGCGCATCGTCTACAGCTGGCATCTCCGTGCGGATGTCGCCGACGCGACCGAGGTGGAGATTCGGTTCAGGCCAGCGACCGCCGGTGGGACTCGCGTCGAGATCGAGCATCGCGGGTGGGAACGACTCGGCGCGGCCGCGGAGCAGCGAAAGAACGCCAATGACGCGGGCTGGAGTGGATTGCTGCCGCATTTCATCGAGGCCGCGAATTGGGCAGCCGGCTCGGAGTAACGGCGACTTAACGGCGAATTCATCGCGGACAGCACCCTCGCGACGCCGAGTTCGCGTTCAATCCGTCCAAACCCTTCGAGGTGCTCTTCCCGCGTGTCGTCTGCGCATGTCCCCAAATCAATCTCCTCGGACGGGCGCGTCGGCATCGTGGTGCTCCTGGCGCTGGCGGTCGGTGCGTGCGCCAGTCCCGCGCCTTCGCCATCGGCCCCAACGAGTCTCGGCACCGGCTCGCTGACGCCAACCGGTGGCCACGGCCCCAGCAACGCCACGCCGCCACCGCTGACCGGCATCCACAAGATCCAGCACGTCGTGATCGTGATGCAGGAAAACCGCTCGTTCGACCAGTACTTCGGCACGTTCCCTGGGGCCGACGGCATCCCCATGGTCAATGGCGTCCCGACCGTCTGCGCACCGGACCCACAGACCGGTGGCTGCCTCGTGCCGTATCACGACACGAACGACGTCAACGTCGGCGGCCCGCACGACGACACCTCGGCGACGACCGACATGAACGGCGGGCACATGGACGGTTTCGTGGCCTCGTACCGCAAGACCGAGGCGCATGTGTGCCAGGACCCATACGACCCCAAGTGCACGGCGGCATCGACCAGCGGCGTGGACGTGATGGGTTACCACGACCAGCGCGAGATCCCCAACTACTGGTCGTATGCCGAGAACTTCGTGCTCCAGGATCACCTGTACGAGTCGGTGGCCTCGTGGAGCCTGCCCGCGCACCTGACGCTCGTGTCCGGCTGGACGGCCACCTGCTCGACCCCCGGTGATCCGATGAGCTGCGTCACGGATCTGAACGTGGGCAATTTCTCCGGGCGCAAGAACCAGCTCGACTTCGCCTGGACCGACCTCACCTGGCTGCTGCACGCCAACGAGGTGAGCTGGGCCTACTACCTTTCACCGGGCACCGAGCCCGACTGCGACGACCCTGGCGACATCACCTGCCCACAGGTCCGCCAGGGACCCGCCACCCCGAGCATCTGGAACCCGCTGCCGCAGTTCGACACGGTTCGGATCGACCAGCAGCTCGCCAATCTCGAGACGACCGACGATTTTCTTTCAGCCGCCTCCCACGGCACGTTGCCGCAGGTCAGTTGGGTGGTCCCCAACGGCAAGCAGAGCGAGCATCCGCCCGCGTCGGTCGCGGCCGGCCAGGCGTACGTCACGAACCTCATCAACACGGTCATGACCGGACCGGAGTGGGACAGCACCGCGATCTTCCTTGCCTGGGACGACTGGGGTGGCTTCTACGACCACGTCATGCCGCCACAGGTCGACGGCTACGGCTTCGGATTGCGCGTCCCGGGCCTCGTGATCAGCGCCTACGCCAAGACCGGCTACATCGACCACCAGACACTCAGCTTCGATGCGTACCTGAAGTTCATCGAGGACGATTTCCTCGCCAGCGCGCGCATCGATCCGGCGACGGACGGCCGTCCCGACTCGCGCCCCGACGTGCGCGAGAACCTCTCGATCCTGGGGGACCTCCGCGACGACTTCGACTTCGAGCAAACGCCGCGGTCGCCGATGCTGCTGCCGGTGAATTCGACCGCGCTCCAGGACGGGATCCAGGCGGACGGTGCGACCGCGGACGGGGACCCCGACTAGGATCGAGGCTGACCACCGCCGCTCGGGTGACGTGACCGGAGCACGTCGATCACCGCCCGTGGCTCCAGGCCGCGCTCCCGTATCAGCACGAGCGAGTGATAGAGGAGATCGGCCAGCTCGCCGGTGAGGGCCGATCGCAGGGTATCGTCCGCACCGTCGGCGGTCGCATCGTCCTTGGCGGCCATGATCACCTCGATCGCCTCCTCGCCCACCTTGCGCGAGACCGCGTCGACGCCGCCGTCGACCAGCTTGGCCGTGTACGAGCCCGGCGGGCGGGTGCGTGCTCGCTCGTCGATCGTCTCCCAGAGCCCTTCCAGCCAGGCAAAGTCCTGGGTCGGTGGCTGACCAGGGTCGATGGCGCCGCCGACGTCAAAACACGAGCGTGCCCCGGTGTGGCAGGTCGGGCCGACCGCGTCGACCCGGAGCAGGATCGCGTCACCGTCGCAGTCGAGCTCGGCCGCTACCAGTCGAAGCACGTTGCCGCTGGTCTCGCCCTTGCGCCAGAGCGCGTTCCGGGAGCGCGAGTGGAAATGGACCTCACCGGTCGCCAGGGTCGCGTCGAGCGCCTCGCGGTCCTGCCACGCGAGCATGAGGACGCGCCCGTCCGTGACGCTCTGCGCGACGGCCGGCACGAGCCCATCCGGCCCCCAGCGGACCGCCGACGGGTCGAGCGCGGGGCGGGCCGAGATCGTCCCCAGGCTCGTCATGCCGCGATCGCGCTGCCGGCGCCGGTCAGGCGAACGGGAACGCCGGAAGCCGCCAGCGCCTGTTTGACGGCATCGATCGAGTGGATGTCGCGGTGGAAGATCGACGCCGCGAGCACCGCGTCGGCGCCGCCCTCGACGATCGCCGCGACCATGTCGGCCGGCGACCCTGCGCCGCCGGATGCGATCACCGGCACGTTCACCCGGCTGCTGACCGCCCGAAGCAGATCGAGGTCGAAGCCCGAACGCGTCCCGTCCCGGTCGATCGAGGTCAGCAGGATCTCGCCGGCACCAAGCCCGGCGACGCGTTGCGCCCACTCGACCGCGTCGAGCGGTACCGCGTCACGGCCGCCGCGGACGGCAACCTCCCAACGCGGAGAGCCCGTGGAGCCGTCGGGAGTCGCACGGCGGGCGTCGATGGACACGACGACGCATTGGCGGCCGAACCGATTGGCGCATCGGCGGACGAGCTCCGGGTCGCGCACCGCGGCGGTGTTGACCGCCACCTTGTCGGCGCCGGCGCGGAGCACGTTGCGCATCTCCAGCGCCGATCGCACCCCACCGCCAACGGTCAGCGGCACGAACACGTTGCGTGCCGTCCGCTCCACGACATCGAGGAGCGTGGCGCGCCCCGAGGGAGCGGCACTGATGTCGAGGAAGACGATCTCGTCGGCGCCGGCTTCCGCGTAGCGGGCGGCCAGCTCGACGGGATCACCCTCGTCCTGGAGATCGACGAAACGCGTGCCCTTGACCACCCGCCCGTCGGCCACGTCGAGGCAGGGGATCACGCGACGAAGAAGCACGGTCGGAGGCCCGGTCTAGGCCGCGCCGGCCAGCGATGGCCGCTTCGTGCGCCGCGGGTGATTCACCACCCGCCAGGGCGACCAGGTTCGAGAGCATCCTGCAGCCCGTCGGCGCCCGATCGCTCGGGGTGGAACTGGACCGCGAGGATCCGTTCGCGCGCCACGACACTCGGGAAGCTGCCGCCGAAGTCGGTTGTTGCCATGACCGTCGACTCATCCGTCGGGGCCGCCACGTACGAGTGCACGAAGTACGCCGGCGTGCTGGCGCGGACAGGCCCTCGAAGACCGCGTGCGGCCGGACGATGTCGACGGTGTTCCAGCCGATGTGCGGCAGCCGAGGGGCGTTGGGTATCTCGACGACCCGGCCCGGCAGCAGCCCGAGGCAGCGTGCCCCGTCCTCTTCCGAGGTCTCGTACAGCAACTCCAGCCCGAGGCAGACGCCGAAATACCACGCGCCTCCGCTCGACTGCGGCCGCGATCGCGCGGTCGAGACCGACTCGCCGGAGGCGGCGCATGGCCGGCGCACTCGCCCCGACACCAGGGACGATCACGACGTCGACTTCGTCGAGGTCGTCCCCGCGAACGGCGACGCTGACCGAGGCACCGGCGACCTCCATGGCCCGCGTGATGCTCAGGATGTTGCCGGCGTCGTAGTCGACGACGGCAGCCCGGACGACCTTCACGCCAGCTGTCCCTTGGTGCTGGGGATGCCGACGCGCCGCGGGTCGACCGCGACTGCCTGCCGCAGTGCACGCGCCAGCGCCTTGAACGACGGCTTCGGCCACGTGGTGATCGTTCCGGCCCGTCGCCGTCAGGTGGAGCGTCAGGCCGGCGGTGCGCGAGAAGGACTCCAGCGCGTGCTCGACCAATTGCGTCGGCAAGGTCCCGATCCGCTCGCCGCGGAACGGGATCGAGAGCACCGCGTACGGCCGCCCGGAGAGATCGACGACCGCCGTGGCGAGGGCCTCGTCCATGGGCACCGACGCATCTCCGAAGCGCGCGATCCGGGCTCGGTCGCCCAGCGCCTGCGGCCAGTGCGTCTCCCAGCACCAGCGACACGTCTTCGACGGTGTGATGCTCATCGACGTCGATGTCGCCCGTCGCGTCGATCGTCAGGTCGAAGAGCGCGTGGTGCGCGAGCGAGCTGAGCAGGTGGTCGTAGAAGCCGACGCCGGTCTTGACGTTGGCCTGGCCAAAGCCGTCCAGGTCAAGGTCGACACTGACGCGCGTCTCGCGCGTCTCGCGCGTCCGGCTGGCCGTGCGGCGGGGGAGGGCAAGGTCGGTCATCGTGCGATCACCTCCAGCAGGCGTTCGTTCTCGCTGCGGCTGCGCACGGTGAGGCGCAGGTGGCCGCGCAACGGATTTGCGGCACCGAACGTGCGCGGCACGATGCCACCGCGAAGGAGCCGTTCTGACGCAGCCTCGGCAGCGGCCTGATCGCCGATGCGGACGAGCAGGAAGTTGGTGACGCTCGGGTATGGCTGCCAGCCGGCCTCGGCAAGGCGCGCGGAGAGCCACTCACGCTCGGCGGACAGGCGCGCGACGTTCTCGCGAGCCAGCTGCGGTTCCCGAAGCGCCGCGGCCGCCAACGCCGCCGAGATCGTCGAGATGCTGCCCGGCGGGCGAACGCGCTCGAGCCGCTCGATCGTGGGACGTGCGGCGATCGCGTAGCCGACGCGGATGCCAGGAAGCGCGAACGCCTTCGACACCGTCCGCACGACCACCACGTTGTCGAACCGCTCGCGAAGCGCCAGCGGAGGTCTCGCCCCGAAACTCGAAATACGCCTCGTCGACGACAACCAGGGGAGCCTTGGGGCCCAACGCGGCAGCGGCCGAGACGATCCGCTCGATCGTCGCGAGCGGCTCCGGCGCACCGGTCGGGTTGTTGGGCGCGCACAACCACACCACCGAGGCGTCCTGGAGCGCCGCCTCGCACGCGCTCGACATCGAGCGCGAATCCTCGGTCCGCACCGAGCCGCGGGATCGTGAGGATCCGCGCTGCGCGCTGTCCCGAGAGGACGCCGTACATCGCGTAGGTCGGGATCGGCAGGATCGCGCCGGCACCGGCCGGCAGAAACGCCTTGCCGATCAGATCGAGGATCTCGTCCGCGCCCGCGCCTACGACGATCTCCTCGGGTCGCACGCCGACGTAGCTCGGCGGCCGCAGTCGTCAGTTCCTCGTAGGAGCTATCGGGGTACTCGTTCAGCGTCGGGTCGAACGGCTCTGCCAGGACCGCGTGGACGAACCCAGGCTCGGCGGGCGACGTGTTCGTGTCGAAGCGCAGGATCGATGCCGGGTCGAGGCCGTAGCGCGCGGCGATGCTTCGATTCGATGGCTCCCACGTGTAGACCTGGCTGACCGGGCGTTCCGTCGGCGCGGTTGCCGTCTCCGTCATTCGAAGCGGACCTCGACCGCGCGCCGGTGCGCGGTCAGCCCCTCGGCCTCGGCGACCAACCCAACGGTCTCGCGCACCGACGCCAGTCCTTCGGCGGTGACGCGCTGGAGCTGCAGCCAGCGGCCGAACGCTTCGACGCCGAGCGCGCTGTAGACACGTGCCAGCCGACCGGTGGGCAGGACATGGTTCGATCCGGTCGCGTAGTCACCCGCCGACTCGGGAGCATAGGCGCCAAGGAACAGCGATCCGGCGTTGCGGATCGCCTTGGACACGGCCTCGTCATCCTCGACGACGACCGAAAGGTGCTCCGGCGCGTAGTCATTGGCGAAGCCGATCGCGGCATCGGTGCTCGATGTCACGACGATGAGGGCAGCGCTGGCCAGGGACGCGCCCAGCTGCTGCTGGCGCGGCAGCGTCGGGAGCTGCAGGGCCACTTCTGCCTCTACGGCGTCGGCCAGCATTGTTGATGCAGTCACGAGGATTGCCGGGGAGTCCGGGCCGTGCTCCGCTTGGCTCAGCAGGTCGGCCGCGACATGGCGCGGATCCGCCGAGTCGTCGGCAACGACCATCACTTCCGACGGACCGGCCGGCATGTCGATTCCACACGCGCCCAGGACCTCGAGCTTTGCCGCGGTTACCCAGGCGTTGCCCGGCCCGACGATCTTGTCGACCGGCGCGACCGTTTCGGTGCCGTAGGCGAGCGCCGCGATCGCCTGCGCGCCGCCTATGACGTAGAACGCGTCGATCTCCATCAGGCCGGCCGCGCCAAGAAGGACCGCGGAAACCTCTCCCCCGGGACCGGCAGGACTGGCGACAACGAACTCGCGAACGCCGGCAAGACGTGCGGGAATCGCGCTCATCAACAGCGATGAGGGGTAGGCCGCCGAGCCACCGGGGACGTACGCCGCGACTCGCTCGAGGGCGCGCCACGCGCGGCCGACCCGAATGCCGGGCGCAACGTCCACCCAGTGCTCGGAGACGGGCACCTGGGAGGCATGGAAGCGCTCGATGTTGACGGCCATCTGGGCAAGCGCCGCGCGAAGGTTGGACGGCAGCGCGTCACGCGCGCGGAACAGGTCCGCCCGTTCGATGACCAGCGGAACGATGCCATCCGTTCCGGGCGCGAGTCCACCGCCGTAGCGAGCGTTCGCTTCACGCAGCGCACGGTCGCCGCCACTTCGAACGGTCTCGATGATCTGCCGTACGCGGTCGCGCAGCTCCGGGGGCGCGGTGGCGCTTCGTTCGAGGATCGCGCGCCGATCCGCGGCTGAAAGCGTGGCAAGGTCCACTCGGCGGAGCAGACGGCGATCGCTGGAGATTGGCGTGGTTGCGGGCGCCGTCACGGCAGCAGCTTCTCCACCGGCACGACGAGGATCCCTGATGCGCCGGCGGCTCGCAGTCGCGGCAGCAAGCCCCAGATCTCGTCCGCGGCAACGACCGCGTGGACGGCAACCATGCCCTTGTGCGCCAACGGGATGACGCTGGGCGACTCGAGGCCAGGCAGGAGCGCTTCGACGGCCGCGAGCGCCGAGACCGGCGCGTTCATCATCAGGTACTTGCGTCGCCGCCCGGCGATGACTGCCTCGACCATGGTCACGAGATCATCCGCGGCGCTCTCCGCGCCGGCAGGCCGCGGCTTCGACACGAGGATCGCCTGGCTGGGGTAGAGCGTTCCGATCGAACGGAGCCCGTTCATGACCAGCGTCGAGCCCGACGAGACCAAATCGACGATCCCGTCGGCGAGACCCATTCGGGGAGCAACCTCGACGGCGCCGCTGATCGGCACGATCTCCACCTCGATGCCCATCTCGGCGAAGAACCGTCGCGCGCTGTTGGGATGGCTCGTTGCGAGACGAGTACTGCCCAGGTCCGTTAGCGTTCGGGCAGAGCTGTCGATGGGCACGGCCGCATCGAGGCGGCAGCGCCCGTAGCCCAGTTCGAGAAGGACGGGCAACTCGGCGCCGGCCTCGTGCAACAGGTTTCCGCCGGTGATGCCGAGGTCCGCGACGCCATCGCCGACGAACTCGATGACGTCCTCGGTCCGGACGAAGAGGATGTCGAGCGGGAAGTTCTCGGCGTGGGCGACGAGGGCGCGCGTGCCATCCTCGAAGATCAGCCCGGAATCGCGCAGGAGCGCGATCGTCGGTTCGAGCAGCCGGCCCTTGTTCGGGACCGCGAGCCGCAAGCGGCTGTTGACGTCAGTGACGAACGCAGATCCGCGACTCATTTCTGTGGCTCCATTCGGGATGACTGGAGCGTGCCGGTCCCGGCACCGCGCGCCAGCGCTTCGGCGTAGCCTCCGGTGCCATGACGCAGCCACTGCGCGATTCGTGTGACCGTCGCCGTGCTCACGCCGGTTTCCCGCGAGATCGGCAGGTAGTGCCAGCCGGCTTCGAGCAGCTGCGCCACGCGCCAGCGTTGGGCCATCTCGTCGAGCTCGCGGAGGGTGCACAGGTCACGGAAGAACCGCTCCGCCGCGGCCCGGTCGGGGAGTGCGGCAACGGCCTCCATCAGGTCGGTCGCCGCGTCGTCACGCCACTCCTCGCCAGATTCTGCGAGGGTGTCGGACGCAGGCGCAGCCTCCCGCATGGGTGGTGATTTCATCGTGGTAGCATGCTAACACAATGAAATCCGAGAAGGCAAGTGGCACCGGCGCGCGCTTCACGCTCATCCCAGCCATTGACCTGCTGGAAGGTCGGGTGGTGCGACTGCGGGAAGGCGACTTCGAGCGTCGAACCTTCTACGACCTCGACCCCGAGAACTACGCACGCCGCTGGGCCGGGGAGGGGGCATCGCGGCTGCACGTGGTCGATCTCGAGGGCGCCGTCCATGGCAGCCCAGTCCAGGAGCGTGTGCTACGAGCCGTGATCGAAGCGTCGCCCGTGCCCTGTGCAGTCGCAGGCGGTATCCGAACCGTGGAGACGGTTGCGCGCGTGCTCGGCTGGGGAGCGGACCGCGTGGTCATGGGCACTGCGCTGCTGCGGGACCCGGAATTGGCCGCGACCCTGGTGAGCGAGTTCGGCGGCGCTCGGATCGTTGCCGCCATCGACGTGCGTGACGGAAAGGCGGTCGGCTCCGGGTGGGTTCCAGGAGCTTCCGGTACCCCATTCGAAGATGCCCTCGCGACGCTCGATGGCGCAGGCGTGACGATCTTTGCCGTCACCTCGATCGCGCGCGACGGCCTGGAACAGGGACCCGACTGGCAGCTGCTGGAGCGCGCTGCCGCCGTGGTCGGCGCCGAACGGATCATCGCGTCGGGTGGCGTCACGACGACCGCCGACATCCGGGGCCTCTCCCAGCGCGGCTTCGGCGCCGCGATCCTCGGGCGTGCCCTCTACGAAGGAACGCTCTCGTTGTCCGACGCGCTCGCCGCCACGAGATGACCGCCGAACGCCTGATCTTCTTGGGCGTATCGACGAGCGGGTCGTCCGTTCCGCGCGTGATGCCGGGTTGGGCGCGCGCGCTCGGCGTCGAGGTCGAGCTCGAGTGCGTGGACCTGCCGGTTGGCGTGGATGGCTCTGCCTATGTCGACCTGCTCGAACGGCTCCGCGGTGACCCCGACGCGTTGGGCCTGGTCGTCACGACCCACAAGGCTGCGCTCTGGGCGGCCTGCGCCGAACAGTTTGGCGAGGCGTCGCCGGCCTGCCGGCAGGTTGGCGAAGCGAGCGCCATCGCGATTCGAGACGGCCGGCTGACCGCGGATGCCTCGGATGTGTACGGCGTCGGCCGCGCAGTCGTCCGGGTGCTCGATGACGAGCGCTGGCACGCAGGTGAGCACGGGGCGATCGTCCTCGGAGCGGGCGGTGCGGGGATCAGCCTGGCCTTCAATCTGGTCGATCGTTTGCCGGAGCTTGGCGCCCGACGCGTCGTCCTGACCGACGCCGACCCGGCTCGCCTCGAGATCGCGCGGGCGCTCAGCCGCGGCTGGGCTCGCTCGGAGTTGCTCGAAGTCTTGGCGGCGGTCGGAGACGCCAACGACCGGCTGGTGAGGGCGGCCAAGGCCGGAACGCTGATCGTCAACGCGACCGGCATGGGCAAGGACCGGGCCGGATCACCGGTCACGGTCGACTTGCCCAGCCGGACGATCTTCTGGGAGTTCAATTACCGCGGTCCGCGCGAGATGCTGGAGCGCGCTCGGGCGCATTCTGCCGCGGATGACCTGCTCGTCGTCGACGGTCGCGACTACTTCATCTGCAGCTGGCTCGAGGCGCTCTGCAGCGTGCTCGGGTGCAATGCCACCGACGAGTTGTACCGGGCGTTCGAGCGGGAAGCGTCTGCCGTCGGCATCTGAGAACCAACAAAGTCCCCGATAAGCACGCGTCGCCAAGATCGGCGAATGACCCCACGAGAAGCAGGTCGCGCGCTGCGTCTTCTACGCCAGCGCGGGCAGCAGCGACTGGTCGACGTCGCCGGACATGCTCGGTTATCCCGGTCGACGGTGTCTCGCCTCGAGCGCGGAGACTGGGACGGCGTCACGTACGGGAGCCTTGCGGCAGTGGCAGATGCCCTTGGCGCGCGACTTTCGGTCCTCGTGTCGTGGCAGGGCGCCGCACTCGACCGTGTCCTGGACGAAGGCCACTCCCGACTCGTGGGCATCGTCCTCGCCCGGCTTGCCGGGTGGGGTTGGACGACGCACGTGGAGGTCAGCTACTCGGAGTTTGGCGAGCGCGGATCCATCGACATTCTTGCGTGGCACGCCAAGACGTCGACGCTCCTGGTCATCGAGATCAAGACCGAGTTGGGCTCCGTGGAGGGACTGCTTCGGCCGCTCGATGCGAAGGTGCGGCTCGCTCCAGGCATCGCTCGCGAGCGCTTTGGCTGGCGCGCCGCTCGCGTGGCTGCACTCGTCGTCTTTCCCGAATCGGACGCCGTTCGGCGCCAAGTTGCGCGTCACGCAACGGTCATCGATGCGGCACTGCCGGCGCGGTCGCGTGAGGTCGTTTCATGGCTGAAGGAGCCGGTGAGGACGGTTCGCGGCTGTTGGTTCCTCTCGGATTCTCGTGGACGGATCCTTAACCGCAACCCGTCGGCCGTGCGACGGGTTCGCCTGCGTCGAGACGAGACCGGGACACCGCTACGGACTCCCTGACGGGAATCCGCGGCATTCCGTGGAGTGCGGCCAAGGTTACGGACTCGGTGGCGGGAATCTGCGGGGAAGTCGCCCCAATTTGTCGCCGGCGCGTGGCGACGAACTCAGGAGCCGGCGCGTGGCGGCCAACTCAGGAGCCGGTGCGTGGCGGCGAACCCAGGTGCCCGACCCGCACCTGCGGACGAACGTCAATGGCCTGCGGCGGCCTCTTCCTTGTGGTGCGCATCGATGATCTTCTGCGCGACGTGCGACGGCACTTCCTCGTAATGGTCGTGCTCGGCAGTGAAGGTGCCGCGGCCACCGGTCAGTGATCGCAGCTCGGTCGCGTAGGTGGCCAGCTCGGACTGCGGCACTTGCGCGCGCACCAATTGTTGGCCGTCCTCCGTGTCCATGCCGAGCACGCGGCCGCGGCGCGTGTTCAGGTCGCGGTTCACGTCGCCCATGTAGGCCTCCGGAACGCGCACCTCGACGTCCATGATCGGCTCGAGCAGCACCGGGCTCGACTCCTGGATCCCTTTGCGCGTGGCGAGCGCAGCCCGCAAGCCGGAATGAGAGCTCGTCCGAGTCGACCGTGTGGAACGAGCCGTCGTACAGCGTCGCCTTGAAGTCGATGACCGGGTAGCCCGCGATCGGGCCCTTCTCGGCGACATCGCGGACGCCCTTCTCAACGCCGGCAAAGAACTGCCGGGGCACCGATCCACCGACGACCTTTTCCGCGAATACGACGCCGCCCCCGACGTTGGGCTCGATCTCCAGCCAGACGTGCCCGAACTGGCCTCGACCGCCGCTCTGCTTCTTGTGCCGCCCCTCGGCCTGGGTCTTGCCCCGGATCGTCTCGCGGTAGGCAATCCGTGGCGGACGCGTGACGCACCGACGTGCCGAACTTTCGCTTGAGCCGCTCACCGCTGACGGCGATCTGGTTCTCGCCCTGGCCCCAGAGCAGCTGCTCGCCCGTCTCGGGGTGACGCTCGACGCGAATGCTCGGGTCTTCCTCGACGAGTCGGTGAAGGGCGGAGCTCAGCTTGTCCAGGTCCTGTTTGGACTCTGGCTCGATCGCCACCGAAAGGCTCGGCCGGGGGAACTCGATCGCGGGCAGAGCCAACGGCCGCTCGCGCGAGCTGAGCGTGTCACCGGTGCCGGTATGAACCAGCTTGGCGATGGCACCGATCTCGCCGGCGCGGATTTCGCCGGCCGGCTCCTGCTCCTTGCCGTGCAGCATCAGCACCTGGCCGATGCGCTCTTCTTCCTCCTGGTTCGCGTTCCAGACGTGGTCGTGTGACTTCAGCGTGCCGGAGAACACGCGGAAGTAGGTCAGCCGTCCGACGAACGGATCCGCGGTGGTCTTGAACACCTGGGCGAGCAGCGGGCCCTTGCGGGTCCGGCGGGACCTCGATGTCCTTGCCGCTCTTGTCACGTGCCGTGACCGGCGGCTCCTCGGCGGGCGACGGCAGGTACTTGACGATCGCCTCGAGCAGCGCGGTCGTGCCGATGTCGTGCGCTGGCGGAGGTGATCAGCACCGGCGCGAGGATGCTCTCGCGGACGCCCTTGTGGAGGCACGCCTCCAGCTCGGCGTCGCTGATATCCTCGCCCTCGAGGTACTTGGTCAGGACGTCGTCGTCGGCCTCGGCGGCCGCTTCCAGCAGCTGGTCGCGGCGCGTGCTCGAACTCGGCCTGGAGGTCGGCGGGGATCGGCCCCTCGGTGACCTTGCCCTTCGTCGAACGGTGAACGACTTGCGATGGACCAGGTCCACGTAGCCGCGGAACGTCTCGGCCTTGCCGATCGCGATCTGCAGCGGCGCGATCTTGCTGCCGAACGTCGCTGCGCAGCGCATCCAGGGCGGCGGTCGGGTCGGCGTTCTCGCGGTCGCACTTGGTGAGCACGAACAGCGCCGCCGTGCTGTGTCCGTCGCCCGAGCCGGATCGCCGTCTCGGTGCCGGCTTCGACGCCGCCGGACGCGTCCATGGTGATCAGCGCGGCATCGACCGCCTGCGAAGCCCTCGACCACCTCGCCGATGAAGTCGGCGTAGCCGGGGGTGTCGACCAGGGTGATCGCGGTGGCCGTCGTGCTGGAGCGAGGCGACGGCGAGCGAGAGCGACAGCTTGCGCTTCTGCTCCTCGGGCTCGAAGTCGAGGCTCGCCGTTCCGTCGTCGACCCGACCGAGCCGCTCATCGCGCCGCTCGTGAAGAGCAGATGCTCGGCCAGCGTGGTCTTGCCCGACCCGGCGTGACCGGCAAGGACGACGTTGCGAAGGCGCGAAAGCTCGACGTGGTCCACGAGTCCCTCCGTGGAAGCCGATCGAGACTGGGCCTCCGTGCACGCTCGCGCGGAGCTCGGACCGGCTGGAACGCTTTGGTCATCTTATAGAATCGGCAACGATGTCCGGACATTCCAAGTGGTCCCAGATCAAGCGCCAGAAAGGCGCCAACGACTCCAAGCGTGGCGCGGTCTTCACCAAGATCGGTCGCGAGATCTCGATTGCTGCCCGGCAGGGCGGCGGAGATCCCGACGCCAACTACCGGCTGCGCCTGGCCATGGACACCGCGCGGGCGGCCAACATGCCGGCCGAGAACATCAAGCGCGCGATCGAGAAGGCTGTCGGCGGCGGGCGCCGCCGAGCAGTACGAGGAGATCGTCTACGAGGGCTACGGCCCGGGCGGCGTGGCGATCCTCGTGGAGACCGCCACCAACAACAAGAACCGCACCGCCGCTGACGTGCGCTCGATCTTCACGAAGGCCGGCGGCTCGCTGGCCGGCGCGGGCGCGGTGGCCTGGCAGTTCGAGCAGCGCGGCGTGATCGCCGTGCCGCGCGACGGGCAGGATCCCGACGAGATCGCGCTTGCCGCGATCGACGCCGGTGCGGAGGACGTGGACACCGAGTCGGATCCGGTCGAGATCGTGACCGACTCCGGCGCAGCTGGAGAGCGTGCGCAAGTCGCTCGACGCCGCCGGCGTCAAGATCGAATCGGCCGAGATGACGATGCAGCCGAAGTCGACCGTCGAGGTCGAGGCGAACCAGGTGCGCCAGAACCTGCGCCTGATCGAGAACTGCTCGAGGATCACGACGACGTTCAGCGCGTGACCGCCAACGTCGAGGTGCCCGACGAGGTCCTGGCCGAGGCCGCCTCCGCGTGACTGCCACTCCGCGGCCGCCTGCACGGGGGAATGCCGATCCGCCGTGGGCGGAGCTGGAGCGGCCGCATGATCGTCCTCGGGGTCGATCCCGGGACCGCCATGACCGGCTACGGCCTGGTGGAGCGGCGCGGCTCCACCCTCCGGTTGGTCGAGTACGGCTGCCTCGAGACCGCCGTCGACCGACCCGCTGCCACAGCGGCTGCTGCAGATCCATGACGCCCTCGATCGCCTGGTGGAAACGCACAACCCGGACCTGTTCGGTGTCGAGCGGCTCTTCTTCAACAAGAACGTCCAGACGGCCTTCGCGGTCGGCCAGGCGAGGGGAGTGGCGCTGCTGGTCGCGGCGCGCCACGGATTGCCGGTCCTGGAGTTCGGACCGCACGAGGTCAAAGCTGGCCGTGACCGGGCTACGGACGCGCGCCGAAGGAGCAGGTGCAGCGGATGGTGCAGGCCCTGCTGGGCATGTCGGTACTGCCGCGTCCCGATGACGCCGCCGATGCGCTCGCCGTCGCCATCTGCTCGGCACACGGGCTGCGTGCCGCGTGAGCCCGTCGCCGATGGCATGTCATCGATCAAGCGATTGTTTTCGAGGGTTTCCCGGCGATGCGGCGGCTTCGACGGTCATCTGGACCCAGTTCCATCCCTCAAGCAATCGATCGTGCGAGCTCAGGGTCGCCCAACTCCCAATTCGGCTGTCTGCGGCCCAAAGCTATCGCTCAGGCGATCGGTCCGGCCGCGTCGCGTGATCGCGTCTCTCGAGGGAGTGGTCGCCCGCGTCAGCGCGGACTCCCTGGTCGTGGAAGTCGGCGGCGTCGGCTACCAGGTGTTCTGCGGTCCGGGAACGCTCACCGCCGCGCGTCCCGGTGAACCGCTGAAGCTGCATCACGCACCACCTGGTGCGCGACGACGTCCAGGCGCTCTACGGCTTTCGCACCGTGGAGGAGCTGGGCTTCTTCGAACTGCTCATCACGGTGACCGGAGTCGGCCCAAAGGTTGGCCTCGCGATCGTCAGCTCGCGGCCGGTGCCCGACCTGCAGCTGGCCATCCTCCAGGGCGACGAAGCCGTGCTGACTGCCGTCAGCGGTGTCGGCAAACGACTCGCGGCCCGGATCGTGCTGGAGTTGAAGGAGAAGGTCGCCGCGGCCGGCGCCGTCGGTGCGAGCGGCGGCGCGGGCGGCCTCCGTGGCGGCGAATCCGACGTCATGGCCGCCCTCCAGGCCCTGGGCTACACGCCGGCGGAGGCACGCGAGGCGTCCCGCGCCGCGATCGCAGAGGTGCCCGTCGGCGCGCCCCTCGAGGAACGGGTGAAAGCGGCTCTGCGGACGCTACGCCGCGACTGATGCACGCGCGAGTGCGCCTCAGTTGCTCATGATCGCGACGTGCGTCACGCAGTCACTGCCCAGCTCATGGACGTTGAAGGCGGCCTCGTAGTGCTGGAACGTGCCGGACGATGTCATCACGTCGAAACTCTCACCGAACCCGTACCCGGCGCCATGGGTGACGTTGAAGATGCCGACGTACGACGCGGTCAGCTCGACCGACCCGTTCGGACTCAGAGGACAGCGCCGGCGGGCGACGACTTGAACTGCAACTCGGTCTTGAAGATTGGCGCTGCCCGGTTGGTGCACACCACTCGCGTGCCGATGCCACCAACAGAGGTGATGCTCGCCACCGCCCCAGCGGCGGTCGCGTGCTGCTTGACCGTCTTGCTGACCAGTACCTGGACCGTCGTGGTCGCCGCTGGTGGGGACGTCCGCGGCGCGTGACTCGCCGGGCAGGCGCGCCAGCGCGGTGCCGCCGAAGACCATCAGCCCGGCCAAGCTGAGCGCAACCACGGCCGACCGGATCATCGGACGCCGGACGGCATCAAGAACGTGGCGCATCGTTGGACCTCCTTCAGCTGCGCCGCCGTCCGTGACACGGCCGCGGCCGGGCGGATGATGGGGCTCGGGAGGCGGAAGGACAACGGCCTGTCAAGGGCGACATGTCGTGCGCGGCCCGTGGCAGGGAAAGCTCGACTGCCCACTCGCTCAACTGCAGGAACACGGGTAGCGCGTTCGATACGTCTGTTCGAAACGACGCCAACTCTGCTAGACTCGGTCCTCGATGACCGAGGCCGACCGACTCGTCACGACCGGCCCCATTCGGCGGCGACGATGAAGCCGCCGTCGAGACCAGCCTTCGGCCCCGCCGTCTCGCCGAGTACATCGGCCAGCAGACGCGTCAAGGAGAACCTGCGCATCCTCCTCGAGGCGGCACGCGCCCGGGATGAGGCGGCCGATCACGTCCTGCTGTACGGCCCGCCGGGCCTGGGCAAGACCACGCTCGCCAACATCATTGCGCGCGAGCTGGGCGTGAACATCCACACGACGTCCGGGCCCGGCCATCGAGCGGCCCGGCGATCTGGCCGCGATCCTGACCAACCTGGACGAGCGCGACATCCTCTTCATCGACGAGATCCACCGCCTCAACCACGCGGTCGAGGAGATCCTCTATCCCGCGATGGAGGACTTCGGCATCGACGTGATGATCGGCCGCGGACCCTCCGCGCGAAGCCTTCGCCTGGGCCTGAAGCCGTTCACGGTCGTCGGCGCGACGACCCGCGCCGGCCGCATCAGCTCGCCGTTGCGCGACCGCTTCGGCGCCGTGTACCGGCTCGACTACTACGCGGTCGGTGAACTGGCCACGATCATCGAACGCTCGGCCGGCATCCTGGGCGTCGAGATCGATGCCGGACGCGGTGCAGCATCCTTGCCCGACGGGGAAGGGGAACGCCGCGCGTCGTCAACCGGCTGCTGCGCCGCGTGCGTGACTTCGCGCAGGTCCGTGCCGACGGACGCATCGGCACGGCCGAGGCGGAAGCCGCGATGACGGCCATGGACATCGACTCGGAAGGCCTGGACACCACCGATCGGCGGCTGCTGGCCGCCATCGTGCAGAAGTTCGCCTCCGGACCGGTGGGCGGCGCTGCCGTCGCGGCAGTGATCGGCGAAGAAGTGGACACGGTCGAGGACGTCTACGAGCCGTACCTGCTCCAGCTCGGCTTCCTGGACCGCACACCGCAGGGTCGCGTGGCAACGGAACGTGCGCGGGACCACCTGCGCAGCCTCGGCTACGACGTGCCCGCACCTCGCCGCGCGAGCGGCTCGATCCCGGCCTGTGGGACGGCGTGACCGTCGAGGGACGCGACGACCTTCCGCTCGCGAGTTGGCCACGTGACGGCGGCACCGGGCATGACGCCGCCGCACGGACCGACCATCCGGAGCCACCGCAAGGACCGCCACTAGACCCGCCCGCGGGGCCGATGGGTCCGCCGATTGCGCCGCCACCCGGGCCGCACCGCCGATCGGGCGTCCACCGCAGGACGTGGCCGCCGCGACCCGTGGGCTCACCAAGCGCTACGGCTCACAGCCCGCGCTGCCAGGGCCTCGACTGACCGTGCCGCGCGGCTCGGTCTACGGCTTCCTCGGGCCCAACGGCAGCGGCAAGACCACCACGCTGCGCTGCCTGGTCGGGCTTGCTGCACCCGGACGCGGGCGAGATGCTGCTGCTCGGCAAGCCGTATCCGCGGCGGCGATCGCAGCGGCTCTTCCGCGTGGGCTCGCTCATCGAGCAACCGGCCTTCTACCCGTACTTGTCCGGCCGCGACAACCTGCGCGTCGTTGCGCGGCGGGTGGCTCGCCACGTCACACCGTCGCGTGGACCAGGTGCTGGACTTCGTCGGGCTCGGCGGTCGGGCGCAAGGACAAGGTCAAGACCTATTCGCTGGGCATGAAGCAGCGACTGGGAATTGCCGCGGCGCTGCTCTCGGATCCGGACCTGCTGCTGCTCGACGAGCCGGCCAACGGGCTGGACCCGGCCGGGCATCGTGGCCATGCGCGAGCTGCTGCGCTACCTCACCTCCACCGGCAAGACGGTGATCGTCTCCAGCCACATCCTGCCGGAGGTCCAGCACCTGGCCGACCACATCGGCATCGTCGATCGCGGCCGCCTCGTCCGCGAGGGACCGCTCGAGCAGTTCCTCGCGCGAGGGAGCGCATTGGGTGCGCGTCCCCGCGCCGGAGGTGCAGCGCGCGCTCCAGGTGCTCTCTTCGCCATGACACCCGACGTCGTTCCGCCGCCAGCCGGACGGTCCGGCTGCGGTTGGATCACGGTCCGCTCCGCGTCGGACGCGCTCGGGCGACGTCAACCGGCTGCTGGCGCAGAACGGCGATCTACGCGACCGGCCTCGAGGCCATCAATGACCTCGAGCGGTCTTCCTGGCACTCACCACGCCGCACCGACTTGGGCGCGGGCCTCCTGCGGGACCGCCGCCGGGCTGGGGAGCGGGCGGCGATGGTGATCGGCCTGATTCGCGCCGAGATTCTCAAGCTCCGCAGGCGCTGGGCCACCTACATCGTGCCGCTGACCGGCATCGTGCTGATGGCGCCTGATCTTCCTGCTCGTCGGCTCACGCGCGGCCCGCGGGGCCCGGGCTCGGAGCAGCCTGGAGGCACGCTGGACTTCCCGTTCGCCTTCCGGGTTCATCGACGTGCTGGTGTTCGTGCTCGGCAGCTACCTCGCGATCGCCTATGCGGCGGCAGTCGGCGGGCGCCGACTGGAGCTGGGGGATCATGCGGGTGGTCGATCGCGCGCGGCGAGGGTCGCGGCCGCTACGTGCTGGCCAAGGCCATCGGCTTCGCGATCGTGCTGTTGTCGGTCGGCTGATGGTCGTCTGGCGTTCGGGATCCTCTTCACCGTACTGGTCGGGGGCGTCTCGGGCAGTTCCGGTCGGCAATCCATTCGGCGAGCAGCAGCCTGGAGACGCTGTTCCAGCTCCATCTGGCGCGGCACCCTCGTGCTGCTGGAACGCTGCCCACTCGGCTTCGCGGTGGCCATGCTGCTGCGCAGCCAGCTGGCCGGCGTGGTGGTCGGCATCGTGCTCTATATCGGCGAGCGACTGCTCTCCACGATCCTGACCGTCCTGTCCATCACGGGAGCCCGACATCGGGGGTCTCGACACGATCACGACGACGCAGTGGTTCAGTACCTGCCCTTCAATATCGGCAGCCAGCTGCTCGGACGGCGGCGTCCGTCCCGGGACAGGACATCCCAGCATCGCGCTCAAGCCCGTGCCGTTCTGCACAGGCACTCACCGGCGTGGTGATCTACCGGTGCTCGTTCGATCGCGTCGCGGTCGTGCGTCACCAACCGCGCCGAGATCCGCGGGTGATCGCCGTCGCATCGAAGTCCGAAGCAGTGAGGGTCGCCACCGACGTGGCTCGACCGCTCTCGTTCGAGGTTCTGGTCGATGCACCGACCGACGGCGTCGACGCGCGCCCGGCTCGGCCGTATGACCACGCCGCACGGCATCGTCGAGACACCGCAGTTCATGCCCGTGGGCACCAACGCGACGGTCAAGGCGCTCGACCCGGACGACCTGCGCGAGGTCGGCGCCACGATCATCCTCGCGAACACCTACCACCTGGCGTTGCGGCCCGGCCACGAGCGCATCGCTCGACTCGGCGGCCTGCACCGCGTTCATGGCGTGGGACCGGTCCATCCTGACCGACTCAGGCGGCTTCCAGGTCGTCAGCCTGGGCGAGTCTGCGCGAGATCGACGAGGACGGCGTCACCTTCCGCTCGCACCTCGACGGCTCGCTCCAGCGCTTCACACCGGAGCACGCGATCGCGGTCCAGGAGGCACTGGGCTCGGACATCGCGGTCTGCCTCGACCAGCCGGTGCCGCCGCACGCCTCGTCGCGCGAGGTCGTGGCCGACGCGACCGCGCGGACGCATCGCTGGGCCGAGCGATGCCTGGAAGCGCACCGGCGACCCGACCAGGCGCTTTTCGGGATCATCCAGGGCGGGCTGGAGGCGGACCTGCGCGCGGAGTCCACGCGCGTCCATTGCCGCGCTGCCTTTCGATGGGCTCTGCATCGGCGGACTCGCCGGTGACGAGACGCCGGCACAGCGCCGCGCGGCCCTCGACGTGGTCGTGCCACTGCTCGAGTCGGATCCGCGGCCGCGCTACCTGATGGGCCTCGGCTCCCCGATGGACCTGCTGGACGCGGTCGACGCCGGTGTGGATCTGTTCGACTCGGTGCTGCCCGCGCGGGTCGCTCGCAACGGCACGTTGTGGGTACCCGAGGGCAAGCTCAACCTGCGCAACGCTCGGTTCCTGGACGATCCGCGGCCCGTTCAGGAGGGCTGTCGCTGCCGGCTCTGCCGCACGCTTCTCGCGGGCCTATCTGGCCCATCTCTTCCGGGCCAACGAGCTGCTCGCCTACCGGCTCGCAACTTGTCACAACCTGACCTTCACCCTAGACTTCATGGCCAGAATCCGGTCCGCCATCGCGGCCGGCAGGTTCCCCGAACTGGTCCGCGAAGTTCGCGGCCAGCGGGCTGCGGTTCGACCTCCCGACGATCAGAGGCGTGACAGCCAAGCTGGCACGCTGCGGCCGCAAGCTGCAGCGAAGGGAGGGTGAAGTCGCAGTGAAGCGACATCGCCCAGACTGGGCGACGCCATGTGGAGGCAAGAGAACCCATGGCAGGCAGAGTTCCCGCCCGCCGCGAAGCAAAGAAGAAGCCGAAGGCTGCCACGAGCAAGCCCAAGCTCGAGTCCCTGATGGACTCGCCCCCGCAATCCGTCGAGGTCATCAAGCCGAAGCGGAAGCCGCGGTGGGAGCCGACGGAAGAGGAGAACGAGTAGGCGCTTGCTCGGACCGGCCCTCGGTCGCAGCCTTGAAGGAGACCAGGCATGACCATCACGGGGACCGGACAGCAGCGGCTGCGGACCGCAACGGCGCGGAGCGAGCCAATCCGAGCGCGCACTCGATCGCGCCAGCGCGGAGCGCACCAAGGCCGTGGACGCGGCCATCCTCTCGATCGAGAAGCAGTTCGGCCGCGGCTCGATCATGAAGCTCGGCTCGTCCGAGCGGCAGGCGGTGGACGCCATCCCCACCGGGTCGATCGCGCTGGACCTGGCGCTCGGCGTGGGCGGCATTCCGCGCGGTCGGATCACGGAGATCTTCGGTCCGGAGTCCTCCGGCAAGACCACGCTCGTGCCAGCACGTCCTCGCCGAGGCGCAGCGCAAGGGCGGCGTGGTCGCCTTCATCGACGTCGAGCACGCACTCGATCCGCGGCTACGCGCGCGACTGCGGCGTCAACGTGGATGAGCTGCTCGTCAGCCAGCCGGACACGGGAGAGCAGGCACTCGAGATCACCGAGACGCTCATTCGATCCGGCGGCATCGATGCTGTCGTGCTCGATTCGGTCGCTGCGCTCGTGCCGCGGGCGGAGATCGAGGGCGAGATGGGCGACTCGTTCATGGGCATCCAGGCACGGCTCATGAGCCAGGCTCTGCGCAAGCTGACGGGTGCAGTCAGCCGCTCGAACACGGCACTCGTCTTCACCAACCAGCTGCGCGAGAAGATCGGCGTGATGTTCGGCAACCCCGAGACGACGCCAGGCGGCCGCGCGCTGAAGTTCTATGCCAGCGTCCGACTCGACATCCGCCGGATCGAGACGATCAAGACAGGGACACGGACTCGATCGGCAGCCGCGTTCGCGTGAAGGTTGTCAAGAACAAGGTCGCGGCACCCTTCCGTGTCGCCGAGTTCGACGTCATGTACGGCGAGGGCATCTCCAAGGAAGGCGGACTGCTGGACGTCGGCGTCGCCTCGGACGTGGTGACCAAGACCGGCGCGTGGTTCACCTACGGCGAGACGCGCCTCGGCCAGGGTCGCGAGCAGGCCAAGGAGTTTCTCCGTCAGAACCGCGACATCTCGCAGCAGCTCGAGACGGAGATTAGGGGGAAGGTTGCGACGATCTCCCTCCCTGTCGAAGGCATCTCCGAGGCTGAGTAACGGTCGGCTGGGGCGGGCGATTGCGTCGTTGCCGGCGTCGGGCCCTCACTCACGCACCATCCAGTGCGCTCGTGTCGGGCCCTCGCACGGCGCCTTGCACTCACCTCGCCCGAGCCGCCCTTCCCGTGTGCTCATTAGTGCCAGTCCAGCTTTTCACATGACAAGCCGGAGTCGTGAAGCCGCGGCCGAACGAGGGCAACGGCGAGCGGCTGTCACGGAACCGGACATCGTGATGGAAGCGGCCGCGGCGTTCCTGGCGGTGCGGCCGAGGTCGATCCAGGAGACGAGGCAGCGGCTCGTATCGCTCGGGTACGAGACCGGCCTCGTCGAGGCGGTCGTGGAGCGGCTCGTCGGGATGCGATATCTCGACGACGAGCAGTTCGCACGGGCGTGGGTCGAAAGCCGTGATCGTGCCCGACCGCGTGGCGAGCACGCATTGCGGATGGAGTTGGCACGCAAAGGCATCGACCGCGAAATCGTCGATGCCGCGCTCGACCAGCGCAATGAACTCGTTCGTGCCAACGGTGCGCTCACCCCGGCTGTCGAGTCATACGCCGAAGGCCATGGTTCCGCCGTCACCAGTCCCGATTTCGAGGCCGCTGAGCGGCTCGTCGCGCGACGTCGTTCGGCGTTGCTTCGCGAGCCCGATCCGCGCAAGCGGCGGGCCAGGGCATATGCACTGCTCGCTCGGAATGGCTTTGACCCGGACGTCTGCCGCGTCGTCGCCGCACGGGTCGACGAGCCTGACAACGGCACCTGACAAAGGCACCTGACAACGGCACCCGACGAGGGCGCCTGACGAGGGCGCCTGATGTCTGCCACGACCTGACCTCTTCCCAAATCCGCCCGGACTGAGATCCGCGCGATGGCGCCCGGATGGGTCTCGCTCAGCCGGCTCCGTCTGGTCGCCGCCACATGGTCGGGTCGGCGCCTTCGACGGTCGGGGCGGTGATGCCGTCCTCGGAGAGAGCGGATCCGCTCGTCGGACGTTGCCAGGCGTCGTCCAGCGGCACAGAGCCGGCTCCGGGAGTCGATGCCGGCCGCGCTCCGGGCGCCATCCACACCTCGTCGCCGTACGTCTGCGCAACGTCGGCCACTGACACGACGCCGCTGACCGCACCCGACGCCGGCAGGGCGGTCCGAGGTCCGAGCGGCAACAGGTGCGGCAAGTGCACAGTCGCGACGACCTTGCGACCCGCCCACGCGCCGACCTTTGCGCCGATGAACATGCCCAGCGCCGAAAGGAGGATGAACAACAGGGCCGCGTAGGCCCAGCCGTTCGTCAGGAAGACGCCGAGCGACAGCCCGAAAGCGGCGCCCACGATCGCACCGGCGATCGCAATCAGATTGCGGGCGACGTTCCCCCGGGTGATCTCCCACTCGGAGAAGAAGCCGGTGGTCTTTTCGCGCACCGCTGCCGGACGCCGTGCATCGATCCAGATCGTCAGCACGATCGCGGAGATCCCAACCCCGATGGTGAATGGCGCGATCGACGTCTCGGCGCTCGCCACCCAGCCGACCGATAGCCACTCGTGGACCTGCACACGCGCCTTCGACTCGACGGAGACCGCGATGGCGGTGAGCGCGACGGCGACCGCGGGTCCCAACAGCTGAATCGTGCGGCTCGTCGACCCGGCCGCTCCCTCGCTCACGGTCCACCCGATCAGCAGCAGTCCGAGGACCGTGGTGAGTGCGGTTTCGGCGTCGCCACTCGCGATCGGTTGGTAGGTCACGAGTCCTCGCGTGGCCTGTGCCGACGCCCAAACGAGGACCATCGAGACGATCAGCCAGATCGCGCAAGCGACGACGGCAATTCGCTTCGGGTCACGCAGCAGCCGGGCCGAGGTCACGACGCGATTCTGCAGCCGGCATGCAAGCCCTCAGCGGGTCATCCACGAACACGGTCGGTGGTGGGATGCGAGGGCCCCATGCCACCGTGATGCACAAGCCCCACATCGTGGCGGGTACGCTTCCCCGCCTGTGGAAGCGACCGCCGCCGCGATCAGCGCGCCCGTAACCGACATCGCCGCGACGCCCGACACCGGCCTGACCACGGCCGAGGTCGAGCGTCGTCGCAGCGAAGGCCTCGGCAATGACGTCGACTGGCAATCTTCGCGCGGATACGGCCAGATCCTGCGCGAGAACGTCTTCACGTTCATCAACGTCATCCTCTTCAGCCTCGCGGTGTTGCTGGTGATCGTCGGTCGGCCGATCGACGCGCTCATCTCGCTCGGTGTCGTGAGCACCAACATCGTCGTCAGCGTGGTCCAGGAGGTTCGCGCCAAGCGCCTGCTCGACAAGATCAGCCTCCTGACACGACCGACCGCGAATGTAATCCGCGACGGCACGACCCAGGTCATTGCGCCAGACGACCTGGTGGTGGGCGACCTCGTTCAAGTGGCCGCCGGCGATCAGTTCGTGCTCGACGGTCGCCTCGTCAGCGGTCGTCTGCAGGCGGACGAATCGTTGCTCACCGGCGAGTCGGACCTGATCCCCAAGGGTGTTGGCGACCAGGTCTTCTCCGGGGCGTTCGCGACCGCCGGCAGCGGCCGTTACGTGGTGGAGAAGGTCGGGAGCCAGAGCCTTTCGAACAAGATCACCGAGGGCGCTCGCGCATTCCGTCGTGTGCTCACGCCGCTCCAGAGCGATGTCAACACGGTGATCCGCGTCGCACTCCTGATCGTCGTCTACCTCGAGCTGCTGCTGGTGGTGACCTCGATCGTCAAGCTCATCCCCGCTTCCGAAGCGGTCGGCCAGGCGACCGTCCTGGCCGGCCTGATTCCCAATGGCCTGTTCGTCTCGATCGCGATCGCCTACGCGCTCGGCGCCATCCGCTTGCTGCGTGTCGGCGCGCTCGTGCAGCAGTCCAACGCGATCGAGTCGCTGAGCCATGTGGATGTGCTGTGCACCGACAAGACCGGCACGCTCACGGCCAATCGCCTGACCGTCGTCGAATGGGTGCCCTTCGGCAGCGACGAGGACGCATTCAAGCAGACCGTTGGGACGGTCGTGGCCAGTGCCGCCGAACGCAACAAGACGGCGGAGGCGATCGCGGAGGCAAGCCCGTCGGACGCCGTGCCGACCGTCCGTGACGTGCCCTTTTCCTCGGCGCGCAAGTGGAGCGCCGTGGCGTTCGATACGGCCGGCGCGCACGTCGAGAGCGGCACCTATGTCGTCGGCGCGCCGCAGATGCTGCGCGACGTCGTCACCCCAACGGCCGACGACGCGCCCGCTTCGTGGCCAACCATCGAGCGCGAGGTCGGCACGCGCGCGGCGCAGGGCCTTCGCGTCCTGCTTTTGCTCTGGCACCCGCAGTCCGACGCGATCGGCGGAACGGACGACGAGCCAACGCTGGCCGCTGGGTTCACAGCCGCTCGGCCTGGTGGTCCTGCAGGACGAGCTGCGGCGCGACGCCGGCGTGGTGCTGGAGCGGTTCATGAGCTCGGGCGTGAGCGTGAAGATCATCAGCGGCGACGACCCTGACACCGTCGTGTCCCTGGCACATCAGGCCGGACTGACCGGTGAGCTGGTGTCGATCTCGGGCACGGAGCTCGATGCACACGACGATGCCGCGCTCGCTGACGTGGCGCGCCGAACCGCGGTATTCGGCCGCGTGACGCCTGCTCAGAAGGAGCGACTCGTCGGCGCGCTGCGCGGATCCGGGAGCTACGTGGCCATGATCGGCGACGGCGTGAACGACGTGCTGTCGCTCAAGCGCGCAAACCTCGCCGTGGCAATGCAGAGCGGCAGCCAGGCGACCCGGAGCGTCGCCGACATCATCCTCACCGACGATTCGTTCGCCGCGCTCGCGCCGGCGGTAGAGGAGGGGCAGCGGATCCTCAACGGGATGTTCGACATCCTCGCGCTCTTCCTCTCCCGCATCTCGATCATGGGGATCGTGATCCTCTCCTCGTTGGTGATCGGCATCTTCCCGATCGCGCTGCGCAACGCGTCGGCCGTGACGCTCTTCTCGGTGGGCATCCCGTCGGCGCTGCTTGCGGTGTGGGCACAGCCGGGAATGCAGCCGAAACAGACGCTCGCGGGCACGATCTCGCGCTTCGTCGTGCCGGCGGCCGGGATCACCAGTCTCTGCGCCCTGGTCGTGTTGTTCGGAACGTTGTGGCTGGAGGTCATCGCGCGCACGCCGACCGGTGCCACGTCAGAGCAACAGGCCGACATCCTCCGGACGTCGCTTCCCTTCGCCCAGTCGTCCCTGACGTCCTTCCTGGTGCTTGCCGGGCTCGGCCTGGTGATCTACGTCGAGCCACCCGTCGCATGGCTGGCCGTCATCCAGCCGCTCAGCACGGACTGGCGACCGACGATCCTCGCGATCGTGCTGGCTGTCGTCTTCCTGCTCTTGCTCGTGCTCGAGCCGCTGCGCCAGATCTTCCTGCTCGTGCCTCCGAGCCTCGGGGCCGCCGCGCTGACCGCTCTCGTCCTGGTGTTCTGGTTCTTCGCCGTCCGCTACCTCTGGAAGCACCGCGTCATCGAGCAATTCGTCGGCGGCTGAGCACACCTCCGAACGTTTAACAACGTTTTGACATGTTCCGAATAACATCTATAGGCTTGCCGAAAGGCTTTGCCAGCGCCTGTGCCGCCTCAGAGGTCGGGTTGCCCGTCCCGCGACCAGCACGGCGAACGATGCCGAAGGGGTATTTGGCATCGGCCGTCCCGCAGGACGGTTCGTAACTTCCTCACTTTCGAAAATGCCTCCGGCGCTTGCCGGACGGGAGGCTATATGACCGATCCCTTGGTCCTCGCGATCGTCGTGATCGTCGCGCTGGGCGGGCTGGCAGCCGGATTCGTCGCACGAGGGCTGATCGCCAACCAGTCGATCAAGGCCGCGCAGGACAAGTCCGCCCGAATCGTCGCCGAAGCGAGGGCGCAGCAGAAGGAACTGATCCTCCAGGCGAAGGACGAGCAGGTCCGCCTGCAGCGCGAGACCGAGGAAGAGGCGCGCAGCAAGCGCAACGATCTCTCCGGGCTCGAGCGACGACTGCTGCAGCGCGATGAGCAGCTCGATCAACGCACCGACATGCTCGAGGAGCGCACGCGCAAGCTGACCACCCGCGAGCAGGAGCTCGACAGCCAACGCGAGGCGCTCGCCAAGGCTCGCGCCGAGCAGGTGGCCGCTCTCGAGCAGGTCGCCCAGATGAGCGTCGACGAGGCCAAGGGCGTGCTGCTCGAGCAGGTCCGCGAGGAGGCCGAGCACGACGCGGTCCGGCTCGCACGCCAGATCGAACGTTCTGCCAAGGAGTCGGCCGAGGAGAAGGCCCGCGACGTGGTCGTGACCGCGATCCAGCGGGTGATGGTCGACCACACGGCCGAGATGACCGTCAGCGTGGTGCCCATTCCCAGCGACGAGATGAAGGGCCGCATCATCGGCCGCGAGGGCCGCAACATCCGCGCCCTCGAACAGGCCACCGGGATCGACCTGATCATCGACGACACGCCCGACTCGGTCCTGATCAGCGGCTTCGATCCCGTCCGCCGCGAGGTCGCGCGGGCGGCGCTGACCAAGCTGATCCAGGACGGCCGCATCCATCCCGGCCGGATCGAGGAGGTCGTCGCCAAGGCACGCGCTGAGATCGACGTGCAGATTCGCCAGGCCGGTGAGCAGGCCGCCTACGAGATGGGGACACCGGGTCTACCGCCCGAGATCGTCAAGCTGCTCGGCCGGCTGCGCTACCGCACCAGCTACGGCCAGAACGTCCTGAAGCACTCGCTCGAGACCGGACGGCTCGCGGCTGTCATCGCTGCCGAGGTCGGCGCCGACGTCCAGATCGCC
Source organism: uncultured Chloroflexia bacterium (assembly GCA_963820735.1). Taxonomy (GTDB): domain Bacteria; phylum Chloroflexota; class Limnocylindria; order Limnocylindrales; family CSP1-4; genus JAFMJV01. The sequence continues at coordinate 140,424 of CAWGBA010000008.1, forward strand.
AAGATGGGCGGGCTGCTGCACGACATCGGCAAGGCCGTCGACCACGAGGTCGAGGGCCCGCACGCCATGATCGGCGGTCAGATCGCCACCCGGAACAACCTCTCGCCAAAGGTCGTGAACGCGATCGCGGCACACCACCAGGAGATCGAGTACGCCTGCGTCGAGGCACCCATCGTCCAGATCGCCGACGCGATCAGCGCCAGCCGCCCGGGCGCGCGCGGCGAGTCGATGGACACCTACGTCAAGCGGCTCGAGGATCTGCAGGCGATCGCCAACAGCTTCACCGGCGTCGAGAAGTCGTTCGCCGTCCAGGCCGGCCGCGAGGTACGCATCCTCGTGCGCCCAGAGGAGATCGACGATCTCGCCTCGATGCGCCTCGCGAGGGACATCGTCAGGAAGATCGAGGAGTCGATGACCTACCCGGGCCAGATCAAGGTCACGGTCATCCGCGAAACCCGCGCCGTGGAGTACGCCAAGTAGGCGCCGCGCCTCTCAACCCGCGTCAGCGAGCCGGTACTCGAGCCGCTGAAGCACTGACTCGCGTTCGGTGAGCTCGTCGGTGGGACAGGAGAGCCACAGGGCCCAGGGTCCCGCTTCGGTCATCACGTAGTACTGGATGTGCCGCTCATCAGGGCCATCGGACACAGTGCTCTCCAGCTCGAGACGCAGGGCCTCGCCCAGCGGCAGCTCGACGCGCGCCAGGCTGCGAACCCGCATGCCGCTCGCCTCCGGGTGAATGCCATATCGCCATCCCTGGAGAAGCGGACCCTGATTCACAGCGATGTACCTCCCTTGTTGCCGTCAACCGTCTTGCTGATGCCCAAAGCATCGGACTCGCCGCCATGCCATTCAAGTCCCGCTTCACAGGGTCGACGTCAAGGTACGGGGCTGGGGCCGGGTGCACCGTTCAGCCGGCCCCACGAATCGAGTTGGATCATCGCGGGGTACTCACGTCCCAGGCCGATGTCGTCGGCTTGGTGCAGCAGGAGCGGTGGCGAACTCCCGTCGACGGTGATAGCCGCGAGCGAGCTCAACGAGGAATCCTGACCAGGCGGAGTAACTTCGCTCCACGCCAAATAGAGGAGCTGCCGCCCATCTGGCGACCATGTGACCTCAGATGGGTACAGAGTCTCCGGTCCGTAGGCCCCTCCGACCCGTGCGAACGGGAGGACGACCTCACTGCCGACCGGGTCCGTTTCACTGGTGGAGGACCCGGGTGTGAGGATCACCACATCGTGCTGTTCGCGGCAAGGTCCCGAGAGGACGAGCGGATCCGCCACGGACGGATGCTCCGCACACACTCGCTGGTACACCAGCCGGTCACCGGTCGGAGACCACACCGGGCCGATGCCGTGATTCACGTCAAAGGGTTTCGTTTGGAGGATCCGGCCGCTGCCGTCGGGCCGGATGGTCCAGATCTCCTGCGTCTCCGACCCGGCGAGGATCCCACCGTCCACGGGCGTCCCAGGCGTCCTGATGCTCTGATAGGCGATCCGGCTGCCATCGGGTGACCAGGCGAGCGCCATGACGCCGGATGCCCCTGGAAGCTCGCTCACCGTTTGGCTGGCAACCGAGTACAGGAGGATCGGCCCACCGGTACGAACCATTGCCCCGGGCTGACTGCCGCTTGCGATCGCGAGCGTCGAACTATCAGGAGCCCACTCAAGGTCGCCTGCCGTCACACCTGGCAGCACCTTGATCTGGCCGCTGTCGAGCGTGACGATCCACACGTCGCCGGCGCCTGCGGGCTGCGCGCCCACCGCGTCTCCCGAGCCGAAGAAGAAGGCGATCCGTCGACCGTCGGGCGACCAGATGGGACAGGGCGGGTCAGACGTTCCTGCAACCGGGATCGTCCGGGCATTCGACACGATCCCGTCGGGGTCGATGTCCGTCACCACGAGGGCAGCGTCGCTATAGCCGGTGGCCGACGTCCCGACTGCCTCACCGTAGGCGAGTCGAGTCCCGTCTGACGAGAAGCTGGGACAGGCCCTGTCCAGGTTGTCCGCAGCAGTTCCGATGATCCGTCGTTCGGTTCCGTTCTCGTCCACGAGGTCGATCTGGTGATTCCCGCTGGTCGCCGAGGGACTCTCGTCACTCCCAGCGAAGACAATCCATCCATTCCCGACCGGGTTCGGGAGCAACGCGCGATCGGAGCGCAGGAGTTGGGCACCCACCAAGACCGCGCCTGCGATGGCCGCGGCGATCAGGAGGGCCACGGCCACCGCGACCAGGAGCTCACTGCGCCGGATCGGCAGCGTCCATTCGAGGCGCCTGGGCGCGGCAGTGCCGACCCAGTCGCTGCCAAATCGTGCGAACCGGCGCGGCCGCGGCCGTCGCCGGGCAGTCGCTTCCATGGCCTCCTCGAAGCGTCCTGCCGGCGCCGGGTTGGAGATGGCCCCCGTCATCCAATCGGCCATTTCACGTTCCATGTCATCTCGGGTGGTCATGCCGGAATCTCCGTGGTGACCCCGGGTATTCGGGCATCGGCTTCCAGCGCGGCTCGAAGCGCGATCGTCGCCCGATTGAGGCGTGACTTGACGGTTCCAACCGCGATGCCCAGCACCGCTGCGGCCTCCGCATCGGACAGTTGCAGGTAGTGATGGACGACGAGCACCGCGCGTTGCTGGGGATTGAGCCGTCGAAAGCCGCGCTCGAGCTGGTCGCGCGCATCAACAGCCCCGAGCGCATCCCACCCGTCCGGAATATCGAGATGCACGACGCCGATCTGCACCACGCGCCCATGCCGGCGGCGGGACTCGCGGTAGGAGGCGTGGACCGTCAGGCGGTTGAGCCAGGCATCGAAACGGTCGGGATCGCGCACCGCCCGGATATGCAGCCACGCGGCGGTGAGGGCCTCCTGTACGGCGTCCGACGCCGGTTCCTCGTCACGAAGGATGAGGAGAGCCAGGCGGTACAGCCGGTCATAGGCGGCTCGCGCCAGGGACACGAAGGCATCGTGATCCCCGGCGATCGCCCGCTGGACCAGCTCTCGTTCCATTGCCTCCTCGTCCCGCATGGTGGGCCGGTGGCTCCGCTCAACCATCATGAGTGCCCGGCAGAGGAATTGGTCTTCCTGCTTCCTGCGCCGGGCGTCGATCGCCCGTCCTCAGGAGGGACTGGGGCTGGGGAGGGGAGTATCGAGCGCCGGTCCGCCGGGCAGCAGGTGCACCGTCGAGAGATAGCCTTCGAGAAGCCGCGTGGCACCTCCGTAGGGCGCCGTTCTCGTGTCGGCGTCGTCTTCCCAAACGGCGACCATGTACATCCGGTTGCCGACCAGGAAGAACGCTTGGGTGTCGCCGTCGAACTGCACGAGCGAGCCGGGGTGGCCGTCCAGCGTCACCGCGACCGTTCGATCTGCTGGCGGCGGGCAGGGCGAAGTCTGGTTCAGCGGGCAGTAGGCCGCGATCCACGCATCTGCCGTCGTGCCCGGGTCGACGGCCACCGACCAGGCGGTCGCGAGGATGGATTCGCCGGGCGCGATGAAGCCCTCCGAGGCTGTCGACAGCCAATCGGCGTCCGCGGGAAGGGTCCAGGTGTGGTCGGCCGGGCGCTCCGTCCAGTCGGCCGGGTGGCCGATGCTGAAGCCATAGCGATCCGAGGTGTAGGTCGTCCAGGCCGAGGTGTCGAGGGCGGCAGGGCTCGCGGCCGAGCTCGGCGTTGCCGGTCCGCCGGGCAGCAGGTGCACCGTCGAGAGATAGCCTTCGAGAAGCCGCGTGGCACCTCCGTAGGGCGCCGTTCTCGTGTCGGCGTCGTCTTCCCAAACGGCGACCATGTACATCCGGTTGCCGACCAGGAAGAACGCTTGGGTGTCGCCGTCGAACTGCACGAGCGAGCCGGGGTGGCCGTCCAGCGTCACCGCGACCGTTCGATCTGCTGGCGGCGGGCAGGGCGAAGTCTGGTTCAGCGGGCAGTAGGCCGCGATCCACGCATCTGCCGTCGTGCCCGGGTCGACGGCCACGGACCAGGCGGTCGCGAGGATGGATTCGCCGGGCGCGATGAAGCCCTCCGAGGCTGTCGACAGCCAATCGGCGTCCGCGGGAAGGGTCCAGGTGTGGTCGGCCGGGCGCTCCGTCCAGTCGGCCGGGTGGCCGATGCTGAAGCCATAGCGATCCGAGGTGTAGGTCGTCCAGGCCGAGGTGTCGAGGGCTGGGCCGCTGGAGGGTGAGGCCGCCGCCGTGGCGCCAGTGGCAGAGAGGTTGAGACTGAAGAAGCCACCGATGATGAGCGCGATGGCCGCGGCTACTCGTGCGAATGAAAGCATCGAAACCCTCCGCGGCACGCAGTCCCCGTGCCGCTGTTCCTGGGAGTTCGGCGGGCTGAAGGACGCCGATCACCCTCATGAGTGCCGCGCCCGCGAAATCGTTCCATCTCAAACCGGCAGGGCCGAACGGGTGCTCCCGGGCAACGCGTCGGAGCATGCCGAAAGCGGATGGATGGTAGGGTGCGGCGTCACGATCTGAAGGCCGTCAAAACCGGTTTAGCCCGCTGAAGGACCGCTGAAGTAGCCCGCCTCACCGCTGTCCCGATTGACCATTCACCGCCCGCCTCGGACGGACGCGCTCGCCGTGCTCCGGCACCCGTCCTGGCCGCCGACCTGTTGCCCGAAACACCGCACCGCGCGGGCGCCGGTGTCCTGCGCGCCCTGATGATCGGCGACCTCATCGGCAAGCCCGGCCGCGTGGCGCTCGAGACGCGTGCTGCCCGGCCTGCGCGATGATCGCGGCATCGACTTCGTGACGGCCAACGGCGAGAACGTGGCCGGCGGCATGGGGTTGACCATGTCGATCGCCACGGGCGTTGTTCGATGCGAGCGTCGACGTGATCACCAGCGGCAACCACATCTGGGACAAGCGCGAGATCATCCCCGAGCTCGACCGGGAGCCGCGCATCCTGCGACCACTCAACTACGGCGACGAGGGCGTGCCCGGCCACGGCTGGGGCATCTTCCACGCCGCGCGACGGCAGCGAGGTCGCGGTCATCAACGCGCAGGGCCGCACGTACATGCAGCCGATCGAGAACCCGTTCCTCATGACCGATCACCTGCTCGAGGACGCGGCCGACGAGCTGCCGCAGGTCCGACTGGTCGACTTCCACTGCGAGATCACCAGCGAGAAGACGGCCTTCGGCGTGCACCTGGATGGTCGCGTCAGCGCGGTGGTCGGGCACGCACACTCACGTGCCGACGGCCGATCACCGGATCCTGCCGCGCGGGACCGGCTACGTCAGCGACCTCGGCATGGTCGGGCCCGATCGACAGCGTGATCGGCTTCGATCCGGCGACCGTGCTGCCGCGCTTCCTGACCGGCCTGCCGACGCGCTTCGAGGTCGGGCAACGGGCCGGTGATCTTCAACGCGCTGCTGATCGACGTCGACACGGAGAACGGCGCCTGCGTCGGCATCGAACGGATCAGTCGCATGGTCGAAATCTGACGACCGTGACCCTGGCGCGGATCGACGATGACCGTCGAGCGACGCTCGACACCCGCGGTCACGCGGAGGTTCGAGCTCGTGCGCGCATGACCGACCGCTCCGCCGCAACCAGCGTCGACCTGCACACCCATACGAACGCGCTCGGATGGCGTCCTGCACGCCGCTCGCGCTGTACGGGCAGATGCGCGACTACGGCATGCGCGTCGTCGCGATCACCGACCACGACAGCCTGGAGGGTTACCGCGAGATCGCGGCAGCCGGGCTCGGCGCGCACGCCGGCCCGGACGGTCCGCAGGTGATCCCGGGCGCTCGAGATCAACACGATCGGGGGCGATCTGACCTCGCGCGACGGCCTCGGACGGGACGGCGACGAGCTGCACATCCTCGGCTTCGGCATGGATATCGACGATCCGGTCTTTCGCGCCGTCCGCGCGCCGCCAGCGGCAGGGGAGGCAGGAGCGCCTCGAGCGGATGCTGGTGCGGCTGCGCGAGCTGGGCATGCCGGTCGATCAGTACCTCCCGGGTGACCCGAAGGTCGACGCCATGGGCCGTCCCGCACGTGGCGCGCGCGCTGATACCGCGCGGGCTACGCAACCTCGGTCGACGACGCGTTTGCGCGCTACCTGAACTGGGGCATGCCTGCGTACGTGCCCCGCATACGGCATCGGGCCGGAGGAGGCGATCGCGGCCATCAACGGCGCCGGTGGAATCGCAGTCGCTCGCGCATTCGCCGTCCGCTCCCGACCGTGCCGAGCTCATCGATCAGCTGCAGACTGCCGGTCTTGGCGGGCTCGAGGTCTACTACCGCACCTTCGTCCCGGAGACGGTCAAGCGGATGCGCGCGTTCGCCTCGGCACGCGGTCTCGTTGCCACCGGAGGCAGCGACTACCATGGCGACACGATGAGCTACGCCGAGGCACAGGCGACCACGTCGGTGCCGGAAGCGGTCGGCGAGGCGCTCCTCGAGGCAATCGCCTCACGTCGGGCCGCCGCGTGAGCCGCTCGCAGCTGCCGGTCCTTGACCTGGCACCGCCGAGCGCCCCGGGGGCGGCCGCGCGCACACCGGCGTCAGCGGCTGATCCACGCGTGGCCGAGTTCCTCACCGACGACGTGGTGCTGCCGCGCTTCCACGTGTGGACGCTCGGCTGCCAGATGAACCACTCGGATTCCGAGGAGATGGCGGGCGCGCTGCTGGCTGCCGGGTGCGCCGAGGCGCACAAGCCTGGAGACGGCCGAGCTGATCGTCATCAACAGCTGTGCGATCCGCGAGGCCGCCGAACAGAAGGTCATCGGCCGAATGGGCGTGCTGGCGCGGCTGAAGGATGCCGAACCCGGAAGTCCGCGTCGTGCTCACGGGCTGCTCGGTCCGGGCCGACAACGCGAGCACCCTTCGCCGTCGGTACCCGGCAGTCGACCTCTTCCTGCGACCGGACGAGGAGCCGGAGCTGACCGACCGCCTGGGGCTCGCCGGCGCCACGGCCCCCGGTGCGGCACCGTACCTACCAGCGGGTCGGGCGCTCGCTTGGCGGCCACGGCCGACGGGCTGCCGCTGACGCGGGCGGCGGCGGTCGCGGCGGGCACGGTCGCGCGACAGGGAATCGGCGGATGCGGTCGGTGCAGCGCGGACCGCCTGGCTGCCGATCATCTACGGCTGCGACAAGACCTGCACCTATTGCATCGTGCCGTTCAGCCGCGGACCCGGAGCGCAGCCGCCCGTTCGATGACGTGGTGGCCGAGGCGCGCTCGCTGGCCGCAGCCGGCGTCCAGGAAGTCACGCTGCTCGGCCAGAACGTCAACTCGTACGGGCACGACCTGCCTGGCGAGGCGCGCTTCGCGGACGTGCATGGTGGCCGCGAGCTGGGCCGCGCGCTGGCGCTCGACGGCCGGCCCGACATCGCTTCGCTCCTTCGGGCAATCGACGGCATCCGTACGGCCGATGGCCTGCCGGCCATTCCCCGCGTCCGCTTCGTCACCTCGCACCCGTGGGACCTGACGGACCGCCTCATCGCGGCGATGGCGGAGTGCCCGTCGGTCTGCGAGCACCTGCACCTGCCGGTCCAGTCGGGCGACGACGCGGTGCTGCGCCGCATGGGCCGGCAATACCGCGTGGACGAGTACCTGAAACTGGTCGAGCGGCTGCGCGCAGCGATCCCGGGGATCGCGCTGACGACCGACGTCATCGTCGGCTTCTGCAGCGGAGACTGAGGCGCAGTTCGAGGCCACGCTGGATCTGCTCCGCACGGTCCGCTACGACCAGGTCTTCGCGGCCGCGTTCTCGGTTCGGCCGGGAACGCCCGCCGCCCGACTTCCTGACGACGTCCCGCCGGCTGAGAAACGTCGACGACTCAATGCGCTGCTCGAGCTCCAGGAAGAGATCGGCCTGTCGATCAACCAGGCGTGGGTAGGACGAACGACCGAGGTGCTGGTCGAGCGCGTCGAACCGGCGCGCTCGCACGATCACGAGGACTCGGCCGCGCCCGTCGCTCGCGTGTCCGGCCGCAACCGGGAGCACAAGCTGGTGCATCTCGAGGGCGACGAATCGCTGGTCGGTTCCCGAGTCAGCGTCGTGATCGAACGCGGCGGACCGTACGCGCTGATGGGCCGCCTGCATGGCTGAACCCGAGCATGCCTGAGGGATCGGTCGAGGGACGCCTCGTCCTGGGCGACCGCGTGGCGCTCGGACGGCTCATCGTCGCCGACGGCTCGATCGTGTCGGTCCACGCGGACGACACCGACGCCCCGGCCGACTCGACCGCACCGCTCATCGCGCCGGGCTTCTGCGACGTCCACGTGCACGGTTTTGGCGGCCATGATGCGATGGCGTCGATCGCCGATCTCGATGGCATGTCGCGCGCACTCCTCCGGCGTGGCGTCACCAGCTTTCTTCCGACGGCGGTGAGCGCGCCGCTCGACGCGCTTGCCGGATTCGCCGGTCGCGTCCGCTCGTGGCTCCCTTCCGCGCCGCGAGACGGTGCGGAGCCGCTCGGTTTCAACCTCGAGGGCCCGTTCCTGTCGATCGATCGAAAGGGCGCCCACGATCCCACTGCGCTGCGGTTCCCCGCGGACGTTCCGCGCGACTCTCTCGAGCCGCTGCTGGATGGGCTGCGGGTGATCACCGTGGCGCCAGAGCTGCCCGGTGCGATCGAGTTGATCGCCTGGCTTGCCGCTCGGGGAGTGGCGGTCTCCCTGGGCCACTCGGCCGCCGACCTGGCCACGGCACGTCGCGGTTACGACGCTGGCGCCCGGACGACAACGCACCTGTTCAACGCGATGACCGGTGTTGATCATCGGAAGCCGGGGCTCGCGGTCGAGGCACTCACCAACGACGCGGCGTATGTCGAGTTGATCGCCGACGGCCAGCACGTGCACCCGTCGCTGTGGCCGATCGTGCTGCGGACCAAACCGGAAGATCGACTCCTGTTGGTAAGCGACGCCCTTCCGCTGGCTGGTTCGGACGTGACTCGCGGCCGGATTGGCGGCTTGGAGGTCGAGGTCGGCGGCGACCGCTGCGTGCTGCTCGGCACGAACACGCTGGCAGGCTCGATCATCGCGCTCGACACCGCGGTGCGGAACCTGGTCAGCGGCGGCGTGGCGGTTCCCCGGGCCGTGGCCGCGGCCTCGCGCAACCCGCTCCAGATGCTCGGCGTCGCCGACCGCGGCCGGATCGCGGCCGATCAGCGCGCCGACCTGGTGGAGATGAACGCCGACCTGCGCGTCACCCGCGTGATGCGAGCCGGCGACTGGTACCCCACCGCCTGAGCCGGCTGGATAAAGGTTCCCCAAGGCGACGTGACGCCCGTGATCGGGTGCCGGTCGAGCCCGGTCCGCGACGCGCGATCCTCGATCCTTGTCGGCTTGGATATCGACTCCACGGATGGTGCCACCCGAAGCGCGGCGATACGGCCGCGTCGAACCGTCCTGCGCGATGCAGTTGGGATGGGCTCCACGCTCTCGGATGGCAATCGAGCGGATGACCGAGGTCGCGATCGGTGCCTGAGAAGGTGCTTGTGGCATCGCTTCCCCGCGGCTGATCCATGCACCCGATACGCGTCCGGCTAACGGCAGCAAGCCTGGCCGGCACTCGCCGGCGCTACCGGTACCTGCCGGCGCTATCCGAAGTCGTCGCCATAGCACTCTGACCGGGGCGCTTGGACGAGCATCCCGAACTCGCCGTCTGACCAGGGAATGGCACTCAGCCCGTGGACCGACCTCGCACCAGGTCGCGCCCGGCAACGAGCGCTCGCAGCTTCGGCTTGGTCGCCCAACGGGCCGTCTGGCTGAAACCGCAGTCCGGGACCACGTGCAGCCGTGCCTCCAGCACGCCGGCCGCGAGCAGCTTCTCGATCCGTGCCGCGACCTCGTCCGCCGACTCGAGGTGGTAGTTCTTGACGTCGATGACGCCCGCCGCGATGTCCTTCCCGGACGCGGCCACGTCGGCAGCCACGTCGAGCTCGGCCATCTCGCGGTTCGCGAACTCGAGCACGAGCTCGTCGACGTCGAACGCCAGCGCCTGCGGGAGGATCGGTCGGTACGCGCGCGGCGCGAGTGGCCGCCCAAGGAAGTTGCCGAAGCAGAGATGGACGCCCAGCCGCACGCGGCCGCGGACCGGCCCCACGACCGCGTTCAGGAGTCCTGCGAACTCGGATGACGCCTCGGGATGGATGGCCGGTGACGGTTCGTCGATCTGGATCACGTCCGCGCCGGCGTCGGTCAACGCGGCAACTTCCGCCGCAAGCAACGGCACGAACGCCTGAGCTGCAGAGATGCGATCGCCGTAGACCTCGCCCGGGCCGGTCACCAGGCGACCTGACAGCGTGAACGGACCCGGCAGCGTGACCTTGAGCGGGTGCTCGGTTCGCCGTCGCGCGGCCTGGAATTCAGCGACCACGCCCAGCCCGAGGGGGGCCGCGATCGGCTCGAGGACCCGGAAACGATGCTGCTGATCGTGGCCTCCGACGCCCAGGCGACGTTCGGGCTCGACCGCTTCGACCCCGCTGATGCGCTGGTAGAACTCCGCCGTGAAGAAGCCCGAGCGGCGCATCTCACCGTCGGTGATCAGGTCGACGCCCGCCTCGACCTGGTCGCGCAGCGCGGTGTCGACCGCGTCGTCGAGCACCTCAGCGATGTCGGCCGGGCCGAGCTCGCCGCGACGCGCCGCATCCGAGGCGAGCTCCAGCCAGCCTGGGCGAGCGTGCGAGCCGACCACGGACGTGGTCAGGGGCGCAGGCTGATACACGGGCAACCTCTCCTCCAACGTGGGATGTGACAGTGTGACCGTCATGTTGCCACCGCTGGTCGTGATCGCCGGCCCCACCGCATCGGGGAAGACGCGGCTGTCACTGGAGATCGCCACCGCCCTCCCGGGCGCCGAGATCGTCAGCGCCGACTCGCGGCAGGTCTTCCGCGGCATGGACATCGGGACCGCGAAAGCCACCGCCGCGGACCGCCGGCGTGTACGGCATCACGGATTGGATCTCGTCGATCCCGATGCTGCATACACGGCCGCCGACTACCGCCGCCACGCGTTCGAGGCACTCGCCGAGATCGGGGCACGCGGCGGCGTCGCGCTGCTCGTCGGTGGGACGGGTCTCTATCTCCGCGCCGTCGCACGGGATGTCCCAATGGAGGAAAGCGGACACGGCCCGGTGCTGCGTGCCGAGCTGGAGGACCGCCTCCGGCGCGACGGCCTCGATGCCCTTGCTTCAGAGCTGCGCGCGACGGCCCCGTTGACCGCCGCCTCGACCGACCTCGCCAACCCGCGCCGCGTGGTGCGTGCGCTGGAACGAGTCGCGCTCCACGGGGATCGGCCGCCACCGGAACCGCGCGGCTATCCCGCTCCGTTGCTGTGGCTTGGGGTAGATCCACCGCTCGCCGAACACGACCGCTTGATCCGCGAGCGAACGGCATCGCAGTTCGACCACGGCCTGCTGGCCGAGGCCGGCACGCTGCTTGAGCGCTATCCCGAGGACCTGCGCGCCTTCTCTGCGGTCGGCTATCGCGAAGCGTTCGACGTGCTTGCCGGTCGGTGCTCGCAGGAGGAGGCCGTCGCCCGGGTCATCCTCCGAACGCGCCAGTACGCCCGCCGTCAGCGGACATGGTTCCGCGCCGAGCCCGAGATCCAGTGGTTCGAGCCCGGCGCGGTTGATCTTCCCCGGGTGATCGATCGAATCGAGGTTCTTCGCGAGAGCGCCGGCACGACCTGACCGCCGCGCCGCGTTCTCCGTTCGCGTCTCAGCCGCGCTCGCGGCTCAGGCGTGCGTTCTCGGGTCAGCAGCGCGTGACCCAGATCCCTCCATTGGCACGGGTAAAGGCGACCTCGACCTTGCCGCTGAACGCGCGCCGGAGGACGACTGCCCGGGCGTTCGTCACCGAGCTGATCGTCGCGTTGCTCCAGGTCGATCCGTTGAGCGTGTAGAGGTGAATGCCGTTGTTCTCGGCCTGCGCGACCTTCGGCACCTGGTTCGTGTCCAGGTCGAACCCGAACCCCTTGCGCCACACCGTCACGGTCTGTGGCGTGCCGAAGCCGCTCGCCGTTTGTCGGTCATAGCGGAGGTGATACCCGGTCGTTTCGTTCTCGTAGACGATCCGGGCGCCCCCGTCCCCGTCGATTGCCAGCAACGGGTCGTAGTCGTAGCCGTCCGTGCCGGGAATCTTCGCGCTGGTGAAGGAGCCGGTCGCCGTCGCTGCCTCGACATAACCAAGACCGTCGTGCCGCGTGTAGGCCACGCGCGCATTGCCCGTGGACAGGACGCGCAGCTGCGGCACGGTCCCGGCGCTCGTGATCAGGCTCGTCGTCCAGGTGGTCCCGTTGGTGCTGGTCTTGAGATAGAGCGGGATGTCGTCGCCTGGGATGCACGAGCAATACGACGAATAGGCCAGGTAGATCCGTCCGCCAAAGACCTTGATGGACGGGTCGCCGGCTGGGCCGGCAACGACCTTGGCGGCAGCAGACGGGAAGTTCCCGTGTGCGCGACCCTTGTCACTGACGAGGAAGACCCCGTCACTACCGCCGGGTGCGCAGTCATTGCAGGTCTGGCGTCCCAACGCGATGTACACGTGATCGTTGGAGTCTATGGCGATCGAGGGATCCATCCAGGACTTGTTCGTCGGGTCCGACAGCACCTTGGTATGCGACCAGCTGCCGCCACGGTCCGTGATGAACCAGAGGCCGCCACGACCGGTCGCGGCGATGTCGACAGCGTTGGTGCTGTCGACGACCATCGAGATCTGGTCGAACCGGCCGCCAAGGACCTTGACCGGTGACGAGAAGCTCGCGGGCGACACCGGTGCCAGCGGAGTAGATGCGCCGACCGCTGCCGCGGCGAGCCCTGTTGCCGCCAGCGCGAGCACGAATGCGCCAAGGACTCGCCGATGCATCTGCCACCTCTCCACTGAGCCTGCTTACGACCCATCCGCCGCACAGCTCGGCGGTCCGGCCATCGATGCGCCGCGCAGCGTGCGCGGACTCACCCTGGATTCACTCCGTCATTTGACCGAGACGCGGCCCGCAAAATGACGCAACCGGCGGCCTGGTACTGCGAACGGCCGACGCATTCGACGGAGCGCCATGGAGACCTGGAAGTTCTACGACATCACCCATCGCGACCACGTGGTCTGCAACCCGACGAGCGTGGACAAGCTCGACCGGATCGTCCAGCTGCTGGACCTGCCGGACGAGGCACGTGTGCTCGACATCGCCTGCGGGAAGGGCGAGCTGCTCATGCGCATCTTCGAACGCTACGGCGGACCGGGAGGCGAGCGAATTCATGCGACCGGAGTCGAGGTCTCGCCCTTTCATGTCCGCGAGCTGCGCGAGACCGCCGCTCGTCGCGTGCCCCAGGCTGACCTGACGCTGCTGGAGATGAATGGCGCCGAATACCGACCCGAGCCGTCCAGCGTCGACCTTGCGAGCTGTGTTGGCGCGAGTTGGATCTACGGCGGCCATCGCGGAACGCTGGCATTTCTCGCGTCAGCGGCGCGACCGGGCGGACTGGTGCTCGTCGGCGAGCCGTTCTGGAGGAAGCCACCCTCGGAGGACTACCTCGCGGCCGCGCCGATCGGGGCCTCGGAATTCGCGACGCACGATGAAAACGTCCGAGCGGGCGAAGAGCACGGTCTGGAGCCGCTCCTGGCCATCACCAGCAGCGACGACGATTGGGACTGGTACGAGGCGTTGCAATGGCGCGCGGCCGCACGGTACGCGACGGCGAATCCGGACGATCCCGACGTTCCCGAGCTGCTCTCGCGCGTGGCGTCTGCTCGCGACGCCTACCTGCGCTGGGGTCGTGACACGTTGGGTTGGGCGCTGTACCTGTTCGCGCGATCCACGTCTTGGTGACACCGCGGGTCTGAACGTGCCGACCCGCCGCCGGAGAGTCCTGGGCCCTCGCCCTACGGAGCCGCGCCGCCACCTCCGGCGTCGCCGCCCGCGTCCCGGCCGTAGTTGCTCTCGGCACAGGTCCCTCTCCAGACTCCCGAGGGGTTCGTCAGCGTCACGGTGGCGAGAGCCTTGTCGTACGTCAGCTCACCGCCACAGCCCGGTAGCCCGGATGTCGTCAGGGCTCGGAGTTGCTGCTCCACCAGCGGCAGGTTCGTCAAGGCGATCTGCAACGCCGCGGAATTGTGGCTGGACCGAAGGATCTCGAGGTTCGACTTGATCTGCTGAAGGTTCGCGAGGTAGGCGTCCTTGGCCGGACCCGAGAGCACGACGCTCACGGAGTACGGCCCATTCGCAAAGCCGGTCAGGCGCGTCGTGTCGCCTGCGGCGATGTGCCTGGTGACGCCGCCATCCGCCATTTCGATGGCGACATCAACCGGAGCGTTCCCCGTGTTGACGACGTCCACGGCGTACTGGTAGACGCCACCACCGCTGATGCCGATCCCGCAGCCGGCCGCCACCAGCCCGACCAGCAGCGCGAACGCAGCGAACCGACGTCGTTGCATGTCAGCCCTCGGCTGGGCCGGGAGACGCCGAGGACGAGGGCGCCGGCTTGCAGAGACTCGACGTGTCAACCCACAGCTCGTCCGGATCGGTTGGCGTCGCGCCCCGGAGCTCGACCGCGACCGCGTCGTCGAGCGCGGCAAAGTCGAAGGCCTGGACGTCGGTCATGTTCAGCGTGCAGGTTGCGTACGGCGTGTCCGCGCCCGCCTTGGTGAACTGGATCGTGTAGGGCAATGGCAGCACCTTCTGCGAGACGTATCCCTGGGGATCCACGGTCTGCGTCGCAAGGGACTGCGACTGCTTGGTGTCCGGATCGACGACCAGGACGTCCACCGTGATGGCGACGCTCGCAAGGTTGACCAGCGTCAACTCGGCGGTCAGGTACGGCGCGAGATCGATCGGCGTGGGGCAGGGAGCCGGTCCGGGCGATCCCGATGCTTCGGGCATCGCGGATTCGGTCGCTTCCGCGGCGGATCCACCGACTCCAACCGCGGCCGCCGATGCCGATGGGGCAGCGCTCTCGGCCACCGTGGGACAGGGCGTTGGTGAGGCCGGGGACTCGCTCGGCGATTGAGCGAGCGTCGCTCTGCCGCCGACGGTCGGCGCCAAAGCGGCGAAGAGCGCGCTCAAGAGGAACAGCGCCAGGGCTCGGTTGCGCATGTCGCGCGGATGTTGCCGTGTACGGGTGGTGCACGCAAGAGGGTCTGCCAACCGACTCGCAGGCGTGCACCTATGCTGCGCGCCGATGAGCCCAAGCCGAAACGGCCGCACCGCCGCCGCCATCGACCTCGTGCCTCCGGTCGAGCGCGCCTTCCTGATCGCCGTCGACACCGGCGACGACGAGGGCTGGACGGCCGAGGAGTCGCTCAACGAGCTGGCGTCGCTCGCGGATACCGCCGGTGCAGAGGTGGTTGGCGCCGAGTGGCAGAACCGGCGCCACATCGACCCCAACTGGTACGTGGGCAAGGGCAAGGCCGAGGAGCTGACGCAGGCCAAGGCCGAGACCGGGTTCACGATGCTCGTTGCGGACGACGAGCTTTCACCCAACCAGCAGAAGAGCCTCGAGAGCCTCCTGGGCGTCAAGATCCTCGACCGATCGGGGCTGATCCTGGACATCTTTGCCCAGCACGCTCGCACGCACGAGGGTCGTCTCCAGGTCGAGTTGGCCCAGCTCGAGTACCAGCTGCCGCGCCTGACGCGGCTCTGGACGCACCTCTCGCGAACCCAGGGCGGGATCGGCTCGCGCGGCCCCGGAGAGTCGCAGCTCGAGACGGACCGCCGGATCATCCGCGACAAGATCAAGAAGCTCAAGCTGCGCGTGGAACAGGTGCGCCAGCAACGCGAAACGGCGTCGCGCGCTCGCGACCGGCGCCTCGCGACGACCATCGCGATCGTTGGCTACACGAACGCCGGCAAGTCCTCGCTGCTGAATGCCCTCACCGGGACCGAGGCCGCACGTGCCGAGGACCGGCTCTTCGCCACGCTCGATCCGACCAGCCGCGCCGTCAAGCTCGGCGACGGGCAGACGATCATCGCCACCGACACCGTCGGCTTCATCCACAAGCTGCCGCATCAACTGGTCGACGCGTTCCGGGCGACGCTGGAAGAGGTGACCCGCGCCGACGTGCTGGTCGAGGTCGTCGACGCCGCCGATCCGCACGCGCCGGAGCACCGCCAGACGGTGCAGCAGGTCCTCGAGGAGCTCGGGGCGGGCCAGAAGCCACGCGTCGTGGCCTACAACAAGGCCGACCTGATCGAGGAGGCTGCAGCGGATGACGACGCGCCGGCTGCGATCGTCGGAGATGCCGTGCTCGTGTCGGCGGTCACCGGCTTCGGCCTGGACGCACTCCGGGTCCGCCTGGCTCGCGTGCTCTCGGATCTCTGGGAGGACGTCGACGTTGCCGTTCCATACAGCCGGGGAGAGCTGCTCGCACGCGTGCGCGAGCGCGGAACGGTGGAACTGAGCTACCGGGCGCGGGACGTGCGCGTGAAGGGGAGGGTGGCGCCGTCGTTGGCCGGTGAGCTGCGCAACGCGGCGCAGCTCGAACGGGCCTGAATCGCGCGGCGGACTCTTGACAAAGCAGGCCAGTTCTGGCCTGATGTAGCCATGACTACACGAGTCCGCATCGCGGACCTGAAGGATCACCTGTCTGCACACTTGCGCGCCGTGGAGGCTGGAGAGACCGTGGAGGTTCTCGATCGGGACCGCCCGATCGCGCGGATCGTTCCGATCGACGCGGGGCGTTCGGTCACGCTGATCCCGGCAAAGCGTCCATTTTCCGAGATCAGGGATCGGGTCTATCCAGCCGCGCGGTGGCCGATTTCCTCGCTTGACCTCCTGCTGGAAGAGCGGGGTGATCGCTGATCACCTACGTCGATGCGTCGATCGTCATGCGAGTCGTGCTCAATGAGCCCGACCGGCTCGCAGCGTGGGAAGCCATCGACCGCCCGGTCGCCAGCGAGATCATTCGACTCGAGTGCCTGCGGACCATCGATCGAGCTCGGATTCGGCTCCGTCTCCCTGATGACGCGGTCGCCGAGCAGCGCGCGTACGTCCTCGACGCGATCGCGCACTTCGAGCTCGTGCCCGTGACATCAACCGTGCTCGAACGTGCGGCCGGCCCATTTCCCACGCTCCTCGGCACGCTCGACGCGATTCACCTCGCCACGGCACTGATCGTGCGTGAAACGGATGAGCAGATGATCTTCGCGACGCACGATCGCGAGTTGGCGACTGCAGCACGGTCCGTCGGGTTCACGCTCGCCTCGTGACACACATCTACGTCACGTGTTCCGCCCTGGGGGAGGGGCAGCGCTGTGTCGTTCGGGTGGGTGATGATGCGGGCGCCACGACGCACGAAGTGGCGGTCTCGGCGGAGGCCCTGGCGCGGTTCGGAGGGCCTGGCCGTGCCGACGCGCAGGCGCTGGTCCACGAGTCATTCGTGTTCCTCCTCGAGCGAGAGCCACGCGAGTCGATCCTCCGACGCTTCGACCTTCCAGTGATCGAGCGCTACTTCCCCGAGTACCCGGTCGAGATCGCGCGCCGCCTCAGGCGCTGACGAGGGCGGCGCGCCCCGAGAGCTGGAAGAGCGCCCAGGCGGCCAGCGATGAGCTGTCCCGGATGCGGCCGGAGCGCATCGCCGCCTCGAGCTCGGACTCGGTGAGCTGGACGACCGTCAGCCCAGACTCTTCGATCGAGAGGTTCTGCTCGCCCACCTCCAACCCCGTGGCCAGGTAAACATTGAACGCCTGCGTCGAATAGCCGTACGCCTTGAACAACCGGCCGAGCTCGACCATCCGGTCCGCGCGGAGCCCAGTCTCCTCGCCGAGCTCACCGTGGGCGACGGCAATGAGGTCCGCTTCGGCGTCGTTCTCCCAGCTGCCCTGCGGAAACTCGAGATATCGAGCCTGGACCGGATAGCGGTGCTGCTCGACGAGGTGGAAGCGAGCCCCGTCGAACGGAATGACGACTACGAAGTCCGCCTTCTCGACGATGCCGTAGATCCCACTCGAACCGTCGGCCAGCTCGACGTCGTCCTCGCGGACCGTCATCCATCGGTTGCGATAGACGATCCGCGATGCGCGCGTCCTGATCATTGCCGGGATAGTAACTGCCGGCCATATGTGATACTTTTAGCACATGTTGGCGACCGTGGACCAGGCCGAAGCAGCCTCCGACGTCTGGCGGGCTCTCGCGAGCCCGGTCCGTCGGCAGTTGCTCGATGAGCTGGGGAGGGGACCGCGAACCACCGGAGATCTGGCGGCAGCGCTGCCGGAGCTCAGCCGGTTCGCCGTGATGCAGCACCTCGAGGTCCTTGTCGGAGCGGACCTGGTGCTCGTCCGGCGCAGGGGACGCGAGCGCTTCAACTACCTCAATGCCGTGCCGCTGCAGCGCTGGTACGAGCGTTGGGTCGTGCCGCTGGCGCAACGAACCGCGTCGGAACTGCTGTCGCTCGAGCGAACGCTCGGGGACCCCGATCAACCCACGAAAGGAGACCTGGAGATGACCGTCGCAACACCAGTCGATCAGTTCCGAACCGTCCGAGTCGAGAACGAGCTGACCTTCCGGGCGACGCCGGAACGCGTCTTCGACGCGATCACCAACCGCTCGCGGGAGTGGTTTCCGGCCACGTACGGCGAAGAGCGAGTGAAGGCCATCGTGCTCGAGCCGCGGGTCGGCGGAAGCCTGTACGAGGATTGGGGAGATGGGCGTGGCCACCTGTACGCCACCGTGACCGCCTACGACCCACCGGTGGCGCTGTCAACGCGAGGACGGCTCGCACCGGGAACGATCCTCGACACGGAGTATCTGTTCGAGGCTGACGGGGACCGGACCGTGCTGCGCGTGAGCAAGGTGGCCGTCGGCCCGATCTCGGACGAGGAAGCCGCGGGAATTCGCAAGTACGGCGACCTCGACAACTTCGCCGACGCCTTGCGCCGCGTGATCGAAGGGGACTGACGCGCGGCAGGGATCGCCCGTTACCATCCACCCGATGAGCGGATCGGGTTCACTGCACGTCATCACCGGGTGCATGTTCTCGGGCAAGACCGAAGAGCTGTTGCGGCTGCTCCGGCGTGCCTCGATCGGTGGCCGGTCGGTGCTGCTGATCCGGCCGCAGGCTGACACGCGCACGGCCGCGGAGGTCGCCGAATCCCGCTCTGGCGCTCGTTTCGACTGCACCAGCGTCGCGGCCGCCAGTGACATCGTCGGGCGGGTGATGTCCGAATCGGTGGAGGTCGTGGCCATCGACGAGGTCGAGTTCTTCGGCCTCGAAGTTGCCGACGTCGCCAACCGCCTGGCGACCGACGGCTACGAAGTGATCGTCTCGGGCCTCGACACCGACTTCGCGGGCAGGCCGTTCGGCGCACTTCCGAAGCTGCTCGCGCTGGCCAATTCCGTGACCAAGCTCACGGCCGTGTGCACGTTCCCCGGCTGTGGCGAGGAGGCGACCCGCACGCAGCGACTGGTCAACAACGAGCCGGCCGCGATCGACGACCCGCTGATCGTGATCGGCGGCACCGAGGACGCCCACGAGCCAGATCGCTACGAGGCGCGGTGCCGGACGCACCACCGGGTGGCCCCGCCGCGCTCAACGCAGGTGCCGCTGGTCGCAGTCGCGGTGAACGGCCGCGAGCCTGGCGTACCATCCGCCGCATGAGAACCGTGATCGGCCGGCGCCTGCTCGAGGTGGATGTCGGCTAACTGACCGACCTGGTCGGCCGCCACGAGCGGACGATCATCGATCTCGGAACCGGTGACGGTGCGGCCGTTCTCAAGCTGGCGCGCCGCGAACCGGGAACGCTGGCTGTAGGCGTCGACACCAACGCGGCCGCACTGCGCGAAGCGTCGGACCGCGCGTCACGCAAGCGAGCCCGCGGTGGCGCGCCCAACGCGCTGTTCCTTGCCGGCACCCTGGGGGAGTTGGCCTGTCTCGGACCGCTTGCGGGTGCGGTGCGACGAGATCCGCGTCACGCTGCCGTGGGGCTCCCTGCTCCGAGCGGCAGTCACGCCCGATCCGGTGTTCGTGGCGCAGCTGCGCGTCCTTTTGGCTTCCCATGGCTCGGTGCGGCTGCTGCTTTCGGTGACACCCCGCGACTTCTCGACCGACCTGCCGCAGCTCGACCGGAACGCCGTCGCCGAACTGATCACGGAGTACCGGAACCTGGGAATCGCGATCGCGACCGCTCGGATCGCAACGAGCGACGACGTCGACGCCCTTGACTCGAGCTGGGCTCGGCGCCTGGGCATCCCAGATCAGCGGGACGCCTGGCTCCTCGTCGGCCGCAGCGCGGCGTAAGCCTCGGCGAGCTGGGGCAGCTGGTAGTGCGCGTTGAGCCCGCTCGGGTTCGGCAGCACCCACACCTGCGCGTTCTCGATCTCCTCCGGCTGCCGGCCGATCAACGCCTTCGGTCGATCGAACGCGACCCGGTAGGTCGAGACGCCGAGGAAGGCCACCGCGCGCGGCTGGTACTCCGCGATCTTGCGCACGAGGGCTTGGCCGCCGGTTCGCAGCTCGTCGTCGGTGAGTTCCGCGGCCGACGCGGTGGTCCGGGGAACCAGATTGGTGATTCCCAGCGAATCAGCTAACAGGTCGGCCTGGCGGTCGGGGGAGAGGAGCTCCGATGTCAGGCCGGCCTGCCAGATCGCCTTCCAGAACCGATTGCCCGGCCGA
>CAWGBA010000009.1:0-188790 GCA_963820735.1 uncultured Chloroflexia bacterium
CCGAGACGTGCCCACCGGGCGCGACGGTCCTCGCGCCCGTCGAGAACCAGGAGGTCTGGGCGGCGGGCGTCACGTACCAGCGCTCGCGCGAGGCGCGCGTCGCCGAGTCGAGCGAGCCGTCCGTCTACGACCGCGTCTATGAGCGCCGCGGCCGGAGCTCTTCATGAAGTCGGTCGGCTGGCGCGTCGCGGGCGCGGGTCAGACCGGTCGGCATCCGCGCCGACTCCACCTGGGACGTGCCGGAGCCCGAACTGGCGCTGGTGTTCGCGTCCGACGGCGGCATCGCGGGATCACGATCGGCAACGACATGTCCTCGCGCAGCATCGAGGGCGACAACCCGCTCTACCTGCCGCAGGCCAAGGTCTACGAGCCCGCGTGCGCGCTCGGGCCGGCGATCGTGCCCACCGCGGCGCGCGCCGCCCTTCGGGATCCGCGTCGAGATCGAGCGGGACGGCGCGATCGTGGTCGCGAGCGACCACCGGCGCGCCAGCTCCGGACCCCGGAGGAGCTTGTCCGGCTACCTGTTGCGGGCGCTCGACGTTCCCGGTCGGTGCGGTGCT
The DNA here is from genome assembly GCA_963820735.1 of uncultured Chloroflexia bacterium. Lineage (GTDB taxonomy): Bacteria > Chloroflexota > Limnocylindria > Limnocylindrales > CSP1-4 > JAFMJV01. The sequence continues at coordinate 561 of CAWGBA010000009.1, forward strand.
CCTGACCGGCACGGGCGCCGTGCCGCCGCCGGACTTCACGCTTGCGCGCGGAGACGTGGTGCGCATCTCGATCGAAGGCTCGGAACGCTCGAGAACCAGTCGTGGTCGTCGGCGGCCGTCGCCGGAGATCCGGCTAGCGGCGTCGCTCAGCCGGCCGGGACCGGCGCCGCCTCGGGGATCAGCCGTCGCGGCGCAAGCTCGTCCCAGAAGCTCGGCCGGGATCCGCGCCTGCATCAGCGCCGGGTACTCGTCGAGGTGCTCCTTCGTTCGGACGCCCGCGACCAGCGACACGACCTGCGGATGGGCCAGCGCGAATTGGACGGCGGCGGCCTTGAGCGGCACGTCGAGCTCGTTCGCAGACCTGCGCGGAGACGCTGCGGCCCGCTCAATCCAGCGGCGGGTGCCGGCATGTAGTCGAAGGTCGGGTCGGGCCGTGGGTCGGCCAGGATGCCGCTGTTCATGACGCCCGGCCTGGACGATGCCGATGCCCTCGTTCGACGCACAGCGGCAGCAGCTCATCGAGCGCCGACTGGTCGAGCAGCGTGTAGCGTCCGGCGAGCATGAACAGGTCCAGCGTCCGTCTCTCGCGCGAAGCGGATGAGCATCTCCACCTGGTTCATGCCTGCGCCGATGGCCCCCACGACGCCCTCGTCGCGCAGCCGCCGCAGTGCCGGATATGCCCCGCTGATCGCCTGTTCCCAGTGGTCGTCCGGGTCGTGGATGTAGAGGATGTCGACGCGACTCGAGACCGAGCCGACGGAGGCTCTCGTCGACCGATCGGAGCACGCCGTCGTAGCTGTAGTCGAAGACCATCCGGACCGGCGGCGTGCCCACGTAGTAGGCGTCCTCACGGCCGTCCTGAACGCCTGTCGGTCGACGTCGTGGCCGGTTGGGATCTCGTCACGAGGGACGGCCAGCCGGCCGACCTTGGTGGAGAACGCGAACTCGTCGCGCGGCGCCCCGCGAGGCCGCAGCGCCCATGCGGCGCTCGCCGTTGCCGTACCCGTAGAGCGGAGCGGCGTCGAAGTAGCGGATGCCCATCTCCCAGGCATGGTCGATCAGCGCGATGGCGTCCTCGTCGCGTGACCTCGCGGTAGAGGCCGCCGAGGGGCGCGGCGCCGAGCCCAAGTCGGGTGACGCGGACAGTCCGGTCGTGCCGACCGAGAACTCGCTCGAACGGCTCAAAGGGCAATACTGTTTCCTCCGCAGCGCGGCGCGTCCCGATCCGCTGCCGCGCGCGCCACGCGTCGCGTCTGCCGTAGCGCGCAGGCTGCGAACGGCGCGCTTGCGATTTGACGCGGAGTCTACCCTGCGGGTACCGTCCAGCATCCGGGCACTCGGTCAGCATGCTGAACAGTGAAAGGAGAACGCTCGACCCGATGCGATTGTATCCATTCGCAGCGATGACGGCGCCGAGCCCGCGCTCGGGGTCGTCGTCGGCGATCGAGCCGTCACGGCCGCCTCTCTCGGCGCGCGGACGTCCCGCGCACCATGGCCGCGCTGCTCGCCGACATCGACGCCGGTCTTGGCGCGTTGCGCGCGGCGATGGGACGAGGCTGCGCATTCGAGCGGGACGGAACGCCGCTCTCGATCGCTGCCGCTTGGCCGCGCCCGTGCCCGCGCCCGGGAAAGGTCGTCGCGATCGGTCGCAACTACCCCGACCACACCCAGGAGCAGGGCGCCACGCCGCCGCCGGAACCGCTGATCTTCGCCAAGTTCACGACCTCGGTCGTCGGCGCCCGGTGACGAGATCCGCTGGGATCCGTCGCTGACCGACCAGGTCGACTGGGAGGCGGAGCTGGCGGTCGTCATCGGCCGGACGGCTCGCAACGTCGTCGGAGGACGACGCCCTGGACCACGTGCTCGGCTACACCTGCCTCAACGACGTGTCGGCGCGCGACCTCCAGTTCGGCGACAAGCAGTGGGTGCGCGGCAAGTCACTGGACACGTTCTGCCCAATCGGGCCCACACATTGTCACGCTCGACGAGATCGCCGATCCGATCGACCTGGCGATCAGCTGCGTGGTCAATGGCGAGACGCGTCCAGCAGCGACGCACGTCGAACATGTTCTACGGCGTCCGGCGGCTGATCAGCCACTGCTCGAACGCCTTCACGCTGGAGCCCGGCGACGTGATCGCCACCGGCACGCCCGGCGGCGTCGGCGTGTTCCGCGACCCGCCGCGCTTCCTGCATGACGGCGACGTCGTCCAGATCGTGATCGAGGGCATCGGCAGCCTCGAGAACCGTTGCCGCGAGGAACATGCCGGATGAGCGGCGCCGAACGTTTCCTGGTCACCGGCGCGCTCGGTTGCATCGGCGCGTGGACGGTACACGCGCTGCGCCGAGGAGAGCACACCGGTCGTGGCGTTCGACATGACCACGGACGCGCGGCGGCTGCGTGACATCAGCACGCCCGAGGAGTTCGCGCGCGGTCACGTTCGAGCAGGGCGACATCACCGACCTCGCGTCGGTGGAGGCGGCGCTCGACCGGCACGCGCATCACCCACGTCATCCATCTCGCGGCGCTGCAGGTGCCGGCCTGCCGCGCCAACCCGCCGCTCGGTGCGCTGGTCAACGTGGTGGGCACGGTCAACGTGTTCGAGGCGGTCAAGCGGCGGAGCGAGCGCATCCGCGGACCGCTCGTCTACACGGGCTCCATGGGCATGTTCGGGCCGAACGATGCGGATCCCGTGACGGGCATGCTCGAGCCGGACGCCACGCCACATCCGAGCAACCATTACGGCGTCTACAAGCAGGCCAACGAGAACAACGCGCGCATCTACTGGACCGAGAACGGTGTCTCGAGCGTCGGCATGCGGCCGATGACGGTCTACGGTCCCGGCCGCGACTTCGGCGTCACCATCCACACCGACCAAGGCCATCGCCGCGGCGATCGCAGGACAGGCCGTACACGATCACGTTCGGTGGCGCGACGGTCTTCCAACTCGCCGAGGACGTGGGCAAGACGCTCGTCCTCGCGGCCCGAAGTGGCGTCGAGGGTGCGCGCGTCTACAACCTGACCGGCACGCTCGTCTCGATTGCCGACTTCATCACCGCGATCGAACGAGAGGTGCCCGAGGCTGCCGGCACGATCGACTCCGCCACGGACGCGCTCCCCTTCCCGGAGCGGATCAGCTTCCGCGGGATGGAAGAGCTCGGCGATGCTCCGGTCACGCCGATCCAGGAAGGCGTGCGGCGGACGGCCGCGTTCTTCCGTGAGCAACGCGACCGGGGCGTCTTCGATCCGGTCAAGCACGGCCTCGAGCCCGAGGCAGCCGTCGCCTCCTGACGGTCGGGCGCGCCTCTTCGCGCGCCGATCCGCCGGTTTCGCTGGCTCAGCTCCAACCGGCGGCCGTGCCTCCCGCGCGGTCCGCGATCCGTTGCTGCTCGATGCCGCTCGAGAGGTACGCCTGATAGGGATCCTCCGGCAGCCCCGCCTCCGCGCGCAGAGCGGCAAGGGCTGGTCGCACGTCGGTCTGGAAGGCATCGGTCAGCAGGCGGTTGGCCTCGAGGATGTCTGTGCCCACCTGGGCCGCCCGGAGCGCCGCCTGGTCGACGAGCAGGGCCCGTGCATAGGTTTCCTGCAGTGTCATGACCGAGCAAATCATGGCCGGGATCTTGGCCTCGAGGTTATGGCACTGGTCGAGCATGTAAACGGTATTCTCGGCCGCCTTCCGGGCGACGTCGTCCGTGGACATCGCCCAAGGCGCCGACCATCTCGTTGAGGATGCGAAACAACTGGTACGGATCGATGCTGCCGACCATGAGGTCGTCGTCACCGTACTTGCGGTCGTTGAGGTCGAACGCACCCAGCCTACCCTCCTGGAGGAGGATGGCGACGATCTGCTCGATGTTCACGGCCATCGCGTGGTGGCCCGTGTCCACGCAGACCTGGGCGCGCTCGCCAAGGTGCTGGCACACGGTGAGCGACGCTCCCCAGTCCTGCACGTCCGTGTGGTAGAACGCCGGCTCGTAGAACTTGTACTCCAGCACCATCCGGGCGTTTGCAGGCAGTGCCGCGTAGACCTCGGTGAGTGACTCGATCAGGTGTCGGCGACGCACGCGGAACAAATCCTGGCCGGGATAGTTGGTTCCGTCAGCTAACCACACCTTGATGACCGACGACCCCGTTTGCTCGGCGATCTCGCAGCACCCGACGATATGGTCGATGGCCTTGCGCCTCACGGTGGCGGACTCGTGGCAGAGCGAGCCGAGCTTGTAGTCCTCGTCCTGGAACGTGTTCGAGTTGATGCCGCCGATCCGGATGCCGCGCTCTGCCGCGAACGCGGCGAGACTCTTGAAATCGTCCACCGTGTCCCATGGGATGTGCAACGCAACGGTCTTGGCCACGCCCGTGTAGTGAGCGACCGTGGCCGCATCTTCGATCTTCTCGTGGGCGTTGCGCGGCACTCCTTGCTGGGGAAAGACACGGAACCGAGTGCCGGTATTGACAAAGCCCCACGACGGGATCTCGACCGCCAGCTCGGTCACCGCTGGGCGGACGCGGGCCTTGATGTCCGTGTCGGCGACCGAGCGAGTCGGCGTATCAACCATTTTGGACCACCTCCTGGTGCGCCCTCGCCCGAGCGATCAATGGCGCGGTGACCCTGACGGTGTGGCTACCCGGCCCAATCGTCGTGGTCGCGTCGCTCTCGGCCCCGTCGACCGTCACCGCTGAGTCCGCGGTCACTGGCGCTACGACGGTACCCGTTGAGCCTACCGGGAGCGAGGCGTTCATGACCAGATCCGTGCCATCGAGCCGCCACTCGATGGCAGCCTGCCCGAGCGCCGTTCTGGACCGATGCCTTTGCCCATCCGATCTCGACGACCGGATGAGGCGCGAAGATCACGTGCCGGTAGCCCGGCTGATCCGGATCGGGCGCGATGCCGGCCAGGTTGCGATAGACCCAGTCGATGACCGCGCCGTAGGCGTAGTGGTTGAACGAGAGCATGTGCGCCTTCGTGCCCCTCGGGATCCTCCGGCATCGGCGCCATGCGGCCATCGTGGATCGAGCCGTCGGCGCGGATCGCGTCCCAGCGCTCCCAGACGGTGGTCGCGCCCCGGTCGACCTGGTAGAGCCACGAAGGCGGCTCATGGCGCAGCAGCATCCGGTACGCGGCATCGAAGTGACCCGTGCCCGCGAGCGCCGGGAGCACCAACGGCGTGCCGAGGAAGCCGGTCGAGACGCGGCCGTCCGCTTCGTCGACCATCCGCGCGAGCGCCTCGCCGATCTGGTCGCGCTGATCCTCAGGGCAGATGCCGAACGCGATCGCGATCGCGCATCCGGTCTGCGTCGTCCGGGCGTGGTCGTGCCACCGCGACCAGGTCCGTTGCGCCATCTCGTCGCCGAGCGCGGAAAGCCGCGCAGCGTCGTCTTCCTTGCCGAGGATGCGCGCGGCACGCGCGGTCAGTCTCGCGCTGTGGGCGAAGAACGCGTTGGCGATGAAGGTGGAATCGGCCTTGGCCGCCCACGGCCGGTCCGACGGTGCATCTGGGTCGAGCCAGTCGCCGAACTGCATCGGCTCTGGCAGCAGCCCGTCGGCGTCGCGTCTGGCGACCAGCGAGTCGACCCACGAGATCATGCTTGGTAACTGACGCTGGAGCACGGTCACGTCACCGTATGACTCGTAGACAGCCGCCGGCACGATCGTCGCCGCGTCTGCCCAGCCGGCTCGACCGTACCGAGGTTCGCCGGCCAGGACGACGTCCGGCACAACGGCCGGCACGCCCAGCTCCGGGTCCTGGTCGATCGCCAGGTCGCGGAGCCAGCTGATCCAGAACGTTTCCGATTCGAACAATGTCGAAGCCGTGGGAGCGAATGCCTGCGCATCGCCGGTCCAGCCGAGGCGCTCGTCCCGCTGCGGGCAGTCGGTCGGAACCGAGACGAAGTTGTCCCGCTGCGACCAGACGACGTTCTCGTGGAAGCGCGTCAACGACGCGTCCGAGCAGGAAAACTCGCCGCGGCGGTCGATCGCACTGCTGATCGCGACGAAGCGTCGCCTCCATGACTTCCGCATCGGATCGCACCTCGGCATAGCGGAATCCGTGGAACGTGAAAGCGCGGTTCGAGCGTGATTTCGTTCGCAGCAGCAAGCACGTATTCGTCGGTGGCCTTTGCGGAGCGCAGCGAGCGAACGTGGAGCGAGCCGTCCGGCTTCGAGCACCTCCGCGTGCCGGACGGTGATGCGATCGTCGGGCTTGCCGCGCACCCTGAGTCGCACGAAGCCGGCAATGTTCTGCCCGCCGTCGAGCAGGAGCGTTCCGTCGGGGCGTCGAGTCTGCGCCGGCGTTCGGACGTCCACGACTCGAACGGGCGGAGCGGAGCGAGGCTCGACGATCGAGGAATCGAAGTGGCCCACCTCGACCGGCGACCACGACGCGTCGTCGAAGCCCGGCAGCTGCCAGCCGTCGTGGCGTTCGTGCAGGTCGATGAGCGTTCCGTCGTAGAGATCGGCGCGACGGATCTCGCCGATCGAGCTGCGCCACGTGCCGTCGCTCACGACACGCTGCGTGGACCCGTCCGCGAGCTCGATCTCGAGCTGCGCGATGAGCCCGAGCTCGGTGCCGTAGTGAGCGCGATCCCCATCCGGGTTCCACCCGAGCCGGCCGCGATACCAGCCATCGCCGAGCGCGGCGGCAATCACGTTCGATCCCGGCCGCAGCAGCGCCGTCACGTCGTACGTGTCGGACAGCAGGCGCTCGTCGTACGGCGTCCAGCCGGGCGAGAGCAGGTCGTCACTGACCTGGTGCCCGTTGATCGTGACCGCGTGAAGCCCGAGCGCGGTCACGTGCAGACGCGCCCGCGCGACGGCGCCGGCGATCGAGAACTCTTTCCGCAGCAGCGGCGACGGAGCCTGCTCCGCCGGCGCCCGGATCGTTCGCCAGGGTAATGGCCTGAGCGCTCCAGTCCGATGCGGAGAGCAGCCCGGCTTCGACGAACACGGGCTCGCTCCAGTCGGACCAGCCTTCGCCAGCCTCGACCCGCACGCGGTAGGTCCGCCGCTCGCGACTCTGCGAGCGCCGGCCCAGGATCTGCGGCTCGCTGCTCCGTACCGCGACCGGCTCGCTGTCCACTGCGCCGGCGGACCGCCGGCGCGCGTTGCTTCGACTTCGTAGCCGCGGATCTCGACCGACAGCGTCCTCGGACGCCACCGACCAGCGCAGCTCGATCGGGTCGTGCCCGGCAGCGAGCACCTGCGCCGGGACCGTCGTTGACAGCGTTACCTGCACGTTCACCCCTTGACGGCTCCGGCAGTGAAGCCCGGACACGATCTGTCGCTGGAACAGCAGGAAGACCAGGAAGGGCGGGATCGTGATCAGCAGCACGTCCGCGAACAGCAGGTTCCACTGGGTGTTGAACTGGCTCTGGAAGTTGAACAGCGTCAGCTGCGCCGTCTCGTTGCCGCTTCCCGGCAGGAAGTAGAGCGGGTTCACGAAGTCGTTGTAGATCGCGACCGAGGTGACGATGACGATCGTGAGGACCGCGGGCCGCAGCAGCGGCAGGATCACGCGGAAGAAGAGCGCGATCGGGCCGGCACCGTCCATCACCGCCGCTTCGTCGATCTCGCGCGGGAATGACGCCCATGAACGCTGTCATCACCAGCACGGAGAAGGGCATCGTGAACGCCACCTCGACCAGGATCAGGCCGAACAGCGTCTTGAAGATGTGCAACGTCTGGAACATGAAGATGGTCGGCACGACGGACGGCGGGAATGATCAGGCCCGCGAGCACGAACGTGGCCACGATGCGCGAGCTGCGATCGCGCCGTCGCTGAAGGACGTAGGCGATGAGCGCCGAGAGGATCACGATCAACAGGACGGATCCGACCGTCAGGATCATGCTGTTGATCAACGCGGTGATCATCACGTCGTTCCGAGCCGCGATGACCGCCTCGATGTTGTCCAGTAGCTGCCAATGGATCGGCAGACTGAAGTTCAGGCTGCTGGCATCGACCTTGTCCTTGCCCGCGGTCAGAACGATGAAGATGAACGGCACCACGAAGATGATTCCGGCGACCGCGAGCGCGACGACGTCGAGCGCCACGGAGCGGAGCGCACGCCCGGCTCTCACAGCGCCATCTCCTTCCGGTTGAAATACCAGTTCAGCGGATAGATGATCGCGATCACGGCCAGGAAGAGGATCACGTTACCGGCCGTGGAAAGGCCGTAGAAGCCGGCCTGGTACTCCTTGTAGATGGTCGACGCGATCACGTCCGTGCTGAAGCCGGGGCCGCCGCGCGTCATGGTCCAGATCAGGTCGAACGAGCGCAGGCCGCCGATGAACGACAGCAGGATCACGGTGAACGTCGCGTTCCGGCTCAGGGGGACGATCACGTGCCGGAACTTGGCCCACGCGCCACCGTCCAGGCGGACGGCATCGAAGTACTCCTCCGGGATCGAGAGGATCCCGGCCATGAAGATCACCAGGGCGAGGCCGACGCCTTTCCAGATGTCGACGAATGCGACCGAGAATAGCGCGATCTGCGGGTTGGTCAGCCAGGCCGGACCGTGTCCGCCGAAGAAATCGATCGTCTTGTTGATCAGCCCCTGCGACGGGTGCATCAGGACGGCGAAGGTGATGCCGACGGCGACCGTGCTGACGAGTACGGGGAAGAAGACGACCGAACGGAGGATCCCCTTGGAGCGTAGGCGTGACGTGAGCAACGCCGCCAGTGGCAGCCCGATGAGCACCTTGAAGCCGCTGGTAATGACCGCATAGATGATCGTGTTGCGCAGCCCGGTGACCAGCGCCTGGTCCTTGATGAAGTTGACGAAGTTGTCCAGGCCGATGTAGGTCCAGTCGAACAGCGACCAGCGCGTCAGGCTGAAAAAGAAGGCAAGCAGCGTGGGGACGACGAAGATCACGAGGAACAGCACGCCGCCCGGCAGGTAGAACCAGTGAGGGTAGGCGCGCCGCGACCACGCAGGAGGGCCCGGAAGGGCGCGCGCCACCCCGGTCGACCCGGAAGCCGAGGGAGCCGCCTCGCGGCGGCCCCCTCGAAAGCTCGCGAGCCGAACGGTGTTTTTCACCAGCCGGGCAGACCCAGCTGCTGTGCCTGCTTGGCAACGTCAGCGTCGTACTGGGACGCGCCGTCCGTGGCGGACGTGAGGCCCGAGCCGACGGCGACGGTGATCTGCTCCAGCGAGGGTCCCTTGATGGGGGACAGGAACTCGAGGGCAGGTGCTGTCGCGTTGTTGGTGATGTAGGCCTGGATGTCGGCGACCGCCGGGAGCACCGTGTCGGGCAGGACTGCGTCCTTGGTGACATAGGGGCCCTGCGGCGGGACGGCGGCCGTGATCGCGTCGGTGCCTTCCTTGGAGGCAAGGAACGCCTGGAACAGCATCGCCTCGTTGGGATGCTGCGTGGTCTTCGGCACGTACGAGCCACCGGGCATCCAGATGGTCGAGCAGTTCTTGCTCGCGTCGGTGCCGGGCTGGCCGAAGTAGCCGATGTCGTTGATGTTGTCGGGATGGTTCTGGGCGATCGTCGACAGCGCGAAGCTCAGCATCGGGTACTGCGCGATCTGGCCGGCCGCGAGCATGTTCAGGCCATCATCGAACTTGGCACTGCCGAAGTCCTGCTGATACCAGCCCTTGTCGAACCCTTCCTGGAGGTGCTGGAAGCCGACCAGCGCTGCCGGTGTGTCGGAGTAGTGGGCCTGGTTGGCGGTGTACTTGGTGGCGAAGTCCGGCACCGCGTCCTGCACGTTGCAGTAGTCGGCAAGCACGAACAGCTGTGACGTCCACGTGTCCGAGTAGGTCTGCCCAACCGGAGCGATGCCGGCGGCCTTGAGCTTGTCGTTGTTGGCCTCGAAGTCAGCCCAGGTCTTGGGCACGTCGATGCCGGCCTGTGCGAACACCTTCTTGTTGTACAGGATCCCGCCGCCCAGCGCGGTTCCCCACGGCACGCCGAAGACCTCGCTCCCCGCCGAGACCGTCGAGAGGAACGAGTCGGCGATGTTCGAGACGAACGGCTGCCCGGACATGTCCATCAGCGTGTCGGCCGGATGGAGCGCCTGGAGCAGCGAGCCGGAGTTGTACCAGAAGATGTCGTTCATCGAGTTCGTGGCGAGGCGTGTCTTGACGATGTTGTCACCATCGGAGCCGCCCGGCCGCGTCTCGAACTCGACGGTGATGTTGGGGTACTTGGCGTGGAACGCCGCGATCACGCCCTGCGCCGTATCGACGGTGTTCTGCGTGTCATCGATGAGCAGTGACAAGGTGACCGGAGGCGCCTCGGTGGGCGCCACGGTAGCCGGCGCCGGGGACTCCGATGCCGTCTGCGCCAGCACGCCTGGTGCGGTTGCCAGCGTCAGCGCACCGATCGCAAGGGCGACCAGCGCGGGACGCTTGCTTGAACGTAGATCCATCTCCTCCTCCTCACGGTTGGGACCATTCCTTCGTGCCATGCCGTCCGTGCCCTTTGCACGACGGCCGATCGGCGAGCGTCTGTCCTGTCGATCCCTCCTTCGCTGTCTCTGCTACAGGGTCGCGGCCGGAAGCGCCGGGGCGTTGCCATCCATGGCACGCGTCCCGCGCGCATCGGTCGGAACGAGTTGCACCCGGACGCCGGCATCACGCATCGGCGTCACGATCTCGTCCGGCGCGTCGCGGTCGGTGACGAGGCCGGTGAGGGATTCCGTGCGGCAGAACGTTGCGAATGCCGCGCGTCCCCACTTGGAGCTGTCAACGATGCCGATGACCTCGCGCGCCGATGACGCCATGAGGCTCTTGATCTGCGCCTCTTCCTCGGTCGCGTCCGAGAGGCCCGACTTGATGGTGAAACCGGCGGCGCCGAGGAAGGCTTTCTGGACGTTGATGCGCGAGAACACCGCGTCGCCGAGCTGGCCGACCAGGGAGAGGGCCTCCCAGCGCACGAACCCACCGGGCATCGCGACCGTGATCCCGGCCGAGTTGGCCAGCTCCGACGCAATCCGCAACCCGTTGGTGATCACCGTAAGGTGGACCCAGCCGCCGCGACGCTTGAGGTGGCGCGCGACCCACAACGCGGTCGTGCTGGCGTCCATGGCGATGCTCTCGCCGTCGACGACCATCGCCGCCGCAGCGGCCCCGATGGCGTCCTTCTCCGGCCGGCGAACACGCTCTCGCAGCTCGAACGCGGACTCCGCGCGGCTACCCTCGGCGGCTATTGCGCCACCGTGTGCTCGCGTGACGTGTCCACTGGCCTCGAGCGCGTGCAGATCCTTGCGGATCGTGAAGGCCGATACACCGAACCGCTCCGCCAGGTCGACGGCCCGTGCCCGTCCATTCTCCTCGATCACGCGCGCGATGCGCAGCCGTCGTTCGGTGGCGAAGACATCTTGGCGCGGTGCGGGACGACCCATGCGAACGGCTCCTGCGACCTATCGCGCTGATCGAGTGCGAATCGGCACGCTAGCGTTCGTTTGTGCCAGTGTCAACAGAGATATGCGCAATCTGGCGCCGTCTCTGTTCAGATCTGCCGCATATTGACAGAAGTGCGCGTCAACCGGCAATCGTTCTGACTGTTTGTGACAGAATGGCTCAGGACGAATTGGTGCCGGTCAGTCACACACGGAACGATGCCGAGGTCGAATCGATGACGACACCGTGACGAACGCGCGCGATGCCAACCGTGGCCAGATCATCGACGCGCTGCGACAACTGGGGCGCGCCAGCCGCCAGGACCTGGTGTCGGCGACGGGCCTGTCGAGGGCGACGCTCGTCAAGCTGCTGCCGGACCTTCTGGCCAGCGGGCTTGTCGTGGAGGAACAAGGTGACAGCGCCGCGCGAGTCGGGCCGGATTGGCCGTCGGCCGGCGACGCTGACTTTGAACCCCGCCGCGGGAGTCATCGTGTCGGTTTCCTTCCGCGCGGAGTTCGTCGACGTGGGCCTTGCCGATATGGCCGCGAACTTCCACGCGTTCCGCTCCGAAGTCATGAACGTGCCGTTCACCAGGCCATCTGTCGCGTTCGATCAGGCGGCCGCGTTGATCGAGGAAGTTGTGGGCGGTTCGGACTGGGACCGCTCACGTCTGCTTGCGGTCGGCCTGTCCGTGCCAGCCCCGATCGATCGACGGACGGGGATGATCGCGTCCACAGGCATCCTGCGTGGCTGGGACACGACCAACCCGGCCGAGGAGATGCACTCGCGTTGGCCGCTGCCGGTGCTGGTCGACAATGACGCCAACCTGGCCGCGCTTGCCGAGCTGCGCTTCGGTGCCGGTCGCGGCCGCGATGACTTCATCTACGTGCTCGCGTCCGGCGGCATTGGCTCCGCGTTGGTGCTCAATGGCCGGCTGTATCGCGGAGCGAGTGGCATCGCGGGAGAGCTCGCACATACGGTGATCGACCCGGACGGCCCTGTCTGCCGGTGCGGCAACCGCGGCTGCCTCTCGGCTGCCTACGACGTGAAAGCGCAGCTCTCGCTGCTGCGACCGGTGATCGACGACTCGGTGGGCCTGGAGGGGATCGTCGGGTTGTTGCGTGATCGCGACCGCGCCACGCTCGGGGTGGTCCGAGACGCGGGCACGGCCATCGGGCGGATCCTGGCAGGACTCTGCAACGAGTTGAACCCGTCGGCGATCGTCTTCGGTGGAGAGCTTGCCAACGTGGATACGCCGCTGATCGATGCCGTCCGCCAGGCGATCGACCGTTTTGCCCTACCGGCCATAGCCGACGCGGTGGAGCTCGTGCCGGGTAGTCTGGGCAAGCGAGCGGAGGCGCTCGGCGCCGCGGCGATGGTGATCGAAAGCCTCGACCAGGTGCCGTCTTCGCGGCTCTTGACGTACCGACAACCACCGGCGGGAACTCAACGTTCGCCTGCCCCCGACGCGACCGCAGTCGCCTGACGCCGTCTCGTGGAAGTCGAGGCAGTTGCAATGACGACGCCAGAGGCGATCGTCGCCCAGCTGACGCTCGAAGAGAAGGCCGCTCTCTGCACGGGCGACACGGCCTGGACAACAGCCGCGATCCCTCGTGCCGGTGTGCCGGCCATACGGATGGCCGACGGTCCGCACGGTGTCCGGCGCACCCCCGAGACGTCCACGATGGCGTTCGCTGCCCATCCGGCGACCTGTTTTCCGACCGCCTCTTGCACGGCATCGACCTGGGACCCGAGCCTGGTGCGCGAGATGGGCACGGCGATCGCCAGGGAAGGGCGTTCCCTTGGCGTCGATGTGGTCCTGGGCCCCGGCGTGAACATCAAGCGGAGTCCCTTGTGCGGGCGCAACTTCGAGTACTTCTCCGAGGACCCGTACCTCGCTGGGGAGCTCGCGGTCGCCTGGATCGATGGGATCCAGTCCGGCGGCGTGGGTGCGTCACTGAAGCACTTTGCGGTCAACAACCAGGAAACGCGGCGGATGTCGGTGAGTGCGCAGGTCGACGAGCGGACGCTCCGCGAGATCTACCTGCCTGCCTTCGAGGCCGCCGTGATCCGGGCCCGGCCGTGGACCGTGATGTGCGCCTACAACCGCATCAACGGTGAGTACGCCTCCGAGCACCGACCGTTGCTGACTGACGTCCTTCGGGGTGAATGGGGTTTCGAAGGTGTGGTGGTGTCCGACTGGGCTTCGGTCCACGACCGCCCCACCGCGCTTGCGGCAGGCCTCGACCTCGAGATGCCGGGGCCGCGTCCTCGCCGGGTCGCAGCGGTCATCGAGGCTGTCGAGAGCGGAGCCCTCGCGGAAGCTGATCTGGACCGGGCGGCCCTCCGGGTCGTCCGGATGGCGCTGCGGGCGGCCGAGGTTGCCAAGGGAGTGCCTTTCGACGTCGGCGAGCACCACGCGCTTGCCAGGCGCATCGCGGCTCAGGGCATCGTGATGCTGAAGAACGACGGAGTGCTCCCGCTCGCCGATGGTGGCCGGATCGCCGTCATTGGGGAAGCGGCCAAGAGGCCAAGGTTCCAGGGAGGTGGTAGTTCCCAGATCACGCCGACGCGCATCGACGTCCCCATGGAAGAGCTGCGGCGCCTGCTGCCGGCGACCAACCTGACCTTCGACGATGGCTACTGGAACGAGTGCTCCGACGCCAGCCTGATCGAAGCCGCCCAGGCATCGGCCGCGGCGGCGGACATCGCGGTGATCTACCTCAGCCTCCCGGAATTGCAGGAGAACGAGGGTCGCGATCGTTCGCACATCGGCCTCGCCGACTACCAGGAAGCCCTGATCAGGGGAGTGACGTCGGTCCAGCCGCGGACCGTCGTCATTCTCACGACCGGGTCTGCGCTCGCCATGACAGCATGGATCGACGGGGCTGCAGCGGTGGTCGAAGCGTGGCTTGGTGGGCAGGCGGTCGGCGGCGCGATCGCCGATGTGCTCGTTGGGAAGGTCAATCCCTCGGGTCGGCTTGCCGAGACCGTTCCACTGCGGATCGAAGACACGCCGGCCTTCCTGAATTTTCCCGGGGACGGCGACGAGGTCCAGTACGCAGAGGGCATCTTCGTCGGGTATCGCTGGTATGACAAACGCAGGCAGCCAGTCCAATTCCCGTTCGGACATGGCCTGTCATACACGACGTTCGAGTACGGCACGGTGGCGCTTTCGGCTCGCCGCGTTCGGGAGGACGCAGGGGTTACCGTTTCCGTGGCACTGACGAATACCGGGTCGCGAGCGGGCAGCGAGGTCGCCCAGTTCTATGTTCGCGATGTCGAGGCCTCGGTCTCGCGACCTGAGAAGGAACTCAAGGGCTTCGCGAAGGTCCACCTTGCGCCCGCCGAGACGCGGATCGTCAGCGTCCACCTCGACGCCAGGGCGTTTGCGTTCTGGCACGCGGGACAGCATCGATGGGTGGTCGAGGACGGTGAATTCGAGATCCTGGTGGGTTCATCTTCGGCCGACATCCGGGCGACTGCGGTCGTCATTGTGGAGGCGGTCATCCCGCTCGAACCGGCGCTGACCGACATGTCGCCGCTCTCAGACTGGCTTCGCGACAAACAGGGTGGAGCGCTCTCCGACGCACTGCTGCGCGAGGTCGGGCCGCTGTTGGGAGCGACGTTCGGAAACGACCCCGCTGCGGAGGTCGCCGATCTCGACGACCACTTCCGCGACTACTTCATGGCGATGCCCCTGCGTGACGTGCTCGAGTTCGCGGCGGCGATCGGCGGGCCCGATCCCGACGAGCGGCTCGACGAGCTCACGGGGAACCTGGCTTCGGCTCGAGCTGGGCACACCGCACCGATCGGCTTGGCTGCGTCACCGCGGTCAATCGAGATGGAACACCTCTTCGGTCCGGCTGTGGAATCCCGTCGCGGGATCCGTGAGCGGGTCGATCAGTGAGGCCATCTCGGCCTGCCAGCGTTCGTTGGCCTCGCTGTGGGCCATCTGCTCGGTGAAGCGCGCGAAGTCGTCGACCTCGAGGTAGGCGAAGAGGTCCGAGCCGCGAAGGAAGATCGAATAGTTGCGCGCGCCGGCGGCCCGCAGGTCCGCCTGCAGCTCCGGCCAGACATGCTCGTGCCGCTGGCGGTACTCGGCTTCCTTGCCGGGCAGTAGCCGCATGCAGAACCCAATTCGTTCCATGCTTTTTCCTCCGCACCGCGGCGCTTCGCTTGCGCTGCTGCGCGCGCATTGGTCGTGCGTCCTGCGTTGCAGGCTTCACGACCGCGCTTGCGAACCCCATGAAAATGAAACGAGCCCGGCCATCGCTGACCGGGCTCGTCGAGGTCGTTCGGGCTAGAAGCCGAACTCGGTCACGTACTGGTCGATGTTCTGGGCGTTGAAGACGAACGGAGGTCCGAGGACCACTGAGCTGTCTGCGCCGATGGTGTACGGCTGGCCGCCGTTGAGCGTGCCAACGGAGAAGGTCTCGCCCGGTGCACCGGTGATGGTGCCGTTGACCAGGTCAGCTGCCACTGCGTACGCGAGGTAGCCGAGGTCGGTCACGTTCCAGAGTGCGAACTCCGGCGCGGAGCCCGACTTGACGTAGGTCTGCATGCCGACCGGGGAGCCGAGGCCGGTCACGGCGACCTTGCCGATGAGGTTCTGGGCCTCGACGACCTGCGCCGCCGCCACGATGCCGACCGTCGTCGGGGCCACGATGACCTTGAGGTCCGGATGCGCGGTGAGCAGGGCCTGCGCCTGCTGGGTGCTGACGGTCGGATCGTCGTTGCCGTAGACCACGTCGACCAGCTTGAGGCCGGCGTACTTCGGATCCGTCGAGGGTCGTCTTCATGGCGTCGATCCAGGCGTTCTGGTTGGTCGCCGTCTGCGCGGCCGACAGGACGGCGATCTCGCCGGTGCAGCTGGGGGCGAGGTCGCACGCCATCTGCGGCGAGGCCGGCGCCGATGCCGTTGGTGTCGGCCTGGTTGACGAAGACGTTGTAGGCGCCCGGGGCCGGGCTCGAGTCGTAGCCGACGACCTTGATGCCGGCGGCCATCGCCTGCTGGAGGGCGGGCGCGATCGCGGTGGCGTCGTCGGCGGAGATCAGGATCGCCTTGGCGCCCTGGGTCGTCGCCGTCTGGATGAAGGGGATCTGCTGGGTGGCGTCGGCTGCGGTCGGGCCGACCTGCGTGACATCGCCGCCGTACACCGCTGCCGCGTTCTGGGCTCCCTTGAACGCCACGTCGAAGTACGGGTTGTTGATCTGCTTCGGGATCACGACGACGCTGCCCGAGATCGGGACGATCGGCGCCATCGATGCGGCCATCGACGCCGCGGGCGACTCGCCCGCGCGACGGGGATTGCGCGAGCGCCGCCGAACCGAGCGACGCCACGGCTACCACGGCCAGTGCCGTGATCGCCACTGTGCGAGACCTGAACTGGACCATTTCCACTCCTCCTACGACGCGGAATAACCGACCTCGCCTGCCACGGGGTCGCGCGGCGGGGGTCTCCCGCGCGATGCGCGACTGATCAGTCCCTTGGCTTGACGAGCAAGGATGGGGGTGACGACCGAGACGATCAGGAGCAGGCCGATGGCCACGTTCTGGTAATCGCTCGAGACGCCGAGTAGACGCAGGATGCTCTGCAGAGCGGCAAGCGTAAAGACCGCGAGGATGACGCCCGGGATCGAGCCCCGGCCGCCATTGATGTCGACGCCGCCGAGCACGACGATCGTGATGACGGTCAGCGTGAGCCCGGTGCCGTTGTCCGCTCGGACGCTCGAGAAGTAGCCGGCAAGCATCAGGCCGGCGAGGGCCGAAACGAGTCCCGTGACCACGAACAGCGACGTCCGGGTGGTCGCCACGCGAACACCCGAGTAGCGTGCCGTCTCCTTGTTCTTGCCGATCGCGAAGATCTGCCGCCCGATCCACGTGCCGTGGATGACGATCCAGAAGATGACCGCCAGCACTGCGAAGACGACGAGCGTCCACGGAATCTGCGTGCCGGGGACGTAGCCGAAGCCCCAGGTCGTGAACCAGGCGGGGAAGTTCGTGACCGCGATCGGCCCGAGCAGGACGGCGGCGAAGCCGCGGAAGAGGGCCAGCGTACCGAGCGTGACCACCAGCGATGGAAGGCCGCCGCGCGTGACGAGCAGTCCGTTGAACAGGCCGCCCATCGACGCCGACGCCGAGCGCCGCGACGATGCCGATCGGGCAGCGGGACCCCGTGCAGCAGCAGCCAGCCGAGCGACGGCGCCGGCGAGTCCGACCATCGACTCGACCGAGAGGTCGATGTCGCCCATCACGATGATCGGCGTCATCGCCAGTGCCATCACCCCGACCTCCATCACGGAGCTCGCGAGGTTCGACAGGTTGAGTGGCGTCAGGAAGACGGAAGAGAGCTTGCTGCCGACGACCAGCAGTCCCGATCAGGATCCCCAGGAGCAGCACTTCCCAGCGAGCCAGCGGCGCCAGCGAGGCCAGCACGGACCTGGGAACAGGGCGGCCCGGCTCGGGCGACACGTCGCTCGTGGCCATTGGCGCGGGCTGCGCGGGCACCGCTGCGACGTTCTGCGTTTGGTCGGTCATGGCACGACAGCCGAGATCCGACCGACCCGAGCTCGACGATGGACGACGGCATCCGCCCCCACCGCCAGCAGGATCACGGCGCCATAGAAGACCTGGAGCCACTCCTGCGGCAACTGCAGCACGAGCAATGCGTTGTTGACGAGACCAAGGAACAGGGCACCCAGCGCCGCGCCAACGACCGTCCCTGACCCACCCGAGATCGATACGCCACCCACGACGACCGCGGCGACGATCGCCAGCACGAGCCCCGAGGCGGACGACGCGTAGATGGTCCCGTAGTTGATGCCCCACAGGATGCCGGCGACGCCGGCCAGGAAGCCACACAGCGCGAACGCGACCAGCACGACGAATCGCGACCGAATGCCAAGGATCGCGGCCGCGACCGCGTTGCTGCCGACGGCGTAGATGCGCCGGCCGAAGAGTGTGTAACGCAGCACCAGCCCGACGATGGCCGTCACGACGACCGCCACGATCAGGAACAGCGGCACACCGAAGATGTTCTGTGTCGCCGCATTGGTGTAGCCGGGCGGCAAGTCCCTGAGGTTCACCTCCCGGCCGCTGGCGACGAAGAAGTCGAGTCCTCGATAGAGGCTCAGTGTCGCCAGTGTGGCGACGATCGAAGGAACCTTGAAGCCGGCGACCAGGACGCCATTGACGAGACCGAGCGTGACCCCGAGCAGGAGTCCCAGTGCCCACGCCTCGGGCGCAGCCATCTGGCCACGCATGAGATCGCCAACGACATAGGCGACCAGGCCAATCGTGGCTTCGACCGAGAGGTCGATGTTCCGAGTGAGCACCACGATCGCCTCGGCGACGGCGGCGATCGCGATGATCGCTGCGTCCTTGGTGACGTTCTGCAGGTTGCGCGGGCTGAGGAACGCCGGGGACTGGATCGCGACGAAGACGCAGAGCGCGATGATGATCGCGACCAGGACGAGCTCGCGCGACTGGGTCAGCGCGACGGCGGCATCACCGATGCTCCGCCGCCGCGGAAGCGCCGAGGCGGTCACGCTGGTGACCCCGCTGCCGCCACCGCGGGCGTCGCCGCCTCGCCGGTCGCGGCGTACATGATTCCTTCTTCGGTCGCGTCGGTCCGGCTGATCTCGGCCGTGAGGCGGCCCTCGTGGAGCACCAGGATCCGGTCGCTCATCGCGATCACTTCGGGCAGCTCGCTCGAGATCAGGATGATCCCGAGGCCCGAGGCGGCAAGGTCGGAGATGATCCGGTGGACTTCGACCTTCGCGCCGATGTCGATGCCGCGGGTCGGCTCATCGAGGATCAGCACGCGCGGGTTGCGAGGCGAGCCACTTGGCGATGACGACCTTCTGCTGGTTCCCACCCGAGAGGGCCTGCACGAGCTGCTGCGTGCCGCGCGTCCGGATGCTCAGCCGCTGCACGTAGTCCGCAGCCAGCGCGCGTTCTCGTTTCGGCGAGAGGAAGTAGCGTGGAAACAGCCGCGACAGGATCGGCAGGCTGACGTTGTCGGTGATCGAGAAGTCGAGCACCAGGCCGTTCTGGTGGCGATCCTCGGGGACGTAGGCGATCCCGGACGCCATCGCATCCGATGGCGTCCCGAAGGTAACGAGCTTGTCCTCGATGAGGATCTCGCCCGACGTGGGACGCGTGATCCCGAAGAGGCTTCGCGCGATCTCCGTCCGTCCCGCCCCAACGAGCCCGGCGAAGCCGACGATCTCGCCCGCTCGGACCTGGAAGCTGATGTCCTCGTAACTCGCCGGTGCGCCCGAGGTTCCGTGCCTCGAGCAGCGTCTGGCCGATGGGCGCGTCGGCCTTGGGGAACAACGTGACCGAGCGCCCGACCATGTGGCGGATGAGGTCGGCCGTCGTCAGCTCGGACAGGGCGCCGTGATCACGTGGCGGCCGTCGCGCAGCACGGTCGCCCGCTCGACAGATCTCGAAGATCTCGTGCGAGCCGATGCCCGACGAAGAGCACGGCCGCGCCGCGGTCGCGCAGCCGGCGCACGATGGTGAACAGGCGCGCGACCTCGTGCGCCGAGAGCGACGCCGTGGGCTCGTCGAGGATCAGGACCCGCGCGTCGAACGAGAGCGCCTTGGCGATCTCGATGAGCTGCTGATCGGCCATCGACAGGCCGCGGACCGGCGCGGCGGGATCGAGCCGGACGTCCAGCTGTTCGAAGAGCCCGGCCGCCTCGCTGGCGCGCGGCCTTCCAGTCGATCCGGCCCAGCGAGTCCGTGGCGGAGCCGCCGAGATAGACGTTCTCGGCCAACGCTGAGATCCGGGAAGAGGCTCGGCTCCTGGTGGACGACGGCGATACCCAGCGCCCGAGCCGCAACGGGGTCGTGGACTGCTGCGGGCTTCGCCCTCGACGTCGATGACGCCGCTGTCCGGTTGGTGGACGCCGGCAAGGATCTTGACCAGCGTGCTCTTGCCCGCGCCGTTCTCGCCGACGAGGGCATGGACTTCTCCGGCAAGCAGCTCGAGCGACACATCGGAGAGGGCCTGCGTCGCACCGAAGCGCTTGGAGACGTGATGCAGCAGCGACGGCCGGCGTGCCCGCCTGTCTGGCCAGGTTGCTCGAAGGGGCCACGGGTGCGCTCATTCGGGCACGCCCCGGGCTGACATTCGCGATCCACCCGATCCGCGCTGCGTCCCTGCCGCAGGTTCCACCAGCTGAATCCGGATGCTCCGCTGTCGCAACTCGGCGGCCATGCCGGCCGGGGCGCGCTGTCGCTGACGACCGCTGAGATCCGCCCGGTCGGGCAGAACGTTGCGAAGGCGGCACGCTGCCACTTCGTGTGGTCGACGACTGCCACGACCTCGGTCGCGGCCGCAACCATCAGGCGCTTGATCTGTGCCTCTTCCTCGGTGGCATCGCTCAGGCCCGCATCGATCGAGAAGCCAGCCGCACCGACGAAGGCTGTCTGGATGTTGACCTTCTCGAACAATCCCTCGCTCAGCGGACCGACCAGGCTCATCGCCTCCCACCGCAGGAAGCCCGCAGGCATCGCAACACTGATCCCGCGATGACCCGCCAGCTCCTCCGCGATCCGAAGGCCATTGGTGATCACGGTCAGGTTGAGCCAGTCGCTGCGAGCCCGGATTCGTCGAGCCATCGCCAGCGCCGTCGTGCTGGCGTCGAGGGCGATCGCTCTCTCCGTCGAAGACCAGGGCCGGCGGCTGCACGCCCGATGGCCTCCTTCTCGTTGCTCTGCAACCGCTCGCGGACGTCGAATGCGCGCTCCGAGCGTGCTCGAGCGGTCGCCATGGCGCCACCGTGGGTGCGCACGAGCCGCCCCTGCATCTCGAGCGCCGCGAGATCCTTGCGGATCGTGACCCCGGACACGCCGAACTGCGCGGCGAGATCCGACACCCGGGCTCGGCCGTGCCCTTCGACGATGCGGGCGATGTTGTCCTGACGCTCCTCAGCGAAGACACCGCCGCCACCGAGATCGCTCGTCACGCCCACCATTCCGCTCAACGAGGATTAGCAACTGGGTCGCAGGGGCGGCACGCTACGGAAACCAAGTGGAAATGTCAACAAGACATTTGAAACCACTCGAAACCAGTGGCATGCTTCACGGACGAACCGTGGGGTCGACGATGGAGACGCGTGTGGAAGCCTCGAAATCTGTCCGTGACAGCGTGCGCCATCGGCGCACGTGCCCGCTGCAACCAGCCGGGTGGGGTGCATGATCGTGGCCATGAAACGACCCACGGACGAGTTGCTCGAACGCTCTCATCGGCTCGGTGCCGACCCGCGCAACACGAACTATGCGGGTGGCAACACGTCGGCAAAGGGGACCGAAGTCGACCCCGTGACCGGCAAGCCCGCCGAGCTCATGTGGGTGAAGGGTTCGGGCGGGGACATCGGCACGTTGACCGAGGCAGGGCTGTCGGTCCTGCGCCTTGATCGGCTACGTGCGCTCGTCGATGTCTATCCCGGCGAGGAACGCGAGGACGAGATGGTCGCGGCGTTCGACTACTGCCTCTTTGGCCGCGGAGGAGCAGCGCCCTCGATCGACACACAGATGCACGGCCTGGTCGATCAGGCGCACGTCGATCACCTGCATCCCGATTCCGGGATCGCGTTCGCGACCGCAGCCGACGGCGAATCGATCACCCGCGCCTGCTTCGGGGACCTGGTCGCGTGGGTGCCGTGGCGGCGCCCGGGTTTCCAGCTGGGCCTCGATCTCGCCGCGATCCAGAGAGCGCATCCCGACGCGATCGGCACGATCCTGGGCGGGCACGGCATCACGGCGTGGGGACAGAGTTCCGATGAGTGCGAGCAGCACTCGCTCGAGATCATCCGCACCGCCGAGCGGTACATCGTCGAGCACGGACGGCCGGATCCGTTCGGGGCGGTCATGCCGGGTTTCGAGCGGCTCGCCACGGACGAGCGTTCCGGTCGGGCCGCGGCGCTGGCGCCGCTCCTGCGCGGCCTCTGCTCCACCGATCGGCTCGTCGTTGGCACGTACACGGACAGCGATGTCGTGCTGGACTTCCTCGCACGGGCGGAGCATCCGCGACTTGCCGCCTTGGGCACGTCGTGCCCGGACCATTTCCTCCGGACCAAGGTCCGGCCGCTGGTGCTGGATCTGCCCGCGACCGCGCCGCTCGACCAGGTCACCGAGCGGATCAAGGAGCTGCACGCCGCGTATCGCGACGACTATCGCTCGTACTACGAGCGTTACGCGACCCCGGACAGCCCGCCGATGCGCGGCGCCGATCCGGCGATCGTGTTGATCCCGGGCGTCGGGATGTTCAGCTTCGGCGCGGACAAGCAGACCTCCCGCGTGGCGGGTGAGTTCTACGTCAACGCCATCAACGTGATGCGCGGCGCCGAGGCCATCTCGACGTATGCGCCGATTCCCGAGTCGGAGAAGTTCCGGATCGAGTACTGGCCGCTCGAAGAGGCCAAGCTCAAGCGGTTGCCCAAGCCGAAGCCACTGGCCGGCCGAGTGGCGCTGGTGACCGGCGCCGGCTCGGGCATCGGGCGCGCGATCGCCCATCGGCTTGCCGCCGAAGGCGCGTGCGTGGTGGTCGCCGACATCGACGCCGAGAATGCGGAGCGCGTCGCGCGAGAGATCGGCGGGCTGGACGTCGCGCGCAGCGTTCACGCCGACGTGACGGGGGAGGGGCAGGTTGCCGCGGCCGTCCGATCGGTCGTCCTCGCCTTCGGCGGGCTCGACATCGTCGTCAACAACGCCGGCCTTTCGATCTCCAAGTCGCTGCTCGACACGACGGAGACGGACTGGGATCTTCAGCACGACGTGATGGCCAAGGGATCGTTCCTGGTCTCCCGCGAGTCGGCCCGCGTGATGATCGAGCAGGGCATCCCGGGCGACCTGGTCTACATCGTCAGCAAGAACGCCCTCTTTGCCGGTCCGAACAACGTCGCCTACGGCGCGTCGAAAGCCGACCAGGCGCACCAGGTCCGGCTGCTCGCCGCTGAGCTCGGTCCGCATGGCATTCGCGTAAATGGCGTCAATCCGGACGGCGTCGTTCGAGGCTCCGGGATCTTCGCGAAGGGCTGGGGAGCTGATCGTGCGCGCACGTACGGCATCCCCGAGGACAAGCTCGGCGAGTTCTATGCCCAGCGGACGCTGCTCAAGCGTGAGGTGCTGCCTGAGCACGTCGCCGCGGCGGTCTTCGCGCTGGTCGGTGGCGACCTCTCGCAGACGACCGGCCTGCACATCCCCGTTGATGCGGGTGTCGCCGCGGCCTTCCTGAGGTGATCTTCCGAGCACGCCGGTGATCGGTGCCACGGTCGTAGCGGTCGATATCGGCGCGTCGAGCGGCCGCGTCATCCTCGGTCGGGTCGACCCGGATCGAGTCGAGCTCGAGGAAGTTCATCGCTTCCTCAACGAGCCGGTTCGCCTGCCGGATGGGCTGCACTGGGACGTGCTCCGGATCTACCAGGAGATCCTCGCGGGGCTGCGGAAGGCCGCCGAATCAGCCGAGGCGGCCGGCCGCTCCGTCCAGAGCGTCGGCATCGACTCGTGGGCCATCGACTACGGCCTGATCGACTCGGGCGGCGCGCTTCTCTACCAGCCGTTCCATTACCGCGACGACCGCACGGCGGCCGTCATCGAGAACGTCCACGCGGTGCTGTCGCCGCAGACCCTGTATGCGAGAACTGGTCTGCAGTTCCTGCCGTTCAACACCATCTACCAGTTGGCCGCTTCGCGCCGGTCGCCTGGTTTTGACGCCGCCGCCGCGGTGCTGCTGGTGCCCGACCTGCTCGCGTACTGGTTGACCGGCGTGCAGGGAGCCGAGCGCACGAACGCGTCGACCACCGGGCTGCTCGATGCCAGCACACGGACCTGGGCCACGGACCTGGCGGAGCCGATCGGGCTGTCGCCTGCGATCCTGCCGCGGCTTCGGGATCCCGGTGAGGCGCTGGGCTCGCTCACCGACGCCGTGCGCGAGGCGACCGGCCTGCGCGACGATACGCGCGTGATCCTCGTCGGCTCCCACGACACCGCGTCGGCCGTCGTCGGCGTTCCCGCCGCCGATCGGCGCTTCGCCTACATCGCTTGTGGCACGTGGTCGTTGGTCGGCGTCGAGTTGGACGAGCCCATCCTCGGCGAAGCAAGCCGAGCGGCCAACTTCACCAACGAAGCGGGCGTCGACGGGCGGGTTCGCTACCTCCGCAACGTGATGGGGCTCTGGCTTCTGCAGGAGTCCATGAGACGTTGGGCCCAGGAGGGATCCATCGAGGAGCTCGAGACACTGCTCGCTGCTGCGGCGAGGTTGCCGGCAGGTGGCCCGACCTTCGATCCCGATGATGCGGTCTTCCTGCCACCAGGCGACATGCCTGCGCGCGTCGTGGCGGCATGCCGCGCCCACGGAGGGACGGTGCCGGAGACTCGGCCGGCCATTGTCCGGACCATCCTCGACAGCCTGGCGCTTGCACATGCGCGAACGCTTGCCGACGCGGTCCGTCTATCGGGCGCATCCGTCCATACGGTCCACCTTGTTGGCGGTGGTGCCCTGAACGAATTGTTGTGTCAGCTAACGGCCGACGCGTGCGGCCTGCCAGTCGTCGCCGGCCCGACGGAGGCGACTGCCTTGGGCAACGTGCTCATCCAGGGCCGTGCGCTTGGCGTCCTTCGTGGGGATCTCGAGGCGCTGCGCACGCTGGCGCGAACGAGCTCGGTCACCCGCCGGTACGCGCCCCTGGCGAGCGAGCACAGCGCGGCATGACCTCATCGACGATCCGGACGTGGGCGTCAACAGCCCACGCACGGCCGCGCCGAGTCGCCCTTTTCATTGCCTGCTTTAACGATCTGCTGTTTCCCAACGTCGGCAAAGCCGTTGTGCGATTGCTCAACCAACTTGATGTCGAGGTCGACTTCCCCGAGGCACAGACCTGTTGCGGGCAGATGCACTTCAACACCGGATACCGCGATGAGGCGCGCAGTCTGGCGTTCCGCTTCGCCGACGCGTTTGCTGGCTACGACGCGATCGTCACCCCATCGCCCTCGTGTGCCGCGATGGTCCGCCGCGAGCACGCCCAGCTGGACCCCCAGCTCGGAGACGTCGCCGGCCGCGTGGTTGAGTTGACCGAGTTCCTGGTCGACGGGCTCGGCGTGGAGGATGTCGGGGCGACGTTTCCCCATCGCGTCACGCTGCACACGACCTGCCACGGCATTCGGATGCTGGGCATCGGCGATCGGCCACAGCGGCTCCTGGATCACGTCGACGGGCTGACTCGCGTGCCGCTTCCCCATGCGGACGAGTGCTGCGGCTTCGGCGGGACGTTCTCCATCAAGAACGCGGACACCTCCCTGGCGATGGGCTCGGACAAGCTCCGCCATATCGCCGAGACGGGAGCCGACGTCTTGACCGCGGCGGACACGTCGTGCCTCATGCACCTCGGCGGCATGCTCTCGCGTGCCGGCTCTCCGATCCGCGTCATGCACCTTGCCGAGATCCTCGCGGGCGAGGAACCGTCATGACGTTTGCGCCGACCGACGGCACGCCGACGTTCGCCGGGACGCCGCCATTCCCGGAAGCGGCCCGGATGGCGCTGGCAGACACGCAACTGCGCCAGAACCTTGCGCGTGCCACCACGACGATCCGCGAGAAACGCGCGCGCGCTGTTGCCGAGCGCCCCGACTGGGAGGAGCTGCGACTCGCGGCGGCCGCGGTCAAGGACACGGTCCTTGCCAACCTGCCCGATCTCCTCGAACAGTTCGAGGCGGCGGCGACCAAGGCTGGGGCGACGGTCCATTGGGCGCGCGACGCCGAGGAGGCCAACGCGATCGTCCTTGGGATCGTGCAGCGTCATGGTGCGAACGACGTGGTCAAGGTCAAGTCGATGACCACCCAGGAGACCGAGCTCAATGCCGCGCTCGAGAAAGCCGGCATTCGCGCGTGGGAAACGGACTTGGCCGAGCTGATCGTTCAACTGGGTCACGATCTTCCGTCGCACATCCTCGTGCCGGCAATCCACCGCAACCGGAGCGAGATCCGCGACATCTTCCGGCGCGAGATGGGCCAAGTCGGACGGCCCGCACCGGATGGACTTACCGACGATCCGCCACAACTTGCCGAGGCCGCCCGGCTCCATCTCCGGCAGCGGTTCCTGAGCGCGAAGGTCGGCATCTCGGGCGCGAACTTCGGCGTCGCCGAGACCGGCACGGTCATGGTTGTTGAGTCCGAGGGCAACGGACGCATGTGCGTGACGCTTCCCGAGGTGCTGATCACGCTGATGGGTGTCGAAAAGCTCGTGCCAACGTGGCGCGACCTGGCCGTCTTCCTTCAGGTGCTGCCGCGTTCGTCGACCGCGGAGCGCATGAACCCGTACACCTCGATGTGGACCGGCGTGACGCCCGGTGACGGTCCGCAGGAAGTCCACATCGTGCTGCTCGACGCGGGGCGGACACGCGTGCTCTCAGACCCGGTCGGCCGCCAGACGCTTCGCTGCATCCGCTGCTCGGCATGCCTGAACGTCTGCCCGGTCTACGAGCGGACCGGTGGACGGGCATATGGTTCGCCGTACCCGGGCCCGATCGGCGCGATCCTCACGCCGCAGTTGCGCGGCATGAACCAGGGCCCGGTCGACGAGCAGACGGCGTCTCTTCCCTTTGCCTCTTCGCTCTGCGGCTACTGCGCCGACGTCTGCCCGGTGCGGATCGATATTCCCGAGGTCCTCGTCGACCTCCGCGCCAAGGCCGTCCACTGGAAGAAGGAATCCGGCGCGCCGCCGACAACCGAGACGCTGATGCTCGGAACGCTCGGTTGGGCATTCGGCTCCTCGAAGCGGCTGGATACGGCCGAACGGGCGGCCGGAGCGTTCGGTCGTTTCGCTGGACCGAAGGGCCGGATCCGCCACGCCTTCGGGCCGTCGCTCGTCACCGCGTGGTTCCATGGCCGCGACCTCGTCGTGCCGGCACGGGAATCGTTCCGGCGCTGGTGGAAGCGAACGCATCGTGGCGCGCAAGGCGGCCAAGGTTGACGGCTCACGACGACGAGCCCGACGCGCGCACCGAGGTGCTGGCGCGGATCCGGACGGCACTGGCCGAGGCCCCGCCACGCCCGGGCCATCTCCCACCGCCCGCGGCACCGGCCAGCGCGGCGGCGAGCGCGATGCCGCAGCTCACTGCCGCGGAACTCATCAATCGATTCGCGGAACGTGTCGACGAGTACCGCGCGACCGTCCTGCGAGCGACCGAGACGTCCGCTCACGTCGCGATCGCGGAGGCGTTCGCTTCGTGGGGTGTGCGTCGGATCGTCGTGCCGGCCGGGTTTCCGGAAGGCTTGCTCGCGTCGGCAACGATCGCGCAGGTTTCCGATGACCCACCGTTGAGTCGTGCCGCCCTCGATGCGGTGGACGGAGTCGTGACGACGTGTGCGCTCGGCATCGCCGAGTCCGGCACGATCGTCCTGGACGCAGGTCCCGGCCAGGGGCGCCGTGCGCTATCGCTGCTCCCGGACCGTCACCTCTGCGTTGTCCATGCGAATCAAGTCGTCCAGGACGTGCCCGATGCGATCGCGCGACTGGATCCGCGAAGGCCCTTGACCTGGATCAGCGGACCGTCGGCAACCAGCGACATCGAGCTTCAGCGGGTCGAGGGCGTGCACGGGCCGCGAACGCTGACGGTCGTGCTCGTCGAACCGGGCTGACACAACCAGCGGCTAAACTCGGTGAACGCCCCCATCGTCTAGAGGCCTAGGACGCCACCCTTTCAAGGTGGAGATCACCGGTTCGAATCCGGTTGGGGGTACCAGTGTTCTGCTCCGCAGATCGGCGGGCCGCCCACGGTCGTCCCCTGACCGGACCTGCTCTTGCGAGTTTGCTATGCGATCGGCGGGTCGCCATGACGAGACCGCAATCTGGTCTCTGGGCCGTACGGGGCTAGACTCGACCGGCGCCGTCTGGCCACACGCTGTTGGAGTTCGCGCCGTGAACGTGAGATCTCGGGCCTTCTTCGTATCGATCCTGACGTTGCTCTGTGCGCTGATCGTGCTGGGCGGCCAGGCGCTCGCCCAGGACACGCCATCCACCGTGAGCTTCAACGGCGTTGGTTTCAGCTTCGACCCGTCTCTCGGCTCGAGCGTGAACATCACCAGCGTGCCCGCGCAGAGCAGTGCAGAGGTGAAGGTCGGCGTCGCGGCTCCGGCGCACACCGTCTTCGCGATCTACGGCAGCCGCACCGAGACGGCCAAGACGCCGCGGCTCGGAAGCGGTCCAGTGGTGCGGGTCTACCGCGTCTCCGATATGGGTGGCTATGCCGAGTACTCGAACGCGCTCAGCAGCCTCCAGAACCTGCTGTCACAGCAGACGGATCTCACCACCTACATGGCGCCTTCGACGACCGGCAACGATTTGACCTTGCCCTACCTGCCGGTCGCCCAGGCAGGCCAGCCGCTGCGCGCACGGGCCGTTTACGTGAACACGCCGCAGGTCACGGGCATCTCGTACCTGACCGGCTTCCGCCAGGACGTCTCGGCCTTTGCCGGCAAGGACTTCTGGTACACGTTCCAGGGCATCAGCAGTGACGGCCAGTGGTACATCTCGGTCGTCACGCCGGTCAAGGCGAGCATGTTCCCCAAGAAGGTCAAGGCCAAGGACAACAACTTCAAGAACGCCGATGACTACAACACCTACCTGACCGACGCGATCTCGAAGCTCAACGCCGGCGATGACTCGGCGTTCACGCCTCCGCTGTCGGCGATCGATGCGCTCGTCCAGTCGATCACCATCGAAAGCGCGCCTGCGGTCAGTTCGCCCGCCCCGTCGGCGTCCGTCGAACCCGCGGCATCGAGCGAGCCCGCGCCTTCGGCTGGGGAGTCCGCCGCGCCGTCCTGATGCATCGGCCTGAACCACCGATCGCGTAGCTGCGATTGCTGCTTCAGCGTCACGAGGTGACCATGCGTCCGCGGTCGCGATCCGGGAACCTGCCCGTCGTCCGATTACAATCCAACTCGTGGGAGAGACCCGGTTCCGCGGAGGCCAGATCTACGGCATCCGCATCCCGACGGTGTTCGAAGAGAACGACGCCAAGCGATGCGCCGGTTGCGGCGAGCCGATCGCTGGGACCCCGTTCCGGATCTCGATTCTCGACAACGTGGCTCGCGAGGCGCCTCCATCGTGGGCAACGCACGCGCCGCTGAACCCGGGTCCGCACCAGTTCCATTCGGATGCCGAGCACTTCAAGGCCTGGGCGCGCAAGCGCGATTACTACTTCTGCCGCCTCTCGGACGTGCGCGAGCTGATGCGCCCCGTGCCCCTGCCGGACGATCGCTGGGGTCTCTGCGACGCCAACCACCGGCAAGACCACGAGTTCGTGCCCGCCTGATCGACTGAGCGTCCGTCGCAGATGAGCGTGTTCCTGCCGGCGCTGACGGCGCTGCTTGCCTTCGTCTTCTCGCTGGCCCTCCTCGACCAGTGGCGTGAGCGGCGTCGCGCCTACCAGCTTGTCTGGGCGATCGGCATGCTCTTCTACGCGGTCGCGGCAGCCTGCGAGGCCTTCGCGGCAGCCGGTGGCTGGAACGAAGCGCTCTACCGCTTGTGGTTCCTGGCCGGCGGCGTCTGGACCGTTGGCTGGTTGGGCCTGGGAACCGCGTTCCTGCTGGGCAGGACGCGCTTCGGCTACGGCTTCGCGCTGTGCCTCTTCCTTGCCGGATTGTTCACGTTCCTGACACCACGCCGGGCGCCAACGGAGTACGCCGACGCAGGGATCCTGCCGCTGGTCTACTTCCTGGCCGCGTTCGCCCTGGCGATCGCAGTTGCGGTTGAAACGTACTTCCAGAACGACCGCTGGCCATGGTTCGCCGCGGCAGCGGTCGTTGGCGCGACGGCCTTGAGCCTCGTGCTGATGGTCACGACGGTCCTGCCGCCGCCCGGCTACGCGGTTCATCCCGGCACGCAGGTCCCCTCCGCCGAGATCCTGCCGTCGAGCATCAGGTTGTTGACGCCGTTCATGAATGTCACCGGTGCGTTCTCACTGTTGCTCGGCGCACTCTTCTCGGCCTACGTGTTCATGCCCAAGCGGCGCGTGCTCGCGTACTCGCTGGATGCCGGCCAGCCGGGCGACCAGTTCCTGTTCAACCTGGCCATCTCCCCGATTGCCATCACGGTCAACTTCTTTGCATCGCTCCCCGCCGCGATCCGCGAGCTGGCCCAGGGGAGGCTGCACAGTCGCGTGCCCGCCACGATCCTGATCGCGATCGGGGCATTCATTCCTGCGGTCACCGACGGCCTCTTCCTGGACCAGCCCACGCTCTACGAGCTCGGCCACCTGTTCGGCGTGATCTTCCTGTTCTGTGGGTTCCTGGTCTCGATCGAGACGTTCCGCGAGATCCGCATCCCGTTCACCCGTGTCGTGCTGCGCGGCGCTCGCCGCGAGGCTCCCGAAGCCGCCGAGCGCTGACGCCCTACCGGCTCGCCCTATACTCGGCGGCGGTCCATACGAACCAATCCACGGGGCCGGGTCTCCCGGTCTCGATGCTCCATGAGGTCGAATGCGCGTCCGCAAGGCGGTTTTTCCCGCGGCCGGGTGGGGCACGAGGTTCCTGCCGGCCACGAAGGCCCAACCCAAGGAGATGCTCCCGCTCGTCGATAAACCGGTGATCCAGTACGCGGTCGAGGAGGCAGTGGGTGCCGGGATCGAGCAGGTCATCATCGTCACGAGCAGCCAGAAGCGAGCGATCGAGGACCACTTCGATCACTCGTACGAGCTGGAAGCGCTCCTCGAGGCCAAAGGCGACATCGAGATGCTCCGGCGGGTCCGGCAGATCGGCGACATGGCGCAGATCAGCTACGTCCGCCAGAAGGAGCAGCTCGGGCTGGGGCATGCGGTCCTGATGGCCAAGGAGCTGGTCGGCCACGAACCGTTCGCGGTCATTCTCTCGGACGACGTGGTCATCGCCGAACGTCCGTGCATCGAGCAGCTCATGGACGTCTACCACCGGACGCACGCCTCGGTCGTTGCGGTGATGGAGGTTGGCCAGGAAGAGACGGCCCGTTACGGCGTCATCGACGTCGACCCGAGCGGTCGCGGAGACGATCCACGCTTGCACAAGGTGCGCGGGTTGGTTGAGAAGCCCGATCCGTCCTCGGCGCCGTCCACCTTGGCGATCATCGGCCGCTACGTGCTCACGCCCAAGATCTTCGAGAAGCTCGAGCAGACGCCCCGCGGCGCCGGCGGAGAGATCCAGCTCACCGATGCGATCTCGTCGCTGATGGCAGAGCAGGATGTCTATGCCTACCAGTTCGAGGGTCGCCGCTACGACGCGGGCACGACGATGGGCTGGCTCGAGGCGTCCGTGGAGCTGGCGCTCGAGCGACCCGACCTGGGATCGGAATTCCGCGACTACCTCGCCGGTCTCGATCTGCGATGAGCCAGCGCGGTCGCGGGGGACGCGTCGCGCTGAGCCCGGATCGCCCGATGCCCGCATGCATCTCATCCACCCAGACTGCCCGGCGACCGGCTGCGCTGGCCAGGCGGATCCAGGCCGGTGGCTGACCTCGGTCGCGTCCTCGGCGGCCGGTATCACCTGGTCGAGCTGCTGGGCCAGGGTGGAATGGCCACGATCTACCGCGCCCAGGACGCGCAGCTCGGTCGGGACGTGGCGGTCAAGCTGCTGCGCGCCGAGTACGGCAGCGACCCGGCGTTCCTGGCGCGCTTCCGCCAGGAGGCACAGGCCGCGGCCGCCCTGTCGCACCCCAACATCGTCAGCGTCTACGACTACGGCACTGACGCCGCCGGTCCGTTCATCGTCATGGAGCTGGTCACTGGCGGCGACCTCGCGAGCGTGCTCCGTCAGCGTGGTCCCCTGCCGCCCACGGCGGCGGCGCGCATCGGCCAGCAGGTCGCCGACGCGTCTCGAGGCAGCGCACGAGCGCGGCATCGTCCATCGCGACATCAAGCCGTCGAACGTGCTGCTCACCAGCGCGGGGCTGGTCAAGGTCGCCGACTTCGGAATCGCCCAGGCGCTGACCGATTCCCAGCTGACCATGCCGGGCATGACCATGGGCAGCGTCCATTACTTCAGCCCGGAACAGGCACGCGGCGAGGTCGTCACGCCGGCCTCGGACATCTACTCGACCGGGCTGATGCTCTACGAGATGCTGACCGGCCAGCGTGCCTTCACGGGCGACACGCCTGCAGCCGTCGCGGTGGCGCGGCTCTCTGCGCCGACACCGTCCCCGATGCGCATCCGTCGCGACGTGCCCGGCATCGCTCGATGCGATCGTGCGCTGGACCCTCAATCCTGACCCGCGCGCACGTCCAGCCGCGGCTGAGCTGTCGCAGGCGCTTGGCCGGTTCGTGGCCGACCCGACAGGAACCTCGAGCTACGCGGCCGTCGCCGTCACCGGCGGCGTGGTGACGCGGAGCAGCCGGTATCGGGCGCCGCAACACGACGACGACGGTGCCGGCACGACGCCGTGGGCCTGGGTCGCGGCCATCCTCGGTCTGCTGGTCCTCTTCGCCGCGGGCGTGCTGCTGTTCCTGCTGATCAGCAATGGCTCGGCGTCGACAGTCCGACACCGCCACCGATCGCCGTGCCCGCGCTCCTGGGCTTGTCGATCGACGAGGCGCAGTCGATGGCCCTCGATCGCGGCTTCACGCTCGACGTGTCGTTCCAGGAGGACAACGACAAGCCGCCCAATACGATCCTGTCGCAGAGCCCGTCCGCCGGCGACGTCGATCGGCGAGGGCGACACGGTCGAGGTGGTCGCCTCGCAGCAGAGCAAGACGGTTGCCGTGCCGACGCTGGCCGGCCTGAACGAGCTGGAGGCAATCAACGCCCTCGAGGCCATCGGACTCCAAGCGGGTGTCCGCACGACGGCCCCGAATCCGACGGTTCCAGTCGGTATCGTCGTAACCACGGATCCACGCCCCGGCGCCATCGTCCTGCGTGGCTCACCTGTTGACTACACGCTGTCGCGTGGCCCGAAGCCGACACCCAGGCCGTCGCCCGCCCCGAGCCCCACGCCGACGCCTGTCTCCGAACCGACCCCGACCCCGGAGCCCACTCCCTCGCCGACGCCGCGTCCGACCCGACAGCCGACACCGCCGCCCACGGCGGCGCCTGAAACGCCCGGCCCCACGGAGCCTCCCGCTTCTGAGAGTTCCCTGGAACCGACAATCAACAACTACCGCTGCCTTGACCTCGCAACCGCCAGGCAGCAGATCGAGCAGGCCAACCTCAAGGTGGTCGTCGAGTTTCCACCCGAAGGGTCGTACGACGACAGCTGGATTGTGACGGACCAGTTCCCCAGCGCCGGTGCCCAGATGCCTGCCGGTTCGGAGGTCGACCTCATTGTCAACTCGCCGGATACGCCCTGCCCGTAACGTGACCTGGCCGACCCTACCAACGGCGCCCGAACACCTGATCCAATTGCTGCGCGTTCGTGCTCAATCGTTCGTTCGAACAGCTACACTATCGGCCCGTGGCGACCTGGCGATGCCAGCACTGTGGCACGCCCCAGGCGGATAGCACCCGCTGCTGGGTCTGCTCGACGTCCCCAACGACCTGTTCGAACTGCCGCCATTTCCACCACGGGGTCGCGGTCGGCATCGGCTTGTGCGCTCTGGATCGCACGCGAGCGCCCATCCGTGCGGACGACGTGAGGGCTTGCTGGCAGGCAATCGAGGTCGTCGAGCCGCCTCGCGGGCTGTTTGCCATGGTCCAGTCACTCGAGGCGACGACTGCCCCCAGCGGAGCAGGCTTCGAGGAGAGACAGGCCGCCGAGGATGGCGCCGGCGGATTTGACCGCCTCCGTCGACTCGTGTTTGCCGGGCGGACTGCCGATCGGAACGAACACGAAGAGGCCGATCCGGCCGGGCCGATGGTCATCGTTCACGCGCCTTCAGGGGCAGCGCCCATCGAGGCGGCGCCGGCAGACCGTCCGCCATCGGAGGCGAGCCCGGCGCGGGTGTCGCGCTCGACGGAACCCGAATTCTTAGTCGGGCCCCCGCCGCCCGCGGGGGGTCAGCTGCACGACGCCGACGTCGTGACGCCAGGACTTCACCTCAGCAACCGGGGCGATGGCCGGACGCTCAGGGAAGGGTCCTACGCGGCCCCCAGGCAGCGGCCACCCGGGGTCGGCGCCCGGTAACGTGGTTCTGTGGGCCGTTTTGCGGCCCGTGGTCGTGTGGCATCGAGCGAGTCCCGGTGCTCAGCGAACCGTGAAGAGTGCGGTTCCCGTCGCGACCTTCCCGTTCGCCAGCGTCACTTTCGCGGTCGCGAAGCCGCCGCCGACACTCGCGCCACCCGGCACCTGCGGCGTCCACGTGGCCTGCTCTGACTGGATGGTCGCGAGATAGGTCGACGTCGGCACGCCGGGCGGCGAGAGGCTGAATATCACCGAGGCGCCATCGTCACCCGTGCCAGTCCCGTTGGTAAGCGTCACCGTGACCTGGAGGGCGACCGGCAGGTTGCTGAGCTGCAGCGACTTGTGCGACAGCACGATCTCCAGGTCCGACGCATTCGGGTCACGGGTGACGGTACGAATCACGGTCGTCACGTTCCCGGCCGTGTCCGTTGCCGTCACGGTCAGCGTGTTCTGCCCGTTCACCAGCACCATGGGGGCGGAAAAGGACCCGTCCGTGTCGGTTGGTGCGTTGGCGGCGCTGCCGACGGTCGCGTTCTTGATCCGCACCGTTGAGCCCGCCTCGGCACGGCCGGCGACGGTGATCTGGCCACTGCTGGTGGTCGAGCCGTCGATCGGCGAGGCGACGTCGACCGAGGGCGCGGAGCTGTCGCGGGTCACGGTCACCGTGTTTGACGCGGGCCCGGTCGTGCCATTCCAGACGTACGCGACCGTAATGGCGTTGTCGCCGACCTTCAGGCCGATGCTCGGCACGTTCATCGAGCGGCCGCTTCCGAGGTCCACGTCGCGCAGCTGGTCGCCGTTGCGAAGCACCCTGAGCGTGAGCTCGTCTCGGGGGACCGCGGTGGAGACGAGCGTGACCCGAGCATTCCAGCTCTTGTCCTTGGTGAAGACGGTGTCGTCACCGGCGATCACCGGTGCCTCGGTGAGTGCGAGAGACGCGGCTGGCGACGCGATGGCAGAGAGCCCGGACGCGACGGGCGTCGGCTGCGGCCCACCGCCGCCGAGCATGCCGCCGGCGACGAGAACGATGATTCCCAGCACAGCCACGACGGCGACGACGCCGACGCGGCGTGCGGTCGAGAGGTTCGGCTGGCCGATCTGGAGACGGCCTTCACCGGCGCGTCGCGCGAGCGGTGCCCGGGTTGCTCCGTTGCGCCGCCCAAATCGCAACCGGAAGCGAGGCCCGTCCTCCATGCGTCGATTGTGGCAGAGGTTCGAGGGAGACCCCGTTCGCGGAGGGCTTGGAGTGACGAACGATCGACTACGCTATTGGGCCTTCTGCCGCCGTGTGCGCGACAGCAGTCGTGCCGAGTGGGGAGGTTACGAGCAGGGTGGAGACGAGTCGGAAGCCGGCCAGCGTTGACCGGCAAGCGCCGCAGGTGGGCGGCAGGCCCGCTCCGCCACGTCCACCGTCCGGTCCGATCGCCCGGGTGCCGCTGTCGGTCCGCGGCAGCGTCGCCGCAGCGCAGCTCGCCGCGCTCGGGCCACGGATGCCGTTCGGACTTCCCAACCTGCGCCGCAATATCTGCCCGCATTTCTACCTGACCGGCCCGCGTGGCCCGATTCCGTTTCAGGCGCCACACCTGCTCAAGGCGTACATGCGCCAGAGCACGACCGTCAGCCGCTGCCAGCTCCGCGGTGGAGTGCACTTGGACAGCGGTTACGTCTCGGACGTCTGCTTCTCGAGCCGCTTCAACCAATGCGTCTTCTACGAGGACGAGCTGACAGGCCGATAGGCCCACTGCCGCGGCGGGTCCTGCCGCTTGGCCGTCGGCCGGGCGCCTCGGGTCGCCGCGTTCAGTCCCAAGCGACCGCTCGGGCGTCACGCACCGCTCGCCGTCGCCCGGCCTGCCGCCCGTCCGGAGCAGACTTTTCGAGTGAATGAGGCGGATGCTCTCGACGCGCTGCACGCGCGCGGGCGGTTCGGGGTCAAGCTTGGACTCGGGCGTACGAAGGCGCTGCTGGAGGAGCTCGGCAACCCGCAGCAACGTTTTCGCGGCGCGCTGATCGGCGGCACCAACGGAAAAGGCAGCGTCCAGGCACTCGTCTCGGCAGCGTTGCGCGCCGCGGGCGTCGTCGTCGGCCAGACGCCCAAGCCGCACCTGGTGAGCTACCGCGAGCGCATCGTCGTCGACGGGCGGCCGATCGACTCGGCCGACTTCGGGGCACTCATCGAGGAGATCCTCGGGGTTGCCGAGCGGATTCCGACACGACTCGGGCCGGCGACCGAGTTCGAGCTGGTGACGGCGGCCGCCTTCGCCTGGTTCGCCCGGCACGCGATCGACGTCGGCGTGATCGAGGTCGGCCTGGGCGGACGGCTCGACGCGACGAACGTGTGGGATGGGGGGGTCGCCGCGATCACCAACGTCGAGCTCGACCACATGGAGTGGCTCGGCCCGACGATCCCGTTGATCGCCAGGGAGAAGGCCGCCATCATCAAGCGCGGGGACGTGGCCGTGACCGGCGCCGACCGCGAGGGGCTCGACTGCATCGTGGCCGTCGCGAAGCGAAGTGGCGCGCCGCTGACGATCACTGCGCCGTTGCCCGTGTCGGCCATTGATCGCCGCGGAACGCTGATGCGCGACTTTGCCCTCGGGGAGCTGCGCGTCGGACTCATCGGCCGTCACCAGGCGGCGAACGCTGCGGTCGCGCTGGGCATCCTGGGTGCGATCGAGCGGCGCAGCATCGCGGCAGTCCCAGAGGACGCGATTCGGAAGGGATTTGCCGAGGCGATCTGGCCGGGGCGCATGGAGCTGCTCGAGGTCGATCCGAACGGCACCGCACGCACGGCGCAGGCGGTCTCGTCCGCGGACTGCATCGACCTCCTGCTCGATGGAGCCCACAACGCCGCCGGCGCCGCGGCCCTTGCAACCGGTCTCGAGGACCTTTCCCCAAGCCTGGCCCGTGGACGGGCGACACTGGTCTTCGGCGCTCTACGGGACAAGGAGATCGCGCGGATGGTGGAGGGGCTGCGAGGTTCGGCGCTCGTTCGCGACGGGCGAGTGATCGCGGTCACGGTCCCCGGAACGGAGCGCGCCCTGTCGGCGGAGGACGTAGCCGCTGCGTGGCGGTCCCTCGGTTCCGACGTGGATGTCGTGAGCGACGCACTCGACGCATTCGGGACCGGGTTGAAGCGAGCACGTGAGGACGGGGGCCCGCTGATCGTCGCCGGCTCGCTCTACCTGGTCGGCGCCGTGCGTGGCACCCTGTTCGGGGACGCACTGGCCACTGGCACCTGACAGCGCAAGGGAGATCGTGGACGCAACGCCATCGTTCGGCTTGCCGGCGGATGCCGCGCGAGGCATCCCGGATACGTTGCCTGCGCCACTCACCGTGCGCGCCGCACGGTTCGCGTGGGGTGGGCGGACCTTCGTGATGGGCATCCTGAATGTGACACCCGACTCGTTCAGCCGCGATGGGCTCCTGCGCGACAACGACGATCCGCTGGCGTCGGCCGTGGCAAAGGCGGCGCGAATGGCGGAGGAGGCCGCGGACCTGCTCGATATCGGCGGTGAGTCATCGCGCCCCGGCCATGCGCCGGTGTCCGAGGAGGACGAGCTCGCGCGGACGATCCCGGTGGTGAAGGCGGTTCGGGCGAGGCTCCCACGGATGCCGATCAGCATCGACACGATCAAACCCGGGGTGGCGAGTGCCGCCCTCGATGCGGGTGCGGACATCGTCAACGACGTCTGGGGCGTTGGGCCGTCGGACGCGATGGCCCGTCTCGCCGCCGATCGCCGCGTCCCGTACGTGGTGATGCACAACCGCGAAGAGGCTCGCTACCGCTCCGTGGTCGCCGAGGTCATCGGCGACCTTTCGCGCGCGCTGGATCGCGCGCTGGCCGCGGGCTGTGCCTGGGATTCGCTGATCATCGACCCCGGGATGGGGTTCGGCAAGACGCCCGAACAGAACCTGGCGCTGCTCCACGACCTCGACGCGCTCAGGGTGATCGGCCGGCCGATCCTTCTCGGCGCCAGCCGGAAGTCCACGATCGGCAAGGTCCTCGATCTGCCTGCCGACCAGCGGCTCGAGGGGACACTGGCGCTCACGGCGCTTGCCGTGCGATCGGGCGTCGACCTCGTCCGCGTCCACGATGTCCGGGCAAACGTTCGCGTCGCGCGCATGGCCGATGCGGTGGTGCGCGGCGGCTGGCAGGACCCGCTGACGACCACCCTCGGAGCAGGTGCCGGCGCATGAACGGACGCCCAACCGATCGGATCACCTTGAAGGCCATGCAGTTCGCCGGGATCCACGGGGTCGGCGCGGAGGAGCGCGCGTTCCCGCAGGTGATCGAGGTGGACCTCGAGGTCGAGACCGACCTGTCGCGCGCGGCCGCATCGGACGACGTGGCCGACACGATCGATTACGGCCCGCTGGTGGCCATCTGCCGCGACGTCGTCGAGACCGGGAACCATCGGCTGCTGGAAGGTATCTGTGGGGCGATCGTCAGTCGAGTGCTGGGTGCCACAACGGCTGACGCCGTTACCGTGCGCGTTCGCAAGCTTGCTGTCCCGATCGACGTGGAAATGGAATTGGCGCAGGTCGAGCTGCGCAGGGAACGCTCCGCCTAGGGCGCCGGCCGAGTTCCGACCTTCAATCCGAACTCCCCCGACTGGTTGTCGCGCAACACGGTCAGGTCGAGCTCGTCGCCGGGCGAATAGGGCATCAGGACGTCTTCAAGCGAGTGCGTCGCGTCGATCCGCTGGTCGTCGATGGACGTGATGATGTCGCCTTCCTCGAGCCCGGCGTCGGACGCCGGTGAATTCGGCCAGATCGCCGGATGCGTGTTGTCCGATGCGACGAGCACACCGTAGTCGACCTGCAGGTGCTGTTCCTGCTCGATCGACGCGTTGATCGGCCTGTAGGAGATCCCCAGCCATGGCCGCGACAGCGGCTTGCCCTGGAGCGCCTGGTTCATGATCGGCTTGGCGATGTTGATTGGGATCGCGAAACCAATCCCCTGCGCGTCGCCGGCGAGGGCCGTGTTGATGCCGATGACGCCACCGTTGGAATCGACCAGGGCACCACCCGAATTGCCGGGGTTGATCGCAGCATCGGTCTGGATCAGGTTGCGAAGGGACTCCTGCCCGCCACGGCTGCAGCCATCGTCGACGGCGATGTCTCGCCCCAACGCGCTGACGACACCGACCGTGACGCTGTTGGTGAAGGTTCCCAATGGGCTGCCAATGGCCACCGCCAGCTCGCCCGGCTTGAGCTGGCCCGAGTCGCCCATGTGCACCGTGGGCAGATTCTTGGCGTTGATCTGGACGATCGCGAGATCGGTGAGGGTGTCGAGCCCGTAGGTCCGGCCAACGTACTCACTGCTGTCGTTGAGTCGGACGCTCAGCGTCTCGGCGCCGCACACGACGTGCCGGTTGGTCAGGATCCAGCCGTGCTTGTCGAAGATGACCCCGGAACCCACGCCGGTTGCCGGAATGGAGTCAGGGTTGCTGCCTCCGCTGCCTGCCTCCAGGGAGACGATCGTGACCACCGCTGGGCTGACGTCCTGCGCCACGGCGATCACGGGGTCCTGCTCTCGCGACGCAACATGCGCCGTGCCCAGGGGCAAGGGTTGCCGTCACGGGCGGCGTCTCGGAGGCTTCGATGGCGGGATCCGTCGCAGCCGGCTCACCACGCATCAGGTACGCGGTTCCCGCGGCTGCCGCGACCGCGGACATGCCCGACACCAGGATCAACGCCCCATAGAAGCCGATGTTGCGACGGCCACCGCCGCGATCGACGGGCTGCGGGCGCTGCGGCGGCTCGTATTGCCACGCCGGTTCGAACCACCGTTCGGGTGTCTGGGGCTCGGGCGTGCTCCACGATTGCTCGACGGGCCAGCGCGGGCGCTGCGCGGGCACGGGGCTGTAACTCGTGGTCGTTTCGTCGCCGCCGAACGGCGGCTGCGTGGTCATCCGATGGGATCCTTCTTCCGATGCTGGGGCAACGGGTGCGGCGACGGACGCGTTTGCGCCACTCGTGTCCAGCGGAACTGTCGCAGGGCGACGTTCATGGGCGGGCAGCGCCCGGTGAAGAATTCGTCATGTGGCGCGGAAGCGTAACCACGACCTGCGTTCCGGCGCCCGGCGCGGACTGGATCGTGATGCGACCGCGGTGCATGTCCACGATTGACTTCACGATCGCGAGCCCCAGCCCAGAGCCGGAATCGCGCTCATCCAAGGAGGCCGTTCCGCGGTAGAAGCGCTCGAACACGTGCGGGAGCTCTTCCGACGGGATCCCGATGCCGGTGTCCGTGACGGTCAGCTGCGCGCCGGTCTCCGTTGGCTCGAGGTCGACGTCGACCTTGCCGCCGGTCGGGGTGAAGCGCACCGCGTTGGCGACCAGGTTCGAGAGCACCTGTCCGATCCGTGGCGGATCGTGGGGCTGCCTGACCGGGCTGTCGGGCACGTGCATGGCCAGCTTCACGCCCTTGGCGTCCGCAACGGGCTGCGCCTGCTCCATCGCGTTCTCGACGGCGGTCCGCAGGTCGTCCGGGCGCAGGTCGAGCGCGACGAGGCCCGAATCGAGCTTTGACAGCTCCAGGAGGTTGGTGGCCAGCCATTCGAGGCGGTCGATCTGGCGGCCGCTCTGCTGCAGGAACTCGGTGCGTGTCCTGGTGTCCTCGCCGGCGCCCGCCTGGAGCAGCTCGTTGAACGTCCGCAGCGCCGCGATCGGCGTTCTCAGCTCGTGGCTGACGTCGGCGAGGAACGCCCGGCTGCGGTCGCGATCCTGGCTGATCACGTCGATCGACTCCTGGAGCCCATCTGCCATGTTGTTGAAGGCGCCGGCGAGCTCGGCAATCTCCGTCGTCTCGGTCGCAGAGATCGTCACGCGTGAGTCGAGATGGCCGTCGGCGAGACTCCGGGCGGCAGTCTCGAGGCGACGGATCGGGTTGGTCAATCGCTGGGCAAGCAGCAGCGAAGCGACGATCGCGACCATCAACGCCAGCAGCGCCACGCCGATCAGGACGCTGCCGATGGTGCTGGTCGTCTGCGCGCGATTGGTGAACGGGTTCGACAGGGTCGCCGTGATCACCCGCAGCGGCGCGACGGTGGCGTTGCTCTTCCAGTAGACGTCGGACAGCTGGATGGCGTTGGACGTCGCGGTGAGCGGTTCGCGCTGCTGCCCGGGCTTTCCGGCCGAGTCGGGCAGCAGCACCGACAGTTGGTATGCCGCTTCTGTGTCACCGGGAGCGGCCATGATCTTGACGGTCACGTCGGCCATCGCGACCTGTGGCGTGAGGTTGCGGAGAAAGCCACCTTCCGCATCCCCCAAGGCATCGACCGTGGTGATACTCGGAGTGACCGGCGTGGTGGCCGTTGCGTTCATCAGGATGGGAGGCGGGAGGCTGGTCCCGTTTCCATAGACTTTCAGCTGCTGTTCGACGGACGTCGCGACCGCATCCGCGCGCGACTTCAGGCTCTCCTGCTCCTGCTGCAGGAAGTAGCCGTCAAGGAAACGCGGCAGTGTCGCGATGACCAGCGCCAGCGCGAATGCAACGACCAGCGAGAACGCGAGGACCAGCCGGAGCCGAAAGCTCCGCAGAACGCCGTTAGCCCGCATCCACCGATGCCAGCTTGCATCTCATCCGCCCGGACGGCACGCTCCGGCGTCGGCGCTGCGCTCCTCGCTCACGCACCAACCAGGT
Organism: uncultured Chloroflexia bacterium; assembly: GCA_963820735.1. Classification (GTDB taxonomy): domain Bacteria; phylum Chloroflexota; class Limnocylindria; order Limnocylindrales; family CSP1-4; genus JAFMJV01. Next base: position 42,649 of record CAWGBA010000009.1, read on the forward strand.
GCGTTCGCTGCGGTGCTCCCGGCCTCCTTGGATCGCGCTCGCCCGACCGGCGATCTGCCGCACTGGCCCAGTGGATCCGGGCTTAGCGCTCGGCGAAAGCGTAGCCAGCACCCCGCACCGTCAGGATGAAGCCAGGATCCGAAGGATCGTCCTCGAGCTTTTCGCGCAGATGACTCACGTGGACGTTGATCGTCTTCTCGTCCTGGTCCAGGGCCTCGTAGTCGCGAACCAGCTCGAGCAGCTCGCGCCGCGAGAAGACGCGCCCCGGCCGCGTCGCGAGGTGTCGCAGGATCTCGAATTCCGTGGCGGTCAGGCTGATGCGCTGGTTGCCGCGGGTGACGCGCCGCCGTTCGAGATCGATCACGAGGTCGTGGTGGCGGATCTGCCGGCCACCTGCCGCATCGGCCAGGTCACCGTAGGCACGGCGCAGGAGAGCCTTGATCCGGCTCATCAGCTCGCGCAGGCCGAACGGCTTGGAAAGGTAGTCGTCGGCGCCCAACTCGAGCCCGATCACCTTGTCCATCTCCTCGTCGCGTGCGGTCAGCATCAGGACGGGTGCCTTGGAGCCGGAAGTGCGCAGGCGCCGGAGCACCTCGAATCCATCGATGCCGGGCAGCCGGACGTCGAGCAGGATCAGATCAGGGGTCAGTTCACGCGCGATGGTGAGGCCGTCCTCGCCGGACCGGGCGAGCGCGACGGCATAGCCCTCCTGCTCGAGCGCGTACTGCACGCCGCGCGCGACGGCGTATTCGTCCTCGACCACGAGAATGGTGGCAGCCATTGGACGGCGGATGGTACGTCCACAGCCAGTCGAGCGCTGCTTGCTCATCGATCGGGTCAGATCAGGCGCCGGTCACGGACCCCGTGCTACGATGCGAAGCCCTTCGGCAAAGCGGCCAACCTTGACGGTCGTGGTCCGTCGCGCGCCGAGCGCGCTCCACCGGTCGCCGCAGGCCATGAACCTCGCTTCAGAAAGGTCCACCCGTGAGCACCCGTCCGCAGCTCGTGGCGCAGCGCCGCGAGGTCACCGGCAAGAAGGTTGCCGTCCTTCGCCGTGCCGGCCAGCTCCCCGCCGTGGTGTATGGCCATGGCCACGCATCCGAGCCGATCGTCGTCGACGCGCGCGAGTTCGCCACGCTGAGGCGCCATGTCGGGCGCAACGCGCTGGTCGACCTCAAGGTCGGCAGCGAGCGCGCCACCCCCGTCCTGCTCCACGCCGTGCAGGAAGACCCGCGATCTCGTGCCGTAATCCACGCCGACTTCTTCGTCGTAACGATGACCGAGGAGATGACGGTCGAAGTCGGGATCGTGATCGTGGGCGAGGCTTCCGCCATCGACAAGCTTGGCGGCACGCTGCTGCACCTCCGCGAGACGGTCCAGGTGCGGGCACTCCCCGCGGATCTCCCGCCGGGTCTCGAACTCGACATCAGCAGTCTCGATTCGTTCGAGGCGATGCTGCACGTCTCCGACCTTCAGCTGCCCGAGCGCGTCACCCTGGTGACGGACGGCCACGAGCCGCTCGTGCGCGTCCAGGCTCCGCGGGTCGAGGAGGCGCCTGCCGAGGGAGTAGGCGCCGAGGCGCAGCCGGAGGCTGGCGAGGCGACCGCCGCCTCTGCCGAGTCCGGCACCGAAGAGGCTTGACGGACCGATACCCGGTGCTCCCTCCCGAATCAACCACCCAGCAACCGGCGTACGTGCCTCAAGAGCCCACTCAGCCGCGGCGACGTTCTCGTGCGCTCGACGCCGTTGTCGAGATCATCACCACGATCGTCCTGGCGGTCGTCCTGTACGTCGTCATCCAGACGTTCGTCGTGCAGACCTACCGCGTCGAGATGCAGTCGATGGAGACCACGCTGCTGCCCAACCAGCACCTGCTCATCGACAAGCTGACGCCGCGCTTCGACTCGTACTCGCGCGGCGACATCATCGTCTTCCACTCGCCTTCCGGGCAGGGCGGTGCGAGCATCGCCAACTCGTGCTCTGACGGCCAGTACGACGACAGCGACACGCCGTTCATCAAGCGTGTGATCGGTGTCCCGGGTGACACCGTCGACATCCACGACGGCTCGGTGTACATCAGTGGAATCAAGCTCAACGAGCCGTACATCAACACGGACGGAGACACGACCCCCCTCACAGACGTGTCCAAGTGGACCGTCCCGGACGGCTGCCTCTTCGTCATGGGCGACCACCGCAGCGCATCGCGGGACTCGCGCGAGTTCGGCATGGTCAAGACGTCCGAGGTGATCGGCCGTGCGTGGTTGCGCTTCTGGCCGCTCAACACGCTGGGCATCCTCCAGACGCCCACCTATCCGGAGCTCAACGGTTCGAGCACCGGCAGCTCGAGCGGCTCGAACTAGCTCCTGGCGCTCCCCGCTTCGACGCTGCTGCCGTCGCTGGATGGGGACGGTGCCGCGGCTACCGGCTTCGACACGCTCGTCACGATCGTTCCGTCAGGCGGCTCATCGAGGATCTGGATCTGCGGCATTCCGCGTGACAGCAGTGCGCGCGATGCCGCCTCTCGCCCTGCCTGGGCCGACTGCCGGACCACTTCATCGACGCGGGTCACGCGGCGCACCGCAGAGCGATCGCCGATCCATTGCGTCGGCGGGATCATCAGGAACTGCGCCATCGCGTTGAGTCGCGAGGCATAGTCCGAGCGCAGGTCTGAGAAGGCGTTCCAGGACGAGTCGCCATCGGACCGGATGGCCATGCCGGCCCGTGCCAGCCGGTAGCGCGCGGCGTTGAACTCCGCTCGCGTGACCATCGGCTGGTCCGTGCTTTCGAAGGTGAAGAACTGGGCGATGTCCTCCACCAGGTGGGTGCCAAGCTTGATCGTCATGACCGCCTGGCCCCGCGGTACCGCCTGTCCTCCCGGCCCGCTCTCGACGGTCGTCGCAAGGAGCACCGCTGCGTCCAGAACCGCGCCGATCGCGCCGAGCCAGCTCTCGCCGTCATGGCTCGATCGGAAGAAGTTCAGGATCGGGTACGCGACGTGGCTGTCCAGCACGCGCGCCGACCACACTTCCCAGTCCGAGAGCGATCGGCGCAGGTCGTCCCAGAGGTCCATCTCGGCGTAGGTCTCGAGCATCTGGATGCCTGACGGCGGCACACCGGCGCGAGCGTCCAGCGTGGTGACCAGCTCCTCGCGCCGCTGGAATGCGCCGTACAACGAGAACAGGTAGGTGACGCCGAGCGCAAGCACGGCAACGCCGCTTGCGGCGGCCGTGATCTCGGCCAGCCGGCTGAGCACGCCCTTGGCGAGCACGTCGCCGTAGCCGATCGTCAGCAACGAGATGCCCGACTGGTAGAGCGCCGTGCCGAGGTCGCCCTCGTTGTTCATCTCGGGATGCAGCCCGTAGAGGATCAGCCCGAAGCCGACGATCAGCATCGCGACCCAAAGGCCGAGCAGCACGATCACCGTGAACGGCGCGAAGTTGCCGAGGAGGCGTTCGCGGCGGTCCACGCTGGTCGCGCGCGCGGCGCGCCAGCTTCCGACCTTCCACAGCCCTCGCGTGACGAAGCGCGCCAGACGGACGCGCGTCGGCGTGGCACGCGGGATCACGACCGTCTGATAGACGTCCCACAGGATCCACGCGACGATCACGCTGCCCGCCAGGATTGACACGAGGTTGACGAGCTGGTCGGCCATCTCGCGGATCATGCACTGTGCGCTCGCCAGACCGAGTGGGCAGCCCGGGTTGCAACACAGACGTCAAGCAACCGGCAGGGGCTGGGCGTGGCGGCTCTGGCTTGGCGTTTGGTGTCCAGAAACAGGGTTGTGTCGGTCGATGGACGTCCGCGCTGACGGCAATGGACCGGGATTACCTATCCGAGCCCGGTCCGTCGATCGTTTGACGCCTCAGGTGCAAGGTCGCCGCGGTCCACGCGCCCGCACCCCGTTATGGCTTCTTCGCCCACTCCCTCTAGCATGGCCGCCGAATGACGCGGAACGTTCTATGCACGGGCGACCATCCGGTTTCTGCCCCGGGCGCTCGTGACCGCCTGGACGGTCGGGGCCCAAAATAGACGGCAAGACCCTGCGCATCGAGTTCGAGGAACGGGTGCCAGCCACCGGGGGCAAGCGATGAACAAGACCATGGCGATCTCGCCGGTCGATTCGGCGAGTCAAGAGTCTCGGCCGGTCGAACGTGAAGTGATCGAGGTCCGTTGATCGGATCGATGGGCGGGTGGCGCCCAGCTATCGCGGCATCGATCGCGGCTGCCCTGCTCGTCGGCGCCTGTTCGGGCAATCCGGCCAGCACACCCTCGTCGGTTCCCACTCAAGCGCCAACGCCGTCGCCGGCCGTCACCAGTACCGCTGGGCCAGGAATCGAATCACCGACACCGTCGGACGCCGGCGCGTCTCCGACCGGGTCGTCGGGCTCTTCCATCGCGCCGTCGGGCTCACCGACCGCTGTCTCGTCGGCACCGACCGACGGTGGCCCGCAGGAATCCGCGACGCCCAAGCCGACCAAGGGTCCCAAGCCGCTGCCCGCGTACGTGACCCACGGCAAGCGCAACGGCGACCCGAAGGTGATCGCGCTGACCATGGACGCGGACATGTACCCGTTCATGTACGCGACCAAGGACTCCTACAAGGAGTACGACCCGCGAGTTCTCCAGCTGCTCCTTGACAACAAGGTCCACGCCACCATCTTCGCGAACGGCCTCTACGTGAAGGCCTACCCGGACATCGTCAAGCAGCTGGCCAACAGCCCTGGCATCGAGATCGCCAACCACAGCTGGGACCACGGCTACTGGCCGGGTTGCCAGTCGCAAGATCCCGCTGCCCCGCCCATCTTCGACGCAAAGGGCGAGATAACCCGCGCGGCCAACATCATCGACGACACGGTCGGCTACAAGCCCGATTGGTTCCGCTTCGGTGGGTTCTGCTACGGCGACGCCAGCAACCTGGACCTGGTCAAGTCACTCGGTGAGTGGCCTGTCGGCGAGGATTGCTTCTTCGGCGACTCGTCTGGTTGGTCGACAGCCCAGCAGATCGCCAGCGTCCAGAACACCTGCACGAACGGTTCGATCGTGGTGACGCACTTCGACAACACGAAATACCACCCCAACGTGTACGAGGCGCTCAAGGCGCTGATCCCGTGGTGGAAGAAGAACGGTTGGGAGGTGGTCAACGTCACCGAGCTGATGGGGCAGAGCCCGCCCGAAGGGTGACTGACGCGCCGGTCCTGTCCGTCCGAGGCCTGTCGAAGACGTTCGGCGAGCGAGTCGCGTTCTCCGATGTCACCTTCGACGTGCAGCCCGGGGAGGTCTTCGGCTTCCTCGGCCCCAATGGCGCCGGCAAGACGTCGACCGTGCGGACGCTCGCAACGCTGATCAAGCCAACGAGCGGCTCGGCCACCGTCTGCGGCTTCGATCTCGAGCCATCGAATGGCGTCGAGATCAGGCGTCGGATCGCAGTGATGCCGGAGTCGCCCGGCCTCTACCGACGTCTCAGCGTCTTCGAGAACCTCTCCTGTTTCGCGGACCTGTACGAGGTCGCAGATCCGCGCCGGCGCATCGATCGAGCGCTCAAGGCGGTCAGGCTGGAGGACCGCGCCGACGACAGCTGCGGCAGCCTGTCGAAAGGGCTCAGGCAGCGAGTTGCGCTGGCCCGGGCGCTGCTCAGCGATCCGCAGGTGCTCTTCCTCGATGAGCCAACCTCCGGCCTGGACCCGGTTGCTTCACACGAGGTCCACGATCTGATCGTCGATCTGCGCGAGCGCGGCGTTACGGTGTTCCTTACGACGCATCGACTCGAGGAGGCGGAACGCCTCTGCGATCGCGTCGCCATCCTGAGCACGACGCTGCGAACGATCGGCACGCCGAGCGAGCTGCGTCGCCAGCGTTTTCACAGCAGCCTCGACGTGCGGACGCGCGATCCGCTCGAAGATCCCGAGGCGGTCTTCGGGGGTGTCCCTGGCGTTCACCGCTGGCGCCCGGTCGATCGGAGTGGGTACGAGCTGTCCGTGGACGATGCCACCGTCGCCGCGCCGAACGTCGTTCGCGCGCTGGTTGCCGCGGACGCAGACGTGCTGTCAATCGCGGAGGCTCGCTACTCGCTCCAGGACGTGTACCTCCAGCTGATCGGCGACGAACCAGGAGACCAACCCGGAGAGGCCCCCGGATGAAGCTCAACCGCCGCTGGATCGGCGCGATCGTGCGCAAGGAGCTGCGCGAGTACCGGCGCAACCGCGCCCTCGTGGTCGGAATGGCGATCTTTCCCATCCTCTTCATGATCCAGCCGCTGGTGGCGGTGATCGCCCTTTCGTCCGACAGCTCCGGCCCGCTCGCTCACGAGCACGTGCTGCTCTACCTGCTTGGAATCCCGACGCTCGTTCCGGTGCTCATTGCGGCATCGGTCGTTGCCGGGGAGCGCGAGCAGGAGACGCTCGAGCCTGTGCTCAGCACGCCGATCCGGAGCGACGAGTTCCTGCTTGGCAAGGCGGTCGCCGTGGCCATCCCATCGATCGCGATCGCGTACGCCGTGTTCGGGCTCTATTTGCTGCTGGTCACCGTCCTGTCCCAGCCGGAAATCGCTGCCGCGTTGATCCAGGGCCCCGACCTCCTCGCGCAGCTGCTGTTCACGCCGCTCCTGGCAGGGTGGTCGATCTGGGTCGGCATCTCGATCTCGACCCGCGCGTCGGACGTCCGCACGGCCCAGCAGCTCGGACTGCTGGCCACGCTGCCGCCGGTCGTCGTGATCGTGCTGACTGCCTTGAACGTCATCGAGCCGACGTTTGGATTGGCGGTCGCGGCCGTGGCGCTCCTGCTCGTTCTCAACGTGGTCGGCTGGCGCATCGCCACACGGCTGTTCAATCGCGAACAGCTGGTCAGCGGGAGTCGCTAGAAGCGCGCCACCACGCGGACCGGGAAGGTGCCGACGCCGACGAAGCGCGGCGGCAGCGCGGTCACCGTGAAGCCACGATCCGGCAACCGGTCGAGGTTGGTGAGGTGCTCGAGGATCGGGATGCCCGCACCCAGGAGGAGCGAGTGCGCCGGCCGCCGGCCGTCGTCCGTGTCGTCGATGTTGAGGCTGTCGATGCCGACGATCGCGGCACCGGCGTCCACGAGCCACTTCACGGCGGACTCGGCCAGGAACGGGTGGCCGACGCCGTATGCCGGCGTCGCGAAATGCCGAGCCCAGCCAGTGTGGACCAGCACGGCGCGACCGGCCACGCTGTCCCCTGCCAGCGCGCCAATGCGCTCGCGCTCGATCGAGCGGCCGTCTTCGACCGGTGCGCGCACAACGAGGCCTTCGACTTCGAGCAGCCGCGCAGGATCGAGACCCGCCAGGTCGGCGCCCTCGGCGTAGCGGTGGAACGGCGAGTCGAGGTACGTGCCGGTGTTGGCGATCATCTCGATCGTGGCGATATGGAACTCGACCCCTGGCGCGTAGCGCGCCCGCGACTCCTCGCGTGAAAGGAAGGTCCCGACTCGCGGCGGCGGAAAGCCGGGCAGCGTCACCTGCCCGTCCCGAAGCTCGTGGCTCAGCTCGATCACCCGTCCGGTTGTCATTTCCACCTCTGCGCGAGTCTTCCCCCGCAGTACGGCGCTTCGCTTGTGCTGCTGCGCGCTCACGACCGCGCGTGCAAGAGCATCCATCGCAGCACGGCGCTTCGCTTGTGCTCCTGCGCGCGACCGCGCTTGCGATCACGGGGCGTAGGATGCGACACCGGATGAGTACCCCGTCGACGCAGCCACGCTCATGGGAGGAGATGAACGCCTGGGTGCGCGACCTGCTGGTGAAGCGCACCGGCGAGGATGTTGCCGCCTGGAACGCGAAGATCGCCGTGCAGAACCCGACCGATGAGACTGCGCTGCGCGCCTGGCTGACGGAACAGGGCGTCACCGGGTATCCCGCGATGATGCTGGTGATGGAGCGCTTCGGGTATCCCGATTACCTGCAGGCGACCCCGGACGAGTTGGTCGAAGGGCAGTACCGCGACCGGCCGCAACTCATGCCGGTCCACGACGCACTGCTGGCGCTGCTCCCGGGAATCGGCGACGTCGAAGTCCAGAACCGCAAGACGTACGTTGCGCTGCTCACGCCGCGCCGCACGTTCGCGTCGGTCGAGCCGCGCACGAAGTCTCGCGTAGATCTCGGTCTCCGGCTGCCGAAGGACCAGCCGGAGGAAGGCCGTCTCGTCCTGGCGACGAGCATGGGCCAGAGCGGCGTGACGCATCGCATCGGCATCCCTACGATCGACGACGTCGATGACGAGGTCGGTGGCTGGCTCAAGCGCGCCTACGACGCCAACGTCTGACCTGACCGCCCGATCGCGGGACGCAGTCCGGCTTGATCGAGCCGGACTTGCGCGATTCGTGCTGGTCGCCGTCCCGTCGCTGGTCGTCGCCACGCTCGTCGTCGCCATCCTGCAGAGCTGGCTTGGTGTCACCAACGCCTCGTCCGTCTACCTGACGGCAGTCGTCGTTACGGCGATCGTGAGCGGTGCGCGTGGTGCCGCAGCTGTGGCTCTCCTATCGTTCCTGCTCTACGACTTCTTCTTTATCGAGCCGCGGTTCACGCTGACCGTCCACGACCCCGCCGAGTGGCTCAACGCGGTGCTGCTGCTCTTCGTTGGCATCGTGGTCGGCGAGTTGGCGGCACTCCAGCGCCGTCGCACCGAGACCGCTGAAGCCCGCGAGCGCGAAGCCCTGGCCCTATTTCGAGTCAGCCGCGCGCTGGCCACCCGACCGTCGACCCCCGACGTTCTGCCCCAGATCGCGAAGATCCTCCTGCCCGAGATTCGCGCTACGAGGGTATGGATCGCCCTTGGCGCCGACGACGCGAGCGAACGCGTCGCAGCGGACACCGAGCCCGGCCCGGCGCCAACCCTTCCATCGGCCAACGCCGTGAATGTCCTCCGGCGCATGCCGGGTGACACGCCTGCCGCGTGGGTTCGCGTCCGGCAGCCATCGGTGATGCGCGGTCGCTCCGGTGGCGCGGGCATGCTCTGGCGCGTGCGGATCAATGCCCGCGAGCGAACCTTCGGCTCCGTCTGGGCGCTGCGCGACAAGGATCTGCCCGAGCCCGATGGTACCGAGACGCGACTGCTGTCCGCCGCAGCCGACCAGGTCGGGCAGGCTCTGGCGCAGGACCGACTCGCGGCGGAAAACCAGGCGGCCGAGATCGCGCGCCAGAGCGATGAGCTGAAGACCGCGCTGCTGCAGTCGGTGTCGCACGACCTTCGCACGCCGCTGGCGACGATCCGCGCGGCGGCGGGAACGTTGCGGCCGGACAGCGGTCTCTCCGTCGACGATCGCCGCGAGAGCGCCGAGGCGATCGACCGCGAGGTCGAGTACCTCAACCGGATGGTGACCAACCTGCTCGATCTGAGCCGCATCGAGGCTGGTGCCCTTCGTGCCGACACGGACCCATTCGAGCTGGACGACCTGGTCGGAAGGACCGTGGAGAGACTTCGGCGGCGTTTGGCCGGTCATCCGCTCGAGGTGCGGCTCGAGGTTCCGCCGGTGCGCGTCGATCCGATCTTCCTGGACGAAGCGATCGTCAACGTCCTCGAGAACGCGCTCAAGTACACGCCCGCCGATGCGCCGATCCGCATCGACGCTGCGCGACACGGTGGCAGCTGGGTCCGCCTGACGATCGAGGACGGCGGTCCAGGCGTTCCGACGGACGCACTCCCCAAGCTGTTCGAGAAGTTCTACCGCGTGCCCGGTCAGCGCCGAACGTCGCGTTCCGGGACGGGCATCGGGCTCGCCGTCTCGCGCGGCCTGGTCGAGGCGATGGGCGGCCGGATCGCAGCACGGCGTAGCGCCCTTGGTGGCCTTGCGGTGGACATGGACCTGCCGATCGCAGCCCCGCCTGCGGGCGCCGCGAACGCTTCGCCCGCATGAGCGGAACTGGCAGCGGGCCGGCTGCAACGACGATCCTGGTGGTCGAGGACGACGACGAGACCCGCGCGGCAGTGGTCCGCGACCTGCGCCGCCGGGGCTTCGCGACCGTCGAGGCGACGGACGGACGAACCGCGATCGAGCACTGGGAGGGGCGCCGGCCCGACCTGGTGCTGCTCGACCTCGGCCTCCCGGACATGGACGGATTGAAGATCATCACACGGATCCGGCGGGAGGCACAGACGCCGATCGTGATCCTCTCCGGACGCTACGACGAGCGCGAGAAGGTTGAGGCACTGGAGCGCGGGGCGGACGACTACGTGACCAAGCCCTTCGGCGTCGACGAGCTCAACGCGAGGTTACGCGTGGCGCTGAGACACGCCGCTGGTCCCGCCGGAGACGCCAGTGGCCGCATCAGCGTCGGGTCGCTGTCGCTGGACGTGCCGCGCCATGAAGTGCTGGTCAACGGTGCTCGGTTGGAGCTCACGCCGCGTGAGTTCGAGATCCTGCGTGTCCTGCTGGAGAACCGCGGCCGCCTCGTGACCAAGGGCCGGCTGCTGCGCGCCGTCTGGGGTGAGGCGTACCAAGGTGAGGACAGCTACGTCTACGTTCACGTCAGCCAGCTCCGTCGGAAGCTGCGCTCGGCAGATCCTGACGGCAGTCTCGACGACCTGATCGTGACCGAGCCCGGCGTCGGGTATCGCATTCGAGAGGCCTGATCGAAGGCTTTAGACAGACCTAAGGCCAAAGCCGGCCCGCCTGCCGGTTCCCTCTTGGGGTCCGGTCGCAGGCTTGAGGCATGACAGCAGTGGTCGGCCGTGAGGCCGTGGTCGAATCCGCAATCGCACGCGAGTTGGAGCTCGTGCGCCAGGCGGTCGCCATGGTCGCTGCGGGTGGCTCGCGCCGCGTGGTCGTCGGCAACCTGCGCTTCGGCGCCGAGTTGCTCCCGGCGGCCCAGAAGCTCGGGACCGCCCGTGGCGTCCGTGTCGTGCCCATCTGGCGCGGGGACGACAGTGGTGCGGACATCTCGGTCGAGGGACTCGACGCGGAGTGACCGAGCGATCCGTCCTCATCGTCGAAGACGACGAGGTCCTGCGCCGCATCGTCGGCCGTCAACTCCGGGCGCGTCGTTTCGACGTCACGGAGGCTGCGTCCGCCGAAGAGGCAACAGCCCAGCTCGATTCGGGGTTCCGACCTGCCGTCGTCCTGCTGGACCTGAACCTGCCGGGCGACACCGGTTGGGATCTGCTTCGGAGCGACACCTGGCGGGTGGCCGGCTCGCCGCCCGTGCTGGTGGCGTCGGCAACGACGGTCGATCCGCGACGACTTGACGAGTTCAACTGCGCCGGCTATCTGCCCAAGCCCTTTCCCATGGAGACCCTGGTGGACACGTTGGAGCGTTTGCTCGAGGGAGATCGAAGCGAGCCATGACCGATCTACATATCGCCGTCATCGGCGTCCTGTGCGTGTTGGCGCTTGCCGGTTATTTCTGGCTATGCGACCGGGTGCGCCAGTGAACATCCTCGAGCTCGTGACCGCCGCGGCTGCGCTGCTCGTTTTCCTCTATTTGATCTGGGCGATGCTTCGCCCCGAGGATTTCTAGCCCATGTCCACAGGGGACATCGCCACGCTGGTAACCATCGCGCTGGCGCTTTTGGTCATCACACCGTTCCTCGGCACGTACATCCACAAGGTGATGGAAGGTGAGAGAACCTTCCTGAGCCCTGTTCTCCGTCCGGTCGAGCGGGGCGTCTACCGCATCTGCGGCATCGACGAGACCGTCGAGATGGGCTGGAAGACCTACGCCGTCGCGGTGCTGGCGATGGCCGTGGTGGCCATCATCGCCGGCTACATCGTGCTCCGGCTCCAGGACATTCTGCCGCTCAACCAAGGCGGCATCCCTGCGCAGTCACCGGACCTCGCGTTCAACACATCGGTCAGCTTCGAGACCAACACGAACTGGCAGAACTACTCCGGTGAGACCGGCGTGACATACCTCACCCAGGCAGGGATGCTCGCCGTTCGCAACTTCACCTCGGCCGCCACTGGCTTGGCCGTGGCCATCGCGCTGATTCGCGGCCTCACGCGACGCAGCAGCAAGACGCTTGGCAACTACTGGGTCGATCTCACGCGTGGGGTCCTGTACATCCTTCTGCCGATCTCCATTGTCGGCGCGTTGATCCTGGTGTGGCAGGGCGTGCCCCAGACCTGGGAGCCCAATCAGACCGTCAGCACCCTTCAAGGTGCGCAGCAGACGCTCGCGATCGGACCCATTGCCTCCCAAGAGTGGATCAAAGAGCTGGGCAACAACGGCGGCGGCTTCCTCAACGCCAACTCCGCCCACCCATTCGAAAATCCGACGCCGCTTACCAACTGGCTGGAGATCTTCGCGCTCCTGGCGGTGTCGTTCTCGCTGACCTTCACCTTCGGCCGATACGCGGGCAGCCAGCGCCAGGGCTGGACGATCTTCGCCGCGATGGGACTCATCCTGATGGTGGGCGCCGTGGCCGCAATGCATGTCGAGTACGTTGGCAACCCGCTTCTCCCCGCCGGTGTCGATCAGTCCCTGCTCGGCAACATGGAAGGAAAGGAGACGCGCTTCGGCGCGGCCGTCGGTGGCCTGTTCATGGCGGCGACGACCGGCACCAGCACCGGCGCGATCAACTCGTGGCACGACAGCGCGCAGCCGATCGCCGGCCTCGTACCACTGTTCAACATCGAGCTGGGCGAGATTACGCCCGGCGGCATCGGCGCGGGAATCTACGGGATGTTGATCATCGGCTGCATCCTGGCGGTGTTCATCGCCGGTCTGATGGTCGGCCGGACGCCGGAGTACCTCGGCAAGAAGGTCGAGAGCTACGAGATCAAGATGGCCATGATCACCGCCCTGGTGCTGGGCTTCAGCATCCTGGTGTTCACGGCCATCGCCTCGGTGCTACCGGAGGGAACGAAGGGGCCGCTCAACATCGGCCCGCATGGGTTCTCCGAGATCCTGTATGCCTTCTCGAGCCAGACCGGGAACAACGGGTCCGCATTCGCCGGGCTCACCGGTAACACGCCCTTCTACAACGTGACCGGTGGGTTCGCAATGTTGATCGGGCGCTACGGGATGATGGTCCCCATCCTGGCGATCGCCGGCTCCATGGTCGAAAAGCGACGCGTCGCGCCGTCCCTCGGCACATTCCCTACAACCGGCGTTCTGTGGACGGTGCTGCTGATCGGCGTCGTGATCATCGTCGGTGCGCTCACCTTCTTCCCGGCGCTCTCGCTGGGCCCGATCGTCGAGCAACTGCAGCAGAACGCAGGAAAGACCCTCTAAAGATGAGCATCACAAGATCCCGCATGTCCATCGATCTGGGTCGCGGCACCCGCCGCTTCCAGCGATTCGTCACGCTTGGCGGTCAGAAGCCCACGGGCATCGAGCCACCAAAGCCACGCGGCATCCTGGATCCGGAGCTGCTCAAGTCCGCGCTGCCGCAGGCGGTACGGAAACTTGATCCACGCCTGCTGATCAAGAACCCCGTCATGTTCGTGGTCGAGATCACGGCCGCGCTGGTCACGCTGATCTGGATCGCCAATGCCACCGGTATCCAGACCACACTGACCTCGACCGGCGGCTTCCAAATCCAGATCGCGATCTGGCTCTGGTTTACGGTGCTGTTCGCGACGTACGCCGAGGCCGTCGCCGAGGCTCGTGGCCGGGCACAGGCCGCCACGCTCCGCAAGACGCGGTCCGAGTCGGTAGCCCATCGTCGCAAGGCTGATGGGTCGCTGGAGGACGTCGGCTCGTCGGAGCTGCGCAAGGGTGACGTCATCGTCATCCGCGAAGGCGACGTCATCCCGACTGACGGCGACGTGACACATGGCGTCGGGTTCGTCAACGAAGCGGCCATCACCGGCGAGTCTGCCCCTGTGCTCAAAGAACCTGGCACGGACATCCGCAGCTCGGTCACAGGCGGCACCACGCTCGTCAGCGACGAGCTGACCGTGACCGTGACCGCGGATCCGGGCGAGACCTTCCTCGACCGCATGATCGCGCTCGTCGAAGGCGCAAAGCGCCAGCGCACGCCGAACGAGATTGCATTGGCGATCCTGCTCGCAGGCCTGACGATCATCTTTCTGATGGCGACCGTCACGCTGCGGCCCTTCGGCCAGTACGCAGGAGCCACGGTGGACACCGTGGCCCTCGTAGCGCTGCTGGTCTGCCTTATCCCGACCACGATCGGCGGGCTATTGTCGGCGATCGGCATCGCGGGCATGGACCGCGTCGCCCGCTTCAACGTGCTGGCCATGAGCGGTCGGGCCGTTGAGGCCTCCGGCGACGTGGACGTGATCCTGCTCGACAAGACGGGAACCATTACCTACGGCAACCGACTCGCGGCATCCATCACCGCGGCGCCAGGTGTCAGCGAGAAGGACGTCTACACGGAGGCCTTGCTGGCCTCGATCCAGGACGAGACGCCCGAGGGCCGTTCGATCGTGGAGCTGGCGCGTGAACGCCTGGGCACGATCGACGCCGAAGGCGGCATCGGGGACGATGCCGGCTTCAAGCGGCTGTCCGGCCTGATCGCGGAGTTCCTGCCGTTCTCTGCCGAGAGCCGCACCAGCGGTGCGCGCCTCGTCGACGGCCAAACGGTCCTGAAGGGTGCCGTCGACGCTATTGCGAAGCAGCTCGACGGGCCTGTGCCTGCCGAGATGCAGGCCGCGACGGACCGGATTGCCGGCCTCGGCGCAACGCCGCTGGCAGTGCGCCGCGACGGAAGCCTCATCGGGCTGATCGAGCTCAAGGACACCGTCAAGGAGGGCCTGCCGGACCGGTTCGCCGAGTTCCGCAAGATGGGCATCCGCACGGTGATGGTCACTGGTGACAACCCGTTAACGGCGGCAACGATCGCCCGCGAAGCAGGCGTCGACGATTTCATTGCCGAAGCGAAGCCCGAGGACAAGATCGCCTACATCCGCAAGGAACAGGCGGATGGCCACCTCGTCGCGATGACCGGCGACGGCACGAATGACGCGCCGGCGCTCGCGCAGTCGGATGTCGGCCTCGCCATGAACAGTGGCACGTCAGCCGCCAAGGACGCGGCGAATATGGTCGACCTCGACTCCGACCCGACCAAGCTGCTGGAAGTCATTGCCATCGGCAAGCAGCTGTTGATCACGCGAGGCTCGATCACGACCTTCTCGATCGCCAACGACGTCGCCAAGTACTTCGCAATCCTGCCGGCGATGTTCGTGGCGGTCTACCCGCAGCTGTCAGCGCTCAACATCATGGGCCTGTCCACCCCGCAGAGCGCCATCCTCTCGGCGGTGATCTTCAACGCGCTCGTGATCATTGCGCTCATTCCGCTGGCGCTCCGCGGCGTCTCGTTCAAGGCCGCGCCGGCCAGCGTCCTCCTGCAGCGCAACCTGTTGGTCTACGGGTTGGGCGGAATCATCGCGCCGTTCATCGGCATCAAGCTGATCGACGTGGTCGTGTCAGCGCTCCATCTCGCATAGGGGCTCGGGAGAACCATGAACTTCCTGCGTCGGGTCGTGTGGCCCGCATTTGCTCTTCTCATTGCCATGACCGTGATCACCGGCGCCGTGTACCCGGCGGTCGTGACGGCGATCGCCCAGGTGGCCTTCCCGAACCAGGCCGACGGCTCGTTCATCACCACCAAAGACGGGCGCGTCATCGGCTCCAGCCTCATCGGCCAGGTCTTCGACCAGCCGCAGTATTTCTGGGGCCGCCCGTCGGACGCGGGTGCCGGCTACGACGGCACGTCATCCGCCGGGTCCAACCTGGGGCCCACCGATCCGCGTCTTGTCGGTTTCGTCCCGGGGACGAACACGGTGGGCCTCGACGGCGCGACGTCTGCGACCAATCCGTTCGCGAGTCCCACGGACCCGTATTGCGTTCCGACCGACCCGGACGGGTCAGCGGTGATCAGCCCGAGCGAGGGACAGGCCTACGCCATGAACCCGGATGGGACCTACGTCTGCTATCCGAACACCGTTTTCGAACGAGCGATCACCTACCGCCAGCTCAACGGGCTGGCGGCCGACGCAGCCGTTCCGATCGACGCGATCACGACGTCGGCCTCGGGACTCGATCCGGATATCAGCCCACAGACCGCAGAAACCCAGGTGGCACGTGTTGCGGCGGCACGCAACTTGACACCGGACGCGGTGCGCGCAGTAGTTGCCAAGCACACACAGCAGCCCTTGTTCGGCTTCCTCGGCGAGCCGCGCGTGAACGTACTGCTCACCAATTTGGATCTCGACGGGCTGTTGCAATAACCCGAGAGCCAATGACGCCATGACCGATCCCGAACGCGACGCGCTCGACATCCGCCCAACCGCGGACGAGATGCTCGCGCGCATCCGCCAGGAGGGCATCGGGCCGAGAGGGCGCTTGCGCGTCTATCTCGGCATGGCGCCGGGTGTCGGCAAGACCTACCGGATGCTCGAAGAGGGCCACCGCCGCCTCGATCGTGGCACCGACGTGGTGGTCGGGTTCGCCGAGACGCACCAGCGTACTGTCGTATCGCGGCTGCTCGACGGCCTCGAGGTCCTGCCACGGCGTCGCATCGAATATCGCGGCGTGGTCGTCGAGGAAATGGACACCGACGCCATCCTCGAGAGGCGTCCCACCGTGGCGCTCGTCGACGAGCTGGCACACACGAATGTGCCCGGCTCGGACCACGAGAAGCGCTGGCAGGACGTCGAGCAGATCCTCGAATCGGGCATCCACGTCGTCAGCACGCTCAACGTGCAGCACCTCGAGAGCGTGGCGGATGCGGTGGCGACGATCACGGGCGCGCCCGTCAACGAGCGGCTCCCGGACGCCTTTCTCGAGACCGCCGACGAGATCGAACTGGTCGACATGAGCCCCCACGCGCTTCGCCAGCGCATGAAGCACGGCAACGTGTACCCCTCGGGCCGTGCCGAGGTCGCGCTCGAGAAGTTCTTCACCGAGGCGAACCTCACGGCGTTGCGCGAGCTGGCGCTGCGCTTTGTCGCGCGTCGGGTCGAGGGACAGCTCGAGGACACGACCGCAGCACGTCGGCTCGACCTGGTCTCGGAACGCGTCGTCGTGCTGATCGACGGAAGCCCAGCCAATGCGCGAGCAATCCGACGGGCCGCCGATCTGTCCGGTGTCATGCACGCGGGACTGGTGGCTGCCGTGGTCGAAACGCCGGAGATGGCGAGGCTGTCGTACGACCGGGTGCGCGACCTCCAGGAAGCCATCGACGACGCGGTCGACCTCGGTGCCCAGATCGTGAAGGTCGAGGCCAAGGACACCGTCACCGGCCTGGTCGACGTCTGCCGATCGCGTGGCGCGAAGTTCGTCGTTGTCCCGCACGCGCCGGCGAAGGGCCTTGCCAGGCTGCGCGGGCCGTCGCTTCCCGACCTGCTGTTGGAGAGGCTGCCCGAGCTGGAAGTGCACGTCGTCGGCAGCGTGTGAGCGCGCCGGCGCGTCAGGTGGCGGCCATCGCTCGGAGTGACCTCAGCGGATGACGCCTCGCTCGCGCAGTGATCGAATGCGCGCCGCGTCAATGCCGGCCTCGGCAAGCACGGCGTCCGTGTCGGCACCAAGGGCAGGCGGCGCCGTCGCCGGCAGCGGGCCCGAGTCGAACCGCAACGGGCTGCCCACCACGTCGATCGGCCCACCTGCTCGTTCGATCGTGCGGACGAGATTCGTGGCGGCCACCTGCGGATCGTCGAGCAGCTGCCCGATGGAGTTGACCGGCCCGCACGGGACATCGGCCGAGCGCAGCCGCTCGACCCACTGGGCCGTCGAGCCACTGGCAAGGATCGGCTCGATGATCACGCCAAGTGCCTCGCGGTTGCGTGCCCGCTCCGGGTTCGTCGCGAAACGCGCGTCCGTGGCGAGGTCGGGCTGACCCAACGCCCCGCAGAAGTCTCGCCACTGATCTTCCGTGGCGACCGCGATCGCCAGCCAGCCGTCGGCCGTGGCGAAGACGTCGTACGGAACCATGCTGGGATGCGCGTTGCCGTAGCGCTTCGGCTCGAGGCCGGCGATGAGGCGGTTGTGGACGACGTTGATCATCGAGGCCAGCTCGACACCGAGGAGCGAGAGCTCCACGCGATCGCCGACGCCCGTCCGATCGCGCTCCCGGATCGCCGCCTGCACGCCGATCGCGACATACAGCCCCGCAAGGATGTCGACGATCGCGATGCCGACCCGCATCGGCCGTCCGTGCGGCTCGCCGGTCACGCTCATGATCCCGCCCATCGCCTGCACGACGATGTCGTAGCCGGGCAGGTCGCGGTACGGGCCGCTGGAGCCGTACGCGCTCAACGAGCAGAGCGTCAGCCGCGGGTTCGCCTGGCGCAGGGTCTCCCAGCCGATCCCGAGGTCGTCGAGCGTCCCCGGGCGGAAGTTCTCCACGACGACGTCCGCGGAGCGTGCCAGCTCGAGGAACAGCGCCCGGCCTTCGTCTGTCCGCAGGTCGATGGCCACGCTGCGCTTGTTGCGATTGACGGCCAGGAAATAGACGCTTTCGCCGTCCGGCGTGAACGGCGGTCCCCAATGGCGCAGGTCGTCGCCGCCCGCGGGACGCTCGACCTTGACGACGTCGGCACCAAGGTCGGCCAGCACCATCGTGCCCAGTGGACCGGCAAGGACACGGGTCAGGTCCAGCACGCGAACGCCGGCGAGGGGTTGCGGACCGAGACTCCGTGTTCATCGCGGCTGATGATGCCCCGCCGACAGACCCATCTGTGCCGTTCCCGTCCGCACCGGAGTGACCGTCTGTCCCCGGACCATTCGGCTAGTGGCGGTGACAGGCGGCACCGGCCATCGTGCAGCCCGTGGGCACATCAGCGCTTGTCGAGGCGCGCCCGGCTGGCGGAGCGGACGCTAAATCGTCCCGCTCCGACATCACCACCGAGGACATCCTCGTCTTCGAGCGGACGCCGCATGGCTTCATGCTCGTTGGCGGGCGTGGCCGCGGTGCCGGCTGGGCCGGCGTCGTTGATCTGGATGACGTCGATGATTCGGTCGTCTCGCGTGCGTGGCGCGGGAGCGCGCCGCAGCAAATCGCGGCGGACGTGCCGGTTCCGATCTGCGGGCCCTACTACGCGAACCACGCGGTCGCTGTCACCGTTGGCGACCGGCACGTCGTCGTGTTCGGCTCCCGAGAGCGCATCACGAAGTCGGACACGGACGTGCTTCGTGCGGCCGCGAGCGTCGTCGACCAGTTCGACGGCACACCAGCCGCGAAGCTCCTCGCCGACGAGCTCGAGGTCGTCCACGCGCTGCGCGCCCTGATGGAGTACCGGCCGGAGACCGTCCACGGCACGATCAAGCACGTTGCGACGGTTGCCGCCAACGCGCTCTCCTGCGAACTGGCCATGATCCGCGTCGACCATGGCGGCGTCAGCGGCACCGAGGTGCTGGACGTCGTCTCCAATCGGAGCCTCGATCCCGATCCCGAATCGGTCAGGTACCTGGAACAGGCGGCCCAGTCCCGTCACATCACCGTCGAGCAGCGCGCACCGGCGCCACCGAACCCGTTTCCGGCGGAGCTTGCCGCGCGCATGACCCTGCCGATCGGCAGCGACGTGCCGATCGGCGCGATGGTGCTCGCGCACCGGCTCGACGCGCCACGCGGCTTCACCTCGCTCTGCCAGCGCATCGGACGGACGATCGCGGAGGCAGCCGAGCTGCTGGTCACGCAGGCGTCGGCACGCGAGCAACTCTCTGCCGAGCGTGACGTACTGGCACGGCTCAGCGGGACGGACTCGCTCACGGGCGTTGCCAATCGCCGATCGTGGGAGGCGCTGCAGGCGCAATCGCTGCGCGGGCCGGCCGAAATCGGCTACGTCGATCTGCGGTGATCGTCGACGGGCTCAAGAAGGTCAACGACTGCTGTGGTCACGCCACCGGTGATCTGCTGCTCCAGGCGGCAGCAGAGCTACTCCGCTCTTCGGTTCGATCGATGGATGTCGCCGCGCGAATCGGTGGCGACGAATTTGCGATCCTGCTTCGCGGTGCCGATGCGACCAGCACCAAACGGGTTCTTTCGAGGATTTCGGCACGCCGAGGCCGCTCTGCCGCCGGTCAGTGGGGACGTTCGCGTGCGGCTGTCGCTGGGCAGCGCGCGCGTCGTGGCCGGCGACATCGAGTCCGCGCTCCATGAAGCCGATCAGCGCATGTACGCCGACAAGCGCCGCCGGGGGTCAAAGAAGAAGGCCCGATCGAGGGCCTGATCAGCCGCGCTCACCGTTGCGCGCACCGAGGCTCAGTCGCGCTGGACCTCGCTCCAGCGATAGCAGGTGATGACGTGGTCGTTGACGAGCCCCGCTGACTGCATCAGCGCGTAGCAGATCGTCGGGCCGACGAACGTGAAGCCGAGAGCCCGCAGTCCCTTGCTCATGGCCTTCGATTCGAGGGTTTCGGCCGGGCATTCTCCGAGCGACGACCAGCGGTTCACGATCGGCCGATCGTCGACGTAGGACCACAGCAGCCGGGAAAGGGAAGTGCCGCGCTCGCTGAGCGCCGCCGCTGCTCGTGCGTTGCCGATCGTCGAGACGATCTTGGCGCGGTTGCGGACGATGCCCGGGTCGGCAAGCAGCCGCTCCTCCTGTTCCGGGCCGAATTCCGCCACCGCGTCGATATCGAAGTTGGCGAACGCGTGCCGGTAACCGTCGCGCCGGTTGAGGATCGTCGACCACGAGAGGCCCGCCTGCGCGCCCTCGAGCGTCAGCAGCTCGAAGAGGTCGCGATCGTCACGGGTGACGACGCCCCATTCGCGGTCGTGGTAGTCGCGCATCCGCTCGTCGGGCCCAGATCCCCATGAGCAGCGCGGCAGGTT
Source organism: uncultured Chloroflexia bacterium (assembly GCA_963820735.1). GTDB lineage: Bacteria > Chloroflexota > Limnocylindria > Limnocylindrales > CSP1-4 > JAFMJV01. Next base: position 63,336 of record CAWGBA010000009.1, read on the forward strand.
GTCGTCCATGGCTCTTCCATGATCGGATGCGCGAGTTCCAGCTCCTGGCAGGATTTCTGGCGCCGCGCGCTCAGTCGGTCGCCCAGCCCTTGGACCGCTCGACGGCGCGGCTCCACCCATGGAGCAGCTCGGCACGCTTCGACTCCGGCATCTGCGGTTCGAACCGGCGCTCGACGGCCTGGAGTGCGGCCAGCTCGTCGAGATCCTCCCAGACTCCGACCGCGAGGCCCGCGAGCGCTGCCGCCCCCCACGCGGTCGTCTCGGTCACGGTCGGCCGCTCCACGGGGATGCCCAGCACGTCGGCCTGGAACTGGAGCAGCGTGTCGTTGCGCGCGGCGCCACCGTCGGCTCGCAGCTCGGATAGGGGAGCGCCACGGTCGGCGTTCATGGCGCCGACGAGATCGGTGACCTGGTAGCAGATGGACTCGAGCGTCGCTCGCGCGATCTCCGGCAGGCCGGTCCCACGGGTCAGGCCGATGATCAGGCCGCGTGCCGTCGGATCCCAGTGCGGCGCGCCGAGGCCCGTGAACGCCGGAACGAGGTAGACGCCGCCCGTCTCGTCGACCGCGCGCGCGAGCGCCTCGATCTGCTCGGCAGACGCCACCGCGCGGAGCCCGTCGCGGAACCATTGCACCGCCGCGCCCGCGATGAAGACCGACCCTTCCAGCGCGTACGTCGCAGGCCCGCCGTCGGCCAGCTGCCACAGCACGGTCGAGAGCAGACCGTGGTTCGAGGCAACGGGCGCCTCGCCGACGTTGGCGAGCAGGAACGCGCCGGTGCCATACGTGTTCTTGGCCTGCCCCGGCGCGAAGCACGCCTCGCCGAACGTGGCGGCCTGCTGATCGCCACAGACGCCCGCGATCGGGATCGATCGGCCGAACAGCGACGGATCGGTCTCCGCCCACACACCCGACGAGGGCCTGACCTCGGGCAACAGAGGACGCGGAACCTCGATCAGCCGCAGGAGCTCGTCGTCCCAGGCGAGCGAGCGGATGTCGAAGAGCAACGTGCGCGACGCGTTGGAGACATCGGTCGCGTGCACCCGTCCGGCGGTCAGCCGCCAGGCAAGGAACGAGTCCACGGTCCCGAAACAGAGGTCGCCCTTCTCGGCGCGGGCATAGAGCTCGCCCTCGCGGAGAATGTGGCGGATCTTCGGGCCGCTGAAGTACGCATCGAGGGGCAGACCCGTCCGGGCGCGGACCAGCGGTTCGGCGCCGGCGGCGCGCAGCTCTTCGCAGAACGGAGCCGTGATCCGGCTCTGCCACACGATCGCGGGCGCCACGGGACGGCCCGTTGTGCGTTCCCAGATGACGGTCGTCTCGCGCTGATTCGTCAGGCCGATCGCCTCGATGTTCTCGGCGCCCCCGACTGCCTTGACGACCTCCTGCGCGACGTGCAGCTGGCTCGACCAGATTTCCTCGGGGTCGTGCTCGACGTGCCCGGGCGAGGGGAAATGCTGGCGGAACTCCTGCTGCGAGACGGCGACTGCCGCCCCCCGTCGGTCGAACGCGATCGCGCGTGACGAGCTCGTGCCCTGGTCGAGTGCCAGCACGAAGGGCCTATCGGTCACGCCGCCTCCGTCCCATCGATGCCGGTCGGATCGATCAGCCGCAGCGAGGTTGGCTCGGCAGCGGCGGGCGCCGGGTCGGGGAGGCCGAACTCCGTTCGCGCCGTGGCGAGGAATCGATCGATCTCGACCTGTTGCCGGCGCTCATCCCAGCCGAGCTCGGCGCCGAGGATGGCCGCCACTCGCGGACAGACCGCAGCGCCGCGGTCGGGCAGCTCCTGGACAAGGCGAAGCCGGCGCGCCAGGACATCATCCAGGCCAACCGCGAGCTCGCTGCGAGCGGCCCATGCGATCTCGGCTTCGAGATGCGGGAAGCCGTCGGCGACCGGCGCGAGCAATCCCAGCTCGGCGCCGAGAGCGGCGACCTCCGGCGCGTCCGTCCCGTGTCGATCGACCAGTGATGTGGCGGATTCCGATCGACAGTCCGTGCCGACCGGCGATCGCCGCGGCCGCTGCGGGGATCTCGGCCAATGCCAGCGCGCCGTGGAGCGGCAGGTCCGCGGTCGTGCTCGGCCGGCGCTTGGCATCGTCATCGCCCAGCGCCGCGTCGATGGCATCGCGGGCCATCACCCGGTAGGTCGTGTACTTGCCGCCGCTGACCCGGACGAGCCCGTCGGGATCGCGAGCCACCCGGTGGTGGCGGCTGACGGCGACCGTCGATCCCGTCGCGGACGGCGCGACCAGCGGCCGAAACCCGGCGTACGTGCCAACCACGTCGTCCCGGCTCAGGTCGACGTCCATCGCCTGGTTCACGGTGTCGATGATCGAGTCCACCTCCTCGGCGCTCGCGCGTGGATGCTCGACGGAGCCGTGGTACGGCGCATCGGTCGTGCCGATGATCCAGTGGCGCGGCCACGGAACCATGAACACGACGCGGCCGGGGACGCGCAGCGTGATCCCGCCGCGAACCGGGAGCCGTTCGCGCGGAACCAGGATGTGGCTTCCCCGGGACGGCACGATCGACAGGCTGCCGTCGCCGAACGGCCGGTCGGGCCGCGATGCCCAGACGCCGGTCGCATCGACGACTCGGTCGGCGCGAATGTCCAGCTCTGCGCCGGAAACCAGGTCACGCGCATGAACGCCGGCGATGCGGTCCCGTTCGTGGATCGGACCGGTCGCGCGGATGCGCGTGACGGCGACCGCGCCTCGGTCCAGCGCCGTCCGGGTAACGGCGAGTCCGAGCCGCGCGTCGTCGGCGACGGCGTCGTGGTAGACGAGGCCGCCGCGCAGCCCGGGCCGCCGCAGCTGGGGCGCGTACTCGAGCGTCGATCCGACCCGGAGATGCCGGTGGAACCCTCCCGAGCGCGCCGAGCCGAGCACGTCATACAGCAGCATCCCCGATCCGTAGAAGAGACGACTCCAACCGGGAAGGCCGCGCAATGGGAAGAGGAACTCGTTCAGCCGAACGAGATGGGGCGCCAACCGGATCAGCCGGGCTCGCTCCGCGAGCGACTCCACGACGACGCTGAACTGGTAGTGCTCGAGGTAGCGCAGCCCGCCGTGGATCAGGCGCGAGGATCGCGACGAGGTCCCACTCGCGATGTCGTCCTGCTCGACCAATGCGGCGCGGAGGCCACGGCTCGTCGCGTCCAGGAGCGCGCCGGCGCCGACGATCCCGCCGCCGACGACGAGCACGTCCCAGCGCTCGTCGGCGAGACGCCGGAGGTCGGCCTCACGCCGCGCAAGGGGAGTGGGAGAAGTGGCCTCGGTCTGGTTCGACACGTTCGGCCAACGGTAGCGCGGGCCGCTGCGGGCCGCGCAGTGTCGATCAGATCAGCTCGAGGTTTGGTCCTCGAACTCGGTCTGCGTGGTGGGCATCGCGATTCCGGTGGAACCCAGTCCGTACAACGCGCTCGTCGGGTATTCGACGAACCATTCGGAGCCGTATCGCAGCAGGGTGAAGCCGACCACGTAGTCCTTTCCATTGAGGGCAACGAGGGCGACTCGCTCGGTCCGCTCGTCCGCGCTGTAGATCTTGGCGATCGCGTCGTCACTCTTCAGGAGCCGGGGATCATTCTCCAGAGACGCCTTTGGAAAGCGGATCTCGACGATCGACAGTCCGGACAGCTTCTGCGGATCGACGGCGCTCATGAACTCCTGCGCCTTGGCCTCGTCAACCTTCGTGACGATCGTGCCGTTCTCAACGGCATCCGAGAAGTCCGGGTTGTCCGCCAACAGCAGGCTGTAGGAGAGGTACATGACGGCGCGGGCGATCTGCCCCTGCGCCAGGCTCGCGTTGATCTGCTGATAGAACGAGTTGGTCGCCGGAGCCCACATGTTGTTGAAGTCGATGATCGAGTAGTAGGGCGCGGCCAGGTCGAAGCGATAGCCCTGGGCCATCTCCTGGGTCGCGCATGCAGCCAGGACCGCATCGAAGTCGTTCGAGGCAATACCGGCCAGGTAGGCCTGCACCGCGTCCTCGGGCGTGGCAAAGCCATGCTCCGGCGCGCCAGATGCGGCCGGTGACTCGGTCGCTCCGGACGGCAGCGGACTTTCGGGGCCGACCGGGCCTGGGCCCGGCGAGGCAGCGAGTCCCAAACCGGGCAGCGAAAGCGACGCCGACAGCACGACCGCACAGACGGCCACCAGCGATTCGATCCTGCGTCGAGTGCTCACGTGCCTTTTTCGATGAACTCGCATTCGGATTCTCCTAGCCCTGCGCCGGCTGCGCCAGAAGCGCGTACTCGCCGTTGTAGCGGACGTCGAGGCAGTTGTTGAACAGGTTGAGCATGTTGATGAAGCCGACCAGGAAGGTCAGCTCGACCAGCTCCGGATCATTGAATCGCTCTTTCAACTCGGCCCGGAGATCCTCGGGGATGTGGTTCGAGTCGGCCATGGCCGCCCGCGTGTACTGCACCGCGAGCCGTTCGCGTGGCGGCAGGGACGCCGGATGCGCCACGGCCGCAAGCGGCTCCTGCTCGATGTCGGAGATACGCACGAGGTCGCAGTGGGAGTTGGTGCAGAACTGGCATTCGTTCTGCTCCGAGGACGCGATGATCACAAGCTCCTTGACGCGCCGTTCCAGCAGGCCGCCGGGGTAGACACAGTTCCCGAACCCGGCAAAGCCACGCAGGATCTCGGGACGCAGGCACATCGCCTGGATCATCTCGACCGGCGGCCGGCCGCGCTCCCAGAGCGCGCGGCTCTCGTCGAACGAGGGATCGTCCTTGACCTGCTCGAACGCCGAACGGATCTGCTCCGGAGTGACGGTGACGCGCATTCCTTGTCCTCGTCTTGGCGGTCCTCTGTCAATCGTCGCGCAGCTTGCACCAGCCGGCGGCATGGCGCCCGAACCGGGTATCTCTCTGAACGCATTCGATTGCGCTCGTCCTGACTATCCTTCGGCGGTGAGCTCGGCAGCGGCATTTCTCGAGTCGATCGGCCTCGCGAGCGCCGAACCGCATGGGCTTCCCGACTCCGGAAAGCGTTTTCCGGATGGCGCCGAGGTCCGCATCGAGATTCCCAGCACCGAGGGTCCCGCCTGCCTCGATGCGGTTCTGGAAGAAGCCCAACGGCTGGACGTGCCCATCCACCGCGTTTCGCAGGGCAGCGGCGTGCTGATGCTGACCGACGCCGAGCTCGACTCGATGGTGCGGATCGCGGCCGGTGCGACCGTTGAGGTGAGCCTCTTCGCGCGACCCAATGCGGGCTGGGACAACTCGGTGATGGCTCGCACGCCCGGTGGCTCGGTCGCTGCGGCGTCCGCCAGGGGGACCGAGCAGCTCGTCGCCGTGCTCGATGACGTGACGCGCGCCGCCGGAGCTGGCATTCGCTCGGTGTTGCTCGCGGATCTCGGCGCCTTGTCCGTGTTCGGTCAGATGCGCACGGCTGGAGCATTGCCCGCGGCGATGCAGGCCAAGATCTCGGTGATGCTGCCGGCGGCGAACGCCGCATCGGCGCGCGTGCTCGTGCAGCTCGGTGCCGACACGCTCAACCTCCCGACCGACCTGTCGCTGGCCCAGATCGCTGCCATCCGCGCGGCGGTCGACATCCCCTTCGACATCTACGTCGAGTCCCCCGACAGCATCGGCGGGCTCGTTCGACTTTCCGAGATCGCGGCGCTCGTCCGGGTCGCGGCGCCCGTCTACGTCAAGTTCGGTCTGCGGAATGCGCCCGACCTGTACCCGTCGGGGCGTCACCTCGACGCGATGGCGGTCCTGCAGTCGCGGGAGCGCGTCCACCGTGCCCGGTTGGGCCTGGAGCAGCTGATGCGGTCCGGGCAGGACTTCGTGATGTCGAAGCTCGGCGCGCAGGGCATCGCCCTGCCACAACTGCCGCGAGCAGGAGGGACGTCATGAAGGTCGCCAACGTCTCGACCATCGTGGTCGGCTGTCCCTGGCGTGATCTCGTCTTTGTCGAGCTCGAGACGGACGATGGCAGGGTGGGCGTCGGCGAGGTCCGGCCCGTCAACAAGGTCGACACCGTCGTGGCGGCGATCCACGAGTTCGGGAGGCGCTACCTGGTCGGCGCCGATCCGTTCGACGTGGAGATGTTCGGCTGGAACATGCGTCGCGGCGACTACGGGCGTCCCGGCGAGGTGGTCGCCAGTGCCGCTGCCGCGCTCGAGATCGCGTGTTGGGACCTGATGGGACAGGCGCTCGGAGTGCCGGTCTACCGGCTGCTCGGCGGTCAGTTCCGCGACCGGGTGCCGGCGTACGCCAACGGCTGGTACCAGTCGGAGCGCGATCCGGCCGCGTTCGCCAATCTCGCCGGGCGAGTCATGGAGCGCGGCTACCGCGCGCTGAAGGTCGATCCGTTCGGCTCGGCGTTCGGCGAGCTGTCGGCCCGCGAGCTGCGCCTCTCGTTGGACATCGCGACGGCCATCCGCGAGCGAGTCGGCCCGGACATCGGGCTGATGATCGAGATGCACGGTCGCTTCACGGCTGGGCAGGCGGCGACGCTGGCGCGCGACCTCGAGCCGCTGCGGCCGGCGTGGATCGAGGAGCCGGTGCCGCCGGAGAACGCCGCGGCGCTGCGGCGCGTCCGATCGGCCACGCATCTGCCGATCGCCACGGGTGAGCGGATCCACGCGATCGAGGACGTTCTGCCGTTCCTCGAGCTCGGCGTGGTCGACGTCGTCCAGGTCGATACCACGCACTTCGGCGGCTTGCTGCCGATGAAGAACCTGGCCGCCTTGGTCGACGCGCACTACCTGACCATGGCGCCGCACAACGTCTGCGGCCCGGTCGGAACGATGGCCAACGTCCACCTCGCGATCGCCACGCCGGCGATCCGGATCCTTGAGCACTTCAACGACTTCGCCGACCCGTGGGTCAGCGACCTTGTCGACCACGCGCCCATCGTCGACAAGGCGGACGGCGCCTTCGGCCTGCCCACCGGCACGGGCCTGGGTCTCAAGCTCGACAAGGCGGCGTGCGCGCAATACCCGGCCCGCGGCAAGCTGATTCGCCTCTTCCAGCCCGGCTGGGAACAGCGGGTCGATAACACGGCTAACTAGATGGTGATGCGGCGGTTGCTGGCCGAGTTCGTGGACATCGTGCTTGCGACGGCGATCGCGGCGGTCGTTTCGACGCTCGTCGCGAGCGTCTTGCGTGGGCCGTATCTGTCGTGGCTCATGACCGATACGAACTATCTGGCGCTGCTCCTCGTGTCGATTGTCTGCGTCTTCTCGACACTTCCGTTCGCGTATCTCTGGCATCGGGCAGAACCGACACCCGGGTACCGCTTCCTCCGGCTGAAGCTTCGCGACCTGACGACGCGCGGCGTCCTCACTCCGGGCGCGGCTTTTGCTCGGTGGATCGTGCTGTTCGCGCCGATCACGTTGTGGGTCTATCCACTCGTCGTCAGGACCGTCTTCGATCCCGGTCCGTTCCTCATGCTGATCGACTACCCGGCGTGGCTCGACGCCCTGATGCTGCTCCCGGTCGCCTGGTACCTGATTCTGGCCGTCTCGATCGCGCGGTCGCGTGACGGCCGCGGCTGGCACGACCGCGTCTCCGGCGCTTTCGTCGCCCGAGCGGTGGTGGTCGCGAGAACCAGCACGTTAGCCTGAGTGATCGATCCAATCGCTCAGCAGGTCGATCGACCGGGCATTGGCCTCAATATCGGCCCAGGGGTCGGGGGTTGACGCCAGGCGCTCGCTCACGTTGCGCACCGTCCAGGCGTCCGGGATCGCGGACGCCAGCTCGTCCCAGCTGAGCGGCACGGCCACGGACGCGTTTGCGCGGACGCGCACGGCGTATGGCGGCACGGCCGTCTGGGCCCACGTGTTGCGCGCCATGTCCAGGTACACGCGCCCTCCGCGCTTCTCCTTGTAGAACTCGGTCGTCAAGAGGTCCGGAGATCGGCTCGCCAGCAGCGCCGCGAACTGCCACGCGATCTCGGCTACGCGGTCAAACGTCTCTGCCGGCTCGATCGGGGTGACCACGTGGAAGCCGTTCGAGCCCGTCGCCATGAGGTAGGGCGCGAGACCCGTCTCGCGAATAGCGTCGCGAACGATCGCGGCGGCCGATCGCGCGCCGTCGAGACCGGCAGGTCCGGGGTCGAGGTCCACGATCAAACGATCCGGCTCCTCCAGGTGAGGTTCGCGGCTGAGCCAGACGTGCGGCGTGATGCAGTTCTGGTTCGCGAGGTAAACGAGCGTCGCGGCGTCGTCGCAGACGGCGTGGGTGACCGTTCCGCCCTTCTTGGGCACGGTCACCCGGTGGACCCATGCCGGCGCAGAGACCGGGGCGGCCTTCTGGTAGAAAGCGCCGCTCTCGATCGAGTCATGGACGCGCTGCATGCTCACCGGCCGCCCGCGCAGGAACGGCACCATCGGCGGCGCCACGGCGCGGTAATGCTCCACGAGCTCGCCCTTCGTGACGCCGGTCGCCGGAAAGACCACGCGATCGGCGTGGGTGACGCGAATGGTGTGGCCGTCCACGTCCAGATCGAGATCCACGGACGTCAGTCTGTGGCCAGCGCCATCATCAAGCCCTGGAGCAGACCGAGCTGGTATGCCCGACCGCGACTGCAGTAGGTCTCCGAGCTCGTTTCCTGCCACGTGTCGGGGTCGCCGACCATCGCGGGCACGTGGTCGTCGATGATGAAACCGCTGAACCCGACGCTCCGCAGCTGACGCATCACGGTCGCCGGGTCGTAGTTGCCTTCGCCAAGGAAGCACTCCTCGAACCGCGGAACATGGCCGTCTACGTCGCGCATGTGGACGTAGAAGATCTTGCCCTTCGGCCCGAAGAGCTCGATCGCCTTGTGGACACTCTGCGGATCGGCCATCTCCGACACGGTTCCAAGGCACAGGTCAAGGCCCCAGGCCGGGCTCGCACCGAACGCCTCGTCGGCGCGCTTCAGAGCGTCGACGGAGTTGAAGAGGCGCTCGGTGCCACCGAGCATCCCCGACACCGGCGGATCGTCCGGATGCAGAGCCAGGCGCACACCGGCCGCCTCCGCGACTGGCAGGACCGCGTTCAGGAAATAGGCATGGTTGGTCCAGAGGTCTTCGCGAGTCAGCGTTGCGGCCAGCTGGGCCTTCGACGTCAGCTTGTAAGCTGCCAGCGCGTTGCCGTCGACCACGCGTGACTCGTCGAAGGCGGTCGCGAGCGCCTCGCCGCGACCCCGGCTGTGGAGTTCCGTGCGCCAGACGTACGTGACCATGAAGTGGTAACCGAGGGTGTCGATCCCCGCTGCGCCGACGTTACGGATGGTCTCGCAGTAATCGTCGATCTGCCGGTCGCGCCCAGGACCCCCGGTCATGATCTGGTCCATCCGGTCGGGCGGCAGGTTTTCGATGCCCTCGACGTACAGCCCGAACGCCTCGCTGGCCCGCCTCAGCTCGCGGAGCCGCTTGACCGACCAGACACCCTCGGAGCCGAGATTGGACGGGCAATGGAACTGGATGCTCGTGAGGCCCAGCTGCTGCGCGAAGAGCCCCGTGCGCCGGTCGAACTCGTCCACATGGCCGAGCGCGAGCCGCATCGTCGTTGGTCGCCAGATCGCTTCGACTTCGGTCAATGGAGCCCTCCTGCGTCGAGGTGGAGCACGCGCGCTTGCAGGATGCAGGAAGGCGGGACCCTGGTGTGGGAGCCAGTGCGGGTATCAGGGCGCGAGATCGATCGGGGGCATGTTGGCAAGGCAGCTCGTATCGGCGGGCGCCGTGGATGGAGCGTCGACCCAGGCATTACGAATGGCTCTTGGGCACTCATTGCTTCCCTGCACGTTGTAGGAAGCATTCGGAACCTCGATGAATGAGACCGCCGGAGCGCTCCCGACGACTGCACGAATTGAGTCGGAAGGAGCACTGAAGGGGTCGAGCCAGCCGCGCAGCACGAGAGTTGGGATGATCGTGTCGAGCGGGGCCGCTACCTGCGGGGTGGCCTGTGGCACGGACCACGCGTTGCAGACCGTGCTGAGCGATCCGGTCACGAAGAGCTCCTGGTAGGCACTCCGATTGCCGACCTCGATTCCGAGCTGCGCTTTGTCGACCTCGGGCAGGAAGTCACGGCAGGCAATCGAGTAGAACGCGCCGTAGTTCAGTTGATCGCACAGCGGGAGGATCCCCAGGCAGTCGCCGGGGTCAGCCGCGAGCCGAAGTGGGATCGGATCGGTCGGAGCGAGGGTGCCGGCGAGGACGGCCGCAACCGTCATTGCAACGATCCGTGCGCCGGCGCCACCGCCGGCGACGAGTGCCGCCCTGGATGCCTCGAAGCAGGGCCGCACCGTCAATGACGACGGCAATGGGATGTCCCAGCTCGTACGGCGGCATCCGTGCCACCGACACTCAAGGTCAACGGCGTGGCATCCAGGCGTGCGACCGCCTGGCTGATGGCAGCGGATAGGTCGGGCTCCAGCTTCGCGCATCCCGCATCCGCGTGGCAGAGAGTCGCAAGTCGAGCCAACGCGAGGTCGAGGGCCGCTGGAGCGGCCTCCAGTGGGCCTGGTGTGGTGAGCGCGGGCGAGTCGATCACCAGAGTGCGTATCGCGTTCGGGTCCATCTGCTCCAGCTCGAATGCGGTTCTGGAGCCCATCCCGAAGGCCTGTGCATTCCAGTGCTCGATCCCGAGCGCCTTTCGCAGGTCCTCGAGGTCGGAAGCTTCCGCCGAGAGGTCGTAGGAGGCCAGATCGATGCCCTGCGGCCGTGAGGCGATCGTGGCAGGCCTTGACTGCGTCATGGAGCGTCGCCGCGTGCGCGGGATCGTTCCACCGCAGCCCGACGAGGGTCGGGGCGACCGCTGCCACCTCGGGACAGTCGATGTTCGGCTGCGAGTGCCCCGTCCCCCTCGGATCCATCACGATGACCTCGCGGTGGAGGCGCTGCGCACCAGGAGCAAGTCCGCCGTAGTCGGGTGTTCCGGGAACGTTGTCCATGGTGATGATCTGCGGATCCGGGCTCGCCTGCCCGGCTGGCTCGACCCGAACGACGAACAGACGAACGGTCCTTGTGCTGGGCGATCCACGCGTCTCGAGCGTCGTGAGGTATCCGCAGGTGACCCTGCGCCGACGACCTGTCTGAGGACATCGTCCGGGCACGGCGTATCGGCGAAGGAAGCGGCTGGTGACGTGGCCGACGGCGCCGGGACCTCGGAAACGAGCGGCGCCCCGGTCGCCCAGGTGGTGGGCGCCGCCGCGCTCGACGCGCACGCCGCGAGGACGAGGGCAAGGAGAAGGAGGCCACATGCCTCGGCGCAATGGACTCGGCGTCCGGGTCTCATGATCGTCCGCCTCCAATCATCACGACGAGTGGCTGTCGTGCTGCGGTCAGGAGCCGACCATGGTCCAGGGCTTGACGCGCATTGACGCCGGAACATCACCGCCGAGCGTGAGCAGGTTGCCCTGCAACTGCCACGTGTAGCTCCACCTGGCGCCCGTATCCGCTCCAGCCGTCACGGTCTCGTACAACATGTTGCCGTCCACGAAGAACGTTCCACTGGCAGCGCTGCCGTCGGGGCTCGAGAGCTGATAGATCCCGTTGTGCAGATCGAGCTCGAAGTGGCCGTAGTTGTTGGGACCGTCCTCACCTGGCAGCAAACCCGGCACGGCAAGCAGTTCCTCATGGGTGGTGTCGACTGACCAGTGTCCGTCCAGCACGCTGACGCCCGTGGCATCGATTCTCGTGTAGGGCTTGACCCGCAACGGCGTCGGGATATCCCCACCGAACTTGAGCTTGTCGCCGACCATCTCCCAGGTCCCATCAAAGACGGTGCCAGCATCGGCGGTCGTGGTGAGCGTGAATAGGATCTTGCTGCAGTCGACCTGGTAGGTCCCCACGAGCTTGTAGACGCCGTCCGACTCATACCCGCTCCAGATCCCGTTCCGCAGGTCCATGACGCCATGGCCGTAGTTCGCGGGGTCGTCCTCGTCCGGCCCGGCTCCGGCTGCCAAGAGTTCGTCTCGAGTCGTGGTCACCTCCCAGACGCCGTCCACCGGGGTCGCAGTGGTGGAAGAAGCGGGCGAAGCAGTCGGAGCAACGCTCGGAGACACGGCGGGGCTGGGTGTCAGGCATGGCGCCAACGTGGGCGTCGGCACCGGCTCGAGTGTGGATGCTGCTGTCGTCGCAGCCGCTGGCGATGAAGCCCGGCTCGGTTGGGCCGACAGAAACGCCGCTGAAGAGGCTGCCGCGACAAGCACCGCGATGACTGCGGCAAGCCGATGCGTATGTCTCGAGTTGGGGATTGCTCGGTACCTGGTCACGTCGGGTCCTCCTCCAGACGTCCCCTCACGGAACGGACACCCAGAAGAGCCACAGGGTGGTCAAAAGGTTTACGGCGTGGCATGCCACGGCCCGTCGACAGGAGGGTCGTGCGGATCGCGCAGGTGTCGCCATCCGCGGTGAGGGTGAGGCGGCCTCCCGTGACCACCCAGCGATACGTCCCGACGCTTTGGCAGTAATCGCTGAAGAAGAGGTCCGTTCGGAACCGGTCACCGTCGAGCGAGAACGAGACGCCGGAGATCCCATTCACCGCATCAGGAAAAGTCGGCGGTGGGACGACGGTCATCGTCCCATTGCGCTCGAGCGTGATCGTCCAGGTCCCGGCAAGGTGACTACCGGATACAGCCGCATTCAAGGCGGCAAGTGTCGTCGAGTATTTCCCTGTGATGGGGAGATAGTCGGGCGGCGAGGGCGATGCCGAGGAGCTTGACGAAGGGCTTGGGGCTGCCACCGGGGTGGTTCCGCCTCCGGCCGATGGCAGAAGGCCGGGCACCCGAAGAACGATCACAACCCCGATGACTGCAGCGATGGTCGCGACGGTCAAGAGCCTGGCGGTTGCAGCCAGGCCTGCGCCCGCCCTCCGCATCGGTGTTCTTCGCGCCTCACTCGTCGTCCGAGAACGCGCTTGGAGGAGGGCCAGCTCTCGTTCCAGATCGGGCTTGGTGCCCTCGACTTCGCCACGTAGTTCCTCACGGACACGGTGATCAAACGCCATCGGGGTCCTCCCCGAGAAGTTGCGCCAGCCGCCGCCGTCCACGAAAGAGGTGCACCTTCGCGGTAGGCACCGAACACCCCAGGATCGCCGCGATCTCGGCCACCGGACGGTCCTCGTAGTAGTGCAGGACGATCGCCGCCCGTTGTGAACCCGGCAAACGGCGAACGGCACCCGCAACGTCGAAACGCGACGTTCGCGGAGGCTCCGAAGGCACCAGGCTGCGTCCGATCAGCGTCCAGAGCCGATCTCGACGAAGCGCGCGGAGCGCGAGTCGCACTGCCACGCGTCTCACCCACGCATCCGCACGCTCGTAGCGGGACACCCTGTCCCAGTGCATCAGAAGCTTCAGGAACGCTTCCTGGCTGACATCCTCAGCACGCCCACCTGCGGGGAGGATGAGCTCGACCGTCCGCAGGATCTGCGCATACTCGGCCCGGAAGAACTCGGTAAAACCGACATCCCTTTCGTCCACGGCCTGCGCACCCTCTCGATCGGGCGACGTTGCGACGGGCGATGCTACGGCACGTTCCAGTCCCCGCGCATCGGATGCCGGCCGCAGATGCGCTGACACATCCATGGTCACCAAAGCCTCGGCGCTGCCCCGAGGTTTACCTGTCTGGACGCTTCGTCCCGTCGAAGGTGCTGTCGGCAAGCCCGGTCGGCGCCGGTCACACCCCGTTGGCCGCGGATGGCGAGGACTAGGATGCGCCGACGTGGTCGCGGAACCAACCTGTGCTCCGTTGTGCCACGAGGAGACCCTTCGATGCGCAGTGCGATCCCGCTCCGGGCAGTCGGCGGCCTCGGTCTGGCTGCGGTCATCGTCCTCGGCAGCTCCGTGCTGACGACCGCGCAAAGCCAATCGCCCTCGGCATCGAGTCCGCCCGGCCTCGCCCGGCGGGTCGCCGGCCGCTTCGCCGCCGGCAGTACCGACCCCTGGCGGTCCCATCGCGTGGACCGTCGAGGCGAAGAACAAGGGCTTTGCCACGGCCTGGTTCTTCACCGACGTCGCCCAAGCAGTCGATGGCACGCTCGGAATGGTTGGCCTGACTCACGGGAAGGACGGGGGCCCAGTGGCGGGAGCGTGGACCAGCTCCGATGCGAAGGCCTGGAACCGGGTGAGCTGGGACGCCCCTGCGTCCTCCTCCGCCTCGGGCATCGTCGCGACGCCCTCCGGCTTTGTCGCAGTCGGCCTCGGTGGCGACGTCTGGACGTCGGCGGACGGCTCGGCCTGGGCGCACCTCATCGTGCCAGATGCCGTGTTCCATGATGTCGCGGCGACGGCAACGGGCCTCGTCGCGGTCGGTCAGCCGGCACCCGGTATCGCACGGCGTCCCGACGCTCTGGACATCGAGCGACGCCACCGCGTGGGAGCCCACGACACTGGGGTCGGACGGCACCCCGTTCAAGGTCGCGGTCGCGCCTGACGGCACCATGGTGGTCGCGGGCCTGGCGTTCGATCCAGCCGACACGACCGGGACCACGCCGTTGCCGGTGACATGGCGGGTCTCGAACGGCACGATCACGCAGTCCACGCTCACGGGCTTGCCCGTGGCCCCATCCTCGATCACCGGCCTTGAGTGGACGCCGCTCGGGTTTGTCGTGTCGGTCATCCAGAACGCCGCCGGCAAGCAGGTGGCGTCGGTGTGGACCTCCGCGGATGGCCAGACGTGGCGCGATGCGCTCGACGTCGCCGATGGCGCCGTCTCCACCATCGGCATCAGCGGATCCGACATCCTCGCGTTTGGTGCAAACCGGATGTGGCAGACCTCCGACGGGAGCACCTGGAGCGAGCTGCCCGAGCCGGCCTTCAAGGGCTACTACATCTCGGTGGTCACGCAGCTGTCCGACGGGCGGCTCTCTGCGGCGGGCACCATCCAGACCGGCTCCACCTCGAAAGCCGCCACCTTCATCGGGCAACCCACCTTCCTGCCCATCGGCTGGACCATCACCACCAACGGCCCGGACTTCGATGCGAGCGCAGGGCCGACCGGCGTGACCCAGTTGGCCGACGGCACGGACCTCATGGTCGGCCACGTCATGAGCAGCGGCGGTGTGCCGACAGCCGCGGCGTGGTCGTCTGCCGACGCGACGACGTGGTCGCGTCTGACGCTCGACGCGCCGCCGCGATCGTTCGTCAGCGCCGTCGCACCGACTCCGACCGGCCCGGTGGCCGTCGGCTACACCCTGCCCGCCACCGCCGGCGGGCCGGCGCCGGGTCTGGTCTGGACCGCGACCGACCCGAGTACGTGGGCGGTCACGTCCGTCCCCGGCGCCACCTACAACGACATCGCGCTCTCGGGTGAGTCTTTCGCGGTTCTCGGTCGCGAGAACGGAGCCATCACCGTCTGGACCGGCACCGATGGTGACCCCAGCACCTGGCAAGCCAGCACGGTGGCCGCTGCCGGCATCCCGCAGTTCCTGGCCATCTCACCGACCGGTATCCGCGTGGTGGAAGGCGCTGTCTTCGACGCTTCGGGCACGGCGTCGCTGACCACGTGGCAGTCATCGGATGGCGTCACGTGGACGGCCGTTCCGCTGCACGGCCTGTTCCCGGGCTCGACCGGCGCCGGCGACCTCGCGTGGACCCCGGCCGGCTTTGTCATGTCCGTCGATGAGTACCCCAAGGGCAAGCCCGTGGGATCGATCTGGGTCTCGGCCGACGGCATCGCGTGGACTCGCGCCCTCGCCGTGCCGGCTGGACCGGTCAACGCGATCGGCGTGGCAGGCGATGCCGCAATCGTCTTTGGCGCCGCCAGCGAGTGGCGCTCGCTCGACGGCGTGAACTGGCAGGTGACGCCCGTCGATACGTTCAAGGGCTATTTCGTCACCGCGGTCGCCACGCTGATGAACGGCGACTTGCTCGCAGCAGGGCCGCGCTCGACGACCGTGACGGGCTCGCAGATGGCTACCTGGGTTGGGACACCGGCGACGCGCGCGACGCCGTAGTCGCCCCCCAAGCGACACAATCACAGCGGGGGCCGCAGCCAGAACTCGCGGACGACCTCTACCTTGTGCCGTGGCCTGGTCGCCCGCGTCACGTCGTCCCGATGCGACCTTTCATTTGTCACCCGGTGGCTCGTCGTTCACTTCGGAAACGAACCGGTCATGGAGCTCACGCGTGAGCGTGTGGATCTCTCTCGTGAGGCCCGTGTTCAGGTGCAGCTCCTGCTCTTCCTCCCGGAAGTCGTGGTCCGCCTTTGCCTGCTGGAATGCGGCCGAACGGTTCTGGCCGATCATCACGAACGTCGAGAGGAAGATGGCCTCGAGCGAGACGATCAAGGTGAGTGTGGGCCAGGGGCTCTTCTCGAAAAACGCCATCCAGATGCCGAACACGATGACGTGGAGATACACGAATGGCATCGAGCCGGCGAAACCGGTGATCCGATCGGCAACGCGAAGCTGGAAGTCTTCGGCGCGCTCCTTGTTCAGCCGAACGACGACGGGGTGGTGCCTGGTCGTGGCGTGAGCCATGGAAGCCTTGCCCTCCTGTTCCGATACGAGGATCTTGTTGCTCACCGCACCTGACTCCTTCCCCGCGTCGCGACCCGTTCGCGACATCGGGTGGAGCGTCACGCTCGCCAGGATGAGTGGGCGTCGCCCGATGCGATCGATTCCTGCGCTTGTGGCGGCCCGGCAATCCTCGATCGCGTGACCGCGCTCTGCAATGGCGTCAAGCCATGGACCTGGTCGCAGCGGTGTCAGGGGCTACGAGGAGGTTTCCCCGGCCCCATCGCATTCCGATGAGAAGCAGCCAACCGATCGGGATCGGGCCGAACCATTGGGCGATCCGGAACAGCATCACGCCCGCGGTCAGCTGCTCGGTGATATCCGTGCGGGCCGCCGCGGAGAGGATGCCGATGTAGGCGATCTCGGCGACCCCGACTGCGCCCGGTGTGATCGGAACCAGCGAGACGATGCCAACGACCGCCATCGACGTCAGGACGGCCGCCGGCGACAGCAGCTCTGGGGTGATCCCGACACACCAGAGACATGCCTCGAAGACGACGAACCAGGCTACCTTGGCGACGAGCGCAGCCAGGAAGCCACGCCGGCCGCGGTCCGTGAGGAGCCCTCGCAGTTGCTCGCGGAGCTCCAACGTGCCTTCGACGATCCCCGAAGGTGCCGTCCGGTGGAAGAGCGTCGATACCCGTCGCGCCACCCGGTCGAGCGACTCGCCAAGCCTTCGGGCGAGGGCTTCCGACTGAACCATCGAGACCATCAGGATTGCGGCCGCGACGAGTGCGACCAGTCCGACGACCGCGACCAGGAGCGCCTGCCCGCGGGTTGGCTCGCCCAGGACGAGCACGCCCGGGATCGCGATCAGGGGCAATGCGAGGTAGGAGAGCGTCTCGAACAACGTTGCGACGACGACGCCCGCGCTCGCGGCCGCGGTCGGGATCGACCACTGGCGATAGAGCAGGAGGCGCGTCGCCACATCGCTCGGTCCCGGAACCGTGGTCACGACGGCGCGAGCGGCGAGATCAGAGCCCACCGCGCGAGGCCATGAGAGCCCTGGCACGAGAACTCGGTACGGTCCGGCGCTGGCCACGTACGCGATGGCAGCCACGACTCCGAGGAGCGCGAGCTGCCAAGCGGTCAGGCCGGCAAGCGCAGCACGAACCGCGTCGATGTCGACGGTACGCGGCAAGAGAACGCCGAAAACGAACGCAACGATCCCGACCAGCAGGAGTGCACGGCGGGCGATGGCTCTCCGGTTCGCCGTCGTTCGGTTCTTGGCCGTTGTCGCCATCTCCGCTCTCCTTTCGCGCCTCGGGTCAGCTGCAACTTTGGCCGGCTGCATCCGCCGCACCGTGGACGGGCGCGGGCGGAGCCGTCGATCGCCGAATGCTGGTCGCACCCAGCGCGCCGAGCCGCGTGTCGATCGGTGTCGTCCAGTCCTCATCGATGTTCGCCACGATCGCTGCCGTGCCGGGCTCGAGTGCCCGCGACGCGTCGTCGGCCGCGTCCAGGGCCGTGCCGGCCTGGACCTGGTCGTACACCGCGCCACCGATGGCGCCGGCCGACCCGCCGATGACCGCCCCGACCGGCCCGCCAACGAGGCCGAGGAGTGTCCCTCCCGCGGCGCCGACCAGGACCTCGCGCGGCGGGTGCACTGAATCGTCGCGAACCGTTGCCCGGCCGTGCGGGTCCTTGGTGACGACGGTCGAGGTGTAGAGCGTGATGTCTCCGTTGCGGTCCAGCTCCCTGAGCGCGGCCAGTCCGTCGTAGGCCGCCTCGTCGGACTCGAACACTGAGATCAGAAGCTTGTTCATCGGAGTTCCTCCTGCGCGTTCATCAAGGTCGGGTGACCGCGCAGACGATCTCGTGGGCCAGGATGAGCGGTCGTCAGCCGAAATCGACCGAACCGGACGAGGATGTCTCACCCGCGGGCCACGGACGCTCGCGCTGGAGGTAGCGACGTGGCACGAGCATGTGACAGCGCTTTGGCAGCACGGGAACGGTCCCAGCTTCCGCCGCTGTTGGTGGAACCTCGGACGCGCTTCGTCCTTGGCGTCCTCGTCGCAGGCATGGCTGGATTTGGCGCGCTGGCGGCATTGATCCGCAGCAAGCGGGTCGGTGTCCTCGATTCCGCGATCACCGCGCGACTGCAATCGATCCGGTTGCCCTGGTTCCGGCGGGCGATGGTGGCTGTCTCCTGGCCCGGCTTCCCACCGCAGAGCCGGTTGCTGCCACCTGCCTACGCCGCGGTCCTCTGGATCGCGCGCTTCCGGCTCGAGGCGGTCTTCCAGCTTGCCGCCTGGGGAACGGCGCTCCTCTCGACGATCGTCAAGCTCTTCATGCAGCGTCCGCGCCCGGTGGCCGGGAAGGACCTTCGCGTCGTCGTCGCGCCGCTCGGCGGTTCGAGCTTTCCAAGCGGACACGTGCTGACCTACATGGGTGTCTACGGTTGGATGGCCATCGTCGCGAGCTTGGTGGTGAAACCCGTCGCCCTTCGTCGGCTCGTGGTCGGCGCACTCACCGCGCTGATCGCAGCCATCGGCCCGAGCCGCATCTATCTTGGTCACCACTGGGCGACCGACGTGGCCGCGTCGTACCTGCTGGGATCTACCTATCTGGCGGCCTTGCTGATGATCTATCGGCGTCTGAAGCGGCGGGAGGTCCTCCGATGACGTCCGAGCCTGCCGTGGACCGGTCGACCACCGACGCGCGCCGGATCCGGGTGTTGTGGAACCCCACTGCCGGGCGGAAGGGCGGCATCCCGACCAATCGGGCGTCGCGGGAGATGCTGCTGGAACTGATGGCTCGTCACGGCCTTGGGACGGAGCTGGTCGTGCCGGGTTCCGAAGCCGAAGCGACCCAGGCAGCCAGGGACGCGGTCGCTGGTGGATACGACGTGGTCGTGGCTGCCGGTGGTGACGGAACGATCGGGCTGATCGGGCGACAGCTGATCGGCACCCGCACCGCGCTGGGGATCCTGCCCTTGGGCAGTGTCATGAACATCGCGCGGATGCTGGGCGTGCCGCGCGATCACGAGGGAGCAGCGCGCACCCTCGCGGAGGGCCATCTCCGGACGATCGACGTTGGTGTCGTGGGCGGCCAGCGGATCTTCTACGAAGCGGCATCCGTGGGCGTGGCAGCCGCGGCCACGCGTGAGTTGCCCAAGGTCGACCGGGGTGACTATGCGGCCATCCTTCGGTCGATCGCCGCGGTGTTCCGTTACCGACCCCAGGACGTGCACATCGAGCTCGACAGGAACCGGACGATCGACGCGAAGGTCGTCGCGATCGCGGTCGCCAACGGCCCCTACATGGGGCCGGGCCTTCCCGTCGCGCCCGAGGCCTCGCTCGAAGACGGGCTGTTCGACGTACGCGTCTTCCTGCAGGACACGACCGCGGATCAGATCCGTTCGGTGCGGAGGATCATCCGCGGTCGGCCGCGGCGACAGCTCCAGTCGCTGACCGATCGCGCCAGCTGGGTGCGGATTACCAGCGCGCGACCGATCCCGGCCCGCGCCGACGCGGTCGACCTGGGCACCACTCCCGTCGAATTCGAGATCATGCCCCACGCGTTGATGGTGGTTGCTCCCGAAGCCGTGACAGCACGCCCCACCCGGCAAGGAGGAGGAGCAGCCAGAGCGCACCGGCTAGGTATGCGCCGATGACGTCCGAAAACCAGTGGGCGCCAAGGTAGATGCGGCTGATGCCGACCGTCAGAGTGAGCGCAATCGCGACGCCAAGCGCTCGGATCCCAGCACGCCGTCCGCGAAGGCGCCAGATGACCAGCCCGAGCGCCACGTAGACGACGAACGAGTTCATGGAGTGGCCGCTGGGGAAGCCCGTTTCGGGCGGTGGCACCGCCCAGTCGAAGCTGGGCCGCGGGCGATGGAAGGTTTGCTTGAGCTGGTCGTTCAGCCACAGCGAGCCCACGAGTGAGAGCACCACGAACAGCGCCTCGGACAGCCGCCCTCGAGCGGCAAGGACGAGGGCTGACAGCGCCACGACTACGGCGAGCACGGCGGTCGAGCCGAGGTTGGTGGCTGCATTCATGAACGCATCGAGCCCCGGGCTCGCGAACCCGTGCACGAAGTCGGAGACGCCATGGTCGAGGTCGGGAACCCCGGGCTGGCCGATCAGCCAGCCGATCGATGCAAACGCAGCAAGGCAACCGGCGAAGGCAATCGTCCAGATCAACGTCAGCCGCATCGACGAAGGGCCATCGGTGGGGTGCTCCACCGATGGCCCAGAACTGAGCAGTCCGCGCGCCCGTGAGCGGAGCACGGCGTTCGCTCAGATCGCGACGGCGGCTGCCGTCAGCTCGAGCGACTGCTTGGCGAGTTCACGAGATTGCTTCGCGATATCACGCGCCTGTGCGAGCTTTGCCTGCCGCGCTTCGTGCGAGGCCTGCAGCTCGGCAATGCGCGCGTTGACCTGCTGCCGCTTCTGATCGCGGGTGCTGTTGAGCTGCGTCCGCAGCGTGCCGACCTTCGACTCGAACTGGGTCTGCTGCCGATCAAGCGTCGTGTCGATGCGCGCGACGAGATCGTCCAGCTTCTCCTCCTGCTGCGTGATGGCGGCGTGCACGTTCGCGCGCGCCTCAGCTGACGATTGGCGCATCTCCGTGCGCAGGTTCTCGACCTCGGATGCGGCGGCCTTCGCCTCCTGCTCGAGCTTGTCGTCGATGACCTCATCCGGCACCCGCCGATAGGTCGTGGCGCCGAGCGCGTTCAGTCGGGCATCGACCGGGGTCACCCAGGTCTCGTCGACCTCGGCCACGATCGCCGTCTTCCCGGGGGTCAGCGCTGCGGATGCATCCTCGACGAAATCGAGCGTGATGCCCGCGTTGACCATGTCGTACACGAGCCCTCCGAAGCCACCGACGTACGCGCCGAGCGCGGCTCCAGCGGGACCGCCGACGAGGCCGATCAGCCCACCCGCGACCATCCCGACCACCGTTCCGACAGGCCCCTTGGGGGCTTCCTCCCGGGTCGACACGGCGCCCGACGCATCCTTGCTGATGACCGTCGACGCATACAGCGTGATGTCGCCTTCTCGATGCAGTTCCTTCAACGCGCTCAAGCCCTCGAACGCGCTGGTCTCGTCGTTGAACACCGACACCAGGATCTTGTCCATGGAGAGAACCCCTTTCTGACTCGCGGCTCGAGCCGCGGACTGTGTGTTGCCGCGGAAGTGAGCGGCTGATGCAACGAACCTTCTGGGTCGTCCGGATGAGCCGCCGTCGTCCGATCCGATCGATTGCGCGTCACCCGCTCGCGAATTCGGTCGCGATTCAGTCGGGAAGTCCCCTGTAGCGGGCCGAGGGTGGTGCCACCATTGCGCAGATGGCCGGAGCGAAGGGCACTGCGGGGGCAGCCGGCGTTGTGGAGCGCCCGGCGCTGTACGAGCGTCTTTCGCGAGGCAGCGACGGCGTGACGCTGGTCAGCGCACGCGCCGGAAGTGGGAAGTCCGCCTTGTTGCGCGGCTGGGTCGCGCACGCGGGTCTGGCACGCCGGACGGGGTGGGTGTCCGTCGAGCGGGACGAGCGCGACGCGCAACACTTCTGGCTCGCGGTCGTTGAGGAGCTGCGAAACGCGATCGGCGACCTTGGGTTCGTCGAGCGGCTCGCGCCGACGCCCGAGTTCGACGGCGAGCAGTTCGTCCGGCGGCTGTTGGCCGAGCTTGGGTCACTCGAGGATCGCGTCGTCCTGGTGATCGACGACCTGCAGGAGCTCTCGTCGGACGACGCGCACCGGCAGCTCGAGCTGCTCCTCGATCGGCGTCCGCGATGGCTGCGCATGGTCCTCGCATCGCGACACGACCCTCGGCTCGCCCTGCATCGACTCCGGCTCGCCGGCGCGCTTACCGAAATACGAGGGGCCGACCTTCGGTTCGAGTTCGATGAGGCAAAGGCGCTTCTGGAACTCGCGGGCGTTGTGATCTCGGACGCCGCCGTATCGGCGCTCGTGACCCGGACCGAGGGATGGGCAGCGGGCCTGCGCCTGGCCGCGCTGCTGCTCGTCAATCATCCGGACCCTGAGCGACGCGCCGCGGAGTTCTCGGGCAGCGAACGCACAATCGCCGAATATCTCCTGGCCGAGGTGCTGGATCGGGAAGCGGCAGACACGCGGCGCCTCCTTCTTCGAACCTCGATCGTGGACCGTGTCAATGGCTCGCTGGCCGACCGGCTCGCCGGTGCGACCGGATCGGAGCGCCTGTTGCTGGACCTCGAGCGCCGGAACGCGTTCGTCGAGTCGGTCGATGCCGAACACATCTGGTTTCGCTACCCGCGGCTCTTCGGGGAGCTGCTCCGCCTGGAACTGCGACGATCGGCTCCGGAAGACCTTCCGGAATTGCAACGGGTGGCCGCGGCGTGGTGCGACGAGCACGGGCTCGCGCTCGAGGCGATCGAACACGCGCAGGCGGCGGAGGACTGGCACCTGGCGGCGCGACTGCTCGCCGGGCACGCATTCAGCCTCGCGCTCGACGGCCAGACCGCCGCCCTCGGCACGCTTCTGGGTGCGTTTCCGGCCGATGCGCTCACGCTGCCGGAGCTTGCTCCGGCGCTTGCGTACTACGAGCTCGCGCAGGGATCGCTCGATTCGGCCGCCGCCTACGTCTCGCTCGCGGAGCGCCGATCCGCGGATGTCCCTGTCGCGTCGCTCGCGCGATTCGAGCTGTCGCTTGCCGTCGCACGGCTCGACCTTGCCAGGCGACGCGGCGACTTCTCGATGGTTCGCCAATCCGTCGACGCACTCCTGGCGCTCGTGGCGTCCGGTGCGATCGACGACGTCTCGATGGGCGACGATGTCCGCGCGCTCGGGCTGATGATGCTCGGGATCACCGAGCTCTGGTCATTCGGGTTCTCCGACTCCGAGCAGCACCTGACTGCCGCGCTGACGCTCGCGATGCGGACGCATCGGCCGTACATCGAAGTCGTCTGTCGAGCCCATCTGGCGCTCGCTGCCCTCCCGCGATCGGCCGAGCTCACGCGCGAGCGCGCAACGAGCGCACTTGCGGCCGCGGAGAGCCACGGCTGGGGATCCGATCCGATCACCACCAATCCAGCGACGGCGATCGCGCTCGCCGAGGTTTGGCAGGGACGGTCGAGCGAAGCGGCCAAGTGGCTCGAGCGAGCCGACGAGTCCGTCCGCGCCGATGTCGACCCGATCACCGCGATGTTCGTGCGCTTCACTCGCGGCATGCAGCTGATTGCGGCCGGACGGCTCGAGCGCGCAATCAGTGAGCTCGAATCCGCGCACGCTCTCCAGGCCGCGCTCGTCGCACCGCAGGCGCTCGCGGTCCCGATCGTCGACTACCTCGTGCTCACGCTCGTGCGGCTGGGCCGACTCGACCAAGCGCGGGAACTGATCACTCACTGGCCTTCGAAGGACCCCGATGACGATGCGTTGGCGATCTCGACGGCAGCCGTCGCACTCGCCTCGTCGAATGCGCAGGAATCCCTCGACATCGTCGCACCGGTGCTCGGAAACGCCGCGAGGGCACTTTGGAAGCAGCGTCTCGTCACCGCGTTCGTCATCGCCGCGATCGCCCACGAGCGGCTCGGTGACCGGTCGAGCACCATCGCGTCCATCGAGCGCGCGCTCGATTTCGCGGAGCCTGACGCGCTCGTCTTTCCCTTCGAGGTCGTGCCCTGCCGTGAGCTGCTGGCTGCGCATCCCCAGCACGAGACGGCGCACGCATCGTTCCTGACCGACGTGCTCGACGTGCTTGCGGGCGCGTCATTGCCAGCGCGCGCCCCGCATGGCGTCGAGCTCGTGGAGCCGCTGAGCGAGAGCGAGCTCAAGATCCTGCGCTATCTACCCAGCAACCTGTCGGCGACCGAGATCGGCAACGAGCGCTACGTGTCCACGAGCACGGTAAAGACGCACATGCGCAACATCTACTCGAAGCTCGGGGTCCACCGGCGAACCGACGCGGTCGACCGCGCGCGGGAGCTGGGCCTCTTGGCGCCGCTGGCAGGGAGCCGCCGCCGCGCCTGAGGCCGTTCTCGGCGACGTCGTTCGACCCGCCGAAATCAGCCTTTTCGATCGAGGACTGCTCGTCCGCTCGTCCTCGACGCTCCGCCGTGTCAAATCCAACCCACACACGAAACGGAGGTAGTTCAGGTGTTTGGCATGGTGGCTCGTGATTGGTGGATGTTCCTGGTTCGCGGGATCGCGGCGGTGACGTTCGGGGTGCTGGCGTTCGTCTGGCCAGGCGCGACGCTGTCGGTCCTGGTGATCCTCTTCGGCGCCTATGCGCTCGTCGACGGGATTGCGCTTCTGGGGTCGTTGGCGTCGGGCAACCCGATTGCGCGTCACAACAAGTGGGCGGTCGGGATCATGGGTGTCATCGGTATTGCGGCCGGCATCGTGACCTTCATCTCGCCCGGCATCACGGCGCTGTCGCTGCTGTACGTCGTCGCCGCTTGGGCGATCACGACGGGCGCGGTCCAGATCTACGCGGCGATGAGCCTTCGGCACGAGATCAGCGGGTCGTTCTGGATGGTTCTCGCCGGCGCCGCCTCGGTAGTGTTCGGTGTGATCCTCGTCGCCTCCCCGGCTGACGGGCTCATCTCACTCGTCTGGCTGGTCGGGCTCTGGTCAGTGGCCTTCGGAGTCCTGAACCTGGCGACAGCGTTCGAGCTTCGGGGCATCAACAAGGAGCTGGAGCGCGCCGCGTCCGCCATCTGATGGCGATTGGGCGGCGGGGATCACTCCGCGGCCCCGTGAATCGGGGTCACGGACCTCGCAGAACACGACCGGTCGGGTCGGCTCGGATCACCGCCGAGCAGCCCGGCCGGTTCGCTTTGCGCTGAAGAAATTCGAAGCTCGCGCCTACGCGCGGCGGTGCCGTGCTGCCTCGGCCGGTGAGCTGAGCGGGCAGCTACCTTCTGCTTGGCGGAGGTTCGTCCGTCGGCGATGCGCTCAACGAGCGTCCTGGCCGAGGTGGTTTCGAACCTTTCATCCGGAGCCAGAGGTCATCCTTTGGGGGTTACCTCGTCGTCACCCGGTTTCCATAGCTCAAGGCCAGTGCACGCACGTAGGTCAGTGCGACCGAGACTGGCGCAAGCTCGCACCACGGGAGCTCGCGTCGCGTGACGGCGTGGCAATTGCCAGGCATCAATGCCGTCAGGGCTCTGGCCGCCCTCTCAGCCCTGGCCGTGTCGGATCTCGACGTGATTCCGCGGTCGACTTGCGGACGACCAGCCAGGGGGGAAAACGGACGACCCGACCGCCCCGCGACGCGCTCGGGTCCTGCGCCAGTTCGATGGCCATGTGAAGTGCCCCGTTGACGATGGCCGTTGTGGGCATTCGAACCGTCGTCAGCGGAGGCACGGTGTGCGCTGCGATGGAAAGGTCGTCGTATCCCACGACCGAGAGCGCGCCGGGAACCGCGATGCCCTCCGCCCACGCGCGATGGAGGACGCCGATCGCCACGAGGTCAGTCGTCGAGAACACCGCCGTGGGAACCTCGGTCAGTCCGTTCAGGGTCGCGAGGGCCATCTCGCCGCCCTCAAAGGAATTGGGTACCCGTTGGACGTAGTGCTCCGGTACACCGCCGAAACGGTCGCGCATGAACTGTCGATAGACATCCTCGCGCTGGGGGTTGTTCAGCGGCAGCCGCGTGCTCGCCAGGGCGATCCGCGTATGACCCAGCTCGGAGAGGTGGTCAAGAGCGAGCAGAGTGCCAGCGGCGTCGTCGGTATCCACGGTCGGAAAGTCGAGAGGGCTCATGCCTTGCCAAGTCGCTACGACCGGCACACTCGAGGCCTTCAAGTCGGCGAGCAGCTGGGGTTGGTCGTGAAGGTCACCAAGCAGCACGATCGCGTCGACGTGACGCGTCTCGAGGACCGACCTGAGCCGGGTGGCCTCCGCGAGGTGGCCGTGCGCGTGTCCCAGGACAAGGTTGTATCCAAGGGCCGTGGCCGCCGTTGCCAATGCGTCGATGGCGGCAGCGAAGAAGGCATCGCCGAAATCCCGCACGATGACACCGAGCAACATCGTCGGCGCTCCGCGCAGCGCACGCGCAAAAGGGTTGGGTTGATACCCCAGAATTCTCCGCCGCCTCGAGGACGCGTTTGCGGGTCTTGTCGGCCATTCGGATGGGCCTCTCCCGGCCATTGAGCACCCTGGAGACGGTGCTCTGCGAGACTCCCGCGAGCTGCGCAATGTCCTCCATGGTAGGGAGATTGCTGGCGCGCGCGTTCTTTGATAACGGGTAGAGCGCGATCGCATGTGTCTCGCCGGCCGTGGGTTCGGTGTGGCCATCGAGGGGCTCGACCGATGTGCCGGGGTCGGCCTGTGGGGAGGTGTGCTGGCCGCTCACCGGACCCCCGGGGGCCTGCCCGTGCTGCCGCGGACGGTCAGCTCCGGACGCACGAACACGTGCGCCGCCGTCGTCCTGCGTTGATCGAGCTGCTCGAGCATGAGCCGCGCGGCGACGGCCCCGAGCTCATCGGTCGGGAAGTCGATCGTTGTCAGTGGGGGAAGGGCGAGCTCCCCGAGGGCATCACTCAGCACCGCCACGATCGAGAGATCGTCCGGGATCCGCAGGCTCCGTCGATACGCGAGCCGGAGGATGCCGATCAGCGACTGAGTCTGCGGTGCGATGAGGGCGGTGAGCTCCGGATGGGCGTCCATCATCGCCTCCGCTGCGCTCGTCATCTCTTGCGCGGTTCGGCCGCCGAACCAAGTCACGGGAATGACGTCGCCCGCTACGCACGCGGCCTCGAATGCTCGTCGGGCCCAGGTCGAGTAGCCGTACGTCGCCTCGCCCAACACGGGGTCCATCGCGAGGAATCCGATCCGCTCGTGCCCGAGACCGAGGAGGTGCTTGACCGCGCTCGTGATCCCGTGCTCGATGTCAATGTCGACGAACGTGAGGCCCTCGTTGTCCTCGCGATGGCCGATCATCACGAACGGGTACCCATGGTCCCGGAGGATCTCGGGCCTCGTGTCGTCGATGGCGATCTCCAGCAGGATCATCCCGTCCGCCTGCCGACTGCGGAAGATCGCGAGAAGCTCCGCGTCGGTCAGGGATCGGGTGATGATGTTGATGGAGTAGCCCGCCTCCTCCACGCCGAGCGCGGCCGCCAACGTGAGGCCGAACCGGGGCAGCTCGGCGCGCCGCTGTCCGCCTGGGTTGAACCCCTGAGGTTCGTGCATGGCAATCAGCCTGGTCTGGCCCGTTCGGATCTGCCGCCAGGCACTCTGCGGCGCGAAGCCGATTTCCTCCATGACCTTGAGCACGCGTTGCCGCGTCGCTTCCGCCACGTAGGGGTGGTCGTTCAGGATCCGCGACACGGTCGTGACGGAGACACCGCTGGCGGCCGCGATGTCGACGATCGTTGTCTTGGGCAGTGGCGAGGCGCGGCCCGCCACGCGCGGGCCGCCGTTCGAGGAGGTCGTATCGCGTTCGTTCATGTCAGCTCTTTACGGCGCCCGCGGACCAGCCCGAGAGGATCCAGCGTTGCGCGACCACGTAGACGAGGATCACCGGAAGAATCGTCAGGACAACGTCCGCCGAAACCAGCGCCCAGTTGGACTGGAACTGGCCGAAGAAGTTGTAGATCGAGAGGGTCATCGGCCAGTTGGTGCTCCGGTTGAGGAAGTACAGCGGCATCAGGAACTCATTCCACACGTTGAGGATGTTCAACACGCCGCACGTCACGAGCACGGGCGTGAGCATCGGGAGGATGACGGAGACGAAGGTCCGAATGGGCGAGCAGCCGTCCATATGCGCGGCCTCGTCGAGCTCGCGGGGGAGCGCGTCGATGAACGCGTAGATCAGGAACACGTTGAGCGGGACGAGGGTCGCCGCATACAGGATGACAAGCCCGATCTGCGTGTCGATGAGGTGTGTGAACTGCATGACCTTTGTCAAGGTGACGAAGTTCGTCGGCACCGCGATCCCGGTGATCAGGAGCAGGTAGATGATCTGGTGGCGTCGCGAGCTGCGACGCGCGAGGACGTACGCCGCAAGCGCCGAGATGAGCACCGCGAGCACGGTCGCGCCGAGCGAGTACAGGACGCTGTTGAAGAAGGCGGTACCAAGGTTGCCCTGCCCGATCACGGTGCCGAAGTTCGCCCACTGCGGCGTGCCGGGCAGATCCGGCGCCATCGCATTCGCGTCCGCCTGGGTCTTCAGCGAGTTGACGATGACGAGGTAGATCGGCGCCAGGGTCAGCAGACCGACGCCACCCGCGGTAACGTTGCCGGCGGCCGAGCGGGCCATGCGCATTGGACGCATCGCTAAGCGACATCGGGCCGGCGCATCAGGCGCAGCACGCTATAGCTCAGGACGAGTGTGAGGGCGAGAAACACGGTTGAGAGCGCCGTCGCCACGCCCCACTGACCGAGCGAGAACCGATCGAAGATCAGGCTGTAGACGGTGCTCGTGGCGTAGCCCGGCCCGCCATTCGTGAGCACGTACACGATGTCGAAGACGCGCAGCGCGTAGACGAGGTTCAGCACCGTCGTGACAGCGAGCACGGGCATCAACAGCGGCAACGTGATGTGGCGGAAGGCAGCCCAGCCGGTCGCGCCGTCGATCGCCGCAGCCTCGTAGTAGTCGCGCGGGATCGACTGGAGCCCGGCGATCATGATGACCATGATGTAACCGACGCCTTTCCAGGTGTCGACGCCGATCACGCTCCAGATGGCGAGGGACGTGTTCGTCAGCCACTGCTGCGCGAGCACCCCGAGGCCTACGACCCTCAGCGTCGAGTTGAGCAGACCGCTGGCGGGGTCGAGGATCGACTTGAAGACGATGCCGACCGCGATCATCGGGAGGACAGCGGGCAGATAGATCAGCGCCCGGTAGATATAGGCGAGGCGTCGCACCGCGCTCGTGAGCAGGATGGCGAGCCCCAGGGCGAGGACGGTCTTGAGAACGATCGTCGCGACGGCGAACAGCAACGTGTTCTCGATCGCCCTCACATACGCGGATTTGGGATCGAGGATCGTCGCGAAGTTGTCCAAGCCAACCCAGTGCAGGTTGGACTTGTACGGGCTCCAGTCGGTGAACGCGAAGCCCAGGCCGAGAATGCTCGGAAGCAGGACGAAGGCGCCGTAGAGCGCCAGCGCGCCGCCTGCGAACCAGGTTGGGTAGGCGTTCCTCATCGGCCGACGGGCATCCGACGCCGAGTGCCACTGGAGCGGGCGTGCGAGACGGGTCGGATCGGAACTCGGCCGGCGGCGATCGGCGGAGGAGTCACGGTGCCTCGGATAGATGGCCATGACGCTCAACCAGCCCGGCGAAGGCCGGGCCGGTTGGGTCGTGGCAAAGAATAGGGAGCCGGTCTCTCGAGTGAGAGCCCGGAGACAGCCACCCTGGTGGCGGCCTCTCGGGCTGCGTTGGCTGCATCGCGGCGCTTGCCGGGACGGGCTGGCGGAGGAGGAGACCCGCCCGCCCGGCACGGCCGCGACGAATGGTTACTGGTTCCAGGCGGGATCGCCGGCGGCCGCAGCCTCCTGTGCGCGGCGGTTGTCGATGGACGTAAGCACGTCACCGGGCTGCATCTGCCCCGTGAACATCGCGACCATGTCCTTGCCCATGTCGATCCACTGAGGGTTCACGTAGGTGACCGCCGTCTGGTAGACGCTGCCCTTTACCGGATATGCGTTCAGGAACGCCTGCTGGTCCGCAGTCCACTTGCCGGTGACGCCCGAGAAGTTCAGGCCGACGAATCGGGGCTCGTTGTCGAGCAGGTATTGCAGGCTGTCCGGCTGGGCGAGGAAAGCCAGGAACTGCTTGGCCTCGTCGATGTGCTGACCCTTGGACCAGATGAACTTGGTTGGCGCGGCCGCGTTCACGGGCTGGAGCTGGTTGTCGTTGATCGGCTTCACGAACACGCCGAACGAATCCTCGGGAATGTTCGGGAAATCGGCGTGGATCTGCGACGGGCGCGTGAGCTGCGAAACGGTCATCGCGTACTGCCCGCTCGCCATCTTCGCGTTCGTGTCGGCTTCCTTGTCCGACAGCGCGTTTGCTCCGAAACAACCCTTCTGGTACAGCTCGTTGATCTGGGTCATCGCGGTCTGCATGTTCTGGTCACCCGCGAACGTCGCCTGGTTCGCGTTGAGCTTGTCAGCCAGACCTGGCTCGAGCTCCTCGAAACGCGGGCCATTCTCCGGGAACCAGAGGACGTGGTGCCACCCGTCGCTGATCGGTTCGTAGATGGGCGTGTATCCCGCCGCCTTGATCGCGTCACACGCGGCGGACAACTCGTCGAAGGTCTTTGGCACGCTCGCCACGCCGGCCTTCTGGAAGATGTCCTTGCTGTAGGTGATGACCCACTCGTTGCCGGTGATGTCCCAGATCTCCTGGCCGTAGACCTTCCCGTCGAGCGTCGTCTGCTCGAGGGATGCGGCATCTTCGCGCGAGACCCACTCCTCGCCGCTCAGGTCGACCGCGTTCTGCTCGGCGTTGATCGTGACCTTCAGGTCCGATGTGCCGCTCTGCCCACCAAAGATGTCCGGTCCCTGGTCGGAGTTGAGCTTGGTGTTGAGAACCTGGAAGTAGTTCGCCGAGGGGATGATCTGGTAGTCGATGTGGATGCCCGTCTGATCCTCGAACTTCTTGGCAAGGTCCATCTCCGCCGGCCGGATCCAATCCTGGCTCGCAAGCACGGTGAGCGTGACGTTGGATCGCGTCGCTTCAGGGCTGGCCGCCTGGTTGACGGCAGGCTGACCGGCGCTCGCCACGCTCTGCAATGGGGCAGCAGTCGCCCCGGAGGACGCCCAGCTGCCAGCGACGACTACGGCGGACACGGCCGCCGCCACCCGTAGATGCCTGGTATCGAACTTCAACGCACTGCCGCCTTTCCTGGTGATGCGTACGACATGGGGCCGATGCGCGACGACGTGGTCATCGATGTGGTCCGGGCCCTCCTCCATGCGGCCAGTCGGTCAGGAAACATTCTCTGATATCATTTCCAGACCCGCCGGAAAGTGTAACGCGGCGCCGGCGCGCGTCAATACCGTCTCAAGCGTCGTGTCGAGATCTCGCGGCGCCCTCAGCGCGTGATGCCCGAGTCCGCCGACCGCCGATACCGTCCGCCGAGTGTCTCCGCGGAGGGCGCGTCGACGGCGTGCCGCGCCAGGCGCTCCTCGTCAAAGGTGATGCCCAATCCCGGCGCGTCACCCAGGACGACCGAGCCTCCCTCGAGGCGGTGATCCGTCGTGAACACGGCGTCCCGTCCTGCATCGACGACTTCCATCATGAGGTGGTTCGGCAGCGCCGCGGCGATCGCCGCGGCGTACCGGCCGGGGCAGTTCACCAGCGCCACCGGTAGCCCGAAGCCGCCGGCCATCTCGGCGACTCGGAGGGAGGTGGTGATCCCCGTCGTCTGGACCGCGACCTGAATCACATCGGCCGACTCGTGGACCAGCAGGGGAACGAACTGCCCGACCGTCGTGAGGTTCTCACCGGTCGCGACCGCTGCCCGGATCGCTCGGGACACCCGTGCCAGACCACGATGGTCGTCGCGACGGACGGGCTCCTCCACCCACAGCAGGTCAAACGACGCCTCGAGCTCCGCGATGCGCGACACCGCCTGCTTGGGGGTCCAGAACTCGTTCGCGTCCACCATCAGTGCCGGGCGTGTGCCGCCGGAGCCTTCGACCAGGGCGTCGCGCATGATCCCCAGCCGCGCGAGGTCGCGCTCGCGGTCGCGCCCGACCTTGAGCTTCCCGGCCGTGATCCCATGCCGCGTGGCCATCCC
The DNA here is from genome assembly GCA_963820735.1 of uncultured Chloroflexia bacterium. Lineage (GTDB taxonomy): Bacteria > Chloroflexota > Limnocylindria > Limnocylindrales > CSP1-4 > JAFMJV01. The sequence goes on from CAWGBA010000009.1 coordinate 95,469, forward strand.
GAGGTAGTAGGTGCGGAGCGCGTCGTCGTCGAGCGGCATGTCGAGACCGCTCGCGTACGCCGCGACTCGGTTCGTCGTCGCCCCGAGCTCGCGCCACAGTGGGACCCCGTTGAACTTTGCTCGCAGGTCCCAGAGGGCACAGTCCAGCGCCGCGACTGCGCTTCCCACGAACCCCTCGGCGCCTGCCTTGAACGTCACCCGGAGCATGAGCTCGTGGAGGCCGCGGACCCCGCGCGGGTCTGCTCCGATGAGTTCCGACCCGAGCGCCTGAACGATGGGGCGCGCTCCGGCCGCCGAGATCCCGACACCGCTCACGTCCTCGTCCGAGTCCAGGAAGACGGCCAGCTCCGCGATCCGGCTGGCACCGCCAGGCAACTGCACGTCGCCCAGTGGTCGTGTCGTCGGGTACTCGTAGATGACCGTCCGGACGCCGGTGATCTTCACCGTGCTCCCTCCATGAGTCGCGGCCACGTCCGCCAACGCGTGCCGTAGTGTCATTTCGTCACGAGCCGCTCTCGTTCGAACGTCATCTCGAACGACTCTGAAAATGTTACCATCCGGCCGCGTCGCAGCGACCTCCGGCGCCCCGACTGATCTTCCTCGAAGCCCTCCAGCGAGAAACGAATGGCCGCGAACATCGACTGGCTCGTCGAAAGCCGGTTCGGAATGTTCATCCACTGGGGCGTGTACTCCCTGCCCGCCAGGGGCGAGTGGGTGATGTCGAGGGAGGAGATTCCCCTCACAACCTACGAGCGCTACGCGCGCGTCTTCGATCCGGATCGATTCGACGCACGGGAGTTGGCCGGCGCGGCACGTGACGCCGGGATGCGTTACCTGGTGCTCACCGCGAAGCACCATGACGGGTTCTGCCTATGGAACTCGTCCCTGACCGATTACACGGTCATGCACAGCCCGTTCGGTCGTGACGTCGTGGGCGAGGTCGTCGAGGCGGCACGCGAGGCCGACCTCAAGGTGGGCTTCTACTACTCGCTGCTCGACTGGCACCACCCCGAGTTCGCCCTCGACACCTACCACCCGGAGCGCAGCCACCGGCACGAGCCTGCCTTCGCGCGGCGCCGGGACGATGCCTACCGCGCCTACCTCCACGGTCAGGTCCGGGAACTGCTCTGCAACTACGGGACGATCGACTACCTGTTCTTCGACTTCTCGTACGACGACACCGTTCGCCACGACCCCGGGGTCTGGGGCGGCAAGGGGCCGGTCTACTGGAACTCTGCCGGCCTGCTCGCCATGGTCCGCGAGTTGCAGCCGGACATCGTCGTCAACGATCGAACCGGGCTGCCGGGAGACGTCGTCACGCCCGAGCAATACCAGCCCTCGCGCGCGCTCGCGCGCGACGGCCGACCGATCGTCTGGGAGGCCAACCAGACGCTCAACGGCTCGTGGGGCTACGACCGTGACAACACGCAATTCAAGTCACCTGACCTGCTGATCCGGATGCTCGTCGATGGTGTGGCCAAGGGCGGGAACCTGCTCCTGAACGTCGGGCCCAACGGGCGGGGCGAACTCGATCCCACGGCGGTCGCGACGCTCCGGGCGATCGGCCGCTGGATGGCACTCCACGGCCGGTCGATCTACGGTGCGGGTCCGTCCACCTACACGCCGCCCGCGGACGCGCGATATACGCAGCGCGGCGACCGGCTGTACCTGCACCTGTTCGCGTGGCCGTTCGAGCACGTGCACCTTCCCGGACTCGCGGAAGGGGTCGAGTACGCACAGCTTCTCCACGATGCATCGGAGGTGCCCCTCCTGCGTCTGCCCGCGAGCGACGAGCCGATGGGCGTGTTCCAGGGCGGGCAGTCACCCGACACCCTTACGCTCAAGCTCCCGGTGCGCAGACCCGAGGTCGAAGTGCCCGTCGTCGAGCTCTTCCTCCGGCCCGGCATGCTCGCTCGCTGACTGTCGTGTTCGGCTCGCCCACCCGGCGGTCCGCGGGCCAGTGATGCTGGAGGAAGCCATTCCGTTTGCGGACTCTCACATGACCGCGGACGTCCAGTCGCAGAACCCTGGTTCGCAGTCGATGCCGCCCGCAATCCTCGACGCGCATGTCCACCTGTGGGACCCGACGCGCTTCGAGATTCCGTGGCTGGCCGGCGACCTGCTCCTTGACCGTGCCTATGACCTGGACGCATTCGACGCCGCCATTGCCGGAACGAGCGTTCGGGCCCTGGTCTACATGCAGGTCGAGGCGGCTGTCTCGTACGCGCTCATCGAGGCCGAAGAGGTAGTGCGCCTCGCGACCAGCGACCAGCGAATTCGAGGAATCGTTCCGTGGGCGCCATTGGAATACGGGAGTCGAGCTCGGGTATACATCGAGCGACTGCTGTCCACGGGGCCACTCACGAAGTCTGTTCGGCGGATGATCCAGGGCGAGCCCGATCCCGACTTCTGCGTTCGCAGCCGGTTCGTCGAGGGTGTGCGGTTGCTCGCCGAGTACGACGTTGGCTTCGACGTCTGCGTCTCGCATGACCAGCTCGGCAACGTCGTCCATCTTGTCGATCTCGCACCGAACACGCGCTTTGTGCTCGACCACATGGCGAAGCCTGACATTGACCACCAATTGCTCGAGCCGTGGCGCCGAAATATCCAGGAACTCGCGCGGCGCGACAACGTCGTATGCAAGCTCAGCGGGCTGGTCACCGAAGCAGACCGTTCCCACTGGACCGTTGAAGATCTGCGCCCATACGTGGAAACCGTTCTCGACGCCTTCGGTCCTACCCGTCTGATGTTCGGTGGCGATTGGCCGGTGCTCCTCTCGGCGGCGTCCTACCGGGTGTGGCTCGACGCAGCGCTGCAACTCACCGCCTCGCTGTCCCCTGCAGAATCTCGCTCCATCTGGTGGGAGACGGCTTCGTCGTTCTACCGGCTTTAGCCTGACGACCCCCGACTCGCCGAAGGCGAGACGGCTGAGCCGACGCGGTTCAGCCGAGACGACCTTGCCCTGCCCACATCCCTACGTCGCTTGCCCACCGAGCAGATAGGGAATCGTCTGCGGTCCCTCTGGGATCACGCAGACGGATGCGCCCGGTTTGTCGGCCAACAGTGCGGCCAGGGCGGCATCGAGATCGGCGATCGGCTCGAGATGCGCGCGCCTCACGGCTTCCTCCGGGAGCGACGAGTAGAACAGCACGCGCGCACGTTCCTGGACTCGAGCTTGAACCTGGACCTGCCATCCGTCCGGAATCGTCGGCGACGCGGCGAGGACCTTTTGCGCGGCCTCGGAGATCGACGTCAGTCGAGCCGAGGAGCCGGGCGTACATGCCGTCGTCCGGCAACCCATCACGGCACTCCGCGGCACAGATGATGGTTCCGCCCTCGGCCACGACGCCGGCAGCGGCCGCCATTCCCTTGACGGATTGATACACGTTGCGGTCCAGCGGGTACCCGCTGTTCGACGTCATGACGATGTCGAAGGGAGCCTGCACGCCGACCATGGCGACGTCGCGGGCGACCCGGCAGGCAGTGGCGTGCATCTCGAGGATGGGCCCGCCGAAGGCATGCGTGATGCGCTGTTGCGCGTCGAGCAATACATCGACCGCGAACGTCACGCCGGTAGCCGCGGCGATGGACCGCACCGCGTCGTGCACCGGATTCCCTTCGACGACGCCAAATGTCGCTCGGGGATCGGCGATGCGCTGTGGGCTGTGAAGCTCGAGGACCGTTTCGAGGCCGGCAAGTCCCGGGGCGACCATCTTCGGACCGCCTGAGAAACCCGCGAAGAAGTGGGGCTCGACGAAGCCCGTCGTGATGCGGACGTCCGCGGTGACCCACTCGCGATTGAGGAAAACGGGAACTCCGTCGATCCTGCCGAGATCCGCCAGAGAGCCCGTGTCGCGCGAATTGTGATCCTCTACCCGCCAGCGAGCGAGGATCTCGTCGCCGAGCATCTCGCGTCGCTGCTCATCGCTGCTTCGCGCGTGGGTACCCGTCGCGATCAACACGACCACGTCCTCATCGCGGACGAGTCCTTCGAGCGCCTCCGCGACTGCCGTGAGCATCGGCTTCCGGGGCTGAGCGCGCGTCACGTCGCAGACGGAGATCGCCACGCTGGCGCCGGGCCGGACGAGGTCTCGCAGGGGAAGTCCGGAAACCGGCCGCTCGAGCGCCGAGCGCACGGCCGCGACTTCATCAGACACGGCTTGGCGATGTCGAGGCGTCACGATGGTCGCGCCGCTGGGAACGTCGACGCTCACGCCACTCTGTCCGTACGCGAGCGCCACTGTCCGGAGCGAACCACCGTCATCCCGCGTGGTCATGGGCGCGAGACTACCGCGTATGGGGATCGTCCCGTCTCTGGATCAAGCGTCTGACGACGTGTATCTCATGTTCGGCACGTTCAAGGCGAATGAGTCCGGTGGCGTGCATGCGCTGATTCGGTCTGCGCGCGCGGGCGAACCAGATGCCGTCCACAGGGTTCTCGATGTCGCCAAAGCGGACGCCCATCGACTCTTGCCTGGACTGGACTCCGCCGTGCTGGCGATTGTCCCGAGCCACCTTCCCGGTCGGGCACAGGGGCTGCTCATGGCCGTTGCGGATGTGCTCGCTGCCGAACGAGACTGGCAGCTCTCTGCCCGGGGCCTCGTGCGCATCGCTGCAGCAGCAGAGGCGAAGCTCGGTGGCCCCAGGAACGCGATTGTTGAATTGGCAACGATCGCGTGGCACCAGCCGTCGCCGGGAGCCGGGGCGATCGTCGTGCTGGACGATATATGCCGTTCAGGTGCCTCGATTGCCGCGTGTCGTCACGCCATCGTGCGGGCCGGGGACTCCCGGCCGACATACGCACTGGCCCTTGCGCGTGCGATCGCAGTCCCCTGAGGACACCGATCAGGGTCCCCGTGCACGACGAACTCACCGCCGGCGCCGGGTTCAGCTCCCGTACAACGCCGGCTTGGGGATGTAGTCGATCGACAGTCGGTTGCCCGTCCGCACGGCTTCGACGCCGACTTCCGTGACCCGCGTCGCCGCGTAGCCCTCCCAGGCACTCGGCCCGACGATCTCGCCACACAACAGGCCGTCGATCCAAGCCTGGATCTCGGCGTGATACGCCGGACCGAACCGAACGCGCCACGAGGGCGCGATGGCCTGGCTGTCCGCTCCCGCGACAACGCGATTCGCGACGACCGGGTTCACCAGCGAGGCCGTGCCAAGGGAGCCGACCAACTCGCAGCGCACGTCGTAGCCGTACTGGCAGTTGGCGAAGAACTCCGCGGTGGAGAGGATTCCGCTCTCCGTCTGGAAGATCGCGAACTGCGGATCCTGGAGGTGAGCCGATGCCTTTGGGGTGCGCTTGGGCGCGATCACCTGGACGGACGCGATCTCCTCGCCGAGCAGCCACCGGCTGACGTCGATCTCGTGGACCAGCGAGTCGGTCATGGTCATGAAGCTCGTGAACGAGTCCGGCACGGATTCGTTTCGGTGGACGTTGTGGAGGATGAGCGCTTCACCGATCGACCCGCCGTCGAGCGTCTGCTTGACCTCGCGGTAGCCCGGGTCGTAGCGGCGCATGAAGCCAACGATGACGAGCCGGCGCCCGAGCGCGACCTCGGCTTCGATGACCTTGAGCGTTTCGGGGGTCGTGGGAGCGAGCGGCTTCTCGCAGAGAACCGGCTTGCGAGCATCGATACACGCGAGGGTGAACTCGGCATGGGTCTCGCCCAGGGATGCAATGACGACCGCGTCGACGTCAGACGATCCGATCAGCTCGTGGCCGTCGCTGGCGACTCGAGCGCCGATGGATCCGGCAACCTCTTCGGCACGCGCCCGGTCGATGTCGGTGACGACCGTGACGGTTGCCCCTGCAACGCCACTGGCGATGCGGTGTGCGTGGTCTGTTCCGATGTTGCCCGTGCCGATCACGCCCACCTGGATGGTCACGATCGTGCCTCCGACATGACCGCACTGCCGAGGTTCAGGCCGCAGCTCGCGTAATAGGCGCGCGTCCGCGTCGCGATCGGCAGCGGCACGTCGAAGTCGCACGGGTACAGGTCCTGCTCGACGATGCAGAACAGGTCGCGTTCCAGCGCACCAAGCGCGGCAATCACGGAGGGCATGTCCGGGTCGCCCAGCGGCGGCTCGACCATCACCCCGAGGCGGACGGCGGGCGCGAAGCCGAGCTTCTCGTCGCTGGCGCGCTGACGGATCGCTCGGTCCACTTGCTTCAGATGCACGTATCGGATCCGATCCGGGTAGTCGCGGATGATCGCCAGGTTGTCCGCTCCGCAGTAGGCGACGTGGCCCGTATCGAGGCAGAACTGCACGTACCTCGGATCCGTGCCGTCGAGGAACCGCTCGATTTGCTCCTGGGTGCCGACGTGCGTATCGGCATGGGAGTGGAAGACGAGGTCCAGGCCGTGCTCTTCGGTCACGTAGCGCGCCAACTCGGTCACGCCGTCGGTGAGTGCCATCCACTCCGACGCGCCGAGCTCCGGCGAAGCAACGAGGTTGCCCGCGTTGTCGGAATAGGTCTCCGGCAGGAGCACGATGTACCGGGCACCGAGTGGCTGGAGCGTTGCCGCTTCGCGATCGCAGGCTGCCTTGGCCGCGACGAGGGCCGCCTTCCCCCGGTGAAGCCCGGCATCGACCGTTCCACCAGTAAGGGTGAGCCCGCGGAGGGAGAGCTCGTCCTTGAGGCGCACCGGATCGGTCGGGTTGTAGCCGTACGGGCCCAGCTCCATCCAGTGGTAGCCGGCATCGCGGATTTCATCGAGGCAGCGCGACCAGGGCATCTGCAGCGGGTCGCCGCTGGGATTCCAGACGCCCCAGGAATCCGGCGCCGTGCCCAAGTGCAGTTGCGGGTAATCGGCCAACGACGTGGTCATGTGCGTGCTCCTCGTATGGGTGTGTCCTTGAACGTCATTTCAGGCGCGGGTAGCGCGTCCATCCGCTGCCGCCAGGTGCGGTACCGCTCGAGCGAGAACGGCGGCGACCCCGCCAGGTAGTGGCTGCGACCAGCACCGGCCCGTGTTTCCCAGTCGATGACCAGGAAGCGCTGGCCGCCAGCCTCCCCGTCGAAGTCCGCGAGCGCCGTGATCGAGTCGGCCATCGCCACCGCCGATCCGCGCACCTCGGCATCTGGCTGGTCGAGGTCGCGGACGACGAAGCGCAGTGGCGCGCCGGTCCTCGTGTCGTTCACGGCGACGATCGCGTGGATGCCGTCCTGCGGCTCGCGGACGATGACCGTCAAGGGAGCCTGCGCCGTTTTGACGGCCGCATACGCAGGCTTGCGCCGGAGGTAGTAGTCGACGACGGCGTCCGAGACCTGCGGCCACCCGTCGATCAGGTCCCACCAGATGATCCCGGTGCGCCGCCACTTCTGGGCCCGAAACAGCTCGATGAAGAACTTGAGCGCCTCGGCCTGCACGGCCTGGCTGGCAAACACGAAGTCCTCGAGCTCGGCGGGAACCTCGCCGAACACATTGCGCACCTGCGTCTGCATCAGGCGGACGCGGTAATCGTGGAGGGCGATGCCGGGGAGAGGCGCGGTCGAGTGGAGCCGCCACTCCTCGTCGTCTGGCGGCCACAGCTTGTTGGGCGAGAGGTACCGCTGGAGGGTCTCGACGTCGGGGCTGCCCAGGAACCCGATTTCGCTGGCGAAGTGACAGACCGAGCCGGTGTAGAACGGGCTCTTGTAGTAGTCGCGCGGCCCCCACAGGTGATCCTCCGGCAGCTCGCGGCGGCCGGTTGCGAACGCGCTCGGGTCGACGTAGGGGGAGCTGGGCAGGTACGGGCGCGAGGGATCCTCCTCGCGCAGCACGCCTGGCAAGACCGTTCGCGTGAGGACGTTGGTGTTGGGATCCCGCCGGCGGCCCCCAGTCCACACGTACGTCTCGTCGCACTCGTTGTCGCCGCACCAGACCGCGAGGCTGGCGTGCTGGCGCAGACGTCGAACGACACGTCGTGCCTCATCGCGCAGCTGCGCCTGGAACTCGTCGTCCTGCGGGTAAACGGCGCAGGCCATCGCGAAGTCCTGCCATACGAGGATGCCGGAGCGGTCGCACAAGTCGAAGAGCCGGTCGTTCTCGTACACGCCGCCGCCCCAGCAGCGGATCATGTTGCAGCCGAGATCGACCACCATGGCGAACGCTTCATCGATCCGAGCCGCATCGCGGGCGTGGTACGCATCGAGTGGCGCCCAGTTCGTGCCCATCACGAACAGCGGCTCACCGTTGACCGTGAAACAGAACTCGCCCTCGCCGTCCGCGTTGGTCGTGCTCGTTCGACGGATGTCGATGGTCCGAATGCCGTGCTCGTACCTGCGCGTGTCGACAACGTCGCCGTCATGGATCAGCTCGACCGTGACGTCGTAGAGGTCCGGGCTGCCCCGGCCTCGTGGCCACCAGAGGCGCGGCGCCTCGAGGTTCAGTCGCAGCGCACCGGCATCGAACAGCAGCCGCCGCTCCACCCCGAATCGGGAGTCGCCGCACGCGCCGGACAGGCGAAGGCGCCACTGGTCGTCGAAGGCGCCGGCGGTCTCCGTCCGGTAGTGGAGCACCAGGGTTGCGCTCGAGCCGTCGGAGGCGACGGACTCCGTCTCGAGCCACGCCCATTCGAACCTGGTGGGAGGCAGCAAGCGGAGTGAGACCGGCCTCCAGATGCCGGCCGAAACCGCCCGAGGGGTGATGTCCCAGCCGTACATATGCGGCGCCTTTCGGACGTACAGGCCCTCGTACCCCGTCGCATCGGCACGCACGCCCGGTGGATACGCGTGAGAGCGTGCCCGTTCGACGGCCGGAGCGATCGCAACGGACAGCGTGTTCTCTGCGCCGGGGATCAGCGCGCCCCCAACCGGGATCACGTGCTCGACGAGCATGTTGTCGGTGGTCCCGACCAGGACGCCATTGAGCGCGATCTCCGCGAAACAGTCGAGCCCTTCGAACACCAGGACCGGCTCCCGATCGCCGACGTCCGGCGCCGTGAACCTGCGCACGTAATAGACGTACGACCGCTCCAGCCAGCGCAGTCCGACCACGTTCATGCCGACGAACGGGTCCTCGATGAGCCCGTTCGCGAGCAGGTCCAGCTCGACGCAACCGGGAACCGTGGCGGGACGCACGTCGAGGCCGGCCCGGCGGAGGTCTTCCTCGTCGCGGACGGGACAGGGCAGAGGCCCATCGCTGATCGCAAACGTCCACGACCCGTTCAGGTCGATGACGCTGGTTCCCGCGGATCGAGCGGCGTCGGTCACGCGTGGGCGCTCGCGAACTCGTCATCGAGGTATTCGGCAATGAGGTGAACCAGCAGCAGGTGAACTTCCTGTGCGCGCTGCGTATCGGCCCCGCGAACGACGATCGCTCGATCGGCTTCGGTCGCCAGGATCCCTCCGTCGCCTCCAGTCAGGACGACGCTGCGCATGCCGATCGTGCGAGCTGACCGGACCGCTTCGACGACATTCGCGGACGAGCCGCTCGTGCTGAATGCCAGCAATGCGTCGCGCGGCTCCGCGAGCCCGTTGAGCTGGCGCGCGAAGACCTGCCGGTAATCGAAGTCGTTTGCGACAGCGGTCAACACGCCGACGTCCGCCGACAAGGCGATGCATCGAAGGGGGGCTCGATCGCGGCGGAAGTGACCGACGAGCTCCGCGGCGAAGTGCTGCGCTTCGACCGCGCTGCCACCGTTGCCGCAGGCAAAGATCGTGCCTCCCGATCGGAGCACCTCGACGAACAGTCGGCAGACTTCCTCGACGTCTGCAAGCGCGCCGCGCAGGGTGTTGAGCGCCTGGTCCACGGCATCGAGCTCGTCGCTCCAGCGTTTCCTCACATCGACGATTCCTGTCACGGTCTGCTCCTGCGGTCGTCCGACGCTGCATCTGCGCGTTCACCTGCCGCATCCGCGGGGGCGAACACGATCGTGGCCACCTCGTGGGATTTGAGTGAGAGCTCGAATCGACGGCCGTCGCCGACCAGCGGCCCTTGGCGATTCCCGAACACATCGGCACGCCACCCGCTCAATGGGCGTGACCCGTGCCAACCCACGCCGACCGACCGCGCGCCCTTCGATGACGCCTCCAGGGTGACGCGGACCGAGCAACCATCCGGATCGGGCGCGATGGCCGTCGAGACCAGTTCGTTTCCATCGATGTCGAGCAGCTGAGCGAGCTCTCCGCCGCCGCTGCCGCGCACAAGCCGGCTGACGAGTGGCAGCGCGGCGAGCTCGCCGGCGCGGCGAACCGTGTCGCTGTCGAGCAGCCCTTGGTGCGCCTCGAGGTCGAATCTGAACGAGGTCCGGCCGCCCTGCTCGGCGCGGAAGTTCGTGAAGTACAGGTTGTTCATGAGCCAGGCAAAGAGGTGGCCCCGCGAAGCCGAAAGGTGCCGAGCCCAGCGTCCGGTCGTGATCGAGCCGAGCTGCACGAGGGGCGCTTCATGCGTTGTCCAGATCACGCCCCGAGTGCCGTCGGTCACGCCAACCGCGTGCTGGATGCTGTACCAGTCGCGCGAGGTATCGGGCAGCTGATCGAGGTCAGCGCGAAACACCGCACCAGCGGTCTCCAGCAGGAACGTCGGCTGGTCGATGGCGAACGGAAAGGACACGTAGATCCCTTCCGGCTCCCGGTTCTCCGGTTTCGACAGCGCGATCTCGAGCCGCAGGGCCCGGGTCCGTCGGTGAACGGTCAGACGACACTGCGCGGCCACGACCCCGGGGATTGACACGGCCCAGCTGATGGTGTCGCGGTCGTGCCCATGCTCGACCATTGGTGAGTCCGTGCCGGTCGCAACGACGCGCGAGAACGCCGGGCCCGGAGTCGACGGGTGAAAGTGCTGCCGTCCTTCGCTGACGAAGGGATGATCGACGGACGGGTCGACGGACTCGCCGATGACAGCCCCGAGCGGCCATTCGGCGTCGGAGTCCACGATCTCCCAGTCGAGCTCATCGTCGCGGAGGCTGATGACGCCGCCGAGGCTCGGATCGATTTCGATCCGGTAGTGCGCCGACTCGAGGACCGTGGCTGGACCTGGCTGTGGGGCGCGCTGCGGAGGCCGAAGAACGCGACGCAGCCCAAAGGCAGGGATGTCGTCGATGGACAGTTCGACGTCCCCGCCGCGAGTCTCCACGTCGACCGGCCCGCTTCGAGGCCAGGCTGACGGATTGAAGACGAGCACCTCTTCGTCGACGGTCGATGGAGTCCCGGGCGCCAGGCGCCAGAGACCCTCGCCGAGCAGATCGCGCGCCGCGTCGTATGCGGCGTAGGCCAGCGATTGCTTGGCGATCCAATGGGAACGGGTGAACGAGCTGTCAGGTGCAGAAACGGACTCGTCGGCTCCCCACGTGTGCTCGGCAAAGAGCAGCAGGTCGTCCCAAGCTGCGTCGACATCCGTGCCGACGTTCGCCTCGGACCGCAGGTGGACCGGGTCCCGCCGCCATGCAGTGCGCCGCTCCGTGTCGGTCCGCGTCGCTCCTTCGAGACGCGCCAGCGCAAGAGCCGCCTCGGCGGCTCGAAGAGTGGATCGAGCCGATCGGCTGACCCCCACCTCGAGCGCGGTCGAGCCGTGGCCGTGCGCCCACCAGTCCGCCCACTCGCCGCGCCACGTGGCAACGGAGGTCGCGGTGACCTGCCCCATGGCCTTGGCCATGGCCGTGTCGATCGTGGCGGTACTGAGGCGCAGCTTCTCGGATCCGTACCGCGCGTTCCACGCCCGCACACCGTCCGCGGCCGCGCGTGTCGGCCAGCCGTTGTCGTCGACCGCGTGCAGCACGACGAAGTCGAACGGGTAATCGGAGCGGGACTCGATCCGTTCGAGCACCGGGCGCAGGCCGGCGTCGAACCGCTCGATCTCACCGTCGAGCAGGCCCCACATCTCCGCCAGGCCGTAGTGGAGACTCAGCCAGGCGAGCACCCGCTCACCATGGGGGCTTTCCCACCAGAACGCCGTCGGCTGCTCGAACGGCGGGCGCCCGTGGTCGGGATTCAAGGCCATCACCAGGACGTCGAGGCCGGCCCGGGCCATCGCATCGACGGTTCCCCACGACAGCCCGTTGATGTCGGAGTGTTGAACCACTCGGACGTTCAGCCCGGCCGCGCGGAAACGGGCAACAGGTTCGAAGCTCCGTCTCAGCTCTTCCGCACCGAGCAGCTGGGTGCTGTTGAGGTAGCCGCCCGTGACCGACAGCCGCCCGTCGGCGATCGCACGTCGGAGCGCGGCGACCTCGTTGACCGTCGCGCCATTGAGGAATTGCACGACCGGACGGGAATTCTCGAAGGTCCAGCGGAACGCCGAAGGATCTGCCGGGTCGCCATCGGCTGCAAGCCGGATGGCCTCACGAACGGCCTCGGTATGCAAGGGGAGGATCACACGCGGGCTGTGCGTGTAGCCGACGTCGTGGTGTGCGTGTGGCACGACCAGGACCTCTCGAACCGGAGGCACCGTCAGCTCGCCAGCGACGGAACGGGAGTCGCCGGGCGTTCCACTCCCGTAGAAGCGACGGCGAGAGCGCTGAAGTCGCCGATCTGTTCGCCCAGCTGCGCCGGGACGATGCGGCCCGAACCAGGCGTTGCGGCAAGCGCTTCGGCGGTGAACGCCGAGATGGTGGGACGCTCGAGTAGATCGAGACAGCGACCGTAGATGCCGCCGATCACGAACAGTTCGGGATCGATGACATCGGACAGGATGGCGATGCCACGGCCGAGATGCGTGCCGCTCGTGAGGAAAATGTCTGCGGCCAGCGGATCGCCATGCCGGGCGGCGGCGGCGATGGCGGGAACATCGAGCCTCACGAGCGCGGTCTCGTCCGGACAGAATCGAACGGCCCGCCCTGCTGCCCAAGCCTCGCGGATGCGCTCGACCGCCATCCGCTGGATCCCGGCGCCGCTCGAATAGCCCTCCCACGACCCGTTCTTTCCGTAGGCGAACGGGCCGTCCTGCGCGATTCGAATATGGCCAACCTCGCCAGCCAGACCGCGGGCGCCACGGTGAACCTGGCCGTCCACGATCAAACCGGCCCCCAGACCGGTCCCGAACGTCAGGAAGACCATCGTCCGCGTGTCGCGTCCGGCTCCCCAGCGCCATTCGGCAAGTGCGCCGGCGTTCGCATCGTTCGCGAGGCGCGTCCCGATACGCAGGCGCCGCTCGAAGAAATCCACGACGGGAACGTGATCCCATCCGGGCAGGTTTGGTGGACCAAGAACGGTGCCGCTGATGTCGTCGAGCGGCCCGCCACAGCAGACGCCCAGTTGGGCGACGTGTTTCGGGTCGATGCTCGCAGCACCCAGGAGCGTGCGACAGATCGCGGCGAGCTCCTCGAGGGCGTGGAGCGGATCCGCGCCGGATCTGGTCGGCGTGGCGATTCGTCGCACGATGCGAACGTCCTCGCCGTCGAATTCGCCGAGGACCACGGCGCATTTGGTACCGCCGATGTCGATTCCCAGCAGGTTGATCGTCTGCGCCGACGTGCCGCTCCTCATTTCACGGACCCGGCGACGATGCCTCGCACGAAATGTCGCTGCAGGAGGACGAAAACAGCGATCGGCACAATCATCAACAGCACCGCCGACGCGCTGAGGTAGTTGAACTCCTGGCCGTAGGTCGACTGCAACTTGGCCGCGGCGTAGGTCAACGGATACATGGAGTCGTTCTGGATGAAGATCAGCGCCATGAGCAGGTCGTTCCAGACCCACAGGAACTGGAGAATGGCAAGCGAAGCGATCGCCGGCCGCGACAGCGGCAGGACGATGGACACGAACGTTCGCAGGCTCGAGGCCCCATCGATCTGGGCCGACTCGAGCAACTCCGGCGGCAATTGCGCCATGAAGGCGCGCAGCAGGAAGGTCGCGAACGGCAACGCGAACGTCGTGTGCGCGATCCAGATCGCCACGAACGTATTGCTGACCCCGACGCCGCGAAAGATTTGCAACGCCGGCACGAATGCCGCCTGGATCGGCACGACCATGAGCGCAACGACGCCCAGGAACAACGCGTTTCGCCCCGGAAACCGGAGCCACGCGAAGCCATAGGCGGCGAAGGCCGCCAGGGTGATCGGCAGGACCGTCGATGGGACCGCGATCAGGAAGCTGTTGAGGATCGCGCGTCCGAAGCCCAGCGACGAGATGACCGCGGCGTAGTTGTCCAGCGTCATCTGCGGGTTCGTGAAGAAGGTCCACCAGCCTGTCGACGCAATATCCGTCGGCGGACGAACCGAGGTGACCACGACGCTCAGGGACGGGATGATCCAGACGAGGACGACGACGGCGAGAATCACGTGGATGGGCAGCCGACCGAAGGAACGGCCCCACCCTCGGTTGGTGCGCGCGACCGTCATCGGTCGGCTTCCGAGGCGCGGAAGCGCCGGACGTTGAGGAGGATGATCGGGATCACGACCACCAGCATCACGATCGCCGCCGCGGCGCCGTAGCCGCCTCGACCCTGCTCGAACGTCTCGTTGTAGTAGGTGTACCCGATGACACCGCTTGCTCCATTTGGGCCGCCGCGCGTCATGACGAAGACGAGGTCGAATGTCTTGATGGCAGCGATCGCCAGGGTCACGGCCACGACGCCGAGCGGGCCGGCGATCATCGGGAGGACGATCCGGCGGAAGCTCTGCAATCCCGAAGCGCCATCGATCGTCGCGGCCTCGACGATCTCGGTGGGCACGGACTTGATCGCCGCCGACAGGATCACCACGGCAAGGCCGGTGCCGGTCCAGATGGCGGCTGCGATGAGCGCGTAGTTGACAAGAGAGGCATTGCCGAGGAAGCCGACGGGGCCCTGGCCAAGGGCTTTCAGCCCGGCATTCAGGAGCCCGATATCGGGGTTCGGTGCATAGATCAGCAACCAGATCAGCCCGGCCGCTGTCGCCGCGATCGCCTGGGGGACGAAGACGATGGTCTTGACCGCGTTCTCATACCGCACGCGATCGGCAAGAGCCGCAATCAGCAGGCCGAACCCGATGCAGCCACCCGTGTAGAGGACCAGCCACAGGATGTTGTTGAAGACAACACCGGAGATGCCGTTGGTGATGTTGAAGAACAGCCGGTCCTTGGTGAAGAGATTGACGTAGTTATCGATCCCGATGAACTTCTGGAGCTGGAGGAATAACCCCTGATCCAGACTGAGCCGGAACGTCGATACGATGGGATAAACGAGAAAGACGAGCAGGAGCGCCACGGTCGGAAGAACGAAGAGCAGGCCGCTCCATCGTCGCCAGAGACGATGAATTCCTCCGGGCCGTGGCGCACCCGCCAATGACTAGCTCGGATCCATCAGGCCGACGCAGCAGATCGGCTGGATGAGATGCAAGTCTGGCATCGGTGGATCCGAGCTAGCTCCCGAAAACGGTGCTCGCGTGGTCCTGGAAGGATTGCAGCAGTGAGGCCGTCTGTGTCGGGTCGGCGTAGATGCCCTGGAGGGTCTGGGTCCAGGCGTCGCCGAGGTCGCCGGGCAGCTGGTCACTGCCGTCGAACCTGGAGGACGTGGAGCCCGCGATGAGGGCAGCTTCCTGGCTGATCAGGGCATTGGGGTAGACCGATGGATCGGCGTTGATGTTGGGGGTGATCACGCTCATGGCGCCCCACAGGTTGGCCGTCTCGGGCTTTGCGAGGAACTGCATGAAGGCCTTGGACACGTCGTTGTCCGAGAAGGCCATGGCGAAGTCGGCACCCAGCTCCGTCTGATCGCCGATCGTGCTGTCGATCGCGGGCAGCGGGAAGAACGCCATGTCCGTGCCGGGAACGATGGCCGTGTTGACGGACGACGTCACCACGAGAGTCGTGAAGCCGCCCTCGAGGTAGAAGTCGGAGGTCGGGTTCGTCCCGAAGACCATGGCCAGTCCGTCGTTGTAACCCGTGCTCTGCGCGACCTGCAGGCCGCCGGCAACGTACTTCTCGTTCCGGATGACGTCCAGCATCTTCTGCATCGCGTCGGTCACGGAGGCATCGGTGAACGGCAGCTGGCCCGTGAAGAGCTGCTGGTACTTGTCGGGTCCGGCCGTGCGGAGGTAGACGTTCTCGAACCAGTCAGTCAGCGTCCAGCCGTCCTTGGCGGAGACAACCAGCGGCAGCGTGCCGCCGGTCGCCTGCGAGTCGAGCAGTGCCGTGAAGTCGCTCCACGTCGCCGGTGCGGGCGTGCCGCCCGTGACCCGCTTGGGGTCGTAGTAGACGAGGCTCTTGTCGTTCGCCTTCACGATCATTCCGTAGGGCGTGCCATTGACGGAGCCGAGGTCGATCGTGCTCTGGCTGAAGTTGCCGGCCAGGTCCACGCCCAGCGAGTCGAGCGGCTTGGCGAGGCCGGCCTTGACGAAGTCGGCGATGACGCCCGGCCGCGGGACGATGGCGACCATCGGCGCGTTGCCGGATGCAATGCGCGTCTGCAGCACGGGCAGGAAGTCGGTCGTGCCGCTCAGCTCGACCTGGATGCCGGTCTCCTTCGCGAACTCCGAGATGATCGCTCCGAGGTTCGACTGATCCTGGCCGTTCCAGTCCGAGAAGACCGTCAGGACGGTATTCGAATAGCTCGGAGCCGGTGATTCCTGGGCGATCGACCTGGGTGACCGTGCCGCCGCGGCCGGAGTTGCCACCAGGAGGATCGCAATAGCGGCGGATACGACCCACCATGCCCTGTTCAAGCGTGCAGGAGTTCCCTGGGTTTGCATGAAGCCTCCCTGTTCTGCCACTCGCGCGATCCGAAGAATCGTGCGGACCAGTCCTACTCCATCGCCGGTGATGGACGCGTGCCTCCCCTCAGAGGCGTGATCCTGGGACCCGCATAGGCTCCTCATCCGTGCTCTGCTGAAACCGGTTTCCGAAACCGGTTTCAGGCACGATACAGCGGAGTCCGCCAGAGTCAAGAGGTCAAGTCCAGCACCAGATCGTCGATATTCTTGACGGTCTCACCTGCTCGACCGTAGTCTGATAAAGGTGGATTCGAAACCGGTTTCTGAGCAACCGAACCGTCCGTCGGCGGACGCGGAACCGGCTCGCCCGCTGGCGACCCCCCGCGCCGCCCGGCAGATCGGAATCCGCGATGTCGCCGCCCAGGCTCGCGTCTCGCCGGCGACTGCATCGCGGACGCTCAACGGCGACCTCACGGTCCGCTCCGACAAGCGCCAGCGAGTGCTGGCCGCGGCAGAGGAGCTGGGCTATCGGCCCAACGCTCTGGCACGCAACCTGCGCCGCCGGCGCACGAGTGCGGTCGGCGTCGTCGTCGCCGCCATCGACAACCCGCATTTCTCCGAGATGGTTCGCAACATCGAGGACGAGGCGTACCGGCACGGCTACCGCGTGCTCGTGTGCAACTCCGACGAGGATCCCCAGAAGCAGGCGGCCTACCTTCGGATGCTGGCCGAAGAGCACGTGGGCGGCGTGATCATTTCGCCGACCGACCCGGCGGGTGCGGAGATCGGCCAGTTGATCGACGCCTCGATCCCGGTCGTGGCGTTCGATCGCGCGGTTGCGGATCCGCGTGCCGACGCGGTCGTCGGCGACAACCTGGCCAGTGTCCAGGAAGCGACCGAGCTGCTCATCAACCTCGGCCATCGCGACATCGCCTGCGTGAGCGGCTGGCACACCGTCGGGCCGTCGGCGGAACGCCAGCAGGGCTACGCGGCTGCGATGGAGGCGGCCGGGCTCGCCGTGGTCACGGTCGAGACCAACTCCCGCATCGACGGTGGGCGGTCGGCGGTCATCGACCTCTTCTCGCGACCGACGCGACCAACAGCGCTGATCGTGGCCAACAACCTGATGGTCGTCGGTGCCTATGAGGCCGCGCGCGGCTACGGGCTCAAGATCCCGGACGACCTGGCGATCATCGGCGTCGACGATCCGTTCTGGGCGCCCTGCACGGATCCACCGCTGACGGCGATTGCCCAACCCGTCCGTGAGATGGCCGTCAGCGCCATGAACCTCCTGACCGCGCGGATGCACGGGGAGCGCTCGGAGCCACGACGCCTCGTGCTGCGGTTCGAGCTCAAGTGGCGGGCGTCTGCGGGACCGTTTCCGAGCGGGCGGCGCCGTGCCGAACCCCTGAGCCCGACCGAAGCCCAGTGAACCTGGAACGGACGCGTTCGATCCGGTCTCGGTGCGCTCGTGTGGGGCCAACACACGAGCTGGCCGGCACTGATGGGCGCTGGCGCCCGGATCGACAGCCTGGGCTACGACCATCTCTGGAGCTGGGACCACTTGCTGCCGATCGAGGGGCCGCCGGCCGGCCCGATCTTCGAGCCGTTCATGACGCTCGCCGGGTGGGCGGGCGTCACGCAGTCCGTTGCCCTTGGGCCGATGGTCGCGGCGAACACGTTCCGCAATCCGGCGCTGCTCGTGAAGATGGCAACGACGTTGGATCACATGAGCAGGGGCCGTGCCATCCTCGGCCTGGGCGCCGGATGGTTCGAGCCCGAGCACCGCGCGTTCGGGCTGACCCAGGGTGCCGGTCCGGGCGAGCGGCTCGACTGGCTCGATGAAGCGGCGGCAGTCGTTCGCGACCTGGTGGACGGTCGGACGGCCACGGCACGAGGGCCCCACTACACGGTCACCGATCTCGTGAATGACCCGGCTCCGGTTCGGGCGCGGATGCCGCTCCTCATCGGCGGATCCGGCGAGCGCAAGACGCTCGCGACCGTGGCGAGGTATGCCGACATGTGGTGCGGCGGCGGTTCGGCGGAGGAGCTGCGCCACAAGGACGATGTGCTGCGCACCTGGTGCCAGCGTGTCGGCCGCGACGAAGCCCAGATCGAGCGGATGACCGGCGTCGGTGCGATCGTGATCCGTGATGACCTCGCCGACGCGAAGAAGGTTGCCGCCGAGATGGGCCGTGCCAACGGTGGATGGGAAGGGCCCTCGTCGTTGGTCGGGCCGCCGGAATCGATCGCCGAACGCCTGTCTCCGATCGTCGCATCGGGGTTCCGAACGCTGTACGTCGACTTCCCGGCTCCGTTCGACGAGGAGAGCATGGAGCGGCTGGTCACCGAGGTGAAGCCCATGCTCGAATCGGTCGCATGAGACGGGCCAATGAGTGAGCGTGGAGCAACGCCGCTGCGGCGGTTGACCGGCGCACAGATCGTCGTCGAATACCTCGTCCGGCAGAGCGTTCCGTACGTCGCCGGCATCCCGGGCCACGGCTGCTGGAACCTGACGGACGTGCTGCTCGACCACGGCGATGCCATTCGCGTGATCCAGGTCATGCACGAGCAGTCGGCTGTTCACCTCGCGGACGGGTATTACCGGGCGACCGGGCGACCGATGGTGGCGTTCACCAGCATCGGGCCAGGCCAGACCAATACGGTCGTGGGCATGGCGACCGCCTATGCCGACTCCACCGCCGTGATGCTGCTCACCGGTTCCGCGCACACCTATATGCGTGGCCACGGCCTCTTCCAGGAGGTCGAGCGCCGGCACCAGGCGGACAACCCCCGCATCTTCGAGCCAATCGTGAAGGAGTGGTGGCAGCCCTCGCGGGTCGATGAGCTGCCCTTTGTCCTGCAGCGCGCCTGGAACCAGATGGTTTCCGGCCGGCCGGGCCCCGTGCTGCTCGACCTGCCGATGGACATCCAGGCGGACACGGCCGAGGTCATCATTCCCGATCCCCGGGAGCGAGAGGCGCGCCATGGTCCGCGTCCTGCGGCGGTAGACGTCGAGCGGGCAGCAGCTCTGCTGCGAGGAGCCAGACGTCCGGTGATCGTCGCCGGTGGCGGCGTGATCCTCGCTGACGCGAGCGCCGAACTGACGAAGCTGGCCGAGCGGCTCGGCGCGCCGGTTGTCACGACGTGGCAGGGCAAGGGCGCCATCGATGAGACGCACGAGCTCAACGCCTGGTCGATCGGGGACACGGCCTCGACGTCGGGCAACCAGCTCGCTTCGAGCGCCGACGTCGTCCTTGCCGTCGGGTGCCGCTTCACGGATTGGTCGGCCAGCTCGTGGCGCAAGGGCGTCACGTTCGCGATCCCGCCATCGAAGCTCGATCCAGGTCGACATCGACCCACGCGAGATCGGCAAGAACTACCCGGTGGACGTGGCGCTCCTGGGGGATGCGAAGGCCGGGCTCACCGACCTGCTCGAGGCCCTCGGCGCGACGTTGGGTGAAGCGCGCTACCGCGAAACGCCGTACTTCGAGGAGATCCAGGCCAAGAAGGCCGACTGGGCCGATCTGCGGGCACGCAAGATGCTGTCCGACGCGTCGCCCATGACCCAGGCGCGAGCGATCCACGAGATCCAGGCCGCGGCTTCTCCGCGGGCGATCGTGACCACCGGTGCCGGCCTGCCACAGTCGATCGTCAAGCAGAACTGGGTCACCCGAGATCCGCGGACGCACATCACGAGCGGCGGCTTCTCGACGATGGGTTTCACGGTGCCGGCGGCAATCGGCGCCAAGCTCGGGCAGCCGGATCGGCAGGTGATCGGGATCGCCGGTGACGGGGACTTTTTGCAGACGATGCAGGAGTTGGCGACCGCCGCGATCCTCGGCCTGCCGGTCGTCTTCGTCGTCCTCGACAACAGCGGCTGGATGAGCATCAAGGGCGGACAGCGGAGCTTCTTCGGCCGTACCGCGGCGACGGACTTCCTGAAACCTGACGGCTCGCTGTACTCGCCCGACTACCGCGCGATCGGCGCTGCATTCGGCCTGCACGCGGAACATGTCAACGAGCCGGACGCCGTCCGGCCTGCCGTGGAACGGGCACTCGCCAACGATGGGCCCGCGCTCGTGGCCATCAGCGTCGGCCGCGACGCCGAGCATGGGCTCGACAAGACCGGTTGGTGGGACGCTCCCGTTCCGGAGTTCCACGAGCAGCAATACGCCGCTCAGCTTGAGGGTCGTGCCGAGGAGCAGCAACGGTGGTGATACCGAAGTGACGGGCCCATCGCCGGCGTCGCGTCAGCAGCTGCTCAGGCGGCCGACCGGCGGGCGGCTGAGCGTCGTCGCCGGAGAGCGCGGGCTGGACGTGGCTGAGCGTGGATGTCAGCCGGATGGTGCCTGGCCAGATTCAGGACTGGCAGGCCGACGACCAGGAGCGGCTCGTCATCGTGCTCGAGGGCCGCGCGTCCGTCGCGGTCGGCCATCAGGAGATGGGCTCGCTCGGTTCGCGCGACAGCGTGTTCGACGGCCCGCCACCGCCGCTGGTGCTGGTCGCGCCGGGGAACGCGGTCCGCGTTCGAGCGGAGACGGCTGCGCTGATCGTGGTTGGCGCAGCTCCGGGCGGAGCCGTGGAGCGGACGGCGGTGATCAAGCCGGATGACATCCTCGCCGAGACCAGGGGAAGTGGCCGCACCGAGCGTCGGATCCACCACCTGCTGCCGCCTGCCGCCGATGCGGGGCGCCTCATCGCGTTCGAAGCCTTCACCCAGGGCGGCAACTGGTCGAGCTATCCGCCGCACAAGCACGACACCGAGGACCCGCCGACCGAGGCGTATCTCGAGGAGGTCTATCTCTACCGCTTCGCGCGCCCGGGTGGCTTTGCCCTTCAGCGGGTCTACACGCCGGATCGATCGCTCGACGTATCAGTCGCGCCCGGCGACCTGGACCTCGTCCTTGTACCGGAGGGCTACCACGTGGTCGCGGCCGCCCCCGGCTACGACTGCTACTACCTCAACTTGATGGCCGGTCCCAATCGCGCATGGCACTTCACCGTGGATCCGGACCATACGTGGCTGATGGACTGGGACCCGGCAGCGCCAACGTCCAGCTAGCGGGGGCTGCGCCGGCTCGGCCGATCCAGGCTTAGAGTCCGCAGCGGAGGTGCGCGCTGGGTAGCTTCGAGGTCGGGTTGGTCCTGGTCACCCGCCCCTGGGGACCGGATCGGACGTTGCCGCATTGGGCGGACGTGCGCGAGCTGGCGCTCCGTGCAGAAGCGCTCGGGTTCGACTCCGTGTGGATCGAGGACGAGCTCCTCTGGCAGTCGAGCGCGGGCACGCCGCTGGGCTTCTGGGACGGCGTGTCGATGATCGGTGCGGTGGCGGCGGTGACCTCCCGGATCAAGGTCGGGTCGTGGGTGCTATCGACGCTCCACCGGAATCCCGGAATCATCGCCAAGACCGCAGAAACGATCGACGAGATCAGCGACGGGCGATTCGTCTTCGGGTTGGGCGCCGGCCACGCAGCGCCTGGGTTGCCTCGCGCCGTTCGGGCTGCCCGACGATCGCATCTACCGCGCTTCGAGGAAGCCGTCGAGATCATCGTGCCTTTGCTTCGTTCCGGACATGCGGACTTCCAGGGCACCTTCCACGCCGCGCGCGACCTACCGCAGTCGCCCCACGGCCCGCGGCCGAACCGGATCCCCTTGATGCTCGCTGCCCAGGGGCCGAAGAGCATGCGACTAGCGGCGACGTACGCCGACATCTGGAGCTGTTTCGCTGAGAACCGGAGCGACATGGTCGAGTTCGGCCCGCGGATCGCGGCGATCGAAGCTGCCTGTGCAGAGGTTGGACGCGACCCGACGACCATCGGCCGCTCCGCGTCGGTGGACCTGCATCCGCTCGAACCCAAGCCCGACCCGAATGGCGCGTGGGTCGGCGGTTCGCCAGAGGAGATGGCCGACCAGGTGCGTGCATTTCGCGACGGCGGCTACACGCAGATCGTGCTCTTCCCGGGACCGTCAACGATCGCGGCGATCGAGGCGTTCGCGCCGGTGCTGGAGATCCTGCGAGCCGACGACCGGCCGGCCACGGCCACCTGATGCCGTTCCGCGCTTATTGAAACGCGGTCGTTCGAGCGGATCGAGGGGCAACGTGCCGTCGCCTGTCACGTCCGAACACCGTCGCGCCAGACGGCCGAAACGTCAAGCGTGCGCAGACGCTCCGGATCGGCGAGTACGTCGATCTCGACAATCCGGCTGCCAACGACCGTGAAGCCCATGATTGAGAACAGCTGACCGTCGGCGTCCCAGGTCACGATGCCCAGCGCCCCGTTGACGAGCGCGCGGCGGACGTCGAAGCCTGTCAGGAACCGCTGAACGAGAACGGCCGAGCGTGCGACCGCCTGCGCGCCACGGATCTCGCGGGTCGCCCCAGCCCATCGCGTGCCACCGTCAGCGCGCAGGACCACGTCGGGATCGAGCACCTCGAGGAGGGCCTCGATGTCGCCACCACGCACGGCGGCAACGAACGCGTCGACGACCGGTCGGGCAATGCGACCCGGAAGGCTCACTGACGCCGATGCTCCGCGGACGCGTCGTCGTGCGCGGCTGGCCAGCTGGCGGGTAGCGACAGGCGACCGCTCGACGATCGGTGCGATCTCACCGAACGGGACCCCGAACACATCGTGCAGGACGAACGCGACGCGCTCGGTCGGAGCCAGCGTTTCGAGCACAACGAACAGCGCCAGGCCTACGGATTTACCGAGGATCGCCTCGTGCTCTGGGTCAACGCCACCCTCGCGATCAACGAGCGGGTCCGGCATGCGCTCGAACAGATGGTCCTCACGCCGTGCGCGCCGAGTGCGAAGCATGTTCAGCGAGATGCGCGCGAGCTCGGCGTCAGCGGGCACCAAGGGTGGCGACTCGCTCCGTCTGCCGCATGGCGCCGATCGAGGTTTCCTGGACGGCACCGTCTGCTTCGGTGAGTGTGCCAAGCATGCGATAGCCGACAGCACGCAGGCGCGGCCTCTGGGCCTCGAACTCTTCTGCCGAAAGTCGCCGTTCTGGCATCTGGTCAGTTTCAGAGCTCGTTCCTGGGTGTCGCCAAGGCCATGGCCAAGCTTCCGGTGATCCCGGTCCCGTCGCGCTTCCGCTTCCAGCCCGTCAACGAGGAGGAGGTCGCCGAACGACTTGTCACGCTCGCCCTCGGTCCGGCTGCTGGACACGTGCCGGATCTGGCCGGCCGCGCGCGAATTCGATGGGTGACCTGATCGGCGAATACCTCCGGGCGACCGGGCGTCGTCGCCTGGTCGTCTCCGTTCCGACTGCCGGCGCGGCAGCGCGAGCCATCCGCGAAGGCGCGAACCTGCCGCTGGCGGGGACGGTTGGCCAGCGAACCTGGCAAGAGGCCGTCGCAAAAGACACATCACCGGTCGCGGCACTGGCAAGCTGAAATCCGCAGCGCGCTCGTGCCGGACGTGACCTTGACGCCGCGTCGGGTCACTTCATCCATGCGCCTGACGAGTCTGCTCCGCAGCCGAACTTCGGGCTCGCCGAACTCGGGCTCGACGCGCGTGCCGCCATCCGGCTGCCAGCCGTGGCGCGCGTAGAAGGCGCGGGCTCGGGCATTCGCCTCGAACACCCAGAGGGTTGCCTGCGCGAGGCTCTGATTGCCGAACCATCGGTCGGCCTCCGCGAGCAGTCGGCCGCCCACCCCACCGCCCTGGGAGTCCGGGTCGACGTACAGGCTGAACACGTGCCCAACCGTCGGCTCGTCCGGGTCGCGCCCGATCCGGATCACGCCGACGACCGACTGGCCTTGGACCGCGACGATCCCCCGGGTTCCCGGCCTGGGCGCCTCGATCGCCTCGTGCCAGAGCTCGAGAGCGCCGGTCTCGTCAAAGGCCGCGATGACCTGCTCGGGGAGCAGATCCGCGTATCCGCGCCAGCAGCGGAGGAACAGCGCCGCGACCGCGTCAAGGTCGGTCGGCATGGCCTCGCGGAGGAGGGCTTGAGTCACGGCGCCGGCGATGCGGCTGGGATTCCCACCCCTGGGACCCCCGACTCGCGCGCCCGGACGTGGCATGCGACGAGCTGGCCACTCCCCAGATCTTGCAGCGGCGGCTCGATCTGCCGGCACACGTCCTCGGCGAGCGGGCATCGGGGAGCGAAGGCACAGCCGACCTTCGCCGTCGGCGTGGTGGTCGCCTCGCCTTTGACCATCGGCTCCAGTGGCTGCGTCGCTCGAGGGTCCGGCACGGGCACCGCGTCGCGCAGGGCCTGCGTATACGGGTGGAGCGGGCCATCCACCACCTGCTTCCAGGACCCGGTCTCGACCACCTTGCCGAGATACATCACCGCGACCCGGTCCGACAGGTGGCGGACCATCGCGACGTCGTGGCTGATGAACAGGTACGAGAGGCCGAGCTCCTCGCGCAGCCGCACGAGCAGGTTCATGATCTCCGCGCGCACCGAGACATCCAGCGCGGACACCGGCTCGTCGAGCAGCAGCACCTGGGGCTCGACGGCGAGCGCCCGGGCGATGCCCACCCGTTGTCGCTGACCACCCGACATCTCGTGGGGATAGCTGCGGCCGAGCGCCGGCGCGAGTCCCACCATGTCCAGCAGCTCGTCCACGCGGCGAGCGCGTTCCTGAGCGTCGCCGTGCAGCCGGTGGGCGACGAGCACCTCGCCCAGGGTGTCATCCACCGTCCGGCGCGGGTCGAGTGACGAGTACGGGTCCTGGAACACGAGCTGGATGCGTCGGCGGATCTGTCGCAGCTCCTTCGATCCCGCCGCGGTGACATCCACGCCATCGAGCAGCACCCGCCCGCTGGTGGGCTCCTCGAGGCGCACGAGCAGCTTGGCAAGGGTCGACTTGCCGCAGCCAGACTCGCCGACGACACCCAGCGTCTCGCGGTCCAGGACCCGGATGGACACGCCCGCGACGGCGGACACGACCCGGTCGCTGTCACGGACCGGGTAGAGCTTGACGAGGTCGATCGCCTCGAGGGTCACGCGGCGGACGACTCCACGGACACGGCGACTTCTGCGTCGGCTGCAAGCGCGGCGACGGGGAGTGGGGTGGCTGTCGAGCGCGCGAGAGGCCTCCACTCCGAGGGAGGCACCCAGCACGCGACCTTGCCCGGTCCACGGACCTCGAGCGGGGGCCGTGTCAGGCAGACATCCCGTGCCTCGACGCAGCGAGGCCGGAACGGGCAGCCCTCGACGTGCTCGGTGGCCAGCGCCGGCCGACCTGGAATCTGGGCGAGCGGCGGTCGAGTGTCGTCGAGCGGGTCGGGCAGGGCCGCGAGCAGCGACCGGGTATACGGGTGCTGCGGCTCGTGGAACAGCCGGTCCACGGGCGCTTCCTCGACCACGTACCCCGCGTACATCACGACCACCCGCTCCACGAGCTGCGCCACGACCCCCAGGTCATGGGTCACCCAGACGGTGGCCATGTCCAGGTCTCGCCTGAGCTGGTTGACGACCGCGAGGATCTGGCGCTGGATGGTCACGTCGAGCGCGGTCGTGGGCTCGTCCGCGATCAGCAGGCGTGGCGACATCGCGAGCGCCATGGCAATCACGACGCGCTGGCGCATGCCTCCCGACAGTTCATGCGGGTAGGCTCGAGCCGTACCCTGCGGGTCCGGGAGTTCGACCCTGCCGAGCAGCTCGACCGACCGAGCCTTGGCCTCGCGACCCCTTGACCCCGTGCGCGGTCATGGCCTCGGTGACCTGGTCTCCGATGCGCATCAGCGGGTTGAGCGAGGTCATCGGGTCCTGGTAGACCATCGCGAGGCGGTCCCCACGCAGCTTCCGCATTGCGGCCTCGGGGAGCGTCGTCAGCTCGTTGCCCTCGAAACGGATGCTGCCGCGTGCGACGCTCGAGCGGCGGCGCGAGGAGTCGCATCACCGCGAGCATCGAGAGCGACTTGCCCGAGCCGCTCTCGCCGACGATGCCCACCGCTTCGCCCCGCTCCACGCGCAGGTCGATCCCATGAACGATGCCGACGTCGCCATCGCGCCGGCGTGCGACGACTTCGAGGCCGCGCACCTCGAGCAGCGGGTCTGCCGGAACGGTCACCCGGGGGCGCCCTCGAAGCGCAGAGCCGTGGGCGCGACGGTCAGCGGCTCCGGCAGCCGCAACGGCAGGGCACCGGGCGTGATGGCGCCGAGCACCCGCGGCTCACGTGCCCCGGTGCAGCTCGGGACCGCACCCGGCAGTCCATGCGCGGTGTGCCATCCGATCAGCGCGAACAGGATCGCCTCCTTGGTATCGGTCGGCACGCCGAAGTCCCTCGTGGTCCGGACGCTGATTCCGCCGACAGACGCACCCAGCATGCGCATGAGGGTCGGGTTGTCCACCCCGCCCCCGGAGCACACGAGGGTATCCACGCCGGCGGCGCGCGCGGCATCCGCCACGGTCCGTGCCGTGAGGGCGGTCAGGGTCGCCACCAGGTCGGCCCCGTCGAGTGCCGGCCATCGGACTCGAAACGCCGCGAGGTACTCGTCGTGGAACAGCTCCTTGCCGGTCGACTTTGGGATGGGCAGCGCGTAGTACGGCTCGGCGAGCAGGTCATCGAGGGCCGCCTCGTCCACGGTCCCGGCGGCGCCCAGGGCCCCGTCGCGGTCGTAGGCCTGCGCGCCACCGGACAACTGCCGCACCGCGGCATCGATGAGCGCGTTCGAGGGCCCGATGTCGAACGCCACCGGCACGCCGTCGGGTCCGTGGAGCACGGTCATGTTGCTGATGCCGCCGAGGTTGAGTCCCGCCGGCGACCCGGGCAGGTCCCCGAGGACCAGCACATCCATGAGCGACGCGAGCGGTGCACCGTGCCCGCCGACGGTGACGTCTCGCGCGCGGACGTCGGACACGACCGGTGTCCCCGTTCGCTCCGCGATCCACGCCGCCTCGCCCAGCTGGAGTGTCCCGAGGGCATGGGCGCCGTCGACCCAGTGGAACACGGTCTGGCCGTGGGAGCAGATGAGGTCCACGGGCCCCGCCTCGGCGATGGCATCTGCCGCCACCTCAGCGAACGCCTGCCCGATGCCCGTGTCCAGCTGGCAGACGTCGAGATAGCGCAGCTGCGCAGGTGGCAGGGTGCGCACGAGGTGCTCCCGCAGCGCCGGCGCATAGGGCACCGATCGCCCGAGCAGGACGCGCCCCGAGAGCAGGGTTCCATCGACTGCGAAGTCCACGACCGCGACGTCGATGCCGTCGTGGGACGTGCCCGAGATCATCCCAAGAACCTTCACCCGGCCTCCTTCAGTGCCACGCGCAACCGGCCATCGACGGCCAATCGTCGCCGTGCTTCCGCTACGTCGAGCCCTTGTCCGAGCACCAGGACCGCGGGCTTGACCTCCCAATCGGCCGCCCGCAGGGCGTCCACGGCCGCCTCGCGAGAGGCACCGGTCACCTGCTGGACGATGCGGATGGCGCGCTCCCGCAGCTTCTCGTTGGTCGCTCGGAGGTCCACCATGAGGTTGCCCCACGTCTTGCCAAGGCGGACCATCGCGATCGTCGAGATCATGTTCAGCACCAGCTTCTGCGCGGTGCCGGCCTTGAGGCGCGTGGAGCCTGCGAGCACCTCGGGCCCGACGGGGATCTCGATGGCCAGCTCCGCCTCGCGGCTGATGGGCGCATCCACGTTGCACGACAGGGCGACGGTCAGCGCGCCGCGCGCCCGGGCCTCCCGGAGGGCCCCGATGACGAACGGCGTCCGGCCGCTCGCGGCGACCCCGACGATGGCGTCGTTCGCGCCGATGCCGTCATCCGCCATGGCCCGTGCCCCAGCCGCGGGGTCGTCCTCGGCTCCCTCCTGCGCGGCAAGGATGGCGTCCGGACCGCCCGCGATGATGCCCTTGACCAGCTCCGGTGGCGTGCCGAACGTGGGCGGGCACTCGGATGCATCGAGGACGCCGATCCGCCCCGCGGTGCCGGCACCGACGTAGCGCAGCCGCCCACCGCGGACGAGCCGGTCGGTGATGGCCTCGATCGCGGGCACGATGGCGCCCATCGAGGCGGCGATCGCGGCGGGGACGCTGGCATCCGCTTCGTTCATGAGCCGTGCCAGCTCGGCGACGGACGCCTGGTCGAGCTGGGCGTAGCGAGGATCGGCCTGCTCGGTCAGGAGCGCGTCGAGCCCCTCGGGGCCGTTCATCGATCGCTCGAAGAGCGAGGGTCGAGGGCATCCCGGAGGCCGTCGCCCAGGAGGTTGAGGCCGACCACGAACACGACGACCATGGCGCCCGGGAACAGCATCGTCCACCAGTAGGTGGGGACCATCGCCTTGGCGTCGAGGACCATCGAACCGAGCGCCGGTGCCGGGGGCGGGGTGCCCAGGCCGAGGAAGCTCAGCGACGCCTCCGTGAGCACTGCCCACGACAGCGCGAGCGCGACCTGGACGATGATCACGGACGAGATGTTGGGCAGGATGTGCCGGAACAGGATGCGGGGCGTGCCGAACCCGAGCACCCGGGACGCTCGCACGAAGTCCGCTTCGCGGAGGGCCAGCACGGGTCCGCGCGCGACCCGGATGAAGATGGGCACGTACACGATGGCGATGGCGAGTGCGACCGTGAACCAGGTTCGCGTCAGCGCGGATGCGAGCGCCAGTGCCAGGAGCAGCGGCGGGAACGCGAACAGCACGTTCGCGACACCCAGGATCGGTGGGCTGGCAGGGGGGCCGAAGTACCCCGCCACGACCCCTGCCGTGGTGCCCACGATGGCGGCCACGGCGACCGCCACCACCGCGACGAGCAGCGACGTGCCGGCACCCGCGGCCACCCGGGACAGGATGTCGCGTCCGAACTGGTCCGTGCCGAACAGGTAGGTCGCGTTGGGCGGCTGGAAACGGTCGATCGGTCGTTGCGAGACGGGGTCGTATGGCGTCAAGTGGAGCAGCGCGACCACGCCGGCGAATAGCACGACCCCGGTCAGGATCGCGCCCACCAACCCGCTCCGACTGCGCAGCACCCGGCGCCAGACCGGGACGCGCGATGGAGGGGCAGCGGCGATGGGCGGCGCGATGGCGATGTCGGTCATGTGGCGCGTACCCGGGGGTCAACGATCCGATACACCTGGTCCGTGGCGAGGTTGACCAGCACGAACAGCAGCGCGATGACGAGGACCGTGCTCTGGACCACCGCGTACTCCTTCTGTTGGATGCCCAGCAGCACCTGCCGGCCGAGGCCGGGCACCGCGAAGATCTGCTCCACCACGATGGCGCCGCCCAACAGGTATCCGAACTGGATGCCGGTCATGGTCACGATGGGGATGAGCGCGGCACGCAGGACGTGACGGATGCGGATCCGGCCCGGGGACACGCCCTTGCCGCGCGCGGTGCGCACGAAGTCCTGGCTCTGCACCTCGAGCAGGGACGAGCGGGCGGTGCGCATGATGGGTGCCGCGATCCCGAACCCCAGCACGAGCGATGGGAAGAGCATCTGCTGAAGGTTGAGCCACGGGTTCTCGGTCAGGTGCGCGAAATCGAGCGAGTTCGGGTTGTAGTGGAAGACCTTGGAGACGTAGGCGAGCAGCAGGGACCCGAGCAGGAAGCTGGGGATGGCGAGGGCCGACAGGCCGATGGTCTGGGCGACGGCGTCCCGGACGCCGTCCGGTCGTGACGCCGACATCATCGCGAGCGGGAGACCGATGGCGAGGCCGATGAGGGTCGACAGGACCGCAAGCTCGATGGTGATCGGCAGCGCGGACAACGTCATGTCGAGCACCGACTGGCCGGTGTTGACGACGTAGCCCAGGTTCCCGTGGACGACGTTCCCGAGCCAGCCCAGGAACTGGGAGAGCAGGGGCTCATCGACGCCGTAGTACGCCTTGAGCGCCGCGAGCTGACCCGGGGACAGCTCACCAGCCTCGACTCCGAGTGACGCGGTGATCTGGTCCCCGGGCAGCACCCGGAGCGTGACGAATATGAGGACCGCGACTCCGAGCAGGGTCAGCCCGATTTCTGCCAGTCGACGGCCGATGCGGCGCGCCGTCCGGTATGACATCGGACCCTGCCTTCGTCCGGTGGATCCGGCCTGGACCTGCGGTCCTCAGGCGCGGGACGCCGCTACTGGAGCGTCGTCTGGCGCAGGTACTGGAGCGAGTTATTGGCCATCGGCAAGAACCCGCTCACGTTGGAGGTCGTCGCCGTGTAGTTGTCGCTCGTGAACATCCAGATCCAGACCGCGTTGTCCTCGAGGTACTTCGAGATCTGGTCGTAGATGGGCTTGCGGGCAGCCGGGTCGATGGTCGCCTTGCCCTGCGCGAACAGCTGGTCGAGCTGCGGCGACGAGAAGCCAGCGACCTTGTTGAGGTTGCCGGTGCTCGTGAAGTAGCGACCGTACATGCCGTCCGGATCGGGACGGCCGCCGTTGAGGGCGATCGCCGTCTGGAAGTCGGCATCAAGCCAGCGCTTCACATAGGTGTCGATGTCCATCGTCTCGATGTCGAGCGTGATCCCCGCGTCGGCCAGCTGAGCCTGGACGGCCTGGGCCTCGTTGACGGCGGTCGCGTACTCGCCCTGCGACACGATGGTCTTGATCGTCAGGCCGTCCGGATGGCCGGCGGCCGCGAGGTACGCCTTGGCCTTGTCGAGGTCCCGGGTTGGGCAGGGACGGGCGTTCGGGTCGCTCTTGTACGCCGGGGAGGTGATGGGCCCGGTGATCGCGCCCTCGCCGAGCGCGGCCGTGTCCAGCACGGCCTGGCGGTCGATGGCGCATTGGATGGCAAGCCGGACGTTCAAATCGTTGAGCGGCGCGACGGCTGCGTTCAGCTGGAGCACGTGGTAGGCCAGCTGGGGCGTTCGCGTGATGGCCACACCATCCGCCTCGGCTTGCTGCGCGACGAGCGGGTCGTTCAGCACCGCGAAGTTGACGTTGCCCGCCTCGATGCCGGCCACGATGGAGGACTCGTCCGGGATGATCCGGAATTCCACGCCGCTGAGCTTGACCGGGTCGCCCCAGTAATGCGGGTTCGCTGCGAGGGTGATCGACTCATTCGGGGTGCGGCTGACGAACATGAACGGACCCGTGCCGTCCGGATGGTCGGTCAGGAGCTGGTCGATCGGGTTCACGGTCGGGACGGGCGAGGGCTCCCCGGAAGCCGCGGGCGCCGGCGACTCGGGTGGGTTGCTCACGATGTCGGCCGCGGGGAGGATGGCCACGTTCACGGTCGCGAGACCAGCCAGGATCCCGGCGTCGGGGCCGGAGAGATTCAGCACCACGGTCTTGGGATCGGGCGCGTCGACCGAGGTCACAGACGAAAGGCTGGAGCGCGCGACCGCGGCATTCGCCTCATCCATGATTTCGTCGAGCGACGCCTTGACGTCCGCCGAGGTCAGCGGAGCGCCGCTGTGGAACGTGACGCCGTCCCGCAGGTGGAACGTGAGCGTCTTGCCGTCCGCAGAGGAGTCCCAGCTCTCGGCGAGCCCGGGGACGACGTTGAGGTTCTGGTCGAGCTCCGTCAGCGTGCCGTAGATCAGCCCCAGGACCGCGACCGCCTGGAACTGGGTGGCCTTCCACGGGGACATCTGGTTGACGTCGCTCGTGATGCCAGCGACAAGCGTGCCGCCTGCCGTGGTCGGGCTCTGGGCCACCGCCGGAATGCCGCTCATTGCCACGAGCGACCCGGCGAGGACGATGGTCAGGAACGATGCCCGGGCTTTCCACCCGGGTCTGCGCTGGTGTGTCATTGCGACCGGCCTCCGTGACGCGGCCTCCTCGCCGCCGTGGGTAGGTCCCTCGACCCACCTCGACGCCCGGCAATGCGTGCCTGGACGCTGGAGCGGATCGTCCCACCGCGTGCCGTGGCGCGTCAAGAGTTGACACGATGGCGCGATACTCAGTAACGATGTTGCATGAGCGTGCCGCTCTGCCGGCTCCGGCCGGCACTCCATCTCTGCCTGTAACGGGCCACGGACCTCGCAAGTCGGCGCCCCGGTGACCACCATCCGGGCTGTGCTCGAGGCCGGGCTCACGGGCCGGCCGCACCCGGCGTACCCGGGCGCGGTCGCGCTCGTGCTGCACGATGGGCGGATCGTTGCCCAGGATGCGGTCGGTCACGCGGTCCGTTACGCGGACGCTTCCGGCACCGAGCTCCCGGCCACGGAGCAGGTCCCGATGACCGCGGACACCGTGTTCGACCTCGCCTCGGTCACGAAGCTGTTCACCACCACGATGCTGCTCTCGCTCGTCGATGAGGCTGCGTTGACCCTGGACGAGCCTGTCCACCCGTGGCTGCCGAGTTTCGCGGTCGGCGTGCGGCGGTCGGTCTCCCTACGCCACCTGCTGACGCATACCTCCGGACTGCCGCCGCTGCTCAACCTGTGGACCGACTGGCCGGACGTGGAGGCGCGTCGGGCCGCCGTCCTGGGAGTGCCCCTGGAGCGGGGCGCCGGCGCGGCATTCAGCTATTCCGACCTCGGGTTCATGATCGCCGGCTGGCTCGCCGAGGCCGTGACCGGTCGTCCTCTCGGGGAGCTGGTCGTCGAGCGGGTGTGCCGGCCGCTTGGGATGACCGACTCCGGGTTCCTGCCGGCCGCAGACCTCGTGCCGAGGATCGCGGCCACGGAGGACGAGTCGTACGTCGGGCGCGGCATGCTCCGCGGCAGCGTCCACGACGAGAACGCCTGGTCTCTGGGAGGTGCCGTCGGGCATGCCGGCATCTTTGGCACGGCCGGGGACGTGGCGCGCCTTGGCGAGATGATCCGGCTCGGTGGGGTGCTCGACGGGGTGCGCGTCCTGCGTCCCGACACGGTCGCGGAGATGTGCACCGACCAGTTGCCGCCGCACCTCGACCCCGGGTTCCGGCAGGGCCTGGGCGTGCGCATCGACGATCCGACCAACATGGGCGCCCTGCACGGCCAGGGGACGGTGGGCCACACCGGGTTCACGGGCACGTCCATGGTCATCGACCGGGATCGCGGCTGGACCGTGGTGCTGCTCACGAACCGGGTGCACCCGAATCGCACGTGGTCCGATGTGGGGCACGTCCGACGAGCGCTCGCAGACGCGGTGGTCGGCATGGAGCAGCCGTCCAAGCGACGGCGGCCAGCGCCCGACGCGGGCGTCCCGGAGGTGCCCGGGCTCCTGATGCGCATCCGTGCCGAGCTCCCCGTGCTCCGGCCGGCGGAGGTGCGCGTCGCGCTCGCGATCCTTGCCGACCCGGCGGGGGCCGCGCAGCTGTCGATCGGCACGCTCGCGGAGCGCTGTGAGACCTCCGCCGCGACGGTGCTCCGCTTCTGCCGCGCCGTCGGCTTCAGCTCATACCCGGCACTCCGGCTCGAGCTGGCACGTGAGACCGGACGCGAGGAGAACGGCCCCGTCGCGCCTTCGCCTACGGGTGACATCAGCGCCACCGACACCCTGCCCCAGATCGTCGCCAAGATCGCGTGGAGCGATGCGCGTGCCATCGAGGACACCGCGGCGCTTCTCGACCTGGACTCGCTGTCGCGTGCCATCGACGCGGTCGCGGGCGCCGAGCGCATCGACATCTACGGCATCGGCGCGAGCGGGTTCGTCGCCGCGGACCTCCACCAGAAGCTGCACCGAATCGGCCTGCTGTCGTCGGTCTGGCCCGACCCTCATGCGGCGCTGACCTCTGCCGCCCTGCTGGGTCCCACAGACGTGGCCATCGCCATTTCGCACACCGGTACGACCACGGACACGGTCGAGGCACTCCGATTGGCCGAGGCCGGGGGCGCCACGACGATCGCCATCACCAACGTGCGCGGTGCGCCGGTCACGACCCATGCGCGCCTCGTGCTGACGACCGCTGCCCGCGAGACCACCTTCCGCTCCGGGGCCATGGCCAGCCGTATCGCGCAACTCGCCGTTGTCGACTGCCTGTTCGTGGGGGTCGCACAGCGCTCGTGGGACCGCACGCTGCGCGCGCTCGAGCGCACGTTCGTCGCGGTCCAGGGCCGCCGGATTCCCCCGGCCGGCGCCGGTCGAAGACGAGCACGTAACGCTCTCGGTCGACGGTGGGTTCGGTGACCGACGTCGCTCAGTTGCGCAGCACCTTCTCCAGTGCCCTTCCCTTCGCGAGCTCGTCCACGAGCTTGTCGAGGTAGCGGATCTGCTGCATGAGCGGGTCCTCGACCTCCTCGACTCGCACTCCGCACACCACGCCCGTGATGAGCCGCGCGTTGGGGTTCATCCGAGCCCCGGCAAAGAAGTCCTTGAAAGTTGCGCCATCTGAGAGCTGTCGATCGAGCTCGGACTCGTCGTACCCGGTCAACCAGCGGATCGCGGTGTCGAGCTCGTCCTTGGTGCGTCGCTTCTTCTGGACCTTGGCGAGGTACAGCGGGTAGACCGAGGACACGGTCGTCATGAAGATCCGGTGACCGCCCGTTCCGTTCATCCTTACCCTCCTCGCGCTGCGGCCGGCAACGGCCGTTACCGAACGTATCGCTGGCACCGTTGCCATCCTGGGCATAGCCGCGCCAGCCGGGACTCAGGCCGACATGGCACCCTTCACGACGTGACCAGCGGCGTGGCCCGGGCCCCGAAGTGGAGATACCGCTCGCCGGTCGGCAGCGAATAGAAGACCACCGGGTACCACATCCCCGACTCTGGTGGACGGACCACGAACAGGTCCGGGCCGACGGGCACGATCTCGTACTCCCTGGGCGGCTCGGGCTCCAGCTCCGCGAGCGTCCCGGTTACCGTCGTCCGGAGACGGGCCAGCGGGTGCTGGGCGTCGGCGGGCAGCACCTCGAGCCGCACCGACGCTCGCTCGTACGTTCCCACGAAGGGGGAGGCGTCGACCTCCACGGGCTCCTCCGGCGCGGCAAGCGGGTGCGGCATGTCCACGCCGGCGAGCGCCTCGAAGATCTCCCGGTAGAGCTCGTCGTACAGGTCTCGGGCCTGCCCGCCGTTGGTGAGCAGCGTGACCGCGAGCCCTCGCTCGGGCATGAGCCGCAGGTACGCGGATTGGCCGATGGTGTTCCCGTCGTGGCCGATGAGTCGCTGGCCGTGCCAGTCGAATCGGATCCAGCCCAATCCCCAGGAGTCGCCCAGGATGTATTTGTCGGGCAGGTCCGCCTGGTGAGCCGCCATGGCGGCCGCGCTCGCCTCGCTCAGGATCTGGGTGCCGTCCGGCGCGCGCCCACCCGAGAGGTGCATCCGAGCGAATGCCAGCAGATCGGCCGCCCGTGCGGTGATGAGGCCCGCAGGGCCGACGGAGCGCGGCAGGGTCCAGACGGGGGCGATCTTCTGCTTCGGTGTGCGCTTCCGCTTCCCCTTCCCCGTTGCCTTGCCTTTCGGCGTGCCCTCGTCCTCGACGTGTCCGACGGCCGTTCCGAAGAGCAGCGCCTCTTCGGGCAGGGTCACGATGTGGCTCAGCCCCAGTGGCGTGAACAGTCGGTCTCGGAGCGCTCGGTCCCAGGTCGTGCCGGTCACCTGCTCGATGATCCGGCCCAGGAGCGAATAGCCCGCGTTGCAGTACGACCACGTCACGCCGAGCGGGTGGTTCTGGGCGACGTCTGCGAGGAGCGCGACATAGCGCTCGAGGCAGTCGTCGCCGCGGCCGGTGTCCGTGAACACATCCCCGTCAATGCCGCTCGTGTGCGTGAGCAGGTGCCGGATCGTGACCGAGCGGGTGACTTCGGCGTCGGACAGCCGCAGGTCCGGCAGCACCTCCACGACCGGCGTGTCGAGCGCGAGCCGACCCTCGTCGATGAGCTGCATGATCAGGGTCGCGGTCCAGACCTTGGTGATGGAGCCGATCTGGAACAGAGAGTCGACCGTGGTTGGGGCCTCGGTGCGCAGGCTGAGCACGCCATGCGTCACGACCACCAGCTCCTCGGGCTCTTTGCCGCCGATTCGCAGGATGCCCAGTTGCGCGCCCGGAACGTGATACCTCTTCGGCGAGGGTGGTCAATCGGCGGTGCCAGTGCTTGGCGTCGATCGTTGCGCGATGGCTCACGGTGTGCTCCGTTCCTGTGCTGCGGTGGGTCAGGCGGGAGGTGCGAAATGGCAGGCGGCAGCCTGTCGATGGTCGGTGGCTGGCTCGGCGGTTCGGCAGACCTCCCGGTCGGGAAGAACGAGCGGGCCGATGGAACAGCGCGTGTGGTAACGACAACCGGGCGGCGGATGGTGCGGGTCGACGGCCTCGAGTATCTCGACCACCGGCGCCGCGCGGGGGCCTCCCATGCGTGGGATCGCGGCCAGCAGGTCCCGCGTGTAGGGGTGCTGCGGGTCGGAGAGGACCTCGGCGGCAGTGCCGGACTCGACGATGCGCCCGAGGTACATGACCGCGATGTGGCTCGCTACGTAGCGCACCACGGCGAGGTTGTGGGAGATGAACAGGATCGAGAGCCCCAGCTCCCGCTGCAGCTCCCGGACCAGGTTGAGCACCGCTCCCTGGATCGAGACATCGAGCGCCGAGGTGATCTCGTCGGCGATGAGGACACGCGGTCGCCCGGCAAGCGCGCGCGCGAGGGCGACGCGTTGACGCTGCCCGCCGGAGAGGTGCGCTGGGTAGGCACGCGCACGATCCGTGGCGAGGTGGACGAGCCCGAGCAGCCTGTCGACCTCCGCCTCGCGCCCAGCTCGATCCAGACCCGCAGGGAGCGCCTCCGCGATCGACTCGCCGATGGTCATCCGAGGGTCGAGGGAGGAGTAGGGGTCCTGGAACACCATCTGGACCGGACGCCTGCCGGTCGTTGGGAGGGGCGCGTCGTCGAACAGGATGCGGCCCCCCTGCAATGGTGCGATGCCAACTGCGGCCCGGGCCAGGGTCGACTTGCCCGAGCCCGATTCCCCGACCAGGCCCACGATGCTGCCGGCCGGCACGTTCAGGCTCACGCGGTCGACCGCGGTAACACCATCGCGTGGCTTCCCGTACCGGACGGTGACATCCTCGAAGCGCAGCTCGCTCACGACGCTGCCACGGCAGCGATCGAGCCCTTCCGGATCCCCACCAGAGTCCGAGACGCCGCTGCTCGCGCCCGGGAGCCGCAGATCGATGGGCTCGCCAGCATGCCAGCAGGCCACACGACGACCTGCCCCATCCGTCACCAGCACGGGATCCACGTCGCGGCAGTGCTGGTCGGCGAGCGGGCAGCGCGCCGCGTAGGCACACCCGACGGGCACGTCCCACGGCTCGACCGGGCGGCCCGGGATGACCGCGAGTGGCCGGTCGAGGTCGCTGTCCATGTCGGGGACCGCTGCAACGAGGGCGCGAGTGTAGGGATGCCGCGCCCCGGTGGCGAGGTCGGCCGCCGGCAGCTCTTCCACGATGCGGCCCGCGTACATGACCAGCACCCGGTCGCACACCTGGCGAACCACGGCCACATCGTGGGTGATGAGCAGGATGGCGACGCCACTCGCAGCACGGATCGAAGCGAGCAGCTGGAGCACCTGCTGTTGGATGGTGACGTCAAGGGCGGTCGTCGGCTCGTCCGCGATGATGAGCGCCGGCTCGCCCATGAGTCCCATGCCGATCATGGCCCGCTGGCGCAGTCCCCCGGAAAGCTCGTGAGGGTATTGCCCGGCGCGCCGTTCTGGAGCCGGCACGTGCACCGCGCGGAGGCGGTCGACGGCGCGGTCATATGCCTCGCGCCGGCTCATGCCGAGGTGGTAGCGGGCTACCTCGGCAAGCTGTCCGCCGATCCGCCGGGTCGGGTTGAACGAGGTCCCGGGATCCTGGAACACCATCGACATCGAGGTGCCAAGGAGGTGGCGCTGAAGGCGCTCGCTGCCCCCGAGCAGGTCGGTGCCCATGAAGCGCAATCGGTCGGCCGTCACGAGGCCTGGCTCCTCGATGAGTCGAGCGATTGCGAGGGCCATGAGCGACTTGCCCGGCGCCCGATTCGCCGACGACCCCCACGGCCTCTGCGAGCTGGATTCGGAAGGACACTCCTCGGACGGGGTGCACGGGCCCTCGTTCCGTGGGGAAGCTCACCACGAGCCCCTGAACGTCGAGGACTGGTTCAGTCTGGCCCGCGACCGGCTCGTCCGCGACCTCGTAGGTGGTGATCCGGTTCCGTGGTCCGTGCGCCCTCGACGGTCCTGCCGCCTTGCGTCAGGAGCGACGCGCCTGCGTCCAGCGACGTGATGCCGAAGCCCTTGGCGATC
This sequence comes from uncultured Chloroflexia bacterium, assembly GCA_963820735.1. Classification (GTDB taxonomy): domain Bacteria; phylum Chloroflexota; class Limnocylindria; order Limnocylindrales; family CSP1-4; genus JAFMJV01. The sequence goes on from CAWGBA010000009.1 coordinate 134,064, forward strand.
GTCTCGCCGAAGAGGTTGAAGGCGAGCCCGGCCACGACGATCGCGAGGCCCGGAGCCAGGGCTCCAACTGGTTGGAGGTAGATGTTCGTGAGGCCGTCCTGCAGCAACCGGCCCCAGTCATAGGCCGGGCTCTGGACGCCGAGCCCCAGGAACGACAGCCCAGCAAAGGCGAGCAACGCGCCACCGGCGCCGATGGTCGCGTTGACGACGAGTGGCTCCCCGATGTTGGGGAGCACGTGCCGCGTCAGGAGTCGCCCGCGGCTCACCCCTGCGATGCGGGCGGCGGTGATGAAGTCGCGGGCGCCGACACTGGCGACGAGCGTCTGGCACAGGCGCGCGAACGACGGCGCCCCGGCGAGTCCGATGGCGAGCACCGCGCCCGTTGCGCCGACCCCGAAGATGACCGCGAAGAACAGCGCCAGAAGCAGCCCCGGAAAGGCCACCGCGATGTTCACGCCGCTCGTGATGAGCCCACCCACGCGGCGGCCCGTAACCATCGGCGCGCACCCGAGGGCCAGGCCAACGCCGACCGCGACCGCGGTTGCCGAGAGGGCCAGCAGGACGGACAGTCGGGTCGCCACCAACACCCGGGCCAGGATGTCGCGCCCCAGGATGTCGGTGCCGGCCCAGTGCTCGGGGGATGGGTCAGCCAGCATCTGGCTCGTGTCGATGGCCGCGGCTTGCGATCCCCACACGACGGGTGCGACGACCGCCAACGTCAGGACCGTGCCCAGGAGCAGCAGTGCCGTCACACCGACCGGGGTCCGGAAGGCGCGCAGCCAACGGTGGCTCATGCTCAGGTATTCCGGATGAGCGAGCGCGGGTCGAGCAGCGCCAGGAGCACGTCGACCGCGAGGTTCACGAGCAGCACGAACGTGCCGTAGACGAGCACCACCGCCTGGACCACCTGGTAGTCCTTGTCGAGGATCGAGGACACGATCGTTCCGCCCAGGCCCGGCCAGGCGAAGACGTTCTCGACGAGCACGGTGGCCGCCACGAGCGAGCTCAGCAGCAGCCCGGCGACAGTCAGCGACGCCGTCAGCGCGTTGGGCAGCGCGTGCCCCAGGTACAGCACCCGGTCCGGCAGCCGCTTTGCGCGCCCGGTGCGGATGAAGTCGGCCTCGAGGACGGCCACCATCTCGACACGCAGGATCCGCGCCAGGATGACCGTCGGGCCGATGGACAGGGCGAGCACCGGCAGGATGTACGAATTGGGACCGCTGCGGCCCGCCACCGGGACCCACCCGAGCTGGACCGCGAACACGTACGCGAAGACGACCCCAATGACGATGTCCGGGATCGTGCCCAGGACCACGCTGGTCGCCGTGAAACCGAGCTCGGTACGGCGCCGCCGGCCGCGGCGCGTCAGCACCCCCATTCCCACCCCCAGCGGGATGGCCACGGCGACCGAGACCAGGAATGCCAGGACGGCCAGCTCGAGGGTCGGGGGTAGGCGCTGGGCGATGATGTTCGCCACCGGCAGCTTGCTCGTCAGCGACGTGCCCAGGTGCCCGGTGAACAGGTCACGCAGGTAGTCGAGGTACTGCACCACCAGCGGGTTGTTCAGTCCAAGCGCCTCGCGGGTCGCTGCCACGAGCGCCGGCGGGGCCGTCATGCCCAGGGCGGCCCTGACGGGGTCCCCCGGGATGAGGTGAATCATCAGGAACGACGCCGTGATGAGCACCCACAGCGAGACCAGCAGTCGCCCGAGGCGTCGGGCAAAGAAGCGGACCCAGGGCTCCGACGCGAGGCGCGCCAACATGCCGGGCGACGAGGCCTGCTCGATGGCGGGACCGAGCGTGGTCATCGACAGGCGGCGGAGTGAGACGGCCGCACCGCGCTGACCCGGCGCAGGACCGTGGTCTCAGATCCCTGCGGTGGTGGACCCGTTGCTCGGGCTGTCGGCTCGACGAATCGCCCGACCCACGTGCAGGTAGAGGGCGCGGCCATGCCCGTCATCGCCGACGAAGGCATGCGGCAGGTACATGCCGCGGTCCGCCTTCACCGGGATGAGGCTGTCGCCCTCGTAGTGGACGAGCTCGGTGCGCTCGGGCTGCTCGCCCATCTCGGCCATGATCCCCTTGGGCACCTGGTCGAGCCAGATGCGCCCGTCAGCGTCCTGGCTCACGGTCATGTCCAGCACTGCCATGGAGTAGGTCCCGACATAGCGGCTGGCGTCGATGCGCTCGGGCGCGGCCGGCGGACTGGGCAGCGGCGGCAACGTGATTCCAGCGAGCTCGCCCAGGACGTGCGTGGCGATATCCCGGTAGAGCGCGAACGTGTCCCCACCGTTGGTCAGCAGCGCCAGCGCCACGCCCTTGTCCGGGACGAAGCGCAGGAATGCGGCCTGGCCGATGGTGTTGCCGTCGTGGCCGGCCAGGAGACCGCCGGCGGTCCGGAACAGCTCAGGCCCGAGGCCCCATGCGTCGCCCATGAGGCCGAGCTTGGGCAGCTCGACGTACGGGGTATACATCAGCCGCACGGCCTCGGGTGACAGCACGACCGTACCGTCCGCCGCGCGTCCCTCGCTCATGTGCATCTGCGCGAACGCCAGCAGGTCGCGAGGGCGCATCGAGAGCATCGATCCAGCCGGCGCATTCGAGCGCGCCAGCGCCCACACCGGTGCCGCGACCAGCTCGCCATCGGGGGTGGGGCGGATGTGTCCGACGGCGGCGCGGAACAGGATCGCTTCATAGGGCCCGTTCGCGGCGTGCGTCAGGCCGAGCGGCACGAACAGGCGCTCCCGGAGACAGTCATCGAACGGCTTGCCACGCAAAACCTCGACGAGGCGCCCGAGCACGCAGTACCCGGCGTTGTTGTACGAGAAGCGCTCACCGGGCGGAAATACCTGCGGCGTGTCGCCGAGCGTGGCCACGAACTTCTCGAGGCAGTCGTCGCCCCTGCCCGTGTCGGTGAAGATGTCGCCTTCGAAGCCCGCCGTATGGCTGAGCAGCTGGCGGGGGGTGATGGACGCAGCGGCGGACTTGTCGGCGATGGTGAACTCGGGCAGGTGGCGCTGGACCGGCTGGTCGAGGTCGAGCAGGCCCTCGTCGACCAGCTGCATCACCAGCGACGCCGTCCAGAGCTTGGTGGTCGAGCCGATCTGGAACACCGAATCGGGCGTGGCCTCGACGCCGGTCGCCAGGCTCAGTAGGCCGGTGGCAGCGTCGATGACCTCCCCGCCGGCCAGGACGGCGAGCGCCGCGCCTGGGACCCCGTGCTGGCGACAGAGCGCGGGCAGGGACTCGTCGATCCACGCATGGACCTGCTCAAGGGTGCTCATGGCGGCATCGTACGGCGGATGGCGCGCGCCGGGCATGGGCCGGGCTCGGGGCCGACCCGGACGGGCCGACCCCGCGTCAGGTCAGCTCGCGGCCAGGCGGATGCTGGTCGGGATGAGCGAGCCGGAGATGGCGAACTCGGCGCCGTTGCCGAAGGTCTTGACTACCGTGTTGGCGAAGGGCACGACATCCGCCGCGGCCACAAGCTTCGACTCGGCGCCGAGCCAGTCCGGGCAGCCGTCCGTGCCCGGCTTCGCCGAAGCGGCCTTCACGCCGGCGTCGTAGTCGGCGTTGGTGATCCCCGAGAAGTTGGCACCGCCCGCGGCCACAGCGGGTCCCGAGAGGTAGGGCACCAGCTGATCCGGGCTGCTGACGTTGAGAGCGACCCACGCGACATCCCAGTCGCCGGTGCTGAACAGCGCCTCCTGGGTCGCGGGCCCGGTCGTGGCCTTGTCCACGACCGTGATCCCGAGCGCGGACCATTCCTGCGTCGCCAGCTCGGCGGCCGCCTGTCCAGTCGTGCCTGCCGAGGTGTCGTGGAGGAGCGTCACGCTGAGCGGCTTGCCGTCCTTCTGTCGGAGGCCGTCGGCACCCGCCACCCAGCCCGCGGCGTCGAGGGCGGCGCCAGCTGCCGTGGCGTCGAAGGCGGGAAGCGCGGCCGTGATGGAGTCGCCGGGGCATGCCACGGGTGCCAGCGTCGCGAAGGTGGTGGGCGGCGCACCGGCACCGCCGCTGAGCACCTGCTGGAGCTGCGTCAGGTCGACGGACTGGGTCAGCGCCATGCGCACGGCTGCGTCGGCGGTCGATCGACCCTCGGCGTGGTTGAGCCACATCTCGCCCAGCAGGGCATTCGTGTCGACGGCGAACAGGTTCTGCTGCTCGAGCCGCTGCGCGTCCGGACCGATCACGGCTGCAGCGTTGACATCTCCGGTCAGCAGCAGGTTGGCGGCGGTCGAGGGGTTCTCGACGATGCGCAGCACGACCGTCGCGGGCATTCCGGCGGTGTCGGTCGTGGCGCCGTTGGGCCCCCACGTGTAGCCGTCGCGGACCGTGTAGGTGTAGTGGTCGCCGGGGACCGCTTCGCTCAGGACATATGGCCCGGTGCCCGCGGTCGTGCTCGCGAGCTTGGTCCGGTCGGCCATGCCGGAGGCGCACACGATCGGGATGTTGGACAGCCCGTTGAGCACGAAGGGGGCCGGCGCGGCGAGGGTGATCGTGATCGTTCGGGTCGCATCGTCCGCCTTCGCCGTGGCGCCGGCCGGATAGTAGGTGGCCCCCAGGGCGTTCTTGTTGTCCGGGTTCCCGAGATAGTCGAGATTGGCGACGACATCGGTCGCGGTCAGCGGCGAGCCGTCCGAGCAGGTGATGCCTTCGCCCAGGGTGAGCGTCACGGTCGTCCCATCGACCTTCCAGTCCGTGGCCAATTGGGACTTGATGGAGCCGTCCGCGGCCACGCTGACGAGCGAGTCGTAGGCGAACTGGCTGGCCTGGAACAGCGAGCTCGCGACACCCGACTGCGGGTCGAGGTTGCCCGGGTCGGCATTGAGCACCATCGTGAAGGTGCCAGTCGGGGCCGCGACTGCGGCGCTTCCGGCTCCGGCCGTGACCAGGATGGCTCCCGCGAGGAGGAGGCTGGACGTGATGCGTGACGCCTTCATGGAAGCTCCTCGCTGCGCGCGTGTTGGGCTGGTGCGGAGTCCGGGCCGAGCGACTGGGCGTCGGGTGGCCATCCGGCGCGCACCTATCATAGGTCCGTCGCCGGCCGTCCCAGAAGCGTGATGTCGCGGGCCCGAGCGACTCCCTCCGCCGATTCCACGCGCCCTGTCGGATACCGCTGGGAGCCCGCTCGATGACCTGGTCCGTGCGCACGGAGATCCTGGAGCTCCGGTTCAGCGTCCCCTTCCACATTGCGCGTCCGGAGGAATCGGAGGCGTTCAGGACCGTGGCGATCGAGCTGGAGCGCGATGGTGCCACTGGCCTCGGTGAGGCCTATCCGCTGGCGTACTACGGCGAGACGGTGGACACGGTGGAGGCCGTGCTGCCCCGACTGCTCGGCGCGCTCGATGGGCTCGGTCCGCTGCCCAGCGAGCGCACGGCGGTGTTGGCCTGGCTGGAACGTTCGAGCGCGCTCATGGCGGAGGCGATCGGCGGTCACGGCGCCGCGAAGGCTGCGCTGGACTTCGCGCTCCACGATCTCGCTGGGCGGTCGCTCGGATTACCGGTGTGGGAACTCCTCGGGACCTCGGATCGGATCCCGCCGACGGATTACTCGCTGGGCATCGATGAGCCGGCGGTGGTGGCCGAACGGGCGCGCGCGGTAACGCAGTTCCCCGCGCTGAAGATCAAGGTCGGGGGGCCGGCCGACATCGAGACACTGGAGGCCGTGCGCGGCGTGTACGGCGGGGCGCTGCGTGTCGATGCCAACACCGCGTGGCAGCCGGAGCAGGCCGCGCGACTCATCCCGGAGCTCGCGCGGCTTGGCGTCGAGCTCATCGAGCAGCCGTTCGCGGCGCGCGCCCTGCCGCAGTTGCGCTGGCTGCGTGAGCGGAGCAGCCTGCCCATCATGGCCGACGAATCGGCCGTCTTCGAGGACGACCTGCCGATGCTCGAGGGCGTCGTGGACGGGGTCGTGGTCAAGCTCGCCAAGTGCGGCGGCATCGGACCGGGTCTGCGCATGATCCGCCGTGCCCGGGAGCTGGGCATGAAGGTCATGCTCGGCTGCATGTTCGAATCGAGCCTGGGCACGGCGGCGGGCGCCATGGTCGCCTCGGAGGTGGACTGGCTCGACCTCGATGGCAACCTGATGATGGTCCACGATCCCTTCGAGGGCATCGAGCTCGGCGACGACTGCCGCTGGCAGGTCACGTCCAAGCCCGGACTGGGTATCTCTCGGAGAGCCAGCGCCTGACGCGCCTGACGCGCCAGCGCTCTGGGTATGCCTCAGGGACTCCGAGTCAAAGGCGCCGGCGTCGTTTTTTGGTCGGCGGTCGAATCGCTTATCTCCTATTCACGAGTGGGCGCACGCAGCCAGTCCACGAGGTGGACGATCCACCGATCGAAGGCCAGGCCGAACTCATCGCCCCTCGCATCCTCATACGGCATCGGCATGCGTTCGGTCGAGAGCCGAGTCGAGAGCAGGTTGACGAGTCGCCGGGCCTCGATGGCGCGAACGGTCGTCGACATATCGTCGCGCTCCGAGAATCGACGCACGTTCAGCGCCACAGCGAACCTGGCCACCCAGTCCGCCTGCGGAACTGGTGGTCGGAGCCCGGGCAGGATCGGCACCTCCGGTGGCAGGGTGAATCGCCGCTCGTTCGCCACGGGTCGCGCTGTCACCAGCCCCGCCAGTAGGAGCGCATCGAGAGCGGACGCGACGCTCGGCTTCGTGAAGCGCGTGGTGCGGGCGAGATCGGCGGCGTTGAGGCCGCCGGACGCCGCGGCCAAGAGTGCGGCGAGGATGTCGGCCCGAGCGTTGACACCGAACGCCGCGCGAAGCCGGATTCGCAGACGTGCTCGGGACTCCGCAGAGTCGAGTCGAGCTTTCTCTCGCCGGACATAGTCGGGCCGAGGTTGCGTCGCCATCGGCCACGCTGGACCCCCCGCCGCCGCGACCGTGGCGACGTACGCACCGATGGCGCCGTCCGGGGTTTCGAGCTCACGCGCCACTTGCTTGAGGCGGGCACCATTGACGTACCGGCCATACGCGACGCACCAGTCCGTGCTGAGGTCGCGTAGTCGTGCGTCGGCATCGCCGAGCTCGGCAGTGAGGGCGATCAGGGCCTCGGGGTCGACGACCGCATCGTCGCGTTCGACGGTGGCGTCGACGCCGAGCGCGGCCCACTGGATCCATGCCCGATGAACGAGTGCTCCCTGGAGCGAGCTAGCCAAGGGATGCATCGGCATCCTCGATGTCGAGTGCCCGAAGCGTCTCGACAAGCAGGCCACGGAAGCCTGGTGATGGGTCGTGGCTTGTAACCCAGTGGGCGGCCGCGAGGAGATCGTCGCGGCCCGGCTCCAAGTCGCGGAGATCCTGGAAGTGTCGGCTGCGGGGGCCCTGATCCACGGCGGCGTAGAGCTTGAAGCACACCATGTCAAACCAGCCTGCCAGCCATGCGACCAGACCACCGTAGTCCCGGCGCTCGAGACGTTCGACGAACCCGTCGGGTAGGCCGAGGTCGAGCAACGAGTCCGGGCCATTGTTGAGCCAATCGTCGGCAAGTTCGAATGCTCGACCGACATCCCTGACAGCGTCGCGAAGTGGCACAGGCATCGGGCGCATCTGCGAGACACCGTCCGGTGTCCTCGCGCCCAGGATGTCGAGATCCTTGGTGGTCGGACGTCGGATGAACTCGCGCAGGATGAGGTTGCCCGCCACCGACGAGGACAACCTCGTAGTGCAGCCCCCGAGCCGCCAGCAACTCGCCGAGGGCGGCCAGCGCTGTCTCCAACTGCGTCCGCCCGATCACGTTCATACCTGCACGATGGAGCGCTCGACGAGTAAGAGTCAAACTATCGACTCGATAAGTTGAGTCTTATCGTCCGAGTCTGAGACGCCCGGCCACGCCAGAACCCGGGTCAGCCATCCACGCGTGCACAGGGTGGTGTCGGTCGCCACCGCGGTCCTCCTTCGGCGCACCCAGAATGCGAGCGATCTCGACCAAGTGGACGTGGAGGAACCCAATGACCGATCGCGAGACGTATCTCAAGGGTCTCGAGCTGAGACGACAGGTTCTCGGCGATGCCTATGTCGACGCGAACCTCGCCGAGTCTGATGACTTCATGATGACGTTCCAACGGCTCGTGACCGAGCAGGTATGGGGACGCGCCTGGAGCGGGACCGCACTGGACAAGAAGACGAAGAGCCTCGTGACACTCGGGATCTCGCCGCCCTTGGCCGCTTCCAGGAGGTGGGGATCTACACCAACGGTGCCCTGGCCTGCGGCGCAACGGTGGATGAGATCAGGGAGGCCCTCGTCCATGTCACCGCCTATTGCGGTGCCCCGGCGGGCCGGCAGGCATTCATCGCGGCGCACGAAGCGCTGGTCGCGGCGGGAGCGTTACCGGGGGGTTGAAGTCCAGCTACTGGGCTGCGATGAGGTGGTGCGACCCGAAGGCTGGAAGACCCGGTGCTGATTGCTGGAAGATGACTCGGTGAAACTCCGCCCAGCCGGTAGGCACCGCTCGACTGCTGTTTCGCTCGTCGGGGCAGTCTCATTGATCGTCACGCTGGCGGTGGTGTCCCCGGCCGCAGCCGGGCTGCGCCAGGACGCCGCGGCAGGTCAGGCGACGTTCACGGACACCGATGGCGATGGCCTGGCTGATTCCTTCGAGCAGCGCTACGGCCTCAACCCCGATAACCCTGACTCCGATGGTGATGGGCTGCTCGATCCTGCCGAGGATCCCGACCATGACGGACTGAGCAACCTGGCTGAGCAGACCTACGGCACGAACCCGTTGGCATCGGACAGCGACGGCAACGGGGTCTCCGACGGCGACGAGGACTTCAATGGCGACGGAATACCCAACTGGCGGCAGCAGGACTGGCGCTCGATACCGAACCCGATCCATCCAACGCTCGTCAACGCCCCCGACGACTGGCAGTGTTACCGCCCTGGAGTCGGGACCACCGGTCAGTGCGTCGGCGATCCGGGCGGTTCTACCGTGATCGCGGTGTACGGCGATTCGCACGCCGGCCAATGGCTTCCGCCGCTCGAACTGATCAGCGACGTCCATCACTGGCGAATGGAGGCGGACATCAAGTCCGGCTGTCCGTCAGTGCACGTCGCCTCGAACGCTTTGCCATCGTTCAATCGGTCGTGCACGCTGTGGCGCCAGCAGGTCGAGCAGGCGCTGCGCTCCCATCCACCGGATCTCGTGATCGTCAGCAACTTCTCGCACTATGGGACGACCGACGATGAGTGGGGCCGAGGCCTCAAGGCGATGCTGGCGGCCCTACCACCGGCTTCGAAGGTGATGGTCCTGGCAGATACCCCACTCTTTCTGAAGTACGCGCCGACATGCGTGGGAAATCATCCTTACGACATCGGTGCGTGCGAGGTGCCGCGATCGGTCGGGCTTCGTCTGGCGCACGACAAGCTGGAGGCGTCGATCGCGGACTCGATGGGCGCATCCTTCGTCTCCATGAACCCTTGGGTGTGCCCCTACGCCATGTGTCCCGTGATCGTCGGCCACCTCCTGATGTGGCGTGACAGCGACCACTTGACGTCGACCTACGCGCGGCAGCTCCGGCCTGCCCTCGAGTCGCTCCTGCCGGCGGACCTGCCGAGGTAGCGCTGCGGTGCGCAGCATTCTGGTCCTGGCGCTGACCGCGATCGTGGCATCGCTGTCGGGATGCCAGGCCAGCCTCGACCACCTGGCGAGCCTGTTTCCGGGGGTGGTCTCGGACCTGGCCGCATCGGCGGACACCGACGGCGACGGCTTGCTGAACGGGTTCGAGTCGCGGTGGGGCGTCACGAGTCCGTCACGGGCCGACTCGGACGATGACGGTCTGTTGGACTCAGCCGAGGATTCGGACGGTGACGGTCTCAGCAATCTGGGCGAGCAGTTGTTTGGAACCGATCCGGCGAAGTGGGACTCCGACGGCAACGGGATCAGTGACGGCGACGAGGACGCCAACCACGACGGCATCCCCAATTGGAGGCAACAGGACCAGCGGCCGCTCCCGGCCGGTCTTACGCCTTCGCTGAAGAGCGCCAGCCAGGACTATCGGTGCTACCGGCCGCTGGTCGATACCGGTGGTCCATGTGTCGGTGACACGGCTGCCGCGACCACGATCGCGCTGTACGGCGACTCGCATGCCGCGCAGTGGCTCGCACCGCTGAACATTGACGCCAAGCAAGAGCACTGGCGCTTGCGAACGTACCTGAAGGAGCACTGCCCATCGGTGCACATCCCGGCCAGCCCGGATTGCAGTGCGTTTCGACAATCAGCCGAACGCGACCTCCGGGCGAATCCACCTTCGCTGGTGATCATCTCGAACTTCAGTCACTACGACACGACCGACGCCGCATGGACAGAAGGCCTCCGCGCTCTGCTGGCGGCGATGCCGACGACATCGCGGATCCTGGTCCTGGCCGATACGCCGCTCTTTCCGCGGGACGTCCCGACATGCCTGGAGCATCACCCACAGGACGTCGGCGCCTGTGAGGTCGCGCGATCGGTCGGAATCCGTGAGGCGCACGACACGTTGGAAGCATCGATTGCGGACGCAGCGGGAGCGACATTCGCCTCGATGAACCCGTGGGTCTGTCCCTATGCCTTGTGCCCGGTCGTGATCGGTCGCCGCCTGATGTGGCGTGACCGCCATCACCTGACGGTGACGTTCGCGAAACAGCTCGCTCCTGCGCTTGACCCGATCGTGGTGGCTGCACTCGGAGGGCGTTGAGAACCGATGTCTGGCTTCAGTGCCCCGGCAAGGTCGGATCCTGACGCGGTGGCCGACGCTTCGAGCCCGGCACGGGACCGGTGTGCATCGGTTTGGCGAGGGAACCCTTGGGCACGAACTGGAGGGTGCCTTGGTCGTCGTCGTTCTTGCGCGTTTCAACCCGCAGGGGATGAGCGGCGGCATAGGCATCCTGGCGGACGCCGGTGACCTGCCATGAGACCTTCTGGCCCGCGACGCCACCGGCGACGCGGAACTGGTTGCCTCGAACCTCCTGCGCGACGTGCAGGCTGGGTGCGGCGGCGCCGATTGCTGTCAACTGGTAGCTGACGTCACCGTTGAGTGCCGCAAAGTAGCCCGGCAGCGACACTGTCGCCGCGCCGCTGGCATCGAGTGTCACCGTGCCGCGGTAGATGTTGAGTGGCTCGGGTGCGCCGATATGCGCGTGCGAGAGCCATTTGTGCTCGGGATCCTGGGGATGGTCGATCGTGAGCAACGAACTGGCCGAGTTCTGCGTGCCGGTCGTGTACATGTTGCCGTCGCAATAGACCCCGTAGTTGCCCTCGGTGGTTGGGGCCTCCCCGTAAACGCCCTTGTTGGTGCCGTGGCCGACCACGCCGGTCACCGCGGGCGTGAAGAAGATTCCGCTGCCACCTTGCACGCCAATTGAGGGGGAGATGCCCCAGACCCCGATCTGGGCAACGGACCCACTGGCATGGCCCTGCACACCGACGCCGCTGGAAGTGCCGTAGACACCAACGCCATTGGCGGACGCCGTTGCATCGCCGTACATACCGTAGATGGTGCCGGTGGACGCAGTTGCGTGGCCCTTAACGCCGATGGAGGGAGAAATGCCGTAGACCCCGACCCCGGCGGCGGAGGCAGTTGCATCGCCGTATACGCCGTACGTGGTGCCGCTCGTTGCAATGGCGATTCCCTGAAGGCCATACGTAGCTCCGAGGCCGTTCGCGCCGTACGTCCCGCCGGTGAAGTCGCCGCCCGACCCGGATCCCCGGGCGTAGACCCCGACGATTGGGCCCGCATCGTTGAAGAACGCGTAGTACGCGGCAGACTTGACGTGCACGCCGTAGCCAGCGCCGGTGACCATCACGCCGGTTCCGTCAATCGGGCCCACGGCCTTGACGCCGATCGAGGTGCCCGAGCCGGTCACCCCGATGCTGCCCGTGCCGCGCACGCCGGTGCCGTTGCTGCCATCTGCCTCGCCCTGGAGCCCGACCCCTTGCGCCGCCGCAGCGCGACCGGTGACGCCCACGGAACCCGCCGCGGTCGCGGTGTTGCGGACCACGGTCGCGCTCGTCTCGCTATTGCTGCCGCCCAGCTGCACGGCGTTGGCTGCCTCGGCTGGAGAGGCCGCGCCGAGCGAACGTGCCGCCAGCGCTCCCAGCCCTCCGACGACCCCGACCAGCACCGCCCGCCGGCTCCGCTGTTCCGTTCCCGACAGGACCGCCATCACCCGTGCTCCTTCACCTGTCCCTGCCAGCACCCCCGAATGGGTAGAGCATGCCGAGGGTCAAGGAATCTCGCGCGGAATCGTGCCAGCCTGGAAATTTACGGTCGGATAACCGGCAGGGAGCCGGCCGACTCTGACTGGATAGCCCGTGAGCGGGGGAGTCCCGCTAGAGTCGCGTGATGAGCGGCTTTCTCGCCTGGGTGGCGAGTTCCGGTGTCGTGCAGGGTGCGATCGTCGGTGCCACGTTGGCGTTCCTGACGACGGTTGTCATCCTGAACTCGGTGGCAAAGGCGGGGACGACGACGGTCAACGGTTGGAGTTCGATCCGCAAGGCCGGTCAGCCCGTCAACGGACTGTTGGTGCGCGCCGCACTGCAGAAAGCCCTGCCGGTCGTCAACGTGTTCGAGGAGGCCGCGTATTGGACGACGAGCGTCGATAGTGCGGGACAGAAGCTCAGTGGAAAGCACACCTACCAGTTGCACTTCCCGCCAGGGCATCTCCCCCCGAATGACGCCTTCTGGTCGCTCACGGCGACGGACACCATCGGCTACATGGTGAGCAATCCAACCGGTCGATCCAGCGTGGATGACCATTCAGGTCTGGTGACGAGCCCGGACGGTTCAGTCGACATCCTCGTCCAGCCGCAGACGCCGAGCGAGCGGGTGCAGAACTGGCTGCCGACACCGACCGGCAGATTCAAGCTGATGCTCCGCGCCTACCTGCCCGGTGACGCCATCGTGAACGGCAGCTACGAAGTGCCACCGGTCGTGAGGGTCTCGTAATCGTGAATCGCCTGATCCTGCGGTACGGCTACCCGATCACCGCTGTCGTCCTGCTGATCCTCGCCTGGGTCGTGGGTCAGCGGCTCGCTCGCGGCGTGGACGCGATCATCCCGCTCGCGGTGGCGGCCGTGATCGTGTGGCCGCTGGGGACGCTCGTCTTCGTCTACAGCTGGCCGCGGATCACCGTCGGCGGATTCAAGCGGGCGATCCTCAAACGCGGGCTCGGCGGCGGTCCAATCCCCGTCAACACCCTGTATGCCGTGCCGGACCGACCCTCCCAATCCGCATCAGCCGGTGGCCTGATGGCGGTCGGCACCGACGATCTCGTCTACGTCGGCGGGTGGCTCGACCTGGGGGCCGGGCCGCGAGTGCTGCACGTTCCCGAGATGGCGGGACGGTACTACAGCGTGCAGTTCACCGACCCGACCAGTGGCGCCAACGTTGCCTATGTCGGCAAGCGGACCACCGGCACCAATGCCGGCGACTTCCTCGTCTGCGGGCGGGAGTGGATTGGGAGCGTGCCAAGCGGGATGACCCGGATGGACCTTCCGCATCGCTCCGCCCTTGTGATCGGTCGGGTGTTCGCCGCCGATGACGACGACCGGCATGTCGCATACATGCTCGCTCAGCAGATCCAGCTCAAACGGCTCGAGAACCAGCCGTGAATCGTCGGGCGGCACAGACCCCGCTAAACCCGCCCGCCCCGTGGAGCACTCACGATCGATGGCCCGACGGTGAACCGGGCGTCAAGGAATTGCGGCTTCGAGCTCTGCAAGAGGTCCCTGTGACCTCACCAAGGTACCTGCGATGGTCGGTGCAATTCGTGCTCGGCGCCAGTTCGTCACGCGCGACGCCTCGATCGGAGTACCCAGAATGCGAGGGGTACCGACCAAAGTTGGACGTGGAGGCACCCAATGACCGATCACGAGACGTATCTCAAGGGTCTCGAGCTGAGACGACAGGTTCTCGGCGATGCCTACGTCGACGCGAACCTCGCCGAGTCTGACGACTTCATGATGACGTTCCAACGGCTCGTGACCGAGCAGGTGTGGGGCCGCGCCTGGAGCGGGACCGCACTGGACAAGAAGACGAAGAGCCTCGTGACACTCGGGATTCTCGCCGCGCTTGGCCGGTTCCAGGAGGTTGGGATCTACACCCACGGTGCTCTGGCTTGCGGCGTGACGGTGGACGAGATCAGGGACGCCCTCGTCCACGTCACTGCTTATTGCGGTGCCCCGGCGGGCCGGCAGGCATTCATCGCGGCGCACGAAGCGCTGGTCGCGGCAGGAGCGTTGACGGGGGGTGGAAGTCCAGCTACTGGGCTGTAGTGAAGGCGGTCAGCCTCTCACCGGCGTCGCCGAAGCCGGCCGAAAAGGTCCGGAGTCCGTAGGGGAAAGTGGAGCCGACACTCAGATTTGAACTGAGGACCTGCAGCCGTGATCGTCGGACGCTCCGACCCCGCTGAACCCGCTCCGTGTGGTGGAAGGCTGCTCGCGATCCCGTGATCAGCGGTCAGATCCGCCGTTAGGCCTGCCCGACCACCTCGCACACGTCCACACTCAGGAACGTCGCGGGTGCGTCAGACATGTCGCGAAGTCGGCTGAAGGTTGCCTCCGCAGCCTGGGCTTCCTCCTTGGTCTGGAACAGCCAGAACGAGTGCTGGATGATGTCGCCATCGAGGCTCCGGGCCCAATAGCCACCGACGGAGCCCGGCATCGCCCGGACCATCGCGACGCCACCCTGTCCGATCATGGCCAGTGCTTCGTCCGCCCGCTCCGGCTTGATCCGGACCCGTCCGATCAGAGCATGCATGGTGTCCTCCGGTCGCTCAGCCGTGGTCGATGGAGTAGCCCCTAATCGTGGACGTTGTAGTCCGTGGAGGCAAGCAGTGATGCTTGGGCCCTACTCGCAAACACGGGCCGCATCGAGGCACAGACTGCGTCGCAGTCCTGATCCGTGCGAGTGCGGTGACGTCATCGAGTCGGTAGCCGGCCCGATGTCGCCGACCTGCGCCGGTGGCCTATCGTCCAGGCGGCAGCGGCCGAGACGGACAGCCCTGCGATAGCGATAGGCAGCACCACGATCGCGGCCCGCGCCAGGGCGTGCTTGTGATCGTTGAGCGTCAGCAGTGCTGCCTCGATCAGCGCCGCTGCGTGACCGTGGTTCATCCTGGTCCCGGCTCCGTCAGCCGACGTGTCAATCGCAGGACCGAACCTTGCCAGTGCGTGCGGAACGCCCGCGTCTGCTACTCGCGAGTTGGCGCGCGCAGCCAGTCTACGAGGCGGACGATCCATTGATCGAAGGCCATCCCGAACTCATCCCCGTCTGAGTCCAGATGCGGCGTCGGCATGCCCTCGGTCGAGAGCGGACCAGAGAGCATGTTGATGAGTCGGCGGGCCTCGATGGCGCGAATGGTCGTCGACATGTCGTCACGCTCCGAGAATTGACGCACGTTCAGCGCCACGGCGAACCTCGCGACCCAATCCGCCTGCGGAACCGGTGGTCGGAGTCCCGGCAGGACCGGCACCTTCGGTGGCAGGGTAAATCGCCGCTCATTCGCCACGGGTCGTACCTTCACCAGCCCCGCTAGAACGAGCGCGTCGAGAGCGGAGGCGACGTTCGGCTTCGTGAAGTGCGTGTTGCGGGCGAGATCGGCGGCATTGAGGCCGCCGGACGCCGCGGCCAGGAGCGCGGCGAGGATGTCAGCCCGGGCGTTGACGCCGAACGCCGCACGAAGCCGGATTCGTAGACGCGCTCGGGACTCCGCAGAGTCGAGCCGAGCCTTCTCCCTTCGGACGTAGTCGGGCCGAGGTGTCGTCGCCATTGGCCACGCTGGACCTCCCGCCGCCGCAACTGTGGCGACGTATTGACCGATGGCGCCGTCCGGGGTTGCGAGCTCACGCACCACCTGCTTGAGGCGGGAGCCATTGACGTATCGGCCATACCTGACGCACCAGTCCGTGCTGAGGTCGCGTAGTCGTGCGTCAGCATCGCCGAGCTCGGCAGTGAGGGCGATCAGGGCCTCGGGGTCGACGACCGCATCGTCGCGTTCCACAGTGGCGTCGACGCCGAGCGCGGCCCACTGGATCCATGCCCGATTGAGGAGTGCTCCCTCGAGCGAACTACCCAAGGGATGCATCGGCATCCTCGAAGTTGAGCGCTCGAAGCGTCTCGACGGGTAGGTTCCGGAAGCCGGGTGACGGGTCGTGGCTCATCGCCCATTGGGCGGCCGCAAGAAGGTCGCCGCGTCTCGGCGCCAGGTCGCGGAAGTCCTGGAAGTGTCGGCTCCTCGGCCCTTGATCCACGGCGGCGTAGAGCTTGAAGCACACCATGTCGAACCAGCCCGCCAACCAAGCGATCAGACCGCCGTAGTCGCGGCGCTCGAGACGTTCGACGAAACCGTCGGGCAAGCCGAGGTCGAGCAGCGAGTCCGGCCCGGTGTTCAGCCAGTCGTCCGAGAGTCCGAAAGCCCGGCGTCTTCGCGCCGAGAACGTCGAGATCCTTGGTGGTCGGACGTGAGATGAACTCGCGCAGGATGAGGTTGCCGCCACCGACGAGGACAACCTCGTAGTGCAGCCCCCGAGCCGCCACAACTCGCCGAGGGCTGCCAGCGCTGTCTCCAACTGCGCCCGCCCGATCACGTTCATGGCCGCACGATAGGCGCTCTTCGAGTGAGAGTCAAACTATCGAATCGATAAGTTGAGTCTTATCTCAAGACCCCATCCCTCGGACACCAGGAACCGTCAGCTGATCGACGACGCCTCGTGCCAGAGGTCCGACCAAGGTCCCGTTAGCAAGACTTCACCACTCAGCCGGTCCTCGCGGAGCATTCGATGCCTGCGAGGACCATGCGTCCGCAGACAGCACGTCTACCTGAACGGGGAAAAGTGGAGCCGACACTCAGATTTGAACTGAGGACCTGCTGTTTACGAAACCGTCGCAACCCCGCACGAATGGCGGTGATGGGTGTCCACTGAGCACGGGTCTATCCCCGGGTGTCCACCCGTAACCATCGGTGTGGCTACTTCTGTGGCTACACGTAAGCAGGCACCAGATTGGTGAGTAAATCGCCGCGCCGCTCGATTAGTGCGGCGCGATGCAGGGCGGCTAGGACGAGCCTTGAACCTTGTGCGTCCCCTTGACGGTGCCATTCGTCACCCAGGCAGCGCGACCGTGGCCGTCGTTGGCCGTGAAGGTCGCGGCGTACTTGCCATGCGACACCATGTCCTCGATGAACGAGTTGCCATGACCCGGATTAATGTCGCGCAGCAGGTAGCTGCCAGTCCGAGTGCCGTTACTCACGAGACAGCTCGTAACCGAACTGGCCGTCAGCGGCGTAGTACACGATGCGCGGACCAGTCCGCACGAACACCGACGCCTGATGGAAGCCGGGGTTCTCCCCCGGCAGCAGGAACGTCGTGTGGTTGGTGCCCATCGTCGCGTGCAACCGGACGCTCATCTCGCAGTCGTACCACCAGTACGCAGCCTGACCCACGATCTGGAAAGAGATCCGGCCCGAGCAACGGGGGTCGCTGCCTGCCCCGCCGAGCCCCTGCGTCCCGACACGGGTCCCGTCACTCCCGAACAAGTTAGCCCCGCTGCTGCCATTCCAGTCAAACACCAGGTTCCCGTTTGGCAGGACGCCTGACCAACTGTTGTAGCCGCAACTTGGCGATGGCCCGAACCCATCGTCAGCCGGAATCGTCTTGAGCTTCTGACTCCCGTTCCAAACGTCGAGACCGTGGCAGCCGGCGGCGTCAGCGTCCACGGTTGGCGCCACGTGAAGACCGCTGGCAGCCGAGACCGGCGATGCCAGGAGGAGGGTCGCCGCGAACACGGCCAGGACGATCAGTCGTCGCACGATTTTCCTCTGTACAGAGCCGTGCCCTGCCAGCACGCCCGGTAGCCTACGTCAAACTGAGACACACCCGTCGACAACTACCTCGAGCTGGCGGGCGCCGTCGTGCACCCAGAGGATCGAGAAGGTAGTGCCGGTTGGGGCCATACCGCGGTATCGCCTCGAGCGGTCGAGGTCGGTCAGGACCGAACGTTGCCGGCGAGGCTGTCACAGGTTGCCTGTCACTCGGGTTACAACTTCGCCTGGCTCGTGGCTGCGCCATCGCAGGATTGGTATCCCCTACAGCCAGGTTCCAGACGCTTGGCCGTTCGCGCTTGGCGGGTTCCTCGGCCTCGGCCCTGGTGTGGCTCATCGGGCGGACCATCGAGACGACGCGGGCACAACGGATGGCGGCTGCGCTGATCCTGCTGCCAGTGCTGGTGTTGTTGGCCTTCGAAGGTGGCTGGTGGCTGATCCCCGCCGATCTCGCCTGGCTGGCGATCGAAGGCCTCGATCGTGATGCGGATCAGCGGGCGGTGAGGTCGATGGTTGAACCAGCCGGCCCGGCAGCGGTCTATAAGCAGTTGCCCTAGCCGTTACCATCGAGTCGTGTCTGCCGTCCCATAGGCAGCCCCGTTGCCCGCGGGGGACCGTGAGTGCGTACGGCAAAGGGGTTGCGGACCGTGTCAAGTCGCGGGTCACTTTCGGTTCTTGCAGCCGCCCTCCTGGTGGGTGTGTGCTCCACGGTCCAGGCGGCCGATCCCTCAACCGCGGCGCCATCAACGACGGTTTCGTCGCCGTCGGCGGCCGGGTCCCCCGAGATACCGCCTCTGTCCCCCGCCGAGCCGACCAGTCAGCCGGCGCCGTCGGTGACGCCATCGGCTTCCTCATGGCCGACATCACACCCACCGCTGTCGCCCGGCGTGGCGATCACCTGGTCGGTGGGCGACGCATCGGCGTTCGCGGGTTCTGATGTCACGGTCGATGGGCTCGTTCTCTGGCGCGACGGCTTCGCCGCCGTGGGTAGCGTCGGCATCAACTCGGTGGTGTGGCTCTCGGATGCGTCGGGCAGCTGGACGCGCGTCGCGGTTCCGACGTTCGCGGGCTTCGATGTGATGTCCCTCGCCGCGAGCGACGACCTTCTCCTGGCGATCGGCTCAGCACGCGGGCAGCCGACGCACGGAGCGGCGTACCTGAGCCCAGACGGCAGCAACTGGACGCCGGTCACGTTGCCCGAGGTCTTCTCCGACGCGTGGCTGCTGGGCGTCGTCCATGGACCTGCCGGGTTCCTGCTATTCGGCACCACGGCGGATCATCAGCAGTCGATCACGGCGCTGAGCAGCGACGGCGAGAACTGGGTGGTCGGCCACAGCTGGAGCGTGGCCGACGCGGCGCCCTCGACGACACCGCTCACCGAGGACATCAACGTGACCGTCTCCTCGCTCGGCTACCTCGCCTGGCTGCCGATCCACGAGCAGCCTTCGTGGCTCTCCTCGGATGGATTGCACTGGACGCAGCTGACGGGCACCAACGCCGAGAGCATTCAGCAGATCCAGTCAGGCGCCGACGGATACGTTGCCAGCGTCGGGCCACCACTTGCCTGCCGCACCGGCGTATGTCTCGGCCTCTTCTTTCCGTCGTACCTGCAGTCGTTCGATGGAACCACCTGGACGGACCTGACGCCGCAGAAGGGATCGACATGGGGGCCAGCTCTCCACAGCTTTATCCCTCTGTCGTCCGACGGCAGCACGTTCCTGCTGATCGATGATCGCGGCCGCGCGTGGTCGTCGACCAGTGGGCTCGATTGGCAGTCGAACCCGGTGTACCTGTCCGACGCTGCGAGCGTCGCCGCGAGCGGCAACCTGCACTTCAGCCAGCTGTCGCTCGGCCTGTCGGGGCTAGCCGACTTCGAGAGCCACCGTGGCACCCTCACCCCGTGGCTGGCGACCTTCTCGACCCCGCCCGCTCAATCTGCGACGCCATTCCCACCCCGCTACCAGGACGGCGACCGGCTGTGCCTCGATGGCGAGGGCTGCAAGGTCACGATGGCGATGGGCTACTACCTGGTGAACGACTCACCACAGGACGTGCTGGTCCGTCTGAGCGGTGCCGTACTCGGAACCGTGGACGTTCCAGCCCACGGCAGCGGACGACTGACGCGCATGGGACCGGTCTGGGACAGCACCGATCCAGTCACCGTCGACCTTCTCAGCGACGGCTGCAGCATCCTCGATCAGGTGACACTGGAGAAGCGCAAGAACCTGGCTGTGGTCACGGTGGCACCATCCGCGGACCACCTCTCGACGCGCTACAGGACGCCCTCGGCGCCGATTTCCGAGCATGCGTTCCGTTCTGCGCCGACCTGCGCGACGTCGCCCACGCCGAGTCCACAGCCATCGCCCACTTCGTCACCAACGGCGTCCGCGGCGACGTCCCCCAAGAGATCGCGCTACTCGACTCGGTCCACTACGGCTGCATCGGCTCAAACCCGCCATCGATCCTGTGGCAGACCGCCAACGCGGAAGAGGGCACGGATGCGCCGGCGGCCGCCCTGCGAGCGATCGTCGGCGGCACCGATCCCAAGTTGGGCCTAGAAGGCAGCGGCTTCCTGCCCTCGACGAGCTGGCTGGAGACAGACACGACCGCCGACCGCGTCCTCTACATCCACACGAGCGGACCGCCTGACTTTCGGAACTTCGACTTCGTTGCGGTCAAGCGGGCAGCAGACGACACATGGGGCTATGGCGGGCTGGGCGCCGGTGGCCGGCTGCGTTGCAGGCAGCATGGGAAGACCGCCGGCGGCGTGCCCTGGCGCCTTGCCGCCCGCCCTTCGTCCAACGACCGTACGCTGGAGGCGGAAGTCCAGCTCCAGTCCTGCGGTCACCCGACGCCCGATCAGATCGTGCCCAAGGCGACGGCGTTCTACGGCAAAGACGTCATCGATGTCCTCGTCGTAGCGCCGTACATCAACACGGGCGACGTCGCGTGCGCCGATTGGTATCCATTCAACATCCACCTCGATCAGCCGATCGGGGACCGCATGCTGTTCGACGCGGCGAACCTGCCGCTCGTGCAACGGTGGCCGCGGTAAGAGGCACCAGATGGACACGGTGATGGGACGCGTTCGGAAGATGGTGGGTGGACTCCTGATCGCCATCCTTCTCGTCGCAGGCTCGTCGGGGGTGATCGCCAGCACTGGAAGCCCGCCAACGTGGCACGACTGGCTCCAGAGCGCCAGATCGATCTTCGTGGCGACCTCGAACGGGTCGGCCTCCAGACGTGCCTACAGGCTGACCGTCGGGCCGGTGCTCCTGGGCAAGTCGCCAAGTCAGGTGACCTATGAAGCTGTTGACGGGCAACCAGCGATGCCAGCAGGCTCCAGGTGGGTCGTGATGACGGACGCGGCCGACAAGGGCCTGACCGATCACGCCGACGGTGTCAATGGCAGGTGGGACCCAGCTCTTCGAGTCGCGACCGATGGGCGCATCGACTGGGGCAGGATCGCCGATGGACCGCCGACCCTGTCGGCGCTGTTGCGCTCGTTCGGCTTGCCGTTAACGGATCCGCCGTCAACATCGGTCGCATCGGCCAGCCCGATGCCGTCGTCGTTCCCCGGTGTGAACCCGACCGTGCCAGCGATCTCGGCCACCACCAGCCCGTCGTGGCCGCCGTCCACCGTTCCTGTTCATGAACGCCGAAGAGCTGCGGGCGACGATCGCGGCGCAACGGGCGGGCGGGCTCGCCGAGCAGTACGTCGTTGCCGATGTCGCGATCGATCCGACGCGCCAGACGCCACCGCTGGGCCGCGAGTGCGTGCCCGTGGGCGATTGCGTGGTGATCGGAACCCTCGATGGCTTCGACGATCCTGAGGGGACCGTGACCGACCGAGCATCCACGCTGGTTCAGGCCGACCGACGCGCTGTTCGACGTGTCAGCACCAGTGGCATTGCGCGCTCTCCGGAACTGCACCAATCGAGTACCTCGGTCACGTCGACCTGGGGACAGACGCGCTACCGCTCACGGTGACCCAGCTGGGTGAGGCGACAGCGACCGCCCCGGGCGGTGAGGTTCGCGTGGTCGATGGTTGGCTCGAAGGGATCGGGCGGTGTTGGTCCGTGTGGTCCCGGTCCGATGCCCGGGCCGCCCGTACCACCGCCGTTCGATTGTCACGTCGTGCCGATGCTGATGACGGACCCGGTCAAACCCGTCCCGCGAAGTGGCAATGGCGTGGGCGTGACGTTTCCAGCTGGGAGTGTCCCCGTGCAACTCGGTGCGTACGAGGAGTTCGCGCCCGACCCTGCGTTCGATGGCACGAACCAGGAGCCCAGGCGCGCGCTCTACCTGGTGCGCATGGTGGTGGACGATGCCGTGAACTGCCCTGACTGCCGCGGCTGGCTTGTGGTCGGCCGGCTCGATCCCACTCCGAGTCCCAGTGCCAGTCCAACCCCACTGCCGGCAGCCATGGTCCGCTCAGCCGACGAACTGGAAACCCTTCTCGATGCCGACCGCGCAAGTTGGGTTGGACGCGCAGTCCTCGTCGACGGACACGTCGTCACAGGCTCCGACGCAGCACCGTGCAAGGGCTCCCAACCGTGCTCGTTGGGGACGCTCGAGGGGACCGCCGAACAGGTCGTCGCGTCGAGGTATACCAAGTCGCAGCTGCTGCCCGACACCGACTACCCGACAAACGGGGTGATGGCGATGCTGGTCCGCAAGGACGGGCTCGAATACCTCGGCTGGATGGGCTACAACGACGACAACACCTTCAACTTCACGGTGGACGAGCTGCGCGATCCCCAACACATGGCCCGCGGGCCCGAGACCGTCATCGTCAGCGGCTGGCTGATCGACACGCCTGGAGCAGAGTGCCCGGCGCACCCGACGACGGCCCCACCGAATACGCCGTTCGTGAACTGTCCCTGGGCATGGCTCACCGCGGACGAGGAGCAGCCGGTGAGCGCGACCTCGAACGGAACCACCATCTCGCCACCACCGCATGCCATCGCCGTTCAGCCGGGTGCATACGCCGAGTTCGCACCTGATCCGCAGGCCGAGATGCCCGGGCTGTCGGACGCGCCACGACAAGGCACATACCTGGTCCGCCTCGTCAGCTGGCCGGTGTCGTCAGAGCGCCCTGCTCGCGGTTGGCAAGTTGTGGGGCGACTTGATCCGTAACAATTCAAGCGGTCACGGTGCTTGTGGTTGTGATGATCACGGTCTCGTCAGTGCGGTAGATCATGGATAGTGCTGATGCCAACCAAGGTCGGGGGCAACTCTCCGTGACGGTTCTCCTGCGGGTCGCATGGGTCGGACTTGCTGTCGGGGTCACGTGCCTCGTGGTCGGACTGGGGCTGGTGGCCGGGTCTGCGATCGCAGCGGGCGACTGGTGGTTGGCACGCGAGCCGTGGATTGGGATCGGCCTCGCCCTCCTTGCCATCGGCCTCGGAGTGAGCGGCGTATCCGCGCTCTGGCTCGACCTGGCTGAGCCGATCGGCTGGTGGCGGTTGGTCGCCCTCCCTGCGGCAGTTGTCGTCGGGTTCTGGTGGTGGGTGTGGCTGGTCCCCGGTCTGGGCACCACCGGGTTCGGTGGCCCAGTCCGCAACGTCCCCGAGATCCTCTACTCAGTCCCCGCGCAACTCGACGTCGTGCTCCTGGGAACGGTTCTCATGATGCTGCCGCTGGGTGTGCGTGCCTTCCGCATGAAGCGCCCGCACGTCATCTGAGGCCCGGTGCTCGGTTACAAAGCGCTGCTACCGGACAGCGCGCGGCGGAGGTGTAGCAAGCAGACGGGGTCCGTCTCCGGGCCAGTTGGCCGATCCGTTCATGCCGAGTGACACACGTCATCCCTTCAGTCCGTCACCACAGTAGGTTTGTTGCCGGTTGACCATCTGTCACAGCACCTTGACCGACGACGGTACGGAGAGAAGGACGTCATGTCACGACGCATGGGGTTCATCGGAGCGCTGGTCGCAGCGGCGCTGGTCATCGGAGCTTCGGAGGCAGCCGCCGCAGGTCGGGGCGAGACACCGGGTGCGATCGCTCAGGGCTGCGGGGCACAGACGGCTGTGGCCGTCCGCGGAGGACCCGCCCGGAGCGCGTCCAGTGGTGCCAACGCAGCCACCAATTGGTCAGTTCATCCGGTTGTGGACTCCATTGGCGACGCGGGCATGGCACTGGTGGCCGTCGGTGCTCGATCCGCCGTCTCCCTCGCAACTAGCTCGGGGCGAATCCTCGTTCTCGGCACCACTGATGCGGGTGCAACGTGGGCGAGCCTGGCAGGCCTTGGGCATGCAAACGTGTTCGAGGCCGACGGTGACGGTTCGTCCGTCGACGTTCTGCTCGAACGGAGTCGGCCGGATCGTCTGCTGTACGTCCGCTCCGGAGACGGCGGAAGTACGTGGAGCCAGCCCATTCGCTTCGATCGCGGATTCATATCTTCGTTCGCGGTTGCGCGGGCAGGGAATACGGTGGCCGTCGCGTGGTGGAACCAGGCGCGGAACCTGGTTGCCCGCGTCAGCATCAACGGCGGAGCCTCCTTCGGCGCGGCATCACGTCTCGCCTCCGCCGAGCCCAGCGGCGGATGCGCCGGAGGAGGACCTCCGCCGGTATGGGTAGCCGTGTCCGGACACCAGATCCTGGTCCGCTACTTCGACGGCAGCGGTCACACGGTGCTTCGTCGTGGCCTGCATGACGGTGCGCACTGGACGTCGCCATACGCCTTTCCCACGCGCGGTGACATCGCGCTTGTCGCGCACGGGCACGACGTGCTCGTGATTGCGTCTTCCAAGACCGAGCTCCTGTCCCATGACCACGGGAGGACGTGGCAGGTGTTGCCGAGCCCGGTTGGGAAGGCTTATGACGTCCGGCTCGCGTGGGGCGACGGGGCGTGGCAGCTCGCGTATCACGGGTCCAGCGCGACCGTTCTCTACCGCCAGAGTGCGGATGCTTCTCATTGGAGCCCCGCCGAACTGGTGGCGACCGAAAGCGGATTGTCCGACGGCAGGCTCGAGGAGTTCAACGTGGCCGGTGTCGCAGCGACCGGAACACCAATCGTGCTTCTGTCGCGCCTCACCGCCGACTCGTCCGGCAAGACGATGAGCCTGGAGGCGGCGACGCGCTCCGAGTAGGGATTCGTATCCAAAGGGACGGACTTTGACGACGGGCGACCGGCGGCCCAGGGCGAGAGGCATCTGGCGATGCGAGTCCGCCCGGGATAAGGGGTCAGATCAGGGGTCAGGCGACGCGCGAGGGCATCGAATCAGACCCAGTCCGGCCAATTCACGCAGGGAAAGTGGAGCCGACACTCAGATTTGAACTGAGGACCTGCTGTTTACGAAATCCGAGGTCCTGGCCCATGTCTGCACTTTCTACACCTACCGCCGCCGGCAGAGATGTAGAAACCAGCCAAGCACAACCCCTCCCGATCAGCGCCGCCCGTGGGGCCGTACCCGAGCACCCCAGCGGAGACGGATTGTTCCCCGCGACGCCGTTTGAGGGCGGGTGTGGCAGGGCCCAATAAGGGCGCGAGGACTCACCCCCGGGTCGATCCGAGTGTCGATGCGAAGGGACAAGACCGGCGGGTTTGCTGTGGCCTGAGGGGCAAAGAGCCACCTGGCTGGAACGCCGGCCTCCAGACGAAACAACGTCACGTCGCCCATGTTTAGTGCGTCTCGGTAGACATGACCGGTAAACGCGAAGGGCGACTCTTTGGGTCTAGCTGAGCAAGCAATGCTTGACAAGCGTACCGATATCCGTAAGCTTGCGGCGTTGCGTCTCGGCAGCCGGAATGATCATGGTGGGCTGACGACATGAAACTAGCTGTCCGAGTTTTGGCGTCTCTTGTACTGTCCGTGTGCAGCGGAATGATCGGGTCAGCGCCGATCAATGCTGAGAACCCCTGCCCGTCCGTCGCGCCGAGCAATGTCGCAGCGGTCCGTGGCAACACGTGGATTGGGACCGTCGTCGCCGCGCACCCGACTGACACAGTCGATGCCGACGGGCTCCAGCATTGGCTCTTAGTCTTCGCGGTCGACACGGTCTTGTCCACCCTAGGCGACAACCAGCCCGCGCATGCAACTGATCTCGTTGCGGGTACGCACTTCTCCCTCCCAAGTACAAACTGCACGCATCCTGGCGACTTAGGTCTAGCAGTGGGAGATCGCTACCTCGTCAGCACGGGACAAATCGGACGCCACGGCACACTGAGCCAAAACGAGATTGCATGGATGATCGACAACGGTCGTGCGAGCGTCGTCGACTACTACGACGTCGGACATCTGCCCGCAGCACTCTCATCCGTGAGAAACGTCGGTGATTTGGTGGCGCTCCTGGCGCCGTCGAAGCTGCCGCCCACAACATCAAGTCAAGCCGACGATCGCAACGCGAGTGAGGTGGTCCCGCTCGCGGTTACATGGCTCGGCGTGTTTGGTGTTGCCATGGTTATCCCATGGCGCCGCAGAACCCGCCTAAGGTAGCTGTCCGAGGCGCCAGGGCGGCGGACAAACCAACAGCACGGAAGGAGAGGGAAACGATGGCTAGGCACCTGTCAGCGCTCGCCATGGGTTTTGCTGCAGTCGTGTTCGCCGTCCTGTCGCCCATATCGGTGGCTACCGCCGAGGATACGACCGTCACTCTCGAGCACGCTGTTTCGTTCCGGCAAGCATTTGGGTTGCGGGCGGACTCGCCATACGTTCAAGACTCGCTGACCAACGTTGGGAAGTTTCCCAATGATGACTGGGGCGTGCCTTTGACGACACCTGAGGCGACCGACATGTTTTCGCGAGTACAGGTTCAACGGGCCATTAGAGGTCCTGACAAAGACTTGTGGTCGAACCAGGACTATGGCGGCATGTACTTGGACCAGGCGCGTGGCGGCATACCGGTATTCCTTACGACCGGCAGCGTCGACGCACTCTCCTCGCAGCTTCAAAAGGAGATGCCTGAAATCCAGTTCGAGGTCCACCACGTCGACAACACTCTGGCTCAGCTCACATCGACGAAGGATGCCATTTCCGACAGCCGTGATGAACTGACCGCTGACGGCGTCATCGTTCACTCTGCGTCTGTGGATGTTGTCAACAACCAAGTCATTGTGGGCGTCGATCGAGTCTCGGACGCTGCCAGAAAAGCGTTGGATACATTCGGACCGGCAGTGGTTCTGTACGAGGACACCGCAAAAACGAATGACAGTTGCACGATGTCTTCTTGTGGCCCTGATATGAAGGGCGGACTTGAGATCGAAAGCAGCGTTCCAAACATTTGCACATCAGGATATGTCGCAAATCGAGAGGACACGGACCCGAATTACATTGTTCTCGTGACGGCGGGGCATTGCATCAAAGACGGTGGCACCAGTGACAGTTGGTCGCATGATTCGCACACGATCGGCCCTGAAGACTCTCATCACGGATACCACGATGGCTCCTACGGCGACGTTGGGTTCATCAAGCTGAACTCGGCTTCAAATCCAAAGAAGCTGGGAGTGAATGCGAACCAATTACTCGCGACTCCTTCGACGGGCCAGGTGGTGCAGATAACGTCTCTCGTAATCTGGGGTTCTCAGCATGTCGGCGACACTGTGTGCCGCGTCGGGTGGGGAAGCAAGCAGCTGCACGGAAGTACGCCACCCGCTTGGCACGCTGACTATTTGGGCAAGTCGTGCGGGAAGATCAATCTCTATAACAGTGACAGCGATGGAACGAGTGATGCAGACAGCGAAAGTTGCCTGAGCGCGTGCATCTACGTGCGAGAAATGAAGGTCGTTGGGTTCGACTCAACCGGTGGCGACAGCGGCGGGACGGTCTTCGAGCCAGTGTCTGGCACCGACACCGAAACCGGCTTGCTGGGCACGCATGTGCATTCAGTGACCGATGGACCGAGTGCGAATGACCCCAATGGCCTGGACGGGTGGTATACGACCTACGACAACGGCCAGACGGAGCTCGAGTCGGAAGGGCCCATCCTTATTCCGTGCTATACGCCCGGGTGTTGACGCGAATCGGAACGTGGTCGGCTTCTGCCCTTCGGCCATGGTTCCCCCGGCATGGGCTGGTGCTTCGAGCGCCTCCAGTCCACGGGAGCGCCGTGTTCAACGGTAGGGGGTGATGCGGCGAAGACCTCGAATCGACAACGTGCTCGCTTGGCCAGGGATGCGAGCGGACATGGATGAGTTCAAGGCTCTATTCGTGCAGGCGGTGGGCTGTCTTGACGGCGGCGACACCGAGGGACAGATGGCTGCCCTCTATGCGGGACGCGAAGTCGTCCTGCGGATGGTCGGTGCCATGCGCGCCGTGCCCACCTACGCGAACCTGCCGCCCGAGCAGGTCTACCACTACATCGGGAACGTCGCTCAGCGCGAGCTTGTAGGACCTCAAGGAAAGGCCGATCGGGTGAAGCTCTACGAGCTCGAGGTTCGGTTGCCCGCCGGGCGGCCGCCGACCAGCCGCCCGAAGGCGCGCGAGAAGCTCATCGCGGAAGTCCGGGCTCGACGGGGCATGCCCGACTACCTCATCGCTGATCGTGCCCGCCGGCTTGGCGCTTGGACGTTCGAGCCGGCAAACGCCTGCAGCCAACGGCGGCGCATCCGACGCATTCGCGAGGCCGCGGCCGAGTAACGCGCGGGTAACCGCGACCGATTAAATGGTCGCCGCCCCCATTACAAAGGTCGCTGGCGGCTAGGCCAGCCTCTGCCGACGCTCTGGGCGTTCTCAGCTGGCCTGCCTCGGAGGGCCGCCGGATAGGAGACGCGCATGGATGCCAGGAGCGAGGTGCGTCCCGCGGAGGCGCGAAAGCCGAGACGGCCGCAGACAACCGGCCAGCGATCGGCTCCGCCAGCTTGGCGCAATCGGATCGTCGGCCACGCCGATCTCGATCCTGCGTCTCTGGTGCCCAACCCGGAAAACTGGCGACGGCATCCTGCACGTCAGCAGCGGGCACTCGCCGGTGCCCTCGCCGACGTCGGCTGGGTTGCCGGTGTCATCGTCAATCAGACGACAGGCCATCTGGTCGATGGCCATCTGCGGGTGGAGCTCGCGCTCGCCAAGAACGAGCCAACCGTCCCGGTCGCCTACGTCGAGTTGACCGAAGCTGAGGAGCGACTCGTTCTGGCAACCCTCGACCCGCTGGGTGCGATGGCCGACGTCGACCGCGACATCTTGGCCAAACTGCTGGCTGAGGTCACCCCATCGGATGCGGCGCTCACGCAAATGCTCGCCGAGCTCGCCGATCGCAACGGCCTCGTGCCCCACGGCCTCGGCGATCCGGATGCCGTGCCGGCCGTGCCCAATGACGGCGACATCTACGTCCAGCCGGGCGAACGGTGGCAGCTCGGTGACCACCGGATCGCCTGTGGTGATGCCACGAAGCCAGAGGACGTGGCCCGCCTGCTCGAGGGCGCCAAGCCGCGGCTGCTGATCACCGATCCGCCGTATGGCGTGCAGCTTGACCCGACATGGCGGGACGGCCTGTACAACCAGCTGGGTCCGGCCGAGCAGCCCTACATGCGCATCGAGGGCCACCGTAACACCACACTCTCGGGCGACACCATCGTTGACTGGTCGCCGGCGTTCGAGCTCGTGCCCTCGATCGAGGTCGCCTATGTGTGGCACGCCGGCATCTACGGGCCCGAGGTCGGCGACGGGTTGAAGCGTCTGGGCTTCGACATTCGAGCGCAGATCATCTGGGCCAAGACGCAGTTCGCAATGAGCCGCGGCGCCTATCACTGGCAGCACGAACCGTGCTGGTATGCGGTCAGGAAGGGCGCCACCGCGGATTGGATCGGGCCCCACGAGCACTCCACGCTGTGGGAGCTCGCCAGCCCCAAGATGATCATGGGCGGCTCGGACGAGGAGAAGTTCGACCACCCCACCCAGAAGCCGGTCGAGTGCATGGCCCGCCCGATCCGCAATCACGCAGGCATCGCCTACGACCCCTTCGTCGGCTCAGGCACCACCGTCATTGCCGCCGAGATGCTGGGCCGGCGCTGCTTCGCGATGGAGCTCGAGCCGCGCTACGTGCAGGTGGCCATTGAGCGTTGGCAGGCCTTCACCGGGCGCACCGCGGCCAGGCTCGATGGCTGAGCGAGATGAGGCATCAGCCAACGTCGAAACCATCGTGGGGGCACGCCGGGCGCGACGTCCAGATTGGAGCCCGCGCTTCCTCGAGATCGTGGCCGCGACCGGCAATGTCCGCCTGGCCGCCAACGCAGCCGGTGTCAGCCGCGATGCACCCTACAAGCGAGCTCGTCGGGATCCGCGCTTCGCGGCACGCTGGACACGAGCTCGAGAAGAGGCCGTCGACACCCTCGAGGCCGAGGCTCGCCGACGTGCCCTGGCCGGTAGCGACCCACTCCTGATGTTCCTGCTGCGCTCGCTCCGCCCGGGCATCTATCGCGACCGGGTCGATGTGGCGCTCGACATCCGCCGCGAGGCGACGCGCCTCGCCGAAGAGTTCGGCCTGGCGCCCGAGGAAGTGCTCGCCGAAGCCGAGCGGATTGCCAAGGAGGCGAGCCGATGAGCAAGCTCGATCGGCTGGCAGCCGAGGAGCAACGCACGATCCTGGCTCTGGCGGCGGTCACCGCGCGGGCGAGGAACAGCGCACGCGAGCGACCTCTGCTCGAATTCGCCTCGCCCGAGCACGAAGCCTTCTACCGCTCACGGGCACCGGAGATCGTCGCCTCGGCCTGGATGGGTGCCGGCAAGACCCGGGTACTGGCGCAGAAGGCCTGGGACCTCGCCCTCGAGTATCCGGGCGCCGAGCTGGGCCTCTTCCGCAAGACTGCCGCCAGCCTGGTCGCGACGACCGAGCGGACCCTCTTGAAGGACGTCGTCGATCCACGTTTCGTGGTCGACCGCAACCGCTCCGAGCACTGGATCGACGTCGGCACCCTGACGGCACGCTCGCGCATCTGGCTGCTGGGGCTCGACGCCGATCCCATTACCGGCGTGCCTACCAAGGTCGGCTCGCTCAACCTCGACTGGGCCGGTGTCGACGAGGCGATCGAACTGACCGAGAGCGACTGGATCATGCTCAGCGGCCGACTTCGACGGACGGCCATGCCCTACCGCCAGCTGGCCGCGGCCACTAACCCGGCCGCCCCGACGCACTGGCTCAAGCGGCGTTTCACGCCACCCACGCCGGCGCGCGAATGGATCACGATCATTGCCAACCCGTTCCTGCCCGACGACTACCGCGAGCGCCTCGAGTCCATGGGCACTGAGGTCAACGCGCAGCGCCTGGCCAAGGGCCTCTGGGTCGGCGCCGAAGGTCAGATCTGGACGCTGCACGACGCCTTCATCAAGCCCATGCCGGGACCCTTCAAGCGTGTGGTCGCGGGGATCGATTGGGGCTTCGTGCATGCCTTCGCGGCCGAGATCGTGGGCCAGTCAGGCACGGGACGCCTCTCGCTGATTGCCGAGCTGTACGTCCGGGGTATCACCGTCGACCAGCTTGTGGAACCGCTAGCGCGCCTGGCTGAGCAGCACGGCGTCAGCGAGTTCCGCGCCGATCCCTCGGAGCCTGGGCTGTTGGCCCAGCTCAATCGTGGCTTCGCGAGCCACCGTGCCGAGCATGGTGCGGCGTGCAAGCTGCGCGCTCCTGTCCTGCCGGCAACGAATGACGTGCAGCCTGGCCTCAACGCCGTGAGCCGCGCGATTCACGACGGCTTGACCGTTGACCCGGCCTGCGTCGGCTTCCTCAGTGAACTGCCCGGCTACACCTGGAAGCCCGACCGGTCAGGCGGCCTTCAGGAGCGTCCCGTCGATGAGGGCGATGACGCCTGCGACGCGCTGCGCTATGCGGTGATGGCCTTCCAGCCAGACCCGAAGAACCCCTGGGACGGCCTCAAGAGCGCGGGCGGCGTGGCGTAGGCGCTCCGGGTCGACGCCTGTCAGCGTTCCGAGAGCAGAGCATCCATCCGCTCGGCGGCCTCCCGACCCAGGGCAGGGATGACGTGGCTGTAGGTGTTGAGCGTGAGTGAGATCTGGCTGTGGCCCAGGGTCTCCATCACCACTCGCGCTGGCACTCCCTGCGCGAGCAGCAGCGACGCGCAGGCGTGGCGCAAATCGTGGAAGCGTTGGCGAGGCAGTCCGGCCGCGCGCAACACACGCTGGAAGCGGCGTGTGATGTTGATGCCGTCGATGGGATGACCCTCGAGGGTGGTGAACAACAGGTCTGCGAAGGGACCGTCGTCGGGCGGCCGGTCCGCGCGCTCGGCCTCCCAACGCTCGCGATGGCGCATCAGCACCGACGCGCACCAGCTCCGGCAGCGGCACGACTCTGCGGCTGGAAAAGCTCTTGGGCTCGACGAACGCGAAGGTTCCCGCCACCCGCTGCAGGGCTCTCCGAACCCGGATCTCCCCGGCAGTGAGGTCGATGTCGCTCCAAGTCAGCCCCAGGATCTCGCCCTGGCGCAGGCCCACGCCCAGCGCGAGCAGGAAGGCCGCCTCGTGGCGCTCCGTTGCGATCGCGCGTAGGAAGACACGCGCCTGCTCGGGTGTAAGCGGATGGACCTCGCGGCGTGGAATCCGGGGCGGCAACGCGAGCTTGGCGACATTGCGCCACACGAGCTCGGTCCGCTCGGCGTAGCCGAGTGCCTGGCGCAGGATGTTGCGGTGGTATGCCACCGTCCGCGGCGCGAGGCCGGACGCCACCTTGGCGAGCAGGTAGGCCTGCACCTCCGCTGGGCGCAAGTCCGCGATGGGGATGGAGCCCAGCGCCGGCGTCAGATGGATCTCCACGATGCTGCGGTAGGAGATGTAGGTCTTGGGCCGCACCGACAGGCGCGTGAGCGTGAGCCAGGTCTGGAGGAATTCGCCAACCCGAAGGGGAGAGGATTCCTCGTCCAGCCTCACGGCCGGAGCGCCGACGTGGCGAAAGCCCGATGGCTGAGTGACGCTGGTCATGGTCTGGTCCAGATGATCTGCACGGCTGCCTCCTGTCTCCGGGTTGAGCAGCACATCCATCACTCGCGGGCGCCAGGAAGGCAAGGGTGTCTTGAGGGTTTGCGCAGGACGGATCTCCCTAGAACATCGCCGTCATCGGGTCGGGGCCGACCCACGTGCGTGGCATGATCGGCGGGTGGCACGCCTGATCGACCGCCTCCGCGTCGAGAGGCCTCAACCGGCAGTTGGATACAACCCGCCGGACCGCGATGGGCTGGTCGATCGACTTGCGGACGAGCTGAACGGTGCCGAGGCATTCGTCATCGACAACGTGGCCAACTACTGGGACGAGGTCCATGGCTGGCAGCGCCCGTTCGAGATGTCTGACTTCCCAAACGTGGCCCCGCCGTTCAGTCAGTGGTGGATGGAATATCGGATGGCGGACGACACCGGCCGTCGTCTCGACGACGACGCCAGGGTGGGAGCGTTGTTCTCGGCGTGGGACGATCCCGATCGCGAAATCCTGGTTCATCGCCTGCGAGCCATACCTCTCAGGTCCGCGATCAACCATTGGGCCGATCGACCGTGTTCATGTCCTCGCAGACCGGTCCGGCAAGATCGTTGACCTTCTGGGCCCCGCCGGTGTGCGACCTGAAGAGCGCCAGCAGGACGATCTCATCATGACGTACGCGCTCCTGCGCCCCATGCTGCTCGCCGTTTGTTTCCTACATTGCCGGAACGTCACGACACGCGCTGTTGCACCCGAGGCGAAGGTCAATCGTGCGCGTGCGCGTCGCGGCAAGCCGCCGCTGCACACGTATAGGGTGCTCGAGATCAATCCCATGGCCGGGGTGCTCGCGACTGAGGGAAATGTCCGATCCGACGGGCTGGCCCGGGCGCTCCATATCTGCCGAGGTCACTTCAAGACCTACGCCGAACGTCCTCTCTTCGGCCAGCTCCGCGGGACGTGGTTCTGGCGGGATCACGCGCGCGGTACGCCCGCCGCTGGGGTCGTGGAGAAGGACTACGCGGTGAATGCGCCGGCGGCGACTGCGGATGAGATTGCTCGTGCCGCGGCACGGCGGTTCGGTCGACATTCGTGATGGTCGGCGCCGCTGCGCGATTGCCGCCTCTGCCACGGCAAATCAGACCGATCGTCTCGGCGCGTCGCTGTGGACTTTGGTCCCAAGCGCCGTGGCCGAAACCGCCGCCCTCGCGTCGGCGCTAGGTAGGTCGCGGCGTGGGACCCGATCAATTCTCCAAACGGTTCGGCGTGGCCCACCAAGAGGTCGAGATCAGCGTTCGCGACGATGCGCCGGCTCAACTAAGGGGCGCGCTGCTCGCCATTGCGAACGGCGACCTGGGACTCGCACCGAGCTACCTGCGGAGTGTGCTGTGCGGCGTCCTGAGACGTTTGCCCGACCGACACAGCTGGAGTGAGTACCCGAATATCTGGACCGAATGCCAAGAGCTCATCGAAGGTTGCTCTTGGTATCGGGTGTATGACTTCGTCGAGGCGCTCTACCTCAAACTCCGTACAGGAGACGCAAAGGTCGCTGCCCGCTGGCAGGAACTCGTGAACGACTACTTCGTGGAGTCGGGTGTCGGGTGGCGTCTTGTCGCGGGCCAACTCGAGAGCCGAGGATCGGAGGAGTTCGCGCTCGCGATAGACGAGGCACGCGACTCGCTGGCGCGAGCTGGCCTTCCGACGGCTCGGCAGGAGATCGTCGAGGCGTTACGGGATCTTTCGAGGCGTCCGGAACCGGATCTATCCGGCGCCATCCATCACGCGATGGCCGCACTGGAGTGCGCTGCCCGCGAGGCCGCTGGAGATCCCCGCGCCACGCTCGGTCAGGTTCTGAAGACGCATCCTGGACTGTTCCCCAAGCCAGTTGACGAAGGCGTGGTGAAACTGTGGGGTTACGCGTCCGAGTCTGGACGCCACCTTCGCGAAGGACAGCCACCAAATCGGCAAGAGGCCGAGTTGATCGTCGGCGTGGCGGCACTATGTTGTCGCTATCTTGCGGACAAGCTTTTCGAGCAATGACGCGGCGCCACGGCGAACTGCGGAGGCTGCACGTCGGCAATGGAGCAAGGGTACGGAGAGGGAGATGGGTTTTCCGCGCAATCCTGATGCGACGACCCGACGGATTT
The DNA here is from genome assembly GCA_963820735.1 of uncultured Chloroflexia bacterium. Lineage (GTDB taxonomy): Bacteria > Chloroflexota > Limnocylindria > Limnocylindrales > CSP1-4 > JAFMJV01. The sequence goes on from CAWGBA010000009.1 coordinate 168,870, forward strand.
ACTTCTACCACGTGGATGCAGGACGGGATCCGGCGACAAACGAGCGGCTTCCGTTCGACGCCCGAACGAGCCTCGGACCGATCCAGGCGCTCGACTTCCCTAGCGGCGCCGCGTACCACGAACAGGATGAGCGGGCACCTGCGCGTGGCTTGACCAGGCCACATCACCCATGCGGCTTAGGGTGGCTGACATTCGGCGCACCAACCTGCCGCATGTCGAAACGTTGGGACAGCTCACGCCCTTGAGCTTCAACCCAAGCCAAGGACTGGCCGAGCAGGTCCATATCCAGTTCTTCGCCAACAACATTGCTGGCTCGGAGTTCAACTTCTACGGGCCGCGCATGTCACGGGTGTCCAGCTACCTGCAGGCAAAACTGGGTCTGCGGGTCAAATTCGACCTCGCGCTGCGAGCCTCGATCGCGGAGCAGCTGCAGCAACTGCGGGAAATCCGCCTTTTTCGACTCGCGATCACCCCGTCGCTGCTGGACGAGCTGGGCCGAACCGATCCGAGCGTCGCCGGCATGTTCGCGAACGCGGCCTCATTTGGTGAACCGCAGCGCATGGAGATTGTGCTGCGTACACGTCCACGGTCGCGTGACTCGTTGGGAGGACGGGTTCGTGAAGCGATCGGACTCCTCGCGAACAATCCAGCGGTGCTGGAGGGAGCAACGATCTTTCAGACCGAAGGGCGTCTCGAAGACGGCTCGCTGCGCGAGATCAACCTGCTTCGAGACGACCTCCGAGTCGAGCGGCAGGTGCTCCGTGTGTCGGGCACTCGCGAGCTGCAGCCTGCCTCGGTCTATGCCGCCATCGAGAGTGCGTACGCGGAACTCCGTCAGGAGATCGAGCAATCGCACGGGGTGTGGTTTCAACACGAATGACATGGATACGACGTCTGGCGGGGATGATCGCCGACCCGCTGAAGCGTCATTGGGGCTTCACCGAGCTTGCGCTCGCCCTCGGATGCGCAGTCTTGGCGCGTTGGTGGTTCGGCGACGGCGCCGACTCCCGACTCCAGGATGCACTGCGGGGAAACCGCTCCGTGCTGTACGGGACCATTGCCGCAGTGAGCGGCTCGCTGTTCGGGTTCGTGCTGGCCGCGGGCGCGATCATGGTGCCGATGCTCGAAAGCCCGCGCCTGAAGAGAGTGCGCGAAAGCACGCAGTACTCCTCGATGTGGCGGATGTTCCTGGCGGCAACGCGTGGACTCGGGCTTCTGACACTTGCGTCCGTTGCTGCCCTCATCGTTGATAGCGACGCGCACGCCGCCTGGGCAATGACCTACGCGGTGCTGTTCCTGAGCGTGCTTTCGGCGTTGCAGGTCGCGACATGCATGTGGATCCTCGAGAACATCGTGACAATCCTGGCTCGACGCCCTGGCGAGGGTTAGCGATCAGCGCGCCTGCGCGGCCAGTTCGCGCGACCGAGCCCGAAAGCCTCCGGCGCGGGCGGAACTTTCATGTGCACATGCAGTCGTCCTGGCGTGAGCGGCACGGCGGGGTGGCGGTCTCGATCGAGAAGGCGCTCATAACATCCGGCAAGCTCGGTCGAACCGATGTGCGCGTCGTGGTGAGCGAGTCGGGAGCAGACGACCCCATTCCGTTCGAGGCCGTGATTGAACTCAAGGATCGCGACTTCGACCGGCTCGCGCCACGGACCGTGCGACGGCTGATCGCTCGCGATCGCCGTCAGCTGCTGCGATACGTGGCTGCCCTCGTCGATCTGAACTCAGCGTTGCCAGCTTCCCCAGCTGAGTCCCATGTGATGGGCTCGATGTCGTACGCGCACAGCCCTTCCGACTCGGCACTGAAGCATGCGATCGAAGCGTTCTTCGACCAAGAGCTGCTCGCGGTCATCTGGGAAGACGAGACCATCGCAGCGGCGAAGGCCAGGCTTGGCTGACCGAAATGCATCGGTTCGCCACCCGGATGGCCCGAAGCTCCGAGGTCGTTGGAGACTTCACCTGGACGACGATCCGAGGCTCACCGAACCCCAGTGGCTCGGCGCCAGCGACGATGTCCACGCCACCATCCGCGCCGGGCGGAGAGGCGTGGGTGACATAGCCCTGCGCTCGCAGCACCGCATCAGCAAGACGAGCGAGCCCATGACCCTTGAAACGTGCTCGGATGAGCTCGACGATCTCGTCCTTGGCATCACGGGCGAGGTCCCGCCCTGGCCCAGTTGCCTCGGCCACAGGCTCGATCGCGGGCTCGACCACCGGTCCTGGCTTGCCCGCGAGAACGGCCAGCACCCGCGCCTCGGCTTCATGACGGGTGACGGTGCTCACTCCCAAGAACGAGCCGAACGAATAGAGCAGATCCTTGTCGAATCGGTCCCGGCGCAGATCGGTGGCTAACCAAGTCACTGCGCGTACGTGACGCATGTCCGGACCGAACTCATCGGTGTAGCGGTACGGTCCAGCGAGCCGACCGACGGCGATCTGGCTGCGCGTTTTCAAGGGCACCACGACCATGTCGTCTTGTCTCATGGAGCGGGCGAAGGCCCATAGCTGGCCGACCTGGACAGCGGTGCGCCCTTCGGAGTCCTCGGGGTACACCAGCCGATAGGCGACCTTCAGTGAGTCGCGATCGGCGAAGGTGGACAAGTCCGGTATCTCGTCCCAGCCGATGCCCACCACCGATTGGTCTAGGAACCGGTCTTCGCGCTCACCAAGGCGACCACCCTTGACGACCCAGAGGGTCACCTTCTGCGATCCCTCCGCACACTCGGTCCGTTGTGGCTTGACTCATAGTCTATTCACTCATCGTCGATGCCCGAATAGCTTCGGTAAGTGCCGGGTGCCGCAACCAACGAGCTACTGATAGCGCTCGGAACGACGGTGCGAGATCTCCGACTCGCGCAAGGGCTCACCCAGGAGGGCCTCGCTGAAGGGTCCGGACTCCACACCACCTACGTGAGCGATATCGAGCGTGGTCTCCGCAACGTAGGCGTCATCAATCTCGACCGACTGGCGCGAGGGCTGAGTACCGACATCGGTGCGCTCATGACGCTGGCTCAAGCGAAGCGAGGATCGTAGGCTCGACGCCCGGGTCGTGACACGCAACCGGTCGTGACATCTGAGCTGTCACGACGCGGTGCCTGAATGCGCCTATGGAGGTTCGCCATATGCAGCAATTCACGAAGAACGAGTTGGCGAGAAAAGTGCGGTGGGAGGGCGGCGCCCTTGATGCCATCGAGTACGGCATCCGAAGCGAGCAAATCGACGACCCGGATATGCAGGCACTGTGGCGTGAACTCGAGGAGCGTTATCGCGCACTGACGCCGCTCGTTATCTCGATCGAGATCGAGCTGCAGCAAGCCACATGACTTGAACGGCTCATCAAGTCAGGGAATCGCTTCAGAGTCCGCAAATGAATGTCGTTTCGAGGGACTCGTGACACTGAGAGGCGTCCGGTGACCGACGATCCGAGCTGGACGGACGTAACGCTCTACCTGGCCAGGCCGGAGGTCGGCACCTTCGAGGACGTGCTCCGCCGCCCCGAGGAGCTGCGACCGGTGCCGTTGCACACCGCCGCGAACCTCGACGGTGCCCTCTACTTTCTTCCGGAGCCAGATCCGGAACCCCCTGACTGGATGGCACCGCTGGGGCTAATCGCGGGTCCCCTTCCAGCTGCTACATCGAGCAATCCTGGCGCCATCCTTCTGTTCCGTGCAGACGGCCGGATCTTCGCGATCCCATTCGGCCGCGGGCATCTACGCCTTCGAACTGAGCAACTCGTCGATGACTTCGGTCTCAGAGTCGCAGGCAACCGCCTGAACTCAGCGGGTGTGATCTCATTCAATTCGCGAGCCATCGAGGGGACGGTGTTCATGACGCGGCGAAGTGCGTCTCGCGGATCGGAGCTTGGCGCCCTTGGGCTCGAGTCGGATCGAGATTCTGTTCGCTCCCTGACCGGGCGCCCGCGGGACGAGGCACAGGGGACGCGGATCACGGGTCGAACGGGATACCTTCAGGCCCGAGCGATTGGACCTGATGACCTCGTCCAACACGCGTCATACGCCCTCTCGGACTACGCGGCTACCGACTACCAGGAGGCGTTCGGCGTTCTGGACCAACGGCGAGAAGTTGATGACCCGGCGCGTGTCGCTGAACTGACCGACTTGGTGGTCAACGGCCTGTCAACACCTGGCCGCGGCGCTGCGTACCTCGCCCCACCCGAGATGGTGGACTGGGCGCGCGTCGGCGGTTTCAGGCTCAACGGTCTCGACCCGCGCGGAAGCCGACGTCAGGACGTGTCGATCGATGATTACGCCGCGGCGCGTGGCGGGGTGTTCAGCCTCGACCAGCTGCAAGACGACAGTATTTCGGTATACGCGCGGGACACCGGCAGACAGTCCATGCGCTGGAGCGTCTTCAAGTGCCTGATCGCCGAGCGGCAGGAGGCTGATGGCACCTTCGTCCTCGCCGATGGCCGTTGGTGGCGCATTCACGCCGACTTCATTGCTGAGATCGATTCGATTGTCGGATCGATACCGCTCACCACGGTGCCCTTGCCTCTATACGCGCAGACTGACGCGGACGAGGGTGCCTACAACGATCGAGCGGCAGGCCTGACCCCGGGCATGCTGTCGATGAACCAGCGGTTCATCTCCTTCCCCGGGGAGCACGGGACAGTCGAGCTATGCGATATCGCCGGGCCGGGGCCGCGCTTGACCTATGTCAAGCGCGGCCTGCGGGTCGCGAGTCTGAGCCACCTGTTTGCGCAAGCCGTGAACGCGGGCGAGGCGCTTCGTAACCTACCCAGGGCACGACGCCGCTTACGCGAAGTCCTTGAGGGTCAGTTGCCGGCGGTCGCGGCAATAATCGACGACGACTCCATGCATGCTAGCGACTGGGAGATCGTCATAGCAATCGTCACCTCAGACCCGGCGCGGGTCCCAATTGGGCTCCCGTTCTTTTCGAGAGCCCATCTCGCACGGTCAGTGCGCGCTCTTCGACGCATGGACTACAAGGTCTCGTACGCGGCCATCGGGGTCGATCCCGCCCGTTAGAGCGTGGCTTTAGTCGAAGTGAGACGAGTGCCCAACTGCCGCGCTAGGTGTAGTTCCCGGACACGTTGTTGACAAACGAGAGCCTCGCTTCACGGTTGTGGGTGTTGTCTAAGCACCACACCGGGAGGAGGCTCTCGTGGCTCATCGTAATGGCCGTCTGAGCGTGTTCGGGCGTCAGCTGCTGGTCGATCGCGCACTCGCCGGCAAGTCCATGGCGACGATCGCCAGGGAGCTGGGCATCAGCCGGGCGACCGGCTACAAGTGGTTACGACGGTGGCGTGCGGAGGGTGCCGCCGGTCTGGAGGACCGCAGTTCGCGGCCATCCCGGTCGCCGCGCTGCCTTCCCCGAGCGGACGTCGAAGCGATCCTCGCGGCGCGTATCTCGACCCACTACGGACCGCACCGGCTGGCCTATCTGACCGGTCATCCGCGCTCCACGATCGGCGACGTGCTGCGCCGCTCTGGCATGAGCCGGCTCGACCAGGCCGACAAGTTGACTGGTGCTCCGGTGCGCTACGTCGCCTGCCACCCGGGAGCGCTGCTCCACCAGGACCACAAGAAGCTGGGACGGATCCCCGACGGCGGTGGCCATCGGGTGCTGGGGCGCTCGCCGAGCTACCGCCGCAGCGGCCGCGGCTACGACCACCTCGAGGTGTTCGTCGACGACGCCAGCCGCCTCGCCTTCGTGGCAGTCGTCGATGATGAGCTGCCGACCTCGATCGTGGAGGCGCTCGAGCGGGCGGCGGCGTTCTACGCCAGCCGCGGCATCCGCATCGAACGAGTGCTGACCGACAACGGCTCGCCCTATGTCAGCCGCGCCTACGCGGCGAAGCTCCTCGAGCTGGGCATTGTTGGTGAGCACGAAAGGTGCACAGAGTTCGCCACGAAAAGTGCAGAGGCGATCGGCGTCAGCGGAGCATAGCGTCGCCCTCCCTGGCTGAAGGCACGTGGGCCCGCATGCGATAGCTGCTGGCCCTTGATGTTGACGACCGTGGCGTGGTGCAGGAGTCGGTCGAGGATGGCCGAGGCGACGACCTGGTCGGCGAACACCTGGCCCCAGTCGCCGAAGCCACGGTTGCTGGTCAGCACGATGGAGCCGCGCTCGTAGCGACGCGAGACGACCTGGAAGATCCAGTGGGCCGAGGCGGCATCCATGGGCAGGTAGCCGAGTTCGTCGATCACGAGCACCGAAGGCGCCGTGTAGGTGCGCATCTTGGCGCTCCAGCTGCCCTCGAGATGCGCCGCGGCGAGGGCTGCCACGAGATCGGCCGCGGTCGTGAAGTAGGTGCGGTAGCCGGCCTCGGTGGCGGCGATGCCGAGCGCGATCGCGAGGTGCGTCTTGCCCACTCCCGGTGGTCCCAGGAAGAGCACGTTGCGACGCTCCTCGACGAAGCGCAGCGTGGACAGCTCGGCGATCACCGCCCGGTCGATCGAGGGCTGGAAGTCGAGCTCGAACTCGACCAGGCGCTTGGTCAGCGGGTAGTGGGCGAAGCGCAGCCGTCCGGACAGCCGACGGGCGACCGTCGCCTCGACCTCGACCGCCAGGAGGCGCTCCAGGACCTCGACCGGTGCCGAGGCCTCCGCCTTGGCCCGCTCCAGTTCGGCCGCCAGGTGCTCCGAGGCGGTAGGAAGCCCCAGGTACGCGAGGTGCTCGCGCGTCCGGGCATAGGCGGTGGCCACGCGCGACGTCCGTGGCGCTCATCGGGCCAGCTCGGCATAGACCGCCAGCGGCCGGACCTCGACGGTCTCGCCCACGACGTGGAGCCTGGGTGGGGCTGCCGGTGCTGCCGGCAGGACCGCGGGCAGGGTCTCCAGACCCTCGGCCCGGGCGACCAGACGACGCGCCACGGGCACCAGGAACGGCCGCTCCTCGGCCCACGCTTCGCCGACGATCCGCCCGGTCGTCCGATGCTTGCGCTTGGCGACCACGTCTGTCGCCCAGCGCCTTCCCGCGGCGTCGTAGTCGGCGAGGGTCGGCCGCTCCGGGAGGACCTGACCGGCGAGCCAGGCCAGGAAGTCCTCCTTGACCTCGCGGTTGGCCCGTTCCACCTTGCCCTTGGTCTTGGCCCGGTACGGACGACAGGCACGCTGGCGGGTGCCCAGCAGCGCCGCGGTGTCGACCCACTCGGGGGCGTAGATCGGGCGAGCCGTCGGCACGCACGCCGTTCATCAGTGCCGTGTCCCGGTCGGTGAGGTACTCGGCCGTGGCGCCGCCCAGGTCGTCGACGCAGCGCACGATGGCGCGCAGGGTGGTGCGCCTCGTCTTGTCGGTGGCGAAGCGGAAGGCCAGCATGCGGCTGAAGCCCAGGATCGCCACCCAGGCATGCAGCTCGGCGCTGCCGTCACCGAGTGGCCAGGTCCCGCAGTCGGTCCAGTCGCCCTGGGTCTGGATGCCGGGTCCGGTCTCGAAGCGCAGCTCGGGCTCGGCCGTGTCGACCGGGCGCAGGACCACCACCCGCCGGCGCAGGCTGGAGTAGCTGCCGGTATACGCGTAGTCGTCGCGGAGCTCCCGAAGGAGCACCGTTGCGCGCAGGTCGGGACAGGCCGCGAGGCGGCGCTCGACGTGGGCCAGCTGCGCTGCCGAGAGCTCCATCGGCTTGGCGCGGGACGGATAGTTCGGTGGTGCGGTCGCCGTGGAATAGCGGCGGGCCGTGCGCCACGACAACCCGAACTCGCGGGCCAGAGCGGCGATCGACCAGCCGTGGCGATGGAGCACGTGCAGTTCCATCCAGGTCTCCTCAGACTGCAAACCGTCCCTCCTGTCCGTGGATCCGAGCTTCGACACCCGGAGCCTGACAGGGGGGACACCCCGTCTCGGGGGAAATGGAAAGGCCCCCGGGTCACCCCGAGGGCCTCTGCACTTTTCGTGATCATCTCTCTGCACTATTGGTGCTCACTTACAGGCATCCGCCACAAGCGCACGCGGCCCTATCGACCCCAGACCAACGGCAAGGCAGAGCGTTTCATCCGCACGCTCCTCGCCGAGTGGGCCTATCTCAAGCCGTATCGCTCAAATGGTGAGCGACTTGAAGCCTTGCCAACCTGGCTCGACTTCTACAACCATCGCAGGGCCCACACCGCGCTCGGCGGACTCGTACCTCACGAGGTCGCCGTCAACAACCTCCTCGTGAACCACACCTAGGGCGAGCTACCAGACGTTTCCTGGGGTAACGACGCAGTTCTTCGTGGAGAACACCACTTGAGGTGGCCGTCGAGCCGCACAGGTGTTCGACCATCCGGATCCACTCAGCAGACGCCGTTGGAGTTCGAGGGATTTCAACTTCGGTCGGGTCGGCAAAAGGGGAAGGCACGCGGAAGCGGCTAAATCCGCCGCAGTCCGAATGCGCCGCCACCGGGTGTCGCAGGGCGAACGCCGCGCCCGCGGGTGTTGCCGAGCTCGGGGCGCTCCACTTTCACCTCGCGAGCGCTGAGCTGAGGATGCCGACAGAGTCTTTCCGTACGGCTTTTCGAACATCCGTACGGCATCGACCTTGACGCCCGGCTGACCGGTCCGTAGACCGGGGGAGTGCGCGGACGTTGCCGACCTCGTGACGTCATGTCAGGCCGGGCGAGGCCGCTCCGCCCGGCCGACGCGCTCGGCTCTATGACGCTGCTCGAGCTCGCGCTGTTCGGCGCGATCTTCTACCCGCTCGGACTGATATCCGGCCCCGTGCTGATCCCGTGGCCTCGTCGACCATGGCCGGCTCGGGAGGCTCGGGAGGCTCGGGAGGCTCGGGACGCTCGGGAGGCTCGGGACGCTCGGGACGCGCGGAGGCTCCCTCACCTACCAGTACTAAAACTTGACATCCACTCCCCCCACACGTCTTGATTCTTCGTCTCACCTGCAGTTAACTGCGGCTGAAGGATCCGTGACGCGGGAGGGTTCGGTATGTGGCCATTCCACTCGAGGAAAGCGGCCTCACTCGGTGCTTCACTGGCCTTGGCGTTGGCGTGCCTGGTCATGTCGTCGGGATCCGCCCTCGCGACGTGCTCGTACGGCAAGCACGGTGGAACCTGGTCTCCCGCGCATGCCCAGAACTACGGCGTTCGAGCAGATTTCACCTGGTCCAACACGGTTGGCAATTGGGCTGACACGCCGAGCGGGGTCGGTCTGCACCACTACGTGCGCCTCGACGACGACGCCACGAGCTACCTGTTCGTCGCCTTCGGCTACTACAGCGGAGACGGCATCCTTGCCGACTCCGGATGCCTAAATCACCATGACGACAACAAGTACTGGATGGAGATCTACTTCTACGGCAACTTTGGCCAAGCGTGCTACGACGAGAGCACCTACTGGACGGCAGGATCCGGTTTCGGCACGCAGATCTTTGCGATCAAGCGAGATTCCGTCACCTGCGGCGGTGGTGGTTACGACGCCGTACTAAATGGCAGCAACGTCGAGACGTGCCTGACCTCGTTCACTCACGGTGATGTCAGCTCGCAAGCGTTCGAGCAGGGCTCCGCGACCGCGAGGCGTGTCGACGTCGACTACGACAACATCTATCGCCTCGACTCAGGCGGAACGTGGCATTCATGGACGAGTTCAGATGGATGCGCGACCAGTGGTTACGACCTCGTGGTGCACGCTGACGATCACGTGGAGGTGAACAAGGCATGAAGTCCCGAGCGGTATTCATGGGGATGGCGGCTCTCGCCCTGATCGGCTGTAACAGCATGGCGGCCCTTCGGCCCAACGGAGGTGCAACCGCGCCCCAGGAAGCGGCCGTCCGCACCACGCCAGCTGCGACCGCTGCCGCTCTGGCGGCACCGGCCGAGGGTTGCGAGGCCTCGAACCTGCACCTGCCCGAGCGCAGCTTTGTCCCCTATGAGGTCTTGTCGAGCGGGGGCAGCCCCGACGGTCCGGTGATCAGGAACAACCCAGAAGCCACTTTGGCTGAAGCGCGGGCCGCGGCTTTTTGGCACCGCTGCCGAACGTCGAGGGCTACGACCACAAGTACGTGGGCATGGAAGATCAGCAGTTCTATGCGTTCATCTCACAGAGCGAGATCTCTGATTCACTGACCCTGACGCCCTTCTTCCGGCAAGGCGGCATCTCGATCCGGGAGAACAAGGATCTCGCTGAGCACGAATTGGCCGAGGCGAAGGTATATGCCGACCGCGTCACCCCCGTGATGGTTGGTCAGTACGGCGGATACGTTCGCCGCCAGGACGAAGTGGCGCCGGATCTCCGGCCATATGACGTGATGTGGGCGATCGGGTCGGATTGGTTCGTTTTGACGTCGGGAGCATCGGACGTTGATGTTGCAGTCGACGCAGCGCGATCAGCGATCTGCGACTGACGTTCTTTCACCGAGGAACGGCTGGGGCCCCGTCGCCCGCGGCGGTCAGACCAGGGGTCAGGCTTCCATCCGGATTTGCTAGATGCGCGCGAAAACGGCCGATTCGTGCGGCAATGAGTGGGGCCGACACTCGAATTTGAACCGAGGATCTGGTTTCACGAAAACGGGAGCTAGCTTGCCGGGTGGTGGCTCAAGTGCGATGCAGAGCGACGGAGGCTGCCCAAAGTTCGGCCGGCGACCTGCCAGTTCGCTGTCCGACTAGTGTCTCCGCAAGCGTAGAAACTCGCGGGCCTCTCGTAGCGCCACGGAGTGGACGACCGACAGCCGATCGGGGCAAGATGCTCTCGGTGAGGCCGGCCACGTAGGCTGTGGCGCACGTTGTTTCTGTGCACCGGGGCGGGGAGCAAGATTTCCCACCGAGCAGAATGCGCGAACCGTCTGTTAGCGTCCCAGCGCATTTGGTGCGCTCCGCCAAACAAGTGTCGTCGGAGCGCGGTCCGAATCCCCCTTCCACGTAATGCATCCTCTGCCACCTGCCGACAACGACGAGGGACCGGTCGCGCGCCAGACGTCGGCCTCGAAGCCATCGATGCCGACGCTGCGGCCATGATCGACGAGATCCTGGCGCGCGACGTCCACCAGCTGCTCGTTCGGATCGTGGAAGTTGAACCCTGCTGGCCCAGTCGCAGATCGACCATCCCGATGCTCCTGACCTGTACGAGCCGCTCACGATCGAGCGCGGTGTGCTATCGGCCTTGCTGCCATCGTCGATCGAGGGTCTGGTGGTCTACGACCTGGTCGACGGGTTCCGGCTCGATCGGCGGACGGGCATCTGCGCCATGTGTCACCGCCCGTTCCTGCTCGAGAGCCGTCAGCCCTCGCTGGCTCGTCGCGGCATGGCCGTGTACCACCCGACCTGCTTCCGCGAGCGTCGGCGACGCTACATGCGCGACTACCGCGCCGACGGTGGGCCGGTGTCAACAACAGATCATCACTATTGCTGTCGACGGAGGCCTCGTAACGTGGCTGCCATGGAACCCCAGCGCTCTCTCGCCCTCGACCTGTTCCGGACACGTTCGCTCGATCAGGCAGCCGTGACTCGACTGGTGGTCGACCACGCGGTCGGGCCGGCTCGCCGCGCCTGGAGCCTGCCAGCGCCGCGACCGGGCGAGGCGCGGAGGTGCGGATCGAGCCGGCAGCCCGCGACGTAGGCGGGTCTCGTATCGCGAAAGGAAACGAAGTCCACTGATGCTGCTTTCTCGTTTGGCTTCGATCCGGTTGACCCATCCCGCGCCAGCTCGGCTTGGCAGATGGACGTATACGACCAGCGGGGGCATCTCGGTATTCACGAAGGGTGTCCACGCGGAGAAGGACGTCACCGATGAACTGGATAACGAACTGACCGGGGGTCCGACGTTCACGTGGGCTCGTGAGTCCGACGTCGCCAGCTTGCTGGTCGCTTCGACACTATCAGTCGGCTTGACCGAAAGCTGCCGATCGCACACCTGAGGACAACAGTAGTTAATAGGTACTTAGCCTATTGACCCACTGTTGCGCGCTGGTACCATCACGTACGACGCGGCGGGCACCCATCACATGGGTCCACGACGTGCCTGAATGGGTGGAGGATCGACCAGAAATGAAGCTGCGTCTTCGGCCTTCTTTATGGCGATTAGCCGGCCTGTCAGTGCTAATGGTGATGCTTTTTTCCCAGCCAGCTGCAGCAACCTTTAACAACTGGAAGGAATACACCTTCAGCTCCGATTCTTGTAGCTCATTCAAGGATCCTCTGAACCTCTTCTTTCAACTAAACGTTGGGGCGAAGGCTGAAGCCGTGTCGCGACTTAAGTTGGTGGTTCGCCTTGACGCGACACCGGTGGCCGGCACCGACCAGTGGTTCTACAACTACGGATCGTAACTAGTACCCGCTGCAAAGTTGAAGATCTCCAAATGGCGAACGAGACGACCAGCGTTCCTTTTGGAAGATATCACTCACGTGTCAAACACGGCCCGGACTATCAGTGTCCATACATATGCCACAACACTGCCACTCCGATCCACCACGACACGTACGGCGGGGGTACCTGTGACATCGCTGATACGTTCAATGGCGCTCGTGATTATGCTAAGTCGAAGCTCGCCGCCAACGGTGATAGCCTGATCCATTCCTACCTTGGCAACACAGCGATGCTGCTTCAATGCAATGGCGTGTACACGGCCAGTGACGGGTATGCCTACGAGGATGAAGGATAACGCCCAAGACGACAGCGCGCGCCGCGTTCGTTAGCAGTCTCATCCTGGTCGCTTTTGCGGCGGTTTCACCTGCAATCGCTCTAGGGGCGGATAGCAGCCACTGGACAGCTCTTCGAGCAAGTGAGACGAGTGACGGTCGATCGGCTGTAATTGAGTTGTGGTATTCGGACACCGAGGCCGTCGCGATAACGACAGACGATAATGGTTCGCAAGACCAGGCGAGATGTGAAAATGGACGGCTCTGAACGTTCGGAGACGCCAGACTTTACTCTGTGGTTGTGCATGCCGACTTGTCACCGACGCAGTGTCTGGATGTGGCGACCGCACCATTGTTGAGTTTCGGGCGCATGGCCGCAGATCCCGACGTGACACAGCTCGTTAGCGAGTCGTCCGTGACATTTTCCGTCATTGAGCGGACATATCAGGTGCTCGTTGCGGGGAGCTCCTTCGCCATGTTTACGATTGCAGCTGATACCGGACTGCCACTTTCGGCTACGACCACGGTAGGCACCAGCGTGACGTGGGCCTATGAGGACGCCGCGCAATCGACTCCGCCCCCGCCTCCAAGTGACCTTGGTCTTGAACGAGAGGTCTACAAACCAATCGAGTCGTCGGACGTGGTAGCAGTATTTGGCGCTGACCTGCCCGACTCGCTTGCCGGCGGCTTCCAGCTGTCCAAGTTGGTTGAGTACGATGCAAGTACTGCAGACGGTCCCGCCTACTATGCGATTTGGCAAAACGACGGCGGGGCCGTTCAAATGGTTGTAAACGTTGGTGGCAAGCTTGAAGGTGAGCAGACGGGCTTTTCATCTGGCCCGGGTCCCTTCACACTGCGCGTTCAAGAGGCGGGACAACTCGTTCAGATATTCGCCCCAGATCTACCAGCAATGCGGGCACTGGTGAAGGCTGTTCGACCTGAAGACGTGGCTCTGCTTCCGCCAACCTGAGCTCTCGCGACCTCTAGAGAAACGATCCTAGTCGGGCTAGCGGCAGTGGGCGATGGGACACCGGGGTAGCGTTCGCACCTTTGCCGCCGTCTTCGGTATCGCCTTCGTTGGTTGGCTTCTCAGTAGCTTGGCGGCCCAGGAGCCGTTTGCGGTACTGGTCACGGCAGCCGCGATGTTCATTGTCGGGGCGGTGAGTGCACCCATTGCACACCCGACAATCGCTGTTGCGGCAATCATGACGGGTTATGTCTTGGCCGTGCCCGTCTACCTCTGGATCAAACCATACTCAGCGGCGAGCGGCGACTCGCCTTGGATAACTTACATCGCTTTGGATGCCGTCCCCACGTTTGTTGGGTACTTTGTGGCTTATGCGCTGATCCGCTGGCATGTATCGCGCAACGCCAATCGTGCACCCAAGCCAGGCGAGCGTTCTTGATGCCGAGGAGACCCCGACCTCGAGTAACCGCCGGGCGATTGCCCTGTCCGGCTGGCTCGCAATCGAGGATGGAGGGATGGTAGAAACTGGTCGGTGGCCGTCGCGCTGCCGACGGTTACGGCGCGTCACAAAGTCGTTGACGTGACCGTCAATAGACGGCTATCTTGTGGCTGGTGCCGCTTACCAGGAGGAGCTATGAAAGCGCTCCGTTCGGTACTGGGCGTAATCTTGATCGCTATCGCCGTAGGCTCATCCTCGGGCCCGGTCGCGGCAGACACATGCGTGCTCGAGATGCCACGCGCGGTCAGCGACGCAAGCGACCTGGTCTTCTCGGCGGTCTTCCTGGCGAGGCAACCGGCATCCTTCAATCCGGATGCCACTGTCTCGGTCTATCGAGTCGAGGACCTTCTCGTAGGCGCTGAGCTCAACTCCAGGCTGCCTGACGGGATCCGGCTGACGCCCGGCGAGCAGGCCACGTTCGTGGACGCCTGCGCTCCGCTTCAGCACCTCGAGAGTAGTGCTGAGTATCTGATTGCCACGGGCAACCCCGGCTCGCTCACCTCTATGGAGACCGTGGCCTGGAAGATTCTGCCGGGCGACCGAGTCGAGTTGCTGCGTCAGTACGGATCAGTGGGGATGGACCCGCGGTTCGCACAGCCGCAAACGGTGGATCAGGTCATCTCGCTGATTACATCCGGGTCCGAGCTTCCGCCTACGGACACCGTCGCTGCTTCAGTGGGTGGGCCATGGCAGTGGCTACTGGTCCTGTTCGGCGGGAGCCTTGTTCTTTTCACATGGAGAGGGAGAGGCAGGCGGTCGGTCTAGCCAGATGTGATTTTCCGGCCAATCGCCGTCGGGATGGAGGGTTGACGAGTGGACTCACGGTTATGTCGCCTTCGTGAGATTGCGCTGGTCGCAGGGCTGCTGTCGACAATGCTATGGGTCGTGGGTGGAACTGCTCCCTCGAGCGCGTTCGCGACTGGGCTACAAGCTACAAGCGACGCGTCTGAGATTCAGGTCGAGCAGTACATGGCATTTCGGCAGGCGTTCGGACTGAGGGCCGATCGCGACTATGTTGAGTCGTCACTATCAGCGCCGGATTTCGTCAGCGCGCCATACGGAGTTCCATTGTCGCAGGACGAATTCGCTGACATGCAGGCGCGTCTGCAGGTTCAGAACACGATCGGCGACGCCGTTTCATTCGCCATCAAGCAGCCGGGCTACGCCGGTGTCTACCTCGACCAGCAGGACCATGGCCGCCCGATCTTCCTGTTCACCACGTTGGACGCCTCACGGGATCAGGCGATCGAGACCCGGCTGCCCAAGAATGTCAGCTTCACGGTCCGGCAGGTCGACTACTCGCTCGAGCGCCTGGACGGAACAAAGACGGCCATCCTCAAGGACATGCCTCTCCTTCGAGCGCAGGGGTACATGATCGTAGACGTGGGACCCGACATCGTCGCCAACACCGTTGAAGTCGGTGTCGATGGCGACGCCAGCAAAGCCCGGGAGAGGTTAGCGTCCTACGGACCCGAAGTCGTGGTCACGGAGGCGGAAACCCCTCAGATGGATGCGTGCACAGGCGTGAACAACTGCGCGCCGGCTAAGGCTGGTCTTCACCTCACAGCTGCCGACGGCGGCGGTTGCACCGAAGGCCCATTCGTGCGGAAGTCAACGGGCAAGAAGCTCATGATCACGGCAGGCCACTGCTTCGGCCTACACGACCTAAACGGCGTGAATTGGAAGCACAACGGCTCGCTGGCCGCCGTTTCGGGACAGAACACGTGGTCGCTTCATGACCACAACCCGCCCGATCCTGATTGCGATCCGAACCTTGCCCATCCAATCGGATGCGACATGGCCGACACGGACGTCGGGCTGTTTCAGGAGATCGACCCCAACTCCGACTTCTTGCCCGCGCTTTACAACAAGTTCGCATTCAACAACGCAGGGAGCTTCAAGGTCGGTCTGTTCAACTCATGGTTCAATAGCGATCACCAGCTGACGAATACGACGGTCTGCCGAACCGGCTACAACAGCTTCCTCAACCCCCAGTTTCCGTTGCACTGCGGTCTGATCGTCCGCACCGATCATTGGGAGTGGAGCTGTCTGGGGCCAGGAACCACGCCACCTTGCGCCGCGATTGATCATGAGTGGAAGGTCAACATTGATACCACCGCCGGCGACAGTGGGGGCCCCTACTACGCACCACCGTGCAGCCCACAGGACTGTGGGAATAGCGACTGGACGGCAACCTTCTATGGCATCGTGACACACTCAGTGAAGGACGAGACGTGCTGGGCCAATTCCAGCAAGTGCGCAGCGTGGTACACGCCAACGACCTGGATCGACAACGGCCTGGCGTCGGAGATCAATGTCAACATCGACCGCTTCTGCATTGGGGCAACCTGCGACGAGCCGATCTTCTGCTACTCCTGGGGCTGTGGGACATAGCCATTTCCTAGGTCCATTGGTGTCAAGCGGAGGAGGAAGTAGAGCGTTCACTTTCTACACCGGTTCGTGTCCACGGCGAGTGTAGAAAGTGATCGGTCAGCCGGGACCCGTGACAGGCGTCCGAGCCAGTTCCACGTGGTCAGCTCGCTCGTCGTGCGGTTGTGCCGGTGTCGATGTCACCCTCCGCCAGGACCCGCCTTCTTCCGTCGTGTCCGGACAGCCCGCGCCGTCACGCGCATCAGGTGGTTGGCGAGAACGAGCATCTCTGACGCGATGGCGGCGTCGTCTGCCATCTCGTGCTCATGCGCCCGAGGGTTGCGGATTCCCATCATGGCCCCGGCGTAGACGAACTTGTAGGCTTCCTGCTCGTCCAACTCGCTGATGGACTTGCCGTCGTTCAGTCGCAGGACCGGCTTGTGGATGGACTCCGGCGAAGGCGAGCGGCTGGTCGAAGTCGCTGAAGCGCTCGATGTCGGAGACCGCCTGGCACATGTCCAAGCCGACAACAGCCATCTACACGCCACCGCGTACCGGATGGCCGTTGTCGGCATCGAGCACAACCCGATCATACGGGCCCATTACGACGGCATGCGGGCCGGCTGGCAAGTCGAAGATGAACGCCTGGGCCATTGCATGCGCAAGGCGTTGAGCCTCGTCTGGGGTATTCAAACTATCTGACTCCAAGTGCCCCGACGATGTGACGGTTGAAACGCACTGCTCGACGGATGCCTAGCGGCATCGGTCGATGCTGTTCAACCTGATTAGCAGCCCGCAAGTGGACCAACGCTCGCGCCCTCCGGTGTAACCGTGAGTAGCTGTGCAGGTTCGTCATCGGTAAACGCCTCGTCCGCGAGCGTGGAACCAGCAACCCCCTTGACCGCGACCGTCCATGGCATCGAGGGCAATTGATCGTTGCCGAACTGAACGAAGGTCGTGGTGTCACCCGCCGCGATGTCGCGGGTCGCTGTGCCGTTGATGGAGACGTGGATCGTCTCGGTCGTCTCGTTGTCGACGCGATGGGAATGACAAGCCCATTTGGCCCCACTGTGATGATCAGAACTGGCCCCACCCAGTTGACCGGGTCAGTTGTCCCGCCCGCCTCCTCTCCGCGATCGGCTGAGGCGTAGTCGGTAGGACTCCGACCCCGTCTCGATGATGTGGGCCCGGAAGGTGAGCCGGTCGACCACTGCGGCCGCGAGCCGGGCATCGGTGAACGTCTGGCCCCACTCCGAGAACGGCGCGTTCGATGCGACCGCCACCGACGAGCGCTCCTCCCGTTCGGTCAGGATCTGAAACAGCAGCTCGGCACCCCGCGGGTCGAGGTGCACGTAGGCAAGTTCGTCGAGGCACATCAGGTCGAGTCGGCCATAGCGTGCGACGAGCCGTGACAGGCTCCGCTCGTCGGCTGCCTCGGCGAGCTCGTTGACCAACGCGGCGGTGGTCGTGTAGCGCACCCGCAGGCCGCGCTCGCAGGCGGCCATGCCCAGGCCGATCAACAGATGGCTCTTGCCCGTGCCGCTGTCGCCCAGCAGCACGACCGGCTCACCCGCCTCGATCCAGGCGCACGTCTCGAGCGTCGCGAGGGCCGTCGGGTCGACCGTCGGTGCGGCCGCGAGGTCGAACTCGGCCAGGCGCTTGTGGCGCGGGAAGCGTGCCTCGGCGATACGCCGTTCCCGCCGCCGCGCGTCACGGTCGTCGAGCTCGGCGGACAAGACCTCGGCCAGATAGGCGCGGTGGCTGAGGCGATCGCGCACGGCCGCCTCGGCGAGCGGCGCCGCCTGGTCGCGCACGGTCGGCAGGTGGAGCGTCCGGCACGCCGTATCGATCGCCAGCATCGCCGCCTGCTCCGTCAGAGGGGCGCTCATGACCCTGCTCCCGCGAGCAGTGCGTCGTAACCCACCAGCGTCGGCGCCGGCCGATCGAAGCGGCGCAGCGCCGAGCGTTCGACGACGACGCCGGTCGGGCCGGCACCGTCTGCGATGCGGCGCGCCTCGATGGCCACGAGCGCTGGATCGATCGAGCCGATGCGCTCCACGATGTCGAGCGCGGCATGGACGGCCACGAACGGCAGACGGCGATGCAGCAGCAGCACCTCGATCAGCGCGCGCGTCCCGGCGGCATCTCCCTGGCGCCGGCGGGCTCGGCTCCAGAAGCGCTCATGAGCCGCGGTCAGCGCGCCTGCCGCTCTCGCCTGGGCGAGCGGGATCGAGCCCGGCAGGGCACCGGGCTTTCTGGCCAGCAGCTCGAGGTAGTGGTCGAGCAGCAGCACCTGGCCTCCCTTGGCGACGCTCCGCTCGTGGGCCGCGACAGGCTGGCCGCCAGCGAAGACGCGCAGCTCCGTCGCAGCCAGCCGAACGTCGACGCGGCGACCGGCGAGCCGCACGGGCACCGAGTAGTGCGAGCCGCGGACACAGATGCGCGCCTTGCGGTCGACCTTGGCCGACAGCTGGACGCTGGTGTCGAACGGCTCCGCCGGCAGCGGCTGCAGATGCCCCTGTTCCGCGGCTGCCATGGCACCGACGGTCAGCTGGCGGCCCTCGACGTGGCGGGCGTCGTCGAGCGCATCGGCCGCCGCGAGCAGCGCGTTCGCCTCGGCCAGGCTGGCCACCCGCGGCACCGGCACCAGGTGGCGTCGCCGAAAGCGGCCCACGTCACCTTCCACGCCACCCTTCTCGTGGCTGCCGGCTTCGCCCGGCTCGCAGAAGAAACTGTCGAAGCCATAGTGAGAGCGGAAGGCCACGAAGCGCTCGTTCTCCACCCGATGGCGGCCTGTGAGGATCCGCGCCACGGCCGTCTTGAGGTTGTCATAGCGAATCCGCCCGGGTACTCCGCCGAGCCCCTCGAAGGCAACCGCATGGCCTTCCAGGAACGCCTCCTGGCCCTCGGACGGCGAGGCGACGTGGACCGCCTTGGCCGAGTGCGACAGGCGCAGGTGGAAGATCGACAGGCGCGTCAGCACCCCCGCGATCCAGAAGGCGGCCTCGCCGAAGTCGACCTCCGCCTCCACGCCCGGCGGATGGAGTTGCGGCACGGTCACGAGCGGGGTGCCTGACTCGATCTCCGAGCGGAGCGCGGCCACGACCGCGCGAACGGTCGACTCGGCCACCGATGCACCTTGTTCGTCGAGCAGGCGCTGCCAGATGCGCCGCGCGGTGTGGCGCTGTTTGCGCGGCACCGATCGGTCCTCGATCAGCCAGCGTCGGATCGTGGCCAGATGCGGACCCAGCACCGGCGCCAACCGACCGGGCCGCTTGCGTGGCGGCGGCAGCGCCGCGGAGAGTGCCTGTCGAACCGCTCGCCGATGCACCTTGTGGCGGCGCGCCAGCTCGCGGATCGACACCCCTTCCTCCCGATGATCCCGGCGGATACGCTCGAACTGCTCCACCCTCGACAACTCCTTCCTCCCTCGCTTCGGGGCTTCCTCAGAACCCGAGCGTAGGGATGAGATGACGCGAGGGTGGGGCCAAATCAGATCATCACTGGACCCCCAGGTGGGGCCAAATCAGGGTGTCACAC
>CAWGBA010000010.1:0-199063 GCA_963820735.1 uncultured Chloroflexia bacterium
GGGCTGCGCTCGAGCACCATGTGAAGCCCGAAATCGAATCGTTCTACACGGGCGCGTTCTGGAACCTCGAGTTCATCCGCAACATGGGTCTGCTCGAGGACCCGGTGTGGACCACCTTGTTCCTCGGCTGGCAAGGCGGCGCATGGACGCCACCCACGCACGAATTGCTGCTGTATCTCGTGCATCACCTGCCGCCGCGGGTGAATTGGAACGTGTCGGTGATGGATCCACCGACCCAGTGGCGGCTGTTGCCACTGGCGATCGCGATGGGTGGCCATGTCCGCGTCGGCTGGGAGGACAACCCGTACCTGCCCGACGGGACGCTTTCGCGGCACAACGCACAGTCTCTTGTCGAGGTGGTCGTGCGGATGGCCCGCGAGATCGGGCGCGACGTGGCGACACCGGCTGAAGCGCGTGCCATCGTCGGTGTGCCCGTTCGACGCTGGGCGGGCCAACCGGCCACCGACCAGCCCGGAAGCCCTGCCGCGGCGGTGCCGACAGCATGACCGAGGCAGACGTCCTCGCGCTTGCGGAACGCTGCTCCAACCACGGTCGGTGGGGCCCCGACGATGAAGAAGCTGGGCACGCTCAACCTGATCGACGATGCGAAGCGGCTCGCGGCATTGCAGTCGGTGCGGCGCGGCGATGTGGTGACACTGGGCAGGAAGCTGCTGATCAATTGGTCGCAGCAGCAACGACCAAGTGCTGTCGGCAGCTGGCGGCGCGACTCGATCAGCGCGTTCGACACGATCGGCCTGGACGTCCATGGCTACGAGGTAACACACCTCGATGCCCTGGGTCACGTGTTCCTGGACGAGCGCACGTGGGGTGACCGCGAGGTGTCGGCCGTGCTCGGCTCCAACGGCCTTTCGTTCGGCTCGATCCTCGCTGCCGGCGAGCGAGCGATCGTGACGCGCGGCGTGTTGCTGGACATCTGTGCCGTCCGCGGCGTCGACTGGCTACTGCCCACCGACGGAATTAGCGTCGCCGACCTGGAAGCGGCGATGGCTGCCGCCGGCGTGACAGTGGGCACCGGAGATGCGGTGTTCGTGCGGTCCGGGGCCACGCGCTGCGAGCCGCGGCCGAGGGTGACCCGCATGACGAGGAGGCGCTTCACGAAGGCCTCTTGCCGGACGCAGTCGGTTGGCTGCGGGATCGCGACGTTGCCATCTATGCCGGCGACTGCATCGAGCAGCGTCCGACCAGCTACGAACGGGTGCGAATGCCACTCCACCAGATTGGGCTGGCGCTGATGGGCCTGTGGATCCTCGATTGCCCCGATCTCGAGGTCCTCGCCGCCGCGTGCGCGAAGAATGGCCGCAGTGACTTCCTCCTGGTCGTCGCACCACTCAAGATCCCGGGCGGGACTGCGAGCGCGGTGCAACCCCCTGGCGATCTTCTGATGTCGAGAATGGGTCACGCTAATGACGACCGAGGGCACGAATGCCAGGCCACGCCGCTTGATTGGCGGTTGGCTCATGATCCCGGACCCGATCGCGGTTGAGGCGGCTGGTCGCGCCGGCTTCGATTGGATTGGGCTTGATCTCCAGCACGGTGCCTGGGACCTCGGGTTGGCGTTCCGCGGCATCCAGCTGCTCGACGCACTCGGCATTCCCGTGCTGATCCGGGTCAGTGAGTCGAGCCGTTGCTGATCCCGCGGGTGCTCGACCACGGCGCGTCCGGCATCGTGATCGCGATGGCGACCTCCCCCGAGATGGTGGCCGGCGCCGTCTCGATGGCTCGCTACGCGCCGGACGGCACGCGCAGCTACGGCGGACAACGCTACGG
Source organism: uncultured Chloroflexia bacterium (assembly GCA_963820735.1). Taxonomy (GTDB): domain Bacteria; phylum Chloroflexota; class Limnocylindria; order Limnocylindrales; family CSP1-4; genus JAFMJV01. The sequence goes on from CAWGBA010000010.1 coordinate 1,789, forward strand.
CATGCGCCCCGAACCGGCGGATGTCTCACAGGCCGCCTGGCGCATCTACCCGATGATCGAGGACGCACGTGGTGCGGCCGCGGTCTCGGAGATCGCGCACGTTCCGGGCATCGCGGGGCTCCATGTCGGGCCAGTGGACCTGGGATTGGGAATGGGGTTCGGAATGGACCGCTCGCGTCCCGCCTTCACCGAAGCGCTTCGACGGATCGTCGACGCCGCTCACGCCGGCGGTGTCGCCGCGGTCCAGCACGCGGTGCGTGGTGAGCAGGCAGCAGGTTGGTTCGAATTCGGCTTCGACGAGGTGGTGCTGACGGCCGACATCGACCTGCTGCGCCAGGCATTCGCAGGGCATCTTGGCGCGGCTCGCGGCGACGGTGGCGACCTGCGGACGAGCGCGTACGGCCGGTCGGAGGGTGTCGCCAGGGACCACGCCAACTGACTTGGCGAGCAGCGCGCCCGCTGAATACCGGTCCCAAACGGAGCGTCGAGGGACGTATCATCCGCCTGGGTCGACGCACGGCAGCCCAAACGCGCGACGTCCCGAGCTGGTCGCGTTCTCGGGGATGTGGGGTCGGTGCCGTGCGGTCCCTCGTGCGCAATTCGGGTCGTCTTCGCGCCCGTCTGTTCGTCACGCTGTGGGTGGGCGTGATGGTCCTCGCCGGCCCTGCTGCCGCGGTCGAGGCAGCCGCGCCGGTGCCACCTGCGTTCATCGTCGCGCCTATCCAGGACGAGCAGATCGATATGCCCACTGCGCAGTCGATCGCCGAGCTCGGACAGTCGATCTCGTCTGACCCGACGCTGGCGGCGGACCAGCTCGTGGCGCTCATCACCGGACCCGACGCGACGCAGGCGGCGACGGCCGTCGCAGAACTTCTGCGGCGCGCAGCGTTTCCGATCGTGACGACCGATGGCGGCATCATCGGCGCGCCGAGCAACATCACGCTGGGCGGCGACACGATCTACGCGGACTTCACCGTCGAGATGGCGCGATCGGCACGCGGCGGCGCCACCTATGACGCGGGACAGCTCGCCAGTCTGCTCGTCCCCGACATCTTCAAGTTCGACAGCGGCGGGTCGCTCGACCCTGCTCTCCTCGTCGCCGCGATGGGCAAATGGGGCAAGGACGCAGGCTCGCCCCCGGAGTCGCAGATTGCCGGCGCCGCGTTCCGGGCTCTCTCGGCGACTCGTGGCGACATCTTGTTCGGACAGACGGCGCAAGATCCGCGGTTCGACCTGCTCCAGACGGCGCTGCTGATCGGGCAGGCGTCGGGCGGCGAAACGGCCCGGTTCAGCGGCACCTCGACAAGCCAGAGCGGCAATGTATCGACGATTGCCGGCATCCAACTGGCTGAGGACCTCGATTGCCCGGTCTTTCCGTCGCAGACCGCGAAGGACCTCCTGAAGCAGGTCATCAAGCAGGACATCCGGGACGTCCTACCAAAAATCCTCCAGGGCGGGTTCGGATACGGATTTGACGGAATAGACAAGGGTGAGTCGATCATCAACATGGTCCTGCTGCTCGCCGGCGCGACGCTTACGCTGGACCCCGACAAGACGGAGACGCACTTCAAGACGTCGCCGAGCGACCTGCAGCAAGCCGTCACGTTGACGGCGCATGCCTCGTACGAACCACAGATCGCAGTGTCCAACGGAGCGGTCAAATGCTGGGCGCTCGCCGGCCTCAACGCGCCCGGGCCGCAGGACTTGCCGGGGTACCGGATCCGCTGGCGACTGGCTCAGGATCTCGGTTTCTACTCGCGGTGTTATGGAGCCTATCAATGTCCGTGGTTCCTCCAGGGGAAATACCTGGCGCCTACCGAGCGTGATTCGAACAAGCTCGACGACTGCCCCGGCAGCTGCGGCGAGCTCACTAACGGGGACGGGGAGTCGACACTGAAGCTCGTTCCGCCACGGGAGTTGAAGCCCAACGAGGGCTCGCGCCTCTACGGTGCGGTCCGCGTGTACGCGGTGATGGACCCAAAGGACATTCCCGAGTTCCTCAAGCTGAGTGACCTCACCGGCATCGAATTGGTCGTTTCCAGGCCGTATTACTGGGCACTCAAACGGCTGATCGACCTGACCATCGGCGAGATCACCCACATCGGGCTGCCGACCAGGAGCACCGTGATCTACGTCGAATACGACGGCAAGAACATGTACCGGGCGCAGGGCACGACGACCACCGCGATGCTCGGCCTGGGCGGGCTCTACCCAAACGTCGACATATCGCTCGACATGTACACCTGCACGGGCCTTCGTCACCCGGCCCTCGAATGGAAGGGAAAGGGAGGCATCACGAACGAGGACATCGGCGCGCTTGCGCGGGCGTCCGCGGCGTTCGCCGCGATGTTCGCGCGGCTCCAGAACGAGCCTGCCGCTGCACGAGCCCAAGCGAATAGCTGGGTGAACGCCGTAACGCAGGCTGAGCGAGACACGGCGAACCAGAAGCCGTTCGAGGACCCGCTGACCGCCCAGCCCGACCCGCTCAAGTCGGCGCCGTACGGGCCTGCGGCGGCAGGCAGCTATCACGACGATTTCACGATCACGTCCGACGCGGCGCTCAACGCGACGATGACGGTCTCGAACGTGCCGCCGACCCACCAATTCGAGGATGGCTGGGCAGAGAAGCACGTCAACGGTGTCGTCGGTGACGTCCTCCTGAAGATTGGCAGCGAGTCGCTTGATCAACCGCAATACGGGTGGGCGGGTCGCATCTCGCTGGTCGGGTCCGACGACGCCGGCGGGATGTGTCCCGGCGCGGACAAGGACGACTACACCTACGACCCCGACTGATGGCCGGCGTGCGCCGCGCGACCGTTCCAGTGCTCGGCGCGGCTCTGGCGGTGGGTACGTTGTTGTCGCCCGGTGCCGCGGCACAGTCCGCGTTTCCGGCCTCGTTTCCGGGCCTCATCTCGACGTCGGTCGTTGCGGTCAGTGGATCCGCGGACCAGGCGATGCTGCAGAGCACGCTCGGGTGCCCTGACGTGATCGGCTATCTCGGATCCACCGAATGGACGCTGGAATCGAGCTCGACGCGGGCGGCCGCCGCTGGCTTCGGGTCGCTGACACAGGCGCTGTTGACGCGCGGCGCGGCCGAGGCGATGGCGGTGCTGCAGGGCCCGGTGGATGGCGGCTGCCACGGCACGCTCACGATCCTTTCGCCTCAGCCGGTGACTCTCACCGGGCCGATCGCTGCGTCCGGCACCGGGCACTTCTGGCCACAGGCATGCGACCAGCTGACGGACGGCATGGTGTCGATCCAGGGTGTCTACCAGGTCACCGACACGGTCGGTGAGGTGATTGCCATCGCGGTCCCGCCAACGACGGGTTCCCACGCGGTGGACCCATTCGACCAGCCGCAGCTTGCGGTGGCCACCGGCAAGCTCGACTTAGTGGACTGGTATACCAATCCGCAGGCGTTCCAGGACCGGGGGCAATCCACCTTCGCCATGCAGTCGCTGGACGACTTCGAGGCGTCAGTGACGGTGGCGGCGACCGATCCGATGAGCGGCACGCTCTCGGCAAGGGCAACTACGCCCCGCGGCAATGAGACGGTCAGCGACGGGTTCAGCTGCACGATCGCGCCGGCTGACCTTCCGACTCCGGCGTCGGCGCCGGCATCCGTGCCCTTTGGCGCAACGCTCACGAGCGAGTACGACTCGGATACGAGCCATACCGGCCTGTACATCAAGGACGACGACGCCGTGACCATCAATGGCACGCTCGTCGCGATCACCCCGTGGCGCTACCAGGCGACCATCACCGCGCAGGCGTCGGGCACGATCGACGAGCCCAGCTTCGCGAACCTCAGCAAGCGCTGCCGCAACCGCTGGACGGGAAGCCAGCAGCTGCGGCTGGTCGGTGTCGTCGGGAGCAGTGGACTGGACGTGGACGTCGAGCCCGTCGGTCCGGCCAGGTTCCGCCTGAAGCAGCCATGCAACGCTGCCGGGCACCGATCCGACACCGATCTGCCGGGGTCACCGCTCGGGACGGCGGAGTTGCCGGGCGCGGCCGACGCGACCTTTGCCTGGCCGCCGTCAATGGGCACCGCCACGCAGCACGTCGTCGTCGGGTCCTCGGCGCTCCCCGGAACGATCGATTTACGAACATGGGATCTCCGGTTCGAAGTCGCAGGATGAATTGTTTGCCGGGCCGGGCGCTCACTGTCGTGATGTTGCTGGTCATGATGGCCGTCATCGGGGGGCCGGCGAGTGTGCTCGGCCAGGACGCTTCCGCGCCGCCGGCGCTGCCGGCGCCGCCGGGATCGCCGTCGTTCCCCGGGCCAACCTCGCCCGCGCCGACAACGGTGGTCACAGAGTCCGTCGCCCCGTCGGCCGCATCGGACGATCCATGCGCGATCCTGTCCCTGGACGGTCTGAACGCGGCGACCGGACTGGCCTTCACGACGGCGATCGCGACCGGAATGTCCGACTGCGTCTATTCCGGGGACTCACGGACGAACCCGACGGTTGTCGACGTCGCGACGGGGGGCGGCGAGACCTTCGCCAGCTTCAAACAGCTGTTCCCGGACGGCCAGGACGTAACCGGAGTGGGTCAGGACGCCTGGTGGGAGGACGCCATCGGGGTGCTCGCCGTCGATCTCGGAAACGACGAATTACTCCAGGTGATGCTGATCGATCTCCAGTCCGCGACCGGGCAGCAGTCGGTCGATGTGGCCTCGGCGATCGCGAAGGCGGCGCTCGCCGGCTCATGACGGCCGGGCCTGCAGGACACGCATCCGCCAGGCAATGACGCTCAGCCCCTTGCCTGCACCTTGGCCCAGGTGTCCTTGAGCGTCATCGTCCGGTTGAAGACCGGCGCGCCGGATCGCGAATCGGGGTCGGCGCAGAAGTAGCCGAGCCGCTCGAACTGCACGGTCTCCCCGACCACAGGCTCGGCGAGCGATGGCTCCACGAACCCATGGACGATGCGCTCGGACTCGGGGTTGAGGTCGGCGAAAAGGTCTGCGGCGGCGCCCGGGTCGACGCTCGAGAAGAGGTGGTCGTAGAGCCGGATCTCGGCCGGCAGGGCGTGTGCGGCGGAAAGCCAGTGGAGCGTCGCCTTCGGCCGTCGTCCGTCGGCCGAATCGCCGCCACGAGTTGCGGGATCGTAGGTCGCGTGCACCGCGACCACGTTGCCCTCCGAATCCTTTTCGACGCTCGTGCAGGTGATGAAGTACGCGCCACGCAGTCGCACCTCTCGACCCATGGAGAGACGGAAGAACTTGGGCGGTGGCTCCTCCGCGAAGTCCTCTCGTTCGATCCACAGCTCCCCCGAGAACGGCACTTCACGCGTGCCGGCGGCCGGATCCTCGGGGTTGTTGACGGCATTGACGTTCTCGACCTGGCCCTCGGGATAGTTGTCGATGACGAGCTTGAGCGGGTCGACGACACCGAACCGCCGTCGCGCGGTCCGGTTGAGCACGTTGCGGACGGCGTACTCGAGCAGTCCGAATTCGACCGTCGAATCTGCCTTGGCAACGCCGATCACCGTGGCGAAGTCGCGGATGCCCTCGGCCGGAAAGCCGCGCCTCCGCAGCCCGGAGATGGTCGGCATCCGGGGGTCGTCCCAGCCACGCACGTGACCCTCGTTCACGAGCCGGAGCAGGACGCGCTTCGACAAGACGGTATGCGTCAGCGAGAGGCGCGCGAACTCGATCTGGCGCGGCTTGGATGGAACGGAGAGGTTGTCGATCAGCCAGTCGTAGAGCGGCCGGTGGATCTCGAACTCGAGCGTGCAGAGCGAGTGGGTCACACCCTCGATCGCGTCGGACTGGCCGTGCGCGAAGTCGTACGTCGGGTAGATGCACCAGGCATCGCCCGTGCGCGGGTGTGTTGCATGGACGATCCGGTACAGCACCGGGTCGCGCAGGTTGATGTTGGGCGAGGCCATGTCGATCTTCGCCCGCAGGACCCGAGCACCGTTGGGAAACTCGCCGGCGCGCATCCGCGCGAACAGATCCAGGCTCTCGTCCGCGGGCCGGTCACGCCACGGTGAATTGCGGCCCGGCCCGGTGAGTGTTCCGCGGTGCTCGCGGATCTCGTCGGCCGAGAGGTCGTCGACATAGGCGTTGCCGGCCTTGATCAGCTCGACCGCCCAGGCGTAGAGCTGCTCGAAGTAGTCGGATGCGTGGTACAGGTTGTCGCCCCACTCAAAACCGAGCCAGCGCACGTCCGCCTGGATGGCGTCGAGGTACTCCTGCTCTTCCTTGAGCGGGTTCGTGTCGTCGAACCGCAGGTTGCAGTGGCCACCGAACTCGGCCGCCACGCCGAAATTCAGGCAAATGGACTTGGCGTGGCCGATATGCAGGTAGCCGTTGGGCTCGGGCGGGAAGCGCGTCACGACCTCGCGGACACGGCCCGACTCGACGTCGTCCGAAACGATGTCTCGGATGAAATCGGATCGCGCGGGCGCGGAAACAGATTCGATGGCCATGGAGAGCGCAACCTTAGCGGAGCGGAGAAGAATTCACGGAGGGGCGAATGGCAGCCAGCGGTATTCCTGGGGCCCGAACGGTCGACGCGACGCTCGTCGTTCGCGGGGCGGATGGGAGTCTGTTGCCGGCCGGGCGAGAAGTCACGATTGCGCAGCGACGGCACGCATTCCTATTCGGCTCGACAGGCTTCGACGCGATCCGGCTGGTGAACGGCGAACTGGACGGCGCCGAACGCGAGCGCGTCGAGCAGATCTATGGCCACTGGTTCGAGCTGTTCAACGCCGTGACCTTGCCGTTCTACTGGGGCCGGTACGAGCCACGGCAAGGGAAGCCGGATGCAGAGCGACTTGCTGCAACGGCGCGATGGTTCCGCGATCTTGGCGTCATAACCAAGGGACACCCGCTGACCTGGCACACGCTTGCCCCAGGCTGGCTGCTCGACCTTCCGCCGGACGAGGTGGAGCGACAGCAACGGGCGCGCATCCGTCGCGAAGTGACGCGCTTTGCCGGCCTGATCGACACCTGGGACGCAATCAATGAGGCCGTGATCATGCCTCGCTTCGAGGCCGAGGAAAACGGGATCACCCGGCTGGCGAAAGTCCTCGGGCGCGTCGGCATGGTCCGTCTCGCGTTCGAGGAGGCGCGCGCCGCCAACCCGCGCGCGACGCTGCTGATCAACGATTTCGACCTCTCGGAGGAGTACGAAGCGCTGATCGCAGCGTGCCTCGACGCCGGCATCGCGATCGATGCGATCGGCATCCAATCGCACATGCACCAGGGCTACTGGGGCGAGGAGCGGACCGGCGACATCCTCGAACGCTACGCGCGGTTCGGATTGCCGCTGCATTGGACCGAGACAACGATCGTCTCGGGCCGCCTCATGCCGCCAGAGATCGTCGACCTCAACGACTACCAGGTCGACGACTGGCCCTCGACGCCCGACGGAGAAGAACGCCAGGCGGACGAGGTTGTGCGTCACTACCGCACGCTGTTCGCGCACCCGGCCGTGGCGGCGATCACGTGGTGGGATCCCGCGGACGGTGCATGGCTCAATGCGCCAGCGGGACTGCTGCGAAAGGACGGCTCGCCCAAGCCGGCGTTCGATGCGTTACGTGCCCTGATCACGGGGGAGTGGTGGCTGCCGCAGACAGAGCTCCCGATCGATGAAGACGGGAGGGTCCGGCTTCGCGCGGTGCCGGGGACGTACTCGATCTCGGACGGCCCGCAGTCCGCCGACCTCGAGATCCGCGGCGCCGAACCGGTCACCGTGACCCTCGAGGCATCCGAGTGAACCGTCAGGTCGTGCTCATCCTCCCGGCCCGGATCACCCGATCGAGAAACTGCCGCGTCCGCTCCTCGCGCGGGTTCGTGAACATCTGCTCCGGCGTCCCCTCCTCGAGGACGCGACCCTCATCGATGAAACAGACGCGGTCCGCGACCTCGCGCGCGAAGCCCATCTCGTGGGTCGCGATGACCATGGTCATGCCGGTCTCGGCAAGCTCGCGGATCACGTCGAGGACCTCGGCGACGAGCTCCGGATCGAGCGCGGACGTGACTTCGTCGAGCAGCAGGATGTCGGGCTTCATGGCGAGCGCGCGGATGATCGCGACGCGCTGCTGCTGGCCGCCCGATAGCCGGTCGGGATAGTCGTCGCGCTTCTCCGCGAGGCCAAAGCGGGTCAGCAGCTCCATTGCCTGCGCTTCGGCGTTGGACTTCGACTGCTTGGCCGCCTTCCGTGGGGCGAGCGTGATGTTGTCGATCACGCGCATGTGCGGAAACAGGTTGAAGGCCTGGTAGACGATCCCGATGTGGCGCCGGATGCGGTTCACGTCCACGCCGCGGGCGGTGATTTCCTCGCCGTCCACGACGATCCGGCCGGCATCGATCGGCTCGATCAGGTTGATGCAGCGCAGGAACGTGCTCTTGCCGCTACCGGACGCACCGATGAGGCAGACGACTTCGTGCTCGGCGACCACCAGGCGAATGCCGCGCAACACGCGGTTGTCGCCGAAGCTCTTGTAGACGCCCTCGATGACGAGGGCATTTCGAGAAGCCGGGTTACGCACTGATGCGATGTCCAGCCGTGCGCGTGACTCCGGGACCGCCCATCTGTGCCTTGCGCTGCCGCGCCACCACCCAGTCGACGAGGCGCGCCATCGGGATCGTGATCAGCAGGAACAGGAAGCCGGCGATGATGATCGGGGTGTCGTTGAAGGCCGCGCTCGACTCGATGTTCGCGCGGTTGAACGCCTCGACGAGACCGAGGAAGCCGACCAGGGCGGTGTCCTTCTGAAGGCCGATGAAGTCGTTCAGCAGCGGCGGGATCACCCGACGGATTGCCTGCGGCACGACGACGTAGCGCATCGACTGCGTCCGCGAGAGGCCCAACGACCGAGCCGCCGAGTCCTGGCTGGGATGGATCGACTCGATTCCCGCGCGGTACACCTCTCCCACGTAGGCGGAGTAGATGAGCGTCAGCGCAACCACGCCCCAGAAGAACTCGTCTTTGGGAACCCCGGGAATCTGAAGCCCGGGGATGCCCTGGCCGAGCAGGTAGATGACCATGATCCCCGGCAGGCCACGCATCACGTCGGTGTAGACGACCGCGATCAGGCGTACGGGCGTGAACGCCGGCCCCGGCAGCAATCGCATCAGCGCGATCAGCAAGCCGAACGGGAGGATCAGCGCCTCGGCGACGAGGAACAGCTTCACGTTGATGACGAACGCGGCGACGATCTTTGGCCACGTTGACTCGAAGACCTCGCGATTGAAGTAGAACTCCTTGAACTCGGGCCAGTTGGGCGAGTTCACGACGAGCCAGACGAGCGCGCCGATCACCACCACCGTGCTCGCGATCGACACCGTCCAGTTGCGGGCGACGCCCTCGCCGAACAGGTGCGATCGCCGCGACCCGACGAGCGGTTCGGGATCGTTGATCGGGCCGCTCATCGGGTGATGCGGCAGCTCAACGCTTGATCAGGGCGCGCACCGACCGCGCGGTGCGCGCGTTCCCGAAGAGTGGTGCTACTGGAGCAGCGGCGCGGCGTCCGGTCCGGACAGCCACTGGTCGAAGATCGACTGCCACGTGCCGTCCGATTTGAGCGCGTCGATCGCTTCGTTGACGCACGCGGTCATCGGGCTGTTCTTCTCGAGCACGATGCCGAAGTACTCCTGGGTGCCACCGAGCTGCGGCAGCTGGCCGACCACGGTGCCGTTGTCCAGCTCCGCGGCAGCGATTTCGAACGCCGTCGGCAGGTCCACCACGAGGCCGTCGACCTGGCCGTTCTTGAGTGCCTTCACGGCGTGGTCGTTGTCGGCGTAGACCTTGGCGTCGGTGGTTGGCTTGATGAGCTGCTCGACCGAGTCGAGGCTGGTCGTGCCTTCCGCGACTCCCAGCTTGTACTGCGCGAGATCGGCAAGCGTGGTCGCACTCGCGATCGGGCTGCCGGCGGTGGCGACGACGGCCTGGGCAACGTCGTAGTAGCTCTTGCTGAAGTCGACCGACTGGGCGCGCTTGGGCCGGTACGAGTCCTGCGCCAGGTGGAAGTCGTAGTCCTTCGTGCCGGGTTTGAAGGCGTCGTTGAAGTTGGTGTTGGCGGTCCAGGTCACCTGGTCATCGGAGAAGCCGAGCTCGCTCGCAATGCCGTAGGCGATCGCGCTTTCGAAGCCCTGCCCGGATGGCGGGTAGCCGCCGTAATTGGCCCACGTCGAATTGGCGGGGACCGTGCCCCCGAACCATGGCGGAAACGCCGGGTTGTCCGTGTTGACGGTCAGCGTGCCCGCCGTCTTGGTCGCGAGGTTCGCGGCCTGGCACTCGGGGGTGATGGACGTACCGGCGATCGGTGAGCCAGCTGCCGGCGACGATGAAGGTCCCGTCGAAGCCGGCGCGGTCGATGGCCGAACCGACGGACCAGTCGATGGCGTCCCTGAGGCTTGGGCGGTGGAAGGGGAGGCGGTCGAAGCGGGAGCGCTCGACGGCGACGACGGCGCGCTCGACGCCGGTGCATTGGATGGCGAAGCTGGCGCTACCGATCCGGTCGCCGCCGACGGCGCGGTGGAGGCGGACGCCGCAGGCTGGCTGGCGGGTGCCCCGGACGCGGCTGAGGATGCCGCCGCCGTTGGGCTGGCAACGGTTGATGGCGGCGTGGGCGTCGATGAGCCGCCCAGGATGTTGCAGCCAGCAACGAAGGTCATTGCCGCGATCAAGGCGACAGCAGTCAGCAATCGGTTGCGCATCAAGGCTCCTCCTCGCGGATCGACGCTGGGGAGCGCACATTGTGACGCCCCACCGCAATTTCGGTGCCGCCTGGTTGCGACTACGCCCTCAGAGATCGATAGAGCGCAACGGTTTGTTCGGCAATCGAAGCCCAGCTGAAATGATCGACCGCCCGTTGACGCCCTCGCCGGCCCATCTCGGCTGAACGATCCGGATCGTCCAGCAGGGACAGAATCGACGCGGCCAGATCGCGCTCGAACCGCTCGGGGTCACGAGGCTCGAATGAATCGCCGCCCGCGCCCTCGAAGGGGACGAGCAAGCCGGTCTGTCCATCGACCACGACCTCGGGGATGCCGCCAACAGCGCTCGCCACGACCGCCGTCTCGCAGGCCATCGCCTCGAGGTTGATGATCCCGAACGGCTCGTACACCGACGGGCAGCAGAACACTGCGGCGTGGCTGTACAGCTGTCGAACGGTCGGCTTGTCGACCATATCGTCGATCCAGACGACGCCGGGATGGTCGGTTCGCGCGGTGTCGACCGCCGCTTCCATCTCTGCGGCAATCTCCCTGCGTGTCCGGCGCGCCGGCGCAGAGGACCACCTGCGTGTGCCGAGGAAGGTGGCTGATCGCGCGGACCAGATGGATGATCCCCTTCTGCCGCGTGATCCGTCCCACGAAGAGCACGTACGGCAGCTCGAGGTCGATGGGGTACCGCTCGATCAGGTCCGTGGCTTCGGTCTTTCGGTACTCGTCGGTGTCAATGCCGTTGTGGATCACGTGCACCCGCTCAGGGTCGACGGTGAAGTTCGCGAGCACGTCCGTGCGCGTGCCCTGGCTCACCGCGATGACCGCGTCCGACATCTCGATCGCCGTGCGTTCCACCCACGCAGACAGGTCGTACCCACCCTGCAGTTGTTCGCGTTTCCATGGCCGCAGCGGCTCCAGCGAGTGCGTCGTGAGCACCAGCGGAAGGCCGTAGGCGAGCTTCACCATGATTCCGCCGAGGTGCGTGTACCACGTGTGGCAGTGGACGACATCGGCGTGGGTCGGGTCAGCGGTTGCCGCGATCTCACGGCTGAATGCGCCGAGCACCGGTGACAGCCATTGAGCGGTGTGGGCGAGGTCGTCGACAGGTTCGTAGCCCTGGACCCGCAGGCCGGTACGGGCTGCTTCCCAGGCAGGGTCCGTGGGATTGGGCCCGATGTGCTGATCGCCGAACGAGCGGACGTCGACGCGAATCAGCTTCGCCAGCTCGCGTGCGAGGTACTCCACGTGGACGCCTGCACCGCCGTACACGTGCGGCGGATACTCGTTGGTGAGCAGCAGCGCCTCGAACGGACGATCCGGCATCGCGGCCAAGGGTAGGGCACGAAGGGGTCGCAGGAACCATTCCACGCTCACGAGCTGTTGGCTACGATCTGGAGCATGCGTATCTCAACCCGTCTCCTGCTCAGCTGTTTGACCGTCGTGCTGGCCGTCGGGCTGTTGCCCGGCACGATCGCCCTGACGGCGTCGCCCGCATCACCTCGGCCTCACCGTCGCCCACTCCGCGTCCCCGACGGTCGACCGCGCCATCGGGGACCGAATCAGGCTTTCACCGGTCGAGCGACCCGTCCTTCGGGCTCAGCGCCGTCGTGCCGTCCGACTGGACGAACCAGGGCCACGGGATCTACACCCGCGCGGCGTCGGCCGACGACCCGTCGGACCGGACGCTCCTCGCGCTCCAGTCGGCGGACGCTGAGCGCCGATGCGCTCTGGCCGACACTCGATCAACAGCTGGCGATCGCGTCGGCCCGGTCCCGCTCGGAACGAAGGACACGGCCGCCTTGCACTGGATGGTCTACCACGTCGACGTCGAGACGCCGGGCGGCACGCTCGGCGTCGACATCGGCTCGCCGAGGACAGCGGCCGCACCTTCGTCGTGCTTCTCCAGACCGACAAGGAGGAATCGGCTGCTCTGCACGACTCGGTCTTCATCCCGGTCCTCGACGCGTTCAAACCGCTCGCGGCGCCGTCACCGTCGGGAGGCTCCGACCTACCAGAGCCTCGACGTCACGTTCCCCGGCGGCGCGTCTGACGTCACCCTGGCCGGAACCCTGACGTTGCCGGCGGGCGATGGGCCGTTCCCGGGATCGTGCTCTTGACCGGATCCGGCCCCGAGGACCGCGACGAGTCGCTCGACGGGAGTCGCGGCGATCAAGCCGTTCGCGCTGATCGCGGATGCATTGACAAAGCGGGCATCGCTGTGCTCCGGTTCGACGACCGTGGGTCGGGAAGTCGACCGGTGACTACTCGACCGCCGGGACACCGGACTTCACCAAGGACGGCAGGCGGCAATTGCGTATCTCAAGTCACGGTCGGATATCGACATCAAGCGAGTCGGCGTGCTCGGTCACAGCGAAGGCGGCATCGAGGCGGCTTCCATGGCTGCGGCCGATCGACCCTCGCGTTCGTCGTCTCGATGGCGGGCCCGCCGTGAAGGGCATCGACCTCATCACGGCGCAGGTCGAGGCGATCGCACGCGCCGATGGCGCCTCAGACGCGGACGTGGCAAAGCAGGGCGCTGCCGAGCACACCATTCTGGCCGCGGCGCTGACGGGCAATCAGGCTCGGACTCAAGAAGGTGCTGACGACCACGTTCGGCAAGCTCTGGGACAGCCTGACGCCGGATCAGCAGAAGCAGGCGGGACCGCGCAAGACGTTCGTCAGCCAACAGGTGGCGGCAAACCTCCCGGTTCTGTTGAGCCCCGGATACCAGGCGATCCTTCACTCGGATCCGGGCCCCGACTGGCGCGCTGCGACGGTGCCGGTCCTCGGCCTGTACGGCGGCAAGGACACGCAGGTGCCGGCGGACCAGAACGCGCCGGCGCTCGCGGCCGAGCTCGGCACGCAGGCACGCGCGCTCTCGACGATCGTCGTCCTGCCCGATGCGAACCACCTGTTCCAGTCGGCCAAGACCGGTTCGCCCGACGAATACGGCACGCTCGATCAGACCTTCACGCCCGACTTCCTGCCCACCCTCGTGGACTGGGTCAAGGCGCGAACGAGCGACGTCGTGCCGCCGTCCTCCGGACCCACCCGTCGCCGGTTCCGTCGGAAGCGCCGTCGGCCTGCCTCGATCGGAGTGCGCCGTCGGCCGGGTCGTCGCCGTCGGCCTCTGAATTGGCCGCACCGTGAACCGCAGCCGCTTGCTTCACGAGGAGGGAATCGCCCGCCCGGCGCGCATTGCCGACGGTCGCTCGCCGCGTACTCGACGAACAGCGCCATCGCGGGGAAAGCGCCAAGTAAGAGCCAGGTGAGCGCTGGCCAAGGGCTGATGCGGAAGATCAGCCTGTGGCAAGCGATAGCCGTTCGTCGAGCGATGCCACGACGATGGTCCACCCGGACGACGTTCGGTTGGCACGCATCGCTCGCGAGCTCAGGCGTCGCGGAGGCATGACGCAGCACGAGATTGCGGAAGCGACGGGCATCTCGATCGAGATGGTCCGACGGCTCGAGTCCGAGCAGGCATCGCGACTGCAGCTATCGACGATACGCACCCTGCTCGCGCCATTCGACGCACGGCTGAGGACGTCTGTCTGGCTCAATGGCGCGGACCTCGACCGGCTACTTGATGAGGAACACGCCGATGGCGTCGAGTGCGTCGATCCAGGTCTTGGGCGAGTTTCGCTGGCATGCGCTCCCCGAGGTTTCATTCTCCGAGTGGGGCGAGCGCGGTTCGATCGATGTGCTTGGAGCGCACGATGCGGGGTTCGGAGTCGTCGTCGAGGTGAAGTCCGACATCGGATCGACCGAGGAGATGAACCGATCGCTCGACGTGAAAGCGCGGCTCGCGCCAAAGCTGATCGAGGAGCGATTCGGCATCCGTGTGACAGCCGTTGGGCGCCTGCTCGTGCTGCCAGATCAGATGCGATTGCGGCGGCTCGCGGATCGCTACGCGACGACGCTCGACGCCCTCTATCCCGCGAGAGGCAGGGAGGTGCGCCGGTGGTTGCGCCACCCATCGGGTCACGTCAACGGGCTCTGGTTTGCCTCGTTTGGTGGCAAAACCCGACACCGTGCCCAGCGCTGAGCTCGAGAAGCGGCCTGGAACCCTCTCGGCGGCCTCAAATGGACGGGTATCGCCCACAGATGAGGCGAGCATCGAGCTCACGAGGCCGCCGGAGACGCGAGTGCCCGGTTCGGTATCGGGAATTCCGTCCAAATGATGGAACGCAACGACTCCGCGACGGCGCGGTGCAGACCCTGTCGCCGACGCGCTCGGCGGATCGGACTCCCGCGGGCTCGACCGATCGGGCTGCCGCGCTCGACCGATCGGGCTGCCGCGCTCGGCGGATCGGGCTGCCGCGCTCGGCGGATCGGACTGCCACGCGCTCGACCGATCGCGCCCGTGCTCGCGCGCCGCCGCCCATTGCTCCTACTCGAGCGTGGGCAGCTCCTGTTGCAGATCCAGCGCGCCGCGGAAGAGGTCGCCGACCTGTTCGATGCGCGGGACCGCGGTGCGGAGGTTCCAGCGGTCCGGGCGGAGGTCGGGGTCGTCGAGCTCGTCCCAGGCGATGGGGATCGATACGCCGGCCGGTCCGAACCGGGCGCACGGCGTACGGCGCGACGAGGGTCTTGTTGACCGCGTTCTGGGTGAAGTCGAGACGGGCAAGGCCGCGCCGCGCCCGCTTGTCCCACTCCCAGCTGACGAGTTGCGGCACGGCGCGTCCGATGGCCTGCGAGAGCCCGGCAACCCAGTTGCGCGTCTCTTCGAAGGTGTACTTCTGCACGATCGGCACCCAGACCTGGATGCCGCGCTTGCCGGTCACCTTGGGGAAGCCCTGGCATGCCGAGATGGTCGAGCGCTCGCCGGTACAGCTTGGTCAGCGTCACGACCTGGTCCCACGTCGTCTTCTCGCCGGGGTCGACGTCGATCAGCGCGTAGGTCGGCAGGTACCAGTCGGGCAGCTTCGATGTCCACGGGTGCAGGTCGATACAGGCCTGGTTCGCGAGCCACGCCAGCGTGGCCACGCGATCGCAGACGACGTAGGTATGCGACTCATCGTGGCCTGCCTCGGGGTAGTCCCAGCGCTGGACCCACGCCGGCGCGTGCGACGGGATCTGCTTCTGCCAGAAGTGCGCGCCGGTGACGCCGTCGGGCCAGCGATCCACGTTGAGGGGTCGTTCGTGCAGGTAGGGCAGCAGAACCGGCGCGACCGTCACGTAGTAGCGGATCAGGTCGCGCTTGGTGAACGGCCCGTCGGGGAAGAGAACCTTGTCGAGGTTCGTCAGGTTGAGCGTGTGGCCGCCGATTTCCCAGGTGCCGTCGCGCGTCATCGCGTCGAGCGCGGCCATCTCTTCGCGAGTCGCCGCTTGCGCCGGTCGACCGACCGACGACGCAGGTCGAAGCAGCTCCAGAGGACCCTCAGAGGCGGGGCGACCTTCAGTCGGAGAACCGGACGTGCTCGAGCGCGAGGCGCGACTCGGACCACTTGGCTGACTCGGACGACTGGGACCACTCGGACGACTGCACGACTCGGCCTGGGCGATCGCTGGTGCCGGCTCCAGGTCGTCAGCGGTTGATGGCTTAGACTCTCCATGGGGCGGCGCCGAGTCGGCCGCTCACCTCCGCTTCGTCGATCGCCTGCGCCGTCACGATCGGCCGCTCGCGGACCACGGTGGCCGGATCCCGCTCGGGCTCGATGCCCTTGAAGGCGGCCTGGCGCAGCAGGTCGTCGGAGGTCCATTCGGTGAACTCGGCACGGATGACGATGCGCGGTTCGGCGAAGCGCACGCCCGGCATGCGCGGCACTCCGGTCGCTGGCGCGGCATCCACGGCCAGTCGATCCAGCTCGCGACGCAGTGCGTCTCGCGTCCGGGTATCGATCCCACTGCCAACTTCGCCCGCGTACCGGAGCTGACCATCCTCGTTGACCGCTACCAGGAGCGCACCGAGGTCCTTGTGCGTGCCCTTTCCCGGTTCGTAGCCGATGACGACCAGCTCCTGCTCGCGCCGGATCTTGAGCTTGAGCCAGCTCTTTGACCGCCTGCCCGGTCTCGTACCGAGACCGCCGCAGCTTGGCGACGATGCCCTCCAGGCCTCGTTCTCCGGCGATGCGGTGGAAGTCCTCGCCGTCCTCGGTCACGTGCGAGAGGTACTTCACCCCGGCGCTATCGCGGATGACGCTGCGCAACAGTTGCTTTCGTTCCTCCAGCGGCACGTCGACGAGCGACGTGCCCTCGTAGTGCAGGAGGTCGAACACGTAGTAGACGAGCGTCCCCTTGGTCGTGCTCGCCGCCGAAGCCGACGGGTCCGCCTCGCCCGCCTCGCCCTCGTCGTCTCCCATCGTCGCTCGCCCCGATGTGCCCCGAACCCCTTCATACCGGAGAGGTCCTGGAGCAGGGAAAAGCTGGGCACCCCGTCCGCATCGAGGGCAACGACCTCGCCGTCGACGATCGCCTCGGTCGCGTTGATCCACGCCGGCTTGGCCTTGGCGAGGTGCGGGAAGTACCGAGCGCCGTCCTGTTTGTTGCGCGTCCACAGGTGGACGCTTCCGTTGCGCACGACGGCCTCGATCCGGTAGCCGTCCAGCTTCAGCTCGAACAGCCAGTCGGGGTCGCTGAAGGGTCGATCGGCCAGGGTCGCCAGCATCAGCGGGACGAAGTCGGGCATCTGCTCCTGGCGGCCGCCCGAAAGGTCGATCTCCGCGGTCGCTGCCGGTGCGCCGCTCAACCAGACGGCCGGCAGCCCTTGCTTGACCTGGTCGTTGGTTCGACCGCTCTTGACCGAGCGGGGCAATGCATCGGCGTCCCAGTCGTCGCGGGCGAAGGCGTCGCGCTTGTGCATCAGCAGCCACTGTTCCTTGCCGCCCGAATCGTTCCGTGTCCGCACGATCACGAACCGTCCGCGCAGCTTCTCCCCGAAGAGCTCGAACTTCAGCTCGCCCTTGCGCACGGCCGCGCCGGGATCGTCGGTCTCCTCGGGTTTCCAGGTGCCCCAGTCCCAGACGATCACGTCGCCGGCGCCGTACGAGCCGCGCGGGATCACCCCTTCGAAGTCGAAGTACTCCAGCGGGTGATCTTCGACATGGACGGCCATGCGCCGCTCGAGCGGCTTGAGCGACGGCGCCCGCGGCACGGCCCAGGACACGAGCACGCCGTCCATCTCGAGCCGGAAGTCATAGTGAAGCGCCGTGGCGCGGTGTCGTTGCACCACGAAGCGCCGCCCGGTCTCCGGTGGGGCGACGCCGACGGTAGCGTCGTCCGCTCCCTCTGGTTCGGGTGTTCGCGTGAAATTGCGCTTCCGACGGTAGGTCTCGAGCGACATGCCAAGAGACTAAACGCAGACTTCCAAGATCATTTGCCACCCGCCGCGGCAGACGCCTGGTCGTCGGGGAGTGACTTCTCCGTGTCCTCGCGCACCGCGTCCTCGTTCTGGCCGATCGACGCCGAGCCGTCCAGCGGCACGGGCGCATCCCGCGCCTGGGAACGCTCGAGGATCACCACGAGTGCCGCCGA
Organism: uncultured Chloroflexia bacterium; assembly: GCA_963820735.1. Classification (GTDB taxonomy): domain Bacteria; phylum Chloroflexota; class Limnocylindria; order Limnocylindrales; family CSP1-4; genus JAFMJV01. The sequence continues at coordinate 19,943 of CAWGBA010000010.1, forward strand.
GAACGGCACCGCGAGAAGCGCGCCGATGATGCCGGCCAATGCCGTGCCGATCAGCAGGCTCGTGACGATCACGAATGGCGGAACGCCGATCGCCGAGCGCATCACCATCGGCACGAGAACGTTGCCCTCGAAGATCTGGATGACCACGTAGACGAACGCGACGATGAAGACAAGCTCCACCCGCCCGCTGGCGGCTGCCACGATCAGCGCCGGCACCGCGCCGATTGCCGGACCGACGATCGGGATCGCTTCGGCAATCCCGGCAAAGACGCCCAGGAACAGGGCCCCCTCGAGGCCGATCACGAAGTAGGCGACGCTGGTCATCGCGAACACGGCAGCCATCAACGTGAGCTGGCCTCGCACCCAGAAGCCCATGCGCGTTTCGACCTCGTTCCATGCGGCGCGCACCCCGTGACGGGTGGTCGCCGGAAGGAGGGCGAGGGAAAAGCGCTGGATGCGCTGGTGGCCGGTCAGCCAGAAGAAGGTGAGCGTCAGGACGCTGATCGCCGAGATGATCGCGTCGGCTGCCGCAGCACCGGCGGAGAGCAGCTGATCACTGGGCGGGACCGCCGGCTTCGAGGTCACCGCACCGCGAATCGTTTGGACGCCCCGCTCCACGATGTCGCTGATCGGCGAGCCCTGCGTCTTGGCCCAGCCGTCGACCTTGTCAAGAAGCCCCGGCAGCCGATTTCCCAGTTCGCCGAACTGGTCGACGGCACTCGGGACGATCAGCAGGATGATCGCGGCGACGAGCACGAAGAACGCGATGTAGACGACCAGGATCGTTGGTGCGCGCGGCAGGCCGGTTCGCGAACGGAGCCAGCCGATCGCCGGCTCAAGTCCGCTTGCAAGCAGGACGGAGATCACGACGAGCACGACGACGTTGGACGCCCGCATGAGCGCCCACGCGAGCGCAACGACAACGATCACCCCGACGGTGAAGCCCGTGCCACGCACGGCCCACCGTCCCATCTCGATCCGCAGGCTCACACCCTCCCGGTCACGCCGGGAGCGAGTTCAGACTCCCGTCACTCGATCGAGGATGGCCGCGAGCGGATTGCGGACGCGTGTGGCGGTCCGGCTGCTGGGTTTCAGCCTCGCGCCGGTTCAGTCGGGTCGGCTGATGTCTTCGTCTGACCCGGAGTTGCCCCTGGTGTCGGTTCGTGGACGACGACGGCGGCCGCGTCGTTGCACGACCGGAACGCCACCCTGGGTCGGGATCACCGGCATGAGTGCTGCGGTGAGGCCCGACGGAAGCGGTCCGTGCGGCACGTCCGGCTGCTGGCCGACCGCAATCAGCCCGTACTTCAACGCCATGGCCGCGTCGTAGCTCGAAACCGCGCTCGTGCCGGCGGTGGCTCCGGGCAGCAGCGGTTTCGGCGTCTTGTGCGGCTTGGGCGTCTTGTCCGTCTGACCCGGCGGCGTCAACTTGGGAGACTTGCCGGGCTTGGGCGTCTTGTCCGGCGTCGGCTTGGGGGTCTTGCCGGGCTTGAGTGTCCTGGTCGGCTGCGGCGTCGGCTTGGGGGTCTTGCCGGGCTTGAGTGTCCTGGTCGGCTGCGGCGTCTGTCCCTTTGGCGTCTTGGACGGCGCTGGTGTCTGGCCCTTCGGCGTGGCCGAAGGCGACGGATTCGGGTTGCTGCAACTGCCGTTGACCGTGATCGCTCCGCCCCAGGTCCCGAGCCAGACCGCGTAGGCGGTCCGGGTGCCGTACGGACCGGTGACCCCAGGGCCCGACTGTGCTCGCTGGGCCCAGTTCTTGTCGGCCGGCAGCCAGGAGCTCCGGCCGGGGTTCTCGGCCTGCGTCGGGTCGACCGCCCAGCCGCCGCACGTCTGCACGTAGATCTTGCCGGCCGGGTCGATCTGGTTGTTGCCGCCGGGCTGCGTGCCGTTGATGAACCACTCGTTGATGGTTCGTACCGTCCACGGACCAGGCTTGCCACCGCTGACGGCGTCGATCGTCGCTTCCACCAGGCCCTTGGGTCGCTGGAAGTCGGTCACCGGCCAGTTGTTCGTGTACTTGTTCATGAACGCGTGCCAGACCTGACCGGGTCCGTTGATCGAGAAGACCACAGCGTTGCCGGCCAAGGGTGGGCTGTGGTCACTGTTGCCCATCCAGACGCCGACGGCGATCGAGGGATGGTCCGAATTCTTGGGTTGCTGGGCGATCAGCCCATACGTGGACATGTCGCGAACGTCGTTGGTGGTTCCCGTCTTGAGCGCGACGGGCCGAACCTGCCCGTGTGGGCCGTTTGTCTGGTGGAATATGGGACCCCACTCCGTGTTGATGGACGGGTCCGAGTTGCCCTCGAGGATGTTGGCCATCTGCCACGCCGCCTGAGCGGACCAGACCTTGCGCCTCAACTGGGTCGGGTCGGCCGGCTGATAGACCTCGCTGCCGCTCGAGTCCTTGACATCGAGGATGAACCGCGGCGGCATCACGTAGCCGCCATTGCCGAACGCGCCGTAGACCGAGGTCAGCTCGTCGAGGTGAACCTCGGTCGTGCCGATGGCGCCGGCGAGGCCGGCCTTGTTGACCGTGACGCCCGGGATGAACTGCAGGTGGGCCTTGTCGCTGCCTGGTCGACGGCTTGTTTCGCCGACGCGGTCGATCGCGCGCATGGCCGGGATGTTCAGCGAGTACTGGAGTGCCTTCCGCGCGAGCACGGGCCCGCGCTCCTCGCCGTCGGCGTCCTCCGGGATCCATGACCTTCCGAACGGGGTGGTCACGTCGAGCAGTACCGAGCCTGGTGTCAGCTTGCGCTGTGTCGAACGCGGTCGTGTAGACCATGGGCTTGAACGCCGAACCGGGCTGGCGGAAGCCGGCGCCGGCCACGTCGAACTTGGGGTTGAACTTCTTGGAGCGCATGCTGTCGAGGTAGTAGCCGGCGCTACCGACGTATGCCAGGACGTCGCCGTTCGTGTAGTTCTCGGCGACGAGCGCGCCATTGTGGATCCCCTTGCTGCGTCAGCAGGGAGATGGCCGCCCGCTGGCTTTCCACGCCGTACTGGCTTGATCGCCTTGCGGTAGGCATTGCCCCGAAGCTGCGGAATGACGGTGTACGCGTAGACCAGGTTCTCGGCGAGCGGCTGGGCGTGGACGGTCTTGTCCTTCCTGAGGCATTGCGTGGGGTCGTTGGGCTGCGGGTCGCAGTAGTCGAGGGTTGTGGTCACGGTATAGCCGCCCGTCTCGACCGGCTCGCGATCCGCGAGGAGGTCGTCCAGCTGCGACTTGACCGCCCACACGAACTGCGGCGCCTTGAAGATGTTCGGCGAGGCGACCTGGAGCACCACCGGCTCCTTCTTGGCCGCGTCGACCTCTGCGGGGTGAGCGAGGTCCACCGACCGAAGCCGTGGCCCGTGTCGGGTCGGCGCCCTTGGGCCAGGAAGTCGATGATGCGGTTGCGCCTGGCGATGATGTTCTCGGTGTTCGGCGGACCGCAGCCGGGCGGTGCCACCGCATCGTTGTACGGGATGAGTTCCTGCTGGTCGTTCGTGTTCGGCGACCGTCATTGGGTTGCCCGCTGCGTCCGTGGGCACCCAGTTGAAGAGGTCGTAGCAGACCGGCGACTTGGGGATCGCGGCCAGGATCGCCGCCTGAGCGACGTCCAGGTTGGCCAGAGACTTGCCGAAGTAGATCTGCGCGGCCGCCGCGATGCCGTACGCGTTGTGGCCGTAGAAGATCTGGTTCAGGTAGCCGGTGATGATCTGTTCCTTGCCGCCCTCCTCGCCGTACGTCTTGGTGACGTAGTCGGTGAGCTTGGCGGCCTGGAGGATCTCCTTGACCTTGCGGATGCGCTGATCGGCGCCGGGCGCGAGCAGCTCGGGCGGCAGCAACCGGGCCCGCACGAGCTGCTGCGTGAGGGTCGACGCACCACCAGAGCTGCACGAGCCACCCGAGGACGAGCCCAGGCAGCCGAGCGCGGCGCGGAAGATGGCCTGCGTATCGAAGCCGGGGTTGCTCCAGAACGTGTGGTCTTCCGTCGCGACGGTGGCATCAAGCACCAGATGGGGAAGAGCGTCGTACGAGACCACCTGGCGCGACTCTTGCTTGAACGTCGCCAGCTGGTAGCCGTTGCGATCAAGGATCCGCGACGGTTGCGCGAACTGGAGGGTTTCGAAGTCCTGGACGTCCGGAAGGTCCTTTTCCATCTCCGTGAGCGTCACGCTCGGCGGCGACGCCGGCGGTCAGCACCGATGTGCCGGTGACGACCAGGATTCCGAGGACACAGGAGCACGGCAAGAATGCCGACGACGCTGCCGCCGGACGATCGACGACGAACGCTTGCCCTCGCGAGGGCGATCCGCGCAGCAGTCGACGTGTGGTGCCGGCCGTTGCCGTTGGACACGGCAAAACGGCGAGGGGGGCGATAGGACATTGGGTTAGATGATGCCGGACATCGGTTGCTCGTGCCTTATGGAGCCGGTAACGCTTCCATAACTCTCGGCGGCTCGAACGAAGATTCGCTCGCTGGACCGCTTCGGATGCGTCAGACAGTGGGACGGATCGCGACGCGAGTTCGTAACGCGGCGCTGCTCCTCAGCGAATGCGGTCCTCGAGGACCGAGCGGTAGATCGCTTCGTAGCCGTCTGCCATCCGTGCGGCGCTGAAGCGTTCGATGACGTCGCGCCGGATCGCGGCCCGGTCGAGTCGTGCCACCGCTTCCACGTGCGACGCCATTCCCGCGGCATCCTCGGCGAGGAAGCCGTCCCTGGCCATGGCGGACGATCTCGGGAAGCGCCCCGACGGCTCGTGCGATCACCGGCGTCCCGGTGGCCATGGCCTCGATCGCGGTCAGCCCGAACGGCTCCGGCCAGACGCTCGGCATCACCAGCGCGTAGCTCTCGGCAAGCACCCGGTCCCGATCGGCCTCGCCGAGCTCACCGAGCTCCTCGACGTCGGCCGTTTTCAAGCAACCCGCGCACCACCCCGTCGTAGTAGTCACGCTCGACCGCCAGGTACGGACGCTTGGCGACGATTCGCAGTCGCCGCCCGGTGCGTCGCGCCACCTCGATGGCGTCGTCGACGCCCTTGTCGGCGGCGAATCGACCCACGAAGACGAGGTCGCTCCCGCCACTCGCGCCGAAGGGCATGCGCTCGAGCGACAGCCCGTTGTGGACCCAGTCGCCGACCGGCGGATCGGGCTGCCGCGCCTGAGCCGCGCTGATTGCAACCAGCGCGTGCAGGGGAGTCGCGGAGCACATCGCCAAACCCTGCGCGATCGAGGCGGCCGTGGAACGTCGCCACGACCGGCGTGACGGCACCCCGGGCGAGCGGCAGGTTCCAGGGATCGAGGTGGGCATGGAGCACGTCGAACTCGGCCTGCCGGCGGAGGGCGCGCGCGAGCGTCACCACGAATGCCGCCGACTGGTCTCGCTCGTCGCCACGCGCGCGCAGCGCGACCTGCAACGGTTGGCACGACCCGCACCGGCGATGTCGAACCGGCGGCCGCGAACAGGGTCACGTCATGCCCGCGCCGGCTCAGCTCGCGTGCCAGCTCGTCGATCACGCGCTCGGTCCCGCCGTACCCAGCGGGAGGGACGCGTTCGACCGGTGGCGCGATCTGGGCGATGCGGAGCGGCGGCAGGGTCGTCGAAGGTGAGTGCTGGGACATGTGGGCCTGCGCGTAGGATGACCGTGTGGGCGAAACACTCGATGCGGGAGCGGCACGGATGGCCATCGCGAACTGGTATCAGCTCAACGGGCGGCATCTCGCGTTCCGCGCCTCGTCCGAGCCGTGGGGCGTGCTGGTCTCCGAGGTGATGCTGCAGCAGACCCAGGTCGCCAGGGTCGAAGCCGCGTGGATTCACTTCATGGCGCTGTTCCCGACGCCGTCGGCCCTGGCCGCGGCGACCCCGGCCGATGCGATCCGAGCGTGGTCCGGGCTCGGCTACAACCGGCGCGCGCTGAACCTCTGGCGTGCCGCGAACCAGATCGTCGAGCACCATGGCGGCACGGTGCCGGCGCGGCTGGAGGAGTTGGTCGAGCTGCCCGGCGTCGGCGCGTACACGGCACGGGCCGTCGCGGCGATCAGCTTCGCGATGCCGGTCGCTGCCGTCGATACGAACGTGCGCCGAGTAGTGCTGCGCCTGTCCGGCGAGGCGGATCCGCGTGCGGCGCAGGGCCTTGCCGACGCGCTGGTCGACCCGGACGCACCGGATCGCTGGACCCACGCGGTCATGGATATCGGCGCGACGCTCTGCCGGCCGAGGGCGCCGCGATGCGCCGAGTGCCCACTCGTTTCGATGTGCGCGTTCGCGACGACGGAGCGGCGCGAGGTGGTGATTGCCGCCCCGTGGAGGGCACTCCACTCCGACGCCGTTCGAGCAAACGAATCGCTGGCTGCGCGGTCGAATCGTCGACCGGCTGCGCGAAGCTCCGAGCGAGACCTGGGTGCGCGTCGATGGCTCCATCGGGGCGCACGATCCGGTCGCGGTCGAACGCGCCCTCGCTGATCTCGTCGCCGAAGGCCTGCTCGACGCCGGAGTCGATGGACGGGTACGGCTCGCGGCGGGCAGAACGAGAGAGGCGGCAGCATGACGAGCGGGCGGATCCTGGTCGATGCACCGCTGCCGACCGTAGACGAGTTCCTGGACGCCGAGGAGTTGACACTCGATGATCTGTCCGAACACTGGGCCGATCGAGCGCGCCTCCGCCCGATGACGGCCGAGCAGATGCGCGGTGCGGATGTGCGGGCGCAGCGCCTCGGGATCCCCGGCGACCAGTTGATGGAAGAGGCGGGCACCGCCGTCGGCGCCGCAGCTCGAGCGTTGATGGCCACCGCCGAGCGGCCGCGAACCGGCGTCGTGCTGATTCTGGCGGGACCCGGCAACAACGGCGGCGACGGGCTGGTCGCTGCGCGCTGGCTGGCGCAACGGGGCTATCGCCCGGTCGTCGTGCTCGTGTCCACGGACGGTCTCCCCGGCACCCCCGACGCGAGGCGCAACTGGGATCGCCTGGACAGCGTGCCGTCGGTCGAGCGAATCCGCGCCGGTACGGCACGCGACCTGGGGATGCTGCGGAACGGCATCGAGAAGGCCGCGCTGATCGTCGACTCACTCCTCGGGACCGGCGTGCAGGGTGCGCTCCGCGAGCCGATCCGTTCGGCCGTTGACCTGGCGATGCGGGCGAGGGAGGCGGGCGTCCCGATCCTTGCGGTGGATACCCCGACGGCGCTCGATCTCACGTCGGGCACACCCAGCGACCCGTGCGTGCGGGCCGACGCGACCATCACGTTCCACCGTCCGAAGGAGGGCCTCATCACGCGCACCGGCAAGGCGCTTGCGGGCAGAGTGCTCGTTGCGCCGATCGGCATCCCGTCTGGGGCGGACCCGCAATGAGCCAGGCAACACAGCCGCCCACGAAACAGGGATCGCAGCCGTCGGAGGAGCAGGAGGCTCCCGGCCGTGGGCGCCAGATCGTCGCGATCTTTCTGGTCATCGGCCTGATCACGATTGCCGTCATGCAGTTCCACGCGCTCGTGCCCGGCATGGATCAGTTGGTCGGCGTCACCCCGATCGTGCTTGCGGTCGTGGTCGTGGCGACCGTCTGGCTGCTCTTCCGGACGGTTCGGCGGCGCTGAACGTTCTCCGGCCGACGCACGCACTTGAATCGGCCCCGGGCTCCGCGCAGACTCCCACCCGCGCATCACTGGAAATGAGAGGTTCGCATGGGCCAGGGAAGGCATATCGGTCGACAACGGTGGCTGGCGCTCGCAGTGCCGCTCATCCTGGCCGTCGGGGCCGGTGGTGTGGCCAGCGCACAGGAGGCCTCACCCTCGCAAGTGCCTGCGGCTTCAACGTCTGCCGTCACCCCGCCGCCCGGAGAGTCGAGCATCCCTACGGGCTCCGGTGCCATTGAGTCGGTCGCGCCGTCCCTGTCGGCCGCGATCGGCGCCTGGACCGCGGGACCGCCATTCGCCCAAGCGAGCTCGCTCAAGAACCTTTCCTGTGCATCCCCCACGTTCTGCCTGATGGAAGGAATGGCCTGGGACGGCACGACCTGGTCGACGATGGCTCCGCTTTCGACCGGAACCAGCGTCGAGATCGTCACGTGCGTGGCCGAGACGACATGCCTCGGCATCAGCGGCGACAACTTCGTGATGTGGGACGGCAAGCAGTGGAGCGTCGGGCGCAACTTCTATGCCACCGGCGGTGACCAGGGAGGCGTCTCGATCAACGACCTCGCCTGTGTCTCGGAGAAGCTCTGCTTTGCGCTCGACATGACCTACGGCCAGGTCTTCGCGTGGAACGGCAAGTCGTGGAGTAAACCAGTGACGGTTGATAAGGCCGTCGCCGACAACGTCGCGGCCATCAACGCGGGCACGACCGACAACCTCGTGTCCCCGTCGATCGCATGCGGCAGCCCGACGCTCTGCGTCGTCGTCGACTCCGCGAACAACGTCACGTCGTGGGACGGCACGACCTGGGCGCCGCTCAGCGTCGTGGGCACCCCCACTACGCGTCAGCTGCCCAAGCCGCCCGTTGCCTGCAGCGCGACCTGGTGCGTTGCCGGCGTCAACGGCGGAGTCACCGTGTTCGACGGCACGAATTGGTCAGCTCCTGCAGGCATCCCGGTGCCGACGTACCCGGGGGGTCCGCCAGTGGCGTTCGAAACGATCGCATGCCCGTCAGACGGCAGCTGCGTGGCCATCGGCGCCCGGACGATGACATCCGACTGGGCCACGTTCGACGGCCAGCAATGGCAGCTCGGTACTGCGCCGGTGGGCATCCAGGAGCCCGGACCGATCGCGTGCCCCACGGCGAACTGGTGCATGGACGTCGGTCCGTACTCGTACGCCACCCTGCAACGCTGATCCGGGTCTTCGCTCCTTTCGGGACAGCGGCGCCCAGGCGCTTCCTCGCTACCGGAGCTTGCCGAGCGGGCATCCGACGATGTCAGGTGGCGTCGCGGTCCCCGAAGACGAACTTGCGCTCCTCGCCCGAGAGGAGCCTGCGGATGTTGTCGGCGTGCGCGATCCAGACGATGCCGACCGCCGCGACGCCATAGACCAGCCAGACGGGGTGGTTCCAGCCCGCCGCCACGAGCACGAGCAGCAATACGCCGCCAGCCAGTGACGCCACGAGCGAACCGAGCGACACGTACTTGGTGGCCCAGATCACGCCGAAGAAGATCGGCGCGCCGAGCAGCACGACCAGAGGCGAGATCACCAGCATCGCGCCGATGGCCGTTGCCACGCCGCGACCGCCGTGGAAGCCGAGGAAGACCGACCGCCACGCACCGAGAACGGCGGCGACGCCCGCCAGTGCCTGGATCAGCTCATCCGCGCCGGCGGCGCGCGCGATCAGCACCGGGACCGCGCCCTTGGCGATGTCGAGCAGGCCCACGGTCAATGCCCGCGCGGGACCCATGGCTCGCAGTGCGTTCGTGCCGCCGGTGCGGCCGCTGCCGACCGTGCGAGGGTCCCGTCCGCCCGTCAGTCGCGCCACGATGACGCCCATCGGGAGGGAGCCGGACAGGTACCCCAGCGCGATCAGAACGATGCCGACGAGGACCTGCTGCATTCGATGGCGAAGACTACCGCCGCGGGCGGCGGGTCACCCGACGGAAGATCGCGCGCAGCGGCCGCCGAGGGGGGCGACCACGGATCAGGTCGACCCGGGTGTCAGCTGCGGAAGCCGGCGAGCGAGCATGAACGCCCAGATCGGCAGGGCGATCAGGACAACGAGGCCCGACACGATCTGCGACAGGTCGTCCAGGCCGATCAGCAGCAGGAACATGACCAGGATCGCTGCGATGAACAGCACGTTGGAGAGCAGGGTCCAGCGATGAGAGCGAACAGGACCGTCGCGACGATCGAGCCGACCACGATGACGGGGTAGACCTGCGAGTCATAGGCACGATCGGCGATCAGGGCGGTCACGAGGTCCGCGCTCGGCGGGACCGACTGTGGTGTCGCGAAGAGGTGCAGCTGGAGGCCGATGGAGATCAGCGCGCTGACGATGGCAAGCCCGCCGATCGCCCACAACAGGTACCGAAGCGACCGAACAGCAGACATCAACGGACCCCTCTCCAACGGTCCCTTGCGTCGCCCACGCGCGACCCGAACGAGTTTATCGACCGGGTCGCGCGGCTGGGACTCCGAACGGCTCGGTTGTCAGGAGGGCGACGGACTCTCCTAGGACGGTGAGCTGGCCTCCGGCGATGCCACAGGCGTCGGAGAGGAGGACGATGCGTCGATCCAGTCGGTGACGGATAGCTGGAGCGTGTCGGAGTGCGCGATCTGCGTCGGATCGCCGCCTCCAGCCGGGATGACGTACAGGTCGTAGCCGATGCCATCCGCGTTCGCCCGCGAGAACACGATCGATTGACCATCGGGCGACCAGACCGGGTAATCGTCGTCCTCGGGGGTCGTCATGAGGGCGGTGTCCGAACCACTCGCGAGGTCACGGATGTGAACGTCGCCGGGACCGGGAATGTCACTGACCACGTACGCGATCGAAACGCCGTCCGGGCTGAACGTCGGGCGGTACTCCTGCTTGTCGGGTGAGGCCACGAGCGCCTTGGCGCCCGATCCGTCTGAGTTGGCCGTCCAGAGGTCGATGTTGCCGGCGTGGAAGGGCGGGTAGCGACGGTAGAACACCATGCTGTCGACCGCTGGCGAGAGATCGGGCGACGTATCGAATGAGCCATCGGTTGGCGCCGGCACCAGCGTGGTCGACTCCCCCGAGCTCAGATCAATCGTGCAGAGACCTGCGTTCCCGTCGGGCGTTTGGCAGTCGGTGACCACCGAGGATCCGTCGGCAGTCCAACTGAACGGTCCATTCGGGGTGGCGCCGGGGACGATCTGCTGGTTCGAGCCATCGGGCGCGATCGTCACGAGGTGCTGGCTGCCCGCGTCCAGGTTCTGGTCACCGAACGCGATACGCGAGCGATCGGGCGACCATTGCGCGCCGAATGCCAGATCGGTACCGGGTGGCACGACGAGTGGCGTCAACGTCGAGCCGCACAGCATGCCGATTTCGTCGGACTCATTGGGCGTGTCGGCCGGACCGACATCGAACGCCGTGACGAGCATGCACCCAACCACGGGGCCTGCGACCGAGACCATACCGAGCAGGTCGGCTCCCGGCGGTGATACGGATGGTCCGGCCGGCGCGCTCTGTGGCGATGCGGCGCTTGCCGTCGGCGCCCCGAACAGGCACGCGGCCATGACGATGGTGAGCCCACTCCCCAGGAACCGGGTCCTCACGGCCATGCTGGCCTCCCTGCGCACCGCCTGACCGCCGCGGACATGCACCGCCGCGGGCGTTGTCGGGCTTCGCGTCCGGACATCATGCTTGCCCGATCGATCGATGCGCCGTCAAATAGGCGACATCGCGTGGGGATTGCACATGCGGCGCCATGGCGGCTCCCAGCCCCTTTGATACGCTTGCCCAGATGGCAGTCGGTTCCTCCAACAGCTTCGATCTCATCGTCCTCGGCGGCGGCACCGGTGGCTACAGCGCAGCCTTCCGCGCCGGACAGCTCGGCCTCAAGGTCGCTCTTGTCGACGATCGCGAGCGAATCGGCGGGACGTGCCTGCACATCGGCTGCATCCCCACCAAGGCCATGCTCGAGTCGGCCGAGTTCTACGAGCGCCTCTCGCGCGCAGAGGAATTCGGCATCAAGCTCGAGGGCACCCCGGCAGTCGACTTCGCCCAGATCGCAGCGCGCCGACAGGCCGTCGTCGATCGGCTGACCAAGGGCCTGATGACCCTTGTCAAGAAGAACAAGGTCGAGTTCATCCAGGGACGCGGCACGCTCCAGGGCGGCAAGAAGGTGCGCGTCGCCAAGACGACGCCGGACGGTCAGTCCCGATGGCGAGATCGTGCTCGACGGCACCGACGTCATCCTCGCCACCGGCAGTCGCGTCAAGAGCCTGCCCGGCCTGACGGTCGACGGCGAGCGGATCGTCACCAGCGACGACATCCTGCGCTCGACGACGCTGCCCAAGTCGCTCATCGTGGTCGGCGCCGGCGCGGTCGGCGTCGAGTTCGCCAGCTTCTACAAGGACGTCGGGGTGGACGTCACGCTGCTCGAGTACCTGCCGGCAGTCGTGCCGCTCGAGGATGCGGAGATCTCGCGCGAGCTCGAGCGCTCCTTCACGCGCCGCGGCATGAAGATGATCACGAGCGCGCGCTTCGACCCGGCGTCGGTGACGGCCGACGAGAACGGCGTCTGCCTGATGGTCGGCAAGGAGGGCGAGGAGCCAACGGAGGTGCGCGCCGAGCAGATGCTCGTGGCCACCGGACGCGCACTCAACACGGACAACGTCGGCCTCGAGACGACGCGCGCCAAGGTCGAGAAGGGCGTCGTCCAGGTCGACGGCCGGATGCGCACGGCGGAGCCGCACCTGTACGCCATCGGCGACATCATCGGCGGCCTGCTGCTGGCGCACGTCGCCGCGCACGAGGGCATCACGGCGGTCAGCAACATCTGTGGCGTCGAGACCGAGGGTGTCGACTACCTCAAGATGCCGCGCGCCACCTACTCGCGGCCGCAGATCGCGTCGATCGGCAGTACGCAGGCCGAGTGCGAGAAGGACGGCATCCCCGTCAAGATCGGCAAGGTGCCGTTCCAGGCCGTCGGCAAGGCACTCATCGGCGGCGAGTACGAGGGCTTCTGCAAGGTCATCGCCCACAAGGAGACCGACGAGATCCTCGGCGTCCACATGATCGGCCGCACGTGACCGACCTGATCGCGGAGGCGAGTGCCGCGATGCTGTTCGAGTCCACCGCATGGGAGATCGGCGAGACGGTCCACCCGCACCCGACGCTGTCCGAGGCACTCGGCGAAGCCGCCCTGGCGGTCGCGGGACAGTCGATCAACTTCTAGCGGCGCCAAATCACTGGCGGGCCCGGGGTTTCCAGACCGCCCGGCACTGACCCACGATTCCTCGGGCCGGAGTCGTGTGGCGCGGCTCGGCGACCTCGCAGTGTGATTCAACGACACGTGGCCCTATCGGTGCGGTCATCGCACGTGCGCGCTGGCCCTTCGGCCAGCAGCGGCACGATCTCTGCGGTTCACGACTCCGAATAGGTATCGGGGAGACTGCTGGCCGAGCAGGCTGCAACGCAGCCAAGTCGGGTCGCCGTCTCCGGCAGCTCTTGCTCCACATCTGATGAGAATCCGGTCACAGGGCTGGTTCGATGGAGGAGGACTTCGCGCCTCGCTTCGAACCACGGCTGGGTGTGCTGCCACGGTACGCGGCCAGCCGTGTGGCACGGGAGTCCGACCGGCGTTCGCAACCCGGTCCCGGAGCAGCGGCGACTTGGCGACCATCGCGCACACTGCGCGATCAGTCGCCGTCGCCAGAGAGCCGCGGCCATCGAGCCATCGGCGCGGACCTGGGACTCACTTCGGACGACCTGCTGGAGATGTACCGGCTGGTGGCGCTCGCGCGGGCGCTGGACGAGCGCATGTGGATCCTCAACCGCGCCGGCAAGATCCCCTTCGTCATCAGCGGCCAGGGCCACGAGGGCGCGCAGGTCGCGATCGCCTATGGCATGCGCAAGGGCCTCGACTGGCTCGTTCCCTATTACCGCTCCGTCGCGAGCCTGATCACCTTCGGCATGACCGCGCGCGAGATCATGCTCGCCCAGTTCGCCAAGGCAAGCGACCCCAGCTCCGGCGGTCGCCAGATGCCCGGCCACTACGGCGATCGCGACCGCAACATCCTGTCGCTTTCGTCGCCGGTGGCCACGCAGGTCCTGCACGCGACCGGGATCGCCTGGGCGGCCAAGGTCCGCGGCATCGACCAGATCGCGGTGACCCACACCGGCGAAGGCTCCAGCAACCAGGGCGACGTCCACGAGGCGATGAACTTCGCGGGCATCCACAAGCTGCCGGTCATCTTCGTGATCGAGAACAACGGCTACGCGATCTCGCGTACCGACGTCCCTGGAGTCGGCCGTCGAGGACATCGCCATCCGGGGCGCCGGCTACAACATGCCCGGCGTCATCCTGGACGGGGCGGACGTGCTGGGCTGCTACCGGCTTGCGAAGGTGGCGATCGATCGAGCCCGTGCGGGGGAGGGGCCGACGCTGCTGGAGGCCAAGGTCACGCGTCTGACCGGGCACTCATCCGACGACCAGCAGACCAAGTACCGCCCGGCCGCGGACCTGGAGGCCGGTACGCATCGCGACGCGCTGCCGCATTTCCGGACGCAGCTGCGGGAAGCCGGCGTTCTCGACGACGCGGCCGAGGCGCGGATCGCCGCTTCCATCAAGGAAGAGGTGGAGGACGCAACCGACTTTGCCGAGCACGAGCCCGACCCGGATCCCGCCACGGCGCAACGCTGGGTCTACGCCGATGCACCGCCCGCGCGGATGGACGACCCGCTCTGGAAGTCCGAGCGGTTCATGGGCGATGGCGGCCCGCGCACAGCCAGGGGAGGCGCTGACCGACGTGGCGGTCATGACGTTGATCGAGTCGATCCGTGAAACGCTCCGCGGAGAGATGCGGCGCGACGAGACGATGGTCGTGCTCGGCGAGGACGTGGGCAAGAAAGGTGGCGTCTTCCTCGCCACGGACGGCCTGTACGACGAGTTCGGCGGCGACCGCGTGCTCGATACGCCCCTGACCGAGTCGATGATCGTCGGCGCTTCCATCGGCGCGGCCGTCAACGGGCTGCGCCCGGTGCCGGAGATCCAGTTCGCCGACTTCATCATGCCGGCCTTCAACCAGATCGTGAGCGAGGCAGCGCGGATGCGCTACCGCTCCAACAACGCCTTCGGCTGCCCCATCACCATCCGGGCGCCTTACGGCGGCGGCGTGCACGGAGCGCTCTATCACTCGCAGTCGCGTCGAGGCGTTCTTCGCGCACGTTCCCGGGCTCAAGGTCGTCGTCCCCTCGACGCCGTACGACGCGCGTGGATTGCTGCGATCGGCCATCCGAGACGACGACCCGGTGCTCTTCTTCGAGCACAAGAAGATGTACCGCTCGGTGCGCGGCGAGGTTCCCGACGGCGAGTACACGGTCCCGCTCGGCTCGGCCAATGTCGTGCGCCAGGGCTCGCAGGTCTCGATCTTCGCCTACGGCCTGATGGCCCAGTACGCGCTCGAGGCCGCCGAGTTGCTCGACCCAGAGGGCATCAGCGCCGAGGTGGTCGACCTGCGCACGCTGCGGCCGCTCGACGGCGACACGATCCTGGACTCGGTGCGCAAGACCGGCAAGGCCGTGATCGTCTACGAGGACAACCGCTTCGGCGGCTTCGGTGCCGAGGTCGCCGCGATCATCGCGGAGGAGGCGTTCGATTACCTCGACGGACCGATCGTGCGCGTCACCGGGCCGGACGTCCCCGGCGTCCCCTACAACCACGCCCTCGAGGAGTGGTTCATGCCCAGCCCCGATCGGATTGCCAACGCGGTGAGGCGGCTCGCGGCGTACTGATGGCCGCCATGGGCTCGCGCACCTCGGCGCTTGGGCTGGTGTTCGCGGCGCTGTGTCTCGCGGGCTGCTCGGGCGCTGCCACCTCATCGCCCACGATGGTCGGCCTGCACCTCGAGAACTGGACGTCGAATGCCGTCGTGTTCTCGCACGGCAGCGGTGGCTGGATCGGAAGCCCGCCACCGCTGAGCACGTACATGCTGGTCGTCCAACCATGCGGCGGTCACGTCGACACGGACATCCGCTCGGCAACGGACAAGGTGCCGAGCCCCGCCGTCCTTCTCACCGATCCGAGCGGCGAGTTCGACCAGCAGCTGGCACTCGCCAAGAACAACCTGGACGATGTGCCATCGGCAGAAGGGTGATGTCGATCATCTGGAGTGCAGGCGACATCACCGCCGAGACATGGCTCGCCGTCACGCCGGCGGAGGTGGTGAGGACGGCGCACGCCTGGGCAACGTTCGTCCCGGGCCCGTGCACGTCGTGGAACCGCCTGCGTATCCCGATCCCGTCGTAAGGCGCAGCATCGGTGCCTCGCTCCTGGCTGCATGCGCACCGCGGCGCGTCGGCCGACGCCCCGGAGAACACGCTCGCCGCGTTTCGGCTCGGCCTGGCCCAGGGCGCCGACGGAATCGAGCTCGACCTCCACGCCACCGCGGACGGTGTGGCGGTGGTCCTGCACGACGACGCGCTCGAGCGGACGACCGACGGCGCGGGTCGCGTAGCCCAGCTGCCGGCACGGACGGTGCTCGCGGCGAACACCCGAACTCGCTGGATCGGAGACTCCCCGGAGCGCGCTTCGGCCGCCGAACCTTGGGCCGCCGGTGACACCCGCGTGCCCGCCTTCAAAGACGTGCTCGACTGGCTGCCAAGCGGAAGCGGGCTGGTGATCGACGTGAAGGCCGTCGCCGTCGTCTCTCCGATGGTGGACCTGCTGTCGACTCGACGCAGAAGCGCGACGGGATCGACGCGCGTGATCTCGTTCCTGCCGCCGGCGATCGAGCGCACGCGCGACCTCGCGCCATGGCTGGAAACCGGCCTGCTGATCGATGAGGCAGAGAGTCTCGACGTCGGATTTGCTCGTGCGACGGCTGGGCGCCACGCGTCGGTCGTTCCCTGGGCTCCTGATCTCGGAAGCGGCCAGCGTTTGAGCGCGATCGTGAGCGCGTGCCACGCAAACGGGCTCGAGCTCGGCTGTTACACGGTCAACGATCCGGCACGCGCCGTGGAGCTGCGCGAGGCCGGCATCGACTTCCTGATGTCCGACGTTCCGGGCCGCTTACGCCAACACGGAATTAACGAATCGCACGAAAGGCGTTAACACGCGAAGCAACGGCCGTTATCGTGGACGCGGGAACCTGCGGGCGCCCCAGCTATCGGCCTGCAGCCGTGTTTTTCGGGCTCGACCGGCATTGAGTCGCCGGCGCCCTATCGATCTGGAGGAGGATCATCGTGCCGATCGAATCACGTCGTTCCGCGAGGCTCGCAGCCGTCGGAGCCATCGCCATGTTCGCAGCCGCTGCGCTGCCGAACGTCGTTGCCGCTCAGGACGCATCGCCAAGCGCGGCACCGGCCATGTCGCCGGCCGCGTCACCCGATCTGTCCGCGCTCATTGCCGCGGCGCAGGCGGAAGGCGGCCTCAACGTCATCGCCCTGCCGCGCGATTGGTGCAACTACGGCGCGCTGCTGGACGGCTTCACTGCCAAGTACGGCATTCCGATCAACTCGATCAATCCGGGCGGTGGCTCGGGCGACGAGATCCAGGCGATCATCGCCAACGAGCAGAACGGTGGCCCGCAGGCGCCGGATGTCATCGACGTCGGCGTCTCATTCGGGCCTCAGGCTGTTCAGCAGGGCCTGCTCGCGCCGTACAAGGTGAGCACCTGGGACAGCATCGACCCGGCCAGCAAGGATCCCGACGGCAATTGGTACGGCGACTACTACGGTGTCCTCTCGTTCGCAGTCAACACCGATGTCGTGACAACCGAGCCGGCCGACTGGAAGGACCTGCTGAGTCCGGATCTTGCGCACTCGGTTGCCTTGTTCGGCGATCCGACGGTGTCCAACCAGGCCATCCAGTCCGTCTACGCCGCTGCGCTCGCCAACGGCGGTTCGCTCGACAACGCGCAGCCGGGCCTCGACTTCTTCAAGCAGCTGAACGATGAAGGCAACTTCGTGCCGACGATCGCCGGCGAAGGAACCCTTGCGTCGGGTGAGACACCTGTGGTCATCACCTGGAACTACCTCGCCCAGGCTATGAAGGACTCACTGGCGGGCAATCCCAACGTCGACGTCGTCATCCCGGCCTCCGGTCGCTTCGGCGGCATGTACGCCCAGGGCATCAGCGCCTACGCTCCGCATCCGAACGCGGCCAAGCTGTGGGAGGAGTACCTCTACAGCGACGAGGGTCAGCTCGGGTGGCTGAACGGCTATTGCTACACCACCCGCTACAACGACCTCGTGTCACGCGGCGTGATCCCGGCAGACCTTGCGGCGAAGCTGCCCGATGTGAGCGGCGCAGTCTTCCCGTCAGGCCCGCAGGTGGACGCCGCCAAGGCGCTCATCACCAGCGGCTGGAAGAGCGAGATCGGCGTGACCGTTGCGGCTCCGCCGACTCCGGTACCGTCAGGTTCGACGGCTCCGTAACACTCACACTCTCGGTCGATGACCGCACCGGCGAACTCCGTGGTGCAGGGCGGAACCCGTTTCCGCTCTGCACCTCGCCGATTCGTGGGGCTGTTGGGGCTGCTTCCGTTCGCGCTGTTCGTGACGCTGTTCCTGTTGCTGCCCGTCAGCTTCCTCGTGATCGGCAGCTTTCAGGACGTCCACGGCACGCCGACGCTCCAGAACTACTCTGATCTGTCCCAGCAGTTCATCGTCGACGCGTACTCCAATAGCATCGAGATCAGCATCGTCACCGCGGTTGCAGGGGGCATCGCGGGTTTCCTTCTCGCATACGCGATCGTCCTGGGCCGTCTGCCGGCCGTGGTCGCGGCGCTCGTGCTGACATTCTGCGGCGTCGCTTCCAACTTCGCGGGTGTGCCGCTCGCCCTCGCGTTCGTGTACACGATCGGTCACGTGGGAATCGTCACGCTCTGGCTGAAGCAGACGTTCCACTTTGACCTGTACGGCGGGAGCTGGAGCCTCTACACCAAGCTTGGCCTGGAGATCGTGTACTTCTACTTCCAGCTTCCGCTGATGGTGCTGATCATGGCGCCTGCCCTGCAGGGCCTGAAGCCGGACTGGCGAGAGGCGGCCGAGAACCTCGGCGCGACCGGAGCGCAGTACTGGCGCACGGTCGCACTACCGGTTCTCGCTCCGACAATCCTTGGCACGATGATCCTGCTGTTCGCCAACTCGTTCGGGGCGCAAGCGACGGCGTATCAACTCACCGCGTGCCAGGTCAACTTGACGACCTGTGTCATTTCCTCGGAGATGCGTGGGGACGTGCTCCACAACGTGGGCCTCGGATACTCGCTTGCCATGGGGATGGTCGTGATCATGGCCGTGGCGCTGCTCTTGTACGCACTGCTGCAGCGGCGTGCAGAACGGTGGCAGAAATGACGGCCGGCCCGGGAATCGGCGCGCGCGCCATGCCACCCGACGCGTTGGCCGCCGACCAAGCCTCGCTCAAGGATCCGTCGCGCCGGCGGCGGCCGTCGGTGGTCGCTCTGCTGATCCTCTTGGTCGCTGCGATCTATTTCCTGGCGCCGCTTCTCGCGACGCTCTTGTTCTCGCTCAAAGCGCGGCCGGCAGGCCAGGCGTACTTCAACGACTTGAAAGACCCGGGCTTCTGGGGAAGCCTGCTGTTCTCGTTCGTGATCGCCTTCTTCACGATCGTCGCGAGCTTCGCGATCGTGGTGCCGACGGCCTACTGGGTCCGGCTGCGCTATCCCGGCTTGCGTCCCCTCGTGGAGTTCGTGACCCTGCTGCCCTTCGTGATCCCGCCGGTGATCCTCGTGTTCGGGCTGATCCGAACGTTCAGCTCAAAGCCGCTGTCGCTGACCTCGTCCGACCTGGGAAGCGACTTCCTGCTGGTCGCCGCTTACGTGGTCCTTGCGTTGCCGTACACGTATCGATCGGTCGACGTAGGAATGCGCAGCGTCGATATCGGGACGCTCACCGAAGCGGCCCAAAGCATGGGCGCCGGATGGCTCCGCATCCTGTGGCAGGTGATCCTGCCGAACCTGCGCGCGTCCCTGATCACCGCCGCCTTCCTCACGCTTGCCATCGTGATGGGTGAGTTCACGATTGCCACGTTCCTGGCGCGACCGGCCTTTGGTCCGTACCTCTCGCTGCTTGGCCAGAACCGCGCCTACGAGCCGGCAGCCGTCGCACTGATCAGCTTCGCGATCACGTGGCTGGCGATGGGGCTGATCGCGTTGGTTGCCCGCGGCTCGCGCACGCGGATTCCGGTCGGCGGCGCACGGTAGGAGATGCAAGTGGCGTTTTTGGAGCTCGAACACGTCCAGAAACAGTTCCGAGGCGGCACGGCCGCCGTGCAGGACTTCAACCTGACCGTCAACAAGGGCGAGTTCGTCTCCTTTCTCGGACCCAGCGGCTGTGGCAAGACCACGACCTTGCGCATGATTGCCGGCTTCGAGCAGCCGACCGGGGGGCGGATCCGGATCGATGGCGCGGATGTCACCGGAACCTCGCCGAACCGTCGCAACATCGGCATGGTGTTCCAGTCGTATGCCCTGTTCCCGAACATGACCGTGGCGTCCAACATCGGGTACGGCTTGCGAATTCGACATACCGACAAGAAACGCATCGCGCAGCGCGTCGGCGAGCTGCTGACGCTCATCCACCTCGAAGGGCGCGGTGACCGCTACCCCTGGCAGCTTTCGGGCGGCCAGCAGCAACGTGTCGCACTCGCGCGCGCGCTCGCCATCGAGCCGCAGGTGTTGCTGCTGGATGAGCCGCTGTCAGCACTCGACGCCAAGATCCGGTTGTCGCTGCGTACGGAGATCCGGCAGATCCAGCGTCATCTGGGCATCACCACGATTTACGTGACACACGACCAGGAAGAGGCGCTCTCGCTCTCGGACCGGGTCGTCGTCATGAACGAGGGGCGTGTGGAGCAGGTGGGCACGCCGCCACAGGTGTACGGCCATCCGGAGACCGGCTTCGTGGCGCGCTTCATCGGTCACCTCAACGTGATCAATGTGCGCGTCGTCGATGCTCCCAGCGGACGTGTCTCCGTGGGCGACCAGCAGTTGGTGGTGTCACAGGGATTGCCGAACTCGCCGGCCGGCCAGCTCGTCGCGATCGCAGTTCGTCCCGAGAGCATCCGGCTCAACGACGGCGTGCCCGGCGCCAACTCGCTCCACGGACGGGTTGAGGATGTGACGTTCCTCGGTGCGACCGTGCGCATGCGACTGAATCTCGGCGATGGCCTGACGGTGCTGGTCGATGCCTTCAACGATGCGGACACCGCCCCGCCGGCCCGCGATGCCGACGTTGCGTTCTCGTTCCCGAGCTCGGCCATCCTCGTCCTGGACGAGCCGGTCACCGACCCCAGTGCTCTAGAGGAAGTGTGATCCGTCCCGGTTTCGACCTGCTCGAAGGGATCGAGCTGGTCGCGTTCGACAAGGACGGCACGCTGATCGACTTTGGTGCCATGTGGGAGCCGTGGGTTCGCGGGCTTGCGCACCGGCTAGGCGCGGTGACCGGTCTCGCGATCGAGGCGGACCTGGAGACGGCGATGGGTCTCGCGCCCGAGACGGGACGAGCCACGCCGCTGGCGCCGGTCGCAATCTCGATCATGGAGCGATTGCGTGAGATCGCCGTGGAGGTCGCGATGCGCGGCGGGCTCGACCGCTCCGTCGCCGAGGCGAGGGTCGAATCGGTCTGGGACGCTCCTGATCCGGTTGCCACTGCCGTCCCGCTCACCGACCTGCCGAGCCTGTTCGGAGCGTTGCGAGACAGCGGCCGGCGGATCGCCGTCGTCACGGCCGACGATCGAGCTCCAACGCTCTTGACCCTGGCAGCGCTCGGGGTCGATTCGCTCATCGACGCGGTCCGCTGCGCCGACGATGGCTTGCCGCCGAAGCCGCGGCCCGAGATGCTCCTCTCCGTGTGCGCCGAGCTTGGCGTGGAGCCGGCGGCTACGGCGATGGTCGGCGACACGCCGGGCGATCTGGAGATGGGTCGCGCGGCTGGTGCCGGTGCCGTTATCGGGGTCCTGTCCGGGGTCGGGACACCGGATGCCCTCGCACCCAGCGCTGACATCCTGCTCGATTCGATTGCCGATCTGGTCCCCGCCGCGGCCGACGCGTTACCTTCGGTGGCGTGACTACGAGGAATGGGCACGAGCGCACGCGCGACCCTGACCGCAGACCTCCCGGCTGTGGCGGCTCGCCTCGCGGAAGTCCTGTCGGCCGCTCGCGGCAGGTTCTCGTATGCGGCCGATGGCGGTCGCCCGCGCCTCGAAGTGCCCGGGTTGGAGGGAAACCCGCAGGGCGCGGTCGCGCAGATCGCGATTCGACGCCGCTACGTCGCCTACACGCTGGTGCCCGTCTACCTGATGCCCGAACTCCTGGACGGAGCGTCCGACGGACTTCGCCGCACGTTCAACGGCAAGGGCATCTTCCGGTTCAACTCGGTCGACGAGGCGCTCATGGTTGAGCTGCAAGCGCTGACGGCTCTGGCAGTCGAGCGATACCGGTCCATCGCCGACCGCAAGCTTGCGGAGGCCGCGGAGCGGAAGCGCGCCTCGGCAGTGGCGCGTCCGCGTTGATTGGGCGCCGGAGTGGCGCGTCGCGTTGACGCTGTCGCGCGTGCCGGCCCTGACCTGACTCATCGGTCGGATCCTGCAGGTTTCCATCACTCAGTAACCCGCCTGCTCTTATGCGGACGAATCGCCGGATCTTCCGTCAGGCAGCAATCCCAGGACTGGGTGACGGCCGTTTGCGGGTTCGGACGCGTACAGGAGTGGGTCCGCGGCACCTAGCAGCATCCCGGTTGCTGACCGACAGAAACCAGAGCCCCGACACCGACCCGGACGGCGCGCGCAGCCACGCGCGGATGCTGGTCCCGCGAAGCGGCAGGCTGTGGTCGAAAACGTCAGCGTGCCGCGCGACCCGACGGCGCAGCGTGCTCGTGTCCGTCATGACGACGATCCGGGCGACCGATCGCGGCTGCCACCCGAACCGCGCGCGAGCAACCTCAGTGGCCAGGCGCACCTTCTCGTCAAGCTTGCGCAGCGTTGCTTCCGTTGATGGTAGGTCCGTCTTGACTTCGATCACGAGAAGCGTGCGCGACGCCTCGTGAAAGGCGAAGACATCGATCGAGCCGCGCTCGCCGAAGCTTGAGTACGTCACTTCGAGCTCGACCAACCAACCCAGGTGCCGAAGGTACGCCGCGACTGCACCAACAAGCCTGGAGTGCTCCTCGTCGAGTAGTCGGTCCAGGGCCGCACCTCGCCACGACAGATCGAGGACTGACCGCACCTCGAGAGCGCCCAGGACCTGGCGCAGGGCCCGAAGCGACAACGTGTCGATCTGTCCTCGCTCGATCAACGAGATCAGCGTCTGCGAGCAACCGGCGGCCTCGGCGAGATCCAATTGACGCCAACCTTTGCGACGCCTGAGTGCGCGCACGACACGGCCGATTTCGGATGTCATCCACAGGGCACCCATGATGCCCAGCTCCTCGTACGCCCGACTCTTCCGAGACTTCACTCACGCTTCCGCGGGAAGTTGGAAACTACATCGCACGCGAACGCGGAAGCCCGCGATCTCGAAGGACTCGCGCTCCCGCACGCAGCCGGCGCCGTGGGCGCCTCGGTGGAAGAAACTAGTCTTCATCATGAGACGATCCAATGGCGCCGAGGGTCGGCGCGTACAGGAGACAGCCCAGTGCCGAAGGTGACGATGCCCCAGCTCGGCGAGAGCGTCGCCGAGGGGACCATCGGGAAGTGGCTCAAGAACGTCGGCGATCACGTCGACAAGTACGAGCCGATCGTCGAGGTCATCACCGACAAGGTCAACGCGGAGGTTCCGTCTCCGTTCGAGGGGACGCTGACCGAGATCCTGGTCAAGGAAGGGGAAACGGTCCCGAACCTTGCCGAGATCGCGGTGATCGAAGGGGCTGGCGATATTGCTACGCCGGCTCCGGCCGCAGCAGGCGCCCCAGCCGAGCGAACCGTCCTCGCCTGGCGCCGTCGGCACCCCGGAAGCGACAGCTCGCGGCGGCGACACCCGCAGCAGCAGCCTCCGCCGCGGCAACACCCGCGGCCCCGTCGGTCGGCTCACGGCCCCGCTGGATCCGACGAGCGGACGGTCGAGGAGATGCACGCGTGCCAGCCCGCGAGCAGCAACGGCACGGCTGCGGTCGACGCGTACGAAGGCCGCATGACGCCCGCCGTGCGGCGACTTGCTCGCGAACATGGCGTCGACCTTTCAAAGCTCCAGGGCACCGGGCACGCCGGCCGTGTCACTCGCGAGGACGTGCTTCATTACGTCGAGGGTGGAGGGGCGGCAGCGGTCGCGCAGGCACCCACGGCACAGGTGCCGGCAGCACGGCTCGCACGGCACAACCCGTCGCAGCCGCCGCCCCGGCGGCGCCCCAACCGCTGGCACCATCGCCGGTCGCCGAGGGCGATTCGCTCAAGCCCGCGTCACCAATGCGCAAGGCGATCGCCGCCCAGATGACGCGCGCGCTCCAGGTGCCCGTGGCCTTCACGACGATCGAGGTCGACATGTCGGCCGTCGTCCGCTTCCGCGACAAGAACAAGGCCGCGTACCAGGGCCAGGAGGGGATTGCCCTCTCCTACGTCGCGTTCGTGACCAAGGCCGCCGTCGAAGCGCTCCGAAGGCACGCAGACTTCAACGCCCACTACACCGACGAGGGCCACTGGCGGCGAAAGCGCGTCAACGTTGGCGTTGCCGTCGCCGTGGACGACGGGCTGGTCGTGCCGGTCATCCACGATGCGGACCAACTCAGCATCCACGGCCTCAACAAGCAGATCCACGAACTGGCCGAGCGTGCCCGCTCCAACAAGCTGCGCCTTGACGACATCCAGGGCGGCACGTTCACGGTCGACAACACCGGCTGGACCGGCTCTGTCCTGACACAGCCGATCATCAACGTGCCGGAAGTCGCGATCGTGACGATGGAGGCGATCGTCAAGCGACCGGTCGTCGTCGAGACGCCGCCAGGGCGACGCGTTCGCCGTGCGGCCGATCATGAACATGTGTCTCGGCATCGATCACCGCGCCACCGACGGCGCGCAGGCGGGCAAGTTCATCGGCGACATCAAGCGCTGGCTCGAAGCGGTCGACGACGGCACGCCCATCTGGTAACCCGAGGCCGGCGAATCGGCCATTAGGAGGCCGGGAGGTCGATGACCGGCGACGGCTCGAATGTGTCTGGGCTCGTCGGCGGCCCGACTGAGCGCGGCTACTTCAGGCCCGACATCGAGGGGCTGCGCGCGGTCGCGGTCCTCGGCGTGCTGCTCTTCCATGCCGAAGTCCCCGGGTTTCCGGGCGGCTACGTCGGCGTCGACGTCTTCTACGTCATCTCGGGCTTCCTCATTACCGGCCTCCTGCTGCGTGAGATCGGTGGGACCGGCCGCGTCGGCCTGACGCGCTTCTACGCGCGCCGCCTGCGGCGGCTGCTGCCAGCGGCCCTCGTGGTCATCGTCGTCACGCTTGCCGCGTCGTACTGGCTGTTGTCGAGCGTCCGGTTTCCGGGTGTAGCGATCGATGGCGCGGCTGCCGCGGCATACGTCTCGAACTACCGCTTCGCGCTCAACGCGACCGACTACCTCGCCATGGGATCGGATCCATCACCGTTGCTCCACTACTGGTCGCTCTCGCTCGAGGAGCAGTTCTACCTGGTTTGGCCGCTGCTCGTGATCCTCGCCACGCGGTACCTGAACCGCGCCGGGTTCGCGCTGTTGCTGGTCGTGCTTGCAGTCGTCTCGTGTGTCGCGTCGATCTATTGGACCGACATCGCACAGCCGTGGGCGTTCTTCTCCCTCCCCACGCGAGCCTGGGAGCTGGCCGCCGGGGGCATTCTTGCCGTGGTTGCCACGCCGCTGGGCGCGCGCCTCCCGCGTCAGCTGCTCAGCGTCGCCGGCCTGCTTGGGATTGTCCTGGTCGTCGGCTCGATGGTCGTGTTCAACACCTCGACACCGTTCCCCGGCACGGCGGCGATCTGGCCGGTTCTGGGCACCGCGCTCATCATCCTGGCCGGTGAGTCGCGCTCCACGATCGTGGCGCGCGGCCTCGGGACGGCGATCCCGCGGTGGCTCGGCCGGATCTCGTATTCGCTTTATCTCTGGCACTGGCCGATGCTGATCCTGGTGCCGATCCTGCTGGGAAGCGACAACCTCCCGCTCCGGCTCGGGATCGCGCTGGCGGCCATCGCGGTCGCGGACTTGAGCACCCGCTGGATCGAGGTTCCGATCCGCGAGGGACGCGCCTTCAAGCTTCCGCCGTCACGCTCGATCCTTGCGGCAGGCAGCGCGTCCGCGTGTGTGGCCCTGATCGCGCTCACGGTCGGTGGCGGGCTGACGGTCGGCGCCAACGGCGGAGCCCAGACCGCGGATCTCGACCTGCCCACCCTTGCGCCGCTCCGCCCGTTGCCGACGCTGAAGCCGATCGCATCGGCGCAGACGCCGACAGCGAGCCCGAGCGCAGTCGCGGCCAGCCCGAGCGCAGTCGACGGCCAGCCCGAGCGAAATCGAGCCGAGCCCGAGCCCGCCGCAGACGCCGACAGCGAGCCCGACCGCAATCCCGCCGACAGCGACCCCGACCGAAATCGCGCCGAGCCCGACCCCGGCGACGACCCCGACGAGCTTGCCGACGGACAACGCCCCGAGTCCTCTTGCCACTTCCACTGTTGTGGCTCCATCGCCGTCCCTGGCGACTCCGTCCCTGGCGACTCCGTCGCTGGCGACCCGCCCTCGGCGTCGCCAACGCCGTCGCCCGGCCCGTCACCATCCCCGGCGTTGCCCTCGGAGACGCCGCCTCCCACAGCCGCGCCATCGCCGAGCGTCGCCCCGACGAGCTCGCCGTCGCCACCGCCTATTCCGTCTCCGTCACAGGAGCCAACGGCCACGGCCTCACTACCCCCGCCGCCCCCACTGCCCGATCCGCTGCTCACGGGACCGCTGCCCAAGAACCTCATCCCGTCGCTGGCCAATGCCGCCAATGACCTGCCGGTCAGCTACTCGGATGGCTGCCACCTGGACTTCGGGACGACCGAGTCGCCGCCTTGCGTGTACGGCGACCCGAATTCGGCCACGACCGCGATCCTGTTCGGTGACTCGCACGCCGCGCAGTGGCTGCCGGCGCTCCTGCGAATCGCCGATGCCAATGACTGGCGACTCGTCTCGTTGACCAAATCGGGCTGTCCGCCCGTGCCTCTCACCGTGTGGAATGCGCCGCTCAATCGCTCCTATCGCGAGTGCGACCAGTGGCGCCGGAACGCACTGCAGCGAATCGAGGATGAGCACCCGGCCTACGTGTTCGTGGCATCGGCGCGCGACTACCAGGTGGTCGACGACCATGGCAACCCCCAGCCGTTCGACGACTCACTGCCACAGTGGAGCGACGCACTCGAGCGCATGTTGACGACGCTGCAGGCCGCGGCAGGGCGGACAGTGATGTTCGCGGAGACGCCACGGTTCGATACGGACCCGGTTGAGTGCCTCGCTCGCCATGCGCGAGTCGATGCCTGCACCGATCCGGCGTCGCAGCACATCGACGCCAGCTACTCGCAGCTCGAAGCCGATGCCGCCTCCGCCGCGTCGGTCGACCTCATCTCGGCGAACGATTGGCTCTGCCCCGACCAGGTCTGCCCCCTGGTGATGGGCCGGTACCTTGTCTACCGCGATACGACCCACGTCACGGCGACCTTCATGGAAGTCCTTGCCGCGCGGGTCGAGTGGGCGCTCTCCGCGGCCGCGATTGGGGGAACGCCGTAACCTCAGCGCGTGATTGGCGCGACAGCTGGATATGCGGCGGCCTCGCGTCTTGGCCGAGTTGCCCGGGCTCTCGCCGTCGGCGTGATCGCGGGCTGCCTGCTCCAGATCGGTGCCGGCGCGGCGCCGGCGCTCGCCAACCAGCGTGCTCGCTCCGCTGAGCTCGCGAATCTTCGTCCGACTTCCACCGATTCCGACGGGGATGGGCTGAGCAACGCGTTCGAGAAGAAGTACGGCCTCAACCCCAACAGCCCGGACTCCGATCACGACGGCCTGCTCGACCCCGCCGAGGATCCCGACGGCGACGGCCTCTCCAACCTCGGTGAGCAGCGCTTCGGGACGTCACCGCTGAACGCCGACACCGACAACGACGGTGTGACGGATTCACGCGAGGACAGCGATCACGACGGCATTCCCGACGGCAGGGAACAGGACCGCCGTCCGGTGCCGACCAAGCTCGAGCCGTCGCTCAAACGCGCCTACGACGACACGCCGCCGAGCTACCGCGACGGCTGCCATTCGGGCGTTTACGAAACGACGGTGCATCCGTGCCTGTACGGCGATGCCAACGGGAGCAAGACCGTGGCGCTGTTCGGCGACTCGCACGCCGCGCAGTGGTTGCCTGCGCTGATCGTGATCGGCAACGTGGAGCACTGGCAGATCCGATCGCTGACCAAGAGCGGCTGTCCATCGGTCACGGTGCGCTTCAAGGAAGGCACGTACGCGGGGGCGGAGAAGTCGTGCCGGACGTGGCGGAAGCACGCAGTTGCCTGGCTGGCGAGCCACCCACCCGATCTGATCGTGGTCACGAACTACCGCAGCTACGAGCTGCTCGACCCATCCGGCAACACGCTCCACGGCACCGCGAGAGAGTTGGCGTGGGGCTCCGGCCTGTCGAAGACCCTGGATGCCTTGCCGAACTCGTCGCGGCTCTTTGTCCTCGGCGACACCCCGCAGATGCCGTCCGACCCGCCCACGTGCCTGCAGCAGCACTCCTCGAACATGGCGGCCTGCGAGACATCCCGATCCGCGGCCACGAGCCCGGCACACGACCAGGCAGAGCGCATCGCCGCCGCCGGCTCGGGTGCGAGCTTCGCCTCGCTCAACGGCCAGGTGTGCTCATACGATCCGTGCCCGCTGGTGGTCGGCCACCTCATGATGTGGCGTGAGCAGACGCACCTGACCGCGACGTATTCCAAGCAGCTCGCGCCATCGCTTGGCGCACTGTTGACCCCCCTGCTGCCGTGAAACGCACGGCTGCGGTCCTGATCGCCGTGTTGGCGGCCATCAGCGGGTTGTCGCTGCTCGACGCGCCTGCCGCTGCGTCCACGCCCGCGTCGTCCGCCTTCACCCTCTCGCCGGCCTCCACGGACAGCGACGGCGACGGTCTCAGCGACAAGTGGGAGAAGCACTGGGGCATCACCGATCCGCACAACGCCGACACCAACGGAGACGGCGTGCCCGATGGTGCGGAAGACCCCGATAGCGACGGGTTGAGCAACCTGGGTGAGCAGCGGGTCGGCACCGATCCGACCAACCCGGACACTGACGGCGACGGCATCAACGACGCGCGCGACGACGCGAACGGCAACGGCAAGCCCGATGGGTTGGAGCAGGATCGCCGGCCGATCCCGTCGAACCTGACTCCCAGCCTGTCCGATGCGGCCGGCGACACGCCGGTCAGCTACAGCGACGGCTGCCATACCGGTCCAGGAAGCTCGACGATCCATCCCTGCGTGTTCGGGGATCCCAACGGCGACGTGACGATTGCACTCTTTGGCGACTCCCACGCGCTGCAATGGGAACCGGCCCTCGACCATGCGGCCAAGGTCGAGCATTGGCGGCTGGTGGTGCTGACGAAGTCCGGCTGTCCGTCGGCGGACGTGCGCTTCCGTCCCGGCGCGTTCCCCGACGACGTGGTGCCGTGCCGGACATGGCGCGCGAGCGCGATCGACTGGCTGAACGCGCATCGCGCGGACCTCGTGATCCTGTCGAACTCGCGCGGGTACACGCTCGTGGACGCGAACGGCAACAAGGTCTCGCGCGAACCGGCATGGGGGAAGGGTCTGCGAGGAACGCTGCGCCAGCTCCGGTCGCAGTCCGCGCGGCTCGTCGTCGGCGACACCGTGCACCTGAAGCGTGAGCCCGTGAGCTGCCTCCGGCAGCACTCCGACGACGTGCAACCCTGCGACAGCTCGCGGAAGGGCTCCTGGAGCTTGACGCACGATGCGACCGAGTCGAAGGCGGCCGCCGCCGAGCATGCGACCTTCTTCTCGCCCAACCTCGAGGTCTGCCCCTACGACCCGTGCCCCGTCGTGATGGGCCACCTGATGATGTGGCGCAACGCCACGCACCTGACCGCGACGTTTGCGAAGTCGCTCTGGCCGATGCTGGACGCGCTGGTCACCAGTACGCTCGCGAGTGCGGCCGCCGGCTCTGGCGCCGCGGTCGCTGAATGATGGGGCGCTGAGGGCCCGCCGGATGCGCGTCCTGGTCACCGGAGGTGCCGGCTTCATCGGCCGTGCCGTCGTCGCCCGTCTAGCCGATCGCACGGATGCGGTCGTCGCGCTGGTGCGGGATCCTGAGCGCGCGAGTCACATCGATCGGGACGGCGTCACGCTGGTGCGCAGCGACCTCTCGGACCGAGCCGCGATCGGGGAAGTGCTGCGCGGCGTTGATGCGCTGATCCACGGCGCTGGTGATTACCGCATCGGAATCTCGACATCCGAGAAACAGCGGATGTGGGATGCGAACGTCGGCGCCACGGAGCGCGCGCTCGGCGCGGCCGTGGATACCGGCGTGCCACGTGCCATCTACGTCAGCACCGTCAATGTGTTCGGCGACACGCACGGAGAGATCGTGCCGGAGACCTACCGCAGAGACCTGTCAGAGGGTTTCGTTTCCTGGTACGACGAGACGAAATTCCGCGCCCACGAGGTGGCCGAGCGTCGAATTGCCGAGGGGGCACCGATCCTGATCGTCCAGCCCGGGCAGGTGTACGGGCCACACGATCACTCGCTCGCCAGCGCTCAGTTGTCGGAGGCGTTTGCGGGACGGCTCCGCTACATCTCGTTCCCGTCGACTGGTCTTGCCTGGGTCCACGTGGACGACCTCGCCGACGCGATCGTTGCCGCACTGGATCGAGGCCGGATCGGTGAGTCGTATGTCCTCGCCGGCGACTGCCGACGCCTGGGTGACTCTGTCCGATTGGCGGCCCGGATCGGTGGGCACCGGCCGCCGCGCCTGACCGTGCCGACGTTGATGCTGCGACCCATCGCTCCGCTCAACGATCGACTTGGGGGGCTTCCGGGCCTGCCCGCGAATCTGTCCGAGACCATCCGCGCGGGCGAAGACGTGACGTACTGGGCGAGCCACGACAAGGCGACCGTCGAGCTTGGCTTTCAGCCGCGATCGCTGGAGCAGGGGATCTCGGACACCTGGGGTCGCGCCGATGGCAACGTCTCGTCGTCGGCGAAGCCCGAAGCCGCCGCCTAAACTCCGGACCGATGCAGCGCGCCCTTCCGATGTTCTCGCCGCCCGCTGTCGGGCGGCCACGCCCACGGGCCGGCGGAGCCGATCACCATCGCGCTCGGCGGCGGGCGAGTCGACGAAGCGCTCGACGGCAGCAACGCCCTGCGGCGCCACCCCGAATGGATCAAGGCGCGCCTGCCCACCGGCGAGAACTACCAGGAGCTCAAGGGGATCCTGCGCGGCCTGGAGCTCAACACGGTCTGCGAGGAAGCCCACTGCCCAAACATCGGCGAGTGCTGGGAGCAGCGCACCGCGACGATCATGATCCTCGGCGACACCTGCACCCGCGCCTGCGGCTTCTGCGCGGTGAAGACGGGTCGGCCGACCTGGAACGACGAGGACGAGCCACGACGCGTGGCCGAGGCGATCGCGCAGATGGGCCTCGAGCACGTGGTGGTCACGAGCGTTGCGCGCGACGACCTGGCCGACGGCGGCGCACACATCTTTGCCAAGACGATTCGCGAGCTGCGCGTCTGTTGCCCCGGGATGGGCGTGGAGGTGCTGATCCCCGACTTCAACGGCAGTGACGAGCCGCTGCGGACCGTGATGGAGGCAGGTCCGGACATCCTCAACCACAACGTCGAGACGGTCGAGCGACTCCAGAAACCGGTGCGCAAACGCGCGCGATACCACCGCTCGCTCGACGTGCTCGTGCGCGCCAAGGAGTTTGCACGCGAGATCAGCGGCCGCGACGGCACGGTGCATACCAAGTCGAGCCTGATGGTTGGGTTGGGCGAGACGCGCGTGGAGCTGTCCCAGACCTTCCGCGATCTGCGGGCCGCCGACTGCGACATCCTCACGATCGGCCAGTACCTGCGACCGTCACTCCAGCACCTGCCGGTCGAGCGGTACGTGCACCCGGATGAATTCGCGGAGATGAAGGCAGAGGCGTTGGGACTGGGTTTCAGGCACGTCGAGTCGGGACCGCTGGTGCGCTCGAGCTACCACGCACGAGACCAGGTGCCCGAGGAGGCGCGAGCTCTTCGCACGTCGCGAGAGGCAGCACGTGCCGCGAACGGGTTGGTTGCCTAGCGGCTCGTTGGCGGGCGTCGACACTTCCCAGATACCAACCGGAGTGGTGGTAAGTCTGCGAAGAAGCCGCAGCCTCACGCCCTACTGGCCAAGATCGCCTCTGGCACCACCGGGATTGGTAAATGGCAGGCTGGTGCCGCGGTGGCGGTGTTTATCACTACCCCGATTGGTAAAACGGCGATTCGGGCAGCGGACCGTCTAGGAACCAACCCCGTAGCCGGGCCCTCCGAAACCTTTAGCCCGGCTCCACCGATGCCGACTTGTGTCTCATCCGCATGGGACGGCTCGCTCCTGCGTCGGCGGCGCGCTCCTCGCTCACGAACCAAACAAGTGCGCTCGCTGTGGTGCTCCCGGCCTCCTTGGATCGCGCTCGCCCAGTCGGCGATCTGCTGCGCCGGCGCGGCGGATCCGGGCCTAGGAAACCACCGGCTCGCGATGCCGGACCACCTCGCGCAGGCCGCAGATCAAGGCGTCGAGCCCGAACTCGAAGATCTCGTCGCTCTCGACCGAGCGTGCTCCGCCGACGCTCATGCCGGTCACGTAGCCCTGCAGCGCCGACTGCGCGCGTTCGGCGGTGGGTCCATCAAGACCCGCCGCTTGCCACGACACGACCATCCTGCGGGTGACTTCCAAGAGCGTGTGGTTTTCAGGACCGGTCGTTGCAAGCAGCGGCATCAGCCGCGGATGCTCGCGGGAGAGGCGCCGGAAGGAACGAGCGTAGGCGCGCACGTCGGACTCCCAGTCGCGGCTGTCGTGCAGCGGCAGTTCCAGGTCGGTCAGGGCATGGCAGACGACGCCGTCCAGCAGCGCTGCCTTGCTGGGGAAGTAGCGATAGAGCGACATCGCCTCGACGCCGAGCTCACTGCCGAGCCGCCGCATGCTCAGGTCGTCAAGGCAGTTGGCGTCCACGTAGCCGGTCGCCGCGGCGATGATCCGGTCGCGGGAGAGTGGTTGCCGGGCGCCGGGTGTGCGGCACGCCGCGGTTTCCGCGGCAGCTCCCGAGCGGCCGTCCGCAGCGGTGTCGCCGTCGTCACACATGCGCAAAGTGTAATGCGGGTCGCCGGTTGACGAATAGAACAGATGTTCTAGAATAGTCTGCACGATGAAGGCCGAGTATCGAGAAGAGCCGTGCAGGAACGCACTCAACCGCGTTGAGGGCATGCCCTTCAAGTGGTCGCTCAACCCGTACATGGGCTGTGCTCATCGCTGCACGTTTTGCTACGTGAGAGCGTTCGAGCTTCGCGCGGGACGCCCGAGCGACACTCGGTACGGCTCGTCGATCAGGGTCAAGGTCAATGCGGCGGAAGTGTTGCGCCGGGAGCTGGGTCGGCGATCGTGGAGGCATGAGCTGATCGCGATTGGCGCCGCGACGGATCCCTATCAGCCCGCCGAGGGCCGTTTCCGCCTCACCCGGGCGTGCCTGCAGGTGCTCACGGAAGCTGCCAACCCGTTCTCCATCATCAGCCGCGGGCCGCTGATGGTCCGCGACATCGACGTCCTCCAGGAGGCGTCACGCGTGGCGCCAGTGACTGTCACGTACTCGATCCCCACGCTGGACGACCGGGTCTGGCGCACCACGGAGCCAGGCACGGCCCACCCGCGCAACCGGCTGCGGGCGGTCTCCATGCTCGCCCGTGCCGGGATCGACGTGAGTGTCGGGATCGCGCCCGTGTTACCGGGACTGTCCGACTCCGTGGCGTCGATCGATCGCGTGATTCGGGCCGCCCGGGATGCAGGTGCCCGCAACGTGTGGACGCGCGTGCTGTACCTGCCGCCGGGAACCCGCGAGCACTTCCTCGAACAGCTCGGCCGGGATTGGCCGGATCACATCCCTGAGTACGAGGAGCTCTATCGCGGCCGGGCGTACATCTCCAAGGACGTGGATGCTCGCATCCAGGCCATCGTTCGGGCGCGCCGCTCGGCCAACGGTTTCGATGAGCCGCCGCCGTTTCGATCCGCTCTTCCAGGGCGCGGGCACCGTCCCTCTCCCGAACCTCGTCCGCGGGCCCTTCCCGTCGTGGCCCAGGCGCAGCTCGGGCTCTGAAGTGCCGCGGTCGATGGCTTACGGCGGCTGCGCATCGGGGCCGAAGGACATTTGGATGAGCAGGATCTGGCCGACCGCGAAGACGATCAGCAGCAGGATCGAACCGCGCTTGCCGAGTCGTGACGCGAGGCCGGCAAAGACGGGAAAAGCCACCATCGCGTGGCGCGGCATGGACGATGCAGGCGCACCCGCGAGCGACAGGCCGATGGCCGTCAGCGAATACACGGCAAGGTCGAGATGGCGTCGGACCAGCAGCAGCGAGCCGAGCACCATCAATGCGATGAAGGCCAGCCTGGCGACCTCGTCGAGGCGGTCGAAATGGAGCTCTCGAAGGATCGCGGCGACACCCGCGTACTTCACCCACGACGGTGAGCCTTCGTACCAGCCGAACGGGTTTCCGGTCAGACGCCAGATGTAGATCCACCAGGCAGTGAATGCGAGCGCCACGCCACCGCCGATGAGGACCAACCGCCGGCGGGACACGCCGCCTCGGGCGAACGTGACGAGCGCGGATGCGCCGATCGCAAGACCCGAGACGCGGCTCAGCGTGGCGAGGAAGGCGAAACCCGGAGAGGAGCGGCCGTAGCGGCTGACGAAGTAGAGCCCTCCCGTCAGTAGGAAGAGCGGCTCCGAGTAGGCCATCGACAACACGTACGCGGCCGGGTTGAAGCAGAGCAGCCAGATTCCCCACAGTGCCGCGCGGCCGTCGAAGCGATCCTCGAAGAAACGGAACAGCACGATTGCTGCCGCGACGAAGAGCACGTTCGCCAGCACGATCGCGGTGCCGTCGTACGGCAGCAGGCCGCCCAGGCTGGCGACCCGGATCAGCAGCGGCCAACCGGGGTAGAAGGCGAAGTCGTGATGCGCGATGGTCGCGGTGTACTGGAGCGGATAGGGGTGATACCCCCACTGCGCGATGCGGATGTACCACTGCCCGTCCCAGGCAACAAACGGCGACCGGTTCGAGGTCAGCAGCGGCGTCGTTCGGTTGGCGATACGTACCAGCAGGAACGACGAGTAGAGCCGCGAGAGGACGGCGATCGAGAACGGGACCACCATCCAGCGCCAGTCGCGCGCGACGCTGCGCAACCACGCGAGGGGGACATCTGGGGTTTGGGGCCGATCGAGTGCACCGGCCGTCGGGGGGAATGAGTCGGTTTCGAGACTGCCCATCGTCTTTCGTGGAATGACTCTGGGCGCGTGGAACGATGCCACGAACCGCGCAACCATGACGCGCTGGTCAGTGGGTGGTCGCCACCGCTTCGTACAGGGCCGCCGCTGATGAGTCGACGAGGCTCTCGATCGCCTCGGATCCAGGCGTATCCGCCCAGTCCGGGCCGTTCAGCTCATCGGCGCGCCGGTGCTGCCATGCGGCTTCGCCGTTCTGGTGGAGGAAGGTCCGGAACTGGCCCTGCCCGAATTCCGAGTCGAGGAGGGTCAGGTTGCGCACATAGATGCCCTTGAACCCGCCGCCCGTGCCGGTTCCCTCGTCGACGAGGATCCCGTTCTTCGCGAGTGCCGTGGTCGCATGGGTCGCCACGGCGACGGCAGCCTGGAGGAACTTGTCGTTCCCTTCGATCCTCGAAAGTCGGGCGGCTGCTCCTGCGTAGGCGCCGTAGTCGTACGTGAACTGCCAGTCGAACACCCTTCCCTGGGCATCGATGTGGTCCGCGATGTGGTCCCCGGACCGCAGCCGCTTGTTCAGCCAGTGGACGAGGGCGAGTGCGGCGTCGCGGAACTCCGCCTTGCCGGTCTGGCGGTAGAGCTCAGCGGCAACGCTCGCGGCCGTCGCGTTGGTCGCCACGTTCTTCTCGGTGTGCGCGGCGCGGCTCCACCAGATGCCGCCACCCAGGGCCGAATCCCACGAAGCCCAGATGCCGTTCCACAGCGACGTGGCCCGCCGCAGGAAGCGTGCCTCACCGGTCAGTTCGTAGGCGCGGACTGACGCCAGGGCCCACCAGCCACGATCGTCGTTGAAGTCGGAGTCGAAGTTGGGATGGCGCGCGACGAACCCCTCATAGACATCGTCGACCAGGTTCCGGTCGCTCGCGCTACGCGTTCGCTGGTAGTCGTCGAGCGTCACCTCCCACAGCTCGGCGCACCACCAGAAGTCGGCCCGGGTTTTGCCTCCCTGGGCCTTGTGGTCGCTCAGCGCGTAGAACGTCCGATCCGCCGTGTTCCAGTAGGTCCGGACGAGCGTGGTGAAGCCCTCGCCCGCGTGGGAGTCGGCCGATGCAGCCTCGGCCGCCGAGGCGCCGATCTTGCCGAGCGAGGAGTCTGCGTCGGCGATGGGCGTGCCGGCCGAGCGAGTCGAGGCGGCGGTGACCGCGGGCACGCTCAATTGGACAACGAACAGCACGACGAGCACGCCGGCGAATCTGCCCCCGAGACGCGAGAAGGCGCGCAGCGGTATCCCCCTCCGGGCTGCCTGACGAGACGCCGCCGTGGCTGGTGACAGGTGCCACCGCGTGCGGTCCGAATCGTAGAGCGCCATCAGGCAGCGGGCCTTGCAACGAGGCCAGTCCGCTCACCGCCCATCGCTCCCACTCCTCTCTTACGATGCGGTCACATGCCGCCCATTCTTTCGCGCACCCTGCCGCTCACGGAGCTCCACTGTCATCTGGGCGGCGCCGTCGCGCCCGCGATCATGTGGGGCATCGCACATAGCCAGGGCATTCGGCTGCCGACAAAGGACTACTGGGAGTTCCGCGACATGATCACGGTCTCCCCGCGGCGGGGCCGCTCGTTCGAGGGCTACCTGCAGCTCTTCCACTGGACGGAGCTGATCCAGTCGTCGCCGCTGGCGGTGGAGCGCTCGGTCTACGAGGTGGTCGGCGGCGCCTACCGCAAGAACAACGTCACGACCATCGAACTGCGCTTCAACCCCATGAAGCGAAATCGCGGCGGCGAGCAGGACCTGGACCACATCATCAGCGCCGCGATCCGAGGAATGGACCGTGCCCAGCTCGAGTACCCCGTCAAGCCCGGCCTGATCCTCTGCCTGGACCGCGCGTTCCCGTACCAGCTCAACGAGATCATCGCGGAGAAGGCCATCGCCTACCGCTCCAAGGGCGTCGTCGGAATCGATATTGCCGGCCCCGAGTCCGACGGCTTCCGGCCTGCTGACTACAAGCGGCTGTTCGATCGCTGCCGGAAGCGAGGCCTCGGAATCACCGTGCACACCGGCGAATCGGGACCGATCGAGGAGATCGCCCAGGTCATCGAGGCGCTCGAGCCAACGCGACTCGGTCACGGCGTCAAGTCGGCTTTCGACCCGCGCACGATGGGCATGATCCGCGAGCGCAACATCACGCTCGAAATCTGCCCCACCAGCAACCTGAACACGCGTGTCGTCTCGGGCTGGGACGAGTTCCGCTGGATCTTCGACACGTTTCGCCGCAACCGTGTGCGCTACACCATCAACACCGACGGACCCGAGATGCTCAAGACCTACATTCGCGATGAGCTCAACTCGCTCGGCCGCCTCGGAATCCTGTCCGTCGAGGAGCAGCAGCAGAGCGCGGAGTGGGCCCGGCAGGCGTCCTTCGTCGAGGGCATCACCGAGATCCCGATGCCACGACGCCGGCCCGCGTCGCGCGCCGAGCTCGAGCGCGAGGAGGCCTGAGCCCGAGGCACCCGAAGCACGGCCTGGCGCCCGGCGCACCTGGGATCCTGGGTAGTCACCCATACGGGCGTGTTGCATCTGGTGTAGGTAAAACGCGAACGAGCGCGGCGAAATGCCTCCCCGATGGCCGTTTCTTGCGGCCGGTGATAGCGGACCGGGCGCGAGAGGGTCTGCACGCACTGAACTCGGTCGCTTGTTCGCTGTTTGCTCACACCCGGTGCAAGTCAATGCCCGCGACTCTTCCTTCCGTTGCCGTGGCAATCAACCATCGACAAGGCACGCAACGCGGCAGCCATGAGCCAAGACCCCGCGCACCGAAGCCATCGGCGGCAGGCAATCGGCAACCTTGACGTTTACGTCAACGTTCTCCTAGGATCGTTCCGATGACTTCCCCTTCTTCCGCGGTCGATCCTGCCCGCACGGCGTCGGACGAACCGGCTCGCCCGACCGTCTCCAAGGCACTGCGCCGCATCAACGACGTCGCGGCTGAAGTCGGCCTGACGACACGGGCGATCCGCTACTACGAGGAACAGGGTCTGCTGACGCCCTCGGCGCGTTCGTCGGGCGCGTACCGCCTGTACGACGCCGACGACGTGGAGCGCTTGCGCACGATCAAGGCGTTTCGCGACGATGCGGGTTTCTCGGTGGCCGAGATCGCGTCGCTGCTCGCGGACGAATCGGCACGTCAACGCAACAAGGCCGCGTTCGTCGCGGCCACGGACCAGGCGGAGCGCCGCGTGATCGTGGTGGATGCGCTGGCCCGTCTGGAGCGTCAGCTCGATCTGCTGGGCTCCAAGATCCAGCGGCTCAACGAGATGCGCAACGACGTTGCGGCGCGCGCCGACCGCGCACAGGCACGCCTGGCGGAGTTGGACGGCTCTCGATGACCGACCTGTCTTCGGAGAGATTGCGGGTCGTGGACCCCAACTCCGAGTCCTACCGCTGGTGGCTGCTGACAGTCACCAGCATTGGGGCGCTGCTCGCGTCGCTGACGTCCGGCACGCTGATCATCGCGCTGCCTGACATCCTGCGCGACCTCCACACGGACCTGTTCTCACTGCTCTGGATCGTGGTTGGCTACACACTCGTGACCACGGTGCTGGTCCTTAACGCGGGGCGGCTTGCCGACCGCTACGGACGGGCCCGCACGTACATCCTCGGTTTCGTGATCTTCACGATCGCGTCGGCGTTCTGCGCCGTCGCGCCGACATCGCTGCTGCTGATCGGCGGCCGCATCCTCCAGGGCGTCGGTGGCGCGTTCATGTTCGCCAACTCGGCGGCGCTCGTGACCGATGCGTTCCCGCGTCGCGAGCTGGGCAAGGCGCTCGGCATCAACGCCATGGTCGTCGGCGCGGGCCTGATCCTCGGCCCGATCCTCGGCGGCATCCTCACCAGCTTCGGCTGGCGCTACGTCTTCTGGTTCAAC
Organism: uncultured Chloroflexia bacterium; assembly: GCA_963820735.1. Classification (GTDB taxonomy): domain Bacteria; phylum Chloroflexota; class Limnocylindria; order Limnocylindrales; family CSP1-4; genus JAFMJV01. The sequence continues at coordinate 58,926 of CAWGBA010000010.1, forward strand.
GTGCCGCTGGGAATCGTCGGCATCGCCGCCGCCAAGGTCATCCTGGTCGAGAAGCACCCGGCGCAGCGCAATGTGTCGCTCGACTGGACGGGCTCACTCATCTACTTCGTCGGCCTGCTCTCGCTGATGACCGCGCTCGCGTTCGGCGGGCTCTACGGCTGGTCGACCTGGTGGATCATCGGCGGCTTCGTCCTCTTCGTCGTCTCCATGCCGCTGCTGATCTGGGTCGAAAGCCGCGTGCCGGACCCGCTGATCGACCTCTCATTGCTGCGCGACCGGCTCTTCGCCATGGGCAACCTCACCGCCATGCTCAACGGCATCGCCCGCAACGGCGTGCTGTTCCTGTTGGTCTTCTACTTCCAGGGTGTTCGGGGATATGACCCGGTGACCGCCGGCATCCTGCTGGCCCCGCTCGCCGTTGGCATGCTCGTGCTCTCGCCGATCAGTGGCGCGCTCGCGGATCGATACGGCTCCCGCGAGCTGGCGACCGCCGGCATGATCATCACCGCGATCGGTCTCGCCGGGCTGATGACGATCGCGGTCGACACGCCGATCTGGCAGCTGGTTCTCTGGCAGCTCGTCGTCGGCGCCGGCTCGGGCCTCTTCAACTCGCCAAATACGAGCGCCGTCATGGGCGTCGTGCCACCAAACAAGCGGGGCGTCGGCTCGGGGATGCGCGCGATGCTGACGAGCACAGGCTTCGTGATCAGCATCGCGCTCGCGATCGGCCTGATCACGACGGCCATGAGCCCGGCCGTGATGGTCGCCGTGTTCTCAGGCACGCAATCGGGGCGGCCGGGATCGCCCAGCAGCCGTTCGTCGACGCGCTGCGCCTGGCGTTCGGTGCCGGCGTGGTGTTCTCGATCATCGGCGCCGCGATCTCGGCGATGCGCGGCGGCCACCGCTCATGGGAACCCGAGCCGGAGACGCTCAAGGTCGAAGCCGCGGGCTGAGCCGCCAGTGCCCATGCGATTTCAGTGGGCAGAATTCACCGGATGGCTCAAGCGGCGCATCCAGTCTCGAGATCCGGCGGCACGTCGCGGGTAGAGCGATGGCTACCCGGCGTGCGGGTCGCGCGCAGCTACCGTCGCGAGTGGCTGACGCGGGACCTGATTGCCGGGCTGGTGCTCGTCACGCTGCTGGTCCCACAGGGCATGGCCTACGCGCAACTCGCCGGGCTGCCACCGATCACCGGCCTCTATACGACGATCGTGTGTCTGGCGGCATACGCCGTTGCCGGCCCATCTCCATTTCTCGTGCTCGGGCCGGACTCGGCGCTGGGGCCGATCATCGCGGCCGCCATCCTGCCCATCGCCGCGGGAAACGAGCAGGAAGCGATCGCACTTGCCGGCGTGCTCGCATTGCTCGTCGGGCTGATCACCGTCGTTGCGGGACTAGCGAAGCTCGGCTTCGTCGCCGACCTGCTCTCGAGCCCGGTGCGCACCGGCTACCTCGCCGGACTCGCGGTTGCGATCTTCATCAGCCAACTCCCGAAGCTTTTCGGCTTCTCGGTGACGGCGAGCGGAACGATCGACGAGTTGCGCGCCTTCGTCGCGAGTCTCGACCAGACGAACCCCTGGGCGCTCGGCATCGGGCTGATCTGCCTCGCGATCGTGCTCGGCCTGTGGCGAGTCGCGCCGCGCGCGCCTGGGATCCTCTTCGCCGTCGTCGTCAGCCTCGCCGCGTCGATCGCGCTCGACCTCGCGTCGCGCGGCGTTGCCGTGATCGGCGTCCTGCCGCAGGGTTTCCCGATCCCATCCATCCCCAACGTCCCGCTGTCGGACGTGCCGCTCATGCTCGGCGCGGCCGTCGGCATCGCGCTCGTCGCCATCGGCGACTCGATCTCGACGTCCGGTGCGTTCGCGTCACGCGGCGGCTACGTTGTCGATCCGAACCAGGAGCTCGTCGCGATCGGCGCGGCGAACCTCGGCGCCGGGCTGTTCAGCGGCTTCCCTGTCACGACCAGTGGGTCGCGCACGGCGGTGGCCGAGCAATCGGGCGCAAAGACGCAGCTGACCGGCGTGGTGGCAGCGGTCCTGGTGCTGCTGATGATCGTGTTCGTGCCGTGGCTCGTTCAGGCGCTGCCGTATCCCGTGCTGGCGGCGATCGTGATCGCGGCATCGATCAGGCTCTTCGACGCGCGGGAGCTTCGACGGTTGTATCGCATCCGCCCAGCCGAGTTCGCGCTGGCAGCTGCGTGCGGCGCCGCGGTGGCAGTGATCGGGGTCCTCGAGGGGATCGTGATCGCCGTCCTGCTGTCCGTGCTGTACATCTTCAAGCGTGCCTGGCAACCGCATTCGGCTGTCCTCGGCAAACCGGATGGCGTCGCCGGCTACCACGACCTTCGTCGGTTCCCCGAAGGAACCCAGGTGCCGGGCCTGGTGATCGTCAGGTGGTCCGCACCGCTGTTCTTCGCCAACGCGAACCTGTTCCGCGAAACGATCAGGGAGGCGGTCCGATCCGCGGATCCCACGCCGCGATGGGTCCTCATCGCCGCGGCGCCGATCACGGACATCGACACGACCGCGGGTGCGATGCTCGTGGACCTTGATCTCGAGCTGAACGCCCGCGACATCCACCTTGCCTTCGCCGAGCTGACCGATGCCGTCCGGGACTGGATCATTCGTTACGGGCTGCTCGAGACGATCGACCAGTCGCACTTCTACCGGAGCATCGACGAGGCAGTCGACGCGTTCCTGAGCGAGATCGAAGGGACCAATTCCGCGTAGTTGCCATGCAGCTCCCGCCCGTCTGTGACCCGAATGGGTGGCCCACTCGATCACTTCCGGCGCCTATGACCGTTGCCTGACGTCACCGATCGTTTCGCGCCATGTCGATCACTTTGTGGCTGCATCCTGCGGCCGTCGCCGAATACGCCTCGGGTGCACGAATCCGCGTTCGGCGTGGACTCCGAGGCCATACACGTCGAGCCGGAACGGTGCCGGACATCATCCGCTCCTGTATCACCGACACCTGGGATGGCCGCTCGTTCACCGCGAGCCCGGGTCACTTCCACAACTTCTGGACACGGGATCTGTGCTTCTCCGTCCCGTCCCTGGTGCGCACCGGAGAGCGCGAGCGAGTGCTCATGTCGCTGGCCTACGCGCTGGGCACCTGGGAGCGGCGCCGAAGCCACGTCACGACGACGATCCATCGGTTCGACCGCCCGGCCGACGTCTACGACTACGGGGTCGACTCGCTGCCGCTTGTTGCTGGCCGCGCTCCGGAGCGCAGGCGCCGACGACCTCGTCCTGCGACACCGCGCGTGGCTCGGGCGCGAGGTGCTCCACTTCGCTGATCGAGTGGTCGATCCCGTGACGGGACTCGTGCGCACGGACCGCAAGTACAGCGCCCATCGCGACACGGTGACCAACCGGTCGAACGCATACGGCAACACGATGGTGGCGCTGCTCGCCAAGACCATCGCCGAGCGACCGGACTGGGGTCTGCCCGACCCGTTCGCGGACCACTTCGACGGTGACTTCGGACGGCTCCTGCGCGACCACTTCTGGTTGGGCGACCGCTATCGCGATGCGATCGGCAGTGACGCCACGTCGGGCGAGGCCAATCTGTGGCCCTTCTACGCCGGCGTGGAGGGTTCGGCCGAGATGCTGCGGCTGGCACTGGGCACCTTGGAGGACGAGGGCTACACGTCCCCTTTGCCGCTGCGCTATGAAACCAAGCGCGACCCGACCAAGGAGGTCTGGCTGACGCGGCATCTCCTGCCCGACTACCAGGGCAGCACGGTGTGGACCAGCCTTGGCGCGATGTTCCTGCAGCTCCAGCAGCGCGTGAATCCGCGTCGTGCGGCCGAGGGTATCGAGCGGTATTCCGAGCTGGTGGAGCGTGACGGCACGTTCTGGGAGGTGCTCGATCCAGGCAGCCTCCGCTGCTGGGTCTCGCCGCGCCGTGTGCTCATCGGCGAAGAGGCGATGCTCTGGTCGGCGATCTTCCTGGACCTGATCGAGCACCGCGAGGCCGACCCGGCGCTGCTGTCGCCACCGACGACCGACGCGCGCGGATGGGCGAGGGCGCTCGCCGCCTAGCCTGTGGCGCTCGGGTCTACCACGCGACCCATGAACAGGATCGTGCCGGTGTCACGGTCGCGGACGAACCACAGGAACGGGTGGTCGATCTTCATCGTCAGGCTCGGCCCGCCGCCCATGGTGCCGATGATCGCGGTAGATGCCGCCGCCTCGGTTCCCGATTCGGTGACCTTGAGCCAAGCCTGGTGAATGGCATCGCCGACGGCCGGGGTCTCCGGGGGCTTCATCGCCGCCAGCGCCGCCTGGTCGAGCATGCGCGAGAGGTCGGCGTGATGGCCGTCGAACGCGTCCGTCATGCCCATCCGGATGAGCACATCCCTGAGCGAGAGGCTGGTTCGAGTCGAGAACGTCGGCAGCTGGACCCACAGCTCGCGCTCGCCAAGCGATCCGATGACCCCCGAAAGCGTGTCGGATGAGAGCGTCCGTTCGAACGACTCCAGGTCCGAGGGCATGACGACCAGCATCGAGAGTTGCCCGCCGACGTAAGGGAGCTCGATCGCCTGGTACCCATCCCCGATGTGCACCTGGGCAGCCATGGCGATCTCGGACATGGTCGGGACGTCGACTGAAGATCCATCCGGCAGGTGGAACGGCCGCATCCGCGTCGCGGCGGACGGGAATTGGTCAAGCCATGCCGCATGGAGGTACATGGCGTTGACGAGCACGAACCGGGTGTCGGTGCCAATCGACCCGGGCGGGAGGAGCTGCTTGATTCGTCCATGGGTCTTGCCCGCCGCCCATGCGTTGATGAGACGTCGATCGAGCTCCGGCTCGTGACGGAAGTCGGCGACCGCGATCGGCGCGCCGAAGTTGGTCGTCAATTCGCGCAGGTACGAGTCCAGGAACGGATAGCCCTGCTGGCCGAAAATCCAATTCGTGGTGGCGAGTGTCAGGGCCGGCCGCTGGCGCGACTCGAGATCGATCGAAAGGGCATCGAAGGCGGCGTCCAGCCGCGAGACGGGCAGGCCGAAGTGCAGGGCCGTGTCGATCTGTTCCTGCGTTCGGCCGGCGGCCCCGGCGTTCAGGAGCGCGAACGCGCTCGAGATGCTGTACGGCCCAAGAGCGACGTTTTCATCGGAAGTTGCGGCGAGGCGCCGATAGAGATCCAGCGCGAAGTCCGTGTTGCCGCGGACCAACGCGTCCACGTCTGCGGCCGGCACGGCTGGCGTCGTGTTTCGCGCTCCGACGGCCAGCTCGGTGATCGCAACCGGTGACCCGGACGGCACGGGCGCCGCGGTTGACGGATCAGGGCTGGCCGACGGCTCGGCGACGGGCCACCACGGCAACGCGCTACAGCCTGTCAGCAGGAGCGACAGGCAGGCAAGCAGCAAGCCGCAACGCCTGGCCAAGGTCGTGGTCCTACTGCTGGCTCGGGTCCATGACCCGGCCCATGAACAGGATCGTGCCCGTATCGGTGTCGCGGATGAACCACATGAACGGCTGGTTGAACCAAAGCGCAGTAATCGGACCGCCTTCGCCCACCAAGACGCCCGTGGCCGCCGCCGCCTCCGTGCCCTTCTCGCCGACCTTGATCCAGGCCTGGTGCAGCACGGCGGTCGTATACAGCGGACGCTCGCCGATCGCCGCGATGTCGGCCGGATCCGCGATGCCCGAGAGATCCGCCACCTGCTGATCGAAGGCATCGGTCATGCCCATCGCCTTCAACGCGTCCGTCAGGTCCAGCCTCGTCCGCGCGGAGAACCGTGGCACGTTCAGCTCGGCGATCATGCCCCGGCGCATGGTTGCCTCGATGTCCGAGATGGCGGTCGGCGACAGCTTTCGCTCGAACCCCTCGAAGCCCTGGGCCGCCATCGGCATGACGAGCAGCATCGAGAGTTGGCCGCCCTTGTACGGCACCTCGACTGCCTGGTAGGTGTCGTTCTGGGTGTAGCGCGCGGCGATGTCCTCCTCCATCGTCGGGACTTCGACCTTCGAGCCATCGTTCCGGTAGAAGAACTGAGGGTGGGTGAACTCATCCGGGAACGGGTGGGCCCACTTGGCGTTCAGGTACATCGCGTTGACCAACGCCAGGCGCGTGTTCGTGTCGACGTACGGCGGCGTCTTGTCAGGGATGAGCTCGTCGATGGCCTGATGCGTGTTGTCCGACACCCATTGGTTGATCAGCTGCCGGTCGAGCACCCATTCGTTGCGGTAGTCGAGTGCCGCCATCGGCGCGTCGAACGATCCCGTCAACCGCCGCAGGTACGACTGCTGGAATGGATAGCTCGCCTGTCCGAACGCACGGTCGGCGACCGAGACCACCACGTCGCTGGTGTTGCGTGAGGCGAGCGCCAGCGACAACGCGTTGAACGCGTTGTCGAGCCGTTGCGTGGGCAGGTTGTAGTTGAGCGCGTCGTCAATCTGCGCCTTGGTCTTGCCGGCGGTGCCTGCCTCGAGCATGGCCAACGCGGCCGAGATGCTGTAGGGGCCGAGCGCGATGTTGCCTGCTGTCGGGTCGCTGGCCGCCCGGTGGTAGAGATCGAGGGCGAACGCGGTGTTGCCGTTGACCAGTGCCCGCAGGTCGGCGGCCGGCACGGACGGCGAGGTGTCCCGCTTGCCGACGGCGAGATCGGAGATCCCGAACGCAGTCGGGGACTGGGATGGCAGAGCTGTCTCGGTCGGGGTGGTCGTCGGCGTCTTGGCCGTCGGTGAGGGACCGGTCGACGGCGTTGGTTGGGAGACGGGGTGATACCACCACGGCACACATGCCGACAGGAGAAGCGACAAGCAGAGGAGAAGGACACCGGTACGTCTGGGCATGCTGGCGCGCCTCGGGTTCCGGCCGCGAATCAAGCAGTCACTGCCGATTCGTGCGGCGCGGTGTCAACAACCATGAGACGAACAGGGTCGGTTTACGAGTGACGGACGGCACGTTTCGGCGGTATGTCGGCATCCTTCTCGCGGCGATTTGCGTCGAGGGCGGTGGGAGACGGCTCGTTCGCTACCATCGGCCGATGGATTACGACCTCCCCTCCGAGCATGTCTTGCTCCGCAAGACCATCCAGGACTTCTGCGGCCGCGAGGTGGCCGGTGAGATCGAGGAGCACGAGCGCGAGCACCGCTTCCCGACCGACATCGTCGCGATGCTCGGACCGATGGGCCTCCTCGGCGTGCCGATCCCCGAGAGCGAGGGCGGCGCCGGACTCGACACGCTTGCGTACGCGATTGCCATCGAGGAGTTCGCTCGCGTCTGGGGATCGCTCGCGCTCATCGTCGCCGCCCATACCAGCCTCGGCTGCGGGCCGCTGCACCTTGCCGGGACCGAGGAGCAGAAGCAACGCTACCTTGTGCCGATGGCCCAGGGCCACGTCCTTGGCGCGTACGGCTTGACGGAGCCCGATGCCGGCAGCGACTCCGGCGGAACGCGCACGACGGCACGCCAGGATGGCGGCGATTGGGTGATCAACGGTCGCAAGCGCTTCATCACCAACGCCGGGCAGGCGGGCACGTACATCGTCACGGCGCGCACCGGCGACCGGGCGGACGGCTCCCCCGAGATCAGCGGCTTCATCGTCCCGGCTGACACGCGTGGCTTCTCGGTCGGCCGGATCGAGCAAAAGATGGGCCTCCATTCGAGCGCCACCGGCGAGCTGCTCTTCGAGGACTGCCGCGTTCCGGAGTCCCAGTTGCTCGGGGCGCGCGGGGACGGCTGGAAGATCTTCCTGGCTATCCTCGACGGCGGCCGGATCTCCATTGGCGCCATGGCACTCGGCCTCGCCCAGGCGGCACTCGACGCGAGCATCCCCTATGCGCGCGAGCGCAAGCAGTTCGGGCGCCCGATCGGGACATTCCAGGGCGTCGCGTTCATGGTCGCCGACATGTCGACGGAGATCGAGGCAGCCCGCCAACTGGTCTACCGCGCCGCATGGCTCAAGGACCAGGGTCGTGATTACTCGTTGGCCGCCGCGCAGGCAAAGCTGTACGCGTCCGAGGTCTCGCAACGCGCCACCAACAACGCGGTCCAGATTCACGGCGGGTACGGCTACGTCGAGGAGTACAAGGTCGAGCGCTACCTGCGTGACGCCAAGCTCACCGAGATCGGGGAGGGGACCAGCCAGATCCAGCGCCTCGTGATCGGTCGAAAGGTGCTCGACCTGCGCGTGCAGTAGACGTCGCCGATCGGAGTCCGGAGGCCGTTCGGCCAAGGTTCGGGAGGATCGGCACTCGTCGTCCGACCCAGCCAGTGGTCCACTGGTCTGGAATCGCGGTGATGGGCCGCGAACTGGAGGCCACCATGAGCACAGCAACCGATACCGAACATGTGACGCGGCTGGACATCCGCCGCCAGGCCCTCGCCAACGACGCGTTCCGACGGGTGATCCACACCGGCAGCCACGAGCAAGTGGTTGTTATGACCCTTCCACCGAACGGTGAAATCGGAGCGGAGGTCCATCCCGGAACCGATCAGCTGTTCATCCTGATGGACGGAGTCGGGGAGGCACGCGTTGAAGGAGAGGTCTCGGCACTCGAGACCGGGGACCTGGTCTTCGTGGAGGCGGGCAAGCGGCACAACATCCTCAACCGCGGACCTGTGCCCCTGCGGCTGATCACGATCTACGCACCGCCCGAGCACGCACCGGGAACCATCCACTGGACTCGCCAGGAAGCGGAGGCGGCAGAGCACTGAAGGTCGGCCAGGGTCGGACGGGGCTCGAAGACCGGCTCCGGCCCCGGCGCTCGCGGTCTGGCAGTTGCGATCGGCGACCTCCCGCAGCTAGGGTCAGCCTCCGCACGCGCACGCGTCCCTTGGCGCAGTGCCGAGAGGGAGGTTGGGTGTCGCAGCTGCTGCCTCGGATCTCCGTTGCCGGCGTCCTGCGGCATCGCGCGCGCGTTACGCACCTGGATCGGAAGCTTCCGATCCGCGAAGTTGCGGCCGCCGCGTGGGGAGGGCTGCAGGACACCATCCCGAGAGCCGGGTTGATGTCGCTCCACGCACGGGTGGACAGCGTGCAACCCGACTCGTGGGACGACCCGACCCTGGTCCAGGTCTGGTTCCGGGGCGGCGCCGACTACATCGTTCCGCGCGCCGATGTCGGGATCTTCACGCTCGGTTGTTATCCGCGAGATCGAAAACGTGCCGACGAGTTGGAACGTCTCGCCGACGAGGTCCACCGGGTCACGCGGGGCGAGATCACGCGCATTGCGGAGCTGCCGGCGGACCTCGTTCGGCAACGCAATGCGTCGCTTCGCCAGACAAGCGCGACCGGACGCGTTCTGATCCGTTGGAATGCGAGCGATATCTGGGTCGTTCCGTATGAGCGGCCCGCGATCGATGTCGAGGAGGCGCGGTTGGAGCTGGCGCGGCGATTCGTGCATTGGTTCGGGCCGGTGACTGTACGCGAGCTAGCCCGCTGGACCGGCGACAAGCCAGGCGACGCGCGCATGACGTGGGGGGAGCTCACCGACGAGCTTGTCGAGGTCACCGTCGACCACGGCGAAGGCGCTCCGACCGAGGCGCGCTGGCTGCTGGCGACGGACGCACCTGCCCTTCTCGCTGCCGAGCCGATCGAGGGCGTTCGACTGCTTCCACCAAGCGACCCGTTCTTGCGGCTGGACCGTGAGCTCCTCGTCGTCGATCCGGAGCGCCGCCGGCGCGTATTGCCTGAGATCGGGCAGTCCCCCGGCTTCGCGCCGGGCGCCATCCTGGTCGATGGAGTGGTCGCGGGCGTGTGGCAGCGCCAGGGCGGACGCGTTGGCTTGGAGCTGTTTGAGCCGCTGTCGGACGTGGTGGCGGGAGCCGTTGAAGACGAGGCCCGCTCGATGCCCATCCGCGGCGGCATCACCCAGGTTCGCTGGGCCTGACGCGTCGCTGTCGAAGCGCCTCGTAGAAGAGGACGGCGGCCGTGGCCGAGACGTTGAGGCTGTCCGCGATCCCCAGCATCGGCAGGCGCACGGCAACGGTGGCGAGCTCCGCCCATGCGTCCGAGAGGCCGCGAGCCTCGCTGCCGAGCGCGATGGCCACCGAGCCACTGAGGTCGGCGTCGGTGTAGTCGACCGAGCCATCCACTCGTGCGGCCACGATCCGGACGCTGCGCCGAATCAGCCACTCCAGCACCACGCCGGATGAAGCCACCGCGACCGGCACCGAGAAGACCGTCCCGAGCGATGCGCGGATGACGTTGGGGTTGAACGGGTCGGTGCCGGGATCGGCCAGGATGAGCGCATCCACGCCCGCGCCGTCGGCGGAACGGAGGATCGCGCCGAGGTTGCCAGGCTTCTCGACGCCTTCGACGACCGCGATCAGCGCCGATGGCCCGAGCTGCAGTCGATCGATCGACACCGGCGGCGTCTCCGCGACCAGCACGAGGCCGTCGTCGCGGTCGCCGTACGAGAGCCGCGTGATGAGGTCGGCAGACACCTCGACGAGCGGGCTCCCGGCGTCGCGGACCGCCGCCAACGCGCTCTGCGCCTCCTTTCCGGACCCGTCAACAGAAGCGAAGGAAACCCATGCCTCAACGGGGCGCACGCCACCGGCGATCGCGCGCTCGATCTCGCGTGCTCCGTCGACCAGGATCTGGTGGCGCTTGCGCCGTTCGCTGGACTCGCGCAACGCCAGCGCGTCGCGGAAACGCGGATTCCGGTGGCTCGTCAGGATGGGCTCCGGCACGCTCGAAGCGTAGCGGCTAGGCTCGGTTGCCCATGCCCGACGCGCATCCGCACCACCACATCCGCCGAGACGGCCTGGAACTGCTGCTCGCCAGGCGGAGCGCGCCCGCGCTCGTCGAGCCGCCCCCGTCCGAGGCCGAGCTCGAGACGATCCTCCACGCAGCGACCACCGTGCCGGACCACGGCACCCTGCGACCGTGGCGCTTCGTGGTCGTGACGGGAGAGGCGCGTGGCCGGTTCGGCGACGCGCTCGCCGCATCGGTAAAACAGGCACGTCCCGACTCGCCGCCGGAAGCGCTGGTCAAGCCGCGCCTCAAGGCGTTTGTCGCACCGCTGTTCGTGGTGATCGTCTTTTCGCCAAAGGACGACGGCAAGACACCCGAGTGGGAGCAGATGGTCTCTGCCGGCCTCACGGGTTACGCGATGCTGCTCGCCGCCGAAGCGCTCGGCCTCGCTGCCGGCTGGAAGTCGAGCCACCATCTCGAGGGCGACGAGCTGGGCGCCCTGCTTCGGCTCGAACCGCAGGAACGGATCCTCGGTTGGATCAACCTCGGCCACATGCCCCAGAAGGTCGCAGCGGGCTTGGCCGAGAAACCGCGCGAACCCGTGCCGCTCGAGGATGTCGTGACCAGGCTGGGGCGCTGATCGTCGCGTGACGACCCCGGACCAGCGGTTGCCAACGCTGCTCTCCCACCTTCTCGTCGCCTACGTCGTTGAGCTCGACAACGAGTTCGAGCGGCGTGTCCCGCACCGGCGGGAAGGCCTGGCCGTCACGGCAGAGAACCGGCACGCGCCCCGCCTTGTCTCGCTTGGAATCTGGGCCACCTGCCTGCGCCACGTCCCCGACGAGGGCATCACGGTCGCCGATCTCGAGCGCGTGGGGCGCACCGGTACGAACCTGGACGGCGTCCGGCGCTGGGGCTACGTGACCGTCGGTGGTCGCAACCGCGCGGGACCGGCACGGCCTGTGCGCCGCGCCGACCTCCTGGCGCTGACCGAGATCGGGCGGCGAGCGCGCGATGAGTGGAGCGCGCTCGTCCCGGAGATCGAGCGCCGCTGGGGCGAACGGTTCGGCGCGACAGCGCCTTCGTGACACCCTCGATGCCCTGTCTGCGGTCGATGCGCATACGGGCGACGGCCTGAGCGACTGCCTGCCGATCCTGGGGTATGGCCTCTGGTGCGCCGAGGGCCTTCGACCCGGAGACGGACCGGCGCCGACGAGCCTCTACGGCCTCCTGAGCCGTGTGCTGCTCGCCTTCGCAGTCGAAGCCGAGCGCGAAACGACCGTCTCGATGGCGATCGGGGCGAATGTGCTGCGTCCCATCGGAGCCCACGCGGTCCCCGCCGCGCAGCTGCCGGCGCGTGCCGGTGTTGGTCGCGAGGCGATCGCCACGTGCCTGCGATACCTCGAGAAGCAGCGGATGGTGACTGTCGGCCCGGAGCCCGATGGCGGAAGAGCCCGGATCGCCCGACTGACCGAGCGTGGCCTGGCGGCATTGGCCGTCCATGAGGAGGTGCTCGCTCGGACCGAGGCTCGCTGGCGAGAGCGACTCGGCGATCCCACGGTCGAGCGACTGCGCGATGCGGCCGGGGCCATGGCGATCGAAGCCGATGGAACGTCGAGCCGCCTGTTCGACGCCATGCGGCCATTCCCCGGGGAGTGGCGCTCGGAGTTCCCGGCGCCGACCGTGTTACCGGACTTCCCCATGGTGCTGCACCGCGGCGGCTGGCCGGACGGGTCTTGACCTGAAATGGTGCGTCGCCGGTGGGCAAGCCACCGGCGACGCATCTTCAACCCGGATAAGGAGTGGCTGTCAGGGCAGCAGATGCTCCCCCAGCAGTAGTGCCGGACCGTTGGGAGTGCCAAGGCCCGTGGTGTCGTCGTACCCCCGGGTAGAGGTCAGCGACGAATCCTGGCCCATGGTGAGCAGGCTGCGTCCCGACTGGGTCATCAGCGCCGTGGTGTGCGCCGGCGCCTGAACGTCGTGGAACGGCACCCGAGCGAGCGAGAGCACGTACAGCAGCGGATTGGCGAAGCCGATCGGGAAGTGGCGTCCCTGGCTCGCCAGGGCCTGGATGCCGACGAACACCGGGGCGGACAGGCTCGTGCCACCGATGGTCAGCAAGGTTCCCCGGAAGTCGATGAGGAAGCCCGGTCTCGGGATCGCCGACCGCGGCGACGTCGGGAACCACGCGCATCGGCGTGGATCCGTTGAGCCGAGCCAGGCTGCCCGGCACGGCAAGTCGCTGGTAGAGCGGCTCACCGAATAGAGCGCTGACTCCGCCGCCGCCACCGAAGACGAAGGAGCCTGGCGGAGGGGTGACGTAGCTGGATGGCGATGTCGCGAAGTTCACGGAGGACAGGTCGTCACCCCACGAAGTCTCGAACAGGTAGCCGTTCTGCTTCGTGACGGCAAGGGAAGTGCCGCCCACACCTGTCACCAACGGGTCCGAGGACGGATAGTCCGGCTCCGGGTGCGGCGCTCCGATGCCGACGTTGTCGCCGTCGTCACCGGACGAGAAGTAGAAGCCGACGCCCTGGAGCGCGGCCTGCAGGAACTCCGAGTGCTCCAACGCCACTTCGTCGCCGAGGCCGTCCTCGCCCGCGAAGCCGTAGGAGTTGCTGACCAGGTTGGCGACATGGTTCTGGAGCACAAAGTTGACCGCGTCGTCGATCCCGGCCGCGCAGTCCGCCGCGCCGACATAGTGCACGTTCGCACCTGGCGCCATGCCGTGGACGGCCTCGACGTCGAGCGACTCTTCCTCGTTCCACCCGTCAGGACCGCATTCATTCTGCAGGTCGAACGGCGCGAGGTCGGTCTCGGTGTACTGACCGGTCGCAAACGGCGGCTCACCCTGCGAGACAGACAACGCGTTCGCGTCGGCGAGCATGGTGGCCGACGCGTAGGCATCGATGATCGCGACCGTCACGCCGTGTCCGTTGTTGCCGTGACTCACGGCGGACTGCACGCCGTATGCGGTCCGGAGCTGGGCGGCCGAATAGCCGCAGTTGTTGGTCGGGAACGAGGTCTTGCCGTATGCCAGCGGGGCGATCTGCTCGTATTGATCCCAGTAGGTCGAGCAGTTCTGCCTGGGCGGCTGCGCATCCGCCGGGCGCCGAGTCGGATCCGGCAGGCGATGCTGCGTTGCCGGATGGCGCAACGGTGCCGAACTGACACCGATGATGCCGGCGATCGAGCTCGAGATCGACCGAGGAATCGAGAGCGCGCTGGTCGCCTGACGCACGGTCTGCCCGTCATGCCGATAGTTGCGCAGGGTGGTCTTGAATGCGGACTCGATCTGGGCCGACCGTGCCCGAGGCATCGATCCAGCGGTTGCCCTGTGCGACCGACATGACTCGGAAGCCCGAGGATCGGAGGTATCCGCTCACTTGCTTGACGGTTGCAGCCTGCGGGCCGAAGCGGGCGTTGAAGGCGTGCGCGGTCAGGTACTTCCCGTACGCGGAGCTCTTGGGGTTCGAAACCTGTGCCGCAAGCTTGTTCGCGGCTGCCACGTTGCGCAGCGGCAGGACGACGCGGAAGGAGATCCGCGAGGTGGCCGCAGGTGCGCCAACGGATGGCGCGCTGCTCACCCAGGACGGGACGTCCGTGGCCACCAGTGATCGTTGACCCTGACCCGGGGACGCCCCCAGGACACTCGAGGCCGCGGCTGCGATCAGCAGCGCCGTCGCGCTGGACACGACCAGCAGTCTGCGCGGCCCCGTCTTTCCAACGTGCAGATGCACTTGGTTCTCCTCCTTGAGTTCGATCCCGCAGGACACGGCTGCCTGCGCCGCGAACGTTATAGACCGCCTCCGGGATTCTTGTCGATTGCCCTGAACCACACCGCCCGCGCACGCATGGGGCCGTGCTGCAGCGCCCTACGAGCGCGCCTCACCCCTCGCCGCAAGGTTACGGATTGCCTCGACCGCCAGCGGGTTGTCCAGTGCCGAGAGGTCTCCAGGATCGATTCCCAGCCATGCCGCTCGCGCGACGCGGCGCATGACCTTGCCGCTGCGCGTCTTCGGCAGCACTGGAACCACGATCGACGGTCTCGGGCTTGAGCGGCTTGCCCATCTCCTCGACGACCCTCGCGCTGATCGAGGCGCGCAGACCATCGTCGTCGGTCACGCCGGGTCGAAGGACGCAGAAGAGCACGACGATCTCGCCCTTGAGCGCATGTGGAATACCGACCGCCGCGGCTTCGAGAACGGCCGGATGGGCAACGGCGGCGCTCTCGACCTCCGCCGGACCGACGCGCTTGCCGGCCACCTTGATCGTGTCGTCGGAACGGCCCTGGATGTACCAGTAGCCGTCCTCGTCGACCAAGGCCCAGTCGCCGTGCACCCAGATCGCCGGGGAAGCGCGACCAGTACGCCTCGACGTAGCGCTCGGGGTCGTTCCAGAAGCCGCGGGTCATTCCAGGAAGCGGTTGGCGGATGACCAGCTCGCCGACGCTGCCGCGGACGGCTTGGCCATTTCCGTCGACCACGTCCGCCGCGACGCCAACGTTCGGACCACCGAACGACGTCGGCCGAATGGGGGTGATCGGGTTGCCCGACACGATGCCGCCGCTGACCTCGGTGCCGCCGCTGTAGTTGATGACAGGGCACCGACCGCCGCCGACGTTGCGGAAGTACCACCACCAGGGCTCGGGGTTCCACGGCTCACCGGTCGAGCCGAGCACGCGGAGCGTTCGCAGATCGTGGGAGCGCACCGGCTCCTCGCCGTGTGCCATCAGCGCGCGGATGACCGTCGGCGACAGGCCCAGGTGCGTGACGCGGTGACGTTCCACGAACTCCCACAGGCGATCCGGACCGGGGTGATCGGGCACGCCTTCGTACAGCGCCAGCGTCGCGCCGAGCAGCAGCGCCCCGCTGATCGCCCACGGACCCATCATCCAGCCGAGGTCCGTGAACCAGAAGAGGGTGTCGCCGCGCCGCAGGTCGAAGCCATGGGCCAGGTCCTGCGCGCCCTTGATGGGAAAGCCGCCGTGCACGTGGACCGCGCCCTTCGGCTTGCCGGTCGTGCCGGACGTGTAGATGACCATGTAGGGCGTCTCGGGATCCAGCTCCGGGGCCCGATCCAGCGGGCGAATGTCCGGGTCGGCGATGGCTTCGTCCCACCAAATGTCCCGGCCGTGAGTCCACGGGACCGAACCGGCACGTTCGCCAAGCCTGCGCACCACCAACACGCGTTCGACGGTGGGCGCGCCGGAGACGGCTTCGTCGGCCGCGCGTTTGAGCGCCACGGGAGAGCCCCGACGCAGGAATCCATCGGCGGTGATCAGCAACCGGGCGCCGCAATCGGCCAGGCGGCTGGCCGCGGCCGGCCCGGCATAGCCCGAGAAGATGGGCGTGTAGATCGCGCCCATCCGGCCCAGTGCCAGGACGGCGATGACAGTCTCGGGAAGCAGCGGCAGGAAGATGCCGACGCGATCGCCGGCAACGACGCCCAAGCGTCCCAGCATGCCCGCTGCCCGATCGACCTGTGCCTTCAGCTCGGCGTTCGTCAGCCTTCGGACCTCGCCGTCCTCGCCCTCCCACGTGACGGCCACGCCCTCTGGATCTGATTGCGCGCGCGGGTCGACCGCGGCTGCTGCGTAGTTGAACCTGCCGCCCGTCCACCAGCGCGCCCACTCGACACCGCGGCTCAGATCCAGCACCTCACGCGGTGGCCGCTGCCAGCGGACCCCGATGTCGTCCGCGGCGGCTCCCCAGAACCACGCGGGATCCTTTGCGGCGCGCCGCTGCAGCGCCGTCAGATCGACTTCACCCGATGCCCGCACGAAGCGGGCCAGGCGACTCTCGGCCAGATCGCGAGCGCTCGGCCGCCACGCGGCGTCGGGCACGTCCCACGCGAAGAGCGGCCACTCGTCTGTCAACGCGGCCACGCGTCGCTCATCGAACGCATCGTCTCACGGGGCGTTCTGCTCGGGCGTCCCTGCCTGGCTGGCTTCGTCGAGCGCGGCGGACAGGTCCTCACGCAACGTTTCCGACCAGCCCTTACCGATCAACCGGTACGGCAGCAGGTCCAGTCGATCGACGTCTGACGCGCCGGCGGCGTACACCTGCTGGCACGAGTCAACCGTTGGCCGCTGTTGCGTCCCACGACTTGGCGCGGAACGAATACACATAGACGTCGCGTGGCGTCTCCGACGACGGATCGACGACCGTGATGTGGAGCGCGTTGGCGATCAGGCTGGGGTCCGGGCAAGCGGAGTCGCCGCTGACGACCGCGGAGACCGTCATCCGGCGCGCGATGGCACCCACGAGCTGGCTCGACAGGCCGGGGTTCGCGGTTGGTGTCGACGATCCGCCGCAGGCGCTCGCGAGCACGCAGATCGCGGCAATCACGACGATTCGAGAGAGGGAGCGCACGAGATGCAGTGTGGCGAAGGTTGCGTCAAAACGCCCTGACGCCCTCCGCCGTTACCATCCCGTCGTGCCCATCCTTCGACCGTTCCGCGCGCTTCGCTATGACCCGGTCGCGGTGCCCGATCTCGCGGCAGTCCTCTGCCCGCCGTACGACGTGATCTCGGCGCCGGCAGCCGACGCGCTCCGCGCTCGCGACCCGCGCAACGCCATCCGCCTGGAGCTTCCCGAGCCGACTGACGCGGCCGATCCCGATTCGCGCTACCGCGCGGCCGCTCGCTCCCTTGCCGAGTGGCGCAGCAACGGCACGCTGCGCAAGGACGCGACGCCCGCGATCACGATCCACGAGCAGCGCGCACCGCTGCCGGGCGGCGGCGAGTCCGTTTCGCGCGGCTTCCTGGCGCGCGTCCGACTGGAGCCGTTCGGCCCGGACGGGGGAATCCGTCCCCACGAGCGGACGATGAGCGGGCCCAAGGAAGACCGCTACAAGCTGTTGCGCGCCACCGGTGCGAACCTCAGCCCCGTCGTGCTGCTGCACGACAGCGATCCCTCGCAGGCCCGCGCGATCCTCGATCGACTCACGGCTCGGCCGGCGGACCGGGAAGTCGTCACCGCCGACGGCGTGCGGCATCGCGTCTGGATCGCCGAGGGACCCCGTCGCCACGACGAAGAAAGCGGCCTCGAGCAGCCGGTGCCGACGGGTGCGGCCGCGGACGTTGCGGCGCTGCTGGCCCTGGTGGCCGCGCGGCCGCTCACCATCGCGGACGGGCACCACCGCTATGAGACCGCTTGTCGCTACCGCGACGAGCGCGGCCAGAATCGAGCCTGCGAGAGCGATCCGGCGTGGGACTACGTGATGGCGCTCGTCTATTCGCTCGACGAGGCCCCTGCCGTGCTGCCGACCCATCGCGTGATCCTCGACGGCGCGACTGGCGACGCGCTCTTGGCCGCCGCCGAGCGCCTCTTCAGCGTCCGTCGTGTCGGTTCCGCGGCCGAGCTGCTCGAAGCCATGCGGGCAGACGGCGGCGACCGATCGGCGCTGTCGATCGACTCTGGGACGGGACGATTCGGCGTGTGGACCGGAGGCACGGGCGCGATCCTCCGCGCCAAGCGAGAGGCATTCGAGCCGCTGGTCGATCAGCACGTCTCCGAGACGGCGCGTTGGCTGGACGTCAGCCTGCTGGCCATTGCTTTGCGCGAGCTGCTGGGCATCGACGCGATCGCCCTGGCCGCTGGTGGACGCCTCACGTACACCCAGGACGCCGCCGAAGCAGTTGCTCGCGTCGACCGAGGGGAGGGTGTGAGCGCGTTCCTGCTCGATCCGACGCCGGTGGCCGCCGTCACCCAGGTTGCCGCGGCCGGCGACGTGATGCCGCAGAAGTCGACCTACTTCCACCCCAAGGCGCCGACCGGCATCTGTTTCGCCCCCCTCGAGTGGTGAGCGGCGTGACCGAAGAGCGGGCAGGTGGAGGGGCTCGCGTCACCGACGTCACGAACGACCACGCCGACGAAGCGCGTCCGGCGCGCCCGGTGCGCAAGGACGAGATCTTCGTCGCATCGCGGGGGATCTACATCGAGTCGTGGCTGCCGGAGCGCCGATCGCGCCGCCGGCCGCTGTACCTGCTGCACGGCGAGCTCGGCGGATCGTGGCTGTGGGAGCGCTATCTGGGCTACTTCGCGCAGCGCGGCTGGGAGGGCCATGCCCTCAACTTGCGGGCGCATTTCTGGTCCGAGACGGACGATCTCGAGAAGCTCGACCTTGACTCCTACCTCGCCGACACAGAAGCGGGCTTCACTGCGATCTCGCGCCCGTCGGTGGTCATCGGCCACGGCATGGGCGCGTTGCTGGCGATGCAGCTCGCCGAACGCCAGCCGGTCGCCGGACTCGTGCTCATCAGCCCGGCCCTCCCTCGGCCGATCAAGCCGGAGGCTCCGGCCCACGTCGTTCGATTGGTGCCACCGATCTTCCGCCGCGAGCTGATCGGCTGGGCGGGTCAGATCGACCCGATCCAGCGGCAGAACCCGGACCTCAGCTACGCCGACGTCGCTCGCGTGCAGCACCTCATGGGCGCCGAGTCGGGTGCGGCGCGGCGGCAGATGCTCGAGGGTCCGGTCGTTTCGCGCGAGTTGCTCGCCTCCATCCCAACGCTGGTCGTCGGTGGCGGGCTCGATCGCATGTTCCCGAGCGCCGAGAGCGAGCGCCTCGCCGAATGGCTCGGCGCGGACTACCAGCCCTTCGGCGCGCACTCTCACTACGGCCTCGTCGTCGGCCAGGACTCCTACGAGCAGGTCGCCGACGCGATCCGGAGCTTCCTGGAGCACAACCGGCTGTAGCTCCGCTGACATCGGTTCCGGTCCCATGAATGGCGCACCGCGTCTGCCCGACGACCTGGATCAGCTCGCCTCTCTGGGACGGACGGCGCTGGATCAGGCCCTCCTGCGAGGAGCGCTGAGGCAGCTCGACCGGGGCCATGAGCTCGCAGCCAAGATCACGAGCGAGCCGGGTCTGGGGCGGATTATCGCCGAGTTCGAGAGGCGCCTTCTCGATGCGTTCGGGGCACTCTCCGCGGTTGCCGGAAAGCGGATCCTCGACATCGCGTCGGGCTCGAACTCCAGCAGTTCACCGGTTTCGGGCGGCCCCAGCGTGCAGTTCGAGCCGTGGATGTGCCGGCTGCTTGTCGCGCTCGGCGCCCAACCGGTGGCGATCGACATCGGCGACCTCGAAGGCGAGGTTTTCGAGCACCATCGCGTCGACCTCGGGATCCCGGGCGCGCTCGACTTCCTTCCGGACGCCTCTTTCGATGCGATTCACGAGAGCCGTCTGTTCGGCTCGCCGGAGTTCCGGGCCGCCCATCGACGACAGATCGGAGCGCATCCGCGCCGAGATCCATCGCCAGGAGCAGCGGCTGCTGCGGCCGGGCGGCGTCCTGATCCACAGCGATTGACCCGTGCTAAAATTCGGGTCGCTTCGAAGCCCTTCGCGGGCTCAGCGTCCGGCGCCGCATTCGTCTAGAGGCCCAGGACACCGCCCTCTCAAGGCGGAGATCATCGGTTCGAATCCGATATGCGGTACCACTTCCAGATCGCATGATCAGGGCCCGAGTCTGTCTCCGTCCGGGTTTGCGTCGACCCCGGGACTCCCGGGTGCTCGTTCGTGGCTCACGACGCCCGATGGATGCGCTGCGGCCTACGGCACCACGATGCGGATGCGGTCGTTGCCAGCCGTCCACGATGAACAGAGTCCCGTCGTGGAGCACGATGCCCACCGGGCCAGTCGAGTCGCACCTTCGCCGCGGTCGCCGGTCCACAGTCGCCGCGAAACCGTCCGACCCAGGGCTGTCCCACGTTGAGTCCGGCCACGGTCGAGATCGTGCCCGTGCGGGTCGACCTTGCGGACGTGTTGTTGAACTGCGTCGCTGAGGTAGAACCGTGCCATCAGGAGCGACGCTACGGAACACCCATACGCTGAGTCCCCTCCAGTCGGTCTGCGACGGTCGCAGGCCCGCCGTCGCCGCCGTAGCCCGTGCCTCCGTCACCCACCACCGTGGTGACGTTTCCGGAAGGATCGACCCTTCGGATGACGGCGTTGGCTCGGATCACTGATGTAGACGCTTCCGTCGGGCGCAACGGCAGACGGAAACCGCTACCGTCACCGAACAGGGCGCTAAGCGCGCGGGCCGCCGTCGCCCGGCGAAGCCCGCCGCGCCGGTGCCCGCGAATGCGTGGACGATGCCATCCGCGTCGATCATCGCGGACGCCATCAACGTCATCGAAGTAGATGTCGCCGCTGGGGCCAACGACCAGGGAGCTGCGGGTCGATCTGCGCCTGCAGTCGCCGATCCCTCGTTGCCCGATGAGCCCGCCGTTCCGGTGCCGGCAACTGAGGTGACCGTCCCGGTCTGATCTCGCTTCCAGATGCGCGCGGCAATCGGGTCGGCGATGTACAGGTTCCGCTGCGAGTCGAACGCGATGCCTTCCGGAGCCTGGAGGGATGCACCCGTCGACGTCCCGACGAACGCGCTGATGATGCCGTCGGTGCCGATGCGCCGGACGGAGTGTCGCAAAGGGATCGCCGAAGTAGAAGTCGCCTCCGGCATCCATCGCGGGTGAAAAGCTGCTGGGAGACAGAGGTGGCCGCAAGTGCCGGACCGCCATCACCCGTGGACGTGTAGAAACTCACCGTCCGCCGCCGATCGTGGCGATGTCGCCACTCGGAAGCAGCGGTTCCAGCTGGGCAAGCCGTCGGGGCAAGCTGGTGCCGCGCTCGGCGACGTTGCCGCGGTCGGCGAGGGGTTCGCGCTGGCGCCCGGGGCAGACGCCGCGCGGCAGTAGGTTGAGCGGTCCGAAGATGATGGCCAGCGCCACCGCGGCGATCGCGACGACTCGAAAGAATGCATTCATGTTCCGAGATCCTCCACGGCACGCGGACGTGCCGCTGTCGGGTGGTGTCGATGGTCGAGAGGGCTGCCAGCAGCACCCGGTCGGGCGCTCGCTGCGGAGCCTCCTGCTTGAACTGGTCGGAGAGCCGGTTGCCCAGGTCGTTCGAGAGCGGTCATGCGGATCGGCCCTCCTGGGCACGTGGAACGGTCCTCGCATCCGCTTCGAGCGCAGCCCGAAGCGCCTCGAGGGCGTAGTGCAGCCGGGACTTGGCAGTCCCGATGGGGATGCCCATCGCTTCGGCCGTCTCGGCGAGAGGCAGGTCGAGGTAGAAATGAAGAACGAGGATGCTGCGCTGCGCGTGGTTGAGGCGACGCAGCCCGCGCTCGAGCTCATCGCGGTCGGCGAGGTCGGACGTGCCGTCCGACTGCGTTGGCTCCGGGCGGATGAGCGCGATCTCGGCACGCCACTGTCGACGGCGACGACCGATGTCAGCGCATGAGTTGATGACGAGCCGGTAGAGCCAGGCATCGAACCGCTCGACGTCGCGAAGCGTCGGTAGATCGCGCCAAGCCCGGACCAGCGCGTCCTGGGCGGCATCCTCCGCGAGTTCGGTGTCGCGAAGGACGAGGCGACAGATGGCGTACAACCGATCGACGGCGCCGGCCGCCAGCACGGCAAAGGCCTCGCGGTCTCCCCGTTTCGCCTGGCGCACCAACTCCGCCTGCACGGTCCACTGCCTCCCTCGATACGACCTGGTGGGTCGCAGCTACACGGTACGGCGGAGGTTGGGCGCTCCAGGTTCAAAAACATCGGGCTGGTCGGGAACCATTAGCTCGGTTGGCCGATCATTCGGTCCAGTGCCGTTCAGTCGCATGGCTCGATCGACATGCCCAGCCGAGCTAGGTCGCGACCACATTTGGTGGCTTTCGACATGGAAACGAGGTTCGGCCGGTACGGAATGGCTCGTGAGCCCCGAATGCCATCGTTTGCCGAGCATTGGTCGGCCGAGGCGGCCATCGGGTCGCGAAGCAGCCACGCCCGGCCGGAGCGAGGTCGGAATTCCCTCGAACATGGATGCCTTTTACCGACGACGGCAAACGTCGACGTTCGGCGAGCCCGGCCTGATCAGCGTAGCCGTCGAAGTCGCCGGTTGTGATCCAGGTATTGTCGCCCACTGTATGGGCAGACGCACCAGGCGCGCCTGCGCGAGGCGTTGCCGCACGGTTGCTCTGGCTCACGCAGGTCGGAAATTCCGCGAAAGACGATGGGAGCTGAGGTGGCCCGACTCCCGGAGACGCCCGCGGTCCGGGAGGGCGGATTGGCTCACCCGTATCGGCGCGCGTCCCGCCGACCCAGGATGTCAGGAGGCGCCGATCGCCTTGCTGATCTGCTCGATCATTTCGGTCTCGATGGCGGACTCACCCCCGCCCTTGGCCATTGCCACCGCATGCGCGGTGCCGAGCACGACGTCGCGGTAGGGCTGCAGGTCGTCCGGTGCCTTCGCGGTCAGCGCGGCGACGGCTTGGCTGAGTGCCTCCATCGTCTCGTTCCGGACCTTGTCGGGCGACGCGGTGAACCCGAACGGGTTGCCCGGCCGGTTCGTGATCTCGCGAACGAGCGCATTCGCGGCGGCCACGTGTTGTCCCGCGATGTACTTGGCCATTGCGCTGGCCTCGCCGAAGCTGTCGGACAGGTCCCGATCGCTCATCGATGTGAGCATCCCCGCCCCGACGAGCCCCTTGACGAGCGCTTTCCATTCGGCTTCGGTGAAGTCGTTCTTCGTGGCCATTCCATCTCCTTGGTCGTGCAAGCTTCGTGGTCGGGAAACCTCGCATCCATGGTGCAAAATCCCCACGACAGACTGCTAGATTCAGCGCCGCGCCGCACGAGGCGCCAAAGATCGAATCTTCCCGACGCCCCCGGACCGCGCCCCGGGGGCGTCACCTTTTCCTCCGCAGGTCTCCGACCTGCTGCGCGCGAACCGCTTGCGTCCCAGCGTTGCCGCCGGGCTGCAAGCCTCGCTTGCGAACCCCGCCTTGCTCGACCGTCTGCCGATAGACTCGCATCGATGACTGAGCAAGCACCCGAGCGTCCCCGCCGACGGTACGTGATCCTCTCGGAAGGCGTCTTCGGCAAGGTCAACTCCAAGACGGCAATGGGCGTGATCCGCTACGGCGCGGACGCAGTTGTGGCAGTCATCGACTCGACCCAGGCGGGACGGAACGTGAGCGAGTGGATGGGCCCGCCGTTCGACATCCCGGTCGTCGCAAGCCTCGACGAAGCCCTTCCGCTGCGGCCGACGGCGCTGCTGCTCGGTACGGCGCCGCAGGGCGGCAAGATCCCGCCCGCGTGGCGCAAGACGATCCTGCAATCGATCGAGCACGGCCTCGACGTCGTTTCGGGCCTGCACGAGTTCATCTCCGAGGACCCGGAGTTCACCACCGCTGCGCACGCGACCGGGGTCGAGCTGGTCGACCATCGCAAGCCGCCGGAGCGGAAGGAAGTCTCCGCCGGCCGCCGCCACGCGCCGGGAAAGCACGTGATCCTGACGGTCGGCACCGACTGCGCCATCGGCAAGATGAGCGTGTCGCTGGAGCTCCGGAAAGCGGCCCTCAACGCCGGGCTGCCCGCCGTCTTCGTCGCCAGCGGCCAGACGGGAATCATGATCGAAGGCTGGGGCGTGGCCGTCGATCGCGTGATCTCTGATTTCGTCCAGGGCACCGTGGAGTGGCTGGTCGAGCAGGCGGAGAGCTCGCGGCGACTGGATCTTCGTCGAGGGCCAGGGCTCGCTCGACCACCCGGCCTACTCGTCCGTGACGCTCGGCCTGATCCACGGCGCCACGCCGGACGCGATGGTGCTGGTGCATGAGCCGACCCGCACCGAGCACCACGGTTGGGAAGGTCGCGACTCGCCCTTGCACTCGATCCCCGAGATGATCCGCATCCACGAAGAGGTGGCCTCGCTGGTTGCGCCGTCGCGCGTCGTCGGCATCGCCCTGAACACGACGGCACTGCCGGAGAGCCAGGCACGGGCGGAGATCGCGCGGGTGGCGCAGGAGACCGGTCTGCCGACGGACGATCCCGTCCGGTTCGGCGCCGAGCGCTTGATGGACGGCATCCGCACCCAGCTCGAGACCCCGGTCGCCAACTGATGCCCTTCGCCCTCTCGCACGAGGTCGTGGAGCTCCCGTTCCGCGACCCGTTCCGCATCGCTCGCGCCGAGCCCGACCGCTTGGCGTCGACGGTGATCGTGTCGCTGAGCCACGACGGGTTCGACGTCCCAGAAGCGCTCGGCGAGGCGTTTCCGGTTGCCTACTACGGCGAGACGTCGGGCACGGTTGCCGCGGTCCTGCCGCTGCTGCTGGACATCGTGAACGCGCTCGGTGACCCGCCCGCCGATCTCGAGCGGGCACGCGCGTGGCTCGCGTCAGCTGACGAGGCGATGGATGACGCCATCGGCCACAACGGCGCCGCAAAGTGCGGGCTCGACATCGCGCTCCACGACTGGACCGCCAAGCGGCTCGGGATGCCGCTCTGGGAGCTCCTCGGCGCCAGTCCGGTGATTCCGCCGACCGACTTCTCGATCGGCATCGACACCCCCCAAGCGGTGGCCGAGCGGGCGGCACGCGCGGCGCACTTCCCGGCACTCAAGATCAAGGTCGGGGGTCCGTCTGACCTGGCCACGCTCGAGCAGGTCCGCGAGGTCTACACCGGCCCGATCCGCGTCGATGCGAACACCGGCTGGGACCAGGAGCAGGGTGCGCGGCTCATCCCCGAGCTCGTCCGTCTTGGCGTCGAGCTGATCGAGCAACCCTTCCCCGCGCACCAGCTCGCGCAGTTGCGCTGGCTTCAGGAACGCTCCCAGCTACCCATCGTGGTCGACGAGAGCGCGGTCACGATCGACGACCTCGAGAACCTGGTCGGTGTCGTCGACGGCGTGAACGTCAAGCTCGCCAAGTGCGGCGGCGTCGGCCCGGCGAAGCGAATGCTCGAACGAGCACGGGAACTCGGCTTCAAGCGAATGCTCGGCTGCATGGAGGAGACCAGCGTGGGCGTCGCTGCGGGGGCCGCGATCGCGAGCCTGGCTGATTGGATCGATCTCGACGGCAACCTGCTGCTGGCGGATGAGCCTTTCGAGGGGCTCCAGCTGGGCGAGGATTGCCGCTGGCAGCTTGGCACGACCGCGGGCCTCGGCGTCCGACGTCGTGGCCGGGATGCCGCGGTCACGGCGCACGAAAGCGCTACCGCCTCCGCGGTTGTCTAGGACATCCTCAGACCGGCCCTCGGTCGAACTCGGCGATCAACCGCTTGGGCGCGCGCAGCCGCCACGCCTCGACCACGAGGTCACGGAGCTCGTCGCGATCGATGACGTCCAGCCTCGCCATCACGGCGCGGTAGCCGTCGTAGTGGTGCTCCGTGAAGAAGACATCCGGGCGTGCATCTACGAGGCCGAACTTGACCTCTTCGGAGGCGACCCAGACCACCAGCACCGACGGGTTGGGGATGCGCGCCTGGCCTTCCTGGACACGTTCGAGCCACGCCCAGCAGTAGCCCTTCTCGGCGACCCGGGCGCGAGCCTGCGGTCCGTCTTCCCAGGTTGATCCCGGGAGGCTGAGGCAGAGCCGGCGGACGTCGTCGAGGGTGGGCACCGTGGACCGATTGTGGGCGATTCAGGTGCCTCTGGGGCCGTGTGGACAAGTCCGTGGAGAAATTGGTGGAGCACCCCCTATCGGGCTGATGGGCCGTCGGCGTACGATCCTCGAACTGGTCTGGTGGTCTTGGTGACCGAAGGGAACCAGTCCTCCGCGGCACCGCGGCGCTTCTCGAAGTGCGGCGGTGCCTGTTGTTTTTGCAGGGCACGCGCAGAGGAGCGTGCCGTTCTTTTTTGAGGGTTGGAGAAGGTGTCGAGCGATCGTACGTGCCGCTATGCGGCCAGCAGGAGCGCTGCTACCAACCGGTTTCGGAGTTTGAGCCTGAGTGTGATCGGAGAAGGAGGGGACCTTCCGATCGCCGAACCGGAGCCCGCGGACCCGCGGGCGATCGAGTTCATCCGTTTCTGCTACTTGCGCCGGCGGGTCTCGTGGCCCGACCTGTACGACGAGATGTGCATGGTCGCCGCGCGTGGCCTTTTCCGCGGCATGCTCTACGAGGATCTCGCCGAGGTGGGCATCAGCTTCACGCTCGGCGGCATGCAGTCGCTCGCTCAGCTGACGCAGCGAGTCGTGATCGAGGAGCGGGCACGAGCCCGTGCGTCGGGCATCCGGCCGCCGAGCGTGCCGTCCGACGCGCCCGGTCCGACGCCAACCCATCTGGCGCCGGTTCCTGGCTGAGGTTTCGCAGCGGCGCCAGACCTTGACCTCGGGCTTGGAGGGCTCACGTCGTGGTTTGCCCCAGTTAGCAATCGGAGTGCTGGTGAGTGGCGCTCGGCTGCTGCGACCCGCGTCGCAATGCCGAATCGGCAGTCACCGAGCACCGGGATTGCTATCTGACACGGATTGCCGCCGCCGTCCGGCATAAGAGCACGTGGGTTACTAGATGGGGGAAGTCGACGGCGGGAGCATGGGTGGTGGCACCGGACGCCAGCGAGTCGCTGGTAGGTGCCAAAGGACGCACGACGCCTCTGGGGATGGAGGCAGCGGACCGCCACGAGTCACTTGACGACGACTCAGGGCGGCGGCGTCGGTGCCCAGAGCCCAGCGTCCGCGTCACGCGCGACGCGCTGCGCGGCCAGGAGCGCGTCGACGTACTTGACGTCCGGCGGGTAGGTCGTGACCTGCGCGAAGCCGCCCAGCACGAGCTGGATGTTCGCCAGGGTCCATCGGTCGCCGTCCTTCATCCAGACGTCGCGGAGCAGACGGCCGTACTGGTCCCGCTCGGACACGTCCTTCTCGAGAATCACCGTGCGGCCGCTGACCAGTCGCTTGTTGGCGGCGCTCGCCTCGGGCCCCATCCACTCGACGGGCGTGCCTGGCTTGACGGTCTCCGGCGTGTCCATGCCGATGTAGCGGACGCGGTCGCTATCGCGGCCGATGCGCACGATGATCGTGTCGCCGTCGACGACCCGGTCGACGATGGCGGTGGTCGTCGGGCCGGTCGGGCCGGCGGCAAGGACGCGTGCGACCGCATCTGGAATCGGCGCGGATGGCGCTGCGCTCGCCTGTGGCAGGGCCGAACAGCCAGCAACCAGCGCAACCAGCGCAACCAGCGCGAGAAGCGCGACGACGACGAGGACGCGCCCGCGCACGTTCAGCTTCCTGCCAGTCGCTCCACGACCCCGTCGAGCGGGCCGAGCTCGCCCACCATGAACGAGCTGATGCCGTATTCCTCGCGGATCTGACGGAAGCGCTCCACGAAGCCGTCGATCGAGTTGATGAACACGTGTGGCGAGGCGCGCAGAAAATCCGGTGAAACGCGCGCCCCGCGGCGCGCGCTCAGCTCGTCGGCCGCATCCGCGAGTGCCTGATCGACATCGTCGGCGACGATCGGTCCGATCATTGTCGGGTAGATGTTCAGCTCGAGCTGATCGAATCGCTCGCCGGCGGCCTCGCGAACCCAGTCGATCTTCTCGTGCACGCCCTCGGGCGTCAGGCTCGAGAGATCGCTTCGCCGGGCCTTGATCCGCGGCGCCAGGCTGACGATCTGCGCCTCGCGGCCGGCCAGCTCCAGCGTGACTCGCCCCCCGCCGCCGATCATGAAGGGTGGATACGGCCGCTGGACCGGCTTGGGCCGGCCGTCCATCTCGGTGATCGTGTAGTACGTGCCCGGTGTAGCTGAACGGCTCGTCGGCAAAGAGGCCCTTGAGCACGGCAATTGCCTCGACCAGGCGTGCCTGCCGGACCGGCACCGGATCGAAGGGGATGCCGCTCTGTTCGTACTCGGGCACGTTCCAGCCGGCGCCGATGGCCACGTCCAGCCGGCCCTCGCTGAGCACGTCGAGCGACGCGAGGTCCTGTGCCAGGACCGCGGGATGGCGCAGGTCGTTGTTGAGCACGAACGCAGAGATCCGCAGCGACGTCGTTGCGGCGGCCATGACGGCCATCGCGGGGACGGGCGAGAGCTGGTCGATGAGATGGTCCGGAACGACCAGGGCGTGGTAGCCGGTGGCCTCGGCTCGTCGGGCTGCTTCGCCGAGCTCCCGCGCTGACTGCGGCTCGCGCGCTTCGGTCAGGAAGCGGAACGGCTTTGGCTTTGGCGCGGTCAGGCTCGAATTGCCCGTCGAGCCATCTCCGCCTCGATCTGGCGCTCCGCCTCGACGTACCGATCGATCTCCATCCGCACCTGGTTGGCTTCCGGCTGGTACAGGTGAAGCTGCTGCTGGAGGACGTAGGACAACCGGCGTGAGGTCATCCGCACGTGATCGAGGTTCTTCATGAGCACGAGCGGATCCATCGAGGCGAGATCGTCCGGGTGATACATCTGCTGCATCGCAGCCGAGTATAGGGCGACGGTCGGCTGCAAGGCGGTCAACTGACCCCTGGACGGCGCCCCGCCGTTTCGACGAATGCGTTGCCCACCGCGGGGCGAGGTTCAGTCACCGGCACTGCCGGAGTCGTACCGTCGCGCACCGGCACCTGTGGCGCCATCGACTGCGAGTGGCGTGGCCACCCCCAGTCGACCGGGGCGTCGAGGGAGGCCAGCGCGCGCCGCCTCCCGAGCTCCGTCGGCGCGATCACCAGGATCTGGTCGACGTTGGTCGACTGCCCGGCTTCGCGTCCCCAGAGGCGCGTGAGCTTCCGGTTCGACGGGACCGGGTCGGCGATCACGCCTGCCAACCGGTAGCCGAGTGGCTCGGCGCCCAGCTCCCAGGCGGCGCGGGCAAGGTCGATCTGATTGCCGCGGCGCTTGCCCCGGTCGGTGGCAACGTCGCCGACGACGAGCACGACGACCGCGTCCTCGGTGAGGCCGTCGCGAAGCGTTCGCAGCAGCCGGTCGATCGACCGTCCGAAGCCTTCGAGCGTGCCCGGGCCGGCGGTCGCCTCGTCCACCGCGAGGGGATCGGCGCCGAGGAACCAGAGCCGAAGCCAGTTGGCCGAGCCGTAGCGGAGCGTCCGGAGGTACGGCGGCGAGGTCATCACCAGTCGAACGCGATCCGGCACGCCGCGCTCGCGCATCTGTCGACGGGCGACCGGGATGGTCGCGACCGCGTCGCCGAGGAATGCCATTCCCCTCGTGCGCGGCGACCCGTCTCGGTAGATGCGGTGGAGCTTTCCTTGGAGCAGCGTCAGCGGGTCACCGCGCGCCGCACCGGGCCGCGTCCGCCCGCGTCTAGCTGTCGCGGTTCGCGTTGCGTACGCCGGGGAGAGGCTGAACCCATTGGGCATCAGGTCGGAGATGTAGCCGCGGCTTCGGCCGTGCAGGATGCCCATGAGGGCGGCGATCAGGAATTGGTCGACGCGGTCCGATCGTCTCAGCCGCCGTCGCAGGTAGAGGACCTGCGCCAACGCTCCGTGCTCGAACGCCGCGGCGACGGCGTCGGGCAGCGTTTCGAGACCGTCGGGCCCCTCGAAGATCGCGCCCGTCCCGGCCCGAGCGACGCCCAGCCAGTCGTCTCGCTGATCCTCCCACTCGATGCGCAGGCCGGCGAGCCGGGCCTCGGTCTCGATCTTCGATGGCGCGTCCAGCTTCGCCGCCGATAGCACGGACGCCAGCGGATTCGCGTCGATCCCGACGCCGATCCGATTCCCGATCACCGCCTCCAGCGGCACGGTCCCTCGCCCGCAATACGGGTCGAGGACCAGGTCGCCCGGCCGCGAGAGCCGGCTCGACGAAGGCGTGGGCGAGGGGAGCCGGGAACGCGCCCAGGTAGCTGCACATCGGGTGGAACGCGTGGCCCCACAGCCGCCGCTGCTCCTTCCAGTCGGGATCGACGGGGAGCGAGGGCATGGCTGCGCCGGGCAGCAGCTCGAGTTGGGCACTCACGGGCAATGCAAGCTAGATACGCCGACGGCGCTCCTCGATCAGTCGATTGGATCAGTCCCGTACACGAGCTTCCTCACGGACACAACAAAATGACCGAGAGAGGCACGCACATCGGTCCGCGCAAGATAGCGCGCGGCCCCGGCGGAATCTCGACTTCGGTGCGCGTTGGCACCGTTGCACCGAAGGTCCCATAGCCGCCGTTCGAAGCCGAGTCCTACCGTCCGGTCGCCATGGATAAGCCTGCTGATAACCAAGCCGATATGCGCCGCTGCGAGTGGTGCTCGGCGTCCGCCGCGGCCGACGCCGCGAATTGCCCCGGCTGCGGGGCGGCCATGCCGATGGCGGACGCGGAGGCCGAGCTCTATTACCCCGGCGTGACCGACATCCATCCGCACCTGCAGGCAGCCGCCGCGCGTCCGCTCCAGGTTCCGCAGGGCGCCAGCGCGACGCAGATGGTGTCGGGCTCGATGCTCCGCTTCGCGTCCCAGGCGGGACCCGGCGGCGCGTTGATCGGCCTCGGCGCTGTCGCGGCAATGGCCGCCGTCGAATGGATGGGCGCGAGCAAGCGCAATCCCACGAGCCCGAGCGCCGGCCTCGCCTACATCGACAACCTCACGAGCTCGCCCAAGTCGCCCGATCGCGACCTGAAGCACGTCCTCGATCAGCTCGACGGCAAGTGGAAGGTCGGCCGAGCTCCCGGATCGCTCGGCGCCGGTGCTTCACCATCGGACGACCAGATCCCCGACCCGCCGGAGAGACCGCAGCCAACGCAGGCGTAGGCGCGGACGACCCTCAACGGCGCGAGCACATCATCACCTCGACCGGGCGGGCTACGATTTGGGCACGTCCCCGTAGCTCAGTGGATAGAGCAGCGGACTTCTAATCCGCCGGTCGGGTGCGAGTGTTCGAATCACTCCGGGGACGCCACCTTCAACGTGCGTTGCTTGCCGACCCGGCACGTCCCGTGGAGGCCCAGGCGCGCACGATCCCTGGGGGGGCCAGCGACGACCGTCGTCAGCGCACCTCGTTCCGCAGCTGTCGAAGGTCACCTGGCTGATCGGCGGACCCTCGAATGCCGAACACACCTCGAACTGCCCGAGGCCGGCTGAGCCCTGCGCGACGGTGACTAAAGGTTCGCGCAGACGTTCGCCACCTCGAAACCCTGTAGGCCCTCGGCGAAATCGGTCTGTTTCCCGGCGCCATACCAGTCGAGGGCATTTGCCGTGACGGAGCTGCCGACGAGCGAGGCTGCGCTCGCCGTATCCATGACGTCCCCGTCAGTGAAGGTCCAGTACGCGCCACCGCTGATCACGTGCTCGCCTGGCCCGCACGCCGCGTAGTGCTCCGCCGTGTTGCCGGTCGCGATGGTGCCGGTTCCGCTGCTGCCATTGGAAGAGACCTGGAACGCCGCCGATATCACGCACAAGGCCGTTTCCCGCAGGACGAGCACCGCGGCGCCCGGATTGAACCCTGCTGCGATCGACCGCGTATTCCCTGGCAGTGAGTTCAGGTCCAGAAACCAACCAGAAAGAAAGCCGGCAAGGGTTGCCTGCGGCATCGGATGACCCTTGCGATGCCAGAAGGCGCCGCCGCTGACGGCCACCTGGCCGCTGGGGCAGACAAGCGCCGCGACACCGGAGAGCTGGGGATCGACGACGACGTCGCGTGTGATGACGTGCGGATTGCCCAGCATTCCCTTCGGCAGGCATTGTGCGATGACCGTCAGCCGCAACGCGTCGCTCGACTGATTCTTCGCCTGACGCGTACCAGCCCTGAGCATCGAGGGTGGGGGAGGAGCTCTTGAGCCGGGCGTCCAGCGTGGGGTCGCCGTTCTGGCCGGGCTGGTGCCAATAGGCGCCGCCCGTGACGACCCGCATGCCAGCAGGGCACGTGGCGGTGCCCTGGACGGAGCCCGGAGTGGAAGACACAACGGTCTTCTGGACGGTCGTGTAGTGGCTCGGTCGAATCGTAGCCTCGACCGCCGAGACGGGTCCCAGGAGAAGAACACCCAGGGCGAGCGTGCTGATCGCCAGCCGCAACGTCAGCCCTCTGCGCATTGCCACCGAACTCCTCTGTACACGGTCGCGAGCTTCCGACGTACAAGCGCCGCGCTCAGGAGCGACGATCACCGTATGCTGCGCCCCGACAGCTCCGCACGCAACGGTGCGCTGGGATCATCGACATGGGCGTTCGGCTGCGGCAGGCGGCGTAGCACCTCGCCGTGAACGCGGACGAACCGATGCCCGCACGCGACGTGGGTTCCAATGCGAGGGCGATGGCTGCGCGACCTCCGCTTCCCCCGCGTCCGAGGCGGCCGCACGCGGGCCCGGGACGCTGACCGATCGAGTGTCGAATCACTCCGGGGACGCTAATCGCCGAGCATCCAGTCCAGCGCCGCCTCGACATGGATGCCGATCGAATCGAGCACCGGCACGCCGGTGCCGCCCTACTGTTGAGGCTGTCGATCAGGATCGACGGATAGGTGTTGGCAGGTCCGCGCTCGCGCCAACGGGCGACGAGGCGGTGGTAGTAGTCACCGGTCGACTCCGGCCCGACGCCACCCACGATCCCAAGCCTTCGCTCCGTCACCACCGGCGATAGGCTACCGACGAAAACGCTGATCGCTACGGCGCAACCACGCGATGTGGCCGCCCATTGAGTCGGCCGGCAGACGAAGAGGACCCGCCGGGCGGTGTGCCTCGGCGGGTCCTGTTTTCAATCGAGACCGAGTGCTAGATCGCCACGACCAGCACCGTGACCTTGCCCGACCACTGTTCGGCCATGGAGTCCTCGGTGACCTGGATCTTGTAATCACCCGTTGACGGTGCCTGGTTGTCGTAGATCCGACCACCGGGGCCGCCATCCTGCCCGCCGCCCGGGAACTTGATGATGCCGCGCGTCGGACCTGCGCCGATCACCCAGACGACCACTTCCTGGTTCTTTTTCAGGCCCACCACGAACCAACGCTTGGAGTTGATGGTGTGCAGGCTGCTGGACGCCTGGCTGCTGTAGGCGCCGGACGCAAACGTGATGCGGATCGGGCACGCACTCTTCCCCGGCGAGCACGACGCGGGATGAGCGTGGCGAGATGCC
This sequence comes from uncultured Chloroflexia bacterium, assembly GCA_963820735.1. Lineage (GTDB taxonomy): Bacteria > Chloroflexota > Limnocylindria > Limnocylindrales > CSP1-4 > JAFMJV01. The sequence continues at coordinate 92,343 of CAWGBA010000010.1, forward strand.
CCGGCGTTGGGGGCGGCGCTGCGCGCTTCGATGGCGGGTCCCGCCGCAAAGGCGAGGATCGCCGTGGTGACCACGAGCGCGCGGAACAGAGACCTGGAACCCATCTGCGGTGCCTCCTAGGGAACCACCCATGTCGAGCGCCGGCGAGAGGTCGCCGGCTTTCGTGTCGAGTCTAGGACGGACGGCCGCCGGGCTCCGTGGCGGATACTCGCGGAATGGAAGCCGTGCGCAATGCGCCGTCCGTGGTGGTCTTCGACCTCGGCGGTGTGCTGATTGATTGGAACCCGCGCCATCTGTATCGCTCGCTCTTCGACGGCGATGACGAGCAGATGGAATGGTTCCTGGCCAACGTCACGACCCCCGATTGGAACAGCGAACAGGACCGCGGCCGGCCGTGGGCCGAGGCGGTCTCGACACTGGTCGCATTGCATCCCGATCGCGCCGACCTCATTCGCGCATTCCACGAGCGGTGGACCGAGATGCTCGGCGGCGCGCACGAGGACACCGTAGCCGTGCTTGATCGGCTGCGGCCAAGCGGCGTTCGCCTCTTTGCCCTGACCAATTGGTCCGCGGAGACCTTCGTTCATGCCGCCGAGCGCTTCCCGTTCCTGGCCTGGTTCGAGGGTGTGGTCGTCTCGGGACAGGAGCGGATGACCAAGCCCGACCCGCGCATCTTCCAGTTGCTGCTGGATCGCTACGAGCTCGATCCGAGCCGTGTCCTCTTCATCGACGACCATGCGCCCAATGTCCGAGCGGCCGCCGCGCTGGGCATGGACGCGATCCAGTTCGCGGACGCGGAACGCTTGGAATCGGAGCTCGTGAAGCGTGGCTTGCTGACGCCGTCAAAGGAGTCTGGTCGCCGGAGTTGACCGCGCGCAACACCCTGGGTACGGCCCGCCGGGGACGCAAGTACGGCTTTCGGAGCCAGCCCCCCAGACGGCAGCATTCATCCCGTCACCCGGCCTCACCCCAGCAAACGTGCCCCATGTGATCCGGACGACACAAAACGGCGCTTTTCGCGCCAAAGCCACCTCCGAGCAGCCAGTCCGACCAACCATGACCACGAGGACCGACCGCGCGATGGCGTCTATGGCAGTCAACGAACTTGGACCCATGCTGACGGCGAGCGAGGTGGCCGAATTGCTCCACCTCCACGTCAACACCGTGAAGCGTCTCGGCGATCGCGGAGAATTGCCCTTCTACCGCGTCTGCAAGCGAGGCGACCGTCGCTTCCGCATGGAGGACGTGGTCCAGTTCCTGGCGAAGACTCGCTGACTGGCGAAGACTCGCTGAACTGATCCTCCTCACGGGTGGGTAGCTCCACCCGATCCGAGGCTACGGCACCGGAACAAACGCGGGCGGTTGCGCCGCCCCAAAGGGCTCCCTCCCTCGCTCCAAGCGCCGCCGGCGGCCCACCGGCGGCGCTGCCCTTTTGTCCGCTCGGACCCGTCGGCTATGCGCGGGCAGATCAACGGATGTCCGAGGGTCCCGGTTCGCCGTTGTCGAGCCAGAGCCCTCGGTCCGGTATGCGCGGGATGGATCAACGGACCGCCAAGCGCCCCGATCCCGGTTGCCGGCTTGCCTTTCCGGTCGTTTCCATGCGTGGGAAACATGACTACGCCATCTTGATGCGCCAGGCGCATCGGTCGACCGATACGGGCGCAAATATGCGCAGGCGTTCGGTCCGTTCATCTCCTTCGCGCATGAGGACACCTGAGCATCAAGGCTCGAGGTCGAGCATCAACACCCGAGTTCGAACGTCAAGTCCGACACCCGGCCAGCCGCTCTCCTTGGCACCCACGTGCAAGTTGCCGGATTCGGCTATTGCGTGACCGATTAGACGTTGACGGCTACATTGGTCGCGAGTAGCCTCTTCGCATGAACACCCAACGGAACGGCGTGGTGATCTTCGGAGACGTCGTCAACTCGCGAACCTCCGCGCAGTCGTCCGCCACGTGGCTGGAGACGCTGTGTGTACAGCTGGACCGCGACTACGGCGAGAGTCGCCTTGCGGACTTCGAGTTCACCCAGGGCGACGAGATCCAAGGCCTGCTCGATCCCTCGGCCGATCCCTTCCACGCCGTCCTCCAGGCGACGCTTCGCGCTCACGCCGACGAGAATGCCGTCCCGCCCATGCGCTGGGTCGTGGTCTTCGGACAGGTCGAGCCCGGCAGGGGACCGGCCACCCGCCGCAGCGGGCCTGCCTTCGTCCGCGCGCGGTCCTTGCTCGAGGACGCGCGACGTCAAAGAGACGGACTTCGCTGCGAGACCTCGGACGCGCACGCGGATGCGCTGCTCGACCGAACGGCGCCCGCGTTGGCTGCGATGATCCGCGGCATGACCGATCGCCAGCGCGTGGTTGCAAGGATGGCGATCGTCGATGGCCTTCGCCAATCCGAGATCGCGGAATCGCTCGGCATTGCGCGCGCGACCGTGTCGGTTGCGTCGGGGCGAGCCGACGTCCGCAACGTTGCGCGACTCGCCGACGCGGTGCGCCTGATCTGGCGCGACGGCATCACGGCGGCCGAGACGAACGCGACCGGAGAACCCCCCGAACAGCCTGCCGAACAGCGCGCAGGAGAACCCGCGCAACCCCCGTTCGCCTCGTCCGCCGCATGAGCCACGAGCCGCTGGTCCTCGCCGCGCTCATCCTGGCGCACCTGGTCGCCGACTTCGTGCTGCAGACGGACGCGATCGCGCTGGGCAAGTTCGGCGACGGCCCTCACGCGTGGAACATGCTTGGCCGCCCATGCGGCGATCGTGACGCTGACAACGCTGCCGCTGGTGCTGGTGTTCGGCGTTCCCGGGCTGGTGTACGTGGCGGTCACCGCGGTGACGCATTTCGTCATCGATCGGGCGAAGATCGTGCTCACGATGCGCGCGCCGCAGCCGCTTCCCGACGCCGTGGCCGAGGGCGGCGATCCGGCCGCGGGTCCGCCGCTTGATCGTGCCTGGTCGGCGCGGCCTGCCGGCCTGTTCGTGCTCGACCAGCTCGCGCACCTCGCCGTGCTCGTCGTGGCCTGGTACTGGCTGCTCTACGCCGTGCCGGTGACCCCGTTCTGGAACGACCTGTCGGCGCGTATGGCGCACCAGGCTGACCCACAAGCCGTCTACCACCTGGTTCTCGGCGCGGTCGTGCTGCTGGACCTCGCGATCATCAACGTGCGCGCCGCGGCGCTGATGATCGGGACGCTCGTGCGTGCTCCGCAGCCGCTGAAGGACCCCACGCCGGCAACCTCCGCACCCGAAGCCCGCGTCGGTGCCGTCATCGGGATCCTCGAGCGGCTCATCGTGGTGGCGCTCGTGCTGGTGGGTCAATACGCCGCGATCGGCCTGGTGGTGACGGCCAAGACCATCGCGCGCTTCCGCCAGCTGGAGGATCGCCAGTTCGCCGAGTACTACCTCCTCGGCACCCTCGCCAGTATCGCCACGGCGATTCTCACGGGGATGGTGGGCGTCGCTGCCCTGACCTAGGCTGGCGCTCAGAGCCAGATCGCGACCACCGATGCCGCGAGCAGGAGCGCGAGGACCACGCTCACCACGCGGCCCGTACGTCCCTCGCTGAGAAGACCGCCCATCGCGCTGCCCGCACCGGCCCAGAGCGCCGCGGTCGGCACGACGACGAGCGCCATCGTCGCTGCGACGACGATCGTTCCCGTGACCGGCGACAGGTTGGGCGGCCGGAACGCCGTCACCGCGCCAAACGCGAAGATCCAACCCTTGGGGTTCACGACCTGGAACGCCGCGGCACCCAACAACCCGAGCGGACGCGCCACGGACGCCCGACTGAGCGCGTGCGCCCCGGAGATCCGGTACGCGAGGTAGAACAGGTACACGGTGGCGACGAGCCGCAGGGCGAGATCGACGCCGGGAACGAGCGCGACCAGCTCAGCCACGCCAGCGGCAGCCACGAGCGCCATCGCCCCGATTCCGATGGCGGTCCCGACCACGTGTCGCCGAGTCGCCCGGAAGCCGAACTCGGCCCCGGAGGCCCACAACAGGATGTTGTTCGGCCCCGGCGTGACCGAACTGACGAACGAGAAGCCGACGAGGGCGAGCAGGGTTTCCATTGGCCTGCATGCTGGGCGGCGACGGCCGCACGGTCTTGTACGATCGTGCGGTGGGCGCTGCCGTTCGCGAGACATGGACGCGCGCCTGGAAGCCCGGCGTTGCGGGCATCCGCGAGGTGTTCCACGCGCGCTTTGCCGATCACGCCTACCCGCTCCACACCCACGACGTGTGGACACTCTTCATCGTCGATGACGGCGCCATCCGCTACGACCTGCATGGACGGCAGCGCGCAGCCGAGCTTGCACAGGCCTACCTGTTGCCGCCGCACGTCGCCCACGATGGGCGGGCGGCCGCGTCGTCGGGGTTCGTCAACCGCGTCATCTACGTCGAAACCAGCGCACTCGGCGAGGAGCTGATCGGTCCCGCAGTCGATCAGCCGACGTTGCTCGACGCTCGGATGCGCGATCGCGTCGCCGCGCTCAACGACGTGCTCGCGTCCCCCGAGGACGAGCTCGAGGCGGAGACGCGTTTCGCGTTCGTGGCGGAACGGATTCGCTCGCTCCTCGGGTCGCCGTCGCCGCAGGTTGGGGATTCGGTCTCCCCCGAGCCGGCCGAGGAACTGCGGGCGTGGTTGGACGCGAACCTGTTCGAGCGGGTCACGCTCGCCGCGGCGTCGCAGACGATCGGCGCGTCACCGACCCAGCTGACCCGAGCCTTCTCGAGGCGGTTCGGCCTTCCACCACACGCCTACGTGACCGGCCGGCGACTCGGGGCGGCACGCGATCGGATCCTGCGCGGCCAATCGCTCGCCGACGTCGCGGCTGAAGTCGGCTTTGTCGACCAGGCGCACCTGACGCGGCGGTTCAAGGAATTCCTCGACACCACGCCGGGTGCCTTTCGCCGGGGGATCGGCTCGGCCTAATCGATGATCGCGACCTCGTTGGTCGGCTGGAGCAGGAAGATCCAGATGTCCCACGCCACGTGGCTCACGACGAGCGCGCCGAGCGGCATTCCCAGCGCGTAGAGCAGGCCCCACCAGGCGCCGGCCACGGTCGCGGCTCCAAGCAGCGTGAAGTTGCCCGTGACCACGTGGACGCCGCCGTACGCGGCAACCCCCAGTGCCGTGCCGGACACTCGGCCGTAGCGGCCCATGAAGCCCTGCTGGACCAGCCCGCGCCAGAACAGCTCTTCCGCCGGGCCGATGATCGTGGCCAGCCGCAGCGCGGTCTCGCCGCGCGGCCGCAGCTCGCGCAGCGCGTAGATCTCGGCGATGTCGCGGTCCGCGGTTGGAACGACCCGTCGCGAGACTCGATCGCCGACCCAGAACGTGGCGTACAGCACTGCCGCAGAGCCGAGCCCCAGCACGACCTCCTTTGGCCCGATGCGTGTTCGCCGCGCCTGGGGCGACATGGCGAGCGCGTAGCTCCCGAGCGTCGCGCCGGTCACCGTCATCCGCTGCCAGAACTCGGGGCGGGGACCGCGGAACGTGGCCGCGAAGGCAACCTGTGCTGCACCAAGGCCAGCCAGGGTGCGCGTCAATCCTTTCACGTCGCCTGGAACGCGGCGTGTCAAGAAAGTCGGGCCGAAAGCAGCACTCCTGCCACGAGCAGCGCGCCGAAGGCCATGTGCAGCCGCGCCGTTTGGAGGTCGATCATCGCGATCGCCCGGGCCTGCCCGCCGGCGCCCAACTCCGCCGCCCGGATGACCACCGCCAGCAGCGGCAGCGAGAGCAGTGCCAGCATCACGGTCGGTGGCAGAGCCAGGAACACGACCGTCAGGCCGAGGACCACGTACGCGCCGATGGTCATGCCCAGGTACGCGTAGTGCGCGTAGTCGCGGCCCACGCGTGACGAGAGCGTGGTGATCCCGGCCCGCGTGTCCTCGCTGATGTCGCGCCACTCGTTGCCGTGCAGGATCGCCGCGACCAGCAGGCCGATCGGCAGTGACAGCCAGAACGCCGTGATGGACCACGTGCCGCTGACGGCAAAGTAGGAGCCGACCGTCATCAGCGGCCCCATCAGCAGGAACACCAGCGGCACGCCGAGCGCGTGGAACTTGTACTGGAATGGCGGAGCCGTATAGAAGTAGCCGCCGGCGAGGCCGATCAGCCCGAGGGCGACGATGGGCCAGCCACGCAGGTAGGTCAGTCCGAGTCCTGCGAGCACTGCGAGGCCGAAGAACGCGAAGGCGATCGCGAACGCCTGGCGCTCGGTGAGCCTGCCCTTCACGAGCGCGTGGCTCGCCCGTGGCGAGGTGATCGTGTCGATGCCCTTGCGTACGTCGTAGATCTCGTTGATCACGTTCGTTCCCGAGTGGAGCGCCACGCCTCCGATCAACGCCAGCGCGAACGCGCAGCAGATCGAACCGGCCGTCCACCCATGCGAGCGCACCACCTGCGGCGACCGGGATGATCGAGGCCGTGTAGGCGAACGGCCGCAGGATCTCCCAGGCACCCGCCGTCCGACGTCGAAGTCGCGAGGTCGTCGTGAGCGCGTGATCCTCCGCAAGGCTGGCGGCAACCACGGGACGGGCGGTGCCCGCGCTGACGGCCGCGGCGGGATCCGCCGGCACCGTGACCTCTCGCGGATCCGGAAGCTGGGCGTAGAGGCGCGCCGCGTCGAGGATCCGCTCGATATGCATCTGCTCCTGGAGCACCGGCTGGAGCAGCGGAAGCTCGAGACTCGCATCGGCATGGAAGCGCATCGCGCCGGCGGCCACATCTTCGGCCGTGCCGCAGAGCATGAACGCGTCCAGCAGGTCGTCGGGGATGAGGTTCCCGGCCGTGGTGAAGTCATCGGCCCGCCACGCGGCTGCGATCTTGTCGCGCAGGTCCCGCTCGAATCCCGCGCGTGCCAGGGACACGTCGCCGAGCACTGACATCATGTAGATCACGAACGGCTCGCGCTTCGCGCGGTTGAGCGCCTCGCGGCGCGTCTCGTCCACGAGCGTGAGGAGGTAGCCACCCGTCTCGATGGCCTTCGGGTCTCTGCCCGCGGCCGTTGCGGCCGCGTGAAGACGTTCGATGATTCCGGCAAGGGACGGGACCGACTCGGCCGGCCGCGCCAGGTAGCCGTCTGCCTTCTGACCGGCAAGCGTCACGAATTCCTTGCGGTATGCCGCGATGAAGATCGGGATCCGGTGCGGCGGCGCGAACATCGGCTGGATCGGCGGCAGGCCGGGCGTTGCCGATGGTCGGCGTTCGCCGGCCCAGAGCGCGCGAATCTCGTCGATCGCGGAGGAGACACCCTCCACGGCCGACTCCGGTCCGTAGGGGATGCCCATCTGCTTGAGCCGGAGCGGCAGCCCTGTGCCCATCGCCATGACGATGCGTCCCGGTGCCATCTCGTCGAGTGCCGACCCGGTCATTGCCAGCACCACCGGGTGTCTCGTGAACGGGTTCACGGCTCCGAGCGCGATGCGAAACCCGTCGTCGCGCTCGTCCTGGCCAAGGTCGCTCGCGATCGCGCTGACGTAGCTGATCGCGTCCCGCTCGTAGTAGCTGTCGTGGACCCAGACCGAGTCGAGACCGGAACGGCGGGCTTCCCGCGCCCATCGGATGACGTCTTCCACGTCGCCCCGCGCCGCAAGCCCGAGACCGATTCGACGACCAAGCATGGCCATCGGAGTTTCCTTTCCGCGATTGATGTCCTTGCCGTGCTGCTCAGAGCACGGTATCTCGGCCGCCGAAAATGTGTTACTGAATGGTAGCAGCGTAACCGTTGCCGGCCGTTCAGCCGGACGACCGGCTTGTCCCGCGGATCGCCGTTGATCGCTCAGGATGACGGTGTGCTGCTGAAAGCGTGGGTCGAAAGCCGCGTTCACGATGACCTACGCACGCCGCGCGTTCTCGGATGGGCCTGGGCGACCGTCGACCTCGAGCGCGCGCTCGGCGAGGCAGGTGAGCACGGCGAGCGAAGTTGGTCCCCCGTCAAGGACGATCTGCTGGGCGCTCGCGGACTCCGGCTGGCCGATGTCGAACCGGCGGTGATCGTGCTGGAGCCGTCGACCGAGGGACGGCTGGCGGGCTGGCTGGCGCGAAACGGCGAGGGCGAGGCGGCGATCTACCTCGAGGCCGGCGGGATCGCGGTTCAACCGACCCGGCTGACTGCGGTTGGTCTTCCGGGGTCGATGGGAACCGCTGAGCCGCGGAATTCCGCGGGAATCCCGCTCGAAGTCCTGGTTGTGCCCGCTACTCAGCGGTGATCGGTCCGACCTTCACCGCGTAGATGGCGAGGCCACGTAGCTTCACGCCGCTGTCGCTACCAGCGCTCCCAGTGAACGATGTCGTCGAGGCCGACCCGGCCGCCGGCCTTGGCGGCACGCGTCAGGTCGGCCGGATCGGCGGGGTAGCCGAAGCTCCAGACGTAGCCGCAGAAGCGATCCTCGGGGTATTCGAGGATCGAGCGGCAGAGCGGCTCGTCGTAGACCGTGGCCGGTGCGCTGCCGATCCCCATCTCCCAGGCCGCAAGGACCATGTTCTGTGCCGCGCGGCCGAGGTCCCACATGACCAATTCGGCCGGGTCCCAGTCTCCGTCGCCGGGACGCGGGACGATCGTCGCCACCGCGACGTTGGCGCCAGCGAGGTGGCGTGCGTACGGCCCGACGTGCGACAGCCGCTCGATCGTCTCTCGATCCCGTACCACCAGGAAGGCCCAGCGCTGCAGGTTCTTGGACGATCCCGCGTGGCGTCCCGCGTCCAGGATCTGTCGCATGGCGTCGTCCTCGATGCGTCGGTCGCTGAACGTGCGCACGACGCGGATCGAGCGAATGGCGTCTCGAGTCTCCATCGGGAGGGAGTCTATCCTCACCCCGTGAGCGACCGTTCGTTTCCCGATGTCATCGAAGTCGTCGTCGAGATCCCGCGTGGCAGTCGCAACAAGTACGAGTACGACCAGCAGGCGGGAGTCTTCCGGCTCGATCGCGTGCTCAGCTCGGCCGTTTTCTACAACTTCGACTACGGCTTCGTCGAGGGCACGCTCTCGGGCGACGGCGACCCGACCGACGCGCTGCTCCTGATCGACGAACCCACCTTTCCGGGCTGCCACGTCTGGGCACGGCCGGTCGGCGGACTCGAGATGCGCGACGAGAAAGGGCCCGACTTCAAGGTGCTGTGCGTGGCCGTCGCGGATCCCAACCAGGCCCATGTCGAGCGGCTCGACCAGATCCGGCCCCACCGGCTGGTCGAGATCGAGCACTTCTTCCAGACCTACAAGCTGCTCGAGGACAAGACCGTCGACGTGGTCGGCTGGCACGCTCGGCGATCGAGCGCTCGATGAGCTCCGCGCGGACCGAGAGCGGCGAGGGCGAGCTGCCTCCGCGGTCCTGATCGAGGCTCGGGATCGCGTTGGCGTCACCAACCCTCGGAGCCGCGGCTCGCCCTTGATCGGCCCCTTGATCCGCTTGGTCACCCAACCGCCGTAGTAGCGGCCGGGCTGCGGCGTCGCCTGCTCGTCGCCGATCCACGCCTCGTCCACCTTGGAGGCGTAGAACGCGACGTAATCGCGAATCGACTCGAAGCCCGGGCAGTGGGTCGCGGTAGGTCCACGCGATCGAGTGCACCGGGTGCACGTCTGTCGTCGAAGTCGAGGTAGTTGGCCGTGCCTTTCCACTCGCAGAACGTCGTTCGCGCAGCAGGTGACATCGAACCGGAGTCGACATCCCCTGGCGGCAGGTAGTAGACCGGCGCGCCCGGCGGTCTCGAGAACACGCAGCGCGTTGACCGAGTTCGCCAGCTCGCGTCCCGGCGACGACCACCCGAACTCGCTCGGGACACCGGTTCCACGCGCGGTGGTCGAGGGTAGTCCCAGACCGATTCCTCACCAGGGCCGACGGGCTCCCGCACGACTCCGGGCGGAAGCGTGCGACGGATCTCAGCCATCGCCCGTTGATCCGCGGTGCAGGCGCCGTCGGATCCATGCCGCGCCGCGGGCATCCAGGAACGATCCGTGGGGCGTATCGACGACGCGGATCACGACCCCGCCGCAGGACGAGCAGCGCAGCACCAGGCCGGGTGCGTCAACGAAGGCGATCAGGGTCGCGAACTCCGCCACCTTGCCGCAGTGCGCACATTCGGCGGGCTCCGCAGTCATGTCGGTGCCAAACCAGTCCGCCAGGGTGCCCGCAGCCGCGTTGCCGTCGAGGTGCCGTGTGTCTTCGCCGGTCAATTCGTCATTCATACGACTCGCCTCACCGACCCGTCGCACCGAATCGCTCGGTCCGGATGCGCCCGGCGGTCACGCCCAGGTCCACCAGCTGCTCGGCGGCCGCCTCGACCATGGATGTCGGCCCGCAGATGAAGACCTGCGCCCCGGGAGCCGATCTTGCGACCACGTCCGAGAGAATCGCACGGTCGATGCGTCGCGCATACCCCGTCCAGCCGGGCGGTTGGGAGCGGGTGAGCGTCTGCGACCATGCGTTACGCCGTCGTGCCGAAGCCATCCAGCTCCGTCGGTAGATCAGCTCGTCCGCCGAGCGCGAGGAGTACAGCAGCGTCGCGGGGACCGTGGCACCGACGCCCTGGCGATGCCGCAGCATGGCCATCAGCGGCACGACGCCGGAACCGCCGCCGATCAGCAGCACGGGTCCGCCCGGTGCGGCGTCCCAGACGAAGTAGCCGCCGATCGGGCCGCGCACCTCGATGCGGTCACCGACCACGACGACGTCGTGCAGGAAGCGCCGACACCTCGCCGTCCGCGAGGCGTTCGACGGTCAGCTCGACGCACGCCGGTATCCGTCGGGCGATGAGGCGATCGAGTAGCTGCGCTGGGCCTGGTAGCCGTCCGCGGCGGTCAGCCGCAGATCGAAGTGCTGGCCGGCCAGATGCGGCTGCCAGCCGGGAGCGAGAAGACGGAACGTCTTGACGGTTGGCGTCTCGGACCGAATCTCGGTGACCGGTGCGAGCTGCCAGGTGATGGGCGAGGCACGCCTTCAGTCGCCCTGGTAGCGCTCTTCTTTCCAGGGTCGCCGTGGTTGTTGTAGCCGAAACCATTCCCAGAAGCCGGGCTGGTCGTGCTCCACGAACCGGATGCCGCGGATCCACTTGGCGCTCTTCCAGAAGTAGAGGTGCGGGACGACCATCCGCGCCGGCCCGCCGTGCGGCGGCGCGAGCGGCGCGCCGTCGTAGTCCCAGGCGATGAACGCTGGCCGTTGAGGATCTCGGCGATCGGCAGGTTGGTGGTGTAGCCCCCGTCGTGTACGCGATCGCGAAGGCAGCCTTCGGGTCGAGCTGGACGTGCTCCAGCAGGATGTCGATGCGTCACGCCGTGCCAGCGCATGTCGAGGTGCGTCCACTTGGTCACGCAGCTGATGTCGACGGTGAAGTCCTGGCCGGCAGCGCGATGAAGTCCTGCCAGTCCAGGTGACCGGCTGCGCGCACCAGGCCTTCGATCGTGAACGACCACCGGTCGAGCGGCGTGTGCGGCGTCGGACCGGCCGAGAGCACCGGATAGTCGTTGGTCAGGTACTGGCCCGGTGGCAGCCGGAGTCGATCGGACGGGCGCGCCGCCTCGACGCCCAACGAACCCCCGGGTCACGAACTTTTCGGTCACATGTTTCCTCCGCAACCTGCGCGTTGCTGCGCGCGAACCGGCCGGGTCAGCGTAGCCTCTGGGCTCCGTCCGTCGCTTGCGAACACATCACTCGACCATGAGTCGTTCACGGCGTTGTGATCCTCACGTCGTCACCCCAGCCTCGACGGTCGAGTCGGCACCTCGGTCCGAGCCGGCGTCGGGATCGCGACGCTCTGGTCCCGGACGGACGCCGGGAGGGCAGGGTCGTCTCGGTCCGCCGATCGATCGGGACGAACCGTTTCCAGCACGCGAGGCGCGTTCCGGCCACCTGGCCGTTGGGCTTGATCGCTGAACCGTCAGCCCATCGGACGCTGCCGCGCCGCCGAGAGCCGCGCGCGATAGCGGAGGTGGAGGCGTGGCAGGCCCGACGGAAGCGACACCAGCGTCGAGCGGATGGTGGTGGTTCCGCCGTCCACGTCGTGGCCGGCCCGGAGTCCGGCCCGTGACCAGCTCGCCCTCGACCGCTCGGCGCGCCGGCCGGGCTGGTTTGCGTCCGCCTTCGCGATGCCGACGCTCCAGCCGCCATCCGTCGCCGTGTCGCTGTGATCGGGGTTGCGAACCCACCCGCGGGACGTCTCGAAATCGTCGAAGAACGGCCCGCAGAACTCCTGCGCCTTGCCGATCGACCGATACGGGCAGTCGGCCTGCTCCATCAGGTACAGCAGCGCGTCGTGGTTGCGGTGGACCTCCGGCGCGATCTGCTCTTCTCGGGGTTCACCAGCTTGTCACCCATCTCGATGAGGAACGAGAAGATTCGCTGGTCTCCGTACTGCCAGTCGATCGCGCGGCCGGACGTGGCCGGCCCGTGCTCCCCACTGCAGCGGCTCGTAGTGGTTGCGCTGGCCGCCACCGTCCCGAGCGGGAGAACACCCGGTGATCGGCCCGCGTCATCTCGGGCTTCGATCGTCAGAGGTCCAGCCATACGGCCAGATCATCAGGTGCCCCGGTGTGTGGAACGTGACCGAAACGCGGATCTGCTGGCGCCCGTCGATGATGCGGCTCTCGATGAAGTCGCGGATCGCGCGCGTCTCCGGCGCCGAGAACGGAGCGGAACCGCGGTAGTCATCGTCGGTCGGCGAGGCGCCGGATCCGCCGCAGCAACCCCACTTGTAGCCGTAGTTGCGGTTCAGGTCCGTGCCGACCCCGATCCCGGTCGGTGCCCGTTCGGCTGGCGGTTCTTGCGCCAGCGATGGAGGTGTCCGCCGCTCACGGTGTACTGCAGCCCGTCGGGGTTGACCATGAAGACGATCCAGACTCGCCGCGTATCGACGACACGGGTGACTCGCTGCCGGCGATCGTGGTCTTGCCGTAGTTGCTCGGCCAGCAGGTCGAGGAGCGATCAGGTCATCTCGCCGCCGAGGCCTCGATCGCGTGATGCAGCGCCGTCGAAGAGCACCTCGGGCTTGCGCTCGGTGCCGGCCCGAGGTTCGACGTCACCTCGGCGGCCCAGAGCGTCGCGCCCCTGGTAGCTCTTGCCGATCGAGAACAGCCGGACGATGTTCGGATGCGCTGTCGCCACGGCGTGGATGTGCGCGACCATCTCGGGGTAGTTGTGGTATTTGCTGTAACGCTTCGGGAAGTTGGCGTCCGGCCCGGCATGCCGTTCCATCGCGGCCTGGCCGGCACCGGCAGCAGACACACGAGCAGCAACGCGAAGGCCAGTGCCGGAAGCCGGCGCAGCGGCACCAGCCGTCGCGGACGCCAGAGCTTGCGAGTCACGGCAGGGTCAGGGGTCGGGTCAGGGTTTGCAGTTGACGACGGTTCCAGAGCCCGGGCCTTGGCACCGACGGAGTATTGCATCGCCTCGCCCATGTGCCATGGATCTGCCGGGGCTGCTACCGTCGGGCCGTGCGGCGCGCAAGCCCGAGACGCTCGACGATCGCCGGCCGCGAGGTGACGATCACCAACCCGGACAAGGTCTTCTTTCCCGGAGCAGGGCTACACGAAGCGCGACCTGGTCGACTACTACCTGGTCGTCGCCGAGGGCGCGCTGCGCGGCGCGGGCGGCCGGCCGATGGCGCTCAAGCGCTTCGTGAACGGCGCCGGAGATCCGGGCGACTTCTTCTTCCAGAAGCGCGCGCCCGAGTCACGGCCCCGACTGGATCGAGGTCGTGGAGCTGTCCTTCCCGTCCGGCCGCACGGCGGACGAGATCGTGCTGCGCGACGCCGCGCAGCTGGCCTGGATCGTCAACCTCGGCTGCGTCGATCTCAACCCGCACCCCGTGCGCGCCGATCGACCTGGATCATCCGGACGAGCTGCGGGTCGACCTGGACCCGATGCCGGGCGTGCCGTGGGACACAGGTTCGCGACGTCGCGATGGTCGCCAGGGAGTCGCTGGAGGCGGTCGGGCTGATCGGCTGGCCAAAGACGTCGGGCTCGCGCGGCATCCACATCAACGTGCGCATCGAGCCGCGCTGGACGTTCGGCGAGGTGCGCCGCGCGGCGCTCGCGCTGGCACGCGACGTGGAGCGACGCGCGCCGGCTCTCGCCACGAGCAAGTGGTGGAAGGAGGAGCGCCACGGCGTCTTCCTCGACTACAACCAGAACGCCAAGGATCGGACGGTCGCCTCCGCGTACTCCGTGCGCCCGACGCCCGACGCGCGCGTCTCCATGCCGCTGCGCTGGGACGAGGTGCCGACCGTCGAGATGGAGGCCTTCACCCTCGCGACCGTGCCGGCGCTCTACGCCGAGCACGGCGACGCCCACGCCGGTATCGACGAGGCGGTCGGATCGCTCGAGGGGCTGCTCGAGCTGTCGGCGCGGCACGAGAAGCCGAGGGTCTCGGCGACGCACCGTGGCCGCCGAACTACCTCAAGCCGCCGGACGAGCCGCCTCGCGTCCAGCCGTCACGGCAGCGCAGGCCGGACGCCGAGTACGGCCCGTCGAACCCCGACCCGATCGCCCGAGCGGCGCGCTGGATGCGCGAAGGCACGCAACCTGGAAGCGGCGGCCGCCCAGGGCCGACCGGCCGCCGGCAGAGCACCAAGCCGCTGATCGAGATTTCGCGCGCGGCCAAGAAGGAGGACGCGCTCGCGGGCCTCGAACGCTGGAAGGAACGGCACCCGGAGGCCGCTGCGCACCTGGAAACGGCTGGACGTGCTGGTCGATTCCATGCGCGGCCGTTTCACGACGTGGACGCGCATCCGCGTCAACCTCGAGCACGTCCCCGAAGCCGAGCGGCCGGCGCAGGAGCAGCTCGATCCCGACTACGACCCATGGGCCGAGTACGAGTGGCCTGACCGCTCAGGCCAGCTGGAGCGGGCGCCGCGAAAGAAGAAGGATTCGCCCGCAGATCACTGAATCCCCCCGACCTTGACGACCTTTCTTTCGCACAGGTGATCCTCTAGTCTGCGGGGACAATCGAGCGCAGCAAGGAGATGGTGATGCGTCGGGTACTCGGTGCGAATGTCAAGCTCTGGCACGGGATCGTCATTCTGAGCGTGGGTTTCCTGCTCGCCGGAAGTGGGCTGGTTCTGGCTGGTGCCGGAAGCGGGCTCTTTCCGCAGGGGACCACTCGCATGGCGAGTGCCTGGACCAACAACGACATCTCCATCGCGGGCTCCAACAATCCGCCCGTGGAGGTGCTGAACGTCGGGATCGACATCCCCAGCGGAAAGAAGGGCGATGTCCAGGCGAGCTTCTCGGCTGACCTTCACCACCTCTCGCCAGCATCATCTGACGACCCCCAGTTCGCTTATTGCTTCGGTCAGTTCACCCTCGATGCAGCTCCCGCGCAGAACGGCAGCAATGTGTTCCGCCCGGGCCACTATCAGCTGCTGGGCGGCGGAGTCGCGACCGAACCGGATGCGTTGACCGTCGCGATGCTCGGGTCAATGCGAAGCATTCCTGCCGGCGTTCACACCGTCCGCGTCTACGTTGACAGTGCCTACGCGGGATGCGAACTCCAGAGGGCCGCCCTTAACGTGGTGTTGGACGTCCACTGAACGCTTTGCGCGGCTGAGCCGCTCAACGTGCCTCGGTGCCGCGTGACCTGATAGGGTCCGCAGGTCCGATATCGAATCAGAACGCGCCTCCCGTTCGGGAGGCGCGTTTCTTGTCGCGATGCGTCGCCGCTGGCGCGACGAGGGAGGTCGCCGCTAGGCGGCGCGGTCCCGGCGGAAGTGACCGCCCGCGATGATCAGGATCACCAGGATGAAGGCGTAGGAGATCAGGACGACCAGCGCGCCGATCATCCCGTTGCCGGTCGTCGTCGTCGAGACACCGGTGTTCGTTCTGGGCGGCGCCAGCCACAGCAGCGAGTCCGAGCAGCGTGCCGAGGATGCCGAACAGGATCCCGATGATGCGAGCCCACGACTTGTGCAGCCACACGCCGAGCGCGGACAGTAGCTGCAGGATGCCGATGATCAGGACGACCGCCCCGACGATCACGATGCTCTTGGTGATCGCGTCGGAGAAGCTCTGACCCGAGGTTGTCGGTGATGGTCCCGGTGACGTTGCTCACGGCGATCAGCGCGATCCCGCCCAAGGTCCAGAGCAGGCCCCAGAGCAGCAGCAACGACCCCCGCGATGATCGCCAGGACCGACGTGTTGTAGCCGTACTCGGTCGCGGCTCCGGCGTTCCAGTACGTCGGCTGCTGCCCCCACGCCTGCGGCTGCTGCTGGGGATAGCCGGGCTGCTGCTGGTAGCCGGGCTGCTGGGGATAGCCGGGCTGCTGATAACCGGGCTGCTGGTACGTCGGCTGCTGATAGCCGGGCTGCTGCTGGTAGCCAGGCTGCTGATAGCCGGGCTGCTGGTACGTCGGCTGCGGATAGGTCGGCGGCGGCGCATACGCCGGCTGCTGGTACGCGGGTTGCTCGTACGCTCCCGGCTGCGAATAGGCCGGCGGTCCGGACGGAACGTTGGTCATGTCTTCAGGACGCGGCTCTTCGGTCATCGCCTTCCTCTATGCAGCTCTCCCCGGCGAGAGAGTGTACTCAGCCCCCGAGGCACCGAACAGGCGGTCACGGACCCGCCTGTGCCGGCGTGCCGAAGATCTGCTCCAGCTCGTAGGGCGCGGTTGCTTCCAGTTGATCGTAGCGGCAGTCCTGCGGTCGCTTGTCTGGTCGCCACCGCACGAAGGTGGTCCCGTGCCGGAATCGATCACCTTGGAGATGATCGTACGCGACCTCCACAACACGCTCGGGACGCAGGGCCTGCCAGGAGAGGTCGCGTCCGCGGTTCCAGCGGCTCGTGGCGCCGGGCACCCGCTGGCCGCTCGCCTCCAACTCGGCGGCCCACTCGGCCCAGTTGCCCCACGGGTGGTCCTCCAGCGCGTTCTCGCGCAGCGGCTCGAGCTCGGCCGCCAGTGCCTTGCGCTTCTCCATCGTGAACGTCGCGGTGATGCCCACGTGGTGGAGCGTCCCTTCGGCATCGTAGAGGCCCAGCAGCAGCGAGCCGACGTAGGGCTCGCCGACCTTGTGCCAGCGGAACCCGGCCACGACGCAATCGGCCGTGCGCTGGTGCTTGATCTTGAGCATCGCGCGCTTGCCGGGCTGGTAACGCGCCTCGAGCGGCTTGGCGATCACGCCATCGAGACCCGCGCCCTCGAAGCGTTCGAACCAGTCTCTCGCGGTGGCTCGGTCATGCGTTCCCGGCGTGAGGTGGAGGCGCTCGTGCGCAGGGGAGGCGAGCAGGTCCTCGAGCCGGGAACGTCGATCGGCCTGGCGTTCGTCGCGAAGGTCGGCATCGTCCAGTGCGAGGAGGTCCCACGCGACGAACGACGCCGGCATCTGCTCGGCGAGCATTCGAACCCGGGACTCGGCCGGGTGGATGCGCAGCAGCAACGACTCGAACTCGAGACCGTCGGGTCCGGCGATGACGATCTCACCGTCGACGACGCATCGGTCGGGGAGCGAAGCGCGAAACGGTTCCGCGAGTTCCGGGAAATAGCGATCGAGCGGCTTGAGGTCACGGCTCTGGGTGTAGATCTCGTCGCCGTCGCGGAAGACGATCGCCCGGAAGCCGTCCCACTTGGGCTCGTAGAGCCAGCCGTCGCCTTGCGGGAAGCTCGGGAACGGCCTTGGCCAGCATCGGCTCGAGCGGCGGTGCAAACGGCAGGCGCATGGGTGACACTCGGACTCGAGGATAGCCGCGCCGCGGTCCCGCAGGTCGTGGCAACCGCCGCGCGTCGGTTTGGTCGCTGGCGTTCGCGGTCGCCGCTCGCCGGCGTTCGCGGTCGCCGCTCGCCGGTTCAGGAAGGGCGCCGGCCTCGGCTTCCCTCGATTTCCCATGGGGCGATCCTTACACGGGATTGCCGCGCACCTTCGGGGATGCCGCGGCCATCCCTGTGCCCTGCCACGCTTGGAATTGCCAGGACTCGGCCCGGTGGCGATGCACCGGCCGATGCCGTCCGCGTTAACGCCCCTCCTGCGAGAAAACGAGGCAAGGCGGCCGAGGACCGCGCCAACTCGGCCTGGGAGCCAAAGGACCGGGCCACAGTCTCCGATTTGCTGCCCGCCCAGCGGGAAACCAGGGAGCTTGGCTCTCACCGGAGGCAGGCGGCGGTTGGCCGGGGAGCATGCCTCGTGCTACCGTCGGCTTCGTATGCCTGAACCGGTGTTTCGTGGCGACCCGTATGCGGTCCTGGACGTCGATCGAGCGGCCACGTCCGCCCAGATCAAGCGCCGCTGGCGCGAGCTCGCGCGAGAGCATCACCCCGACCGTGCCGCAGGCGATGACGCGGAAGCGGAAAGCCGCACCACCCGCATGGCACGGATCAATGCCGCCTACGACCTGCTGCGGGACCCCGTGCGACGGGCGAAGTACGACGGGTCACCACAGGGTCGGCGGGCCAGCGCCGGGTCGCCACAGGGACCCCCACGGACGACCGGAGACGAGCACGCCCATCCGTTCGGTCCGCCACCGCCTCCGCGCACTCGGCCGGTGACTGCCCGATTCGACACGACGGCCGCGTTCCGACCGCGCAACACGACTCTCGGCCGCAGCCGGCCCGAGTTCCGCGGCCAACCGCCGCGCGAGCGCGCCAGCTCGGACGGGCGGGACCTGCGTGCCAGCACGCCGACCGGGCCGGTGCACCGCCGCACCAGTTCGTCGCGGGTGCGCACGCCGTCCCTGGAGGAGGCGCGCGGCACGTTGCTGGAGTTCGGCCGGTATCACGGCTGGACGCTGGGCGACGTGGCCGAGCGTGAGCCGACGTACGTCGACTGGATCGCCAAGACGATCACCCGCGATCGCGACCTGGTCATGCGGGCGCGGGTGGTGCAGGCGGATCTCGACGAGCGTGGCGTCGAACGAGCGGTGCGGCCGCAGCACGCCGGCTTCGGGTTCGCCGGATCGGGGACCGACTAGCCCGGACAAATGCAAAACGGCCCCGAAGGGCCGTTCCGACGCGGGCTGATGAAATGATGAGTGCGCCGTCGTCTCCCGCCAGTCGACCCGGCTAGGCCGGTGTTCCTGTTACTCGATCCGTGGCCCGAGAGCGGCGGTCCCCATCGTGCGATGCCCGCGCATCGCCACGTGAAGCGGTAGAGAATCGCGTTTCGTTTCGGACCCGTAATCGACGCCGCGGGCCGCCCCAGGCGGGATGACGACGACGTGATGAACGTTAGTCTCCGGTTCGCCATTCGCCAATGGCGGCTAGGTACGGCATGGTCCGGGACCATGAGGCCGGGGTTCGATGCGGCAGGGGTCGGAGCGGTGCGGTCCGGATGGTTCGACCGGGCACGCAGTTTGCAAGTGGTACCGTTCGGACGATGTCCGACTCACAGCAGGAGCGGGATCATTCCGCGGGAATTCGCACGATCCAGGACTCTGCTGCGCGATTTCCTCAGCGCAAGGCCCGATTCAGCACGATTTCCGACGTCGAGATCGAGCGCCTCTACACGCCCAGCGATTGGACGGGCCCGAGGGCCGGCGCAGGCGGCCCGACCGCGGTCGACCACCTCGGCGATCCACTGCGTTCGCGGGGCTGGCACGACTCCGACGATCCCGAGGACGCGCCGGGTCCGTGGGCCGAGTTCGACGCCCTGCGCGACGTTGGCTATCCCGGCGAGCCGCCCTTCACGCGCGGCGTCCACCCGACCGGATACCGGGCTCGGCTCTGGACGATGCGCATGTTCGCGGGGTTCGGCGCGGCCGAGGACACCAACCGCCGCTTCAAGCAGCTGCTGGGTGCCGGCCAGACGGGCCTCTCGATCGCCTACGACATGCCCACGCTGTACGGCTACGACACGGACGATCCGGAGGCGGACGGCGAGTTCGGCACGTGCGGAGTCGCCGTGAGCTCACTGGCGGACATGGAGGTGCTGCTCGACGGGCTCCCGCTGGATCGCGTCAGCACCTCGATGACCATCAATTCGCCGGCCGCTCCGATCTGGGCGATGTACATCGCGGCGGCGGAGAAGCGCGGCTTCCCTCGGGCGGCACTTGAGGGCACGCTCCAGAACGACATCCTCAAGGAGTACATCGCCCAGAAGGAGTTCCTCTTCCCGCCGGAGCCGTCGCTCCGCCTGGTCACCGACACGATCGAGTTCGGCACCCGCGAGATGCCCCGCTGGAACACGATCACCATCAGCGGCTACCACATCCGCGAGGCCGGCTCCACGGCCGTGCAGGAGCTCGCCTTCACGATCGCCGACGGCATGGCCTACGTGGAGGAGGGCCTCAAGCGCGGCCTGCGCGTCGACGAGTTCGCGCCGCGGCTCTGCTTCTTCTTCAACTCGCACTCGGACTTCTTCGAGGAGATCGCCAAGTTCCGCGCCGCGCGGCGCATCTGGTGGAAGCTCATGACCCAGCGCTACCGCGCCGAGAACGAGCGCTCGACCTGGATGCGCTTTCACACCCAGACCGCGGGCGTCTCGCTCACCGCGCAGCAGCCGCTGAACAACCTGACGCGCGTCGCCCTGCAGGCGCTGGCGGCGGTGCTCGGCGGCTCGCAGTCGCTGCACACCGACGCCTACGACGAGGCCTGGGCGGTGCCGTCAGCGGACGCAGCGCTGCTGGCGCTTCGGCAGCAGCAGATCATCGCGGCCGAGATCGGGCGTGACCAACACGATCGATCCGCTCGGCGGGTCCTGGTTCGTGGAGTCGCTCACCAACGAGGTCGAGCGGCAGGTGTGGCACTACCTGGACGAGATCGATCGGCTGGGCGGGATGATCGGCGCGGTCGCGTCGGGCTATCCGCAGAAAGAGATCGCCGACGCGGCGTATCGCTTTCAGCGAGAACTGGACGAGGGCGAGCGCGAGATCATCGGGGTCAACGCGTTCGCAAATGCGGACGAGCGGGTCGAAATCCCGCTGCTCGAGGTGTCCGAGGACAGCCGGCAGCGACACCTCTCACGGCTCGAGCGCACGCGACGCGAGCGCGACCCCGAGGGCGTGGCGGCTGCCTTGGCGCGGCTGCGAGACCTGGCTTCGCGCCCGGGATCCAGCGAGGCCAACCTGATGCCGGCACTGATCGAGTGCGCCAACGCCTACGCGACCCTCGGCGAGATGTGCGGCGTCTTCCGCACGGTCTTCGGCGAGTACCGGGAGCCGGTGGCGGTATGAACGAGCAGGAGAAGGACGCGGTGAAGCAGGAGGCAGAGACAACGCAGCCAGCCAAGGCCCAGGGAGAGGCCGCGGTCAAGAAACCGAAGACGACTGGCATCCGGGTCACCGGCTGGGCCGAGGACGCCGGCGAGCTGGCCTCGTTCCTGGAGGAGCCCAACCTCTGCCGTGTCGGAACGACGGACCTGCACGGTTATGCGCACATCACGCCGGCCTGGTTCCACTGGGACGGCGCGGTGTTCTACATCGGCGCGGATGCCGACGACGCCAAGGTGGCAAATGTCCGTCGAAACCGGACCGCATCGATCGAGATCGACAGCGACGTCCGTCGCAAGCGCGGGATCCTGGCGCGGGGCAGCGCGTCGATCGTCGCGGGACGCGCCAAGTACGAGGAGATCTCCATTCCACAGGTGCGCCGCTACGTGCCCAACCGCGTGCCACGCGAGCTGGCCGCCAAGATGGCCGAGAAAGGCAACCCGGTCGTGATCGAGGTTCGACCGATCTCGATCATCAGCTGGGGCCGCTGACGCCGTGTACATGGAGGCACTCGAGTTCCTCGAGGACGAGCGCGAGAGCTGGCGTCCCGTTCGAGGCGTTGGCCGAGCTTCCCGATTCAGCGCTGACGACGCCCACCGATCCCGATTCCGGAGCGCACGGCTGGACCGGTCGCGACCTGATGGTCCACATGGCCGCGTGGCGCGAGGTCACGCTCGCGATTGCGCGGGAGCTGGCAGTCAACGAGACGAGCCAGACACGCGAGCGATCCGATCGCGAGTGGGACGAGCTCGGCGCCGACGCCGTCAACGAGCGGATGGTCGAGGAGTGGCGTGACGTGCCGCTCGGTGACGTGCGGGCCCGTTTCCAGAACGTGCCCGGAGAGTTGCGTGGCTACCTCACGGTCGTGCCGGAGTCGCGCTGGATCAAGAACGCCGACGTGCAGCGGACCTTCCTCGAGAACACCCTGGAGCACGACGACATGCACCGCGAGGACCTCGCGGCGATCCTTGCCGCTGCGGACCACCCCGGCTGATGCCCACCAACGGCAGTGCCAACGATTCGCTTTCGGCGCTCATCGATCGACTCACCGGGGAGCTTGGCGGCGTCTCCCACCGCGAGATCGGCGGCACGACCGAATACCTGCGTGGCGGTTCGGCGTTCGCCGTGCTCCGCGGCCGGCAGATCGAACTCCGACTGCGACCCGATATTGCCGAAGCGGCGCTGCGAACGCCCTCGACATCGGCGTCGGGTCGCGGTGCGCGACTGGATCGTGTTCGAGCCGAACCCGAATGAGCCACCGGACGTGGACCGGTTGCGCGCCTGGCTGACGATCGGCTGGAGAACAGCCCAGCGCCAGAACTGATCGCCTGTCGGCGGCTCGGTCGCGGCGATCGTCGAGCGGCGCGGCGAGCGCGGAGAAGGCGTCGTGATCGCCTCCCTGCGCACGAACCACGAGCTCTCGGTCCAACGTCGCTCTCCTCAACGTGCAGCCACGGTCGGCCGCTTCACACGATAGGAGTAATTCTCACGGGCCCGACGTTCCGAAATTGATGTGCGCAGACCGCTACACGTGCCGAACGCCCGCTCGACCCCTACGCGTCACCGTTCCCGCGAGGCCAATCGGTCGGGTCTACGACGACGTTGTCACTCGCGCGCCCGGAGCACGTAAGGCGGGGAATCGGGCCGCCTTCATGGTGATACGCGCGCGAGCAGCACACGCCGTGCGGGAGTGACAGGACCGCGGCTGAGAACGCGGTTCTAACGTGCACCGGAAGCGCGCGTGGCCACCGGCGGAGCGTCATGAGCTCCGGCACCGCTCGCGGAAGGGCGGCAACGCCGCAGCTCTCCGATTCGAGCCGCCGCTTCCTCAGTCGCCCTCGCTCACGCTCCGTCGCAGCTCGGCCGCCCTGGAGCGCAGTGACTGGAAGTAGTCCGTCTCGGTGATCTCGGCGACCTGCCGCTCCTGCCGCGACGCGTCGATCTCGATGCGCAACTCGCGCACTTCCTGGCGCAGTCGCTCCTCGCGTGCCTGCACCTCGCGGGCCATCCGCTGGAATGTTCGTGCCAGCTGGCCCAGCGCGTCGCTCCGGGACGCCACGCCGATCCAGGCGTCGAGGCCTGGAATCCGTCGCCCTCGAGCGCGACTGCCGCATCGATCACCCTGCCGACCTGGACGAGGTACTCACGCTCCAGGTCGCGCAGCCGCTTCGCCGACAGTGCCGCGTTCAGCCGGGCGCGCAGGATCGATGGGTCGACCGGCTTGGGCAGATAGTCGAGCGCACCGAGCTCGATGCAGCGCACCACCGAATCGAGCTCCTCGACCGCGCTGATCACGATCACCGGCAGGTGCGCCAGATGCGGCGCGGCCTTCATCCGCTCCGAGGACGCCGTATCCGTCGAGTTCCGGCATCACCAGGTCCAGCAGCACGACGTCGAACGGGGGCTCACCGTCCGTGCCGAGCCGCTCGAGCGCGCTGATCCCGTCGGCAACCGCCACCACGGAGTGGCCCTGCTCGCGCAGCAGTCGCTCGATCAGCATCCGGTTGACGAGCGCGTCCTCGACCACGAGAACGCGACCGTTCGTGAGCGGCACGTCAGCCATCGCGAACTGGCCGTCCGATAGTTGCCGAGCGCCTCCTCGACGTGCGCCCACTCCGCCTCGATCTCGGGCAGCAGCGCCGCGCCCTCGTCGGTCGAGCCGCGCCGTGCCAGCTCCTCGACGTCCCGGCTCAGTGCCGACAGGGTGAGCGCACCCAAGGAGGCGCTCGATGACTTGAGCGTGTGCGCAGCGCGGTTCATCAGGGTCGCGTCGTCCTCGTCGGCTGCCCGCCGCATCGCGGCAACGTGAGCCGGCACGTCGGCGAGGTACGCGTCGATCAACTCGACGACGAACTCCGGGTCGCCGCCGGTGCTCGTCGAGCAGATCGTCGAGCGTGGCGCGATCGACGGCTCCGTTCACGCGCGCGCCGATCGCCGAGCGTGCCAGAGCGTCGGCCAGCTCCTCGACGCGGATGGGCTTGGTCAGGTAGTCGGCCATCCCGGCTGCGAGGCATGCCTCGCGATCCTCGGCCATCGCGTTCGCGGTCATCGCCACGATCCGCGGACCAGCCGCGCCATGCGCCGCCAGGATCCGGCGCGTCGCCTCCAGCCCGTCCATCTCCGGCATCTGCACGTCCATCAGCACCACGTCGAAGGGATCGCGCTCGACCGCCTCGACGGCCTCGCGGCCGTTGGAGGCGACCGTGGCGGCGTAGCCCATCTTCTCGAGCAGGCGCAGGGCGAGCTTCTGGTTCACGGCGTTGTCCTCCGCCAGGAGGATCCGCAGCGGGTATCGCTCGCCGAGCTTGCGTCGATCGACCGGCTTCTCGGGCGCGCGGCGCTGGCGGACCGTCGCGCCGGCGCCGGCCAGCACCGTGGCCAGGGCGTCGTGCAGCACCGATGGCTTGACCGGCTTGGTGAGGAACGCGTCGATCGCCCGACGTGGCCCTGGTCGCGGACGCCCGAACGACGAGACCATGACCAGCGGCGGCCGGCCGGCACCGAGCGAGGCGTTGATCGCGTCGGCCAGCGCCTGGCCGTCCATGTCCGGCATCACGAAGTCGAGCAGCACGACGTCGAAACGCTCGCCGCCCTGGAGCCAGCGGAGTGCCTCGGCGGCCGACTTCGTCGCGCGTGCCTGCATCTCCCACCGTCCGAGCTGCGCGACGAGGATCCGACGGTTGGTGGCGTTGTCGTCGACGATCAGCGCGCGAGAGTCCGGCGAGCTGGACCGGCTCATCGATCTTCGCAGGCGCATCCGGCGCGGTCCCCTCGGGCATCCGGACCACGAGGTGGAAGGTGGCGCCCTCGCCCGGGCATGCCGCTGCTCTCGGCGGTCAGCGATCCGTCCATCGCCTCGGCGAGGCGCCGGCTGATGGCCAGCCCGAGACCGGTCCCGCCGAAGCGCCGAGAGATCGATGCGTCGGCCTGGCTGAACGACTGGAAGAGCCGCTCCATCTGGTCGGGCGGAATGCCGATGCCGGTGTCGCGCACGTCGACGCTGCAGCTCCCAGCGACCGTCGTCGCGCCCGGTGACCGCGCACGGTCAGCACGACTTCGCCACGCTCGGTGAACTTGACCGCGTTGGACATCAGGTTGAGCACGATCTGGCGCAGCCGCGCCGGCGTCGCCGACGACCGCGCGGCGGAAGCGTCGCCAATCGACCTCGTAGGCGAGCTCGAGGCCCTTCTTCGCCGCGCGTCGGCGTGATCACGTCGAGCGCGCTCTCGATGCAGTCTCGGTGACGTTGAACGGCTCGGCCAGCAGGTCGACGCGGCCCGCCTCGATCTTGGAGAAGTCGAGGATGTCGTTGATGATCGTCAGCAGCGCGTCGCCGGACGATGCGGATCGTGTCGGCGTAGTCGCGCTGCTCGTCGGTGAGCGGCGTGTCCATGAGCAGGCTGCTCATGCCGATGATCGCGTTCATCGGCGTCCGGATCTCGTGGCTCATCGCGGCCAGGAAGGCGCTCTTGGCGTGGTTGGCGGCTGTCGGCCGCCTCGCGCGCCTCGCGCAGGTCGCCGAACAGCCTTGCGTTGTCGATCGCGATGGCACCGTGCTGCGACAAGCCCGACCAGGAAGTCGAGCTCGACGGTGGTGAAGCGGGTCGCTCGGCCGTTCGCCAGACCGCCATCATGCCGCTCACGCCGGATCGACCGAGGAGGGGGGCGACCATCAGGCGCTCGTTCTCATCGTCCTCGTCGTGCCGGGAATGTGGATCGCGCGCGGGTAGCAGGGAGACGTCGTTGATGATCGCCGGTCGTCCTTCGAGCGCGAGCGACCCGATGATCCCCTCGCCGAGGCGGATCACGGTCCGCGGCGAGAGCGTCGGCGATCTCGCCGACGGCGGCAATCGCTCGGAGCGAGCGGCCGTCGGGATCAGGGAGGAAGACGGCGCCGTTGTCGGCCTCGAGCTGGGTCGTGTGCCAGCTCGACGATCCGCTCCAGCAGCGGCGCGAGGTCCAGCGTGGCCGAGATCTCTCGCCCGACGCCGGCCAGCACGGCCATCTCATCCGCGCGCCGCTGTGCCTCCCGGTAGAGCCGCGCGTTCTGGATCGCGCTGCCGATGTTGGCCGCCATGGTCGCGAGCAGGCGCATGTCGGACGCTCCGAATCGGCCGTCCTCGGTGCTGCTCTGAACACTGATGACGCCGATCGCCTCGTCGCCGACCACGATCGGCACGCCGAGGTACGAGCGCGCCTGCACACCGAGACCGCGGGTACCGACGCGCTTGAAATCGGCGTCGGAGTTGAGCAGGAGCGGCTCGCGTGATCGGAGGATGCGCGAGGTCAGGCCCTCCCGAATGTTCAGCGCCTCTTGCGGCAGTCGCCGGTGGTTCTCGCTGTAGTACGGGAACTCGATCCGGCCGCTGGCTACGTCGTGCAGCGCGACATACACGATGTCGGCGTCGAAGGTGACGCCCATCTGGTCGCCGACCAGGTCGATCAAGCGGTCCAGGTCCAGCTGCGAGCTGAGCGCCCGACCGACCTCGTTGACGATGGACAGCTCGGCCGCGCGCTGCCGCGTCTCGCTCGACCAGTCGGGCGTTGTCCAGCGCGACGCTGAGGCTGGCGGCGAGCGTGGAGAGCACGCGCACGTCCGCGTCGGTGAATGCGCCCTCACGATCGAGGCTCTCGATCAGCATGATCCCGGTCACCTCGCCGGCGATCATCATCGGCACGAACACGACCGATTTCGCGAGCTCACCGGCGATCGTTGGCGGCTGGCCGAATTCGGCCGCCCGAGCCTCGAGGTCGCGATTGATGAGCAGCGACTCGCCGTGCTCGACGACCCATTTCCGGAAGCCGAATAGCCCGATTGGGTCGGCCGGGAGGCGCTCGCCCCGCTCCTCGGTGTACTCGAAGTGGATCGTTCCAGTGGCCCGGTCGTACGACGTCGATATCGACGCCGTCGACGTCGAAGATCTCGGTGACCTTGCGACCGACGAGGTCGTACATCGCCTGCATGTCGAGCTGCTGCGCGAGGCCTTCCTGGACGCTGTTGATGATCGCCAGCTCGCTGGCTCGCTGGCGGATCTCGCCGACCAGTCGCGCGTTCTCGAGGGCAACGCTGAGGCTGCCGGCGAGTGTCGTCAGCACGCGTACGTCGCCGTCGGTGAAGGCATCCTCGCGATCCAGGTTCTGGAGCGAGATCACCCCGGTCACCGCATCGGCAACGAGCAGCGGCACGAACAGGCTGGACATGGTCGGCTCGCCAGCGATCACCGCCGGCTGCCCGAACTCCTCGACCGCGCGGCGCTGGGCGTCGCGATTCACGAGCAGGGGCTGGCGGGTCTCGTAGACGTGCCTTCGGAACCCGATCAACGGCAT
Organism: uncultured Chloroflexia bacterium; assembly: GCA_963820735.1. Lineage (GTDB taxonomy): Bacteria > Chloroflexota > Limnocylindria > Limnocylindrales > CSP1-4 > JAFMJV01. The sequence continues at coordinate 119,794 of CAWGBA010000010.1, forward strand.
CGACTCGTTGGGAAACCGGACGCCACGCTCGATCGTGTACACGAACTCGATCGTGTTCTGCGGGACGTCGAAGACGGCAATGTCGACGACCTGCGCGTCGAAGATCTCCTGGATCCGGTCACCGACCAGGTCGTACATGTGCTGCATGTCGAGCTTCGACGCCAGGCCCTCCTGGACGCTGTTGACGATCGACAGCTCCGCGGCCCGCTCGTTGCTTTCCACGAGCAGTCGTTTGGTCTCATCGAACAGTCGGGCGTTGCGCAGCGCGCCGGCCGTGCTCGCGGCGAGGGTCGACAGCAGCCGGAGGTCGTCGTCACCGAACGCGTATGGCTGAAGGCTCTCGAGGGCGATCACGCCGATCACGTCGTCCGCCGCGATGATCGGCACGCCGAGCCACGACGCGGATGTGGGCCCAAGGTCGATCGCGTCGCGCTCGTATGCCTCGGCGAGGGTCCGAGTCAGGAACGGGGTCCGTGTCCGGATGACCATTGCCGTCAGCCCGTGGTCCGCCGGGATCGGATCCGTGTGATGGCGCTCGCCACCGGAGATCTCGTAGGGGAAGCTGATCAGGTTCGATTCGGCGTCGTAGAGCGCGATGAACAGGTCGGTGATCGGGGAACACCCCGTGGAGCCGCTCGCCGACCAGTTCGGTGATCGCGGTGAAGTCGAGCTGGCGGCCAAGCGCCTGGCCAACCTCGTTGACGATCGCCAGCTCGGCGTTGCGTTGGCGGACCTCGGCTGCAGCTCGCGTTCGTGAGAGCGCCGCGCCGATGTGATCGGCCACGTCATCGATCAGCTGCTCGTCGTCCTGGCTGTACAAACGGCCGCGCTCGTAGATCTGCAGCGCCAGAACGCCGACGGTGCGATCGCCGGCGCGAAGCGGCACCCCCAGCCAGTCGGAGGCGAGCTCCCCGATCAGCTGGAGCTCGCCGGCATCGATCGAGCTCGGTCATGCGCGCGTCGGACGCGTGGAGAAGCCGGCCGGTCCGCAGGACGTATGCGGTCGAGCCCTTGCCCTGCTGCTCTCCCATGGGCTCCCACGCGCGCGGATCCGGCACGATCGGTGTCCACCGAGTCGTGATAGAACGGCCAGTTGATGACGCGCCGCTCCTCGTCGTAGAGCGCCACGAACATGTTCTCGGCGTCGAGCAGCTCCGACAGGATTTCGTGGAGGCCCTGGTAGAACGACCAGCATGTCGTCGGCCGCCGCCGCCATGGCCGCGATCTTGTAGAGCGCCGCGTTCATGCTGGCCGTGCGCGTCTGCTTGGCGAGCTCGGCCTCGAGCTCGGCCACGCGCGCCTGGTCGCTGGTCTCGGCAGGCCTTCGCCTTGGCGGCAGCCGTCGCCTTCGGCGGTCATGCTGGTCGCCTCGGATGCCGCGGGCCGCTTGACGAGCCCGGCCCACGATCCATCGGGTCCTTTCGCCGGCTCGACCGGCGGTCCGCTCGATGCCATCGCGTCTTGCGAACGGTGAGGATGCCGGACCGCGCCGTGGCGCGAGCGTCGCTCGGCTGGTCGCGAGCTCGATGGATCGGGGCGCCTCGGCGTCGCCGCGCCGAGACGCGTCAGCGCGAGCGGCAGCGAGTCGCCGTCGTCGGTGACGCGGTGGGCCCACACGAGGACTTCTTCGGAAGCGGGAACGTCGACTTCGAGGGACGTGCCGGTCGAGAGGTCGGCGCGTCTCGAGCCAGCCGACTTGCGCGAACGCTGCGTCTCGGCGCGGACACGGACGCCCGCACGGGAGCCGGATCACCTGCGTCGACGAGCGCGTAGCGGACGCGACCGGCGTCCTCTCCGCGGAGCTCCAGGACGGCTCGGCGGCCGGAACGCGCCGGACCGCAGGGCCAGCACCGCAGATCGCGCCGACGACGATCGCTGCTGCCAAGGTACCGATCCGCATCAGCGGATCATGGGATATCACCCATCCCTGGAACAGGAGCCCGGCGACGTACAGGCCGGCGACAAGCGCCACGGTCACGGGATGAGCGAGGAATCGCGGCGCCACGGCGGTCGCGAACTCGCCGCGCCGACGAGCCGCGAGCAGGATGAGCATCGGGACCACGCCGCCGGGGATCGGGGTCGCGAGCTCAACGGCGTGTGCCTCGATGTCCATGATCGTTGGCCGCAGCGGTGGATCGCGACCGTCGGCGAGCGCCGCCAGGAACGCGTTCTCTTCCTGCGTCGCGGCCTGCTCCGAGCTGTAGCGTTCGACGGCGCGTCGGGATCTCGCCGATTGCACACGCGGTTCGGTTTTCGATCGCATAGATGGCGGATGCCGCCCGACGCGCGGGGAGGCCGCCCATCAGCTGATCGCGGGAGAACAGCGGCGCGTCCATGGTGCCGCCTGTCTCCGTCACGCGGCGGCGGAGTCCGTTGCGGGCGCGCGAGCGACCAGGTCGCGCGCGATCTGCGTATAGCGGGCGGCAGACGGGTGGTCGGGGTACCGGAGCGAGAAGACGCTCTCGCTGGCGAGGCGCATCAGGTCATCGGAATGCGGCAACACCGCAGCCACCTCGCAGCCGTAGGCGTCTCGGACGCGTGCGGCGACCTCGGCAGGATCGAGGTCAGATGGAGCCTTGTTGACGAGGATCCGGATGTGCGGAACCTCCAGCTCGCGCGCCACCCGCACGGTGATGCCGGTGCCCTCGTAGTCCTGCCGGTCCGGTCGCATGATCACCAGCAGCGCCTGCGAGATGACGAGCGACAGCAGCGTCTCCTCGTTCAGACCGGGGTGCGTGTCGATGAACAGCACGTCGAGCGACAGCGTGGCCACGAGATCGCGAAGACCCTCGGTCAGCCGCTGCGCGTCGTATCCCTCACGCAGGATCCGTGCGATCTCTCCCGGTTGCATGCTGGAAGGGATAAGGAACAGCCGCCCCTTGAGCGGCGCCGGCTGCAGTGCCGTCACATCGGTGGCGACATCCGCGATCGCCCGACCGTGCCACAGGAAGTCGTTGAGCGAGGCGCAAATCTCGTCTCCGCGCAGGCCGAACAGGACATGGATCCCGGGCGATTGAATGTCGGCATCGATCACACCGACGCGCATCCCGTCCCGCGCGAGGCATGCGGCCACGTTCGCCGTCGTGTTGGACTTGCCCGTTCCCCCGCGGAACGAGTGAACCGAAACGATCGCCGCCACCCGTTACCTCGCCGCAGAACGTACGAGGCAGGATGGCGCCAGCCGTCCCTGGCGTCGCGGGACGTGGCACGGGTGATGCCAAGCGGCGTGCGAAGCGGTTTTCTAGCGACGTCGCTCTGGTCACGCGCGCGCCAGCTGCATGTTCGGTGGCGGTCGGGGCAGTCGCCGTTGTCACTCGCGCGCCAGCAGCACGTTGGGGCCGGTTTAGGGTGCCGCCGTTGTCACTCGCGCGCGCTGAGCACGTTAGGCGAGGACTAGGCCGCCAATCATGGTCATCCGCGCTTGAGCAGCACACGCCGTGCGGGAGTGACAGAACCAGGGTTGGACGACGCGGTTGTAACGTGCACCGGAAGCGCATCTGACTGCTTGAGCCCGGCCCCAAAGGGCGCCGTCGACAGCCGGCCACGTTGCACTCGTTCCCTACGGGACCCAACCCAGATCGTCCCCAAAAATGAAGAGGCGGCCGCGCCCGAGCCGCCCAACGTCGCGGGTCCCACATGACAAGCGCCGCGCCCGAGCCGCCCACGTCGCCGGTCCCAATGAAGAAGCGCCCCGCCCGATTTGGGCGAGGCGCTCGGATCTGTCTCGATCCTGGACCGCCCGTAGCGGCCTGGGTGCTCAGGAGGCGGCCTTTGCCTCCGTCGGCGCGCTCGCGCTGGCGAACTGCGCCAGGCCGAACTGCTGCTCCAGCTGCTCGAGCGGGCGGAAGCCCACCACGCCCTGGGGCTGCTTGCCCGGCTGGAAGAACGCGATCGTGGGGATGCTCATGATGTTGAAGGCCTGCTGCAGGCCGGGGTTCGCATCGACGTCGACCTTGACGACATCGACCGAGCCGTCGTACTTGGCGGCGAGCTTCTCCATCTCAGGGGCGACCATTCGACACGGGCCGCACCAGACCGCCCAGAAGTCGACGACGACCGGCTTGTCGTTGTGAAGCACCATCTCTTCGAAGTTCGCGTCGGTCGCAACCTTGATGGCCATGGAACTGATCCTTTCTCGCCCAACGGCGATTGTCTGCCCGGTTGGGCGAACTGAGTGACTCCCGGCCTCTAGCCGGCGAGTGACTGAATGAGCTTGTACGCCTCGAGGACGCGAGCGTCCTTGACGCGATAGAAGACCGTGTTTCCCTCACGGCGGGTCGACACGAGACCGGCCTGCCGCAGCACCGCGAGGTGCTGGCTCATGTTGGGAATCTGGCAGCTCACGTCTCGCGAGAGCTGTCCGACCGATCGCTCGCCGGTGGCGAGCACCTCCAGCACGCACAGCCGCTTGGGATCCGCCATTGCCCGGCTCACGGCGGCGTAGCGCTGCCGGTCCGCTTCGGGCGAGACGTCGACGTCGTCGCAGTCTGCCGAGGGTTTGGCGGACGGCCCAACGGGAGCGTCCAGGAGATCGGTCACGCCCAGATCATCTCACTGATTGCGCAAGGACGCAAGTAGATACCTGGGCCGCGCCAGCGTGCCGAGCTGCCGCTGTGTCCGTTGCCGCAGCGCTCGGCGATCGCAGACTGGTTCCCGTCAATCCGGCCGCATCCGGCCGGCGACGACCAGCTGGCTTCCGCCAAATCGGTCGCCGGCGCCATGTGTTGAATGGAGATGCATCCGCTCGAACGACGGCAATTCCGTCAGCTGTTGCGACAGCATGCCGGATGCAATGGACGTCCGCGTCGCCCGAGGCCAGAAGCGACCGAACTGACTGGACGACGGCCGATCAATGTCGTGGAACGACGGGCCGGTCAGTCGAAGTCCAGCGCTCGAAGCTGCGCGTCGTCGAAGCCGGCGTGATGTGCCAGCTCGTGGATGACCGTCCTGCGGACCTCCTCGGCGAGCTCGTTCGGATCGGGAAAGTCCTCCTCGAGCGGCACTCGGAACAGCGTGATCTTGTTGGGGAAGGGGACCTGGTCGGCCGCATAGGCGATCAGCGGAGTGCCTTCGTAGAGCCCGTACAAGCCGTGCGATCCGGTCGACACCAACGACTCTTCGTCCGTCGCTTCGTCCTCGATCACGATCGCGACGTTCTCCAGCAGCGTCGTAAAGGGTTGCGGGAGTCCGTCGAGCGCGATCTCGACCAGCTCTTCGAAAGCGGCGTTGCTGATGTCGATCGGGATGCGACGGTGGGGGTAGCGGCGCGCGAGGCTACCCCGGCGGCGAAGAGGCATGGGCTGCCTATGCTAGCCCGGTGACGACGGCGCTCCGGGATTGGGCGACTGAGCCTGTTCCGCCCATGGATGCGCCGCAGCCCAGACCCGGACGCTCAGCCCGAGTCGCTTGTCGTGCCGGTCGACACCGGCGAGCGCATTCACTTCCTCGACTGGGGGACGCCCGGGTCGGAGGAAGGCCCTCCGTTGGTGCTGGTCCACGAGCTGTCGCAGACCGCTTGGATCTGGTCACCGGTCGCGCGACGACTGGCTGGAGCACGGCACGTGATCGCAGTGGACTTGCGCGGGCACGGGCTCTCGGAGGTGCCGCGCTCGGGGTACGACCTCGAGTCGTTGGCGACCGATGTGCTGACCGTTGCCGTCGCCAACGGCTGGGGCGCCGGAGTCGGTGGGCCGCCCGTCGTGATCGTCGGTCATGGGCCGCTCGGCGGAGCGGTGGCGGCAACGGCTGCACGCGTCGAGCCGCAATCGATCTGCGGTGTCGCGCTCGTCGATGGTGGCTGGGAGTCGATCGCCGATCTGACGTCGATGTCGGCAACCGAGTACGTGGCGGCCGTCGGCGAGCCACCCGAAATCCTCGCGTCCATGGACGCGTACCTGGCCGACCGCCGCGGCTTCGATCCCGCGAGCTGGGACGCAGACCAGGAGCGCGCCGCACGTGCGCAGGTCGACCAGAAGCACGCCGGCCACGTCGCGATGGTCGCTCGTCCGATGGTCGTCAAGGCGGCGGTGGAGGGGCTTTTCCGGTATCGGCCCGACGAGATCCTGCCGTCGATCCCAGCGCCGCTCCTGCTCGTGGCGGCAACCTCGGGCAATGCCGATGACGAAGATGCCCGAGACCGCACGCTCGCGCGAGACGACGTGGTCGCAGCTCGGGCGGCGAACGGCAACGCGACCCGAGTCGTGACGCTGCCGGGCGGCCACAACCTCATGCGCTACCAGGCCGCGACACTCAGCGCGGAGCTCGCCGCGCTCGCAGAGCTCAACACTCGCGTCGCGCGAGGCTCCGACTCGACGTGATCCAGGCGCTCGGCGCCGCGGTTGCACCGCCGTGCTCCCCTCGACTCGGCCATGTGTTGCAGGACCACAACCGAGACGGAAACCCGTGTTTGAACCCTGTCAGTCGTGCACCTCGGCCGCCGAATCCGCGCCGGATTGTGGTTCATGACCACATCCGGCAGCGTTCAGCGCATCGGACCGCCGCTTTGCCATCGAGTTCGCGCGAAATGCGTCGCGGTGGTGGTCCTGGCCCACAACTCGCGGGCCCGTAGCACCGCGACCTCGGGCGGATCCGGCTACCAGCGACCGTAGGCTGGGTGCCCCGGCCGCACCGCCACGAACACGGCTCGCGCGGTGGCTGTGACTTCGCCGTCGGAGAGTAGCTCTGCCTCCACCGTCGCTCGCTCGTCGTCCGCGGCCACGACCCTGGCCCGTAGCTGCACAGGACGGCCACTCGGCGTCGGTCGTCGGAGCTTCACGTGGAGATCCGCAGTCACCGTGGTGGGCGGTGCATCGACGCCGCGCCGTCGCATCAGATGGGTCGCCGCGGTCCAATTGCCGTGGCAATCGAGCAGTGCGCTGACGATGCCGCCGTTCAGCACGCCCGGAAACGCGTCGTGGTCGGGTTGTGGCGTCCAGTCGGCGACCGTCTCCCAGTCGCCCGAGCCGGGCTGGTCGTCCGGGACGCGATCAGGCCGCCCGGGAGCATCGAATGAGCGAATGTGCAGTCCGATCGGGTTTGCCGGCCCACAGCCGAAGCAGACCGACGCGGGCGCGTAGCGCTCCTGCAGACTGGGTCCACGATGCACGTGGCGTAGGATGCAGCAATGGACATCGTCGTCGTCCTCATCATCGTGCTGATCATCGTGGCCATCTGGCGCGGTCCCAAGGTTCTGCCGGAGTGGGGCGCGGCGATCGGCAAGACCGTTCGCGAGGCTCGCACGCACGCGACCAAGGGACTCGATGGCGACGACTCGGACCCGAAGGCCTTGTCCGAGGGCTCCGTCGGCGAGCCGATCGTCTCGACCACGACGACAACGACGACGAGCGCCGACACCACGGGCGCACCCCGCAGCTAGTTTCGTACGAACTCGTCAGCCACCCATGAGCGGACTGCCACCGAACGTCCGCGAGCTGGTCGACGAGATCGAGCGGGAGATCGGCGAGGATGGCCTGGAAGCCGCGGGCGCCCTTGGGTCGGAAATCGAAGGCTCGGCTCGCTGGCAGGGCGACGGCGAGCAAGGCGCTGAAGCAGTCGAGGCGGCGGTTCGCCAGATCCTGTGGGAGATCGGCGAAGACCCCGAGCGCCAGGGCCTCCAGAGGACACCGGAGCGCGTGCACCGGATGTACCAGGAGCTGACCGCCGGTTATCACGTCGATCCGGAGCGCCTCGTCAACGACGCGATCTTTGACGTGGATTACAGCGAGATGGTGCTGGTCAAGGACATTCCGTTCTATTCGTTGTGCGAGCACCACCTGCTTCCGTTCTTTGGCACCGCTGCCGTTGCCTATATCCCGCGCGGCCGCGTGGTGGGACTCTCCAAAATCCCGCGCGTCGTGGAGATGTACGCGAGACGGCTGCAGGTCCAGGAGCGACTGACACAGGAAGTGGCGGACTTCCTGATGACCCGCCTGGAACCGCGTGGCGTCGGCGTGGTGCTGGAAGCGACCCACCTGTGCGCAGTGATGCGCGGCGTGCGCAAGCCGGGAACGATCATGACCACCTCATCAGTGCTCGGCCTGTTCCGGAACAACGACAAGACGCGTGCCGAGTTCTTCTCGCATCTCGCCCGTCCGGCGCCTGGCGCTCCCTGACCGACAGTTCAGCGCAACGGCGTCGGATGCTGCCGGACCTCCCAAACGGGCGGCAGATAAACCCAGATGGCGGCGGCAAACGTGCCTGCGGCGCCGAGCGCCATCGCGGTGGGGAGACCGATAGCGCCCGCCAGCAGACCGCCGCTGATCGCGCCGACGGGTGTGACACCCCACATGAGGAACCGGATGCTCGCGTTCATGCGACCCAACAGCCGATTCGGCGTGACCGCCTGGCGGAGACTGACCTGGGTCACATTGAACACCGTGCGTGATGCTCCGAGCATGAGCTGCGCCAGCGCCACCACCCCAAACGCGGCGTCTGGTTTCACGATGGCCGCGGCCGCGACCAGCGCCCACGAGACGCTGCTGATGATCTGGCTGTGCGCGATCGTCGGCCCGACGCCGATCCGGGCCGGAATTCGACCCGCCAGCAACGCGCCAACCAGTGCACCTGGTCCGGCAGCCGCGAACGCGAGGCCGATTTGCGCTGGCGACAGCCCGATCTGGCGCACGAGGTAGAGCACGTAGAGCGCGGTCAGCATCCCGTTGGCGAAGAAGTTGTACGTGGCGCCACACGCGGTGATCAGGCGCAGTCGGGGATCTCGCGTGATCGTCGCGAGGCCCTCCCGGATGTCGACCAGGACCGGTGCCCGCTCATGGGGCGGTGGGGGAGGTGGTTCGGGTCGACGGATGACCGCCAAACCGACCACTGCTGCGAGGAAGGACAGGGAGTCGACGACCATCGCCACCGGTGCGGTCAGCACCTGCACCAGCACGCCGCCAAGCGACGGGCCAACCACCGTGGCGATCGACGAGGAGATCTCGAGCTTGGCGTTGGCCTCGACGAGATGGCGCCGGCCGACAAGCGACGGAATGAACGCCTGGTAGCCGGCGAATGCGAGCACCGTCGTCATGCCTGTTCCGAACCCGATCAGGTAGAGCTGCGTCATTGACAGCCGGCCGAGCCAGTAGGCCACCGGGATGGACAACACGAGCGCGGCGTCGGCCAGGTTGACCGCGATCAGCAACGGCCGGCGACGGAAGCGATCGACCCAGACGCCGGCAAGCAGACCGATGAGCAGGAAGGGCAGGTTCTGGATGGCGGCGTACAGGCCCATCTGCTCCTCGGACGCGCCGAGCAGCAACACTGCGGTCAGTGGCAAAGCGAGATCGGTGATGCGACTGCCGAGGTACGAAATTGACTCGCCGGCCCACAGCGCGAGGAAGTCGCGATGGAGCAGCAGGCCGCGCCGCCGCCAGCGACGGCGCGGCGCCGGGTGTACTGCGGCACGCGGCGTCGCAACCGGCGCCTCGCTCACGGCGTCAGCAATCGTTCCATCTCGATCTCGTGACGAATCGGGATCCCGTCGATGCCCAGCTCGGAGATCGTCGGCTTGAGGGTTCTGCGAGCCTCGGTGATCGCGTTTCGATGGAGCGCCGCCAGGTCGAAGCCCCACTGTTGGTACACGCGAATCGCGCGTGTGTTGTCGTTCGTCGTGACCACCCAGAGCCGGCGGCAGTGCGCAGCCGTGGCGATCGCCAGCACGGCATCCATGAGCGCCCGGCCAACGCCTCGCCCCTCAACCATTGCCTCCAACGACAGCAACTCGCAGGAATTGCCGCGGATCGTGTAGCGCGCCAGGCCGGCGCGAGCACCCGCGATCTCCGCCACCAGTGCCGGGAAGTCGCGTAGATCGAGCAGCTCGCGCCGACGCGCGATCGATGAACCGCCCCACGCCTCCGCATCGAGCTTCGCTGCCCACGCGCGATCGTCCGCCCGCAGGTCGCGCACCGTGATCGCTGGGCCCGCGTCCTTCCCGACCTCCATCCGATGGAACGTATCATCGGCGGCGATGACAGACGCGCCCGCCCGCCCGATCAAGATCCTCATCGCCAAGCCGGGGCTCGACGGCCACGACCGCGGCGCGAAAGTGCTGGCCCGCGGGCTCCGCGACGAGGGTTTCGAGGTCGTCTACACGGGCCTGAGGCAGACCCCCGAGATGATCGTCAGCGCGGCGCTCCAGGAGGACGTCGACGTCGTCGGCCTGTCGATCCTGTCCGGCGCGCACATGACGCTGTTGCCACGGATCGTGGACGGCCTGCGCGCCGAGGGCATGGACGACGTGCTCGTGACGGCCGGCGGGATCATCCCGGACGACGACGTGCCGGAGCTCAAGGAGGCCGGCGTCTCGGCGATCTTCGGCCCGGGCACGACGATCCGGCAGGTGGCCGACTACCTGCGCGAGAACGTCAAGCCCCGGGAGGCGTGAGCTCAGGGTCCGGCTCCCCGATCGATCGCGGGCGTCGACTCGCGCAGGAGGCTCGCGAGGGCAACCGCCGTTCGCTCGCGCGGCTGCTCACCGAGGTCGAGAACCGGACCGCAGCTGCCGAAGCGGCCCTGCGTGTGCTGTATCCGCTGGCGGGGTCCGCGCACCTGGTCGGCGTGACCGGTGCGCCTGGAGCGGGCAAGTCCACGCTGGTCGCAGCACTTGCCGCGGCCGCTCGAGCTGGGGCCAGTCCGCGGCCGGTGGCCGTCATCGCGATCGATCCGTCCAGCCCGATCACCGGTGGCGCGATCTTGGGCGATCGCGTGCGCATGCAGCAGCACGCGGGCGACCGCGACGTGTTCATTCGCTCGATGGCCTCACGCGGGCATGTCGGCGGGCTGGCCACCTCGACGGTGGCAGCGGCCGCCGTTCTCGACGCGGCTGGATTCCCGCTGATCTTCATCGAGACAGTCGGAACGGGGCAGAGCGAGGTGGAGGTCGCCGCAATCGCCGACACGACGCTCGTCGTGCAGGCGCCCGAGATGGGCGACGAGGTCCAGGCGATCAAGGCCGGGCTCCTCGAAGTCGCCGACCTCGTGGCGGTCACGAAGGCGGACCGACCCGGAGCGGACCGTGCCGCCGCTCATCTTCGGGCGATGCTCACCGTTGGCGTGAGCCAGGACCGCGCCCGCGGCGACAGACCCACGCCGAAGCGACCCGAGGTCGTGCTGGTCGCGGGTGCGACCGGACGGGGAGTCGACGATCTGCTCACTGCGCTCGACCGGCGCGCGGCGGTGCTTCGCAGCCGGTCGCCCGGAGAGGCGTCCGCGGCCGAAGCTGGGCGACTCGCCCGCGCCGACGCGCAGCTGTCCGGAATCCTTGCGGAACGTCTACGAGAACGGCTGCGTGACCCCGAGCATCGCGAGGCGACCCAGGCAGTCCTGCGGCGCGTAGCCGCTCACGAGGTCGATCCGTACGGCGCAGCGGACGAACTGCTTGCCTCGCTTGGGAGAGATGGCCCAGCGATCGGTTGACCCGCCCGGGCGGTCGTTCGGTTTTTCTCGATTGCAGGGAAATCGCGACGCGGGACTCACCGAATTGTGACCGACCCTGTCCGCAACAGGACGACTCACCTCGGTTGTTGCCAGAAGGCCTTCCTTTGAGGCGATCGAGGTGGGGTTTCGGCGCTGGGGCAGCTATCGACAACGTTCCGATGTCGGGAATTGCCATCAAATGATGGAAGCGAACGGCGGATCCCAAGTCCTGGGCAGGTCTGCGCCGGCCTGCGCCGACCCGCCTAGAGGTCAGCTGGCCGCGGGACTGGCCGCGGGACTGGCACCAGGACTGGCGTTTGGCTGCTGAACTGACCAGTGGACGTTGCCCTGGTCGTCGGTCTGCGTGACCACGATCGTGTACTTCGTCCCATCGGCGGCCGTCAACGTGCAGTTGAACGTGGCCCCCGTGGCGATCTTCTGGCCGTCGGGACAATCGACAGACTGGACCTCGAGGCTCGTCTGCTGGGCGAACCCAGTCGAGATCGCGTCCTGCAGCTTGGCGTCGTCGAGGACGGCAGGCCCGCAGGCGGCGGCGAGCAGGCCGACAGATCCGAGTGCGGCGAAACCGATCAGGCGCGTGTGGCTCATCCCTCTCCCATCGTTCTAGCGGTTGGCTGGTCGTAAACGGTAGCGCCCATCAGCGGTTCCGGTCACGCCGCACGAATAGCCACGTGCCCACCAGCGTGAAGACGAGGAAGGTCCCCGCCGTGACCGCCAGGTCCAGCCACGGGCTGTACAGCACCGCCGTGGCGTAGCCGGGCTTGCCCGCGTAGAAGATGTTTCGCGCCAGGTCGATGCTGTAGGTCATCGGCATCAGCTTGGCCAGGAGGCCGAGGACGCCGCTCTGGTTGGTCAACGGGATGAGTGCTCCTGACAGGAACATCTGCGGAAAGATCAGCAGGGCAACACCGACTCCGGCCACCTTGGGGTCATTCACGAAGCCGATGAAGAGCACGCCCAACGCGCCGCCGGCGAGGGCCAGGATCGGCGACAACATCAGGACGCGGACCAGGTCCCCCGGGTCGAGCGGGATCTGCATCAGGACCGCCATCGCGAATACGCCGATCAGCGCGAACAGCGCGGCAACACCGGATCCGATCAGCTTGCCCAGGAGGACGGCGTAGCGGGAGATCGGGGCGACGAACAATTCGGCGGTGAAGTCGTTCTCGCGCTCTTCAACGAGGTTGGTGACGCCGCTCATGGTGCCCTGGTAGAGGGTGTTGGCGATCATCCCGATGAGCATGTAGGGCAGGTACGCGAACGACAGTGCCCCACCGAGGTTCTGGGCGATGCTGCCGCCCATCACGCCCATGAAGATCACCGGGATGAGGACCGTGATGGCAAGCGAGGCAGGGCTGCGGATGGCGCGCAGCACTTCGCGCCACGCGATGGCGAAGATCGCGTTGAACTCGCGGGCGAGCGTGCTCGGGTGCGCCCGTGCCTCGAGCACGCGGGTGCCGACGGGTGCGGTCATGCGGCAGTCTCCTCCTCGTCGCGCAGCAGTGCGACGTAGGCCTCCTCGAGGCTGGGCTCTCGGATGCGCAGTGCGGTCAGTGGAGTTCTGATCTGCTGGATCAGCTCCTGGGCCGTCGGGGTTTGGTAGGCGACGCGCACCAGGCCGGTCGAGTCATCGAGCGCCGTCTGGATGCCCAACGCCGCCAGCTCGCGCATCAGCGCGGGGCGGTCGTTGGCGCCCAGCAGCAGCGTTCGCTCGAGCAATCGCTGCTTGAGCTCGTCAGGCGTTCCGAGCACGCTGATCCGGCCGTGGTCGATGACGCACACGCGGTCGGCCTCCTCGGCCTCGTCCAGGTAGTGCGTGGTCAGGAAGATCGTGGTGCCGTCGACGTTGCGCACGCGCGCAGGTAGTCCCAGACGTTGCGCCGGCTGACCGGGTCGAGGCCCGACGTCGGCTCGTCCAGGAAGAGCACCGCGGCCGATGCATCAGGCTGCGGATGATCTTGAGCTTGCGCTTCATGCCGCCGGAGAACGTCTTGAGCGGCTGGAACAGGTGTCCTCGAGGCCGACCACGCTCGGCCAGCTCCTCGACTCGCTCGCGGTACTCGGCGGGCATCGCGCGGTAGAACGGCCGATAGCCGTAGATGCCGTAGATGGCGACGTGCAGCCGGACGTTCTCCTCGCCGGACAGGTGCAGGTCCAGGCTCGGGTTCTGGAAGATGATCCCGATCTTGCGGCGCACGTCGCGGCCTGGCGATCCAGGTCGTAGCCGGCGATCGTCACCGTGCCGCTCGTCTTGGCCAGCGTGGTGGTCAGAATCGAGATCGTGGTGGTCTTGCCGGCGCCGTTCGGCCCGAGGAACGCGAACAGCTCGCCGGGCGGGACGTCGAAGCTGATGTCGTCGACGGCCGGCACGCCGGGTCTTGCTGTAGTCGCTTAACAAGGTTCTGGACTTGGATGATGGTTCCACGTCGTGACGCTCCGACTTGATTGCGTTGATTGAACGAGTGTTAAGCTAACGGCATGCCGAAGCGCTGTCAAGACTGCAACGCCTGACGGCCGCCGCGAAGGCGCACGCGGAGGCCGAGCGCGCCAAGTTGCAGGCACAGGCCGATGCTGGAGATGAGCGTCGTCCGTCGATCCTTGCGCGCATTCAGCGCATGCACGACGCACAGCTGCGGGAGCAGGAGCAGCGCGAACAGCGCAGGCGTCACGCCAAGAGGAGTGGCAGAGGCGCTTCCAGCGAGAGGTGGAGCAGCAAGGTGCCTCGCGCGGTTACAGCGTCGCCGCTCAGGCCAGCGGACGTGGTGGCGGCGGCGCTCGACCTGCTGGACCAGAAGGGCCTCGACGGCCTCACGTTACGGGATGTCGCCGCGCCTCCACGTCCAGGCGCCGGCGTTGTACTGGCACTTCGCCAACAAGCGGGACATGGTCCATGCCGTGGCACAGCCGATGCTGGTCGACTTCGTCGTCGGCCTGGGTACGCAGTCTGATGAGGCGGCGTGGCGACCGTGGCTGCGGCCGGCTGCACATGGTTTGCGCGCGCCATGCTGGCCCACCGGACGGTGCTCGCGTCGTCGCCGAAGCAGGACTTGGTCGGGCACCAGCGTTGGTTGGTTTCATCGACAGGACGCTCAGCGTGCTGGAGGCTGCCGGATTCGACCCTGTTACCGCCTCGGCGGGAGCGCGGACCGTGCTGAGCTATGCCCTCGGCGAAGTGATCGAGGAGCAGGCCGGACCCGACATCGACGCAGAGTCGGCCGAGCTGGAAGAGCTTGTGTCCGCATTTCCCAACATCGGCCGGGCGATCGATGCGCAGCTGCGCCTCTCACCTGCGGCGCAGTTCGACATGGGGCTCGAGCTGATCCTGCGCGGGCTGGACACTCGGCACTGAGGAGGCTCGCCACGCTGAGAGGCACGTCGCACTGAGGAGGCTCGCCACTAGGATGGCTCGCCTGCGCGCACCGCGGCGATGGCCGCCTGCACTCCCTCGGCCCAGGGCTCCCCGTGGCCCGGCAGCACCCAGTTCGCTTCGAGATCCTGGAGTCGCGCGAGGGACGTGAGCGCTTGCTGCCGGATCGCCGTGAACGGCGCGATCTGCGGCCCTCGCATTCCGCCGGCGACGCTGTACGTGGCCATCGCGTCGCCGACGAAAGCGGCGCCGAGCGACAGGGACGTGGAGGACGGCACTCCCCGGCGTGTGGCCCGGAACCAGGGTCACGCGCGGCGAGCCCGCACGTCGAGCGTCGCGCCATCGCCAAATGATAGCCTTCTCGGCGACGGTCGGTTCGAGGCCGCCAGCCGGTGTAGAGGAGAAACCGGAGCAAGGGGATCGGGCGCACCTTGCCCGTTGCTCCGCCGGGGTTCTTGATCTCTTCCTCGGGCCAGGGTCGCATCCAGCTCGTGGACGCTCACCGGAACGTGGCGCTCCGCGCGAAGCCGTTCGGCGAAGCCGATGTGGTCGGAGTGTCCGTGGGTCAGCAGGAGCGCGCGGACTCGATCGAGCGATGAGCCCATCGAGGCCAGCTCGGCGGGCAGATCACCGAAGTAGCCGGGCACGCCAGCATCGATGATCGTGACCTCGCCCGCCGTCTGAGATGAGGTACTCGGCAATCTGAAGCGCGAGAGCGAGGCTGGGGTTGTATTCGCCTCGCTCGAGATAGCCCACGGTCTGGTAGTTGATGCCCAGCACGTCGGCCAGCTCCTGGCGCGAGACCGAACGCTCCGCACGCAGAACCGCCAGTCGGTTGTGAAGGCTTGGTTCTGGTCCCCGTGGCATGTTACGCGTCCTCGGGCAGCGGATCGCCCTGGTCCAGGCGGCGACGAGGGTCGGGATCATGGGGAAGTAGACCGCGTTCAGGATGATGACCCCGGTGAGGGCCTCGAAGGACAACGTGATCGGCTGGCCCAATAGCGCGAAGGCGCTGACGAGAACGATGATCCCGGTCCAGACGACACCCAGGACCTGGTAGCTGCGCACGTAGACCTGATCGCGCACCCCGCGCTCACGCTCGTCCAAGCTGGCCCTCAGATCCACACGGTTGCGCACCCAAAGCCACAGCAGAAAACCGCCCATGAGCGTGTCATCGAGAGAAGCGCCAGGGAGACGATCAGGTCCAGTGCAAACGGGACCTTGCTGCCGGTCACCGCGTCCCACGCGTAGAGCCCGGGAAAACCGAAGATGGTCGCAAGCACCGCGAGTCGCCGGCGGCCGATCGTCAGAGCTCGGGCGAAGGAAACGAGCCGTGGCAGAGGGGCAGAAACGGGCTTCGGTTGCAGCATGGAGGGCTTCCTCTGTGTTCCACGATGAATTGCGCGTCGGAACAACGGGCTGTTGTAGTTATACAACGCTGTGTCAAGGGATTGCAACGGGAATATCGCCCAGTCGCTGGCCGCGGCCGGCCACCTGCGTGCGCGTCGACGAGCCGGTTCAGCGCTCGCGCTGCCAGCAGGGCGTTCGCAGCGCATCGGCGGCAGCCTGCAGCGCTCCGTGGACAAGGGGCGCCTGACGGTCGAGGAGCAGAAGCCGGCGCAGCTCGGCGCGGCTCGTCCGTGGCGGAGGACGCTGGCGACTGCGGCGGCCGCCGGCGCCGATGGCGCGATCGAGGCCGTCTTCGAGGACGTGGACGGTCAAGCGCGCGCTGTTCGACCGAGCTGGATCGCGCGCTGCCGGCCGGCGTCGTTCATCGCCTCCAACACCAGCTCGATCTCGATCACGGGGCCTGGCCGCCGCGGTGGGGGAGGGGCGGCGGCTCGCGGGTGGTCGGGATGCACTTCTTCAGCCCGGTGCCGGTGATGCCGCTGGTGGAGCTGATCCGCGGCGAGGGGACGTCGGACGAGACGGAAGCGGCGATCGCGCGAGCGCTGGCGACCGAGATGGGCAAGCAGGTGATCGTCTCGACGCGACCGGCCCGGGTTTCCTTGTCAACCGGATCCTGATGCCGTTCCTTGCGGAGGCGATGCGGCTGTTCGAGGAAGGCACCGGGAGCGCAGACGACATCGACACCGGCGCCCGCGTCGGCCTCAACCATCCGATGGGGCCGCTCGAGCTGGCCGACTTCATCGGCCTCGACGTCTGCCTCAGCATCATGGAAGTCTTGGCCGATGGCCTGGGGCGGTGGACAGTTTCAGCCGCCCGCGGTGCTGCGCGACCTGGTGGCGGCTGGACACCTCGGCCAGAAGGCAGGCCAGGGCTTTCTACACCTACCCGAGGCAGAAGGGATAGCGGTCCCGAAACAGCGAGGAGGGGTGTTGGCCGTCGTGCTGCGCTCGCGGGCGGCGTCGTGCAGGTAGCGATCATTCGCGACCAAGGTGGTTGGACGCAGGAACCGGGCCTCGGGCTGCGAACGCTCTGTTGTTCTTGTTTTGGTGTACGTGATGCACGAATAGGCGTCTCACATGGTGGTCGGCCCGCCCACGAGACCATTTCGCCGATGTCCTGGTGTCGCGAATGAACGGTGAATGCACAAGCCCGGGGTGAGCGACGGGTGACAGGCAGGTAAGGGCGCGTCGCTAGCAGTTGGGGGATGCCTGCGCGTGAACGGTCCGTCGATCGAGGAAGACGGAACGGTGCTCGAATGGTGGCCGAGGTCGGAGAGGAGATCCGCCGAGCAAGGGTCGCGGAGGGTGTATCCCAAGGTGCGGTTGCCCGTGCGGCGGGGCTAACGCACGCCACAGTCTCGCGGCTCGAGCGCGGCGTGACGCCCAACGCCACGGTCCTGATGTTCGCGCGCGTCTGCGCGACCGTTGGTCTGATCTCTCGGTTCGGGTGTACCCAGCGGGTTCGCCGCTGCGCGATCGCGCTCACGCGGTGGTCGCGGACCGATTTCGAGCGCTGCTCCACGAGTCGGTCGCGGCCGGTCGGAGGCGCCGTTTCCGAACCCCTGGGGACATGCGCGTCTGGGACCTGCTGCTCAAGGCACGGGGCCGACGGACCGGCGTCGAGCGATCAGACGCGACCACGTGATGGCCAGGAATTGGAACGTCGGATGTCGCTCAAGCGGCGGGACGGTAGCGTGGACTCGTTGATCCTGGTCCTGCCAGACACACGTTCGAACCGCGACATTTGTGCGTGATCCGCGCGGCTTCGCTGGTCACTCTTTCCGGCGACCGAGCCAGGCACTCGCTCGACCTTGATCGGGCAAATGTTGCCGAACGAGGACGTCCTGCTCCTGGTGTAGCGCAGGACGCTCAACCCGGTGAGGATGATCGAGGTGGAATGTCGCGGCGCCGGCGCATACCAGCCCCTGTCGATGACGTACGATGTCCGTTCGATGAACGCCAAGGCGACGCGACCCAGGGCGACCTGACGGACGAGGAGCGGCTGCTCCAGCAGACCGCGCGCGACTTTGCGGCGAAGGAGATCGCGCCGGGCGCCGCCGAGCGCGACGACGAGGAGCGCTACGACCGGCGCCTCTTCACGCGCATGGGCGAGCTCGGGCTGACGGCCGTGCCGTTCCCCGAGGAGATCGGCGGCGCCGGGTTCAGCTACCGCGCGTGGACACTGGTCATGGAAGAGATCGCGTACGCGGACATGGCGATGGCCGTGTCGCTGTCGGTCCACATCCTGTCGCAGTACCCGGTGGTCACCTGGGGAACCGCCGAGCAGAAGAGCCGCTGGCTGCCGCCGATGCTCGCGGGTGAGAAGCTCGGTGCCTTCGCCCTCACCGAACCGCAGGCGGGCTCCGACGCGAGCGCCCTCCGGCTCCGAGCCGAGCGGGTCGGCCCGGCCGACGCGCCGACGGGCTACCGCCTGACCGGCACCAAGATCTGGATCACCAACGCCGTCGAGGCCGAGCACTACCTGGTGTTCGCGACCGTCGATCCGGAGCTCGGAGCGAAGGGCATCACGGCCTTCCTGGTCGAGAAGGGCACGCCGGATTCCGATTCGGTCGCAAGGAACGCAAGCTCGGCATCCGCTCGGACACGGCGTCCGAGCTGATCTTCGAAGGCGCCGAGGTCCCCGCCGAGAACCGCCTCGGCGACGAGGGACAGGGCTACAAGATCGCGCTGTCGGCGCTGGGCGAGGGGCGCATCTCGATCGCCGCCGCGTGCACCGGCCTGGCCCAGGCAGCGCTTGACGCCGCGGCCAGATACCTGACCGAGCGGAAGGCGTTCGGCGCACCACTGTCGGACCAGCAGGGGTTGCGCTTCATGCTCGCCGAGATGGCCCAGAAAGTGGCTGCGGC
Source organism: uncultured Chloroflexia bacterium (assembly GCA_963820735.1). Lineage (GTDB taxonomy): Bacteria > Chloroflexota > Limnocylindria > Limnocylindrales > CSP1-4 > JAFMJV01. The sequence continues at coordinate 138,870 of CAWGBA010000010.1, forward strand.
ACGCGCTCTCGTGCGCCAGGCCGCCGAAGCCAAGGACCGCGGCGATCCCATCGCGGAGCTCTCGTCACTTGCCAAGTGGACCGCCAGTGACGCGGCGATGAGCGTGACGACCGACGCCGTTCAGCTTTTCGGGGGCAGTGGCTATTCGCGCGAATTCCCGGTCGAGCGCTACATGCGCGACGCAAAGGGTGCCCAGATCTACGAGGGCACCAACCAGATCCATCGGCTGATCGTTGCCCAGCACGTGCTGGATCGAGTCACCAGCGGCTGACGCGCGGCGTTCCAGGCAGCCAGGGTCACGACTCGGATGGACCACGCTGATCATGTCCGCCTGATCCGCGAAGCCGTGGACGACCACCACGGGACATGGGCCGACTTCGGTTCCGGGCAGGGCGCCTTCACCCTCGCGCTCGCGGATGTCCTCGGCAATGACGGCTCCATCGTGTCCGTCGACCGTGATGCCCGCGCGCTCGAGGCGCAGCGCACCGAGATGGTTCGTCGCTTCCCCGATGCCCGCGTCGACTATCGCGTCGCCGACTTCACCAGCGAGATCGATCTCCCCCAGCTCGACGGGATCGTGATGGCCAACTCGCTCCACTTCGTGCGTGACGCGGACAAAGCAAGCGTCCTTCGGCGGCTGCTGGCGCACCTGCAGCCGGATGGCCGCTTCGTCCTGGTCGAGTACGACGCCGATGCGGGCAACCATTGGGTCCCGTACCCGCTCTCGTTCGCGACCTGGCGGCGGCAGGCAGCCTGCCTCGGCCTTACCGAGCCACGCCAGATCGGCCGCGTGCCCGAGCCGATTTCTGGGCGCGATCTACGCGGCCGTGGCAGAGACGGAACGCCGGCCGCGCTGACGTCTCGGCAGTCCTGAACCGCCCGCGCGGCGGGCCGGATCGTGGTTTGCATTCGAAACGCTGCAAACGTATGCTGCGGCGCTGTCGGCCCCGGGCCGGTGTCCGGGGCGATCACGGAGGAGGAGGTCCGGATGAGCACACGGTTTCGAAGGTCGGCTCTGTTACCCGCCGCGCTGGTCGCGGCGAGTGCGCGTCCGGGTTGACGCAGTTGCCGGACCGCTTGCCCAGTCACCAGGTGAGTCCCCGGCGGCGCCGACAGAAGCGCGGCCGGTTCTCCCGGCGCCATTCCGTCGTATCCCAACGGACGGCCCTTGGGCCGGCGTCGATGATGGCACCCAGCTTGACCATGTGGACGCGCGCCGCCACGCAGGCACGCGCACAGCCGCTCGTGGACGCGTACAACGCGTCGCACAAGAACCAGGTCCAGTTGACCATCGTCCCGACCGATACCTACGTGGCCAAGGTCGGCACGGCGGCCGGCTCGAATGGACTGCCTGACCTCGTCTCCGGGGACGTGGTCTTCATGCCCAACTGGACATCCGCTGGATTGTTCCAGGACATCACCGACAAGATCGCCGCGCTGCCGTTCAAGGACGTGATCGCGCCCGGCGCCATCCAGGCGTCAACGTGGGAGGGCAAGCAGTACGGCCTGCCGTTCGTCACGGACCTTTCCGTGTGGATGTACAACAAGAAGCTGTTCGCACAGGCGGGCCTCGATCCCAACAAGCCCCCGACCATCGCTGGCCGAGTTCAAGGCCGACGCCGAGGCGGTGGCCAAGCTGGGAAATGGCATCCATGGCACGTTCTTCGGCGGCGACTGCGGCGGCTGCAACGTGTTCACGTGGTGGCCGATCGTCTGGGCCGACGGGCAGCAAGTCATGAACGCCGACGGCACGCAGTCGCTCCTCAACAGCGACGAGAACAAGCAGATCTACAGCACGTTCGCCAGCATGGTGGACGACGGCACGGTCTGGATGCCGGACTCCCAGACGGAGACGGGTCCCACCTGGACCAGCTACCTGACCACGGGCAAGCTGGGCATCATGCCGTGGCCGGCGACCCTGACCGGTGTTGCCAGCGACAACCTGTCGCTCGATGACGTCGGGGTCGCGCCGATCTCGGGCATCAACGGCGGCCAGTCGACGTTCATCGGTGGCGACGCCGTGGGCATCTCGCGCGACAGCACGCCACGCCGACCAGGCCTGGAACTTCCTCGCCTGGCTGGAGAACAACGACGCGCAGATCAACGTCGTGGCGCAGGGCGGCAATGTCCTCAATCGCACCGACCTGGCGGCCAACCAGTACACCGCCGCGGATCCGCGGACGGTGATCTTCAACACCATCTCCGCGAAGGGCCAGACGCCGTTCGCGGTCAACTTCAACCAGGCCTTCAACGACCCGCAGGGGCCGTGGCTGGTCCTGCTCCGCGACGCGGTGTTCAACCACGCCTCGGACGCGCAGATCGACACCGACAACGACGCGATCACCGCGGCGCTGCAGAACCAGTAGCCGAGCAGCGCATCGGATGTGGCGGGGGCCATCTAGCCCCCGCCGCCTCCGGGCGCATCATGTGAGACGGACATGACGGCGACTGACGGGCTGACCGACACGACCGAAATCGCCAGCAGCTTCGAGCACCCCGTCAGGCCGTGCGCCGCGCCAACTGGCGCCGCACGCGAACCCTCCAGGGCATCCTCTACGCGCTGCCCACGCTCCTCTTCGTTGCCGTCCTCTTCGTGCTGCCATTGCTGCTCGTCTTCCAGATATCGGGCAGCAATTGGAAGCTGCTGACCGGCGATCGCGGCCTCAACCTGCCCAACAACTACACGTCGATCTCCTCCGACCAGCTCTTCTGGCCGGCGGTGATCTTCACGATCGAGTACACGATCCTGGTCACGGTCCTGCTCATCGGGATCGGACTCGGGCTGGCCCTGCTGGTCCAGAGCAGCGGACGCTGGGTCGGCTTGCTGCGAACCAGCTTCCTGCGTGCCGGGCGCGATCGGACTGGCGACCGCGTCGCTGCTCTTCTGGGGCTTCTACTCGCCCACCATCGGGCCGATCAGCCCGCCGCTCCAGCAACTGGGCGTTATCAAGGAGCCGATCCAGTTTTTCCTGACCACGTGGGAGGCGCTTCTCTCGACGGTCTTCCTGATCGTCTGGAAGTACGCCGGTTTCTACATGCTCATCCTGCTGGTAGGCCTCCAGCAGATCTCGCCCGAGCTGATGGAGGCGGCCAACATCGACGGCGCCAGCCGCTGGCAGGCCTTCCGCTATGTCACCTTGCCGCTGCTGCGCCCATCGCTGGCCCTGGCACTGATCCTGTGCATCACGGGGTCCTTGCTGGCCTTCGACCAGTTCTTCATCCTGACCAATGGCCAGCCCAACAACTCCACGGTGACGATCGTCCAGCTGATCTACCGTGACGCCTTCGTGAAACAGAACCTGGGCACGGCGGCGGCGATGTCGGTGGTTCTGCTGGCCTTCCTGTTGATCCTCAATGCCATCCAGTTCCGCGGTTTGCGGGGCCGGAACGCCTGATGACGCGGCAATCGTCTGGGTTTTCGCGGACGCCGTGGTACGTCCTGACCGGCGGCCTTGCCCTCATCTTCCTCTTCCCGCTGCTGTGGTCGGCGGTTGCGTCGGTGAGCCCCCAGGGCGGAACGGCCCAGGCGTTCGGCTACGGCCTGAACAACTACCAGACGCTCTTGAACTTCGGCGGCGGGCTGGTGCAGACGTTCTCCAACAGCGTGTTCGTCTCGGTGCTCACGGTGATCCTGACGCTGTGCGTCTCCGTCTTCGGCGGGTACGCGTTTGCGCGATTCCAATTTCCGGGCAAGAACGTCCTGTTCCTGCTGACCATCGCCATCCTGATGGTGCCCTACGCGACGCTGCTCATCCCGCTGTACGTCTTCCTGGGCGGCTTCGGGTTGAAGGATTCGCTCGTCGGCCTGGCATTCGTCTTCACGCTGTTCCAGCTGCCCTTCGCCACCTTCATGATGCGCATCTCGTTCGAGGCGATTCCCATGGAGCTGGAGGAATCGGCGCTCGTCGACGGCGCGGGCAGCTTCGCGGTGTTGCGAAGAATCCTGCTGCCGCTGGTGGTTCCCGGGATCGTCACGGTCGGCGATCTTCGCCTTCCTGGCTGCGTGGAACGACTTCATCACGCCGCTCATCCTGATCAACGACACGAACAAGTTCCCGCTGCCGCTGGCCGTCACGGTGCTGCGGCAGCAGACCATGGGGGTCATCGACTACGGCGCGACCGAGGCGGGCGTGACCGTGATGGCCATCCCCTGCATCATCATCTTCATCGTGCTCCAGCGGTACTACGTCCGCGGGTTCATGTCCGGGGCGCTGAAGGGATGATCCCGCGATGGAGCAGGTAGACGGGCGCCCACGGTTCGACCGCGTTCGGGCGCACACCGTGGTACGTGTGGACCGGCGCGCTGGCGATCATCTTCCTCTTTCCGATGCTGTGGGCCGCCTATGCGTCGGTCGCGCCGCAGACGAACACGAGCCAGGTCTTCGGCTACGGACCGGGCAACTACGATCGCCTGGTGAGCTACGGCTCGGGCCTGGTGCTCTACTTCTGGAACAGCATCTTGATCTCGACCGTGACCGTGGCCCTGACCCTGTTGATCTCGCTGTTCGGCGGCTACGCCTTCGCGCGCTTCAGCTTCCCGGGCAAGGACGTCCTCTTCCTGATGGTCCTGGCGATCATCATGGTGCCCGGCCGGAAGCCTGCTGATCCCGTTGTACGTCCTGCTGCACGGCATCGGCCTGGGCAATTCGCTGGTCGGCGTGGCGCTGGTCCTGACCTTGTACCAGTTGCCGTTCGCGACCTTCATGATGCGGATCTCGTTCGAGGCGATTCCCCAGGAGTTGGAGGAGTCGGCGCTGGTCGATGGCGCAGGAACGTTCGCCGCGTTGCGGCGGATCCTGATGCCCCTGGTGCGGCCCGGCCTCATCACCGTTGGGTTGTTCGCCTTCCTCGCCGCGTGGAACGACTTCGTCACGCCGTTGATCCTGATCAACGACGACAGCAAGTTCCCCATGGCCGTGGCAATGGCATCGCTGCGCCAGCAGACGAGCTATACCGTGGACTATGGCGTCACGGAGGCAGGGGTCGTGGCGATGGCGCTGCCCTGCCTGGTGATCTTCCTGGTGCTGCAGCGGTCGTACGTGCGTGGCTTCATGTCGGGGGCACTCAAGGGTTGAGCACCGCCAGGCCGGAAGTAGCGGGGGAGCGCCGATGGACCCGCTCGCCATGGTGCTGCCCACGCCCGACGCGATCGCGCGCGCCCGACCCATCGACGCCCGAGGCGTTCACTTGACCGGCGGCTTCTGGAAGCGTCGCGCGGACACCAACCATGCGCGGACGATCCCGCACGGTTTCGAGCAGCTCGAGGCCGCGGGCAACTTCCACGACCTGCGTCTCGCAGCGGGTGAGAAGGGCGAGTACCGGGCGCTCGGGATCATGTTCAGCAGCCCGTTCCCGTTCCTCGATTCGGACGTCTACAAGTGGCTGGAGGGCGTTGGCTGGGAGCTCGGTCGCGAGGACGATCCGAAGCTGCGCCAGATGGGCGATCAGGCCATCGCGCTCGTGCAGGCCGCGCAGCGACCAGACGGGTACATCAACAGCTTCGTGCAGGTGCTTGGCGGGAACAGCGAATACCGCGACCTGCAGTGGGGCCACGAGCTCTACACGATGGGCCACATGTTCCAGGCAGCCGTTGCCTGGCACCGCGGCGTTGGCGACGATCGCCTGCTGGACGTGAGCCGGCGAGCTGCCGACCACATCGATCGAGCGATGGGGCCGAAGTCCGGGCGCGAGGCCATCGACGGGCATCCCGAGATCGAGATGGCGTTGGTCGAGCTGTTCCGGGTCAGCGGGGAGCAGCGCTACCTGGACCTGGCGCGACGGTTCATCGACCTGCGCGGCCACGGGATGCTGGGGGAGGGGCGCTTCGGGAGCAGCTACTGGCAGGACCACCGGCCGGTCCGTGAGGCGCCGACGGTTGCCGGGCACGCCGTTCGGCAGCTGTACCTCGATTGTGGTGCAGTCGACGTGGCGGTCGAGACCGGCGACAACGAGCTGCTCGATGCGGTCATCGCCCGCTGGCGCGACATGGTCGCGACGCGCAGCTACGTCACCGGCGGGCTCGGCAGCCGCGATCGCGACGAGGCGTTCGGCGATCCCTATGAGCTGCCGCCGGATCGGGCTTACAACGAGACCTGTGCGGCGATCGCCAGCGTCATGCTCTCGTGGCGACTTCTTCTCGCCACCGGCGAGGCCGCGTACGCAGACCAGCTCGAGCGAACCCTCTACAACGCGGTGCTCTCCGGGGTGTCGTTCGACGGGACCTCGTTCTTCTATCGCAACCCGCTGCAGCGGCGGAGCGTGACGGCACCCCTGGGAGAGCACGACGGCGAGCGGCGGCACTGGTACCTCTGCGCCTGCTGCCCGCCAAACCTCATGCGCACGGTCGCGACGTTCCCGCACCTGCTGGCGACGACGAGCGACGGCGCGATCCAGCTGCAGCAGTACGCCGCGGCCGAGATCGGGGCGTCTGTTGCCGGCTCGGCTGTGCGGCTGGCGGTCGAGACGGACTATCCGTGGAAGGGCGAGGTCACGGTCCGGGTGCTGGAATCCAGCGGCGAATCGCCGTGGTCGCTCCAGCTGCGGCAGCCGGCGTGGGCCGACCAGGGTCAGTGCGACGCTGAAGACCGGCGACGGCGAGCGGCGGTCGACCGTTGACGCCCTGGCCGAGCCGCGCCCGTGGCGAGCCGGCGACGTGGTCCAACTCTCGATGGAGATGCCGATCGTGGTCGTGGAGCCTGATCCGCGGATCGATGCGGTGCGCGACTCGGTCGCGATCGAGCGCGGCCCGCTCGTCTACGCAATCGAGGCGGCCGACCTGGCGGAGCCGTGGCACATCGAAGAGATCTCGGTCGAGGAGCCGGTCACGCCCGAAGCGGCAGCCCGCGATGACGTCGAGCCCGGGCTCGTCGGCGTCCGGCTGCGAGGTGTTGCCCTAGGCGCTCCGTCAGCGGCATGGCCGTACACGCCGGATGCCGAGGGCACCCCGGGCGCGGCTGCGTCGGCGGCTCCAACGGATGTCACGGTCGAGGCGATTCCCTACTTCGCGTGGGCCAACCGACAGCCCGGCGCGATGCGCGTCTGGATCCCGCGAGCGAGGTAGGTCGCGAGGGCGGTCGTCGCGGTCCGTCGCGGCGTGGCCCGCAGTTCCCCTCGAATTCTCATGGTGCGGGCCGTAACTTGATTCCAACGGCCGGAACAGACGGTTCGTCGGCTGTTCTCGCCACAGCCGAGCGTGCCAATGCCTCGGTAAGCGCCGTCTCAGGCGCCGAGAGTCGGGTCGTTTCCAGTTACCGCCCGTGGTGTGAGAAAACGAGGAGAGATTGGGGCGGATGGCCGTTACCGCCCGTGCCCGAGACCGCCGAGCCGGAGCTGCGCTTCGAGACCGGACCGGGCATCCAGACCCAGGGCGACTGGACCGACTGCGGCACCTGGCCATTCGGAGACGGCAGCGCAAGCCTGTATGCCTGGGTGGCCATCCTGGGCTTCAGCCGCATGCTGGCCTTCCGCTTCGCCACCGACAAGACGAGGCGCACCACGCTGCGCGCCATCGTCCGCTGCGCAGACGACCTGGGTGGCGCGACGGCCGAGTACCTGACCGACCGCGACACCGCCCTCGTGAACGGCAGCCGAGCGGATGGCAGCGCCATCTACGCACCCGAATGGGTCGACACCGCCGCGCTGCTGGGCACCCGCCAGCGGGCCTGTCGGCCCTATCGCGCCAAGACCAAGGGCAAGGTCGAGCGGGCCAACCGGGAGGTCAAGGAGGACTTCCTGGCCTGGCTCGCCGGTCAGGTGCTGCCCGAGCGGCCGACGCTGGCCGACTACGACGCCGCAGGAAGGCGCTGGGCGACAGACGTGGTCGCGCTGCGCAGGCATCGCACGACCCAGCGGATCGTCGGCGAGGCGTGGGCCGAGGAGCGGCCGTTGCTGCTGCCCGTGGCGCGTCGTCTGGTCGCCCGGGCAGAGGGCCTGGAGACCCTGCCCGCGGTCCTCCCGGCAGCACACGCAGGCCCGCCGAGGCTCCAGCTGGTCGGCGAGAGCGTCGAGGTCCGGCCGCTGGCCGTCTATGCCGAGCTGGCCCGATGAGCGCCGCCGAGTCCCGCGTGGCCACCGCCTACGCGCGCACCCGGGAGCACCTCGCCTATCTCGGGCGTCCTACGGCCTCCGAGCACCTGGCGGCCGAGCTGGAACGAGCCAAAGAGGAACGCTCCGCGCCGGTGGAGGTGCTGGAGCGCCTGCTGGCGGTCGAGGTCGGCGCCACCGTCGCCCGTCGCCTGTCGGGCCGGCTGCGCTTCGCCCACTACCCGCTGAGCAAGCGACTGGTCGACTTCGAGCTCGACTTCCAGCCCTCGATCGACCGGGCGGTGATCGCCGAGCTCTCGACGCTGCGCTTCGTCGAGGAGCGTCGCAACGCGCTCTTCCTGGGTCCACCGGGGGTGGGCAAGACGCATCTCGCGATCGCGCTCGGCATCGCTGCCACCGAGGCCGGCTACCGCACCTATTTCAGCACCGCCGCCGATCTCGTGGCAGCCCTCGCCGCGGCGCATCTGGAAGGCAGCTGGAGCGCCAAGATGCGCACCTTCACAGCGCCATCGGTGCTGGTCATCGACGAGCTGGGCTACCTGCCCATGGATGCCGCCTCGGCACACTGGATCTTCCAGGTCGTCTCGCGTCGCTACGAGCGCGGCTCAATCGTGCTGACCTCCAATCGCGGCTTCGGCGACTGGGGCCAGGTGTTTGCCGACCAGGTGGTCGCCTCGGCCATCCTCGACCGGCTGCTGCACCACGCCACGGTGGTCAACATCAAGGGCGGCAGCTATCGCATGCGGGCCCACCTCCCATCAGCCAGGGAGGCCGCCGTGGAGTGAGAAAACGAGGAGAGCGCCCTGCGTGGCCCCTGAGAGGGGCCCTCAACCGGTCGGAGCTATGACCCGCGCTCGACCATGGGCTTGACCTCGGTGATGAGCGACTCGATGGTCTCGTCGTCGTAGGGCGCCGGCAGCTCGACGATGAACGTGTCGAAGCCGACCTTGCGGTAGCCGGCCATGGTTTCGGCGATCTCCTCGGGCGTGCCCGTCCAGAAGGAGACGTCACCTTCCACCCGCGAGAGCGGCGTCTTGTTGTGCTCCAGCAGCGCCAGGCGAAGCTTCTCGGCCTCCTCGTGGGTGCGGCGGATCGTGATCTTGCAGCCGACCGTGCGCTCGATCTCGGCCGAGTCGCGGCCGACCTCCACGCAGCGGCGGCGCAGGATCTCGTCCTTGCGCGCGACGGTCTCCAGCAGTCTGAAGCTCCAGCATAACCGCGCGCGCCGCCAAGATCCGCAGCGCCTCGACGCCGACCATCACCGTGACAGGGATCTCGGCCGAGTCTCGGCCGACCTCCACGCAGTGGTGGCGCAGGATCTCGTCCTTGCGCGCGACGGTCTCCGGCGTGCCGAAGACGTTCCACATGTCCGCGTGTTCAGCCACGATCCGCAGGGTCTTGCGCTCGCCCGCACCGCCGATCATCACCGGCACGTGCGGGTTCACCGGCACGGGGTTGATGTGCAGGTCCTTGAACGCGTACGCCCGCCGGGCCGCTCGTGACCGTCTTGCCGTCAAGCAGGTCGCGGATCGCGGGAACGGCCTCCGCGAGCCAATCCAGCCGCTGGCCGAAGCCGCTGCCGAAGTCGAAGCCGAACTGTTCGTGCTCAAGGCCGAACCAGGCACCGCCGAGGCCCATGATCGCCCGGCCGCCGCTGATGTGGTACAGAACTCCTCCGGGTTTGCTCGACGGCTCCCTCCGCTGCACTGTTCTCCCCGTTGGTCTTGGGCTTGGCTTTGGCCCGAAACGCGGCGAACCCCGGGTATCCCATCAGGAAAGCGATGTCGATCTTTGCTGGCTTCTTCGCGAGTGCTTGATGCCCCTGCTCCGTGATCACGACTCGGCCGCGCGAGGGTCGCGCGACAAGCCCCGCTTTGCCCATGTAGGTGATTGCCCAATGGGTGCGGTTAACGAAAGTCGCCTGGAGCCTTGATGGCAGCATTTGCTCTCGCTCTTCCGGCGAAAGGTCGAACTGCTCGGCGATCGGCTCGGTGATGCCCGGCACCACCCGGCGGACCTGGTCGTCGGCAAGCAACTCCAACGCGGGGAGCATGACGGTCTGGTAGTCCGGGATGGCGACGCGGCGAGTATGCCTCCATCGAAGCTGCGGGAGCCGGGGCGCCTGAGATCTGACCTAATGGACTTCGCAGGACGGCCAAGGAACGCGTAACGTCTGCGCGCGATGCTGGTGATCGCCTTGGCGCACGAGGCCCGGGTTGCGGAACGGGTTTGCGCCAAGCGCGCGCGAAGCAGCTACCGAGCTGGGCCGATCTGTTCGTGCTCGATGGCGACCGCGCGGCGAGGGCGGTGATAGCCCTCGACGATGGGCTGATCCGGGTCGCCGAAGATGGCGAGCCAGTGGTCGACTCAGGCCGATGATCGCGAGCCTCCTGTACGTGTCGCACACGCTCGTTAGACGTGCGAAGCGGTATCTTTCCAAGAGGCAAGCCCGATCCATTGACTTGTATGCCGTCGATCGGTTGCTATCAAAGACTGCGCCTGCAGCGGCGGACCTTCTACACGAGGAAGTTGTCGGCCCCGAGTGCGATGCGGATCGCGAACTGGCAGACCTACTCGTCCAGTATCAGCGCATTGATCGCCGGATCAATGGCTTTTTCCCGATATTCATCCGGGAACTCAATTACTTGGCCCACAAGGTCGTTGTCAAGCCCAAAGGCGGCCAGCTCATATCCGACGTCAAGGAACTACAGCGTTTCCTAGTGCGGTACTCGGATCGGGTCGTAGGGGAGGAGATACCCCTCGGTGTCCAGGGACGCTTCTTGCGGTGCGCGGTGATGATCATCGCTCGGTCGTTCAAGCGGGACCTTGGTGATCGGGGTCCGTACCTCAGGCACCTTCGGGAGTTGAACCGTGCCGGCCATGAAACGATTTACCTGGTGGGGTCTGCGGCGAAGGAGAACCGCGAATTCATGGACGCGATTACTCGCGACTTCGTGAACGAGACAGGCTGGACCGAGGTCGATCGCAGGCAGTACCCGTCCCAGCTGCGTCAGCGCGACGGGACCGACCACACGGTGCAAAGCCTGTTGATCGTTGTCCGGTCAAACCAACCACGCGACTACGTGGGCGAAGCCGACGAAGTCGATGCGCCCGAGGATTTTCCAACGCTGGCTGAGGTCGAGGCCGAAGAAGATCCCGCTGCCTGACCGCGCCAATACGACGAACTGGACGTAGACCCACGTCCACACGTGGTCGTAGCCGAGCTGGTCCGCGCGCACGGCCGCGTCCAGGAATCCCTTCCAGTCAGTCGCCTGGCTCCACAGGTTCGCGCCCAACCGCACTCCGGCCATCCCATCCCTCCTCATCGCGCGTCGGTCCGCGCCGCGTCACACTCGTCGGGACGTTAGCACACGATTGGCCGCATACGATTGCCTTGGTCCACGGGCACAGCCGCCGAGGGCCGCACTTGTACGCGGCGACAGAAGTGCCGGTCAGTTGTCCCGGTAGGCCTCGACCTGGGCGAGCCAGTTGCGCAGCAGCTGCGGCCCACAGTCCGTCAGGATCGACTCGGGGTGGAACTGGATGCCCTGGAGCGGATGCTCGCGATGGCGCATGCCCATCACCAATCCGTCCGGGGACCACGCATCCAGCTCCAGCTCGTCGGGCAGTGACTCGCGCTGGACCGCCAGCGAGTGGTAGCGCGCCGCCTGGATCGGAGACGGGACGCCCTCGAACAGACCCTCGCCGTCGTGCTCGACCGTCGAGCGCTTGCCGTGGACCGGCTCCACGGTGATCACTTCGCCACCGTAGGCGACGCCCATGGCCTGGTGCCCGAGGCAAACGCCGAGCATCGGGGTCGTCGGACCGATCGCGCGGATCAGGTCCACGCAGATGCCCGCCTTCTCCGGCCGCGACGGCCCGGGGGAGAGCACCACGCCGTCGTATTTCTCGGCGACGACCGCGTCCACCGTGATCGCGTCGTTGCGCACCACGGTCACGTCCGCGCCCATCCCCGCGAGCAACTGGTACAGGTTCCAGGTGAACGAGTCGTAGTTATCGATCAGCAGGATCCGGCTCATGACGTTGGCCCTCCCGTCGAGATGGAGTCGGGGTTGTCAGCCTCGAACGCGGACTCCGCTTCGGACAGTGCGGCGAGCACCGCGCCTGCCTTGGCTGCCACCTCCGCCGACTCGCGCTCGGGCACCGAGTCGGCGACGATCCCGGCGCCCGCATGGACGTAGGCGATGCCGTCCTTGAGCACGGCGCTGCGGATCGTGATGGCCGCCTCCACGTCGGTCGGCGAGAAGAACCCGACCGCACCGCCGTACGGCCCTCGGCGCTCCGCCTCGAGCCGGGCGATCGACTCCATGGCCCGCACCTTCTGGGCGCCGGACAACGTCCCGGCCGGGAACGTCGACCGCACGGCGTCGAACGCGTCGAGGCCGTCTCGCAGGCGGCCGCGCACCTCGGAGACAAGGTGCATCACGTGCGAGTAGCGCTCGATCGTGTAGAGCAACGGCCACTCGACCGAGCCGACGGCGGCGATCCGCCCGACATCGTTGCGTGCCAGGTCGACGAGCATGGCGTGCTCGGCGAGCTCCTTCTCGTCGGCGAGGAGGTCCTTCTCGAGTTGCGCGTCCTGCACCGGGATCGGCGGATCGCGGCCGCGTGCCGGCGATCGGCCGCGTGACCACGTCGCCGTCGCGCACGCGGACGAGCAGCTCCGGCGAAGCGCCCAGGATCGAGCGCCCGGGACCAAGGTCGATGGCAAAGAGGTGGGGCGACGGGTTGATGCGCCGAAGGGCGCGGTAGACCTCCAGCGCGGCGGCATGGAAGGGGAAGGTGAACCGGCGCGCAAGGACCGCCTGCAGCATCTCGCCCGCGTAGATCTCGTCCGACCAGCTCCTGGACGCCGGCCTCGTAGCGAGGGTCGCGTGCCGGAGGAGCAACCCGGCTGCGCGTCGCCGGATGCACGGGAACCGGGCGCTCGCTGCGCACGCTGCTGGCCAGCCGGTGGAGGACGACCTCGAGGCGGGCCTTCGCGCCGTCGTCGTCGTGCGTCGCAAGGGTTGCCGTCTGTGCCAGGTGATCGAAGGCGATCACGACGTCCGGAACGTGGAACAGCGCCTCGGGCAGGCCGACCGGATCCGCTTCGGGGACCGGGAGCCGCTCCCAGCGCGCGGCGACCTCGTACGACAGGTACCCAACACCGGCATCCATCGGAAAGGGGAATGGCACGGAGCGGTCGACGCGCGGCAGCACACGGCGAAGCGCCTCGAGCGGATCGGACGCGGTGAACCGGTCGACCCCGTGGTAGTCGGCGTCCCAGACGATGGCCTCGTTCCCGTTTACGACGACGGTTCGGCCGCGCACGCCGACGAACGAGTAGCGGCCGTACCGCGCGCCGCCCTCGACGCTCTCGAGGATGAACGCCAGGCGGTCACGGAGCCGGAGGGCCGCACCGACCGGAGTCAGGGCGTCAGCGCTGACCTCGACGGTGGCGATCGAAACCGGCGCGGCGGTCGCGAGCGTTGCCAGTGCATTCATCGGTGTGCCTCTCCCAGGTCGATCGCGAGGTCCGTCGCTTCGAGATATCCCTGCCATCCCTTGCCGATGACCTGGCCGGCCACCGCGGGCTCGATCACCGAGACGGCACGCCACGGCTCGCGCGCCTTGATGTTGCTGACGTGGATCTCCACGACCGGCCGCTCCGCGGACACGATCGCATCGAGCAAGGCGTAGCTCGTGTGGGCGTACGCGCCCGGGTTGATGACGACAGCGTCGTAGTCGCGCTTCTCGAGCCGGTCGATCAGGCCGCCCTCGTGGTTCGACTGCAGGTCGTCGAGATCCCAGCCGCGTGTGCTGGCTCGTTCGCGCACGGCGGCGACGACTTCCGCCAGCGTGGTCGAGCCGTAGATCTCGGGCTGCCGCAGCCCGAGCCGGCCGAGGTTCGGGCCGTTGAGCAAGAGGAGCTTGCTCATGCGCTGATGACCTCGAGCGCGTGCTCGAGCTCGGCGTCGGTGACGTCGTCGACGTCGCTCATCTGGCCGACCGCCGATCGGCAGGATCCAGCGTTGCCGGCCACCGACGCGCTTCTTGTCCGAGGTCAGAGCACGTTTGACGGAGGCGCTGTCGAAGGCGCGATGCGTCGGGAAGCCGAGGCTCGCAACGAGGTCGTCGATTCGCTCGCGAGCGAGGAGTCGCCCGCCCGAGCCGCCGCGATGCTCGCGACGGCACGCAGGCCGAGCACGACGGCCTGCCCGTGTGGCAGCCGGTAGTTCGACTCCGACCTCGAGCGCATGGCCGATCGTGTGGCCAAGGTTGAGCTGCCGCCGCTCGCCGTGCTCGTACGGATCGCGCTCGACCACGCCGAGCTTCACTCGCACCGCACGCTCGGTGATCGCGTAGCGCGCGGCCTCGTCCGGATGTCGCGGAATCGAGCGCGGCTTTGCCACGCTGCTCGACCAGCGACCAGAGCTGCGGGTCGCCGATGAGCCCGGCCTTGAGCGATTCGGCCATCCCGTCGAGCAGGCGTGCGCGACGGAGCGTGCCAACGGACGCGGCGTCCGAGATGACGGCGACCGGCGGCCAGAACGCGCCCGCGGCGTTCTTGGCATGCGAGAGGTCGACCGCGGCCTTGCCACCGATCGACGAGTCGGCCTGCGCCAGCCAGGTGGTCGGCACGTGGATGAGCGGCGCTCCCCGGTTGTAGAGCGCCGCGGCGGTCGCCACGAGGTCGCCGATCGTGCCGCCGCCGACCGCGATCCACGGGTCGGAGCGCTCGGCGCCAGCCGCCGACGCCATCTCGAGGAGCCGCTCGACGGTACGGAGGCGCTTGGCGCGCTCTCCGCCGGGAACGAGGGTTGGCTCCGCCGGCAGCTTGGTCGAGCACCGCCGCCAGGTGGCGAGCGGCGTCGCGGTCCACGCAGACCAGTGCATGACGGGGCGTGCCGATGACGTCGTCGTACGTGGCTCGAGACAGGCCGTGGCCAAGGACGACGCGAGCGGTCGAGGGTCCGTTGGGGTGGTCGCGTGGCACGACGGCGTCGTAAAGGCGGCCATCCGGTGTGGCGTCGCGAGCGGCGGCGATCACCTGGTCCGTGACTCGATCCACATCCGCCGACGTGTCGACACGAACTGCTGCGGCGCGATAGAACGGAGCCCGCGCGCGTCTCAGGTTCGCCAGCGCTTCCCTCGGCTCGCCGCGTTTCGAGCAGCGGACGGCGCACGCCGCCTCGGGCGACGCGCGATGCCAGGAGCTCGTCCGGGGCGTCGAGCCAGATGGTCGTTGTCCGTTGCGCGAGGATCCAGCGGTTCAGCGGGTCGATCACCGCGCCGCCACCGGTGGCCAGAACAACCGGCGTGGCTCCGAGCGCGCCGTCGAGGGCCTGCGATTCGACCTCGCGAAAGCGCGCTTCACCGTCCGTTGCGATCCACTCGGCCGGCGTGCGGCCCGTTTGCTCGGCGACGGAGTCGTCGAGATCGACGAAGGCCAATCCAAGACGCTCGGCAAGGCAGGCGCCGACCGTGGACTTGCCACTCCCCGACAGTCCGACGAGCGCGATCGAGCGGCCGGCAACGTCAGACATGGACCGGCTCCAGGGCGTGACCCACGTCGGCGCCGTCGCCGAGCTCGCGCCGGAGGGCGTCCGCCATGGCATTGCGGGGCGCCGCAATGCCGAGCCACAGCTCGAGGCTCAGCGCGCCCTGGTCGAGCAGCACGCCCGCACCGGATTCGGCGGCGGCCCCGTGCTCGCGCGCGTCCCGGACGAGGCGGGTGGGACTTGGCCGGTAGACCAGGTCCAGGACGGCCAGGTCGGGCCGCAAGAGCTCCGGCGGAACCGGCGATTCGTCGCTGCGGGTGCCGATCGGGGTGGCATTGACCACGAGATCTGCGGAAGCCAGCGCGGCCGCCATCCGCCCCCAGCTGCCGTCCGCTCGCTGGAGCAGCTGTGGCCGCGCGACGCCGCAATCCGCAAGTGCCAGCTCGACGCCGCGTGCCGCACCGCCCGCGCCGAGGATCACGGCGTGCTCCATGCCGTTGGGCCGGAGGCGCCGCACGGCGGCGACGATCGCCGGCACGTCCGTGTTGTGCCCGACCAGCCGGCCGAACTCTCGCACGACCACGTTGACCGCACTGGCAGCCTCGGCAGTCGCCGAACGCTCGTCCACGAGCTCCGCGACCGCGGCCTTGTGCGGTGTCGTGACGTTGGCACCGCCGAACGACGGCTCGCGCCGGAGCGCAGCCACCGTCGATGCGACCTGGTCGGCGGGAATGTCCGCCAGCGCGTAGCTGTGCGGCAGACCGAGGGCCTCGAACGCGGCAGCCATCATCGCGGGCGACGCCGAGTAGGCGATGCCACTGCCGAGCAGCAGGAACGAGCGAGCCTCGCTCACGCGTCGGTCCCGGGTGTGACCGGCTGCGCCTCTGCGGCCGCGTTCTCGGGGAGTGCCTCGACCTCGGCCGTGCCACTCCCTGTCGTGCGGCCGCGCCGCAGCCCGCCGGGCCCCGCCGAGCGCGCTCTCCGCCGTCGAACGGCCGCGCGCAGGTCATCGATCGTGTCGCCACCAAAGCTCGTCAGCAGCGCGTCGGCGAGCACCAGCGCGACCATCGCCTCGCCGACGACCGCGGCGCGCGGCAGGATCGCGACGTCGCTGCGCTCGATGTGGGCGCGGCCGGGAAGACCCGTCACCAGGTCCACCGAGTCGAGCGGCCGGCGCAGCGTGGCGACCGGCTTCACGGCGGCTCGGACGACGATCGGCATGCCGTTGGACATGCCGCCCTCGAGCCCGCCCGCGCGGTTCGATCGTCGCGCCCAGTTCGCGCGGTCCGGATCGACCTCGTCGTGGACGTGCCGGCCGGTCCGTTCGATCGAGCGAAAGCCGAGCCCGATCTCGACGCCCTTGGTCGCCTGGACGCCCATCAGCGCCGCAGCCAGGGCCGAGTCGAGCCGCTCGTCCCACTCGGCGTTGCTGCCGAGGCCGATTGGGCACGCCCTCGGCCACGACCACGAAGCTGCCGCCGATCGAATCGCCGGCCTCGATGACCCGGTCGACCTCCGCCCGCATGCGCTCTTCCGCGGCTTCATCGGGGCAGCGCAGTGGGCGACGGCTCGACGCGATCCCGTTCGACCCAACCGGCGGGAACGCGCGTCTCTGGCTCGTCAGCGCCGTCGAAGGCACGGACGTCGCCGAGCTGATCGACGAAGCTCCAGATGCGAACCCCCGCAACCGCCAGCAGCTGGGCGCAGACGGCGCCGGCGGCCACGCGCGGTGCGGTCGAGCGCGCCGACGCTCGTTCGAGCACATTGCGGATGTCGCGTGGTGTCGTACTTGATCGCGCCGGCGAGGTCGGCGTGGCCGGGTCGAGCGAGCGTCACCGGCTTGGGACGCTTGCCCGCAGGGGTCGGCTCGATCGCCATCCGCTCCTGCCAGTTCTCCCAGTCGAGGTTCTCGATCGTGAAGGCAAGGGGAGAGCCGAGCGTGCGACCGAAGCGCAGGCCGGCGGTCCAGTCGACGCGGTCCTTCTCGATCAGCATCCGGCGACCGCTGCCGTAGCCGTGCTGCCGGCGCGCCAGGTCACGATTGACTTCGGCCGTGTTCACGCGCAGACCGGCAGGCAGCCCATCGAGGATGCCGCTCATCTCCGGCCCGTGGGACTCGCCGGCGGTCAGCAGCCGCAGCCGGTTCATGCGACCGCGACCCGATCGGGCTGCTGAGTGACGGCCTCGAGGTCGTCCCAGAAGCCGGGGTAGCTGACCTCGACGCAGGACGGGTCGTCGATGACGACGTCCGAGGCCAACCCGGTCAGCGCCGCGACCGCGAACGAGATCGCGATCCGGTGATCGCCGTTCGTCTCGATCGATGTCTGTCCCGGCGCCGGGTCGCCGGCCGCCGCGCACGAGCCACCCGTCCGGCAGCTCCTCGGCATCGACACCGATCGAGCGGAGGTTCGCGACCACGAGCGCGATCCGGTCCGATTCCTTGACCCGCAACTCAGCGGCGTCGCGCACGGTGCTGGTCCCGTCGGCCGCTGCCATGGCGATCGACAGCAGCGGCAGCTCGTCGATCAGCTCGGCGATCCGATCGCCGTGGAGGTCGATCGGGCGCAGGCCGCCGGCCGTGCGGACCACCAGGGTCGCCGACCGGCTCGGGCCCGTCGCTCGGGTGCGGTCTCGATGTCGATCCGCGCGCCCATCTCGCGCAGCACGTCGATGATCGCCGTGCGGCTGGGATTGACCCCAACGCCCAGCAAGCGGATCTCGGCGTCGGATGAATGCTGCCGGCGACCAGCCACGCGGCGGCCGATGAGATGTCGGCCGGGACGGTGATCGATCGTGACCTGAAGCCGGTTGGCCCATCGATCGTGGTCCGGTGGCCGTCGCGGCGTACGGCAGCGCCGAGCCAGCCGAGCAGGCGCTCGGTGTGGTCGCGGGTCGGGCCGGGCGTCTCGATCGTCGTGCGTTCCGGTCGCGGCGAGCGCCGCGAGCTGACGGCGCCGAGCACCTGGGCGCTGGCAACCGGCAGCCGGTGCTCCATGGCTCGAAGCGGTCGCGTGGCCGCCGATCCGCATCGGCAGGTGCCCGTCCGTGGTCGTGACGTCGGCGCCCATGGCTCGGAGCGGCGCCGCGACGCGCTCCATCGGCCGCCCGGAGAGGCTCGCGTCGCCGATCAGCGTGGCGGCTCCGTTCGCGGCACGGCCGGCAAGGGCTCCGGAGAACAGCCGGGCGCTCGTGCCGGAGTTGCCGCAGTCAAGCGTCTCTCCGCCGGTTCCGGGCAGGCCGCTACGCTGCCGTGCCGTGCCGCCACCGCGGACGCGGAAGTGCCCGACTGCCGAGCGGCCTCGAGCGCGCCGAGCGTTCGCAGCGCCATCGCCGTCGACACCACGTCCTGCGCCCGGCCGTCGAGCGCGATCTCCGCCTCTCCGGCGGCCATCGCGTTGAAGAGCAGCGCCCGATGCGCGATCGACTTGTCCGACGGCAGCCGTAGCTCGCCGCGCAGCCGGGTGGCTGCGTGGACGCTTCGGCCGGCAAATGGCCCTGACGAATTCACGCGGCAGATCCGGCAGCGGCCTTGGGCGCTTCGGCTTCGCGAGCCGCGGCGGTCGCCGCTTCGCGTCGCTGCGCCGACCGCGAGACTCGCAGCACGGCCGTGAAGACCTGCTCGCGCTCCTCCAGGCGTCAGCACGCCGCCCTCGCCGCGCGGCACGCTTTTTCGAGCAGCGCCCGCTCCCGGCTCACGTCGTGGCCGTGGTCGGTGCTCGTCCGCGTGTGCTGGACCGCGACCGCCAGCTGCGCCCGCTCCTCGATCAGCGCCGCCAGGCGCGTGTCGACATCGTCGATTGCGGCCGCGCAGCCGCTCCAGGTCGCCGGGGATGGTGACCGGCTGCGACGACGCGGGGAGGCCGGCTCGCGCAGGTACTCGAGCCGCCGCAGGTCGTCCATCAGGTCGCCGAACTCGGGGAACGAGAGGCTCTGGTCGGAGTCGGAGCAGGGCGCGCGGCGGATCGGGGTGGACCTCGATGATGATCGCGTCGGCGCCGACGGCGGCCGCGGCCAGCGCCATCGGCCGCACGAGGCTTCGGTGGCCGGTGCCGTGGGACGGGTCGATCATGATCGGCAGGTGGGTCAGCTCGCGGAGCACCGGCACCGCGGTCAGGTCCAGCGTGTTGCGCGTGGACGGCTCGAAGGTGCGGATGCCGCGCTCGCAGAGGATCACGTTGGGGTTGCCCGAGCTGAAGGATGTACTCGGCGGCCATGAGCCACTCCTCGATCGTGGCCCCGAAGCCGCGCTTCAGCAGCACCGCCTTGCGTGACTGGCCGGCCGCCTTGAGCAGCACGAAGTTGTGCATGTTGCGGCTGCCGATCTGGAGCATGTCGACGTAGCGGTCGAAGACTTCGACATCGGCCGGATCGGTGATCTCCGACACCACCGGAAGGCCCGTCTCCTCGCGCGTCCGCGCGAGGAGCTTCAGGCCCTCGACGCCCAGTCCCTGGAATGCGTACGGACAGGTGCGCGGTTTGAAGGCTCCGCCTCTGAGCGCGACCGCGCCTTCGCGCTTCACCCAGCGAGCGGTCGCAAGGAGCTGCTCGTGCGATTCGACCGCGCACGGCCCGGCCATCATGCGCAGTGGCGCGCCGGCGCCGACGTCGATGTCGCCGACGCGGACGCGCGACCGGTCGGGGTGATGCTCGCGCGAGGCCAGCTTGTACGGCTTGCTGACGCGGATGACCTGCTCGACGCCGGGCATCTGCTTGATGTGCTCGACCCGTTCCACGCCCTGGCCCACCACGCCGATCACGGTTCGCTCCTCTCCGCGGCTGACGTAGGCCTCCAGCCCATGCTCTTCGATCGTTCGTTTGATCTCGTCGATCTGCTCGGCGCTTGCGCCGGTCCGCATCACCACGATCATTTGGATTGCGCTCCTTCTCCTCCGGCTAGCCCGCGTCTCGCCGGCAAACAAAAACGCCGGGGCCTTTCGGCTCCAGCGTTTCGCGGGCACGAGTCCTCTTGCTGCTGCTCAGTGAGCAGCGGCCTCGTACCCGCTAGGCGTAAAACCAATAGTGCGTCACGAACATTGCTCGTCAGTACCCTGCTTCAGCGGCCGGATCGCGGCCACGGCGGAAGTGCTACGCAAGGTATCACGCGGATGCAAGGGGGTAGGCGAGCGGTAGTCCAGGTTGTCAGTTTGGGGCTGTGGCGTCGCCTCGTTGGCGAGCCGCTAGAACGATCAGGGCCGACCCGAGGACGCTCGCACAGGCGGCTATGGCGAGGCCGATCCGTTCGTACTCGTTGGAGAACGTGGCCATCCACGAAAGCGCCGCCACGATCCATACGACACCCGCGGCCAGGCTCATCCCGCGCATCGGCGACGAACTCGCCCGCGCGAGGCTTAGCGTTGCGGCTGCGATCGAGACCACGACAGCTGCGGCGATCCAAGGGCCCATCCTCGCGAATGCTAGTCCAGGGAGCGTTGGCCCGATGCCGGCTAACAGGGCGGATCCGGCGGCCGAGCGCAAGGTGGCTCGTAGAGAGCAGAGCCGGGTGCTCATGGCGCGCCTCAGGGCGCGGAGACGCGCCGCGCGGGCATAGCATTCCTGCGGGGCGTGACGACGACCGTCACGAGCGACGAGGAAGGTGAGAGGCATGCGTCAGCTGCTGGCGTTCGGATTGAGCGTGATCGTCCTCGGGGCGTTCAGCGGGAACGCGGTTGCGCAAGGCCCGAGTCCATCACCTTCACCGGCGCCATCCACCGTCAGCCAGACCCTCTGTATCACGGTGCTCGCGCCGATCCCGCAGGGATGGACCATTGAAACGCTCGTCGATGGCATCAAGGATGGGACGATCACCGTTCAGGCAGTAGGCGGGCCAACGTCATGCGCTCCGGCCGCCGAGCCCTCCGTAGAGCCATCTCCGACCGAGGCTCCTGCCTCCGACGAGCCTGCTGACCTGGTTGTGACCGAGACGGGCTTCACCATCTTCGGTCATGGGTCAGACGCCGACCTTCAGTACGCGATCGTAATCAAGAACCCGAATCCGACCAATTGGGTCGCCAATTCCATGTCGGTTGACCTGGCCTTCCTGGACAAGAGCGGCGACGTACTAACGACCGACTCGACATACATCACTGCGCTGCCGGGGCAGACGACCGCGATCACTGACGACGTTTTCGACGCGGCCGGAACCGCGAGTATCGAGGTGACAATCGCGAACGACAGTGATTCCTGGCAGGACGAGGGGACCGATTTGGGTTCGATGACCTTCACTGGCGTTAAGACCCGGTTCGACAGCGGCGGCGCACCCATTACGACCGGTCGCATGGTAAGCAGCTTCTCCGAGGATCAGGAGGCTTTTCTGCCCACGGTCTATCGCAACAAGGCCGACAAGGTGATCGGCGGTGCCCTCGGCCTCGTCGATACCGTGAAGGCCGGCGGCACGGCCGCATTCTCGGTCGACGGCGACTACAAGTATCCAGGGTTCGCGACGGCTGAGGTCTACTACGAGATCAACTAAACAAACAGAGTGAGCGGCCCTTGCTGTCACGGAAGCCGCGCGAGCGCCGACTGCGCAACTGCGACCGCGATGTCCCTGTCGCGCGAATGGTCGCCCAGCGCGACGGCGAGCTCGATCGCATAGTCCGGCGTTTGGACAATCAGGAACGAGTAGGGCGAAGCGGCAACTGCCGGCCAGTACCAAGCTTCTGAGCCGAGCCCAGTCACCTGGGTCGCCGGTCCGAAGGTATCGTTTGTGGACTTCCATTCCGCGAACTTCGCGGACGGAGCGACGCCCAGTTCCACGGCGTCCGCTGTGCCGGCGGCAAACGACCAATCGCAAACCGCTTCGCCATCGATCGTTGTCCGGGCCAGCGGATTGGGTTTCGACGGCTGCGCGCTCGGTAGCGGCTGGCCGAAGATCGTCTCGGCGTCGGGAACGAGAGCGCACGCGTCACCGCCGAACGAGGGCCTGGGCGTGATAAAAGCCACCGCTGGCGTCGGAGACGCCGCCGTACAACCTGCGAGCAGCAAGGCCAGGGCGATCAGCCGCCGCACGTTCTACCCCTCCGAACCGTGACGACCTGTTGTCATGCCACTCGTAAATGCTAGCGAACATGACCGACCTTGAGGCCGCTTGGGCGGAGATCGACGCCGCCAACGTAAGTTGACGCGGGGCGAACGCGGCACGCAGGCCGCCGAGTCGTGGCACCTCTCCAACAACCCGGACCGACACGAACGCGCCCGACCCCAAACCGCGGCGGCAGGCACGACCGAAGCCTCAGATGTAACGCCCGCCGCTAGTCTCCTGCGCGGCCCGGGCTCCGCGCCGTCGGCGGGCGATCTTCGCGTTGGCTTGGTGACGAGGGCCACAACCCCGGATTTCTCGGGGGCGAAAACACAAACGGCGCGACCGTGCGGTTCCAGCGTGTTCGGCGGGGACGGAGCCAATGGCTGCTGCTCAGTGAGCAGCGGCCTCGTACCCGCTAGGCGTAAAACCAGAAGAGCGATTTCATCGGTGCCGCGGACAATAGCCGTCGCCCGAGCGGCGTGTCAAGCGGCGCCTTGTCAACCCGCCGGCTTCTCGATTGACCGTGCGGAGGGCGCATACCAAGATGCGCTGGTCGGGGATCCACGTCGGGGGCGAGGAGAGGGATCGAGGGGTGTCCGGGTCGCAGACCGTCCGCCTGGCCATCCTGCGTGACCCGGCGCCGATGTCCCAGATCGACACGTCGATCCGGCGTCGCGGCCTCGCGGCGCTCGCTGCGCTTCCCGGCGTTGTCGAGGCCTATGCCGGTCGTCATGGACCCGACCAGAACGGGGAGCGGGTCATCGCCACGGTCTGGGCGTCCGGCAGCGAGACGTCGGCGAACCAACGGGAGTGCCTCGAGATCGACCTTGCAGGCCTCGCGTCGAGCGTCGAGCGCGTCAGCACCGAAGTCTTGCCCCTGCGACTCACGCTGCGGTTCCCGTCCGAGGCCGCGCCACAGGTGCTGCGCATCTTCCGTGGGGAGATCCGCGACGGTCGCGTTGACGAATACCTTGACGCGGCGCGGGCCGGTGCGGACCGCGACGCGCTCCTTGGCGAGGGCCCGCTCGCGGTGTACCTCGCCATGACCGGTGAGCTGAGCTTCCTGACCGTGTCGATCTGGTCCGGCTGGTCGGCGATCCAGGATCGCACGGGAAGCGACGTGCATCATCCGGTCTCGACGCAGCACCGCGAGCTGCTCAAGGCGGGCAGTGCCTTCCACTACGAGATCCTGTCGCCGGAGCCAGCGGCCGCCGGTTAGCCGATCGCGAAGTCGCGTTCCTCCAACCGGGCGACGCGTCCGCCGACCCCAACGCTGCCGTCGGGATTGACCCGGACGTGCAGCTCCGAGCCGCGTCCCTGGCGGATCAGGAGATCGCGCCCGAGCAGGCTGCCCATCAGTACGGCCGCAGCGCCCGTCGCCTCGTCCTCGACGATTCCGAACGCGCTCGCGAAGTAGCGACTGCGTAGGACGCCTGCCGGCTCGTCGATCCACGCCCAGACGTAGCGCGACTGCTCGTTCGCGGCGTCGATCGCCTCGACGTCAGCCGGGGACGCAAGCTGCTCCACCGTGATCTCATGGATCCACTCGGGACGAGCCCGGATCCAGGCCAGGTCTCCGTCCTGGTGGCAGCGCACGTCGCCCGCCGGCACATGGAGTGTCGCGGTCGGGTGGCCTTCCTGCCGGAGCAGCCAGGACGTGCCGACTGTCGGATGACCGGCGAACGGAAGCTCACGGGCCGGCGTGAAGATCCGGGCATCGGCGCTCGGGCCGTCGATCGCGTCGACAAACACGGTCTCCGAGAACCCCAGCTCGTGCGCCACCCCCTGGCGACGATCCTCGGGGATTGCCCGGCCGCTGAGGAAGACGCCGAGCTCGTTGCCGCCTCCGCCGTCCGCCGCGAGAAAGACCCGCAGGACATGGAGCGTGGCGGTGCGAGACTCGCTCATCGTCCGCATTGTCGACGCGGAGGTCGGATCCGTCAGGAACGCGCTCGTGATGCCGCGCTGGCGGGTGAAAGCACCGTCCGACCACCGTCCACGCGCCAGACCGCGCCGGTTACGTAGGCCGCTTCATCGGAAAGCAGGAAGCGCACGACGTTCGCCACTTCACCGGGTGAGGCCATGCGACCGAGCGGAACGTCCGGCCGGGCATCTGCGGGAAACGCCGGCGGATCGAATGGCGTGTTGACGGCGCCGGGCGCGACGACGTTGATACGAATGCCGAGAGGGCCGCCGATCACGGCAAACGAGCGGCCGAGGCCCTCGACTCCCGCCTTGGCCGCGGCGTAGGCAGGCGACCGACTCGACCCCTCTGCGCCGCCGGCGATGCTGCCGATCAGGACGACGGAGCCCTTGGCGACGATCAGCTGGGGCCAGCAGGCGCGGATCGCCTCGTACGGTGCGCTGAGGTCGACTCGAAGCGTTGTCGCCCAGTGTTCCGGGTCGTCCCAGGGGCCACTCGGCGGAACGCCCGCCGCGCAGACGAGGCCACTCAGCCGTCGCGCCGCCACTCGTCGCGAACGTGACCGCGTCGGCCAGGAGCGCCGGATCGCCGGCGTCACCGGTGATCAGGTCGACGCCCGCGGGTGCGTCGGCCGCGAGGTCGATCCCGACGACGCGCCACTCGTCGGCGACGAGGCGCTCGGCGACCGCTGCTCCGATGCCCGACGACACCCCCGTGACGATGCAACTTCGCTCCTGCCCTGGCATGCGGCCATGCTACGCATTCGCCGTCACGCTCCGAGGGCTGGCGTCGCACGCTAGCGTTTGCCCGATGGCCGAACTGCTGCTGGTCCGAAACGCGTCATCGGTCCTGACGCTTGCCAGCCCGTACGGGCCGAAGCGGGGTGGGGCGCTCGCAGACCTTGGCGCGATCGATGGCGCGGCCGTGCTCGTCCGCGATGGGTTGATTGCGGCCATCGGGCCAGTGGACACGCTGACGGGTGACCTGTCCACCAACGAGCAGCTGGTCGAGCTCGACGCGGCGGGCGGGATCGTGATGCCCGGCTTCGTCGACCCGCATACGCATCTCGTGTTTGCCGGGACCCGTGCCGACGAGTTCGAGGCCCGGCTCGTCCATGGTCGCGACTACCTCGACGTTCGTCACGTCCGGCGGCGGCGGGCTATCGACCGTGCGTGCCACGCGCGCCGCGCGCACCGATGAACTCGTCGCGGCTGGTGCGCACGCGCCTGGACCGGATGCTTGCCACGGGCACGACGACGGCCGAGGTGAAGACCGGCTACGGCTTGTCAGTGCCCGAAGAGCTGCGCCACCTCGAGGTGATCGCCGAGGCCGGGCGCGGCCACCCGATGGAGGTCTCGCCGACCGTCCTGCCGGCGCATTTCCATTCACCGGAGCATCCGGATGACAACGCGACGTGGCTGGCTGAGATCGAAGAGCAGCTGCTCCCCGAAGTCGAGGCACGCTCACTGGCCAACGCGGTGGACGTGTTCTGCGAGCGGGCGACCTACTCGGTCGACGAGGCCCGCCGCGTGCTCGCTGCCGGCCGCCGTCACGGCCTGGCCGGGCATCTCCACGCCGATCAGCTGAGCGATTCCGGTGGCGCGCAGCTGGCGGTCGAGGCAGGCGCACTCTCCGCCGATCACCTCGGGCACGTTTCGGACGCCGGGATCGCAGCACTCGCCGGCTCGGCCACCGCGGCCGTGCTGATCCCGGGAAGCTGCTTCTTCGTCCCGACCGAGAAGGTCCCGCCGGCGCGACGCATGGTCGATGCCGGTGTCGCGATCGCGCTCGCGAGCGACTGCAACCCGGGCACCTCGCCGATCTCGTCGATGCCGCTGGCCATTGCCCTCGGGACCATCCTGTTCGGCCTGTCCGTCGCAGAGGGGATCGCGGCGTCAACGATCAATGCCGCCCATGCGCTCGGGCTCGGAGACCGTGATCGGCAGCCTCGAACCCGGAAAGCAGGCCGACCTCCTGGTCCTCGACGCCGAGGATCCTCGTGACCTCGCCTACCGCTTCGGCCAGAACCTTGTCCGAACGGTCGTCAAGCGTGGCCGGGTCGTCGTCGACGGAAACAGCCCCGGGCGGCCTGTGATGGGGCGAGGTAGCATCGAGCGCATGGATCGCGCTCTCGTCGGCGGCCGGAACGGCGCCGTATACCTCGTCTCCGCCGCTCGCACGCCGATCGGCAAGTTCGCTGGTGCGCTCGCCGACGTGCCTGCAACGACCTTGGGTGGCATCGCCATCGCCGCTGCCGTCGAGCGAGCCGGTGTGCCAACCGACGCGATCGACGAGGTGCTCATGGGCCAGGTGCTGCAGGCCGGCGCCGGCCAGGCACCCGCGCGGCAGGCAACGCTCAAGGCCGGGCTTGCCCGACTCGACGAGCGCGACGACCATCAACCGCGTCTGCGGCTCGGGCCTCAAGGCGATCATGCTCGCCGCGGCCGAGATCAAGGCGGGCGATGCGGAGATCGTGGTCGCCGGCGGCATGGAGAGCATGAACCAGGCCCCATACCTGCTGCGGAAAGCCCGCTTCGGGTATCGCCTGGGCAACGCCGAGCTGGTCGATGCGACCGTGCAGGACGGCCTCTGGTGCGCGATCGAGAACTGCCACATGGGCACGCACGCCGAGCGAGTCGCCATCCACGATCACGTGAGTCGCGAGGACCAGGACCGTTTTGCGCTGGAAAGCCACCAGAAGGCGATTGCCGCAATGGACGCTGGCCGGTTCGACGCCGAGCTTGTGCCCGTGCCGGTGCGCACCGGCAAGACCGAGACACTGGTCACGGCGGACGAGGGTCCGCGACGCGACTCCACCATCGAGGCGCTCGCGCGGCTGCGACCGGTCTTCCCGCTTCCAACCGGCGACGACGGCGACGAGTCAGCCGATGCAACCGTCACGGCCGGCAACGCGCCGGGCATCACCGATGGTGCCGCCGCGACCGTGGTCGCCAGCGAACGGACCGTGGAGCGACTCGGGCTCAAGCCGCTTGCCCGCATCGTCGGCTACGCACAGGCAGAGGTCGCCCCGAAATGGCTCTTCCTGGCCCCGGTCAAGGGGGTCGGGAAGCTGCTCGCGCAGGTGGAGCTGCCCATCGAGGCGTTCGACCTGATCGAGATCAACGAGGCGTTCGCGGCCCAGGCGCTCGCCGACGGTCGCGAGCTCGGCTTCGACTGGTCGAAGGTCAACGTGAACGGTGGCGCGATCGCGCTCGGTCATCCGATCGGCGCAAGTGGTGCGCGCATCGTCGCGACGCTCCTCCATGAGCTGAACCGGCGACGAAGGCCGCTACGGACTGGCGACCCTCTGCCTGGGCGGGGGCGGGTCGGTTGCGATGGCCTTCGAACGCGTGGCGGCCTGATCCGTGGCGGCCCAACCCGTGGCGGCGTCAACCCGTGGCGAAGGTCGCGATCGTCACCGACTCCGCATCGGACATCCCGATCGATCTGGCCGCCCAGTGGGGCGTGACCGTCGTGCCGCTGATCGTCAGCTTCGGCTCGGAGTCGTGGAAGGCAGGAACGGAACTGCCCATCGACGAGTTCTATCGCCGCCTGCTCGCTCCCGGCGCACCGTTCCCCACCACCGCCGCGTGCTCGCCGGCGGACTTCCAGGGTGCGTTCACGTCGGCTTTCGATGCCGGCGCCGAATCGGTCGTCTGCATCAACGTCGGCGCGAAGCTCTCCGGGACGATCAAGGCCGCTCAGATCGCTCGCGAACAGATGCCCGATCGGGATATTCGCGTGGTCGACAGCAACACTGCGACCGGCGCATTGCTGCTCCTGGTGAAGCTCGCCCAGGAGGCCGCGGCCGCTGGCGCGACCGCCGACGAGGTCGTCGCCATGGTCGAGGGCCGGATCCCGGACATCGGCATCTACTTTGTCGTCGAGACGTTGGAGTACCTCCGCCGTGGCGGACGGATCTCCGCCGCGCAGGCTGCCATTGGATCGGTGCTCTCCGTGAAACCGGTGATCACGCTTCGCGACGGCGTCGTGGAGACGGTCGACAAGCCGCGCACGAGCGGACGGGCTCGGGCACGCCTGCTGGAGCTTCTCACGGCGAAACCCGCCGAACGCATCGTCGTGATCCACGCGCAGGCCGCGGGAGTGGACATGTTCCGAGGAGACCTCGAGCTTGCACTGGGGGTGAATGACGCAAACGTCGAGACCGTGCTCATCGGATCGTCGGTCGCGCCACACGTCGGACCCGGTGCCTACGGGGCCGTCGTCCTCGCGCCGCATTCGTGACTCTTGGCGCATTGGGAATGGCGTAACGGCTCGGTTGCGAAACAGTCGCGGGTCGGCATGATTTTGGCGTGTCAGGCGACACCGTCCCGACTCGTTCGAACCTCGACCCGGTCTATACTCGGCCCGCTTTGACGCGCGTGAGCCAGCCCGCCACCACTGATCCCCACGGCCCGGCGCTCGCGACAGGAGGATCCCGACTCCCATGACCACAGAGCAGGCCGCCCCTGCCATCAATCCCTGGCAGGTGGCGCAGCGTCAGTTCGACATGGCCGCCGAACGGCTCAACCTGGACCAGGGCCTTCGACGGGTGCTGCGAGAGCCGCGGCGCGAACTGAGCGTGCACTTCCCCGTGAAGATGGACGACGGGTCCGTGCAGGTTTTCTCGGGGTACCGCGTGCAGCACAACCTTGGCCGTGGGCCGGCAAAGGGCGGCATCCGCTACCACCAGGACGTCTCGATCGATGAGGTCAAGGCACTGGCGATGTGGATGACCTGGAAGTGCGCCGTGGTGGGAATCCCGTTCGGTGGCGGCAAGGGAGGCGTCATCGTCGATCCCAAGAAGCTGTCGCGGCGTGAGCTCGAGAGCCTCACGCGCCGCTTCACCACCGAGATCGAGGTGCTCATCGGTCCCGAGCGCGACATCCCCGCGCCGGACGTGAACACCAATGCGCAGACGATGGCCTGGATCATGGACACGTACTCGATGCACGTCGGGTACACGGTTCCGGGCGTCGTCACCGGCAAGCCGATCTCCCTGGGCGGATCCGAGGGCCGCAACGAGGCCACGGCCCGCGGCGCGGTCTTCTGCATCGAAGAGGCTGCTCGGCATCTGGGCATGGAGCTCAAGGGCGCACGCGTCGTCGTTCAGGGCTTCGGCAACGCCGGCTCGATCGCGGCCGCGCTCATCAGCGAGCTCGGCGCGAAGGTCATCGGCGCGAGCGACTCGACCGGCGCGATCCATGCGCCCAACGGCATCGACATCGGACGGCTCGTTGGCTGGAAGTCGGAGCACGGAACGGTCGCCGGCTTTCCCGGCTCGCAGGACATCAGCAACGCGCAGCTGCTCGAGCTCGAGTGCGAGGTGCTGATCCCGGCCGCCCTGGAGAACCAGATCACGGCCGCGAACGCGTCGCGGGTCAAGGCGCGCATCGTCGCGGAGGCAGCCAACGGGCCGACCACGCCGGACGCCGACGAGATCCTCCACCGCAACGGCGTCTTCCTGATCCCCGACATCCTCTGCAACGCCGGCGGCGTTACGGTCAGCTACTTCGAGTGGGTGCAGGACCTCAACCGCGACCACTGGAGCGAGACGGTCGTCAACGAGAAACTGCGCGAGATCATGATGCGTGCCTTCGGCGAGACGCTCGCGATCGCGGACCGCGAGACCGTCCACATGCGGATGGCCGCGTACCTGCTGGCCGTGGATCGGGTGGCATCAGCCACGGCGCTGCGCGGGCTGTATCCGTAGGGTCAGTGTTTCCTGGCGCGGCGTTTTTGCGCGCCGAGGGATCGGGCGCCGTGGGATCGGGCGCCATAGCTGGTTCCGGCGCCGGGGATCGGGCGCCATGGCGGTGGCGCCAGGGATCGGCGCCGTGGGCTCGGCGCCGTGGCTGGTTCCGGCGCCATGGCCGGCTCTGGCGTCCGCGCGAGCCCGGTTCTGCGCTTGTGGTCATTTGCGCGTGTGCAGCACGTTGGGTCGATCGTTGTCACCGATTTGTTGTCAGTCGAGCTCGAGCGTGTTCAGGTGCCGCGCGTTTGGCACCAAAGGGTCGAGGTTTTGCTGCCCAACGTGCTCGTGGCGAGCGGTTGACACCAAACAGCCGGTTTTCGCCGCGTGACGTGCTCGGGGCGCGCATCTGACACCAAGCCGCCGGCGTTCGCCGCGTGACGTGCTCGTGGCGAGCGCCTGACAGCAAAACGAACAGAGGTTCCCGGGCCCTGCGCGCATATGGCGCGCCTCCGGCGCACATCGGTTCCGGCACTCGCCAGAGCGGCGGGTGTCAGCTCTCCGTGGCGCCCAAGGCCGGGCTGAGCGGCCCCGGTGCTAGGATCGGCCGCGATGCTTGACCACGAAGAACAGTTTCTTTTCAAGGAGGAGATCCTCCACCTGGCGAACGCGATGGCGGAGCCGGGCACGCTCGACAACGTCGAGGACCTGCTCACCGACGTCATCACGTCGCCGCGGTTCGATAGCGAGGTGTTCACGCTCGAGCGCTCGCTCCAGGTGATGCTCGGCGCGCGCGCCGGGACGACGCTCGTCGGCCTCGTGACCGTCAGCCCCGAGGTGTTCGACCAGGTCGCCGAGGTGCACATCCAGCCAGAGGTGCACGAGCGGCTGGTCGCCTGGCGCGCGCGGTTCGGCCTGGCGATCGACAACGCGCTCAACTTCCTCAACAACCCGGACGGCATCCAGGGCCATAACTTCTCGACGCAGGTCGCACACGTCGACGACCGGCGCGTGCTGCAGGGTCGCCTGACGCTGGTGCGCTACAACAATGAGCCGCAGTTTTTCCTGGCCGACGCGAACGTGTTCTTCGGCCTGATCGCGGACATCCTCGAGCGCCTCGGCCCGCACAGCGACGCCGACACGATCGACGCGGAGATGCTCACCCGACTCAAGGACGCGCTCGCGCTGATCGAGCGGCGGACCGCGATCCGGGAGCGCGCCTGACGCTCGCGGCCCGCGCTCGCCCTGCTGCGCCCGGTGACATCGATGCCATCGCAGACACGCTGACGCTCGCCTTCGCGGGCGATCCGTTGTGGCGCTCAGTGAACGCACACGCAACGCGGAGCGCCTGCGGACATGCGCCCGTTCTGGCGGGTCGCGGCGCAGGGCGCCATGCGCTACCCGTGGGTCTGGGTCGCGGGTGACGACGCGCCGGCCGTGTCCATCTGGATTCCTCCCGGTGGGACGGACCTGTCACCGGAGCAGGAAGTCGAGATTGCGGAGGTGGCCGAGCAGCTTCTTGGGGCTTCCGGCCGCGACTACGCCTTCGCCGTGCTCGAGCTCTTCGCCATCGCCCATCCCCACGACGAGCCGCACTACTACCTGAGCCTTGCTCGCCACGCATCCCGATCATCGCGGCCACGGGATCGGCATGGACCTGCTCCGCCACAACCTCGCCAAGATCGACGAGCAGCGCATGCCCGCCTACCTCGAGTCGTCCAATCCGCGCAACGACCAGCGCTACCAGGGCGTCGGGTTCCGACCCGTCCGTGACATTCCGGTTACCGGATGAAGGACCGACGGTCACCGGGATGTGGCGCCCTGCCGGCGGGGGCGATCCCGGGGCACGCTCCGCCTGACGATGCGGCAGCTGTACCTCGCGGCGACCGGCATGAACCGCGGCAAGACCACGTTCGCGCTCGGCCTGTACGCCGCGCTGGCGGACCGCGGCCTCAACGTTGGCTTCATCAAGCCGGTCGGCCAGCGCTACGAAGTCGTCGATGGGACCCCGGCCGACGAGGACGCGATCCTGCTGCGCGCCGTGTTCGGCGTCGCTGATCCGCTCGACGCGATGAGCCCGGTCCACATTCCGCGCGGCTTCACCAAGGCGTTCATCGCCGGTGAGGTGGTCGAGGACCTGCCGACTCGGATCATGAATGCCTACCGGCGTGTCATGGCGAATCGCGACGTCGTGCTGATCGAGGGCACCGGTCATGCCGGCGTCGGCTCCGTGATCGGATTGTCCAACGCGGACGTCGCGAAGATGCTCGGTGCGCCTGCGCTGATCGTGAGCGAGGCGGGCGTGGGCCGACCGATCGACGAGATCGTGCTCAATCGGGCGCTGTTCGCACGCCACGGCGTCGAGGTCGTCGGCGCGGTCATCAACAAGGTCGACGCGGAGGCGCAGCCGTCGCTGCCCGACACGTTGCGGCGCGGGCTGGCTCGCCACGGCATCGAGCTGCTTGGCACCCTGCCGTACCGACCGCTGCTCTCCAATCCGACGCTCTCGATGCTGCTGGAGCAGGTGCCCGGCGAGGTTCTTGCGGAGGGGTCGGACATGGACCGCGCCGATCGAGCACGTGGCCATCGGCGCCATGCAGCCGCGCCATCTGCTCGAGCGGATCGGCCCGGGCAGCCTGTTGATCGTGCCCGGCGATCGCGAGGACGTGATCCAGGCGACCATCGCGGCGAACCGTACGGAACGGGCACTGCAGCGCGAGCCCGGCCTGTTCGACCGGCTGCGAAATCGGTCCCGTTTCGGCCGGACACCCAGCGATCCGCGCAGCCTCGAGCTGGCCGGAATCGTCTTCACGGGCGGTTATCGACCGCGGCCGCGCGACCTCGAAGCGCTCCGGCAGGCAAAGGTGTTCGCCTACCTCGTCGAGTCGGAGACCTACCAGGCGGCGTCCGAGATCCACGACCTGCTGGTCAAGACCCACCCCGCCGACACGGCCAAGATCGCCGAGATCCGTCGCCTCGTGTCGGAGAACCTCGACGTGGGGCTGCTGCTCGATCGGATCGAGGTATCTCGCGGTCGGGCCATCGAGGCAATCGACGGCGACCGCTCCGATTCGAGCCAAGCCACCGGCGTCTTCGGTCGGATGTTCCGGGGGCTCCGAGACATCGCCCGAGGCTGATCGCCCTACGCTTGCTCGAGGATCTCGTTGTCGATCAGGCGGGTCGACCCGAAGCGGACGGCGAGCGAGAGCAGCGCCGGACCGGTCACCCGCTCCAGCTCCGCCAGCGTCAGGCCGTCGGCGCAGCTGACGTAGTCGACCTCGGCGAGCGGCTCCGTCGCCAGCACGTCGCGCATGACGGTTCGGAGCGCTTCGGCGTCCCGCACACCTGCCGCCCATTCCCCGTGAGCCGTCACCAGCGCGCGGTGAAGAACGGGCGCGGCGGCTCGCTGTTCGGGGGTGAGGTGGACGTTGCGCGATGACAGCGCGAGCCCGTCGGCTTCGCGCACCGTCGGGCACGTGACGATCTCGCTGGGGAGTGCCAGGTCGAGCGCCATCCGCCGGATCACCATCACCTGCTGCGCGTCCTTCTGCCCGAAGTAGGCCCGCTCGGCTCCGACCAGGTCGAGGAGGATCGCAACGACCGTGGCGACACCGACAAAGTGGCCGGGCCGCGCGGCACCCTCGAGCGGCGAAGCGACGGCTCCAACGCTGACCGTCGTGTCGAAGCCGGGCACGTAGACCTCGTCGACCGGCGGCGCCCAGACGATGTCCACGCCCTCGTCGTCGCAGAGCGCCACGTCACGAGCCTCGTTGCGAGGGTATTGCGTGAAGTCGGAGCTCTCGTTGAACTGCCTGGGGTTGACGAAGATCGTCACCACCGTGGTTGCGCTGTCTGCCCGCGCGCGGCGAATCAGCGATCGGTGGCCCTCGTGCAGCCAGCCCATGGTCGGCACGAGGCCAACCGGGCGGTGCGTCTCTGAAAGTGCTGCGCGCAACTCCGCGCGAGTGCGCATGACGGCGGTCACCGGATCACTCGTAGTGCGACCACATGCCAAGCACCCGCACGACGCGATCATCCTCTCTGGCGTCGTACACGAGCCTGTGCCGAACGTTGATGCGTCGCGAGTACATGCCCTTGAGGTCGCCCCGAAGCTTCTCGAACGGTGGCGGCTGGCGGAACGGGTCCTCGCGAATCAACTCAAGCAGCAGCTCTACCTTGGGACGCAAGCCGGCTGCTTCGAGCTTCTGGAAGTCTCGTTGGGCGCTTCTATGGAAGATCAGGCGCCACGTCACCAGCCAGGCTCATCCGAAAACTCCTCGGGCGGAGCGTCGCGCGCCGCGAGCAGCGACTCACGCATGCCGGGGATCGACTGGAGGTACAACGTCTCCTGGATTGAGCGCCAGTCCTCCTCGCTCAGCAGTACCGCGTTTCCGCGTCGCCCCGCGATCTCGACGGGTACGTGGGACTCGCCCACCTCATCGATCAATCGGTAAAGCCGGCGGCGGGCCTCGGTCGCGGTGATAGCAGTCATCGATCGGTCCTCAACACGTACGCAAAAGCGTACGCCTCGATGAGAATCGCCGTCAATGGACCGCTCAGAGGTCTTCGTCCAGCGGGATATTGACGAACTCCGACATGTCGACCGCGCTGAGCGTGCCCGCCGGGCGATCCATCGCGCCGGCGCCGAGCACGTCGGCGAGCACCGAGGCATCCATCGACGATGACTGTCCTTCCCCCGGGAACGTGCCGTCCTGGACCTCCGACGCGTAGGCCGTGGCCGCATCGCGGATCGTCTCCTCGAGATGCGCATACGGCTTCGCGTGTCGCGGGATGAACGTGCCGATGCCGAGCAGGTCGGTGATCACCTGGACCTGGCCGGAGCACCCTGCACCAGCGCCGATTCCGATCGTGGGGATGCGCAGCCGCTCGGTGATTGCCGCGGCCAGTTGCGCCGGCACGAGCTCCAGCACGACGGAGAACGCGCCCGCTTCCTGGACCGCCAGGGCGTCGGCGAGAAGGGCACGTGCCCGCTCCCGGTCCTTGCCCTGGACGCGGGTCTTGCCACCCATGCCGTACTTGGCCTGCGGCGTCCAGCCGATGTGGCCCATCACCGGGATGCCGGCCTTCACCATCGTCTCGATGATCCGTCCGCTCCGGACGCCGCCCTCGATCTTCACCGCGCCGGTGCCGGCCTCGCGCATGAACCGGCCTGCGTTGACCAGCGCATCCTCGGGCGTGGCGTAGGTCAGGAACGGCATGTCGCCGATCACCAGCGCCCGCTTCGCGCCGCGGACCACGGCCTTGGCGTGGTGGAGCATCTCGTCCATCGAGACGCGCACCGTCGATTCGTATCCCAGGTAGACCTCGCCGAGCGAGTCACCGACCAGCAGCATCGGGATCCCGGCAGCGTCCAGGATGCGCGCGGTCGGGTAGTCATACGCCGTGAGCATCGGGATGCGGATGCCGTCCGCGTGCATGCGGGCGATGTCGACGACGGCGAGGCGGCTCTCGGGGCTGGTGGCGCTCATGATTCGTTTTCCTCCGCAGACTCGCTTCGCGATCTGCTGCGCGCGCCATAGGTCCGCGTCCTGCCGTCGCCGGCAGGCTGCGGACCGACGCTTGCGGATTCTGCACTCCCTGACGTCCGGAGAGCCATCACCCGGTCGAGCAACCGGTGGGCAACCTCGGCCTTGGATAGCAGCGGCCAGGGATCCGGCTCCTGCCCCGGGACGATGATCGTCACCCGGTTGGTGTCGGTGCCAAAGCCGCTGCCCTTCTCCGAGACGTCGTTGGCGACGAGCAGGTCGACGCCCTTCCGCTGGGCCTTCGCGGCAGCACGCTCGAGCGAACCGGTCTCGGCGGCAAATCCGACCAGGATCGGCCGCTCCTGGTCGCCGCTCCGGGCTCCCGTCGCGTGAGCCCGTGCCGACGCCTCTGCCAGGATGTCCTCGGTCGGTTCGAGCTCGAGCGTCATCCCGGCCGATCGTTCCAACTTGGTGCTTGCGCTCGTGCGGGGACGAAAGTCTGCGACGGCCGCGGCCATCACCAGCACGTCGGCGCTCGGAAGCGCGTTCAGCACCGCGTCGCGCATCTGCGCCGTCGTCGGCGTCGAGACCACGTCCGCCTCCTCGGGAAGCTCGACGGACGTCGTGCCGACGATCAGGACGACCTCGGCGCCCCGCCCAAGTGCGGCCTCCGCGATCGCGACACCCATCTTGCCGCTGGACCGATTGCCGATGAAGCGAACGGGATCGATCGGCTCGGCCGTCCCGCCGGCTGTCACGACGATCCGCCATCCCGCGAGGTCGCGGACGTGCTCGGTGGCGACGGTTGGCGGACGGTCCGCGGGATCGGGCGCGCGAACGGCGACTGCCGGCGAGGGCGTTCTCGACCGCCGCGACGATGCTGCCCGACTCCGCGAGGCGACCCTGGCCCATCTGCCCCGAGGCGAGCGAACCGACCTCGGGTTCCACGATCGTGTAGCCGAAGCTGCGCAACCGTTCGACGTTCGCCCTCGTGGCCGGGTGCGCGTACATCTCGCCGTCCATCGCCGGCGCGACGATCACCGGCGCCGTGGTCGCGAGGCATGTCGCCGTAACCACGTCATCCGCGAGGCCGGCGGCCATGGCGGCAAGCCATCGCGCCGTTGCCGGGGCGACCACGATCGCATCGGCCGAGTCCGCCGCCACGATGTGCCCGATGCGGCGGTCCGCGAGCAGCTCCAGCGGGTCGTGCATCACCGGCCGGCGGCTGAGCGTTTCGAGCGTGAGCGGGCCGATGAACTGCGTGGCCGAGTGGGTCATCTCCACCTGAACGTCCGCGCCCGCGGCAGAGAGCGCGCGCACGAGCTCGGCGCCCTTGTAGGCCGCGATCGAACCGGTGATGCCAAGCACGACCAGCCGGCCATCCAGGGGCTTCTCGCTCGGTGCGCTCAGCCGATCGCTCATCAGGCGTGGACCGCCAGGGAGGCGCCGAGACGACCGAGGCCTCGAAGCGTCAGGTCCGGATCGACGACATCGGCAATGCGTGGGAGGCCGTCGCCGGCGGCCGTCCATGCGTTCGCCCAGGACGCTCGCGACAGCCCGCCGGTGACCACGACCGTCGCGCGTACGCCGATCTGCGCCTTCATTCGGCCGACCAGCTCGCGCACGGCACCCACGTGGCCGAGCACCAATCCGCTGGCGATCGCAGCGGGCGTGTCCGTGCCGATGGCCGCGGGCAGGTCAGTGACGTCGATCCTTGGAAGCTGCGCCGTGCCGCGTGCCAATGCCTGCGCGCCGAGCTCGATGCCGGGAAGGATCGCCCCGCCGAGGAACGCGCCATCGGCGCCGACGGCATCGACCGTCGTGGCCGTACCGAGATCGACGACGATCAGCGGTGCGCCGAAGCGCAGGGTCGCGGCCCAGGCATCCAGGAGCCGATCGGCGCCGACGGTGTCCGATCGCCGGAGGTGGACCGGGATCGGAATGGTCCGTTGGTCCGCCACGATCAGGCGGAGACCCAGCCCTTGCGCAGCTTCGGCTACGGCGGCGCTCCAGGACGGCACCACGCTGACCATCACGATCGTCTCGGCGCCGGGGGAGTCCGCATCGGCGATAGCCGCTTCGGCGATCGCGGATCTCGCGCGCGCGAGCTCGGCCGTGGGGACCTGCGCCACAAGCTCGACCGCGTCGGCCTCCACGCGGGCGACCTTGACGTAGCTATTCCCCGCGTCGATGGCCACGATCATGGCCCGATCATAGGAGCGGCGAGGTCGGCCCGGCGCTTCCGCCCTCGATCATGGCGCCAGCCTCACCGAGAAGTGCAGCAGCGCCAGTACGGTGTATCCGGTCACGGATCCCGCGAGCACGAGACGAACGAACGTCCTCGATCGGCGACCCGAGGCGAATTCCTCCGCCAGCTGGATCACCAGCGCCAGGTAGCGCGGCAGCGACTGGACGCGGCGCGCCACCACGAGCGCGCCGGCATTGAGCACTCCCCACGTGACGCCGGGTGGATCCTTCCCCCAGCGCCACCGGTCGATCAGCAGCCGCAGGAAGACGGCCGCCGTGCCGAGGTAGATCACCGCGGCGATCCCGATCACCCAGGGATCGGCGACCGCCCCTGCGACTGCCCCGAAGTCCCACGCCGCCTGCTGCAACAGCGGGGCGAGTGGATCTCCCGTGATGGCGCCGATATACCCGCACGCGAGCGCCAGGCCGACGACGGGCCCGAGAGCCGCGAGCCAAGAGCCACGGAACCGTGCCCCGTCCGTCCGATAGAACAGGATCACGAGCGGCAGCACGAGCAAGGCGCCCTGCAACCGCGTCAGCCCGCACAGCACGCCCAGCACGCCGACACCGACCCGGCTGCGGGCGTCCGTGGAGCCCGCCAACAGGAACACGCCGACGACGAGGGCAAGGAAGAGCCCATCCGAGTAGGCCATGGAGAACGCCACGGCGCCCGGCTGGAGAGCCACGAGCGTCACCGCCAGGAGTGCCGCCTGCGGCGCGATGTTCCGCCGAGCAAGGAGATAGGCACCGCACAACCCGACAAGCGAGGCGATGTTCGCGACGAGCACCGCCGCGAGCGCCAGGTCGCCGCCAACCAGCGGCGCAACCGCGGCCACCGTGGCCGGATAGAGCGGGAAGAAGACGGTCTCCGGGTAGGGCCCGTTGCTGGCGCCGGCCTGGTAGCCGTTGCGCGCGATCCCCAGGTAGTAGACCGCGTCCCACGTGGTGAGGCTGCCGAAGACCGGCCGGTTGTCCTCGCGGACGATCGATCCGCCGGGGCCGCTCGGGCCCGGTTTGGCAACGGTCTCGGCGACCGCCGCACAGCCGAGCACGATCAGACGCGCGGCAACGAAGATGACCAGCACCCGAGGCAGCCACCAGCGCCAGCCTGCCTCCGTCATCGACCGTGGATGGTATGCGGAAAACCTCCGTGTTCTGGTGCGGATTCCGGGGCTCCGCAACCAGGGCCCTGCGCTACCATCGGACGGTCGCTGACCCCGCGTACGGGCTCCGCGAAGGGAGAGGTGGTTTGTCCGAGCCGGTCGCCAAGTTCTTCGTCAACAGCGGCCTCGTATCGGCGCCGAACGACATCTACCATCTGCTGCGACCCCTGCTGAAGCAGACCGTCTCGTACCGCTACCTCCGTTCCGGCGTGCTCATCTCGCACGGGACCGGCTGGGTCGAGCGGATCGTCCACGATCAGCCGGATGTCTCGACCTTCTTCACGCCATTGTCGATCTGCGTCAACGTGGCCTCGTTCGAGCATCTCGAGTTCGAGACGCGTCCCGACCAGCTGCTGTCGTACCGGCTCGTGCAGGGTGATGAGCGCGTCGAGATCGAGTTCGCACCGTTGACGCGCCACGAGTCTGACGACCCCGTCCAGCAGGCATTCCGGCTCGAGCCGACTCCCGAGTACGTCCAGATGGAGCTCGGGACGCTCGATTCCGCAGAAGCGCCCGGTGGGGGAGAGGAGGCCGCTACCGAGTAGACCTGCGCGTCGCTCGCATCCGCGGCTGGCGGCCGCGTCGAGCTCGGCCGCCGTCTTGCGCCGCTCGAATGGACTCGACAGAGCTCCGACAGGGAGAGGGGAACTCTATCGATGGAGGCGATCGCTACCTACTTCAAGTTCGGTGAACGAGGCACCAACGTCAGCACCGAGGTGCGCGCGGGCGTGACCACGTTCCTGGTCATGTCCTACATCATCTTCCTGAACGCGAACATCATCGCGGCGCCTCTCGGTTTGGATCCAGTCGCCGTATCGGCCGGAACCGCCCTGGTGGCCGGGATCATGACGCTCGCGATGGGCATCTTCGGCAAATACCCGTTCGCGCTGGCGGCCGGCCTGGGCATCAATGCCATCGTGGCCTACACGCTTCCCGCCAAGGGCCTCTCGCCCGAGGGCGCGATGGGCGTGATCGTGCTCGAAGGCCTCGTCATCACGCTTGCTGGTCCTGGTCGGCGCGCGCGAAGCGATCATGAACGCCGTACCGCTGACATTGCGGCGATCGATCGGCGTCGGCATCGGTCTCTTCATTCTCTTCATCGGCTTCGTCAACGGCGGGCTCATCGTCACCCCGCAAGGTGGCGTGCCGATCGTCGGCATCTCGTTCCCGACCACGACCGCGCAGTTCGTGTTCCTGTTCGGGCTCGCGCTGACCTTTGCGCTCTGGATTCTCAAGGTCCGCGCCGCACTGATCATCAGCATCGCGGTCACCACCCTTGTCGCGATCATTTTCGGAGTGTCGACCATCCCGTCGACCCTGACCTTGACGCCGAACTTCAGCACGTTGGGCAAGTTCAACCTGCTCAATGTGTTTCAGGTGCTGCCGTTCGTGACGGCGATCCTGACGATCTTCGCGATCATGCTGTCGGACTTCTTCGACACGATGGGCACGGTCACCGGCGTCGCGGCCGAGGCGAACCTGACCGACGCGGACGGCTCGGTGCCGGGCATCGGACGGGTGCTGCTGGTGGACAGCGTGGCGGCCTTCGCCGGCGGCGTGGCGGGCGTCTCTTCGAACACCACCTACATCGAGAGCGCCGCCGGCGTCGCCGATGGCGGGCGCACCGGCTTCACGTCGGTGATCACCGGCGTGCTTTTCCTGGTCGCGATCCTCCTGGCGCCGATCGCCGGGATCGTTCCGCAGCAGGCGACCGCACCCGCCCTTGTTCTCGTTGGCTACCTGATGTTCACGCTGGTCAAGGACATCCCGATCGGTAATGTCGAGGACGGCATCCCGGCGCTGCTGACGATCATCCTGATGCCGCTGACGTACGACATCACCGTGGGTATCGGTGCCGGCTTCATCAGCTGGGTCTTCATCAAGGTCGTACTGCGCAAGTTCAACGAGATCCACCCGCTCATGTGGGTGGTCTCGATCGGCTTCCTGATCTTCTACCTGCAGGACTGGCTGACGTCGATCCTGCCGAAATAGAGGACGCCGCAAGGGACCGCCGCCGCTGCGGACCGCCGCGCCGCGAGAACCTTCCGTGTCCCGCGACGCCACGAAACGCACTCACACAACGAACCGCCGGGCAGGCACCCGGCGGTTCGTCATCTCCTCCAGCCTCGATTCAGGTCCCTGCGTGGCGGCCTGACGGATCGTCGAAATGCCAGTGGGACTCCTCGTCCTCCTGTCCGTGCCGGCTCGACGGTTTCGTCGACGCCAGGGGCCAGACCTCGACGATCACGAACATGACGGCGGCGATCATCAGGAACGTGCCGATCGTCAGCAGAAACGGGTCCATGCGCGTGGTGTAGTCCCGCGACTGCCGGACCGACAGTGCCACACGGCCCGGTTATGGCAGTTCACCGCACTGTTTGGTCCGATCAGGCGTCGGCACTGCCGAGATACCAACCGGGGTGGTCCTACGCGTGTCAAAGCCGGCTCGGACCCGTGTGGACGGAGGGAATCCGCGCCACCTACCGCCTGGATTGGTACGTCGGCGTCATTCAGCGGGACCGCCGACGTACGACCACACGGGTTGGTAATCGGCTGCATGCAGTTTGGGAGCACCTCGGAAACGCAGCTTGCGCTGCTGGCGCTTCGCTTGCGCTGCTGGCGCTCGCTGGCGCTGCTGGCGCTGCGCTGGCGCTGCTGGCGCTGCTGGCGCTGCGCTGGCGCTGCTGCACGCGCGAACCGGACGCTCCCAGCGTTGCCGCTGGGCTCCGTCCGTCGCTTGCGGGTTTTCCTCCGCAGCGCTGGCGCTTCGCTTGCGCTGCTGCGCGGGCTATCGATCGGACCCCGATGAACCATCGGTGTCCGATCCGCCCTTGCGGGTAGCATTCCACCTCCATGTTCCAACGCACCAAGCTGCCCGACGGGCCGCGGGTCATTTCGGCTCGCCTGCCGGGCACCCGTTCGCTCGCGGTCGCCGTCTACGTGCTGGTCGGTTCGCGACTCGAGAGCCGCGATCGTGCCGGCGTCGCCCATTTCATGGAGCACCTCACGTTCAAGGGGACGCAGGCGTACCCGACCACGCGCGCCGTGTCCGAGGCGATCGAAGGAGTCGGCGGGACCAGCAATGCGGCCACCGACCGCGAGTCGACGGTCTACTGGACGCGCCTGCCGCGTCGCGAGGCCGACCGCGCGTTCGACGTCCTTGGCGAGCTGGTCGTGCGGCCGCTGCTGCGACCCGAGGACATCGACCGAGAGCGCGACATCATCGTCGAGGAGATCCGCTCCTACCGCGACGACCCCGGCCAGTACGTCTACAACGTCTTCGACGAGGCGTTCTTCGGCGACACGCCGCTCGGCTGGGAGATCGCCGGCGACGAGGAGTCGGTCCGCGCCCTGACCGCTGAGGACATCCACGACTTCTGGGCGGCCGGATACCAGCCCGCCAACCTGGTGGTCGCGGTCGCCGGCGACATGGAGCACGACGAAGCCGTCGATCTCGACGCGTCGCCACTTCGGCACCGGCGTTGGCGTGGTGCCCGAGTATCCGCCGGCACCCGACGCGCTCCCGGCCACGCGCCTGATGGTCAGGGAGAGCTCGATCGAGCAGGCGCATCTCTGCCTCGGCGTGCCCGGGCCTGCGACGCGACGATCCCGACCAGTGGACGTTGGAGCTGCTCAACACCGTTCTCGGGCGACGGCTCGAGCAGCCGGCTCTTCCAACAGCTGCGCGAGGAGAACGGGCTCGCCTACGACGTGCACTCGTTCCAGACCGACTACGCCGACTGCGGCACGCTCCAGGTCTATGCCGGCGTGGATCCGCACGACCTCGGACAAGGCAGTCGAGGCCGTGATTGGCCGAGCTCGCCCGCATTCGCGACGAGCCGGTCTCGCAGGCGGAGCTGGAGAAGGCGCGCGCCTACTCGAGCGGCCGCCTCGAGCTGCGCCTGGAGGAGAGCCGGCACATGGCCGCGTGGCTGGGCGGGCAGGAGGCACTCCACGACCGGGTGCTGACGCTCGACGAAGCACTGGCCGCCCTTTCGAAGGTGACGCCGGAGGCAATCCAGGCATTGGCCCAGCGGCTGATCCGCGACGAGGTGCTGGCACTCTCGGTGGTCGCGCCACCTGGCCACGCCCGTCACCTCGACCGCGCGTTGCGGCTGCCATGACCGACCCGGCGCAGCCGACGCGCCCCGCGCAATCACAGTCACAGCCACAGTCGCGGCCGGTGCCGGCTCCGCGCGCGAATGCGGCGACTCCC
Source organism: uncultured Chloroflexia bacterium (assembly GCA_963820735.1). Classification (GTDB taxonomy): domain Bacteria; phylum Chloroflexota; class Limnocylindria; order Limnocylindrales; family CSP1-4; genus JAFMJV01. The sequence goes on from CAWGBA010000010.1 coordinate 182,164, forward strand.
TCTGTGGCAGGCGCCCAATCGCCGCAAGGCCCCAAGCGCAGCGCCGAGGTTCGCTTGGCGCGCTTGCATCTTCGCGGAGGGATGCTGCCACTCGCGCGTGCCGAGCTCGAGCAGCTCGCCGGAACGGCCGGCCTCGACGTCGACGCGCTGGCCGACCTTGCCGAGGCGCGCTGGCGGAGCGGCGATCTCGAGGGTGCCGCGGAGGCCGCCAACGCCCACCTCACCAACGGCGGGCACGAGCCGATCGCCGAGCTGATCCTGGCCGAGGCACTCGACCGCAACGGCCACCTGATCGACGCACGAGCGCACTCGTCGCGCGTCATCGAGCGGCTCGGGAACGGGCTCGACCGCCTTTTCGCCGGCGAGCCGCGCAGCACCGCATGGCCCGCAGTCGAAGGCGATCGCATGTACGCCGACGCGAGCGAGCCCGGGCGCCGGGGTTTGCTGGTCTCTGGCGCGGACATGCAGGACGGCGCGGAGCGGCACTGGGAACCAGCGCCACTTCCCGGTCAGGCAGCCGCTCGGCCAGCGGGCCGCACACAGCCGGGACAACCGGGTGGCGCACCGGGCGCGACCCCGGTTGCGGTGCCTGCAGCCGGGGCTGGCGGCCAGTCCATCGGCGCGCTGATGGATGCCGGTCGTGCCGCGGGGCTGGAGCTCGAATCGGTCGAGGCAGAGATCGCCGCAGGCCACGTGGACGGCATTGCCGATCGACTCGCGCTGCTCTTCGGATGGATCGCGCGCTCGCACCTGTCATCCTGTCGCTCGCCGAACGCGTCCTCACGCAGGTGCCCGCGACCGATCCGCGGCCGCGTCGTTGAACACGTTGCGCGGCGACATCTACCGCGCCCTCGGTCGCGAGGCCGAGGCGAACGCGGCGTACCAGGAAGCATTTCGCGCGGTTGGGCCGCGCGGCACCAGCAGCGGGAGCACAACGTGACCGAACGCACCCTTGTCCTGATCAAGCCCGATGGCGTGCAGCGGCTGTTGGTCGGCCGCATTCTCGAGCGCTACGAGCAGCGTGGCCTCAAGATCGTCGGGCTCAAGCTCGTCGCCGTGACTCGCGACCTCGCCGAGCGGCACTACGCGGTCCATCGCGACAAGCCGTTTTTCAAGGGCCTGGTCGACTTCATCACCTCGTCGCCGCTCGTGGCGCTGGCGCTGGAGGGCAATAACGCGATCGCGCTCTGCCGGTCGATCAACGGCGCCACGCGTCCCGTCGACGCCGCGCCAGGCTCGATCCGTGGCGACTTCGCCATCGAGGTCGGGCAGAACCTGGTTCACGCGTCCGATTCGGCTGAGAATGCCCAGACGGAGCTCGCGCTCTGGTTCGGCGCCGATGAGCTGCACGCCTACGAGCGCGCCGTCGACGAGTGGGTGGTCGGCCCGAGCGCGCTAGCCGCGTGGCCGCGTAGCCCCAACCGGGCCCAGGACGCGTTCCATCGTTTGGCGACTTTTCGCGACACGGAGACAGCGTTCAGCCAGCCCGGGCTGGCCGGCGAGCTTCAGATTCCGTCATCTGTGGGTGATGGGCCACATTTGGAGGCATCCAGACGTCCTGGCGACGGTTTGCGATTGGCTGCTCGGCTCCCGGGTCGGGAATCCCTGCCAAACGATGGAACACGCAGAGCTCCAGCTCTTACCGTCGACCCGATCGCTGGGTCGTGGCTCTCGGTCACGTTCGGGCGGTCGCGCGGGTCCTGGTTCATGACTGACTCCGCATGACGTGACCGATGAACGATCAGACCTGGCTCGCCGAACGCTTCGAGACGGAGCGGTCGCACCTGCGTGCGGTCGCGTTCCGCATGCTCGGCTCCGTTTCCGAGGCCGACGATGCCGTCCAGGAAGCCTGGATCCGGCTCAGCCGCAGCGACGCGGACGAGATCGAGAACCTGCGCGCGTGGCTGACGACCGTCGTGGCGCGCGTGTCGCTCAACATGCTGCGCTCGCGTCGGAACCGGCGCGAGTCGTCACTCGATGCCCCGCTTCCCGATCCGATCGTCACGTCGGAGCAAGCGATCGATCCCGAGCAGGAGGCACTGCTCGGTGATGCGGTCGGGCTTGGCCATGCAGATGGTGCTCGACGCGCTGACGCCACCGGAGCGTGTCGCGTTCGTGCTCCATGACGTCTTCGCCGTGCCGTTCGACGAGATCGCGCCAATCGTCGGCCGATCGCCCGACGCGACCCGCCAGCTCGCCAGCCGGGCTCGTCGCCGCGTCCGCGGTGCGCCGGTTCCCGACGTGGATCTCGATGCGCAGTGGCTCGTCGTTGACGCATTCCTCGCCGCCGCGCGTGCCGGCGACTTCGAGCGGCTCGTGGCCGTGCTCGATCCGGACATCGTTTCGAACTCCGACGGCATCGCCGGCGGCCCGGGCGTGACCACCCTGGCGCGCGGTGCCCGGAACGTGGCGCAGCAGGCACTGAGCTTCCGGCGCTTCGCCGAATCGGCCACCCGCGTGCTCGTGAACGGCCTCCCGGGCGGCGTCGCCTGGCGCCCGGATGGAAGCCCGTTTGCGGTGCTCGCGTTCACGGTGAGAGGCGGACGAATCATCCGCATCGACATCGTCGGCGACCGCGAACGCCTGGCGCAGCTCGATCTCCGGGCGCTCGCCCACTGAGGTCATTTCGGCTTCTGGTCACATCCGTCCCTCGGCGCGGGTCTCGGTTGTGGAAGTCAACCAACGAAGCTTGAAAGGAGCCACATTGATGGCTACCAGCACACGAACCACCACTCAGTCCGGCCTGCGCGCCCCGCGATGGGTCACCGCGTTCAACCCGGTCTCGCGGCGCCTGCTCGGCGCCGGCGTGCCACTCGGCCCGAACGCGCTGCTCACCGTTCCGGGTCGACGAAGCGGTCTGCTTCGCACGACGCCGTTGGCGATCATCGACCAGTCCGGCCGACGTTGGGTATGGGCGCCCTGGGGCGACTCGGACTGGGTCAAGAACCTCCGCGCTGCCGGCCGTGCCACGCTCTCGGTTCGCGGCCGGTCCGAGGAGGTGGAGGCGTCCGAGCTCGACGATTCGGAGCGCGTCGCCTTCTTCCGCAACGTGCTGGCCCCGTATGCGGGCTCGATGCGCGGCGGTTTCACCTTTGTCCGCGTCGTCGATCAGGTCGACCTGCACGACCCCGACGCGGCCGCCGAGGGACGGGCAGTCTTCGAGCTGCAAGCCGGTAGAGGCCCGCTGATCGATCGACGAGCACGGCTCGGCTGATGCACCCGCGGGCCGCGTAGTAAGCCGCGACGAACCTGCGCCGGCTGGCCAGGTGTACGAGGTGCCGCTGCATATTTCCGGCGGCAGTCGATGGTTTGACCCATCTCTTCCAGCCGCGTTACACTCCCAGCGCCCGACCGAGAAGGCCCCGCACTGGTCTGCGGGGCTCTTTCCATGGATGGCGCCGGATGGAGTGCTCCGGAGCGTGCATGGTGAAGGCCCGGACCGCCCGCGGCAGCGACTGACCTGGCCGCGGACCGGAAGCACCTGACCGCCGGACCGGAGATGTCCTTGCGGCAGGGCCATGCAATAGGGAGGCTGACCGCACCGTGGGCGACACGATCAACCTGATCATTCCTCTGGCCGGGCTCGCGGCCGTGGTGTTCGCGATCTACCTGGCACGGTGGGTGATCGCCCAGGACAAGGGCACTCAGGCGATGCAGGACGTCGCCGCGACCATCTACGAGGGCGCGGTTGCCTTCATCCGTCGACAGTACGTAACCATCGGTGTCCTGGCGCTCGTCGCGTCGGTCATCGTGGGCGCGGTCATCGCGATCGTGAATACCCCGGAAGTGAGCGACACCACCATCAACGGTGTCCAACTGGGCGTTTACACCGCGATCGCGTTCCTGGTTGGCGCCACCTGCTCCATGGCGTCGGGCATCATCGGCATGTTCATCAGCGTCAAGGCGAACCTTCGAACCGCTGCGGCGGCGCGCCATAGCCTGGTCGGTGCGGTCCAGGTGGCAATGCGCGGTGGCGCCGTCTCGGGGTTCCTCGTCGTCGCGCTGTCGCTCCTCGGTGTCTACGGCATCTTCGTCGCCTTCGGTGGCTTCACGAATCCCGCCCAGGCGCCGTTCCTGATCGTTGGCTTCGGCTTCGGCGCCTCGTTCGTCGCGCTCTTCGCCCAGCTCGGCGGCGGTATCTATACCAAGGCGGCGGACGTCGGCTCTGACCTCGTCGGCAAGGTCGAGGCCGGGATCCCCGAGGACGACCCGCGCAACGCGGGGGTCATTGCGGACCTCGTCGGCGACAACGTCGGTGACTGCGCGGGTCGTGGCGCTGACCTGTTCGAGTCCACGGCAGCCGAGAACATCGGCGCCATGATCCTGGGCGTTGCGGTGTACTTCATCGCCGTGGCAGCCGGCTGGCCGCATCCCGAGGCGTGGATCTTCTTCCCGCTCGTCGTCCGCGGTTTCGGGCTCATCGGCACGATCATCTCCGTCGCCTTCTTCATCCGGGGCAAGGAAGACGAGGATCCGATGAAGATCCTCAACCGTGGCTACTGGGCGACGACGATCTTCGCCGTCATCGGGCTGGCCATCGCGACGTACTTCACCATGAACACCGGCTCCCAGACGGGCTCCAACAACATCCCCACCTGGGTGTGGTTCTTCCTTGCCGGCTGCGTCGGCCTGGTCACGAGCGTCGCGTTCGTCTACATCACCCAGTACTACACGGCCGGCGGCTGGCGCCCGGTCAAGGAGATCGCCGAGGCCTCCAAGACGGGGCCCGCCACGAACATCATCTCGGGCGTGTCGGTGGGCATGGAGACGACCCTCGTCACGGCGATCGCGATCGTCATCGGCGCTCCTGGCCAGCCATTGGCTGGGTGAGCAGGCGGGCATCGTCAACGACAAAGGCCAGAACGTCGGCGGCATCTTCGGCACCGCGGTGGCGACGATGGGCATGCTCATGACGACGGCCTACATCCTCGCGATGGACACCTTCGGGCCAATCACCGACAACGCGGGCGGGATCGCCGAGTTCTCCAAGTCCGAGGCCGGCGCCCGCGAGATCACGGACAAGCTGGACGCGGTTGGCAACACCACCAAGGCGCTCACCAAGGGATATGCGATCGCCTCGGCCGCCCTCGCCGCGTTCCTGCTGTTCAGCGCCTACATCGACCGCGTCAACAACATCCTCACGACGCAGCACAAGGACCCGATGACGGCGGTCAACCTGGCGGACGTCCAGGTGTTCGCGGCGGCACTCATCGCGTCGATGTTGGTGTACTTCTTCAGCTCGCTGGCGATTCGCGCCGTGGGTACCACGGCGCAGTCGATCATCGTCGAGGTCCGTCGCCAGTTCCGCGAGATGCCCGGCATCATGGATTACACCCAGCGCCCCGACTACGCGCGTGTCGTGGACATCACCACTGCCGCCGCGCTCAAGCAGATGATCCTTCCGGGTGCCGTCGCGGTCGCCACGCCGATCCTCGTGGGCCTGCTGCTGGGCTACCAGGCGGTGGCAGGTTTCCTGATGGTGGGCACCATCTCGGGTGTCATGCTCGCGACCTTCTTCAACAACTCGGGCGGCGCCTGGGACAATGCCAAGAAGTACGTCGAGTCAGGCAACCTCAAGGACGCGCTCGGCAACGTCCTGGGCAAGAAGACGGACGCGCATGCGGCCGCGGTCGTCGGCGACACGGTCGGTGACCCGTTCAAGGACACCGCCGGTCCGTCGCTGCATGTCCTCATCAAGCTCATCGCGACGATCACGCTCGTCCTCGCACCGCTGTTCATCCGCTAGGCACTGAAGGGTCCGGGCCGCCAACAGGCGTGGTGGGTAGATGGATCTCGTCTTTCAAGCCATTGTCCTTGGCATCGTTCAGGGCCTGACGGAGTTCCTGCCGGTCTCGTCTTCTGCACATTTGATCCTGGTGCCGGAGCTGCTCGGGTGGGACGACCCGTTCATCAACAGCGCGTCGTTCGACGTGATGCTCCATATGGGCACGCTCCTGGCCCTGGTCGTTTATTTCTGGCGTGACCTCCTGGATCTGATCGCGGCAGGCATTGCCTCGATTCGCGAACGTTCGCTGGCGGGAGACCCGAATCGGCGGCTCGCCTGGTTGCTGGTGATCTCGATCATCCCTGCCGCGCTGCTCGGCGTCCTCGGCGAGAGCTTCTTCGACACGTACTTCCGCGAATCGGACCGGCTCATCTACGTGTGCGGAATCCTGATCGTCGGCGCCATCATCCTGTTCATCGCCGAGCGTGTCGGCACCCGGGACCGTGCCCTCGACGAGGCCAACGTCGGCGACGCGGCGGTCATCGGTGGTGCGCAGGCGCTCGCACTCTTTCCCGGCATCAGTCGTTCGGGTATCACGCTGGCAGCCGGTCTGTTCCGCGGGCTGAAGCGCGACTCGGCGGCAAGGTTCGCGTTCCTGATGGGCATTCCCGTCATCGGTGGCGCTGGCATCTGGAAGGCTCGCGAACTCATCGCGACACCGCCCGGAGGTTCCGACTACGCGGCCCTTGCGGCCGGATTCATCGCCGCGGCCATCTCGGGCTTCATCGCCATCCGGTTCCTGCTCGCGTTCCTGCGGGTGCATTCGACCGGCATCTTCATTGCCTGGCGAATCGGGTTCGCACTGGTATCGGCTGCGATCCTGCTCTCGCGCTGACGACGATGGAAGTCATGAAGCAGCTGCGCCAGCAGCAGATCCGCGATCTGCTCGACGCACATCCCGTGCGCACCCAGCACGAGCTTGCCGCAGCGCTCCGCGACCGCGGTTTCCGAGCGACCCAGGCGACCATCTCGCGCGACGTGGCCGAGCTCGGCCTGGTCAAGGTCAGTAAGGGGGGTGTGCAGGCATACTCCCTACCCTCCCGCGCCGATTCCGAGGTCAGCGGCGAGGAGCGGCTCGGCCAGCTGCTGCACGATCTGCCGATCGAGATCAGGCAGGCTGGCCTGATGCTGGTCGCCCGCGCCGTGCCGGGCAGCGCGCATGCGATCGCGGCCGCCCTCGATCGAGCGCATTGGCCCGAAGTGGTCGGCAGCATCGCCGGCGACGACACGCTCTTCATCGCGTTCGCCGACCGATCCTCGTTGCAGCGGATTCGCAAGCGCCTGCTGCTGCTCGCGGAGTAGTCCGCGCGACCACGTGGCTTACGCTTCGGCCGCGAACGAGTTACGCAGAGGTGACCGCGATGACCGACTGGGCGACGAGACGAGCCGAGGGCGACGACACGATCGATGTCGACCGCGAGTGGAACCCTGGCGGTGTCGGCAACCAGCTTGGCGACGAGCGCCAGACGGGCGACGCGACCTGGAACCTGGGTGGTGTCGGCAATGCAACCGAGGAAGAGCTGACGCTCGCCCTGGATGAGCCGGGTGCCGTTCAGGAAGAGAAGGCCACAGGGGAGTAGGTCGCCGACGCGGCCGTCCTGTGGCGCCGTCGTGCTGCGGCGCCCGTCGTCTCGTGGCGCGGCCGTCCTCCGGCGCCGAAGTCGACCGCCGACCAGCCCTTCCCTCGTTTTCTCACACTACGGGCGTTACAAGGGACGGGAGCCCAGCTGGGCGCAGCAGGTCGCCACGGTGATGCCCAGCCACGCTCGGGATCTGACTGCGGAGAGACTCGCCACGCGTCGCGGAGCCCGACGCTTCCGATTAGCGACCGCCCGGCGAGAAATCGAGGGAAACCCGGGTTCGGCGGCCGCGAGCGCGAGAACGCCGAGCGCCAGCAGTTCTCCAGCGGGAGAACGCCGAGCGCCAGCAGTCGTCAAGCGCTTTGCAGGCTGACCACGTGCGGGTCCATTGTGGTGCCACCAGAACGGCCCGACTCCGGAAGGACAGACGCGCGGGCACGTTGCAGGGGGATCGCAAACGCAGTCCGCGCAGGTCTCGTCCGGGCTCGCACCCGATCGAGCCGATGGAACTGGTTCGAATACGCCGGATGGACTGTTTGACGCTCCTCCGGGGGCACTCGTACAATCCGCGCTCCGGCGGCGGACCAAGGACACGGGATCGCTCACGCGGCCGGCTCCCTCCAAAGACCGTGGACCCTGGCGGCACATGGCCGACGTGGTCCCGCCCACGGCTACCTCAAGGGATTGGACAAGGTGAACAACAAGCCCGCATACCTTTCGCGCGAAGGGCTGGAGAAGATCCGGGAAGAGCTCGACGAGCTCGTCAATGTCCGTCGGGCCGAGGTCGCGAGTCGCATCCACGATGCCAAGGAATACGGCGACGTCACCGAGAACGCCGAGTACGAAGACGCCAAGAACGAGCAGGCGTTCGTCGAGGGGCGCATCCAGACGCTGTCTGCGCTGATCAAGAACGCGGTGATCATCGACGAGCAGCATTCGACGTCGCACGTGCAGATCGGCTCCACGGTGGAGCTCGAGGGCAGCGACGGTCGCGAGAAGTACACGATCGTCGGTGCGGCAGAGGCCGCACCGCTCGAGGGTCGCATCTCCAACGAATCCCCGGTGGGCCGTTCGCTGCTGGGCAAGAAGAAGGGCGACAAGATCACCGTGGCCGTCCCTGCGGGCGATTCGGTCTACAAGATCGTCAGCATCTCCTGACGCGGCCAGGAATGGCCGCCCCGACGGAGCAACACACCCTTCTCTGGGCCGACGAGCTCGCGGCGTCGGTCAGCGGGCCGCAGGTCGTCAACGACTCCAAGACGCCGTCGGGCACCGTCCACGTCGGTCGCTTCGCGGCGTCGTGCTGCACGACGCGATCCGGCGCGCGGTGGCGGAGACCGGCAACCCGGTCACGTTCCGCTACGGGATCGAGGATCTCGATCCGATGGACGCCCAGGCGCTGCTGACGCCCGACGCAATCGTGACCGAGATGGGCAAGCCGCTCGCGCACGTGCCCGCACCCGCTGGCAGCAGCGAGCCCAACTACGCGCGCCATTTCGCCGGGCTGTTCCTGCAGACCTTCGCCGGACTCGGCATCCGCCCGGAGCTCTACTGGATGTCGCGAGCGCTACGCCGCCGGCGAGATGGACCCGTACATGGCAGCGCGCCCTCGACCACGCGGACGTGATCCTCGAGATCTACCGCACCGTCAGCACCGTCGATCCACCCGGCCGACTGGCTGCCGGTCCACGTGATCTGCGAGAACTGCGGCCAAGATCGGCACGACGCACGCCACCGACTGGGACGGCAAGGAGGTCGAGCTACGACTGCCAGCCGGACCTGGTGACGTGGGCGCAGGGCTGCGGTTTTCACGGCAAGGTCTCGCCGTTCGGCGGCCGCGCCAAGCTGGTCTGGAACGTCGACTGGGCAGCGCGCTGGGGCCTGGTCGGCGCGACGATCGAGGGCTGCGGCAAGGACCTGGCCACGGCCGGTGGCTCGCGCGACCGCGCCGACGCGATCTCCCGCCGCGTGTTCGACCGGGAGCCGCCGCTCAACGTGCCCTACGAGTTCCTCAACATCGGCGGCAAGAAGATGAGCACGTCCAAGGGGACGGGCGCGGCGGCGCACGAGATCGCCGACCTCCTGCCGGCGGAGCTGCTCCGCTTCCTCTTCATCCGCAACAAGCCGCGGCGCGCGATCGAGTTCGATCCCGAGGGCGACACGATCCCGGGCCTCTTCGACGAGTTCGACCGCATCTGCGCGGCGATCGCCGGCAAGCCGATGCGCGGCGAGCTGCCGCCGAACCCCGCGCGCATCCTCCGGCTCAGCCTGGTGGACGACACGGCCGACCCGGCCGTCGAGGCGACGCGGTTCCGACCGGCGTTCCGGCACCTGGCGCTGCTGATCCAGATCCCCGGCGTGGACATCGACGCGCGGATGGCCGCCGAGAAGGGCGCGCCGCTCGACGCCGAGGAGGCGGCCATCCTCGCCGAGCGCACCCGGGTCGCACGAGCGTGGCTGGAGACGTTCGCGCCTGACCGCTATCGCGTCGAGGTCCAGGATCAGCTTTCGAGCGCAGCGGTTGCCGATCTCTCCGAGGCGCAACGTGTCTTCCTGCGGTCGCTTGCCTCGGCCGCCGATGAGCAGCAACCCGTATCGGGCGACGCGTGGCAGGACCTCATCTTCACCACCGCGCAGGTGCACGGCGTGTCGTCCGGTGATGCGTTCGCGGCACTGTACGCGGCGTTCCTCGGCCGGGCGAATGGCCCTCGGGCGGGCTGGCTGCTGGCGAGCCTCGATCGTCCGTTCGTCGTCTTCCGGCTCGAGCAGGCGGCGTCGGACGGCGCCGGGCCGGTCGAGAGCGTCCCGTGAGCGTCGGACTGCAGCGCCTTCGCGAGGACGCCGACGTCTGTCCGCCAGGGCGCCATCGCCAAGGGCGAAGACCCTGCGGTCGTCGATCGGGCGCTCGAGCTTGACGCCGCGCGACGCCGGGTGATCGGCGAGGTCGACGGGTTGCGTTCCGAGCGACGTACCGCCAGCGACGCAGTTGCGGCCGCGATGAAGGCCGGGGACCGCGAGGAAGGCGAGCGCCAACGCGACGCGTCGCGAGCACTCGGCGAGCGCATCGGTTCGATGGAAGAGCGACTCGCATCCCTCGAGTCGCAGCTCGACGACGCGATGCTGCGCATCCCGAACCCGCCCGACGCCGGAATCCCGGTCGGCGGCGAAGAGGCCAGCGTCATCGTCCGCGAGTGGGGCGAGAAGGCGTCGCCAGACGGGAAGCGACCGCACTGGGAGATCGCCGAGGCGTTGGGCATGTTCGACCTGGCGGCCGGCGCGAAGGTCGCGGGCTCGGGCTTCCCGATCTACAAGGGCGCCGGGTCCAAGCTCCAGCGCTCGCTGATCGACTTCTTCCTCGACCTGCACACCACCGAGCACGGCATGACCGAGATCTGGCCGCCGGCCGTGGTCAACGAGGAGTCCGCGCGCGGCACCGGGCAGATCCCGGACAAGGAAGACCAGATGTACGTGGTCACGCGCGACGGCCTCTACCTCGTGCCGACCGCGGAAGTGCCGGTCACCAACATCCACCGCGACGAGATCATCGAGGCGGATCGGCTGCCGATCCGCTACGTCGCCTACTCACCCTGCTTCCGCCGCGAGGCAGGCGCAGCCGGGCGAGCGACCCGCGGGATCCTGCGCGTCCACCAGTTCGACAAGGTCGAGATGGTCTGCTTCGAGAAGCCGGCCGAGTCGAACGACACGCTCGAGTGGCTCACCGCACCGCGCGGAGATCTGCCTCCAGCGCCTCGGTCTCGCCTATCGCGTGAAGCTGATGGCGACCGGCGACATGGGCTTCACCCAGGCGAAGAAGTACGACCTCGAGGTCTGGGCACCCGGCGTCCAGGACTGGCTCGAGGTCAGCTCGGTCTCGAACTTCCGCGATTTCCAGGCTCGTCGCATGAACATCCGCTGGCGTCCCGAAGCCGGAGCCAAGCCCGAGATCCTGCACACGCTCAACGGCTCCGGGCTGGCGCTGGCGCGGACCGTTGCCGCGATCCTCGAGGTCTACCAGCAGCCGGACGGGTCGGTGCTCGTTCCCGATGCGCTGACGGCCCGCCTGGGCGAGCGGATCACGGCGGGCTGACGCTTCGAGCCTGTCCCGCGGGGACGGTTGGCGGTGATGTCAGATCGGCATCGCACCGCGACGAGTGACGTCGCACGCCCGAGTGGCATCGCACGCGCGACGAGTGGCATCGCCACCATGACGAGTGGCATCGCGCCGACGAACGCCATCTGACGCAACTTTCCACTGTCGGTGGACAGCTCGCGCTTCTCGCGGCGCAGTCGGCGACGTGGTGATCGCGAGACTGGCTGCCGGGTCGATCCGCTATGCCCGTGGTGCGTAGAAAAGGCCGCACACGAGTTCTGAACGGAGGGCGGACCCTGCAGACGGGCGTGGGAACGCCGCGTGGAGTCGCGACGAACGGCTGCAGTGTCTACTGCCAGTGGAATGTCGTCATCGAGAGATCCCCGGCTCGGCCGTTCGGTGGCGCGTTGCCCGCAGACGCGCCGCGTCGGCGGAGCGCGGTCAACAAAGAAAAAGGCGGATGCCAGATGGCACCCGCCGTGGGTTCAGGTCGAAGGAACGACCGGCTCAGTTCTCCGAAGCGTTCGCCTGTGGCTCGAGCAGCTTCCAACCGCCCTGCCAGGTGCCGCCGCGCATGTTCAGGGAGATGTTCAACCACGCCATGCCCTCGAGCGTGCGCGCGACCGCGAGCGGTCCCGCATCGACCGGCCGAAAACCGATCGACTCGACAAACGCGAGCACGGTCCGCTTGGCCTCCTCGTCGTCACCGGCGACGAAGCCGTCAACGGGAATGCCATCGACTTCGGGGTGCGCCTGACGCGAGGCGAACGCGGTGTTGAGCGCCTTGACGACCTTGGCCGTTGGCAGAGCCGCCTGGATCTCCTCGGCGATCGAGGTCGGACCGGTCGCGCCGTTCGGATCCGGTGTCGGACGATTGGTGGTGTCGACGACCGGCTTGCCGGCGACGACGTCCGTGAGCTCGGCTTCGAGCGCCGGAAGCGCTGTGCCGGGAACGGCGAGGACGATGAGGTCCGCGTCGCGAACTGCGGCGACATTGCTGTCCGAGAACGTCGCGCCGGTTTCGTTCGCTACGGCCGTGGCGCTATCGCCGCCAGCCGATGTGATGGTTACCTGGTGGCCAGCGCGCTGCGCCGACTGCGCGACCGCACGTCCGACATTGCCCGCGCCGATGATTGAGACCTTCATCGAGGAACTCCCTTGACTTTTGCGCCACAGCCAACATTATTGGCTTCAGTGCAATACTGCGCCTGAGATTTGCTCTCGTCAAGAGGTTGTGGTGGAAAACCAAGTCGCCAATTCGCGCGTCCCGGACGCTCCGAGCCGGACGCCCCGAGCGCCGACGCGCCGAGCGCGGACTCGCCGTCCAGGGATGCGCCGACCTCGCGCGAACGCCCGCGGCCACTGGTCGGGGGTCAGATCAAGCGGCTTCGGCGCGAGCGCGCACTGACGCTCGCCGATGTTGCCGATCGAAGCGGCCTGAACATCGGCTACCTCAGCCAGGTCGAAAACGACAAGGCCTCGCCGTCGCTCGAGACGCTGGCAGCGCTCGGCCAGGCGCTCGACGTGCCGATCACCTGGTTCCTCGCGGACAGCGCGGCGCCTCCGCGGGTCGTGCGGGCGGCAGACCGTCGGCGTTGGAAGGGGCCCGGCGGAGGGGACGTCGAAGAAGTCGATGGCGGTATCCCGCGCGACCTCTGCACGGTGATGGTCTCGATGCCCGTCGGTCTCGCGACCGGACTCCATGTCCATGCCGGCGACGAGCATCACGTCGTGCTATCGGGGCGCCTCCGCATGACGCAGGGCGCCAGCGAGATCGAGCTCGGGCCCGGCGACTACCTCGTCTGGGATGCCACGATCCCGCACGATGCGACCTCGATCGGCGACCAGCCGGCGCAAGTGCTCATCGTCAGCCACCGCGCGCATGGCACGGAAACCTCACCACCGGAGCCCGAACGAACCGGTCGTTGAGGCTGCGGTAGTCGATGCGAGCGGGGCGACGTCTCTCGCGCCCGCCCTACACTGAAGCCTCGGAGAGGTGGCCGAGCGGTCGAAGGCAGCTGTCTTGAAAACAGCCAAGCGAAAGCTTCGTGGGTTCGAATCCCACCCTCTCCGCCAGCACGAATCGGCTTCGCGCCGCCGACGGGCGGGCCATTGTCGACACAGGCACGGGCGCATCGACGCCGCTCGCGCCACTCGATCCGGCGAGCCCGTCCGGCGCGTGGGTTTCATGGGCCGGCTTCTCCCCCGACGGCGGCAGCACTCTGACGCTGACGGATCAACGGGACAGCGCAGGGACCGAGTCAAGGGTCCTTGACGCGCGCTTGCGTGACATCGGCGCAACGGTCGAGCACCAGTTGGTTCTCGACGCAAGCACCCAGGCGGCCAACGACTTCGAGATCCCCATGACCTGGGCACCGAATGGGATCGCGTTCATCACGGGCGGCGAGCACTGAGCATGGCCACCGCGCTCACGATCGAGGCCAGCGCCTCAATGACTGACGGGTCACCAGCCGTTACGCCCAGCGCGAACCCATGAGCGCAGACACGCGGCATGCACGTGCCGCGGTCCCTGAGTCTGGCTCCTGACACCCGCGTATCTCGGATAGAAGAGTGGTATAGGCGACTCTCAGGCGCCGCGTATACGGGTTGGCAGGTGGAGCCGGGAGTGGACAGCTGTCGTGACGCCGATCACGGAATCTCCCCAGTCCTGATCACCGAAAGTCCCCAGGTGATCGCCCGGACCGGGACGCACGGAGTCTAGCGTTCGGCGCTGGCTGCCACCCCCTTCCGGAGGCTCTCGGCACGCGCGCGGTGAGCGCGCATGCGGTAGCTGTCGCCGTCGATGTTGAACACGACCGAGCGGTGGAGCAGCCGGTCGAGCATCGCCGCGGCGACCGTGGGGTCGTCGAAGATCCGGCCCCAGGACGCGATGCCCAGATTGGTGGTCAGGATCACGGAGCCCCGAAGGTATCGCTGGGTGATCACCTGAAACAGCGCCGCAGCCGCTTCGGCGGCCATGGGCAGGTAGCCCACCTCGTCGATGATCAGCAGGCGGGGTCCGGCGTAGAAGCGCATCGTGGTCGCCCAGCGGCCCTCGATCGCCGCCCGGTGACAGCGTGCCGCGAGGTCCGCGGCGGTGGTGTAGTGGGTCCGGTAGCCGGCTTCGACCGTGGCCCGCGCGAGACCGACCGCGAGCATCGTCTTGCCCACCCCGGGCGGCCCGATGAAGAGCACGTTGGTGGCGTCCTCGAGGAAGCGCAGCGTGCCCAGCTCCGAGACCAGCTTGCGGTCCACCGACGGCTGGGCGTCGAAGTCGAAGTCGGCGAGGCGCCAGGGCGCCGGCAGCGCGGCGAAGCGCTCCAGGCTCATGAGCCTGCGGGCGGTGGTGGCCGCCACCTCGATGGCCAGCAGCCGTTCGAGCAGCGCGGTGTGCCCGAGCGACTCGGTCCGGGCTTCCTCCAGGACCCCCGGCAGCGCCTCCGCGGCGGCCGTCAGGCGCAGCGTCGCGAGGTGACTGCGCAGCTGCTGATAGAGGGACGCCTCGCTCATCGGAGGACCTCGACGAGCTCGGCATAGCGGGCCAGATCGACGCTGACCTCACGGGCTTCGCCAGCGCGCAGCGCTGCGGCGGCGGCCCGCGCCGCAGGACCGGGTGGACGGTTGCCCTTGCGGTCACAGGGCCGGGCGCTCGTGAACGCCGCCAGGATGGCGTGCTCCAGGGCGGCCCGGTGCTCCGTGGTCCGGACCAGCTCCCCGGCTCCGGCGTGGCGCAGGTCATGGGTGCCGAGGGATGCTCCTGACGGGGCCACCAGCTCCAGGTCCGTGCTGCCGAGGCGGTGACGCAGGCTGACCGTGGTGCCCGCGAGTCCCGGTGGCACGGAGTAGGCGTTGCCCCGGAAGGCGACCGTGGCGTTGGTGCCGACCAGCCTGTCGATCCGGAGCGTCGCCGGATAGGGTGCCGCTGGCAGTGACAGCAGCGGCTCCGCGTCCGCGAGGGCGCCAACCGTCGTGGATCCGCGTGGGCGGGCGTCGCCGACCGTGGCGCAGAAGCGGTCGAGGTCCGCCTGGGCCTCTTCAATGGTCGACGCGGTCAGGGTCCGCCACCAGCGACCGCAGAGGTAGCGCACGGCGGCCTCGACGACGCCCTTGCGGTTGCCCCGCCGGGGTGGACAGGGACGGACGATGGCGCCGTAGTGCTTCGCGACCGGGGCGAACGTGGGCTGGACGTCGCTCGTGCCGGGCACGATGACCGTGGCCAGGCGGTCGGTGCGCCACTCACGCGCGGTGCCACCGTGTCTCCGCAGCACGCCGTCGATGGCCTCGACGAGGTGCGCCTGGTCCACGGACTCGGCGATGATGCCGCGCATCCGGCCCGAGTGGGACAGCGATCCCAGCAGGACATACGCGGTGCCACCCCAGGGTGCCTTCCGGCGCTCGAACCAGTCCCACTGCAGCTCGGCACCCGCGGGGTGCTCGATCTCGATGGTGTCGCGACCCCGGACCCCGGCGCAGGCCTCGCAGCGGGGACGCAGGCGATGCCGCCGGACCCCACGCGTGAGCGACTGGTATCCGGCGTCCCAGCCGAGCGGCACGAGCTCGTCCTGGAGCGTGGTCAGCCAGAGGTGCGGGTCGTCGCTGAAGCGAGCCGCGATATACGGCACGAAGGGCGCCAGCGGGTCGAGCACCGAGCGGCGGCGGACGCCGGGTTCGCGGTCACCGGCGAGATACGCGCGGACCGTCTTGCGGTCGCGTCCGATGTGCCTGGCGATGGCCGAGATCGACCATCCCCGGGCGGCGAGTGCGTGGATCTCCACGTCGTCTCCCTGTGTGAGCATGGAGCAGGGCTCCTCGTGTGCTGTGGCTTCGACACCACCAGCATCGGGGGCCCCACCCCGTTTTCCGGGTGGACCTGGATCAGGTCCCGGAAGGGCTGCTCACCTGGGGAGTTTCACTGATCAACTCTGGGGATTCTCCAGTGATCGCCAACAGTCGGACGGACTGCGGTTGCGTGTGTCCGCAAGATGGCGCGCTCTCTGTGGGAGATCAGTGCGGTCGGGTGCCCCGCTGAACTGTTGACGAACGGCTGATCATTCGGCTTGGACGCCGAGGCCGATCAGCGCAGTCCGCAGCACCGCCGCGAGCCAACGGCGTCGGAGGTTCGTGCCGTGGCCGAGAGGACCGTTTCCAGGAGTTCCCGCCGTGCCTTGCTGGGCGCCGCCGTCGGAGCGGCAGCCGCAACCGCTGCAACGGCCGTGGTACGGCCACTCCCCGCGGCCGCCACCACCAACCACGTCAGCTACCTCAACAACGAGAACAACAACACCGTGATCCGGGCGCGAAGCGTCCACCAGGCTGGCTTCGCCGATTCGGGTATGGGGATCGCGGTGTGGGGCGACAGTGACCGGAACACCGGTGTCTACGGCGAAAGCGTCGACGGGTTCGGTGTCGTCGGCACCTCGACTTCGAGCGCCGGGGTCTACGGCA
>CAWGBA010000011.1:0-338843 GCA_963820735.1 uncultured Chloroflexia bacterium
TGGACGATGCCCCGCCACCCCTTGCTCTTGAGAACGTCAATTCGGATCCTGGTCGTCATGGACGGCCGCGTCGGGGCCGCATCCAAACGAGTTCGGTCTGGGTCTCGTCCTGAGTACGTTGCGCGATCAGTCTTCAGCGTGGGTCCATTTGGCGGTCACGGTCGCGCACCGAGACACTCCGTACTCGACGCCCCCCCTTCGCGGGAGCGACCCGACGACGCCCACGGAATTCCAGGCTGGTCTTGATTTCATCGGGTTCCGGTTCACGCAGAGCGGCTTCAAGATCGACGATTACGACCAGATCTGGTTCTTCGGCGACTGGCCGGGCGAGTTCTGCGAACGATCCGAACGTCAATGACGCCGAGATTGCCGATCCTCGAAACCTGCCGCTGAGCAACCAAGAGCTCAAGCTGATCGCGGACTGGATAGATCGGGGCGGCGGCGTCTTTGCCACGGGCGACCACTCGCTCCTTGGAGCGTCGATGTGTCACCGCATCCCCCGGGTCCGCACGATGCGCCGATGGACCCGCGCGCAGCAGGTCCCTTCGTTCGACGGCAGCGACCGCCACCAGACCCTTGTCGCTGCTCCGGGCGGGCAAGACGCGGAAGAGGGCGACCGATGGCCGCAGCGCATCTTTCCCGTTCTCACCCCGGTCTTCCGGGGGCCATTCGTCTATCCGTCGTCACCTCACCCGATCCTCTGCGGGAGGAGTGCGGTGATCGAGAGCTTTCCCGATCACATGCACGAGGGTGGTCTGTTCGAGGACGACGAGGTCGCCTTGAACACGCCCCTCGACATCGCCGACTACGACCGAGTCGAGTACCCGACCGTGCCGCCGCTCGTCGAGGCCGCGATGACCGGTGGCAGTGCTGCGGGCGAGGTTGCGGTGTTGGGATTTGCAACCGCGGCCCCATGTCATCGCTCACGGACTGACCTCGAATACCGATTCCGTGCCGCGCGTCTTTGCAATGGTCGGTACCTACGACGGAGATCCGCTTGGCATCGGCCGCGTTGTCGTGGATTCCACATGGCACCACTGGTTCAGCCTCAACCTGGCGGGCCTCCGGGATCTCTCTCCCGACGTCTACGCCGGTATGCAGGACTACTACATCAACATCGCGCTCTGGCTGTCCACCCCGGGACAGCGCGCATCCATGCTGTTCGCGGCGACGTGGGATGCCCTGGTTGCCTCGCAGCCAGGCGCGTTCGATGTCGCCCTCGGCATTCGTGGCATCGGTGAGCGCGTCGTGGATGTGATTGGTCGCAGTGCGCCGCAATGCATCTTCGATGAGCTCGTCGCGACGACCGCGGAACTGCCCGCCGCCAGGACAACGACTCCGGCGGACGACCGATGGTGGCTCTGGGCTCCATCGGGCTCGAGCCTCAACACAGCGATCGTGGGTGGGATCGCCAGTCGGATGATCAAGCAGGCTCATCACCACATCAACGAGGAGACGCGCGGACAGGAACCTCGTCTCGACGCCGACGCAGTTCGCCGTCTCGGTCTCGAAGGCGTCGCGGCAGGAAAGCATGAGCTCGTGGAGGGCCTTTCCCAGGGATCTGAACGATTTGCCGTCATGCGAGACCTCTTGGTAGAGCACGGCGATCGGACATCGCTCGGAGGCACATCCCGATCGATGGTTCGGATTGAACGTCTAGGAACGTACGCGAACCGGGACTGGCCTCGAGGTTGGGCTGGATCTCGGACTGAGGTTGGCGGCCCGCAGGTGCCCGGGTCCGCTGGCGACGTTGACGCCCTGATCGCGGCGTGTTTCGATACAGGGGACCGCGGCCAGCCTTTTGCCTTGGATGACGAGCGTGTCTCCTGCGCCTCTGAGGCGCTCGGAGCGGCTCGAGGAGCCTTCGTGGCGGGGTGATCCGTGGTTCGGTGCTCTCATGGAGCACATACAGCGCGTCCGTAGCTCAGTGGATAGAGCATCTGACTTCGGATCAGAGGGTCGCGGGTTCGAATCCTGCCGGGCGCGCCATCAATCTGGGCGTGAATCGAGCCTCCGGGGACGAGGCGCACTTCATGGCTTACTTCGATCAGAAGGGCGTTCGACAACAGGTCAAGTGGTTTTCGAGGGTGCGGACCGCCGCGCCAAGGATGCGTCTGCTCGAGCTTGCAGAAGCCGACTACGCAGCTGAGCGATATCACGCATGCATTCCGGTCGCGCTGGAGCAAATCGATGGTCTCTTGGCAGATCTTGGGGTGCCCGATGTCTTCTCGCGTGGGCACGCCAAGGCTCTCGTGCGCGAAGGATCGATGACTGCGCACCCCGAGGTTCTGCCTGTGCTTTTCAGCCAACTCAATCGGCAGCGGGCCAGTACGTCTACCGAGCCCATCAGCCTTCCTGAGCGCCATGCCATTGCTCACGGACGAGCGATCGCCTACGACAATCGAGTTGTGGCAGCGAAGACCCGGGCGCTTCTCGGTGCGATCCGCGACTTCGCCGAGCGCGAAGAGCGGGCCCGAGGACGCTCTTGGCATGACGTGTTCGACGAGGACGACCCGTGAGCCGATCTGGTATCGGCTGTGCGTTTTCGGCTCTGCCCGATACGAATCGAGGGTCGCGAGAAGGACTCGACTGCATTGCGCAGATGGCGACCGTTGCATGAAGCCCGAGGACGTCAGGCGCCTCTACGACGAGGCGTACGTCGCCAACTACGACGCGAAGTTCCTCGAGTCCGAGATCGCCGACGCGGACACCCGGCAGGAGCTCGACATCGTCAGGTCCCTGCTGGCCGCCGGCGGGAGCTGGCTCGACGTCGGCTGCGGAACCGGATACTTCCTCAGCCGGTTCCCGGACGTCGAGCGCGCCGGCATCGACCTGTCGCCCGACATGCTCGAGCTCTCCCGCGCGCGCAACCCCGGCGCGGAGTTCCGCGAGCACGACTTTCGCGAGCCGATCCCGGAGTGGGCGGACCGCTTCGGACTCGTGACCTGCATGTGGTACGCGTATGGCTACGTCGACACGATCGACGAGGTCGGCCTCGTGATCGACAACCTCGCGCGCTGGACGGCGCCCGACGGCCGCTGCTTCGTGCCCCTCGCGGATCCGTTGCGGCTCGCCCGCTGCTTCATCCCCGAGAAGATCGAGACCGGATGGGGCGGCCCGCTGACGGTCGACGGCATCCTCTGGAGCTTCATCGACGAGAACGGGACGAAGGAGCACCGGCATCTCGTTTCGCCGCACACGAGCTGGGTGCGGGAGCGGTTCGCGCGCTGGTTCGAGACCGTTGAGATCTTCGAGTACGAGTCCGCCATGTCCGCGCAGCGGCCCGGGCTCGTCGCCTCCAGGAAGCGGGCGTGAGGGCGCGCGGCGTGGGCGGGCAGGAGGGTAGCGGCGGCCGCGGCGGCAAGGGCGCCCACGAGGAAACCGCGCCGCGATCGCGACGCCGTTGCCTCGCCGACCATCCCCTGACCCTCCACCTGCCTGCCCGCCGACGGCGCGGAGCCGGGGGCGGGCGAGTAGCCGTCGGCGAGGTGCCGCTTCGTGGTGCTCGGCCGGACGCCCACCAGTGCTGCCGCCTCCGCAACGGAGCCCCGGTGGCCACGAACGCCGCGAGGACGTCGACCTGGCGAGGGGTCGGGTTCCGCGGGAGCGATCCCCACGTCGTTTAACCGCGTGCGATTACGCTTTCCTGACCGTGGAACCCATCCTCGCGATCGCGGTCTGTGTGTACCTCGCCGTCGTGGCGGTGATGTCGCTCGCCTTCTGGGAGCCGCCCGACCCGCGATAGGGGCAACCGTCCCCTCCCGCGCTACCATCCGAGACGACGCGTGCGGTGGGCGTCGTTGGCTCAAGTGGTGGGAGTCTTCATCACGTGACATCCGGTTCCGACAAGGCGCTGCGAGAGGTCTCGGATGACCTCTTGAATGACCTTGGGCTGCTGTCTCAGCTTGAAGAGCGCAAGCGCCAGCTGGAGCCCGACGACCCCGCCGCGGAGGAGCTGGCTCGCGCGGTCGCGACCGTTGCCAGCCGCGTCCTCAGCTTGAGCATCTCCGAGGAGCACATCACCCGCGCGGCCAACGAAGCTGCCAGTCGTGGTGAGGAGAGCGCGCCGAGTAGCGCCATCGCCGAGAAGCCGCGCTCCGCGTTCGTGATCCTCGAGGACTGGCGTGCTGCCGAACGGCGCCTCAGCGCCGAGACACCGGGAACCGCCGATCACGCGAAGGCGGCGCTGGATGCGGAGCGCTTCCGGCAGGAATACCAACGTCGCTTCAGCGAGCGCCAGCACGACCAGTAGCCGCCGGCAGCGAGTCCCCGTAACCGGGTCGACGGGTTTCCCGGGCTAGACTCGACCGCACATGTCCGGTCCCTCATCGTGGCGGCAGGAGCCTGTCGCCGGTCCCCTCGATCGCGATGTCGCGATCGGTATGCTCGAACGCGCGCGGAACCTGTCCGAGCATGGCGAGTACGAGCTTGCGGCGCAGACCTACGCGCGGGTCGTCGGCCACAGCGACCCGCAGATCCACGTCGCCGCGTTGCTGGGCGGCGCCGAGGCGTACTTCCGGCTGGACAACGAGCCCGCGGCCCTGCGCAACTGGATCGCGGCAACCCAGGCGCCCGAGACGCCGCTGACCTGGCTCGCCTGGAAGAACCTTGCTGCCGCGCGCGTCCGCAGCAACGACATCGTCGGTGCAGCGCGGGCATACCGCGAGGCCGAGCGCCGAGCCCCGCCGCAGGAGCGGGCCGAGATCGCCTCGCGCCTCGGCTGGCTGAACAAGGAGCTCGGCAACAGCGGGACGGCACAGCGCTACTTCGCGCGCTCGCGGTCGACCGGCATGCCAGCGCCGATCGCGACCTACACGATCCTCGCCGTAACGACCGTCATCGGGTTGGTGGAGCTGTTCGGCAATCGACGCCTCTCCAATCAGATCGTCAACCTGCTGGCGCTGACCAAGTCGGGCATCGAGAGCGGCGAGTACTACCGGCTGCTCTCGGTCGTGCTGGTGCACGACAACCAGAACTTCCTGCACCTCGCGTTCAACATGTACGCGTTGTTCCTGATCGGCCCGCTCGTCGAGGCGCTGTACGGGCCGGTCCGTTTCGTCGTCATCTACGCGGTCTGCGGGGCCGCGGGCTCCGCGGCGAGCTTCGTGTTCTCGTCCGCGGACGTGTCGGTCGGCGCGAGCGGCGCGATCTTCGGGCTCTTCTCGGTGCTGCTCGTGGCCAACGTCGTCCACAAGCCGCTGCTCACTCGGCAGGCGCGCACGCTCACCCAGCAGATCGGCATGCTGATCGTGATCAACCTCGTGCTCAGCGTTGCGATCCCGGGCATCGACATCGCGGCGCACGTCGGAGGGTTGCTGGCGGGCGCGTGGCTCGGACTGGTGATGGTCCCGAAGGGAGCCACGTTGCGATCGTTCTGGACGCCCGCGCCCGGCGCTCCGCAGACCTTCTCCGGACCGTCGATCCTGTTGCAGGCTGCCGGAGTCCTGGCCGTCCTCGCGATCATCGCGATCGGCGTCGCGCTCGGGCCGATGGCCGGGATTGCCTGAGCGTCAGCCGGCGGACGCCGGACTGGCGAGATCCGTTCGGCGACCGAAGCGGTCGATGATCCGGTAGAAGTTCCGCTTCGAAAGGCGGTCGCGTTCGGCGTCGGGGAGCTCCGACCAGCCCTTGTGCTCGTGGCGTGTCACGGGAAGATGCAACGCGACCGCGCGCCGCGGTGCGTTCCCTTCCCCCTCGTCGCGCAACACGAGGCTCCACCAGATATCCAGGTTGCGGTAGAAGCGGAAGTGCTCGTCCAGCGGGCCGCGATCCCGGAAATCGTCGCGGCGGAAGGCCATGACGTAGCCCTCGATCGCCACGACGTCCCCGGACTCCGACTCTTCGAACTGGCGCAGGTTGGTCGAACGAAGCCCGAACGCGCCGGCAACGGCGACCGCGGGATCGGCGAGCGCGTCGATGAGCGGGGTGACGAAGTCACCGGTCGCCTCGACGCTCGGATCGAGCATGATCACGACCGCGCCGCGGGCGCGACGGATCGCGGCATTGAGGCTGGCGGCATGGCCGAGCCGCTGCGCGGTCCACACGACCTCGGTCGCATCCCCCTCGATGCTTGCAAGCGCGAGCTCCTGCTCGGCCGAGGGCGCATCCGCGGCGACCACGACCTGCGTGACGTCCGGCAGCGTGTGCCCGGATCGACGCCAGCGCTCGGCCGACGTCGTCGGGCCAATCGGTCGCTCGAAGGACGATGCTGGCCGCGACGTCGGCCGGTTCGTCCAGGCGAGAGGGGACTGATGCCGTGGCGCCATAGCGGACGGTCTCGCCCTCGATCACATCGGGCGGGTGCGCGGCGCTCGAGCCGGTAACCCGCCCCCTGGTCGATCACCTTCCAACCGGCGCTCTCGATCTCGGTTCGCAGGCGGTCGGCCTCGGCCCAGTTCTTGGTGGAGCGCGCAGCGGCACGAGCGCGCGCGAGCGCCCGCACCTCATCAGGAGCTTCTGACATCAACATGAGCGTAACGGCGATCCGCCGGAGTGCGCCAGTTCGCTACGCTTCCCGTCCAGTGCAACGATCCATCAACGCCGTCCTCTTCGGGACGTTCACGCTGCGCTTCAGCACGGGCCTCACGGGTTCGCTGCTGCTCTATTACCTGGCCGACCTCGAAAAGCACGGCGGCCAGCCGGTCGACCCCGTGCAGTACGGCATCCTGGTGGCGCTCTTCTACGCGTCGGAGCTCGTTCTGTCGCCCTTCTTCGGGATCCTCGGCGACAAGATCGGCCACCACCGCGTGATGGAGCTCGGGCCGATCTTCGGCTTCGTGGCCGCGATCATCACCGGCCTCACGGTCAATCTCTGGATCCTGGGCGGCACGCGGCTCCTGGAGGGCGCATCCACCGCCGCAAGCGTCCCCTCGATCCTCGGTTTCCTGGCGATGGCAACGGCCAATGACGAGGCGCTCCGCGGCCGGACCTCGTCGCGCTTCGAGTTGGCGACCATCCTGGGCATCGGCGCCGGCATTGCGGCAGGCGGCCCCATCTGGACGGTCCTCGGACCGATCGGGTTCTTCGTGAATGCCGGCATCTACGTGGTGTCGCTGCTGATCTACCGGTACCTCGTGGAGGCGCCCGACCAGGGTGCCGCGACGCGACCGCCGTTCAACCTATCGCGCTATATCGGCCTGATCACGAAGTCGCACGTCTGGCTGCTGGCGCCGACGTGGATCGCCGTGAATGCGGCACTCGGCCTGTTCACAGGCCAGACGCTCTTCCAGTTGGTGAACAGTCCCGACGCCGAGGCGCAGGCAAAGTTCGGCGACCAGATGCTGGTCGGCCAGCTGGGGCCGCTGGGGGTGACGGCCGGCCTGGTCGTGGCGGGTCTCGTCTTCGTCGCGGGGCTGGTCTACTGGGGCAACCGCTTCAAGGACCTGCGCCGGACCACGATCATTGCCTACGGGATCGGCGGCGGAGCACTCCTCGTCGTCTCGGCGACCGCGCTCAACCACAGCGCGGACTGGTTGGTGTGGCTGCGCGTGCCGCCGGTGATCGGGCTGGCGGCCGGACTGTTCGTCCTGGCCGGCGCGACGCCTGCGGCGCTGGGCCTCCTCGCCGACATGTCGGAGATGTACCCGGACGACCGCGGCGCGATCATGGGCCTCTACAGCGTCTTTCTCGGCCTCGGCCAGATCATCGGCGCGCTGGTCGGCGGCGAGGCCGCGCGCGTGGGGGCGCTCGACGGCGTCTTCGTGACCAGCATCATCTTCATGGGTGTCGCGCTGATCCCGCTCGGGGCGCTGCGCAAGTACGAGGGCCGCTTTGTCGCACCCGGCGTCTCGCGCGGCAGCGAGGGCGCCGCGTGATGGTGGGTCGCTCGACCGTGTCCGGGGTCCCCACCTGTGCGGTCCAGGTCCCCGCGGAGCTCGGCTCGGCGCTCGACACGCTCGGCATCGCCCGGAACGTGCCGACGATCATCCTCATCGGCGGAGCGTCCGACATGACGGATCGCCAGTCGACGGTGGCGGCACAAGCCGTCCGCGACGGCGTCGGCCAGGTGGCGGCCGAGGTCGGCGCAGTCGTGGTCGATGGCGGCACGGACGCGGGTGTCATGCAGCTCGCCGGTCAGATTCGGGCGGAGCAGGGGAACCGCTTTGCGCTCGTCGGTGTCGTCGGGGATCACCTGGTCGGCCCGACGGATGGCTCGACCGCGCCGCTCGTCTCGCTCGAGCCGCGCCACAGCGGGATCGTCGTGGTTCCCGGGTTGCGCTGGGGCGACGAGACGCCCTGGTTGTTCGACGTCGCGCGAGCTCATCGCTGGTGATCGGCCGCTCCGCACGGTCATGGTCAACGGCGGTGAGATCACCCGGGGTGAATTCGCCGAGTCGGTTCGACGGGGGATCCCGGTGATCGTGATCCGGGGCACGGGCCGTGCGGCAGACGACCTCAACGGCGACGACGTGCTCGATGGCCCGGACGCCTCGTACGATAGGTCGCTGATCTCGGTGGTCGAGGCGGCGGAGACGGAGGGGCTGCGGTCGATGCTGCGCGAGGCACTTCGGGGCGATGGGCGTTCAGACGCCGCGGGCCGCCGATCAGGCGAGGGGAGCGAGGATGGCGCAGGAAGTTAGCGACCCGACCAGCACTGCGACCGCGGACCGGGGAGACCTGGACGACTTCATCGAGCAGCTCCCGATCACCGATGTGCAGAAGCGCATGCTGCGCAGCCGCTGGCTCGACCAGGTCGCCTACATGGGTCGCAAGGCCAACCAGGCGCGCAAGCGCTACTACTGGCTCCGGTCCGTGGGAGTCATCGCCGCGGTCACGGTTCCCGCCTTCATCAGCCTCAACCTTGCCTACAACCAGATCGAGCTGCGCCTGGCCACGTTCTTTGCCAGCCTCCTGGTTGCGCTCATCGGGGCTGCCGAGCTCTTGCTGCGCTATGGCGAGCGCTGGCGCCACTACCGGCGCAACGAAGAGATGCTCAAGTCCGAGGGCTGGCAGTACCTGATCGGCATCGGTCCCTACGCTCGAGCAAAGAGTGCGCAGCAGGCCTACAAGATGTTCAGCTCGCGCGTGGAATCGATCCTCCAGCAGGACGTGGAGGGATACATGGAATCGGTTGCCAAGTTGCCGGAAGCGCGACAAGTCGGATGTCTTCACCAACGTCTGAGTTGGTCGCCGGGCGGCCCAGTGCCGCCACGGTCGGTGAGCACCGCGGACAACTTCATCGGCGGCGAGTGGCGCCCGGCTCACGGCGGCGAGACCTTCGAGTCGCGCAATCCGGCCGACGCGCGCGACCTGATCGGGACGTTTGCCAGCTCGGCAGCCGAGGACGTCGCCGCTGCCGTACGAGCGGCTGAGGTGGCGTTCCCGAAGTGGCGAGCGACTCCGGCGCCCAAGCGTGGCGAGATCCTGTATCGCTTCGGCGCGCTGCTGACGGAGAACAAGGAGCGCCTCGCGCGCGCCATGACCCGCGAGATGGGCAAGGTCCTGGACGAGGCACGCGGCGATGTCCAGGAAGGCATCGACATTGCCTACCTGATGGCGGGCGAGGGGAGGCGCCTCTTCGGCGACACGGTGCCGTCGGAGCTGCCCAACAAGTGGGCCATGAGCGTCCGCGAGCCGATCGGCGTCTGCGGGCTCATCACGCCGTGGAACTTCCCGATGGCGATTCCCTGCTGGAAGATGATGCCGGCACTCGTCAGCGGCAACACGGTCGTGCTCAAGCCGGCGTCGGACACGCCCGGCTGTGCCGCGCTCCTGGTGGAGCTCCTGGCGGAGGCGGGCGTGCCGCCGGGCGTGGTCAACCTCGTCACCGGCAGCGGCGAAGCGGTCGGCATGGCGCTCGTCGAGAGCCCCGACGTGCCGGTCATCGGCTTCACCGGGCACACCGACACGGGCAAGCGGATCGCCCAGGTGGCCGCTCGGCGGTTGAAGCGCGTCTCGCTCGAGCTGGGCGGCAAGAACGGCATCGTGGTGCTTCCCGACGCGGACCTCGACCTCGCGGTCGAGGGGATCCTGTGGTCGGCCTTCGGGACGACGGGCCAACGCTGCACCGCGGCAAGCCGCCTGATCGTGGACGACGCGGTGGCGGACGATCTCGTTGAACGGCTCGTGCAGCGCGCCGGCCGGCTGCGGCTCGGCTCCGGGCTCGAGCCGGGCGTCGAGGTCGGGCCGCTGATCAACGCACGCGCCGTGACCAAGGTCGAGGCGGCACTCGAGATCGGCGTCCGCGACGGCGGCCGGATCGTGTGCGGCGGTTCGCGGGCGACCGGCGGCGCCCTCGACCACGGCTTCTTCTTCCAGCCGACGATCGTTGACGGCGTGCGGCCGATGGACTCGCTCGGCCAGGACGAGGTCTTCGGGCCGGTGCTCTCGGTCATCCGCGTGCGCGGCTACGCCGAGGCGGTCACGGCGCTCAACCAGGTGCGCTACGGGCTGTCGTCGTCGATCTTCACGCGCGACACGAACACGGCGTTCCGCGCCATGCACGACTTCGAGACTGGCATCGTCTACATCAACGCCGGCACGATCGGCGCCGAGACGCACCTCCCGTTCGGCGGCGTCAAGAGCACCGGGCAACGGCCATCGCGAGGCCGGCCACGCGGCGCTCGACACGTACACCGAGTGGAAGTCAATCTACGTCGACTACTCGGGACGGCTGCAGCGAGCGCAGATCGACAACCAGTAGGGTTCGCTGCCGCTCGGCATTTGCATGCCGGGGCAAGCAGGGGGAGAGTCGCGCGCCGTGCGGGTTCGCATGCCGCTCGGCCATTTGCATGCCGGGGCAAGCAGCGGGGAAGAGGTCGGCGCTGCCGTCCGCCACGAGCCTTTCATCTCGGTTTCTTGCACGTGGAGCCATGCAGCGGGGAAGAACCCCTCCCTGACAGGCACGTCGGTCGTCCACGGGTGTCCTCCTTCGCTTCTGCAGGGCTGAGGGAGCAAACGCCTCCGGTCGGCGCGCGCGTGTCGCGTCGACGTTCCAGGAGGCCTTGCACCGGGTGGTGGCATAAAGCCAAGGAGACGGTCGTGGTGGCCTCGGAACCCCGTTCACCGGCTGTTCCTTGCGTTTGATGCGATGGATTTGCCAACGCAGGACGGATCGCCATCGCTCAGCGGCCATATGCCTCCACCAGATGCAAGGCCGACGACGACAGCGAGCGCGGCGCGCAGCAAGGATGACCGGTGGTGGCAGACAGCCAACGAGACGGTCGTGGTGGCCTCGGAAACCCCGCTCACCGGCTGTTCCTTGCGTTTGTGCCATGGAATTGCCAACGCAGGACCAATCGCAATCGTTCAGCGGCCATCTGCCTCCACCAGACGCAGGTGAAGACGAAGCGCGCGCGGCGCGCAGCCCGGGCAGACACGATGGCGCGTCGTCGCCGTGGTAGCGTGCTCGCTCGAACAGAGAGGGCGCGTAATGACAAACGACCAGCCGACGTCGACGTCGGCGGTGCGCGAAGCCGTGGCCACCATCACCGGCGCCGCTGCACGCCCGATGCCGGAAACCGCCGACGCGATCGACCGGATCATCGCTTCCGCGCAGCGGCTCGGCGTCGAGCTCGACGCCAACGAGGCCGAACAGTGGATCGCGGCCGTGCGCAAGGAGGCGGAGGGCGGCGACATCTCCGTCGACGTCTCGACCGGCGTCTACGGCTATCGCGTCACGATGCTCGACTACTCCCCGGAGGACCTGGCGCGCTTCCGCGAGATCGGCAAGATCGTCGGCTTTGACGATCGGCCACCCGACGTGTTGACGGCGTTGTCCATCTCCGGCAGTGCCGCCCAGGGCAAGATCCAGCGCTTCCCCGGCGACTGCGACTACTTCGAGCGCATCAACATCCGCGCCGCGACGCGCGCCGACGCGGGCCACATCCTGGGTGAGTTGATGCGCGAGAAGGCGCTGGCGACCCGAACCGGTCCCGGGTATCGCCTCTGGGAAGTGAAGTGGGGCACGCACGCGAAGCCCGTCACGTACCACGGCAAACCGATGAAGGCCGGCTCGCCGATGTCCTGGACGCCCGACGAGGTCGTGGCTGGCCAGCTCGAGGTGACCGACGCCGAGGGCTCGACGCGGGTGATCCGCTGGGCCGACAACGAGCTCGAGCCCGGCTGGTGCAAGCTCGACTGGGTCGTCGCGGATCACGTCCGCGGCTCGATCTGCCAACGCGTCCAACGTGCTCGACCCGACGTGGGAAGCGCCCGACGGCTCGATCACCCCGCTCGACGGCTTCCTGGATCCCTACTACCAGGAGGTCTACCTCGACGCCGACTCCATCCCGCTGTTCTCGCGTCTCGTCAAGGAGCTGGGGCCAGACTCGGTCGACGACTACGTGGACGCGCTCGAGCACGAGGTCTGGAAGTACACCGTCGAGGATCCCAACTACGGCAAGGCCGCGCGGCGGATGTACAACATCTTCCGGCTGACGGGGCGGTACGCCGAGGCGGCCTACCTGCGCGAGCTGTTCGACGAGCCGGTGACAGCGCTGTACCAGGTCGCCGCGCTGGTACGGACGCTCGACGACGCCGCCAGCTCGGGTGACGCGTTCGAGGCCGAGACGATGGTGGCCCAGACCGACCGGCTGATCATGGCCGCGATCAGCGCGCTCGACGGGCCCGACGAAGCCGAGATGGTCTCGCACCTGCTGCGGCTGCGCGACGAGCTACGGGCACGCGTGGAGAGGGAAGATCGGACGGCCGACCTGGACCTGGTGCGCGAGAACGCGATGCGTTCGGTGAACACCTACTTCGAGCGAATGCTGCGCTCGGTCCCGGAGATCAGCTCCTACATGGACGACCTGGCCGCCCGGCGACCCTGAATCGCCCTCGCTTGGCGCGGTTAGCGCATGCGCCGGTAGCGCGATGCTCAGCCGGCCCGTGCAGCGTCCCGGGTCGCGGCGAGTGCGCTTCGAACGCTCCGGTCCAGCAGCGCGCCATCCGACGAGATCGCGAAGACGGTGAAGCCGAGCTCGGCGTAGGCCTTGGCGTCCTCGGCCTTCCACAGCAGCACGCCGGTGGCCTTGCCGTGTGCCTTTGCTGCCTTGGCCACCGAGGCCACCGCCTCGCGGTAGCTGGGCTGGTCGATCTGACCCGGCACGCCGAGCGCGTGCGTGAGGTCCGTCGGTCCGACAAAGAGCACATCGACGCCATCGAGCGCGGCCATCTCGCGCCGCATCGGCAACCGCCTGCTCCGTTTCGACCTGCGCCATGCCGACGATCTGCTCGTTGCGCTCCCTCGGGCCGGCGTGGCCGCCCTCGCCGTAGGTCAGGCCACGGGTGAAGAGGGCGACGCCGCGTCGACCGACCGGCTGGAAGCGAAGCCAGCTGGCGACATCCTGTGCCTCGGCGGCATCGGCGATCTGCGGAACCATCACGCCGTCCGCGCCCATGTCGAGCGCACGGCCGATGCGCGAACGGGACGCGACCTCGGGCCGCACGATCACCGGCGTGTCGGTCGCCCGCGCCGCATAGAGCATTGCCAGGAGGTCCGCGTCGGTGCCGGTGCCGTGCTCCATGTCGATGAGCAGCCAGTCGAACCCGGCACGGCCGCAGATCTCGGTCGCGGTCGGCGATCCCATGTTGAGAAACGTGCCGACGACGGTCTCGCCGGCGAGGATGCGACGACGGAGTTCCTGACCGGCGGGCATGCTCACCTCGGGCGCGCTTGACGGGTTTGCGAGCCCTGGGGGAGAATCGGGGTTCGTGGGCCGCTAGCTCAATGGTAGAGCAGCTGACTCTTAATCAGCTGGTTCAGGGTTCGAGTCCCTGGCGGCTCACCAGCATCTCGAACGCGAGAGTGAGACCCTCCAAGGCGATCGAGGGCCGCGTCGTGTTCTGGGGATCCTGAAGACCACGGTCCTGCCGAGGCGGGCACGGCCGCCTTCTCATCGTGCGCTGGGCAGCACAGCCAGCGCGAAGTGAAATCGTGACAGCGGCCGGCACTCCTGCTCAGCCTCACGACCTCTTCCTGGCAAACCCCCAGGAACCCTCTTCGCGAAACTCACAGAAGGACGGGTGCTGCTTGACCAGTAGCTCCCATACGCGTCGTATCTGTGGTGTTTGGATCTCTTCATTGGACATTCGTGCCAGCCACTCTGGCGTGATCTGGCGTCGTTCTCGATAACGGCTCGCCAGGCGAGCATACCTCCAGTTCAGATCATCGAACAGGATCCAACCACCTGGGCGCAAGAGCTTCTCGACCAGGAAAAAGGCGAAGCCAGTGGCGTCCCACGAATGGCCCCCATCGAGATAGCAGAAGTCAAATTGATGCTCTCCGCTTTGACGAATCAGTTTCATCAATCGCCAAGTGTACGAGCGGGGCTCGTAGTACACCGTGACCATATCGCTCAGGCCAAGGCCGCTCAGGACCTGCGAGATGTTCGGCCGTTTCTCCCTGGCCACCGCTCGGTCAATCGTTGTGAGATGACCCCCGCCGTTCATCTGCAGGATCGTCGCAAGATAGGCGCTGCTGACACCGTGGAAGAACCCGAGCTCCAGAATGTCCGCGATACCCTCTTCTGCCACGAACTTGCGCAATTGCGTTGCCTGGGCATAGGTCATGAACGGGAGAGCACCGAGAGCGTTCTGGACGGCTCGCAGCTGCGTGTCTTGCGCCGAAATCGCTGCCATTGACCAAGCGCTCTTTCAGGAACGACGCAGACCGCGCGCCGCGGGCGCCGTCGACCGCAGCATGCCACGAAGCGAAGCTGCTTCCGAGAGGAGGTTGCTGCGGTCAACGGGATCGACTGACTGTTGGGTAATCATCATCAGACTTGATAGCAAGGAATCGGCAGACAATCGACCTGCGACGTATTCAAGGTAGGTCCCGAAGGCCCGATGGTACAGATGATCGATCTGCTTTCGCGCCGCAACGCGCTGTGGAGATCCGAATCCGGTCCGCTCGTTGTGCGTGAGGGAGTGTTGCCATTTGAGCGAGTGATACAACGGCACAGGCACGTGGCTGGCACGGAATGCCATCAAGCAGAGATTGGTCAACAGGGTGTCGTAGCCGATGCGAAACCCGCCGTAGTAGCCGCCCAGTCGCTTGAGAACATCGGTCCTGAAGAGAGCGTGATGGCCGATCCTGTGCACACATCTTCCTGTGAGGTCCTCGACGGGCGCACAGAAGCGAAACGAATAGAGAACATCGCCACCGGTGTCGACGCTTTGATGCAACGCGACGCCCGAACTCACCCAGTCACTCCCGTCCTGGTGCATCTGCTCGAGAAGCACGGCCAAGCGGTCGGTTGCGCTCCAGTCGTCGGCATCCTGAACGAGGAACAGAGGGTCGTCCGTCGCCTCGAGAGCGACTGCGTGGGCGAAGTACGGCCCACGATTGGATCGCAGATCGAACCGCACCAGGCGGGGATCGTCGATATCGCGTAGATACGGCCAGGGAGGCTGGACGCGGTCTCCGTCATTGAGCACGATGACGGTAAGGGCGCGATGCTCCTGTCTCAAGATGCTGGTGACGGCCCTGCGAATCAAGGGTCCGGCGCCGAAGTATGGAATCGATACGGTTACGGGTGCAGCCTCGAGAGCGCGGTGCCGGGTGACCACTGGAAAGCCGACCCTCTGTTATCCGACGGACCGCGTCGAGATCGTGAGAGGGAACCTGTTCGCGCACTGCCCCGAGTCCACGGACGGAATTGCTCGTGACCGTCGCATGAGCTGAGGGCTCAACGAGGGCTGCGTGGCTGAGCCTGCGGCCGACTATCCAGCCCGAGCACGGCCGTCACGATGCCATGGAGTCCCGACGGGATCGTTACTGGTCCGGTATGAGATCGATAGACTGCTCCCGGAGCTCCGTAGTTGCGCAGTTCGACGCCAAATGCGCGACCCATCGCGGCCGCCGTGCCGCTGAGCTCGACGGTTCGTTGCGCGGCGCTTTCTTGCACAACCGTGAGCCCATGGGCCGTCGCGAATTGACGAACGCGCAACATGTCGTCAGGAGAGGCGCCGTACCGCTCGGCGAACAATTGCTCACTCAAGGGCGCTTGGCCGATCGCGCTGTCAGGGACTTCGTTGCGGCGCCGCACTTCGACGGTCACTTTGAGGGGCTCGGACTCTGGCACAGGACCGAGTTCCTGTGCGCCGGTGAGCGGCTCGCGCTCACTTCCCATCAGGATCGCTCGTTCCTGTTCCATGGTTCCTCCGCCTACCCACGCCCGCTGCTGCACGTACCGGAAATATGCGCCAAACCGCGTCCGTGCTGCCCCGACGGCAAGACTCTCGGAGCGTACACGCCCGGGCAATAGGAAGGACGCCGCAAGATGTCGTCGGCTGAGTCCGTGGGATGTGCCGGAGCGAGCCGGCCGACGCACCGGTTGCGAATTGGCTTGGCAGATCAATCAGCCGCCTCCGGGGCGCTACTCGCCTTGGGTGCGGCGCACCGCAATGTCGAACGCGAGGCCGCTGGATGCCTCTCCTCGGCCGACGTCGACGCGCCGCGCGACCCAGCGCACTCTCCGGCCATCCAGTCCGCGTGCCATCGCGGGTACTCGGCGCACGCGGATCCCTTCGCGCGCGACCTCCTCATCCTGCAGCGTGAGCTGCTCGCCAGGACGCAGAAGGACGCCAAGAGGCTCGATCGAGACCCCTTCCTTGATCATCGCCCCTTTCCTGAGCGCGATCGTGCCGTAGCCAGTCGACACCGGGAGCAACGGAATCCAGCGGTCGGGGACTTCGTTCTCGAGCAGGTAGTCCATGTCCGCGCCGGGATCGGTGCCTGGGGTGAAGCCGGGTGGACCAGGCTCGTCGCCGCGGTTCCGAGGATCACCGCTCGGACCCTCGACGAACCTCTCCACGGCCCAGGCCATGTTGGCCATCTCGTCGCGCGCGAACACGACCTCCTCGATCGGTACGCCCTCGATCACCGATGCGGCCGAGGGTGGAACGAACAGTGCCCGCAGTGACGCGTCGGACCCATGCTGCGAGAGCTCGAAGAGCCTGAACCGGCCCGTGCGTCCCGAGTCGTCTGTGCTCGGAACGATGACCTCCTCGCCGAACGTCGTCGAGTAGCTGACCGAATCGATCGTGACGAGCGATCCGAACGGCACGTCGAGCGGAAGGATCAGCCAGTCGCTCCCGAACACCATCGCGAACTCGGCAAGGGCGAGGCGCGCGAGGTCGTGGGGCTGCACCTGCAGGGCTCCCAGGTTGACCGTCGCGTCCTCGAACTCCCAGTACCGGTCGGCGGGCATGCCCGCGAATCGCAGTGGCGCGGCAAGCAGCGTGCTGGATCGAGTCGCCGGTGCGGCCACGCTGCCATCGACCTTGAGTTCTGCCGCGCCGGGCTCGTGATCCACGTCGAACCAATCGACACGGCCCCCGACGAACGCCGGCGCGCGCATGACCAGCTGACCGTCGGGTCCTTCGATGCCGAGACTGAACCGGTATTCCAGTCGATCGGCGACCCAGCTCTCTGGGGCGGTCGACGAGATGGGAGAAACGCTCCCTCGATACCACGCATACCAGGTCTGGATGGCGGCCACGATCGACGGCGCATCGGCGATGCCGTCGAACCAGGCGGGCAGAGACGGCGGTGTCTCCAGCAACGGACCATCCAGCACGACTGCGGCCCGCTCTCCGTCAGGCAGCCGGCCTCCCAGGAGGCGAAGCAGGACGGGCGCCATCGCATCACGGTCATCCGACCACGGCGCGACCAACGGACAGGCCGCGAGGATCCGCTGGTAGGCAGGTTCGGGAACGCCGGCATCCCGGAGGTACGCGAACAATTGGGCGCCGGCCTCCGCGCGTTGCCTCAGGCCGGGACGATTGGGTGGGGTTGGCTCCCGCTCGACGATCGGCTCGAGCAGGTCGCCCTCCCGCCAGGGAACGACTGCCGCGTCGCCGGCCGGGTCGCCTGCCTGGAAGGCCACGATCGAAGACACCGTCGCATTGATCGTCACAGCCACCGGGCTGCCCACATCCTCGCCGCGAAATTCGCCGAGCTGCCGCTGTCGATGCAGCAGCCAGAGAGGATCGTGGACTCGTGCCTCCAGTCCTGGCGTCGGGTCGCCCGAGACGGACTGCGGTTCGAGCCTGGTCCACCCCGGAGGCTCGAGTAGAAACGCTGACGCGATCTCCGCAGGGAGAACTTCGACCCGCAGACCCGTGACGTCGGCCATGGCTAGTCCTTCACGAACTGAAGCATGCGTTTTTGTGTGGACAGAACGGTCATCACCGTTCGGAAGTCCAGGGTCGTTTCGCCCTGGAGCGACCAGCTCTGTTCCTGGAGAGCAGGGAGCACCCTGCCCGCGAGGGCCACGCGCTCGAGCGTGACGCCTCGAAGCTGCGCGAGCTCGAGCGTTTCGGCCAACACGTCGCACAGCACGTCCGTCGTCCATCGGTTTCCGTTGGGTGAGATCGCGAGCAGCAGGGCCTGGGGAGCCCGCGCGTCCGGGACGTTGACATTCGCGGCAAGTCCTGTGGTGACCACAGGCTCGACCGATGCAGGGCCCGGTGGCGCGACGATTGCGGTGCGCGTCGGCGTCACTTCGACCCACTCGTCCAGGACGACCCCGGCGACCGGATCAGTCCCGGCGAGGGCATCGGGACTTTCGACGAGCAGACACGTGACCGGGGCCGTTGGTGACGGCGCGTTCGGACCCGAGGCGTCACCCAGCCACTCGGAGGCGCCGGCTGTGCCCGACGCGGCCAGCTGCGCCACGCCGATCGACCGTTTCCTCCCCAGTGCCTCGGTGAACAGAAGGGTCTCGGCATATCGAGCGGCACCCTGCCGCACCGAGGCCACGTCCCGCACAAACCTGTCGACGGCGGCGGTGCCTGGATCGAGTCGTCCGTACGCGCTTGCAAACAGGTCCGAACTCTTCGCCGAGATCACGGGGAGCATCCAGAACGCGTCCCCGAACAGCGCCTTGCCGGCTGCGATTCCGGTCGCCTCGTCGAAGGGTGGGGTCCCGGAAAGGCTCGGGGTCGCCACGCAACGCCGGCGGGCCTCGGAGAGTGCGGTGTTCGCTACCGTCGGGTCGTCCAACGGGCCAGGAACCGCGATTCCAAAACTCCCGAGAGCGGCCACCGCGGCCCCGGTTCTTGCCGGATCGGGCGGCGTCGCGGCAATCGCCGCCGCGAGGTCGTCCGCCAGGTGCGTGAGGCTATCGAAAGCAGCCTGCGCGCGCGACTTGTGGTCATCGAGCGCAGCGGGCGCGACCGTCCGCCTGGCCGAATCGCCGGCGCGAGCGAACGACGCCGGCTCCGCCGCCTGGGCACGCGCCAACAGCTGGCCTGCGGACGCGGCGAGCATGGCCGCGTCCCCCAGGCTGATCAACTCCGCCGGCCACGCAGGGTCGCGCTCGGCGGCGAGCGGGCCCGGATCGAGACCCGGCGTCAGTGCACGGATCCGGCTCTCGAGAACTCCGGGCAACAGTGCGTCGAAGACGCAGTCGAGCGCGCTCACCGGCGTGCTCTCCAACGTGGTACGAGCGCCGTCGGCCGCCACCTGGATGACGATGGAGCTGCGCGGACCGAGCAGTCCACGTGCCCACGCCTCGAGTCGTGGCTCGGCAGTGGCTCGCGCGCTCGTCGCCCAGGTGTCGCCTGCGGCGACATCGCGGACGAGCAGCAGGAGTCGATGGGTTACGGCCGTGCCGCGAATCGGGGTGTGCGCGACGGACGGATCCACCGGCACGGCATCTCCACCGGCCGCGGCGTCCAGCGTGGCCGCAGCACGTGCCGTATTGCCCTGGACCAGCTGATGAACGGCCTCGGCAAGGAGGAGGTCGGCAGCCGAGTCATTGGCACCGGCGATGTCGTCCATCGCGGACTCGATCGTTGCCCATTCGGCGTCCGTTGGCGGCGGCCACGGGTCGGAGAGGTATGGGTTGTTGGCCGGCTTCTGCGCCAGGAACCCACGGATGTCGGTGCCCGTTTCGCGGAGGTTCAGCAGGCCGACGCCGTCGACGACAGCAGTCACGGCCACGGCTTCCTGCGCCGCGCGCGGCGGAGCCTCGACACCGCGGCCCGTCAGCTTGCCTGCCGCAAGTGGCGCCAGCGTCCGCAGCGACTGAACGAACCGGCCCAGACCACCACCCGCCTCGTGGAGCTGTCGTTCGAGCCTGTAGCCGAGCAGTGCGCCCAGGGGTTGGCCGTTCCGGATGCCTTCGAGCAGGAACTTCGCGTCACGCACCCGCCGGCTCGACAGGTCGATCGCGAATGCGCCTGAGCCACTCGTGTCCGGATTGTGGTGGAGGTAGGCGCTGCGGAGGACGCCCGCGGTGACCGCATGGCCCACGCTGGGCGCCAGGATGTACCCGCCGTCGCGCGTGGTGGACGATCCTGGAGCAACATCCTGGACCCATCCGTAGGCGCCGAGGAGCACGCCGGTCGGAGTTGCGGCTCGCATCGACGCCAACCTGCGACTGACGACCGCCGTCGTCCACGCGTCGAGGCGATGCGACGCACAGTCGAGGGTTGCGGCAACGGCCATCCGGCGCTGCTCCGTGGACGCGTCCCGGAGTGTGGCCAGCGCTTCCTGCACCTCGGCGAGTCGAGCGCTGGCCCTGAGCCACGCCTGGATGGACTGAAGTGCAACCGTCTGCTCCTGGTCGGCCGGCATGGACGCCTGGAATGCCACGTCGGCGAGGGAGCTCCGCAGCGCGCTGATCGGCTGGTGCGTGGCGAGAAGCTGTGGCCCGGCCGCACCAACCTTCGCGGCAACGAGATCTGCCGTTTCGTGGAGGACCGGCGTCGCCATCTTTCCGCCCTGCACCGCAGCGATGGTCTCGACGATCTTGTCCCTGAGATCAGGCACGACCTCGAGACCGATTTCCTCCGTCTTCGGCAGCAGGTCGATGGGCGCGGCGGCGTCCACCGCACGGTGAGCCTGGTCGAGTGCAAGCTCGAGGAGCGCCTGGAGCACCGTGCTCACGCTGCGCGGCTGCCCGGCAAGCATCGCCGTGATGAAGGCCGGATCGGAATCGTCGACGAGCGGCATGCCGATCGGGCGCGTCGTCTTGCCAAGCGAGCCGCCGACGCCGACGGACCCAGCTGGCAGACCCAGGCTCTGCCAGAGGACCAGGTCGAGCGTTCGCTGAACGGCCGCGTCGTCGTCCGCGATACCGAGCAGCTGCGGAACTACGAGGCATGCCGTCTCGGACGCGATCGATCGGACACGAAGCCCGAGCAGCAGCGGCGCCGAGCCGAGGATTTCGAGCAGCGCCGCGTCGACATCGGTCGCGGAGGCGATCTCGGGCACGAGCGCGGCCCCCGCCTGCCACAGCGGACGCAGCCGCCGCAGAACCTGGACGGCAGCCTGTTCGAAGGAGTCGCCATCGGTGACCCAGCGGCGATCGACACTCGACACCGGAAGAACGCCGTAGGGCTGATTGCCCAGACGGATCGCGGGAAGTGGTCCGCCGCCACGGACATGATCGCCGAACGCGTCGCGCAGCGCCTCTCGCTGTCCATCGTCGAGGAGCCCGGGCACGGACACGGTCACCCGGTCAAGGAACGTCGCCCAGCTGGGTCCCCACAGCGCTCTGTTGGCGGCGGCAGCCAGTGACTGATCCGAGTCTCCGGAGTGATCGAGCTCGACCAGGACGTCTGCGGCGCCACCGAGGGCGCCTCCGAGGACATCGGCGTTCGAGCCCGGAGTCGCTGTGACAGTGTCGGTCCCTGGTTGCACTGGAGCTGGGTGGGCCGTCCAGCCGGCGCGATCGCTCTCGGTGTTGTTGGTCGGAGTCCCCGGTGGCACGAAGGCCGCACCATCCGAGAAGCGATGGGCTCGCAGGAGGCTCCGAAGCTCGGCGATGGAATCGCTGGGCGAGCGCGACGCCCGAACGCCCATGGCGAGCAGCAGATCGACCGGTGCTCCCGCTACCGGAAGCGTGACGTCCACGCCAAGACCAATCTGACGAGCGGCCTCGTAGTCGGCCATCCACTCCATCCCTGGGCCAAGGGTCATCCCGCCCTTGGAGATCAGGCGTGACGGGTCATCGTCGCGCGGCAGCCCAACCGCGATCTCGTCAAGGACCGGCAGGCCGATCGCGGTGTTCGACGACGATCCCTGTTGCACAACGACCACGAATCGGTCGGGGAGAAGACGGGCCAGCGGTGCTCGCTGCGCCGCGGCTGGCACGTCCGGCCACGACGCTACCGGTGCCGGCGCGGGTGGATCCGGCCGATCTTCCTGGTTCGTGGGTGTCAGCGCGTACGCCACCCACGCAGCGCGATCGCGATGCACCGCCTGGATCAGCGTCCGCCACGCGTTCTGCTCAGCGGCGGGACCGCCCGCCCATACGGCAGTCCAGTAGGCCGTGCCCGCAGAACGTTCGGCATCGCTGACCCCCGGATCGAGCCGGTCCACGTGGACGTCGTCGGGGTAGATCCTGACCTTAACGGTCGAGCCGTCCGTCGTGAACCGCGTCTCGAGGCGGACGGGGAGGAGCAGGAGGGGCACATCTGGTTCGGAGTCGCAGGGGTCGGCGAGGACGGTCGTCAGAAGCTGCCCGACTGATTGGCTGATCCCATCCAGCTGTCCCAGCAGGTCCCGACGCTGCCCGCGCAGGGCATCGGCCGCGCTGCGAGCGGCGGCCGCGGCGGCATCGTCGCCAGCGGCTGCCGCGTCGTTGCCAGCGCCAACCTGGCTCGCCAACGCAGAGGTCGCCGCTCCGAGCTCGGCCAGCAGCTCGTTGCGAGACGCAACGAGGCCCTGAACCTGACCGCGGAGATCGCCGAGCGGATCGATCACGTCACGGCCCCGGTCGGCCCAAGAAGCTTCCGCGCGTCGAAGGCGGCACGCACCGGATCACGCAGAAGGACGTGGGCGTTGGTGGCGGCGTCGGCGCCCCACGTGACGTTCCCCGACGCCGTCGTGGCATCCGACATCGTGAGACCTTGGAGTGCCGTGACGAATCGCGGTGCGCCGTTTGCCGGTGGGACGAGCGGCAGATCGGTCCAGGCAACGGTTTCCCGTGACAGGGCGAGGTCGCGCGTCTCGGCCACACCGAACCTCGGCGCGGTGGGGTGCTCGGCGAGCACGAACCACCAGTTCTCCGCCTTGACCTGATCGATCGTGAGATCAAACCCCACGAGCAGGATGTCCGGCGCAAGGTGGCCATGGAAGAGGATGGGCGCCATCGCGAGCTCACCGCTGTTCGGGTCGATCGAGGCAGGGTCGATGAACACCGGGTGCCCGGTGGCGTCAATCTCGCCGGCGCATAACGCCAGTCCCGTAACGTTCGGATATCGACGCACAAGCTCGCCGCGAACGAGCAGGACCAGCCGACCGTTGAGAGTCGGCACGAGGTGTGTGCCGATGGCGCCGTCATCGAACCGATGAATGTCGTGCACCAGCTCGTCTGCCATGCCGTTCCAGAAGCGGCGGAAATAGGTCCCGCACTGGTCGGTCGGGTAGCTGCGCCACAGGAGCTCCCGGCCCATTTCGTGCGAGAGGCCGACGAGAAAGGCCTCGATGAAGTCGGCGTTCGACAGGAGGACCGTGACAAGGTCGGGCTCGGGGAGTGCTACGAACCCCGGAATGAGCCACTCGCGATCGAGCGCAGCCAGGGCTTCGTACATCGGGCGCGTGAAGACCGGCGCGGCCATGATCGGTTGCACCAGGCGATCGTCGAACCAGTCGATCGGCAGCCAATTCGGCAACTGCCCGAGCCGGCCGATGACTCGGTTCGTCACGGTGGACGCAGGGTCCAACTCGGAGACGAGCTTTGAGCGGTCCAGCGCAAACGTGGGGCGGATCGGTGCCACTGGTAGCGCCACGGACACGAGGTCGACCGCCACGGGGGCAAGACTCGGCGCGACCTCATTGAGCGGCCGCTGGGTCTCCGCAATGGCCTCGAGCAGCCTCGGGTCGGGCGCGACTTCGAGCTGATCGAGGTTGGCAATCGGCTGCACCACCACCGGCGGCTGCACCACCACCGGCGGCTGCACCACCACCGGCGGCTGCACCACCACCGGCGGCTCGACCACCACCGGCGGCTCGACCACCACCGGCGGCTCGACCACCACCGGCGGCTTGTCGACCAAGATCGACCCCAACAGTTCGATGGGCCGGAAGACGACGGGCTTCCCGACCCTCAGCGCTCCCGATACCTTGATGGCGACCTCCCCGACCTGACCGTTCACCGTTTGAAGAGCCCCGAGCAGAGCCAGGTTCGACACGACCACGCCCGGGGTCGTCTTCGTCTCGATGGTCAGCCCCTGTCCGATGACATTGAGGAGCCGCGCCCCGACCACAGCCTCAAGCGTCGCCGACGGGTCCGGCGTCGCGCTCTGAACGGCGTCGGGCGTCAAGCGATCGGTGAGTGCCACATTTACGGCAAGCGCCGAGCAGTGCTCCTGCAACGCGTTCACGGCATCGTCGACGCCAACCGCGCCGAGGTTGAGCACTGACGCGATCGCAACGGGATCGAGTGCCCGGATTGCCGCCTCGGTCACGGTGCTGATTCCGTCGAGGTCCTGGTACGGGCGTCCGAAATCGCGGCCGACGCCGTCGCTTGCGACGAGGTTGTCCAATGCCTGGCGTCCAGAGCCAGCGATGAAGCGGCGCAGTGGCCCCTGCGGCCGCGTCGCACGGCGGAACGCAGAGGTGGCCGCACTCGCTGCAAGGGAACTGGACGCGATCGAGGCATGGACCGTCTCTGGCAACCCGGCGAAGATCCGGCCATGAACGGCGCGGGTCACCTCGAGGAGCGCACCATCGCCCAACGGCTGGAGGTGGCGCGCGTGCATTGAAGCGCCCACGAATCGGGCCAGCTGGGCACGCCGCAGCTGCTGATTTCGCGCGGTCAACGTCGCCGATCTGCGCCCACGCGGACTGCATCAATGCTTCCTGGTCGCGCTGCACGACCTGGGTCCCGAGACCGGCCGTGACGCGCGCCGCCGGCACGAGATTCAATTGCCCGAACCAGGTTGGGTCATCGGTCGACTCGACACGGCTCTGCCGTCGCTGGTGCCGTGCGTACAACTCCGGTCCCACGCGCGGCAGTTCATCGGCGTTGAGCGCGCCTTCCTGGTTCGCCGCCTGGTCCGGTGCATTGAGGATGCCGCGCATGAGCTCGGTCTCGGCTACGGGCCATCGAGCCGTCTCGGCTCGGCCGGCGGCCGCTT
Organism: uncultured Chloroflexia bacterium; assembly: GCA_963820735.1. Taxonomy (GTDB): domain Bacteria; phylum Chloroflexota; class Limnocylindria; order Limnocylindrales; family CSP1-4; genus JAFMJV01. The sequence continues at coordinate 25,039 of CAWGBA010000011.1, forward strand.
CGACGAGGTCTTCGCTTTCGGGATCCGGCGATCGCGGTGAATACAGCGGCCCACGCACGGTCTGGAGACGCCCGGCGTCATCGGCCGATAGCGGCGGCAGTCCTCCACCCGGAGTCGCCGTGTCCATCACCCGCCGACCGATCTGCCACGGTGCCGGCACGGCGACGATCTGTTCGGCGAGGGAGAGGAAGTCGCCGGAAGGACCTGTCCCGAAGGCCCACGACACGTAGACGGGTAGGGTGATCTCGTCATCTGCGTCACTGCCGTCGGGCTTACGTGTCCATGCATCGTCCAGGGTCCCGTCGGCATCCGCACCGAGTCCGCTCTTGACGCCAGCGTCGTATGAGGGAACAACGCAGGCGAGGTACGACTCGCCCGGCGAAAGGCGACGCGGACAGACCAGTCGTGAGAGATTCTGGGTGCCGTACTCCTCCGTCAGGCGATCCTGGAGGGAGGCCGTGGTCGCGTCCTGCGCAAGCGGGCCGGCGACCTGTGCGTGGGCCCACGCCCACGCATCATCGAGCGGCTGGAGCTCGGAAAGCCGGGTCCGCACGGAGGCCGGCAGGCCGCCGCGGGATGGAGTGAGCTCGGCCCGTGCCTCGCGAAGGACGACGAGCGACAACCACGGACGCAACTGCTGTCCGGCTGGTGGCGCGGGCGTGAATATCCATGGGAAGTCAGGGCGGTCGAACTCGATATGCGCGAGAAACGAGTCCTCGGCTCGTGTCGTGCCCGGCTGGGGATACCGTCGCACGACCTGGCGCTCGTTGAAGGTGATGACGTCGCCCGGGCCGCGGACGACGAGCTCCTGCGAGAGGGTCTGCACGGTGCCGTTCCCCTGGACCGGGACGGCGACCGTGATGCCGGCGCGAAGCTGCCCCTGCGGCGGCGCCGCGACGCCCTGGGCGATTCCGAACCGAACCCAGGGCACGAACGTGTAGAAGCCCAGGACCGTGTTCTCGGGGACGAACGGCGTCGCAGGCACGAGATGGAACGCGTCCACCACGTAGCCCGGGGCGTCACGCAGGGGGCTCATCTGCCCACCCCCGGGGCCGCCAGTTGCAGGGTCCCGGTGAGAGCGGGATCTGCGGCGACCGTGTCGGCGACCGCCCGTGTGGCGGCCGCCGTAGTCATCCATCCCGACTCCACGCCGGCGACGGGGAGGAGATCGGCCGTGCTCACGATGCGCACGGTCCCGGGATCGGCCAGCGTGACGTGGTCACGCTGAACCATGTAGGCCGATTCGATCCGCTGCGCACTGCGGCCTGCCGGTCCCTGGGCGAGAACGGTCGCGATGAGCAACGCGGAGAAGTAGACCTCGTCGCGGCGCCTCTCCAGCTCCTCCTGCGGGTAGACCGTGTCCCACTGGTATCGGCTCTCGATTCCCGTTCCGAACGTATCTCCTTGGACGCCGCCGAAGCGCATCCCGGACGGCAGCTCCTCGAAGGCGGGCATCGAGAGCTTCTGGTCGTCGGTGAGGTCGAGGAACTGGCCCGGAGCGAATCGGTCCGTCGTGCTCGAGACAGCACCAGCCGGATGGCCGTCAACGGTCGGAGCGCCAAGGTTCACCTGGCGCTCGGAGACCGGGTGCGCGCCGATACGATCGATCGTCGTCTCGAGCGGCACCGCTCGCTGCCGGACTTCGAAGCCACCCAGTGGATGCACGAGGGTGGCACCAGACAGCGTCACGTCGCGCAGCTTGGCGACACGATCCCCGCCGGACGGAAGGACGGAATGCCACGCGGTGGGCTTCGCGAGCGCGTCGCACACGAGCGCGACCGGCGACACGGCGTCCGGTGGTGGGTTGTCGCCATCGCCCCACGTGATGGGCCCAAGTTCGAAGTCGACATCGAAGAAGAGGAGAGAGACGGAGGCGGTCCCGTGTGCCACCCACGGCCCCGGGCCCTGGAGGTGAAGCGCCAGTCCGACGCTCGCGAAGGACATGCCGAACGCGGACAGCGAGATGCCTGCCGACAGGTCGATCTCGAACTGGAAGCGAGGTGACCAGTAGACGATCGCGTCGAACGACAGGTATCCCTCGGCCCCGACGCATGCGATGTCCGCTTTCAGCTGCACCATCGCGCCCAGCTGGAAGCTGTTCGTCGTGAGCGCAAAGTACGCTTCGGCACGCAGCGTCACGAGGGCCGGCGGGGAGATATCCACCGAGATCCGGTGCATGCCCCGCAGTTCGGCCGGTGGCTGGTAGTGCGGGTGGAACCCCCCGGCACTGATGGCGAACTGTGGGTCGTCCCCGAACCCGATCAGCAGGCCGAAGTCACCGCTCAGCGTGAAGCCTGCGGCCCTGGACCCCTCGAGGCTGACCAGGATCAGGACGTGGTCAGGCGTGATCTCGCCGTACAGGGTGGCCCGCAGGTCGATGATCGCGACTTCGGGCGTGGGCAGCGCCACCCGCACCGAGCCGATGATGATGATCGCCGGGTCGGGGAGCGAGATGATGACGCCAACCTTTGCCGTCACCAACGAGACCGGTTCGCCCCATCCGATCTCGAGCATCGGCCCGATCACGAAGCCGCCGGGACGCGGCGGGAAGTCGTTGCCGAGTGCCGTCAGGATGTGGGGAGCGGCACTGACCGGGTCCGGTGGAAAGAGCAATGAGTCGATCGAGTGGTCGTGGAGGCCCGTTCGGAGGGCATCGGTCGATGCCATCCGCTCGATCGCAAGCAGGCCGCCGACGCCATTGAGGGTGAACCCGAATGACAGCTGGATGGCGGGCGTGAACTCGACGGACAACACGAGGACCAGGGAGAACGGCTGGGTGCCGATGAGGCCCACGGCCTTGATCTCCACGGGACCGAGAGCGAGGTCGAGCGCGCCGCCGTAGTCCGTGCCCTTGTGCATCACGTATCCGCCGCCGTGCACCGGGCCTGCGTCCACCGTCACTCCGGCGCCGGTCGGGGGACGTGCTTGCACGGAGGCGGGTTGGGCACCACTCGTGGCGACGCCATCTGCGTCGACTACGAGCTGGACGCCGAGTCCGTCCACTACCGCCGCGATCGGTCCGAGACGTCCGGCCAGCGTTGCCGTGATCTCCAGCGCGGGTGGACTCGATGCCCCCTGGAGCTCGCTCGGGTCGGGAAGGCTAAGCGAGAGATCTCGCAGGTCGACAAACGGGCTATCCAGCTTCCCGGGCAGGCTGATCCGGTGCTTCACACCGGATCCAAAAGTGATCCCGTGCGCCAGGTCCGCGGTCGCCTTCACCGTTGCTGACGCGCTGCCCGCTCCGTGCAGCAGCTGCTGGATGAGGGCATCGGCGGTCAGCCCGGCAAGGACGCCCGCCTCGAGCTGGATGGACAGGGACGCCGGATCGGTCCAGTCGAGTGCCGCGGTGAGTTTGGTGTCGTGGAGTGAAAAGAGGCCGGCAGCGTCGACCGTGCGTGATGCCGGGTTTCCGAGCTGCACCGTGATCGTCGTGCCAGCGACGGTTGTCGAGCCTGACACCGTCGCGCCCGGTGGGGCGAGAGCGAGTTGGTTGGCCAGGCCGGTGAACGCGTCCGCGTGGTCCGCGACCACCGTGCGGATCAGCGACTGCATGCCCTGCGAGATCGCCGGCGCGCCGTTCACCGCGTTGCCGACGGCCTCGACGGCATTCGCCAGCGACTGCAGGGCGGCAACGAGGTGCGCCGTCGCAGCGCCCGCCTCGGGGAGCGATGACGGCGGCTCGGCCAGGCTCGTTCGGAGATCACCCGCCGCTGCCTGGGCCTGCGCGATCGCTGCCTGGATGGCCGGCTTCGCTGGTGACAGTTGTGCGATTTGCGTCGGCGTCGGGTCCTGCCCCAGGACGTCGGCGAGCAACGCCTCCGGCGTCTCCGGGATCGCGGCGAGCGGTCCCTGCGCGTAACGAAGGACCCCGTCGATGACGGCGGCGTCGAGGTCAGGCATCGGCCGTGTCAGGCTCCCCGCGTGGCAAGGCCATCAGCGTTGGTTCGGGCTGGTATGCCGACACCGCCGGATCCGTTGCCATCGGCGTACTTGGCTCCGCACTCAGATCGTGATGCCGAATCGGCGCAGGAACCATTCGTCACGGTGGACCCTGTTGGCGTCCCAGCGCGCCCGTTGTGCGAACGCCCCGGCCGCGGCGACCTTCAGGGATCGACCGTCCACGCCGAAAGCACGGCAGAGGGCGGCTCGCGACTTCTGGATGTGATCGGGGGAGAAGTGGCCGCAGGCAACGCGATACGCATTCCGGGCAAGCCGCTCGTTTCGGACCTCGTACGGAAACGCCTTGCGAAAGACGTGGCCGACATACGTCTCCGGGTCGAGTCCGACGACGCGGCCCGCAAGCCACGCCCGAAGCGACAGCTCGATGTCCTCGTAACCCCAGGGCCAGAGGCCGTCATCGAACCCGCCGAGTGCGAAGAACTGCTCGCGCGGCAACAGCATGCAGGCGCCGGGCGCGAGGGGGATTTCGTACGGCCGATGACCGCGCTTGGCGAGCCAGTCGATGCTCAGGTCCCACTCGGCCAGGGTCTGTCCGAATCCGATGGCGTTTCGGTCGTGCACGTCATAAATCGCCGGTGAGATGAGCGTTGCGCCCAACGTTCGCCGCGCCCTCAGCAGTCGCGTGAGCCAGTCGGATTGCACCAGGCAATGCGCGTCCAGAAATGCAACATACCGCCCGAGAGCGACCGCTGCACCTGCGTTGCGTGCGGCCGCGGCGCCACGCCACGCGGTGCGGATCAGGCGAACGCCAGGCGGAACCCGGACGGTCGACGACGATCCGTCGTCGACCACGATGACCTCGTGCGTGACGTTCCCGGTCGTCCGCGTTGCCGAGACGCTCGCGATCGTCATGGCCACATTTCGTCGGGTCTCATCGTGGACCGGGATGACGACGGAGACGAGAGGGGACATCGATACCCGCTCATGGCACAGGCGTTGTCGGCGAAATCGGAATCATGCCTATGGCGTCGCCGCTGTCAAGGTGAATTCCCAGGCCACGACCGCGTGATTCCCTAGCCATTCGTAATGAGGGCATCGGACGAAAACACTAAAAAATAGGTCGGGTTGCCGGGCCTGGACACCGTTAAGCTGCGTGCCTTGCCGGAGGAAGGGCGGCCGCGCTGGATGGGCACGCTTGTGCAACCAGCCAACTGCTTCCGAATGTAGCCGCCTACGGCCGGGGGCGATGCTCGTTGGGGAGGCTCGATATGGCCGAGTCGCGTGTGAACCTTGGCGGCAGTGAGAAACGGGCCGTCCGCGGAGGGCGGGCCATCGGTCCGGTACATCCGGATGAGCGCCTAACGGTCACCGTTGAAGTCCGGAGACGACAGGATCTATCGGCGAACGCCGTCCAGAGAGCGCCTCTCAGCCGAGAGGCGTTCGCGCTCCGCTACGGTGCCTCGCCGGGCGACCTGCTGCGCGTCCGCGAGTTTGCCGCCGCCCACGGCCTGCGCGTTGTCAGCGAGAGCGCAGCCAAGCGGACGCTGGCGCTCAGTGGAACTGCCAGCGCCATGCGGTCCGCGTTCGGCGCGGATCTGCGTCACTATCAGATCGGCGCTCGCACGTATCGGGTGAGGTCGGGTGCGATCACGATCCCGGCCGCCCTTGACGGCGTCATCACGGCGGTGCTGGGTCTCGACAACCGACCCCAGGCAGAACCGCACTACCGGCTGCGCGACACCAAGGGCATCAAGGCGCATGCGGCCGGAAAGTCCTACGCGCCCAATCGCGTTGCCAAGCTGTACGGGTTCCCGAGCGGCGACGGTGCCGGTCAGACGATCGCGATCATCGAGCTTGGCGGCGGCTTCGCTCCGGACGACCTCACCACGTACTTCGGCGCCCTTGGTGTCCCGCTGCCGACGGTCACCGCCGTCTCCGTCGATGGCGCTGCTAACAACCCGGGCGTCGACACGAAGGCGGACGGCGAGGTCATGCTCGACATCGAGGTTGCAGGCGCCGTGGCGCCCGCTGCCAACCAGCTGGTGTATTTCGCGCCGAACACCGACCAGGGGTTCCTGAACGCGATCAAGCACGCGATCCACGACGCACCGTCCAAGCCTGCGGCGATCTCGATCAGCTGGGGCGGTCGAGAGTCGACCTGGACCCAGCAGACCCGACAGGCCTTCGAGCAGGCATTCACGGATGCTGCGGTGTTGGGCATCACCGTGTGCGTCGCCTCGGGAGATGACGGTTCGTCGGATGGAGCTCCGACGGGACTCGAGGTCGACTTCCCGGCATCAGCTCCTCATGCGCTCGCTTGCGGTGGCACACGCCTCGACGCCAACGGCGCGATCACGGCAGAAGTCGTCTGGAACAGTGGCGGAGGCGCGACAGGTGGTGGGGTCAGCGCCGTGTTCCCACTGCCGTCGTATCAAACAGGCGCACACGTGCCGGCCGGCAGCCCAGGCGGTGGCCGTGGCGTGCCAGACGTCGCGGGAGACGCGGATCCGGACACCGGCTACAAAGTCCGTGTGGATGGATCCGACACCGTGATCGGCGGCACGAGCGCCGTCGCGCCGCTGTGGGCCGGCCTCGTCGCGCGGCTCAACGCAAAGATCGGAGCCCCCGTCGGCTTCCTCAACCCGGCGGTCTACGCCACGACTGCCGCGAGTGCGTTCAACGACATCACCGTCGGCAATAACGATGTCAGCGGCGCCGGCGGTCAATTTCAGGCAGGCGCTGGCTGGGATGCCTGCACCGGCCTCGGCTCACCGCGCGGCGACGCGCTGCTCGCCGTCCTGAAGAGTGTTGTAACCAAGCCACCCACGACCAAGCCACCTACCACCAAGCCACCTACCACCAAGCCACCTACCACCAAGCCACCCACGACCAAGCCACCCACGACCAAGCCACCCACGCACCAAGCCACCCACGACCAAGCCACCCACGACCAAGCCGCCTGGCGGTGGCGGCGGCGGCGGTGGCGGCGGCGGCGGTGGCGGCGGTGGCGGCACCGGTTCGACTGGCGCCGCGCCGGGGCTGCGAACCCCCTTCACCGAGGCTCAACCGCAGGAGGAGTTCGCGGTGGGCGGGACGGACACGTCGGTGGACCAGGTCGCCATTGTCGCGATCAACGCGATCGTTGGCATCGTCGGCACTGTGGGAACCGTGGCGACGGTCGCCATTGCCAACTCCAAGAAGTAGCGATCGAACCAATGCGAATGAGCCGCGGCCCGTACTCTGAAAGCTCGTGGCCGCGGCTCCCGGTGCATCGTCCTGTGTCATGAACGAGCGTCTGCTTCCCACGATCGTTGAGATCCTCGCGAGCGACAGCAATGCCCTGCGGACCTTGGTCCACAGTCCGCAGGCGTTCGCCGCCCGACTTGAGGATTCACCGGCCGATCACGGTCGAGCGCCTTCGGCACGTTTGCCACGGATTCGCATGCTGGCCCCGGAGCGACCGGGACCGTCCGTTGTAGCCGGCGAATCGGCGGCGGCACACGCGCTTCGGCATGCCAGCCGCGGCCCGTCTGCGGCGGTGGCACTGACTGCGATCTCGGCGATCGCCGCATGCCAGGGCACGGTCGCCGTGGTCGCAGCTGTGGCGGTGACGACCCGGCGGCATCGGTCGTAGGGCGGCTCGGACCTCCCTGGCGGAACTCGTGACACGTCGCAACGCGTGCAGCCGATGATCAGCGTGGTCATCCCTGCGCGCAACGAAGGGATGTCCCTCGTGCGGACGGTCGACTCGATCATCGAGTCGCGTTCCGGCACCGAACACGTTGAGATCGTCGTCGTCGACGACGCTTCACGGGATGGTTCGCCGGCTCGGATCACGGCCGCGACACCGGCATGGCGACGCTCGGGCGTGACGATCAAGTCCGTCCGACTCCGAGCACAGGTCGGCGTGCCAGCTGCCAGAAACGCGGGTGCTGCCGAGGCACGCGGCGAGATTCTCGTCTTTACCGATGCGCACGTTGCGTTTCCGGCCGGCTGGGACACCATCGCGGTTGAAGGCACGGACGAGCGAACAGCTGCCAGCGCACGCATCGTCGATCCAAATTCCGGCTTCTCAGGCTATGGGTGCACCCTGGAGTTCCCATCGATGGGAACGCGATGGCTCATCCGACCCCCGTCGAACGGGTTCGTTCCGATTGCGCCGAGTGCCGGGACCATCGTCAGCACCGCACTGTTCTGGCGCGTCGGAGGTTACGACGCGTACCTCCCGCTTTATGGCGCCGCAGAGCCGGAGCTGAGCGTCCGATTGTGGTTGAGTGGCGCACGAATCGTTGCTGCACCCGAATTGGCGATTGAGCACCGCTTCCGTTCCAGATCGGATCAAGGCCGTTTTCAGAAGTCCATCCACGGCACGATCGTTCACAACGCATTGCGGTTCGCGCTTCTTTACCTCCAAATTGACGACGTTTTACGCGTGATTCGGTACCACGCAAGCGTTGACCGTGCTGCCACCCAGCGCGCGCTTCAGAGCATTTCCAACAGCCCTGTCTGGTCGATCCGTCGCGACCTCGCGCGTCGTCTTGAACACGATTTTGCCTGGTACGCAGAGCGGTTCCGGTTCGAGACGACCACCGATGGAGCATTGCAGCCCGACGTGAGTCGCTGAACAACTGCAACCCGCGTCTGGCCGTCGCGGGATGCGGTTCCCTCGCCCGGTACGTGATCGTCGATGAAGTCTGGGCAAAGCGCCTGGTAAGCGTGCGCTGTGAGACTTCGATGCCGATCGGCCGCCGGTTGCTCCGCCAGAGATGAACCGGAGGCGAGGATGACCGCTGGGCGTGAGCGCTCGAACAGCACGCTGTCGGAGAAGCTCGACTGGAGACCCGGGCGCTGGGCCTTGGTTGCACTGCTCGTGGGCGTCGCGGCACTGTCGGGGTCGGAGGACACGCTTGCCGGCCGGGACAACGCTTCCGCGGCCACGGCCAGGCGGACCGCTGACGTGACCGACTCGGCGCTCGGCCGGCTGCTGGCGGCGCATGCGCGCGGGCGCCTGGCGGAGGTCGGAGAGCCGGTGGAACGAGGAGGTCTTCGAGTCCTCAGGGATGACGACGGCTACCTGGTCGTCCCGCGGGGCACGACGGTTCGGGCAGTGCCGGGCCTCGCGACGTCGGCGGCCGGCGTCACGTTGGCGCCCGTCGTCGGCCCGGAACGATCCGCAACCGTCGGACGGCAATCGGCCGCCGTCTCATCCGCCTGGGTCTTTGCCGGCGGCGGTTGCTTCGAGCGGATCAGCGACGGATGGTCGTGGCTCGACCACTGTGCGCGGATCTACCGGCTGATCCAGGACGGTGATCCGCAGCGCGATTTCTACGCGCTCCAGCGGTATGGCACGGCCGGAGCGAACATGCCGTGGGTCCTGAAAGAGGCGGTGCTCGGGTCCGAGCCGGTCGAGTCGAGCCCACCGATGGCCTGGCAGGACTGGAACCCCCGCTCCGACCGTTCCGGCCCGTGCCAGACGATCACGGTCCGCGTCACCACGCCACTCGCCGGTGTCAGCCAAGCGGTCGACCGCTGCGAGACGTGGGACATCACCAAGGGCGCCACCGGTGGCGACTACAGCCTGGAGTGGTCAGGTTGTGCCTGCGCCCAGGATCGAGCGATCGCCTACGTGCTCTCAATCTCCGTCCCACAGGGAACCCTGCCCGCCTGGTACGTCCCAGCCGAGGTCCATGGCTTCGCGTTCTAGCGCTGTACGGCACTGGCAGCGTCGTTTCGGTCAGGTGCACCGCAATGCGGGCTCAGGCCACGTACGCCTCGGCGGGAACACGGTCCGTGTGACGAAGATGGTCTGGCCGCCACTCTCCGCTGCTGGCGAAGGCATGCGCCTCGGCGATCGCTTCCCGCTGGCCTGCCTTCTTGGTCTCCGGCGCGATGTCCATTCCGCCTGCACGAATGAAGCGGATATCCGTGATACCCACGAAACCGAAGATGGCGCGCAGATAGCACTCCACGAAGTCGAAGTTGCGCATCACGTCGCTCGAATAGTCGCTCCCGCTCGAGGTCACCACGATCATGGTCTTGCCCTTCGCGAGGCCTTCAACCTGGCCGTCGGCCGTGTAGCGGAAGAGGTAGCCGGGCTGGACGATCGCGTCGATGTAGTACTTGAGCACATACGGGATCCCGAGGTTCCACATCGGGACAGTCAGCAGGTACACGTCCGAGTCGAGAAATTGCTCGATCGCCCGCTCGATCTGGCCCCACGACTCCTGTGCGTCGTCGTCCAGTGACTGGCCGGTCATGAGCCGGTACTTCGACTCGATGTTGCGACCGGCGACTGACGGCAGGTCAGCGCGAAAGAGGTCCAGCGTCGTGATCGAGAGGTCGTCGTCCTGCTCCTGCAGCGCTTCGAGCAGGCAGCTTGATACGCGGCCGGTGTTCGAAGAGAGGCCTCGCGGTGTGCAGATGACGTGAAGGAGGCGAATGCGGTCGACTGGCTCCTTGGGCATGGTTGTCTCCCGACATCGTTGTCGCCGGCCCTCGACGACTGACGTCAGCGTCTCCGCCAAGCTGACATGGGGCATCGGTCATTCGACCGACGGAGTGCCGGCAGGGATCCCTAAAGTTCGCGACCGATCGCGGCACGGATCGACTCAACATGCACGGCACTTATGAGCTGGTAGACGCGCGGCCAGCCGTCAGTCGAGCGGTAGCCGGTTGATGAGCACCAGCAAAGGTCCGGTCTGCGGAGCGGGCGTCTCCTCGATGGGGATGCGCAGCCAGTCGCCGCTGGCAGGACCCGGGTGCCAGCGCGCATCGAGCCGCCGGGCCGAGATGGCGTCGAGTCCCATCAGCGCAACAGCCTCGGCGAGCGTCGTCCCTTCACCCCGCAGCCCGCGGGTCACGACGCAAGTATCGCCATCCCGGAGGGCCCGGCTCAGGCGCAGGAGCCGTTCCGCGTACGGCACCGGCGCAATCGATTGGCCGCTCTCCCAGAGCATGTCGGAAGCGACGAACGCGCCCGATCCCTCCGTGGAGGTCGGATCGGCCAGGCGGCGTCGCAGCAGCTCCCGATCGGGCCGGCCCTCGCCGTCGAGCACGAGGAGCGTCCCATCGATCACGACGCCATCGCGCCCGAGCTGCTGCCGGATGACCTGGAGCTCGGGAAACGCGGCGAGCGGGTCAGCCAGATGATCTGCCTGCATCCGTAGAGTGCCGCCTGCCAGGAACGCGAAGGCACGCGTGCCCGGCCACCATGGCTCGAAGAAGTAGGCCTCGTCGTCGAACGGCGCCTCCCCGTCGTCGGGGAGCATCGGCGCGACGGTGCGTGGCAACCCGTCAGACGAGGATTCATTCGCGGGAAGGGACAGGGAGAGCTGGTCCGCGGACCTCCGCGACACTCAGGCGAACCGGTCGAGTGGCAGGAGCCGTGCTTTCGGGATCAGGCGGTCTTTCGGCGTCGCTGAGCCTGGGCCGGCGCTTCCTCCTCCTCGGGTGCCGGCTTGGCCTTCGTCGACGGTCGCGATGACTTCGCGGACGCGACGGTGCCGGGCGGACGCGGCAGTGCTGGCGGTCGAGGTGGTGCTGGCGGCTGCCGCGGCCTTTCCGGCAGGCGCCTTCGCGGCGCGCTTCCGACGGGCCTCGGCAACGGAGGTCGGCTCGTCTTCCTCGCGCGATGAGCGCGACTTCGAGCCGGCGGCTGGCTTCTCGGCGGAATTCCTTGGAGCTCCCCGACGTCGCAGCTCCGCCGGCGCGCGCCTGGCGCGCCTGCTCGACGCTCGCCTGGAGCACGGCCATGAGGTCGGTGAGCTTGGACGGCTCCTCGAGCGGCTCCGGCTCTTCGACTTCCTTCCCCTCGACCTTCGATTGGATGATCTGGGTCAGGGCCTCGCGGTACTCGTCGCGGTACTGCGTCGCGTCGAACTCGCCGGTCATCGCCTCGACCAGCTGCCGGGCCATCTGCTTCTCGGCCGGCTTGAACTCGTACTCGTCAGCCGGCAGTTCGAGCTCGTCGAGCGCTCGGACCTCGTCGGGCCAGTAGAGCGTGGAAAGGAGCATCGTCTTGGAGTAGGGATTGATCGACGCGAGCGCCTCGCGGTCCTTGAGCACGATCTTGCAGATCGCCTCGAGCCCGGTGTCGGCGAGCACTTCCTTGAGCAGGTAGAACGCCTTGCGGCCGATCGCCTCCGGCTCGAGGTAGTAGCACTGCTTGACGAACGTGGTCGTGTACTCGCCCGGCTGCGCCTCGACGAATTGCTGGATCTCGATGGCACGGACGGTCTTGAGTGGGACCTTCTCGAAGTCCTCGTCTTCGATGACGATGTACTGGCCCTTCGACCACTCGAACCCGCGGACCGTCTCGGAGCGCGAAATCGGTCCGTGGACGGGACAGACGGTCTGCATGCTGATCCGGTTGAGGCATGTCTCGTGGAGCAGGTTGAACGAGAGGCCGCCACGCGACTCCGTCGCGAGGTACAGCTTGATCGGGATGGTGACGAGCCCGAACTGGATTGCTCCGCGCCACATCGCGCGCGCCATGCAGGATCTCCTTGACAGCCGAGACCGTTCGCGTGCGCGCGGACATCCGAGCCACGCGCGCCGACAGAGTACGCGCCGCTGGCAAGTGCCGGTGTTGCAGCTATAGTCCGGTCCCTTGCCGGCAGGCCATGTCTGCAAGCCGCCGATCCCCCGGTGGACGGCTCGCGATCTGTTCGGGCAGGCAGCGAAGGGAACCTGGGGAGGAACAAACGCTGAGGGCCGCGCTCGTGTTGTTTGCGTCGGTCTGCACGCTGTCGGTCGCCTGCGCGGCTCCCGCCGCGATCTCGAACCCGGTCGCGACCGCCAGGCTCCCGGTGGCCGCGGGCGCCACGGGTCTCGGTGCCCAGGGACAGTCGGTCGAAGGCGGCTCGACGGACGTGCCCATCGACCAGGGGACGTTGACCCAGCACCCAGCGGCCGCGCGCCCGGTGCCGCACGGCGGAACGCTGCGCTACGTGGCGATCGGCGACTCGTACACGATCGGCGAAGGCGTCAAGACGCGTGAGCGCTGGCCGAACCAGCTCGTTCACATGCTCGGGCCCGCATGGGGGCTCGAGCTGGTCGCCAACCTGGCGTTCACCGGCGCGACGACCGCGGACGTGATCGACGAGCAGTTGGACGAGATGGCAGCGGAAGAGCCCGGGTTCGTGAGCGTGTTGATCGGCGTCAACGACGTCGTCCAGGGCGTGCCGTTGGACCAGTACCTGCGCAACCTGCGCGCGATCGTCCGGCGCGTGCTCGGCGCCGTGCCACGCAACCGGATCCTCCTGGTAACGATCCCGAACTACACCCTCACGCCCCAGGGGCCGGTCTACGGCGGCCGGGGAGCGGCGGCACAGGTCGAGGCCTTCAACGCCGTGATGCTCAAGGAAGCGGGTGAGAACGGCATCACCAGTGTCGATATCACGCCGGTTTCGGATATGGTGGCTGCAGACGAATCATTCGTTGCAGGTGACGGACTTCATCCGAGCGGCAAGCAATATGCCGCGTGGGTCGAGTGGATCGTCCCCAAGGTGCGCCAACTACTGGCCGAGGCCCCCCAGAGCAGCCCAACGCAGTAGGCGCACGCAAGGTGGCGCCTGAGATTGGAAAGGCGCTCTACAGCCCGCGGATGTCACCATCTACAGGTGCCGTTTCGCGGCGAGTAAGGGGTATCAACATGACCGTGAAGCTTCCCTGGACCGATCGACGGAGTCGCGCGCTCCCCACGACCGAACGAACCACCCTCATCCTGCCGGGCGTCGATCTCGGCAACCTGCAGGTTTCGCGCCCATCGATGCCGCACATCGATCTGTCCCGCGTGGACCTCTCGCGGGTTGACCTGCCACACGTGGATCTGCGCAAGGTGGACCTTCCCGACATCGATCTGCACGAGGTCGACCTCGGCAGTGTCGGCCGCGCCGTCGGCGAGGCACTCTCGGGGATCGCCGAAACCCTTTCCGACATCGCTCTCGGACACCGGAGACCGTGCCCGTGAGGTGGTCACCTCCATGGCCGCGAATCTTCCGGCCGATATGCCGCTGGTCTCTCTGTTCCGCCCCAAGCCGCGCAGCATGCGGCCCCGGATCATTGCGATCGCCGCGGCATCGGCCGCTGCGGCAACGCTGGCCGGCATCTACGTGCTGTTCGCGCCCGGTGCCGGTGCCCGCCGCCGCGCCGCCCTGCGCCGTCGACTGCAGAGCACGCCGGCAGCCGCTCAGCGGGGAATCGGAGTGGCCGTCGGGTCGGCAAAGCAGGTTGGTGACCGCGCCGTCGAGCTGGTGCGCGTGCCGATCGAAACGGCCCGCGACAAGGTCACGGGCAAATCGGACGGCGCCGAGCAGGCGGACGGCACGCCCACGGAGATCTTCGCGGTGAACGCCATCGACGTGGCGGCGCTCGACGCCGAAGGGGGCGCTCATCAGGACATGACGGCCGTTGCGATCGAGACGGAGGCGGCGCAGGACGGCTTCAACGATCCGGACGCCGCCGCGAGCATCGACGACGAGCCTCAGATCGTGGCCGACCAGGCCGCCCAGGAGACCGCGGTTTGACCGACGCGCAGCGCTGACTCCGTCGCGAGGCCGGACCACCGCTGTTACCCTGTAGCCGTCCTTGAATGTGCCGGCCCCGTGAGACCGGCGAGTGGCCCAGAGAGGCCGGCAAGGAGGCTTCGTACGTGAACCTGTCATCCATCGACCACCGACCCTCCGCGGGCGGTGGTCGTTCCGTGTCCGCGAGGCCGTGAGCGCGATTCCCATCCCCCTCGACGCGGTCGTCGATCCGCGCATCGGTGCCAATGGACCGGCCCTGCTCGCGCTCGAGGATGGAACCGTCTTCCATGGCGTCTCGTTCGGCGCGCCGGTCGCATCGGGTGGTGACCTGGTCGTCAACACGAGCCAGACCGGCTACCAGGAGGTCTGCACGGACCCCTCGTACGCCGGCCAGATCGTGGTCATGACCTACCCGCTGATCGGCAACCACGGTCGGTTGACCGGCGACGACCAGTCGGAGCGGCCCTGGCTGCGCGGCCTCGTGGTGGCGCACGCCACGGCCGCGGTGCTCGGCCGCGCCCGCCAGATCGTCCACATCCTGCGCGCGAGCGGGCGTGCCTGCGATCGCCGGCGTCGACACGCGGGCGCTGGCCCGGCACCTGCGCGAGACCGGCTGCCAGCGCGCCATCATCGGCACGCCGAACGCCATGAGCGAGTCGGACGCCGTCGATCAGCGCTCGAGCGGTCGCTGCGCTGGGAAGACCAGGACTTCGTCGGCCAGGTCTCGGCCGGCCGGCCGTACGACGTCGGCGATCGCGGCCCACTGGTGGCGGTCGTCGACTACGGGCTCAAGACCAACATCGTGCGCGCGCTCCAGCGCCGCGGCGTCCGCGTCCGCGTGCTGCCGCACACCGCCGATGCGTCACTCGTCCTGCGGCCGGACGTGGCCGGCGTGGTGCTTTCACCTGGGCCGGGCGACCCGGCGCGGCTCGCCGCACCCGTGGAGATGGCACAGGCCGTCATCGGGACGGCCGGCCGCTGCTCGGCATCTGCCT
Source organism: uncultured Chloroflexia bacterium (assembly GCA_963820735.1). Taxonomy (GTDB): domain Bacteria; phylum Chloroflexota; class Limnocylindria; order Limnocylindrales; family CSP1-4; genus JAFMJV01. The sequence continues at coordinate 40,460 of CAWGBA010000011.1, forward strand.
CGGCCACCAGATCGTGGCGCGCGCCGCGGGCGCCGAGACCACGCGCCTGCGCTTCGGCCACCACGGCGCGAACCATCCCGTCCAGGACCTGGCCACCGGTCGCGTCCAGGTCACGGCGCAGAACCACGAGGTCCAGGTGGTCGGCGACTCGCTCGCCGCGAACAGCGGCTTCGTGGTCAGCCAGCGCAACCTCAACGACGGCTCGGTCGAAGGCCTGCGCCACACGACGCTGCCGATCGAGACCGTCCAGTACCACCCGGAAGGCTCGCCCGGTCCGCTGGACGCGACGGAGGTGTTCGACCGGTTCGTGAGCCGGGTGCACGGCCGCCGAGGCGGCGCGATCGTGCGGCGTCGCGAGCGACGATCGTGACCCCGGCGACGCCAGGCGGCGACCCGCGCGCAGCCGGCCCGCGAGCGGCCACGCCCGGCGCCCGGTCCGTGCTGATCCTCGGCTCCGGACCGGTGATCATCGGCCAGGCGGCCGAGTTCGACTACGCCGGCACGCAGGCCTGCCGCGCTCTCCGCGAGGAGGGCGTTCGCACGATCCTGCTCAACAGCAACCCGGCCACGATCATGACCGACCCCGGCGTCGCGGACGTCGTCTACCTCGAGCCGCTGACCGCCGAGATCGCCGAGCGGATCCTCGACCGCGAGAAGCCGGACGGCATCCTGGCCGGCCTCGGCGGCCAGACGGCGCTCAACCTGGCCATGGAGCTGGCGCGCAACGGCGCGCTGGAACGCACCGGCACGCGGCTGCTCGGCACGCCGCTCGAGGCGATCGAGATGGCCGAGGATCGCGAGCGCTTCCGCGACCTGCTCGACCGGATCGGCCAGCCGTACGCGCCGAGCTTCATCGTCGAAGGGACGACGGACGCGGAGCGGGCGGCGGGCACGGACGAGGCGCTCAGCGCAGATCGGCCTGCCGGCGGTCATGCGGCCCGCCTTCACGCTCGGCGGCACCGGCGGCGGCATCGTCCAAACCGAGGCCGACTACCGCGAGCGCGTGCGGACCGGCCTGCGCCTGAGCCCGATCCACCAGGTGATGGTCGAGCGCTGCCTGGTCGGCTGGCAGGAGATCGAGTACGAGGTGATGCGCGACGCGGACGACACCTGCATCGCGGTCTGCTCGATGGAGAACGTCGATCCGCTGGGCGTCCACACGGGCGACTCGATCGTGGTCGCGCCGGTCCAGACGCTGCCCGACCAGGTGCACCAGCGGCTGCGCTCGGCGGCGCTCGCGATCATCCGCGCGCTCGGCGTCGAGGGCGGCTGCAACGTCCAGTTCGCGCTCTCGCCGGACTCGTCGCACTACGCCGTGATCGAGGTCAACCCGCGCGTCGTCGCGGTCGTCGGCACTCGCGAGCAAGGCCACCGGCTATCCCGATCGCGCGCGTGGCGGCGCAGATCGCCATCGGCCGCCGCCTCGCCGAGATCCCCAACGCCATCACCGGCACCACCGTGGCGGCGTTCGAGCCGGCGCTCGACTACGTGGTCGTCAAGCTGCCGCGCTTCCCGTTCGACAAGTTCCCCACCGCCGATCGCTCGCTCGGCTCGCAGATGAAGGCCACCGGCGAGGTGATGGCGATCGACCGCACGTTCGGGGCCGCGCTCAACAAGGCGCTGCGCGGCCTCGAGCAGGCGGGCGCCGGCTTCCTGGCCGAGGACCCGACCTGGTCGGAGACACTCGACATGCTCGCGGGACCGGTCGGCCGATCGGGCGAGCCGTCGCCCGCGTCGATGCGACTGTCACGGGAAGAGCTTCTCGGCGAGGTGTTCGTCGGACGCGGACGGCCTCGTCTGCGCCGACCGGACGAACGCCGTCGCGGCATCGCGGCCGATCCTGCTGTCGCGTTTCCTGGCACCGTCCGACTCGCGCCTGTGGCGGTTGCTGGCGCTGCTGCGCCGCGGAGTGCCCGCCTCGGAGCTGCAGGCCGCGACGGGAATCGCACCGTGGTTCGTCGGGGAGATGGAACGGCTGGTGGACCTGGCCGCGCGGCTGGAAGAGGAGGGGAGTCAGCTCTCCGACGGGCTGCTGTTCGCGGCCAAGCGCGCCTCGTTCGGAGACCGCGACATTGCAACGCTGACCGGCCTCTCCCCCGAGGACGTCGCCGCGCGGCGTCGCGCCGTCGACCTGCGGCCCGGCTTCGCGATGGTGGACACCTGCGCAGCGGAGTTCGCCGCGGAGACGCCCTATTTCTACTCCACCTACGCGGCCAGCGGCTCGCCCCCAGAGGCGCCGCCGGTGGCGCGGCCGGCGGCCCTGGTGATCGGCTCCGGGCCGGTGCGCATCGGCCAGGGCATCGAGTTCGACTACTGCGCCGTCCAGGCGGCCGAGACGCTGCGCGAGGATGGCTGGCAGGCGGTGATGGTCAACTCCAACCCGGAGACCGTGTCGACCGACTTCGACGCGAGCTCGCGACTCTACTTCGAGTCGCTCGACTCCGAGAGCGTGCTCGAGGTGATCGCCGCCGAGTCGCCGTCACCGCTCCCGCCGATCCCGACGCTGGTCCAGTTCGGCGGCCAGACGCCACTCAACCTGGCCAGCGTCGCTGGCCGCTGCCGGCGTGCCGCTGGCCGGCCTCACGCACCGACATCATCGACATGACCGAGGAGCGCACGCGCTTCGCCGGCACTCGTCGATCGGCTCGGCATCCCGCAGCCCGAACGGCGGCATGGCCACGTCGCTCGAAGAGGCACTGACGGTGGCCGAGCGCGTCGGCTACCCGGTCATCGTCCGCCCGAGCTTCGTCATCGGCGGCCTCGCCATCGACTTCTGTTACGGACCGACGGACCTGGCACGCCAGCTGGCCGCGGCGACGGTCGTTTCCGAGGACCGGCCGGTGCGCATCGACGCCTACCTCGAGGGTCTCGAGGTCGACGTCGACGCCGTCAGCGACGGCACGGACGTGCTGATCCCAGGCCTGATGGAGCACGTCGAGCGTGCCGGCGTCCACTCGGGCGACTCGGTCGCCGTCTACCCGCCGCAGCGGCTCTCGGCCGCGGACCAGGACTCGATCGTGTCCGCGATGACGCGCATCGCGCTCGAGATCGGTGTGCGCGGCCTGATCAACGCCCAGTTCATCGTCCGCGACGACGGCGTCTACCTGCTCGAGGTGAACCCGCGCGCAAGCCGGACGGTGCCGTTCCTGTCGAAGGTGACGGGCGTGCCGATGGTCGCGCTCGCGACGCGGGTCGCGCTGGGCGCAACGCTCGCGGAGCTCGGCTGGACGCCGGGCCTCCACCCGACCGCGCCACTCGTCGCGGTGAAGGCGCCGGTCTTCTCCACGGCCAAGCTGCGCGGCGTGGACCCGTCGCTCGGCCCCGGGATGCAGTCGACCGGAGAGGTGATCGGCATCGATTCGGACCCGGACGTGGCGTTGGCCAAGGCGCTGACGGCGGCGTCGCTTCGGCCGCCTGTTCCCGACGCGAACGGTGCGGTCGCGCTGATCTCGCTGGCCGACCGCGACAAGTGCGTCACTGCCCCGCGCTGGCACGTGCCCTGGCCGCAGGCGGCTACACGTTCGCGGCCACCGCCGGCACCGCCGTCGCGCTGCGCGCCGAGGGCCACGAGGTGACGGAGGTCACGCGACTCGGCGAGGAACGGGCAGGCGTCGACGGGGATCCTCGACGCGATTCGCTCGGGCCGCGTCCGCTGGTGGTCAACACGCCGTCGCCGACCTCGGGCCCGGTGCGCGACGCGGCCGCCATCCGCCACGCGGCCATGGCCGAGGGCGTCCTCTGCCTGACCAGCGTCGACACGGCCATCGCGGCGGCACGCTCGCTCGACCCCGCGCTGCGGGAGCGGATGGGCGAGGTGACTCCTCTCGGCGAGTGGATGACGATTGGGCGGTCACGTTCGTCTGCGTCGCTGGCATGATGGCCACCTACTTTCGGACGCCCACGATCCTGATCCGCCAACGACGCCCTCATCTACAGGAGCTTCGCCCAATGAATCGCTTTCGAGTGCCGACCCTCCGTCGCGGAATTCCGATCGTGGGCGTCAGTGCGTTACTGGCGCTCGCGCTCAACGTGTCACCCGCTGCCGCGAACGTTCCGTTCAAGTTCACGGTCTACATCGGCGGCGCGTGTATCTACGCCCAGGGACCCATCAACGATCATTACATTCTCACGGTGCGCGATCGGGACGGGCAGCTCCTCAACGCGTAGGAATGGCGTCACCGACGGCAGCGGTTACGCATACCAATGTGTGGGCCGCGATGTCGAACAGCACGACCATTTGCTCATCAAGGACGCGAATCAGTCGCACAGCTTGTCGTCCCGGTGCTGACGGTCTCGGTGAACCGCATCACGGACGTGGTCTCGGGCAGGACAACGCCTGGCGCGGACGTGCAGGTCTCGGGATACCACTACCCGACCTACGACGGCAGCACCTATTTCGGTCCCGTCCACGCGACGGCCGCGTCCAACGGAGCCTGGTCGATCGACTCTCACGTCGACCGTGGACGTGATCGGCGACGACTACTTCTACGACTCGATCACGACGGCGGCAAGTGACCAGATCTACCGGGACGTGATACGCCCCGTACATGACGGTGTACGGGGGCACGAACCAGGTTTCCGGCTATGCATCGCCCGGCACGATCGTCCATGTCAACCTGCGAACCGCAGCCGGCGTGTACAAGGGCACCGCGGCCGACATCGCGGACCGCCTCTGAGTACTTCTCGTCGTACTTCGTCGACGCCAACTTTGCTGCGGTCTATCCCCGGGCCGGCAACACGATGAGGGCCACCTTCGCCACCGATGCGACGCTCACGGTTCCGGCGGGGAGTATCCACGGAACCGCGTCCAACGATCATGTGACTGGACGGTGCCTGCCAAACCGGCCGTTCCAGGCGTACTCGTACCACAACAACAGCTATTCCTATCAGACGGGAACGACGGACGCATCGGGCAACTTCACGGCTGACATGAGCAGCGGCAGCTACCCGACCTTCGACCTTCACGCGGGCGACTACATCCAGGTGCGATGCAAGACCTCGCACGGCGATGAGATCGAGACTCCAGGGGGCTGCCACGGCCTGACCGGGTCAGTCCCGCGGCGTCGGATCGACCGGTCTGAGCAGGAGCGCCGCCAGCACGAAGAACCCAGCAGCCACGGCATAGGCGGCACGCGGGCTGGCCGCGAAATCGGTTCGCGCGAGCCCGTCCATGGCAATGCCGCCGACGATCGCGGCGACCGGTCCGGCCATCGCGGTGCCCACATTCGAGATGCCCATGTAGCGGCCGCTCGTGCGCTTGGGGATGATGTCGGTCATCAGCGCCCAGTCCACGGCCAGGAAAGCGCCCGCGCCGGCGCCGACCACCATCAAGCCGAGGATCGCGATCGGGATCGACGGCGCCAGCGCGGTGATCGAGAGCCCGATGGCGCCGCAGGCGCAGGCCAGGTAGATGATCGGCTTGCGCCCGACCCGATCCGATAGCCGCGCTGCCGGCATGACCACGAGAACGGTGGGGATGACGACGCCGATCAGGGCGATCGGGATCGTGGCTCCCGCCGCCTTGTCGTCCAGGCCGAACGTGCGTTCGAGGTAGAAGAGCGCAAACCGGACGATCGCGCCGGTCCCCGCAAGGAAGAACAGCCGCGAGCCGACCAGCCAGACAAAGCTGCGCTCGTGCAGCGTCTCGCGACTCCACGGCGACCACGCGATCGACCACCAACTGCGGCCCTCGCGCGGGTTGCCCGGAGGTCCCTCGCGCACACGCAGGAGCACGACCGCCGCGGTCACCAGCTCAACGATCCCGAGCCCGATGGTCGGCCAGAACATCTGCACCTGGGCGGGCTCGTTGGGAAAGAGGATCAGTCCGAGCGATCCGATGACGGTGCCGACCACCTGGCCCAGCACGATCATCACGCCCATGACGCCGCTCGCTCGCGCGACCTGCGGGGATGGCACGAGGTCGGGCATGTAGCCCTGGAACGCGACCCTGCGCGAAGTTCGAGGAGAACTGCAGCAGGACGTAGAAGACGAGGATCGCGAGGTACGTGTTGGTCGTCGCGAGCGCGATCAGGAACAGCATGTCGAGCGTGGCCCCGATCGCGATGTATGGCTTGCGGCGGCCCCAGCGCGAGACGGTGTAGTCCGAGACCGCTCCGGTCAGCGGCTGGATGAGGATGGGCATCACCACGCCGGCGGTGACGACGACCGCGGTCGCGCGGCCGAGCTCGAGGCCGCCGACCAGGTCGGTCAGGCGCGCCGGCAGGATCGTCGCGTCGAGACCTGCCCAGATCGCGGTCAGCCCGAGCCAGTACGCCGAGAGATTGAGCAGCTGGCCCCAGGGAAGCGGCAGCGTCGGGCGGCCGGCCGGATGTGCGGGGGCGTCCTCGACCGCCACGACCCCCCGATCCAGCTCCTTGACGGCGTCCACGGGCGGCGCACATCGTAGGACGCCCGTGTCAGCCAATCGCGCCGAAATCGCAATTCCGTGCGACGCGCTCGTCGTGCTCGTCGGTCCGGCCGGCTCGGGCAAGAGCACCTTCGCGACGCGCCACTTCCCGCCGGCCGCGGTCCTCGGCTCCGATGGGTTTCGTGACCTATTGCGCGGTGACCCGACCGATCAGTCCGCGACGGGAGTTGCCTTCCGCCTGCTCCACGCGGCGGCCGAGGAACGGCTTCGCGTCGGAGCCCTGACCGTGGTCGATGCCACGAGCGTGGAGTTCGATGCCCGCGAGCCGCTGTCCGAGCTGGCGCGCCGGTACGCACGGCCGTTACTGGCCATCGTCTTCGGCCTCTCCCTGGCCGAGTGCCTCGACTGGAATGCCCGGCGCCCTGGCCGAACCGTGCCGGACCGCGTCATCCGGCGTCAGCACGCCATCTTCATGCGGGCGATCCCGCACCTCGAAGAGGAAGGTTTCGCGGTCGTTCGGCTCGATGGGACCGCGGCGGTCGCCGGAGCGAGGGTGACGATCCTGTCGAGCTGAACGAGCGCCCTGCCGTTCAGGCAGAGCGCTCGGCCGAGGCCGTCCGAACTGGGCAGTTCGGACCGGCCTCGATGGAAACGAGCTTGATCGACGCCTGCGTGCTGGACGTCGTCGTCGTCTCCGGATGTCGTTGAGCCTCGCGGACGAGGGCACGTTCCGAGACGTAGTCGCGGACCATGCGTGCCTGGTCATCGAGCTGCTGTCGGGCAAACCGCCCGGACGGGATGTTCATTGGAGCTTCCTCCTGTAAGCCTTTCATCTAACTCGTCGTCGCCCAGCGTGACGGGCGGACGTCATGGGGTTGTTACCGCGAGGTTTCTTCTTCGTTCAGCCGACGAAGCGGGTGAGCTCCAGCCCGGCGTCCTTGAGCCGCTCGCGGCGGAGGCTGTAGTAGGTCAGCGAGCCTTCCTCGGTGATGGTCACCAGTCCAGCGGCTCGCATCTGGGCCAGGTGGTGCTTCATGGTCGGTTTGGAGAGGTTGAGCTCCGTGGCGAGCTCGGTCAGGTACCAATCGCGTTCGGTGAGCAACTTCAGAGTTCGCAGGCGTGTCGGGTCGCCCAGCGTTCGGAAGAGGCGGACCGTCGACGGCGGAGGCGTGTTCGCGTCCGTCGGCTCGAGCGCCGCATCGGAAATGGGATAGGCAAAGAGGCGCCACGAGACGTCCTGGTAGATGTAGTTGTACGGGCGCGAGAAGTAGGACGGCGCGAGGATGATCCGCCGGCCGGGAGCGTCGGGGATCCAGCGCACCCCTCCGGTGGTCGTCTCGATCAGTGCATCAGGTGCCAGCGTGCGCAGGTCGTTGCGGCGCAATTCCACGTCCCGCAGCTGGAAGCCGCCGATGCGCTCCTCCTCTTGCTGGAAGAGCGGCAGCCATGCGACGAGCGCCTTCATGAGCTGGCTGTACTCGTGCTCGTAGCTGCCGATGAGGCCCCTGACCTTGTCCGGTTCGTACTCCTTCATGAGCGGCTCGAGTTGGCCGAACGCCCCTTCGTCCCCGTCGAGCGCGGCCTCGATCAGCGATGCGTCGGCGGCGTCACCGACGCTGGCGCTGAGCACGTCCCGCGCCAATGCGCGTGCACCGGCCTTCTTGGTTGCCTCGACAACGTCCGCCGCCGTGCGGATCGACGGATCGTCGATCACCAATGACACCAGGCCATGGAAGCTGCCCAGATGGCCCTCGTCGCCGAAACAGTCCACGACTGCCGTTGCCGCGTCACCTTCCAGCTTGGCGCGGCTGCGCTGCAGCCAGGCACGATCCTCCGGCAGCAGCTCCGTGTCTCCGCCCTCGCTCACCTCGAGGCTGATCAGGAAGTCGTAGGCGGTCCGCGCATCGACGGTTACCTTGGGTCCGGCCGCAGGCCCACCAAATCCACGCAGTTTTGACCGCGCCGGCCGTGCCATCGCTCGTGCCGTCTCTTCGGCTGTCGCCCGAGCCATCGTGTTGTGCCTCCTACGAACGTCTGTTAGATGAAAAGCTAACACGACGCGAAAGACGCCGTCAAGCACCTTCACTCGGGCCGGCAATGGCACAATCGAGTCTGCATCTCACTGCTCGTCATCCCTAGCCCGGAGTGTTCATGCCCGATCCCGTCCCCAACCTGCCCGCCGTCGAGTTCTCGGAGCACCGCCTCGAGAACGGGCTGCGCCTGATCGTGGCGCCCGATCGGCTCGCGCCGGTCGTGGCCATCAACCTCTGGTACGCGGTCGGCTCCAAGCACGAGCAACCCGGCAAGACCGGCTTCGCGCACCTGTTCGAGCACTTCATGTTCCAGGGCTCGCGCCACGTCCGGAAGGCCGAGCACATGGCCATCGTGCAGGGGGCCGGCGGGGTCAACAACGCGAGCACCTACTTCGACCGCACCAACTACTTCGAGACGATGCCGTCGCACCAGGTCGAGATCGGCCTCTGGCTCGAGGCGGACCGGATGGCGACGCTGCTCGACGCGCTCAACCAGGAGAACCTCGACAACCAGCGCGAGGTGGTCAAGAACGAGAAGCGCCAGAGCTACGACAACCGGCCGTACGGCTCGTTCTACGAGAAGCTCATGGCGGCGGTCTTCGCGCCGGAGCATCCCTACCACCACACGCCGATCGGCTCGATGGAGGACCTGAACGCGGCCAGCCTCGATGACGTGACCGCGTTCTTCCGGACCTGGTACGGGCCGAACAACGCGGTCCTGACCGTGGCCGGCGACGTGGACGAGGCGCCCGTCGTCGAGGCCGTGGAGCGACTCTTCGGCCCGATTCCGCCGACGCCGCCGCTGCCCGAGTTCCGAGTGCCGCCAACCCCCGACGCGCTCGGCACCGAGTACCGCGAGGTCGTGCCGGACGCCGTGCCGCTCGAGCGCGTGCACTTCGGCTTCCGCATGCCGGCCGTACGGCACGCCCGAGTTCGATGCGCTCGAGGTTGGTGCACAGATCCTTGCCGGCGGCAGGGGCAGCCGCCTCTATCACCGCCTGGTGCGCGACCAGCGCATCGCGCAGGACGTGGTCGCGTTCGCGCTGCCGCTCGTGGCGGGCCATTCGATCTTCGCGGGCTGGGTCACGGCGCGACCGGAGAGCGACGCGGCCACCGTGGAGCGCGCCTATCTCGAGGAGCTGGACCGCATGGCGTCCGAGCCGGTCACGGACGACGAGCTGGCGCGGGCGAAGGCGCTGATCGAATCGGCGGAGCTCGGCGCGGTTTCCCGCATGGAGGAGGTCGCCGACCGCCTGAGCATGTACGCGACCTACTTCGACGATCCCGAGCGGATCAACGATCAGCTCGGCCGCTACCTGGCGGTCGACGCGGCGCAGATCCAGTCCGTGGCCGCGAGCGTGTTCCGGGCGGACAACCGTGCCGTGGTGACCTACGTGCCCGCCGCAGGAAACGGCGCCGGCGGCGACGACGATGACACCGGGTCGGCCGACGACGGCACGGGGAGGACGCGGCATGACCGAGCGCGAGGATCACGAACCGAAGACGTGACGCTGCCCGCGGAGACCGTCCGCGAGTTCTCGACCGACGCCGGCCCCATCGCGGACGTCGAGCCACAGCCGGCCCGCGAAGACGGCTTCGAGCGCGAGCCGACGCTCGGGTATCTCGACGTTCGACCGTCGGCCGCGGCGCCGCGCGAGTACCACTTCCCGCACTTCGAGCGTCGGACGCTGGCCAACGGCCTGGAGCTGGTCACGGCCAACGTGCCCGGTCGTGCCGCTGCTCACGGCGCAGCTGCTGATCCGTGGTGACGCCGGTGGCGGTGTCACCGGCGAGCCTGCCGATCTGGCCGGCGAGACCGTGCTGATGGCACGAGCCCTCACCGAGGGGACGCAGGCACCGCGATGCCGTCGGCGTGATCGAGGCCGCGGAGCGGCTCGGCGCCGAGCTGAGCGCGGACGCGGGCTGGGACAGCTGTCGGTGCCGGCGTCGAGGTGCCGCGCACGCGGTTGCTGCCGGCGCTTGCAGCTGCTGGCCGAGGTGTGCCTCGAACCGAGCTTTCCGGAGTCCGAGGTCGATCGGCTGCGCGACGAGCGCATCAACGACCTGATGCAGGCGCGCGCCGATCCACGCCGTCGCGCCGAGCGCGTCTTCCCCGAGCAGATCTACGACGCGGCGTCGCCGTACGTGCGGCCACTGGGCGGGATCGAGGAGACGGTCGCGCGGATCACGCGGGATGGCATCGCTGAGCGCCACGCGTCGATGCTGCGTCCCGGCGCCGCGACGCTGCTGGTGAGTGGCGACCTGGCCGGCATCGATCTCGACTCGGCCGTCGCCGATGCCTTCGCCGCGTGGCCATCAACGGGCCCCGCTCCCACGGTGGCGCCGCCGGCCACGCTGCCGCGTGCCGATGCGCCGCGCGTGCTGGTGGTCGATCGGCCCGGATCGCCGCAGACCGAGATCCGCGTCGGCCACGTCGGCCTGCCGCGCCTCGTGCCCGACTTCCACAAGGTCGGCGGTGCATGAACGCCATCCTCGGCGGGCTCTTCAACTCGCGGCTGATGCTGCTGCTCCGCGAGCAGCGCGGCTACACGTACGGGGCCTCTTCCGGCTTCGACTTCCGCCGCGGCGCAGGGCCGTTCGCGGTCCGCCTGGGCGTCCAGTCGGATGTGACGGTCCCGGCCGTGCAGGACGTCCTGGGCGAGCTGCGACGGATCCGCGAGGAGCCACCGACCGACGACGAGCTGGGGCTCGCGCGCGACTACCTCGTCGGCGTCTTTCCGTTGCGCTTCGAGACGGCCGGCCAGGTCGCGGCGGCGCTCGGTGGCATCGTCATCTTCGGGCTCCCGAATGACGAGCTGGACCACTACCGGCCGCAGGTGGCCGCGGTGACCGCCGACGACGTGATCGCCGCGGCACGGGAGCACGTCCGTCCCGACGAGGCCACGATCGTGCTGGTCGGCGACGCGAACACGTTCCTGAGCGCGCTCGACGATGCCGATCTCGGCGAGGTGCAGGTGCATCCGCGAGCGTTCCGACACCACGGACGCGTGATCGTCGTCCTTGGGCGACCGGCGCTCGGGCACCGCGGCGCCTGACGGCGTGCGACGCCTCACGGGCCGTGCCGCGGAAATCGCGGTCGCTGCCAGGGCCGCGGGCAGGTCCGTCGAGCTGGTTGGCACCGTGCCGGATGACGACGAGGGCGACGCCACGGTGCTCGAGCTTGGTCGCAGCGGGAATCGGCCATGCGGCCGTGCTTCGCGATCCGTCAGCGGGCCGCCGTTCGGTTCGACGCCCGGGACATCTCGCTCGGCCTGTCGTACGTGAGCGACTGCAGCGTGCTCGTGGTTGCCGAACCGTTGGGGGCGGACGCGCTCGCGGTTGCCGCGGACGCAGCCGCCTATCACGACGCGCACCTCGTCGCCGTTGTCGATGTCGACGCGGCTGAGCCGGAGACGCGCGCTGCCCGCGCAGACGACCCTGCTGCGCGAGCCCTCCACGGAGGGCCTCGGCGCCGACGACGGAGCGGCCTTCGCCGCAGCCGTCGGCCGTTACGCGGCCGAGCTCGACCGGGGCGTCGCCCCGGCCGATGCCTTTCGGGCAGCCCTTCGGGGGCGACTGGGAGCCCGTCGTCGACTGATGGCCCAGGCAGAGGACCAGCCGATCCTCGTCTACGGCGACAGTGTCCTGCCAGTACGACTTCGGGCCGGGCCATCCGCTCACGCCGCGGCGCTTCGGTCCCGGGCATCGACCTGATCCGGGAGCTCGGACAGACGCGCTTCGTCGAGCCGCTCGAGGCGGACGACGATCAGCTCGCACGCCTCCACGACCGCCGCTACATCCGCCAGGTGCGCTCGTTTTCGGACCATCCGGACCAACCAGCGGCCATGGGCATCGGCCCGGGCGACTGCCCGCCGTTCTACGGCATGCACGAGGCCTCGGCGACGATCGCCGGCGGCTCGATCGCGGCGGTCGAGGCGATCCTCCGGGGAGATGCGAGCCATGCCTTCAACCCCGGCGGCGGGCTGCACCACGCGAGCGCGGCACGGGCGAGTGGGTTCTGCATCTACAACGACGTGGCGCTCGGCGTCGCCGCCGCGCGCGACGCCGGCCACCGCGTGCTGTACCTCGACTTCGACGTGCATCACGGCGACGGCACGCAGGCGCTCTTCTGGGACGACCCAGCAGGTGCTCACCTTCTCGATCCACGAGACCGGCCTTGCGCTCTTTCCGGGCAGCGGCTTCGAAGAGGAGAGCGGGCGGGGAGGGCGCCAGGGGGAGTGCCGTCAACGTGCCGCTCGAGCCGGGCAGCGGCGATCCGAGCTGGTGGTCCGCCGTCGAACGGATCGTCCCGGCGCTGGCGGAGCGATTCCGGCCGACGTTCCTGGTCACGCAGCACGGCTGCGACTCGCACGCCTGGGATCCGCTGGCGCACCTGCGCGTGACGACCGCCGGCTACGCGCGCGCGGTCGACGCTGGCCGACCAGATCGCGCACGAGTACTGCGAGGGTCGCTGGCTGGCGACCGGCGGCGGCGGCTACGACGCGTACCGGGTCGTGCCGCGCTCGTGGGCACTGGTCAACCTGGCGCAGCGGCACGAGCCGGTGCCCGACGAGACGCCTACGGCGTGGCGCGAGCGGTGGGAGCGGGAAGCCGAGCGATGGGACCAGGCGCCGTTGCCGGTCCGGATGATCGATCCGCCAGGAACCGCGCCGGCGCGAGCCCGACGGGCACCGCGCGCCGCAACGCGACGACCGTTGAGCGGGTCCTTGACCAGATCAGGAGGGCAACCGATGGGTGAATACCTCGATGTTCCGGGCGGCCGCCTGTGGTTCGCCGTCGACGGACCGGAGCACGGAGTCCCATTGACGCTGATCCATGCCGGCGTGGCGACATGCGAGATGTGGGACGCGCACCTGCCCGCGTTCATCGACGCCGGCCTCCGCGTGATCCGGTATGACACGCGCGGCTTCGGTCGCACGGAAACCGAGGATGTTCCGTTCTCGAACCGCGCCGATCTCGCGGCACTGCACGATCACTTGGGCGTGGCGTCGACCCACCTGGTGGGCATCTCGCGCGGCGGCACGATCGCCCTCGACTTCACCCTTGAGCGTCCCGGTCGCGTGCGCTCGCTCGGTCTGTTTGCGTCGACGCCCGGTGGCTTCGACTTTGACGACCCGGCGTCGGAGCCGTTCTGGCAGCGCATGGAGGCGCTCGAGGAGGCGCGCGACTTCGAGACGCTGATCCCGCTCGAGGTCGACTTCTGGCTCGAGGGCGAGGGCCAGCCGCGTGGCCGGACCGGTCCGGAGCTGCGAGCACGGATGGAGCGCTGGGGACACGAGAATTACTTCGGCCCGGGCCGAGACGCCCAGCCACAGCCCCTGGAGCCGCGTGCGGTCGAGCGCCTGCCCGACGTCCGCGTGCCAGCACTGATCGCATGGGGCGACCTCGACGAAGCCGCGACCCAGGCGGCGGGCCCGGTTCTCCGTGACGGAATCGTCGGCGCGGAGAGCTTCGTGTTCCGCGGCGCTGCGCACATGGTCAACCTGGAGCAACCGCGCGAGTTCGAGCGGCTCGTGATCGATCTCGTGAAACGGGGCAAGGCCGCGCACTCCTGACAGGATCCGGCCACAATCGGTCGCAGAATCCGGTGCCCGTGAAACGTTCAGCTGCCACCCAGGGTCCGCTCGCCGCTCTTCCATCCCGCGACGCGGGCGTGGTTCGAGTCGTCGTTTGCCGATCCAACGGCAGCACAGTCGCAGGGCTGGCCGGCCATCGCAGGCGGCCATCACACGCTGATCTGCGCTCCCACGGGGAGCGGCAAGACCCTGGCCGCGTTCCTCTGGTGCCTCGACCGGTTGATGGCCGAGCCCGTGCCGGCAGACCCGCAGCGTCGCCTTCGCGTGCTCTATGTCTCGCCGCTGAAGGCGCTCGTGCACGACGTGGACCGGAACCTGCGGGCGCCGCTCGCCGGGATCTCGTTTGCCGCACAACGCCTGGAGGAGCCGGCGACGCGAGGTTCGTGTGGGCATGCGCACGGGTGACACGCCCAGCGACGAGCGGCGTGCCTTCGGGAAGCATCCGCCGGACATCCTCGTCACGACGCCGGAATCGCTCTACCTGCTGCTGACCTCGTCCTCGCGCGAGGCGCTGCGGGGCGTCGAGTGGGTCATCGTCGACGAGATCCACGCGCTGGCGAACACCAAGCGCGGGGCCCACCTCGCTCTCTCGCTGGAACGGCTGGAAGCGCTCACGGACCGTCCGCCGCAGCGAATCGGGCTGTCCGCGACCCAGCGGCCGTTGGAAGCGGTTGCCGGGTACCTCGGCGGGCGACAGCCCGCCGCAGCAGGGTCAGATTCCGCGGGGGAGGGCGGCGCTCGGCTGCGCCGCATCGCCCGGTGACGATCGTGGATGCCGGCGTGCGCAAGCCGACTCGAGCTCCAGGTGATCGTGCCGGTCGACGACATGACCAACATCGCGGACAGTGCCGCACCGGCGTTGAGTGGCGGCCCGGCCGATGCCGTCCGGCTGGCAGAGTACGAGCTCCCCAGGACCGGACCGGAGACGCAGCAGAACAGCATCTGGCCGCAGATCTACCCGCGGCTGCTGGAGCTCATCCGGGCGCATCGCAGCACCATCGTCTTCGTCAACTCGCGACGGCTCTCGGAGCGCCTGGCGAGGCAGCTCAACGAGCTTGCCGGCGAGGAGCTGGTGCGGGCACATCACGGCTCGCTGGCACGCGAGCAGCGGGTGCTCATCGAGGAGGCGCTCAAGGAGGGCCGGCTGCCCGGCACTGGTCGCGACCAGCTCGCTGGAGCTGGGCATCGACATGGGGGCGGTCGACCTGGTCGTCCAGGTCGAGTCGCCGCTGTCGGTGGCGCGCGGCCTGCAGCGCATCGGACGTGCCGGCCACCAGGTCGGTGAGCCGTCGCACGGCGTGATCTTCCCCAAGTACCGCGGCGACCTGCTCGAGTGCGCCGTCGTCACACGGCTGATGCACGAGGGCGCGATCGAGCCGACGGTGATCCCTCACAACCCGCTCGACGTGCTCGCTCAGCAGCTCGTGGCGGCAGCTTCGGAGCACGAATGGTCGGCGGACGATCTCTACGCGCTCGCTCGGCGAGCGGAGAACTTCGCCGAGCTCGGGCGCGAGTCGTTCGAGGCCGTGCTGGGCATGCTCGCCGGCCAGTACCCGGCCGACGAGTTCGCCGAGCTGAAGCCCCGGGTCGTGTGGGACCGGGTCGCGGGCACCGTGCAGTCGCGACGCGACGCCCACACCGTGGCCGTGATCAGCGGTGGAACGATCCCGGATCGCGGCCTGTTCCCGGTCTTTCTCGCCGATGGGACGGAGTCGGAAGGCGATCGGCGTGGCCCAGGGACGCGAGCCCGCGAAGCGCGAGCAGGGCGGGCGACGCGTCGGTGAGCTGGACGAGGAGATGGTCTACGAGACCCGTGCCGGAGAGGTGATCCTGCTCGGAGCGTCGGCATGGCGCGATCGAGTCGATCGAGCGCGATCGCGTGCTGGTCTCGCCGGCGCCGGGGGAGCCCGGCAAGATCCCCTTCTGGAAAGGCGACGGGCCGGGACGTCCGGTCGAATTGGGACGCGAGCTCGGGAAGTTCACGCGCGAGATCGACGAGCTGGCTCGGTCGGGCTCGCGCCGGGCGAAAGCGAGCCATGCGCCGTCTCGAGACCGAGCACGACCTGGACGAGCGCGCGGCGCGAAACCTACTGGCCTACCTCGACGAGGAGCGCGAGGCGACGGGCGCGCTGCCAACCGAGCGGACGATCGTGCTGGAGCGCTTCCGCGACGAGCTGGGCGACTGGCGCATCTGCCTCCTGACACCGTTCGGCGCGCGCGTCCACGCGCCGTGGGCGCTGGCGATCGAGGCGCGCCTGCGCGATCGGCTCGGCCTGGAGGTTCAGCCGCTCTGGTCGGATGACGGGATCGTCATCCGACTGCCGTCGACCGAGGAGTCCGGCAAGGAACCGGTCGACGACGCGGAGGCGGCCACCCTGGTCCCCTCGGACGAGGTCGAGGAGCTGGTCGTCGAGTCGGTGGGCAACTCGGCGCTCTTCGCCAGCCGCTTCCGCGAGAACGCGGCACGGGCGCTGCTGCTGCCGCGGCGCCGACCGGGCCTGCGCACGCCGCTGTGGCAATCGCGCCAGCGGGCGGGCCAGCTGCTGACGGTCGCCAGCCGCTACGGCTCGTTCCCGATCATCCTCGAGACGTATCGCGAAGTGCTGCAGGACGTCTTCGACCTGCCGGCACTGCGGGAGATCCTGGCCGGGATCGAGCGGCGCGAGATCCGCGTGGTGAGCGTCGAGACGCGGAGCGCGTCGCCGTTCGCGAGCTCGCTGCTGTTCGACTACATCGCCGCGTACATGTACGAGGGCGACGCGCCGCTTGCCGACCGCCGCGCACAGGCGCTGGCACTCGACCGCGACCTCTTGCGGGAGCTGCTCGGAGCCGACGAGCTGCGCGAGCTGCTCGACGCCGACGCCCTCGCCCAGCTCGAGCTGGAGCTCCAGGCGCTCACGCCCGAGCGCGCCGCCGGGTCGGTCGACCAGGTCCACGACCTCCTGCGCCGCCTGGGGGATCTGTCCGGCGCCGAGGTTGCCGCGCGCGTTCGTGGCGCGGATGAACGGTCGCGTGCCCGGGCCGCGGGGGAGTGGCTCGAGGCACTGGCCGCGGATCGGCGCGCCGTGCGCGTCCGGATCGCGGGACAGGAGCGCTGGATCGCCGCCGAGGATGCCGGGACGATACCGCGACGGTGTCGGCGCCGCGCCGCCGCAAGGCGTTCCCGAGGCGTTCCTCGTCCCGGTGCGCGATCCCCTCGGGCGGGCTGCTCGCGCGCTGGGCACGGCACCACGGACCGTTCCTTGCAGGGGAGCCCGCGACGCGCTGGGGCTTGCCGGTCGGCATCGTCGAGGCGGCGTTGGAGCACGCTGGTCTCCTCGGGCGTGCTCGTCCGCGGGGAGTTCCGTCCAGGTGGAGTCGCGCGCGAATGGTGCGATCCGGAGGTGCTCCGCTCGCTGCGCCGGCGCTCGCTGGCCCAATTGCGGCGAGAGGTCGAGCCGGTCGAGCCGCGCGCGCTGGCTCGCTTCCTGCCTGCGTGGCAGGGTGTCGGATCCGCGTCGGGCGGCACCGCGCGCCTGGCCGAGGTGCTGGGCCAGCTCGAAGGCCTTGCCCTGCCCGCGTCCGCCCTGGAGCGGGACATCCTGCCGGCACGCGTTCGGGGTTACGTGCCTCGGCTGCTCGACGAGCTCGGGTCCGCGGGCGAGATCATCTGGGTGGGCACCGGTTCGCTGGGCAAGGACGACGGACGCGTCGCGCTCTACCGGCCCGATCGGCTGGCGCTGTTGCTGACGGCGCCGGAGCCGCTGGCGGCAGCCACGTGGCTGCACGAGGGCATTCGGACGCACCTGGCAAGCCGAGGCGCCAGCTTCTACCGCGAGATCCTGGCCGCCGTCCTGCGAGCCGCGGTCGATCGCGGCGAGCGGCAGCCCAGTGAACGCCAGCTGCTCGACGCGATCTGGGACCTCGTCTGGGCCACCGAGCTGACCAACGACACCTTCGCGCCCCTGCGCGCGCTCCGCTGGCCACGCAACGGACGCGACCGCCGAGCCGCGGCACCCCGACTCGGCGCGACCGGACGGATGGGCCCACCTGAGGCCGCGGGTCGGTGGTCGCTCGTCAGCGAGGCGATCGCAACGTCGATCGCCCTGGCGGGTGGGTCGCCGCCATCGGCAACCGAGCGGGCGCCACGCGCTGGCCGTCCAGCTGCTGGAGCGCCACGGCGTCGTGACCCGCGACGCGGTCGCTGCCGAGGGAATCGCGGGCGGGTTTTCGGCGGTCTACCCGCTGCTGCGCGAGATGGAAGAGCGCGGTCGGGTGCGCCGCGGCTACTTCGTGGAGGGCCTTGGCGGTGCGCAGTTCGCACTGCCGGGCGCGGTCGACCGGCTGCGTGCCGAACGCACGGACCCATCCGGCGACCGAACCGCCGCGGCCGTCGGTTTGCTGCTGGCGGCGACCGATCCGGCCCAGCCGTACGGCGGGACCCTGCCGTGGCCTCGCTCGGGTGAGGACGATCGGCGCGTCTTTGCGCGTGCCGCCGGGGCATCGGTCGTTCTGGTGGACGGCGACGCGGCGCTCTACGTCGACCGGGGTGGTCGTTCGATCCAGACCTTCCCCGCGTTCGACGCGGATGCCGAGGTCGCCGGCGCCGCCTTGGCCGCTCTTGCCGCGCTGCTCGACGACGGCCGGCTCCGCGCGCTGCAGATCGAGCGAATCGACGGCGTGCCGGCCACTGCATCGCGGTTCCGCGAGCTGCTCGAGGGACACGGCTTCCACGCCGGCTACCGCGGCCTTGCCCTGCGGGCCGACGATCGACCACTGGTGCCCACGCTGCGCAACCGTTAGCCTCGGGGCTCGATGCCCGAGGGAGACACGCTCTTTCGAACCGCCGTGGTGCTCCGGGACGCGCTCCGGGGTCGCCGCGTGACCGCCGCACGCGGTCGACCAGATGGAGCAGCGCTCGGGCGTGTCGTCGGCAGCAAGGTCTCCCGTGTCGAATCGACAGGAAAGCACCTGCTGGTCGACTTCGACAACGGGCTGACGCTGCACACGCACCTGCGCATGCACGGGTCATGGCATCGCTACCGGACGGGCGAGCCGTGGAGACGGAGCGCCAGTCGGGCGGTCGCGGTGATCGAGGTTCCCGGCGCGGTCGCCGTCTGCTTCGATGCGCCGACGGTTGAGCTGCTCGACTCCCGCGCCGTTGCGATCCATCCGGCGTTGCGTTCGCTGGGGCCGGACCTGCTCGCGCCTGAGCCCGACCTGGACGCGGCCGTCGCCCGTCTCCGCTCGCCGTCTCGTGCCAGCTTGACGATCGCCGAGGCGCTCCTCGATCAGACGGCTCTCGCAGGCCTCGGCAACGTGTACCGCAGCGAAGTCCTGTTCATGGAGCGTGTCGATCCGTTCGCGGCGGTCGGGTCGTTGCCGGTCGCGGTCGTGCGCCGGCTCGCCGAAACGGGCTCGCGAGTACTGCGCGAGAACCTCTCGACGCCGATGCGCCGGACGATGCCCGACCGCGCTCGGCTTGCCGGCTCGTGCGTTCGTTCCAATCGCGGGCCGCGTCTCTGGGTCTATGGCCGAACCGGACGCGCATGCTATGTCTGCGGGACGATCGTCCGTTCGACCACCCTCGGGAATCTGCCGCGCCGGCTCTATTGGTGCCCGACCTGCCAGCCGATCACAGAGGTGAAGACATCATGATGCCGCCGACGCCACCGCCCGGGCCTCCGCAACCCGGCCTGCCAGGAGCAACCGGTGGGCCGTATGGACCGCCGCCTGGCCCTCCGGCATACGGGCAACAACCCGGCTATGGGTCGCCGCCACCTGGGTATGGAGCGCCGCCACCTGGTTATGGTGCGCCGCCACCTGGCTATGGTGCGCCGCCGCCCTACGGACCACCACCGGGCTACGGCTCACTGCCGTCCGGCATGCAGCAACCCGGCATGCCGCCGCCTCCAACGGGTGCTCCCACCCAGCCCGTGATCCGATTCGACGAGCGAGCGCACATCGCCAGGTGGTGGGGCATCCCACTGTTCGGCGTCTTGCTGCGGATCATCCTTGCCATCCCGTTGGGCATCGTGCTGTGGCTGCTGGGTATCGCGACCGCGTTCCTTGCCTGGTTCCTGTGGATCCCGGTGCTCGTCTTCGGGCGCCAGGCCGACCTCGTCACGACCGTCCTCGGCGCGTTCCTGCGGTACCAGCTGCGCATCGTGGCCTACGTGGCCCTGCTGTCAGGACGCTATCCGCCGTTCGATCTGGAGCAGGGACCCACCGACCAGGTGTTCGTGCAGCTGCCCCGCGGCGCATCCATCAACCGACTCTGGGGAGTGCCGGTGATCGGGATGGCCATCCGCGGCTTGGCCCTGATCCCGCACTACATCGTGCTCTGGCTGCTGGCGATCGTCGTGTTCCTGATCTGGCTGGTGTCGTGGATCCCGGTGCTGCTGACAGGGCGGCAGGCGGGGCCCGTGTACCACTGGGTTGGCGGTTACCTGCGGTACCTCGCGCGCGTGACTGCGTGGTTGTGGATGGTCAGCAACGAGTACCCGCCGTTCCGGCTATCCGAGTAACCGAGTCCGGGGCCGTTCAGGCAACACCGAACCAGGCGCGGACATGGCGGCCGATGGACCGCCGCGCGGCGCTTGCGGGCTCGTCGGCTGAACGGAGGTCGTTCCAGGACGTGACGGCTCGCTCACGCCAGACCCGCGTGATCCGCGGCACGTCCTGGCGATTGAGCCACCAGAGCGGGTGCGGGTGGCGCCACAGCCAGGGGACGCCGGCCCAGAGCAGCAGCAGGTAGTCGATCCGGATCGGCCGCGGAAAGTTCAACGCGAGATCCATCTGCGTGATCGTCTGGGGGAACGTTGCGAACGCGAGCAGCACGCAGATGCCCAGGAACGTGATTCCCCAGAGCCGGGCGCGGGGCGGCAGGAGGAACACGAGCGCCAGAGGGAACCACTTCAGCGTGGCCGCGAGCGCCCACATCATGCCGCCGAGCCGGGGTCCAACGAACTGCGCCGCCCAGATCGACAGCGCCAGGATGAGCGTGATGTTGCCGGTGTCCAGCGTGGCGGCGATCGGCGCGGCGAGGATCGCGATCAGACACGGCCGTCGCGAGCGGCTGGCGGTCGTAGGCCCACTTCGCGGTCCACAGCAGGAGCAGGACATTGACCCCACGCCAAACGAACCAGGCGATGCCCCACGGCAGGGCCGCCCACGGCAGGAAGAGCGGGAGGGTCCAGGGCGCGTAGACGAAGGGCAGGTACGGGCCTTCCGGATGCATCGGATCGCCGCCGCCCAGCCACGTGCGCACGCCGGCCCAGTAGGCAAGGGCATCGGCGCCGGCAAGGTCGCCGCGAACGACCAGGAACAGCAGGATCGCCCCGCCGAACAGCGCCAGCAGGACGATCGCGAGGATGCGGCGAGGCTCGCGCAGGAAGGAGAAGGTGCGGGCGCTCGGGCGACCCAATCCGAACGGGATCGCGCTCGGCGCCGGGAGTGGCGTCATTGCGGTCCGAATGCTACGGCACCTGTGGATGCCTCTCTGTGGGTGCGGTGCCCGCGGCGGTTTCCGCGGGCAACGCTTCGCAGCGCAGCGGCGAGTCTTGGCGGTAGCCCAGCAGGTAGTCGGCCTGGATGAGCGTATGGAGCTGGGTCGTGCCCTCGTAGATCACGGCGGACTTGGCGTTGCGCAGGTACCGCTCCACCGGGTACTCGTTCGAGTAGCCGTACGCGCCGTGGATCTGGATCGCATCGAGCGCTGACGCGACGGCGTGCTCCGTGGCAGAACCACTTGGCGAGGCTCGTTTCGCGCGTGTTGCGCACGCCCCGGTTCTTGAGCCACGCGGCCTGCCGGCACAGCAGCCGCCCCGCCTCGATCCCGGACGACATCTTGGCCAGCATCTGCTTGACCAGCTGGTGGCGGCCGATCTCCTCGCCGAAGGTCTGTCGCTCGTGCGCGTATTTCAAGCTGACGCGTCGAGGCAGGCCTGGGCGAGTCCGACCGCCCCGCTCGCGACCGTGAACCGCCCCTGGTCGATCGCGCTCATGGCGATGGTGAAGCCCTCGCCCTCCTCGCCGATCCGGTTTGCCAGCGGGACGCGCACGTCCTGCATCACGACGCTCACCGGTGTTGCCGGCACGAATGCCCAGCTTGCCGTGGATCGTTCCGGTGCTGAGGCCGGCCATGCCGCGCTCGAGCACGAACGCCGTGATGCCCTTGTGCTTCTTGGTGCGGTCGACGCGACGCGAAGACGAGGAAGTGGTCGGCCAGGTCGGCGAGGCTGATCCAGAGCTTCGAGCCGTTGAGGACGTACGGAATCGCCGTCGCGCCGGGCTGTCGTCGCCAGGTTCGCTGCATCCGTGCCAACACCGGGCTCGGTGAGGGCAAACGTGGCCAGCTTCTCGCCGCGCGCCTGCGGCACCAGCCAGCGCTGCTTCTGCTCCTCGGTCGCCCACTGCTGGAGCGTCAGCGAGTTGAGCGCCGTGTGCACGCTCAGCACGACGCGGAACGCCGAGTCGACGCGCTCGAGCTCCTCGCAGAGGATCCCGAAGCTGACGTAGTCCATGCCGGCCCCGCCCCAGCCCGTCCAGATCGGCGCGCCGAGGAAGCCCAGCGCGCCCATCCGGGCGAAGACTTCGCGATGCGCCTCGTGGCGTTCGTCCCATTCGCGGATGTGCGGCGCGATCTCCGTCTGCGCGAAGTCGCGCACGGTCTGCTGGACGAGCTCGTTCTCGGGCGTCAGCGACAGATCGATCGGCATGTGCTGCGATTGTGGGGCAGCAGTGGCCAGTCGCGGGGGTGAACGCCGGCCGAGCGCGGCCCAGAGCGGCCGGCTCCAGCGTGCTCGTCGGATCGCTGGCCGCGCCCTTACCTCAAATGGTTGGACGAAGTCTCTGCCGGGTCGCCCGCACTCACCGGCCCGCGAACCATAAGCAGGGTCTGGAAATCGTCGAAGAACCGCTTCGTTTGCGATGGGTTGGTGGATTCTTCGTTGCCGTTTCGGACGGTGTCGCCAGTGTCCCGGCTGACCCGAGGAGCGTCACAAGGCGCGCTCCGGGGCCAGGAGGTACGCGACATGTTCCAGTCGGACATCTCTCGTTCGATCCACGAGGAACGCACCCGCGAGATCGACCGGCGCATAGCCGCAGCCAGTCGTCGCGACGCGGCCCGCGCGTTCATTCGCAGCGGTGGCGAGCAACGCTCCATCCGGCGTTCGATCGGTCGGTCAATCATCCGGATCGGCACGTTGATCGCGGCCGAAGCGGGCCAGCCGGTCGCGACCTCGTGAACCGATGGTGAAGGCTGCCACCCGAATGCGCGCTGGTCGCATGGCCTGCGCGAGTGATGCAATGGGCTCCGGTTCGACCTCGCGCGGTATCCGTTCGTCGAAGGTGCGCCGGGTGCGGAGCCAGGGCTGACCGGACCGCGGTGGGTCGAACTCGGGAATGCCTGCGGTCAGCCCGCCGGGGATGCGGAGGGAGCCGGAAGCTGAGAAGGAGCAGGCGATTCGCCGGGGCAGGGCTCGCGGACGGCACTGGACAACGTGTCGAGCTTCGTTCCAACGTCCGTGATCGCGCCACCGAGTTGCACGAGGCCGGCGCCGACCGTCCCTTGATCGAAGAAGGAGCGGACGGCGGACTCCAGGTCCGTCAACGAGGTGACGAGGTCGTCGACGAGGGGTCGGTACGTCTCTCGCACGAGTCCGGCCAACGTGCGCGCCTCGCTGAGCGAAGCGACGACTCCGACCAGCACGGGCAGCAGTCCGTCATCCTTGATGGACTGGTCCCGGACGAAGCCGACGTACAGGCGCAGGTTCGCGACGCTGTCGCACATCGCCCCTGCCGGCTCTGACGCGACGGGCGAGGCCGAGGCCGTTGGCGGTGCCGACGGATCCGCGGCGCCGACAGGCGTCTGTGTCGCCCCGCCGGCAATGGCCGCCACGACGAGGGTGAGCACCATCGACGGTCGCGCGAGGCGCGTCAGGAACGAAGATGAACGCTGCACGCGCCGAGTATGGGCTTTCATCAGCGATCTGGCGACCGAGTCATGGTCGAGAGGGAGTGGCGCACCCGTCGTCACGGCAACATCGACTGGGCGGCCCGCGAACGCGTCCCGAGGCGGGCGCCACGAGCGTGACACGGTCAGACCGTTAGCCTTGCTATCCTCCACCGCACCGAGCGGGAGGGTTCGCATTCGTGGCCGAAGGGCACGTCATCGTCATCGGGGGCGCCGAGGACAAGGTCGGCGAGCGCGCGATCTTGTCGCGCTTCGTGGCGCTCGCGGGCGGCACCGATGCGCGCATCGCGGTGATCAGCAGCGCCTCGTCGCTGGGGCCGCTGGCCGGGCAGATGTACCGAAAGGTGTTCACCGAGCTCGGCGCGCACGAGGTGCACACGATCCATGCGGTCACCCGCGCGCAGGCGAACGACGATCACGGCGCGCGTCTTGTCCGCGATTCGACGGGCGTTTTCTTGACCGGAGGCAACCAGCTGCGACTCTCGTCCACCATCGGTGGCACGAACCTGGCGCAGGCGATCCTCGAGCGGCATCGACACGGCTCCGTCATCGCGGGCACGAGCGCCGGCGCAAGCGCGATGAGCTCGCACATGGTCGCCTTCGGTGCGAGTGGGTCGAGCCCCAAGCAGCGCATGGTGCAGATGGCCGCCGGCTTGGGATTGCTCCCGAGCGTGATCATCGACCAGCACTTCCAGCAGCGGAACCGGCTCGGTCGGCTGCTCGCGATCATCGCCCAGAACCCGTCGCTGCTCGGCCTCGGCATCGACGAGGACACCGCCGGCGTCGTCGGCCCGGATCACGTCATGGAGGTGATCGGGCGCCGGAGCGTCACGATCATCGACGGCGCGGGAAGTGACACCGACGCCTGGGAAGTGCGCGCGCATCGTCCACTGATGATCAGCAACGTCGTGCTGCACTCGCTGCCTGCCGGCTATCGCTTCGACCTCAACCGCCGGATGCGCGTGGCCGGGCCCATGCTTCGCGCGGTAGAGCCAGGGGCGCGCGCGTCGAGCTAGACGCCGACTCGAATACCGCGCGGCGGTCGCTCACGGATCGACGCGACGCCTCGGCTGAATTCAGCCCACAGCAGTGCGCTGCCCGGCCACTCGACCACCTTGGATCAACGCGTTGAGGGCGTCCTCATGCCTTGCTGGGTACGCGCTAGCGACGGTCGATCGATACGTGGAAACGACGTTGCCGAGTCGCCACGGTCGACCTCAGGATGAGGAGGCGCGACACGGTCGCGGGGCGTTGGTCCACCGAGATCGAGCGCGGCGGCGATGTCCGGTGAGCAGCCGCCAACCGCCAGCGCGTCGGCCTTTGCGTGGAGCCATCGCATTTGCTGTTCGAGGCGGCGAAGCTCCGACTGGATCTCGGTTGCGACGATCACGTGCTGGTCGGGATCGTGCAAGACGAGGTCGATGACCCCACGAACCGGCTGGTACACGGCGACTTCGAGCAATCGCCTCCACTGAGCGGATGCGAGACCAAGCACGCACTCGCCGATCGCGGCTTGAATGTGGTCCCGGATCGGCGACCCCGTGCCTGGATCAATCCGTACCGTGAGCCGCCCTCCGAGCGCCGCCCCGATCCGGGCGAGCACTTCCACTCCGGGATCACCCTTGCCAGCCTCGAGTTCGGACAGGACCGACTGCGAAACTCCTGCGGCATTCGCGACGCGCAATTGGCTGAGACCTGCATCTTCGCGATACCGGCGAATCTCGTCCGCGAGATGGCGACGCAATTCCAACGCCCGTTGATGTCCAAGCCGGGCGAGCTTGGTTCGCGGCGGCACCGATCGAGCCATGCCGCGAGATTAGGAGGAGCCACTTACCGATCCCTTATCGGTCAGGCGATTGGATGCGACGCGACCAACCCGCAGCCACCGCATCTTTGCTCGCCGCCATCGCTCAGGCGATGGCCATCAGATCCGCCGCCGAATGGCTCGATCGCTCCGGGGCCGATTGATCGCCTGAGCGATTGCTTGACCGCGTTAGAGCGCCTGCAACGAGGGCGCGGCGGTACAGCTATCGCTCAGCCGATGGAGCGGCGACGGCAAGTCCGGATCGCCGTTTCTCCCCCATGAAGCTATCGCTCGGGCGATCGACGCTGCCGATACGCCCGCGCGCGAGGCTCGAAGGAAGGCCTGGCACCCGTGTCACGTGGTACCGGCGCGACCACCTCTATCCCCCGCGCGGTGCGACTTGCTACGCTCCGCGCCCATGAGCATGGAGCGAGCATGACCCAGGCGAAGCAGGCAGCAACCGAGACGCAGGCAGCAACCGAGACGCAGGCAGCAACCGAGACGGGACAGGCAACGGGTCCGCGTCCCACGCTGCGGATCCTCGAGACGCGCGTGCTGCGCGGCCCCAACTTCTGGGCGCGCGTGCCGGTGGTCCGGATGCTGGTCGACCTGGGCGTGCTCGAGGAGTACCCGACCAACAAGGTGCCCGGCTTCAACGAGGCGCTGGAAGGTGCTCCTGCCCACGCTGGGAGACCATGCCTGCTCGCTCGGGCGCGCGCGGCGGCTTCCTCGCGCGCCTCGCCGAGGGCACGTGGCTCGGCCACGTCGCGGAGCACATCGCGCTGGAGCTGCAGAACATCGCCGGCACACCTGTCGGCATCGGCAAGACCCGTGCCGCCGGCAAAACCGGCCAGTACAACGTGATCTACGAGTTCCGCGAGGAACAGGTCGGCATCGAGGCCGGCAGGATCGCCGTCGAGCTGGTCAACCATCTCGTGGCGCCCGACGAGGGCAGCTTCGACTTCGCCGCCGAAGTCGAGCGACTGGTCCGCCTGGCCGAGCGGCAGGCGTTCGGGCCGTCGACGCAGGCGATCATCGACGAGGCGGTCTCGCGCGACATTCCCTGGATCCGCCTGGACCGTCAGTCACTCGTTCAGCTGGGCCAGGGCGTCCACCAGCAGCGCATCCGCGCCACGATGACCTCGCGCACGAGCTCGATCGCGGTCGACATCGCGTCCGATAAGGCACTGACCAACGACCTGCTCAGCGCGGCGGGCGTGCCCGTTCCCCGTTCGGAGACGGTCCGGACGGAAGACCAGGCGCGCTGAAGCCGCCAACAAGATGGGCTACCCGGTCGTGGTCAAGCCGCTCGACGGCAACCACGGCCGCGGCGTCAACCTGGACCTGCAATCCGAGGCCGACGTCCGGCGGGCCTTTCCGAACGCCAGGTCAGAGAGCCGCGGCGGGTACGTGGTCGTCGAGACCTACGTCCACGGCAATGACTACCGCGTCCTGGTGATCGGCGGAAAGATGGTCGCGATCGCCCAGCGCGTGCCCGCCGGCGTCGATGCAGACGGCCTCCACACCGTTCGCGAGCTGGTGGACATCGAGAACTGCGATCCCCGGCGCGGCTTCGGCCACGAGAAGGTCCTTACGCGACTCAGCCTCAACGATGCGGCGCACGAGCTCCTCGCCAAGCAGGGCCTGACCGTCGACGACGTCCCCGCAAAGGGAACCCGCGTCCAGCTCGCGCTCACCGGCAACATGTCGACGGGCGGGACCTCGATCGACCGCACGCTCGAAGCTCATCCCGAGAACACCGAGATCGCGGAGACGGCCGCCCGGGTGGTTGGCCTGGACATCGCCGGCATCGACTTCGTCGTCCCGGACATCGCCGTGCCGGTTCGCGAGCAGGGCGGCGCGATCGTCGAGGTGAACGCCGCGCCCGGCTTCCGGATGCACACCAACCCGACCGAGGGTGAGCCGCAGTACGTGGCAAAGCCCGTGATCGACCTGCTGTTCCCGCGCGGCTCGGACGCGCGCATCCCGATCGTGGCCGTCACCGGCACGAACGGGAAGACGACGACCGTCCGGATGATCGCCCACATCCTCAAGCTGATGGGCCGCCGAGTTGGCATGACCACCACGGACGGCATCGTCATCGACGGGCGGATGATCAGGAAGGGCGACATGTCCGGCCCGAAGTCCGCGCAGATGGTGCTGCAGAACCCGATCGTCGACAGTGCCGTGTTCGAGGTGGCGCGCGGCGGCATCCTGCGCGAAGGCCTCGGCTACGACCGCAACGACGTCGCGGTCGTGACCAACGTGACCGCCGACCATCTCGGGCTGCACGGCATCAACACGCTGACGCAGCTCGCGGCCGTGAAGGCAACGATCGTGGAGGCCGTGCCGCGCACCGGGACCGCGGTGCTCAACGCCGACGACCCCAACGTCTCGAAGATGGGCCGGCTCTCGCGCGGCAACGTCATCTACTTCACGATGCAGATCCGAGAAGGGCCAGGAAGGCTTCGACAAGGTCGACGGGCACACCCAGCGCGGGGGCGCTGCGATGGTGCTGCAGCAGACCGACGAGGGCGAGCTGCTCGCGCTGCGCCACGGCTCCCGCACGATGCCGCTGATCTACGCGCACCTCATCCCGGCCACGATGGAAGGTCGGGCGCGCATGAACATCGCCAACGCGCTCGCGGCCGCCGGCGCGGCGTGGGCCGCCGGCGCGCACCTGCACGACATCCGCCAGGGCCTGCGCACCTTCAGCACGAGCTTCTTCCAGGCACCCGGTCGCCTCAACGAGGTGGACGTGCGCGGCTTCAAGGTGATCATCGACTACTGCCACAACACGGACGGCATGCGTCGCCTGACCGAGTTCGTGGATCTCACCATGAGCGGTCCGCGGCCCGGTTCGCGGGCGGCGTGCCCAGCGGGCGGGCGCAGCGCGACAGCGGCCGCGAACGGGAACGGAAACGGCGCGTCGGCTCCGCGGACCAGCCGGGCGATCGGCGTCATCGGCATCCCGGGCGACCGTCGCGACGAGGACCAGCGCGAGTACGGCGCCATCGCCGCGCGCTCGTTCGACGAGATCATCGTCCGCGAGGACAAGAACCTGCGCGGGCGCAAGCCGGGCGAGACCGCCGAGCACGTGCTCGAGGGCATCCGAAAGGCACAGGCCGATGGAGCGCGAGCGCAGAAGTCCGAGGCGATCCTCGATGAGCTCGAGGCGGCCAAGGTCGCCATGCGCCGCGCCAAGCAGGGCGATCTCGTTGTGGTCTGCGCCGACGACTCGACGTCCGTCTACCGCGAGGCCATGGCGCTCGACCGCGGGGTCGTTGCCGGCAAGGCCATCGCCGCCCCGGGAGAGCTGCTCGTCGCCGAAGGCTGAGCGTGTGCGGCAGAGCCCACCGGCGTCGTCGTGCCTGAAGAGACTCCCGGTTCGTGATCGCCTGCCAAGCGTGCGGCGCGGAGAACCCCGACCGCGCCCGGTTCTGCATGGACTGCGGGACCCGGCTGGGCAGTCCAGCTGACGATGTCGCCACGAGCCGGCGCACGGTCACGGTGCTCTTCGCCGATATCGTGGCCTCGAGCGAGCTCGCGCGACGGCTCGATCCAGAAACGCTTCGCGAGGTGCTCTCCGAGTACTTCGCGGCGATGCGCACCGCCATCGAGCGGCACGGTGGCGTGGTCGAGAAGTTCATCGGCGACGCGGTCATGGCGGTGTTCGGCTACGGCACGATCCACGAGGACGACGCAATGCGTGCCGTTCGCGCTGCGCAGGCCATGGGAGACGCGCTCACCGAGCTGAACCGGTCGCTCCGGCCGCGCATGAAGGTCGAGATCCGAATGCGCATCGGCATCAACACCGGCGAGGTGGTCGCGGGCGCGGCCGAGCTGGACCAGTCGATGGTGACCGGCGACACGGTCAACGCGGCCGCGCGCCTGCAGCAGGCCGCTCCCGTCGGAGGCGTGCTGCTCGGAATGGACACGTGGCGAATGGTTCGCCGCGCGGTCACGGTCGAGGATGTGCGGGCGATCCGCGTCAAGGGCCGGCTCGAACCACTCGACGCGGTTCGTCTCGTTTCGATCAACCCGACCACGGACGGCGCACCAGGTTTTGCCACGCCGCTGGTCGGCCGCGACGCCGAGCTGGCACAGCTGCTGAACGCCTTCGAAGGTGTGGCTCGCGACCGTGTGCCCGCGCTCGTCAGCGTGGTCGGTTCGGCAGGCGCGGGCAAGAGCCGCTTGACGAGCGAGTTCCTGGCCCGCGTCGGTGATCGTGCCGCGATCGCGATCGGGCACTGCCTCTCGTACGGCGAAGGGATCACCTACTGGCCGGTGCGCGAGGTGATCTTTGCGCTTGCCGGCATCCACGATCGGGACTCGCCGCGCGTGGCGCTGGGCCGTCTTCGGCGCTTCCTGCGCGATGAGCCGGATGGATCCCCGGTTGCCGCGCGAATCGCGAGCGCCGTCGGCCTGAGCGCCAATTCGTTCACGCAGGAGGAGATCTTCTGGGCGATCCGGCGAATGCTGGAGTTCGTGGCGCGCGATCGAGGGCTGGTGGTCGTGATCGAGGATGTTCACTGGGCCGAGCCAACGCTGGTGGAGCTGCTGGCATCGATCGCGATCGATGCATCTTCGGTTCCGCTGCTGTTGGTGTGCCTGACGAGAACCGAGGTCCTCGGCCAGGAGTCCGATGCCCTCCGCCGCGCAGGACGTGCCAGCACGATCGTGCTCGACGCGCTCGACGACTCGGCAATGGATCGACTCATCGCCAGCCTTCCGGGCGCCAGTTCGATCTCTTCGGAGCTCCGCGCGCGGATCCTCGCCGCCGTCGAGGGCAACCCACTGTTCCTGGAGGAGATGGTGTCCATGGTTGCCGAGCAGGGGACACCGATGACGGTCCTGCCCGCGACCATCAACGCGCTGCTCGCCGCGAGGGTCGATACCCTGCCGGTGGCGGAGCGCGCGACGGCCCGCCGCGCGTCGGTCGTTGGCCGCGCCTTCGAGCAATCCGCGGTGATCGCGCTGTCCCCCGATGAGGCCCGCCGCAGGATCACCGAAGACCTGCTGGGCCTGGTGCGGCGCGAGATCGTCTCAACCCAGCATTCGGAGCTCAGCATCGCCGATGCCTACCGATTCCGGCACATCCTGCTGCGCGATGCCGCATACCAGGGGCTCCCAAAGCGAGAACGCGCCGAGCTTCACGAGCGCTTCGCCGACTGGCTGGAGAGCTCAGCTGGACGACGCCTCGCCGAATACCGCGAGATCGTCGGCTACCACCTTCTCGAGGCGCACCGCTATCGCGTCGAGTTGCAGGACAACGATGCCCTCACGGCTGCGCTCGGTGCGCGTGCAGCCGCCCATTTGGCGGCGTCTGGTCGCGCCGCCTCGGATCGAGGCGATGTCACGGCGGCGATCCGGCTGATCGATCAGGCGCTGAGCCTTCCCGAGGTTGAACCTGCCGCGCGCGCCGAGCTTCTCATCGACCAGGGAGACGCGTTCCTGGCTGCCGGGCGCATCGCAGAGATTCGCGCGCCGATCGATGCGGCATTCGCAACGGCGACCGCGATCGGCGATCGGCGACTTCTCGCCCGGTCACGACTGATCCGACTGCGGGCGCTGACGGCTGACGGAACCTTGCAGAGCGCCGATCCGGCCGTCGGCGACGAGGCTGCGGAGGCCCTCCGCGACGCGGAGTCATGCGGAGACGCAGTGGCGATCGCCGAGGCGGAGTCCGAGCTCGGGATCGACGCCTGGCGCCTGGGCGACGTCGAGGCGACCAGGCTCCATCTCACCCGTGCCCTGCAGCACGCGATGGCTGCCGGCAAGGTCCGCCTTGCCTTTGAAATCGAGCTCAACCTGCTTGTCGACACGTTCGCCGGACCGACCCCGGCGAGCGCGGTGGAAGAGCAGGGCATGGACGTGGCACATCGCGCGGCCGGATATCCGACCGTACGCGGAGACGCGAACTCGGTCGTGAGCGTCTTGCGCGCAATGCTGGGACGCTTCGACGCCGCCCACAGCATCCTTGACGACTCCATCGCGGCATTTACCGATCTCGCCAACGGCTACAGCCTCTGCAACGCGCGCACCTATCGCGCGTGGATCTACCGACTGGCAGGTGACTTCCCTGCGGCCGAGGCGGAACTCCGTATCGCCATGGAGGAGGCGGCGTCGATGGAGGACCGCCAGATGCAGAGCTTCGTCTCATGCCGGCTTGCCGAAATCCTCGTCGCTCTCGAGCGATACAGCGAGGCCGCAGACGCCCTGACCGTGGCCGAGCGGGACCCAATCGGCGCGACTCGGTCCCGCATCATCGGCGCGCGTGCCCGAATCGCCGCGGCCCTCGATCCCAACGGCTCGGGTGATGCCGTGAACGCCCTCATAGCGATGGTCGAGGCGTGGGCGTCGCCCTGGTTGAACGTCCAGGCGGAAGCGCTTCGCGATGCCGCCTTCACGATGCGATCGCTTGGAAGACGACCGGAGGCACGCGCGTACGCGCTCGCCGCCGCAGAGTTGTGCCGCCAGAAAGAGAACGTCGCGTTCCAGCGGCAGCTCGAGTCATTTGCCGTCGAATGAGAAGGTGTCGGGTAGCCGACAGACACCCCTCCGTATCGTTGCTTCGTCAACGAAGGCCCTGAGACGAGGAAGCAAAGATGCGACGCGGGCACTGGCGAATCCGATCCTTCTCGATCGTGCTGGCCGGCGCGGTCGTGGCACTGGGCACGACCGCGCCTTCGGCGTTCGGTCAGGCAAGTCCCAGCCCACAGCCTGGCGGGACGCTCATCATGGGCGAGTGGCAACCGCCGGACTCGCTTCAGCCGTTCTTCAGTATTGGAACGTCCACGTTCGATGCGCTTGGCCCGGTCCTGCACGGCCTGTACGTCACGGACGACAACGGCGAGTGGGTACCGGATCTCGGGGTCGAGGTCCCATCGGTCGAAAACGGTGCTGTCGCACGCAGTGCCGACGGAGACGAGTTCACCGTCACGCTGAAGCTGAAGCCCGGCCTCGAGTGGTCGGACGCAACGCCGCTGACCATGCGTGACTTCAAGGCAACCTACGACTGGGCCGTCGAAGTCGGAAAGTCGGGTGTCGGTTGCGCGGGCTGCGCCGCATTCGTGCCGCTCATCGACCCGGCTCTCTGCGTCACCAAGGCGTGCAAGGATGGAACGTCGTCGGGGCCCAGGGATCTCGCGGCGCAGTTCGCGCCCGAGAACCAGTACGTCAAGGACATCGCCGTCTCCGACGACGGCCTGACCGCCACGGTGACCTGGCGCAAGCCGTTTGCCAGCTGGCTCGGCTGGGCGGCGACACAATTCCTGCAGGGCGCATGGCTGGCCGGTGTTACTCCTGACGCTGCCGCAGCATCCATGCCGCTCGGAGCCGGGGTGGAGACGGTTCCCTGGAGCGGGCCGTTCGAGATCGCGTCTGCCGGATCCGACGGCATCGATTACGCACCGAACCCGCATTGGCATGCCGGAACCCCGACAGCGCTCGATGGCCTCCGCATGCGCTACTACGCGGACAAGGACGCCATGATCACGGCGTTTCTGTCCGGCGAGATCGACTTGTCCTTCCAGACCACGCAGGTTGACTACCCGGCACTGGCGGCGGTCGATCCCTCCATTGGGCACGTGACGCTCGATCCCGCGTGGCAGTACCAGCACTTCGACATCAATGTCAGCAATAAGAACGTCGGCCTCGACGATCCCAACGTGCGAAAGGCGATCGCGATGGCGGTCGACAAGCAGGACCTGATGTCCGTCCTCTTCCCGGGCATGGGTATCGAGGCCGCATGCAACGGGACGCCGCCAGGAACCTGGTGGCGCGATGACTCCGTCGCCTGTGTGCCCTACGACCCCGACGGCGCGATGGCACTGCTCGACCAGGCGGGCTGGAAGATCAATCCGGACACGGGACTTCGAGAAAAGGACGTCGACGGCGATGGAACGCCCGAAGTCATGCGACTCCGCCTCTGCACGAGCTCGGGGAATCCGACGCGGCTCACGGAGCTCGGCAAGCTCAACCAGTACCTCGGCGCCATCGGCATTCCGAGTGACGTCGAGACGGTCGACGCAGCAAGCGTCCTGTACGCGGGATGGGCGGATACCACGCCGTCGACGCAGTGCTCGATCTATCGAGGAACCTACGACATCGCCGACTTCGCATACGCCGTGAGCAGTGACGTGTATGGCGACTACTTCTGGTCGTACGACTCATCGCAGATCCCGTCAAGCAAGAATCCGAACGGATCGAACGACACGCGGATCGCCGTTCCTGCCCTCGATCAGGCACTTGCCGACCTGGCCAACCAGATCGACCCGGCCACGCAGAAGGCCGACGCGGCCACCATCCAGCAGATCCTTGCCGAGCAGAACAACGAGATCCCGTTCTTCTACCGCTCCGCGGCAACGGGTGTTTCGAACCATGTCGGCGGGTGGAACCGATTCAACCCGTCGACTTCCGGCCCGACCTGGAACGCCGAGAGTTGGTCGTACATCCCCTGACGCGGTCGTGGTCTTCTCGGGCCTGGTTCCGCGACGGCCGCTCCTGCCTTTTACCGTCAGCTCACGCGTTCAGCGATCTACTGCGGCAGGCCGGTTGATGGGTTGAGGAGGAACGGCGTCAACCTGGGCGGGCTCGCGAAATCGAGCATCCCGAGCAACGACCCGGTGTTGACGGCGTTCATCTCGTCGTAGGACGCCTGACCGGTTGGTGGTACGACCGGACCGTCGACCGACCCAAGCCCAAATCGCTGCTCGATCAGCCGGATGATCGAGGTCTGGTCGTTGAGCGTGTGGTCCACGTAGTTCTGCCTCGCGTACGGTGAGATCACCAGCAGCGGAAGCCGCGGCCCGTAACCGCAGCGGTCCTGGTACGCGCCGACCGCCGGCGCATACGCTCCGCACTTTCCGGCACCGTTCAGCGCGTCAGCTGCGGCCCGCGAGGGGTTGATCGGTGCTCGGTAGACGTGGTCATACCAGCCGCCCGAGTCGTCCCACGCGATGATCACGAGCGTCGTCGGCCAGTCGGCCAGCTTCTGGATCCGGTTCAGCGTCGTGACGAGCCAGGTCTGCTCGGCGAGCGGATCCGACGATCCCGGGTGACCGTCCTGGTAGCTGGGCGGCTTCAGGAAGCTCACCTGCGGCATCGTGCCGTTGTCGGCCGCCGCCCAGAAGCTCGTCATGTCGTATTGGTGGTTGGCCTGGTCGGTCGTGCCGATGGCCGCAACGCTGCTCGGCGCGAGATGGTGCTGATTGGACGTCGAGGCGTAGTACTGGAACGGCTCGTGGTGCGCCTCGTAGTCGGCCTCGTAGTCGCCAACGCGGTTCTTGTGCTTGGTCGCGCAGGTCGCCGTGCCGCCCACGCTGACCGACGACGGGGTGAAGCCGCCTTCGAACCAGCCCCACGTGATGCCGGCCCCGGTCAGCAGATCGCCGATGTTCGCTCCCGACATCCCGATTCGGTTGGCCGACTTCGAGCAGTCCTCGTAATACGGGTCGGTGTCGCCGAAGAGCGTTCCGTTGGCGACATACTTCGATTTGCCGTAGACGGTCGCGCCGTACGTCTGCCCGGAGACGAGGTTGATCGCGCCCACGGTCGACGGCCCGTAGGTCGTGCCGAAGGTGGCGTCGCTCAACGAGAAGTTCTGCGCGTAATTCCAGAGCGCGGTGACGGTGTTGCCGTCGTAGTAGCCCATCGGCGACTTGGCCGGGCAATCCGAGGTCGGCTTCTTGGGGCCGGTGGACTGGACGTACTTGTCCATCTTCCCGTGGTCGGCGGCCAGTTGCTCATCGGTGTACGCGTGCGACGAGCTGCACGCATGCGCGTGCGCCCGGTCGATCCGGTAGGGGTTGGCCAGGTTGGGGTTCTGCTTCCGCAGTGTGGCGGTCAGCCCGTTCACCGTCGGCGTGCCGGACTTGGCGACGAACGCCGGCTCGCCCGCGGGATTGAGCGCCTTGGGATACGCCCCGAAGTAGTTGTCGAACGAGTGGTTTTCCGGGAACAGCACGACGATGTGCTGGATCGTGTCCAGGCTCGCGGCCCGTGGCGCGACGGTTGGGTCGAGCGTCGCCGACGCCGGAACGGCAAGGAGAGCAGTCAGGACGGCGGCGACGGCAACCGATGCGGGCAGGGCAGGCAGGCGTTTCATCGTTCCCCCCAAGATCAGACGGTGACTCGCTCGGAGTCTAAACCGATGGATGGCCACGCCCTCCGAGCAGCCGAACGCTGGGTGACCGGACCCGACTCGGCTACGACTCCCAGGGCATGGGGTCCGAGGGATCGACCGCGACAGCGCCGAGCTCATTGATCGCGGCGACGACCCCGTCGCGATCTGCGTGCGTCATCACGACCAGGATCCCGGGCAGGCCGTCTGCGGCTACGCGACCGTGCGTGGTCAGCTCGCCTCGCGCGGCGGTTGGCTCGTCCACGTACACGGCCACGTCGGATGGCCGCCCGCCACCGGCGCGGACGCCCTCGAGCAGCTCGCCGACCGTGGACTCCCGGGTGCGGCCGCGGAGATAGTCGAGGGTTTCCTTGATCGCCACCTGGTCGGCGCGCTCGGCGGCGATTCGACCGATGCCGCGGAGCGTGTCGTCGGGTCGATCGCCGGCCGTCCCGATCACCAGTGTCAGGAAGCGCTTGCCTTTCCGCGTTGCCCGGCTTCCGACCAGGCCTTCCGCCACATCCATCACGACCGAGACCCCCGCCTCATTGTGCGCAAAGTCGACGATCACGAGCCGATTCCCGACTCGATAGAGGTTCATCCGGCCGGGTGCCAGCTCGGCCGATGGATTGAACGTCCGCAGCCCGTCAGCAACCTGCTCGATCGTTGCGCCAAGGGCACGCGCGGCGCCGGCTGCGGCCAGCGCGTTGGCCACGTTGTGGCGTGCCAGCCCGCGGATCGTGGATGGGACGTCGACGGTTCGACAGATCGACCGTCGCGTGTCGGCGCCGTCGAGCTCTACGAGTGTTCCGTCGTCTTCGACCAGCGCCAGCCCGCCGCGAGCAAGGTGCCGCTTGATTCGCGGATTGCCGGCTCGGAGGGAGAACAGGCAAACGCGGGCTCGGAGGCTGGGCGCGATCGCAGCCACCAGCGAATCGTCGGCGTTGAGCACTGCGACGCCGTCCGGCTTCGTGATTCGCGCGATCGTCGCCTTCACGTCGGCGAGCTCCGGCAGCGTGTGGATGCCCAGGAGGTCCAGGTGGTCGGAGCTCACATTGGTCAGAACGGACGCCTCGTTCGACTCGTAGCCGACGCCCTTGAGCACGATCCCGCCGCGAGCGGTCTCGAGCACGCCGACCTGGACTTCGGTGTTGCCCAAGACGCTGCGCGCGCCTGCCGGACCGGTCAGGTCGCCGGCCTCAACCAGGCGCTCCTCGAAGAGCACGCCGTCCGAGGTCGTCGTGCCGACGTGTCGTCCGGCCGCATGGAGGATGTGCGTGATCATCCGGGTCGTCGTCGATTTGCCGTTGGTGCCGCTGATGCTGACGACCGGGATGTGGCGATCGGCGTCGCGGATCCATGGCGGCGGTTGCGTGCCGGCATCCCGGATCGCGCCCAGCGCACGTGCCAGCGTCCGGCTCGGGCGAGCGTGGCGGGAGGTCGGGCCGGCCCTGAGATCGATAGAGAGATCGGTGAGCCGGTAGGCGCCCTCGGCGATCGCCTGCGCGCGGCCGCGTTCACGCCAGGGAAACGCCACGATCCAGTGGCCCGGCTCGGACGTGCCGTGGATCGCGACTGGAATTCGCGGACGTCGACCGCTCTTCGGACCGCGGCCTTCGGCTCGCAGCCACTCCGCCGCGCCGGAATCGCGATGCAGTCGCTCGACCCACGCCGCGATATCGCGGATCGGGGACGGCGCGCTTGACCGCGGCACCACCCGACTCAGCTGCACCACGGAATGCCGCCCCGGAGACCGTGTGCCGTACCAGCTGCGGCGTCGCCCAATAGCGACCTCGATCTTGACCGCCGGCTCGAGGCGGTAGACATTCGGTCCTTCGAGCAGGCGGATCTCGATCAGGCGCACGGCCGGCCGAGTATACGGACCAAATGACTGGCGCCTGGCGCTCGCTGGTGCGCGCCGGCCGTCAGTGTGTGGCCAGTGTCGCCGTCACCTTCGACTGCACGGTCGAAGAAAGACCGCCGAACCCCGCGTCCACCGTCGTGGTATTCGAGAGCGTCCACGTGAATGTGCTCCCGGAGATCGTCGGTGGCCCGAGCGGGAGAGCGGGCACGAGGCCCACCAGGGACGCCGTGGTCCCGACGATGTCGCCACATGTGCCGTAGCCGGTTGCCTGGCAGGCGGTTGTCGTCTCGCTGGTGAACACAAGTTTCAGGTCGCAGAGCGTGCCGAAGGCTCCGGAGCCGTCCTCCGCGATCGCCAGGTCCTGTGTTCCAGGCGATGGACCCTCGTACGTCGCGTGCTCGGTGAGATCCAGGTGAAGCGACCCGGTCAACGAGCCATCCGCGGCAACGCTCACGCTGAGCGGACCCGTGGCATGCCCGAGCGTAACGCTGGACTCGCCCAGGTCGATCCCTCCTGGTGGAACCGTGGTCGTCGTATCGATCACGAGGTTGCCTGCGTACGTGCCCGCGGGGAGCGTGATCGTGCACGTTGAAGACGGAGCGGGAGTCACGGACGGAGCAGGGGTGGGCGGAACCTTGTCGTTGTAGATGATCCACGCGTAGCCGGTTCCCCGAGCATCCAGCAGCTTGTTGAGGTTCGCCTGCACGGTGGTGAGCAAGGGCGCCAATAGATTTCCCAACGATTGGCTGAAGGATCTTCGGGATGAACCCCAACAGCGCATTCGTGACGGCGTTCCGAACACGATCCAGTTCGGGCCGATGGACCGCAATCCGAATGCTGTCGAGCTGTTTGCGTGGGGGCCCGTTTGGATCGCCCGGGTTGGGGCTGGTGAGAAACGCCCAGTACGCGTGTCCGTTCTCGTCCGTGGTGGCACGGGGAGGGTTGCCCGAGGCGAGCAAGGGGTTCCCGCTGGGCTGTACCGCTGCCCAGGTAACGGGCACGTTCTTGGACGTGAAGTCGGGCAACGTCACCTTCGCCACGTTCGCGCAGTCCTGGAGGATGGCCGGCCACGCCGGTAGGTCGCCAGCACTGACCTTCGCCGTGAACTCGCCCGGCAGCGGATCGGCAATGAGTTTGAAGTCAGTCGCTCTGAGAGTGCCGCCGCTCGTGTCCACGACAACGGCGAACGGCAGGACCGACGCGATCTGCTCAGCGACGGCCGCAATGGAGCTCGCGATGCTCCGGACCGAGTTGAAGATGAGGTCCGTGACGCTGGTGATCACGCCCTCCACGAAGTCCTGGAGCCGGTCGACGATGAAGTTCCAGATGCTCCCGAAGAAGGCGAGGATCGGGTTGCTCGAGCCGGCCACCTTGAGCGCGTCGAACAACCGGCTGATCATGCCCTGGATCCAGTTCGCGGTGGCCGAGCAGAACCCGCCCGCAGCAGCCGCTGCGCCCGCGGCAGCCGCTGCGCCCGCGGATGGGTGGTCGGATCCCCCTGCGGCGGAAACCACCAGGCGCAACTGGTCGAGGGCACCAGTCGCGCTGGTTGCGGGAGCTGCGACCTTTCCCCCGGCTGTTGCCAGATCGGACGCGAAGAGCACGAGCGCGACGGCCGGAAACCGCAAAAGCTGCGGCTGCAGGAGATCCTGGCCCGCCATGAGAGCCCGTGAAAGCGCTGCGCCGGGCGTATCGGCGGCGGCCACGTATCCGGCCAACAGCACGGAGGCAGGCGGGATCCCGTCCGCCTGGGCGGACAGCTGCAGCAGGCCATCCAATTCCGAGCCGGACCAGGTCGCCCCGGCCCAGGCGCCGACGGCGAGCGCGTGCGCCTGGAAGTCAAGGAGCTCGAAGGGGCTGGCGACCGCGGTCAGTGGCAATTCGGGCGCTCCGGTTGCCGAGGTCGCGATGTCATCGGGGACCACCGCGACACCAGAACGGGCCAGCGCGGTGTCCATGGCCAGGGTGGTATCCGAGCCGTAGCTCGAAGCGGTCAGGCGATCGGCCAGTGCCCAAGTAGCGTCATCGACTGGCGCCGTCGCACCGTTCGGGAGTAGATGAGAGCCGATGCCCGACCCCGCCGGTTCCAGAGACGGACTCACCGCACCCGCCGCAGGCGACGCGGACGCCTGTTGGCCCATGGCCGTGCGCAGTGCCGTGATCAGGGCCTCGCTGACCCGATTGATATCGTCCTCGGTCATCTGGTTGGTCCGGTCGTAGACGAATGCCTGGAATTCGGTGTCGCCGAAGAGCGCCAACAGCCCCGTTCCGTCATCGAAGTCCTGGAAAGCCCGGTCTCCAAAGTCAGGGATCATCTGCGCGTTGCCGCCGGATGCGGCGAGCGTCGCGTCGAATGACTGCGCGCCACCAGGGCTGATCACGTCGAGCAGCACTTCACTCTGCCCGTACGTGCAGCCGAGGTCGTAGGGAACCAGCACGTTGGTTCGCGACTGGCTGCCTGTGATCGAAAGTCCAGTAATGGCAGAAACCCGGTCGACGGGAAGCAGCGTGCAGATGTCCCCCGGACTGGGGGTCGGCGAAGGTGCATCGGTCGCGGCGACACCGGTGCTGCCCGCGTCCATTGCCGTGAAGACCTGGTTGCACAGACCGCCGAGCTGGGCCAGGAACCCAGGGAGCGCAGCGGGATCGATCTGATCGAATGGAGGCTGTCCATCCACCGCAACAGCGAATGCGGTGTTGTCGCCATTGCCGTTCACCATGCAGCTGACCTGGCCTTCAACCGCCCCCACATAGGGGGTGATACCGGTGATCGACGACATCGCCTGGTCACCGATGCCGGTAAGGGGTTGGTTGGTCGTGAACGAGCCCATGATCGACTCGAGGCGACTTCGCACGTCGGCTCCCGTGTTGACGGTGATGTCGATGCTGCCGTTGATCGATGCGTCCGCCACGTTCCACTCGCACGAGCCGAGGTGGTCGGTGGTGTGCTCGCCGAGCGGCTCCCTGAACAGGGCCTGGACGTCGGCCTGGTTGACCATCGAGCACGGGTCGATGTCGGCCATCCCACACACGATCGAGCCCAGGACGGAACCGGCCCCGCCCACCTGATTGCCTGCAGGATTGGCGCAGCTGGGCACGGGTTCCGTCGCGGAGGAGCCGCCGGTCGCCCCGGCCGCGGTCGTGCCGGAGCCGCTGCCCGCGCTGGCAGCACCGCCGTACGCGGCAATGGACAGGAGAACGAGCGCCAGTAGCAAGGCCACTCGGCCGGGGTTTGAACGCGATGACATCGGGACTTCCTGGATCCTCGGCGGATTGAACATCCCGACCATGACTTCCCTTGATCGCAAACGGATCGCAGTCGCTGGTGCCGTTACGCCGTTGGCGCCGTTGGCGCGTTTCTGGATCAGTGCCTCGCGCGGCGCGAGCTGGCCGTTCGAGGCATGGCCTGGAAGAGCGCTTGAAGGCTCAGGCGAGCTATGGCGTGTGCGGCGTCGGCATCGAGCACCGTTTCGGCGCCAGGCTCACCGGTCGCATCGTCGCCGTCGGGCAGATGAACGACCTGGGCCAGCGCGCGCTGTGTCGTTCGTTGGAGGTCCGCGGCCTCCGTCGGCGGCGAGGGTTGATGGATTGCACGCCGGATCGCCGCGGCGGCCGCGAGCAGCCGCGTCGCTCCTGGTTGTTCCCGGGCAACCAGGAGGCCTGCGATCACTTCGAGCGCCTCGACCAGGACCCAGCGATCCGATACCGGATCGATCTGCTCGAGCGCGTGCATCAGTTGATCGGCGGCGGATCGGTCGTCGCCGCTGTCGAGATCGAGCCGTGCGAGGTTGATGTGCCCGTGCGCGACCGTCGTTCGCGTGCTCGAAGCCTTGCCGGCCTCGAGCGCCAACTGAGCGTATCGACGGGCGGCTCGCGGACGTCCCAGGCCGCGCACGATCGCGGCAAGTCGATAGGCGACCGTTCCTTCCGTCGGCCGATGGCCCAACTCGCGGAAGATCAGCAATCCGTGGTTGCCGGCATCGAGCGCCGCCTCCAGATCGCCCTGCTTCCAGTACGCGAGCGAGAGCGCGGCAAGGACGTGTCCCTGTGCCAACGGGTCACCGTTCGCGACGGCGATGGCCTGGGCCCGTTCGAGAGCCGGTAGTGCCTCGTCGACAAAGCCCTCGTCGGCGAGCAGCGATCCCAGGTGCAACAGCGTGGTTCCGATCTCGCGCTGGGCTCCACAGACATCGAACCGCTCGAGAGACGCCTCGAGGTAACCGCGTGCCGCCGGCAGGTCGTCAGTCGCGGCTGCGATCGCCCCGCGCCGTCGCAGCGCCCGACCTTCGCCGAGCGGGTCACGAAGTGACGCGAAAAGGGCGTGTGCCTCGTCGACCGACTTCGCTCCGGCCGCGAAGTCCGTGACCCAGTAACAGAGATGCCCACGCGCAAGGAGTGCCTCGGCTCGCAACGGCGGGGGTGGGTCGCCAGCTTCGACGAGGCGGCCGAGCCATTCCATCCCTTCCGCTGGATGCCGGCCCAGCCAGTAGTCGGTCAACTGAACCGCGAGTCGGGTCGCTGCCGTCACACGAGCAGTATCGACGGGTGGCCCGATCACGCGGCCGAGCACCGCCCGCGCGTGCGGCATCTCGCGGTCGAGCCGCCGCAACATCTCGCTTCGGTCGGCGCCGGCGAGGCGGCCGGCAAGGTCCGTGACTCGGGCCAGGACCGCATCGGCATAGCGATCCCGGGCCTGCTCCTGGTCGCCCTCCGGCGCGGTTTCGAGGGTTCGTTCGGCGAGCGTTCTCAGCAGCGCGTAGCGCGTCGGACCGTTGGCGCTGCGCACCTGGACGAGGCTCGCGTCGACCAGCCTCGCGACCGTCTCAAAGCTATCCGTGCCGTCGTCATCGAACGCAGCGACAGCCGCGACCAGCTCGAGATCGGCGTCGGCAACCATCACGGCGAGCGCGACCAGCGTGCGGCGTTCAGGGGGCTGCAGCCGCTCGAGGCTGGCGTCGAGCGCCGCCCATAACCCGGGTTGGTCGCCGGCGGCTGCGCCGGCCCAGCGACCGAGGTCCGCCTCGACGCGCTCGACCACCTCGTCCAGGCTCAGCAGCTGCAGATGGCGAGCGACGAGCTCCAGCCCCAACGGCAGGCGGTCGACCAGGGCGCAGAGGTGATCGGCGATGCCGGGGTCGTTTCCGCGAAGCCGAAACCCGGGGTCGAGCAACCGTGCGCGGTCGACGAGCAGGTCGATGGCGTCGCGAGACGAAAGGGGACCGATGGGCAGCACCGCTTCGTCCCGAATGCCGAGGCGCTGCCGGCTGGTCGCCAGGATCCGAAGGTCGGGACACGCGACCAGCAATCGGGCCACCTGGTCGGCAACTTCGCCTCGGCGAGCCTCGCAGCCGTCGATGACCAGCCAGCCCGCGGACGATGCCAGGGCGTCAATTGCTCCACGGGTTGCGTCCGCCGCTCGCGAGGACGGGTCCACGGTGCCGAGGATCGCGGCGGCCACCGACTGCGAATCTGGGACCTGCTCGAGTCCGACGTACCAGACCGACTCCGCGCTCGCTCGAGCGAACTCGAGCGCGAGCCGGGTCTTGCCGGCGCCCGGCGGGCCGAGCAGGGTCGCCAGGCGGGCTCGTTCCCACACCTCGGCCAGCTCCTGCTGCTCGCGAGAGCGGCCGATCAGCCGGGTCGACGTGCCCGGCACCTTCAACCGCGCGGACGCTGGCGAGTCCTCCACCGGCTCTGCCGTTGGTCGGCGTGCATCACCGGACTCCGTCGGGACCGACGCTGGCGGATCGAGCGCAGGGTCCTGGGCGAGCACGGCCTGCTGCATGCGTCTGAGCCTCGGTCCGGGATCGAGACCCAGGTCATCGCGGAGCGTGCGCCGGCACCCTGCGTACGCATCGAGCGCGTCGGCCTGCCGCCCGTTCCGATAGAGGGCGAGCATCAGCAACTCCCAGCGCCGCTCCCGGTACGGCTGTGCGTCCACCAGCCGGCGAGCGTCGCTCACCGATCCGGCTGACGGCGCGAGGTCGAGCTCCAGCGCCAGCAGGTCCTCGCGCAGGCCATCGGCGAGCTCCTCGAGCCGCGCGATGGTGATCCGTGCGTCGGGAAGATCGGCGAGATCCGCCAGCGGCTGGCCGCGCCAGAGCGCCAGGCTCTCGCGCAGCAACGCCACCGCACGATGCTGGTCACGGGCCGCGAGCGCGCCTCGGCTCTCCGCGGCCAGGCGCTCCATCTCGATCAGGTCCGTCGGCGACTCCAGCCGGTAGCGGTCGTCATGTGTGGCGATTGCCAGCCCGAGCTTGCGCAGCCGGAAGACGTATGTGGCGATCGTGTGCCGCGCGGCATGCGGCGAGTCGTCACCCCATGCCGCCTCCTCGAGGTCGTCGAGTGACACGTCCGAGCCCGCGTCCATGGCCAGGCGCGCGAGCACGCGTCGCTGGATGCGACCTCCCGCGGGGTGCGCCGCAGCCTCGTCCCGAACGACCAGGGGTCCGAGCACACAGACCTGCACCGATCGACTCTAGCCCGATCCGTCTGAGCCCTCGCCCACGTGCGCGCGGACGGGGTGACGACTCGAGGGTCGC
The DNA here is from genome assembly GCA_963820735.1 of uncultured Chloroflexia bacterium. Lineage (GTDB taxonomy): Bacteria > Chloroflexota > Limnocylindria > Limnocylindrales > CSP1-4 > JAFMJV01. Next base: position 84,745 of record CAWGBA010000011.1, read on the forward strand.
ACTGCCTCTGCGACACTTGCCCCATCGATTGTTGATGCAGGAGGGATGCGGAGCTCATGACGGTCGCCCGGCTGGACCTCGAGGGGTTGCGTGACGCGGTCGGGGCCGCATTGCCCGAGTACCTGCGCGACCTCGAGCGCCTGGTGAACGTCGACTGCGGCAGCTACACCAAGGCCGGTGTCGATGAGGTCGGCAGCTTCGTTGCCGCGTTTCTGCAGGAGCAGTTGGACGCGACCGTGGAGCTCGACGCGAATGAGCGCCTGGGCGACACGGTCATCGGACGGATCTCCGGTGGGATTGCCGGCGGGCCGCGACTGCCTCCTGATCGGACACATGGATACGGTCTTCGATCCCGGCACGGCAGCCGAGCGGCCGTTCCGCGTGGAGGATGGGATCGCCACCGGCCCCGGCGTGACCGACATGAAGAGCGGCCTGCTGGCAGGGCTCTACGCCCTTCGCACCCTCGCGCACGTCAACGGCGGCACAGTGCCGCTCCAGCGGGTCGTTTTCGTCGCCAATCCCGACGAGGAGATCGGCTCGCCCGTCTCGTCGCCCGTCATCCGGCGCGAGGCGTCGGATGCCGACGCCTGCCTGGTGCTCGAATGCGCGCGGGCAAACGGCGACATCGTCAGCGCTCGCAAGGGCACCGTTGACCTGCACCTGGTTCTCCGGGGCCGCGCCGCCCATGCCGGGGTCGAGCCGGAAAAGGGGCGCAGTGCCGTGCTCGAGGCCGCGCACAAGACAGTGGCACTCCACGCGCTCAACGGCCGATGGCAGGGCGTGACCGTGAACGTGGGAGTGGCCCAGGGTGGGACACGGCCCAACGTGGTCGCCGAGTCGGCACTGCTCAAGGTGGACATCCGAGCCACCACGCGTGCCACGCTCGAGGAGGCGGAGGCGGCCGTCCGGGAGATCGCGGAGCGGTCCACCGTCCCTGACGTGACGACGTCGGTCGAAGAGCACGGACGCCATTGGCCGATGGAGAAGCTGGCGGCGTCGGCCAGGCTGGTCGAGCACGCGAGGGCGATCGCGAGCGGGTTGGGCTTCGAGCTGCACGACGCGGCAACGGGTGGCGCATCGGACGCCAACACAACCTCCGGGATGAGCGTTCCAACGCTCGATGGGCTCGGGCCGATCGGCGGCAACGATCACTCCCCCGCGGAATACCTCGACGTCGGCTCGATCGTGCCGCGCGTCACGCTGCTGGCAGGGCTGATCGCCGCGATCGGTAGCGACGAGACGTTCCGGAAGCGCTCGGACTAGGGACGCGCCAGCAGCGGCGCCACCCAGCTCCTGATCCGCGTCTGCTGATCGGGCGTGAAGAGCCGCAGTGGGATGAGCGACACGCCACGCGGCGGAGCAACGCACAGAAAATGCCGCGTCATCCTGGCCCGCTTGAAGTGCGTCCACGCGATGTTCGGCGAGCCTGTCGGTTCGGCGAAGATCAGCCCGTCTGGCCCGAATTCGGCGTGCATGGATTTGCGCTGCGGATGCGTGCGAACAACGACACCCCACGTGGCGAGAACGGTCAGCGCGCCGCTTGCCAACATCGCGCTGACCGCGGCAAGCGACGCGTAGGTCCACGTGAGCTCGGGCAGCAAGGCCACGCCGAGAATGCCCGCCAGGGCGCCGACCAGTCCCACGACGACCGGCCAGCGACGAGTGAAGTGGTACTCCCACGCGCCGAGCAACAGGTCGCTCTGGGTGTAGCGGAAGTCCACGCGGACGATGGCATCCGCGAGCGTGGGTGCAAGCGCGGGAGTTGCGCTCAGCGGAGGAACGTCGTCCCGCAGGTGTCGCAGACCGTGTAGAGCGCGTGCTTCTCGAGCGCGTAGCCAGCGACATGCAGGCGGCCCGTGAAGTCGTGCTTTGGGCAGACCCAGATCCACCAGCGCGTGGCGCGCCGACGTCGGTGGTCTCGGGCGCATCGAGCGGGCGTCGACTCTGCGTCGATCTTGGCTGCGAGCCCATCGAACCTCGGCACGATCTCGGCGACCGCCGCGCGGCGCGCGCTCTCGGTCTCGCTCGAGTAGGGGTAGTTCTGGGAGACGTTCGAGCTCATCGGCCAGGGTGCCCCACGGCGCAGGCAGGGACTCGGATGGGCGGAGATGGAAGGGCCAGCCGCGGAGGTGTGAGCGCGGCGCGACCGGCCGGCCTGCAGTATACCGACGGCCGGCTGGTCCGGACGCTCGCCTGCCTCTCACCACGCCGCCGGGAGTCCCTCCGACCGCGGATCGGCGGTGGCTGCGAAGGTGAGACTGTCCGTCTCAGCCGCGGACGATCTCGATCGCGTGCTCGTGGCCCATGGCCGCTTGACCAGGGCTCCATCGAGCGCCGACGTCATGCCCGCGTTCGCCTGAGCCCGTCGATCACGCCCGCGTGGTAGCGCGACTCGATGACGGTGCGAGTCGGCGCGCCCAGGTGCGTATCGACATCGGCCGCCCACCGTGGTGCGGCCACGGCCGTCGCAACGTCCAGCCCGCCGTCCACGACGGCGCTGACGAACTGGGCGAACACCTGCGGCTGGATCTCGCCGCCCATCGACCCGTGGACGATCCACGGCTTGCCGTCGCGCAGCAGCATGCCCGGCGTGAGCGTGTGAACGGTGCGCTTGCATGGCGCCAGCGCGTTCGCATGGTTCGGGATCGAGGCGGAAGAACGCGCCCCGGTTCTGGAACGAGATGCCGGTCGTGCGGGTCCACGAGCCCGGAGCCGAAGCCCGGCATAGTTCGACTCGATCAGGCTGACCGCGTTGCCCTCGCCGATCGGCCGTGGCGAGGTAGATGGTGCCGCCGCCCGGCGGGATGTCGTGCGGGCTCGGGCGGCAGCGCGCGCGGTCGCGTCGATTCGCACTCGCGATTTCGGCTGCGAGCTCGGCCGACAGCAGGCGGTCGAGGGCGTCCGTCGCCATGGCGTCGACGTCGGTGAGGACGCGGTCGCGCTCGGCGAGCACCATCCGCGACGCTCTCGAGGCCCTGGTGCACCCAGTGCAGCGTCGTCGACGCCGCCGCCGTCGAACCGGTCGGCCGGCCGGCGGCGCGAAGCGCGAAACACGTTCAGCGTCAGCAGCGCGATCGGACCGCACGAGTTGGGCGGGTGGCTGACCGAGCCGTCACGCCTCGGTAGGTCGTGGCGATCGGCGCCGACCAGTCCGAGCGATGCGCGGCGAGGTCCGCGGCACGGAGCGGAGAGCCGCGCGACTCGAGATACGTCGCCGACCGCGTGCCAGGGCTCCCGTGTAGGCGACCTCGGCTCCCTGGTCGGCGATCAAGCGCAGCGACCGGCCGAGCGCCGGAAGCCGGACGCGCTCGCCGAGCTTCGCCACGCCGACCGTGCGGCCGGAAGACGGCCGCCCAGTCCGACCGCGTGCCGAAGATAGTCGAGCCACGTTCGATGGTGCTCGACCCAGGCTGCGCTGGCCGCGAAGCCGTCGGTGGCGAGCTCGATCGCCGGCGTCGAAGAGCGTCGCCCACGGCAGCCGGCCGAAGCGTTCGTGTGCGTCGCCCCACGAGTGGACGGCGCCGGGAACGGTGATCGTCCATGGACCCGCGCACCGGCATCTCGGTGAGGCCGGCGTTGCGTGCCGCCTCGATCGTGGCGCCGGCAGCACTACGGCCGCTGCCGTTCAAGCGCGTGCGTCTTGCCGGATGCCGCATCGTGGATGAGCCAGAACGCATCGCCGCCGAGGCCGCACATGTACCTGCAGACGACGGCCAGGGCCGCGTTGGTCGCGATGGCCGCGTCGACCGCCGAGCCGCCGGCGCGCAGCGATCCCCAGTCCGGCCGCGCTGGCGAGATGATGGGGGCTCGTCGCCGCGCCGCGTGCCCCTCGCGCCAGGAACGCTGGGACGATCGCCGGTGGGTCGACAATTCGTGGTCGAGCGGTCACATCGTCCAGCCTATCGGCTCAGCCGTTCTCGGGCGTGGTCGGGTTGGCATCAAGTCGACGGTGTCGGTAGCCTCAGCGCATGTTCGCTTCCATCCTCGATCGGTTCCCGGGTCGGGTTGCGCTTCAAGGGGAGGAGTTCCTCGAGCCCGCCCTCCGCGCCCAGTTCGACGCGGGCATGGGAATCCTCTCCGACGGCGTCGTCTGGGATGGATCGGCCTCGACTGAAGCGATCGACCGGGCGGTCGCCGCGTGGGGCGCTGCCTGGGAGATCGGCCGTGCGCTCGCGCGGGTAGAGACTCCCCAGATCGAGGCGCCGCTGGTCAAGGTCTGCCTGCTCGGTCCCTGGTCTGCGATCGTTGCGACCGGCGGGAGCACGAGCGCGCGAGAGACCGGGCGTCGCGTCCGAGAGGCAATCGACGCACTGTTCCAGGCCGGCGCATCGATCGTCCAGCTGGTCGAGGATGCCCTGGCCCGAACTCGACCCGAGCGACGCCGATCGCGGTCGCTGCAGCGAGGGCAGCGCTCGACGCGGCGACTCGCAGCGCGCGGGGTCACGTCAGCCTGAGCGTCGGGGGAGGGGCAGTCGACCGGCTCGGCGACGCGTTCTTCTTCGACCTGCCGGTCGCCAGCTTTGCGTTCGACCTCATCAACGGGCCGGACAACTGGCGCCTGATCGCTCGTGCGCCGCAGGATCGAGGCATCCTCTGCGGCGTCGCAGACTGTCGGACGGCCGGTGACGACGAGGAGGCGGTCATGATCTGGGCTGCTCGATACGCGGCGTCGACAGGAGAGCGGGGCCTCGAACGCGTCGGGCTTTGCACGTCATCTGGCCTCCAGACACTCTCCTTCGAAGCCGCGGCCCGCAAGCTCGCAGGGCTTGGGAGCGCAGCGCGCAAGGCCGGCCTTCCGCCGAGCGAGCTGGCGAGCTCGATCGATCCACGTGCCGTCGACGCACGCTCTGCTGCGCTCGGCGGCTATGACCCAGCGCAGCGCCGACCTCGATGACGGCGCTCCCGAGGCCCTCGGAACCGGACGCGCTCCGTCCGACGGCGGCACAGGCACTGACCGCGTGGGGTGACCGCGTGCGTGCCGAGCGCGAGCAGGTCAACCGCTGCCGCGAGATCGACGATCCGGCGGACTTCTACGCACCGGTCGCTGAACGTTTTCGACACGATCCGCGACGCAGCGGAGATGCCGTCCTCGATCGTCTCCTCGCGCTCTCTGGTTCCAACGAGACCTGGCTGGACATCGGCGCCGGCGGCGGACGCTACGCGCTGCCGATCGCGCTCCACGTCGGCAACGTCATCGCAGTCGATCCGTCGAACGGAATGCTCGACGTGCTCCGAGACGGCATGCGCGAGCACGCGATCGACAACGTCGAGCCGATCAAGAGCCGCTGGCCGATGGACGGCGACGGGTCGTCAGCGGATGTCTCGCTGATGGCGCACGTCGGTTACGACATCGAGGCCATCGGCCCGTTTCTCGATGCGATGGAAGGTGCCACCGAGCGGCTCTGCGTCGCGGTCCTTGCGGAGGGCGCGATGACGACGGTCGCCACGCTGTACTGGGAGCCGGTCCACGGGGAAGTTCGCATCCCGCTCCCCGCACTCCCCGAGTTCCTCGCGGTCCTGATGGCACGCGGGCGGCTGCCGAGCGTCGCATTGGAGGACCGCGTGCCGACCGCGTTCGACTCCTATGACGACCTGATGCTCATGGCTCGCCGCCAGCTCTGGGTTCGTCCCGGCTCCGCCAAGGACGATGCGCTGCAACGATTGGTAGGAGCAACGGCGAGCCAGCGCGACGGTCGCTGGTCCCTCGATTGGGGCCGTGCGCGCATCGGCGTGGTCACCTGGGAGCCGCGGTAGCGATTCGAAGGGTGGGACCCGAGAGAATCGAAGAAGCCACCGCGCCCCAGCGCGATGGCTTCTCCAATGGGTGTGCTGAGCCCTTAGCGCCGGCGGAGGCGCAGGACCTGCATCCGACCGCTCTTGGGGCGGTAGGTCTGCAGCTCGATGCGCCAGACGGACTGTCGAGCCTGCATCTCGATCTCGTGCTGCCTTGCGCGGATGAGCTCGGTGGTCGTTGTGATCACCTGCGGCCTCCTTTCTCCGCACCATTTCGCTCCGCGGCGCTGATGAGCGCCGCTGCGCGCGAAGCGCTTGGGTCCTGGCGTTCCGCCAGGCTCCAACCGTCGCTTGCGGCTGTGCGGCTGATGGAGGTATTTCACTCCGTCGGGCTCTCGGATCCATCGGCCGCAGGTCGTGAACCGTGCACGACGGGCAGCCCGTCTCGCCTACGTCATTCGACGGAGACGGCGCCCCAGTGAAGATCATCTGGTGGAGTCGCGCGACCGATGACTGCGGTTCGGGTCGCCATCAGCGGCGGGCCTGCATTCGACGCCGATGCATGACTCACCGTGATCATTCGCCGGTGCGAGCGAGCCCTCAGGCGCCAATCGATGCCGCTGGGTCATCGGACGTCCGCGGGAAGGCGCCGGCAACGCCCGAGAACGCCCGACAGGCCGTTCTCAGCGGGGCCCAACCGGCGAATGAGTACGCGCGGGAATATCCCAACGCCGGGGAGCGTCGGCGCTGCGCTCCTCGCTCACGCACCAACCAGGTGCGCTCGCTGCGGTGCTCCCGGCCTCCTTGGATCGCGCTCGCCCAGCCACAGATCTGCCGTGCCGGCTCGGCGGATCCAGGCTTAGGCGCGCGGCGTTACCAGCTTGTGCTCGACGGCGTACAGCGCCGCCTGCGTCCGGCTCGCCAGCCCGAGCTTGCCCAGGATGTTGCTCACATGGGTGCGCGCGGTGCGCTCGGTGATGAACAGCGCGGACGCGATCTCCTTGTTGCTGGCGCCCTGGCCGACCAGTGACAGCACCTCCAGCTCGCGTGCGGTGAGCGGCTCGGTGTCGGCGGGGCGTCGATCGTCGATCGCGCATCCGCCGCGCCAGCAGGCGGGCGACTGCCGGGTCGAGGTGGGTTTCGCCGGCGTACGCGGCACGCACGGCAGCCGCGACCTCCTCGGCTTCGGCATCCTTGAGCAGGTAGCCGGTCGCGCCGGCCTCCAGCGCCGCGGTGACCTTGTCCTCCTCGATGAAGCTGGTCACCGCCACGATCTCGATCGCTGGCTGTGCCTTCTTGATGGCCGCGATGGCCGTCGAGCCCATCCATGTTGGGCATCATCAGGTCCATCAGGATCACGTCCGGCTCGAGACGCCGTGCCTCGCCGATGGCGACCGCGCCATCCGCGCCTCGCCGACCACGCGAATGTCGTCGGTCAGGTCGAAGAAGGTGCGCAGCCCGCGACGGACGACGGCATGGTCGTCCACGAGCAGCACGAAGATCGGCCGCGTGTCATCCGACGGCATCGGCCGCGGTGCCCAGGGTTGGGCGCCATGACCACTACACGATACCTGCGCCGTCGGTCACTGCGCCGTCATCGGCAACACCCGCCGAGGCGAGCGGCGGCGCACCGCTCGACCGATCTGCGCTCTCAACGGACAGCGCAGCCAGCAGATCCTCAGGCTGGCCGGTCTTGGCGACGAAGCGCATCGCTCCGTGGAGCGAGATTCCGGCGCAAGCATCGAGCGTCCCCGACATGGCAACCAGCATGAGCTTCGGCCATCGCTGGTGCGTTTGCTGCAGGAACGCCAGGCCGATCTCGATTTCGGGTAGGCGAGGATCGATGAGAACAGCGTCGACGGTGCGTTTCGAGCGCAGCCAGTGCGTCGGTGGGGTTGTCGACGGTCTGGACGCAGGTGAAGCCATCGGAAACCGTGATGAGTCGCTCGAGGCTGGCGCGAACGCGACGGTCGGCGTCCACGACCAGCACGCGCGTCGGGTGCTGGCCATCGGCGACTGGGGGGTGCATGCAGGATCGTCGGCTCCGCCGTTCGGCACGGCATCGGACCCTGCCGCGTTCCATCTAGGACAAATGACGTAGAGCAGAGGATCGCGAGCGCGGGACGCAGCCCGCCGGTACGGCGGGACGTGAGCCGGTAGCGCGCGCAGCAAGCGCACGTGCAGCGTCGCGTTGCGGAGAAACGTTGTTCTGTCGAGCCTACGCCGCCGGGACGACCACCTCCACGCGGCTGCCGTGGCCCGGTTCGCTCTCGACATTGAACGTGCCGCCGAGCCGCTCGGCGCGCGAGCGCATGCCAGCCAGACCGAGCGTGCCGGGACTCGCCGCCGTCGGATCGAAGCCAACGCCGTCGTCCTCGACGAACAGGTGGAACTTGCCGTCCTCCTGCTCGGCGAATGATCACCTGGTCGGCGGACGCGTGCTTGACCACGTTGTGGATCGCCTCCTGGGCGATGCGATAGAGGACGCTCTCGATTTCGATCGGCAACCGGCTCCACCATGTCGCAGTCGACCGCGATCGGGAGCCCGGTGCGCCCTTCGACGGCAGCCGCGTGCGTGCGCACGGCCTGGAGCAGGCCGTCCGCCTCGATGTTCGCCGGCCGCAGCTCGAAGATCAGGCCGCGCATCTCGGCGAGGGCGTCCTTCTCGAGCTCGCGCAGCTCGCCCAGGCGTGTTCGCGCCTGGTCGAGGTCGCGGTCCAGCAGCAGCTCGATGCTGCGCGTGGTCAGCGTCATGCTGAAGAGCGCCTGGGTCACCGAGTCGTGCAGCTCGCGCGCCAGGTGCGCTCGTTCCTCGCTGGCGGCGAGCTCGCCGGCCTGTCGCTGCAGGTCGTCCCTGGAGGCGCATCTGCTCGCGGAGGTCGCGCACCCGACCGTGGGCGCCGCGGAACTCGTCGTCGACCACGATCGCGGCTGCGCGCATGTCGGCGGGCACGCCGCTGTCCGTCCCGATGCGGAAGGTTGAACTCGAATCGCCTGGGCCTTGAACGGCGGGATTGCTGATGTCGTGCCAGGCCTGGTGGATCGGTCCCTCGGACGACTCGTGGACCATCACCGAGAAGTGGCGGCCGACGAGGTCGTCAGCGCGCCAGCCGATGACTTGTTCGACCGCGTCACTGATGAAGGTGAAGTGGCCATTCTCATCGACCGACCAGGCCACGTCCGGCGAGTGCCGCAGGATGTAGCGGTAGCGCTCCTCCGACTGCCGCAGGTCGGCGTAGAGGCGCGCGTTCGTCACCGCGATCGCAGCGTGGTCGGCCAGTCCCTGCAGGACACCCAGCTCGCTCGTCTGTCGTCTCGCGCGGCGTCTCGTGGGTGATGGCGAGCGTGCCGATCACCCGTCCGCCCGAGCTGCGGAGGGGTGCGACGGCCATGCCTCGGATGTGCATCCGGTCGGCACTCTCGGTGTCGCCCTGCTCGTGCGGAATGCGTGGCTCGGCGGCGTAGTCGGCGGTCTTGACGCTTCTCCCCAGCTGCGCCGCGAGCCCGTTCATGCCCGACCCGACCGGAAAGCGCTGCGTGTGAAGCCACGTGCGGGTGACGTCGTCGGCGCCGGCCGCGACGACTGGAGTCAGGTAGGCGCCGGACTCGTGCAGCAGGCAGAGGTGGGCGCCGTCCGCTCCAAGGAGACGGAGCGATTCGTCGACGACCCGCTGGAGCACGATGTCCTGGTCTGCGATGGAGGCGATACGGGCCGCGATCTCGCGCAGTGCCCGTTCCGATGCGACCCGATCGGCGAGCGCCTGTCGGGACGAGGCGAGCTCCTCGATCAGTCGCGCGTTGGCGACTGATGCGCCGGCATGCTCCGCCAGCGCGTTGAGGAGTGCTACGTCGCGTTCCTCGAAGGCGCCCGGGTTCGAGGAGTAGACCCCCAGGGCACCGATGACCTTGTCGGCAACGACGAGCGGCGCCGCGGCCAGGCTGTGGATCCGCGCTGTGCGAACCACCTCGTCGAGCATCCATGCGTGCGCGAACGACATGTCCGCGGCGTAGTCGTGCGTGATGCGCACCGAGCGCTCGGCGACGGCCTGGCCGAACATGCCGACGCCGACGGGCACGACCAGGGAACGCATCCATGCGCGCTCATCGGGCGCGCTGATACCCGCGTCATAGGCCCAGCGCATCGACTTCCCGTCGAGCTGTGTCAGGTAGAGGATCGAGCCATCCGCGCGCAACAGTCGCGCAGCCTCGTCCACGGCGTGCCGCAGCGCCTCGTGGACGCGTTGCGGCTCGTCGATCTCGGACTGGGAAATCTCGGACGCCACAGCGGTCGACGGTTGCGTGGGCGTCGCGGATCGCGCGGTCACGGCGCGGAGTCTACCGGCGGCTCGGCCGAGCGCGCTACGTCATTCGTCCCGATCCGCGCGCGACGGACGACGAGGGTCGGAGGGTCTCGCGCAGCCTTCTGGCCATGAAGGTTTCGGTCATGACCATGGCGCGCGTGCTCGTCCTCGCCGGACTCGTCGGCGCATTGTTCATCGCATGCGGCTCGTCCAGCGCGTCTCCGACGCCGTTCCCGTCACTGGCGCCGGGCTCCGTCGTCTTCGCGGCCCGGAACACGGCCTTCGTGACAACGGATGTGGTGGCTCCCGCCGGCTCCGCCTGGACGCTCGCGTTCGACAACCAGGACAACCTGCCCCACAACGTCGTGATCCAGGACGCCAACGGCCAGACGGTCTTCTCGAGCGACGTGTTCACCGGCCCGGCGCTGCGAACGCAGGCCGCACCGGCGCTCGCTCCCGGCACCTATTCGTTCACCTGCGCAATCCATTCCGACATGAAGGGGACGCTCACGGCAGGGTGAGGTCATCTGCGAACCACCCCGGTCCATCCCGCCGACGGGGTCCAGAGATCCCGCGCTGGCGACCACGACGCAACCGTCCCGAAACCGTCGAGAATCTTCGTAAAGACTCTTGACGAACACCTCGCGCACATGCCAGAGTGACCTTTGTCAGGTGACCTTGCAAAGTCCCGCAGCTGCCAGGAGTGCCCCAGGGTTGGGCGATGGAGGAGGCGCCGGGGACGGCCGGGCACGGTTGACCGGGAGGATGTCGCGGCGTGCAGGTGCCTACCAAGGCGACGCATCAGCAGACACGGGATTTCAACGAACGCCTGATTCTGCGAACGCTCTATGACTACGGTCCGATCAGTCGCGCCGAGATCGCGCGCCAGACGCACCTCACCCGCACCACCGTCTCCGATGTCATCTCTGTGCTCTTCGAGCGTGGCATGGTCGAGGAGGTCGGCCGCGGGCCGTCGAGCGGCGGAAAGGCCCCGATCCTGCTCCGACTCGTCGGCGACGCCCGTGAGGTCATCGGCCTCGACCTGGGCGAAACGGAGTTCGTCGGTGGCCTCGTCAACCTCCGCGGCAAGGTCAAGCACCAGGCACGCCTTCCCGTTGCCGGCCGCAACGGCAAGCGTGCCCTCGACACGGTCTATCGCCTCGTCGATCAGTTGGTCCCTGAAGCTGGGGGCCGGCTGCTCGGCATCGGAGTTGGGACGCCCGGCGTGATCGACTCGTACTCCGGGGCGATCCGGTGGGCAGTGAATCTCGACTGGCAGGACTTGCCACTCGGCACCCTTCTGTCCGAGCGGTACTTCCTGCCGGTGACGCTGGCCAATGACAGCCAGGCCGCCGCGCTCGCGGAGTACGCCTTCGCGTCGGAGGGCCCGCGCCCTGCGAACCTGGTCGTCATCAAGGTCGGACACGGCATCGGCGCTGGCCTCCTGCTCGGCGGTGAGCTGTTCCAGGGTGACTCGTCCGGCGCCGGTGAGATCGGTCATTACAGCGTCGTGGACGGGGGAGACGAGTGCCATTGCGGCCGCTGCGGCTGCCTCGAGACGGTTGCCAGCGGCCGCGCCATCGTCAAGCGTGCTGCGGCCCTGGCGGCAGAAACACCCGAGTCGCTCCTCAACCCGGCGCTGCGCGGCCACGACCGACTCACGCTCGAGGACGTGGTCGATGCGTTCGAGCGGGGCGACGGCGTCGCGCGCACGATCGTCCTCTCGGCAGCCCGCTCGCTCGGACAGGTGATCGCGGCCATCATCGGCGTGCTCGACGTCCACCACATCGTGCTGCACGGGAGCGTGACCGCCTTCGGCCAGCCGTGGCTCGAAGCCGTTCGTGACGAGGCCCGCGCGGGTGCCCTGACCCTGCTCTCGTCCAACGTCGACATCCGCATCACCACCATCGGCAAGGACCTGACCGTGCTCGGCGCGTCGGCCATGGTCATGAGCAACGAGCTGGGGCTCTCGCTGGCCCGATGACGACTTCCAACCTGCTCGTTGGCGTGGACGTTGGTGGCAGCTCGATCGGCGTGTTGATCACGGGCACGGACGGGCGTCCACTGGCCACCTACTCGGTCCCGACGGTGCGCAACGAGCCGACCAAGGCCGCTCGCCAGGTCGCCGACGCGGTCCTCGCGGCGTGCGTTGCGGCGGGCCTCGACCCCGGCCGCGTGGCGGCGATCGGCGTGGGCGTGCCCGGACGCGTTGACACCCGCACCGGTGTCGTGTCGCTCGCGCTCAACCTCGGTTGGGAGGGCGTGTCGCTGCGCGAGCAGCTCGAGGAGATCCTCGGCGCTCCGACATCGGTGGCCAACGATGTTCGCGCGGCGGCCGCCGGCCTCGTCGCGCGTCGCGTCCTCGGCGACATCGACGACTTGGTCTATCTCAGCATCGGGACCGGGATCTCCGCCGGGGTCGTCGTCGACGGCAAGCTGAACGCCGGCCAGCACCACCTCGCCGGTGAGATCGGCCACATGGTCGTCGACGATCGTGGCCCGCAATGCACCTGCGGGCTGCGTGGTTGCCTCGAGACGTACGCGGCGGGCCGCAATATCGCCGAACGCGCAGGAACGGCCGTTGCGGAGCAGCAAGAAAGCTCGCTCGCGGCCATTCCTCCGTCGCGGCCGATTTCCGCCGCCGACGTCTACGCGGCGGCCGAGGATGGTGATCCCCTGGCGAGCAGATTGGTCAACGAAGCCGGTCGCGCAGTTGCGCGCGTCCTTTACCATCTCGCGCTGACGCTCGACGTCGAGCGCGTCTGCATCGGCGGCGGCGTGACCTCTGCCGGCACCACATTCATGAAGCCGATCACCACCGAGCTCGACCGCCTGCGGCGCGCATCTGCGCTCGCGCGGGAGGTCCTTTCCGATGATCTCGTCCAGCTCCTCCCGCCCGGCTCTGACGCCGGCACCTGGGGGGCCCTGACCCTTGCCCGCGACGGATGGACGCAGAGGAGCGTCCCCGGAAGCGCTCGAAAGGAGGTGAGTGACCGATCGGTATCTGCACTCGCGACCTGAGGGCATTCATCCGCAAATGGACGCGGGAGCCACAGGGGGATCATTCGAAGATGGAGGAGTTGCGTGGATAGGAAGTCTCTCGTTACCAGCCTGGCGGCGGCCGGCCTGATCCTCGGTGCTGTTGGTGCAGCCCCGGTGGCAGCGCAGGACGCTTCGCCGGCCGCCTCGATGTCACCGGCCGTTCCCACGGTCCCAACCGGCTACACCGAGCTAGATACCGCACTGACCCCGGGCGCCGACGGCACCCTGCCGTACGCCGGCAAGACCGTCGACATCCAGGTCCAGTGGACCGGTGGTGAGCTCACCAATTTCCAGAACTCGATGGCCGACTTCGCGAAGGCCAGCGGGATCACGGTCCAGGTCGACAGCGTCCCCTCGAGCCACGAGACGGTGCTGAAGAGCCGGATCGAGGGCGGCTCGCCGCCGGACATCGCACAGCTCGCCCAGCCGACCCCGGTCCTGGCCTACGCGGCCGAGGGCAAGGTCATCGACGTGGCCACGTTCATGGATGCCAAGAAGCTCTCTGACGAGCATCCGGCGACCATCGGACTGGTCACGCAGGACAACCACATCTGGGGCATTCCCTACAAGGCCGACGTCAAGTCGACCATCTGGTATCCCGTCAAGGCGTTCGCCGCGAAGGGTTACAAGGTCCCCACGACGTGGGATGAGCTGATCGCCCTCTCCGACCAGATCGTGAAGGACGGCAGCAACCCGTGGTGCGTCAGTGCAGGCGGTCCGGGCTCCGCGACCGGCTGGCAGATCACCGACTGGGTCGAGGAAGTCGTCCTCAAGACGAAGGGCCTCGACTACTACAACGACTGGATCAGCCACAAGGTCACGTTCGAAGATCAGGGGATCAAGGACGCCATGGCCAAGGTCGCTCAGATCCTCTTCACCCCGAACTACGTCTATGGCGGCTCGACGGCGATCAACGCCACCGACCAGAAGACCACCATGGACCCGATGTTCAACCAGGACCTGGCTGCGCCCAATTGCTGGATGCAGAAGATCCCGACCTGGTATGGACCGGACTTCTTCCCGGATCAGCGGGTCAGCGGGCAGCCGTCGAAGTACACGATCGGCGCTGATGGCGACATCGGCATCTTCCCGTTCCCGACGATCGATCCCACCCAGAACAACGCCGAGGGCTCGGCCGACACCATGATGGTGCTCGCCGATCGGCCCGAGGTTCGCGCCGTTGCGGAGTTCATGGCGACGCCGGAAGGCATCGAGAACTGGATCCGTGCCGGTAGTGCTATCTCGACCAACACGTCGACGCCGTCCGATTGGTATGCCGGCAGCTACAAGCTGGCCGTCGCCGCGGACATCGTCAGCAAGGCCGCAGGCATCGGCTTCGATGCTTCCGACCTGATGCCCGGTGCCGTTGGCGCCGGTACCTTCTGGACCGAGATGGTCGACTGGGTCAACAACAACGGCACCAACACGGACGCCGTTCTGAAGGCCATCGACGACAGCTGGCCCGCCCAGTAAGTCACTGATGGTTGCGCGGGGCGTGTCGCCAGCGGCGATGCGCCCCGCTACTATGCTCGGCGGAGGGTAAATGGCCGTCGTCGCGCGTACCGAGAACCCGCCTCTTTCTCGCTTCGTCCTGCCGATCGCGGGGCTGGTGGCTGCTGGCCTGTGCGTATGGGCGATCGTCTTCGTCCTGATCGATCCGCACGGCGGATCGAAGCTGCTCGCGTCGATCTACGACCTGCTGGGCAACCCAACCGGCGCAACGGCGCTGCGCAACGGGCAGCGGCGACCAGCTGATCGCCAAGATCCTGCTTGCATTGATCGCACTCGCCGTCGGCGTCGGCGGCATCTGGCTGCTCTTCCTCGGCGTCGGCGCGCTCGTCAGCATGCTGCAACCCAAGTGGCGCGACCGGATCCTGCCGTGGGTCTTCGCCGGGCCGGCGCTGGCGTTACTGGCCACGTACCTGCTGTACCCGGCGGTGGCGACGTTCTTCCGCAGCTTCTTCGACGCCAAGGGAAACTTCACGCTCGTCAACTACACCGTGATGACCACGCCGGATTTCGTGGAGATCCTGCGCAACAACGTCATCTGGCTCATCGTCGCGACCGGCGGCAGCGTGTTCCTGGGCCTCGTGATCGCCGGCCTGTTCGACCGGGTCCGCCGCGAGGCGCTGGCCAAGACGTTCATCTTCCTGCCGCTGGCGATCTCGCTCATCGGCGCATCGGTCATCTGGACATTCATCTACGCGTGGGAGCCGGCGCAACAACCGCAGATCGGCCTGCTGAACGCGATCCTCGCGGCATTCGGCGTAGCAGCCGTGCCGTGGCTCCAGACGAGCCCGATCAACATCTTCTGCGAGATCGTGATCATGATCTGGCTGCAGACGGGCTTTGCCATGGTCGTGCTCTCTGCCGCGATCAAGGGCGTGTCGACCGAGGTCATCGAAGCGGCGCGTCTCGATGGCGCGAGCGAACGTCAGCTCTTCTTCGGCGTGATCGTGCCCATGATCCGCGGCTCGATCATCACGGTCGCAACGACGATCGCCATCGCGGTGCTGAAGATCTTCGACATCGTTTTCGTGACGACCGGCGGCCACTTCCACGACGACGTGGTCGCCAACCGCATGTTCAACGAGATGTTCCAGTTCTTCAATGACGGACGCGCCGCGGCGCTCGCCTCGCTCCTCTTCGTCGCGGTCCTGCCGATCATGTACATCAATCTTCGCAACTTCCGACGACAGCAGGTGGAAGCATGACCGCACCGGCGCAACCAGTCGCGCGCTCGGTCTCGGGCGTCAGGGCCTGGCGACCGCCCTTCATGCATAGCCTGCCCCTGCGGCTGGCGGTCATCGGGATCTGCTTCCTGTGGACCGTGCCGACCCTTGGCCTGCTGGTCACCTCGGTGCGTAATCCGGAGCTGATCCAGACATCCGGTTGGTGGACCTCGCTTCTGCACCCGTTCGCGCCCGACCAGTGGACCCTGTCGAACTACCAGCAGGTCATCCAGAGCGGGGGAATGGGCAACGCGTTCCTCAACAGCCTGATCGTCACCATCCCATCGACGGTGATCCCCATCACGATTGCCGCGTTCGCCGCGTACGCCTTCGCCTGGATTCCGTTCCGCGGTCGGGGAATCCTCTTCACGATCGTCATCGCCCTGCTGGTCGTGCCGATCCAGATGTCGCTGATCCCGATCCTCAAGCTCTACAGCGGCGCCGGGCTGTATGGGACCTTCCTGGGCATCTGGCTTGCGCACACGGGCTTCGGCCTGCCGCTGGCGATCTTCCTGCTCTACAACTTCATGTCGCAGCTGCCCCGCGACCTGTTCGAGTCGGCATCGATCGATGGTGCCTCGCACCTCCAGACGTTCATGCGGGTCGTCCTGCCGCTGTCGATCCCGGCACTCGGCGCGTTCGCGATCTTCCAGTTCCTGTGGGTCTGGAACGACCTGCTGGTCGCGTTGACGTTCCTCGGTGTGGCCACCGACCAGCGGGTCATGCCCACGGCGCTGTACGCGCTGCTCGGCAGCAAAGGCGGCCAGTGGCAGCTGCTCACCGCCGGTGCGTTCGTGACCATGTTGCTGCCGCTGATCGTGTTCCTCGCGCTCCAGCGAGCGTTCATCCGCGGGATCCTGGCCGGCTCGGTCAAGTCCTGACGGCACTGCTCCCGGAGGTCGGAATGGTCGGCGCAGACGGCAGGGGAGCCGGCCTCGCCGAACCCGTTGGCCGGGACGTTGGCACGGAAACCGCGCTGGGCACGCTGATGCTGGCGTTCGACGGGCCGGAGCTCTCTGAGGTCGCGGCTGCGCGCCTGCGAGACTCGCCGTCCGCCGGGATCTCCCTGTTCCGGTACGCGAACGTCCGAACCGCCCAGCAGACGCGCGCCCTGACCGATGCCGTGCAGTCGGCCGCCGCCGCTGGTGGTCGCGCGACTGCCGACCGCCCGCTCCTCGTCGCCGCGGACCAGGAGGGCGGGCAGCTGCTCGGGCTGGGTGACGACCTCACGCCGTTCGCCGGGAACATGGCGCTCGGCGCGGCCGATGACGAGGCACTCACCGAACGGGTCGCCGAAGCCATCGGCCGGGAGATGCGCGCCGTCGGCGTGAACGTCTCCTACTCGCCATGCTGCGACCTGGCAAGCAATCCGGACGCGCCGGCGCTGGGCATCCGCTCCTTCGGCGACGACCCGGGACCGGTGTCGCGTCACGCAGCGGCCTTCGTGCGCGGCCTGCACAACGCCGGAGTTGCAGCGACTGCCAAGCACTTCCCCGGCAAGGGCGACATCGGCGTGGACAGCCACTACACGCTGGGGCGGGTTCGCGGAGACCGGCAGCGCCTCGAGTCCTTCGAGCTGGTGCCGTTCCGCGCTGCCATCGCGGCCGGTGTGGATCTGGTCATGAGCGGTCACGTCGAGGTGCCGGGGCTGTCGAGGCCGACCGATCCCGCGGGCGTTCCCGCGACGCTCTCGCGCGCGATCCTGGGTGATGTCCTTCGTGACGAGCTCGGGTTCGAAGGGCTTGCGATCACCGACGCGCTCGACATGAAGGCACTTCCGCAGGCCGACGCCGAAGTGCCCACCGTCGTCCGCGCGGTCAAGGCCGGACAGGACCTGCTGCTGTGCGCGCCGGGCGAGGACGATCGACTGCGCATGGAGCGCGAGCTTCGGGCAGCGGGCGCTGGCGGCGAGTTCGACGCCGACCAACTGGGTAAATCGCTGGCACGACAAGACCGGCTTCGCCGCTGGCTCGGCTCGCAGCCGGTGCCGGCGCTTTCGGTTGTCGGCTCGGACGAGCATCGTGCACTCGCGGATGAGCTGGCTCGGCGCTCGATCACGCTCGTTCGAAACGATGCTGTGCTGCTGCCGCTTCGTCCGGCAGCCGACGCCCGGATTGCGGCGATCATGCCGCAGCCTCGGGACCTCACGCCGGCCGACACGTCCAAGACCGTGCCGCCTGCACTGGCGGATTCGCTTGCACGGCACCACCCTGGTGTTACGTCGTTCGTGACCGGTCATCCGCCGACGGACGCTGAGATCAGATCCTTGGTCGATGCGGCCAACGACTTCGACCTGCTCGTCCTCGGGACGATCTCCGCCTCGTTGGATCGGGGCCAGGCGGATCTCGTACGCGCCATGCGCGCGACGGGGACGCCGCTCGTCTGGGTGGCTCTGCGGACGCCGTGGGACCTGGTCGTCGAGCCGGACGCGCCAACCTATGTCTGCACGTACGGCATCCACCGGCCGTCACTGGACGCGCTGGCGGATGTGCTCTTCGGCGCCGCACCCGCTGCCGGGAGACTGCCGGTCGCGATCCGCGGGCTGTACGAGCGCGGCCACGGACTGACGGGAGCGGGAATCCAATGAGCTTGCGCGAGGAGATCGGCGAGCAGCCACAGGTCGCGGCGCGCCTGATGGATGGTCAGCGAGCGGCCATCGATGAGATCGCGCGGTCGTTCGCGACGCGGCGGATCGCCGGCGTGATGATCGCCGCGCGAGGCACGTCCGATCACGCCGCGATCTATGCGCAGTACCTCTTCGGCGCCTTCCACGGGCTGCCGGTCGCGCTTGCGGCGCCGGCGCTCTTCTCGGTCTATCACCGACCGCCGCGCCTCCCCGACTGGCTCGTGATCGGCATCTCGCAATCAGGAGCCTCGCCGGACGTTGTCGCGGTCATCGAGTCCGCGCGCAAGGATGGGTCGGCGACGCTGGCGATCACCAACGTGCCGGATTCAGACCTTGGCCACGCGGCCGATTGGGTCGTCGACCTCTCGGCCGGACCGGAACGCGCCGTCGCGGCGACCAAGACCTACACGTCGGAACTGCTCGCGATCGCGATGCTTTCCTGCGCCATGGACGCGGTCGATGGGCCGGCGCGAACGCGGGCTCTGGCCGGAGTTCCGGCGGCGATCGAAGCAGCTCTCGGGGCCGAGCCCGCCGTCGAGGAGGCGGCAGCCACCCGAGGCGGCATGGACCAATGCGTCGTGCTGGGCCGTGGCTACGAATACGCGACGGCACGAGAGTGGGCACTCAAGCTCAAGGAGCTTGCGCAGATCGGCGCCGATCCGTACTCAGCCGCCGACTTCCAGCACGGACCGTTGGCACTCGTGGAACCCGGTTACCCCGTGCTCGCGGTCGCGACGCGCGGGCCCACGCTCCCGGGCATGATCGAGCTGCTCCGCAGGCTGCGCGATAAGCACGGCTGTCGACCTGCTCCTGCTCTCCAACGATGCAGAGGCGCGCACCCTGGGATCTGCATCCATCCCCGTGCCGGACACGTTGCCCGACTGGCTCACGCCACTCGCCTCGATCGTGCCCGGACAGCTGTTTGCGTATCACGCGACCAAGGCAAAGGGACTCGACCCGGACCAGCCGCGCTGGATCTCGAAGGTGACGCTGACTCGCTGACGACAGGTGTGGCGACGGCCTGATCGCCTGCCTCCAGTCAGAGCGTAACGGTCTCGCCCGGCGCCGGACTGACCACGCGCGCCGCCACTCCATAGCGGCTCAACTCCTCGCGCAACTGGTCCGGGGTACCGGCAAGGATCGGGAACGTGCCGTAGTGGATCGGCACAATCGTCGACACGCCGAGCAGTTGGGCGGCCCGTGCTGCCCCCCGCGGGCCCATCGTGTAGTGGCCGCCGATCGGCAGGAACGCGACGTCCGGCGCATGCAGCTCCCGGATCAGGGCCATGTCACCAAAGACGTCCGTGTCGCCGGCGAAGTACACGCGCCGCCCGTTCTCGAGCTCGACCACGAAGCCGACCGGCTCACCCAGGTAGAGCGGCACGCCGCTGTCGGCGTTCCAGTCCCCGGCGGAGTGGTCCGCGTGGACCATGCTCACGCGCAGACCGGCGGCGGACACCGTGCCGCCCTTGTTCATGCCCGTGACCTGGTCGGCTCCACCAGGAAGCCGGCGCGATAGCCACAGACTCAACTCGTGGATGCACGGCCATGCCGGTCGCAGACGGCTCGCGATCGGGACGGCATCGCCAAGGTGGTCGCCGTGGCCGTGCGTGACCAACAGAAGATCGCACGCAGTCACCTGGTCGGCGGTCTTGTGTGAGAGCGGGTTGCCGAACCAGGGGTCGAAGACGACGTGCTTGCCACCCGGCGTCTCGAGCTCCAGCGCTGCATGGCCCGCCCAGGTGAAACGAAAGCCCAGATTCGCGTTCATCGCTGCGTATGTCTCCCATGTGGCGCTCACTCGTTGCGCGGCGATTGTCCGCCAGTCGCGCGGCGCCGTCCGCTTCCGAAACGGGGTCCCCCGCCGACCGAGCCCCGCGGGGCACGGGATCGTCGTTCGCGGGACGTATGCTGGCGAGTGATGTCCCGCTTCTGGAACGGCGCATTCCGCGCCCTCTACCGCGTCCTTCGCTGGCTGGACCCGGTGGTCCATCGGGTGTGGGAGCCGTCGGGCTACGGCAACATCGTGGAGTTCCGCGTCCGCTCACGGACGAGTGGAAGGCAGCGCCAGTTGATGCTCGGCTTGCTCCACGTGGGCGACCAGCTCTACCTCGGCCACCCCAACGGTCCATCGGTTTGGACGCGCGATCTGGACGCCGCCGGCGCGGCGGAGATGGTCGTCCCGGGCAGCGCGCCTCTCCGGCTGCGCGGCATCCTGCTGAGTGCCGGTCCGGAGCGGGATGCGGTCATCGATGCGACGAACCAGCACCCGTTCCCCGGCAACCTGATGTATCGGCTCTCCCGACCGCACATCCGGGCGGTGGGTCGCTACTACCGGCTGGAGCCGACCACTGACGAGAGCGCTCCGAAGATCGAGAAATGACCGGGTAAGGCATCTCGCGCCGGATCCGTCGTGACAGGTACTCTCGGGACCAATGGAGTTGCTTCACCGCGTCACCGGTCCGGTCGCGACCAACGTATGGGTCCTTGGCGACGAAGCGAGCCGCGAGGCGCTCGCGGTCGACACGGCCACGCCGTGTGTCGGCTGGCTGACCGAGGTCCTTGCCGCGCGGGGATGGACGCTGAAGCTGGTCGTGAGCACGCATCGGCATTGGGATCACATCGGCGACAACGCCGCGGTCGTGGCGGCAACCGGCGCGCAGCTGGCAGTGCACGAGGCGGATCGCCACGGACTGGTCGAACCACCGCCGGCTCTAGGTGCGCCCTTCCCGATCGCCCCGAGCGTCCCGGCGATCGACCTGGCGGAAGGCAGCCGCATCCGCTTCGGCGGAATCAGCCTGGACGTGCTGCACACGCCGGGCCACACGGAGGGCTCGGTGTGCCTGCTCGCCGGATCCGAACGACTCCTTCTCAGCGGCGACACGCTGTTCCGTGGCGCTTGGGGCCGGACGGACTTGGCCGGCGGCTCGGATGATCAGATGATCGAATCGCTTGCGCGCCTCGCGCCGCTGCCGCCGGACCTGAGCGTCCTGCCCGGCCACGGTGCCGAGACCACGATCGAGCGTGAGAGGGCCTGGCTCGAGTCCGTTCGACGCGACCGGCGCCTGCCGATCTAGGCGTGCCCGTCACGTTGCCGACGGCGAGCGAACCCAGGAGCGGAACACGGTGAACCGGCGGTACCCGAGCGCGGCGTAGAGCGACTCGCCCATCCGGCTGGGCTGCAGCACCGAGGGCAGCGCCGGGTCGGCGCCGAGGGCAGCCTCCGTGAGCGCGGTCGCGTACCCACGACGTCGCGCGTCGGGGATCGTCGAGACGCCGTAGATGCCGATGACCCCGGCGTGTGCAAAGCTCATCGACGTCGAGACCGTTCGGCCACCTGCTCGTCCGCGCCAGAGGGTAAGTCGAGGGTCGCGCAGGATCGGCGGCGCGTGCCAGGTGAACGGTGGCTGCGGCTCGCTTCCGAAGCCGATCGCGCTCGAACGCTCGAAGTCGACCAGGCCTTCCTCATCGTCCACGCGGTCGATCGAGATGAGCGGCTTGTTCAGGCTCCGACGGGGGAGGGCCAGGCGATCGAGGGGCGATCGCACCATCCACGGGTGGCTGGCTTCGATCGAGAAGCCGTCTCGAAGTTGAAGGTCCGACCACGGATCGCAGACCGCGATCCAGCTCTGATGCGTCGTGCCCAGCTCGCAGGTCGTCGCCGACGCGTCGGGTCGGACCGCGATCGCGCTGAAGAAGATGTGAGGTACCCGCTCGCCGGTGAGCCAGAGCCCGTCGCGATAGGTGCTGGCATGGCCGAGCGCACCGAGGTGCAGGTCATGCCATGCCGCGATGTTGGCCGCCGTCGCGGCCACCAGGGCAGCCGTCGATCCGAGCGCAGATGCCGGGGGCGGCGTGTCGATTCGTGCCATCAGCGGATTCGTGCCATCAGTCGTACGCGCCATTCTTCCAGCGAGCCGTCCTTGAGTGTGCCTTCACCATCCGGGCGAAGGCGCGACCGGCTGCCCGCTGTGCGCCTGGCGTTTCGCGCATCGCGATCGACTGCAGCTCGCGTTCGAGCTTCTGCCGGCTCGCCAGTCGCGCCGGGTCGAGCGTGCCATCCGCGAGCGCGGCACGCACCGCGCAACCGGGCTCACCCTCGTGATGGCAATCCGGAAAGCGGCATTGGCGCTCGATCTCCTCGACGTCCTCGAAGGCCGTCGAGACGCCACCTTCGGCATCCCACAGCCCGACCGAGCGAAGGCCAGGCGTGTCGATCAGCAAGGCACCGGACGGCAGCGCAAAGAGCTCGCGGCCCGTGGTCGTGTGGCGGCCACGATCGTCGTCCTCGCGAACGGCGCTGATCAGCTGCCGGTCATGGCCCAGCAGCGCATTCGTGAGGGTGGATTTGCCGACACCGGACGAGCCGAGCAGGACGACCGTCGCGCCGGAGGTCAGATAGCGGAGCAGGTGCGGAACGCCGCCACCGGTGGTGGCACTGACCGCGTGGACGGGCACGTCGCCGCAGACGGCGTACACCTCGGCCAGCCGCTCGTCGAGCTCGTCGCAGAGGTCCGCCTTGTTGAGGACGATCACCGGCTGTGCGCGGCTCGCCCACGCAAGGCTCAGGTAGCGTTCGATTCGGCGGACGTTGAAGTCGCCAGTGAGCGCGGCGACGATGAGAACCGAGTCGATGTTCGCCGCGAGCACCTGCGCCCGTAGCTGACTTCCGCCGAAGCTCTCGCCACGGATGAAGGCGGTCGATCGGGGCAGGATCTCGCGCAGCAGGTATTGGCCGTCGTCGCCCGTGGGCTCGAGCGCGAGCCAGTCACCGACGGTGGGAAACTCGCCGGTCAGGTCCGCCGTGCGCCGGAAGCCGCGTTGGATGACGACGTCGGCGACCCCGGTCGCTGTGGCGGCACGCAGGGAATCGCGGTTCTGGCCGACCACCCGGCCGGGCACGAGCCCCGATGCCGCGAGTGCGGCAAAGGCACGCTCCCGGTCGGGCGTCCAGCCAAGGGTGGTGAGCGAGTCGGCGTCGGAGTCGTTCTCCTTCGCACTGCTGCGCTCCGCTTCTCTTGCTGTGCGCAACGGTGCTGGGTCGTCGCGTACCCGCGGCGCTCCAAACCTTGCTTGCGTCATCCGACTCGCTTCAGCTTTCCGGTGCGCTTTGCGTACTTCTCCGCGCGACCGAAGACGTAGACGCCCAACGGGATGAGGACGATGGCCATGATCACCAGCGGCCAGACGTCGTACCACAGGTCGGTGATCGGGACGCTGTCGATGAGGGACTTGCGAACTCCGTCGAGGACATACGTGGCCGGCGAGAAGTGCGCCAGCACCTGCATCCAGGGCGGCAGGATTTCGATGCTGTAGTAGACGCCGCTGACCAGCAGCAGCACCGACTGGATCACGAACGTCATCTGCGCGCCCCGCTCCACCCAGATCAGCGGCAGCACGGCTGCCATTGTGCCGATCCCGACAAAGCTCAGCGAGCCGATGAGCATGAAGAACGCGGCGCCGGCGAAGTTCGCGTTCGACAGGTTGAGGCCGAAGAAGAGCACCAGCACGATCAGGATCAGTGCCGTGTGGATCAGGCCGTAGACGACGGCATAGCCGACGGATCCCATCAGCTGGGAGACGCGCCGGACCGGCGCCATCATCGTGTACTCGAGCGTGCCCTCCCAGCGTTCCCAGGCGATCTGTTCCGCAATGAACGAGAACAGGATCGACAGGTAATTCCAGAAGATGGCGCCGATGAGCAGGTAGAAGATGAGCCGCTGGTCGCCGAGCTGCTGTCCGATCAGGGTGATCGAGAGCGCGCCGGCCGCCGAGTAGACGAACCAGGCGACTTCCCAGCCCCAGTAGCGCTTCGATAAGTAGAAGTTGCGTTCGACGAAGGCGTAGCTCGCCTTGAGCTCACGCCCGATGGCAATGGTCATTGTTTTCCTCGTTGTTTTCTGCCCTGGCAGCCAGGCTCGGCCGCGGGCTGCTCGCGGCATGCGGCCGTTCATCGCTTGACCGATGGCTCTCGCGACGTGGGCCACGAGAAGCGGCGCTGATCGGCCGCAACGGGCCGAAGTCATCGCTTGATCGATAGCTTTCGCGACTTTGGCCATGCGAAAGACCGCTGGTCGGCCACAACGGACCGAAGTCATCGCTTGACCGATAGCTGCCGGCGACGTGCGCCCGACGAAGCGCCGCCGTCGGCCGCAAACGAGCCAAACCCATCGCTTGATCGATCGGCTTGGAGCCTCGGACCAGCCAGAGGAACCGGCGGACGTTGCCGGCCGGTCAGAGCGATCGGTCGACTGAAGTCGGGGAGGCGAGGGTGCGTTCCTCGCCTCCCCGTGGGCAAAAGCGCGGTCATGAGGTGGCGATTGACTGGCCTGCTTCGGCAGCGATCGCCTCGCCGACCCGGATGATCGATCGACCGATCGAGCGCCGGATCGAGCGCTGCCCATGACGCGGGTGCATGAACGCGCGGGCTTCGTCGCGGCGATGGGCCGCGGCGACGCGCCGCTGGATGTCGCGAACTCGCTCGTCGTGGATCGAACGAGCGATGTCGGACTGGAACATCTCAGCCACCTCCTTTCAGAAGAGATCTGCCCCGGCTGAATGGGGCTTCTATCGCGGACTCGCCTGTTTGGAAGCGCGTCCGCCCCTTGCGGGCTGTTCGCTACGGCGCGGCCAGGAGGTGCGTTGTTGCGCGCATCCGAGGCCGGCCGCCTTCAAGAGTCATTAGCCGGACCTATGCATCGTCCGGTCTCTCGCGCCGAGGCGGCCATGACCGAACGATTTGTTGGTTCACAACCGAAGTGGTTTGGAGAACCACCAACTTCCAGGGCCGGTGGCGCTCCTTGTTTTGGCTTACAGCCATCCGCCTTTGGGAGGCACCAACCAACTGTCCCTTTCGGGAGTTGGCGGGGCGACCCAACCGGACCATGTATGAGCCGGACTTATGAACCGCAGTTGCGGCACCGCCGTCACCGATAGGCACGGGCCTCGGCTGGCTAGTCCTCGTTTTCGTTCTCGTCCTCGTCGATGTCGTCGTCGAGGGAGCGGCCGGTCCAGGTCATGAAGACCGATTCGAGGGTGGGTGCCAGGCCGTGCTCTGCGGCCACGCGGGCCTTGAGCTCGTCCGGCGTCCCCTCGACCACCAACCGCCCGTTGTTCAGGATCGAGAGCCGGTCACACAACCGGTCGGCCTCGCCGAGGTCGTGGGTCGTGAGCACGATCGTTGCGTCGTGCGAGTCGCGCAGCTCTTCGATGAAGGTCTGCACGTCCAGCTTCGAGCGCGGATCGAGCCCCGTGGTCGGCTCGTCCAGCAGCAGGAGGGTCGGACTCGTGAGGATTGCCCTCGCGATGGCCACCTTCTGCTGCATTCCCCGGCTCATCTGCTCGAGCGGACGCCCGAGCCGAGATTCCTTGATTCCCAACCGGCCGAGGATCTCGGCCGACCTCCGCCGAGCCTGCCCCTGCGTCCAGGCCGTACAGCCGGGCCGCGTAGACGAGGTTCTCGTACGGCGAGAGCTTCTTGAAGAAGGCCGCGTCGACGCTGACGCGGTTGATCATTCGCTTGACGGCCATCTCGTCCCGTTCGACGTCGTGACCAAAAACCAGGGCTCGGCCGCTGTCGAGCGTCAGCAGGGTGCTGACGAGGCGGATGAGGGTTGACTTGCCACCGCCGTTGGCACCCAGGACTCCGTAGACCTCACCGCGCTCGATGCGCAGCGAGACGTCGTCCACGGCAACGACCGGCTTTTTCTTCCGTCCGACGACGAACCGCTTGGTCACGTGCTCGATGAGCAGTGCCGGTTCGCCGCCAGGAAGGGGACGTCGCGGCCGAGGCTGCGACGAGGTGAGCGGAGTCGCGGCCAACGGCTGCCGACGCCGAATGCGTTTCGCGCTGCTGGCTTGCCGTTGTTGGTTGCTCGCTCGTCGGCTCCGGAGCCACCACGGCGGCCTCGGCCTCGTCGAGCGTCGACGGTCGCGTATCGAGTTGGATCGCCATGTTCGTGCTCCTGAGTTGGCTGCTTGCTGGCCTGGACGAGAGAGCCCCCGTGTGTTCGGTCGCGGGATCGGCTCCGATGCCGTCGGGTTTCGAGGCATCAAAAAAGCCGGGGGGCTGATCGGCCCTCCGGCTTCCTGTCAGGCGGCGCTGCCGCTGCTGCTCAGGTCACGAAGGGCACAGATCTCCCGCGTCCGCGGCGCCGAGAGGCGCGCGCATCCGCAGCTCGATGGCTGCGGTGCTGAGGACGCTGATCGTTGTCATCTGTCTGAAACGACTCCTGAGATGTGCTCCGACGCGCCGGGCAAAGACTGGCGAGGTCACGGCGCGGGCGGGAGCATACGGCTGTCGGTCGCCCGATGTCACGCCGCGAGCGCATGCCCCGCGCGGGGATGCTGCTCCAGGCGGACGGCTCCGACCACGACTGGCTGGAGGGCCGCGGTCCCAGGCTCACCCTGGTGGGCGGCATCGACGACGCCACCGGGGTCGTGCCGGGTGCCACGTTCCGGGCCCACGAGGATGCCGCGGGCTACTTCCTGATGCTCGGCCAGACCGCCCGCCGGGTGGGCCTGCCGCTGGCGCTGTACACCGACCGCCACGGCATCTTCAGCAAGACCACGAGCCGCCCGCCCACGCTCACCGAACAGCTCACGGGGCAGCGCTCCCTGACCCAGGTGGACGCGCCCTCGCTGAGGTCGGGGTGCGCCCGATCGGTGCCCACAGCCCGCAGGCGAAGGGTCGCATCGAGCGCCTCTGGGGGACGTTCCAGGATCGCCTGGTGTCGGAGCTGCGGCGCGCGGCGGCGGTCGACCTCGAAGCGGCCAACGCCGTGCTCGCCCGCTACCTGCCCCGCTTCAACAGCCGCTTCGACGAGACATTTGTCCATTGGCAACAGGGCGCCGCCACGACCTCCGGGGAGGATCGTGGCGGCGGGTTGAGCCGGGCTGCGAGCGAACGAGTCGGCGGATCTGGCGCCCTAAGGGCGGGCCTCCGCGGCGCTGCCTGCCAGGTCATCGGTGCCGGCCTCGTTCGGCGAGCCGATTCGAGTGATGAACCGAACGAAGAGCACCGCCGCGGTGATCGCGAACAGCACCAGGCTGAGCACCAGGATGGGCCAGGCGAAGTCGCTCACCGTCGCCGCGTCCGGGTTGGCCGCGGAGAGGGCACCCGGGATCCAGCCGAGGTTGCCGAAGCCGTTGAGCGCGTCGACCTGGTCGGCCGCCTCGAGGCCGTAGATCTGCGGAACGATGTAGAGCACCGAGGCGATCACCAGCAGGATGCTCACCAGGCGGAACGTCTGTGGCTCGTCGTCAGCGTCACGGATCAGTTTGATCGTGATCGCCCAGAAGAGCACCACGGTCGCCAGCGGCGCCGTGATCGGGAGCCCCAGCCCGATATACAGGTTTGGCATGAGGAAGATGATGCTGAGGGCAAACGTGAGGAGCAACAGAAGGTCCCGGATGAGGACGTAGGAGAGCCACCAGACGTCCGCACCGAAGCGGAGCGTCAGGGTCTGGAGAAAGCGCACCACGTAGGGCCGCGCAAACCAGAGGAACAGCGTGAATGCCCACAGGATCGGCAACACCGCCGCGAGCGACAGCACCAGCCAGGTGGCACCGCCATTGACCAGGGAGTTGGCAAGGTCGTCCGCTGTCATGCCGCGCTTCCTTCCGTGCTCGTCTTCCGCGCCGGGCCGGCAGCCTGGCGGAGGTTGTAGATGACAGCTACGGCGGCCATCACACCGACGAGCGCCGCGGAGAGGTAGCACAGCGGCAGGGCTACGTCCGTGTTGGACGAGCTGACCA
Organism: uncultured Chloroflexia bacterium; assembly: GCA_963820735.1. Lineage (GTDB taxonomy): Bacteria > Chloroflexota > Limnocylindria > Limnocylindrales > CSP1-4 > JAFMJV01. The sequence continues at coordinate 112,935 of CAWGBA010000011.1, forward strand.
GCAGCGACGAGATCTGCGTTCCGGTCGCACCGCCGACTTGCGTCAGCTGGACGCCGAACATGAACGGCAGGATGTACAGCGTCGCACCGAGGCCCAGAAGGCCGATCTGCGTTCGGTAGCCGCGGACGTCGGCGTCACCGCGCGAGATGAGCTTCACGAGCAGCACGCCGAAGACGCACACGGCAGCGAGACCGCCGGTGATGGGCAGCTGCTTGCCGCTGACCACGTCCGGGTAGAAGAAGATGAGGCTGCCGAGGAAGACCTGGACCGTCAGGATGTCCCGGAGGGCGACATAGATGATCCACCACAGGTCTGCGCCCAGCCGAAGCGTGAACTTGTTGAGCGTGTGCAACATGTATGGCCGGGCCAGGTGCAGGGCCAGCACAACCAGCCACAGCATCACCAGCACGGCCGCGATGGTTCCTTCGATGAAGCTCTCGCCCGCATCGAAGAAGCCATTCACCTGATCGGCAGTCATGCCATTCCTCCTCTCAGCGCATCGGAATCGGCGGGCCCGCGGCCCGACGCGACATGGACCGTCGGACAGCCGTAGATCGCGTCGCATCGGAAACAGCGACCTGCCTCTGCCCGAGCTGTCGGTTCGTCGAAGCCCACCTCCGTCGGCGCGTTGAGACCGACGACCGGCAGGTGGCGCGCAGCAGCGCGTGGCGCTTCGGCCAGGCCGAGCGCCAGGCTGCGGTTCGGCGGCGTTGGGTAGCGCACCGCTGCGAGGATCTCGCGCTCGCCGTTGGCACATCCCGAGAGGTACTCGTGGATGCGGCCGGCCGCGCGCCGTCCACCGGCTACCGCATCGATGATCGTCTTGGGGCCCGAGACCACGTCGCCTCCGGCGAAAACGCCTGCCTGCCCCGTCTGGAGCGTGCCCGGATCGGCCACGATTCCGGCCCAGGCGCTGATCTCGATCCCTGAGCCCTTGGGGAGGATCGACGGATCGGGCTCCTCGCCGATGGCGACAAGGACCGTGCGAGCGTCCAGGACTCGTTCGTCGCCGGCGATGACGACGCGCAGTCCGGCCGCCCGCCCATCGGCGTCGGCCACCGCCACGGGTGCAGCGTTCTCGACAAGCGCGATGCCCTCGCGCAGTGCCGCGTCCACCTCTTCTCGTTGTGCGCGCATCTCGGCGCGGCTTCGGCGGTAGGCGATCGTCACGGAGCTCGCGCCGGTCCTCAGCGCGCTGCGGGCAGCATCCATGGCCGTGCTGCCACCGCCGACGACCACGACCGTCCCCACCAGGCGCGTGCCCTCACCGAGGTTGACCTCCTTGAGGAACCGCGTTGCCGGCACGACGCCCGGGAGGTCGTCGCCGGGGACGCCGAGCGGGCGGCTCTTGGGTGCGCCCGTGGCAAGGAAGACGGCGCGGTAGCCGTCGCGCTCCAGGTCGGCGAGCGTGAAGTCTCGCCCCATGGCCTGGTTGAGCCGGAGGTCCACGCCCAGACCAACGATGCGGTCGAGCTCGGCCTGGAGCACGTCGCGCGGCAGCCGGTAGGCAGGGATGCCGATGGCCATCATGCCGCCCGGGACGGGCATGGCCTCCAACACCGTCACGGGGTAGCCGAGGCGCGCCAGGTAGTAGGCGGCCGACATGCCGGCGGGACCGCCACCGACGATCGCCACGCGCTCCGGGCGGCGCAGCTTGGCGGGTGCTACCGGCGGCAGCGTGCCGTGCTCGGCCGCAAACCGCTTGAGGGTGCGGATCGCGATCGGCTCGTCGAGCACGCCGCGCCGGCACTCAGACTCGCAGGGGGCCGTACAGATCCAGCCGCAGACCGACGGAAACGGGTTGACTTCGGCGGCCACCGCGTAGGCATCGTCGTAGCGGCCCTCGGCGATCAGGCCGACGTAGCGGCCGGCGTCCGTGCCGGCGGGACAGGCGGCCTGGCATGGCGCGCCCGGCGAGCGGGTGCCGGCCGGGAGCATCGACTGCCATGTCTCCCAGCCTTCCGGCCGGGCGCGGGTTCGCCAGGTCAGCAACGGGTCGAACGGGGATGGCTTGGTGCTCTTGTGCCCCTCCCGGGTGACCTGGCCCAGCGGGATCCAGCCGGACTCGAGGGCTGCCTCGTTGAGGGGACCCTGGCGCGGCTCGAGCGGTGTCTGGCCGGCCACCGTGTCCAGGTGCACCACCTTGACGGGACACTCGCCGACGCAGATGCCACAACCGACGCACTCGGCAACCTGGACGGGGTACTCCATCATCCAGGGCTTGGGTCGGCCGAAGCCCTGGGTCTCGACGCCGCCGCGCTGCGGCCGGGTCATGTCGAGGGCGGCAACCGGGCACACGTCCATGCACACGCCGCAGTTGATGCAGTTCCCACGATCGATCGTTATGCGGTAGCCCACTGTCGCCGCCTCCGAAGTGCTTCCTACGCGACGTTGACGGGCGCCGACGACGAAGGGAACGCACGACGGGATGGTTCCGGGCCCCCTCGATCGGGTGGGGCCGGTCGGTCCATTCGGCCCGTGACAGGAAGGAGGCGGTCAGCCCGGCTCGCTGGGCTGGGAAAGGACCAGGCCCTCTCGAACGGCGCGTGCGGCCACCTCTGCGCGTGTCGTCGCGTGCAACTTCTCGAGGATGTGCCGCAGATGGAACTTGACGGTGTTCTCACTGAGGGCGAGACGAGCGGCGATCTCCTTGTTGCGGAACCCGTACGTGACCAGCTCGAGCACCTCCAGCTCCCGTGGTGTGAGCCGGTCGGGGTCCGTGCTTTCTGGCGACCGCACGGAGCGCTCACGGCGCGCGAACTCCTCGATGATGCGGGCTGCGGTGTTCGGCGTAATGGCCGCTTCGTGGCGCACGATCCCCTCGAGCATCTGGCGCAGCGCGGCGCCCTCGAGGTTCTTGAGCAGGTAGCCCTGTGCGCCGGCCTTGATCGCGCTGAAGAGGTCGTCCTCGTCTTCGCTGACCGTGAGCATGACGATCGCGATGTCGTGGTGGACCGCTCGGATGGCTGCCGTGGCGCCGATACCGCTGATGCCCGGCATGCGAACGTCCATGAGCACGATCTCGGGCCTCAGCCGCTCGGCGAGAGCGATGGCTTCCGCTCCGTTCGCCGCCTGACCAACGACCTCGTGCCCCCACGCCTCGAGCAGCGAGGCGAGGCCGTCCCGGAAGAGTGCGTGATCGTCCGCTAGCAGGATGCGCATCAGGCGCCGGCCATGGCGGCTCGGCGGGCAGGGCTCACGTGGCCCGCCAGGGACTCGAGTGGAACCAGCAGCAGCACCTTCGTTCCAGGGCCGTTCTCAGCGGCGATCCACGAGATCGTCCCGCCGATCAAACCGGCGCGTTTCTCCATTGCCGCACGACCGTAGTGTGGCCACTCGCCCATGCCGAGTGCCGCGGCGTCAAACCCTCGCCCATCGTCCGTGATGGCCAGCCGCAGGTTCGTGGCGTCGTTGTCGAGATGGACGGTGACGCGCGCCGCGTCGGCGTGCTTCTGGACATTGGTGAGCGCCTCGCGACAGATCGAGGCGACGTGCACGGAAGCCTCAGAGGGGATGCGCAGTGCATCGAGCCCCCGGCCGAAACGCGTGGCGACGGCGATCTTCGAAGCGTCGGCAAATCGCCGTGCCAACCGTTCGATCGTGATCGGGAGTGGCTCGTCGACCGATGGCTCGGTGGACAGGTCCACGATCGCACCACGGACGTCGACGTACACCGAGCGGGATGCCGATGCGAGTTCGGCCAGCTGGCCGCGCGCTTCCCGAAGGCGGCCGCTATCGAGCAGTTGCTCGACGGCCTGTGACTTGGTGTTCACGTAGCCGAGGACCTGGGCAATGCCGTCGTGCAGGTCGCGGGCGATGCGCTCTCGTTCCCGGCGAACTGCCAGCTCGCGTAGCTCACGTTGGACGCGATCCTGCTCGACGGCGATGGCGGCCGTCCCGGCGAGGCTGCCGATCGTTTCCAGGTCGTCGACCCCGTACGCGCGCTCGGAGCGACTGCCGACCGCCAGCACGCCCAGGGTTCGGCCGCCATGTTGAAGCGCGGCCGCCAGCAGACCCTGCCGCCATTCCGGGCGGAACAGGGTCGCGGCATCCGAGGCGTCCGAATCGGCAGCGTGCGCGAGGGCGTCTGCGGGTCCGGTCGCGACCTTGGTCGCGATGCGGCCATCGGGTCCGAGCAGCGCCAGCGCCGCGACATCGCCATGCAGCAGGACTCTCGCGTGCTCGACCACTGCCGTCAGGATCTGGTCGACGTCTCCCAGCGCCGCGACCGCCACGGTCACCTGGTGGAGCGCTCTCACCGAGGCGCTCGCCGCCTCCAGCTGTCGATTGCGCGAGTGGAGCGCGGCCGTCAGGCGATCGATCGACCGGAACGCAAATCTCGATGCAACGATCGCCACGAGCAGCACCACGGCGGTCACCAGCACGGTGTCCCACGGGAACGGCAGCCTTTCGTCGAGAATCGAATCACTGACCAGCTCAACCAGGAAGATCACCGCCACGGCCGAGCCGATCGCGATCCAGCGACCTTGCGTGGTGCACCTCGGAGCGATTCTGGCCGTCGTGATCGGCAGCCTGCCGGCCGAATGGTGTCCCACCAGCTTCGCCTTGACCGGGGCCGAACCGCCGCACCTCGAGGGTCCTCTGGCCCGTCCCTCCGGGCCGGTCGGAACCCACCGTCGCCCGGGTGCCAGTGTCCGCAGGGGGAAGTTCGCCCGGGACGGGTGCCCCGCGGCCGTGCAAGATGACGCGGTGAGCGAAACCGCCCGATCGCTACCCACTGTTGCCAGGCCCTCGCCAGGCCTGCAGTCGCTCGTCGCCGCTGGTTTCGTCGATGCCCAGCTCGGGGCATTGCTGTGGGCCCTGCTCGAGGGTGGCGTGCCGTCCCTAGTGGTCGGGCCGGTCGGGGACGAGTCGGTCACGACGGTCGCCGATGCGCTCGAAAGCGTCGTCGTGACGGACGAGCACGGCGGCTCCGGGCGCTCGGTTCGAACCCTTCGCGCGGGCTCGCTCCAGGAAGCCTTCGACATCCTTGGCGCCGACCCGTTTCACCTCACCGATGACGCCATCCGCAGCCTCGGGATCGTGATCGTGGCGCGGGATGGCAGGGTGGCCGCGGCGCACTACCTGCGGCCGGTCGAGCGCGATCGCGAGGGTCACCTTCAGCGACGGCCACCCGCGGTGCTCGCGACGTGGGAGGAGAGCGCGAACCGCTTCGAGCATTTCGCCTGGGCGGTGACGCCGGAGCTGGCGATCCGCGTGGGGAGGACACAGGCCGAGCTCGAGGATGAGATCTCCGAACGCGCACGACGATTGGCGGTCGCATGAAGCTGCGGCGGACGCCGGTCGGCCGAGCGCTGCAGGACGGATTTCGAATCCACGAGGAGGCGCGGCGCTCCGGGCGCCCCGTCGACGAGCTGGTTGACAAGCTGGTCGACGAGCATGCCCAGCAGCGGATCTCGCGGCGGCGGCTGTTGCAGGCGGGTGCGGCGGGAGCGGTCGCAGGCCTCGGGCTCGGAGTCGGTCCGGCTCTCGCACGGGCGGGGTCGACGCCGGAGCAACGCGCGGTCAGAGGAGGCTCGTCGCCGCGCGTGGTCATCGTCGGTGCCGGTCTCGCCGGACTGCGCTGCGCCGACAAGCTGCACCGCAGCGGCGTCGGTGTCGCGGTCTTCGAGGCCGCCACGGACCACGTCGGCGGCCGCTGCTGGACGAACCGCGGCTATTTTTCGACAGACCTGATCGCGGAACACGGCGGCGAGTTCATCTCCAGCGAGCACACGGCGATCCGCCACCTTGCGGCCCGCTTCGGGCTCGAGCTCGAGGACGTCAACGGCGGCGCACTTCGCGGCAGCGGCCTGGAAGACACCTTCTGGATGGACGGGGCTCCGTACACGGTTCGCGACGCGGTCGCCGACTGGAACGGTCCGGCACATCACGCCTTTCACACGGCAGCGCACGCGGCGCCGTGGCCGCAGACCTACGCGAACCACACACCGGAGGGCCGTCGGCTCGATCAGCTGTCGGTCGACGAGTTCGTTGACCGTGCCGTACCGGGTGGCGTCCAGAGCCGGCTCGGACGGCTGCTGCGGGAGAACGCCATCTCCGAGTACGGCGGCGACCCGTCGAACCAGTCCAGCCTCAACCTGATCTCGATCATCGGGTACCTGCCACGTGATGAGATCGAGCCACTCGCCGGGACCGATGAGCGCTTCCACGTCCGTGGCGGCAATGACCTGATCGTGGACGGGTTGGTGCGGTCGCTCCCCGACGGCACGATCAGGACCGGCGAGGAGCTGATTGCCGTGCGGCGGCTGTCATCGGGCGTCTACCGCTGCACGTTCCGGCGTGGCGCCACGAATCACGACGTCCATGCCGACCACCTGGTCCTGGCGCTGCCGTTCACGGCGCTTCGCCGCGTGGACCTGGCGGCTGCCGGACTGTCCGAGATGAAGCGTCGGGCGATCCAACAGCTCGACCTGGGGACGAACGCCAAGCTGGTCCTCGAGCTGTCGCAACGGACCTGGGGTCCGTCGGCACCGGTAGCCGAAGCGCGTGGTCGCGATGGCATCGGCTATTCCGGACCGGCCGGGTTCGGCGTTGTCTGGGATGGGAGTGTCGGCCACGGACCGAGTGCCGTCCTGGTCGACTTCCTCGGGGCGGAACCCGGTGCGCGGTTGGGTGTGTCGGCCCACGGGCCGGCACCGGCCACGGACGTTGACCGGTTTCTCGACCAGGTGGAACCGCTCTTCCCCGGAACGCGTGCCGCGTTCACCGGCCGTGCCTGGAACGACACCTGGGCTCGCGATCCATGGCACCACGGTGCGTACTCCTACTGGCAGGTCGGGCAAACCACCGGCTTCGGTGGCTACGAGCGAGTCCAGGAGGGCCGCATCCACTTCTGCGGAGAGCACACGTCGATCCACTTCCAGGGGTATCTCGAGGGCGCTGTCCGGACCGGCACCCGGGCGGCGGACGAGGTGCTCGCGCAGGCCTGAGTCGCCATACACTCGGGTCGTGGCGAACGACGGTGCGCGACGGGCGTTCTTGGGCATCGACTGCGGCACGGGCTCGACCAAGGCGCTCCTGATCGACGCGGACTCCGGTGACGAGATCTGTCTGGGCCGGGCGGACCACGAGATCATCCAGGCCGCGGACGGGACCAGCCGCCAGCATCCCGACTGGTGGATCGAGGCCGCGACCGATGCGATCCGCGATGCGGTTGCGGCCGCCCCCGGGGTCGAGATCGCCGGCATCGGCGTCTCGGGCCAGCAGCACGGCTTTGTGAGCCTCGATGCCCGAGACCGGCCGTTGGAGCCGGCGCCACTGTGGAACGACACCACCAGTGCGGCGGAATGCGCCACCCTGACCGAGCGTCTCGGCGGTCGGGACGCGGTCCTTGGCCTGACCGGGAACGCCTTTCTTCCCGGCTACACGGCGCCCGCGCTCCTGCGCCAACGGCTGACGCGCCCCGACCTCTACGCCAAGGCCCGCAGGTTCTGCCTGCCGCACGACTGGCTGAACCTGTGGCTCACCGGAACCTTTGGCACGGAACCCGGCGATGCCTCGGGGACCGCCTATTTCGACGTGCGCGTGCGCGAATACTCACGCGCCGTACTCGGCGCGATCGACCCTGCTCGTGACTGGGACGCCGCGCTGCCGCCCGTCCGGCCTTCGCTCTCGGTGCTCGGGACGCTGCGCCCCGAGGTTGCCGGCCAGCTCGGACTGCGTGCCGGCACACCGGTCAGCGGCGGTGGCGGCGACAACATGTGCTCGGCCATCGGGATCGGTGCCACCGACGAAGGCCACGTCGTGGTGAGCCTCGGCACGTCGGCGACCGCGTTCTCCCGTCGACGGGCGGCTGCCGTGGACCCGGACGGGGAGGCCGCCGCGTTCTGCAGCTCCGACGACGGCTGGCTGCCGCTCGGCTGCACGTTCAACGCGACCGGCGCCACCGACTGGGTGCGCAACCTGTTCGGCTGGAGCCGCGACCGCTTCGAGACGGCCGTGGCGCAAACCCCGGCCGGTGCGGACGGCATCACGGTCCTGCCCTATCTCGTCGGCGAGCGGACGCCGGCCGTCCCGTCCGGTACCGGCACGATCCAGGGACTGCGCCAGTCGCACACACCCGAGCAACTCGTGCGCGCCGTTGTCGAGGGCGTCACGTTCGGCGTCGACTACGCGATGGCTGCGCTCAAGCGGGCCGGTGTCGAGCCCAAGCGCGTCTCGCTCGTCGGCGGTGGAGCCAACTCGGACGCGTGGGCGCAACTCTGTGCCGACGTCCTTGGCCTGCCGATCGCCCGACCGGGAGTGTCGGAGGCGGCGGCATCCGGCGCGGCGCTGCAGGCTCGCTGGGTCGTGGACGGTGTCGCGCCGCCAACCTCTCATCGGGCGGACGCGGCGTGGGAACCGAGCCCGTCGTCGGCGCTCGAGGACGCCCGCCAGCGCAACGCCGAGCTGCGACATCTTGTGGTCGGCGCGACCGTCGTCTAGGGACGATCGACACTCGTTGGGCGCGTTTGACGGTTGCTGACCTCGCGCCTACGCTCGCCGTCGGGTCTGAACGGCCCGTTGACCTGGCATCTCACACCGGCTCGGAGCGGCCATGACCTCTCGTACGTCCAGCGATTTCGCCGCCTCGCAGCCGGCGACCCTCGGCGCGTTGCGCGATTCCGGGTACCGGCCACGCAGCGTGAAGCACGAGCTGCGCGCCAACCTGATGTCGCGGCTCGCAGCCGAGGAGCCGGTGTTCCCCGGCATCGTCGGCTACGAGGATTCGGTCATCCCCGCCCTCGAGAACGCGATCCTTGCAGGGCAGGACATCGTGTTCCTGGGCGAGCGCGGCCAGGCCAAGACTCGGCTGGCGCGCGCCCTGGTGGGGCTGCTCGATGAAGCGGTTCCGTACGTTGCCGGGTCCGAGCTCCACGAGGATCCGCTCGCGCCGGTCACGGCGGCAGTTCTGCAACAGGTCGCGGACCAGGGTGACGAGACGCCGATCGAATGGCTCGAGCGTGACCGACGCTACGGCGAGAAGCTGGCCACCCCCGACATCACCATCGCCGACCTGATCGGCGAGGTCGACCCCATCAAGGTCGCCGAGGGCCGCTATCTCGCGGACGAGTCGACCATCCACTACGGCCTGATCCCGCGCAGCAACCGCGGCATCTTCACCATGAACGAGCTGCCCGACCTGGCCGAGCGCATCCAGGTCGGCCTCCTCAACATCCTCGAGGAGCGCGACGTCCAGGTGCGCGGCTTCACGCTGCGCCTGCCGCTCGACCTCTTCGTCGTGGCCAGCGCGAACCCCGAGGACTACACCAGTCGCGGGCGGATCATCACGCCGCTCAAGGACCGCCTCGGTTCGCAGATCCGCACGCATTACCCGCGCACGATCGACCACGAGATCGCGATCATGCTCCAGGAGCGGACCACGTTCGCCTCGGACGACGGGCCGACGCTCGGTCGTGCCCGACTTCATGCTCCAGCTGGTCGCCGAGCTCTCGCACCTGGCCCGTCGGGCGCCGGAGATCAGCCAGCGTTCTGGCGTCAGCGTGCGAGTCTCGATCTCCAACCTCGAGACGCTTTCCGCCAGCGCGATCAAGCGTGCGATTCGCCTTGGCGAGACGACTGCGGCCCCGCGGATCAGCGATCTCGCCGCGCTCATCCCCTCGACGACGGGAAAGATCGAGCTCGAGTCGATGAGCGACGAGGCACCCGAAGAGCGCATCGTCGACCGATTGCTGAGCCGTGCCCTCCACGCCGTCTTCGCGCGCCGCGTCGATCTCGATTCCCTCGACGACGTGGTCGAGGCATTCGAGTCCGGCCTCGTGATCGAGACCGGCGAGTTCGTGCCTTCGCGCGAGTACGTGCGCTGGGTGCATGAGACGCCGGGGCTCGGGCAGGCGGTCTCGCAGCTCGGGGTAGGGGAGTCGCCCGCCGAGATGGCCTCGGCCGTGGAGTTCCTGCTCGAGGGGCTTCACCTCCATCGCCGCCTCAACAAGGAGCGCGCCGGCATCACCGGTGGAGGCGTCTACCGGCGCTAGCCCGCGCGGTAGTGCCAATGCCGGCGTGGTGGTGCAACGCCGGCGTGGTGGTGCCAATGCCGGCGTGGACGTGCCGATGCTGGCCGCGGCGGTGCAACCGCCGGCGGGACCTTGCCAACCTACCAACCCGGGTAGTGGTATGTCTGGGACGGTCGCCTGGGAGGGCTGTTCTGGCCGCAACTGTGCCTCTGCGTACCACGACCATTGGTATGTGAGCCCAACTGGGCGTCTGCGCGCACATACCACCACACCCATTCGTATCCAGGCCGCGTTCGGCGACGGGCCGCGTTCGCGCCGACGGGCCGCGTTCGCGCGACGGGCTGCGTTCCCGCGCCAGGCCGCGTTCCCGCGACAGGCGTCGTTGCCCGCGACAGGCCGCGTGTCCCGCGACACTGGCCGCAGTCGTCCCGTCTTGACATAGTTAGTGAGTCACCACTAACATCCGCGGCCATGAACGCAGCTGCCTCAACCGCCACCGCCACAGGCCCGCGCCGCACGGCCGACGAGCGACGAGCGGAGATCCTGGACGCGGCGCGGTCGGCCTTTGCGGACACCGGTCTCGACGGCACCTCCACTGAGTTGATCGCCGAGCGCGTCGGCATCTCGCAGCCCTATCTCTTCCGGTTGTTCGGAACCAAGAAGCAGCTGTTCCTTGCCGCCGTAGAGGCGTGCTTCGCGGACACGCTGCAGACGTTCCAGTACGCGGTGGACCACGGCGATCCCGACCTTCCGGTCGCGAACCGCATCGGCGAGGCCTACGCGGAGCAGATCCGCAACCGATCGCGACTGCGGATGCAAATGCAGGCCTACACCGCGTGCGATGACCCTGACGTCCTGGCCATCGTTCAGAAGGGCTTCGCCGCGATCACGATGTTCGTCCAGGAGGCAACCGGCTTCGACAAGGACGACCTGGCCAAGTTCATGGCCAAGGGCATGCTGCTCAACGTCATGGCTGCGATCGACGCGCTCGAGTCGAAGGATCCGTGGGCGACCATGCTCCGGGAGGGCTGCATGGGCATCGAGTTCTAGAAATCCACGCCGCCCCTTTTTTCGTCACCCAAGGTAGTTAGCGCTTACTAACAAGGGCGCCAGGAACCAGCCACACAAACCGCCGATTGGACCCGGCCCACCACGCCGGGAGGAAGGAGATCGATCGGATGGCGGATCGCTCGAAGGTGCTGTGGACCTTCGCCATCACCTCGCTCGCATTGCTCATGGTTTCGCTCGACAACCTCGTCGTGACGATGGCCCTGCCGGTCATCCGCGCCGAGCTGAATGCCGGGCTCGACGGCCTCGAATGGACCGTCAATGCGTACACGCTGACGTTCGCCGTGCTGCTGCTGACCGGCGCCGCGTTGGGCGACCGCTTCGGACGCCGGCGCATGTTCGCCGTCGGCATTGCCATCTTCACGTTCGGTTCGGTCATCGCGGCCCTGTCGACCAGCGTCGACATGCTGATCATCGGCCGCGCGACCCAGGGCCTCGGCGGGGCAATCGTCGTTCCGCTGACACTCACGATCCTCAGTGCGGCGGTCCCGCCCGAGCGTCGCGGCCTCGCCCTCGGCGGCTGGGGCGCCATCGCCGGCCTCGCGATCGCCCTCGGCCCGGTGGTCGGTGGCGCGATCGTGGAAGGCATCAACTGGCACGCCATCTTCTGGATCAATGTTCCGATCGGCATCGTGCTCGTGCCGCTGGCCATGTGGCGCCTGACCGAGTCGCACGGCCCGTACGGCCGGCTCGACATCCCCGGCCTCGTCCTCAGCGGCTTCGGCCTGCTCGGGATTGTCTACGGGATCATCCGCGGCAACCCCGAGGGTTGGACCAGCCCTGTTGTCGTCGGCTCGATCGTGAGCGGCGTCGTCCTACTGGCGGCCTTCGTCTGGTGGGAGGGCCGCTCGCCCGCCCCGATGCTGCCGCTGCGCTTCTTCCGAAACCGCGCCTTCTCGCTCGCCAACGTCTCGTCGCTGGTGATGTACTTCGGGATGTTCGGCTCGATCTTCCTGCTGAGCCAGTTCCTGCAGACGGTGCAGGGCTACTCGCCGCTGCAGGCGGGGATCCGCGTTCTCCCCTGGACGCTGGCCCCGATGTTCGTGGCTCCGATCGCCGGCGCGATGTCGGACCGCATCCGTGGCGGACTGATCATGGGCGTCGGCCTGACGCTTCAGGCCATCGGCCTTGCATGGATCGCGGCGGTGTCGTCGCCGACCGTGCCGTACGAGCAGTTGATCATTCCGTTCATCATCTCGGGCGTCGGCATGGGACTCTTCTTCGCCCCGGTCGCGAACGTCGTGCTGAGCGCGGTTCGACCCGAGGAGGAAGGCCAGGCCAGCGGCGCCAACAATGCGATCCGCGAGATCGGCGGCGTCTTCGGCGTCGCGGTCCTGGCCTCGGTGTTCAGCCACTACGGCGGCTACGCGAGCCCGCAGGCGTTCGTCGACGGCCTCAAGCCGGCGACCTTCATCGGCGCGCTGTTCGTGGCGGTCGGAGCGGTCGCGGCATTCGGGATCCCCAAGGCGCGCATGGCGCTCAGCGGTCGGTTCGTCGACACGGAGCCTGGGACGGATGCTCGGCTCAGCCCAGCCCGAGTTCAGCGCGATGGCGGTCTCGGCCGACGACTGAAACCAGCGACCCTGGTCGCAGCGACCATCGATAGAGCGAACGGCGCCCGACGATCGCGCGTCGCGGCCCTTCTCGTTGCCCTGGGATCGGGTGACCGCTGACGGGGCGCCGAACCAGCCGAGCACGTCGACGGCGAAATGGGTCGAGCTGTACTGGTCGGTGAAGTCGACCTTGCTGCCTGTGCCGATCCCCGACAGGACGGCATTGGCGTCCGCCCCCTTGTAGAAGCTGACGTCGTAGCTGCTGGTGTCGGAGCCCCCGCCGGCCGCGTAGATGTCCATGTACCCGGTGTTGCTGGGCTGGATCACGCTGACGTTCATCAGCACGGCCTTGGCGCCGCGTTGCCGGCACGCCGCCGACGCCACCGACGCTGACGCTCTTGGTGGCGGATGCGGCAATGCTGGTGCTGGCAGGAACGATTCGGGCGGGCTTGACGCTCCGGTACGTGTAGCTGGCACCCGTGCCATACCAACCCTCGACCCGGAAGTTCAGATACGCGTCGGTAGACCCCGTGTTGTGGACCAGGATGTTGCCCGCCCGTGCCGGTCTTCACGATCACCAGCCACGTATGGATGTCGCCCGAGGGGTAGGCGATGTCGTTGAGCGCCGGCTTTGGCGAGCCCTTCGGGTAGATGAACAGCTTGCCGCCGCCGGACGGGAACTGGCTGGTGACCTGGAGCGCGACAGCCGACACGCCACTTGACGGGAGTGCTCCGTACCCCTGGATCCCGATCTCGGTCGTGCCGTTGGCAGGGATCGTGCAGAAGATGACGCACGGCGCGGACGGTGGGTAGGCCGACTGCCCACTGACCGGCGAGTAGAGCAGGCCGCCATACGGCGAGCCGTAGTACCCGACCACGTCGGCCATGACGTGAACCGTCCCGGCAGCGTTTGCGATCGTGACCGTGCCGTCCGGACCCGGTGCGACCGTCACGAGGTTGCTGCTCGTTCGGCCTTGGATCAGCTGCAGGTTCTGCGTCGCGGGCCTGGCGCTCTTCGACGGATAGACGGTCAGAGAGCTCGACGCCGACGGCGAGAGGCCCCACACGTTGAGAACAACTGCGGACACGCCCGTGGCCGGAATGCCCCCAGTGCCCAGGACATCGAGCGCGAGGGTCTTGCCGGCGCCGAGCGAGCCCTTGTGACCACCCAGCTTTGTGGCCGTGTCCAGGATGCGCGTGTGGCTCAGCGGGTAGTAGTCCGAGCCCTTCAGCGTCGGAGCGGTGATCGCAACCGTGAACGAATGGGTCGTCTTGGAGACCACCTTGACGTTGAGGGTCCCGCCCATGGCGCTGAACGTCGATCCGACCTGGAAGCAGCTGCCGCCGTTGCTGCCGGAACTGGTCTGGTCGTCCCACCAGCCGTCGTGATTTGGGTCCGTTCCCTGGAGAACGATCTCGTCGCCGACCGGGTACGGATTGCTCGTGAACTTGTTGATGACGATGCAACCAGGTTGCGGGTCGCCGCTCTCGTATTTGTTCGGACCGGGAATGTTCTCGTCGTAGCCAGTGACGAGACTGGTGGAAAGTTCCCGTCATGAAGCGCGCTTCGACCGTGTAGTAGCTGCTCCCGCCAATCGGGATTTCCGCGTAGAGGTACCCGCTGGCGGTGGTCGGAGCAGCGAGGCGCTCCAGGGTGATGGTATGGGTGCCACCCGTGGCCCGGTACTGCCGCGCGGCAGGGATCCATCCGAGCACCTTTGCCTTGTGGTAGGCAAGCAGCTGACCGGGAACGCAACCGTAGTCGATGGTGTGCACGTTCCGCGGGTCGACGCCTTGACCACCCCACCACGAACCGCCGCCATGGGCAGGGCATTCTCCGCTCGGCGCGGACATGATGTCGTAGGCGGTGTCATACGGCTGGCCATCGCCGCCGAAGGAGTGCATCAACCCGAAGGCGTGGCCCATCTCGTGCGCCCACGTCGCCTCGTCCTTCTGGCTGCCGCCACCCATGATCGCGCCCAGCACCGACGTTCGTCCGTCGTAATTGGTATTGAAGAAGAATCGTCCGCCGTAGTCGGACCCGGCCGACTGGTCGTAGACGAACGCGTAATACGTGCCCGATGAAAACGCGACGTCGGCGTCCCATGCGGCCGCGCACGCATCGGCAAGCTTGTTCGAATCCTGATCGTTCGGGTCCGGGCCGAAATAGCTGTTCGGCTGGCCGACAGTCCGTGCATTGTTGGTCAGGCCGGAATCGGGAACCGTGACGCTGATGCTGATGTTCCCGTAGGACGCGGCCTTCCAGTAATTGCCGAGGAACGGCGTCGTGTTCCCGAACATGGTCTGGAAATAGGTCGCGCTGTTCGTCGTGGTGTTGTTCGAGGGGTCCCACTTGGACTGGTAGGCGCACCGCAAAACGACCCAGTGCTGTACGCCGGTGAGCGGTTGTAGCTGGGCACCGGTGCTCGGACCTCGGACGTCGTCGCGTGCCACCCCATGCGGACGAGCGACGGTGGAAGGAGCCCCAGCGGCCACGGGCGCGGAGCCGAGCATCGTGGCGAGCAAGGCAGCGGCCGCCAACGAGGGGGCCAAAAGACGGCGCATGTTCGAGGAACCCTCCGCACGCCAGTCCGCGCGCCCCCTCGGGCCCATCCTGCGACGTGCAGCGGCGAGGATATCGCCACGTCGCCCAGGACGACCCTCGCTGGCCGAACGAAGCGGGCGCTGGCGCCAACTGGCATCGGCGCGGCCCCTTCTTGGTTGCCGCGGACTTCGCTACGGAGTCCCGAACCAGCCGACCACGTCGAGACCGACCGCTCGCGTCGGCCGTGGAGGCAAAGCTGACCCGGCCATTGGCACCGATCTTGGGCACCACCGCATTTGCGTCAAAGTCGCGAAACGAGATATCGACGCCGCCCGGGAAATTGGAGCTTCCACCGGTGGGCAAGAGTCTCATCGAGCCGGGGTTCGCGGCGTTGATCACCGACACGGTTCCTACGATGGCGGTCACACCAGCGTTCGGAACGCCGGCCGACCCGGTGAGATCGCACGGCTTGTGGCGCAGCGGCGCCGCTCAGGTTCAGATTGAGCGCATGTGTGGTGAGAGCGCGTGGAACACCTCGGGTGCATCCGGTCCATACCATCCGATCAGCTCCACGGCCACCGACGCCGTCTGGGAGCCGCCATTCGCGATGCGCAGCTGCCCGAGGTCGTCGACCGGCACGATGACCTGCCGGACGATCTGGGATTGGGCAGGGTAGTGAATGTCCGGGTTCTGCGGCCGTGTCGTTCCCGTGCGATAGACCTTGAGGTTCCCGGCCTGATTCGCATTGACTTCCTCGACCTCGATCGCGACAACCGAGCCAGGGGTGATCGGAGCGCTGCCGTAACCCTCGGCAGCGAAGGTTCGGAATCCGCCCGCCGGGATCTTGGTATATCTCGAGAAGGTGAGTCCCTGCGGCGTCACAGTGCCGACGAGGAACGGAAACACCGGCTGGTAGCGAAGCCCCGCGAATGAGCGCCCGTAGTAGCCGACGACGTCCGCCGCGAGTCCCGTCGACCCCGCCTTGTTGTAGATCCTGATCTGTCCGTTTGTGCCGGGCTTCACCGTGACGAGGCCGTCGGTCGACTCACCGCGTCTCGTGCGCAGGTTGACCGTTGCTGGTCTCGTGGTCCCGGCCGGCCACACGGTGATGACGCTGTTCGCACTTGGGCTCAGTGCGTGGAGATCGAGCACCACCGCATCGACGCCCGATGACGGCACTCCACCGACACCGAGGACGCCCAGCGACATCGCCGCGCCCGGTCCGAGCCGCGCAGGGTGCCCGCCGACGGCGGTTCCGGTCGAGAGGATGCGTTGCCGAGCGAGCGGAATGAATGTGCCGCTCGGTGGTCGCGGGCTCGTTAGCGTGACGTTGAAGGACGATGCCGCGATCGAATTGACGGTGACTTTGACCGTGCCCGTGGGGTCCGTCCACGTCTCTGTCGGCGTGAAGCACGTGCCTGGATCGTCCCACCAGCCATCGTGATTGTCGTCCGTGCCCATCAGGATCGGGGCGCTGGCGCTGTCCGAGATCTCATTGATGACCACGCATCCGACCGGTGCCCGCGCGTCGTTTCGCTCGAACTTGGTGACCAGCGAGCCGTTGATGCGCGCGGCGAAGTTCTCGTCGAAGCCCGTGTCGAGTGCGCTCGAGATCCCGGTCAGCAAGCGTGCCTCCACCGTGTACTGCACGTGGGCGCTGACGGGGAGCAGGGCGTACAGCGGGTTGGTCGTCGAAACGGGCTCCGCGAGCTCCTCCAAATTGATCGTGTGCGTCCCGCCGTTGTTCACGTACCGCCGGGAACTTGGGATCCATCCCAGGATCGCCTTGTTCCATGACAGCGTCTGGCCCGGAATGCAGCCGTAACCTCGGGTGCGCGCGTACCGCGGATCGTACGGATCCATCTCCCACGCCGATCCGCCGTTGCCGATGAAGCACTCCCCGCCGGGGCTGGACATGATGTCGTAGGGAGTGTCGTAGACGTTGTACGGGTTGTCCTGGCTCAACGAATGCTGGAGGCCGTAGGCGTGCCCCATCTCGTGCGCCCAGTCCGATTCCTCGGTCTGGAAGTCGCCGAGCAGGAGCCCGCGGACTGTCGGCACGCCATCCATGTTCAGCGACCAGCCGCCTCCAAGTCCGCCCGTCCCGATCCACTGGTCGAGCAGCACCGCGTAGTAGGTGCCGGCGTCAAACGTCACGCTGGCGTTCCATACCGACGCGCAGTCGCTGAACAGCGTGTCGCCGCTGGCCGTGATGTGGCTCAGGCCATCGCTGTCGACATACCCGTAAGCGCTGTTCGGCTGCGGCATGGCGCGCCACTCCGATTCGGTCCTGGCACGGAGTGGGCCACCGTGATCGCGCCGTACGACGCCTTGTGCCAGTAGTCCGCGAGCCCGGGGGATATGTCCGAGAACATCGTGTCGAGATAGGTCGACGTGCTCTGGACGAACGGGGACTGCGGCCATGTGCCCTGGTAGGCACAGCGGAGGATGACCCACTGGACGTTGCCGGTGACGGCGGCCGGCGTGACGCGGAGCAACTTTGGGCGGTGGATCCCTCCGTGTGCTGCGCGCTCGAGCCGTCGGCCGTCCGGCGCGGTGATCCACTTCGGCGCAGGAGGCATCTGTGGCCTTGGAGACGCGGCCGATGCCGGCGCAACGATCGCGGCGAATGCCAACGCGGCTGCTGCAACGACTCCCATCCGGAACAGGGCACGCATGGGTGGCCTCCGTTGTGGTCGCGTGGTTCCCCTGCGCCAGTCGCGAGAGTGACTCGCGAGGATAGCGGTCTATCCTCCGCAGATGGCGCTTCCGGCGGGGTTCCCGTCGCCCGATGACAACTCGGAACCGACGATCCTCGGCCCGCATCACGGCCGCAGTCGCTACCGGCGCTGGGATGGCTCGCAGCGGCTGCCCGACTTCAGCGCGGATGAGCTGCTCGACGAGATCTCCGACGACCTGCTGACCGAGGGCGACCTCGCCGAGGCGATGCGCCGTCTGCTCGAGCCGCGGCATGCGCCGGCCGCGAGGTTCGCTGGGCGACGACGTGCCCGGCCTGCGCTCGTTGCTGGAGCGCCTGGCCCGCCAGCGCAAGGAGGCTCTCGAGCGCTACCAGCTCGGCGACGTGCTCTCCGACGTGAAGGAAGAGCTCGACGCCATCGTCGACCAGGAACGTCGTGGCATCGAACGGCGAATGGCTTCGGACACCGGCAGCGATGTCGATCCAGCGGTGCGACGCATGGCCGCCGAGCTGGCTCGACGACGGCAGGACCAGCTCGATGCCCTGCCACCGGATCCGGGTGGACGGATCCGCGAGCTCCAGGAGTACGACTTCATGGAGCCGGGGGCGCGGGAGCGCTTCGAACAGCTGCTGGACCGCCTTCGGAAGCAGGTGCTCGACTCCATGTTCCAAGGGCTCTCGGACGCGATCGCGAACGCGACCCCGGAACAGCTGGCAGCCAACCGCGACATGGTCCGCGACCTGAACAAGCTGCTCGGCGACCGGCTGGCGGGGGACGAGCCGTCACAGGATCGGGTGGACGCGTTCCTGGCCCAGCATGGGCAGTTCTTCCCGGGCGCGCAGACGCTCGACGACATCATGGATCAGCTGGCCGAGCGGATGGCGGCGATGCAATCGCTGCTCCAGTCGATGTCCCCGCAGCAGCGCGACGAGCTCCAGTCGATGATGGATTCGCTGCTCCGTGACGATCGGCTGCGCTGGGATCTGGCGCAGCTCGCGGCGACAATGGACCGGCTCCTGCCTGACGGCCTCGGCCAGCGGATGCGTTTCCGCGGCGATGAATCACTCTCGCTCGAAGGCGCTCTCGCTCAGATGGCGCAGCTGCAGCGGATGGATCGCCTCGCGGATGAGCTGGTCGACGCAGGTGATGCGGGCGCGATCGCGGACATCGACCTCGACGATGTGCGCGAGCTGATGGGCGACGAGTCGGCACAGGACCTGCAGGCGCTGCAGGACCTCGCCAAGGCTCTCGAGGAGGCCGGCTACGCAGAGCAGCAGGGAGGACGCCTCGAGCTGACGCCGCGCGGGTCACGACGCCTGGGCCAGCGGGTGCTCGACCAGCTCTTCGCCAAGTTGCGCAAGGACGCCTTTGGCGGGCACGCCCTTCGTCGGTCGGGCGCCGGCGGCGAACGCACCGACGAATCGATGGCCTGGGAGTTCGGCCGCCCCTTCCACCTCGACCTGCAGCGGACCCTTGGAAACGCGATCGTGCGGCCGGAGAACTCGGTCGAGGCGCGGGCCTCGCGCGAGGGCGGACGCCTGCTCCTGTCGCCCTCGGACTTCAGCGTCTTCCAGACCGAGGAGCTCTCCGACGCGGCGACCGTGCTGCTCGTGGACATGAGCCGATCGATGCTGTTGCGTGGCTGCTTCCTGGCGGCCAAGAAGGTCGCCGTCGCGCTCGATACGCTCATCCGAACGCAGTTTCCGCGGGACCGCCTGCACGTCATCGGCTTCGCCTACTACGCGCGCGAGATCCGGCCTGAGGCACTCGCGACGTTGTCCTGGCAGGGCTACGAGTACGGCACGAACCTGCAGCATGGCCTGATGCTCGGCCGGAGGCTGCTGGCGCGGGATCACAGCGCCAATAAGCAGATCGTGGTCATCACGGACGGCGAGCCGACGGCCCACTTCGAAGACGGCCAGGTCGAGTTCTCCTACCCACCCACGCGTCGCACGATCGTCGAGACGCTGCGCGAGGTTGCCCGCTGCACGCGCGAGGGGATCACCATCAACACGTTCATGCTCGAGCGATCGAAAGCTCTGGCCGAGTTCGTCGATCGCTTGACGCGCCTCAACAACGGGCGAGCCTTCTACGCCAGCCCCGAAGCGCTGGGCGAGTACGTGCTGGTCGACTACGTGGATCGAAAGCGCAAGCGTCGCTGAGTGGTGGAGGCGCGGCACCGTTCGCGTCGCAATGGGAGCAGTTGCGCTAGGGCCCTCGCCACGAACCTCAAGCGATCTCCGCCACCCTATGACGTGAGGACGCATGGCAGGCCCTAGCTCGCCTTCGTTGCGGTCACACTCGACGATCACGCTCGACACCTAATTTCCGCTCCCGGTGACCGTGATCGATCAGACCCGTCTCGTCACCGGCGTGGTGCCGTCGCCAACTGTCGCGGCTTCGGCCTCGCCGACTGACTGAACGGTGCCATGACCCTGGGGCTCGAGCCGCTCGTCCACGAGATTGACGATCCCGCGACCTGCGTTGCATACCGTGCCCTCAAACGGCCACTCAGATCGCTGACACGCCCTGCCGAAGCGGCCTCGTTGGTTTGTTTGTTGCATCCACTGCTGGCAATCGGACTCTGTAAGCCGCGATGGGTACTGTCGTTGGCCGTTTGGCGGCACCAGATGCAACACGCCGGACCGTTCTCGCGCCGCCGACCCTCAACCCACCACACCCTTGCCGAGGGCCAGCACGCCGAAGAACGTGATGACGGCGCCTGACAGGACGTTCGCGGCGCGCAACGTGCGCAGCGAGAGCCGATGCCGGATGACCGCCAGCGTCGTCGTCAGGATCACCCACCACAGGAGCGAACCCATCGCGACGCCGAGAACGACCAGCACGGCGTCATTGACGGAGCCGTGGACGCCGAAGCTCACGAAAAGCGCGCCGAAGGCGAGGATGGTCAGCGGGTTCGTGAACGTCAGCCCGACGATCGAGGCGTACGCGCTCGCGACGCTGGGCCGTCCGGCCGGATCCGCCTCGCGTGGGTCCGTCGGCTGTGAGCGCATCGTGCGGATGCCGAGGTAGATCAGGAAGATGCCGCCCACCAGCGCGAGCGGCCGCGAGATCGCCACGAGCACGTCGGACACGGCCGTGATCCCGAACGCCGCGACGGCGCCATAGGTCGTGTCGACCGTGACCACGCCGAGGCCGGAGGCGAACCCCACCGCCCAGCCATAGGCGAGCGTGCGGCGGATCGTGAGCATGGTGATCGGCCCGACGGTCGCCGCGATCGTGAAGCCGAGCACGGCGCCACGCAGGAAGAAGGAGGGGTCCACGGGCCGAAAAGGGTGACGGTTCCATGTTCCCTTCGCGGCACGAAACCGCGACCTTCGGCAGGGGCGCGCAAACCGGTCCGCCGATACGATTGCGACCACAGATCCCGACGCTTCCGCTTCGCCGCGACCCACCGCAGGAGAACACGCGCACATGTCCACTCAACCGACCGTGGCCACCTCAGTCGGCCAGCTGCTCGAGCTGCTGTCCGGCAGCGCATCCGTGGATGCAGGTGCGCTGACCATCACCGACGAAGCGGCGTTCCGCGATCGTGGCATCCGCGACGTCGTCTGGAGCGCGACGTTCTCGGACGACGCCGACGTGGTCGAGGCCGCGCGCTGGATCGTCTGGGAAGCGTCACAGCAGCTGGATGCGCGCTCGGCGAGCATCCACGAGCTCTACATGGCGCGTGGCCGCGGTGAGGTGCACGGCTTCACGGTCCCGGCGATCAACCTGCGCACCCAGGTCTTCGATATGGCGAGGGTCATCTGCAACGCGGCGCAGTCGCTGAACAACGGGCTGGTGATCTTCGAGCTGGCACGCAGCGAGCAGGAGTACACCTTCCAGCGTCCTGCCGAGTACATCACCAGCGTGCTCGCCGGCTGCATCGCGGCGAACTGGCACGGACCCGTCTTCATCCAGGGCGATCACTACCAGTTCAACGCCAAGAAGTACGCCGCCGACCCCGAAGCCACCACCGAGGCGCTCCGCAAGGCAGTTCGAGACGCATTGGCGGTCGGCTACGGAAACATCGACATCGACTCGTCGACGCTGGTCGATCTCTCGCTTCCGAGCGTGGACGAGCAGCAGCACGAGAACTACCGCCGCGCGGCCGAGCTGTCCGCGATCATCCGCGAGAACGAAGCGTCGGGCATGACGATCTCCATCGGCGGCGAGATCGGCGAGGTCGGCAAGGAGAACTCGACCGAGCCGGAGCTGCGCGCCTATCTCGACGGCTACCGTCGCGAACTGGGACGGCTCGCCGGGCGCGAACGCGATCGGCATCTCCAAGGTCAGCGTCCAGACGGGCACGTCACACGGCGGCGTGCCGCTTCCGGATGGCGGCGTCGCCGCGGTGAAGCTGGACTTCGGCACGCTCGAGCGGCTGGGCGAAGTGGCTCGCAGCTACGGGCTTGCGGGTGCGGTTCAGCACGGCGCGTCCACGCTGCCGGACGAGCTGTTCCATCACTTCCCGAAGGTCGAGACAGCCGAGATCCATCTCGCGACCGGCTTCCAGAACCTGCTCTATGACCACCCGGCATTCCCGGCCGAGCTGACGAAGGTGATCGACGCCTGGTGCTACGCCAACACCGCGGATGAGCGAAAGGCCGGGCAGACGGACGAGCAGTTCCTCTACACGACCCGCAAGAAGGCGCTCGGGCCGTTGAAGCGGCAGCTCTGGGAGCTCGACACCAAGGACGAGATCCTCGCCGCTCAAGAGAAGAAGGTCCGCTTCCTCATGGACCAGCTGAAGGTGCACGATTCCCGCTCGATGGTCGAGCGGTACATCGACGCGCCGCATCGATCGCGACCGGTTCCGGCAGCACTGCGCAAGGAACCGGCTGTGGCCTGAAGCTCCGGATCCGGGGCGAGTCGTATCCTCCGGCTCCGAGAGACAACAGCACATGGGGAAGCCGATGGGGCAGGGGACCCGCCGCCGACGGCCCGGAAGGCGCGAGCTCGTCGTCGCGCTGTGCCTGCTCGTCCTGGCCGGCTTCGGCTGGTCGAGCGTCGCATCCGCGGCGCCCACCGGGATGGACCCGGCAACGGCCAAGGCGCTCCAGGACGAGCTGCTCCGGCTGCGTACCGACCTCGGTGAACCAGGGCTCTCCCTCGCGATCCGACTTCCCGACGGCACCGTCTGGACCGCGGTCACCGGCAAGGCCGAGGTCGAGAAGAAGCACAAGCGCCCGGTCACGCGCGGACACCGCGTTCAGCGCGGGCAGCATCACCAAGACCTTCGTCGGCGCGCTGGTCATGCAGCTCGTCCAGCGGGGCGCGCTGCACCTGGACGATCGCGTCTCGAACTGGCTGCCGAAATACCCCAACGCCAAGCACCTGCTCATCTCCGAGCTGCTGCAGCACACGTCGGGCCTGTACGACTACTTCGACAACCCTGTTTACGACCCCGACGTCTTCGGCCACCCGCACCATCTCTGGACGGTGCCGGAGATCCTCTCGCTGGTACGGAGTCCGTACTTCGCGCCCGGCACGCGCTGGCACTACTCGAACACGAACTTCATCCTGCTTGGCCAGATCCTCGAGCGCGCCACGCGAGCCGGCGTCGGCAACCTGATCCGCAACCGCCTGCTCAAGACGCAACACCTCACGGACACTGTTTTCCAGGACCGCGAGCCCACGCTCCCCGACGAAGCCAATGGCTACCTCTGGTCGGGCAGCGGCTGGATCGGCTGGGATGACGGCTCCAACTACCGGCCGAACCCATCGGCGGCCACGGTCGCGTGGACGGCCGGAGCCATCCTGGCCACGCCGAGCGACCTGGTGCGCTGGGCGCACGCGCTCTACGCGGAAGACCAGATCGTCAACGCAACCTCACTCGCGGAGATGACCGACTTCAACAAGCACGACTACGGCCTGGCGACCGAGCGCTTCTTCACGACGAACAACAAGAGCAGCCGCGAGCCGATGTGGGGCCATGCCGGGTCGCTGCGCGGGTTCGAGGCGCAGATGTGGTACGTCCCATCACGCGACGTGACGATCTCCTTGATGGGCAACCGCGGCCGCGTCTCGCTGCGACCGGCCGTGCAGGACCTGCTCCGGGTGCTGTTCGGGAAGCCTTGAGTCGCGGAGTTCAGGGCGCGCGGCGGGTGCCGGGCACTGGCACGTTCCGCGGCCGCGGTAAACGAGGGCTCCGTGGTGACTCAGGCGCCCGACGTTTCTATGGGACACGTTGCCTCACTCAGTGGTCCGCCGAGACCCGAAGAGCACGTTTTCTGGGTCATCGCAAACGCCGTGCGTTTGAAGTCGACCAGAAACGGGTCGTCAGCAAGTCTGCGTGGCCGTTAGAAACGCCCGGCGTTTAGCGGACGAAACGGCTGACGTGGTGGGGACGCGGCAGGTAGCACGCCAGCCAAGGCAATGACAGACCGGCTCAGCTCGCGCGGCGGCTCAGCTCGCGCCGGCGGCCTCGAGCGAATCGCCGATGATCGACAGGGCCTGACCGACCTCGTCCTCCGTCGTCACGAGCGGCGGGATGATGCGGACGACCTGGCCCCACGTACCGGCGGACAGCAGGATCAGCTTGCGACGAAGCGCCTCCGCGAGCACCCTCTTGGCCAGCTCCGGGTCCGCGACCCGGCCGTCGCCTACGCCGGGCTTCACGAACTCGAGCGCGACCATGAGCCCGAGCCCCCGTACGTTGCCGATGGAGCGCCGCCCAGGGGCGAGGCGCTGGAGCCCGTCGAGCAGCTGCGCTCCGCGAACCTGCGCCTTGGCGACCAGCCCCTCGTCGGCGATGACGTCGAGCGTGGCATTTGCGGCTGCACAGGCGACCACGTTGCCGCCGTACGTGCCCCCGTGCGCGCCGGGTGCCCAGGCGGCGAGCAGCTCGCGCTTTGCGATGATCCCGGACAACGGCAGCCCTGAGGCGATTCCCTTTGCCGTGACCGTGATGTCCCCGGTGACGTTCCAGTGCTCCTGCGCCCAGAACCTGCCGGTTCGACCGAAGCCCGTCTGGACCTCGTCGCAGATCAGCAGGATGTCGTTGCGCGTGGCGATCTGGCGGAGCCGCGGCAGGAAATCGTCCGGCGGGACGATGTAGCCGCCCTCGCCGATGACCGGCTCGATGAGGAACGCCGCAACCTTCTCGGGCTTGACGACCTGCGCGAACAGCAGCTCGAGCTGAGCCTCCCAGTCGCAGGTGCAGGCGGATCGAGGATGCGGCCCGCCCGCCGCGCGGTAGCAATCGGGGTAACTGGCGTGATAGACGGAACCGGGCAGTGGCTCGAAGTCACCGCGAATCGACACCCGTGAGGTTGTCAGCGCCATTGCCTGCGCCGTCCGTCCGTGGAAACCGCCCCGAAAGGCGACGATCGCGGGTCGATCGGTCGCCACTCGAGCCAGCTTCACCGCCGACTCGATCGCCTCCGCGCCCGAGTTCGAGAGGAATGCGCCCCAACCGTCGCCCGGGAGCGTCTTCGCAAGGCGTTCGTGCAGTCGCAGGCCGGCCTCGTGATAGACGATGTTCTGCTGCCCATGGAGGAGTCGCGATGCCTGCTCGGCGACCGCGGCCGCGACCCGTGGGTGCGCGTGACCGGTGTTGGTGACGCCGATCCCGGAGGTGTAGTCGAGATATCGCTCGCCGTCGATGGTGGTCAGCCAGGATCCTTCGCCGCGCTCGATCACGAGGTTCGTGTACCGGGCCCAGACCTGCGGAACCACCGAGCGGTCGACGGTCGTGATCATGACTCGATCTCCTCAGGGCTCGTGGCGTCGATCGGGTCCGGCCGCTGACGGCGGGACAGGATGGTCGAGAGCGCCACGAGTCCCACCGCGCTCACGAAGATGATCGTGCCGATGACGTTGACCTGGACCGGGATGCCACGCTGCTGCGAGCCATAGATGAACAGCGGGAACGTGCTCGTCTGGCCTGCCGTGAAGCTCGTCACCACGTAGTCGTCGATCGACAGGCTGAAGGCGAGCATCGCCGCCGCGATGACGCCCGGCAGGATCAACGGGAAGGTCACCCGCCAGAAGGTCGTCCACTCGTTGGCGCCCAGGTCCATGGCCGCCTCCTCGAGGTGGCGAGGGAAGCCCTGGAGGCGTGCCTTGATGGTCACCACCACGAAGCTGATGCAGAACATGATGTGCGCGATCAGGACCGTGTGGACGCCCAGCGGATAGAACAGCCCGTGCATCTGCAGGAAGATCGTCAGGAGCGATGTTCCCAGCACGATCTCGGGCGTGGCCATCGGCAGGAAGATCAGCAGGTTGGTCGCCGACCGGCCGCGGAACGAGTAGCGAACCAACGCGAGGCCGATCAGGACGCCCAGGATCGTGGACAGGATCGTTGCCAGGAAGGCGATGATCATGCTGTTCAGGACGGCCTCGGGCAGGCCGGGACGGCCGAGCGGATTGAGCCACGCATCGAGGCTGAAGCCTCTCCAGGTGAGGTTGGAGCGGCCGCCGTCGTTGAAGCTGAACGCGATCATCACCAGGACCGGCAGGGCGAGGTAGATGACCGCCAGCACGACGTAGCTCGGCAGCAGCCAGCGGTCGACGCTGCGCGTGAAGCGCTGCCAGAGGGAGCCACGCGGCTTGGTGCGCTCGCTCGCCTCGGGGCGCGCAGCAACCCCAGCGACGGTTCCGGTGGCGCCCTGCGTGGCCATCGTCAGCTGCCTCCGGTCAGTTGCTCGGTGCCGACGAGGCGCGCGTAGATGAACACCGCCGCGAGGATCGCGGCCATGAGGATGAACGACAGCGCCGACCCGGTCGGGTAGTCACCCACCCGGAGGAAGCGTGACTGGATCACGTTGCCGATCATCTGCGACTGGGGATTGCCCAGCAGCTCGGCATTGATGTAGTCACCGACGGCGGGAATGAAGGTCAGCAGGGATCCGGCCACGATGCCCGGAAGCGCCATCGGCAAGGTCACCCGGCGGAGGCGTTGCCATCGCGCGGCATACAGATCCTCGGCTGCCTCGAGCACGGAGACCGGGATCTTTTCCAACGCCACGTAGAGCGGCAACGTCATGAACGGCAGGAAGTTGTAGGTGATGCCGGCGATCACCGCGATCGGCGTTGCCAGCAGGCGGAAGTCGTCCGGAAGGATCCCGATGGTCTTGAGCGGCCCGAGCACCAGGCCATCGTCCGCAAAGATGATCTTCCACGAGAGCGTTCGCAGCAGGAAGCTCGTGAAGAACGGCGCGACGACCAGGAAGAGCAGCAGGTTCTTGTACCGTCCGCCGCGGAAGGCGATGAAATACGCGAGCGGAAAACCCAAGAGGAATGTCAGCAGCGTGGCGATGCCGCCGTAGATGAATGACCGGAAGATCTGCTCCTGGTATTGGGAAAAAGCCTGTCCATAGATTGCAAAATTGAACGTCAGCTGGTAGCCCGTCTGCGGGCTTCCCGTCCAGAGGGAAACCAGGAACATCTGCGCGGCGGGAATGACGTAGAAGACGGCGAGATAGAGCAATCCCGGGATCAGCAGCAGGTATGCCACCGACCCCGGGTGGCGACGGAAATAGCTGCTCACCAGCAGCCGCTCACGAGCAGCCCGTCACGTCAGCGCGCTCCGCGTTCCCGTGCACGCGTGCTGTCGCGGGGGCCGCGCATGGCTCAGAGACCGATCGCCGAGGCGAAGTCCGATTCCCACTTGGTCGCGGTGTCGATGTCGAGGCCGACGAACTGGTGCAGCCGGGCGAACATTTCGGGGGTCGGGAAGATGAGAGGATTGGCCGCCAGGGTCTCGTCGATGTCCTTGATGGCCACGTCGGCGCCCTTGACCGGGCACACGTAATTCACCGTGGCCTCGATCTGGGCGGCGTTGGCCGGGAGGTAGTACCAGTTGACAAAGACCTCGGCCTGGTCCTGGTTGACCGCTCCCTTGGGGATGGCCATGTTGTCTGTCCAGAGCATCCCGCCCTGGGTGGCCAGGCTCCACTGGAAATCCTGGCTCGGATCCTGCTCGGGCACGAGGAGGGTGGCGATGTCGCCGGACCATGCCATGGCAACGCTGACGTCACCGCTCTTGAGGCCTTCGACGTAGTCGTTGCCGGTCAGCTGGCGCACCCATGACTGGTTGACGGCGGTTTTGATCAGGGCATTTGCTGCATCAAACTGCGCCTGCGTCAGCTTCGATGGATCCGCACCCTGATAGATGGCCGCGAGGCCGATCGAATCGCGCATCTCCGTGAGATACGTCTTCTTGCCCGCGAATTGATCCGTGAAGAGGACGGCAAGATCTGTCAGGGCGCCCATCTTCTTCTTGTCGTAGCCGAGCCCCGTCATGCCGGACTGCCACGGCGCTGCGTACTGGTTCTGCGGATCCCAATCGCGCGTGCGGTAGATGTCGCCGAGGTTGCCCGGGAAGTTCTGACCCGGCGCGATGGACTCGAGCCACTTGAGATTGATCAGCTTGATGATCATCCAGTCGGTCAGAACTACGATGTCCCATCCCGTCGGCACACCGGCCTGCAGGGGACCCTGCAACTGGGACGCGAAGAACTCCGCGTTGTCGTTGACGACTTCCTGGTAGTCGATCTGGATGCCGGTCTCCTGGGTGAACCGGTCGAGCGATGGATGGTCCACGCCGCTCGCATCGACGTCGATGTAGCCGATCCAGGTGGCCATCTTGAAGTTGCCGCCGACCTGGGTCGGAGCAGCACTTCCTGACGCGGCCGCAGACGCGGATGCGGCTGCGGCAGACGCTGCGGACGACGCCGCCGGTGAGCCGGCCGCGCCCGTCGACGCTGCGGAGGATGCGGCCGTCGGGGTGGGCGTAGCCGTCCCGGATGTGCCGCACGCGGCCAGGAACGCAGCAGCCCCGGCGCCCGCCGATAGTTGGAGCACCCGTCGTCGGGAAAGGCGCGCGTCGCGGAACGACGTCCCCACCTCCGTCTGGTCCTGCCGCATGGTGTCCTCCTGTTTCATCGCTGGATCCGGGGTTCGTGGCGCGGGATCGCGCGGTCGGCTCGTTGGGTCCTCATTGTGGGGTCAGCCGGTCGCAGACGATGCGCCGGCCGATGGCACGCCAGCTCCTTCGGAGGCGACGATGTCGACGCTGGCCGATGACGGGCTGGATGACGCCGAGCTTTCCCCGGCACCCGATGCCGCAACGGCGAAGGTGTCCTCTGGTGACCAGGTCAACCGCACGCGGTCGCCGATGGCTCGCTGCCGGGCGCCTAGGGCGCGCTCCAGGTTCTGTTCGTAGACCTGGACCTCGCGTCCGTCGTCGAGGCCCACCTGGTACTGCGTGCTGACACCGGTGTAGGCGGTGCTGCGGATGCTGCCCGTGAGCTCGTTCGCGATCGCGCCGACGTTGCTCGCTGCACCGCTTGCGTGGGCCGAGGCGGCATCTGCGGCCCCGGTCGCGTCTGCTCCATCGGCACCGACATCCGTCAGGCGGATCTTCTCTGGCCTGACGCCAAGCTCGATCTGCTCCTGTCCATCGACGAGCGACCGGGCAACGCGGAGCGTCGAGCCTTCGTCGGTGCGGACGACCGCCCAGTTGGTGGTCCGGTCGATGACCGTGCCGGGGATGAGGTTGCTTGCGCCAAGGAAGCCGGCTACGAATCGAGTCTGCGGACGTTCGTAGAGCTCCTCGGGCGAGCCAAGCTGCTCGTACCGGCCGCGGTTCATGACCGCGATCCGGTTCGACATGGTCATTGCCTCTTCCTGGTCGTGCGTCACGTAGATGAAGGTGATGCCGACCTCGGACTGGATGCGCTTGAGCTCGATCTGCATCTGCTTGCGCAGCTTGAGGTCGAGGGCGCCGAGCGGCTCGTCCAGGAGGAGGACGGCCGGCCGGTTGATCAGAGCGCGGGCGAGGGCGACGCGCTGGGCCTGGCCGCCGGAGATCTGTCCCGGCTTGCGATTGTCGAATCCGCGCAGCTGGACCAGCTCGAGCATATCGGCGACGCGCTTCTTGATCTCGGCCGACTTGACCCTCTGGCGTCGCAGACCGAAGGCGACGTTCTCGTAGATCGTCAAGTGCGGGAAGAGCGCGTAGTTCTGGAAGACCGTGTTGACGTTGCGCTTGTAGGGAGGCAACCAGGTGACGTCCTGGCCCTGCAGCTCGATGAGGCCGCTGGTCGGCTCCTCGAAGCCGCCGATCATGCGCAGCGTGGTGGTCTTGCCGCAGCCCGAGGGACCCAGCAGCGAGAAGAACTCACCGTCGTAGACATCGAGGGTGACGTGGTCCACTGCGGCCACGTCGCCGAACGCCTTGACGACGTCGACGAGGCGAACGTCGATGCTGGCCAACGGCCAACCTCCTCGCGAGCCGTGGACGCAGGCGGTGCCGCGCAGCTCGGCTCTCTGCGAGGCGACCGTTCACCGTGGTGGCTCGGCCGAGTATAGGAATCGCACAAAACCAGTGTCAATCGAAGTTGCAACCCTGTTGGGTCTGCGAGATTCGCGGAAATCCGGCGGTTGGGCCGCGATTATCGCGGCGAAGAGGCCCGCACCGGTCACTCGGCTAGACTGGTTGGCGACGGACATTCGCTAGCACGGAGGGGCGGCGCGATGAGCGAACCCGGTCACCGCGAGCCTGCGCCGGGCGAGCTGCGCATCATCCAGCGCTTCGTCAACTCGGCCAGCATGCTCGAGGGAACGGACGAACTCGCGACGATCAATTCGACCCGGCGCTTCCTGCTCAAGCATCACCTCATCGACGCGGAGCGACCGCTTCGCGAGTGGGAGCGCCAGGAGCTGGTGGCGTTGCGCGAGGCGCTTCGCGACCTCGCGTCGGCAAACAACGGCACGACGCTGCCATCGGGGAGTGCCGCCGTCCTCGATCGAGCCGCCGGGCGGGTGCGACTGGCGATGCGGCTCTCGCGGACGGGCAAGTACCGGCTCGTTCCCGAGGGGCAGGGCGTCGACCGCACCATCAGCGAAGTGCTGGTGCGCGCGCTCGGCGCGATGTCCGACGGCAGCTGGCCGCGGATGAAGTCGTGCCAGCGGGAAGCGTGTCGCTGGCAGTTCTACGACGCGTCCCGCAACCGATCCGGCGTGTGGTGCTCCATGGCCACGTGTGGCAACCGCCAGAAGGGCGCCGCCTATCGAGCGCGACGAACCGCCGGGGGCGATTCGGTCGCCGCCTGAGGGACCCGCCTCGGCCGGTCCAGACGGCGTTGCCGGTCAGGACCGCCTTGCACCGTAAGCTATGGACATGCTTTCCGAGTCCTCCGTTCGCGAGGCGCTGCGCGCCGTCCAGGAGCCCGAGCTCGGCCGCGACATCGTCAGCCTCGACATGGTCAAGGACGTCGAGATCGGTGCGGCCGGGGACGTGGCACTCACCATCCAGCTGACGACTCCCGCCTGTCCGCTCAAGGACGAGATCGAGCAGGACGTCCGCTCGACCCTCACCAACCTGGGCGCCAGCGCGGTTGACGTCACGTGGAAGGCGATGGTCCGTCGCGCGCAGCCGTCCCAGCCCAAATCCCTTGTGCCCGGGGTCAAGAACATCATCGCGGTCGCATCGGGCAAGGGCGGTGTCGGCAAGAGCACGGTGTCGGTGAACCTGGCCGTTGCGCTCGCCATGGACGGCGCCAGCGTCGGCATCCTCGACGCGGACATCACCGGACCCAACGTGCCCTTGATGATGGGAGTCGAGGGCGCGCCCGCGGCAACACCCGATGGCAAGATCCGCCCGCTCGAGCGCTTCGGGGTCAAGGTCATCTCGATCCAGTTCTTCGTCCCCGACGGCCAGCCGATCGTCTGGCGCGGCCCACTGATCGGCGGTGCCATCCAGCAGTTCCTGCGTGACGTCGACTGGGGCGAGCTCGACTACCTCGTGATCGACCTGCCGCCTGGCACGTCGGACGCACAGCTGACACTCGCGCAGGCCGTGCCGATCAGCGGCGCGGTGATGGTGACGACGCCGCAGGACGTGGCACTGCTCGATGTCGAGAAGGCACTCGCCATGTTCCGTCGCATGAGCGTGCCGGTCATGGGCATCGTCGAGAACATGAGCGCGTTTGTCTGCCCGCACTGCGGCGAGGCGACGGAGATCTTCGGCCGCGGCGGTGGCGAACAGTTCGCTCGCCGCCACGAGCTGGAGTACTTCGGCGGAATCCCGCTGGACATCAAGGTTCGACAGGGCGGTGATGCCGGCGTACCGGCCGTGGCGCAGCGTGAACCAGGTGCCGGAGCGGAGGTTCTGCGCTCGCTCGCACGCACCGTTGCGGCCCGGATGAGCGTCCGCGCAGCCCGCCAACAACCCGTTCTTTCGATCTCGTAAAGGAATCTCCACCCGCCCGCTACGCACCAATCACGCAGTTCTGGCACATTTCCGTCGCAATCGGAGCGATCCGGGTGCGCGACAGCATGCCGTCGAGAGCGTCGTGCACCGGATAAGAGGAGCGCTTCTCCTGCCCAACCAAGTTGCTGGGAGACCCACGAAGGTATGAGTAACGTTGTGAGCGGTCGGCTGCGAACGATCTTCATTGGCATGGCCACGCTGGCGGCCATCTTCATGCTGGTGCTTGGCAGCGCTCCCACGGCTGCGGCCGTGACGGCGCTGACGATCACCACCACCTATCCGTCCGTGCAGGTCGATCCCGGAGGGCAGGTTGACCTGCCCATCCTGGTCGAGTCGCCCACGGCCGAGAAGGTCGACCTCTCGGTCACGGGAGCGCCTGACGGCTTCACGACCAGCTTCCGCGGTGGCGGGTTCATCGTCACCTCGATCTACGTCACCCCTTCATCCGATACCGCCAGCCCGGCCCCGAACGACCTCAAGCTGCGCGTCGAAGTTCCCGACGGCGCGACGCCGCAGGCCTACAACCTGACGGTCCAGGCGCCAGGCGCCGGATGGGACCGCAACCCTGCCGATCACGCTCACCGTCGCCACGGTCGAAGGCAACGGCGTCAGCATGGACACCGCGGTCGCAGGCAAAGGCCGCCACGGTCGGCCAGAGCACGAGCTTCATCGCTGACGCTGCACAACGACACGGCGGCCGATCAGAGCTTCTCGGTCACCGTGCCGGATGCGCCCGACGGCTGGGACGTGACCGCCACGCCCTCGAACGACGCCGATCCGAACAACTTCACGGTCGGTGCCGGCGACACCGACACGATCAGCGTGACGGCCAACTCGCCTTCCACGGCGGCTGCCGGCGATTACACCTTCACGGTGGTCGCCTCGGCCGGTACCAACAACACGGCCTCGCTGCAGCTCGGGGTGCGCCTCACGGGCACCGAGACGCTCTCGCTGACGTCGCAGAGCGGCACGCTCAACACGACCACCAGCGCGGGCTCGACCAAGGACTTCTCGGTCATCGTCGTGAACAACGGCTCGTCCGTGCTCAACAACGTCAAGCTCGACAGCACGCCGCCGACGGACTGGACGATCACGTACGATCCGGCCACGATCGCGCAGCTGCAGCCGAACACCCAGCAGACCGTGGTGGCACACATCGCGACGCCGGGCAATGACGGTCGCGGGTGACTACGTCGTGACGCTCAGCGCGAGCAGCGGCCAGGCCAACGACTCGATCGACATCCGCACGACCGTCGAGACATCGACGCTGTGGGGCTACGTCGGCATCGGGCTGATCGCGTTGGTGATCATCGGCCTGCTGCTCGTCTTCCGACGCTACGGTCGGCGCTGAGCATGACGACCACGCCCGCGGTCACCATCCGGACGCGTGGCCTGGAGAAGCACTACGGCGATCACATCGCCGTTCGCCCGCTCGACCTCGAGGTCCGCGCGGGTGAGGTCTTCGGACTGCTTGGCCCGAACGGTGCCGGAAAGACCACCACGATCCTGATGCTCCTCGGCCTCACCGAGCCGACCGGCGGCACGGCCGAGGTCCTGGGGCTCGATCCCGCACGCAACCCGCTGCGGGTGAAACGCTTCGTCGGGTACCTGCCCGACACGGTCGGGTTCTACCCCGGCATGACGGGACGCCAGAACCTGCGCTACACGGCAAGGCTCAACGGCATCTCCGATGGAATCGCTGAGCCGCGCATCGACGAGCTGCTCGATCGGGTCAGCATGACCAAGGCTGCCGACGATCCGATCGACACGTACTCGCGCGGCATGCTGCAGCGCCTCGGCATCGCCGATGCGCTGGTCAAGGAACCGCTCGTGCTGATCCTCGACGAGCCGACCACCTCGATCGACCCGATCGGCGTCGCCGAGACGCTCGAGCTGGTCACCGAGCTGGCGCACGACAAGGGCGTCTCAGTTCTGCTCTCGAGCCACCTGCTCCACCAGGTGCAGCAGGTCTGCGACCGCATGGCCATCTTCGTGAACGGCTCGGTCGCAGCCCTCGGTACCGTCCAGGAGCTGGCCGGCAAGCAGCAGACCGGAGCGCAGGTGCAGATCGAAGTCGGTGCCGATGGCGATCCGGACGCGGTCGCAACGACCCTGCGGGCGGTTCCCGGCGTCAGCGCCGTCGAGCGCGACGTCATCGATCGTCGGCTGTTCGTCGTGACCGGCGAGCCCGACGTCCGGCGACGACTGGCGCAAGCGCTCATCGCGGCGGGCCAGATTCCGTGGCAGCTGCGGACCCGAGGCATGGACCTGGACGAGATCTACCAGCAGTACTTCGCGGCGGCGGCTGCGTCGGCGCGGACGGAGTCCACCAATGTCTGATGAGCTGACGCCGGACGAGTCGGAAACCCCCGAAACCAACGACGTCGACGCCAGCGAGGCGCCGACGACGTCAATGCCTACTCCGACTGACGACCAGCGAGCCGCTGCCCAGCGCCGAGCCCAGCAGCGCGGACGGCGAAAGGCGGCCCCGGCGCTCGCGACTGCGGGCGGGCCCTCCACGTGGGACATGCAAGGCGAGGAAGCCGGCGCTTACCCGCTCCCCAAGGTCGAGCCGATCCCCGCAGGGTGGCGCGTCATCGGGGCACGGGAGTTCGCCGAAAACCTGCTGAGCTTCCGCTTCACGCTGCTCGTGGCGCTGATGGGCCTCGTTGGCGTGTTCATGGTCTACACGCTCTCGTCGAATATCCGCGACCTGGCCGGCCAGATCGCCTCCCAGTACACCTCGCCCATCGGGGAGCCGTTCCCGGTGTTCCTCTTCCTCTTCAGCAGCCCGCCGGTCAGCAGCAACACCTCGCTCGCGGCGATTCCCTCGTTCGCAACGCTGGTGATCCAGTACATCGGCCCGCTGCTCGGAGTGGCCTTCGGCTTCGACGCGATCAGCAACGAGCGTTCCGAAGGGACGCTGCCACGCCTCGTGTCGCAACCGATCCACCGCGACGACATCATCAACGGCAAGTTCGTCGCCAGCCTGTCGATCGTCGCGCTCATCATCGGCGCGGTGATGCTGATCCTTTCGGGCATCGGCATCTACCGGCTGGGCGTCGTGCCGTCGGGTGACGCCGCCGCGCGGCTCTTCACCTGGTGGGTGCTTCTGGTGCTCTACGTCGGCTTCTGGCTATCGCTCGCGACGCTGTTCTCGGTGATCTTCCGCCGCGCCGCAACGGCCCTGCTGGCCGTCCTCGCGGTCTGGCTGGTGATCACCTTCTTCGGCGCGCAGATCGCGGGCATCGTCGCCAACTACATCGCGCCGGTTGGGGCGAACGCAACCACCGCCGCACAGGTCAACAACGTCAACGCACAGCTCGCGCTCCTGCGGCTCTTTCCATCAGGGCAGTTCGCCGAGATGACCGCGGTGATGCTCAATCCGTCCGTGACGGCACTCAACTACGTGACGCCCGACCCGACCGGCCGCGCGATCCCAACGCTCCTTCCCGTCGTCCAGAGCCTGCTCCTGGTTTGGCCACAGATCGTGACCATGATCGCCCTCACAGCGGCCTGCTTCGCAGGCGCGTATGTGACGTTCATGCGCCAGGAGGTCCGGGCCTAGTCGCAACGCCACGGCTGAGTTCCGGCAAACGCCTGGACTCAGCCGAACGAGGCGAAACAGCGCGAAGGAAGCGTCGCGCTGCGGAGAAGGTCGAAAAACCAAGCCCGAAGGTGACGTCAGTGGCTCGGCCGGCGCACACTCCGGGCATGACGGATTCACCTGAAATGCAGCCCGAGGTAACGGTTTCGGAGCCGCGCCTCGTGACGCAGAAAGCACAACCTGCGCTGGCAGTTCGACTCGTTCGACCGATGGCCGAGCTCGACATCGGTGCGCTCTTCGGCGAGCGCCTGCATCGAGTCTTCGAGGCGATCGAGGCGTCCGGTTTGCGGACTGACGGCCCACCGTTCGCGCGCTACTTCATCTTCGGCCCGGATGTGTGCGACATGGAGATCGGCGTCCCCGTGGAGTCGGTTGGTTCCGTCGCTGCCGCGCCACCAGGCTCCGAGGACGTCGGGGCAACCGAGCTTCCTGCCGGAGAGAGCGCGATGGTGGAGCACCGTGGCCCATATCCGACGCTCGGGCAGGCGTACGCCCGGATCCAGACGTGGTTCACAGACACGGGTCGTTCGGCCGGTATCGGGCCCTGGGAGTCGTATGTGGCCATGCCTGGCACCGCGCCCGGCGAGCTGCGAACCGACCTCTATTGGCCTGTTGGCTGACACTGCCCGTACGGTGGCCAAGCGGCGTTTCTCCCATCTACCAATGGAAGTGCTGGTAAACGCACCACGAGGCGCCCAAGCCGGTCATAACCGGCGAATTCGCTGCCACGTAGCACTCCCGTTGCTGGATGGAGGCAGATAGGCAGGACCGCCGATTTCGTAGCACGGGGATTCATATTTGGGGGAAATCGGCTTGTTGGGTGGGCGTTCGGCGAATGTGGTGGACGCTCGGCATTGCGACGGGTGACGCGCAGCCAACTCTTCGCCTCAACCCGCGACTTCGCGGCCGCGAGGCGCCGCGCTCGGACCAGTTCAGGTGCTGTTTCCACTCCCGAGTCGGCTCCACAGCTCTGCCGCGGCAATCAGCGCAGCACGCCTGCGACCGAACTCGCCGGCTTGGAACGCCGTGCGCGTGACTTCGGACGTGCCCGCGGGGAGTGACACCGCGACCGTGACGGCGGTGTCGGACGCGCGTTCACGGGCCTTGACCGCCAGGCCCACATCGGCGTGGCCGACCGCCCGCACGCGATCGGCGAGCTCGCGAACTCCATGGCCCGCGGGAACCATCTCCGAGTGCGGTCCCACCAACTCTGCAAAGTTCAGCTGGGCCAGCTCACCGAGCAGAGTCGTCACGGAACCGCCCGTGCCCAGCTCGGCGACCGCGAGCGTGCGCTCGCCGAGCCGTGCTTCGACGACCTGTGCCCACGTCTCCTCGCCGCGGGCGAACACGTAACCGCCCAAGGTCGGCATCAGCGCTTCGATCGTCTCGCGCACGAGGTCTTCGGCGGACCTGCCGCCCGTCGCCGTTGCGCTCACGCGCACGTCGACCGCGTCGAGGCGCGCGTACGTCGCCACGATCGGGTTCGTCCTGCGCATCAACTCCTCGCCGAGGATGGCAACGAGCTGCGGACTCGCCGACTCCGGTGGTTCGCAGCGTCTCGGCGGCTCGATCCGCGCCAACGCCGCGTGCCCGCAACCGTGGCAGGACCTGGTCGCGCCACATCGGCCTCATCTCGCGAGGCGGCCCCGGGAGCGCAACGATCACTTGCCCGTCGTCGCCATCCACCCACCAGCCCGGTGCGGTGCCGTTCGGATTGGCCAGCGCCTCCGCGCCCGGCAGCAGCCATGCCTGCTTCAGGTTCGCTTCGACGAAGACCGCGCCTCGTCGATCGAACAGGCCGCGCAGCCAGGCTTCCAGCTCGGGGTCGACCACCGGCGTTCGCCCGGTGGCTGCCGCGATCGATTCGCGGGTCAGATCGTCGGGCGTTGGCCCGAGCCCACCCGTGAGCACGACGAGATCGACGTGCCCGAGGGCATCCCGAATTGCCGAGGTCACCGCGGCCAGGTCGTCGCGGAGCGCGGCGGCGCGCACGACCTCGACGCCAAGCTCCGTCAGCCAGCGCGCCAGGTCGCCGCTGTTCGTGTCCCGCGTCTCGCCCACCAGCAGTTCGGTGCCGACCGAGAGCAGCACGGCGCGCTCCAATCTCCGTCCCACGGTCGCCACGGTACGTCAGATCGGTGCGCTCCATGGCCTCGTCCCTGACGGGTGGTGGCCCCGTGTGTTGGCAATCTACCTGCGAGAGTGCTAACTTTCGGATGACGGTCGGAGCCGCCCACACCGCGGCTCGGAGGGACCGTCCCCAGACGCCCAGTTCACCATCTGCAGGAAGGGAACGAACACCAGCATGGCCAAACTCATTGCCTACCAGGAGGACGCGCGCATCCGGCTCAAGAAGGGCATCGACGCCCTGGCGGATGCGGTTGGAACGACGCTCGGGCCCAAGGGCCGCAACGTCGGCCTGGACAAGAAGTACGGCGCCCCCTCCATCGTGCACGACGGCGTCACCGTCGCGAGGGACATCGAGCTCGATGACCCGTTCGAGAACATGGGCGCCCAGCTGCTCAAGGAAGCCGCCACCAAGACCGAGGACGTCGCCGGTGACGGGACGACCACGGCCACCGTGCTGGCCCAGGCGATCGTGCGCGAGGGACTCAAGAACGTCGCCGCGGGCGCCAACCCGATGCAGATGAAGATCGGCATCAATGCGGCCGAGAAGGCCCTCGCCGACGGCGATCCGTGCGGCATCGACCAGCCCGTCAACGGGCACGAGGACATCGCCCACGTGGCGTCGATCAGCGCCGCGGACTCCGAGATCGGCGAGCTCATCGCCGACGTCTTCGACAAGACCGGCAAGGACGGCGTGATCACCGTCGAGGAGTCCAGGTCGCATGGAGTTCGAGACCGAGTACGTCGAGGGCATGCAGTTCGACCGCGGCTACACCAGCGCGTATTTCGTGACCGACACGCCAGCGCATGGAGGCCGTGCTCGACGACCCGTACATCCTCATCACGGACAAGAAGATCTCGGCGATCGCGGACATGGTCCCGGCGCTCGAGAAGGTGCTCCAGAGCGGCAAGAAGGAGCTGCTGATCATCGCCGAGGACGTCGACGGTGAGGCGCTCGCGACGCTGGTCGTGAACAAGCTCCGCGGCATCCTCAACGTCCTGGCCGTCAAGGCACCCGGCTTCGGTGATCGCCGCAAGGAGATGCTGCGCGACATCGCCATCGTCACCGGCGGGCCAGGTCATCAGCGAGGAGAGTCGGTCGCAAGCTCGACTCCGTCGAGCTCGAGCGACCTCGGCCGCGCCCGTCGCGTCGTCGCGACCAAGGACAACACCACGATCGTCGAGGGCCGCGGCAAGCAGGCCGAGATCGACGGCGCGCATGAAGCAGATCAAGGCGCAGATCGAGGAGACCACCTCGGACTACGACAAGGAGAAGCTCCAGGAGCGCCTGGCCAAGCTGGCCGGCGGCGTGGCGATCATCAAGGTCGGCGCGTCGACCGAGATCGAGCTCAAGGAGAAGAAGCACCGCGTCGAGGACGCGCTCTCGGCGACGCGCTCGGCGCTCGAGGAGGGCATCGTGCCCGGCGGCGGCGTCGCCCTGCTGAACGCCCAGACGGCGCTCGACGGGCTCACCTTTGCGAGGGGGATGCCAAGACCGGCGCCCTGATCGTCCGCCGCGCGCTCGAGGAGCCGATGCGGCGCCTCGCCGAGAACGCCGGCGTCGACGGCCAGGTCGTCATCGAGAACGTGCGCCGCTACCAGGTCGAGCGGAAGTCGGCCAACCTCGGCTACAACGTGATGACCGGCGAGTACACCGACATGCTCGCGGCGGGCATCCTCGACCCGGCCAAGGTGACCCGCTCGGCCGTCGAGAACGCCGCCTCGATCGCGGCGATGGTGCTGACGACCGAGGCGATGATCACCGACAAGCCGGAGCCCAAGCCGGCAGCTGCCGTCCATGCCGCCCGGCGGCGGGATGGACTTCTAGTCCGTCATCCGGTCAGCAAGACAAGAGCCCGGTCGACCGACCGGGCTCTTTTTCGTTTCCTGGATCTCGGGCGACGATCACTGTGGAAGGCCCCAAGGCAGCATGGCTGCGCGCGTGGCGTTCATTCGCGACCGGCGGGTAGGTACGCGATCCGCTGGCTTTGCGTGGCGTTCATTCGCGACCGGCGGGTAGGCATTGAGCGGTGATCGATCGGATCGATCAACCCGAAAGCCGCGATTTGGGCACCAGAACGGCTGTTTCGTGCACCGCTTCGGCCTTGTGCTGGTGGCGCATCCATGGAGTTCGGGTGGGCGTCGTGCCATGTCGTCGCGAATGAACGTCTGGTGCACAGCGCCCGAGGCAGGGCCAGCCCGACGGTGCCGCGCAACGCAGAACGGGTGGTGGGCCATGGACGAAAGGAGAACCGTCACACGAATGTGACAACGACCAGGCGTACCGTTCCCGAGCGGACGTCGCGGGAGGTGGGCATGCGCTTGGTATGCTCCGGGCGCCGTTCCATCGGCGTTTGACGCCCAAGTCGCGAATCGAGGCCGCCCCCTGAGCGACGATCCGAGCCGAACAGTGCCCACGGGCGCGCCCCCGCCGTCAGGCGCGGGGTCGAAGGCAACTCCGCCGCCTGCGCCTCCGGGACCCGGCTCGTCCACGACTGCAGCGGGTTCGCCGCCTCCACCGGCTCCGGGCCTACGCGAGTCGATCGGCAGCGTTCGCGCGGCCGCGTTCGGACTGGTCGACGCCCATGTCGAGCTGCTCAAGGCCGAGCTCGGCGAGATCCTCAAGCAGGTCGCGTTCATCGTGGCGCTCGCCGCGATCGCCCTTGTCCTTGCCGTTCTCGCAGGCATCCTCATTTGGGTCGGGTCGTGGCTGTTCATGGGGGAGTGGCTCTTCGGCTCGATGGGCTGGGGCATCGTCCACGGCGTCCTCTTCACGATCTGCATCGTCCTGCCGATCGGCCTGAACCTCGCGGGCGGCGACGTCCGCGCCTGGGTCCGTGCCCTGATCGTGTCGCTGATCATCGGGATCGTCGCTGGCGTCGTGCTCTCGACCAACGCGCTGCACAACGCTGCCGATTGGCTCGAGAGGCAGGATGAATCGTCGTTCGCGGTCCAGCACGACTGGCTCATCTGGCTCGTGCCGGCCATCGCCTTCGGGCTGCTCTTTGGTCTGTTCGGCACGATCGCCCTGCGCCGGGCCGGCGTCCGGCTGATGCTGGTCGGATTCATCTTCGGATTCATCTTCGGCTTCTCCCTGGCCGGGTTCTACGCCGCCACCCCGTTCAACACCCAGGTCGCCGCGGCATTCGCGGTGACCGCCTGGCTCATCAGCTGGATCGCGCTTACGGCCTGGTTCGCAGTCCGAGCCGGAATCGATCCACAGAAGCGCTACGAGCGGCTGGCGCCGCGAGAAACGATGGCCCAGTTCGAAGGCACCAAGGCATACGTGGAGCAGCAATGGCAACGCCAACGGAAGAATCTCGTCGGCAAGTAATCGCGGCGCGAGAAGAGCTCGGCGACAGTCTGGATGACCTGACCCTGGCATTCCGCTCGGCGATCGACATCCCGGCCAAGATCCGCAAGAACCCGCTGCAGACCGTCGCGCTCGCGGGAGGCGCGGGCTTCCTCGCCGTGGGCGGGCCGAAGAAGGTCATCCGGGCAGCCGTCCACCGCATCCGGCCGTCGACGCGGCGGCCGCACGACGGGCTCTTGCCCAAGGACATCGACAAGGTCGTCAGGCGCAAGGGCGGCCCGCGTGCGGACGAGATCGAGACTGCGCTCGAGAACGACTTCGCCGATTACCTCAAGCGCAAGGGCAAGGTCGTCGCGTCCGAGCCGAATGCCGGGAAGAGCCTCTGGAAGACGTACGACACGATCGTCGGACCGCTCGGGAGCGCTCGTCGCCAAGCAGCTGGTCGACCGATTTGCCGCCGCCGATGCGAACCGACCGCGCGCCGGCGAGCCGAAGCCAAACCCGGAGACCGGCAAAGGCACGAAGTCGAGCGACCGCAGCCGGCGCGGTCAGGGCCGCCGATCGCCGGCGACTACCCCAGGCTCTGGAGCATTCCCCCGTCAACGGGCACCAGCGCGCCGTTGATGTAGGCGGCTGGCTCGGAGGCCAGGAACGCGATCACCGCCCCCATCTCATCCGGGGCGCCATCGCGTCCGCGCCGGGACGTTGGTGCGTGCCTCTCGCTGCACGTGCTCCACGGGACGTGACTCTCGTGTTGCGCGAGCTTCGTCCAGCTCGCGGATTCGGGGCGTGTTGAACCGGCCGGGAAGGACGCCGTTGACCGTGACGCCGTCCGCCGCGACCCACCGGCTCGCGGTCTTGAGCCATGCAGCCAACGCGCCGCGGCCCATGTTGCTGAGCGTGAGGTTCGGGATCGGTTCCCGTACGCCCCATGACAGGATCGCGACCACCCGGCCCCACTGGCGCTCTCGCATGCCCGGCAAGAGTCGGTTGGCGAGCTCGATCGGGGTGGTCGTCAGCAGTTGTAGCCCGTGCGCGATGTCCTGGGGGGATGTTGTCGTCGGGTCGCCCGCACGCGGCCCGCCCGCGTTGAGCACCAGGATGTCGACGTGTCCGAAGCGCTCGAGGGCAGCATCGGCGACCGACCGTCGCGGATCCGGGCGATGCAGCATCCGCGGCGAGCGCTTCGATGCGCCTGCCGGATTCCCTCGCGAGGCTTGCGGCGACCTCGCGCACGCGGGCTTCGTTTCGGGCCCAGATGAGCAGGTCGCAGCCTTCCTGCGCGAGTCGTCGTGCCGCAGCCAGCCCGAGGCCGGAACTGCCCCCGCCGACGACCGCAACACGGCCCGAGATCCCGAGATCCATGGCCGAAAGCGTACCGACACCATGCGCAGCCGGCAGGGTGGTGCGGAAGGAGGGACTCGAACCCTCACGCCCTCACGGGCACCAGCTCCTAAGGCTGGCGTGTCTGCCGTTCCACCACTTCCGCGTTGCCGCGAGTATGGCGCGACCCGACGGACGCGCTACTTGCCGGTGAGCGAGTTCGCGAGGCCCTGGGCATCCACGTCGAGGCCGACGCGGATCCCGGAGACAGAGACCTCAACGGACGAGATCTGCCACTGCTCCGACGGCGCAGGCGCGACGAGCACGGTCGAGGCACGACCCGGTTGATCAAGCACGAGCGCGTTGCCGGTAACGCGCAGGGACGCGTCCACGGTCTGGCTGCCGTTCTCCAGCGTCACCTTGCCCTGCTGGAGCATCACGTTGTCGACCTGGAGGCCCGCGTCGTTGGCGACGTTGCGGACGAGCTTTCGCGACTCCGACGCCGACAGCGAGCCCGTCGCCCGCATCCGTCGCGAGGGACCGTCGAGCGTCACGGTCCCGACGGTGACGGGTCCACCGGGTGCATTGATGCGCACCGAGGTCAGCGTCCCGGAAACGGACGCGAACGAGTGGTCGGAGAGCGACACATCGTCGAGCGTCACGTCCACGTGACCAACGACGCCGTGCGGCACGCCGACATCGTCGCCCTCGAGGTGGACGGACTGCGCGGCCCCGGAAAGCAGCGCCGGTCCGAGGAGATTGACCGAAACCTTCAGATTGCTGCCCGAAAAGCCCGCCTCTCGAGCGAGGTTGCTCGCGAGCTGCGACACGCCGATCGGCACGGCCAGGACGGCGACCACGGCGACGAGCGCCGCGATGGCGAGCACGAATCGGATCAGTGAACCCACCAGAACTCCTGTGCGGCAGCCGTACGCGTGGACACGAGCGCCACCGACAGCCTAGACGCAACGACACTGGGCGCGAACCTGCCGAGTCCCGGCGTGGCCGCCGGGCTTCGGAACACCTCCTCCGCTCGCCTTCGGCTTGCTGCGCGCACCTTGGCTTGGTCCCCGCGTGGCCGCGGGCCTCAAGCCTCGGCTTGCGTCGCTTGCGGGTAAACTTCGCAGTCCTCATGCAGGTCACTTCCACTTCGGCCGACCGCAGCCAGGTCGTGCTCGACGTTCAACTCCCTCCTGATCAGGTCGTCAAGGCCGTGGACGAAGCCGTGCGGCACCTCGCGCGGCGGACGCGGGTGCCCGGGTTCCGGCCCGGCAAGGCGCCGCGCTCCATGCTCGAGCGAGCGCTCGGCGTCCAACGCGGCGTGCCCGGCGGCCCGGGACCCGATCCTCGACGACGCCCGCGAGCACCTGTACGAGCGCACCGTGCTCGAGGCGCTGCGCGAGCAGGACATCGATGCGCTCGACCTTCCCAGCGAGCCGGAGTGGACGGCGTTCAGCGAGACCGAAGGCGCCTCCTACCGGGTCACGGTGGCCGTGCGGCCGCAGGTCAAGCTCGGCGACTACGCCAACTTCCCCTTCACGCCCGCAGATCGACGAGCCGGACGACGCCAAGGTCGACCAGGTCATCGAGCAGCTGCGCGACCAGCAGGCGTCAGCTGGTGGCGGTCGAGGGACGCCCGGCGGAGAAGGGCGACTTCGCGGTCATCGCGTTCGAAGGACGGCTGGATGGGAAGCCGGT
The DNA here is from genome assembly GCA_963820735.1 of uncultured Chloroflexia bacterium. Lineage (GTDB taxonomy): Bacteria > Chloroflexota > Limnocylindria > Limnocylindrales > CSP1-4 > JAFMJV01. Next base: position 157,072 of record CAWGBA010000011.1, read on the forward strand.
CGAGGGCGCCGCGTCGGAGCGGCTGCCGCTGGTCATCGGCAACGAGCGGATGATCCCCGGGCTTCGAGGACAACCTGATCGGCCTCGCCGAGGACGAGGAGAAGACCTTCACGGTCCGCTTCCCCGACGACTACGGCGAGGAGGAGCTTGCCGGCAAGGACGTCGAGTTCACGGCGCGCATCCGCGAGCTTCGCGAGCGCCGCCTGCCGCCCGCCGATGACGCGCTCGCGAGCTGCGGTGGGCACGTTCAACACGCTCGAGCGAGCTCCGCGCCGACATCCTGCCGCCGCCTCTCGCGCAATGCCCGCGACAAGGCACGCCACGAGTTCGCGGATCGCATCATCGAGTACGCCACCGCCAATGCGACGGTCGAGATGCCGGACCTGCTGGTCGACCGCGAGGTCGAGGTGATGATCGACGAGCTGAAGGTGCGCCTGGCCGAGCAGGGCATCGGCTACGACGAGTACCTGCGCGCGACCGAGCGGGACGAGGCCAAGCTCCGCGAGGAGTACCGCGAGCCCGCCGAGCATCGCGTCAAGGTGCTGCTCACGCTGGCAGCGGTCGCTGACGCCGAGGGTGTCGTCGTCCCGAACGAGGCGATCGAGGCGGAGATCGAGCGCAGCCGCCAGTCCGCGGCGCGCTCGTCGGGGGATCGCGACGCATCGCGCGAACGGCTCGCGCCTGGTCGAATACCTCGAGTCCGAGCGCGGCCGGTCGTACATCCGCTCGCAGCTGCGCCGCTCGCAGACCGTCGAAGGGCATCATCGACCGCTGGATCGAGGCCCATCCCGAAGTATTCCGAGGTCCGCCACGTCGAGGATCAGCCCGACGACGAGATCGAACGGGCAGCCGACCGCTCCGTGCTGTCGCCCGACACCGACGACGCCGAAGGCCCAGAATCAATGCACCGCCACATCTGGCGCCGCGGACCCGTCATTCGCGGAGGAGCCTGTTCCCGAGGGAGTCTCATCGTGACGAAGGTCGTCATCCCCAATCGCTCACAGGCGCTGCGCGCCGCCCAGGAGACCACGGCGATGCTCGTGCCGATGGTCATCGAGAGCATCCAGCCGCGGCGAGCGCGCCTACGACATCTACAGCCGCCTGCTGCGCGATCGGATCATCTTCCTCGGCGACGCGATCGAGGACCACGTCGCGAACCTGATCATCGCCCAGCTGCTGTTCCTCGAGGCCGAGGACCCGGAGCGCGACATCAGCCTGTACATCAACTCGCCTGGCGGCGTGGTGACCAGCGGCCTCGCCATCTACGACACGATGCAGTACCTGCGCGCGCCGGTCAGCACCATGTGCATCGGCATGGCCGCGTCGATGGCGTCGGTGCTGCTGGCGGCCGGGCGCCAAGGGCAAGCGCTACGCGCTGCCGAACGCCCGGATCATGATCCACCAGGGTTCCGCAGGGTTCCGCGGCAACACCCCGGACGTGATGATCCAGGTCCGCGAGGTCGAGGAGCTCAACAAGCGCCTCAACGGGATCCTCGCCCGCCATACGGGGCAGGACGAAGAGAAGATCGCCAGGGAGACCGAGCGGGACTTTTTCATGTCCCCCGAGCAGGCCAAGGCCTATGGCATCATCGACGAGGTGTACGCGGAGCGAGCGGAGTCGTTGATCAGCCAGGCGAAGCACGCGGGCGTGCTCGCCGGTGAAGGCGCGGCCATCGATTCGGGCGAGCGAGTGAGCCGACCGACGACGGCATTCCCCGTCGAAGGGCACGCGCTAACTCCCGGACTGGATCGAGCACGGCAGGTTAGGACCTGATGTCGACCACCACGACCGGCAGCAAGGGCACCAAGGTGCCCTATCGCTGTTCGTTCTGCGGCAAGAGCCAGGAGCAGGTCCGCAAGCTCATCGCGGGCCAGGGCGTCTACATCTGCGATGAGTGCATCAACCTCTGCCAGGAAATCATCGAAGAGGAGATGCTCGAGACGCCGCGCGCCAAGCCGCATGCGGCCAAGCTGCCCAACCCTCGCCAGATCAAGGACTCGCTCGACGCCTACGTGATCAGCCAGGAGCGCGCCAAGCGCGTGCTCTCGGTCGCGGTCTACAACCACTACAAGCGGGTCAATGCCGGCAACCAGGTCGACGAGGTCGAGCTGCAGAAGTCCAACGTGCTGCTGGTCGGGCCGACCGGAAGCGGCAAGACGCTGCTCGCGCAGACGCTGGCGAAGGTGCTCGACGTGCCCTTCTGCATCGCCGACGCGACCTCGCTCACCGAGGCCGGCTACGTCGGCGAGGACGTCGAGAACATCCTGCTGCGGCTGATCCAGGCGGCAGACTTCGACGTCGCCCGCGCCCAGCGCGGGATCATCTACATCGACGAGATCGACAAGATCGCGCGCAAGGCCGACAACCCCTCGATCACCCGCGACGTCGTCGGGCGAGGGCGTGCAGCAGGGCCTGCTGAAGATCCTGGAGGGCACGATCGCGAACGTGCCGCCGCAGGGTGGCCGCAAGCACCCGCACCAGGACTTCATCCAGATCGACACCACCAACATCCTGTTCATCTGCGGTGGCGCGTTCGAGGGGCTGGAGAAGATCGTCGAGGAGCGTGTCGGCCGAAAGACGATGGGCTTCGGCTCGACAGCCCAGTCGAACAAGACGGACCGGTCGCGGATCCTCGATCAGCTGATGCCCGAGGACCTGCTGAAGTTCGGGCTCATCCCCGAGTTCGTCGGCCGCCTGCCGGTGATGGTCACGCTGTCCGCGCTGTCGCGCGACGATCTGATGCTGGTGCTCACCGAGCCGCGCAACGCCGTCACGCGCCAGTTCCAGAAGTTCCTGCTGCTGGACAAGGTCGAGCTGGTGTTCACTCCCGGTGCGATCCTGGCGTCCGCCGACCTGGCACTGCAGCGCAAGACCGGTGCGCGGGCGCTTCGCTCGATCGTGGAAGAGCGTCTGCTCGACGTCATGTACGACATCCCGGAGCGCACCGACGTGCGCAAGTGCATCATCACCGAGGAGACCATCCGCGAAGGTCGCGCCCCGCTGCTGCTGACCAAGGCGGAGGTCGATCGAGGCGTCGACGAGACGAACTACCTCGAGGAGCTCGAGCGAGGGGCGTAACCCTCGCCTCAAATAGCCCCATCGCCTCTCTCGTCACCCTGGGTGGCGGAGCGCACGGTTCTCACCAGTGCGCTCGTTTCGACTCTCCCTGGTGCTCGCGGTCGTGGCACTGGTTGGCGTGGTCGGGCTGACCCTCGCGTCGCGACCGTCATCGGACTGCGACGCCGGCAGCACAGAACCGTGCGTACGCGTGCTGTTCATCGGCAACAGCTACACGTACGAGAACGATCTGCCGGGCACGTTCAGGGCCCTCGCCGTGGCCGCACACAAGAACGTCGCTGTCGCGATGGTCGCCAACGGCGGCGAGACGCTGAGCGAGCACGCCGGGTCGGACGAGACGCGTGCGGCGATCGGCAGCGGCCACTGGGCTGTCGTCGTCCTCCAGGAGCAGAGCGAGATCCCGGCGCTCCCCGCGGCGCGAGACTCCGGCATGTTCCCCGCGGCGTCCGCGCTCGCGACGCGCATCCGCGCGGCTGGCGCGCTGCCGGTCCTCCTCGAAACGTGGGCCCATCGCGACGGGTTGCCGGACGCGGGCATGGACGAGCAGAAGATGCAGCAAGCCATCGACGCCGCGTACGGGCAACTCGGCAGCCAGTTGGGAGTCGGCGTTGCGCGGGCCGGTGAGGCGTGGACGCAGTCGCTCGAGACCGGCACGCCCGCGGACGCGCTGTGGCAGGCGGACGGCAGCCACCCAACTGCTGCCGGAACCCACCTCGCAGCATGTGCGGTATATCGCGCCGTGTTCGAAGGGGGCATCCCGCCGGTGGGGGGCGTCCAATGCTGCACACTGGGGGTCATCCGGGGCGCCACGGTTGCGGACTTTGGCTGCGAGCGATAACGTGCGCTGCTGGCGGCGCCGTGAGCCGCGGTGGGGGCTGCTCGTGAACGGGCAGTGGTTGATCGGAGATTCGATGGGCCGTTCCTTTGCGCTCCGGAGTTGCATTGGAGGCGCGAGCGTATCGATCGCCGTTGCCTAGCTCCTCGTCGTTGTCGGAGTTGGTTCTTGGCCGCCGGATCCGGGGGCCGCACTAGAGAGGTATCTTGGGTGTCTTCCAGACGATCACTGAAGCGCTGGGCGCTGCTTTCCGCGGGCGATAGCCGCCGCACTGCTGACTGCGCAGGGCACGTCCCTCGCAGCGAATGCGAGACGTGGCCTCGACCCGCGGTTACTCCGAGCCGTCAACGTCTGCGGGCAGCCGCAGCCCGGCCACTCCAGCTGCTTCGCGATGAAGCTGGAATGGGTGAATGCAAGCGTTCTGCCGGTGCAAAGACGCGGCCTCGGCGATCCGTGCCGGCTTCCCGGTGGGCTCGCAGGCGGCTATACACCCGGCGACATCGCCACGGCGTACGGCGTCAATCCGGCCGCCCGACAACGCAGACCGTCGCGATCGTCGACGCCTATCACGATCCGACCGCGCCGCGCCGATCTCAGTCACTTCGACGCGCACTACGGCCTCCCGGCCGAGACCGCGACGTCGCTCAGGATCGTGAACCAGACCGGCGCAGCCTCGCCCGCTGCCGGCCAACAACGACTGGCTGGGCAGGCGAGATCAGCCTGGACCTCGATGCCGTCCGCGGGCTGTGCAACAAGTGCAAGATCGTGCTCTCGAGGCGGCCAATACGTCCAACTTCTCCGACCTGGCCGTGGCCGAGAACACGGCGGCCGCACTGGCCGGGATCGTCGCAACTCGTACGGCGGCGCTGAGAGCAACAGCCCGGCATCCGCCATGCTTCAGAACGCGTATAACCACCCGGGCAAGGTGATCCTCGCCTCGACCGGCGACAACGGCATGTTCGACTGGGACTTCGTCAACAACAGCAGCGCACAACTCGAACAACGCGCCGGAGCAGCCGTCGTCCTTCAACACGGTCGTGGCTGTCGGTGGCACGACCCTCTTCCTCAACGCGGACGCGACCGCGCTCGTCGGAAACCGTCTGGAACGAGAACGGCTCGCTCCGATCGACTCGGGCTCGGCTTGGGCCAGCCGCATGGGCGCAACCGGTGGCGGGTGCAGCAAGTTCTACGCCGCCGAGCCATGCGCAGGCATCGGTCGCCAAGTACGCCGAGACCACCTGTGGAACCAAGCGACTTGCCAGCGACGTATCGGCCATCGCTGACCCGTACACGGGCTTCGACATCCTACGACACGACCGGAGCCAGCGGCTGGCAGCACCATCGGCGGCACCTCGCTGGCCTCGCCGGTCGTGACGGCCGCTTGTGGGCGCTCGCCGGTGGCTCGCGGCGGCGTGCAGCTATCCCTCGCCGATCGCTGTACAAGCACTTCAAGGCGGCATCCCGGCACGACTTCTTCGACGTGACGGGCGGAGGCAACGGGCTCTGCGATGCAGGCGCCGGCAGTACATCTGCCAGGCAACCGCCGGCGGCGGACTCGCCCGAACACGGTCGGCGCCGGCATCCTCGACTGCGCGTGGAAGGGCACTACGCAACGCTCGCGCGACCGGCCGTCGCGAGTGTGATGCCGCCGTCGGCTACGACGGTCCGTCCGGTGTCGGCACCCCCAAGGGGCTTGGCGCGTTCAAGCCCTAGCGAGCAGCGCTTCAGAGAACATCGGAACCGGGGGTCCCGATCGGGGCCCCCGGTCCTTTAGTTCCGCGAGGAAATCCAGGCCTGCGCGACCCCGGCCCGCGTTTCGATTCAGGCCCGGGCCGTGTGACCCTTCACGAACTCGAGCACCTCACCCCAGGCGGCCGTCGACGCCTCCGCGAACTCGGCCTGCTTGCGGTCGAAGAAGGAGTGCGGCGCGTTCGGGTACGTGATGATCCGGTGGTCGACGCCGTTCGCCTGGAGCGCCGCTCGAACGCCGACTACCGTGTCCGGTCCGATGCCCTGATCGGCGCCGCCGAAGATGCCCAGCACCGCGGAGCGGATCTGCGATGCGTCGTCGGTCGGGGACGGGGAGCCGCTGCGGTGCTCGCCGGCCGGCCAGCCGTAGAAGCCGATGGCCCCGGCGAGGTTCAGCTCGTTGCACCGTCCCGAGCGCGAACGACGAGGCGCCCGCCCATGCAGAACCCGACGTCGAACAGCGACCGAACAGGCCGCTCGCCGCGCAACGCCTCGGCCGCTGCCAGCACGTCGGCACGCATGCCGTTCCAGGTGAGCTGCGAGACGTGCGGCTGGTAGTCGAAGCCCTCGCCACGCTCGCCGATGCCGGCGGTGCGCCCGAAATAGTCGATCGCGATCGCGTCGATGCCGTTCTCCGCGAACCGCAGCGCCAGCTCCTCGTAGTAGTGGTGGAGCCCGCGCACGTCCGGCAGCACGATCATGCCCGCGCCGCTGGGCTGTTGGGCCGCGGCGAGATAGGCGGAGAAACGATTGCCGTCGGACGGCCGTCAGCTCGAGGGTGTGGCCGTCGACGGCCGCGCCGGCGATCGGTGCGATGGGCGGTTCGCTGTCGTGATCGAAGCACATCGGTTCTGGCGCACTCCATTGGTTGACGCGGTGCCACAGAGAACCGGAGCACCGAATTCGAGGGCTCGGCACTCGCATTGTGCGATACACTGCGCGGCCACGGCGCCGACCGGAAGGAGTAGCGCTCCCACGGCGTTCAGAGACGCGAGCCGGCCGAGAGGCTGAGCTGGAAGCCCGCGACGCACGAGGGCGTGAACGTCGTCCGCGAGTCGTGACGGGTGGCGCCCGATAGCGCGCCGAGAGGATCAGGGCAAGCTCCGGGACGGGCAGCCCTGACAGGGATGACCGCCGGCGTCCGGAGGACCGAACCAGCAGGTGGTACCACGACCCCGTTCGTCCGCTGGACGAGCGGGGCGTTTTGCGTTTCGAGCCATTACATTCGTGCGTTTTGCACGTCCAGGGAGGCACAGGCGTGAGCCAGGCCGGCAGCAAGACACGGACATCGACCGATTCGATCAAAGACGGCCGTGACGTCCCTGCCTGCCACGTATCACCCTGGCGACATCGAGCCGGCGATCTATACGCGCTGGCTCGAAGCGGACGTGTTCGCGCCGGACGGTCGTGGCTCGAACGCGGACCATCGCCAGCAGCCGTTCGTGATCATCGAGCCGCCGCCCAACGTGACCGGCGCGCTCCACCTCGGCCACGCGGCGCGGGCATCGGTCGAGGACCTGATGATCCGGCGGGCGCGAATGCAGGGCAAGCCGACGCTCTGGCTGCCGGGCGTGGATCACGCCTCGATCGCGGCCCAGCTGGTGCTGGACAAGATCATCGCGGCCGAAGGGGAGAGCCGCGAGACTCGCTCGGCCGCGAGCGCTACCTGCGAGCGCATGTGGCAGTTCATGGACGAGACGCGCGGCGTGATCAGCGGCCAGCACCGCCGCCTCGGCGTGTCGGTCGACTGGGTCGCGCGAGCGCTTCACCATGGACGAGGGCAGCGGCGAAGGCCGTGCGGATCGCCTTCAAGCAGCTCTACGACGACGGCCTCGCGTACCGCGGCGAGAAGCTCATCAACTGGTGCCCCGGCTGCCGCACCAGCCTGTCGGACCTGGAGGTGATCGCAACGCCGGAGCACGGCACGCTCTGGTTCGTGCGCTACCACCTGCTGCGTGCCGACGGGACCCCGGACCCGGCCAACACGATCACGGTCGCGACCACGCGGCCGGAGACGATCCTCGGCGACACCGCGGTGGCGGTGCATCCCGACGACCCACGCTATGCGGCCCTGGTGGGCCGGCAGGTGCGCGTGCCGTTCGTGGAGCGCGACGTCCCGATCATCGCCGACGACGGTGGTGGATCGCGAGTTCGGCACCGGAGCGGTGAAGATCACGCCCGCACACGACCACGACGACTTCGAGACGGGACAGCGCCACGGCCTTCCCGTGATCGAAGTGATGACCGACGACGGGCACATGAACGAGAACGCCGGGCCGTACGCCGGCCTTACGCGCGAGGACGCTCGCGCGCGAGTGGTCGCGGACCTCGACGCGCGTGGCGACCTGGCCGAGATCCGCGAGCACGACCTGGTCATCGGCCGCTGCCAGCGCAGCGACGACATCGTCGAGCCTCGCCCCATGACGCAGTGGTTCATCAAGACCAAGCCGATGGCCGAACGAGCGATGGATTCGGTGCGCAGGGGCCGCACCAAGATCGTGCCGGCTCGTTTCGAGAAGGTGTTCTTCGACTGGATGGAGAACATCCGCGACTGGAACGTGAGCCGCCAGTTGTGGTGGGGGCACCGCATTCCCGCGTGGTATTGCCCTGACGGCCACGTGACGGTGTCGGACCGCGCCGATGGACCGGAGGCCTGCGCCGTGTGCAGGAAGCCCGCCGCTGAGCTGACGCAGGACCCGGACATCTTCGACACCTGGTTCAGCAGCGGGCTGTGGCCGTTCTCCACGCTCGGCTGGCCGGATGCCACACCCGACCTCGCGCGCTACTACCCCACGACCGTGATGGAGACCGGCTACGACATCCTCTTCTTCTGGGTCGCACGGATGATGATGCTGGGCGAGTGGCTCACCGGAAAGGCGCCCTTCTCGATCGTGCTGCTCTCGGGTCTGATCCGGGACCCCGAGGGCAAGAAGATGTCCAAGACGAAGGGCAACAGCGTCGACCCGCTGGGCACGATCGACGAGATCGGTGCCGACGCGCTGCGTTTCGCGCTCAACAACGGAACCGGCCCGGGCTCGGATCTGCGGCTCACGGCGAGCCGGCTGGACGGCGCTCGGAATTTCGCCAACAAGCTCTGGAATGCCGGCCGGTTCGTGCTCGGCGCGCGGCCCGACTCGGTCCCCGACAGCGAGCCGCTGGATCCTGCCCGTGGCCGGTCAACTGGGCCCGGCGGAGCATTGGATCCTCAACCGCTGCGTCGAGACGACCAGCCTCGTGGAGGAGGCCTACTCGACGTTCCAATTCGGCGAGGCCGCGCGGCTCCTGCATCACGCCATCTGGAGCGAGTACTGCGATTGGTATCTCGAGCTGGCCAAGGTGCAGCTGTCCACCGATTCACCGGCTGACGTTCGCAAGGCCACGTGGGAGGTGCTCGCCTGGGTCCTCGACAACTACCTGCGCCTGCTGCACCCGTTCATGCCGTTCGTGACCGAAGCGATCTGGGACCGGCTGCCGAATCGGTCGTCGGACGGTGAGCTGCTGATGACGTCTCGATGGCCGGACGCCGCAGAGGCGCGGGGCGTGGTGAATCGCGAGACGGCCACCGCCCTCGGCAAGGTCATCGCGCTGATCGGAGCGGTGCGGACGGCGCGATCGGATGCCGGTGTCGATCCGGGCGCTGACCATGGACGCCCGGGTGTTCGTGGCCGACGAGCGCATGCGAGACGTGATCCGTCAGGTGACTCCGGCCGTGGCACGTCTCGGTCGCGTGCGGCTGGCCATCGTCGAATCGCGGGATGCGCTCGATGACGCGGCCGTGGGAACTGCACTTGCCGTGCTGTCGGAGGACGCCGAGGGACGGTTGGTGGCCGACGCAGCGACACGCGAACAGGAACGCAACCGGCTCTTGCGCGAAAAGGCGGACTCCGAGCGTCTGCTCGAGCAGGCACACGCGCGTCTCGCCGACGAGAACTTCGTCAGCCGCGCCCCCGCCCAGGTTGTCGAGGGTGCCCGTCAGCGCGCCGCCGAGCTCGAGGAGCGCGTCAAGCGTCTCCTGGAGCGGCTCGCGCAGGGGAACCAGACGGACTCCGAGTAACGGGACCGTCGGGTCACACGCGTGCGCATCATGGCGCGCTACGCTACGTATGCGGAGTCTGCCGCTGGCGGGCGGCCGCGACGTCGTCCGTGAACCGAAAGGAACTCGTTTGCCGCTGGATTTCCTGAAGCGTCGTCCCACCGACAAGGCGTCCACACAGCCTGCACCGTCGCTTCTGCCCGAGGATGTCGAGTCCGAAGACCACACCCTCAAGCTGACCTACCGCGCCAAGACGAGCCAGGGCGTGCGCATGGCAGCTGGAACCACGTCGACGCGCGAGCTGCCGCTCATGCTCAACGCGATCTCCCAGTCAGAGATCGAGCTGATCGAGCCCCTGGCGGCCGACTTCCAGGGCGCATCGCCGTGGATCGTTCGACCCCACGAAGCGCTCCAGTGGATCAACGCCAACCACGATCACAGCTCGGTCGCCCGCCACGCGCTGGTCGTGCTGGAGTCGTCCGATGCGGTCGATCCTGCCTTCGAGACGATGGCCGTTGCGCTGCTCAGCGGCGAGACTGGATACGTCCGGGTTCCCGGAGTTCGACGCGATCGTTGGCGGGGTCGCATCCCACTGGGATGAGGCGTCCGGGGACATGATCGTGCGGGCCGTCGTCGGCTGGGGCGGCAAGGGCGTCCGTGGCGACACCGACCGAGCTGCCCAGAAGCTGATCGCGACGCTGTTCTCCAACATCCTCGCGAGCCAGCATGCCATCGGCATCAGCGAGGTCGAGCGTCCGATGCCGAGCGCCGGCGCCGGCGGCCTTGTGTGCGCCCACTGTGGCTTCGCGTCGGCACACGACCGCGCCTTCTACTGCCCCAAGTGCGGCATGCGTTTGGTGCGCGGCTGACCGGATGCCCTTCTACGACTACGTCTGCACGCAGTGCGGCAAGCGCACAGAGGTGATGCACGGCATCAACGCCGAGGGCCCGAAGGTCTGCGAGGTTTGCGGCGGCTCCCTGCGGAAGGCGATGTCGACGCCGGCGATCGTGTTCCGCGGAAGCGGCTGGGCCAAGAAGGAGCGCTCGAGCGCCGCCCGGAGCGCAAGCGCGAAGAAGGACGGCGAGCCGTCGTCGACCTCGGACGCCGGAAAGGACGGTTCGTCCGGCAAGGACGGTTCGGGGGCCAAGGACGGTTCGGGCGGCCAAGGACGGTTCGTCCGGCAAGGACGGTTCGGGGGCCAAGGAAGGGTCGACAGGAAAGCGCTCATCAGGGGGCGAAGGATCCGCACCGAGCAAGGCAGATCCCGCGCCGAGTTCCACCGTCTCGAGCTCGTCGCCGTCCTCCGGAACGTAGCCTGGATCCACCGATGCGAGCTTGCATCTCATCCGCCCGGACGGCACGCTCCGGCGTCGGCGCTGCGCTCCTCGCTCACGCACCAACCAGGTGCGCTCGCTGCGGTGCTCCCGGCCTCCTTGGATCGCGCTCGCCCGACCGACAGATCTGCCGCGTCGGCCCGGCGGACCCAGGCTTAGCGTGCCGCGCGTCGCCTCGGACTGGATCACGCTCACGGAAGCCGCAGCCGTCTTCGCGGCGGCCAACATTCCCATCAGCCGCAGCACCCTCGCGCGCTGGGCACGCACCGGCAAGCTGCAGAGCATCCGGCCGGGACGGCGCATCTACGTGCGGCGCGCGCAGGTTCGCAGCCTGCTCCAGCCGCGCTCACGCGGAGTGAAGGTGGCCGAGCTGCAGCCCGGTCTGTTCGAGGAGCTCTCGACGTGAGGTGCGATCGGGCATGAGCGACGGCCGCGGGGGAGCGGACGAGGCTCGACCCAAGCTCTCGGTCCAGGACCGCATCGGTCTCGTTCAGCGACAGGTCATGCGCAACCGCCGCATCCAGGCGGGCATGGCGGTGATGAACGACTACGGCAAGGTGGGTGGCGGCCTGCTCTCTGCCGGGCTCGCGTTCAACGCCCTCTTCGCGATCATCCCCGCGATCCTGCTGGTCGTCGGCGTGCTGGGCATCGTGATCGACGACCCAGCGAGCCGACAGCACATCGTCGACACGATCATCGCCCAGGTGCCACCGCTCGAGCCGGTCGCCCACACGATCGTCGACACGCTGGCGAACAGCAGCCGGGTCACGACGGTGGTTGGGCTCGTGGGCGTGATCTGGGGCGTCAGTGGGTTCTACGGTGCGCTCGAGGGCGCCTTCACGCTGCTCTTTCCCGGATCGAAAACCCGTGGGCCGATCGAGCAACGTGTGCGCGGCATTCTCGGGGTGTTTGCGGCGGTTGGCGCCGTGTTCCTCGTTGTAGCCGCCCAGACGGTGACCAGCATTGCGACCTCGCTGTTCTCGATCCCTGGCATCGACACGATCCGCATCGTGACGACCGCGGTAACGGTCGCGGGGTCGATCGCGGTCACGCTCCTGCTGTTCTTGATTGTGCCGGTCAATGCGCCATCGGCACGAGCCGCGTCCCTGCCAGCGATCGTTGCCGGTACGGCCATCGGCCTGTTGACGGCGCTGTTCAGCCTGATCGGCCCGCTGCTGGTGAAGGGATTCATCGCGCTCGGCGTGATCGCATCAGTGTTCATCGCACTCGTGTGGTTGAACCTGCTTTTCCAGGCGCTGCTGTACGGGGCGGCCTGGGCGGCGATCCGGCGAAACCGCGAACGACGTAGCAGCACCCTTCCGGCGATCTGAGTCGCGTCGCCGGGCGAGCGACGGACTTCGTGCTGCGGTGCTCCCTGGTGGGAGGCTCAGGCGGTCGGCTGCTGTGGCGTGCCGCAGCGGCGGCAGAAGCGCGCGTTCGACGACAGCGGAAGGCTGCACTGGAAGCACGGCCGGATCCCCGGCGTCGAGTGAGCATGACCGGGCTGGGCGAGCAGCGAAGGCCGTTGCGGCTGCGCCTGCGGTGCGGGTGCCTGGGGTTGCGGAAGGAAGGCCGCGGACTGGTACTGCGGTGACGTGTCCTCGGCGGTGATCCGCCAGCCCGACGGAAGGGCGCCTGGCGGCGGCATCGGCGGTGGTAGGGCTTCCGGTTTGCGGCCACGCCCGAAGAGCGCGGCGAGCCTCGATGCCGGGACCGCTGATGGGGTCATCGCAGGTTGGGTCGGTTGCGCGAACAGGGACGGAGGCGCGGGTGGCAGCTGCATCGGAGGCGGCAAGGGCGTCGACGACGGCGCAAGTGGCGATGCAACTGGTGGCGTCGACGGAGGCGGAGTCGTTGCCGGGGGAGTTCCGGTCGCCGACAGCGGACCCATCCACGACGGGCTGGGAGGCAGGACGGCCGGCGGGACCGGAGTTGGCGTCCGCGAAGACGTCGGCAGCTCGCTGATCGGTGTCAGCAGGGACGGGACGGGCCATGGCTGCAACGCTGGTTCGACCGGCCATGGGCGCTGGCTCAGGCTCGGGCTCGAGGGCGGCGGCCGCCGCCAACGGCAGCGGTTCAGGCTCGGCTTGCGGGGCGGTCTCGACCTCGAGCTCGGACTCGGCAGCCGACTCGGACTCGGCAGCCGACTCGGGCTCGCCTTCCGCCACGGGCTCGGCGACCAGCTCGAGCTCGGTATCGGTGTCGAAATCGGACGCGGCATCGGCGTCGACATCGGATTCGGCGGTGAGCTGGAGGTCGGATTCAGTGTCGGCGATAGACGCGGCCTCATCATCGGCCTCGACATCGGCGGCGTCTGCACTCGCGGCCATGGGCAACTCGTCGTCGGTCGCCTCGACCTGCTCCGCCTCCTCGGTCAGGTCGGACAACGCGACAGACTCCGGTTCGCCAGAGGGCTCAACGTCGGCTGCCTGGCGCTCCGCCGCGTCAGCTGCAGCCGCGGAATCGGTAGCCTCACTCTCCGCAGCCTCGGCGTCGGCAGCGTCGAACGCGGCCACGGGCTCGGCTTCGTCGTTCTCGGCCGCCATCTCCTCGGCGGGCTCGACGAACCGCTCGGGGGCCGCGACGACCGACCAGTCGCCCTCGGATTCTTCGTCAGCCTCGTCGCCGTCGGCGAACGCGTCCCAGGGCCCGGCGAACATCTCGTCAGTCGACAAGATGAACGGTACGAGCGCCATCCCATCGCCGTTGGGCGCATCGAACGCAGGCGCGGCGACGCCCGACGGGGTTGCGGCGAGCGTGTCTCTGCCATCGGTGGAAACCGGTTCCATGAGGGACACGGGATGCAAGTCGATGCCCGGCCACGCCTCCGGCGACCGCAGCAGGTTGACCTCGCTCATGGCGTCGCGCAGGTCGGACGCGGCCTCGACGGCGGCAAACGCCTCGGCGTCGTTCATGTCGGCGCCCTGCGCCAGCGGGGCACAACCCTGGCAGAAGCCGGCGGCCTCGTTCCAGCACGTCGGGCAGGTGTACTGCCGGCACTCCAGGCAGAACCGGAACGTTCCGTGGAATGGATCGCGCGACGCCAACGGCACGTCGTCCAGCACGCTGTCTTCGGGGAGGAACCCGAGCGTTCGACCCAGACCCTTGAGCAGGCGGCCACGCTCCGCGCGCTGGTCGAAGGTGTACTTCGTACCGCAGCGCTCGCAGAACGACTCGACCTGGGTGGCTGCCATGAGGGCGCGCATCTACCTCCGCTCGGAAATTCGGACGCCATCGTCGTCGGGGCGCCGGTCCGGGGGCATCACGTATGGGTACCGGTCTCCCATTGCGATGGTCCTGTTCGAGCGTCGCCCTCTGCTAAGCTGCGCCGCCCGATGCGCCCTCTTGCGGCGGTTGAGCGATTCTTCGAGCGGCTGTTCGAGCGCCCGTCCGCGCGGCTGTTCCATGCGCCGCTCCAGCCCATCCAGGTCCAGCGCCGCCTCGAACGTGCCATGGATGCGGGGCGCGTCGTCTCGAGCGACCGCGCCTACGTGCCGAACCGGTACACGGTCACGCTCCATCCCGCAGATGCCGCGGCGTTCGACGGCATCCACGCGACGGTCGAGGACGAGTTGGGTGAGGCACTCCACACTCGTGCTCGCGCCCGAGGCTACCGCCTGATCGCTCGGCCGTCGGTCCGGCTGCGCGTCTCTGGGACCGTGGCGCGCGGCGACATCGAGGTCGATGCCGAGGCGCTCGACCGGCGGCAGCTGAAACGGCTCGGCGGGCACGACGATCGGTCCCGAGCAGCACCGAGCACGGGAGGGTTCGCGCCTCCACCGCGAGTGGCCACGGGGCCCGGAGTGCACATCGCGCCCGTGGTACCGGCGAGCATCGCGGCGGTTGGCGCCGTTGTCACCGGGCCGATTGCCAACTCACCCTCGGGCAAGGGCGCGACATCCGCGAGCCCTCATCTGTCGTTTGCGCCGGTCGGCGCACTGCCGTCCGAGGATCGAGCAATGCCCCTGCGACCGGGTAGCCGCCGCGTGCCCGCGCCAACGCCGCCCACCGGGGCTTATGTCCGGATCAGCCCAGCCGGGCCGTCGTCGGGCGGCGCGGCGGTCTCTGCCTCAGTGACCGTGCGACCGATTGCAACCGTGGAAGTGCGGACGAGCGGACGCACGGTTGCCACACGGCGGTTCGACGGCGCAACGCTGCGGGTGGGCCGGGCACGCGACAACGAGTTGGTGCTTGCCGACGACCGCGTCTCGCGGCACCACGGGCAGCTCACGGCCCGGCGTGGCGTGCTCGTGTATGCCGATCTCGAGAGCACCAACGGCTCGTTCGTGAATGGCACGCGTGTCCACGAGATCGTGCTCGGCAGCGGGGATGTCGTCCGGCTGGGAAACTCGACGCTCACCATCCATTCGCAGTCCTGATCGGGGGTCGAGCCCCGCCAAGGGTTATGGATCCGTTCACTCTCAGCCTCTGGGTTCTCCGCCTGTTCTTCGTCGCGCTCATCTACCTGTTCTTCTTCGTGGTGATCCGGCTGCTGTGGCGCGACATCCGCGCGGCCGTTCGCGCGTCCGCGAGCCCGCTCGGTCGCCTTTTCGTGATCGCCTCGCCCAGGGCGAGCCGACCCCGGGCGGCTCGGTACCGCTCGACGCCGTCACCACCATCGGGCGTGACGTGAACAACAGCCTGGTGGTCGACGACGATTTCGTGTCTGCCGACCACGCCGTGCTCACCTTCCGCGGGCGCGTCTGGTTCCTCGAGGATCGCGGCTCGACCAACGGGACGTACCTCAATGGGCAGCTCGTCCATGGGGTCGTGCCGCTCGGCTATGGCGACGAGATCGGCCTTGGCGCCGTCCGGTTGCGCCTTGAGCGCCCGGGCAGCGATCGCGAGGACAAGCGTTCGTGAGCCTGTCAGGCGTACGCACGCGTGTCGGCGACGAAGCGGCCGCGGTCGGTAGGGTCTTCTGGCGGCTTGGCATCCGCCCTCGGCTCCGTCGCCGCGAGGCGCTGCTGCTGCTGGTCGTGGCCGCTGCGCTGCTGGTCGGCTGGACCAGCCTCGAGTCGCTGCGTGCAGGCTCGCTCTCCCTCGGAGACGTCACGCCACTGATCACGTACCTGCTCCTGCTGGCCGTCATCCATGCCGCGTTCGTGGTCGCGGGGCGCGAGATGGACCAGATCCTGTTCCCGGCCGTGGCCCTGCTCGGTGGCATCTCTCTGCTGCTTGATGGAGCGGCTGCCACAGAACCTGGTCGAGCAACAGATCGCCGGCAGCACGCTCGACCTGGGGCAGCTGCAGCTGCTCTGGATGACAATGGCGATGGTCCTGATGGCGTTCATCGCCGTGCTGGTCCGCCAGGACGGCTGGCTCCGCCACTACCGCTACACCTGGGCTGCGGCGGGCATCGGCCTGCTGCTGGCCGTGTTCGTCATCGGCGACGAGGTCAACGGCGCACGCCTCTCGATCACCGTCGGCCCGATCACGGGCCAGCCGTCGGAGCTGCTCAAGGTGATCCTGGTGATCTTCCTGGCCGCGTACCTCGCGGACAACCGCCCGCTGCTCGCCGGTCAGAGCTGGCGCGTCGGTTTCCTGAACCTGCCGCCGCTGCCGTACCTGCTGCCGATGCTCGCCATGTGGGGAATCGCGATGGCGGTGGTCATCGTGCAGAAGGACCTCGGTGCCGCGCTGCTCTTCTTCTCCGTCTTCCTCGGACTGCTGTACGTGGCGACGCGGCGCCTCTCCTACGTCGTCTTCGGGATGATCCTGTTCGCGGCGGGCAGCGTGGCGCTCTATTTCGTCTTCGCCCACGTGCGCGAGCGCGTCGACGTGTGGCTCGACCCGTACGCCGACCCGCTCGGCACGGGCTACCAGATCATCCGCGCGCTGTACGCCTTCGGCCGCGGCGGCGTTCTGGGGACGGGCCTCGGGGCGGGATTGCCGCAGGTCGGCACCGTCGCGGCGATCCCGGCAATCCACACCGATTTCGTCTTCGCGGCGCTCGCCGAGGAGCTCGGGCTGATCGGCGCCGTCGCGATCTGCGGCCTCTACCTCCTGATTGCCGAGCGCGGGCTGCACATCGCCGCGCGCGCCGGGGATGACTTCCAGGCGCTCCTCGCCACGGGCTTGACGCTCGTCATCGTGGTGCAGGCGGCGTTGATCATCGCCGGCAATCTCAAGCTCGTGCCACTGACGGGGATCACGCTTGCCGTTCGTCAGCTACGGCGGCTCGTCGCTGCTGGCCAACGCGATCGTCGTCGGCCTGCTGTTGGCGCTGAGCGACCACGGCCTCGGCCGAGTCGTGGCGCCACCGGGCCGCCGGCGCCGCGCCGAGGAGAGCGCCGTATCCGCCGCCATATCACAGAAGCCACGCAGCCGCGATGAGCCGCGGACCTCGCGAAGTGCCGTCGATCGGGAGTGCGCTCGTGCGCCTCTCGATCGTCCTGGCGCTGGTCTATGCCGGGCTCGCCGCCGGCCTCGGCTGGTGGCAGCTGGTGCAGGCGCAGGCACTCACAGTCGATCCGGCCAATCCGCTCTCCCAGGCCGCGGAGCGCTCAGCGCCGCGCGGCACGATCTACGACAGCCAGGGGGTCGTGCTGGCGCAGACCACCGGCCGCCCGCGGCGAGCGCGTCCGCGAGTACCCGCACCCCGAGGTCGCTCCGATCGTTGGCTACAAGAGCCTGATCTTTGGAACCGCCGGCCTCGAGAGCACCTGGAACACCGAGCTGATCGGGCTCGACCAATCGGGCGCCGCGGACGCGCTGCTGCGCAAGTTCCGCGCCGACCCGTACGACCCCAACGACCTGCACCTCTCGATCGACCTTCGCCTGCAACGGGAGGCGCTCCGGCTGCTTGGCAACAACCGCGGTGCCGTGGTCGCGATCGAGCCGTCGTCCGGACGCATCCTCGCGTTGGCGACGTCACCAACGTTCGACCCGAACCAGCTCGCCGACACGGCGACGGCGCGAGAGTATCTCGACCAGCTGCGCGCAGACCCGGCCTCTCCGCTGCTCGATCGCGCGACGCAGGGCCTCTACGTGCCCGGCTCGGTCTTCAAGATGGTCACTGCGACCGCGGCCCTCGATTCGGGCTCGATCACGCCCGATACGACCTATCCGCGGCAGCCGACACAATCTGTGCAGGGCTTCGACGTGGATGGGTTCACGATCCATACCTCGCCCCGAACCGTTCAGTTGGATCACCCGTTGACCTTCGACGAAGCAACGGAGGTGTCCGACAACATCTACTTCGCGCACGCTGCCTTGGACACGGGCCCGGACAACCTCCAACGCTGGGCGCGCGCCTACGGGTTCGGGAGCCCGATCCCGTTCGACCTGCCCACCGCGGTCAGCCAGGTGACCAACGGAGGCGGGCCGTTCAGCGGCTTTGCGGATGAGGTCGAGCTGGCCAACGCCGGCGTTCGGGCAGGCCGAGGTGCTGGTGACGCCGCTGCAGATGGCCCTCGTTGCGGCCACGATCGCAAACGACGGGGTCTTGATGCAGCCAAAGCTCGTCGACGAGTTGATCTCCGAGTCCGGATCGTCCGCGGTCGTGTCGCCGGAGACGCTGCGTCGGGTGATGAGCACCCAGACCGCGTCCGAGATCACCGCGGCCATGGTGCGCGCCGTGAACGGGCCGTTCTCGCCGGCGTACGCGGGCGGCGCCCGGATCCCGGGCGTGCTGACCGCGGGCAAGAGCGGCAGCGCGCAATTGGGCACGGGTCAGCGCCCTCACAGCTGGTTCATCGGCTTCGCACCGGCGGACCACCCCGAGATCGCGGTCGCCATCGTGGTCGAGCGCGGCGGCTCCGGCAGCCAGCGGGCGGTGCCCATGGGCGGCGACCTGATGGGCCTCTACCTGAAGCTCAGGGGCGGCTGAGCGCGGTTCCTCGCACGAGTCAATCTGATTCTGCGCAACCGCTCGCGAGAATTAGGACGTACCATTCCGCGACGCGGCGCGATCCGAGGGGCCAAGGGGGGACGCGTGAGCGCCACCACGGTCGAACGAGGATCCAGTCAGTTGCCCAGCATCCGCGAGTCCGGCGAGCGGGTCGCCGCCAACGTCGAGCGTGTCATCGTCGGCAAGCACCAGGAGGTTCGCCTCGCGCTGGTGGCCCTGTTGTGCCAGGGCCACCTGCTGATCGAGGACGTCCCCGGAACCGGCAAGACCGTTCTCGCGAAGGCCATCGCCCGTTCCCTCGGCTGCAGTTTCCGGCGCATCCAGTTCACGCCCGACCTGCTGCCCACCGACGTGACCGGGCTCTCGATCTACAACCAGAAGACGCAGGAGTTCGAGTTCCGGCCAGGCCCGATCATGAGCCAGATCGTGCTCGCCGACGAGATCAACCGGGCCACGCCCAAGACGCAGTCGGCGCTGCTCGAGTCGATGGAGGAGCACCACATGACGGTGGACGGCACGACCTATCCGATGCCCGTGCCGTTCCTGGTCATCGCCACCCAGAACCCGATCGAGTACGAGGGAACGTTCGCGCTCCCCGAGGCGCAGCTCGATCGCTTCATGCTGCGGCTGCGCATGGGCTATCCCCAGCCGCTCGAGGAGATGGTCATCCTCGACCAGCAGAAGCGGAAGCACCCCATCGAATCGCTCGAGGAGGTGGCCAGCGTCGCGGACCTGCTGGCCATGCAGGTCGGCGTGCGTGAGATCTACGTCGATCCGGCCGTGTCGGACTACATCGTCCGGCTGGTCGACCGCCACGCGCTCGCATCCCGATGTGTACCTCGGCGCCTCGCCGCGCGGCTCGCTGGCGCTCTACCGCGCCAGCCAGGCGTGGGCCGCGCTCAACGGCCGCGACTACGTCATCCCGGACGACGTCAAGGCTCTGGCCGAATCGGCGCTCGCCCATCGCCTGATCATCAAGACCGCGGCCACCATCCGCGACGTCGATCCCCGCAACATCGTGCGCAGCCTGCTCGAGTCCATCGCCGTGCAGCCTCCCGCCGCGAGCAACCGACCGACCGTTCGGCCGGCATAGCGTCGTTTCGCGAGGGTCCGCGCCGATGCTCCGTCGGCTGGAGTTCGTGGTCATCGCGCTGGTGCTGTTGATCGGCGCCTTCTCGACCGGCCAGGACTTCGTCTTCTTCCTCGTCTACCTCGGCATCCTGGTGATCGGCGGCGGCTACGTGCTGACGCGGTTCGGGCTGTCCGACCTCGAGGCGGGCTATTCGGTCGACCAACTGCACGCACAGGTGGGGGAGGACCTGCGGGCGACCTACACGATGCGCAACACGAGCCGCCTCCCAAAGCTCTGGCTTGAGGTCTTCAATCCCTCGACGCTGCCGATCCAGCTGCCGGGTCGCGCGCTCGCCCTCGGCCCTCGCTCGGAGCGGACGTGGGTCGCTCGGGTGCCGCTGCCGCGCCGGGGCCATTACCGGATCGAGCCGATGGTCGTTCGGACCGGCGATCCGTTCGGCCTGTTCGAATCGTCGGCTGCAGTGGGCTCCGCGGCGAACGTGATCGTCTACCCGGCCGTGGAGCCGCTGCCCCGCTGGCGGTTGCCACCCGCGGTCATCGAGGGCACCAACACCGACCCCGAACGCTCCGTGCAGACGACGCCGCTGGTGACGTCCATCCGCGGCTACGTGCCCGGTGACGCGTTCAACCGAATCCACTGGCGCAGCTCGGCGCGCCACCAGGAACTCCAGGTGAAGGAGTTCGAGCTGGAGCAGACCGCCGACGTGTGGCTGGTACTCGACCTCGACCGGCGCAGCCATACCGGGACGGGAGAGACGGCCACGATCGAGACGGCGGTGCGCGTCGCGGCGTCCGTGTCGGCACGCGCACTGGTGGAGAACCGCGCCATGGCCGTCGCCGCCGAGGGCCAGCGGCGCATCGTGCTGCCGGTCGACCGGGGCGCGCGGCAGCACCAGAAGGTGATGCAGCTCCTGGCCGCGGTGCAGTCCGACGGGGCGACGCCGTTTCGCGACCTGCTCACCGAGACCGTGCCCCGCATGCGCCATGGCATGACCGTGGTCGTCATCACGCCGTCGCTCGATCACGACTGGATCCGACCGCTGTCGGCGCTGCGCAGCCGCAACGTTTCGGTGCTCGTCTGCCTGATCGACGCGCTGGCACACGACCTGATCAGCCGCCCGACGACGGCTCCGCCGCTCCCTGATGCCTTCCGCCAGGAACGCGCACGAGCGTTGCGCGCCCTCCGCCACGAGCTGGCCGAGGAGGAGCTGCGAACCTACGTCCTCGTCCCCGGCGTGCCGCTGGGTGACCAGATGGTCTCTGGCAACGGTCGCGCGGCGGCGGTGGCCCGGTGAGCGCGACCGTGATCGGCGCCGATCGACCGCTGCCCGCAACGCCCTCACTGCTGCGACGCGTGATCGCGGGACCCAGGCAGGGCTGGCTGGCCGTGCTGCTCGTGGGCGTGATGGTCGCCGTGGTCGGTCTCGCGGTCGATGACACCGGTTGGGTGGTCAGCACGCACGGCACAGAGCGCCACGTCGTGGCTACCCGCTGCGATGCTCGCCGCCGGGGCGATCGGCTTCCTGTTCGGCATCAGCCGGTTTTCGACGGCAGGTTCGCACCTGATCGCCGCCGGAGTCGGGGCCGCGGTGATCCTGGTTGCTGCGGCCGTATCGATCTCAACCGCACCGACGCTGCTCGGCCAGCTGCACTACCTGTCCGCGTCGTTCTCGATGTTCGTCAACGACGTCTTCGTCCTCGAAACACGCTCGCCCGAGAAGTCCGCACCGCTGATCGTCATCGGCGCGCTCGGCTGGACGACGGGCTACTTCGCGGCCTTCAACGTCTTCCGTCGAAACCGCGGGATGGCCGCCGTCCTCTCCGGTGGCCTCGTGCTCCTGGTGAACATGTCGATCACCTCGCACGCCCAGTACGGCTACCTGATCGTGTTCACGCTCGCGGCCATGCTGCTGCTGGTTCGGCTCAACATCGTCGAGCAGTCCGTTGGCTGGCAGCGGCGGCACATCGGCAACGCCGATGGCGGGTCGGCGCTGTTCCTGCGCGGTGGTGCCGTCTTCGTCACGATCACCGTGCTGGGTGCCGTCTTCCTCGCCGCGACCGCCAGCTCCGCGCCACTTGCCGGCGCCTGGCAGGGCCTCAACGCGCCGTTGTTGAACCTGGGCGCTTCGCTCAACCAGCTGGTAGGCGGCATCTCTGCTGGTTCGACAGGCAACACGGGCGCCATGTTCGGACCCGTCGCGACCATCGGGGGCACCTGGGTAACGTCGACAGGACGCCGCTCTTCACGACGACCTCATCCGACGGCGAGGGACACTACCTGCGCGGCGAGGCGTACGAGGAGTTCGACGGTCAGAGCTGGTACGCCTAGGGCGGCGGCCAACAGGAACTCCCGGCTGGGGCCGACATCGCCGCCGGCACCAGCGACCGACGACGTCGCAAGCTGCCTCGATCGAAGCAGGGTCGTGGTCACGGTCAGCTTGATGGCGGCGACGGACGGGACCGTCCTGGCACCCGACACGCTGGTCGAGGCAGACCGTGGCAACGAACGTTCTGACTGCCGGGGAAGGTGGGCCGGTCGAACAGGTCACCGTCCAGGGCTCGCTCGACGCCGTGACAGGAGTACACGGTGACGTCGATGGTCCCGAGCGTCTCCGGTGATGATGGCCTCACCGCGAGCAAGCTGGCAGCGGCCGGAACGGCGTACCCGGACTGGGTGACGCGACCACTACCTCTCCGTCCCCAACTCGATCAGCTCGCTATGCCTCGCAGATTGCCGACAGACGATCAGCAAGCACCAGCGGCCCGACCAACTCGACCCCTACCACCTGGCGTATGCGATCCAGGAGTACTTCACGGCGAGCACGTTCACGTACAACACCGACGTTTCAACGGTGTGCGGCCGCCTGGATCCGGTCGACTGCCTTCTGCAAAAACGGCAGGGCTTCTGCATGCACTTCGCGTCCGCCATGACCCTGATGCTGCGCTCGCTCAACGTTCCGGCGCGATTCGTGGAGGGTTACCTGCCGGGCAAGCAAATGCCCGGGACAACGACGTATGCCGTGAGCATGGGGGCGCGACACGCCTGGGTCGAGGTCTACTTTCCGGGTTACGGCTGGATCCGGTTCGACCCCACGCCGGGCAACGCTGACAACGGCCGTGTGCCCACGAAGCTGCCGCCGGGGACTCCGGTGAGCGCCGCACCGACTCCCGAGGCGTCGATCGACGCGGCAAGTGGCACGACCATCGCCTTCGCCCGAGCCGACGCAGGATCCGAACGCCGCGGTCGTGCCCCCGACGCCGCCCCCGGACCCGGGCGCGATCGGGCTCTACGCGGTGACGGCCGTGATCGTCGTGGCGATCGTGCTGGCGCTCTTCTCCCGCCGGCGCCGGCCATCCCGCTTGGGCGGTGACCAGACGTTCGACCGCGTCGCACGGCTTGCGGCACGGCTCGGCTACGCGCCTACGGCCGTCACAGACGGCCTACGAGTACGCTGGCGCGCTGGGCGAGATCGTGCCGACGCTGAAGCCGGAGCTCCAGGTGGTCGCGACCGCCAAGGTCGAAGCGACCTACGGGCGGCACATACCGACGAGGACATCGCTCGTGGCCGTCCACACCGCGTATGCGCGCATCCGTCGCTCCCTCTTCCTGCTGTTCTTCCATCCGCGAAGGCCGAAGCCACCGCGGTCGTAGACCACCTGCGCGCCACCGCGCGCCGTTGGTTTCAGTGTCGCTGTGCCGCCCCGGGCTACAGCGCTCCGCCGCGGTCCGTTGCCGCGAGAGACGGCTTGGCCAGCGACTCGAGGTGCTCTGCCAGGTTGTGAGCTCGCAGGCGCGCCCGGCCGTCACGCAGCTCCACGACCGTGACGGCACAGAGGGCGAACGGGAACGACCAGTAGGCGTCGAGCGAAATGCCGAGCAGATGCAGGAGCGCCAGCCGCAGGATTCCGTCGTGGGCAACGACGATGGCCCACGGCCAGGCGTCATTCGCAACGCCGTAGCCAAGGACCGGGTCGGTCGTCGTCGCGTTCGGCGGATCGGCCGCACGGAGCGCGTCGAGGACATCGCGCAGCGCCGCGGTCACCCGTCGCGAGCCGTCGCGGAGCGACTCGCCGCCGGGTGCATGGTGGTGGACCGGGTCGCGGCGCCAGGCAGCCAGCTCGGGTCCGAAGCGTGCGGAGACCTCGGCATGCTTCAGGCCCTGCCACTCACCTTGGGCGAGCTCCATCAACCGGGGATCGGCGTGTTGCGGCACCGATCCGCCGCGCGCCGACTCGATGGCACGCAGCCGTGGATGCGGCACGTGCCAGGGTCGAGTGCCACAGACCGACGGGCTGCGACGTGGGCAGGGGCAGCGCCGGGCCGGCCTGGGTGTCCGCCAGGCGCACGCCGATCAGCGCCGCCTGCCGTTCGCCGAGTGGCGAGAGCGGTGGGTCGGCCTGTCCCTGGAAGCGGTCCTCGGCGACCCAGGTGGACTCGCCGTGGCGTACGAACACCAGCGACCCGTTGACGCCGGCGGCTGTGGCCGGCCCCGGAAGAGAGGTGGCCGTTGGGCCCGAGCTCATTCGAGGCGGATCTGCCAGAGATCGAGCACGGCGTCGTTGGCGCGCAGCGCCGCGATGACGTCAGTCGGGCACCGGGTCGTCGAGCGCCAGCACCATGAGCGCGTCGGCCCGTGGCTGCGTCCGCGCCAGGTGCATCGCGCTGATGTTCACGTCGGCCTTGCCGAGGGTGCTCCCGATGGAGCCCATCGTGCCCGGCCGGTCCTGGTGGCGCGTCACCAGCATGTTCGGCAGCACGCCCATGTCCAGCCAGTAGTCGCCGAGGCGCACGAGCCTGGGCTCGCCACCCGCGGCGACCGTGCCGCCGACCGTGGTCCGGCCGGTCAGGCTCAGCATGGACGTGAAGCGGCCGCTCTCGCTGACCTTGCGCTCGTCCAGGTTGATGCCCCGCGCCTTGGCGATCGAGGGCGCGTTGACCACGTTGACCCGCGCCTCGCTGCCCGGTTCCAGCAGCCCCGCGAGGGCTGCCGCCACCAGCGGAGAGGTGTCGTGGCTCGCCAGCTCGCCGGCCACCTCGAGGGTCAGGCCCGACAGATCCGGCGCAAATTGGGCGTAGAAGACGCCCAGGATGCGGGCAAGCGGCAGGAACGGCGCCAGCACTTGCGCGGTCTCCGGCGGCACCAGCGGCGCATTCACCGCGTAGCGCGCCGGCCGCCCGGCAAGCACGTCGAGCACCTGCTCGGCGGCCTCGACCGCGACCCGAGTCTGTGCCTCGGCGGTCGATGCGCCCAGGTGTGGCGTCAGGATGGTGTTGGGTGCCGAGAGGAGCGGCGACTCCTTCGGTGGCTCCTCGGTGAAGACGTCGACCGCGGCACCGCCGAGGCGACCTGCCGTGAGCGCCTTGGCGAGCGCCGCCTCCTCGATGACGCCGCCACGGGCGACGTTGACGAGATAGGCGCCCGGCTTCATCGAGGCGATCTCCGCCTCGCCGATGAGGTTGCGGGTCGAGCGGGTCAGCGGCACATGCACCGTGATCGCGTCCGACCGGCGGATGAGCTCATCCATCGGCAGCAGCTTCACGCCGTGGAGTGCCGCGGCGTCCTCGGTCACGTACGGGTCGTGCCCCAGGACCTCCATCTCCATCGCCCGCGCGCGATCGGCGATGGTCATGCCGATCTTGCCGAGGCCGATGATCCCCAGCGTCTTGCCGCGCAGCTCGCGGCCGGTGAACTGGGCACGCTTCCACTCGCCGCGTCGCAGGGACGCGTCGGCCTCCGGGATGTGTCGCGCCAGTGCGAACAGCAGCGCCAGCGTGTGCTCGGCGGCAGCAATCGTGTTGCCGGTCGGCGCGTTCACGACGACGATGCCGGCCTCCGTGGCCGCCGGCAGGTCGATGTTGTCGACGCCGACGCCGGCCCGGCCGATGACCTGCAGGCGGGTGCCGGCGGCGATTGCCTCGGCATCTGCCTGGACCTGGCTGCGCACCAGCAGCGCGTCGTATTCGGGCAGAACGCGGAGGAACTCCTCCCGCGACATGCCCACCTTCACCTCCACCTCGTGGTCGGCGCGAAGGATGTCCAGCCCCTCGTCAGCGAGAGGCTCGACGACCAGGATTCGCTTCCGGCCGGTGGTGGAGGGGGTGCGATCCTCGATCTGCACCCCCATCGGTCAGGCCCCCCGCGCGAGGACGGCCTCGCGCTCGGTGGTTGCTGCGCCGGCAGCCGAGACGCCGTTCGACGCCAGGCCGCCCGCCTGTGCCGCGGCCCGTGCTCCGGCGCCCTTCTCGGTCGGGAGGCCCGAGCTCGACGCGGACCTCTTCGAGGATCTCCATGCAGCGCACGATGTCGTCGACGTTGACGTCGCCCAGGTGGCCGACGCGGAAGATCTTGCCGAGCAGGTTGCCCTGCCCGCCTGCGATCACCAGGTTGCGGGCGCGGCACGCCTTCGTGAACGTCGACCACTCGACGCCGTCGGGCAGCCAGGCGCTGGTGACGGTGTTGGAGGCGAACGCCGGGTCGGCCATCAGCCGGAAGCCGAGCGCCTTCAGGCCGGCACGCGTCGCCTCCGCGCAGGCGACATGCCGCGCGAAGATCTGCGGGTAGCCCTCGGCCTCGATCAGCTTGATGCCCTCATCGAGCTGGAACGCGGTCGTGACCGCAGGCGTCCAGGGCGTCTCGCCTTTGGCCAGCGCGTCGCGATGGAGCATGGCGTCGAAGTAGAAGCGCGGCATCGTCGAGGTTTCGACGGCCTTCCAGGCTCGCGGCGAGAAGCGCGACCATGGCCAGGCCCGGCGGCACCATCCAGCTCTTCTGCGAGCCGGTCGTGACCACGTCGAGATCCCAGGCGTCCATCTGAAGCGGGATGGCGCCGAGGCTGCTGACCGCGTCGACCAGGATCAACGCGTCGGTGCAACTGCGCGGATCTCGCGGGCGATCTGCTCGAGCGGGTTGGTCACGCCGGTCGAGGTCTCGTTGTGCGTGACGAGAACGGCCTTGGCGGGCGTTCCCGCGGCTGCCATGGCGCGCAGCTGGTTGCCGACCTCGGCGGGAACTGCGGCCTGGCCTTGCTCGACGGTGTAGCTGGTCACGACTGCGCCGTACCGCCTGGCGATCTTGGCGAACCGCTCGCCGAAGTTGCCGATGTTGACCGAGAGGACGCTGATCGCCCGACCGAGAGCGTGTTGACGACGGCGGTCTCGAGCGCACCGGTACCCGACGAGGTGAGCAGCAGGACCTCGGTTGTCGGTCTGGAAGCCCTTCTTCATCGCGC
This sequence comes from uncultured Chloroflexia bacterium, assembly GCA_963820735.1. Classification (GTDB taxonomy): domain Bacteria; phylum Chloroflexota; class Limnocylindria; order Limnocylindrales; family CSP1-4; genus JAFMJV01. Next base: position 184,277 of record CAWGBA010000011.1, read on the forward strand.
TGGTCACGCGCAGCAGGAGTTCCTTGAACTCCGGTCCGCGGTGGTTGACCATCGCGTGCGCGCCGGCCTCGCGGACGGGTTCGGGGAGGGGAGTGGGTCCGGGGATCCGAAGCTGGACCTGATCGGGCACGGGACGGTACCTCGAGCGTCGGCGCTCCGCACCAGTGGGTGACGGACGGGCCGGCCACTAGGGTACGAGGAATTGGCCCGTTCGGTGCGAGGGAGCCGGTTGCGTTTCGGTCGCGTTGTCCTTGCTCGCGCTGCACCATCCGCCTTGCGCCCATTCAGGTCGCGAGGACGTGCCGTGGGAACGTGTCGCGCGGACTTGCCCGAGCGCCCACCGGGTACACGGGTAAACCCTGCGGAAGGGAGCGGGTTGCGCACGCGGACAGCGGCGCACGACCGAATAGCACCCGGACGGTCTGTCTGGCCGAGCGTCCCGAGCAGCCTCGCGTCACGGTCTGGCCACGTGCGCGTGCGAATGCGCCGGTCCGACGCGAACTCGCCCGGTCGTTTGCCGCAGTCTCAGTGAAGCTCGTGGTCTGCACGACGACCGCGCGCGCTTGACCGAGGCTAAATGACCACTAAAATGACCATATGACGATTCGCATCACAGCGACCGAAGCGAAGGCAAAGATGCTCTCTCTGCTCGACGACGTTTCGGGCGGAGAGGAAGTCGAGATCACCAGGCACGGCAAGGTCGTGGCTCGGCTGGTCCCGGCCCGCGGTGCGCATGCCCTCGAGGGCTCGATGCGCGGAATCGCCTGGACGACGGACCCCGACGACGACCTGTACTCGACGGGTGTCGCCTGGGAAGTCGAGACGTCGTGACGGTCATCCTCGACACCCATGTCGTTCACTGGATGTCTTCCGAGCCGCAACGGATCAGCGAAACCGCGAAACAAGCGATCCGCGGATGCAGACGAGTTGGCAGTATCGGACGTCACGTGGTTCGAGCTCGCGTGGCTCGCCCAGCGCGGAAGAATCAGCGTCTCGAGACCGTTGGAACGATGGCTGACCGATCTGTCGGAACAGGTCCGGTCCATCCCGCTCACGCCTCGGATCGCAGCGCTTGCCGCTTCGTTGTCGGCCCCCTTTCCGACAGACCCGGCGGATCGGGTCATCTACGCGACCGCTCTCGAAAACGGATGGGCGCTGGTCACGCGCGATGAACGGATGCGGTCCCACGGCGTGGACCGCGTGGTCACGATCTGGTAGCGATGGCAGGCCGCAGGACACCCGGCACGACCGCCAGCTCGATGCGCCCCGCGCTCGACCTGTCCGGGCACGGGCGCGCATTCGCCGCTCGCGGCGCGGATGCGGCCCCACACGCTCGAGGAGTTCGTCGGGCAGGAACACCTGGTGGGCGAGCGCGGCGCCTTGCGACGGATGCTGCTCCGGGGCCACCTGGCATCCATGGTGCTGTGGGGGCCTCCCGGCACGGGCAAGACGACGTTGGCCAGGCTGCTCGCGGACGCCATCGACGCACCGTTCGAGACCCTGTCGGCGGTCATGAGCGGCGTCGCGGACGTGCGCGCCGTGATCGCCCGGGCACGTGAGTGGATCGGCCAGGGCGGTCGGTCGACGGTCCTCTTCCTCGACGAGATCCACCGCTTCAACAAGGCACAGCAGGACGCGCTCCTGCCGCAGGTCGAGGACGGCACGATCACGCTGATCGGCGCGACCACGGAGAACCCCTACTTCGAGGTCAACTCGGCGCTCCTGTCGCGCATGCGCGTGTTCCGCCTGGAGCCGCTGACCGACGAACAGCTGGGCACGATCGTCGATCGGACGCTCGGCGCGGAAGCCGGGTATGGCGGAAAGGTGGCGCTGCCGGACGATGCCCGCGAGCACCTCGTGGCGATCTCGGCCGGCGACGCTCGCGCGGCGCTCAACGTGCTCGAGGCGGCCGCGGCGATGGCCGGCGTCGACGATCCGGACGCCACACTGCCGGTGAAACCGACGCTCGAGGAGATCGAGAACGCCGCCCAGCAGCGGATCCTCGCCTACGACCGCGCCGGCGACGGCCACTACGGCACGGTCAGCGCGTTCATCAAGAGCATGCGCGGCAACGACGTGGACGCGTCGCTGTACTGGCTGGCGACCATGATCGCGGCGGGCGAGGACCCCAAGTTCGTCGCGCGTCGCATCGTCATCTGTGCCTCCGAGGACGTCGGCAACGCCGATCCTCGCGCGCTCCAGGTGGCGGTCGCGGCGGTCCAGGCGCTCGAGTTCGTCGGCCTGCCCGAAGCGCAATACGCCCTCGCACAGGCAGCCGCCTACGTGGCCTCAGCCCCGAAGTCCAACCGCGTCGGCACCGCCTATTGGGCAGCCATGGGCGACGTGCAGGCGCACGGCTCACAGCAGGTGCCGGCCCACCTCCTCTCGGCGGGCCACCCGTTGCTTGCCCGACGCCACGGCGTCGGTGTCGGCTATCGCTACCCACACGACTTCGAGAACGCGGACGTCGAGCAGCAATACCTGCCCGACGCGCTCGTCGATCGCGTCTACTACGTGCCCTCGGACCAGGGCATGGAGCAACAGATCGGCGCCCGGCTGGACCGGCTGCGCGAGGCACGCGCCGAGGCGCGCCAGCGCGGCGGACCTCGGCGCGCACCCGCGGCGCAGGGCGCCACCCGCGGCACGAACCCGATGCGCATCGCCGACAGCGTGATGAAGAGCCGCGAGGAGGTCAAGAAGAAGACGGCGGCAAAGCAGAAGGCGGACGCGACGGGCGAGGCTTGACCGCGCTCGGTTGGGAACGGACGGGTCTCGTGCCGAACGGGCGTAGCGGAAGGTCGCGGTCGGACCGTCAGCTCGTGACGATGATCGTGCCCTTCATCTCCGCTGGGTCGAACTGGCAGTAGTAGTCGTACGAGCCCGGTTCCTCGAAGACGTGGCTGAATGTGTCTCCTTTGGACATCGGGCCGCTGTCCACGGGAATCGTCTTGAAGGTGACGGTACACACCGCGAAGCACGCGCTCGTCCAGGTCACCTTGGTGCCGACCTTGATTGATCGCACGCCGTAGGCGATCTGGTCGCGCATCGTGATGAGGCAGGGATTCCCGGCACAGACCCGTACAACCGCGGTCGGTGACGGAGCCTGTGTGGACTTCCCAGTGGGTGATGGGCTCGATGCCGGCGAAGGCTGCAGCGTTGGTGTCGACGTCGACACCGCCGTCGCTTGTGCAGTGGAGCTGCTCGTCGATGGCGCCGGGCTCTGGTCCGAGTAGATGATGACGCTCCAATACGGCGCACAGGAGGCGGCCGTGAGCGTCGCGATCGTCGCGAAGAGGAGGGCCTGCAGCCCCCGGGGCAGGCCGGTCGCTTGGACTGGCATAGGCCCGCCTTTCGGTCTGGTGGCTGATTGCACGACTGCGGCCCGGTCACATCATCGCACCGGGCCACGCGACAGCCGACCGAAAAGCGTCGGACGCCGAACCCGCCTGTCAGAACAGGAAGCGGCCGCGAGCACGCTTCGAGCCGCTCCATGGATTTGACCAGCTCGGGTTAGGAATTCTGTCCTCGCGTCGCTCGGTTCCAGGCGCAGGGCCGCCGAGTTCATGCAGTAGCGCATGCCGGTCGGGCGCGGACCATCGGGAAAGAGATGTCCGAGGTGACCGCCGCAGGTCGCGCAGCGAACCTCGACGCGCCGCATTCCGTACGTCACGTCCGGCACTTCGACGACCGCCTTGGGGTCGAGCGACGCGTAGAAGCTCGGCCAGCCGGTGCCCGACTCGAACTTCGTATCGGAGCTGAACAGCGGCGAATCGCAGGCGGCGCAGCGGTAGACGCCGGGTCGGTGCTCATCCCAATACGCGCCCGTGAAGGCGCGCTCGGTGCCCGCCTCGCGGAGGACGTGGTACTGGATCGGTGTGAGGCGAGACTTCCAGTCATCGTCGGTGATCGGCGCGGTGTTCTGCGCGTCGATAGGGCGTGTCGCGTTGGTCATGTATCGATGCTAGTCGTCTCGCGTGACGTCTTGATGTCGAGCGTTGCCCCGCTCTCGCAGGCGGCCGGAACGAATGTGCGACGCGCCGAGAATCCGCCCAGACGACGAATCGGCCTGTGATAGGGTCCGCCGAACCTCGATCCGGTGTTCCTGAGGGAGGGGACGCGTCGGGGTCGGCGCGCGCACGTCGCGCATAGGGGAGGGCCCAAACCCGTGAAGCTGAACCGAACGCTGTCTGCGTCCTGGATCGCTGCCATTCCGATCTCGGTGGCCTTGACATTCAGCGTCGTCGCCGGAGCGTCGTCGTCACCGGTCACGCCAGCCTCGGCGTATTACCTGCTGGGTGACGCCAACAACGCTGGAGCCGGCGTGACGAATTTCGTGTCGTCGTCTTCCGGTGATGCGTGGCATTTCACCGCCACGGGGTCGAGCGCGACAACAATCCATGGCGACTGCCCCAACGGCACTGCCTGCTGGGGCGTGCAGGGCACGGGCACCGGCATCGGTGTCTATGGGAGCGCGTCGAACAGCACCAACACAAACGGCACGATCATGGGCGTGGAAGGCATCGGTGGCGCGACCGGCACCAACGGGACCTCCTACGGGGGCTACTTCTCGGCAACCAACAGCGCGTCAGGCGGCAAGGCGTATGGCCTCTACGGCACCGGTACCACGGCCGGCGTATATGCCCTCTCGTCTGCGAACGGCCTCTACGCAAAGTCGACCTCTGCGAACGGTAACGGCGTCTACGCGACCGGGACCGGGGCTAGTTTCTACGGCGTGTGGGCCGACGTGGCCGGTGGAGGTTTTGGTGTGGTCGGCAACTCGACTGGCGGCACTGGACTCTATGGCTCCACATCCGGCACCCCGGGGAGCACGCCAGTAGCCGGCGTTTCCGGTTATAACTCACTCACCGCGGTGGGCACCTCTTCGGCGAATAACTCCGCCGTGCTCGGAAACTGCACGAACTGCAACGGGGTCTACGGCATCTCTGCGAACTATGTCGGCGTCCGAGGGCTGGCCACCGGCAACGGGACCGGAACGTTCGGCGGCATGTTCGCGTCCAACGCAGGCACCGGCATCTACGCACGCACGGCCACGGGCGGCACCGCGCTCTTCGCCGACAACCCGAACAAGGGGGCCGGCTTCTATGCCGGCGTGTTCAACGGCAACGTCCGGATCAACGGGAACTATTACGCGACAGGCACCAAGACCGCGGTTGTCTCGACCTCCAAGGGCGACCGTCTGATGTACGCCGAGGAGGCGACCCAGAACTACTTCAGCGATCAGGGCACCGCGACCCTCAAGCGAGGCCGTGCCGTGGTGAGGCTCGATTCGTTATTCGCCGAGACCGTTGACCTGACCAAGCCGTACATGGTGTTCGTGACGCCGCTGTCGTTCGACACCGCCGGGCTGGGCGTCGGTAACCAAACCGCAAGGTCCTTCGAGGTTCGCGAGCTGAGCCATGGCACCGGCGCGTTCTCGTTCACGTGGCGCGTGACTGCGTTGCGCAAGGGATATGCGAAGGACAGGATGGCGAGATTTGACGATCCGACGTCGGTGGATGGATCGGAAACGGCCCTGCTGCCGCGCCGTCCCTCGCCACTCGACTCGCCGGTTGGAGCCCCACCGACGGTGAAAGTGGCACCCAAGGCACCCAGGCCGGCGGCCCCGGCCACAAAGAATTAGGCGCCCACGTTAGCCGCGGCCCTCGGTCGTGGCGATGTCCGCCTCGTTGCCAACCGTATCCGCCAGCGTCCACCACATCGGGGAGCGGTCACGAACGATCCGACCACCAGCCGCGAGGGCCGCAGCGACGCGTGCTTCGGCGATTTCCCTGGCGACGAAGATGCCGATGTGGATCGCCCCACCGCCGTCGCCGCGAGGCTCCTGCATCTCCTCGAACCACACGTCGTTGGTGCGGTCGTGTCGGTCGACGATGTCTTCCTCGGGGCTGTCGGGCCGCAGGTCATATCCCAGGACGGCCTTCCAGAACGGCAGCACCTCTGCGATGTTTGACGCGCCGGGAACGATCAGCAGGCTCTGTGACACGGTGGGATCAGAGCTGAGCCCGAGCGTGCGAGCCGTCTCGGAAACACGTCGCGCCACATCGACATCGGCGGTCGTGAGGCCGTAATAGTCGTCGCCGGTGGTCAGTCGTCGAATGGTCACTCCGTCATGCCGCACGTCGATATCGGGTGGGTTCTCTCCAATTCCGGGGATGGCCGCGATCGCGTCGACGAGGCGCACGCTCTCGGCGAGCGAGCTGGTCCGGAAGAAGGCGTAGGCGCCGTCGCCGAGGACGCGCCAGTCCTGCGTCCCCGCCGCGTCGTGGAATGCCTTGGGTCCAATCTGCTCGCTCATGCGTCCTCTCATCGGCTCGGCGTTCCGGGCGCACCTGTACCGGTACCTCTAGGTGCCGCGCGCATTTCGACAGCTATTGGCATATTTCGCACCGACCGGAAGCGCGTGACAGCCGTGACGTCGCTGCCCGGTTCGTTGGAGGCGGGACGTGCGCATCTTCATGATCGTCGGGATCATCTTGACCGTTCTGGGGGTCTACTTCCTCTACCAGGCGTTGCAACCCCACGGTCCGTTCGACTTCGGGGGTGCCGCCGCCCCGATCCTGGCGCTGACCTTCCTGCCGATGGGCGTCATCTTCACTGCGGTCGGCTTCTATTTCACCCGCGCGCAGGGCCAGGCGAACCAGATCCTCACGCAGGGGATCCCCGGCAGCGCCACGATCATCGGCATCGAGTCGACCAGCATGTACGTGAACAATCAGCCCGTGGCCAAGCTGACGCTCAATGTGCAGCTTCCCGGGCGGCCGGCGTACGTGGTCGAGAAGCGCGAGGTTGTTCCCCTGCTGGCGCTCGGGCAGATCACGCCGGGCAGCACGCTCCCCGTTGCCGTTGACCCGGCGAACCCGCAGAAAGTCGTGATCGATTGGAGCGGCGAGACGCGGCTGCGCGCGATGAACCCGATGGCGACTGCCTACGGTGCGCCGCCGCCCCTGCCGACTCCGGGTGTGATCACGCCGAACACCCTGTCCTCGATTGGTACTGCGTCCGCGCCGCCGAACGTGCTGTCAGCGCCGCCCATGGTCGGTGGCATGGGCGCCGGCATGTATGGCGCGCCCGGGCAGGGCGGATCGGTCGTGACTTCGTCCGGGGGGATGGAGTTCAACTTTGATCCGAGTGGTCGGCCAGTCGCCGGCGAGACGGACGCGCTCGTTGGCGCGGTCCGGAGTGGCGCCCTGCCGACGATCAAGGGCAGTGCCGCGCAGTTGCTCGCGACCGGCGCGCGCGGAATCGCCGAGATCACGACTGCTCAGCCGATGGGCAAGACCGTTCGCGACATCAACCCAAACGCCGACCCAGCGCGGCTCAACGATCCGATGTGGTTGTTCACCGTGACGTGCTCCGTTCCCGGCCAGCCGCCGTTTCCCGCAGTCTTCGGTCATCGCGTGCCGCTGGACAAGGTCGCGTCGCTCGCACCGGGCGTCCGGCTCAACGTGGCCGTGAATCTCGCGGACCGCATGAACGAGGTCGCGATCGACTGGGATAGCTCGCCGATCGTCGGCTGACGAGGGCCGCGCGAACGCGCGGGACCGGGACGCGAGGGACAGGCGCGCCGTCGTCTGACGGGGATCAGTAGATCCCGAAGAGCCCCACGATCACCAGCAGCACCCAGAGCAGCAGCAGCACGCCGAAGAGCGACGCCCCGACCACGGCGATCCTGCGCAGGTCCTGGCCGACGTAGACGTATTCGGTCTCCGCCCGTGCCGCCAAGAGGGAGTTCGGCTTCATCTTGACCCGACCTGGGGTCGAGCGGCGGATGTCCGGGCCGGTGACTGACGCGGCCGGCGCTCCGGATACGGCCTCAGCCGCCAGCGCCTGCTCGACGACGAGATCGTCCGCCGCGCTCATCGACGGCGTCGCGACGGCCGTCGTGCCGGCGCTCCCGGTGGTCGGACGAGTGGACGGAGGGCGGCTACTGGCGACCCGCTGACCCGGTCGGTGTGGCGCGACCTTGGCTGCCGCGCGTGCGCTTCGCCACTGCCTGTTCTGCCTCCTGCCGCCCGATTGGACCCGACCCTGTGCGACGGTCGGAGCGCCCGGGCCGGGCCGAGCATAGCATCGGGCCCGGGGTCGACCGATAGAATCCCGCCGATGCAGCAGCTGTCCGAGTCGCTCTCGCAGAACGCCGGCGCGCTCGCAATCCTGAGCCTGCTGCTCGCAACGATCGCCATCGTGGTTGCTGCCGTCGCCGTCCGCCATGCCTCGAACGTGCATCATGCCGCCGCGTCGACACCTGTTCTTCTCGGCGACCCCGCGCTCGACCAGATCCTCACTGCCCAGATGCAGCGCCTCGACTCGGTGGCCAATGAGGTCGCGACGATCGGAAACCGGACGCGCAATGTCGAGGTCGCGACGCGAATGGCAATTCAGCGCGCGGGGCTGGTGCGCTTCAACCCGTTCCGCGAGGACACCGGGGGCAACCTGTCGTTCGCGCTGGCGCTGCTCGATGCGGACGACAACGGGATCATCCTCTCGAGCCTTCATTCTCGACAGACGACGCGTGTCTACATCAAGGCCATCACGGCCGGCCAGGCAGACCAGCAGCTCTCGGAGGAAGAGAGCGCGGCCCTGCGACAGGCCCGCGGCGAGATTCCCTCCCGCTGACCGCACTCGATCCCGGGGGCGTGACAACCTAGCTGGCACGAGGAGCTCGCATCGTCGCGTCATGGCGATGCGATCGGATCCGTTTCCTGCTCCCGAACCTCGCGCGCCGCGGCGCGCGGAGCCCCCTGTCTCACTCGACTCGGTGCGGCCGTTGCTGCGCGGGCTCAATCGCGAGCAGCGCCAGGCTGTCACGCACGGAGATGGACCGCTGCTGGTGATCGCCGGTCCTGGCACGGGCAAGACCGAGGTGATCACGCGGCGGGTGGCGTGGCTGATCGCAACCAGGCGCGCTCGGCCGGACCAGATCCTGGCACTCACATACACGGATGCGGCGGCTGCGGAGATGCAGGCACGCGTGGACGTGCTCGTGCCGTACGGGCAGGCGGACGCGGCCATCCACACGTTCCACGCGTTCGGGGACCGGCTCGTGCGCGAGTTCGGGTTGGAGGTCGGACGGGATCCGGACGCGCGACTGGTTGGCCGCGCGGAACAGGTGCTGCTGCTGCGCGAGCACGTTTTCGAGCTCGGGCTGGACCGGTACCTGTCCCTCGCCGATCCGACGCGGCTGCTCGGCGCGCTGGCGGAGCTGTTCGCTCGCGCCAAGGACGAGGGCATCACGCCGGCTGAATACCGTTCGTTCGCCGAAGAGCTGATTGCGGGGGCACGTGCCGCCTCGGTGGATGCTGACAGCTCGGCGGCGCTGGACGCGTGCGTGGCTCTCGTGGATGAGGGCATCGGCCACCTGGAGATCGCGTCAGCCTTCAGCCGATATCAGGAGCTGCTCACCGAGAAGGGACTGATCGATTTCGCGGACCAGGTTGCGCTCGCGGGAACGTTGCTCGCGGACCGGCCGTCGGTTCGCGCACTCGTCCAGGATCGCTACCGCTACGTCGTCGTGGACGAGTTGCAGGACGTCAACCCCGCGCAGCTCGAGCTGCTCCGCCTGGTCTGCGGGGACGCTGCGAACGTGACCGCGGTCGGTGATGACGACCAGGCCATCTACGCCTTCCGCGGCGCGGCCGTGGAAACGCTCACTGGCTTCGGGGAGACCTTCGCGGACCTGCGACGGGTCGTGCTGCGGCGCAACTACCGCTCGCGCGCCCCAATTCTCGGGGCCGCCCAGCGGTTGGTCTCCCACAACGATCCGCACCGCGTCCATGGCCATGACGGGGTGGAGAAGGCGCTCGTGAGTGCGCGTTCGGGTGCGCGGCCAAAGCCGGTGCGCCACGTCTCCTTCGCGACCGATACAGACGAAGCGGATGGGGTCGCGTCGCTCGTCGCGGAGGCGATCGAGAGCGGCGTCCGCCCGGCCGAGATCTGCGTCCTCGTGCGTACGAACGCCGACAGCCGGCGTTTCCTGCAGAGCCTCGAGGTGCGTGCCATCCCGTGGCGCTTCAGCGGTGCCAGCGGCCTCTTTGCGCGTCAAGAAGTCCGCGCGGTCCTGGCGTTGCTGCGGACGCTCGCGAACCCCAATTCGTCGGTCGACCTGTATGCGGTTGCCACCGGCCAACCGTACGCGCTCGGCGGTGAGGGCCTCACCTCGATCATGGAACTGGCGCGGCGCCGTCATCGATCGCTCTGGTCGGTGCTCCAGGAGCTCGTCGAGCAGCCCGGACTGCTGCGCCTTGACCAGGAGACCAGGCGCGCCGTCGAACGACTCGTTCGAGAAGTGCGCGACTCGCTCGACAGATCGCATGAGGCGCCTGCCTGGGACGTCTGCTTCCGGCACCTGAAGCGGAACGGCCAGCTGGAACTGCTGGTGACGCAGGCTCAGCACGGGGAGGAAGCGCCGCTTCGCAACCTGGCCCGCTTCTTCGAATGGCTGCGCCGCCAGGGCTCGCTCCTGCGCGAGGACCGCATCCCGTTCCTTGCGCCCCACCTGGACATGCTGCTCGATTCGGGCGGCAACGAGACCGAGGACGCGGACCCGCTTGAGGACGCGGTGTCGGTGCTCACGGTCCATCGCGCAAAGGGCCTGGAGTTCCGGCTCGTCTTGGTGGTTGGCCTCGTGGATGGCCGCTTCCCGCACCCCGACCGTCGCGGCCGACTCACTCTGCCGGAGCCGCTGCGGCAACGCGTCGTGGTCGCCGAGCAGCCGCAGGCCGAGGAACGCCGCCTCTTCTACGTGGCCATGACTCGGGCACGCGACGAGCTGGTGCTGACCTCGTCGGAGCGCTCCGACTCGGGACGCCGCCGCAGGCCGTCCCCGTTCATCGCCGAGGCCCTTGACCGCGCTGCCGCGCCTGCCACCAGTCCGGCCAGGGGGGCACCCGATCTGGTGCAGGAACTCGTCGCCGTGATGGATCCCGACCATGCGCCCGTGGCCGCGGCGGCCGTCGAGCAGGCGGAAACGAAGGATCCATCGTCGCAGCGGCTGACCCTGAGCTACACGCAGGTGGACGACTACACCGCGTGCCCGCTGAAGTACCGCCTGCGGCACGTGGTGCGGATCCCCACCCCGCCGCACCACGCGCTCGTGGTGGGGAACGCGCTGCACCAGACGGCCGCTGCCTACCACACGGCACGTTTCCGTGGCCGCAGCATGACCGAGGATCAGCTTCTGGAGGTCTTCGGCACGCACTGGTCCAGCGAGGGGTTCCTGTCGCGCGCGCACGAGGACGCTCGGTTCGCGGCAGGCCAGCAGGCGGTGCGTCTCTTCCACGCCCAGGAGTCCGGTGACGATGCGCCCGTGCCGGTGGCGGTGGAGCGGCCGTTCCGGGTTCGGATCGGCAATGACGCGGTCCAGGGTCGCTACGACCGTGTCGATGAGACGCCCGATGGAGTCGTCATCACCGATTACAAGTCCAGCGACGTCCGTGACCCGAAACAGGCTGTCCAACGCGCTCGTGACTCGCTCCAGCTCCAGGTGTACGCGTTGGCGCACGAGGCGGAGACCGGCGAGCTGCCGGCCGCCGTCCAGCTGCGTTTCCTCGAGACCGGACTGGTCGGTCGCGTGTCACCCGACCGGAAACGCCTGGACAAGGCACGCGCCACGGTGGAGTTGGCAGCCGACGGAATCCGGCACGGACGCTTTGATCCGTCGCCCGGCTACCTCGCCTGCACCTTCTGCCCGTTCCGGGACATCTGCCCGGCGAGCGAGGCATGAGCCCGGCCGTAGACTCGGGTTTCGTGTACGCCAAGGACCGGCTTGCCAACATCGCGCTCCTGGCTTCGGCCGTCGTTGCCTGGCTGGCGGTGGATTGGCTGTTCACCACGCACTCGCCGGTCGGCGACTCGGGCGTCGAGATGGCGGGCGCCGTGCTGCTCGGAGCGGCGGTGGGCCTGACAGCGGCGCCGGTCTACTGGGTGGCCGTATTCCTGGCGCGACGCGGCATCGCGCATCGAGGCGATTGGATGCGCGCCGGCCGCAGAGCGGTGCTGACCGGACTCGTCGTCACGCTGCTCGTGGTCCTTCGCGCGCTCAACGCGTTCAGCCTGCCGCTTGCCGTCTTCGTGGTCGTGATGGCCGGCCTCGTCGAGCTGAGCCTCGCCGCGCGACGTTGACCCGATGCGCCGCCTCCTCCGCCACCGCCGCGGTCGTGCCACCAGTCCCGCGGTAGCATTCCGGCACGCGCCCTGCTGGACCTTCGCGAGAACCGGCGGTGCGTCGCGCGCGAGGTACCGCGCCATGTCTCATCTCCCCACCGCGGAGACGTCTCGGCCGGACTATGGCCATCGCAACGGCTGGGACCGCGAGTTCCAGACCTTCACAGTTGCGGAGCTGCCGACCTACACCGGACCTGTCAGCTACTGCAAGCGACCGATCGTGGATGACCCAGTCGAGTTGCATCGCCGAGCCCCGGACGCGGCCATCATCGGCATTCCCTTCGATGACGGAGTCAGCTATCGCTCCGGAGCGCGGTTCGGCCCTCGGGCCATCCGCGATGCGTCGTACACGCAGGGTGAGTACTCCCTGGCCCTCGACGTGGAGCCGTTCTCGGTCCTCGACGTCGTCGATTCGGGCGACGCGCCCGTCATGCCGGCCTGGCTTGAGCGCGGTCACGCCGTCACGTTCCAGAAAGTGCTCGCCGTCGCTTCGAGCGGCGCGATCCCGTTCATCCTCGGCGGGGACCACTCGATCACCTGGCCGAGTGTCTCCGCGATCTCGCAGCTTCACGCACCGAACGCCATCGGCATCGTCCATTTCGATGCGCATGCCGACACGGCAGACAACGACGGGGGCCTGCTGGCCGGGCATGGCAGCCCCATGCGCCGGCTGATCGAATCGGGAGCCGTGCTCGGCCGGAACTTCGTGCAGGTCGGCCTCCGCGGCTACTGGCCACCGCCGGAGGTGTTCGCCTGGATGAAGGCGCAGGGGATGCGCTGGCACCTGATGCGCGAGATCGAGGAACGAGGCGCAGAGGCGGTCGTCGACCAGGCGATCGCCGAGGCGCTCGATGGGGCGTCGGCAATCTACCTGTCGGTGGACATCGATGTCCTCGATCCGGGCATGGCTCCCGGAACCGGCACGCCAGAGCCGGGCGGTCTCCTCACGCGAGAGTTGCTGCGCGCAGTGCGACGGATCGCCGGCTCCGTCGAGCTTGCCGGGATGGACGTGGTCGAGGTCTCGCCACCGTACGACCATGCCGAGGTGACCGCGATGGCGGCGCACCGGGTCGTGCTCGAGGCCATCAGTGCGCTGGCCGTCAAGAAGCGCGACGGACGAACCGTGCGCTTCGAGGCCGGTGCGGACACCCGGGTGCCGGTCGGCGCGAGTGCCGCGTGACTGAGCTCCTGTCGGAGTGCGCGGCGCGAGCGCCGCGCGGCGTCACGTCGGCGGCAGCCCCGAGGTCAAGGCACGGATCGAGGCGGCGGTCACCGACGCGCGTGACGAGATCCTCGCTCTGTCGCATCGGATCCACGCCAACCCGGAGCCGGCCTTCGAGGAGCGGCAGGCGGCGACGTGGGTCGCGGAGGCGGTTGCCCAGCACGGGTACGCCGTCGAGCATCCCGCGGGCCGCCTCGAGACCGCGGTCCGTGGCCGCCTGGCCGGGCCGTGGAGCAGGAAGCGGCGCCACCCGGATCGGCGTTCTTGCCGAGTACGACGCACTTCCCGGCCTCGGGCATGGATGCGGGCACAACACCATGGCCGCCAGTGGTGTCGGCGCGGCGATCGCGCTTGCCGCGGTTCGCGACGGACGTGGGCCGGTGAGGTCGTCTTCCTCGGCACGCCAGCCGAGGAACGCGGCTCCGGAAAGCAGTTCATGCTCGAGGACGGCCTCTTCGATGGCCTCGACGCGGCGCTTTTGTTCCACCCGTGCGACCGCACCCATGTCCTGTCGCACGCGCTGGCGAGCGTGGATGTCGATGTCACCTACACCGGCCGTGAAGCACACGCCGCGGCCGAGCCGTGGAAGGGTCGCCAACGCGCTCGACGCGTTGGTGATGCTCTTCAGCTCGATCGGCCTCTGGCGGCAACAGCTCCGACCGGAGGCTCGCGTCCACGGGATCGTCATCGAGGGCGGCTCGGCTGCCAACATCATTCCCGGCCGCGCGGTCGGGCGGTTCATGGTCCGGGCGATGGACGCGGCGTATTTCGAGGAGCTGCAGAACCGCTTCCGCGAGCTGGCGGAGGCGGCGGCGCTCGCCGCTGCCTGCGAGCTCGAGATCACGTTCTCGGGACCGAGCCTGCCGATCAAGCACAACGAAACAATCGGCACCGCGTTCCGAGCAAACCTGGAAACGGCGGGGCGCACCGACATGGGGCCGGATCCGACCGTAGGCAGCACCGACATGGGCAACGTCAGCCAGAGGCTCCCGGCAATCCACCCCGACCTGCAGATCTGTGAGGACGGCATCCCCGGCCACTCGCCGGCGTTCCGTGACGCGGCGGCCATGCCGGCCGCGGACGAGGCGACGTTGCTCGCGGCGACGCTCATCGCGCAGACGGCCTACGACCTGCTCGCGAACCCGGATCTCGTCGCCGCGGCGTGGCGCGAGTTCAACGGCGCCGAGCACTCGACCCTGAGTCTCGGCGTAACTCACGTGACGCACGCGCCCGGCGCGGCCGGTGGACCAGCGTCTCCCGGGAGCCTGATCGCCCGCTTCTACGACCTCGACCTGCTCGACGATCCGGGTGATCTCGACCTGTACCTTGCGCTCGCCGCTCGGACCGACGGGACGATTCTCGAGCTCGGAGCAGGCAGCGGGAGGATCGCGGTCCCCTTGGCGGCAGCAGGCCACCGGGTCACGGCGGTCGACCTGGACCGCGAGATGCTGGATCGAGCCACCGCCCGATGGAACGAGGCACAGCGGGCCGGAGCACCGCGAAAGTCAAAGCGTCGCGGCAAAGGCGCCGACGCCGACGAGGCCTCCGGTGAGCTGCAGGCCGTGGTCGGTGACATGACGAGCATCCGACTCGAGCAGCGGTTCGACCTGGTGATCATCGCGCTGAACACGCTGCTCCAGCTCGGCAACGCCGATCTGCAGCTCGCCGCGTTGCGAACCGTGGCGGCCCACCTGGCGCCAAAGGGCCGTGCCGTGATCGACGTCTGGCTGCCCGCACCCGAGGACCTGGCCCTGTACGACGGGCGCGTCATCCTCGAGTGGCAGCGCGAGGACCCCGAGACCGGTGACTTCGTCTCGAAGTTCGCTTCCGCGCGGTACGACGCGGCGACCGCGATGGTGACGCTCAGCCAGTGGTTCGACGCCGTGCGCGGACCGTCGGGACCCGTCACCAGGACCTGTCGAATCGATCGTCTGCGGCTGGTTCCAGCGGCCGAATTGACCCATCTGGCGACCCTCGCGGGCCTCAAAGTGGAAACGTTGGCGGGGGACTATCGGATGGCCCCCTTTGGTCCTGGGGACGAGAGGGCAATCCTGATCGGTCGGTTGATATAGTCGTGACGTGGGTTCCTCCGCGTCACAGATCCGCCTGCTGCTGGTCGAGGACGTCGCCCAGGTCACCCAATACATCCGCAATCTGCTCAATGCCCAGGATCAGGTCAAGCTGCTTGACGTGATCACGGACGGACGAAAAGTGATCGACCAGATCCGAGAGGTCCGTCCGGACATGCTCATGATCGATGCCCTGCTGCAGGGCAAGATGGGCGGGCTGGAGGTTGCGGAGCGGGTGCGCCAGGCCGGCCTCGACCTGCCCATCATCGCGCTCACGGTCCCGCAGAAGCCGATTCGCATCGGCGGCGGCATGGGCGTGGTGAAGGTGCTCGCCATGCCCTTCTCGGGCTACGACTTCATGAATGCCATCCAGGCAGCCATGACCGAGTACAAGCACGCCTCACCCGAGAACGTCTCACGGACCTTCACGGTCTATGCGCCGAAGGGCGGCGTCGGCAAGACGACCTTGGCCTTCAACCTGGCCGTGTGCATGAGCCAGCTGCCCGGGCTGCGAGTCGTGCTGATCGACGGCAACCTCCAGTTCGGCGACCTGCGGGCGCTGTTGCGCGTCCCAGAGCATGCCCCGAGCGTCCTGCAGCTGCCAACCGACCGGATCGCGGAGTCCGACCTCCAGGATGTCATCTGGCGCGACCCGTCCGGGGCGGACATCCTGCTTGCGCCGCCGCGCGTGGAGATGGCGGAGATGATCACCACCCGCGACCTGGACAAGACGCTGTCGTTGCTCAAACGGGTGTACAACGTCATCGTGATCGATACGCCGACGACCCTGAACGACGCGGTGCTCCAATTCCTCGATGCCAGCGACATCGTGCTCAACGTGGTGACCTACGACTCGACCACGATCTCCAACAGCCGCGCGATGGGCCGCACGTATCAGCAGATCGGCTACCCGCCCGAGAAGCTCCGCTACGTTGTCAACCGGGCAGACTCCGCGGGTGGCCTGGACCCGCGCCAGCTGGCCGAGCAGATCGGCCACGCGCCGGAGTTCGAGGTCGTCAGCGATGGCCGGCTCGTCGTCGAGGCTAACAACCAGGGAATCCCGTTCGTCCTCGCCGACCCGACGGCGCGCGTCAGCCAGGACGTGGCGCGAATGGCGCAAGCGTTGACCGCGCCAACCGTAGCAACCCCAGCCCTCTCGGCGGCCGGTCGTCGGTGAGGGGTCGGAGCGGTCCCGGAGGGAACCGGGATGCGCGTCCGATCGGGTTCTTCGACTCGGGCGTCGGCGGGCTGACGGTTCTTCACGAGGTCGTCCGCCGGCTGCCCCACGAATCCACGATCTACGTTGGAGACAACGCGCGCACGCCATACGGCCCGCGGCCCGACGACGAGGTCATCCGTTTCAGCGCCGAGTGCCTGGACCAGCTGGCATCACGGGACGTCAAGGCGATCGTGGTCGCCTGCAACACCTCCACGGCCGTGGCACTCCACGAGCTGCGGCGGCGCTACGACGTGCCGATCCTCGGGGTCGTGCGGCCGGGGGCCCAGGCAGCGGCACTTTCGACCCGAACCCGCCGCGTCGGCGTGATCGCGACGCAGGCGACGGTGCGATCGCATGCGTACTTCGAGGCCATCAAGGACGAGAATCCATTCGTGGAGGTCTACGAGCACGCGACCCCGGAGCTGGTCCCGCTGGTCGAGGCCGGCCGGCTCGAAGGCCCCGAGGTGGAACAGATCGTCCGACGTGAGCTGGCGCCGCTCCTGGGGGAGCGCGACGCGCGCGGCGAATTCATCTTCCCCCTGCCGGCCGGTGCGGGAATCGACACGCTGCTGCTCGGTTGCACGCACTATCCGCTGCTTTCGCCCATCATCGAGTCCGTGGCTGGGATGGCAATCGCGGTGATCGACTCCGCATCGGCGACGGCAGGCGCGCTTGCGACGCTGCTCGAGGTCGAGGGTCTGCTCGCGCCCGACGACGTGGAGCCGACGCACGCGCAGTTCACCACCGGGGATGTCGAGCGCTTCAGCGCCACGGCGAGCCTGCTCTTCGGTGACCTGTTTCCCAACGTGCAGTCCGTGACGGTCGGCGAGCCGGTCGCCGTCGGTCCTGGCACCAGAGGCGCAGACGCCACGGATGGCGAGCCAGCCACGAACAACGCGGTCGGCGCGGTCGGTGCGCCAGCAACGCTGGCTCTCGAGCGCGACGAGGTCGCAGGAGGAGTCGCCAGGTGACGGCCCGGCCGGCTCAGCAGCGCCCGGGCAGCGCCATGGGCACGGCCGATCGGCTGATGCGCAACCGCGCGTTCCAGCTCGGCGTTGCGATCGGAGCCGGCTACGTCTGGCGACGTTTGACCGAGCGCGGTGAGCCGCGACCGGATCCGGGCCTCGTTGACTGGAAGCAGGTCGAGCGGATCGCGGATCGTCGGTTCCGCGCCTCGCCGGGTGCACTCACGGAGCGTGAGCTGCAGGCCGCCGTGCCGGCCTACGAAGCGGCCATGACCCGCATCGTTCCGCTCCTGGAGAAACGCCTCGGCGCCCCGTTGCCCGGCGTCGTGGAGCGCCACGCGGTCGTTGATCGGACCGGCTGGGCTCGCGCCAACGTGGTCACGTTCCGCCACCTGGTCGGTCACCTCGAGCAACTCGTCCTCGGCCCGACACGCCCGCACGGCGCTGCCGCCTCGTTCGCCGCGGTTGCCAACCGGTTCGTGGCCACGCGACAGATCGGCTTCCTCCTTGGCTACCTCGGCACGCGCGTGCTCGGCCAGTACGACGTCGCGCTGCTGTCCGCGGAGGCCGAGCCCGGCCGGCTGCTGTTCGTCGAGGAGAACGTGCGCCAGGCGGCAGACCAGCTGGGCGTCCCGATCGACGATTTCCGCCTCTGGATCGCGCTGCACGAGACGACGCACGCCTTCGAGATGGAGGCGCACCCGTGGCTGCGGCCGTACCTGCAGGAGCGCCTCGAACGCCAGATCGCGCTCTTCCTCGAGGAGGCGCGCACGCTCCAGGAGCGCGGCATTCGGCACCTCGCCGAGCGTTGGCGCCAGGTTGCGGCCGAGGGCGGAGTGAGCGGCTTCATGACCGCCGAGCAGCGCGGGCTCTTCCGCGAGACGCAGCTGGTGATGAGCCTCCTCGAAGGTTTCAGCGACTGGGTCATGGACGAGGTCGGCGACCAGTTGCTGCCCGACGTGAAGGGCATGCGGAGCCGCTTCGAGGTTCGCCGATCGTCGCGTCGCCGGACGATGGATCGCATCATCGCCCGGCTCACCGGGCTCGACCTCAAGCTCGAGCAGTACAAGCGCGGCGAACGGTTCGTGGCGGGTGTGGCGCGCATCGGGGGTGATGCGGCCGTCGGCCACCTGTGGGACGGGCCGCATGCCCTTCCCACTGACGCCGAGATGGAGAACCCGGCCGCCTGGGTACGGCGGGTCGTGCCGGCCCTGCAACCCCCAGTCGGAACCGCCGAGGCACCGGCCGGAGCGTGACCGAACCGTCGACGCATGCCCCCGGCCCGGGCCGCGGACCGGGCGGCGTGCCGGCCGCGATCTGCCTGACGCCGATCCTCTCGGGGCGCTACCGGCCGGCCGATCTCGAGCGCATTCGCGAGGCCGCGCCCGGGAGCGAGTTGATCACTGTGTCGCTCGAGGGCCTCACGGACGTTGACCTGACCGGGGTTGAAGCCATGCTGCGCGGGCCACTGCCGGCGGCCACGTTCGACCGCTTGCTGGCGCGCTGTCCCAACCTGCGCTGGGTGCACTCGGCGACCGCCGGCGTCGAGCGCGTGCTCACGCCACAGGCGCGCCAGCACGGCCTGGTGATCACGAACGCGCGCGGCGTCTTCTCCGAACCGATCGCCGAATACGTCTTGATGATGATCCTGGCGGTCGTGCGGCGGCTCCCGCAGCTCCTCGAGCTCCAGCGCGAACGGACTTGGCAGCCGCTGGAGGCCTCCGAGATGCGCGAGGTGACGGTCGGCATCGTCGGGTTGGGCTCGATCGGGCTCGAGGTCGCGCACCTCGCTCACCGGTTCGGGGCCAGCGTGGTCGCGACACGAAAAGGAGACGCGGTCGGTGGATCTCCCTCGACTCCCGGCGCTGCCTCCAGTGCCAAGCTGGATGGCGTGGAGGTGCTCCCCGCCGAGGCTCTCGACGACCTGCTCGCTCGCAGCGACTTCGTGGTGTTGGCGCTCCCGCTGACGCCAACCACCGAAGACCTGTTCGACGCCGAACGGCTTGCGAGGGTGAAGCCGGGCGCATGGCTCATCAACGTGGCGCGCGGCCGGCTCGTCAACGAACAAGCCCTGGTGCGGGCGCTTCACGACGGGCCGCTCGGCGGTGCCGTGCTCGACACGTTCCGGGAGGAGCCGTTGCCGCCGGAGTCGCCACTGTGGGGCGTGCCCAACCTGATCGTCACGCCGCACACCTCCTGGTCGAGCGGCCGTGTGCTCGATCGCAGCGTGGAACTCTTCTGCGACAACCTGCGCCGCTATGCGGTGGGCAATTCGCTGCACAACGTCGTCGACTGGGACAAGGGCTACTAGGCGGTGCAGATCGCGATCGTCGGCCTCGCCGGATCCGGCAAGACCACCGTTTTCAACACGCTCACGCGGGGGCATGCGGAAACCGGCGGCTTCGGCGGGATGACGGTGAACACCGGCGTCGTGAAGGTTCCCGACGAACGTCTCTCCCGACTGACCGAGCTGTTCAAGCCACGGCGCGAAGTTCCCGCCGACGTGACCTACGTTGACCTGCCGGCGCCACCATCGATCACCGAAGGTGGTCCTCCGGTCGAGATTCCCGCGGACCAGCTCGCTCGCCTGCGCAACGCGGACGCCCTGCTGCACGTGGTGCGGACGTTCACCGATCCGTCGGTTCCGCATCCGCTCGGATCGGTGGACCCGTGGCGCGACATCGAACAGCTCGAGCTGGAGCTGACCGTGGCCGACCTCGGTGTGGTGGAGAAACGCGTCGAGAAGCTGCGCACATCCGGCCGGCACGGCACGCCGGCCGAGCGCGAGGCGAACGACCGCGAGCTGGAGGTGCTCGAGCGGATCCTCCCCGCGCTGACGGACGGCACGCCCATCCGCGACCTCGAGCTGTCCGAGGACGAGTCCAAGCGGATCCGCGGCTTCCGCTTCCTGACCGAGAAACCGGAGCTGATCCTGCTCAACGTGGACGAGGGCCAGATTGCAGAGGAGGCCCGGCTCGTCGAGGAGGGGAGGCGACGCGTCCAGCACCTCCAGACCATGGTCGAGGCACTCTCCGCCAAGATCGAGATGGAGATCGGCGAGTTGGACGCCGATGAGGCGCAGGTCTTCCGCGAAGAGCTGGGCCTGACCGAGTCGAGCCTCGAACGCGTCATCCGGCTGAGCTACGAGCTGCTCGGGCTCATCTCGTTCTTCACCGCGGGCCCGGACGAGACCCGCGCCTGGACGATCCACGCTGGCGACACGGCCGTGGATGCTGCGGCGGCAATCCACACAGACCTGGCGCGCGGCTTCATCCGGGCAGAGACGGTATCCATGGAGGATCTGCTGGAGCTGGGCTCGACCGCGGAGGCGCGCAAGCGCGGCAAGCTGCGGTCCGAGGGCAAGACCTACCTCGTGCGGGACGGCGACGTCATCGAGATCCTGCACTCGTCCTGAGGGACGATCCGTCAACCGCGCGGCACCCGCGCTGAACCACCCGTGTTGTTGGCGACGCGCTGAGCCAGTCGTCTTGTTTGGCGACGGGACTTCCCCCATCCAGCAATCCCCGTGCTGGTATGGGGACACCGCCGCGTGGCGCCTATCAGGCAGCATTCCCAGGACTGGGTGACGGCCGTTTGCGCGTTCGCACGCGTATAGAAGCGGGTTCGCGGCGTTTAGCAGCATCCGCATAACTAACTGGCGGAAATGCGGTCTGAAAAATCGAGGGCGGCCGGCCGAGCCGCGGTCCGATCCGCGAGTCGATCCGCGGAGCCAGGAGTTGACCGAGCCGCGTGCCCGGAGGGTCAGTTCTGCCAGACGGCGTCGTCGGGTTCGACGTCCACCAGGATCGAGCGGAAGTCCTCGGCGGCCGGGCCGCCTTCTTCGATCGCGGCGGCCTGCGTCTGGCCTTCCTCGGCGGACACGCTGATCGCCGCTCGGATGAGGCGATCCTCGATGGCCATGAATCCGTGTCGCCGTTCCAGCTCGTGCGCCACGGCCTCGGTCAGCGTGTCCTCCTGGAAGCTGTCGATCACTGCTTTGCGCGCCTCGAGAACCATTTCGAGGAATTCCTGCTCGTCATACTCGGCGTCATGTGCCAGCAGGATGTCGAAGAAGACGTCCTCGTCGCCTTCGTGCAGCTCGTAAAAGTAGATCGGGTCGCCATCGCGGAGTGCCATGCGGCCGAGTATACGGACGCACCCCGACGTGACCGACGACCGAGATGCCGAGACCGCGATGCAGTCGACTGACAGCTCGCGGTCGATCTCGCCGCGTCCGCGAATCATCATCGTTGGCAGCGCAGCCCGAGACATCGATGAGTCCGATCCACGCGGCTGGCGGCTGGGCGGAGGCGTGACGTACGGCGCGCTGCTCCTGGGCCGCGTCGGGATTCCAACGACCGCGCTGATCGGTCTGGATCGCCAGGCGGCGGAGGCACACGAGCTCGGATTGCTCCGCGATGCTGGTGTCGATGTCGTTGCGGTGCCACTCGAACATGGGCCCGTCTTCCACAACGTCGAGGCTCCCGGTGGGCGGCAACAAACGGTCATCGATGCGTCGGATCCCGTGCCGACCGAGGCTGCGACCGATGCGATCCGTGGGTCGGCATGCGCGTGGCTCTTTGCGCCGGTCGCCGATGAGGTGCCGGACTCATGGGCGGATGTGCCGCGCGGCGGCTCGTTCGTAGCCCTCGGCTGGCAGGGACTCCTCCGAGAGCTCACGCCGGGAGCATCCGTCGTCCATCGCTCGCCAGGTCATCACCCGCTGGTGCGGCGCGCGAACCTGGTGGCGGCCTCCGCGCAGGAGATGCCGAGGCAGCGCAGCCTGAGCGAGATCGGCTCGTTGCTATCCGCCGACGCCGAGCTGCTCATTACCAAGGGACGCCGAGGTGGCGCCACCGTAGGACCCGACGGCCGCATGCGCATCGTGTACGCACCGGTCCCAGCACGGGTGGCGCTCGACCCGACCGGCGCCGGCGACGTGATGCTGGCGGCGCTGGTTGCCGCACTGGTGGCCACTGGGGCGCACGATGAGAAGCCGACACGATCACGCGGCCGGCACCTCCGGTTCGCGGCGACCGCCGCCAGCCTGCTCGTCGAGCAGCCCGGGCTGAATGCGGTGCCGAGCCGCGCGCAGATCCGCGATCGCCTTGCGACGAGCGACTCGCTCCCGGAGCCGGCGTAGCCGGCGCGTCAGATCGCGCTCCGCGTCGCGATCGAACCTGCCCAGCGAACGTCGCTGGACCATCAGTCGATAAGCGGACTCGGCTGCATCGAGTGCACCGAACGGATCGCGAGAGCGATGCTCGCGGTGCTTGGCGATGCCGATCCAGCCGTGCACCGCAGTCCGGCCGCCACAGAGCACTGCCTGGCGCCACGCCTCGAGGGCCCGCTCGCGTTCTCCGAGCACGGAGAGAAGCCGGGCCTGGTCGAGCCATGCCTGCCCTCGATCGAACCATGACCCGGATCCCCAGGCGGAGCGTTCCGGGTCCGGCTGCGCCAAGGCTGCCTCCAAACAGCTGAGTGCCTCGAGCGGCCGGTCGTTACGGCGGTAGGCACGTGCCAACCCGACGAGATCACCGGGATGGGCCTGCAGGTGGCCCTCGGGATTCGCCATCCGCTCGACCAGCACGGCAAGCAGCCGTGCCATCGACACGACGTCCTGGTGGTTGTGTTCCATCACGTCCCGCAGCGGCTCCGCCTCTCCGCGGCGAAGCCAGGCGAAGTAGCGGTCCGGGATGAGCGCGCCGGGCAGATCGGCGTCTCGATGGACACCCGCGACGCCGGATTCGACGGACGCCAGGCGGGCGTCCGGAAGGCGGTGCTTGAAGAGCGTGCGGCTGATGGGCAGGAGGTCCAGATGGCCTGCCAGCTCGGGCGGTTCGCGACGGGAAAGCCGATAGCGGGTGGTGATCAGCGGCCAGTCAAACGTCCGTCCGTTGTAAGTCACGAGCCAGGCACCCGCGGGCACGTAGCCTGCCAGCGCGTCAAGAAACGCTTCCTCGTCAGGGTGGTCGGGCAACCACAGCTGGACGACACGCAGGGTCTCACCGCTCCACCAGGCCATGCCGCACAGGAAGATGAGCGTGCCCGCCGCGGTTCCAAGCCCGGTGGTCTCCGTGTCCAGCAGGAACAACGGGCGATTCACGTCCACGGAGAACGGCAGCTGTGCCAACGGGCGCGGATCGAGCGGCACATGCACGTCGCGCTCGACCACCACAACCGAACCGGTGGCCCCAACGATCACGCGACCGCCGATTGCCGCGGCCAGCCGTTCTGCGCCGCCCGGCACGGGCATTCGCGCCGGCGGCGGCATGAGCTCCGCGGCAGGACGGACGCGCGGCTCCAACGCACGCAGGCGAGCGAGCTGTCTGAGGCGGTGTTCGCGATCGGCCATGACCGCGAGGCTCTCGGCAGCTTGTGCCACGTTGTGTGTCACAACCTCTTGCTCCGCAACGCGGCGCTTCGCTTGCGTTGCTGCGCGCGCACTGGTCGTGAGTCCTGCGTGGCCGCAGGCTTCACGACCGCGCTTGCGAGCGCTTGCGAATGCCAGTCCGTCGTTATGCCGCCACTCGCCGGCCGCGAGAGGCCGACAGCAGGCGGAGGAGCGCGCTTGCCTGCGGCTTTGCCGACCACGCCTCGGTCGGCGGACCAACACACGCGGGACAGCCGTTCGCGCATGGGCATGACTCGATCAGGTCTGCCGCCCGATCGATTGCTTCCTCAGTCCGATCGAACAGCCGCGGCGACAGGCCGACGCCGCCCGGCACGGTCTCGTACAGGTAGATGACCGGGCGCTCGGAGTGCGGCGAGCGGATCTGCGTGACCATGCCGAGGTCGTGCGGATCGCTCATCAGCAGCACGCTGGCGATCGTCTGGATCGCCCGGCCGGCGCCGACCAGCGCTCGGTCGAGGTCCTCGCGCCGCCAGCTCGCCACGGCGTCCAGCTCGACCGCCAGCCACCAGGACGTCGTCTGCAGCTCGATCTCGGGCAGGTGGATCTGCCCCCAGCCGAGGTTCTCGTGCGTCTCGAGCGCAGCTTCTTGAACAGGGTCGCGATCGTCGAGACCATCACCTCGCCGTGGATCACGCTGCGCGTTCGGCGCCGGTGACGCGGCGAACGTCTCGAGCGGCTTGAGCGTGACCGCGAGCTAGCGCCTGCGTGTAGTGCTCGGCGTCGTCGGGTGTGACGTACGCCTTGCGCTCGTCCCAGTCGAGGTGATCGACGTGGTACTGGCGCGACTCGTGCGATGTAGATCGCTTGTCGTGGACGAGGACCGCGCCGCGAACAGGTCGACCTCGCCGATGACGATCGGCCGCGGATGGCCGCTCGTGTCGATGATCACGACGTTCTCCGGAGGCACCGACCCGCAGCGAGATCTCCGACGCCGGGAAGTTCTCGCTCGCCCAGTACCAGCGATCGTCGTCGGCCAGGCGGACGTGGCCCTCCTCGGCCAGGAATGCGAGCAGGTCGTCCGTGTCGGCACGCCGGTCACCGGTCGCCGCGGTTGAAGGGCATCTCGAAGGTCGCGGCACGGAGGTGGGCCAGCAGCACGTGCAGGTTGGTCGGATCGAGGCGCGCTTCCTCGGGCGACGCAGTCGAAGAGGTATTCCGGATGCGCGGCAACGTACTGGTCGACGGCACGACGCGCCGGCAGACGAGGATCGCCACGCTCGACGTCCTGGCGTCGCCCGGCGCGGCCCATCTGCTGCCACAGTCGCCGCGATCGTGCCCGGGTAGCCGGCCAGGATGGCGACGTCCAGCCGTCCGATGTCGATGCCCAGCTCGAGCGCGTTGGTGCTCACGACGCCGAGCACCTCGCCGGTGCGCAGACCGGCCTCGATCGCGCGCCGCTCCGATGGGCAGGTAGCCACTCCGATAGCCGCGGACCCGCTCGAGCGGCCCGCGCCCGTCGCGCAGCGCCTCCTTGAGGCCGATCAGCAGCAGCTCGACGCCCATGCGCGACCTTGGCGAAGACGATCGTCTGGCGCCCAGCGCGCAGGAACGTCAGCGCGCTGCGGTGCGCAAGCCCGAGCGGTCCCGGCCGGATGCCCTGCCGGATGTCGATTGGCTTGCGGATTGAGCACGACGACGTGCTTCTGTCCGGCGGGCGCGCCATTGCGGTCGATCACCCGCATGGTGCGGCCGGTCAGCGTCTCGGCAAGCTCGCCCGGATTGCCGATGGTGGCGGTGCAGCAGACGATCCGCGGCTTCGAGCCGTAGTGGGCGCAGATCCGCTCGAGCCGCCGGAGCACGTTGGCTACGTGGCCGCCGAAGACCCCGCGGTAGACGTGCGCCTCGTCCACCACCACGAAGCGGAGTTGCTCGAAGAGCTGGTACCACTTGGTGTGATGGGGGAGGATCGCCGAGTGCAGCATGTCCGGGTTGGTGACCACGATCTGGCCTGCGGCCCGGATGACGCTCCGGATTGGCGCTGGCGTGTCGCCGTCGTAGACACCCGGCCTCGAGATCCAGCTGGCCGAGCGATGCGAGTTCGCGGAGCTCCGCCGGTCTGGTCCTGGCCGAGCGCCTTGGTCGGGAAGAGGTACAGCGCGCGCGCGGCGGGATCTTCGGCGATCGACTGGAGGACCGGCAGGTTGTAGCAGAGTGACTTGCCCGACGCGGTTGGCGTGACGACCACGATGTCCTCGCCGCCGACGGACCGCGTCGATCGCCTCGGCCTGGTGGGAGTACAGAGACGTGATCCCGCGCCGCGAGAGCGCCGCGGTCAATCGAGGGTCCAGCCAGTCCGGGATTGGTTGCGTCACCGCCGGGCGTGGCGGCACGAGTCGATGGACGGCGACGGACTCGGCGATCGACGCGTCGGCCAGCAGTCGCTCCAGCGTCTCCTCGCTGCCCCGGGTTTCATACAGTCGCACCGGCTCGTCCTCGCGTTCGACCGTTCCCAAACCGATCATCTGTTCGGTTTCGTCGGTGAGTCTAGCGCCTTGTGCAAGCCCTCGCGGTGCCGAGATTCACGCTCGAATCACGCCAGGCCGAGGCTGCGCCGTCGTTTGACAGCGTAGCTACATACAGCTACGCTGGGCGGAATGTCCACGGGCCGGGGATCCGCGTCACCAGCCATCCCGGCCATGTCCGCCTTCGCGTCGTCGCCGTCATCCGCGGCTCCCCAGACGGCCCGACGCGGGCGGCTTCGGCGCTGGTTCGGCAACGGCCCGAGTGCCGAGCGCCGGACCGTGTTGGCCGTCGGCGGCGTGATCCTGACGGTCTGGCTGGTGGTCATCTTCGGCCGTGCCATTGCCGACTCGAACGCGCTCTCGCAGCGCCAGGTACAGGAATCGGCCATCAACGCCCAGCTCCGTGCCGAAGTCGACGCCGGTCGATCGGAGATCGAGTTCATCAAGACCGAACCGTTCCTGGAGTTCCAGGCTCGCGCGGTCGGCATGGGTGCAGCTGGCGATCGCGCGTTCGCGCTCGAACCCGGCGCGCCGTCGCCGCGGCCGCTGACGCCGCTCGGCGCCGATCACCCGCAGACCGACGTCACGACCACGCCGCTCGAGGACTGGCTGCAATTGCTCTTCGGGAAGTAGCCCTCCGGAAGAGGCGCCCAGGACCTAGGCGACCGGCCCTTCGATGGCCTCCGTCGGGAGCGGCAGGGTGAGGCCGTCACGCCTCACTCGCAGGTCGAAATAGAGGACCGTCTCCATCACCGGAAGGATCGGTGCCGTCAGGAGCGCCAAGCGCGATCCCGATGACGAGCCCGAGCGTCACCTGCGCGCTCGAATCGCTCACGAGCGCTCCGGCGATCAGCGCGACGAATTCCGCACACGATCGCGACCAGCACGCTCACCGAGATCGAGACGGCCGCGACGAGGCCGAACGTCCGCCACGCGTTGTCGCCGGTCAGGTGCCATGAGCGCCGCATGGCCTTGACCGGGCCATCCGGCTCGAGCACGGCGACGACCGGCGCGACCAGGAAGCGGATCGACGACGATCGCGAAGCCAACGGCGCCGCCCACGATTGCGATCAGCGCGACCAGGGCGCCGAGCCCGCCGACCGTGCCTGGCGCGGGCGGAAAGACGACGTAGGCGACCACGGCGACGAGGCCCGCCAGCGCGAGGATGCCGAACCCGAGCGCGGTCGACAGGAACCACACCGCGAGAGCCACCGGGGCGCGCCGCGACATGACGGCGAACGCAACCGAGAGCCTCGTCGATTCGCCGCGGTAGTCGCGGCCCACGTACACGCTCGCCAGGAGCGACGCCAACATCAGGAACGCCGACGAGAGCAGCTCCGTCGCGATCACCAGTCCGATCGCGATGGCGATCTCGGGGATCACGTTGCTCGGAATGGGCTGCGGCAAGGCCGCTGGTCGTGTCGAACGGCACGTCGGCTGAGATGACATCACCGAGGCGCACCTGGGCGAGGTCGCCAAGGATCAGCGGGATCGTTGCCAGGACCGCCGTCCCAGCCACCAGCGGACGCCAGTGCCGCCGAAATGCAACCACGCCGATCTCGACGATCTGCATCACGCGGAGCGGCGTCAGCCGGCCGCTGGGGCCCGAGCGAGGGGCGCTCCTGGGTTGCGATTCGGCTGCGTGAGGCCAGGTCATGCGGATCTGCTCGTTGTCGGTGCACTCGTGCGGACGGGCATTCCGGCGAGTCTACCCGCGCCGTGATTTTGAACTGCGCGAGTGACCTGAATGGCCATCGCCGCGCACCCGATGGACTAGTTGTTCCGGGCGCTTCGAAAGCGTTCTCTGTCATGCGGAGTGGCGTCGTGCCGGCGCTGCCCGATCACCGGAGAGGTGCCCCAATGCTCCTGGTGGTGATCATTGCCTGCATTGCCGCGGCGCTGATGATCGCGCTGATCTCCCTCTCGCCACGCCGTGAGCGGCTGCGTGTTCCCCAGCGAACGCTGGTCGGCCTCGACCGCCGGCGTCACCAGGTCCAGCGACGCATGCGCGTGAGCGAGGCGCTCGCCCACCACGAGCTGCGACTGAACCAGCAGCGCGAGGAGCTCCGCCTCTCGCTGGCGACGAAGCAACCTGCATTGCCGAAAGAGCAGTGGTCGCGATCCGATCCGGCCGTCGGCGTTCGGCGCGGTATCTCTCTGCCCATGCAGCCAATCGCGCCGTACTGGCAGAACTGGGCGGCGGCGCCGACCGCTGCCGCCGGCTACATGGCGGCCCCGCCGCAGCCTCCGTACATGGAGTCCCAGGCTCAGGCCTCCTGACCCGTACTCGCGGCCGTATGCGGGCGCGACGCTCCGCGGCCGGCGCAGTCGTCGACCGGCTAAACTGCCGGTCCGAGGCGGAGTAGCTCAGTGGTAGAGCAGGGGACTCATAAGCCCTTGGTCGGTGGTTCAAATCCGCCCTCCGCTACCAATCCCGAACGCAACCCGCCGGATTCGACGGCCGCCACGACAGGCGGCGCGACATCCGGCCGTCAGCCCGTACCGGCGCACCGGGCTGATCCGACGTGACTTCTGGCCCGTATCGAGGTTTGACGGGGAGGAGTCCTATACTCAGCGTCTCCTGCCGGGCGCGGCCAGGCAGGTCCCTTCGGAGGCCTCGCTCACTTGAACAGTCGCTTTCTGCGCAACGGCATGGTGACCCTCGTCCTGGTGGTGGGCACCGCGCTCTTGCTCTACATGGTCCTCTTCAACAACAGCACCCCCAACCGCATCCAGTTACAGCGGTGATCCGAGCTCGTTCCTGTCCCAGCTCGCAGGCAGGGAAGGTGACGAAGGTCATCGAGCAGGGTGACCAGCTCCAGATCTACCTCGAAGTCGGCGGATGAACGCCCACCCGGTCATCAAGACCACCAACTTCAACTCGGCCGTGACCGACGTGGCCCAGGTCATCGCGGCAGACATGCGCGCGCCGGGCGCGCAGTGCGATGCGAACGCGATCCCGTTCTCCGTCGTGCCAGCGGATGACAGCGGCGCGTGGGTCGGGCTGCTGCTGTCGGCGCTGCTGCCGGTGCTGCTGATCGGCGTCTTCCTGTACTTCATGTTCCGCCAGGCGCAGGGCACCAACAACCAGGCCCTCAGCTTCGGCAAGAGCCGCGCCCGCATGTTCCTCGGCAACAAGACGGTCGTGACGTTCCAGGACGTGGCCGGCGTCGACGAGGCCAAGACGGAGCTCCAGGAAGTCGTGGAGTTCCTCAAGTACCCCGAGAAGTTCAACTCGCTCGGCGCGCGCATCCCGCGCGGCGTGCTGCTGGTCGGCCCGCCAGGCACCGGCAAGACGCTGCTCGCGCGCGCCGTCGCCGGCGAGGCCGGCGTGCCCTTCTTCAGCATCTCCGGCTCGGAGTTCGTGGAGATGTTCGTCGGCGTCGGCGCCAGCCGCGTGCGCGATCTCTTCGACCAGGCCAAGCGCAACGCCCCGTGCATCGTCTTCGTCGACGAGATCGACGCGGTCGGCCGCCAGCGCGGCGCCGGCCTGGGTGGCTCGCACGACGAGCGCGAGCAGACCCTCAACCAGATCCTGGTCGAGATGGACGGCTTCGACACGAACACCAACGTGATCGTGGTCGCCGCCACCAACCGGCCCGACGTGCTCGATCCGGCGCTGCTGCGCCCGGGCCGCTTCGACCGCCAGGTGATCCTCGACCGCCCGGACATGAAGGGCCGCCTCGAGATCCTGCGCGTCCACATCAAGGGCAAGCCGCTCGACAAGGCAATCGACCTGCAGTACGTCGCCCGCCAGTCGCCCGGCTTCTCCGGCGCGGACCTGGCCAACCTCGTCAACGAGGCGGCGATCCTCGCCGCGCGGCGCAACAAGAAGGTCATCGGCACGCAGTGAGTTCAGCGAGGCGCTCGAGCGCGTCGTGGCCGGCCCGGAGCGCAAGAGCCGCATCATCACGGACGCCGAGAAGGCGATCATCGCCTACCACGAGGGCGGTCACGCGCTGGTCCAGCGCATCCTGCCCAAGTGCGACCCGGTGGCCAAGGTCAGCATCATCAGCCGCGGCATGGCCCTCGGCTACACCATGGGCATGCCGACGGAGGACCGCTACCTCCAGAGCAAGACCGAGTTCGAGGACAAGATCGCCGGCATGCTCGGCGGCAACGCCGCCGAGCGGCTGATCTTCGGTGACACCACGACCGGCTCTTCGAACGACATCGAGAAGGCGACCAACGTGGCGCGCCGCATGGTCACCGAGTTCGGCATGAGCGACAAGCTCGGCACGCTGGCCTTCGGCAAGCGCGACGAGCTGGTCTTCCTCGGCCGCGAGATCGGCGAGCAGCGCAACTACTCGGACGAAGTCGCCACGCAGATCGACGAGGAAGTGAGCGCCATCATCGCCAAGGCCTACTCGCGGGCGATGGACGTGCTGACTACGCTACAAGGACCGCCTCATCCAGCTGGCCGAGCGCCTGGTGGCCGAGGAGACGGTCGAGCAGGAAGCCTTCGAGACGATGTTCGCGGACCTGCCGGACCCGCGCAAGGACGCCGGCAACTCGCCGACGATCTCGCCGCTGCCGCAGCCCGAGCGCCGGCCGGTGGACACCCCCAGCGCACGCCCAAGCAGGCCCGACCCCGCAGCCCGCCTGACCAAGCCCGCAGCCCGCCTGACTATCAGAACGGCCGTCCCGGCCAACCGGGGCGGTCGTCTTGTGCGTTCGCCACGCGCCAAGAGGCGCCGAGGAGGATCGCCGCTTCGTGACCGGTACCGTTGCGCCTGCACGGCGCCCTCGCGGCCGTCGAGGACGTACGTCGAGCGAACCGCGCAGGAGCGCCTCGACGACTACGTCGAGCTTCCTGCGGATCCCCAGCATCTCGACGCTGAGCGAACGCCGTGACGACGTCCGCCGCACCGCCGAGTTCGTCGCCGACCACCTCCGCGCGAGCGGGCTCGAGCACGTCGAGGTCTCACCCACCGCGCGGCCACCCGATCGTGTACGCCGACTGGCTGCACGCCGAGGGCGCTCCGACCGTCCTGGTCTACGCGCACTACGACGTCCAGCCGGTCGATCCGCTCGACCTCTGGGTGCGGCCGCCGTTCGAGCCGCGCGTCGAGAACGGGCGCGTCTACGCGCGCGGCGCCGCGGACGACAAGGGCCAGGTCCATCTGCACCTGTGGGCCGCCCGCGCGTGGCTGGAGACGGCCGGCACGGCTGCCGGTCAATCTTCGGTTCGTCTTCGAGGGCGAGGAGGAGTCCGGCTCGGCCAACTTCGACGCGTGGATCGAGGCCAACCGCGATCGCCTGAAGGCCGATCTCGCGGTCGTCAGCGACACGGGCTTCTTCGAGGGCAACCTGCCGGCGATGACGGTCGGCCTGCGCGGCCTGATGTATGCCCAGATCGACGTGACCGGGCCCGACCGTCGACCTCCACTCGGGCTCGTACGGCGGCAACGTCCAGAACCCGGCCATCGCGCTGGCGACGATCGTGGCCGGGCTCAAGAACGACGACGGCATCCGTGAACGTGCCCGGCTTCTACGACGAGGTGCGCCCGCTCACGCGAGGAGGACCACGCCGAGTTCGAGCGGCTGCCGCTCGACGAGGAAGCCTTCCGCGCGCACCTCGGTGTCCCGGAGCTGTTCGGTGAGCCCGACTTCAGCGTGCTCGAGCGCCGCGGCGCCCGACCCGACGCTGGACGTCAACGGCATCTGGGGTGGCTTCCAGGGCGAGGGCAGCAAGACCATCATCCCGGCACACGCCCACGCCAAGATCAGCACGCGCCTGGTCGCCGGACATGGATCCGCAGACGCACGTTCGAGCGGGTGCGCGACTCGCGTCATGGCGTTGGCTCCCAGGGGCGTCAACGTGGACGTCAAGCTGATCAACGACGGCATGTGGACGCTCACGCCGATCGACCACCCGGCGACCGCGGCCGCCGCCACGCGTGATCGAGGACGTCTTCGGCGCGCGCCCGTTCCTGCTGCGCGAAGGCGGCTCCATCCCGGCGGCGTCCTCGTTCGGCACGATCCTCGGGCTGCCGGTCGTGCTGCTCGGCTTCACGAACCCGGACGCGCAGGCCCACGCGCCCAACGAGTCGATGGTGCTGGAGAACTACGAGGGCGGCACCCGCATGATCGCTCGATACTGGGACGCGCTCTCAAGAACCAAGCTGTAATCGGGAACGAGCCACTCCGCCGGGAGACGCGCGTTCGCTAGCGCAGGGACAGAGGCATTCATGAGCGGCCTCCGCAAGAAAAGCCTCGACGCACCGGACGAGCGAGTCAGCGTGGAGGGAGTGGCAGCCGACATCGTCCAGCTCGGCGATGCCGCGATCTCGAGAAGCGTCTTTCAGCCCGGAGCGCACTGCGCGCTCGGAGGCCGCGTCGTTGCCGGCGACCGGCGAGCCAGTCAAAGCTGCCAGGCACACCACAGCGGCGTCATCCTGGCAGGGCGGATGCACGTTGAGATGGACGACGGATCGCAGCTCGACATCGAGCCGAACGACGTCTTCGACATTCCGCCCGGCCACGACGGATGGGTCACGGGTGGAGACCCGATGCAGGCGATGTACTGGTCGGGCGTGCGAACCTGGATTCCCGAACCGGAAACCGGCGAACGTGTGCTCGCCACCGTCCTCTTCACGGACATCGTCGGTTCGACCGAGCTCCTGGCACGCATCGGTGATCGCGAGTGGCGCGAGCTGCTGGGCCGTCACAACCAGGCGATGCGCGATCAGCTGGATCGCTACCGGGGCCGTGAAGTTCACACGACTGGAGACGGATTCCTGGCGGTGTTCGATGGGCCGGCACGCGCGATACGGGCAGCCTTGGGCGCTCGCTCGCGGATTCGCGAGATCGGGCTCGAGACGCGAGCCGGAATCCATACCGGCGAGGTCGAACTCGTGGGAGACGATGTACGCGGTGTCGCCGTGCACGAGGCGGCGAGGATCGCAGCGGCTGCCGGTAGTGGCGAGATCCTCGTCTCGTCGATGACCCACGACCTCTCGTCCGGTGCCGGATTCCAGTTCGAGGATGCCGGCACGCGAGAGCTCAAGGGCCTCGCGGGGGTTCGCTCCGTGTACAGCGTGACCGGCTGACCGCAGGCCGATTCCACTCGAACATCTGGTGCGGCGCCGCGCTACGAGCCGCGTTGCTTGGTACCGATGTTGTCGGGTCATAGGAGGTTCGGAACCCTCGTTGCCGGCCAGCCGCGCTGGTAGCTTCGAACTCCCCGCACTTCTCGAGGAGTCGTGAACATCAGCCGCTGGTCTCGGAACTCTCAGCAACCTCAACCGGATCCGAAGCAGACCCAGCCGGTCGTCATGCCGGTCGCCTCGGCTCCGTGGACACCCGCGCAGCTTCCACAGCGCCAGCAGCGTCCGCCCGAGCCCGACACGTTCGTGCCCTCGGGTGCCTTCGCGTTTGCCGACAGTGACGCGCTCGAAGACACGACCGACCTGCGGGCGGCGGCCGCTCAGTCCGTGGCTCCGCCGCCAGCCGCCATGCCATCGTCGCGCCCAGACGCCACCCGTGTCTGCACCGCAGCCAGGTGCCGCGGCACCACAGCCAGGTGCCGCCGCACCGGCGCCGGTTCCGACCAACGGCTATGCGCCGAGCCCCCTCGAATGGCCACGCGCCGGTTCCGACCAACGGCTATGCGCCGGCTCCCGCGAACGGGTTTGCGCCATTGCCGACCAACGGCCATGCGCCAGCCCCGATGAACGGCCACGTTCCGGCTCCCAATGACCTTGCCGCCTTGGCGGCTGCTCCCGTCGCACCAGTCGTGGTCCCTGCGCCGTCAGCACCGGTGCCGTCGGGCCCGGTTCAGCCTCTCGATGACCGACCCGTTCTGACACCGACCTATGACCACCGGATGGCCGACTACCCGACCGAAGCGGTCGCGATGCAGCCAATCCCCGCGAGAGGCGCCCGAACACCTGGCGCAGGCGCCCCGACCCCAGTCGGTGCAGGAGCTCGTTGCGGGCGCGCCGCAGCCTGCCCCACAGCCTGCGGCAACCGGACCCGTCGACCGTCGCAGGAAGCAAGCCGAGAACGGTGCCTGGACCGTGGACATGGGCCTCAGCGTGGTCCAGCCGCGATCGGCGACCGAAGTGCTGCGCACCCTTGCCAACAAGGTCAGCGAGGGATCGGTCGACCAGTACCAGCCCGTGCCACTCGGCTTCACGCCACTGGACAAGACCATCGGCGGCGGCATGCGGGCACGGCGAGCTGCTGCTGATCGGCGGCGCGCAGGGCACCGGCAAGACCACGATGGCGGTGCAGATGGCCCGCAACATCGTGCTCGGCGGCCAGGCGAGCGTGCTCTACATCTGCTTCGAGCACGACGAGGAATACCTGCTCAACCGCATCATCGCCATGGAGTCGGTGCTGACGCAGCTGCCCGCCAAGAACGGCGGGGTCAAGCTCCAGGACGTCCGCCGCGAGATCCTCGGAACGTGGCTCGCGCAGGGCACCGAGACGGCCGACCTGTCGGCGAATCCGCGCCTCAAGCCCGCGCTCGAGCGGATCGGCCGCTACGGCCCCAACCTGTTCCTGCTGCGCGGCTCACAGACCACCAGCACCGTCGAGAACATGCGCACCCTGGTCGAACGCTACAAGGAGATCTCCGGTGAGCGCCGGCTGGTGGTGTTCGTCGACTACATGCAGAAAGTCCCGGTCCTTCCCGAACCTCCAACGGAGCTCGAGAAGGTGACCTACATCGTGCAGGGTCTCAAGGATGTCGCGCTGGCCAACCGACGTGCCGATGATCTCGATCGTGGCGGCGGACAAGGAGGGCCTCAAGGCCGCCCGGCTGCGCAACCACCACCTGCGTGGGTCGTCGGCGATCAACTACGAGGCCGACATCATCCTGATCCTGAACGAGAAGTACAACATCGTCGCCAAGGTCAACATCGAGTTCAACCCGTACCAGGCGCAGCGCTTCCGCGAGTGGGTGATCCTGAGCGATCGAGAAGAACCGCGGTGGCCAGAACATGGTCGACCTGGAGTTCCAGAAGCACTTCGAGTTCTCATGCTTCGACGCCAATGGGCGGACCGTGCAGGAGAAGCTCATCGAGGAGCGCCTCTACAACGACTGACCGACACGCGCGGTCGCGAATCCCGCGGCCACGCGGGACTCCGGATGAGCGCGCGCGCGCGCAAACGGTCGCGGTGCCGGCCCATCGCTCAAGCGATCGGTATGGGGCGGAACGAGCCATCCCGGCCCGACATCAGCCGGAAACTCCTCGAACTCATCGCTCAAGCGATCGGTATCGAGCGGAACGAGCCGCCGCGGCCCGACTTTGGCCGGAAACCCCTCGAACTCATCGCTCAAGCGATCGGCATGGGGCGGATCGAGCCATCCCGGCCCGACATCAGCCGGAAACCCCCCGAACCCATCGCTCGAGCGATCGGTATCGAGCGGAACGAGCCCGCCCAGGCCAGCGTCGGCCTGAATTTCCCTCAAACCAGTCGATGAAGCGATGCGTTCGACGCGGGCGTAGCTCCTCGAAAGAGCTCGCGTTCGGCAAGATCCGGACCGAGGCGCTCTCCAGGCGTTGATCTCCGGCCCCTCGGGGCGGCATCATCGAGGAACGCGCCGGACAGCGTTGCCGTGAAACTCGAGTCGGCGCGGGCAGGAGGTCCGTTCCGTGGCGATCGACACCGCGAGTCTGCACTCCCGTCGAGCCCTCTTGGCCGGCTCACTCGGTGCCCTCGGCGCCCTGGCCGCCCAGGCGATCGGGCGACCGATCGTCGCGACCGCGACGGATGGAGACGCCGTCAAGGTCGGCAGCAACCTGACGGCCACGCTGATCACCAAGATCACCAACTCGGCCAATGCCAACAACGTGATCTGGGGCGCGAGCAGCGGTGGCGTCGGCATCCGCGGTTCGAGCGCGTCCAGCTTCGGCGGATCGTTCACGAGCTCGTCATCGGCAGCCGCTCGTGCTGCCTCCACGACCGGCACCGGGGTTCTCGGGCTGAGCGGCACCAGTGGGCTTCCCGGGCCGGTCGGGCTCACCGGGGTCTATGGCTTCTCCCAGGACACGACCGGGGTTGGCGTCCGCGGCGAGTCGCTGAACGGCGTTGGCGTGTTCGCCTATCGCGGTCCCGCTCCGGCACCGCTGCCCAAGCCCGGCAGCGGCGTCTATGGCTACGCGGCCGGCACCCAGACCGCGGGCGTGCTCGGGCAGAGCGACTTGGGCAAGGGCGTCGAAGGCCTCTCTGAGCAGGGGGAGCCCGGTGTCTTCGGGCAGAGCGTGCAAGGCGTTGGAGTTTTCGGTCTCGTGGCGCCGCTCGGGCACAACTTTCACCAGGATGGCCCGATCGGCGTCTACGGCCAGGCGCCGACCGGCGTGCAGGGCTTCGGAACCGTCAACGGGTCCGGCCTGCCCATCGGAGTGCGCGGTGAGAGCGCAGCGATCGGGGTCCTCGGCCGCAGTGGCACCGTCACCGCTTCCGGCGATCCCGAATCTGATCGGCGTGTTCGGCATCGCGGACCAGGGCTCGGACAGCATCGGCGTGATGGGCCAAAGCAACGCCGGCATCGGCGTCGTGGGCGAAACCGACACCGGAACGGGAGTTCGGGGCCTGACCAGCAGTGGCGAGGGCGTCTCGGGAGAGGCCGGAAGCGATAGCGCCGGCGGCATCGGCGTCCACGGCAGGACCCAGGGCGCGACGGGCATCGGTGTGTTCGGCGAGTCGGACGAGCCCGACGCGGCAGCGGTGGGCGTCAAGGGAACTGGTGCCACCGGTGTTCTCGGTTCGAGCGGCGCCGGCGTCGGCGTAAAGGGGGTCGCGGGTTCGAACTCCGGCTTTGCCGGCTTCTTCCAGGGGAAGGTGGGAGTCAGCCGATTCATCGAGATCGACGAGATCGCGGTCCCCGCGGCCCCAGCCGTCGACAAGGCACGGCTGTTCGTGCAGGACAACGGCTCCGGAAAGACCCAGCTGTGCGTCCGCTTCAGCAGCGGCGCGGTGGTGGTGCTGGCGACTCAGGCCTGAGGTGTTGCGGCCGGCTCCAGGAGGGGCCGATCGTCGCGAACCGCGATCCGGTAGCTGCCCGGTGCTCCGAGTCCCGCGGCCAGCGCCGGCGCCAGGGTTCCGTCGATGAACGCATCGGGCGGCTGCCCCGGGGCCAGGTGGTGGTCAACCCAGGAAACGAGGTCGTCCGCGTACGTCACCGTGTAGCCCTGCTGCTGGAATCGCGATACCAGCGGGTCCAGCAGCTGCGAGCGGATCCAGGTGCCGCGATCGGCCTGTGCCACCGAACCGGGTTGCGTCACGATGACATCGCACGCGGCGATCAGCGGCGACCCGAGTGTCAGCGCGAGCAGCGCCGCCGCACCCTGGCCATTCGGGACCGGTCCGGGATCGGCATTCGGGGCGGCAAGGATCACCACTGCCGATCCGAATGGGATCTGTCGGCCCATTGCGTCCGACAGCGTGCCGCTGGCGAGCGCGCCCGCGATCGTGTCGCGGATCTGGGGAGCGGCTCGCTCGATGCCACGGAACAGCACCACCTGCCACGGCGCGCGCCGCAATTCCTGGAGTGGCAGCGGACGATCCGAACCCACCAATCCCGGCGCCGACCCGAGCAGCGACGAGATGGCCTCTTCGCCGGTCATGCCGCCCACGTCGATGTCGATGACCGCGGTATCGGCGCCGTAG
Organism: uncultured Chloroflexia bacterium; assembly: GCA_963820735.1. GTDB lineage: Bacteria > Chloroflexota > Limnocylindria > Limnocylindrales > CSP1-4 > JAFMJV01. Next base: position 222,434 of record CAWGBA010000011.1, read on the forward strand.
AGATGCGTCGCGATCGATTGGGCGAGGGGAGTTGCCGAATCCGCGGCAGCCGCGCACAGCAGCGCCACCGCATCGGGCCGGCCACGATCCGCGTCGAGGCCGCGCAGCGTCACCCCGAGCCGCGCGACCAGCGCATCCACGGCGGTTGCTTCCAGCAATCCCCGTCCGCGCAGCTCGGTCGCAAGCCCTGTCAGCGACGCGGCCGGATCCAGCGGCATACCCACCATCGCCGAGACCGCGGCGCGAGCGCTCGCTTCGTCGACCGTCGTCTGCCCGTGCGTCACTGCGTAGGCAATGGCCTGCTCGAGAACGTCGACGCCCTTGTCGGGGAACGAGCGATTGGGCATGAAGCGATCGGCCAGTGCGATGAGCAGGTCGAGCACGTCATCGTCGACGCTGACGCCGCTCTTGTGGCTGAGGCTGTCGCGCACGGCCTGCATGACCGCGCGGACCTGGGTTGCGTCCATGCGCGCGATCTCGACCGGCGTGAAGCGCCGCGCGAGCGCCGTCTCGGGCTCGATGTCGGCCTGGTATTCCTCGTCGGTGGTCGCGCCGATGCAGGCGATGTCGCCTCGCGCCAGCGCGGGCTTGAGCGCCTCGGCGATCGGCTTGATGGTCAATTCCGCGAGCTGGTGGATCTCGTCGAAGAAGACGATGACCGACGGGTGGCGAGCCTCCAGCAGGAAATCGTCGATCAGCGAGGGATCCGAGGAGAGCCCGGCTGCGAGCGACGTGAGGGAGACGTCGAACAGTCGGACGCCGCTGAGCTGTGGGGGCACCTTTCCTGTCGCGAGGCGGATTCCCAGCCCTTCCACACAGGCGGTCTTTCCGGCCCCCGCGGGCCCGAGCAGCAGCGGGTTCCGCTTGGAGTGGCGGATGAGGATCTCGATCATCGCGTCCATCTCGCGGTCACGGCCGACGATCGGGCCGAGCGCGCCCTGCTTGCCGAGGCTCACCAGCTCGCGGCCGAAGCGTTCCAGCGTCGGAGCGGACGAGACGCGCGCAGACCAGCTGGCGGTGGTCTGCTGAGCGTCTGCAACGTCCACGCTCTTGCGGCCGTCCACCAGTGCCTGGGCGACCGCCTGCTGCAGCAGGTCGATGCCCTTGTCGGGGAAGCGGCGGTTGACGATCGACTTGTCGGCGAAGTCGAGCAGCACGCCGATCGCTTCATCGGTCACGTGAACGCCACGCGCCTTCTCCAGCCCATCCGCGACGGAACGAAGGATCGGCTTGCTGGCGTCCTCGTCCAGTTCGCGACACCGCCAGCGTGCTGAAGCGCCGCGCCAGCGCGTCGTCCTTTGCGATGGTGTCGCGCCAGGCGTCCGCGGTCGTCGCGCCGATGACGGCGATGTCGCCGCGCGCGAGCGCCGGCTTGAGCAGCTCGGCCGCGCCGATACCGCCCTCGGACTGGCCCGTCCCCTCGAGCAGGTGGATCTCGTCGAAGAACAGCACGATGTCCGGTCGGGACGCCTCGCTGACGAGCTGGAGCACGCGATCCTCGAGCTGACCGCGGTATTGGGTCCCGGCCACGAGTCCGCCGAGCGGGACCTCGACGAGGCGGACGTTCTTCAGCAGGGGCGGCACGGACCCGGCCACGATCCGCTGGGCGAGCCCTTCCACGATGGCGGTCTTGCCGACGCCCGCAGGTCCCAGCAGCACCGGGTTGCGCTTCTCGGTCCGCAGCAGCGTCTCGATGACCCATTGCGTCTCCTGCTCGCGGCCGAAGATCGGCGTGAGCATTCCCTGGCGCGCGAGCGCCGTCAGGTCGCGGCCGATCTTGTCGAGCAGCGGCGTCGACGATGCCGGGGGATTGGGAGGGGTGGAAGGCACGGACCCCGAGTCGCCGCTCAACGACGACGGCAGCACCAGTGGCGGGATGATGCCCGACGACGGCTGGGGTTCGAACTGGGGAGTCGTCGACGCAGACTCGGCCACGCCGCTGGCTCCTGCCGCCGGCGTCGGTGGCGGCGCGGTCAGGGTCCCCGCGGCACCCGCCTGGATCCGGCGCGTGACGTCCGCGAGGTCGTCGATGTTGTGCTGCAGCCAGCCGATCGCGAGGTCCAGGCCGGGTGCCTGCGATGCGCTTGCATTCGGAGTCGCGTCGCTGCCCTGCTCGGCGTCGGCGCTCAGTGGACCTGCTCCTTCTGCGCCTGCTTCGACGCCGGCTGTTCGGCCGGCTCCTGTGCCACGGCCTGCTGCTCGACCGGTTGCTGCACGTCGAGCGAGCTCGGCGCGAAGCGCTCCTGGAGGAAGCGGCCGTTGGCAATCAGCCGGTCCGTGTCGCGCTTGGCGATGTTGTCGGCAACTTCCTGCATCTTGCTGTTGAGCAGCTGCAGCTGGTCGAGCAGCTCGTCGTGCGGCGTCCGGCCGTTTGCCACGGTGCGTCGCTCGGCGTAGATGCGCGGCAGTGCGAGGTACGCGTTGAGCGCGCGAGGCAGGTAGTCCAGCGCCGTCTGGCGGATCAGGAAGACGTTCTGGTCGGCCTGCGACGAGGCCCGTCGGGTTCGCCGCCAGCGTCTCCTCGATCGAGCAGCGGATGTACGCGACCTGGGCAACGATGTCGTCCGCGACTCGACCCGTGATGGCGCTCTGCAGCCGGTCGAGGCCCTTGCGGATCTCTGCCGCGTCCGCGGTCGCATCGAGGCTCAGGTCGATCTTCTGCTCACCCGGCGTCAACAGGACGCCGATCGCGTACAGGCCCGCGACCACCGGCACCCAGATCGGACCGGACAGCAGTCCGACGAAGAAGAGCGCCAGGCCACCGAGCGCGAGCAGCGCTGCCGACGATGTTGCGGCGCGAATAGAGGTACGCCTCGAACCGGCGCGCGAAGCTCACCGGTTCGCGCAGGTCACTGGTAGCCGCGGATCTGCTTGAAGATCGTCTCGCAGGTCGCGATCGACTGCGGCGTCGAAGAGGCTGGCCGCCGGTCAGCGTCGGCGATCGCCTGCATCTCGTCCTGGCTGCTGTCGCCGAAGAGGATCGGGTAGGTGTGCACGTCCTGGACGGCCTGCGGCAATGCCTCGTAGTCAGGCACTGCCACGGTCGCGGGCCGATGCCGTCGTTGTTCTCGCCGTCGGTCATGAGCACGATCGAGTAGAGCCGGTTCGGGTCGCCGGCCTGCTCGTTGGCCACGATGTGGTAGGCCTCGGTCGAGCGCGGAGTAGATGGCCGTGCCGCCGCCGGCCTCCAGGCTCGTCGACGTAGTCGCGGATCGCCTGCATGTCGGCGAGTTCGGGTTGGTGTCGTCGATCGTGAACGTCTGCGGCTGCGATCGACATCCGTCGAGAAGGTGAGGAGGGTGACGTCCTCGCGCGCGCGGAAGCGTGCGAACTGCCCGGTCAGCGACGTGTCCGTGCCGGTCAGCGTGGTCGAGCGCCTGCTTGAGCGAGTCGAGGCGGTCGCCCTCCATGCGAGCCGGACAGTGTCGAGCACGAAGATCGCCGACGCGGGCGTCCGGATCTGGTCGAGGTAGACGGTCAGCAGCGCGTTGATCGTGTCGAGCTTGGACGGGAAGGGCAGCTCGATCAGCGTCTGCGTCGGGAAACGCGCAGTCGAGCGGGACGCCCGGGACGACCGGCCGTCGCGCCGTGTCGGTCATGATCCGGCGCTGCACGTCCGGCGTGCGCAGGTAGTCGACGACCTTCTGCGTACGCGTCGCGCTTGTCCGCGTTCAGCAGCATGAACGGGTAGTCGGCGGTGACGATGCCCTCCTTGGGATAGATCAGGTCGAGCGGCTCGTGCAGCTGGCCGCCGCTGTTGAGGCCCATCAGCACCGACTCGTAGTTGATGATCCCGTCGACCGTGTCCTGCTGGCGGACGTAGGTGTCGGCCAGGAAGCCGGAGCTGCCGGCGGTCAGCGTCTGGCCGCGTGAAGAAGCCCTTGAGCGCCGTCCGTGTCGATGTTGCCGGTGTCGATCGCGTCCGAGCTGTCCCGGAGAGCGCCGAGGCCACGCCGATCAGCGCGGTGAAGCCGCTGTTCGACGCGGCCGGGTTGGTCATCGCGAAGTGGAACGAGCCGTCCGCGGCCTTCGCCTGGATGTCCTTCCAGGTGACGTTCGGGTTGTTCTCCCAGCCGAAGCTGCTGCGCGACCGACTGCTTCACGCCGATGATGACCGGGCTGAGCATGATCTTCTGCGGGCCACGATGTGGCTGGCCGTGTCCGGCAAGCAGCGACAGGTACTTGCCGTGGCTGAACCAGGCGGCGTCGGACGGGTCGCCGTTGGCGATCTTCTCGGCGCCGTCGAGCGTGCCGATGTAGTCGAGCACGAGCTGGACGCCGGTGGCCTTCTGGAGGTCCGGGCAGCATCGGCTCGAGGTCCTTGAGCTCCGAGCCGGCCAGCACCGTGAGGGTGTTCGAGGGCGCGCCGGCTGCGCCGACCAGCACGGCGCCGAGCAGCACGAAGCGACAGCAGCCAGCGCGGCGAGCAGGCCAGAGCGCGACAGGCGCTCATGGCACGGTCGGCTGATCGGACGCTCGCGGCTCGGCAGCTGCTGGCGCTGCCGATCCTGAGTTGCCATCGCCGCCGCTCGCGCGCGCCGCTGTCGACGCCGTCCTGGCTCCGAACGCGGTCGATGTACGTCTGCGACTTGTCGATCTCGGTCGACAGCGCGTTGATGGTCGTCTCGCATGTTGTCGAGCGCCTTGACCTTGAAGCGTGTCGATCTCGTCCATCGTCGCGTAGATGTTCGTGGAACGCCTGCTGCAGCTTCTGCGACGTCGACGGTGGCCGAGGCCGCCTGCTCGCTGATGTCGGCCGACTGCTGGCGCAGCATCTCGCCGGTCGACTCGATCAGGTCGCCGGTCGTCGTGTTGAGCGCCGTGATCTGGTCGAGCACCAGCTTCTGGTCGCCCAGCGCCTGGGCGACGATGACCGCCGTGCGCAGCGCCGACACGGTGGTCGTCGTGCGCCCGGTCGACGCCCTTGATCAGCTCGACGTTGTTGCGCCGGATCAGGTCGAGCGCGAGGTAGCCCTGCACGCTCACGGCGAGCTGCGTGAGCAGGTCCTGCGACCTTCTGGCGGACCGGGAAGAGCAGGTCGTCCTTGAGGACCTTGGCGCGGTCGGGATCGGTCGCCTCGATGCGTCGCGATCTGCGCCGACAGCGCCGCGTCGAGCTGCTGGCCGAGGTAGACGTACTGGCGCAGCCGGCCCATGATCGCCCACAGGTTGGCCTTCTCCTGCTCGATGTCGGCGTTGTCCTGGCGCAGCTCGTCCTGGCCGTGGTAGAGCGCGTTGATGATCGCGTTCGAGGTGCGTCTGGCTCGACTGGTACTTGCCGAAGTAGTCTCGAGCTTGTCGCCGAAGGGCAAGATGCCCAGCAGCTTGTGCGGCGAGAGCAGGTCGCCCTGCTTGCGACGGGTCGAGATCCTCGACCGTGCGGCGCAGGCGACAGCAGCGACTTGGAGACTCGCCGACGCCTCGCTGATGCCGCCCTGGCCCATCGCCGCCAGCGGCTTCTCGAGCAGCCGGTTCGAGACGCTGGCCGAGGCACGGATGTCGTCGTCGCCGAGCTTCTCGATGTCGTGGACCTTCGGCTGTGAAGGCGTGGTCGTGGACGTCGAGCGTGGTCACGGCGTCGAGGTAGCTGGTGACCATCGCGTCGAGCTTGGCCGCGTCTGGCCGGGTCGATCTGGACGGCGCCCTCGGCCTGGTCGCGGCGCCACGGCGGTCACCGCCGCCGGCGGCTCGAGCGTCAGCGTCGCGGTCGTCGTGGACGGTGCGGCGCGCGGCATCGTGGCCGCGGCGTCGCGGCTGGGGCGCCGCGCGCCGGCTGCCGCCGCGGGCGATCCGGCGGCGCTGCCGATGTTCAGAGACGAGTCGGTCACGGTCTCCTCCTGCTGGCTCATCCGTTCGGGCTGAAATCGGGTGCGGGTGGCAGCGCCCGCGCCCGCTGTAGAGCGCCTCGAGGCGGGTGATCATCGCCTCGAGCGTCTCGTAGGTCGGCGGCTCGATGACGTCGATCAGGTTGTCCGGCACGGACAGGTTGTGGCTGGTGACGAAGTCCTGGAAGCCTTGCCGTGTCGGACGTCCGGAAGCCGTACTCGGTGGCCAGGCTGCGGATGCTCGGGATCGGTGTTGCGAGGAAGTCGCCGCAGCCGCTTGCCGGCCGGCGTGAGCGCCGACGAAGGTGTGCTTGGAGTAAGATGGTCGGCTCGGGGTAGACGAGCGCCATGTCCGGCGTGATGCTGCCGTCGTTGGCGGCCGCGCGGGCGATGAACTGCGACTCGTAGATCATGACCATGGGCGCCTTGCCGATGCCCTGGACGAGGTAGTCGTCGAACGGCTCCTCGGTGCTGCTCTCCGACGAAGCCCTGCTTCAGGAAGAGCGGCGCCGTGCTGCTGGACGATCGTGGTCGATGGTCGGCGTCGTTCTGGACGATGTTGTTGCCGTTGGCGACGTAGCTGGCGATGCGACAGGTACATCGCCGCCGAGTTGGACTTGCGCACGTCGGTCGACGTGATGAGGATGCTCTTGTTGACCGAGTAGGTCGTGTTGTTGGGCAGGTCCTTCCAGCGCGTGTCCTTGTCGACCGAGCTCCATGTACGCCGCCATGTCGAGCGCAGATAGCCCTGTGCGCTGGCTGGACCACGCCGGCCGCGCGTGAGCAGGTCGACGATCGGCTGCCACGTCGCGATGGCCATCGGCGTGAAGAACGGGACGACGCTCGTCGTGCCCGGGTGGTGCGTGCGGATCTTCTGCCGCCGCGGGCACGCCCGGCGGGGAACGCGAAGTCCTCGTTCGACAGGTCGCGCGTGGCGATCTGCGCGCGAGCCGGCGGTGTCGACGGTGACGTCGAAGCCGCCGCGCTGGAACGCGTCGATCACGCGCGGGTCCTGGAAGAACGGCAGCTTCTCGGAGCCGATCAGGCCGTGCACGGGCACCGCTGCCGCGCCGAGATGGCCCTGGATGGACGAGATCATCGCGATGCCAACGCCGACGATGAGCACGACGGCAAGGCCGATCGCCAGGAGCCGTCGAACCGGAGACGTCATGCGAGGGCGTGTGGAGATGGGCGCGGCGTGAGCGGCAGCGTCTGATCCTTTGAGCAGCGAGCTTCAGCGGCGAGTGCCGCGCGAGCCGATCCGGGTAACGGTCTCGCGCAACGCTACGACCGATTGGGTCCGCCTGCAAGCAGAGCCAGTTGTCCGGTTCGTGGTGAACTGTTTCGCGCCCGCAGCGAGCTGTCTCGTCCGAGAGCGACCACGGCACCCCCGCCGCTGTCAGCGGCTCGTGCGGTCGGACTACGGAGCTACGGCGCGCAAACCTCACGAAATTCCACTTCAAGTGAACACCTGCCCGACGTCCGCACGGATTCGGCGGTCTCGGGCGGGTCGAGGTGCCAAGGGCTGCGCGCCCCGCTCCGAGAATTAGCCGCAGACATCAAACTCTCGAATACTGACGGTCGCGAGCCTGCCCAACTTGGACCGACTAGGTCGACAGAATCTGTTCAAGGGCGCGCGACCGTTCACTTGACGTGGAATGTTGTCGATCACCAGTGCGTCTCCGTACCAGTTGATGGCCGTCGTCGGCGGTCAGACCGGGTAGCAGTCGGCCACGCAACGGCAGGCGGAGCGCCACGCCGATGACTCGCTGCGAAGGCCTTCGCCGAGCCTCCCATAGACTTCTCACGTGCCCACCCTCCAACGCCCGGAGGTCATCTTCCTCGACCTCGGCGACACCCTCGTGCGCGCCAACCCATCGTGGGCCGACGTCTACGCGCGGACGTTTCCCGAGTTCGGGATCGAAGTCAGCCGCGATGCGTTTCGTGGCGCCTTCGAGGCGGTGTTCGCGGAAGGCGAGGACGACGGGCCCTTCGAGGCATCGGCCGAAGCGTCCTATCGGCGGCTGGTCGAGCTCGACGGGCGAGTCTTCGCCAAGCTCGGCTACCGCGACCTCCCAGCGGAATTCTTCCGCCGCGTCGAGCAGGTGTTTGCCGAACGCAGCTCGTGGTGGGTCTTCGACGACGTCATCGAATCGCTGGATACCCTGGGAGCGGAGGGAATCCGACTCGGCGTGATCAGCAACTGGTCATGGCAGGCGCCCGAGCTGCTCCATGACCTGGAGCTTGCGCGCCACTTCGAGGCGCTCATCGTGAGCGCGCACGTCGGCTACCTGAAGCCGCACCCACGAATCTTCGAGCACGCGCTCGAGCTGATGCGGGTGCAGCCGCACCTTGCGATGCACGTCGGCGATTCGGTCGGCGCCGACGTGCGCGGTGCGCGGACCGTCGGGATCACGCCCGTGTTGATCGATCGGCGGACGCACTCCCATGCCGGAGACATCGAGCGCCAGGCACCCGAGGGGGTGCCGCTGATCGGCGACCTATACGGACTGCTCGACCTGGTGGGCGTTGCCCGACCGCAGGCCGCCGCAGCCTCCTGAGGTTCGACGCGATCGATGGGTGGCAGGTCGAACCCACGCTCGAACGATTGCCGCAGCCGCGATCCGCGCCAAGACGAGCTGCGGCTCTTCATCGCGCTCCCGCTTCCCGATGAGGCAGCGCATGGAATCAACGACTCCATCGGCCCGCTGCGCGATCGGTTCCCGATGGCGCGATGGCTGGACGAGCCGACGCTGCACGTCACGCTGCTCTTCCTCGGACCGACGCGGCACGCGGACGTGCCCTGGCTGCGCGAGGCGGTGGACGCAACGGCTGCCCTGTTGCCAGCGTACGAGGCACGCACGGCGAGCGGCGGCGGACGGATCGGCCATCCGCGGCAGGGCGGGCTCGGTGTCGCATGGCTCAACCTGGATCGAGGCGCCGAGGAAGCCGCGCAGCTGGCGGTTGACCTGGGATCCCGTTTGGGCACGGGGAACGGCTGGCCGGCCAAGGGTCATGTCGCACACATCACGGTCGCGCGCCGCGCCACGTCCGAGCTCGTGCGCGCGCTCGGGCAGCCGGGCGCGGTGGCTTCGGTCTCATGGACCGTCGACCGGATCGTGCTCTTCGCCAGTCACCTCGACTCGGCCGGTGCCCGTTACGAGGCGATGCATGTCGCGGCGCTGAGCGCCCCGACCGCGGTGGGAGCAGATCCGATCAACCCGCCGGCAGTGGCCCCGGCGGCAGGCACGGCAGAACGTCGTTGACCGGTTCGCGGGAGGCCGCCTAGACTCCGGGCACAACCGAAGAGGGCAATGACCGGGAGGAGTACCCGTCGCACAGCCGGAACAGAGACCCGGCGGCTGGTGGAAGCCGGGACGGCAGCGATGGCGAATGGACCCGTGAGCCCGATCCTTGAGCGCCGTGACGCAGGTGGAGTGCGGGCCGCAGCGGTCGCCGAAAACGGGTGGTACCGCGGAAGGACCGGCCTTTCGTCCCGGCAGGACAGAAGGCCGGTCACGTGTTTTCCGGCGCCGGGACGATGCCGGAGCAGAGCACCAGGAGGGTCCGTCACATGGCCAGGCAACAGACCAAGTACGTGCTGACCGAGGATCGCATCCCCCGGAGTTGGTACAACATCGCGGCGGACCTGCCGAAGGCGGCACCGCCCGTGCTCCATCCGGGCACCGGCCAGCCGATCGGCCCGGCAGATCTCGCGCCGCTCTTCCCCATGGAGCTGATCAAGCAGGTCGTCAGCACCGAGCGCGAGATCGAGATTCCGGAGCCGGTGCGCCAGGCGTACGCGCTCTACCGGCCGTCGCCGGTCTACCGCGCGCACCGGCTGGAGAAGGCGCTCGATACGTCCGCGCACATCTACTACAAGTACGAGGGCGTCAGCCCGTCCGGCAGCCACAAGCCCAACACCGCGCATCGCGCAGGCCTTCTACAACAAGCAGGAAGGCGTCACGCGCCTGGCCACCGAGACGGGCGCCGGGCAGTGGGGCTCCGCGCTCGCCTTCGCGGGTGCGATGTTCGGCCTCGAGGTCAAGGTCTACATGGTCCGCGCGAGCTTCGACCAGAAGCCGTACCGGCGGATCCTCATGGAGACCTACGGCGCGCGAGGTGGTGCCCAGCCCCAGCTTCGACACGCAGTACGGCAAGAAGGTGCTGGCCGAGAACCCCGATCACACGGGCTCACTCGGCATCGCCATCAGCGAGGCCATCGAGGACACGGTCACCCATCCGGGCACCAAGTACTCGCTCGGCTCGGTCTTCGACTTCGTGCTGCTGCACCAGACCGTGATCGGGCAGGAGACCATCGAGCAGATGGACATGGCCGGCGAGGAGCCGGACGTGATCGTCGGCTGCGCCGGCGGCGGCTCCAACTTCGCCGGGCTCACCTTCCCGTGGCTCGGCCGCACGTTCCGCGGCGGCAGGAAGTACCGCGTCATCGCCGCCGAGCCGGAGGCCGCGCCGTCGACTGACGCGTGGCGAGTACCGCTACGACTTCGGCGACACGGCGCAGATGACGCCGCTGGTCAAGATGCACACGCTCGGCCACGACTTCGTGCCGGACCCGATCCACGCCGGCGGGCTGCGCTACCACGGCATGTCGCCGCTGGTGTCGCTGCTCAAGGAGGAGGGCCACATCGAGGCAGAGGCCGTGCACCAGCGCAAGAGCTTCGAGGCCGGCGTGCTGTTCGCGCGCAGCGAGGGCATCCTGCCGGCGCCCGAGCCGACCCACGCCATCTCGGTGGTCGTCGACCTGGCGAACCAGGCCAAGGAGGAGGGCAAGTCGCCGGTGATCCTCTTCAACCTCTGCGGCCACGGCCACTTCGACCTCTCGGCGTACGAGCGCTACCTGACCGGCACGCTCGAGGACTACGAGTACCCGGTCGAGCGCGTCAGGGAGGCCATGAAGACCGTTCCCAGCATGTAGCCGGGTCGTGCGGCCCGGCCGGTGCCGGGCCAACGCGATCTGGATCCGATGGCCATCGCTTGAGCGATGACTTCATGTGGCTGGCGTGCCCCAGTGGGGCGATGTCGCCGGATGTCATCGCTTGAGCGATGAGCCCGCACCAGAAGGGCGTCGGTCTGGGGCGATGTCGCCCAACGTCATCGCTTGAGCGATGAACCCATGCCCGGAGGTCGTCGGTTCTCGGTCACCCGACCCCGCACCTATCGCTCAAGCGATAGCTCAAACCGTCAGCGCTCGCCCGGCTCCAGGTCGGGCCACGCGACGGGCTCGCGAGGCTGGCCTTCCGGCTCTGCAAGGCGCATCCCCAGCCACGTGACGCCGTGCCACGCGCCGAACTTCCAGCCGACTCGGTCGAACGTGCCGATCACCTCCATGCCGATCGCGCGGTGCAGCGCGATGCTGGCCGGGTTCGGCTCGGTCACCCCGGCATAGGCATTCACGAAGCCCTGTTCACGCAAGTAGCCCAGGATCCGGTCATAGAGCGCGCGACCGACGCCCCGACCGCGCCACGCTTCCGCGACGTAGGCCGACAGGTCGACCGACCAGCGGTAGGCGGCGCGCTCCCGGTGGCGTGCCGCGTAGGCGTACCCCACGACCTGGCCGTTCACCTCTGCCACGAGCCACGGCGCCCACTCGAGAACATGTTCCATTCGCCGCCGGATCTCGGACGGGTCCGGCGGCACGTCCTCGAACGAGACGACGGTCACGCGCACAACGGGCGCGTAGATGGCGGCCACGGCCTCGGCATCCCGTGCGGGAACCGCGACGCGGATGGACACCTCGCTGCCGCTCCCTGGGGTCACAACCGCGAGGATAGAGGCCGGCCGGCGCCCGGTACCCTCTCTCCATGAGTGCCGATGAGCTCGTCCTGGGTGTTCCTCGAGCTCGTCTCATGCCGACCGGCTCGTGGCGTGGCGTGCTGCACGGAGACCTTTCGCCGTACCTGGCGCTCGTTGAGCGCGAGGGCCGCTTCCGCCGTCGCGACGAGGCCGAGAACGATCCCGGTTGGAAGCAGGTCATTCCCTACGTCGTGCTGCGCGACCGAGGCACGCTGTTCTTGATGCGCCGCACGCGTGCGGGCGCCGACGCGCGACTGCACGAACGCTTTTCCATCGGAATCGGCGGGCACGTCAATCCGGACGACGGTGGCGTGAGTGGTGGGCTCGCCCGTGAGTGGCAGGAGGAGATCGACGCCGATTTCATGCCCGACTTTCGACAGATCGGCCTGCTCAACGACGACACCGATCCGGTCGGCCGGGTGCATATCGGCGTCGTGTTCGCGGCCGAGGCGGCCGGCCGTCCTGTCGCGATCCGCGAGACCGACAAGCTCGAAGGCGCCTTCGTCGCCCCCGCGGACGTCCTCCGCGTTTACGACCGACTGGAGACGTGGAGCGCGCTCGTGTACGACTTCGTGACCGCCCGAGCGAGTGGAATCCGAGCGCCGGCCGGAGGCGTGCTCGACCTCGGCTGAACGGTCCGAGTACCCGAGCTCGGCTGGTCATTGACGCCGCTGTTCACGACTGCCATCGTCCGCGCGTCTGGTTCGGGGATCGAGTTTGGGGATCGAGGAGGATCGACGGGATGTCTCATCAACGTGGCCGCGGATTGTCTGCGGGCGTGTCCGTGGCCGCGTTCGCGGTGGCTCTGGCCATCAGTGGAACGGGTGCGCCAGTAGCGGCGTCGGGCCTGGTTCTCCGGTCCTCGGTCGATCGCGGCGTCGCGCCACCCGTTCGGGACCCCTCGCCCACGAGCTCGGTGCCGCCGCAGCTATCCGATGTCGCCAACCAATCGACGACGACGTCGACCGATCCGGATGCTCCCCCTGCCGATCCGGATGCTCCCCCTGCCGATCCGGACGCCGGCACCTCCGCGAACCAGCCCGCGACGGCTGACGAGCAGGTTGCCGCACGGGCGAACTGGCTGATGGAGCAGCGGATCTATCCGTACCGGAAAGTCCCGTCCGAGGCGCTCCCGCGCGCTCGTGCGCAGGCCGGGCGCCTGCCGCTCATCTCGCCGCGCCGATCATCGACGCTTGGCAGTCACACCGTCGGGCAGTGGCAGCCGATCGGCCCGGCACCTATCCGGCCGGTCAGCTACAGCGACAACTACTACAACGGCGTGCCGCCATGGAGCGGACAAATCACGGCGCTCGCCGGCAACCCAGGCAACGCCCAGGTGATGTACCTGGGCAGTCCATTCGGTGGCGTGTGGAAGACAACTGACTCCGGTGCCACCTGGACTGCGATCTTTGATCACGCCGGGACCCTGGCGGTCGGGTCGATCGCCGTGTCGCAATCCAACCCCAACATTGTTTATGTCGGGACGGGAGAGGGAAACGGTTCGGTCAATTCGTACATCGGCGACGGCGTCTGGAAGTCGACGAACGGCGGTCAGACCTGGGCCAAGATCGGCGGCAACCGCTTTGACGGCTGCTCCATCGCCAAAGTCCTCGTCAATCCTGTCAATCCCCAGGTCGCACTCGTCGCGGTCCGAAATGCCAGCGCAGAGATCGATAGCCGGAACTGCCCCACCGCGTCCCTCGGCATCCAGCGGACGGCGGACGGCGGGCAGACGTGGACCCAGCCGCTGACCCAGGTCGAGGCAACTGACCTCGCTGAGTCGACCACCAACCCCAACGTCTGGTATGCGGCCTTCGAAGGCGGTTACGTCGAACGGTCGGCCAGCAACGGCGTCCCCAACTCATGGCAGCAGCTGACGTCACTCCCGGATCCCGGGACGACTTTCCTCGGGCGAACGGTCGTTTCGACATCGGCTGACGGAACGCGCGTGGTCGTAGGCTTCGAGAATCCGAGCGACAGCTCGTTGTTCGGGAACCATTTCTACCGTTCGACCAACAGCGGCGGCAATTTCGGCACCGTCCCCGTGTCATCCGACTTCTGCAAGATCGGGCAGTTTGGGCAGTGCTTCTACGACTTCGCCCTTCAGATCGATCCCGCCGCGCCGGGGACGTTCTACGCGCTGGGCATCTATGCATTCCGGTGCACCACCTCGTGCAGCCGTATCGGCTCGTCGGGCTCCGTCGGGAATTCGCCGGCGAGCATCCACGTGGACAACCACGCGGTGACGATCGATGCAAACGGGCGGGTCTGGATCGGCAGCGATGGTGGCGTGTACCGGTCCGGGAATGACGGTGCGTCCTTCACGAACCTCAACCTCGACCTGGCGATCACACAGTTCTATCCCGGCATCAGCGGCAACCCGACTACCGCGATCGCCGGGGGTACGCAGGACAACGGCAGTCTCCGCTATTCCGCGAATGACGGAACGTGGCGCGAGATCTCAGAGGGTGACGGCGGCTACACGGCAACCGATCCGACGAACCCGAAGCACCAATACGTGACGTATCCCAACGGCGTCGTGTACGAGACCGGCAATGCCGGCCAGACGCGACCTCAGCAGATCGACGACTTCGGCAGCGGGAAGAACATCTGCAGCCTCGAGCCTGGCAATTCCTGCAATTTCATCTTCCCGATGATCGCGGACCCGCGCAACAACCCGGGTCTGTTCGCTGGCAGCCGCCACCTCTGGCGCGCTTTCGTTCAGAACAACACCTGGCAGTGGCATCCCAGCAGCGCGATCTTCGACACGCCGCTCATGGCGATCGCCGCGGTCAAGCGATCCGGCAACCAACCGACCGTCGTATACGTCGCGACGACCGGCGATCAGTCCCATAACCCACAGGTCCGGGTGTCGACCGACGGCGGCAACACCTTTGCGGCCGCAGGCAGCGGGCTGCCGAATCAATTCGTCACCGACATCGCGATCAACCCGAACAACTGGAAACAAGCCTGGGTGGTCGTGTCCGGGTTCGGCACCGGCCATATCTTCAGCACGACCGACGGCGGACAGACCTGGTCCAGCGTGAGTGGCAACTTCCCGAACACGCCCGTGAGCGCGATCGCCGTCGACTTCCGCGCCGCAACTCCCGTCCTGTACGCGGGCTCCGACGTCGGCGTCCTTCGATCGACGAATGGCGGCTCCGCCTGGGCCCGGTTCGGAAGCGGTCTCCCCAACAGCCTCGTCATGGACATCGTGCTCTACCCGAACAGCAACACGCTGGTTGCCGCCACGCACGGTCGCGGCGTCTTCAAGACGACGATTTCCGCGCCCTGAAGTCCCTGGAGGCTTTCCGGGCGTACGATCTGCGTCGAACGTCCATGAGCCATCAGACCAGCACCCGTCTCTCGATCGCACTACGCGGCGCGTCCGCGGCGCTGGCCGTGCTGGGTTTGCTGGGCCTGGCCGGCGCATCGGTCCGTGCAAGCGATCCGGGAACGGTCGTGGTGCTGCCCACATCCGGCATCGTCGACCAGGTGATGGCCGGCTACGTTTCGGACGGCATCAACGCTGCCGCCCAGGACGGCGCCCCGGCGGTCGTGATCCAGCTGGACACACCGGGGGGCTCGCTCGACGCGATGCGCACCATCTTCCAGGCCGAGCTCAACGCCCCGATCCCCGTGATCGTCTGGGTCGGTCCGTCCGGGGCGCGGGCGGCCAGCGCCGGCACGTTCATCGCGCTGGCATCGCACCTTCTCTCGATGGCACCGGGCACCAACATCGGCGCCGCATCGCCGGTCGATCAGAACGGCGGCGACATCACCGGCACGGAAGGCCAGAAGGTGATGAACGACGCCATCGCGACGATCACATCGATATCGACGCAGCGTCACCGCCCGATCGACTGGGCCGTGAGCACGGTCCAGGACGCCAAGTCCTACTCGGTCGACGATGCGGTCGCCGCGGGCGCGGTCGACTTCGTGGCAAGCTCGATCGACGACGTGCTGGCCAAGGCCGACGGCCGCACGGTCGACGTGCAGGGGACGCCAACCGTGGTGCACACCGCTGGCGCGCCAACCACCGACGTCTCCATGAACCCGTTCCAGAGCCTCCTGCACCTGCTCGCAGATCCGAACATCGCGTTCATCCTCTTCACGGTCGGCTTCTACGGCCTCCTCTTCGAGGTCGCCCATCCCAATTTCGTCACCGGCATCCTTGGCGCGCTGTCACTGATCCTGGCCTTCATCGGCTTCGGCAGCCTGCCGCTCAACATTGCCGGGCTGCTGCTGATCGGACTCGCCTGCGTGCTGTTCGTGCTCGAGCTGACAGTCACCAGCCATGGCCTGCTCACGATCGGAGGGTTGGTCGCGTTCGTGCTCGGCGCGGCCGCGCTTTACACCACGCCCGGGACCCCCGCCGCTCCCGACGTCAGCGTGTCGGTGCCATTGATCGCGATCATGACCGGGCTGACCGCCCTGGTCGTGCTCGGCGTCGTCCGCGTGGCCTTCCGCACGCGACGAATGCCGCCGGTGAACGTCGGCATCGCCAGCAACCATGCGACTCCGGTGCCGCGGAACACGGTCGGTGAGGTTCGACGTGCGCTGGCACCCGAAGGAACGGTCTATGCTGCCGGCGAGGAGTGGAGCGCGAGAACTGCGTCCGGACAGGTGATTTCGCGGGGCACCGCGGTCCGCGTCATGGCCCAGGATGGCCTGACGCTCATCGTCGAGCCTGCGGTTCAGGAAGCGTTACCAACGGCACCAGCCCCGGCGTGATGCCGATTGGCTGACGCGCGCCAAACTCACCAACTCGGGAGGGTCTGAATCTCGTGGATACGGTCACGATCGCCGGTGTCATCCTGCTGGTCGTCGTCCTGCTGGTGCTCGCATTCCTGACCATCCGCGTGGTCACCGAGTACGACCGACTCGTCGTGTTCCGCCTCGGCAAGACGGGACTGCAGCTGGTCAAGGGTCCCGGTGTCGTGTTCCTGATCCCGATCGTCGATCGCCCGGTGCGCATCGACCTGCGCGAGCAGTTCATCGAGGTCCCGTCGCCAGACGACGATCACCAAGGACAACGCGCCGATCAACATCGACTTCCTGATCTACTGGCGAGTCGTCGACCCGCTCAAGTCGATCGTGAACGTCGCCTACTTCGCGGGCGCGCTCCAGGGCATCGCCACGACCACGCTGCGCTCGGTCATCGGCGACATCCTGCTCGACGACGTGCTGTCCAAGCGCGACCAGATCAACGAGGTGCTGCGAGCCAAGCTGGACGAGCAGACCGAGCGGTGGGGCGGCAAGATCACGACGGTCGAGATCCGCGAGATCATCCCGCCGCGCGACGTCCAGGAAGCGATGAACCGGATGCTCTCGGCCGAACGCAACCGGCGCGCAGTGATCACGGAATCGGAGGGCACGCGCCAGGCGAACATCAACGTCGCCGAAGGCGAGAAGCAGGCCGCGATCCTGCGGTCGGAGGGCTCGCGCCAGTCGCAGATCCTCCAGGCCGAAGGCTTCAGCCAGGCCCTCTCAGCGAATCTTCTCTGCGGCCCGCGGGATCGACGACCGAACGATGACGCTGCAGTATCTCGAGACCCTCAAGGCTCTCGGCCAGGGAGCGGCAACGAAGTTCATCTTCCCGCTCGAGTTCAGCCAGCTGGCCGAGCGTATCTCCGGGTACGTGGGGACCGGCATGACCGGCGGTGGTGAAAGTGGCGGCGCACCGGCGACCGACGATGGGGGACCGGGTGCCAACGGTGGCGGGGGAGGGGACGAGCCGCCTCCGCCTGAGCCCTTGCTGGACGCGCTCGCGAATACCGATGCTGCGTCGTTGGTGCCGCCCGTGTCGATCCCTTCGGTGATCTCCGGGCCGGCGATTCACCCATAGCGATCGCTGCCACAGGTGTGCGAACCGGACCCAATCGAGGGGGTTACCGGTACTTTCGACAGATCGGCGGGGGAGCGTCCGGCGCATAGGATCGACAGGACGCACCAGTCGTTCTAACCGAGCCGGAGACCGATGTCCGAGCGGATCCTCGTTGTTAGCCCCGATCCTGCCCTCGTCGCGCTTCTGGAGCAGACCATGGGTCGCGAGGGGCATCAGGTGCTGCTTGCCAAAAATGCGGCCGATGCCATGCGCCGCATGGGCGTTGACAAGCCGCACCTGACATTCGTCGACCTCGGCCGCGACGACCCGGATCCGACCGAAGCGTTGAGTCGCCTGCGCAGCGCACAGGCCGGCAGCCGCACGGCAATCGTGCTGGTGGGCGACAGCGACCCGGCGTCTCGCGTGCGCGGCCTCCGCGCCGGCGCGGACGACTACATGACCAAGCCTGTGCATCCGGGCGAGCTGGTGGCGCGTACCCGCCGCCTTCTCGCTCGGTATGCGTCGCGTCTCGTGCCGGCCATGCCGATTCGTCCCGTGACGGTCGACCCGGACGTTCCCGAGACTCGACCGTTGCGCGGCGAGGTGCTGGCGTTCTACGGCGCCAAGGGCGGAGTCGGGACGACGACCCTGGCCATCAACACGGCCATCGGTCTGCACAAGACGGTCGAGCGGCGCGTCTGCCTGATGGACGCGAACCTCCAGTTCGGCGACCACCGCGTCTTCCTCGACCTTGGCCCGGATCGCACGTCAATCGTCGACGTGGTGACCTCGCCCGGGATCGACGCCGACCTGCTCCAGCGGCTGGTCGTTCATCACGACTCGGGCGTCGACCTGCTGCTGGCTCCGGCCAGCCCGGAGCAGGCCGAGCTGGTCAACATGGAGCGCCATGACGTGGCACGCATCGTGGAGACGCTGCGGACACTGTACGACTACGTGGTCGTCGATCTCGACGAGCGGCTGGACGATCACTCACTGGATGTGATCTCTGCCGCGGACCGTCTCTTCGTGGTCATGACTGCCGACCTGTCGTGCCTGAAGAACGTGCGCCTCATGCTCGAGACGATGGTCCAGATCGGCACGCCAAAGGACAAGGTCGAGTTGGTGCTCAACCGCAGCAACGCCTTCACCGGGATCAACGTGAAGTCGATCGAAGGCGTGCTGAAGCGTCCGGTCGAGCACCAGGTCGTCAACGACTACCGGGCGGCGATCACCTCGCTCAACAGTGGCGAGCCGTTCATGATCAATCGCTCCGATACGCCGATCGCGCGGTCGCTGCTCGAGTTCGTGCGCGAGATCGATGCGCGCAAGCCGACAGAGCGCGTTCGCCAGACCTACGGGCAGCCGCAGCTGATCCCAGCGCTCACCTAGTCGTCGAGGCGGTCGGCCGCCAGCAGAGGGCCGCCCGTTCCGCCAGAGCCGTGGCCGATCCAGCGGTCTCGGCGTATCGCTTGCAAACGCTTGCGCAAGTCAGCGTAAGATTTGCGCATGACACGACGGCTTGCGGAGGTCGCCCAGAAGGTCGGGGTCAGCGAGGCTACGGTCAGCCGCGTGCTCAACGGCAAGCCCGGCGTATCCGAGCCGACCCGTCAGGCGGTGCTCACCGCGCTTGACGTCCTGGGCTACGAGCGTCCCACCAAGCTGCGCGGCGAGCGAGCCCGGCTCGTCGGACTCGTTCTGCCCGAGCTGCAGAACCCGATCTTCCCGGCCCTGGCCGAGGTCATCAGCGCCAGCCTCGCGCAGCAGGGCTACACGCCCGTGCTCTGCACGCAGACGATCGGCGGGGTGAGCGAGGCCGACTACGTGGAGCTGCTTCTCGGTCAGCAAGTGTCCGGCGTCATCTTCGCCGGTGGCCTCTACGCGCAGGTCGACGCGCACCACGAGCACTATCGCCAGCTCGCCGAGCGTGGCTTGCCGACCGTCCTCGTGAACGCTGCGATCGACGGGTTGGGCTTTCCGCGCGTCGTCTGCGATGACGCCGTTGCCGTGGAACAGGCCATGGGCCATCTCGTCTCGCTGGGGCATTCCAAGATCGGGCTCGTTCTGGGACCGGCCGACCATGTGCCTTCCAACCGCAAGCTGGCGGCCGCGAATCAGGTCACCGAACGGCTCGGCCTGGCGTTCGACAGCTCCCACGTCGTCCACGCGCTCTACTCGCTCGAGACGGCGCAGGCCGCCGCCACGCGGCTCATCCGTGCCGGCATCACGGGGATCATCTGCGCCAGCGATCCCATGGCACTCGGCGCCATCCGGGCTGCTCGGCGTGCGGGCAAGCGCGTACCGGCGGACGTCTCGGTGATCGGCTTCGATGACAGCGCATTGATGAACTTCACGGACCCGCCGCTGACCACGGTGCGCCAACCGATCGAACCGATGGGGCGGATGGTCACGGAGCTCCTCGTCGCCCAGATCAACGGCAGCGCCGTCCCCCAGGACGAACTGCTGTTCGAGCCCGAGCTCGTGGTGCGCGGATCAACGGGGCCAGTGCCCATCGCTTGAGCACCCAGCGGCCGGGTTGATTTGGGCCACTAAGTTGTCGAAATTCCGACAATCTTCTGTCAAGCTCTTGCATTGATCTGCACGATGGACTACGGTGCAGCCGTCGCGGCTTACCGCCGCCCCGGAGGTCGCCGACCGACCGTCTGAACAGGGACAGGCGTGACAGAGCAGGCGCTCATCGAAACCGTGGAGCCTGTCGTTGACCGCGCCGGCGCATTCCCCGAGCCCGTCGTTGCGCCGCTCGCGCCCGATGCCGCGCCGACTCCGTGGTGGCGCAACGCGATCATCTACCAGGTCTACGTGGCCAGCTTCGCCGACGGCAACGGCGACGGAGTCGGAGACCTGGCCGGCGTTCGTGCCCATCTGCCGTACCTGCGGGATCTGGGCGTGGACGCGATCTGGTTCACGCCCTGGTACGTGTCGCCCCTTGCGGACGGTGGCTATGACGTCGCTGACTACCGCGCAATCGATCCTCGCTTCGGGACTCTTGCCGAGGCGGAGCAGCTGATCGCCGAAGCCGACAGACTCGGCCTGCGGACCATCGTCGACGTCGTTCCCAACCACGTCTCGAGCCAGCACCCTTGGTTCCAGGCGGCCCTCGCGGCCGCTCCCGGATCGCCGGAGCGCTCGCGCTTCTGGTTTCGTCCCGGCCGCGGTCCGGACGGCGACGAGATGCCGACCGCGTGGCGCTCGAACTTCTCAGGTCCGGCCTGGACGCGAACCCGCAACGCCGACGGCACGCCCGGTGAGTGGTACCTGCACCTTTTCTCCGCCGAGCAGCCGGACCTCAACTGGGACCACCCCGACGTACGCCGCGAGCACGAGGACGTCCTGCGCTTCTGGTTCGACCGAGGCGTTGCAGGCGTCCGTATCGATTCCGCGGCGCTGCTGGTCAAGGACGGGACGCTCCCGGAGGTGCCGGCAGAGCCAACGCCGGGCGGTCATCCGCACGAGGACCGCGACGAGCTGCACGAGATCTACCGCAGCTGGCGCGCGATCGCCGACAGCTACCCGGGCGATCGCGTCCTGGTCGGCGAGGTATGGCTGCCGGACGTCGAGCGGTTCGCTCGCTACCTCCGACCGGACGAGCTCCACACGGCGTTCAACTTCGACTTCCTGGCGCGACCGTGGGATGCCGACGCACTGCGCGAATCGATCGATGCAACGCTCAGCGCACACGCGCCGGTTGGCGCTCCCGCGACCTGGGTGCTGTCGAATCACGACGTCACCCGCCCGGTCACGCGCTACGGCCGCGAGGACAGCTCGTTCTCGTTCGCCGCGAAGCGACAGGGGATCGACTCCGACTCCTCGCTGGGCCGGCGCAGGGCACGGGCGGCATCCCTCCTCGCCGCCGCCCTGCCCGGCTCGCTCTACATCTACCAGGGCGATGAGCTGGGGCTGGACGAAGTGCAGGACCTGCCCGCGGATCAGCTGCGCGACCCGATGTACTTCCGCTCCGGCGGCAGCGATCCCGGGAGGGACGGCTGCCGCGTGCCGCTGCCCTGGTCCGGTGACGAGCCACCGTTCGGCTTCAGCCCCGCACACGCGAGCGCCGAACCGTGGCTGCGCCAACCCTCGGACTGGTCCGACCTCACCGTCGCCGCGGAGGAGCACGACCCCGATTCGATGCTCAGCCTCTATCGCGAGTCGCTACGGCTTCGCCGGGTCGAGCCCGCCCTGCGCGGGGAGTCGTTCGCGTGGCTTCCGGCGCCTCAGGGCGTGCTGTCGTTCACGCGGGGCGACGGCTTCGTCTCGATCACCAATCTCTCGGAGGTCGCGGTCGCGCTTCCCCCCGGCGCGACCGTCCTCCTTTCCAGCAACTCCAGTCTCGGACGGGCGCCTGCCCGTCGACGCCACCGCATGGGTCCGCGTGCCGGACCCGTCGCTGGAGCCTGTCTCCGGCGCTGAGGAGGATCGCGCATGAGGGAGCCGTGAGGCACTCAGACCATGGCAGCGCATGGGCGCCTGCCGATCGCTGGAGCCCAATGGCATCGACAATGCATCAACGGAGGAGGAATCCCGACATGACGATCAAGACCGACCGGCTGCGGTTGCTCGCGGTAGCGGGCATCGCAGCAGGGTCGCTGCTCGCCAGCAGCGGCGTGGCGACCGCGCAGGACGCCACAGCCGGCGCGCACAAGCCGGTGACGATCAGCGTCGGCGTGCTGCGGCCGGGCGCCACGCAGGAAGCGGTTGACGCGCTCAACCTGCAGATCAGCGAGTTCGAGGCCAAGTACCCCTGGGTGACCGTCGAGCCCGAGGAGTACAACTGGACCGCGCCGACGTTCACTGCGGCCCTGGCCGCCGGCACCCTGCCGGACGTCTTCACCATCCCGTTCACCGACGGCAAGGGCCTCATCGCCCAGCACCAGATCGTGAACATCGACTCGCGTCTGCGCGAGCTCCCGTACATCGACAAGTTCAACCCCAACGTGCTCGTCAACGGCCAGGACGCAGACGGGACCATCTCGGCAGTTCCGATCGCGGCGTACGGCATGTCGCTGACCTACAACCGCTCGCTGTTCACGCAGGCGGGCCTGGATCCCGACAAGCCCCCGACGACGTGGGACGAAGTCGAAACTGCCGCGAAGGCAATTGCCGACAAGACCGGTCAGGCGGGCTATGCCGAGATGGCGACCCAGAACACGGGCGGCTGGCAGCTGACGACCGCGACCTACGCGCTGGGCGGCCGGATGGAGTCGACGGACGCAAACGGAAAGCCGATCGCGACCGTCAACAACGACCAGACCAAGCAGGCGCTCGCGAACCTGAAGAAGCTGCGCTGGGACGACAATTCGATGGGCTCCACGTTCGACTACAACTGGGGCAGCATCAACCAGGCGTTCGCCAGCGGCCAGATCGGCATGTTCACCGGCGGCTCTGACCTCTACACCGCAATGGTCCAGAACAACAACCTCAACCCCGACGACTACGGCATCACGATCATCCCGCTCGCGGATGACCCCAACGCCGGCGTCCTCGGCGGCGGCACGCTCGCCGCGGTCAACGTGGTCACCACGGACGACCAGCGCGACGCGGCGGTCAACTGGATCGACTTCTACTACATGAACAAGCTGCTGACCCAGGAGGGCGCCGTCGCCGATGCGCAGGCACTCCAGGCCAACAACCAGCCGGTCGGCGTACCGGCCCTGCCGATCTTCGACAAGGCCACGTACGACCAGTCGCAGCTGTGGATCAAGGACTACATCAACGTCCCCACGGCCCAGATGACACCGTTCACCTCCAAGATCTTCGACCAGCCCTTGGTCAACGAGCCCACCCTGCATACGCAGGACCTCTACGCCGCGCTCGATCCGGTGGTCCAGGCGGTCCTGACCGACCAGAACGCCGACATCGATGCGCTGCTCGATGCGGCCAACACCCAGGTCCAGGCGCTCCTGGACGCAGACTCCGCGGGCTGATCCGTTGAGTGTCGATGGGGCGCTCGATCACTCCGGGGCCCCATCGACTCACGTCCCGTTAACGGCCGTGGAGCGCACCGTGCGCCCTGAGCGCACCGAGCGCACGCGTCGATCCGTTCGCCGCCTGGTCAGCAGGGACGGCCTGGGAGCCTTCGTGTTCCTGGTGCCGCTCCTGCTGATCTTCGGTGTCTTTGCCTGGTTCCCGATCGTGCGAGCCGTGGTGATGGCATTCCAGCAGACGAACCTGGTGTCGGAACCGACCTGGGTGGGCCTGCAGAACTTCCAGCACGTGCTCGCCGATCCGTTGTTCTACACCGCGGTCAAGAACACGGCCTGGTTCGCGCTGCTGGCGCTCGTGTTCGGCTTCCCGATCCCGTTGGTCCTCGCCGTGATCATGAGCGAGGTCCGCCGTCACCGCGGCATCTTCAGCGCCCTGGCGTACCTGCCGGTCGTCATCCCGCCGGTCGTTGCCGTGCTGTTATGGCGTTCGTTCTACGACGCGAGCTCCGGCGGGGTGTTCAACAGCGTCCTCGGCTGGTTCGGAGTGCGGCCGTTCACGTGGCTGCAGGCCTCGGGAAGTGCCATGCCCTCGATCGTCATCGAGGCCACCTGGGCGGCTGCGGGCGCGACGGTGATCATCTACCTGGCCGCGTTGCTGGCCGTCCCGGGCGACCTGTACGACGCAGCCGAGGTCGATGGCGCCTCGATCTGGCAGAAGCTCCGTTACGTAACCTTGCCGCAGTTGCGCCCGGTGATCTATGTGACGCTGATCCTGCAGCTGATCGCCACCGCGCAGCTCTTCACCGAGCCGTTCCTGTTCACCGGTGGCGGTCCCGCGAACTCGACGACGACGGTGCTGCTGCTCATCTACCACTACGCGTTCCAGAACAGCCTGGGTGGCGAATACGGCAAGGCCGCGGCGCTCAGCGTGATGCTGGCCGGGTTCCTGGCCGTCTTCACGGCGCTCTATTTCTGGCTCACGCGAAGCTGGAGCACGAGCTCATGACGGCGACGGCTGGACGTCCTGGACGTCCTGGTCGTTCCTGGTCGCTGCGCCGTCGCGCACCGGGCGGGCCGGCGTCCGAACGGACAGTCATCTCCGCCGCGGACCTCCGCAGCACGCGCGTGCGCTGGAGCCTGCGAGCCGTGACGTTCGTTACCTTCCTGTTCCTGCTGGTCGTTGGCCTGGGACCGATCCTGTGGATGATCAAGTCCGCCGTCACGTCGACGCAGGACACGCTGCGTCAGCCGCTCGCGCTGTGGCCACACGGCATCGACCTGGGCAACCTCGCGGCGGCCTGGTCCCGAACGCACATCGACCGCTACGTGCTCAACACGATCCTGGTGGCCTTCGGGGCCTGGGTGGTGCAGATCGTCGTGGCGACTACGGGTGGGTTCGCCCTCTCGATCCTTCGTCCGCGAGGCTCGCGGCTGCTGACAGGCCTCGTGCTGGTGACCCTGTTCGTGCCCTCGATCGTGCTGCTCGTACCGCTCTACCTGACGGTCGTGGACATGCCGATCGTCCACCTGCGGCTGATCGACTCGTTCTGGGGCGTGTGGCTGCCGGCCGGCGCCAGCGCGCTCAACGTGATCCTCATGAAGCGCTTCTTCGACAACCTGCCGCGCGAGATCATCGACGCGGCGCGCGTGGACGGTGCCGGCCCATTCGCGCTCTTCTGGCGGATCGTGCTGCCGATGTCCAAGCCCATCCTGGGTGTGGTCTCCGTCTTCGCGGTGATCGCCACATGGAAGGATTACCTCTGGCCGCTGCTCGTGCTGCGCAACCCGGACCTGCAGCCGCTGTCCGTGCGCCTGCCGACGCTCCAGCCGACGACCGAGCTGGACATCTTCATCGCGGCGCTGACCATCTCCACCCTGATCCCGATCGCGCTGTTCCTGGTGTTCCAGCGCATGTTCCTGAGTGGCTCGGGGATCGGCGGCGCCCTCAAGGGGTAGGTAAGCGCCGGTAGAGCGCGAAGTAAGCGCAGCTCCTCACCATGTGGCGAGTGCTCGCGACGCTCGTCACTGCTGTCATCGCCGGGTTGCGCGGTGAGCTCGTGCGCGTCGAGGTAGACGTGGCACCGGGGCTGCCGGTGTGCCACATCGTCGGGTTGCCAGATGCCGCGCTGTCCGAGGCGCGCGAGCGCGTGCGGGCCGCGATCAGGAATTCGGGCTTTGAGTATCCCTTGAGCCGGATCACGGTCAATCTCGCGCCCGCCGATCGACGCAAGCACGGCGCCGCGTATGACCTGGCGATCGCGCTCGGGATCCTGGTCGCCTCGGAGCAGATTCGCGCGTCATCGGGATCGTGGGCACTGCTCGGCGAGCTCTCCCTCGGCGGCGAGGTGCGGGCGGTTCCCGGCGTTCTACCGATGGTCCACACGTTGGTTCGGGCCGGATATCGGCGCGTCGCCGTCCCGGCCGCGAACCTGGCCGAGGCTCGGCTGGTCGCCGGTGTCGAAGCCGTGGGTGTCTGTGGTTTGGACGACGCGGCCAGGCTGGTCGCCGGTCCGCGCGGCCGGAAGGCGGCCGCGGCAACACGACGAAGCATCATCGACGTGTCGGCCGTCCCAGGGAGCGAGGCTTCCCAGGGGGCGGTCGCCGGCGGTCCCGCGCCGAGTGGCGCCGAGCCTCCACCAGATCTGTCGGAAGTTCGCGGCCAGGGTCATGCGCGCTGGGCGCTCGAGATTGCCATCGCCGGCGGGCACAACCTGCTGCTGGTCGGACCACCCGGAGCCGGCAAGACGCTGCTCGCGCGAACCGTGCCCGGGTTGCTCCCTGCCCTTGACGACGCCGAGGCGCTCGAGGTGACGGTCATCGAGAGCATCGCGGGGATCCTCGGCGAGGGTGGCCTCCACCGAGACCGGCCGTTCCGTTCGCCGCACCACACGTGCTCCTACGCGGCCATGGTCGGCGGTGGCCCGACGTTACAGCCCGGCGAGGTGACGCTCGCGCATCGGGGGAGCCTCTTCCTGGACGAGCTGGCCGAGTTCGACCGGGACGTGCTGGATGCCCTGCGACAGCCGCTCGAGGAGGGCATCGTCGACCTGTCGCGCGTCCATGGCCGGCTTCGATATCCGGCCCGGTTCCAGTTGATTGCGGCGATGAACCCGTGCCGCTGCGGCTGGTTCACCGATCCCGAGCGTCGCTGCAGCTGCCGGCCGGGCGACCCGGAGCGATACCAACGCCGCGTCAGCGGTCCGCTGCTCGACCGCCTGGACCTGCGGGTGGAAATGCCGCGCGTCCGCGCCACGGATCTGATCGCGAACGGGGACGCGGAGTCGAGCGAGGTCGTCGCGGCGCGCATCGCATCCGCCCGGGCAGTCTCGTTGCCGCGCAACGGCGGCCGGCCGAACGCCCTCGTGCCGGGATCGCGGTTGAGCGCGCTCTGCCACCTGAGTCCCCGCGGAGAGCGTCTCGTCGGCGAGATCGCGTCGGCGTCCTCGCTGAGCGCCCGGGCGATCCATCGCCTGATGCGGGTCGCCCGGACGGTCGCCGATTGCTCTGGCCATGCCACGGTGACGGAGGACGACCTGCTCGCGGCCGCCGGGCTGCGCGATCCCGCGGCAGCCGTCCCGCTCGCGGCGTGACGGACGGATGTCCGAGCTCAGCGAGCGCGAGAGCTGGATCGCGCTGGCCGCCGTCGAGGGCATTGGCGAGGAGCGCTTTGGACGCCTGCTCGAGCGGTTCGGCAACGCACGTGAGGTCCTTGCGGCAGTTCGATCGCTCACGGCTCGCGCAGCTGATCCATGAGCTCCGCGGAACGTTCGACAGGCGGCTTCCGGAGGCCGTCTCGGATGCACTGATCGTCGCCGCTGCCGATCCCACCCTGGTCCACCGCCGGCTGGCCGACCTGCATGTCTGGACGCTCACGCCGCTGGATCCGGACTACCCCTTGGAGCTGCACGAGCTTGCCGACAAGCCCGCGGTCCTGTACGGGCAGGGCAGGCGGGAACTGCTCGAGGAGCCGCGACGCGTCGCCGTGGTCGGCACGCGCAAACCGACGCTCGCCGGGCGTGCCTTTGCGGCGGCCGTGGCGCGCCGGCTGGTCGACTGCCGGGCGGTCGTCGTCTCCGGCCTGGCGATGGGCATCGATGGAGCCGCACACGCGGCCACGGTCGAGGCGGGCGGCGCCACGATCGCAGTCATCGGCAGCGGTCACGCCGAGCCCGGGCCGCGAGTCCACGCTCGCCTGGCAGCCTCGATCCTCGCGTCGGGCGGCGCGATCATCAGCGAGCTGGCACCTGATTCCCACGCCACGCCGGGCACCTTTCCCAAGCGCAACCGGATCATCAGCATCCTCTGCCAGGCGACGATCGTGATCGACGCACCGACCGGCAGCGGCGCGCTCATCACCGCGCGCCACGCCCTCGAGCAGGGCAGGCTGGTGCTGGTGGCGCCGGGCCGGCCAACCGATCCGGCGGTGACCGGAAGCCTGGCACTGCTGCGCGAGACGCCGGCCCGTCCGCTCGTGGGCCTCGACGAGCTGGTG
Source organism: uncultured Chloroflexia bacterium (assembly GCA_963820735.1). GTDB lineage: Bacteria > Chloroflexota > Limnocylindria > Limnocylindrales > CSP1-4 > JAFMJV01. Next base: position 250,334 of record CAWGBA010000011.1, read on the forward strand.
GTCGATCTCGGCTACGACACGGCCATCGGAGCGGCGCAACGCGCGCCCACTGGCAGGCCGGCATCGCTCGGCGTCGAGGCTGCCCTGCAGATGCTCGGTCCGGCGGAACGGCTCGTTGCCAGGCGGCTCCTGCGCGGTCCCGCCAGCGCCGATGCGCTCGTTGCCGACACCGGCCTCGCACCCGCCGTCGCATCAGGCGCTTTGACGTTGTTGCTGCTCCGGGGTTGGGCGCAGCAACTCGGCCCGGCTTACCTTGGCGCCGGCCCGCTGGGGGTGCGGTGACGCCCTGACCGGCGAGGGCACCGACGTGCTGCGTCAGTGGGTGCCCTGTCGGTCGAACGTCGGATCAGGCCGTAGCTGGGACAGGTCCGGCCGGGGAACGGCCACGGTGTTGGTGGCGCCGTCAAGTGTCGCGGCATTGAGCCCGAAGAAGGTCGAGTACAGCGTGCCGTTCACGATCTCGGGCGCGCCCGAGCACAGGCCGCCACTGCCCAGCTTGTCGCCGGAGCGGGCCTCATACGCCTTCACTCGGGACCCCCAGCAGGCATACAGGACGCCGTTGCCGACCGCCAGGCCGGTCGGTGAGGCCGGCACCGTGTTACTCCACAGGACGGCTCCGGTGTCGGCATCGTAGGCGCCGATGGTGGTGCAGCCGGCGGCATACACGACGCCATTGGCAACCGCTGGCGCGACCCCGCAGCCGGCCGTCCCAATGGGTGTCGCCCAGCCGAAGAACTGGCGGAGGCTGCCGTCCGCAATGGTGAAGTACGTGTCCGCGTTGCCGACAGCAGGCGCCGAGATGGCGCCGCCAAAGCTCTCCCCGCCGGAGTCCGGGGCGGTCTCGCTGACGAGCGAGCCCTGGACGATGAGCATGCTGCCATCCGCGGCGAAGGCCACCGGCTGCGTCACGGCTGCACTGGCGTTGAACGGGGGCGTGATGCTCGCGCCGAGTGCCCCGGTGAATGAGTTGATGACGTGGACCTTGCTGTCCTGGCCCGGTGCGTACAGCAGGCCGTTGCGGAGGGTCAGGCCATTCACGGCGGTGCCGATGTTGGTGACCCACAGGGTGGTCGTGCACAGGCCGCCGTCGGTCCGGCACAGGTATGGGAAGGCCCGCACGACACCATTGGAGTTGCCCGCGAAGATGGCGCTATTGCTCGCGGCCGGTGCCACCTGCGGAACCCTGGACGGGCCACCCGTGGCAACCCACAGCACGGCGCCTGACGGCGAGAGGGCCGTGACGACCCCGGTCTCGTCGAAAACGTAGATGTTGCCCCGCACGACGACGAATGGCTTGACGTTGGTGGTGTTCGTCAACTGCCTCGACCAGGCCACTGTGAGCTGATCGGCGTTGGACGGGTCGACCGTGTTCTCGAGCGGGTTGAAGCTGCGGCCCGATGGCCCGTAGCCGCGCTGCGGCCAGTTGGCAACCACGGTGAACTGGGCCTGGGCACCGCCGTGCGTGCGCACCTCATCGAGCGAGATCCAGTGGGCCCCGGGCTGGGCGCTCTTGGGGATCTGGATCGCGATCGAGACGGCACCCGAGACGTTGCTGAAGGCGCGCGCCATGTCGGTGGTGTCGAAGAAGATGTCCACGCGGGCCTGCGGGTCAAACCCGCCGCCCGAGATCGTCACCGCCGTGCCCGGTGGCCCACTGGCCGGCGAGAGCGTTGCGGTCAGAGCCGCGGCAGCAGGTGCCGCGACGGCGATGGAGACTGCCCCGCCCAGGACACCCGCGGCGATCAGGCGATTAAGGACACGCAAACCCATTCGATCCTCATCCTCTCGCCCCCAGGCCTTCACCCACATGCCTCTTGGCACGCCGGCAAGTCCGCGGGACCGTAGGCGGTCCCTGGGCAACCGTCAATGTCCCTCGACCAGACGCGTCGCACTGGATCCCCGGATTGGCGGTCAGGCGGCCCCTACTTCGGCACCAGCCGCACGGTCGTCGCACCTCTCCGACCGTCTCGAGCACAATCAGCGCGAGGCATGGACCTTCTGTGGCGGTCCGCATGCCGCGAGTCCGGCGCCCAACCCCAGCTTTCGGTCGGCAAGCCCAAGCTCGTAGGTTGTCACTGAAAGTCCAGGCATCGAGCTCCGGTCCAATGGTCAGGCCGACGACAACGCAAGTCTCGTCCCGTGTGATCGCCGCCGTTGCCCCCGGCCTCTCGTCCGGCTCAATGACCGCCTTGCCTGCCGACGACACCGGAGCGCTAGGCAACCAGGAGCGATCGACCACCTTGACCGCCGGCCGATGATCAGCCGAGAGCCTGTAGACGCCGCCGTGGACGCCAGCAGGCTCGCCGAGGAGTGGGCGCCATGGCGATCGATACGACGATGGTCCGCAGCCGACGCAACCTACTGGCGGCGGCGCTCGCAGGTCTGGCGGGAGCAGCGGCCGCGACGCTGGCCGGAGCAGAGCGAGTTCTCGGGGCGGGCGACGATGGAACGGCGATCCACGTCGCGGGTGTGTACGCCGACGTGCGGCACCCAACGGTCCTCGCCAATCACACCACCAGCGACGGCGTCCTGTCCGTTTTGAATGTCAGTTCGGGAGATGGGATCCTCGCGACCGCAGAGTCGGGCACGGCAATTTTTGCCAAGTCCACGAGCGGCAACAGCGTCCAGGCCATCTCGACCCAGGGCAAGGCCATCACGGCCATTGCCACGAACGCCACCGGCAGTGCCGTCTCTGTGCAGAACTTAGCCACCGCCGGCGTTTCGAAGGGCCTCGAGGGCCAATCTCACAGTCCCAGCGGCCAAGCGATACTCGGTTTGGCACGCAACGGCGGCACCGGGCTCGCCGGTGCGAGCAGCGCCACGTTTCCGACCGTCACCCCGGATGTCGGCGTATTCGGATACGCCGACACAGGTCGAGGTGGCGAGTTTGTCGGCGGTGCCGCACAGGTCCGCCTGGTGCCCTCGACTGCCACCAGCCATCCGAGCTCCGGGCAGGCAGGTGACCTGTTCGTCGACAAGAGCCAGCGCCTGTGGTTCTGCCTGGGTGGCACGGAGTGGAAGCGCGTGCAGCTGGTGTGACTGAGGCCGCGAGATGCCTGCGGACCACATCTCGGTAGTAGCGCGCAGCTGACGTAGTCCAACTCCGACCTGCCCCCGTTAGTGAGATTCCACGGGAGGTTTGAGACTCACGCGGCCAGCAGGTCGGAGAGCAGGTCGGCCACACGCCGAAGGCTAACCGCAGTCGCGAACATCACGCGACACGATCACGCTCCTTCTCCCTTCCAGATGCGCCGGTATGAGATCTGCCCGTAGACGTCGACGCTGATCGCCTCGCGCCTCTCTCCGGTCAGGATCAGGCGCAGGAAACCCTTGACGGGCTTGCCCCACACCACGATCGCCTGTCGCCCCGCGACAGACTCGACGCGCGCGCCCCGTGAAACTGCCTTGGCGACCGTACGCTCGAGGATCGCTTCGACTTGGTCGGGCGGAAGCTGGACCGCTCCGACTGCCTGACTCATGACCCTACCCCCGAAGCCGCAACGATCCGCCTCACGAGATCTCCCTTTCGTTGCCCGCTGCGCAGCCGCGAAGGTGCGCTGGTCCATCGTAGGGTGGCGGGTGGCACCGCCGTTGGCGGAGACGCTGGTCGTTAGGGTGGCGGAAAACGTCAAACGAACGCGGGCGTCATCCCGCTGGCAATGCCACACGATGTCGGGTCGCACGGTTGTCTGACGACTACAACTTGGGGACCTCGATGCTGCGAACGCGGACTGTGCGCTCCCGTCGCCCCGCGGTCTCTCGTCCGGCTCGACGACCCAACCCGGGCCGCCGCGGGCGCGGAGCGGCGGCGGGGTGAGGATCGCCTTCAAGGTCTTATGTGAATTGTCAGGACTCGGGCAGCGCTCTACCGGCCAGCCGCAGTCCGGAACCCTTGATCAGCGGCCAGAGCGCCGCCCGCGCCTTCCGCTCCTCGGTCTCTGCCTGCTCTAGCTCCATCGGCGCCTTGGCGACGACCTTCTCATCGACGGCTGGATGTGGCGGGCTGCCGAGACTCGCCGTGATGTGCGCCGCACCGTTGAAAGCATTCGCGGCTAGCTTGCCTTCACGGACCGCGCGTCGATAGCGCTCCTCTGGTGCAGCTGCTTCGTCATCCATCACGGCACTCTATCGCCGTCGATCGAGTGACTGGCACAGACTGTCGCGCTGGCTCCGTGCCGTCCGGCTCCGCGCCGTCGGCGGGCAGGTCTGTCAGGAATGAGGGCCGGAGCCGCCTAGAAACGCGGAGCCCGTCCCGGTAGCGAAACCGAGCGGGCTCGACGCGCTTGCCAGCCATCTCGGTGCGCGGGCACGCGCAGAAGCAGGCTGCGCGGAATGTAGCCACCGACGCCCGCGGGGCAAGTAGTCGAATCGGCGGAGGTGGTCGAGCCCTCGCCTTTGGGAAGGCGTTCGCGGAGCGCATGCTTGGGTGATGATCCGACCCATGACTGACCTCCAGGCCGCCAGGCCCGAGCTCGGCGCCGCTAATGCCACACTCGGTTGGACCGTGGGCCGGCCGCATCTTCACGACGACGTACGCGGTGCAGAGCACTGGGATCAGTTGGCGTATGACGCCCGCGAGTAGCCCAGGGCGGGCAAGCGCTCGAGGGAGTGGACCGCAGTCGGCCGGACCGAGGTTGATTGCGTGCGCGAGATGGCACGCTGCCGCGGGAGATCAGCGCGGGACGGGTGCCACGCGCCGAGCGGTTGACCCTCGTACAACAATCACCCTGATGGGCGGGGAAGCCGAGCGTTCACACTGACCGCCGCGAACCTCGCGCCCAGGAAAGGGTTCGCGCCGTGGCAGTCTCCGTTCGCAAGGCCTTCCGTCTGCATCTGCCGGTGCGCCGTCCATCGCCGGCCATGATCGTGGCGCTGATCGCCCTGCTGCTGTCGGTGACCGGCAACGCCGCCGCGGCGGTGATCATCAGCTCCAACGGCCAGGTGGCGACGGGCACCATCTCGGGTCACCAGCCGCCTGCGGGGGACCATCCCAACATCATCGCCGGGTCGATCTCGGCAGCTGACCTCGCAGCGGGCTACCGCACCTCACTGCTCGAGAAGTGCTCAGGTCGACTGCAGCATGACTTCGGGTTGTGCTTCGATGCGACCCCCAACGCGGCCGCGCCATGGCTCGACGCGTTGCAGACCTGTGCCAGCCGCAATCTGCGCCTCCCCTCGCTTGGAGAGCTGGCGCTGATCTATCAGGCGAGCGGCGCGCAGCAGGACGACCAGTGGACCGACGGGTTCTTCGAAGATGGGTCCAACAACTGGGCGAACACACTCGGGCAGAGCACGAGCCGGCACCTTGGACTCCTCGAGGTTACGATCAGCAGCCCCGAGACGTACCGCTGCGTTGCCAACGCGGCGCAATGAGTGGAGCCGTTCGTGAACGAGGGCGCTGGTAAGTGCCCGTCGCTACTCTCCTGCCCGCCCCGGCCCCGTGCCGTCGGCGGGCAGGTCCGTTTCAACCGAACCCTCGGTTGACGCCTGATCCACACTCTCCGCCAAGCGCAGTCGCGCATCGTTGGGGGCGTCGGAGGGTACGGCCATGGCCATCGACACCACCAGCCTGCGGTCGCGGCGAGCGATTTGTTCGGGGCACTCGGCGCCGCCGCGGCCTCCCTGGCCACGACTGTGGGTCGATCCAGTCCGGTCAGCGCCACGGACGGCGACATCGTCCATGTCGGCCACACCTACTCCGCCACCTCTCCGACAGAGATCGACGCCAGCGGTGTCGATGCCTTCAGAGGCGAGAGCGATTCTGGCAACGGGGTCTACGGCAGCAGCGTTCTCGGCGTGGGCGTCTACGGCGCCAGTGCCGCCACCGACCAAGCGGCGATCCACGGCCAGTCCGCCGCCACCGGGGTGCGCGGCTACAGCGGCAGCGGCTCCCCACCCGCCACCCTTGTCAGGACCGGCGTCCATGGCTATGCCAACCAGGATGCCAGCGCCGTGGGCGTTGTGGGTCAATCCGGTCAGGGGATCGGCGTCTTCGGGCGGTCCCTGACCGGCCGCGGTGGCGTGTTCTACGGCAGCACGGCCCAGCTGCGGCTCTTGCCGGCGAAGGCAAAGTCCCATCCGACGTCAGGCGCGGCGGGCGACCTGTTCCTCGACCACGCCGGGGACCTCTGGTTGTGCAAGGGGACCACGACCTGGGTGGTGTTGGGCTGAGCGGGTAGGCATGACTGACCTCGAGGCTGCGTGGCCTGAAGTTGACGCCGCTAACGCATCGCTCGGCTGGACGATCGGCCGACCGTGGCTCGATGACGATGTCCCCGGTGCAGCTCACTTGGAAAAGTGGGCTCACGGCCTTCGTGAGGAACCCAAGGCCGGCAAGCGTAGCCGGGAGTGGACAGCAATCGGCAGGGACCGAGATGGAGTGCGTGCGCGAGATGGCGCGCTGCCTCCGGGAGATTGGTCAGCGCGGGACGGGCGCCGGTGTAACGGTCGGCCGCCAGACCGTTCAAGCCGTCATGCGCCTCGCGACATCGCCAGCAGCGGAACGCATTGACAGGCACCGCGTCTGCACCTAGCGTCCCGCGGGCCACCGACGTGCCGATCGGCACATGGGGGCGTAGGAGCGAATCGAATGGTCACTCGCACACTCAATCGCCTGGTGGCTGCCGGCGTCGTCGGCGTGGCGCTCAGCGTCGCAATTGCGGCGCCGGCGGCGGCAGCAACGACGGCTTTACTCTCGCCCGCCAGCGGCCCGCCCGGCAGCTCCGTTACGGTGTCGGGCAGCGGCTTCGATGCCTCGGCGCGGGTGGACGTCTTCCTCGACCTGACCGATATCACGGCTGCCTTCAGCAACGCATCGGGAGCCGTAAGCATCGGCGTCCAGATCCCCAAGAGTGCCCAGCCGGGGACGCACTGGATCTCGCTCGACGAGGTGCATGCCAACCGGGGCGCCCAGGCCCAGTTCACTGTCTTCGCCAACTGGGCGCAGGGCGGCTACGGACCGTCCGGGCGGAGCTTCAACCCGCTCGAAAACACGGTCGACCCATCCAACGCCGACCAGCTCACGGTCGTCTGGTCAAGGCAGGTGTCGGCGTCCAGCAACGTCAAGCCGTTCGTCGTCCTGCGGGACAACACCTACGTCTTTGACGAGGGCGGCGTCGTGTCGGCGTTCTCGCCGAGCGGCACGCTGCTGTGGCGCGCCACCGGCGGACCTTCCAGATTCCAACAGGCGTCACCGGTAGCGAACGGCGGCTCCGTCTTCGTGGGCAACAGCAACGGCATCGTGCGCGCCTTTCCCTACCTCTGCCGGACCGACGGCGGCCTGTGCACCACCACCCAGTGGCAGGCATACATCGGCACCGCCGTGAACGGCCTGACGTTCCGCGCTGGCCTGCTCTACGCATCGGGCCAGGACGGCAAGGTCCACGTCATCAACTCCTTCACCGGTGCGCTGGGCAGCAGCATCACGCCCACTGCCGCGACCGGACCGGTGACCCAGCCGGTCGCCTTCGAAGCGGACGGCACCATCTACATCGTCAGCGGCACGCAAGTGTCCGTGAACGACCCGAGTGGCGCTACCTGGACTGACTTTGGCAGCTCCCTCTCTACGCCTGCGGCGGGCAATGCGGACGGCTACCTGACTGCGGCGGACGGCTCCCTCCATCAGGACTCCAACGGCTGGACGACGCCGATCGGTGCCTTCGGCTGCGCGGTCCCGCCGGCCGTCGCCAAGGGTGTCGTCTACGCCGCCAGCTGCAGCACCGTCGGCGCCTACGACGCCGACACCGGAGCCACGCTGTGGAGCGTCACGGTTCCGGGCAGACCGACCGGCTTGGCAGTCGCCAACGGCGTGCTGTATGCCTGCTGGGGCTCCCGGGTGAGGACCTATGCCGCCAGCTCCGGCGGCAGGCTGGCCAGTGGCGGTCGGTGCGACGGCGCACCCGAGATCGTCGACGGCACCCTCTTCACGGTCGGGAGCGGCAACCTGTATGCCGCGACCCTGGACGGCGCCGTCGGCACGATCGCTGTTCCCCGGCCGGACCTGTCCCAGCTGCAGCCTAGCGGGGTCGTCGGATAGCTCCGGTGCCATTGGTCACCACGATCACCGCCATGAGTTCCCCAGCGGTTGACGGAAGTACTACGCCGTCCCACGATCAAGGCACTGAGGCGTCGTACCGAGCGCGGCGTCAGTCCCTGTTCCCCGCGCAGCTTTCAGGGTTCGGTATGCCTCGGCACCTCTCCCATGCGGTGGCAATCGCCGCCGCGCTGCTCGTGCTCCTTGTCATCGCGCCGGTCGCCACTGCGCGCCAGGATGCTCAACGTTTGACCGTGACTTCGCCGCGCCATGCCGTTCCTGGGCGGCTCAGCGCCGTGACCGTGCGTCTCTCGTTGAATGTGGCCGCCGTGGACGGCCGCGTCTTGGTCACTAGCGGTGCCGCCCAGCTCATCGGCGTCGCACCTGCCGGACGAGGCTCGGCGTTGCGGCCCGAGGAAGTGGCCGGCGGCTATGCCTTCGCGGCGTACGACCTCCACCCGGCACACGGGCAGAACCTGGTCCAACTCGTGTTCGATCCGCAGGTGCGTGGCGCGGTCGAGGTCCGCATCCTCGTCGACTCAGTGGCTGATGCGGCTGGTCGCAGGCTTTCCGCGCCGCCAGCGGCACTGGCGGTCTTGGGCGCGGCCGCGGACGGGCGGGTGATCGCCGCTCCCGATGCTGGCTCGGTGCCCAACTTCGCCCGGCCCGGGCAGGCGCATCCGGTCCGGCGATTGGCCGGGCCCGGAGGGCTCAGCGCCGAGGACCTCGACATTGCCCGGGCTGCCTGGACCAGCACCCGCGAGGCGGGAGCTGCGTGCGGCACGTCCGCGCCGGACGCCAACGGCGACGGATGCGTTGATGCGGTCGACCTCCAGTCCGTGGTCGCAGCGCTCCGGGCGGCGCACAAGCCCTTAAGTGTGGCTGGCGCCAGCCAGCCGATCGCCTCGCCGGGACCGCTGCCGCCCGGACACACCTTCACCGTGACCAGCACCTTGGACACGGCCGACGCCGCGGTCGGCGACGGCACCTGCGCCGACAATCGGGGCCGCTGCACGCTGCGAGCTGCGATCCAGGAGGCGGACTGGGACCAGGGCAACGATCGCATCAGTTTCCACATCCCCGGCAGCGGTGTGCCGGTCATCCAGTTGTCGTCGGGGTTGCCCCTGATCACGTCGCTGCGCGGCACGCTGACGATCGACGGCTACACGCAGCCGGGCGCGCGCGTCAACAGCGCCACGATCCTGACCAACGGCCGACCCGGCGTCGAGGTGCGCGGCAACGGCGAGAACGCCGACGAGGCGCTCTTCTACATCACCTCGGGCGGCAACACGATCCGCGGCCTGATCCTCAGCGACTTCTACCGCGGGATCATGATCGACGGCAAGAACGCCGTCGGGAACCGGGTGATCGGCAACTGGATCGGCTTCGAGACCAACGGCACCAACACGATCAACCAGTTCGGCGTGCTGGTCAACACCGGCGCCAAGCACAACCTCATCGGCACGCCGGCCCTGGCCGACCGCAACATCATCGGCAACGGCAAGGACGCGGTGAACAACTACGGCCCGGGCACCAACGGCAACATCACCCAGAACAACGTCTTCTGCATCAACCCGTACGGCGGCGATGCCACCTGCACCATCGGCGAGGATCACAACTTCGGACCCAAGTTCGGCCTGATCGGCGGCTACGGACCGAACGAGCGCAACGTGATCGGCCGCACTCTCTTCCAGGCGGTCGAGTACTCCCACGGCTGGAATCGTTCGCTTCCCTGGGGCACTGACCATAAGACCACCTGGCAGATCAACGGCAACCGGCTGATCGGCAATTGGCTCGGCTTCAAGGCCGATGGCAGCTACAAGAAGTCGTGGCGCTCGGGGCAGATCGGCCAGTACTACGACGGCGAGGCGGTCAATGTCTTCGACGGCTCGAACCGCACCCTCGTCGAGGGCAACTGGATGTCTTCGGTCCTGGATGGCGTGTCGCTCGCCGCCCCGAACACCAGCGGCAACATCATCCGCGACAACCACATCGGCATCTCGCCCAGGGGAGAGGCCGCGCCGATGCCGGGCTGGGGCGTGAGGATCCGCTGGCAGGCTAGCAGTCAGGTCGTGATCGGCAATACGATCAGCTACGCAGCGAGGGGCGGGATCGGGATCGAGAACCAGTGCTTCTCTGAACGTCTCAGCCGCAACCTCGTGACGCACACGTCCGGGCCCGCGATCTACCTCGCGAGTGACCCGAAGCATCCTCAGAAGGGCGCCAACCACCTCGTGGCAGCGCCGGTGATCACGCAGGCAAGCAAGAGCCTGATCAGGGGGACCGCGATCGCGGGATCGACGGTAGAGGTGTACCTGGCGGACCGATCCGCCGGGGAATCCGGTCTCCCGATTCGCTACCTCGGCACGACCACCGCTGACTCCTCGGGGGCGTGGCAGTTGACGCCGAGGCGAGTGGCCAAGGGTGATCCCGTGACCGCGCTCCAGATTCGCCCGGACCAGGACACCTCCGAACTTGCTCGCAACGTCATCGTGGCCAAGGGGTAGCGTGGGCGTCCGGGTCTGGCCCACCGCCCTTTCTCGACGCTACGGGCCGGACGGCGTATCGTCCCGGTCGTCGCCGGCTCCTGGAGTTGACAATGCTCGAAGGCCTTTCGCCTCTCCATCTAGTGCTCGCCCTCGCGATCGCGATGATCGTCCTTGGGCCGGCCAAGCTGCCCGAGCTGGGCGCCGCGTTCGGTAAGACGATCCGGGAGTTCAAGAGGGCCGCGGGCGACCTGAACGAGCCAGTGACGTCCTCGATCACCTCGCTAGGTGTCCCCGGCGCCGCCCCGACTCTCGCCGCTGAGGAGCCATCTGAGGCGGATCAGTCCTGAACCTACAGGTCAGTCGTCCTCAGCGAGGACGACGACCAAGGCCATAGGAACGGCGGGCGTCCTCCGAGGAAGCGGCGTGGCGATATCCAATGGCGATCTCACGCCGACGCGCGGCCGCCTCCACGACGGTTCGCCAACGTCATGGGAGCTCCGAGCCGGATGTAATCGTCCGCCGGCACGCAGGTTTAGATCTCCGAGCCGGCAGCGTCGAACAGGTCATCGAAGACTGCCCCGAGGTGCGCGTTCTCGGAGAGCTGGCTGAGCAATAGGCCTACCAGCCGGTGGCTGACGATGAGGTCGTCGGCACGCGTGGCCTCCGCAAGTGCCCGGTTGCCCAGGTCGAGCATTTCGCTCGTCACCGAGAACCTGTGTCCGCCTTCGGCGACGATGTCGCGCAGGTCGATTAGGGTCACGAGCGTGCGCGCTTCCGCACGCTGGGGCGGCAGGACGTCCAAGCACAGGACGCGTGCGGGACGTGCCGGCCGGGCGGAGGGGCTCGCCCGGCCCAAACTCGAGGCCAAGAGGGAGTGTCAGGTGGTCCACTCCCCAGGGTATAGGCGTCCCTTCAGGCGCGGCTAGGGGTTGTGACGCGGATGGCTACCGATGGACGCCGTTATCCCAACCGACTCGAGTGAGGGGCGATGGCGCGAGATGGACGCCGGTCACATCGCCGACCTTCTCGAAGACGACGACGCTGAACACGGTTCGCGGCTGCTCCATGCGGGGTGGTTGTCGACGATCGTCGTGACAGGTTGGCTGACTGATACTTGGCGCGCGAACTCCGCCCGGTATGCCGTTCTTTCTCAGACCCTTCGGTCGGTCGGCCTCAACGGGAGCTGCCCAGCGATCACTCGCATTAATGCCAGCGGATCGCGAGGGTCCGGAACGTGTACGTGGCCTCGCTGTAATAGTCGCCGACAGCCCAGGCGTTCGACGCGGAGGTGACGGCAACGCCGAAGAGCTTGTTGATCTCGTCAGGGCCGGCCGGGTTAGGGCTGGCCACCTTGGTCCAACTGGTGCCGTTCCAGTGAAGCGTGACTGTCGTGTACGTGCCGGTATTGCCGTATTCGTCACTGCCGACGGCCCAGGCATTCGAGACGGACGTGGCGGCCACGCTGGAAAGACTTGCCCAGCTGCTGCTCCCGTTGGGGCTCGGTACCTGGGCCCAGCTGGTGCCGTTCCAGCGCAGGACAAGCGTCCCTGTACCGCTGCCACCGGAGCTGCCGACGGCCCAGGCGTTCGAAGCGGACGTGGCCGCCACGCTGGAGAGGTAGTTCGTGCTGGTTCCGCCTGAGCCGCCCGGGTTGGGGCTCGGCACCTGTGTCCAGCCGGAGCCGTTCCAGGAGAGGATGAGGGTCTGTTGCGTGGTGCCGTTGCTGTAGCCGACGGCCCAGGCGCGCGATGCGGACGGAGCGGCAACGCCACGGAGGAAGAAGTTGGAGGAGGCGTCCGGGTCGGGGCTCGCCACCTGTGTCCAGCTGGTGCCGTTCCAGTGCAGGATGAGAGTCCGCTCCGTTGTGCCGTTGGAGTAGTCACCGACGGCCCACGCGTTCGTGGCCGATACGACCGCCACGCCGTACAGGGAGTTGTTGTTCGCGGAACCTCCCGGGTTGGGGCTCGCCACCCTGACCGGAGCGGTGAGGCAGACGCTCACCGGCCCATTCGGGGGCAGCGCAGCCACCAGTCTTCAGGGTGAGAACAAGGCGCGGCTCGCTTATTGAGTGTCTGCTCCTTTTTCTCGCGCTACTTCGCGCGGCACTCTCGCGGAGGTTGTGTCCGATCGACTGGCGTCAGAGGTGGCAGGCCAGATTGCTGAGCCTTGCTGGCTCTATGCCTTTCGTCTCGACCAAGTCTCGAGTCGCCGCCCGAGCGCCCACACCGCCTGCGCCGCGTTTCGCACGCCGACACTCCGCATCAACTGCGACACCCGCTGCCGAGACGTCGACTCGCTGATGCCCAACTTCTACGCGGCGCCCTTGTGCGAGCCGGTCTCGAGGTAGGCGAGCAGGGTCACGATCTCGCGGCGGGGGGGACGACCGCGGAGTCGATCCATCCGCCGGCCGCATCAGCCAAGCGGAGGGGCTCGCCCGGCCCGACACGACGCCACGAGTGAGTGTCGGGTGGTCCACTCCTGACAGTGCAGGCGACGTTCAGCGGCTGCGTCTACGGGTTGTGGCGCGGATGGTTACTGATGGACGCCGTTGTCCCAGCTGCCTCGCGTGTCAGGCAAAGGCGCGAGATGGACACCGGTCACGCAGCCGACCGTCTCGAACACACCGTCGTTCCACGGATCGGCGAATGCCGACTCGAGAGTATCCGGAGTCCACCGAGCGAGCTCACGACCCAGGTGCCGTCGATCGGGCCGGCGTGTCCGCAGGCGCATCCGAAGCTGGAGCCGTGACCGCGCCGTGGCATGCCGTGCCATTCGGGGACGGCGTGATCGTCGCCTTCAGCGCCTGGGTCGCCTGGATCGTGGGCCGGAGGCTGGGATCCGACACGAGCTTGTTGAACTCGGGTTGTGCCGCTGCCTTGAACGCAGCAACGGCGTTGGGTCCTGCCAACACGACTGCGTTGCCCGCCTCGCACCAGGCCACGGCAGCGCCGACGTCGGTTGGATCCGCCTTGATCGCCGCCGCCTGCGCGGAGGCGGCGGCATCGCGAAGCACCTGCCGCCACCGATCAGGCAGGCGCTGGAAAGCAGCTGAGTTGGCCGCGAGAACGAAGTATTTGGGAAAGAACGTCACATCAGCGGTCAGCGTTGTTGGCCCCGGGACAGAGAGAACCTGCTGCAGGCCAAGCTCGCCACCTTGGAACGTGCCGCAGGGAGTAAAGCCGCCGTTTGACGGTGTAGCGCCCAGGAGCGTGTACAGGTCGTCCGCGACCGTTTCGTCGATCACACGAATGCTCATCCCGTGCAAGTCGGACGGGTCGACGATCGGCGGGTGACACTGGTCGTAAGCCCCTGGGTGGCGCAGATCCTCCGGCCACATCGTCAATCCGGTGAACCCCTGGTCCGTCATCCCCGCGAGAAGGTTGCCGCCGATCGAACTCGTGGCGACGGCAATAGCCAGCGCATCGTTGTCGATCAAGAACGGCGCCAGCAGCGCCTCCGGCTTGGTGACCCCGACTGCTTCGTAGGCACGGGTGGGCGCGATGGCGAGGTCGTACTGGCCGTTCGCGAGCAACTGGACGGCGCCACGCTCGCCGGCGACACCGCCGGCGTCGTAGGTCGGGTCGATGGTCAGCGCACCGCCGGACAGGTCGTGTGCTGCCTGAACGAATGCACGGATCGGAACTTCGTAGGGGTGACCGGGGTCGTCCGATAGCGCAAGTCGGAGAGTCAGCGTTTCCTGGGCAGGGACTGCTCGGGCAGACGCCACCGTCGGAACTCGGCTCGGCGCCGAGGCACCCGCGCAGGCAGCGATCAAGGCGACCATCGAAACGAGAAACAGGCTGCGCGCAGCCGTGGACAAAGCGCCCCTCCCTCTCAGCGACCGCCGCAGCCGACTCGAAAGAGAGGATAAGGGACAAGGCTCAACCGCTTGGTCGCGGGTTCAGTCCTTCCATCGGAGCGATTTCACGCTAAGACGTTGGAAAAGCCGGACTGCTCGTGACTCAGGTCTCTCACGGTTCACCTGCATCGCGTCGCCCAGCTCGGTAACGGGCGATGCCATCGAGGGCGATCGTGAATGTCTCAACGGTTCCCGGATGGACACCAAGCTGCACGTGGTCGACACCTTCGGCTTGCCACGCCTGAAGAGCATCCGAGATCTCCCCAGCGTCGATCGGCAGTGACGGTTCGTCGTCACCGTCCGAGACCTCGAGTCCGACGAAGACGCCTATCGCGCGACCGTTGCCGTGATCACGAACCGCGGCTGCCATACGGGCTCGCTGGTCACGGAAGCTGGTGTCTGGCCGGGCGAACCAGGCTGCCTGCCAAGCATCAGCGATGCGCGCCGTGAGACCCATCATCCGCGGACCTTCGGCCGCGACGACGAGCGGGATCCGACGCGCCGGAGCAGGCACGATCGCGGCATCGTCGAGACGCAGCCATCGCCCATCCAGTGTGACTCGCTCTCCATCGAGCAGCTGGCGCACGGCGAAGGCTGTCTCCTCGAAATCGTCCAACGAGGTGGTCGAAGGGATACCCGAAGGCCCGGTACTCGGGCTCGTACCAGCCAGAGCCGAGTCCTAGGATCATGCGGCCGCTCGAGATGGCGTCGAGCGTCACGCAGGTCCGCGCCAGCAAGCCGGGGGAGCGGAACGACGCGGCCGCCACGAGCGTGCCGAGCGCGACTCTGCGCGTCGTTGCGGCAATCGCTGCCAGGAGCGCGAACGGCTCGTGAAAGCCAACTTCGCCGCGGCTGCCGTGATACAGGAAGTGGTCAGCGAGCCAGAGGCTGTCGGCTCCACCGAAGTCCGCCAGGCTGGCGAGCCTCTCGATGTGACTCCAGGTTGCATTGCCGCCGTCATCGGGTGTCACCGGCAACGTCAGCCCGACCTGCATGGGTCGAACTTTATTGCTGCGAACAGAAGGTCGGAGGGTCGAGTCGTATCGCTGGACGCCGTTTGCTCGCTCGCGCAGCACTGGCCACCTCTGCTGCCGCACGTCCCCGTCATTCAGATCGTTAGGCCACCAGCTCGCGAAGCTGATCACGCGGGATTCGGATGGTCGCGCTGCGGCCGACTTGGAATGCGTTGAGATAGCCCATACGGCACCAGCGGCGGATCGTGGCCGGGCTGACTCGTGCCACGGCAGCGGCCTCCTTCACGGTACCTTGTCGAAGCTCGTTCATCTCGGTAGGCGGCATCACGCGGCCCCGCACTCGACGCCCGCGCTCGTCGGCTGCGTCCGGTTGACAAGCGTCAGCCGGTCGGGCAGAAATGCGAGTCTTGCTGCCCCTACCCCTCTCTCCCCGACCAACCCTCCAGTCGGATCCTCAAGACCCACACCACCTGCGCCACGTTGCGTGCCCCCACCCTCCGCATCAGCTGCGATACCCGCTGCCTGCTCGTCGACTCGCTGATCCCGAGCTTCCACGCTGCGCCCTTGTGCGAGCCCGTTTCGAGATAGGCAAGCAGGGTCACGATCTCGCGGCGGGGGATCTCCGGGTGACGGGTGACGGGTAGTGACGGGTTTTCTGGGTTCTTCTCGCGAGAGAGGCTTCCACTAGGAGAAAACATCGTCTTTGGCGTGCCCGTGCTCACAACCCGTCACCGAACCCGTCACCGGGACGCATCTGCAACCCAATGCCCAGGTAGACCTTGCCCTCTTTGCGCGGCTTCTTGGTGAAGCGGGTGGACATCCGCTTTCCGAACATCGTCGCGGTCAGTCGTTCCCGGTCGCCCAAACCCTCGCCGCGAGCCCACTCCTCGTACGCGCGGTACAGCTGGCTCGCCTGAACGCTGTATGGCTCCCCGAGGACGCAACAGGCCTCGAGGAAATCTCCCAGCGGATCGGACTCGGCCTGGTAGGTGTCGGTTGCCGTTCGTACCACCTGCGGGGACCCCATCCCGTAATCCCGCCAGATCACCGCACCGCGGACTGCCCAGGTGAGGATGCCGGGCAACTCCGCGAGAAGCTTCTCGACCAGCTCTTCGTCGGCATCGAGCGGCGTGAAGCGGCGCGCGAATGGGATGAGCCGCACCCGGCGCCAGAAGCCGTACGAGTCGTCCGTCACGAACGGCTTGTGATTGACCGCCAGCCAGAACTTGGCCACGGGGTCGAAGGTGAAGAACTCCCCGTGCAGGAACCGCGCGGTGACGGCATCGCCTCCGGTGAGCGCCTTGAGGCGTGCCTCGTTGAGACGCCGGTTCTCCGCCGTTTCCGAGGCGGTCACGATGCGCCGCCCGACCAGTGCGGCGACGTCGTTGGGGATGTTTCCGCCGCGCTGCAGCTCGAAGGTGGTGAACGGCGTATCGGCGGCATAGGCGCCGGCCATGGCCCGGAGAACGGTGAGGAACACGCTCTTGCCGTTGGAGCCCGTGCCGTGGCAGAGGAACAGGCACTGCTCCCGGATGTCCCCGGTGAGCGAGTAGCCGATGGCGCGCCAGATGTAGTTGATCAGGTCGTCGTCGTTGCAGAAGACCTCGTCGAGGAAGCGCTCCCAACGAGGGCAGGTGGCGTCCGGGTCGAACGCGATGTCGACGTGGAGGGTGACGCGGTCCTCCGCTCGACCGGGACGCAGCTGTCCCGTGCGCAGATCGACCACCCCGTTGGCAACGCCAAGCGGCCAGGGATTGCGGTCCCAGGCGTCTCCGGCGTCGGCGATCGGCGGTTCCGAACGCGCGGCCAGCAGCATGGCCTCGAGGCGCTGACGGTTCTCACTCGCGATCGCGAAGCCCGACTCGCGCCGCCGCTCATCGAGGTTGTCGATCGAGAGCGCTTGCTGGTAACGATCGGGGGCGACCTCCTTGGCCAACAGGCGGACAGCTCCGATGTCGTCCTCGCGCCACCAGTGACCGGCCCACAGCGGCCAGCGCTTGCGCCGGTGGTCGAAGCGCAGCCGGTTGCCGTGGAGGCGCGCGAAGAGCTCGCCGTTGCCCGCGTCCGTGCGATTGAGCGAGGCATCGGGGAACGCATTGGCCCAGGCGGAGCGCTCCTCGTCGGTCAGGATCGTCACCGCGCCGCCGCCTCCACGGCCGACGCGACCGTTCGCCCTACCTCGACATGATCGAGGCCAGCAACGATCGCCATGCGCGCCAGGACCGAGGTGGCGACCGGGGAGGGGATGCCGTCTTCGAGGGCTCTTCGCGTCGCCCAGTAGAGCAGGTTGTTGCGGCTGCCTTCGCGGGCGTCCCTGACAGCGCGGGCGAGCCCAGCCAGCCGGGCTTCCCCGTGGCGCATGTCGAGGGGCCCCTGCGCCTCGTGCGCGACCGTGTTCGTCGTCGCGATCAGGGTCCACAGCCAGGCAGGCGCCTCGGCCAGATCGACCTCGAGCGGCGACCGGAGCCACGTGTACGCGCCCGTAGTCCTCGACGGACAGGCGACGATGAACCCGCCGCGACCCTTGAGTTCGCCGATCCGGGTGCGATCGAGAACCAGGGCGCGTCCATGGTCCTCGCGCGTACCTACCAATAGATGAATGCCACCGCGTCCCGTCCGCGCCACCGGGGTCAGCGGCAGCTCGTAGTCGTTGCGCGCTATCCACTCTCGACGGCGGGCAAATGGGGTGCCTCGATGTCGAAGACGTCGAACGTCTCTCCGCACACGAGCCCGATGTTCGGGCCGGGCTCTGAGCGCCAGTAGCGGCCGATCAGCCCGGGATCGGTGGTCGCGTCGCGCTGCCAGCCCCTGTACATCGGGCGCTTCTGCCCGGCAACGACCGGGAACACCCGCCAGCCGAGCGACGCATAGGCGAGGGCCCAGTCCCGCGTGGTCACGCCGCCCGCCTCCGGCCCCAGCGTCCTGGCGGCAGTTCGATCGCTCACACCTGAGCAGTTGGTCCGTGAGCTCCGCGGAACGTTCGACAGGCGGCTTCCGGAGGCCGTCTCGGATGCACTGATCGTCGCCGCTGCCGATCCCACCCTGGTCCACCGCCGGCTGGCCGACCTGCATGTCTGGACGCTCACGCCGCTGGATCCGGAATACCCCTTGGAGCTGCACGAGCTTGCCGACAAGCCCGCGGTCCTGTACGGGCAGGGCAGGCGGGAACTGCTCGAGGAGCCGCGACGCGTCGCCGTGGTCGGCACGCGCAAACCGACCCTTGCGGGGCGTGCCTTTGCGGCGGCCGTGGCGCGCCGGCTGGTCGACTGCCGGGCGGTCGTCGTCTCCGGCCTGGCGATGGGCATCGATGGAGCCGCACACGCGGCCACGGTCGAGGCGGGCGGCGCCACGATCGCAGTCATCGGCAGCGGTCACGCCGAGCCCGGGCCGCGAGTCCACGCTCGCCTGGCAGCCTCGATCCTCGCGTCGGGCGGCGCGATCATCAGCGAGCTGGCACCTGATTCCCACGCCACGCCGGGCACCTTTCCCAAGCGCAACCGGATCATCAGCATCCTCTGCCAGGCGACGATCGTGATCGACGCACCGACCGGCAGCGGCGCGCTCATCACCGCGCGCCACGCCCTCGAGCAGGGCAGGCTGGTGCTGGTGGCGCCGGGCCGGCCAACCGATCCGGCGGTGACCGGAAGCCTGGCACTGCTGCGCGAGACGCCGGCCCGTCCGCTCGTGGGCCTCGACGAGCTGGTGGTCGATCTCGGCTACGACACGGCCATCGGAGCGGCGCAACGCGCGCCCACTGGCAGGCCGGCATCGCTCGGCGTCGAGGCTGCCCTGCAGATGCTCGGTCCGGCGGAACGGCTCGTTGCCAGGCGGCTCCTGCGCGGTCCCGCCAGCGCCGATGCGCTCGTTGCCGACACCGGCCTCGCACCCGCCGTCGCATCAGGCGCTTTGACGTTGTTGCTGCTCCGGGGTTGGGCGCAGCAACTCGGCCCGGCTTACCTTGGCGCCGGCCCGCTGGGGGTGCGGTGACGCCCTGACCAAGCGTGCGCCAAAGCGGCTCACGCCAGCTGGCGCCAGTTGCGCCTCCCACCGTATCGAGCACCTCTGACGGTCACACGAGTTTGACGCGTTTCCAGCTCGTGCTGCCCAGGCAGAACCACAGGCGGTGGGAGTTGTCGACGAACAGGTCGCCCGCTCGTCCAGAGATCGGATGAGTGGCGTCGCTCGAGGGCACCAGGCGGACCTGCGCCGCGCCACCCGAGGCGACCACGCCGCGGCCTGAGGGTGCGATGCCGTAGACGCCGGTCTCGGCCGGCACGGTGGGGAACATCGCACCGACGAATCCAATGACGCCAGTGCCGCCGGCGGTAGCCCAACCGGTCGTGGCGAGGCCTGTCGGGCTGTTTGTGGTCCCCTGAACCCCCTGGGCCGTCCCGCCGGTCGCGTAGTTGTTGCCCAGGATCGACACCCCGGCAGGCAGTAGGGCCTCACCGAGCACGGCGGCGGGGTAGTTCCGGGAGATGGCAACGTTTGAGCCCGCGACACCGTGGACACCGGTGCCGGCGCCGGACGAACCGAAGACGCCTTCCCCCGTGCTGCTCCCCGCGGCCACACCAAAGCCGCTGTCGCTGTGGGCTTTGATACCCGTACCGCCCTGGTTGTTCTGCGCTGTCAGGACGGGCTGGGGGTCCGTGTTGTTGATCAGCACGGTCGTACTGCGCACGTCGAGGAACTCATCGCCGATATGGATCACCGCGCCATCGCTGCCGGCGGCCAGCACCCGGTGCGCGCCAGCCGCCGTTGTGGCAACGGCACCCACAAGACCCGCGAGGGTCGCTGTCAACAGGCTGCGGCGGCTGCGAACCATCGTCGTGTCAATCGCCATGATGTGGCTCCCCTCCGTCGATCTGCGCGATTGCGCATCCGGAGATTCTCAAGCCTCGGTCAATGACAAGCTACTGGGGTCGGGCGGCGTCGAACTGTCGGCGGTTTGACTTCCACTGGGTCGCCACTGTGGTCAAATGCCGGCGACGCATGGATCGAGGGAGCCACGGCGTCCTAGCCCTTGAATTTGGACCACGGGCCGCCCGGGTCGGCACTGCCGTCGCGAGGCCGGAGGGAGCAATACCCATGCGCATTCAGCGACCGATCCGCGGTCTCGCGTACGTGGAGAGCAGCCGATGGCGAGCGCTCGATGCCGCAGCGGCGGCGATACTGCTGTTCTCGACGTTCGCCGCCGCGCCCGTTTCTGCAGCCACCGCGCGCGTCGGCCATGGCATTCGATGGGCGTCTGGCTATACACGTCGAGCAGCGACACGACCAGTACCTCTGACCGTTACGTTTCGCGGCTCAAACCATCGGCGATCCAGCCGGGTCAGGGTTTCGACTATGTGATTTCCGAGGCGGGGTACTTCTACAACAGCCAGTTCTCATACTTCGGAGGGCCATGCGAGAGTCCACCTCTGTATTCCAATCACCTGAACACTGCGCAAGTGGATTTCGACCCAGGGGTATTCGCTGCGACCGGCGCAATAAATGAGACCGCCAGGGACATTATCTCGAACTGCGAAGGCGACAGACGAGAACGGTTCCTATTGCAGGATCGCCGGTGCAGGGCCGGATGAGATGCGGTGGGTAAACCAGTGGCTCGTGCCGTCAATCAATGAGGTGATGCACGTCGCGGCTGATCGGTATGGCTGGAAATACCTTGACGGCATCGCCGATGCGTTCTACGAACATGGATATTGCTCATCGAGCCCCTGGGTCAGAACGATCCACGAATCCATCCAGCTGCAGGGAAACGCGAATGGCGCGCTGCACCCAAACCGGGCAGGGCATCTGCAGGCCTATGCGCCGCGTTATTGGGATGCGAGTCTCAGCATCATTCTCGACAGGAAATGAGCTTAGGCGTGCCTCGGTCGAGCCAGCGGCGACGACCAATTCAGGTCGCGCGATTAGGTAGCCCGCATTAGGACCATCAAACCGTCCAGCCGCGGCTTTCGTTCGTCAGCATTACTTCGGATTCGCTTGTTGGTTCGGCACCAGCCGCTCCGTCGTCACGCCGCCGTCTCGAGCACGCTGACGGTGCCCGCGATCAGCGAAATTCCCCAGGCTCGATCAGCGAAACTCCCCGCGCTGAGCGAACGGGAATGGGCGCGACAAGGTTAGCTGCCTGAGCCGACGACCACCCCCTTTCGGAAGTGCTCCGCGCGGGCGCGGTGGGCCCGCATGCGGTAGCTGTCGCCGTCGATGTTGAACACGACGGAGCGATGGAGCAGCCGATCGAGCATCGCCGCGGCCACGGTCGGGTCGTCGAAGATCCTGCCCCAGCTGCCGATGCCCAGGTTGGTGGTGAGCGCGATCGATCCCTTGAGGTAGCGCTGGCTGACCACCTGGAACAGCGCCGCGGCAGCCTCGGCGGGCATGGGCAGGTAGCCCACCTCGTCGATCACCAAGAGGCGCGGTCCGGCGAAGAAGCGCATCGTGGTTGCCCAACGGCCCTCGAGCGCCGCCCGGTGGCAGCGCGCCGCGAGCTCGGCCGCGGTGGTGTAGTAGGTGCGGTAGCCGGCTTCCAGGGCGGCTCTCGCGAGGCCGATCGCGAGCATCGTCTTGCCCACCCCGGGCGGGCCGATCAAGAGCACGTTGGTAGCGTCCTCGAGAAAGCGCAGCGAGCCCAGCTCGCCGACCAGCGCGCGGTCGACCGAGGGCTGGGCCTCGAAGTCGAAGTCGGCCAGGCGCCAGGGAGCCGGCAGTCGCGCGAAGCGTTCCAGGCTGGAGCGCCGGCGCGCTTCGGTCGCGGCGACCTCGATCCCCAACAGCTGTTCCAGGAATGCGGTGTGGCCGAGCTGCTCCGTGCGCGCCGTATCGAGGACCGCCGGCAGCGCCTCCGCAGCAGCCGACAGCCGCAGCGTCGCGAGGTGCCCCCGGACCTGCTGATAGAGCGAGGACTCGCTCATCGGGCGGCCTCCACGAGCTCGGCGTAGCGGGCCAGGTCGACCACCACCTCGCGGCCCTCGTGTCCCGCCAGCAGCGCCGCGGCGGCGGCCCGCGCGGCAGGACCCGGCGGGTGGTTGCCCTTGCGCTCGCAGGGTGGCGCGGCGCTCAGCGAGCCCAGGATCGCCCGTTCCAGCAGCAGCCGGTGTTCGTCGCTCCGGATGAGACCACGGCCTTGGCGGTGGACGGCGATCACGCTCCGGCCGGAGCCATCGGCGATCTCGATCAGCGGGTCGCCGAGGCGCTGGCGGACGAGCAGGCTGGCGCCGACAAAGCCGGGCGGCACGCTGTAGCGGGCGCCCCGGAAGGCGACCGTGGCGTTGGCATCGACCGTGCGGCGTTGCTCGATCGTGGCGGGATAGGCGACCGGCGGCAGCGCCAGCAATGGCTCGGCCGCAGCGAGCGCACGCACCGTCGAGCCGTCGCGCGCACGATCGTCGGCGATCGTCTCGCAGTAGCGGTCGAGCGACGCCTGCGCTTCGGGTAGGGTGCGCGCCGTGAGCGTCCGCCACCAGCGCCCGCAGGCGAAGCGGACCGACGCCTCGACTGCCCCCTTGCGGTTGCCGCGCCGGGGTGGGCAGGGCCGGATCGTGACGCCATAGTGCTTGGCCACCGGCGCGAACGATGCCTGGACCTCGCCCGTGCCGGGAACGACCACCGTGGCGAGTCGATCGGTGCGCCACGCGCGGGCTGTGCCGCCCAGCCGGCGGAGCACGCCGTCGAGCGCCTCGACCAGGTGCGGCTGATCCTCCGAGGTGGCGATCACGCCTCGGAAGCGACCCGAGTGGGGCAGCGTGCCCAGGAGGACATGCGCGGTGCCACCCCACGGCGCGCGGCGGCGCTCGAACCAGTCCCACTGGAGCTCGTCTCCCGGCGGGTGCTCGATCTCGATCGTAGGCCGGCCCTTCACCCCGGTGCAGCGCTCGCAGTGTGGTCGCAGGCCGTGGGCCCGGACGCCTCGCACGAACGAGGGATAGCTGCGCGCAAAGCCGAGCGGCACGAGCTCGTCGTAGAGCGCCGTCAGCCACAGGTGCGGGTCGTCGACGAAACGCGCCGCGAGGTAGGGCACGAACGGTTCCAGCGGATCCGGCGCCGAGCGCCGTCGGACACCCGCTGTCCGCTCGCCCCGGAGGTATCCCCGGACCGTCTTGCGGTCCCGCTCGAGATGGCGGGCAATCGCCGAGATCGACCAACCCCGGCCTGCCAGTGCCTGGACTTCCACGTCTTCTCCCTGTGTGAGCATGGGCAGGGACTCCTCCCGTGCTGTGGCTTCGACACCGACAGCATCGGCTGGGGTCCCACCCGATTCCGGACGGTTCGCCCGACCGTCCCGGCGCTCAGGGCTGGGGAAATTCAGTGATCAGCAGTGGGGAGATTCCGTCGATCGTGGGCAACGGTCCATTCGGCACCGTAGGCTTCCCTGAGCAGCCGGCGCAGGCCGCGGTGCGAGCTCGCGATCGAGGCGATGCCGCGGACGCGCTTCTCGAGCGGGCCGAACGCGGGGAGGCCGGGATCGACGACCACCTCGAGCTGCCGGACGCCGTGGTGCTGCACGACCCTGAAGGGCGTCCGGGGCGTCCGGGGCGTCCGGGGCGTCCGGGGCGTCCGGGGCGTCCGGGGCGTCCGGGGCGTCTGGGGCGTCTGCGTCGCGCGATCCTTTGCCTGTACCCACGCTCAGCGACGGTGTCACACACGAGCGGCTGTTGGCGCTTATCGGCGGCTTTGTGGACTCATGAGCCTGATAGGCTGGGCGGCCCCGATCGGCAGTAGTCAGCAACGGACCGGCCGCAGATGAACATGTTGTTGGCGATCTCCAGCTCGTGCTCGGCGCCGCCGATGGTGTACCGCACGAGGATGCCCTGCCAGCCGCCCCCGTCGGCCTGGGGGGACGTGACGCCCAGGCCGACCAGCAACTCTGTGTAGGGCTTGCCCAGATCAAATGGTGTGCAGCCGGTGGTGACCTGAAAGCCGGCAGGATCCTCGAGCGTGTCCGGGGAGACGTCCGCGGGTGGGTAACCGTTCTCGCTGATCATCGGCGTTGTCTGGCTGGTCCAGGTGAAGGTCCTGATCTTGACGCCCAAGGTCGTGAATCCGAGTCCGATCGTCGACTCCGGTGCAACGCTCGTGACTATTGCCGGCGTGGTGCCTTCCGCGAGGCACAGCGGCACGCCGTAGGTCCAGGCCGTGAGCCCGTCCTGCTGACTGGCACCAAACGACTCCCAACCGGGGTCGCCTTTGGAGGCAAGTGGCCCGCTGCCATCAGCGTGGCGAACCTGGCCGCTCGTCCTGGCGACGGCGAACACCGCCAGGACGAGCAAGATGCCGATTGGGATGAGCAGCCAGCGCCGTCGCGTCAAGCCTTGGTCTGGATCTTGGCCGCCATCGAGGGAACATCGTCGCTGCCACAGACATGACGAGTGACCGTGAAGCGGTAGTTCAGCGTTCGGCTCGAGGAATATGACGTCGTCAACGAGAGGTTGATACCGATGAAGCCTGCGATGTCGACACCGCCGCTCTTGGTGTACGAAGAGCCGCTGGTGCTGTCTCGTGTCCAGGTGCCAGCCGAGACAGAAGTACAGTGAGTCCACGACGGAACGCTACCCGCGCCTCCGGTTCCGTAGCCGCCGGTCGGATACATCGGGCGTGTCTCGTAGATGTTGTGTCCCACGCAGTTGCCGTTCTGTCGGTAGTCGCCGTAGCGCAATTCGACCTTATAGACTCGGTATGCAATCGATGCGGCCCAGGTGAACGTAACGCCGGTGGTAGTGGATGATGTGCCACCGACGCTCCAAGAGTTGTTGGCACCCGTTGAACTGATAGCGATCCCTGTAGTCAGGCTGTGCTGATCTTGTGAACTCATCCATGAGGTGTCCTGGCCGTACGGCCAAGACTCCCCGATAGTGCTCATCGCGTCATAGGTGTCCAGCAGGGTCCAAGCGCAACCGGTCGCATTCGGGCCGACATCACCACCGCTGCCTCCGGCACGACTGCCTGCCCAGCGCACAAGGCGCAGATCCGGCAGCGCCATACGTGCCTGCCCCGCCCCAGGCAGGCTGAACGACCAGCTGCCGAAGCCATGCCCGGTGCCTGCCAGCAGCTGCAGGTTGGCCGAGCCGTCTGCCTGACGGTACTTGGGCGTGAGCTTGCGTCGATCGACTACCACCACGAACCGGCCCGCTGCGTCTGCCCTGCCCCGGCCTACCTCAATGGTCTTGACGTTGTCGCCGGCTCGCACCGAGCGCATGTAGTGGTCGTTAGGCCAGGCGATCAGGCGGATCTGGGCTGAGGTTGCTTGTGGCCCCACGAGACGCCCGCTTGCCGCAGGCTCTGTCGAGGCTTGGACCCCAGCGGTGAGGCCCATCACGCCAATGGTTGCTACGCCCAAGGCGGTCAGCAACCGGCGATGCCGGGAGTCTTTCATGGTCTCTCCTTGTCCCTCGTGGGCTTCTTGGAGATCTCGGGCGCACAGATAGCACGGCGCTGTAACCAGCCGGCAATGGGCCGAAGAGCCCAAATCGTGCGCTCCCCGCGAACCGATCTGGTACGTCCGATGAGTCACAGTGCCTTACCTGTTGTGTCCATCTGCAGGCGTGAGAGGACGATCTGGATTCCGACTGGCAGCGCGCGATAGGCAACCTCGCAAAGAGGACAGTGGAGACGCCGGGCACGACGTCTTCGAACTGCCCCCACTCGAAGGATCATCGCGCCATGGCTCTCGGCCGATAGTCGTAAATACTTATCTGGCAGTTCCACAGCGCGTATGCGCGACGATAACGAGGTCGGCTTATCTGGCGCTTTGTTGATAACTCGTGATAACCCGTGACCGATCGTCGCAGAGAAGCTGGAGGCCAAGGAGTCCTGCGCCACATGCGACGTAACCGTCGATCCAGTGACACGAGCTGCAAGGTAATCACACAGACCACCGGCCACAGGCTCATGTGCCACTCCGTCGCATGCATCCACGAGCAACCGTTTCAGCCCGCGGTGTGAGCTCGCGATCGAGGCGATGCCAAGGATCCCCTTCTCAAGGGGGCTGAACGGCGGCAGATCGGCACCGACGATGACCTCGAGCTGGCGGGCGCCGTCGTGTTGCCAAAGAACCTTGAAAGTTGTCTGTCGCTGCTTCATGGAGGCCGGTGTATCGACCACTCGCGCCAACTCGGGCGGCGCGCCGAGCGTCGCGTAGCCAAATGTAGCCACGCCGGCGTTGGTCGAACTGACTGGGCGCCCGCGACCGAGGGTCGGGCGACGCGCCGAGCGATCAACGTTGTCCAGCCACGGCCGTGGGTGTCGCGAACGACAAGCTATGGCGGTCCCGACCGAGATGCTAGCCTCTCGTGACCGCGGCGCCCCAGCCCGCGCGATCTGAGGAGTGCGGATCCCCTAGCGGATCGAGCGCGCGGTCGTGCAGACATCGTCCTCGTGAAATTTCAATCTCACGCGCCGCGCCGATCCGTTTCGAGTCCGAGAAAAGGAACGTCGACATGGGTCGGCCGGTTCGGACAGGGGTCGCCATGGCGGCCGTGTTCAGCGTCGCCGGACTGGCACTGGCTGCCAACCCCGGCTTGATCGCCGCCCAGCAGCGGGCGGCCCCGTCCGCCCCGATGTCGCGAGGCTCAGTCGACCTGGGATCGGCGCTGGACGCCGATGGCACTTTCCGCGGGGCCCCGGGTGTCGTTGGCTCGGTCGACACCAGCGCCTGGAGCCTGGTGAGCGACCTCACCTCCGGCGCGCCGCCGCGCTTCGCGCCTGCGGCCAGCCGGGTCTCACCATCCACGACCCCCATCGGGCCGTGGTCGGCGCTGGGGTCGAATGGTTCGGGCGGCGGCGCCCTCAACGGAACCGTCGCGGCGCTAGTCGTGTCCGGTTCTGACCTCTACGTCGGCGGCACCTTCACCAACGCCGGCGATGTCGCGACGGCCGACAACATCGCCAAGTGGAACGGCACCTCCTGGTCGGGGCTGGGTTCCAACGGGTCTGGCGACGGAGCCATCCAGGGCCCTGTCGATGCTATCGCCGTGTCGGGCAGCGACGTCTACGTCGGCGGCACCTTCACCGACGCGGCTGGCATCGCGAACGCCGACTCCATCGCCAAATTCGACGGCACGACCTGGTCCGAGCTTCCCGAAACGGACGGAGGCCCGGCGATGGACCCGGGCAGCATCGTCTCGGCCATCGCCATCTCCGGCGCGAACGTTTACATCGCGGGCCTTTTCCAGAATGCGGGGGGCGAGTTTTACGGTGACAACCTCGCCAGGTGGGACGGCTCGGCGTGGTATCCCGTCGGTTGCAATTGTGCGTTGTTCCAGGGGGCGCTGGGGGCGCATGTCTGGGCGCTCGCCGTTTCGGGCAGCGACCTCTACGCCGGCGGTGACTTCGCCAACGCGGCAGGCCTGCCGACGACCGACTACGTCGCCGAGTGGGACGGCACGTTCTGGTCGGGGCTCGGCTCCAACGGATCCGGTGACGGCGCCCTCAACGGCAGCGTCAAGGCGCTGGCAGTATCCGGCTCCTCGGTCTACGTCGGCGGCACCTTCACCGACGCGGCCGGCGTGGCCACTGCCGACAACATCGCCAAGTGGAACGGCACCACCTGGTCCGGGCTGGGCTCGAACGGGGCTGGGGACGGCGCGATCTCGAGTGGCGGGGAGTCCGTCTCGGCCATCGCCCTGTCGGGCAGTGAGGTCTATGTCGGCGGCGGCTTCGAGGACGCGGCCGGCAATCACGAGGCCGATGCCATCGCTGAGTTCAGGGGTGGCTCGTGGCTCAACCTCGGCTCGAACGGCGCCGGCCAAGGCCCGTTCGGCGGGCCGGGCAGTGGTGGCGTGTACGCACTCGCCACGTCCCCGTCCGGCCTCTACGCGGGTGGCTCCTTCACCAACGCGGCGGGCATCGCCAAGGCCGATGACGTGGCCGAATGGTCGCTCGTGACGGCCGCCGTCACCCACCAGCCTGACGGTCGCATCCGCTTGGGAACAGGCCCATACGTCGGCAACGACATCTACAACACCACCGGCGTCGGCCAGACGACAACGGGCTCCGCGGTGAAGGGCCAGACCATCACCTTCGGCATCTCCGTCCAGAACGACGGGAATGCCAGCGACAGGTTCACCCTGAAAGCCACCGGCACCGCCTCCGGTGGCTACACCGTCAAGTACTTCAAGGGCACCACCGACATCACCGCGTCGGTCGTCGCCGGCTCGTACCAGACGGCGGCACTGGCACGTGGCGCCACCGACCTCATCACCGCCACGGTCAAGGTGATGTCGAGCGCGGCGAGCGGCTCCAAGGTCACCCGCCTGGTGACCATCACCTCGGTCGCCAAGAACTCGAAGCGGGACGCCGTCAAGTTCGTCGGCAAGCGAACATAATCGGACGCAACTGCCCATCCCAAGCGAGGGGTGATGGAGCCCTTGAGGCCGACCGTCAGCTCGTACACGAATCGGTTGGGTTCGCGTACTCCCAGTCCTCCGATGCTACGGGCGGCAGCGGCTCAGTCCGAATCCCAGCTCGCATCCAATCCGTCGAGCAGCTTCGCCGCCGCCACCGCCCCCGCGATCAGCAGCCGTCCCCGCGCCGGCGAGTTCTCCAGCCCCAGCGCGTCAAGCACGGCGATCTCAAGCACCCGCCTGATGTCCTCAACCGTGCCCAGCCCGGCCACGTCGTAGGCCGCCGCGACCGTCTTCTCTCGCCGCCGGCGCAGTCCACCAAGCCGTCTCGCCTCGGCTGCCTCCTCCTTTGTATCCGGCGCGTGCCAGGAGCAGAAGCGACCCGACTTCAGCCGCGGGGCGCCACACTCCCGGCCATCCGCGTGGGTATGGGCAAAGGAATTGGTAACCGCCATCGGCTTACCAACCCCTTACCAACCGTTACCTCTGGTAAGGCTCACGCAGCCGCGGACTCGGTGCGGTCAAGGAGTTCTGCGCGACTGCCGCTGAAGCGCTCCCAGCGGCCGAGGATCACGTCGCAGTAGCGCGGCTCGACTTCCATCGCCAGACAGCGCCGACCGAGCCGCTCGGCAGCGACCAAGGTCGTCCCCGAACCGAGGAAGGGGTCATACAGCCAGTCGCCCGGCGCGAGGTGGTTGGCGATGGGCAGCTTCGGCCAGGACCACCGGCTTCTGCGCCGGGTGGTCCTGCTTCTCCTCCTTGGAGCCGCCCATGATCATCTTGGGACTCGGCAGCCCGCCAGATCGTGGCCTGGTTGCGCTCGCCGAGGAAGGGCACCTTCGTGCCCGGTCTGCGGACCACCCAGCAGGGCTCGTGACTCCAGTGATACCAGGAGCGACCCATGGCGAAGAGGGTCTTGTCCCAGATCACCTGGGCCACGATCTCGAAGCCGATGCGTCGCAGACCCTCGGCCACTTCGGCGGCATGCACGCCGGCGTGCCAGACGTAGCCCACGGCGAGCGAGGGCACCAGCGCGAAGGCTTCCGACCAGTCCACCCGGGTGTCGCCCGAGAGAGTCGTGTTGCGGTGGCCCTGGGTGCGCCCGCTGGCGGCCCACGTTGGCTTCAGCCGGGAGATCTCCCTCGACCCGCATGTAGGGACGCTCGGCACGACCCAGCTCGTTGTCGGTTCCCAGACACGAGTTGGCCGGACGACGCTCAACAATCCGCCCGGTAGAGCGGCCACTTCTCGGTCACGTCGGCTCCGCGCCGTCGGCGGGCAGGTCAGTTTGCAGCGAACCTTCGGTTGACACCTGACCCACACTCTCCGCCAGCGCAGTCGCGCATCGTTGGGGGCGTCGGAGGGCAGCAAACCATGGCCATCGACACCACCAGCCCGCGCACGCGGCGGGCCGTGCTTCTCGGCGCCCTGGGGGCGGTCGCGGCCTCGGCAGCTACGGCCGTGGGACGAGTGAGCCCGGTGAGCGCTATGAACGGCGACCCGGTGCTTGTCGGCAACATGCAAGGAGGCACCTCTGTGACCGAGGTCGTCGCGCTAGGGGCTGACGGGTTCTCGGGGGGGAGTGACGTTGGCTTCGGCATCAAAGGCTCCAGCGACGAAAACACTGGCATCTGGGGGTCGAGCGAAGCCACCAACAAACCCGGCATCCTCGGCCTGTCCAGCGGCAACAGCACCGGCGTGCAGGGCCACAGCGGCGATGACAACAACCCGGCCAGTCCACCACAAAAGACCGGCGTGTTTGGCTATGCCAACCAGGACGCACTGTCGGTGGGCGTCCGGGGAGGGAGTCCGGTCGGCACCGGCATCTTCGGCGTGAGTGACTCGGGAGTGGCCGTCAAGGGCCACAGCGGCGCTGGGCGTGGCGGTCAGTTCGCCGGAGCGACGGCGCAGTTGCGGCTGGTGCCATCGAGTGCCGGCAGCCATCCGAGCTCGGGCGTGGCGGGTGACCTCTTCGTCGACAACAGCCATCGCCTTTGGTTCTGCCTTGGTGGCACCACCTGGAAGCGCGTGCAGCTGGTTTGACCGAGGCTCGCATGTGCCGATTGGCGCATCCCCGCAGGGTCGCCGTCGCCCCACGGTCTCTCGTCTGGCCAGGGCCCGATCTGCCCGCCGTGGGCGCGGAGCGGCGGTCACGGAACTAGTGCAAGGGTGCTCGAACGAGCTGCCGGAACACGCCGAAGGCTAACCGCAGTCGCGAACATCACGCGACACGATCACGCTCCTTCTCCCTTCCAGATGCGCCGGTATGAAACCTGCCCGTAGACGTCGACGCTGATCGCCTCGCGCCTCTCTCCGGTCAGGATCAGGCGCAGGAAACCCTTGACGGGCTTGCCCCACACCACGATCGCCTGTTGCCCCGCGACAGACTCGACGCGCGCGCCCCGTGAAACTGCCTTGGCGACCGTACGCTCGAGGATCGCTTCGACTTGGTCGGGCGGAAGCTGGACCGCTCCGACTGCCTGACTCATGACCCTACCCCCGAAGCCGCAACGATCCGCCTCACGAGATCTCCCTTTCATTGCCCGCTGCGCAGCCGCGACGGTGCGCTGGTCCATCGTAGGGTGGCGGGTGGCACCGCCGTTGGCGCAGACGCTGGTCGTTAGGGTGGCGGAAAACGTCAAACGAACGCGGGCGTCATCCCGCTGGCAATGCCACACGATGTCGGGTCGCACGGTTGTCTGACGACTACAACTTGGGGACCTCGATGCAGCGAACGCGGACTGTGCGCTCCCGTCGCCCCGCGGTCTCTCGTCCGGCTCGACGACCCAACCCGGGCCGCCGCGGGCGCGGAGCGGCGGCGGGGGAGAGTCTGGCGTGCTGTGATTAGCCCTCGCTTATGTGGACTTCAATCGAGCGCCTGTCCAGCAAGAGCGAGACTGTCCAGGATGTCCGCGTAGAGCTTGTCGACCGAATCGGGACACGAGAGGTGGTCAGTGATGTAGCGACCCTGCCTTGGCTTGCTGCCCGGCTCTTGCTGTACGGCCTCACTTCGGACGTCTCGGGCCAGTCCGTCGACGAACGCCTCGAAGCTCTCCTCATCCTTGCCGATGCCACTTGCCAAGGTAAGGATTCCGCGCGATCGTGCCATCCGGACCGCCTGCTCGAAGGGGACCGCGGATCGTTTCTTGGTCAGCACGGTCCGACCTCGCACCCGCCGTCGCATCAGGTGCTTTGACGTTGTTGCTTCTCCGGGGTTGGGCGCAGCAACTCGGCCGGCTTACCTTGGCGCCGGACCGCTGGGCGTGCGATGACGCCCTGACCAAGCGCCAGCGGCCCACGCCAGCTGGACGCGCCAGCGAACGACAGGGTGGGCCGTAATCCAGGCGTGGCCCCGGCCGCCCTCGTGTCGCTCGCGAGTCCAGACCTGTTAGGTCATCAGCAACTCGTCGTCCCGGCTCCGGTGGCCACTCCGCAACGGATCATGTTGGCTACCAGGCCGAAGTACGGGGAGTACATCGCGAGGGGCTGCGAGTTGTACTTGTAGTCGTTCTGGCCGTTGACGTAGTTCGCGCCCTCCCAGCCGATGACCCATGGTCCACCCGACGAGCCGCCGGTCATGTCGCAACCGACGCCCTGCGGGGCGGGACCAACGCCGCCGATCGATGTGTCATCGGTTCCGTGCGACGACTCGCACACGGTCGTCCACAGGCCGTTGAAGGGCGAGGCCTGCGGGTAGCCGAATTCGTCCCAGTGCTGGTTTCGGCTCTGATTCCAGGCAAACCCGAGAGTCCCGAGCAGGTTGGGCAGGATCTCGCCCGATGCATTGTTGCCGATGGCACAGGCCCCCAGGTCGTAGCTGAAGTCGTAGGTGTAGTGCCACGCCGACGTCGTCCACAGCTGGCCGCACACGAACTGGCCGTAGGGCTGCGCGCCATTCTCGTAGTCGGGCACGAAGATCACGTTCGTGGACCTTGCTCCTGCTCCATTGCTGACGCAGTGGCCGGCGGTCCACAGTACGGGCTGCCTGACCCCAGTCGAGGACGTCGCCACCGAACTGGCGGAGCACACGTAGCTGCCGCCGTTCTGCGTGAAGAACAGCTTGCCGACAGTCGTGTACGGGTAGTAGCCCGGGTACAGGATCGTGTCGACGTAATGGCGAGTGAAGGGGAACGGATAGCTGTAGTTGCCTGCCGGGCCCCGGCTCCGCGTCATGGAGCGGGCAGGTTCGCTTCGGCCGACCTGTGCCGCGTGACACCGCCTGGGCCGGAATCACGTTGACAGCCGGTGCCGGGCTGCCTAGCGTCCCGCCAACGGTCCACATGCCAGTTGGCATCTCGGGGCTGGGGAGCGGGGGTGGAGGAGCGGATCGAATGGTGACGCGCGTGCTCAATCGCCTGGTCGCGGCCTGCGTCCTCGGCGCGGCGGTCGGTGTGGGCTCGGCAGCGCCAGCGGCCGCGGCAACCACGGCGTCGCTCTCGCCGGCGAGTGGCCCTCCGGGCGGGTCGGTGACGGTCTCGGGAACCGGCTTTGATCCGTCCGCCCGGGTCGATTTGTTCTTCGACACGACCGACACCGCGCGTGCGGTCAGCAACGCTTCGGGAGGCGTGTCGATCAGCGTCCAGATTCCCAAGAGCGCCCAGCCGGGCGCGCACTGGATCACCCTCGACGAGGCCCACGGCAATCGCGCGGCCCAAGCCCAATTCACCGTTGCCGCGAGCTGGCCCCAGGGCGGCTACGGACCGTCGGAGCGGAGCTTCAACCCGGTCGAGAACACGGTTGACGTGAGCAACGCGAATCAGCTCGTGGCGGCGTGGTCCCGACTGATCACGCCCGCCGCCACGGTGAAACCCTTTGTCGTGTTCAACGGCAACGCGTACGTCTTCGACGAGAGCGGGGTCCTGCACGCCTACTCACCGACAGGCTCTGTGCTGTGGACCGCAGACGTTGCCGCCCGCCCGACGGGCCAGATCGCCCCCGCCGCCTCGGACGGCCGGGTCTACGTCGCGACGGTGTACGGCGTGGTGTTCGCCTTCAGCTACCTCTGCCGGACCGATGGCGGCCTGTGCACCACGCCGCTGTGGCACACCGGCATCGGTTCGCAGGCGAGTGCCGGCCTGACGGTGCGCAATGGCCTTCTCTATGTCCCCATGGCAGACGGACTGGTGCACGTCCTGAACGCGACGACCGGCGCGCCCGGAACGAGCATCGTCCCGGGCACTGGCTCCGGACCGGTCACGCAGCCGATCTCCTTTGGCGTCGACGGCACGACGTTCATCGTGCGGGGCAGCAGCTACTCGGTGAACGGTCCGAACGGCAGCAACAATGGCGAGCTTGGGGGTCGTCGATCTCGCAGATGGCGGTTGGCACCACCGAAGCCTACGCAACCGCGGCGGATGGGAGCCTCGACCGTTTTGAGCCCAACGGAGAAGGCGGCCCATCGATCGGCAGTGCTGGCTGCGCGGTCGCGCCGGCGCTGGCCAAGGGCGTCGTCTATGCGGCCAGCTGCAACACCCTCGGTGCCTACGACGCCGAGTCCCTCAGCACCCTGTGGAGTATCACGCTGCCCTTGCCGCCGAGCGGCGTGGCGTTCGCCAACGGCGTGCTGTATGCCTGCTGGGGAGGCAGGGTTCGAGCGTATGACGCCCAATCCGACGCCAGGCTGGCTACCGCCGGTCTCTGTTCGGGCATACCCGAGATCGTGAACGGCACGCTGTATTCGGCGGGACGCAGCCTCTATGCCGCGACGCTCGACGGCGCGGTCGCGACCGTGTCCACGCCGCGGCCGGATCCGCGGTCACTGCGGCCCGACCCGACCCTGAGCCCCCAGTGACCCAGCGCTCGGCACGGCGCCACGACCCGGTGGGACCTCCTGTGCTCGGCTGGTGACCGACCTCGAGCTCCATCAAATTGCCCTGATGACGGCTCTGTCATCGACCCGCGGCTGTAGCTGGCCGGCGAGATTCACGGTCATGTGAGCCGCAATGTTGAAGGCTCTGTCTGCTCTGCTTGCGCTCGCGAACCGCGCGTCGATATCTCTCCTCGGGTACCTTTGCCTCGTCAACCACATCGGCACTCTGTCGCTGTCGATCGAGTGACTGGCACGCAATGTCGCCGGAGCCGCAGCCCGGCTCCGCGCCGTCGGCGGGCAGTTTCTCGTGCCGCTTGGTGCGCCGGACCTGCTTTGGGGGGCGATTCCACTCAGATTTCAGTGGATCGAGATTCGCCCATCGGATAATCCCTCGCATCACCCAAGGCGCCGCTCAGGCGCACGCTCCCAGACGGTGCGTAGGAGTAGGAAGGGTCTCCAATGAAACCTCGGCACGTCTCAGCCATTGGGGTGTCGTTGGTCGTCGCGACCATGCTTATGACCACGGCCGTGGACGCTCGCACGCCGGGTTCGGGCGGCTCGACTCGCACCTTCGGGCATGTCGCGTACAACTCGAAGTTGGCCGACCTCTCGAAACTTGGACTGCTGTCACACGGCAACCAGCCGCAGCAGCTGTTCGTGCAGCTTGACGGTCGACCCGTGACGTCCTACCAGGCCGCCATCCTCACCACCCAGGGGCACGAACCTTTCTGCTACCCAGAAGGAATCGATCCGCACGCAACTCGGCCGGCAACAGTCGGCCGTGCGTCCGCTGATCAGCGCCACGGGAGCACGCATCCAGTCGACGTTCACGGATGTGCTCAACGGCTTTCGCGTGCTCGCGACACCGGCCCAGGCACGCCTTGTCGCGCGCATCCCGGGTGTCGACCAGCTCTACCCGATTCCAACGGTGCAGCGCTCGGACCTGACCTCGGATGAATACGTCAACGCGATCAAGTCATGGACCGACTACGGGGTCACCGGCGCCGGCGTGACGATTGGAGTCATCGACACCGGCATCAACTACTACCACGCCAATTTCGGTGGCTCGGGCAACCCGGCGTGGAAGAACGACAACCCTCGAGTCGTCGAGCCTGGCACGTTCCCGACCGCCAAGGTCGTCGGTGGCTACGATCTTTCGGGCGACAACTACGACCCGGATGGGACCGCCGCGCAGCAGGTGCCGCACCCCGATCCGGACCCGCTCGACTGCAAGTCAGCTGACGCCGAGAGCGTCCAGCACGGCTCGCATGTGGCCGGCAT
The DNA here is from genome assembly GCA_963820735.1 of uncultured Chloroflexia bacterium. Taxonomy (GTDB): domain Bacteria; phylum Chloroflexota; class Limnocylindria; order Limnocylindrales; family CSP1-4; genus JAFMJV01. The sequence continues at coordinate 286,118 of CAWGBA010000011.1, forward strand.
CGCTGCCGGCGATGGCGTCCTGTCGAATGGCCAAACCTACACCGGCCCGTACACGGCCAGCGCGGTGAGCAACACCAATTTCGAGATCGGACCTGGCATTGCGCCAAAGGCAAAGCTGTATGTGCTGAAGGTCTTCGGTTGCACGGGAGGCACGTATCTCGTCCAGGACGCGCTCGAGCGCGCCGTTCGAGCCAATGTCGACGTGATCAACATGTCGCTTGGCTCGGACTTCGGCAACCCTGGCTCGATCGACGCGATCGCGGCGAACGCGCGCCGCTGAGGCGGGCATCGTGGTCGTCGCCTCGTCGGGCAACTCCGGCCCGAGCGCGTACATCACCAGCGAACCGGCCGTCGCTCGGCGGGTGATCTCGGTTGGCGCCGTCGACGCGACGTCGTTCCTTCCGGGTGGCGTGATCATCGACGTGCCCGGCTCTGCCAGCGACGTCGGCGGCTACAACATGTACGGATCCAAGGTCCCGGTGACCGGACCGTTGCACGTCTTGTATGACGGCAAGAACGTCTCGGACGGCTGCGCCGCGGGCGATTGGAAGCCGGTCGCTCGAAGCGATGTCGTCGTGATCGTGCGAGGAAACTGCGACTTCTCGTACAAGCGCCACGAGGCTCAGAGCCACGGCGCCGTTGGCGTGGTGTTGATCAACAACGTTCCCATGACGACGCTCAACCCGGTCCCCGATCCCGCGGACCACATCCCGATGATCAGCGTCAACCCGTCGAATCAGAGCGAGCTCATCGCCGCGGACGGAGAGAAGGCCACGCTGCACACGGGCAATGTCGCCAACGAGTTCCATGGCTCGATGGCCGCCTTCAGCTCGGCCGGGCCGGCCCGATTCTCGGACGCCATCAAGCCCGACGTCTCGGCCCCCGGTGTGTCGGTCAACTCGACCGACGGATCGACCGTGGACAAGGGCAAGCTGCTCACCGGCACCTCCATGGCCTCCCCGCAGGTTGCAGGCGCCGCGGCCCTGATCCTCCAGGCCAACCCATCGTGGTCGCCGCAGCACGTCAAGGGCGCCCTCGTCGGCACCGCATCGACGGCAAAGGTCAGTCCCGATGACCCGCGGGTGGCGGGCTCCGGCATCATCGATGTGAAGAAGGCCATCAACACGGACTCATGGGCCGATTCGAGCGACGAGCAGGGCGCTTCGAGCATCACCTTCGGCTACCAGCCGATCGACCTCAACACGGGCGGTCCCACGGCGCTCAGCGTGACGCGGGGGATCCGCTTGTCGAACTCGAGCAGCCATGCGACCACCTACAAACTCTCGGACGACGTGAACGGCAACATGATGGGCGCCACGCTCTCGATGCAGAGCACGGTCACCGTACCGGCCAAATCGAGTCGTGACGTGAACGTCACCATCTCGATGAGCAACTCGGCGGCAGCCCGTCTCCCGTCGATGGCGCCCGGCGACCTCTCGCCCGTGGCCACATCGGCGCAGGGTTGGTGGTACAGCGCGCTCGTCGACATCGCCGGTGCGGTCGTGTTCACGCCGACCGGCAGCGGCGCAGGCAGCTACCCAGTCCGCGTGCCCTGGATCCTCGTTCCGCGTGGCACGTCGGAGGTCCAGGCATGGCGGCCAAGGCCGTACAGCGGCACGACCATCCGAACGGCCACGGTCCACGTGAAGAACAAGGGCGTCCACCAGGGCAACGTCAACGTCTTCGCCTGGGGCCTCTCCGACCAGAACGAGAACCTTGGTGGCATCGACCTGCGCGCCGGTGGTGTCCAGTCGCTGCCCACCGAGGCGTGCAATGGCACACCCGACCCGAGCAACCGCTGCCTCGTGTTCGCGATCAACACCTGGCATCCCTGGAACTCGGGCGTGGACAATGAGTACGACGTCGATATCGACCTCAACGGCGACGGCAAGCCCGAATACGCGGTCGTTGGCGTCGACTATTGGTCGGCGTTCGGCCCAAGCGCCACCCAGCTGCCGATCTCACTGGTGCTGGACCTGCGCCACGGCGTGCGCATCGTTGACGTCTGGTACTCGACGGCTGCACCCAACTCGTCGACCATCCTGCTGCCGGTGCTCGCGAGCGAGATCGGTCGCAGCGCAGCGCAGTCGACATTCCGATATTGGGCCGAGAGCTACAGCAGGGACGGCTTCAACAGCGACGTGATGTTCTCCGGCGACAGCGGCTCGGGCGGCATCAACCGCGAGGCGTTGTTCGACGCGTTCCACAACGCCGTTTCGAACGGCAACTTCCTGCCGCTCAATCCCGGTGGCTCGGGCGACATCGATGTCTCGGTCAACACCGCGAAGTACCGCCCCGAGCAGTTCAGCCAGAAAGGCTGGATGTTCGTCAACCTGGAGGGTCCCGACGGGGCCTCCCAGGCGGAGCTCATTCCTGCGGCGAATGTGACGTAAGCGGCAGCTGCCGCGTCCGGTGCCGGGCGGAGAGCTTCGCCGGGCCCCACGCGTGGTCAAGAGAGGGACGCGCGTGCGCGTCCCTGATCTTGCGGGCGGGTCGCGTCGATGCCCATTGCAGAGAGCCCTCGAACGGGCGTCACCGGCGCTCACGGCAGCGCCAGTCACTGCACGGGTGGAGTTCGCCGGTCGCCGCTGGACAGCGAAGATGAGCGCAACCATCGAGGCACATTGAGGAGTCGCACATGAGCGATCCAGATCTGACCGTCGGCAGCGTCCTGACGGCGGATCTACGGGCATGGTTGTTGGCGGAGTTGCGCTACCCGGTGCTGGCCGTGAACAGCACGAAGGGCGCGCCGAGCCAGTCGGTCATGTGGTTCGACCTCGATGCCGATGATCCTGACGTGATCCTCATGAACACCATGCTTCGGCGGCTCAAGTACCGTCAGCTCAGGGCCGATCCGCGGGCGAGCGTGCTGTTCGAGGACGGATTGCGCTGGGTTGCGGTACGCGGTTCCGTCGAGCTCGACGCGACCTTTCAGCCGGCGCTCGAGCACATCCAGGCACTCGCGCGACGGTACGGCGGCAATCCAGCCAACTTCGAAGGCCAGGAACGGGTGATCATCCGTCTGCGAGTGGAGTCCGTGATTCGGCACGGGTGATCAGCGCCGCCAGCCACGGACCGACTGCGCAGATGCCGCGCGGACGACAAATCCCTGGACGTGCGCTCGTCAGGCGCTCAGGCCAGTTGCACCCACGCCGTACCGCCCTTGCAGTACCACAGGCTGCCCGCTGCGCCGACGAACAGGTCACCGACCAGGCCCGCGGCGGGATGCGACTTGGCGGCCGCAGGGTACAACCGCAATTGGGCCACCGGGCTGGTGAACACACCGCCTCGGTGGGAGCTGCTGACGCCCCGTACGCCGACGCCGGAGGTGCTCGCGCCGAGGACACCGGTGCCCGCGTTGCTGCCACCCGAGACGCCCGTACCCGGGCCGCTGCTTCCAAGCACGCCGATCGCGCTGGCATCCTGGTTGGCCAGTCCACACACCCCGGTGTTGCCTCGCGATGCCGGTATCGCCGTGGTGTACGGCCCACTGAAGCCGAACGTCCCGGTACCTGTTTCCGACCGACCCAGGACCCCGATCTGGTTCGAACTCAGGGTTGCCTCACCAGGTATTCCCCACCGGATGCACCTCCCGCACACGCGCACGCGACGTTGAACAGGATTTTCGGGGCGCCACCATTGATCGTGAGTTGTGGGCGCCACAGCTCGTAGGTTCCGTAGGCGTTTTCTGGGCTGTCCCATGGCCGGATCCATCGGAACATCACGTCGGTCCGAGGCTCCTGTCCCGAGACGTACGTGTTTCGCGTCGCTGCCGCCGCAATTTCTCCGTCCGCGTTGGTCACGATCTCGGGATCCGTGATCGTCTGATCCTTGTGGCGTCCGCGACGAAAGACCCGGACAGGCTCGCTCCAGGAGGCGCCGTTGCGGTAGACGTACCACGCCTCCTTTTGCTTGCGATAGAGGACCAGCGGGATCGCGCCCCGAAACGCGAGAGACGGATCGGCACACGCACTGCACGCTGCGCGTGATTTCGACCAGCTGGCCCCGAGGTCAGTCGTCGTCACGAGGCGGGTGACGTCGTTGTTGGTCGAGAATGCGATCGAAAGCGACCCGCCAGCCAACGCCATCGAGATGCCATGGCAGCAGTTCCCGGCGATGCGTTCAGGCTTGGTCGGGCCGATGACCGGATCCCAGGTCAGGTACCTGAGCTCGTCGGAACCGTCGCGAAAGGCAACCCCGATGTCGCGTCCGAACGAGACGACCTGCGGGTTGAACGCCTCGTCGTTCCACAATCGACTCGAAACCCACGACCCGGTGTCATTTCGCGACAGCCAGATCGCGTCGCGCTGTTGGGTGTCCACCCAGACGATCCGGACGTGGTTCGAGTCATAGGCGATTGCCAGTTCCGGGACAAACGGATCGACCGAGCCTTTGCGGATGACCCATTCGTGACGTCCCTGCTCGACGTACTCGATTCCGAAATGGCCCGAGATGGTCGTCGGCGCTATCGCGGCGTGGTAGTTCCCAGCACTATCGAATGCGACCGCCGTCACATCATTTCCTGCGAAGACGATCGTGGGCGTCGACCAGTCGCCCGCCGCGACCGGTGATGCGGCAATGAGCACCCAGGCGAGTATCGCCGCCATGAGCGGCAGAGGCCGCAAATGGTTCAATCGACTCCGACCCATTCTTGCCGGTGACAAGCAGCTCATCCCACCGGAGTCTCACTCAGCCGTCAACCACTGAGCGAGATCAACGGCCAACCGGCTCGCGGCCTCATCCCGCATTTGACCCACGCACGTGGAACTGACCCGTTGACCCGCTCCGTACGATCGCCCGAAACGCGAGGACGATGACGAGGGTCTCCTGTGGCCCGATCGTCCCGTGCCGGAGGGTGGTTGGCGTGGCCGCGGAGACCGTTTCGAAGCATTCCCGTCGTGCCCTTCTGGGAGCTGCCGCCGGGGCAGCGGCTAGCAACCCTGGTGGGGGCAGTGACGCGGCCGCTGACGGCTGAGGCGAGCACCGACAGCGTCCAATACATCAACGACCAGAACAGCCATACGGTGATCGAGGCCCACAGCCTTCACCAGGATGGTTTCCCGGACTCCGGAAAGGGCATCGCCGTCGCCGCCTTCAGTGACTCGGGTATCGCTGTTCAAGCCATCGGCTTCGACAGCTACGGCGTCTACGCCCACAGCCTCTCGGGCACCGGCGTCTATGCCGACAGCTTCGGCGGTGTCGCAGTGCAGGGCCGCGGAGCGAGCACGGGTGTTTACGGTGCGGCCACCCATGCCCTTCCGCCCGCCGCACCATCCAACGTCGGCGTCTACGGCTACAGCGACATGCCCGAATCCCGGGGCGTTTACGGTGCCACGACCGACACGACCTCCGAGACCTATGGCGTGCTGGGCACGACGCAGGGATCGCAGGCCCGGGCCGTGTTCGGCTGGAGCCTCAACGAGAAGAAGGGCGGCACCGGCGTCTTCGGGCAGTCGAGCTCGGGCGATGGCGTAGGCGTGCGCGGCTATGCCTGGGACGGCTACGGCAAAAGCGGCATCTTCGGCACCGGTGTCCTCGGCTCTTCCGGCTCGCACGCGTACCCACCACCGGCCGCGCGACCGAACACGGGCGTCATGGGCGTGGCCGTGGGCGACTCCGGCGCGATCGGCGTGCTGGGCAGCAGCGGCCCGGGCACGGGCGTGACCGGCACCAGCACCACGGGCACGGGCGTCCAGGGCGCGAGCACCTCAGGGCCGGCGTCCGGGGCTCCAGCAGCGCGCACCGCGGCGGCATCTTCAGCAGCCCGGTGGCCCAGCTGCGGCTGTATCCCGCGAGCGCGTCGGGCCATCCCTCGTCGGGCCTGCTGGGCGACCTCTTCCTGGACGCCGCCGGCAACCTCTGGCTGTGCAAGGGCGCTACCGCCTGGGTGAAGCTCGGCTGACAGACCTCGAAGCCGGCTGGGCGCAGGTCGATAGGACAGCGGACCCATCGGTGTGCGGTGAGCGGGGCCCATGCGCTAAACGCCGATCCCGATGACCGTCGCCACGAGGAACAGGACGTAGCGCGCCAGCCACGATCTCGCGCTACCTTCCCGCTCGGCCACCTGGCGCGGCGCGTAGACCAGCATCGCGTAGTACACGGCGGTGAACGCGACGAAGACGGCCAGGGCCACCTGGTTCGACGCAAGTCCCGAGGGTTGCCCGGCGATCGGCACCGGCCCTCGCGATTACCGTCTGCACAATTCCGGAGAAGAGCATCCCAGTCACCAGGATGTAGGGCGTGATCAATGCCCGACGCAACCGCGTCGGCAGGCGCGGGTGCCGAAGTCGCAACACGACCGCGAACGCCACGGCCGCGAAGAGCGGAAGCCAGGCGGCGATTCCGTCGACTTCGAGAGCCGCCACGCCACTCAAGTACACGAGGATGAGGCCGCCGACGGCTGGTCCGACCGCAGCCCAGTTGGTCATGCTCTGGCCATCGGGCGGCGCCTCGGATGCGGTCGTGGCGATACAACCGGCGGCCCCAAGTACCGCTGCCATCTCGAAGACTCCATTGAGCGGGCCGTCCGGATTGGAACGGCACAGCGCCGCCCGTGAAGCGATCGAGCAGAGGAGCGACCAGCACCAGCCACGCGGCCAGCAGCCAGTCCTCGGCGCGCGCCCAGGACAGCCCGTTACGGATGCCGCTCGCCGGTGTCGCAGGCCGGCGAGGGGTTGGCGCGGGCTCCGGCGCGTCCTGCACGGGCGGATCATCGCGGGTCGCAGCGTCGCGGTCCATCGCGTGAACTCGCGCCGTGCGCAACTCGGACAGCGGTTATCGCGAGAGCAGGTTTGCGCAGCCCGACCCGGACCATCCGTACGGTCGCGCCGAGGGCCGTCGTCCAGCACTCTCTACCAGTGATCCGCAACGCCGTCGTGCACATGAATGGGGAGCAGCCGCTGCTCGTTGACCTCCGCACGCTGCCCTCCGCCTCGGACGCGTGTCTCGTGTGCACCAACCTGCGCTACATGAACGGCAAGAAGCCGAGCTTCACCGACGCGATCGACTCGATGTTCCTGATCCCGCTGCTGATGGTCCGCTTCGTTGAAGTGCCCGCCGCGGAGATCGAGAACAGCGAATTGCTGGCGCTGCCGGCGGGCGATGTGGCGCCCAAGACCGACTTCGTGCCGTCGGACGACTTCGGCGTTTCGGACGACGGACCCATGGACCTCGAGAGCGAGAGCGAGCTGCTCCGCCGCATGCGCGAGGTCTGAGGAGCCGATTCCGCTCCTCCGGCGACCGTCGAAGTCGCCGCAAAGTCCGCGGCAAGGGTCCGGTGAGACGCTGCCGCTACACTCGAAATCAATGACCAGAAACCTTGTGATCGTTGAGTCGCCCGCCAAGGCACGCACGATCGAGCGCTATCTCGGCGATGACTACCGCGTCCTCGCCTCCTATGGCCACGTCCGCGACCTGCCGGAGAATCCCGGCAAGAACAAGCTCGGCGTCGACGTCGAGCACGACTTCGCGCCCGACTACGAGATCGTCGAGGACCGCCGCAAGCAGGTCGCCGCCATCGAGAAGGCCGCCGGCTCGGCGACGACCGTCTACCTCGCCACCGACCTTGATCGCGAGGGCGAGGCCATCGCCTGGCACGTGGCCGAGGCAGCCGAGATTCCGCCGGTCCAAGACGTCGCCGGGTCACGTTCTCCGAGATCACGCAGGGCGCGATCCGGAAGCCTTCGCCCACCCTCGTTCCATCGACATGCACCTCGTGGATGCGCAGCAGGCCCGCCGCGTGCTCGACCGGGTGGTCGGCTATACGCTCAGCCCGCTGCTCTGGCGCAAGGTGCGCGGCGGCCTTTCGGCCGGCCGCGTCCAGTCCGTCGCCGTCCGCCTCGTCGTCGACCGCGAGCGGGAGATCGCGCAGATTCGTTGCCCGCGAGTACTGGACTCTCGAGGCGCTGCTCGAGACCGACGCGGGCGACCGCTTCACGGCCAGCCTCTCCACCATCGACGGCAAGAAGGCCGAGGTCGAGGACGGCGAGTCGCGCAGCCCAGCACGCGGAGGCCATCAAGGCGACGCGATCCGCGTGATCGAGTCGATCGGCCAGCGAACCACGCGTCGCAACCCCGCGCCGCCGTTCACGACCAGCACGCTCCAGCAGGAGGCCAGTCGCAAGCTCGGCTTCAACCCGCGCCGGACGATGCGCGCGGCGCAGCGGCTCTACGAGGGCCTCGAGACGTCGGAGGGCCAGGTCGGCCTCATCACCTATATGCGAACCGACTCGACGGCGCATGGCGAGCGTGGCCATGAAGGAGGCCGTCCAGGTTGCCTCCGAGCGTTTCGGAGCCGAACTTCGTGCAGCCCAAGGGCCGCGTCTACAAGACCACGTCGAAGGGCGCACAGGAGGCGCACGAGGCGATTCGTCCGACGAGCTTCGCGCGCGATCCCGACTCGCTCGCCGGCCAGCTCGACGGCGACGAGCTGCGGCTCTACCGGCTCATCTGGCAGCGCGCCATCGCGTCGCAGATGGCGCCCAAGGAGCTCGAGACGACCACGGTCGAGCTCTCGGCGGACCGCTACGGGCTGCGCGCCACGGCGACCCGCACGGTCTTCGAAGGCTTCGCGCGCGTCTACACGGAGGGCCGCGACGACGACGCAGAGGAGGCCGAGAGGCCAGCTGCCGCCGCTGCGCGAGGGAGAGACGACGCGCGTCGAGGAGGTCACGCCCACCCAGCACTTCACGGAGCCGCCGCCGCGCTACACCGAGGCGACGCTCATCAAGGCGCTCGAGGAGTTCGGGATCGGCCGCCCGTCCACGTACGCGGCGACCATCTCCACCATCCTCGACCGCGGCTACGTCACGCTCAAGGAGCGCCGGCTGTTCCCGGAGCCGGTCGGCGAGATCGTCACCGACCTGCTGGTTGAGCACTTCGGCGAGTTCGTCGATCCCGAGTTCACGGCGCGCATGGAGTCGGATCTGGACGACGTCGCCAGCGGCAAGCGCGAATGGGTGCCACTGCTGCGCGAGTTCTACGGCCCGTTCAAGACGCTCGTCGACGAGAAGCGCACAGAGCTGAAGCGGAGCGACTTCACCACCGAGGAGACCGACGAGGTCTGCTCGGAAGGGCCACCCGATGGTCATCCGCCTCGGGCGCAACGGCCGGTTCCTGGCCTGCTCGATGTACCCGGAGCACAAGGAGACGCGGCCGCTCCCCGGTGAGGAGCCAGCGGAGCTGCCGCAGCTCGAGGGCGTCGGTGAGGTCTGTCCGCAATGCGGCGAGGGCACCTGGTGCGCCAAGCGCGGGCGCTTCGGCGCGTTCGTCGGCTGTGACCGGTATCCCGGACTGCGACTACATCAAGAAGGAGCGGTCCGCCGCCGCCAGAGCCGCTGCCGTTCGAGGTGGAATGCCCCAAGTGCGGCCAGGGCCACCTGGTGACCCGGCGCGCGCGGCGCACCGGGTCGCGTCTTCTGGGGCTGCTCGCGTTACCCGAATTGCGACTTCACGACGTCGAGGGAGCCGCCGGGCGCGGTCCATGACGCGGATGCCGGTCCCGTCGCGCGCAATGGCGAGGTCGGGCTCTGCCTGCGCTGCGGCGCGGAGGTTCCGCTGCCGGACCCCGTCGTTCCCGGATCCAAGCTGGCCGGCGGACCGCCGAACCCCGGCGCGATCGCGCCGCGCCGCTCGTCTCGTGGAGGCGGTGCGATCACGGAGCAAGGGAGCGGCGCGTCCGCGCAGCGGATCGAGCCCACGCAAGGCAACGGGGAGCGGCGCGGGAACCTCGGCGACGTCTCGCCGCCGGCGCGCGGCCTGACGGCCCCCGGGAGGATGACGGCCGCACCACCATCGTTCGGGGTCGTTCCGTGATCGAGTGCCACGCGGCGCTCGACCAGTTCCTCGGCGCACTCGCCGCAAAGGACAGTTCGCCGCACACGCGCCGCGCATATCGCGACCGCAGTCGACGACTTTCTCGCGTGGCTCGAGCGCTCCGACGCGGCGACCGAACGACTGGACGCGCCCATCACGCCTCCAGCTGCGGGCCTATCTCGCGCACCTGGACGCGCGCGGCCTCGCCCGTTCGTCCATCTCCAGCCGGCTCGCCGCGCTGCGCTCGTTTCTATCGCTACGCGCGCCGCCAGGAATGGGTGCCGGGCGACCCGTGGTCGGCGGTGGCGACGCCTCGGCTGCCGCGGCGCCTGCCACACGTGCTGGACGTCGACCAGGTCGAGCGACTGCTCGATGCCGTCGAGGGATCCGCCGGCCAACCGGTTCCTGCGAGCCCTGCCGGGCATCGTTCGCGATCCCGCGGCGTGGCAGCGAGCGAGACGAACGGAGAGGTGCTGCGCCTCGCCGTCGAGACCCGGGACCGCGCCATCGTCGAGACTGCGTACGCCGCGGGTCTGCGCATCAGCGAGATCGCCGGCACGTCACTGGCCGACCTCGATCTGCGACGCGGTGAGATCCGCGTGCTCGGCAAGGGTCGGAAGGAACGCATCGGCCTGCTCGGCGCTCCGGCACGCGAGGCGCTCGAGGAGTACCTGCGGAACGCCCGGCCCGCATTGGCGGCTTCGGCCGCCGCCTCGCCCACGTCACCGAGCACGACCGACGAGACGGCGCTCTTCCTGGCCGTTGGCGGCCGGAGGCTGAGCGTCCGGGCGATCCGTCAGCGGATCGATCGTCTTGCCGATCGCGCGGGGCTGCCGGCCGGTGTCTCGCCGCACACGCTGCGGCACTCGTTTGCGAGCCACCTCCTCGAGGGCGGCGCTGACCTGCGCACCGTCCAGGAGCTGCTCGGCCACGCGAGCCTTGCCACGACCCAGGTCTACACGCACGTCTCGGTTGGCCGCCTGCAGACGAGCTATCGGACGGCCCACCCGCGCGCTCGCGCTCACACCACGTCCGCCGAGACCGCCACGAACGGAACGAACACGGCAGCAGCCCAGAACACCTCGAACCCCGTCCAGGAACCCGACGCACCTCGTTCCGCCCAGCACCCCCGGTGACCGCCCGGACGCTCGCTCGCGCCGGCTTTGTTGTCACGCTCGCCTTCCTCGGATCGCGCGTCCTGGGCTGGTTCCGCCTCGTCGTCATCGGCAACGTCTTCGGCGCCGGGCCCGAGCTCGACGCGTACTTCGCTGCGTTCCGGATCCCGGACCTCGTCTACCAGCTGGCTGCCGCCGGTGCGCTCGCCTCCGCGCTCGTGCCGATCCTGTCGCAGCTGCTCCACAACGGCGAGCACGCGCGGGCGTGGCGGGTCACCTCGAGCGTGATCAACCTGATGCTCATCGCGCTGCTGGCCGGATCGCTGCTGATGGCCGTCTTCGCGCCCGTGATCGTGCCGGTGATCACGCCCGGCTTCGACGACGTGAACACCGAGCTGACCATCCAGCTGACCCGGATCATGCTGCTCTCGCCGGTCCTGCTGGCACTCGGATCGGTGGCGTCGTCCGTCCTCAACACGGAGGGACAATTCGCCGCCGCCGCGTTCGCGCCGATGTTCTACAACGGCCTGATCATCATCTGCGCGCTCGCGCTGTCGCCCTTCATGGGCATCCACGCGCTGGCCGTCGGCGTCGTCGTCGGCTCGTTTGCCCACCTGATGGTGCAGGTGCCCTCGCTGCGCGGCCGCTTCCATTACGACCTGTCGCTCGACGTCCACGACACGGCGACCCGCCAGGCGCTGCTCCTGATGGCGCCGCGAGCGATCGGTCTCGGCGTGAACCAGGTGACCTTCATCGTCAACACCACGCTCGCGACCGGCCTCGGGGTCGGTGCGGTGGCGGCCTACAACATCGCTTACAACGTGCTGCAGATCCCGATCGGCGTCATCGGTGTGCCGCTCGGGGTGATCCTCCTGCCGGCGATGTCGCGCGCGGTCGCCGCCAAGAACCTGCCCGAGTTCGGCGCGCTGCTGCGCCACTCGCTGCGAATGCTCGCGTACGTCACGTTCTGGCTGGCCGCCGTCGGCATCGTGCTGCGCAGACAGGTGGTGCTGCTGCTCTTCGGCTGGGGCTTCGACGCGTCCGCGCGCGCCCAGACCGCCGAGGCGCTGCTGTTCTTCCTGCTCGGCCTGCCCGCGAACTGCATGAACGTCGTGCTCGCGCGTGCCTTCTACAGCGAGCAGGACACGCGCACGCCGGTGCTGGTCGCGTTCGCCTCGGTCGGGGTGAACGTGGTCGTATCCGTCGCGACGGTCGGCACGCTCGGTCTTGCCGGCCTCGCGCTCGGCATCGCACTCGGCGGCTGGTTCGACACGATCGTGCTCTCCCTGCTGCTGTGGCGACGAAGCCACCACCTCCAGATGCGCAGCGTGCTCAACGGAATCGTCATCTTCACGGTCGGATCGGCGCTCTCCGGCGCCGGAGCCCTGGCGATCACGCGCTATGGCCACCCGGTCTTTGGCGCGCACCCGGGCCGCCTGCTGCTCATCGCCGAGATGTTCGTCGCTGCCCTCGCGGCTGCGCTCATCTACCTTGTGTACAGTCGCCTGGTGCGGGTGCCGGAGTTGAATCGCCTGGTCGGCCTGGCCATCGCGGGGCTGCGCCGCCGGTGAGCGCCACGATGGCCCTGCGACTCGACGGTCGTTCCGCAGTCGGCGTTCGCTCGGTCGGAGAGACCGCGCCTGAGGGCTGGGACGCGCGAACGGTGTCGCCTCCCGGCGGGCACGTGATGCAGGGGGCGGTCTGGGCGGAGCACCGCCGTTCGATGGGGCAGCAGCCCCTGTTCGTGGACCTGGACGATGATCGCGCCGCGCTGTTGGTGATGCGCCGGCAGCGCCCGCTGGGCACGTTCGTGACCGCGCGCAAGGGCCCGGTCCACGCAGGAGACGCGCCGGAGCAGGTCGCCGCACGCGCGGGCGCGCTGGCCTCGGTCGTGCGCGAGCGAGGCGGCAGCCTCCTCTACGTCGACCCCGATCTGGACCGCTCGGTCGACTACGAGAGCGCGATGGACGCTCGCGGCTTCGAGCTCACCGCGCCGGCAGAGCCGTCGATCCATCTCATGCGGCTGTCGTTTCCGGCCGGCTCGACCGCCGACGATATCTACGCGGGTTTCTCGAAGCAGACGCGCCAGCGCATTCGATCGGCGGAGTCGGGCGGCGTCGCCGTCCGCATCGACGCCACCGCGGAACGCCTCGAGGCCTTTGCCGAACTGCTGGCGCGGCGCTCAGACGAGCTCGGGGTGGCGCTGCGGCCGGAGTTCGGCAGCCTGCCGTTCAGCGCCAAGCTGATCGCCGCCGGTCAGGCGCGGCTCTACCTCGCCGAGCACGATGGGGATCTGCTTGGCGGGCTGCTGGTCTACGTCCAGGGCGGCACACTCGCCACGATCTACAGCGCCGATCGCGCAGAACAGCGGCGGGCGTTCCCGGGTGTCATGCACCTGCTGCGCTGGCACGTGATCCGCGACGCTCACGCGATGGGCGCGCCGTGGATCGACCTCGGCGGCGTTGACCTCCCCGGTCACCGCCACGAGCCGAAGCCGACCGAGCCGAGCTACGGCCTGTACGAGCACAAGCGCTCTTTCGGCGCGGTCTGGGTCGAGCGAGAGCAGGCTCGCCGGATCGTGCTGCGGCCCTGGGTCGAGCGCGCCGCCAGCGCGAGCCGATCGGTGTTTGCGCTCACCCGGGGAAGGGTCCGGTGAGCACGGATCTGGCGCTGGGACAGGCCGGCACGGGCGTGGCCGGACATCCGGCGACAACATTGCAGGAGCTGCGCGCCAACGCGAGCGCCTGGGACGAGTTCGTGACCAGCTCCGCGGAGGGCTTTCACACGCAGTTGAGCGCCTGGGCCACGGTCAAGGCGCCCAACGGCTGGCGTGGCGTTCGGGTCGTCGCCGACGCGGGATCCGGCCCGATCGGGGCTCAGGTGCTGGTCCGCAAGCTCGGCCCGGGTCCCTTCGGCGTCGGGTATGCGCCGCGGGGTCCGCTCGCATCGACGTGGGATGAGTCGAGCGTGGCCGCGTTCACCGAATCGATCCGGCGAGCCGGTCGACGGCAACGACTGAGCCACGTGACGATCGAGCCGCCCGCCGAGGTCGGCTCCGGCGTCGACGATCTGCTGCTCGCTGCCGGCTGGAAGCGCGGCGACCCGGTGCAGCCGGAACGGACCTGGGAAGTGTCGCTCGGCAAGCCGGAAGGCGAGCTCTGGTCCGGCCTCCGCTCGAAGTGGCGGCAGTACGTCAACAAGGCGCGGCGCGCCGGGACCGTCGTGGTCGATGGCGGCCGTGACGACCTGGACGCGTTTTACGCGATCTTCACGGAGACGGCCCGCCGGACCGGCTTCATCCCGCGAACGCTCGACTCGTATCGCGAGGTGTGGGACGCCTACGCGCCCAGCGGCCGTGCCCAGCTGCTGTTCGCGCGCCATTCCGACACGGAGAACGCCGCGGTGCTGTTCCTGGTCCGGTGTGGCGAGCGAATGGTGGAGCCGTACGGTGGCATGACGACGGCCGGTGCCGCGTCGCGCGCCAACTACTTGCTCAAATGGGAGGCGATCCGCCGCTCCAACGAGGAAGGTGCCCTGGTCTACGACATGTGGGGCATGGCACACGCGGGCATCGAGCAGTTCAAGCAGGGCTTCGGCGGACGGGAGGCCATTTACGTCGGCGCCTTTGACCTTCCGACGGTGCCGCTGCTTCGAACGGCGGTCGTGACGACGCGTCGGGCATGGGTCCCGGTGGCTCGGCGGATCTACCACGCGCGCCACGGCGGGACGCCCGTCGATGGAGCCGCCGGACCGGATCACGCAGATGCCGAAACGGCCCATCCGGGCAAGCAGAACGCAGACAACCAGAACACGACGGATGGCGACTGAGGAATCGACGGCTGCGGAGCACGTCGACCAGCCACGCACCCGGCCCCTGGGAGCTCTGATCGGCGAGCTCGAGCGCGAAGGGCTTCTTCGATCCGTGCTCGCCGGCGTGGCTCCGACAGCATCGGTGGCCATCGGCGGCATGACCCTTGATTCACGTCGAGTCGAAGCAGGAACGCTCTTCGCCGCGCTGCCGGGCCAGCACGCCGACGGTGTCGAGTTCGTCGGCGACGCGGTGGCGCGGGGTGCTGCAGCAGTCCTTGCCGAACGCGCCTCGCCAACCATCGGCATCCCGCAGTTGCTCGTTCATGGTGGCCGACCGGCGCTTGCCCTCGCCGCAGCCTGGTTCAACGACTATCCGTCCGAGTCGCTCGGGGTCGTCGGGATCACCGGCACGGACGGCAAGACGACCACCTCGTATCTCATCCGCTCGATCCTGCAGGTTGCCGGCTATCCCACCGGACTCGTGGGCACGATCGACGTCATCGCCGGTGGCGCGAGCCTGGGAAATGCCGCTCGCGCAACCAGCCCGGAGGCACCCGATCTGCAGGCGTACATGGCGCGAATGGTCGCCGGAGGCGATCGCTTCGCCGTGGTCGAGTCGACTTCGCACGGGCTGGCGCAGGATCGCCTCTCGTTCGTCGCGTACGACGTCGCGGTATTGACCAACCTGACGCACGAGCATCTCGAGTTCCACCGCACGATCGAGGCGTACCGCGCGGCGAAGCGGCGCCTGTTCGAAGCTCTCGAGGTTTCGGAGCGCAACCCCGACAAGGGTTGGGGCAAGCACGCCGTGCTCAATGCCGACGATCCGATCTCGGTCGATTTCGCCGTGGCCGCCCGCAATGCCGACGCCGAAGTCCATCTCTACGGCTCGGATAGCGCCGCGAGCATTCGCGCAGTCTCGGTCAGGGAAGATGCGAGTGGGCTTCGGCTGACCGTTTCGACGACGCGCTGGCAGGCCGACGTCCTCGTGCACCTGCCCGGTCGGTTCAACGTGCACAACGCGCTCGCCGCGATCGGCGTCGGGGAGGCGCTCGATCTCGACCCTGCGGAGATCCGGGCCGGGATCGAGGCGGTCGAGTCGGTGCCCGGCCGGATGCAACGCGTCGATGCCGGGCAGCCGTTCACGGTCGTCGTCGACTACGCGCACACGCCGGACTCGCTTGCGAAGGTCCTCGACAACCTCGCGCCGCTCGCGGCCGCCGGCGGGGGAGGGCTGATCGTGGTGTTCGGCTCGGCCGGGGATCGCGACACGGCCAAGCGGCCGATGATGGGCCGCGTTGCCGCGGAGCGGACACGCCTGATGGTCGTCACCGACGAGGACCCGCGCTCCGAGGACCGCGAGGCGATCCTCGCGGAGATTGCCGAGGGCGCGTCGTCGCGCCGGCTCGGCCAGGACCTGCTCCTGATCGCCGACCGTCGCGAGGCGATCGGCGCCGCGCTGGCTGCCGCACGCCCCGGCGACGTGGTCGTGCTCTGCGGCAAGGGACACGAGAAGACGATCGAGTACGCCGACGGCGACATCCCGTGGGACGAAGCCGGCGCCGCGCGAGACGCGCTTCGCGAGTTGGGTTACGGCTGAGGGCGATTTCGGGCGACCGGCCGGGGCCGCTCCAGCGGGCCGAGCCGCCAGCGGCCGCGGACTGACGGCGGCCGCGGACTACGGCGGCGTGCCCTGGCTGCAGCGGAGCGTCACCCCGTCGTGGATGGTCGTATTGGTTGACGGGTCGAACTGCGGATCCGGTGCGCCGATGCCGGTCCAGAGCACATTCGTGAGCGTGCGCATCGCGCCGTCGATGCCCCAGTTGCCCTGGTTCGACAGGATCACGACGGTGGCGCCCTCGCGAGGAAAGGTCAGCATCTCGTCGGTGTAGCCGCGCAGGCTGCCGAGATGGCCGATGGCCACGCGGCCGTTGATGATCAGCTTGCGCGTGCCCAGGCCGTAGTTGTCGTGGCACTTCTTGAACGAGAGCATCTCGTTCAATTGCGCCTGCGGCACCACCTGGCCCCCGTACAGGGAGCGTGCCCACGCGGCGAGATCGCTCGCCGTCGAGGTCATCGCGCCGGCGGAACTTGCCACGGTCGCCGCCGAGACATTCGGGAGCAGCGAGCTCTTGCGCGTCCAGTCGGTCTGGCCCAGGTAGCCGTGCGCTCGATCGGTCGGCGTCGGATCGTCGGGTTGGAACCCGGTGTTCGCCAGCGAGAGCGGTGTCGAGAGGCGCGTGGCGATCTCATTGGCAAGTGAGTTGCCGGTGACCAGCTCGACGATGCGTCCGAGCAGGACAAAGTTCGTGTTCGAATAGTGGTAGCACGTGCCCGGCTTGCAGTACGGCGCCCGGACCAGGGCCATGATCTCGTCGAACGTCCAGAGATGCTTCGGGTTCGAGAAGACCTGCGGGTTGTAGCGAGGGTTCTCGAAGTAGTTGTAGACGCCGCTCGTGTGGCCGAGCAGTTCGGCAATGGTGATCGTCTTCGCGTTCTGGACCGTCGGAACCCATTGGCTCAGGTCGTCGGAAAGACTGAGCTTGCCCTCTGCGACCAGCTGCATGACCACGGCCGTCACGAATGTCTTGGTGATGCTGGCGATCGAGAAGACCGTGTCCTGATCCACGGGCGTGTCGGTCTTGACCACGCTGTCGCCCGCTTGGCCGGTCCACAGCGACCCATCGTCGAGCAGGACTGCCGACTGGATTCCCGCGATGCCCGCACGGTTGACGGTCTTGTCGAGGACCTTTTGGAGCCGCGCCATCGTGTCCACCGTCAGCGTGCGGCTGGCGGGGTCAGTGCTCGAGGATGCCGTCGGCGTCGGGCCGGCATCGCTGGGGGCCGGCTGCGACGACGCGGGGATCGATGTCGTACCGCCGGCTGTCGCGCTCGAACCCGGGTCGGTCGGCTCGGCTGGTGTCGCGCTCGAGCCCGGGTCGGTCGGCTCGGCAGGAGTCGCGGTCGGCCCTGAGCTGGGCTTGGGCGTTACGCCGGGGGTGGCGGGAGCTTCAGTCGGACTGGGCGCTGCTTGCGTTGGCGTCGACGCGGACTGCGACGGCGTCGCCCCCGATTGTGTCGGCGTTGACTCGGGCGGCGTGGGCGCTCGAGTCTCTGGAACCTGGCTCGGCGGCCCGGCGGACGCCGTGGACTCGGTGGCGATTGGCGCACCGGTGACTGACGCTGACTGGTTGGGAGTGTCCGAAACCACGACGCTGGGCAACGCGACCGGCGAAGTTGTTGCAGACGGCGTCGAGCTCGTGCACGCCGCGAGAGCAACGAGGAGCAGCAGCGCGGAAAGCGCGCGGGAGGGAACGGTCATCAGGCCCCAGCAGCAAAGGCGCCGCTCGTCGGGCGCCCGGGACCCCACGCTACACTTTGTCGAGGATGTCCGTTCAACCCCTGCGACCCGACGCGGCGAGTCGGCCGACGGCGAGGCGCGGTCTCGCCGTCCCCGTCAGCTTCACGCCGCGTGCCCTCGACGCCCAGGAGCGCAAGCTCGAGACGGAGCTCGCGCGCCACCACGCAGGCGCGGACCTGGCCAAGGTGCACGAGGCCTACACGTTCGCGCGCGGTGCGCACGAGCTGCAACGAAGGGTCAGCGGCGAGCCGTACATCACCCACCCATTGGCCGTGGCGGAGATCCTGGCCGAGCTCGGTCTGGACCGGGCAACGATCGAGGCGGCGCTCCTCCACGACGTCCCGGAGGACACCGACTACTCGATCGACGATCTCGAGGAGAAGTTCGGCCCCGAGGTCGCCAAGCTGGTCGACGGCGTCACCAAGCTGTCCAAGTTCAGCGCCCTCTCCCACGAGCAGCAGCAGGCCGAGAACATCCGCAAGATGTTCCTGGCCATGGCGGACGACATCCGCGTGGTCCTGATCAAGCTCGCTGACCGGCTCCACAACATGCGCACGCTGGGCGCGCTGCCCATCGAGAAGCAACAGCGCATCGCGCGCCAGACCGCCGAGATCTACGCGCCGCTGGCCGAGCGGCTGGGCATCTGGCAGTTCAAGTGGGAGCTGGAGGACCTGGCGTTCAAGGTCCTCGAGCCCGAGGAGTATCGAACCCTCGCGACTCAGCTGGAGTCGCACCGACGCGCGCGCGAGGCCTTCGTCCGCCGGGCGATGGACGTGCTGCGCAAGGCGCTCGACGAAGCGGGAATCGAAGCCGAGATCTCCGGACGGCCCAAGCACATCTACTCCATCCACCGAAAGATGGTTCGCAAGGGCGCCGAGCTCGGCGAGATCTACGACCTGCACGCGCTGCGCGTGCTGGTCAACGACGTGCGCGATTGCTATGCGGCACTGGGCGTCGTCCACTCTCTCTGGCGGCCGATCCCGGGGCAGTTCGACGACTACATCGCCATGCCCAAGAACAACCTCTACCAGTCGCTCCATACGGCGGTGGTGGCGCTCGACGGCAAGCCGCTCGAGGTGCAGATCCGAACGCACGAGATGCACCGCGTCTCGGAGGTCGGCATCGCGGCCCACTGGCGCTACAAGGAGGGCGGCCGCGTCGACAAGGAGTACGACGCAAAGCTCGCCTGGCTGCGCCAGCTGATCGATTGGCAGCGGGACGTCGCCGACGCGACCGAGTTCGTCGAGGGCGTGAAGCTCGACATCTTCCAGGACCAGGTCTTCGTCTTCACGCCGAAAGGCGACATCAAGGAACTGCCGGCGGGCTCCACGCCGCTCGACTTCGCCTACCGCATCCACACCGACGTCGGCCACAGCTGCATCGGCGCGAAGGTCAACAACCGGCTCGTGCCGCTCGACTACAAGCTCAAGAACGGCGACATCGTCGAGATCGTCACGACCAAGGGCGCGCACGGGCCGTCGCGCGACTGGCTGAAGATCGTCACCACCCCGCACGCCAAGGAAAAGATCCGCCAGTGGTTCAAGCGCCAGGAGCGCGAGGAGAACATCTCCCACGGCAAGGCGGCGCTGGATCGCGAGCTGCGGCGTCTGACGCGTACGGCGCTCGATCGAGTCTCGAGCGAACAGCTCAACGACATGGTCGAGGCCTACAAGTTCCCCTCGCTCGACGACTTCTATGCCGCGATCGGCTATGGCGCGGTTTCGGCGCAGCAGGTGGTCACGCGCCTGGGAGTCGCCGATGACACCAGCGAAACGATGCTGCCGCAGGTTGCACCGCGCGCAGCCGGAGCGAACCGGCGGGATCCGGGTCAAGGGCGTCGGCGACCTCCTGGTGCGCTTCACCAAGTGCTGCCACCCGATCCCCGGCGACCCGATCGTCGGCTTCATCACGCGCGGCAAGGGCGTCACCGTGCACTTGGCAAATTGCCCCACGGTGGTGAACGAGAAGAAGGATCTCAATCGGCTGATCGAGGTCGAGTGGGAGGGCCGCGTCGAGCAGACCTACCCGATCGCCATCCGCATCGAGGCGTACGACCGATCAGGGCTGCTCGCCGATATCTCGAATGTGGTGGCCGACTCGAAGATCAACATCGTTGCCGCGCACGTGACGACCCATCCGGACCACCGCGCCACCGTCCAGGCGACGCTGCAGGTCACGTCGGTGGCGCAGCTGGCCAAGGTGCTGTCGCGGCTGGAGCAGTTGAAGGACGTCTACACGGTCCAGCGCGACCTGGGGTAAGGCGGCGCAGCACTGAAACAAGGGCCGTCGCCTGCCGCGAGTATTCGCCGTCGGCGCGCGTCGGCGGCGCGTCGCTGAAGCGCGCCGGTCGTGCCTCGCGGACGTGCCACCTGCCGTGCCACCGGCGCCGTTCTCTCATCTGGTCGGGAATCCCGACACGGGAGCCGGCGCACGCCTCGGATTGGCGTCAAAGGGGAGGGAAATCCGCCGGAAAGGATCGAATCAAGGGCTTGCGGACCCACAGTCCTGCCATCTCGCGGTTCCCATGTCGCGAAATCCATGCAAACGAGGGCTTCGGCGCCCAGCTCGAGTTCCGGCCTCAGCTCGCGTTCCGGCCCCAGGGTGCGCCTGACTTTGCTGACAGATCGACCGGTTTTGAGCGATGGAGGCGTTGCCGTCGAGTCAGTTTGGGGAGCGACCTATTGCGGCACGGCCGGGGTATTCAACACCCCGAAGAACCAGAACGCCAGGGCGATGCCGGCAGCCACCGCCAGCAGCACCAGGATCACGAACCAGCCGCCAGGCGACTCCTCACTCATGAGTCGAACACCTCCCTCTCACCCCTGCGCCAGCTCACCGCGCGAAGCCTGCAAGATCAGCGCGCGCTTGGCGTCCTCGTACTCGGTATCCGTGAGAGATCCGGCCATGTGCAGGGCGGCCATGCGCTCCAGCCCTTCCACCAGCGATGTCGGTGTGCCCGCACCGGCAACCTCGATCCGGTTCGCGGCCGCTACGGCTGGCGGTGCCGCTCCCACGTGCGCTGCCCTGACCCGGGCAGCCTCGCGAAGCGCGCAGGCCAGCTCGCCGTAGTCCTTCGGCGTCGGCCGCGGCGAGACCCCGGGCAGGATCGTCGTGTGGTCGCGCAATGAGATCCAGCCGAGCAACGGAAAGCCGCCCATCAGCACGAAGATGACCCCCGGGATCAGCCAGCCCCACTCGATGCCACCGCCGCCCGGCGCCGCAACACCGTACTGCAGGAAGTTGAAGCCGAGGCTGAGGAAGAGCGCCGGCCAGGCGAGGCCTACCAGTCCGGCCCAGCCGCCGCCGAGCCGCACGCCCTTCCAGACCATCAATCCAGCGCCGAGGAAGCCGATGGGAAAGGCCAGGAACATGATCAGGCTGACGCCGTCCGGGCACTCGACCTGGATCTCGTACGGGCCGCCGGACGCGCAGTAGCCGCCAAGGTCCATCACGGCGCGCATGCCCAGCCAGACGCTTGCAATCGCCCAGGTGAGCGCGGCGACCCCGACGAGATAGACGACGACATCGACGGCCGAAAAGCGCCGATGTGGCTCCTCGATGTCCAACCCGCTCATGCAGGCGGAGCGCCCTTTGCCGCCAGTCGCGCCCGGAGCACGCCTTCCACGCGGTAGGCCTCCGCCTCGAAGGCGTTGTCGCGGTACGAGTCCTTGCCGGCTGCCTTCGCCGCGCGCGCCAGCCGCCAGATAGCGCGGGATGTATCGCAGCCCATTGGCGTTCCACTGGCGGACGTGGCACAGCTCGTGGGCCAGCTCGCACTCGTCGAGCGGGCGCCACGAGAAGATGTCGTGCCAGAGGGTGATCGCCAGCCAGGTTGGGAAAATGAGCCGCTGCGCGGGCCCCTTCAGCCATGGCCAGACATGCGTCCGGTGCCCGGGTACGACGGCGTCCGGAGCACCGCCGGCCATCAGGCAGTTGTCTGGAAGCGTGTCGATCGGCGGCAAGGACATCGATCGCTCCGCCGCCCACTGGCTAGTTTGCCTCGAGCCCTGCAAGGAACGCCATCACCGGCACGGCCGCGGCAAAGTCGCGCGCAAGGATCCGGGGCAGGTGGGCGGAGAACACGTCCTCTTCCTCGAGCGTGCGGCCGAAGGTCACGTCCTTGAGCTTCAGCAAGTCGGCCCGCGGATGGTCTGGAGCAAATCCGGCGGGCACCCGCTTGAGCGAATCCCCGTGGACGGCGTCGAACCGCTTGCGGAAGCCAGGATTCTCGAGTGCCGCTTCGACGCGATCGGGATCCTGATCGACGGCCCTTCGGAACGCGGCGAGGCGCCCCGGCTCGGGATGCCACATTCCTCCGCCCATGTACGTGCCTTCGGGGGACATGTGGAAGTAGCCGCCGGCACCCTCCCAGCCCGGCCCTGCCGATCCAACATCACTGGCCGGCCCGACCCACCCGAAGCTGGCCGCAATGTTCGTCTTGTAGGGCGACTTGTCCTTCGAGAAGCGCGTGTCACGGTAGATCCGGAAAACAGACTTCTTGGGATCCGCGTGCAGCGGCACCTTGGCGCGCTGGAACTCGGCCTCAAGGTCCACGCAGAGCGCCTCGAGAGGCTCCTTGAGGAGCCGCTCGTACTCGGCCTTGCGCGGCTGGAACCAGGCTCGGTCATTGTTCAAGGCGAGATCGACCAGGAATTGGAGCGCGTCGGGAGAGAAGCCCGTGAACTCGCGCGTGACTGACTGACTGCTCATCGGCCGAGCGTACGGCATCGCGCTTACGCGCCGCTAGACTCGGGCTTATGGCGAAGTTCCAAGCCCCCCGAGGAACGCGCGACCTGCTGCCCGCCGAACGCGCAACCATCATTCGGCTGGAGCGGACCGGCACGGACCTCGCGCAGCGGTACGGCTACCAGCCGATCGACACGCCGCTGTTCGAGGAGGCCCAAGTCTTCGAACGCGGGGTCGGAACGGTCACGGACGTGGTCGAGAAGGAGCTGTTCCGCGTCACGCCGAGCCGCGGAACCGAGGAACACGCGCAATGGGCGCTTCGCCCCGAGCCAACTGCCGGGATCGCGCGCGCCTACGTCCAGCACGGAATGCAGACCCTGCCCCAGCCGGTGAAGCTGACCCTGACCGGGCCGATGTTCCGCTATGACCGACCACAGGCGGGGCGCTACCGGCAGTTCTGGCAATTCGATGTGGAGGCGATCGGCGACGCCGGACCCGCGATCGACGCGGAAGTCATCGAGCTCGCCCTGCATTTCTATCGCGAGGTCGGGCTCGACGGCGTGCGCGTCCATCTCAACTCCATCGGCGACGCGGCGTGCCGTCCCGCGTACGTGGAGCGGCTGCGGGCGTACTTCGAGAAGCACGCCGACGAGCTGCCTCCGCTCGAGCGCCAGCGGCTGACCACCAACCCCCTGCGGCTCCTCGACTCGAAGGAGCCCGTGATGCAGCCGCTGATCGCGACCGCCCCGCAGATCACCACGGACCTCTGCGACGCCTGCCGGCATCACTGGCAGGGCGTCCTGGACCACGTGGCCGCGTTGGGAATCGAGCCCGTGCTCGAGCCGACCCTGGTGCGCGGACTCGACTACTACACGCGCACGACCATCGAGTTCTTCCGAACGGGCGCGCAGGGGTCGCAGGACGCCGTGGGCGGCGGTGGCCGCTACGACGGTCTGGTCGAGCTGTTCGGCGGCAAGCCGACGCCGGGAATCGGCTTCGGGCTCGGGCTCGATCGCATCGCGCTCGCACTCGGCGGCGCAGGGGAGCATGCGCAGTTGACGGCCGGCCCGACGGTCGTCGTGGTCGGCGCCGATACCGAGGACACGGTCACTCGCCTTCGGATCGCCACCGACCTTCGCGCCGCCGGGATCGCCGCCCGTGCCGACCTGGCGCGGCGCAAGCTGGGCAAGCAGCTGGAGGGCGCGGCCCGGGAGCAGGCACACTTCGCGGTCATCGTGCGGCGATGAGCTCGAATCCGGGCAGGTCCAGCTGAAGGACCTCGAGGCCGGCACGCAGCGCCTGGTCAACGAGAGCGACCTCGCGCGCGAGATCCAGCGGGCACAGACCCAGCACCGCCATGGCGCACGCGCCGAACGGTGACCGAGGCGAATAGCGGAGGCAGACGAGGCAGCGAGCGACCCGGCACCCTCGCCGCGGCCGACGCCCCGCGGCGTGCACCGGCGGCCGTGGCACTGACACGCGGCGACCTGGCGTCGAGCAACCGCCTCTGGGGCACGCTCGCGCGACATCCTCAGTCATCCGTGCTGTTCGGCGCGTTCTGCATCGCGTTCTCGGGGATCATCGTCCGCGAGGCGGCGGTCTCGCCGACGACCGCCGCGACATTCCGGGCGGCCTACGCGATCCCGTTTCTTGCGCTGGTGGCGTTCCTCGAAAGCCGGGCGACGCCGGATCGCGCCGCGCCCATGGCGACAGCGGATCTGGGCCTACTTGGCGGGCGCCTCGTTCGCCGTCGACCTGGTGCTCTTCCACCACGGCATCGAGCTGATGGGCGCGGGGCTCGCCACGGTGATGGGCAACGTGCAGGTGATCTACGTCGCCGTGATCGCCTGGCTCGTGCTGGCACGAGCGGCCCAATGCCGGCCAGTTCATCGGCATCCCTGTTGCGCTGTTCGGCGTATTCCTGATCTCCGGTGCCGTCGGCGGATCCGCGTACGGGGAGAATCCCGCAGCTCGGTGTCATCGTGGGGCTGGGCACGGCCGCGGGGTACGCCGGCTACCTGCTCCTGATTCGGAAGGGAAGGGACCGTTCTCGCGTTGCGGGACCGATCCTGGACGCGGCGATCGCCTGTGCGCTCACGGCGGCGCTGATCGGGCTCGTCGGCGGCGACTTGAACCTGGTGCCGTCGTGGCCGTCGCACGGCTGGCTGCTGGTGCTGGCGTTCTCGGCACAGTTCGCCGGCGGATTGCTGATCGCCGTCGCACTGCCCCGGCTGCCGGCCGTCGATACCTCCCTGCTGCTGCTCACCCAGCCGGTGATCGCCGTGTTCTTCGCCATGCTCCTGGTCGCCGAAACGCCGTCGGCGTTCCAGCTCCTTGGCGTCGCGATGGTGCTGCTCGGCGTCGCGATCGGGACGATCCCTCTTCGAGCGGTGGCGCGGCGGCCGCTGCGAGGGCCAGCCGGAAGCTGATCCCGGGCGGTGCGCCCGCGAGGCATCCGGCGAACCACTCATTTCGGGTGATGCCGGCCGTACCGTCCCGCGCCTACCGTGCCGCCGTCCGACGAGGGAGGGCGAGGAGGGCGATTCAGGCACCCTCCCGATTCCGGCATGAGGGTGACGGTGCGGCGATGACGAGACTGATCAACTTGTATCGCACACAGATCGAGCTGATGTGGCGATGGCGTGCTGGTCGCAGTGGCCCTCCTGAAACGCGCGATCATCGCGCTCGTCGCGGGCGTGATCGCGTTCAATCTCACGGCATGGCTGTTTCCCGGGCTGCTGCAGATCAATCAACTCGGCGGGGGTATTCTCGCGGTCCTCTTCATTTCCGCGATCAACCTGATCCTTCGGCCGGCGATCCTGGCCCTCGTCGCGAGCCGGTCGATCGCGCTGCTGGTCATCCTCACCCTGGTCATCCAGGCGGTTGCCATCTGGCTTCTCGAGCCGTTCATCCCCTCGGTCTCATTCACTGGCGGGTTCGTCACCGCGCTGGTGATCTCGTTCGTGCTCGGCTTCCTGACCGGTGCCATCGGCCTCTTGTTCGGCCTCGGCGAGGACGACTCGTATTACGGTGCACTGGTCAGGACGCTCGCGAGCCGACGGTCCGATGTCATCCACACCGACCAGCCGGGCCTCGTGGTCATCCAGGTCGACGGCCTTTCACACGACGTGATTTCCCATTCGCTGCGCGCCGGTCGCGTCCCGAACATGGCCAGCTGGATCAGGGACGGGAGCCACAAGCTCGGGCACTGGGAGGCACTGCTGCCCTCGACGACACCGGCCAGCCAGTCGGGAATCCTTCACGGCAACAACGACGGAATCCCCAACTTCCGCTGGTACGAGAAGGAGAACGGTCGTCTGCTGGTCGCCAACCACCCGGAGGACGCGACCGAGATCGAGCGGCGCATCTCCAACGGCGAGGGCCTGCTCAGCCCCGGCGGGGCGAGCATCAGCAACATCTTCACGGGCGATGGCGACCGCGCCTTCCTGGTGATGTCCACGATCAAGGTCAAGGAGCGCGGCCTCGGCGAGAGCGATGCCTTTGCGTGGTTCTTCGTCAGCCCGTACAACTACCTCACGATGCTGCTCAAGTTCCTGGCGGAGGTTGTCAAGGAACGAGTCCAATCGACGCGCCAGAAGCGCGCCGGGATCTGGCCGTACATGGGCAGCCACCGCAAGTTTCCGTACCCGTGGGTGCGCGGGGCAACCAACGTGGCCCTGCGCGCACTGGGAACGTCGCTGGTTGTCCAGGAGATGGTTCGTGGAACGCCGGTGATCTACATGGACTACACGGACTACGACGAGATCGCGCATCACAGCGGGCCCGAGCGACCCGAGTCGCTGGACGCCCTCGATGGCGTCGATCGCGAGCTCAAGACGCTGCTGAAGGCTGCGGAGGACGCTGCGCGCCCGTACAAATTCGTCATCCTCGCCGACCACGGCCAGAGCCTCGGGGCCACGTTCCTCCAGCGCTACAAGGTCACCCTCCAGGACGTCGTGCGCTCACTGATGGGAGGCAAGGCGTCGGTAGCGGCCGCCACCGCGCAGATCGAGGACTGGGGCCAGCTCAACACGTTCCTCGGCGAGGTTTCGAAGACCAAGGGCTTCACCGGGTCGCTCGCTCGCGCGGTGTCGCGAGGCAGCACCAAGGACGGCGAGGTAGAGATGGGTCCGCCGGACGCCGAGCTGACGGCGAAGGAGGCACCTTCCGGGGCGGCCACGACCAAGGCCGTCGACGGCGCCGAGGCGGCACCCGCGGACCTGATCGTGGTCGCCGGTGGCAACCTGGCGCTCATCTACTTCAACACGAGCAAGGAACGGCTCACGCTCGAACAGATCGACGAGGCGTACCCGGACCTCGTGAGGGCGCTGGCGAACCATCCGGGCATCGGCGTGCTGATGGTGCGTTCTGCCAAGGACGGCCTCATCTGCGTTGGCAG
Organism: uncultured Chloroflexia bacterium; assembly: GCA_963820735.1. GTDB lineage: Bacteria > Chloroflexota > Limnocylindria > Limnocylindrales > CSP1-4 > JAFMJV01. The sequence goes on from CAWGBA010000011.1 coordinate 313,302, forward strand.
GAAGGGCATCCACTACATCGGCGACGATCGCGTCGAGGGCGAGGACCCGCTGGCGGTCTACGGCGAGCACGCCGTCGCCGCGATCAAGCGTCTCGATGCCATCGATCACGTCGGCGACGTCGCGGTCGTCAGCTTCTTTGACCCCGAGACACAGGAGATCGCGGCCTTCGAGGAGCTGATCGGAGCGCACGGCGGACTTGGCGGAGCGCAGACGCGACCATTCCTGCTCTACCCGGCCGAATGGGAGCTCGACCAGGCTCCGCTCATCGGCGCGCCGATGGTCTACCGCCAGCTGCGCACCTGGATGGAGCGGGAGCTCGGCCTGAAGTTCGGCTTGACGAAGAAGGCGGCAACGACTGCACCACCGCCGACGGCGGTGCCAGCACCGGAAGTGCAGCCACCGGCAGTGCCAGCCGCCGGCAGTGCCGCCACCGGCAGTGCCGCCATCCGCCGCCCCGAACGTGACGGACACAGGCACGTAGGCGAATCGCGCGAAGGTTCGGCCCACCGAGGCGCCCAGACCGGCGCCCTGAACGAGCCGTATGCGTGGCGTGGGTGAACGGACCGGAAATGTTCCGTCCGACGCCATGAAGTGCCGGAATCGATGCTCACGGCGCATGAAGAAGACAGATCGATGCGTGGCGCGAATGGAATTGCCGATCTGAGCCTTGTCGCATCGATGTTGGCGGTTCGTTGATCCGCCGCGCGCATGGCAAGGAGCGCAGCCCACGTCAGCTGCGTCACCTACCATTGCCCCTCCGATGCGCACTTCGTACCGCGATCTCACCTGTGCCGACGCGCGTCCCGAGCTGATCGGGCGCGACGTTGCGCTGTCCGGCTGGGTCAATCGCCGCCGCGACCTCGGCTCGCTGATCTTCCTGGACCTGCGCGACCGCTACGGCATCACCCAGGTGGTCATCGACGAGAAGGAATTGGTCGACGCGCACGCGATCGCCTCGGACGTGCGCAACGAGTACGTGCTGACGGTCCGCGGCCGGATTGCTGCCCGCCTCCCCGGAACGGAGAACCCGAAGCTCGCGACCGGTGCGGTGGAGTTGCGCGCCGACGAGATCACGATCCTGTCGGCCGCGAAGGTGCCGCCGTTCCCGATCAATGAGCCTGATGCGTCGGTGGACGAAGCAGTCCGCCTCAAGTACCGCTACCTGGACCTCCGCCGCGAGCCGCTGCAGCGCCGCATCCTGACGCGGGACCTGATGGTCCATGCCATCCGCCTCGCGCACCACGAAGCCGGCTTTGCCGAGATCGAGACGCCGCTGCTGATCAAGTCGACGCCGGAGGGCGCGCGCGACTTCATCGTTCCATCGCGTCTCCAGCCCGGTAGCGTCTACGCGCTCCCTCAGAGCCCGCAGCAGCTCAAGCAGCTGCTCATGGTCAGCGGCATGGACCGCTACTTCCAGATCGCGCGCTGCCTGCGTGACGAGGACCTGCGTGGGGACCGGCAGCCGGAGTTCACGCAGCTCGACCTGGAGATGAGCTTCGTCGCCGAGCCCGACGTGATGGACTGGGTCGAAAGCATGGCGATCGAGGTGTCCCGCGTGGTGGCACCAGAACGGCCGCTCCTCGCGACGCCGTTCCCGGTGATGACCTATCGAGACGCGATCGACCGCTACGGCTCGGACAAGCCCGACCTCCGCTACCGGGTGGAGCTGCACGACCTGCGCGAGCAGGCGGCGGGGAGCGGCTTCCGGGTCTTCGAGGATGTGCTGGCGGCAGGAGGGCGAGTCGTGGGCCTGGCGGCGCCCGGCATGGGCACGGCCAGCCGCAGCCAGATCGACGAATTGACAGAAGTTGCCAAGAAGGCAGGCGCCAAGGGCCTTGTCTGGTTGGCGTCCGCAGGTCCCGCGGGCGAAGGCGGCATGCGCGGCTCGATCGTGAAGGCGGTTGGCGAGGCGACGGCGCGCGCGTTGTTCGAGGCGGTCGGCGCGGGGCCCGACGATCTCGTCCTGATCGTCGCCGATCGCGACATCCATGCCCAGGAGGCACTTGGCAAGCTTCGCGTCGAGATCGCGGCACGCCTGCGCCTCGCCGATCCGAAGGTGCTGGCATACGCCTGGGTGCACCAGTTCCCGATGTACCAGTGGGACGAGGACAACCACCGCTGGGACGCCACCCACAACCCGTTCAGCGGCGTCATGCCCGAGGACGAGCCCTTGCTGGTGACCGCCTCGAGCGATCTCGACCGGCCCTCGCCAGACGATCCGGCAGGCAGGGCGCGCGCACTCCAGTACGACCTCGTGCTCAACGGCTGGGAGCTCGGCGGCGGATCGATCCGCTTCCATCGGCGCGACCAGCTCGCGCTCTCGTTCCGGCTGCAGGGCCACTCCGACGCGGCGATGGTCGAGAAGTTCGGCGGCATCCTCGAGGCCTTCGAGTACGGCGCGCCGCCGCACGGGGGCATCGCCATCGGCATCGACCGCTGGGCGGCGCTCTTCACCGACCAGGTCAACATCCGCGAGGTGATGGCTTTCCCCAAGACCGCCTCGGGCAGTGATCTGATGCTCGATGCGCCATCGCCCGTGGAGGATTCCCAGCTGCGCGAGCTCGGCCTGGTCCGGCTGCGCACGTCCGCTCCTTGACCCTCGAGCAGACGCTCCAGCAGATGCTGGACGACCTGCCGGACCCACGCTTCATCGACTCGGTCGTCTTCAAGGCGCTGCTGGTCCTGGCGCTGGCGATCGGCCTGCTCCTGATCTACCGCTTCGCCAAACCCGTGATCCATCGCGTCGTCATGGGTCTGCTTCGAACGCAGCAGACCGCGCTCAACGAGTCGGGCGCCTCGACGGCGGAGCTTTCCAAGCGAGCCGTGACGCTCGAGGCACTGCTGGGAAAGCTCGTTCGGGCGGGGGTCATCCTGGCAGCGGTGTTGGTCGTGTTCTCGGTCTTCGACCTGTGGGGCCTGCTCACGGGCCTCGGCCTGCTCGCGGCGGCCCTCACGCTCGCGGGGCAGAGCATCGTGCTCGACTACCTGATGGGCGTCCTGATCCTCGTCGAGGGCGAGTACTACAACGGCGACTGGATCGTTGTCGATACGGGCAACGGTCCGCTGGAAGGCGAGGTCACGGAGGTCGGCCTGCGCCGAACGACGCTGCGGGACCCCAGTGGCGCCGAGCATTCGATCTCGAATGGGCTGATCCGCGTCTCCTCCAACCTCACGCGCGTCTACGGCATCGCGACCGTCGAGCTCCAGGTCATCCGAGCACAGGATGTCGACCGGGCGATCACGGTGATCGAGGAGGTCGGACGCGAGATGGCCGCGGACGAGGCATGGGGGCCGCGACTCCTCGAGGGCGCCCCGACGACCCTGGTCGTGGGACTGACGGTCGACGGGGCTACGCTGCGAACCCGCGCCAGGGTCGCTCCGGCCGATCGCTGGGTCGTGGCAAGCGAACTGCGGCGCCGGATCGCCGTTGCGCTCGCGAACGCCTCGATTGCGACGGTCCGCTGGGATGCCCTCGCTTCGAGCTCGCCGCAGGCGGCCGCGATGGGCGCGGCGCTCGCCGACGACGGCGGATCACCCGGGGCGTAGGAGAGACATGCCGGTCATCGATCGAATCGTCCAGCTGTACCGGACGGAGATCGGCATCATCCTGCGCTGGCGACCCGGCCGGCGCGCGCTGATCCGCCGCGCGATCGTCAGCTTCATCGTCACGGCTCTGAGCCTCGCGATCGCGTCGTGGCTGCTTCCGGGGTTCAGCATCCCGAACCTCGGCGCCCTCGCGCTGTCGGTGATCGTGATCTGGCTCGCGAGCGCGATCGTGCGACCGGTGCTCCTCGGCGTCCTGGCGCCGTTCTCGGTGGTCGTGATCGGAATCGCGGCAGTGGCCTTCCAGGTGCTCGTGATCATGGCCCTGGTGCCACTCGTGCCGGATGTGCACGTCAACGGCGTGCTCGGCGCGCTTTTCACCTCGTTGATCGTGGCGGTCGCGAACTCGGTGCTCACGTTCGTGCTGTCGCGCGACGACGACAATTCGTACTACGGCGCCCTCGTGCGCCAGCTGGCACGACAGCGAACCGATGCGATCCATACCGACGTGCCCGGCGTTCTCATCGTGCAGATCGACGGTCTCTCGTTCCCGGTTCTGATGCACCAGATCCGCGCCGGTCGAGTGCCCGTGATGTCCGACTGGGTTCGCTCGGGGAAGTTCCGGCTGGACGGCTGGCGCGCCCTGCTCCCGTCCCAGACGTCGGCCAGCCAGGCGGGCATCCTGCACGGCAACAACGACGACATCCCGGCGTTCCGCTGGTGGGAGAAGGAGTCGTCGCGACTCATGGTCTCGAACCATCCGGCCGACGCGTTCGAGCTGGTCAGGCGCGTATCCGACGGGCTTGGTCTGCTGTGCGATGACGGCGCGAGCGTCGGCAATCTCTGCTCGGGCGACGCCGTGCACTCCTATCTCACCATGTCGACGCTCACGGACAAGAGCAAGGGCCTTGGCCAGAGCCAGGCATTCCTTTCGTTTTTCGCCAGCCCCGACAACTACCTGCACACCTTTGTGCGAACCGGCGCCGAGGCGGTCAAGGAAGTGATCCAGGCACGCCGCTCGGAACGTGCCGGCATGGTCCCGCGGATGCATCGCGGCTGGCCGTACCCGATCGTGCGGGGCGCGACAAACGTCGTTCTGCGGAGCCTCTCGATGTCGTTGGTGATGGACGAAATGATGCGCGGCGCCCCGGTCATCTACGTCGACTTCACCGACTACGACGAGATCGCGCACCACTCGGGCCCCGAGCGCGCCGAATCCCTTGACGCACTGGACGGCGTCGATCACGTGCTCGGGACGTTCGAGCGGACGCTCGAGGACACACCGCGGCCGTATCGCTTCGTCATCCTGTCCGACCATGGCCAGTCGCTCGGTGCGACCTTCCTGCAGCGGTATGGCAAGACGCTCGAGCAGGTCAGCCGTGATCTGATGGGCGGTGACGCAACCGTGGCCGCGGCGACTGCGCCGGTGGAGCAGTGGAGCGGCATGACGATGCTGCTCTCCGAGACCAGCCAGGTCGGTGGGGCAACCGGCGCCCTCACGAGAAGGGTGTTCAAGGGCTCGACCGAGGACGGCGTCGTGCAGCCGGGTCAGGACCAGAAGGAAGAGAAGCGGACCGAGGTCGATGCCGCGACCAAAGACCTGGTCGTGTGCGCGTCCGGGAACCTTGGCCTGATCTACCTCGCCGACATGCCCGGTCGAATCACCGAGGAGCAGATCGAGGCGCGCTACCCGAGACTCATCGCCGGCCTTGTCGAGCATCCCGGAATCGGGCTCTTGATGATCCGCAGCCAGCGCGGCCCGATCGCCATCGGGGCCAGTGGACGCCGCTTGATCAGCGGCAGCCAGGGGACCGGCCTCGACCCGACGGTGCAGTTCGGCGACCTGGCGATTCCGTCACTCCTACGCATCGATGCGATGCCGCACTGCCCGGACATCGTCGTGCTCAGCCTCTACGAGGAGCAGATGGGCGAGGTGGCCGCGTTCGAGGAACTGATCGGCTCGCACGGCGGCCTCGGCGGCTGGCAGACCGAGCCGTTCATCCTCCACCCGTCGGAATGGACCATCGACGAGCCGCTCATCGGCGCCCCGTCGGTGTACCGTCAGATGCGTGCCTGGCTGGGCACGCTCGGCATCGGACCGGAGAAGGTGGCAGCGGCGCGAGCGCAGTCCGAAAAGTCGACGAACGCGGTCCCCGGCGAAGTGCCGGTGGTAGCGGGCGCCGCGGCACCGGTGGTGTCCGCCGCATCGGCGGCATCGGCCGCGGCGGCATCGGCTGCCGCAGTGCCGGTGGCGCCGAGTTCAGCGCCCGGATCGTGATCCGTTCGTTGCCCCGCGCCATGCGCGCGATGGGAGTGGCCGCTCTTCTCGTGGTGGCCGTCGCCTGCGGATCGGGGGAATTGGCAATCCAGCGCCGACGTTCGAACAGAACGGCTACACGGTCACCTGTGAGTACGGCGGATCCGCGATCAGCGGTCAGGGTGGCGTGGGCACCTCGGAAGCGCTCTCCTTCTGCCGGTCGCGGGCTCGCGAGGCGGCCGGAACGGTGACGTCGACCACTCCCAATAATGCGACGGTCCAGAGCGTGACGATCGCAGCCGATGGCTCGGCGACGGTCTGCTACGGCCCAGGCGGCGGCAATTGCCAGAAAGTGCTCGGCCCGCTGCCCGGCTAACTGCGAGGGGGCCTACCGCCCCCCGCCTCGACCGTGCCCGTCGGGAGGTCCAACGATCCGCCCACCGGGACGACGCGCACATCCACCGCCGGCGCGCGCCAGCGACAGGCCTCGACGAACGCCGCACCCGGCTCGTTCAGCGGGCCAGGATCGATCTGCTTCGCACCCAGCAGGTAGAGCGTTCCCCAGTGGATCGGCACGGCGATGCGCGGCCGGAGGATCGCGGCGGCCTCCGCCGCACGCTTCGGATCCATGTGACCTGGGCCCAATCGGGGACCCCAGCCCCACACCGGTAGCAGCGCGGCGTCCAGCTCGCCGAACGATGCCATCCCGTCGAACACGTCCGTGTCGCCGGCAAAGTAGACCGTCTGGGAACCGCGGATGATCGCGCCGATCGCCGGAGCGTCTGGACCGAACGGCGGGCGCTTCCCGGAGTGTTCCGCGTAGGTGACCTCTAGCTCTACCTCGTCGATGGTCAGCTTCTCGCCGATGCCCAGTTCCACGACCGGGAAACCGACCTTCTCGACCACCGGCCCCAGGCCCCGAGGAACGAGCAGGGTCGGCTTGCCGGGCACGCGCCGCAGGGATGGCACGTGCAGGTGGTCCTGGTGGCCGTGGCTGATGAAGATCGCGTCGATGTCGGAGAGCAGCTCTTTGGCGACCGGAGCGTGATGCCGGTGGATCGGGCCGAGCCACTGGGCGAGCATCGGATCGGTGAGGATGCGGAGCTCGTCAATCTCGATCAGCACTGTCGAGTGACCAAGGAAGGTCAGCCGAGCACGTGCCTGTTCACGGCCTGTGGTGGCCGAGTCTGTTTGGGGCCTTTGAGTCTCTTCATGCACGTCCGTATCGTGACGGATCGGCGCCGAGGTTCGAGGGTGGCATCCAGGTCGAACTGGATGGCCACCCCGGCGGCCGGCCTGGCGTGGGGCACCGTCCCCGGTCGATCGGAACAGTCGCTTGCGTCGAGCGGTACCGCGTCCACGGATACGCCGCGGGGAAGCGCAGGCGGAAAGTGCCCGGGCTCCGCGGGAGATGGCGATTGGGGCGTTGATCCAAGCTCATGCCGAACACGGGATCGAGTGTCAACGTGGCAAACCGAACCATGGCATTGCCCGTAATGCGTTCGTTGCCCTTCAGCCATCCATGGAGCCGGTAAAGGGGATCTCAAGCTCGGGGGGATCGCGCCGACGTCGGTCCCCATGGGCGCGGCACAGCCCGTGGGCGCGGCACAGCCCGTGGGCGCGGCACAGCCCGTGGGCGCGGCACAGCCCGTGGGCGCGGCACAGCCCGTGGGCGCGGCACAGTCCATTGGGCCCAATGCACTCCGTGGGTCACCCCTCCCGCCGCGTTTCGCCTGCTCCGCCCGAGCTCAGGCCTCCGGGTCGGCTGCTTGACCATATGGCGCCAGCGCGGGCCCTTCGAGCGGCGCGGATTCGTCGTGCTCGGCGGCCGAGGCGCCCCACTCCGGTGACTCGTCGAGCGGTCCCGGCGGCCCGGCGTAAGGCGGCAGTTCGTCGAGTGGAGTGTCGAGGTCGTGGATGACGCCGGGATCGCCGACATCGACCAGGCGCATGCGGCACGCCGCGCTGCGAGAGGATCTCGAGCGCTTCGTCTGGCATTGCGGTCGGCGGGACCCAGGCAAGGTCCGCGACAAGGCTGATCGGCAATACCACCGGCCAGCCCGGGCTCGCCCTGCCAGGTCGGACGAAGAAGCTGTGCTCCACCAAGGCCGTGCGCCTGGATCAGCGAGGTGATCGTCTCGGGATCGACCCACGCCAGCCGCGCCGGCCAGATCAGGGCAGCGTCCGTGCCCGCGACGGCGTCGCGCGCGACCATGATCCCGCGGCCGATCTGGCCGACCGGTCCGCGCTCGGCCGGCGCCGGTTCCGCGAGGATCGCAGCCGATCCGGCAAGCGCGCCCGCCACCGCTCCATCGGGATCTCCGGCGACAACGACCACGGGCACCGCGCCGCCGGACCAGGCGGCTTCCGCCAGGCGGCGAACGAGTGGCCGGCCGAGCACATCGCGCACGGCTCCCTCGGGGGTTGCGGACAGGATCACGGCGGCGACGGTCACGGATGGCAGCTTACCGGCAGTTTCTGGCGTCGCGTGCGAGAATCGGGCTTCCCCACATGACCACCGAGCTCCGTTCACCCATGCCCTCGACCACGCTCATACCCGCCAGCGGCGCCGCCACCGCCGCGACGGCCACGCGCGACGATCTTCGCAACGTCGCCATCGTCGCGCACGTCGATCACGGCAAGACCACGCTCGTTGACGCGATGCTGCGGCAGACCGGCGCATTCCGTGCCAACCAGGCGGTGGTGGACCGCGTCATGGACTCGGGCGACCTCGAGCGCGAGAAGGGCATCACCATCCTCGCCAAGCAGACCGGCGTCCAGCACGGCAACGTGCGGCTGAACATCGTCGACACGCCCGGTCACGCCGACTTCGGCGGCGAGGTGGAGCGATCGCTGCTGATGGTCGATTCGATGCTGCTGCTGGTCGACGCCGCGGAGGGGCCGCTGCCGCAGACGCGATACGTGCTCCAGAAGGCGATGGCGCGCCACCTGCCGGTGGTCGTGGCGATCAACAAGATCGACCGTGGCGACGCGCGGCCGGCCGAGGTCGTCGACGCGGTCTACGAGCTGTTCATCGACCTCGGCGCGACGGACGCGCAGATCGACTTCCCGATCGTCTACACGAACGCCAAGACCGGCACGGCCACGCTGGATCTCGCGCATTCCGGGCACCGACCTGGGCCCGCTGCTCGACCTCCTGGTGGAGCACACGCCGGCGCCAACCTACCAGCCGGATCACCCGCTGCAGCTGCTGGTCACGAACCTGTCGGCCAACGACTACGTCGGCCGAATGGCGGTGGGCCGCATCTGGAACGGCTCGATCCGCATGGGCCAGCGAATTACCGTGGTGCGCGAGGAAGCTGGACGCGACCGACGGCAGCGTCGAGCCCGGGCGCACCGTCACGCTCACGGGCACCGTCACCTCGCTGACGACGGCCCGCGGCATCGAGCGCGAGGAGATCCGCGAAGCCGGGCCGGGCGAGATCGTCGCGGTCGCGGGCATCCCCGAAGTGACCATCGGCGACACGATCACCGAACCTGCGGACCCACGGCCGTTGCCCCGCCTGGATGTCGACGAGCCGACGTTGCGGATGACCTTCGGAGTCAATACCTCGCCGCTGTCGGGCCGCGACGGCTCGCTGCTCACGTCGCGTCAGCTCAAGGCGCGGCTCGACCGCGAGGTCCTCGGCAACGTATCGATCGAGGTCTACCCGACCGAGTCACCCGAGACGTTCGAGGTGCGGGGCAGGGGAGAGCTCCAGCTGGCGGTCCTGATCGAGCAGATGCGGCGCGAGGGCTTCGAGATGCAGGTCTCCCGTCCGGAGGTGCTGCTCCGCGAAGTCGACGGCCAGGTGCTGGAGCCGTACGAGCGCGTCACGATCGACATCCCGCCCGATTTCATCGGCTCGGTGACCGAGTCGATGGCCGCCCGCAAGGGGCGGATGGAGCAGATGACCACCGATGCCGACGGCCGCGTCCGGCTCGAGTTCGTCATGCCCGTTCGCGGGCTCGTCGGCTACCGCGGCCAACTGCTGACGGAGACGCGCGGCACAGGCCTGCTGCATCAGATCGGCGAGGGCTATGGCCCGTGGGCCGGCGAGGTGGCGCACCGGACGACCGGAGTGCTCGTATCGGACCGTATCGGCACGTCGAACGCCTACGGTCTCTTCAACCTCCAGGAGCGCGCGACGATGTTGATCGGCTCCGGCGAGGACGTCTACGAGGGCATGGTCGTCGGCGAGAACAGCCGGCCGGGCGACATGGACGTCAACCCGACCAAGGAGAAGAAGCTCACCAACATCCGGACGCACTCGCACGACGATGCGCTTCGGTTGGTGCCGCCTCCTCCCATGACCCTCGAGTCGGCGATCGAGTTCATCGCCGCCGACGAGCTGGTCGAGGTCACGCCGCACAGGATCCGGCTGCGCAAGCGAACGCTGTCGGTGCACGACCGGCGGCGGGAGCGTGGCCGCGACTACGACCTGCGCAGAGCCTCGGGGGCCGCCGAGGACTAAGCCCGGATCCAGGCTAGAACTCAGTCTCAGCCCCTTCGGTAGCTCGGGGTGCCAGGCTGCTCTCGGCGCCAGGCCATGTGCAAAAGCACGGTCGCCCACATCCGGTACGGCCGCCACTCATCGGAAACGCGCTGCCACTCCTCATCGGTCAGCGGACCGCCGAAACCGTAGAAGTGCCGCACGGCCTCACGGCTGATGGCGTCCTCGGTGGGGATTGCGTCCGGGACGCCGCAGCCACGCATCAGGATCCCCTGCGCGGTCCACGCGCCGACGCCGGGTAGTGCCTGCAGCCGCTGGAGTGCCTCGTCCTGGGGCAGTGCCGCCAGCTCTGCCGTGTTCAATGCCCCGTCGAGAGCCCCCTGAGCAAGGCCGTGCAGCCGCCGCACCTTCTCGAGGCTGATCCCCGGGACCGACTCGGCTTCGAGCAGCCGTTGGGGCCGCGGGAACGCGCGCACTGACTCCCCGTTGGGAAGCGAGATCGCGTCGCCATATGTTTCACCGAGCGATGCCTTGACGCGGGCGCCCTGGCGCATCGAAATGCGCTGCCCGATCACGAACGAGGTTGCCGACTCGTACGCCGAGTAGAAGCAGACGGGCCGGATCCAGTCGTAACGGCGCTGGAGTGTGCCGATGACCTGGTCCCTGCCGCCAACGGCGGCCCAGCCGGTGCCGTCGCGGTCGAGCGAGAGCGAGCGTAGCGCCTGCTCGCGCGCCTGATCGAACTCGCTGTCGGTCAGCGGCTCTGAGCCGAAGACGTCCCCGACGATCGAGCCGTCGGCGTCCTGTCGAAGGTCGACGGCAGCGCTCGTTCGCCACCCCTCGAGCGGAAAGGCCATCAGGATCGAGGGGCCTGCGTCATGCTCGTCGACCCGGCCCCCGCCGAGCCCTGGCGCAAAGCCGCCCGCGAAGTCCGCCGACGCCGCCAGATGAAACGGACCCTTCGGTGCGATCCGGAACGCCGTCACGGCGTGACGATCCAGGGCTCGGACCCATGGGTGCCGTCATCGGCGGCGATGTAGAAGGCGCCGTTGGCCGCCGCCCACCAGCTTGGATCGGAGCCGGTCGATCCCGGATGAATGTCGATCGGGAACGTCCCGTTCGTGGTCCCGTCGCTCTGCCACATTTCCTTGCCATGCACCCCGTCGTCACCAAGCACGAAAAAGTGGTTCCCCATGACTGCGTCTCCGCTGAAGCCGAAGTTCCCTGGGCCGGGCGTCATGTCCTTGACCATGCGCGTTCCGTTCACCGTGCCGTCGCTTCGCCACAGTGAATAGCCGTGCGTCGCATCCCGCGCTTCGAACATCAGCAGGCCCCCGACGTTGCGGAGGTACGCCGGGTCCGATCCCTTGTCCGGATCAGCTGTGCCCGCCTCCGGGTAGGCGTCTTTGACCATGACGGTGTGCTGCGTGGTGCCGTCCGTCTTCCATAGCTCGGCGCCATGCGTGCCGTCCGATGCCGTGAAGAGCGCAAGGTTGTTGAGCCGGATCATCTCCGTGTCGGGCGGGATGCTGGGTGCGGCGCCGGGATTGATGTCCTTGACGAGCTTGGTATTGACGCGAGTGCCGTCGGTCCGCCACAGCTCGGCTCCATGGTGCAGTGTCGTTCCGTCGTCGGCAAGGAACAGCACGTACCCCGGCATCCCGGTGAACCAGAACGGAGATGAGCTGCCGCTTCCGCTCTTGATGTCCTTCAACAACCGGTAGTCGACGGCAGCCGACACGTTCGAGGCGACCAGGGCCAACCCGAACGCTGCGATGGCAATCGCTCGACCGAACCGGCGCGGCGCCAAGCGCGAACCTCGGAGCGAGATCTCGGGCTTGCCCACGGCAACAACCTCCCGGTTACGGCGCTGCCCCCCGGCACCGGTCTCCAACGACCCGAGTGTGGCTACCATGGGCCGCGAGGGTCAAGGCTGCGCCGATCGCGAGCGGCAGCAACGTCCGGAATGGGGAGACGTCGAATGAGCGGCCATTCGATCAGCATGCTCGGCGCGGGGTTCATCGGCGACTTCTACGCCATGACGCTGCACGGTCAACGCAACCGCGATCGGGTGACGGTCGCCTACTCGCGGAGCCAGGCGCGTGCCGATGCGTTCGCGTCGCGCTGGGGCGTGCCCGAGGTCACCACCGATCTCGATGCCGCGATCCAACACCCGGATGCCGACGTCGTCGTCGTGGCGCTCCCGAACCACCTGCACGAGGAAGCCGTGACCGCCGCCGCACGAGCGGGAAAGCCGGTGCTGGTCACCAAGCCGCTCGGTCGCAACGCGGAGGAAGCGCGCCGAATGCTCGAGGCGGTCGAGGCGGCCGGCGTCTTCGGCGGCTACCTCGAGGACCTCTGCTACTCACCCAAGGCGCTCAAGGCGATGAAGTCCGTGGCCGGCGGCGCGGTCGGTGACGTGACGTGGGTTCGATCGCGCGAGACCCACCCCGGCCCGCACAGCGCCTGGTTCTGGGACGGGCGGCTGACCGGCGGTGGCGCGATCATCGACCTCGGCTGCCACTGCATCGAGATCATCCGGAACTACGTCGGCAAGGGAAACCGGCCCGTCGAGGTGTTCTGCCACACCGACACGCTCGTTCACCCGATCGAGGACGAGGACAACGCCGTCGCGCTGATCCGCTTCGAATCGGGCGCGATCGGCCAGTTCGAGGTGAGCTGGACCTTCCGCGGCGGCATGGACCTGCGCGACGAGGTGGCCGGCACGCACGGGACGATCTGGCTGAACCACTTCCTGCGCACCGGCTTCGAGATGTTCACGGCTGCGGGCGCGGGCGGGTACGTCGCGGAGAAGGCGGAAACGGCCGCCGGCTGGCTATTCCCCGTTGGCGACGAGGCGTCCGAGCTGGGGTACGTGGACATGTTCAGTGACATGTTCAACGCCCTCGACGAGGGGAGGGCACCGCGCGAGACGTTCTACGACGGGTACGTGGTCAACGCGGTCATGGACGCGTGCTATCGGTCGGCGAAGAGTCGCGCCTGGGAGCCGATCGAGCTGTTCGAGTGGCGCGGTGGCGTCACACCGCGGATCGCTCGCCACCCGGAGCTCTTCGAGGGCAGCACCGTCATCAAGCGCGAGACACTGCCCAACGGGAGTACCCGGATGATCCTCAAGGACGCCGCCAGCGGCGAGTTCGTCGAGCGAATCGTTAACGGCGGGTAGAAACCCTGGCAGGTGCGTCCGGGTTGATCATGCGGGTCGTCACAGAACGATGATCGTGCTGCCTCCCGGGTCCTGACCAGCAGCCAACCGCCGAAGCGCCGTCGCACCCGGAACGACGAAGGTGCTCCGCAAAAGCGGACCGAACTCCCGCAGGAAGGCTCTGGTCTGCCGGGTATCAGGCAGCAGCAGCACGATCCCATCCATCCCGCCATCGCGTTGCTTCAGGGTGAGTCGCCGCAGGGTCGCCTGACCGTCTGAGGGACGTGCCTCGGCTTCGACGCCATATCGCCAACTTCGGTCTGCGGCTGTGATTGTCGCGTCCCAGGCCCGGCGATCGCCAGGGATTGGCAGCGGGACTTCCGTTCCCCACCCGAGTGACCGCGCAATCTGAGCGAGTAGGCGGTTGAGAAGGCGGGCTTGTCCGGAGTCTCGCAGTGCGTCTCCATTGGCCGGGAACGCTCGTGCCGCAAGTTCGAGACCGACGATCGCGAGCAGCGTCGACAGCCTGTTGATAGACACCCCGGGAACCTCGCCGCGCTCGATCCTCGAGATTTCGGACGCCGAGAGTCCAGCGGCATTTCCAACCTCGCGGCAGCTGAGTCCATAGCTTCGTCGCGCATTTCTGAGCTCGGTGCCGAGTGATCGCCGGATGTCGTTCCCGCGTTGGCGTCCTCGATCGACCAGTCGTTGTCGCGTGGGCATGCGGCGAGCTTGGGGATCGGCTCTTCGCTGGCGCTTTGTTCAAAGGTCCGCCGGGCGGCGGTTTGATCGGATGGCGACGTTTGCACCTGGTGCACCTATCGACCGTATTTCGACGCTAACGACAGCGCCCTGGTGAGGTCAGCGGTACGGGTTGCCTGCTCGTCCGGTCGTACGTTGCATCAGCTACTCGGTTCGACCGGGATCGATCGGCCGTCCCGGTTGCGCGTGTCGCACGGCGCATTCAATGACCGAGGCGCGGGAAACCGGGCTTGTCTTTGCCGACCCCGTCTCGGAAGTCCGGTCGTTACGTGCGTCCGATGCAACGTCTGGTGTCGGCGAACCCCGGGATCTCGCTCGGGACCCCCGCCCGATCTCGACCCGGACGGGAAGCGACCCCTACCGCGCCCCGGCGAGCACCAACTCGGGGAGCTCCGCCGCAGAGGGCTCCGGGTCGGTCAGCCGCGCGAGCGACTCTCGGCTGAACAGCTGGTCCACCACCATTCCGGACGCGCCGATCACGCCCGCCAGCCCGCCCAGCGACGAGCGCTGGATCAGGAGATTCCGTGTCGCCAGGGGAAGTGAGCGGCGGTAGATGGACTCGCGGATCGAGGCGAGAAGCACGTCCGGCGAGTTCGCGACGCCGCCGCCGATGACGATCATCGACGGGTTGAAGAAATTGACCGCGCTGGCGAGCATCGCGCCGATGCGGCGACCGGCCTCCTGGAGCATCGTCATCGCCACCGGGTCGCCCGCGGAAGCCGCCCGGGCAACGTCCTCCGCCGTCACGGTGCCGTGCTGCTCGAGCGCCGTCCGAAGCCGCGCCGATCGACCATCACGAGCTGCCAACTCACCCGCCACGCCGAGGGCTGCCCCCCCGGCAAGCGCTTCCAGGCAGCCGACATTGCCGCAGCGGCAGATCACGGTCGGGTCGTCGGTGACCTGGATGTGGCCCACGTCTCCCGCCGAGCCCTGTGCACCTCGGTGGATCCGGCCGCCGGAGATGATTCCCGCCCCGATGCCGGTCCCGATCTTGACCACGACCACGTCTTCGTGGCCGGCGGCGACGCCCGAGCGCCATTCGCCCAGCGCCAGCAGGTTCACGTCGTTGTCGACCCACACTGGCGCGCCGTAGCGATCGGCGAGCCGCTCCCGGATGGGGTAGCCGTCCCAGCCGGGCATGATCGGCGGCGCGATCGGCCGGCCGGTTGCGAACTCGACCGGACCCGGCACACCGATTCCGATGCCCCAGAGCCGCCCCGGGACCGCGTGCGAGGTCGCAACCAACTGGTCGAACAACTCCTCGACCCGCCCGAGCACTCGCTCGGCGCCGTCGCCGATCGAGGCAGGTTCGTCACGATGCGCAAGGATGCGTCCGTCGAGGGTCGTGATCGCGACGTCGATGCTGGTCGCGCCGAGGTCGGCGACGAGGACGTGCCCGGCACTCGCGTTGAATGCCAGCTGGCGCGCCGGCCGCCCGCCGGTCGACGGGCCCGGGCCTCCCTCGACGACAAGTCCGCGCTCGACGAGGTCCCCCACGCGCCTGGCGACGATCGTCCGCGAGAGGCCGGTCCGCTCGACCAGCTCGGAGCGAGAGCGCGAGCGACCGAGCCGGATCTCGTCGAGAACCAGCACCAGCGCGTCGAGCGCCTCTTCGGGCAAGGGTGCGGCCACGGCAAGGATCATAGTGCCGCTCGGACCATTAGATGCTGACTTTTGCACTTGACGGGCCAAAGTAGGATGGAGGGCGAGGGCGAACCACTCCTGTGCGGTTCGGGGAGAGGGCTGCGGTCACCGCAGCTCGTGCGAGGAGGTTCATGGGCTCGTACGCCCACATCGGCGCCGCCGTGATCGGCTCGGGCTTCATCGGGACCGTGCACATCGAGGCGCTGCGGCGCATCGGGGTCCACGTGACCGGCCTGCTGCAGTCGTCCGCCGATCGCGGCGCAGCCCGTGCGCGACGAGCTCGGCGTCGCGCGCGCCTATGCCACGCTGGACGAGCTGCTCGCCGACCAGGACGTCCAGGTCGTCCACGTCACGTCGCCGAACGCGCTGCACCACGCCGCAGGTCAAGCAGATCCTTGCGGCCGGCCGTCACGTCGTCTGCGAGAAGCCGCTGGCGATGACCGCGCACGAGTCGGCCGAGCTTGTCGAGCTGGCGACGGCCAGCGGCCTCGTGAACGCGGTCAACTTCAACCTCCGCTTCTACCCGCACAACCAGCACGCTGGCCGGCGCGGTTCGCGGCGGTGACATCGGCGACGTGCGACTCGTGACGGGCCACTACTTCCAGGATTGGCTGCTGCTGCGACACCGACTGGAACTGGCGGCTCGAACCCGACCAGGGCGGCGCGCTGCGCGCCGTGGGCGACATCGGCTCGCACTGGGTGGACCTGATGAGCTTCGTGACGGGGAGCCGTGTCGAGTCGGTGATGGCGGACCTGGTCGACGTTCATCCCGGTTCGGCACAAGCCGGCCGGGTCCCGTCGCAGACCTTCTCGACCGACCGCGCTGCCGAGACCGTCCCTGTGCGGATCACGACCGAGGACGTGGCCACGATCCTGCTTCGCTTCGAGGGCGGCGCCCGGGGCGCCGTGGCGATCTCGCAGCTGAGCCCGGGTCGCAAGAACAGCCTCACCTACGAGATCGACGGATCGCGCGCGGCGCGCGGCATGGGAATCGGAGCTGCCCGATCAGCTCTGGATCGGTCATCGCGACCGGCCCAACGAGGTGCTGCTGCGCGACCCGTCGCTCCTGAACGCCCAGGGTCGGGCCGCGGCGCGCCTGCCCGGTGGCCACGTCGAGGGCTTCGCCGACACGTTCGGCGCATGTCTTCCGCGCGATCTACGCAGACGTCGCGGCGGGTGCGGCCGTCCGTCACCCGGTCTATGCGACGTTCGCCGACGGCCACGACGAGATGCTTGTCGGCGACGCGGTCACGCAGAGCTCCCGCAGCGGCCGGTGGGTCGACGTCGCTCAGCCGCGGCTGGGCGACCGCGCATCCCGGAGGTGGTTCGCGCATGAAGCTCGGCTTCCTGACCGCGCCGTTCCCGGACACGCCACTGATGGATGTCGCCGACTGGGCCGCAGCGTCCGGCTTCGAGGTCCTGGAGATCGCCTGCTGGCCTCGCAGCGGCGGCGCCGACCCGTCGTTACGCCGGCACGAGCCACATCGACGTCGCCAACCTCTCAGCCTCCCAGGCGACCGAGCTCGTCGACCAGATCCGCGCCAAGGGCCTCACGATCTCCGGGCTGGGCTTCTACCCCAATCCGCTGCACCCGGATCCCGAGCCATCGCGAGCAGGTCATCGGCCATCTCAAGGCACGTGATCGACGGCCGCCGAGAAGATGGACGTGCCGCTGGTGAACACGTTCATGGGCGGCGACGGATCAAGAACCAGGACCAGAACTGGGAGGAGGCGCTGCGCGTCTGGCCGGACATCGTCGGCCTTCGCCACGGACCACGGCCGGAAGATCACCCTCGAGAACTGCCCGATGCTCTTCTCGTACGACGAGTGGCCGGGCGGCCACAACATCGCCACGACGCCGCGCATGTGGCGCCGGATCCTCGAGCAGTGGGGCGGACACGATCGGTTTGAACTTCGACCCGAGCCACCTGATCCTCCAGATGATCGACATCCGGCGGTTCCTCAAGGAGTTCGGCGCCGAACGTGCTCCACTACCAGGCCAAGGACCTCATGATCGACCGCGACGGCCTGTACGAGCGCGGCATCTTGTCGATGGGCATGGGCTGGCAGGTTCCACGCATCCCCGGCCTCGGCGAGGTCGACTGGTCCGTGGTCCATTCCGAGCTCTACCGGCAAGGCTATGAAGGCGACTGCATCATCGAACATGAAGATCGTCGGTTTGAGGGGACGGACGAGAAGGTGAAGCAGGGGTTCTTGATTGCCCGCGACGTCCTGCGACCCTACTGTCACTGACGTGCCGCACCTCAGCCCGCCGGAAACTGCTCGACGAGATTCCAATCCGATTCGATGGATCATGCGTTCAGGGGCGATTTGCTGGGCCGAGCCCATCCCAGCGGCTCATTTTTCGAATCAGATTCGAGAATGTCGCAGACATCGCGGAGAAGTCGTCCTGGATTGGGCGGCTCGGCGCATTAGTGCCATTGGCCACATCAGATTGGAATCACGAATTCCGGCACCGCCTCGGCACCCGCCCGAACTCGGAGATCTGATGCCACCCATTGATTTCGACCAGTGACCGAACGCGATATCGCCAAGACGATCGACCACAGCCTACTGCGGCCGGAGCTTGACGACGCGTTCGTCGAGGACGGCTGCCGGCTCGCGCTCAGGTACGACGTCGCGAGCGTCTGCGTTCGGCCCGCGGACGTGCAGCGCGCCAGGAAGATCCTCGACGGCAGCGACGTCGCCGTCGGCACCACCATCGGCTTCCCGCATGGCAACCACCGGACCGAAACGAAGGTGTTCGAGGCCAAGCGGGCGCTCGAGGACGGCGCCACCGAGCTCGACATGGTCATCCAGATCGGTGCGTTGAAGTCGGGACGAGACGCTGACGTCGAGGCGGACATCCGGGCGATCGTCGAGGTCGCACACGCGAACGGGGCGATCGTCAAGGTGATCTTCGAGAACGCCTACCTCACCGACGACGAGAAGATCCGCGCCTGCCACGCCTCGGAGCGGGCGGGTGCCGACTTCGTCAAGACGAGCACGGGCTTCGCGCCGAGCGGGGCAACGCACGATGACCTCCGCCTGATGCGCGCCAACACCGCACCGCAGATCCAGGTCAAGGCCGCCGGCGGCGTTCGCACGCTCGACGGGCTGCTCGAGGTGATGGCGCTGGGTGTCACGCGCATCGGCGCGACGCAGACCGAGGAAATCATCGAGGAGTTCCGTGCCCGCAAGCTCGGTCGGCACCCCGCCGCCGTTGGCGCCACGTCGTCCGGAAGCGACCAGGCCTACTGATGCAGAGCACAGCGGCCATGACCTGGTTCGACGCTGCGGCGAGCCTGCTGCAACGCGTCCGCGACACGCAGTCGGATTCGATCGAGACCGCCAGCCAATGGTGCGCCCAGGCGATCGCAGGTGGCGGCCTGGTCCATCTGTTCGGTGCAGGCCACTCTCGCATTCCCGTCGAGGAGATGTTCCCGCGCTACGGCTCGTACCCGGGCTTCAACCCGATCGTCGAACTCTCCGTGACGTTCCACACCCAGGTCGTGGGTGCCAACGGCCAACGCCAGGCCATGTTCATCGAGCGCATGCCCGGCCTGGCGGCGACGATCCTCTCGAACTTCGAGCTCGGACCGAACGACCTGATGGTGGTCTTCTCGGCCAGTGGGCTGACGGCGCTGCCGGTCGAGATGGCCCAGGAGGCAGGGAAGCGCGGACTGCGGGTGATCGCCGTCACGTCCGTGGCGCAATCGCGCTCGGAGGAGCCCGATCCGGTCGTCGGCACGCGTCTGCTCGACGTGGCCGATCTGGTGATCGACATCTGCTCGCCGCCGGCCGATGCCATGGTGAGCATCGACGGGCTGGACACGCCGGTGGCTCCCGGCTCGACCATCGGATCGGTCGCCATCGTCAACGCGATCAAAGCCCGCACCGCCGAGCTGCTGGTTGCCCGCGGCGCGATGCCGCCGGTGATCACGCGCGCGAGCGTCGTGGGCCGGGACCGATCGAAGCTGCTGTTTGAAGCGGCCTATCGCGAGCATGCGCGGCGCCTTGCCCGCGCCATCGACCGTGGGGGCGGCGATGTGGACGGAAATAGACAGGAGGTGGCGCCGACTGCGTGATGTGATGGTTTCCGCGATGGCAGTTGGATACCATCGCCGGGCGGCGGCCGAGAGGCTGGCTGCCGGCGTTTTGGAGGAGGAGAACGTATGACCCACGAGAAATCCGTCTGGGCACGCGCGATGGGGGGCACGCTGGCGACAGCAGCCCTCGTCGCGGCGATGTCCGGCACCGCCGTGGCGCAATCGCCCGGCGCGTCCGCGGAACCCGCTGCGAGCCCGATGGCCGCGGCGAGCATCCCGGTGCCCGCTACCCCGTTCACCATCGGCTACTCGAACGGTGGCGGCGTCGGCAACGGCTTCCGCGAGGAGCAGGTCTGCACAGCGAAGGCAGAGGCCACGGCGCTCGGCGCCGCAGTCGTGAACCCGCTCACGAACCTGATCCATCGCAATACTGACGCAGCTGGCCAGCTGGCCGACCTGCGGACGTTGATCTCGCAGAAGGTCAACGCGCTGGTGTTCAACCCCAACAACCCTGACGCGCTCAACCCGGCCCTGGCCGAGGCACACGCGGCGGGCATCCCGACGGTCTCGGTGGACTCCTATGTCACCGATCCGAATACGTGGAACCTGTACAACAACCAGGTCAAGTACGCCCAGCTGGGCGCGGAGTGGCTGTTCAAGCAGATGGGCGGCAAGGGGACCGTGTGGTACACGCGCGGCCTCGCCGGGAACTCGGCCGACTCCGACCGTGACATCGGCTTCAACAACGCTCTTGCCGAGTACCCGAACATCGTCGTCCAGAATCCCGGCGGCACCTTCACCGGCTGGGATCCGGCCACCGCGACGCAGATCACCAACGACGAGATCTCGAGCGGCGCCTATGACCAGATCCAGGGCATCTGGGCGTCCGGCATGGGCACCCAGATCGATCAGGCCATCAAGGACGCCGGCAAGACGGGCGAGCTTGTCGAAATCATAACCGGTGCCCGGTTGGCTCGATCGCCCATGGCCGCGCCGATCATAGGCGACGCAGCGGCAGCCGCGAACGGCGAACTCGACCATCTGGTAGTCCCACATATCGGCGTTGACCGACCAGCTATGGACGAAGAGGATGGGCTTTCCCGAGCCCCAATCCTTGTAGAATCGCCGCGTGCCGTCCGCGGTCTGGATGTAGGGCCCAAAGGCACCCGGTCGCGCACGCGTCTCCGTGCGGACCTCTCCGCAACTCTTCGGGGCGATGCGATCGGCAGCCATCGTAACCGATCCCGATGCGATGCTCATATCCATGTCATCTCTCCTTTCGGCGCCCGAGCGGCACCTGGTCTTGGCGTGTTCGAGGGCTTCTCAGGTCATGTCGCCCGAGAAATCGATGGACCTTCGGAAGGCGGGCGTCGATTACGTCCGAGGTCATGCGTCGCTGCGGTCGAACCGAACTTGGCCAGGGCGAAGATTGCGGGGACGCAGCGCGCCTCGCGCATCATCGGCGCGATCGGACAGACGTATGGGCTCGTCGAGGAGGATCACGCAGCATGACCCGCATCGTCACCGTCGGCGCCGCGCAGCTAGGTCCGATTCAGCGTGCCGATACGCGCGCGAGCGTCGTCGCGCGGATGCGCGACCTTCTGCGCCGCGCCAAGGGCCATGGCTGCAATCTCGTCGTCTTCCCCGAGCTCGCGCTGACGACCTTTTTCCCGCGCTGGTGGATCGAGGATCAGGCGGAGATCGACGCCTTCTTCGAGACTTCGATGCCGTCGAACGAGACCGCACCGCTGTTCGAAGAAGCGAGGCCAGCGAATATCGGCTTCTATCTCGGTTTCGCCGAAAAGACCGAGATCGCCGGGCGCATAAGGCGCTTCAACACGTCGATCCTCGTCGCACCGGACGGGGCGATCGTCGCCAAGTACCGCAAGGTCCATCTGCCCGGCCATGCCGAGCACGAGCCGTGGCGTCGCTTTCCAGCATCTCGAGAAGCGCTATTTCGAGCCGGGATCTCGGCTTCGGGCGTGGTCGACGCCTTCGGCGGCGTGATCGGCATGGCGATCTGCAATGACCGCCGCTGGCCGGAGACCTATCGGGTCATGGGGCTGCAGGGCGTCGAGATGGTGCTGCTCGGCTACAACACGCCGGTGCATAATCCGCCCGCGCCCGAGCACGACGACTCTCGGCTGTTCCACAATCACTCGTGATGCAGGCCGGCGCCTACCAGAACGGCACCTGGGTGGTCGGCGTCGCCAAGGCCGGCGTCGAGGAGGGCGTCGAGCTCAGATCGGCGGCAGCTGCATCATCGCGCCGTCCGGCGAGATCGTTGGCAGGCGCTGCACGCAAAGGCGACGAGATCGCGCTGGCGCGCTGCGATCTCGATCTGTGCAATTCCTACAAGGCGACCATCTTCAACTTCGACCAGCATCGCGAGCCCGGGCTATGGGCATGATCGTCGAGCGCAAGGGCGCGATCGAACCGGCCTGAAGCCCCCGAGGAAATGCGAGCCTGCTTTGCAAGGGCGCGGCGAGCGGGGGCTTGTCCCGGACGAGAGTTATGATGAAACTCGCGACCAAGGGGATCGGCGGCGCGAGACTGCGCCCGAAAGGCAAACCATGAAAGCGAGGCGCAATTGACCTTTGACCTTATTTTGCGCGGCGGACGCGTCGATCGACCCGTCGCAGAAGATCGATGCCGTCATGGATGTCGCTTTCACGGGCGGCAAGGTCGCCGCCGTCGGCAAGAGCCTCGACGGCGACGTCGGAGACGGATATCCGCGATGTCTCCGGCCATATCGTCACGCCGGGCCTCATCGACCTGCATACCCATGTGTATTGGGGCGGCACCTCGCTCGGCATCGACGCCGAGGAGTTCTGCCGCAGCTCGGGCGTGACGACCTCGGTCGATACCGGCAGCGCCGGGCCCGGCAATTTCGCCGGCTTCCGCAAGCATGTGATCGAGCCCAGCCAGGTCCGCATCCTCGCCTATCTGCACGTCTCCTTCGCCGGCATCTACGGCTTCTCGAACACGCGTGATGGTGGGCGAGAGCGAGGAGCTGCGGCTGATGGCGCCGATCGAGGCCGTCAAGGTCGCGGACGAAAATCGCGACCTCATCGTCGGCATCAAGGTGCGGGTCGGACGCCACGCCTCGGGCACGCAAGGGGAGGCTGCCGCTCGATATCGCGCTGCAGGTTGCCGAACGAGACCGGCATGCCGCTGATGGCGCATATCGACCATCCGCCGCCGAGCTACGAGCATGTCATCTCGCGGCTGCGCCCGGGCGATGTGCTGACCCACGCCTTCCGTCCCTTCCCCAATGCGCCCGTCGACCGCGCCAGGGCACGGTGAAGCCCGCCGTGCTCGCTGCGCGCAAGCGCGGCGTCCTCTTCGATATCGGTCACGGCAAGGGCTCGTTCGCCTTCAAGACGGCGCGCGCCATGTTGGCCAACGGCTTCGAGCCGGACACGATCTCGTCGGACGTGCATACGCTGTGCATCAACGGCCCGGCCTACGACCAGGTGACGACGCTGTCGAAATTCCTGTGCCTCGGCATGCCGCTCGACCGGGTGATCGCGGCCTCGACCGTCAATGCCGCCATGGCATTGAAGCGCCCCGAGCTCGGCTCGTTGAAGGCGGGCTCGGTGGGCGATGCCACCATCCTTTCGATCAAGGAAGGCAAATTCGACTACGAGGACGTCATCGGCGAGCATCATGACGGGCGACAAGCGCATCCTGTCCCAAGGGGTCGTCATCGCCGGCAAATGGTGGCACCCGAAGCGCAGCAACAAATTCAGGAGGATCGAGGCATGAGCGCCGAAGACAAATTGAAGGCGATGGGACTGACCCTGCCGCCGACCCCGAAGCCCTTGGCGAATTATGTGCCGTTCAAGCGCGTGGGCGATATCGTGTTTCTCTCGGGGCAAGGTCCGCGCTATCCGGACGGCTCCTTCGCGAAAGGCAAGGTCGGTCGCGACGTCACGGTCGAACAGGCTTATGAGCACGCCAAGATGGTGGGGCTCGGCCTGCTCTCCGCCGGCCAAGGCGGCCGCCGGCTCGCTCGACAAAATCGAGATGCTGAAGCTGCTCGGAATGGTGAACGGCGTGGCCGAATTCACCCAGCAGCCCCAGGTGATCAATGGTTGCTCCGATCTCTTCGTCGCCGTGCTCGGCGAGAATGGCCGCCATGCCCGCTCGGCCGTCGGCATGGGCTCTCTCCCTGAGAACATCACCGTCGAGATCGAGGTCGTGCTGCGGGTACTGCCTTGACGGGATAGCGACGAGCGCTGGGCGCACCTCACCCCTCCCCTTGCGGACCCCGCGAGGGGAGAGGTGAGACTCTCGGGCAGGGGGCCGCGCCAGCGTCTAAAGTTGCTGCCCGAATCCGAATTTCGCCGCCAGCTGGTGCTTCCAATAGATGAGCTGCGCCGGGACCTTGCCGAGCTTGCCGCCCGCATAGGGCAAGCCGAATTCGCTCGAACAGGCGCCAGCGCTCGTCGCCCTCGCAAATTGCGGCGCCGATGAGGTTGCCGGCGGTGGTCGTCAGCGCCAAACCGAGCCCGCCGAATCCGGTCGTGTACCAGAGATCCGGCTCGATCTGCCCGATCACCGGCAGCTTGTGGCGCGTGAAAGGCATCATACCGCCCCAGGCCGTGTCCACGCGCGCGTCGGCGAGGCTCGGGTAGAAGGACACCATGTCGCGCTTGAGCCCGCGCGCCAATTGCGGCGGCGCGCTCTCCCAGGCCTGCACCCGCCCGCCCCAGAGCAGGCGGCCATCGGCGAGCGGCCGATAATAATTTGTCGCGAATTTGATGTCCGATATGGCGTAGGGGACGGCGATCGCCTGCTTCAGCCGTTCGCCGAGCGGCTCGGTGACCATGACGAAGGTCGCAATCGGAACGGTCGCGCCGCCGATCCTCGTGTCGAGCCCGTCGATATAGCCGCCGCAAGCGATGACGACGCGATCTGCGAGGATGCGCCCGCTTTGCGTGCGCACCTCCTTGCGGTCGCCGTGTGTCCCGATGGCGGTCGCCCGTGTCTTCTCGAAGATGCGCCCGCCCTTCTCGACGCAAGCGCGCGCCAGGCCGCGCGTCACGTCGAGCGGCTGCACCGCATAAGTGTGCGGGTTGAAGAAGGCGTCGCCATAGCGTTCCGTGGCTAGCGCCTCGCGCAGACGCGCACGCGGCCAATGCGTGTACTGCGTGTCGAAGTTCTTGTGCATAAAATCACAGAATTCGGTGAGGCTCTTCGCCTCGCCAGCCATGGCGCAGCGCAACGCCCCGTCCTGGATCGGGCCGCAGGCGATCTTGTAGCGCTCGATGCGCTGGCGCAGGAGCTTGTTGCCGAGGCGCGCCAGGTGATGGAACTGGCGCGCTTTCGGAAGGCCGACGCGTTCGACGAGCGCCGGATAGCCGCACGCGCGCGCGCGCGCGCGCGCGCGCGCGCGCGCGCGCGCGCGGCAGGCAGGCAGGCAGGCAGGCAGGCAGCGCGCACGCAGGCAGCGGCACGCGCGCGCGCGGCGCGCGCGCGCGCGCGCGCGCGCGCGGCGGCGCGCGGCGCGGCGGCGCGCGCGCGCGCGGCGGCGGCGGCGGCGGCGGCGGCGGCGGCGGCGGCGGCGGCGGCGCGGCGCGCGGCGGCGGCGGCGGCGGCGGCGCGGCGGCGGCGGCAGCAGCAGCAGCAGCAGCAGCAGCAGCAGCAGCAGCAGGGCGCGGGCG
>CAWGBA010000012.1:0-153902 GCA_963820735.1 uncultured Chloroflexia bacterium
TCCCCTGCTCTGCCGCTGAGCTACGGGCCCACGTCGCCTGCCAGCTGCTCGCTGACGAACAGACGATACCGTCGGACGGGCATCGGCAGGGCTCGATCGAACGGCTCCTTCAAACGGCATGAAGCCGATGCCCATCCATCGTGGTCCCAATCGTCCCGCGGATGCTCTCGAGCGTCGGTGGTAGCGCCTCCCTGCGACCGTCCCGTGACGGTAGGAATTCATTTCCAGCCCGCCGAGCACGTCGTTGCCCAGGCCGCACCCTGATGTGCGCCGCCGTTGAAACTACGAGAGACGTGTGGCAGGGTGAGCCACCCATTCGTGGCGGGCAGGGACATGCGGGCGAAGCTGGTCTCCTTTGGACTCCTCGAGATCGACGGCACGCGATACGAGCGTGATGTCGTCATCGACGGTGCCGACATCCGACGACGCAAGAAGGGACCGTCGAAGGCGTACCGCGATCGATACGGACACACCCCGCTGTCGGTCGAGGAAGAGATCCCATGGGGCCGGTCGCGTCTCATCATCGGGACGGGAGCCGATGGCCAGCTGCCGATCATGCCGGAGGTCCAGCAAGAGGCTGATCGACGCGGGATAACGATCACGGCGTGCCTAACCCGAGAGGCATGCCGCTTGATCTCCCAGTCAACGGAGAAGGTCAGCGGCGATCCTCCACGTCACCTGTTGAGATAGCCGACGACGAAACTTCGGTCGGCGACCAGACCTACCCCGTGGGCCCTTGCCGGATCACGCGGAGTGTCTCTGCCACTGAGGCCCGCCCGGGCGTGAAGGTCTCCAGCCACCAGGTGGCCCCGGCCTCGGTCCAGGCACGCTCGGTGCCGGAGTGGAGATACCCGAAGACCGCAACGTCGAACGGTTCCGCGTCACGTCCGAGGCGTTCCCGCTCGACGCGGATGCCGTCGACCATCTCAGACAACTGGTCCGGAGTCATCTCCATGTCCGTGCCGGCGCCGTTCGTCGCAACCGGAATCCAGCCGTCCCACTGCGCCGCCCGGCGGCGCGCTCCGGGCTTGGATCCACCCAACCAGATCGGCGGCCGCGGGCGCTGAACCGGAGTCGGGCCGACCGCCACGTCCCGTGCCACGTATCCCGGTCCCTCGTGATTCACGCGCTCGCCTCGCAACCAGGCGTCGATCAATTCGATGCTCTCGTCCATCAGTGCAACTCTTCGCTTGGGATCGTTGTCCTCGCCGAAGGACTCGAAGTCCTCGCGATCGCCGCCTGCGCCGACGCCGAGGATCAGTCGACCCTTGCTCCATTGATCGAGGGTCCCGGCGGATTGCGCCACCAACTGGGGTCGCCGCCTACCGAGGATCGCAACCGACAGGATGAGGCGCAGGCGTCGCGTCGACGAGGCGACTGCGGCAAGCGCCACGAACGGGTCGGGCGCGCGCTCACCCCATGCGATGCCGAGGATGTCCCAGGTGCTGAAGCCATCCCAACCTGACTCTTCCGCCGCGGCAGCGATCTCGGCCAGCACGGCCGGGTCCGCGAAGTCACCGAGGGGTGCGATGTCGACGGCTTTCAGCACGCGGAATTCTCCAGTCAGTCGGATGAGTGGTGAGCTGATGTTTTGACGGTCCTACCGCTCACTTTTGTGAGGCCTGCTCGACCGCTGCGCGGTGCCACGGAACGACCCCGTCCAGCTCGATGTCGAGCGAGAAGCTGAGGAACGTCCGCACCAGCACGATGAGCCCGAGGGTGGCCGCGCTCTCGAACGTCTGGTCGATCGCAACCGTCAGGATGATGTCCGCGATGATGAGGACCTCGAGTCCCAGCAGGATCGTGCGGCCGACGTTGTGGCGAAGACCGTCATACGCGACGCGCCGGTGCCCCTGAGAAAAGTCGCGGACCCACACCGCCAGACTGATCAGGCCTCCGAACACCAGGATCCCGACGCCGGCGACCTCGAACAGGTGCTCGGCAATGTCGAGGAGTTGCTCGAACGTCATCCGATCCTCCGTCAGCTACCGGCGTCCAGCGAACCGCGGAACATCGTCGGAAACGGTGGAGTCGGTCAGCGTTCGCCCACCGTCGTCACCGTTCGAAGAGTAGATCAGCCGGTGCGTGCGAACGTGCTGAAGTTGCGGACGTCGGTCGCGGCTTGGCCGAAGAAACCCGAATGCGCCCGTCCGGCACCGGTGCGCTCAGGTTCGGAGCGAACCCTCCAGCTCGGCTTCGATCGCCTCGCGCAGGGACGCCGCGAGGCTGACGCTGGCTCGACCGACCAACCGATCGAAGAGCGGCTGATGGAGTCGCACCGGTGCCGAGCGCGCCGGAACGCCGGCCACCTCGGCCGCCAGCTCAACGGCTCGCTCGAGGTCGCCGATCTCGTCGACCAGACCGAGCTCTCTCGCCTGCTCGCCCAGCCACACCTCGCCGGTCGCAAGCTCGCGTGCCCGTTCCTCGGTGAGCTTCC
This sequence comes from uncultured Chloroflexia bacterium, assembly GCA_963820735.1. Lineage (GTDB taxonomy): Bacteria > Chloroflexota > Limnocylindria > Limnocylindrales > CSP1-4 > JAFMJV01. The sequence goes on from CAWGBA010000012.1 coordinate 2,438, forward strand.
GTCCTGTGGCAAGGCGCGTGACGAACGCCGCATAGAACGCATCGACCAGTGCCTGCTCCTTGGCACTCTCCTCGTCGGTCTCGTCGCGCCACGGCGAGCCCATTCCCTTGAGTCGGCCGGCGCGGTGGTCGCTGACGTCGACGCCGAGGCGGTCGAGCAGCCGCGGCAGCCGCGGGCTCGCCGAGATGACACCGATCGAGCCGACGACCGCGTGGGGCTGGGCAACGATTGTTCGCGCAGCCAGCGCCGCGAGGTACGCGCCCGAGGCGCCGGTGCCGCGAATCGCGGCGACCAGCGGCTTCGCTGCAGCGAGACGCTCGAGGGCCAGAAACAGATCGTCCGAAGCGGTCGCCGATCCTCCCGGCGAGTCGATGTCCAGCACGACAGCTGGCACCCGACCGGACGTTCGGAGCCGCCGCGCCAATTCCACGCGGTCGGCAATTCGCGCTCCGCCGGAGATTGGCCCATAGAGCCGAATGATCGCCACGCGGCGGGGTGGAAAGGGACGACCGATACCCGGCAGAAGGGAGCGCAGATCAGGAGGCTTCATGGTGTGGGGAGACTAGTACGGAACGTCCGATTGGTCGCGTCCTCGCCCGGACCGGACCGGACGGCTCAGGCGGCCGCCGGCCCGCCAACGGGTCGTTCGTCGGCCGCGACGCGCAACCGACCCGATGCAAGGTCGATCTCCAGCGCGCAAACAGCCGAGCCGTTCCGCCATGCCATCCGCAGATCCGCGCCATCCAGCGTCACCGACTCGAGATCGCCCGCAAACGCCGGGTGCGAGTTGCGCAGCTTGATCAGATCGATCAGTCGACGAACCACCGGTCGCCGAAGCTCATGCTCCAGCTCCGTCATCGAGTAGTCGTGCCGGTTGATCGCGCGACCCTCGCCTGTCCGGAGGACCGCGTCGTGATCGTTCGCACCCGCAAGGAGGCCTACGTAGTAGATCTGCGGGACCCCGCGCGCGAACAGTTGAATCGCGCGTGCAGCGAGATAGCGCTCGTCGTCGCAGTCGAGCGCCGAGTAATAGGTGATGTTCAGCTGGTGCACGTCGCTCCCGGACGCGTGCGCGGCCGACAGGATGCGGTTGACGTTTCCGCCACGACGCTCGACGCCTCGTGCGAGGCGCGCCATCTCTTCGACATCCAGGATCCCGTCGAGGTCCGGTCGAACCGGGATGCCATCGTGGCAGTCGAGGTTCGTGAACTGGCGGCGCGGTGAGCGTTGCAGATGATCGCGAAGACGCCGTCCGTCGCCGTTCTCGAGCGCTTGCAGCACCAAACCTGGCAGCACGAAGTCGTACGTCCACAGTCCGTGGGCGGTGATGGCGGCGTGCGTGGCAGGTTCGTCGTGGACCTCGGGCAACGCAAGCACCCCAAGTGAGGCTGCCACGCCCGAGATCCAGGCGAGGAATGCCCAGATCTCCGGCTCGACCATGAAGCAGCTGGTGCCGGCTTCCTTGATCACGTAACCGACGGCGTCCAGTCGGACCATCCGGACACCGTGCGACGCGAACTGCCGCAGCCACTCGGTGATCAGCTCCCGGGTGGCGGGAGAGGTGACATCGAGGTCGACCTGCTCGGACCAGTTGGCGGTGCCAAACGACGTCCACACTTGCACCGTGTCGCCGGTGTCCGCGATGTCGATCAGGGAGAACGGCGCCTCAGGCTTGCGCAGGAAGATGCGGGCAACGTCCTCGGCGCGGGGGTGACCGTCCGGCCAGATCTTCTCCGTGGTCACGAACAGGTCGGCGTAGGACGACGCCCGCCCACGCTGCTGGAAGTCCCGGAATTGATCGCTCGACCGCGACATGTGGTTGACCATCAGGTCGAGCATCACGTCGTGGTCAACGGCGAGCGCCTCCACGTCCGTCCACGTCCCGAACGCCGGATCGATCACGTCGTAGCGGATCGGAGCGAACCCACGGTCGCCCGACGACGGGAACGGCGGGAGCACGTGCACGCCCTGAAACAAGCCCCGGAACGGGCCGTCGAGCAGCGCACGAATGGAACGCAGCGACCCACCCAGCGAGTCGGGGTACGTCAGCAGTTGCGGGCGGTATCGATCGATGGCGGGGGACGTGGGCACAGTTGGCTCAGGACGCAGGCAGGCAGCGTGAGAGCGCCGTCGTCATCTCGCGTGCCCGCCGGTCGCCGAACCCGCCCATCTGATTGCCGAGCCACGCAAAGCCGATGCGATGCTCGGCATCCCCGAAGCCGAGCTGACCACCCGCGCCGGCGTGTCCGAAACTCGATGGTCCGAGCATCGGCACGTACGGTGGGGAAGCAAGTTGAAATCCGGTTCCCCAGCGCCCACCGTCGTCGGGCATTCCCGAGAGCTGCGTGCCGGCGCTCCGCTCGCGAAGGGCGTCTTCGATCGAGACGTCGGTCATGACGCGGACGCCATCGATCTCACCGACGCATGCGGCGTACACCTTCGCCAGTGACCGAGCGGTGCTGATGCCGTTCGCTGCGGGTATCTCCGCCGCCTGGATCGCGGGGTCGTTGAACGTCACCTCGTCATCCGCCGTGGGGAAGGCGTACGCGCCGCCCATCGTCGCGCTCCGCGCAACGAGAGGGTTCGCCTCGAACGCCCGGGCCGCCCGTCTCGCGAGCTCGCTGTCCTCGTCCGGGAGCGGCGGCTCCATTCGCGCGACGGCTGCGCGCGCCTCGGCCGGGAGGCCGATCCACGTATCGAGACGAAGACGGTTGCCGATCTCGGATCGGAAGAACTTCCCGGGCGTGAGCCCGGTGATGCGGCGGATGACCTCGCCGATCACCCAGCCGGACGTCATTGCGTGGTAAAAGTGACCCTCCTCGGGCGTGGTAAGCGGACGCTGCGCGCAGATCGCGTCGATCACGGGATCCCAGGCGAGCACCTGGTCGAGCGTCAGGTCGGCATCGAGCGCGGCCAGTCCCGAACGGTGAGCCAGCGCGTCCCGCACGGTGATCAGATCCTTCCCGTTACGAGAAAACTCGGGCCACCAGCACGAGATGGGTGCGTCCAAATCGAGCCTGCCCTGCTGCACGAGCACGTACGCGCAGATCGCGACGATCCCCTTGGAGCACGAGAAGATCACGGCGCTCGTATCCCGGTCCCATGGCATGCCATTTCCGCGATCCGCGATGCCGGCCCACAGATCGACGACCGGACGACCGTCGCGGAAGATCGCGCATGCCGCTCCGAGGTCATGACGCTCAGCGAAGTTCTGTCGGAACGCCTCCATGACCGCGCCATATCCCGGCTCGACGTCGCCTTCGATCGCCGGCGCTCCTCCTGCGCTCATCCCTTCACCGATCCCTGCAGCAAGGCACTCACGAACTGTCGCTGGAAGATCAGGAAGACGATCAGCGTCGGCGCGAGGATCAGCAGTGATCCCGCGCTCAACAGCGGGATGTTGGTCGCGTAGTGGCCCTGGAACGCACCGAGCGCACCGGCCATCGTCCGCTGGTTCGGATCCTCCACCAGCACCAACGCGAGCAGGAACTGATTCCAGGTCCACACGGTCATCAGGATTCCCAGTGATGCCAGCGCAGGACGTGCAAGGGGAAGGTGCACGCGTCGGAAGAGATCCCAAGTGCCGGCGCCGTCCACCCGTGCGGCCTCGGAGATCTCAGACGGCATGTTCACGAAATGGGCACGCATCCAATAGACGGCAAACGGCATGAAGAGCCCGATGAGCGGCAGGACGATGGCGACTCGCGTATTGAGGATGCCGATCTGCTTGGCGATGTTGTAGAGCGGGATGATGATGCCCTCGAACGGGAGCGTCAGGCCGAAGATAAAGAGCAGCAAGAGGAACCGCGAGCCCGGCAACCGCAAGTAGCCGATCGCGAAACCGGCCATGGTCGAGATGATCAGCGACAGCGGCACGACCATGAGCACGATGAGCACGCTGGAGAACAGCAGCGTGCCCATGTTCGCGACGTTGAAGGCCTCGAGGAAATTGCCCCACTGCGGGTCACTCGGCCATTCGAGTCCTGGTGGCACCGAGTTCGACGGGTGGAGCGCCGTCGTGAAGATGCTGATGAACGGCAGCACCATCACGATCGTCAGCACGATGAGGATGGTTCGCCCGGTGATGAGTTCCGCACGGCCGACCCTCATTCGTCCGACTCCCGCGCCAGCCGCTGGAGCGGCAGGACAAACAGCAGCACCAGGACGACGAGCGAGATGGCCAGCGCCGAGGCCTGCCCGACGGAGCGTGCATTGAAGGCAAGGATGTAGATCTGGAGTCCGGGAACCAACGTCGCGAAGCCCGGACCGCCGCCCGTCGAGACATACACGATGTCGAACGTCGCCAGCGCCGCGATCATGGTCACCGTGAGGCAGACCGCGATCTCGTTGCGCAGGCTGGGCAGCGTGATCGCGAAGAACTCCTGCACCGCCGATGCACCATCGATCCGCGCCGACTCGTACAGCCCCTGGTCGATCTTGGTCATCCCCGTCAGCAGCAGCACGGTGCAGAGACCGAGCAGGACCCAGGCACCGATGACCCCGACGGCAGGAAGAGCGGTCCCGAAGTCACCCAGCCACGCCCTGGTGACGCCGCCGAGGCCCACGGCCGCGAGCACCTGGTTGACGATGCCGCTCTGCGCAAGTACCCACTTCCAGACGATCCCGGCGGCGACCAGCGGGATGACCTGAGGCAGGAATAGGACGGTCCGGGAGACGGTCCCCAGCCGCCCCGTGGCGACGCGTCGAATGACCGAGGCGACGATCAGCGCCAGCCCAACCGGCAGGAAGCTGAAGTACAGGATCAACTGGAAGGCATTGACGATCGTGCCCGAGAGCCTCGGGTCCGTCAGGACTCGAACGTAGTTGTCGATGCCCTTCCAGGTCATCGGGCCGACACCGTCCCAGCGGTAAAACGAATACCAGAGGGACAACGCAAGCGGCCAGAGCACGAAGACGCTGTAGAAGATCAGCGCCGGCGCGACAAAGAGCCACGCGATGACGGTTTGGCGGCGGATCCCCCGGAGCCGGGAGACCCACCGCCCCTGGTCGCGTGCGCCGGCCGCACGCTGGCTTGCGACCAGCGCCGGTTCCGACATCCCGCGACCGCTCATGGTTGGAAGAGTTTGCCTACTGGCTGAGCTCGTTCTGGTACTCGGTCTGGACCGCCGTCAGGAGCCCGTCCGCGGTTTGCTGACCGCCGACCAGCTTCTGCAGTTCGGGCGTCCAGCCCTGGGCGAAGATCGAGCCGGTGGCATTGGCGATGAAGTCCATGGCGCCGTTCGACTGTGCCACAGCCTGACCGGCGGCAAGGGTCTCGTTGATGATGGAGCCTGCCGTGGCAGGCGGCACGGGCAGGTTCGCCGGGCCGCCGGGGTTCGAGCCGCCGACGGCGACGTCGATCTGGCGCGCCGTGGGATTGGTGGCAACCCAATTCAGGAAGAACGCCGCACAGTCGGCGTTCTTCGCGTTCGCCGCGATGCCATACGTGAGCGGTGCGGACATGGCCGCAAGGGGTGTGGTGGCATCGGCACCAGGGAAGACGAAGAATCCCGCCTTGCTGGGCAGGTCCGTGTCGTAGCCAGCGTCCTGCCAGTCGCCGTTGAAGATGAACAGGCCTTCGCCCTTGCCGAACCGAGCGTTCGCGTCGGTGTACTCGATCGCGTTGACATCGGTCGGGAAGTAGCCGTTCTTGACCCACTGCTCAAGATGCTGCGCGGCGGTCAAGTTGCTCGGCGTATCGATGGTCGCGCCGGGCTTCTGGAAGATCCAGTCGTTGATCGGCTCGGTCGGGCCATAGGCGGCCATGAGCTGCTGGAGCGGGAACGCCAGGCCGCCGCCGGACGCCGTCGCATTCCAGGCCATGATCGGCGTCAGGCCCGCGGCCTTGGCCTTGGCGAGGGCGTCCTCGAACTCGGCCACCGTCGTCGGTGCCGCGGTCATGCCGATCTGTGCCGCCAGATCCTTGTTGTAGAAGACACCGGTGAGGCTGTAGTTGAGACCCATCGCGTAGAGGGAGCCACCACCGCGCGTCCCGTCAGCGTTGACGCGATTTTGGGCCAGCTGCGCGGGCGGCCAGAGCGTGTCCCAGCCGAACGCCGTTGCATAACTGTCGAGGTTCTTGAGCAGGCCGTCCTTGACCAGCGAGACCATGCTCGGGAGCCGGATCAGATCGGGGGGATTGTCGCTGGCAAGCAGGCGCGGTGTCGCGTTCATCAGGTTCGTGAACTGGTCCTGGCTGATGTTCCAGGTCACGTTCGGATACTGCTTGGTGAACTCGTCGCTCAGCTTGAACGGCAGGTCAAAGCCGGTCTCGAAATAGGCGCTGAGCGTGACCGGGTCGGTTCCACATGTGGGGGCGCCCGGCGGAAGGCTGTAGCCCGCCCCTTCCGAAGCGGCGGGCGCCGCCGATGGCGAAGCATCCTGGGCGAGCGTGGTTCCCCCACCGACCAGTAGCGTCAGAACTGAGATGACTGCGGCGACCGCCAGGCTCGAGCGGCGGCGACTGCGCTCGTTCGCGATGCGCGGAGCGTGCTTGGTTCGTTCGATCATCGGGACCTCCTCCTGTGTGGCACGGACAAAGAAGGGCGCGCACGTTGGGTTACTCGCGGTCTCTGCCCTCCTTCGGTGAAGCGGTCGTCTCACGGACGACGAGCTGGGGAGGGAGCTCGACCAGCTCAGCCACCTCCGAGCGCTGTGCGATCTGGGCAAGAAGCAGCTCTGCGCCGACCCGTCCCGACTCGAACAGCTCTTGTCGAACCGTGGAGAGACCGACGTAATCGGCTGCCTCGATGTCGTCATAACCGATCACCGACAGGTCGTTCGGGACATTGAGGCCGAGATCACGCGCCGCGGCGACGACGCCCAGCGCCTGCGTATCACTGGCAGCAAAGAGCGCGCTCGGTCGACTCGTCGCCGTCAGCATGCGTCGAGCGAGGTCGCGCGCCTCGTAGCGCCCGTGCGCGCCTAAGCCGATCCATTCGTCGCGGATCTCGATCCCGGCGTCGACGAGCGTCTCGAACAGACCAGACGCGCGATCGCGGCTCGACGTGAAGCCGAACGGGTTCTCCGGGGCATCGCCGATGAAGCCGATCCGTTCGTGGCCGAGGTCCAGCAGGTGCCGCGCCGCGAGCCGACCACCCGCGCGATCGTCACCGACGACGCGCGGGAAGGCGGAGACAGTCGACCCATGCACGTCGATGAAGACGACCGGAACGGGACCGGTTTCCAGATGGGCCGCCGTCTCTACCGAGGGCGGTAGCGACATGACGAGGAGTCCGTCCGTGCGTTGTGATGCAGCCAGCGTCGAGAGGTAGTGATCGCGCTTCTCGAGCGTCTCGACGTTGTAGATCACGAGGTCGAAGTCGCTGTCGGCGAGAACGGCGTCGACGCCTCGCAAGCGCTCGGCCGCCTGTGGGCGAGTCAGGAACGACACGACGACGCCAACGGTCAGCGTTCGGCCGAGGCTCAGGTGGCGAGCGGCGCGACTCGGAGAGAAGCCAAGCTGCTGAACGACGCTCATGATCCGATCGCGCGTCGCGTCGTTGACAACGCTACTGCCGTTCAGCGCGCGCGACGCCGTTGCCACGCTCACGCCGGCCTGGCTCGCGACGTCGCGGATCGTGACTGCCTTCCTGGCCAAGCGACCTCTCCGGTGTCGTTGTAACCGGTTACATGAAACCGGTTACAGCACGGTAGCACCGGTGTCAACTGGTGGGCGCTGGCCGCTCAATGTCAGGTCGCGGGCTACCCGGATGACTCAGATCGCGGTCCCGACTGATGTCGACGTCAGGGTCAGGAGGTGAATACGTTGACCACTCGCGCGAGGGCCAGGGTCAGGATCGTGAACGAGATGAGCGCCTGCGTCTGCATCGCGAGCTTGGCCTTGCCCGTGAGCGGCAGGGTGTCCGTTGGACTGAAGGCATTGGCGTTGGTGAAGCCGATGTACAGGTAGTCGATGAAACGTGGCCGCCAATCGGGGCCCGCCAGCGACGCGTCGGACATCTGGGGAAACACGAAGTCGGGGTATCGAGTCGTGCCGTGAACGCGTTCCGCTGGACCGCCTCGGTCCATGTTCCAGTAGAGCAGCGCGAAGGCCACGTTGTTGCCCACCCAGACCTTGGCCGTATAGATCAGCAGCGGGCCCGCCTGGCTCACCGACGGCGAGCCATTCACGAGCTCGACCACGAGCACGAACGTGCCTGCCACCGTGCCTACCACCAGCACGCCAACGAGCAGGATCGAGACGTTGCGCAGCCAGCGCGAGCGCCGATCGATCCGTCCCGGATCGCCCAGCACGAGCACGACCAGCAGGACCGAAACAATCACCGGAAACAGCGGAACCGGGCCGACCGTGAAGCGAGCCGGTGGGACAGATGCAAGGACCACGACGGCGAAGACCGCGATGGCCATCGGCCATCGCGACTCCCCGATCGCGTCGTCGTCGTCAGTCGAACGCGCGCCCTGGGGCGGCTCGTCCGGTCCGCCGGCAGCCACGTTCACAGCGCCTCCTCGGCCCGCGTGCCGTTCCCGGTCATCGACCGGGTATCCCTCTCCTGCCACTGTAGCCGCAACCCACCCGTGGCTCCACGGACCCAAGGCTCCAAGGCTCCAAGGCGGCTACGGCAGCCCAGGCGGTGAAGGCCCGGCCTGCGCGGCCGTGCCGCGTGACCGATGGACGGGTCCCGGAAGGGCCCGTCGGCACTTGGTGCCGTTCAACGCCGACTCGACGCTGACGCTGTTCGCGACGGGATCTCGTGCACCCCCGAGGTCTCGTCGCGTGCCCGGCTACCCGCACCTCTCCGCGGGCCCGGAGCCCAGCGGAGGGAGACCCATGCACAGCCTGCGGAACCTCGGTAGACGCAAGGTCCGGACGTCGCTCACGGTGCTCGGCATCACGATCGGCATCTGGGCGCTCGTCGTGTTCGGCTCGATGGCCAACAAGATCAGCGCACTCGTCGCCGGCGGGAGCGACTACTACGCCGACAAGATCACGCTGAGCGACTCGTCGGGATCGATCGGTGGGTTCTCGGCCGCGCCGATGTCGCTCACGACCGCGGACCTGGTCCGCGCAGTCGACGGCGTCGCTGCGGTGTCACCCGGCGTGATGATGCTGATGGACGACCAGCAAAGTGCGGTCAACTTCGGCGTCCCACCCATGATCACGGCCAGCGTGGCCGGGTCAGACCAGGGGCTCGAAACGTACGTTATCCACTACGCGCAGGGACGTGACCTGACCGCGGCGGATGAATGGACCAATGTCACGGTCCTTGGCTCCGACATCGCGCGCAAGTACAACAAGCACGTTGGCGACACGATCACCTTCAGGGGCCGGAACTTCACCGTGGTCGGCGTTCGGGAGCCAACGCTGACAGCACCCGATCAGACGGCGAGCGTGCCAATGTCGGCGGCCCAGCAGATGCTGGTGGCGAGCCTGCCGCCGATGGTTCGCGCAGAGATCGACCCGACCACTGTCGCGACCGAGATGGTGGTCTATCCCAAACCCGGAGTTGACACCGAAGTCCTCGCCGCACGAATCAAGGCGCAGGTGTCCAACGTTGCCACGATGACCGGCAAGGACTTTGACAAGCAGATCGGCTCGGCGACGTCCATCCTCAACTCGATCCTGGTCGGCGTAGCGCTGATCAGCCTGATCGTCGGCGGGCTCTCGGTCATCAACACGATGGCCATGTCGATCGCCGAGCGGACGCGCGAGATCGGCGTCAAGCGAGCGATCGGCGGCGGCAAGTGGCGGATCGTTCGCGAGTTGGTCACCGAGTCCGCGCTCGATCGGCTTCATCGGCGGGGCGGTCGGCCTCTTGCTCGGTGCCCTGGTGGTGACCGTCGTGAACGACGCGAGCCGCTCGTCGGGCACCGTCCTCTTCGAGCTGACGTTGGGTACGGCGATCACGGCGGTCGCGTTCGGAACGATCCTCGGCGCCATCGCCGGGTTCGTGCCCGCCCTCCATGCCGCGCGTCTCGACCCCGTTGCGGCGCTTCGATACGAATGACGGAGGCCGATCGGATGGCGCTTCTCGAAGGACACGACCTGCGCAAGACGTACGTCCTGGGCAGACACAACACCGTGCCGGCGCTCCGCGGCGTCGATATCTCGATCGCCAAGGGCGAGATGGTCGCGATCATGGGACCGTCGGGCTCGGGCAAGAGCACGCTCATGCACATCCTCGGCCTGCTCCATTCGCCGGACGTCAAGGACGGACCGCGGCCGCGCCTCGAGTTCAACGGCAAGGACATGGTCTCGCTCGGAGATGGAGAACGAACGCGCATCCGCGCGCGCGAGATGGGCTTCGTCTTCCAGGAGTTCAACCTCATTCCGACGCTGACCGCACTCGAGAACGTGATGCTGGCGGGAACGTACGCGGGCATCGACGGCAAACGGTCGCGGCAGGATTCGCTCGAGGCATTGGCGCTGGTCGGGCTCGCCGATCGCGGTGACCACCGGCCAGCCGAGCTCTCTGGTGGTGAGCAGCAGCGCGTGGCGATCGCGCGAGCCCTGGTGAACCGCCCGGGCCTCGTCCTCGCCGACGAGCCGACCGGCAACCTCGACTCCGAGCGTGCCGAGGAGGTGCTGATGATGCTTCGGCAGCTCAACGCCCAGCGCGGGCAGACATTCGTGCTGGTCACGCACGACACGGATGTCGGCGCTGCCTGCGATCGCGTCGTGCGCATGCGCAGCGGCAAGATCCGCGAGGAATACGTGGTGACACCCACCCTGGTGCCGCCGATGACGGTCGAGCCGGAGCGGGTTTTGGTGGGCGCCGGAGCCTAGGGACACCGGCGCGCGGCAGACATATGGCCGGGCGGTCGGGATCGGCATGGGCTTTCCGGTCCGCCGACTTCGCTCATATAGCAATGCACGTACTGCTAAGTGCGCAGCGTCAGTCTGAACGGACACAAACCGTCCAATTCATCCACCAGATAGCACGCTCATTCGTGCATGGCGGAATTCCCGCCAATTCCCCGATTTAGCAGCATCCGGGTTGATATCTGGGAAGACCCGCGGCGAAAAGGCACTCATGCCAACGGCAGAGCACTCGTGCCAACGGCAGAGCACGCGCTCGTGGCAACGGCAGAGCACGCGCTCGATGGCAAGCACGCGCGCCATCCGTCGAGCCGGGCTACCGTCGAGGTACGACCGTCCCACGGCTCGGACCGCCGACGCCGCCTATGGTGCGAGTGTGCGCATTCGACACCCTGCGGCGCTCTCGGGCGTCATCGCCGCCCTGCTGGCCGCCACCCTGCTGACCGTCGCGCCCCTTACCGCCTCGGCCGCCGGTAACCCGGACGGCCACGTCCCCGTGCCACCGGCCGCGCGCGCCGTCGATACGTCGCATCCCGACCACGTGATCGGCGATGGGACCGCGGCAAGTTGCACGTCCGCCAAGGTCGTCGCTGCCGTCGCAAAGGGCGGGATCATCCGCTTCCGCTGCGGTCCCGGCCACGTGACGATCCACATGACCGCGACCGCCAAGGTCTTCAACAACAAGCCGGACGTGGTCATCGACGGTCAGAACCGCGTCACGCTCGACGGCGGTGGCAAGCGACGGATCATCTACATGAACACGTGCGACCCGGCCCTTGTCTGGACCACGAGCCACTGCCAGGACCAGGCGCACCCGACGCTGACGGTGCAGAACATCACGCTGCGAAACGGCCGCTCGTTCGGCCACGAGACGGAGGACGGCGGCGGCGCCATCTTCGACCGCGGCGGTCGGCTGAAGGTCGTCAACGCGAACTTCTTCGGCAATCGTTGCGCCTCGACCGGACCGGACATCGGTGGCGCCGCCATCCAGGCGTTCGAGCAGTTCAACAACCTGCCGCTCTACGTGGTGCAGTCGACGTTCGGCGGGCCGGATTCCAGGGCCAACGTCTGCTCGAACGGCGGCGCGATCTCGAGCATCGGCGTGTCGTGGACGATCCTGAACAGCCTCTTCACGAACAACCGCGCGATCGGAACAGGTGCCAATCCGCCCAGTTCCGGCACGCCCGGTGGCGGCAACGGCGGGGCGATCTACAACGACGGCGACACCATGACCCTCACGGTGGCCGGGACGAAGATCACGGGCAACCATTCCAACCACGAAGGCGGCAGCGCGATCTTCTACGTCAGCAACGACCTCAGCGGTGACGTCGTGATCCGCGACTCGGTCCTGCGGAACAACACGGGGGACGGCTTCTCGACGTACCCCGGCATCTACTTCCTGGGCCACCACATCAGCTTCGTGCGCTCGACGATCGAGTAGCTCGCCTGCTTCTGCGTTGGAGCACGTCCAGGATCCCTGTCCCGGCCCATCGCAGCGACTGCCACGGCCCAGTCGCCGTGAGCGCGCTTGCCGCCGGCAGGCGCCGGGTGGCACAGGAATCTCGGGGATTGCGCTGGAACCTGCGTAAAATTCGCATCCGTTTCCCGACCGCGGAGTGAGCACCATGGCCCGGCGCGTCGCCATCGAAATCCTCGGGCCACTCCGACTGACGCTGGACGGCCAGGAAGTACGGCTTCCCGCCAAGCAGCAGGTGCTGCTGGCGGTCCTGGCCCTCGAGTCCGGGCCCGTACCAGCTGAACGCCTGGTGACCGCCCTGTGGGGCGAGGACGTCGCACCCTCGGCCTACAAGACCCTCCAGTCGCATGTGTTCCAGCTCAGGCGAGCCCTTGCGCTCGGCGCCACCGATGACACTGCCGCTGCGCCTGCGGAGGCACCAGCGGCAGGACCGACCGGAGCACCCGGATCGACCGACGCTGCCTCGATCGTGACCGAGGGACGCGGCTATCGCCTGCTCATCGCCGATGACGCGGTCGACGCCCGCAGGTTCGAGACATCGGTCGGCGAAGCGCATCGTCAAGGCGCTTCCGACCCTCGCTCGGCCGTCAGCACCCTCAACGACGCGTTGGCCCTCTGGCGCGGGCAGGCGCCCGCGGACGTCGGCGACGAACCGGTCGCAACCGCGGCGTTCGAACGCCTTCTGGAGCTCCGTCACTCGGCATTCGAAGAGCTGATCCGGCTGCGGCTGTCGCTCGGCGAAAGCGCCGAGGTGATCCCGGACCTCCGTCGCGAGCTCCGCGCCTATCCATACCGGGAACCGCTCTGGGGCATCCTGATGTGGGCGCTGGATGCGAGCGGTCGCAGGGCCGAGGCGTTGCTTGCGTATCGAGAGGCGACCGAGTCGCTGCGGCGCGAGCTCGACGTCGAGCCGGACGAGGAACTGACGCTCCTGGCGTCCCGCATCCGGGACGGCACGAACGAGCGTTCTGCCGACGGACCGGTGATTGCCGCGTTCCCCGCGTCATCGCCGTCCGCAGCAGTGACACCCGGCGCTGCAGCAGTGACACCCGGGGCTGTAGCAGTGACACCCAGCGCAGGCGACGCGACTCCGGCACAAGCGACAGGACGATCACCCTCCCAGCGCACGCGACGCCTCGGCGCCGGCGTGGCGGTGCTGACCGCGGTGCTCCTGCTGGTCGTTCTCGTGATGCGACCGCCGACGGCCGCAGTCGCTCCAACCGGAGCGCCCCAATCGACGAACGACCCACGTCCCTCCGGTCTGGTCGGGGACGCGAACGCTGTCGAGCTGCTCGACCCGGATGGCCAGGTGACCGCCCGCGCGCCGGTCGGCGGCCGTCCCGATGCCATCGTCGCCGGAGCGGGCTCACTCTGGGTCACGAACCCGACCCAAGGCACGGTCGACCGCATCGACGAGACAGCGCAGACGGTCATCCAGCACATCATGGTTGGCAACGGCCCGGCCGGGATCGCCTACGGCTTCGGCGCGGTATGGGTGGCGAACAGCGACGATCGGACCGTCTCACGCATCGACCCGGCGACCGATCAGGTCCTGGCCACGATCGACGTCGGCACGGCGCCCACGGGAATCGCGGTCGACGACAAGTGGGTCTGGGTCACGAACCGGCTCGATCATTCCCTGACTCGGATCGACCCGACGGACGGCTCGGTATGGTCTTTCGCCCTTGGCACGACCCCCGAGGGCGTGACCGTCGCCAACGGCTCGGTATGGGTCGTGGATGCCGGAGGCAGCGCCGTGGCCCAGGTCGACCCGGCGACTGGGACCGTGGAGCGGACCATCGCGGTGGGCAGCGATCCGACCGCCATTGCCGCGTCGCCGAACGGGGCAGACGTGTGGGTCACGAACACGGGCAGCGGCACGGTCTTCCGGATCGACACCTCCACGGCGGCAGTGACGGCCGCGCAGGTGGTCGGCGCGGAGCCCTCGGGCATCTCGGTCGATTCGAGCGCGGTGTGGGTCACGGTGTCGGGCACCAACGAAGTCGTGCGCCTCGATCCGGCCAGCGCGGCGATCACGGGTCGCACCACGATGGCAGCCAGTCCTCACTCCGTCTTTGCCGACGGCACGCGTGTGGCCATCACCTCCGACGCGGCGACTGGCAGCCACGCAGGCGGCACGCTACGCGTCGTCGAGCCACCCGGCAGCATGTCCGAGACTGCCGATCCGTCCTACACGGACTGGGAGGAAGCCCCGATCGAAATCCTGGTCTACGACGGGCTCGTGACCTACAAGCGGGTCAGTGGCCCTGACGGTCTGACCATCGTGCCCGACCTCGCCGCCGAGATCCCCGTGGCAGCGGACGGTGGACGGACCTGGACGTTCCGCCTGAGGCCCGGGCTGGTCTACTCGAATGGGCAACCGGTCCGCGCGAGTGACGCGCTCGTCTCGTTCGAACGCGCCACGATGGGCGGGAACGCCACCTCGACCGGCGGCGGGCTCTTCGGCGACACGGAGATCATCGGCTCGGCGGCCTGTGGCTTGGCGCCTCCGTGCGACCTGTCGAACGGCATCACGACGGACGACCAGGCGGGCACGATCACCTTCCACCTCACCGCTCCCGATGCAACATTCCCGAGCAAGATCTTGGCCGTGCCGCTGGTGCCGTCCGGGACACCCATCACCGAGTCCAGCGCGCCGCTTCCAGGCACCGGCCCCTACCGCGTCGCCTCGTACGTGGCCCAGACGAGCGAGCGCCTCGTGCGCAACCCGCTGTTCCGCGAGTGGTCGCACGACGCCCAGCCCTATGGGAACCCCGACGAGATCGACATCTCGGTCTCCAGCCACGCTGATCCGACGGTCGACCTTTTGTCGGGGTCAGCCGATGTCCTCCAGATCGGCACCGAGTCGGCCGACCGGCTTGCCCAACTGCGGATTCAGGTGCCGGGCCAGCTGCACGTCGCGCCGCCCAACCAGACCTGGATGGAGTTGATGAACACGACCCTCCCGCCGTTCAACGACCTCCGGGTCCGCCAAGCGGTCAACCTGGCCACCGACCGACAGACGCTCGTCACCGACTGGGGCGGACCGTTGACAGCGACCGTGACCTGCCAGGTCGTCCCTCCCGGCTTCGCCGGCTACCAACGCTACTGTCCATGGACGGTGGATCCCTCGGACAACGGAAACTGGCTGGGGCCGGACCTCGTCCGTGCGCGAGCGCTCATCGACGAGTCCGGCACCCGCGGCCAGACCGTGGTCGTCTGGGGATGGAACGATGGAGGGCAGCACGCTGCGGTTGCCGGGTACTTCGCAGGTCTGCTTCGCGACCTCGGGTTCAAGGCCACGACCCGTCTCATGGGTTTCGACGAGTACTTCTCCTTCATCGAAGAGCACCCGGAGCAGGTCCAGATGGCAGGCCTCTGGGAGGAGAAGCCGGACCGAGTGGCATCGGAGATGATCGTCGGCTCGTTCACCTGCCCGTCGTATGCGGGCGCCTCGTACCAGGGACAACCTGCGGAATTCTGCGACCCGACGATCGACGCGCGCGTCGATGGGGCACTCGCGCTGGAGGGCACCGACCCGGTCGCCGCAGACGAAGCCTGGGCCGGCATCGACCACGCCATCGTGGACGCTGCTCCCGCGGTGATTCCCTTCAACCCCACGGCCGTCACCATCGTGTCCGCTCGAACCGATGGATTCGAGGCGCACCCGCTGTACGGCATCTTGTACGACCAGATGTTCGTCAACTAAGCCTGGATCCGCCGGGTCGGCGCAGCAGCGAGCCGTCCGGCCGGACGAGATGCAAAGTCGGCACCGGTGGATCCGGGCTAAGGGCGCGATCGCCTACCCGGTCGCCGCCACGAGGCCGCAGGGCCCTCCAACAAACCGATCGGCCACCGTCTTCCGTTCCCTCTGATAATGCGGTGCACAGTCGGGTCTGTGGTCCGCGCGTCTGGCGCGACGCTGCTGCGAGGAGGGTCTGGTTCCGATGGCGTTTTTGCATCCCCGCTCGCGGTCGGCGCGGGTCATGGGTCTGGCGGCGGCGCTCGTCCTCGTGCTCATGCCGAGCGCGACGATGGCGCAGGACCCGGGCGAAGGCGGCGGTGGTCCGACAACCTCGGCGGTTCCCGCGAATCAGGCCAACACGCTGGCGCCGATCGCGGACCTGCTGTCCGGCCGCCCATGGCTCATTGCAACCGGGCAGGACCCGACCTTCCAAGCCGATCACGGTGACCCCGGCGAGGGCGGCGGCGGTGCCCAGAACAGCGCCATCACACCGGTCAACCAGTCCGGGGGCGTGCTGGTCCCGTTCCGCAGCCCCGGGCCTGCCTTCAGCGCAAACCGTCTGATCACGCGCGACTTCAGCTCGGCGCCCTACCAGACCGAGCCCAACCTGGCCGTTGATCCCAGCGATCCCGACCACCTCGTGCTGGGAACCATCGACTACAACTTCCCCTCGATGTCCTCCTACGTGAGCATCGATGGCGGCGAGACGTGGGACGGCCCGCACCAGGCGCCGTACCTGAACGAGGACCTGGGCGGCGGCGGTGATCCGTCGCTCGCCTTCGATCGCGGCGGCAATGTCTACATGACCCAGATCTCGATCGGCGACCAGGAGTTCGACGTCGGACCCGTCACGGTCGATTCGGAGGTCTCGAGCATCGCCGTGGCCACCTCGTCGGACGGCGGCTACACGTGGCCGACGACGATCTCGACGGCGCGGAGCGTGGTCAGCACCGAGGGCCTCGCGCCCGACCAGTTCGGTCGCGTCCGCGGTGAGGTCTCGATCGGCTTCCTCGACAAGCCGTGGATCGCGATCGGTCCGAGCGTGAAGGATCCGACCAAGGACGTGATCTACGTCACCTATACCGACTTCGAGGTGAAGTACCAGATCCTCTGGGTGTCGGAGATCCCCGAGCTCGTGCCAACCTCAACGGACACGACCATCGAGATGGTTCGTTCCGAGGACGGCGGCAAGACGTGGAGCAAGCCGGTCGGCGCGAGCCCGACCGTCACCCAGAACTACGGCGGCGAGGACCAGTCCAATGGTGGCGTGGCCAGCGAGAAGCGCACCGTCCAGGGCTCGCAGCCGGCCGTGACCGCCGACGGCACGGTCTACGTCACGTGGGTCGACTCGCTCGACGACGAGGCGATGAAGGGCAAGGGCGAGATCAAGGTGGCCAAGTCGACCGACGGCGGCAAGTCGTTTGCGGCGCCCGTCGCGGCAGCCGACTTCAACGAGATCGGCTTCAGCCCACGCAATGCCTTCTTCCGCTACTGGGGTTCCGAGTTCCCGCAGATCGCCCTCGGTCCCCAGGGACAGGTCTACGTCGCCTGGACCGGCAAGCCGGCGGACGACCCACGCGACGACGGTGACATCTACTTCGTCGCGTCGACCGACGGCGGCAAGACCTTCACCAAGGCCACCCGTCTCAACGACGACCAGGGCGCGAACACCCAGTTCTTCCCGTCGATCACGGTCGGCTCCGACGGGACGATCCACGCCATGTGGGGGGACATGCGCGACGACCCAGCGGGGACGCGCTACCAGATCTACTACACGGAGTCCAAGGACGGCGGCAAGACGTGGGGCTTCGACGATCCCACGCTGGGCATCCATTCCGGTGACACGCGTGTGAGCGACTTCGGCTCTAACCCCAACCGTGGCTTCCCGGCCGGTCGCTTCATCGGTGACTACTTCTCGATCCGCACCGGTGGCGACGAGGTCTACATGGTCTGGGCCGACACGCGCCTCGGCGAGTTCGGAGCGCCGAACCAGAAGATCGCGTTCTCGCGATTGCAGGCCGTGCCGGCACCCTCGATCTTCGTCTCGCCGCCGTCGGGACCGGGCGGCCAGGCCGTGACGATCCAGGGCAACGGGTTCCAGCCGGACCTCAACGTGTTCGTGCAGCTGGGCGACAGCACGATCGCCGTCAAGCACACCGACCAGGACGGCAATTTCCAGGCCAACGTCTACATGCCGGTGACGAGCCAGGGCGCGCAGACGCTGACCGCGGCCGATGAGTCGGGCAACGTGGCCACGTCGTCGTACTTCACCGAATTCGGCATCGGCGACATCCAGGCCCAGCTCCAGCAACTCCTCGCCGGACAATCGCCGGGAGCATCGGCCGGCAGGCCCGGGGAGTCAGCCGCGCCCGGGGAACCATCGCAACCCGGGGAATTGGCGTCCCCCAGCGCGTCGAGCTCGCCACAGCCATGAACCGCCGCGTTCTTGGGGCACTGGCGCTGGCCGTTGTCACGGCGGTCGCGCCAGGGACGGTCTTCGCACAGCAACCGTCCGAATCGCCGGCGCCCGGTTCGCCCGGCGCGTCCTCGGCAGCCCGGGGAGTCACCGGCGGCCGGTCGTCCCGGTCCGGCCGCCGACAAGCTCCTCTGGAAGTCGTTCTTCGTCGACCGTGCCCCGCTTGACCTGCAGGCGGGGAACATGGACCTGTACATGTACGGCCTGCGCACCGACGCCGCCCAGAAGCTCGCAGGGTGCACCCGGCATCAAGCTGATCAACGCACCGGCGACCAGCCTGTCGCTGATCCTCAACCCTGCGCCGGCGCCGCAGGGACAGCTCAACCCGTTCTCGATCCAGGAAGTCCGCCAGGCGATGCAGTACCTCGTCGATCGTGACTTCATCGCCAACGACATCTACGGCGGCCTCGAGCAGCCGCAGATCACGGCCGTCGGGTCGTCCGATCCCGACTTCCTCACGATCTATGACATCGACCGCGGATCGGACATCCACTACGACCCCGACCAGGCGCACCAGATGATCAACGATGCCATGACCAAGGCTGGCGCCCAGCTGGTGAACAACGTCTGGACCTTCAACGGCCAGCCGATCCAGCTCAAGTTCATCGCGCGCGTCGAGGACGAGCGACGCCAGATCGGCGATCTCGTCCGCGGCGAGCTCGAGAAGGCCGGCTTCCAGGTCTCGATGCTCTACCAGGACTTCGCGCCGGCCATCCAGTCGGTCTATTCGAGCGACCCCGCGGCCTTCCAGTGGAACCTCTACACCGAGGGCTGGAGCAAGGGCTCGGCGAATCGATACGACGACGCGACCATCAACGCGATGAACGCGCCGTGGGTCGGCAACATGCCCGGCTGGCTCGAGTCCGGCTTCTGGCAGTACCAGGATCCGAAGATGGACGAGCTGGGCCAGAAGCTGTTCCGCGGCCAGTTCGCCAGCCAGCAGGAACGCGATGACATCTTCCGGCAGATGACGCAGATGGGGCTGGACGCGTCCGTGCGCATCTGGCTCGGCACGGTTGTCAACAGCTTCCCGGCAACGTCGAACCTGCAGGACGCGACCGTCGACGTGATCGCCGGACCGCGCTCACCGTGGACCCTGCGCTCGGCCAACGTGCCGGGCAAGACCGACCTGACGGTGGGGCACCTGTGGGTCTGGACCGAACGATCCACGTGGAACCCGATCGGCGGCTTCGGTGACGTCTACAGCAGCGACCAGTGGCGGCAGCTCTACGACCCGCCCGTCGCCAACAACCCCTTCACCGGAATCCCGCAACCGTTCAGGGC
Source organism: uncultured Chloroflexia bacterium (assembly GCA_963820735.1). Lineage (GTDB taxonomy): Bacteria > Chloroflexota > Limnocylindria > Limnocylindrales > CSP1-4 > JAFMJV01. The sequence continues at coordinate 22,200 of CAWGBA010000012.1, forward strand.
GGGCTACGACGTCCAGACAGCGGGACCGACGGGCAAGCTCGACGTCCCTTCCGATGCGGTCACCTGGGACGCGGCCAACGACACGTGGACGCCGGTCGCGGCCGGGACGCAGGCCGTCAGCAAGGTCACCTTCGACTACTCCAAGTACTTCAGCTCCAAGTGGCACGACGGCCAGCCGATCACGCTCGCCGACGCGGTCTACTCGATCGCGCAGGCGTTCGATATCGCCTATGACCCGAACAAGGCACAGACCGAGGTTGCCATCGCGGCCACGAGCCGGCCCTACCTCGACACGTTCAAGGGCTTCCGCTTCACCGACGATGGCAAGGTCGAGGTCTACGTCGACTACTGGCACTTCGATCCGAACGAGATCGCGGCCTACGCCAGCCCGACCTCGCTGTCGATGCCGTGGGAAGTTCTCGCGGCCATGGATGACGTGGTCTTCAACCAGCACCGGGGTGCGTACTCGGACACGGCCGCGGCGCGGTTCAACGTGCCGTGGCTCAGCCTTGTTCAGCATTCGGACGCGACGCTGGTGAACCGCACCCTCAAGCAGATGGAGCTCCAGAAGACGGTGCCGGCCGGCGTGTTCGAGGTCGGTGGCAAGAGCCTGGTCAGCGCCGACGACGCCGTCGCTCGCTACCAGGCGGCCGAGCGGTGGTTCCAGACCTACGGGCACCTGGTCATCAGCAACGGCCCGTTCTTCCTGGCCAAGTACGACGCCGCGGCGCAGTTCGCCGAGATGGACGCCTTCCGCGACCCGACGTATCCGTTCACGGCATCCGATTTCAACCTCGGCCCGCCGCCGACGCTCACGATCGGTGACGTGAACGCGCCTGACATCACGGTCGGGTCACCGGCCGAGATCGACGCCACGGTCCAGGGACCGGGCACGCTCGGGCTGCGCTACGTGATCGTCGACCCGTCGAACGGGCAGGTCATCGAGAAGGGCGACGCGACGCCGACCGGCACGCCGGGCGGCTTCAGCATCACGCTCGGCGCCGACGTGACCACGAACCTGTTCCCGGGAAGCCTCTACAAGCTGTCGCTGGCCGCCTACAGCGACTCCGTCGCCTTGGTCAGCGAGCGGGAGGTGGACCTCCAGGCCGGGCTGTAGCGGTCGGTCGAGCCACGACCGTTCGCAGTTTTCCAAATTCATGGTGGGCCGTATGAACGACCGGATCGCCGTTCTCGACGCGGGCCGGAGGGTCCTTGCTGCCGACGGCGGGATCGGGTTCCTCTCGATTCCCACCACGCGGGCGCTCAAGCGGCTCGCCTTCGAGATAACGCCCGTGAGGTGGGAAAACGAGGGCAATAGCTCCGGCCGAACGGCCTGGCCTGGGTGGGGAGTCGGTCGATTCAGCTGGCGCAGGCCCCTCGTGAGCGGCATCTGGCGCCCGCTGCTGGTGCGGGCCGCCAGCCTGTTCTCGGTGCTCATTGCCGTGCTCGTGCTGCTCGTCGTCATGCTGGGCGCCACGGGGTACTCGGACCGCATCCTCAGCGCGGTCGTCGACGAGCAGGTGCGCGGCCTTCGGACGTCACTGGCCACCACCATCCACGATCCCGTCGCGCTCGAACAGGCGCTGGCCACGCAGCGCACCGAGCTGGAGTCCTCGTACGGGCTCGATCAACCCTGGATTCAGCGCCTGCCGGGGATGGTGGTGCGCGTCCTGACGTTCGACCTCGGCGAAGCGCGGACGCTGCGCACGGTCGATGGCAGCAACAAGATCTCCGACATCATCCTGGAGCGGCTGCCCGGCGACGGTGCTGCTGCTGGTCACCTCGTTGCTGATCACCACGGTCATCGGCATCCTGGTCGGCGTCCGGCTCGCATCGCATCCAGGGTCGCGGCTCGACCGGTTCGTGTCGTACCTGTCCGCGATCTCGTATGCCCTGCCGGGCTGGTGGACCGGGATCCTGCTGATCCTGGTCTTTTCCTTTGCCCTGCGGTGGCTGCCCGCCGGCGGGATGTACAGCACGCCGCCGCCCACGGACCCGCTGGGTCAATTCCTTGACCTGGCTTGGCACGCAGTGCTGCCGATCCTCACGCTCGTGCTGGTGAGCATCGGCCCGTCGATCTACATCGTGCGGGTGCTGACCGTGCAGGTGGCGCAGCAGGACCACGTGATGCTTGCGCGCGCCAAGGGACTGCCGGAACGCCTCGTGGAGCGGCGCCACATCCTGCGCGTGGCGGCACCGCCGATCGTGACCGGGCTGATCCTCGGTCTCGCGGGCGCGCTGGGCGGCGCGATCCTGATCGAGACCGTCTTCAACTGGCGTGGCATGGGCCGGCTCTACTACGACGCGATCGCGGGAACGCCGGACGACGGGCTGATCGTGGCACTCACCTTCATGTTCACGCTGGTCTACGTCGTCGCGCGGCTGATCCTGGAAGTGCTCTACGTGATCCTCGATCCGCGCGTGCGATTGGACGACGGGCGATCCGGTAGCTCGGCCACCGCCGGGGGTGCCGCTCGATGAGACCGCGGGCCATCCTGCGGGAGCTGCTGCATTCAGGTCCCGGCCGCGTCGGCCTGGTGCTGGCGGTCATCCTCCTTGCCCTTTCCGCATGGGTGCTGATCACCTACCCACTCGACTACGGCCCGGCTCGCTGGAGCGACCCGACGGCCTGGGCCGACTATCCCAAGGCCGCGCCGCCTGAGTGGACGACGCTCTTCGGCGGCAGCTACGCGGTGCAACGGGACCAGACCGCCACCGAGCCGACCTCGACGCGGACGTCGGGCCCGGCACAGATCCGCACCTACGACCAGACCTTCGACTACCAGCAGGACACGCCGCCGACGTTCCTGTCGTTCAGCCTCGGACGGGTCCAGTTCCAGGACCGCGCCCCGTCATTGGCCGTCTCACTGATCCGCCCGGATGGGCAGACCGTGGTCCTCTACCGCGCATCGGAGCGCGGGCCACGCCGGGGGAGCAGCCACCCTTCGTGCGCAATGCCGACGAGCCCGAGCGGGTGCTTTTGAGCGCCGAGCAGACGACCGCACAGGCGACCGCGGACATGCTGACCAAGGCCTACGGCGTGACAGTGGCCGCAAGCGACCTCGAGGGGCACCCGGAAGCAGCGCTCTTCGGCGTCCCAGACGGAAGCGGTGGGTTCACGCCGCTGCACGGCCAATACACGCTCGAGACGCGGATCGCCACCGCGGATCCCGCAGATCAGATCGCGTCCGTGCGCACCGTCATGGGCGGCAGCGTGTACGGGCTGATGGGCACTGATACGCAGGGCCGGGACCTGGCCGAAGGGCTGCTGTTCGGCCTGCCGATCGCACTGCTGATCGGCATCTCGACCGCGATCATCGCGACCATCATTGGCACGGCACTGGGGCTGCTGTCTGGTTTCCGCGGCGGGCGAACGGACCTCCTCATCCAGCGCGCCGCGGATGTGGTCAACAACGTGCCGCTGCTGCCGCTGCTGATCTTCATCGTCTTCGTGCTCGGCGCGCAGCTGTGGCTGATCCTGCTGGTGCTGGTCGCGTTCTCGTGGCCGGGCCTGACGATCACGATTCGCTCGATGGTGTTGGGGCACAATTCCAGCCAGGAGGTCGAGGCGGCGCGGGCCACCGGCGCGTCGGACCGGCGCATCCTCTTTCGGCACGTGTTCCCGCACACGGCGCCGTTCGTCTTCACCACGCTGATCTTTCTCGTGCCGGGGGCGATCCTCGCGGAAGCCGGGCTCGCGTTTCTCGGTCTCGGCGACCCATCGCTGCCCACCTGGGGCCAGGTGCTGCAGGACGGCTTCCAGACGGGAGCGGTCTTCCTCGGCTACTGGTGGTGGGTCGTTTCGCCGGGCGTGCTCATCGCGCTCACGTCGCTCACCTTCATGCTGCTGGCGCTGGGCCTGGAAGCGGTCGTCGATCCGCGGTTGCGGAGGTCTCCCTCCTGATGGCGGCATGTCAGTCTGATGGCCACGCGTCAGAACATCGCGCGCGGCATAGTCGTGTCGAGGCTAGGCCCTCGGCCGTTCAAACTCACGACTTTCCACTTCAAGTGAACGGAGCGCAGCGGTTCCTGCCCTCTTCCAGCCGCCATCTGGCTCGTCCGAGGCGCGCGGACGCCAACCGCCGGCTTCTCGCCCATTCAAGTAGCCATTTCCGTCAAACCTGGAGCCGAGCGCTTCCGTCGCACGCGGCAGGGCGGCTCTCAGATGTCGCTGGCGGGATCGATGGCGTTCACTTGAAGTGAAGTCTTGTCGTTTGAGCCTGGACCGCTGCCCGTTGAACACGGCTCCCGAGCACGTCGTACTGCGACGACCGGTGCCCACGGAGTGCCTCCCGAGCGGGATCGCGTGGGATGCGGGACGCATCGACGCAAGCAAAGCTCCCCGTTGCGGAGGCAGCAGGTAGGTGCCTCTACTGGAAGTCGAAGGCCTCCAGATCCGTTACGACGGACAGGAAGGCGCCGTCCAGGCGGTCGACGGGATCTCGTTCTCGCTCGAGCGGGGTGGGGAAGCGCTCGGTATCGTCGGCGAGTCGGGCAGCGGCAAGAGCAGCCTGGCGCTCGCATTGATGCGGCTGCTGCCCCGGAATGGCCGCGTCGCCGGCGGCCGGATCTGTTTCGACGGCCGCGACATCGCGTTGCTGTCCGAGGACGCCATCCGGCGCGAGGTGCGCTGGAAGGGCGTCGCGATGGTCTTCCAGGGCGCCATGAACGCGCTGAACCCGGTAATCCGCGTTGGCGACCAGGTGGCCGAACGACTGGTCAGCGACGGCGTTGCAAAACGCGATGCGGCCAAGACCGTCGCCGAGCTGCTGCGCTCCGTCGGCCTTGCGACCGAGGTCGCCGAGCGCTACCCGCACGAGCTTTCGGGCGGCATGAAGCAGCGCGTGATGATCGCGATGGCGCTGACCCACGACCCACCGCTGCTGATCCTGGACGAGCCGACCAGCGCGCTCGACGTGAGCATCCAGGCGCAGGTCATGAACCTGCTCAAGACTCTCAAGTGGGAACGAGAGATCTCGATGATCTTCATCACCCACGACCTGGCGCTGGCGAGCGACCTGTGCGACCGGATCGCGGTTGTCTACGCGGGACAAATTCGGGAGCTCGGGCCGGCCGACGAGGTGCTCGGGAACCCTTCGGATCCGTACACGCAGGGCCTTTTGGCGAGCCTCCCGCGACTGCACGGCGAAGGGCGGCCGTCATTCCTTGGCGGGGCGCCCCCCGACCTCCGCACCCCGCCCGAAGGCTGTCGATTCGCGGCGCGTTGCCCGTTCGCGTTCGCTCGCTGCGCCGAGCCACCGCCGCTCTTTTCGGTTGGCGACGGTCACGTCGCGCGCTGCTGGCTGCGTGAGGACGCCAGTGGTGCCGGCCGTGCAGGCACTGAAGCCAATGCCGGCAGTGCCGGCGGCTCGACCGCCACGACGGCCACGACGGCCACGACCGCCACGACCGCCACGTGAGGGCGCCAGAACCCGCGGCGGGCGGCCCGCTTCTCGCCGTCGATCACGCGCGGATCGAGTTCCATCCCCGCCGCGGGTTCTTCGGCTCGGTGCGCGTCGTCGCCGTCTCCGACGTCTCGTTCGAGCTTCGGCGGGGAGAAACACTGGCGGTCGCCGGCGAGTCGGGCAGCGGCAAGACGACGCTGGGTCGCTCGACGCTTGGCCTGGTGCCCCTTGCCGGCGGCCGAATCGTCTTTGACGGTCAGGACGTGGCGACGATGGAGCGGGAGGCACTGCGCGCATTCCGGCGCCGTGCCCAGGCCGTCTTCCAGGACCCGTACGCGAGCCTCAGCCCCTTCATGCGCGTCTTCGACCTGGTGGAGGAGCCGCTCCTGGTCCACGGCGTGGACGATCGCTCGGCACGCGAGGCTCGCGTCAACGCGGCGCTCGAGCTGGTCAAGCTGACTCCGCTGGATCGCTATTCGCGTCGCTTTCCGCACACGCTGTCCGGCGGCCAGCGTCAGCGCATCAACATCGCTCGGGCGATGGTGCTCGAACCCGACTACGTCGTCCTCGACGAACCGGTCTCCATGATCGACGCGTCCAGCCGTGCCGAGATCCTGTCGCTGCTGCGGGACATCCAGGTGGCCACGTCGCTGTCGTTCCTGTACATCACCCACGACCTGGCGAGCGCGCGCCACTTCGCCGACCGGATCGCCGTCCTATACGCAGGCCGGATCGTCGAGCTTGCCGGTTCGCAGGAGCTGGTCGAGAACCCACTGCATCCCTACACGCAGGCGCTCATCGCTGCCGTGCCGGAGCCGGACCCGTCGAACCGCACGCGGCTTCGCCCCGTGGTCGGAGGCGAGCCGCCGATCCCGACGCAGATCCCCGCGGGTTGCCCGTTCCACACACGCTGCCCGGTCGCCGTGGCGGGCCGCTCCGAGACCATCGAGCCGCCATTGCTCGAGGTGTCAGCCAATCACCTGGTCGCGTGCCATCGCTACCCGGACGGTCTCCCCTGATCGTGGGCCGGGAGCCACTGGTACGGCCCGACGAACCTCATGACGTCGCTACTGGAGGGCGCGGAGCGCGGCCTTGAGGTAGGGGTCGTCCTTTTCCGCGACCGACAGCCAGTCGCTGTTGACCTTCACGTCCGGCGTCACGCCGTGGTCCTGCAGCTTTGTGCCGTCCGGCAGCTCCAGCCCGGCCGTGACCAGGACCAGGCGGGAGCCATCGGGATAGTCGACCGGCTGGGCGAGGTCGGACCGCCCCGCCGTCTGCTGGCCGATGACCTTGGCACGCTTCTGCGCCTGAAGGATTGCCGCAAATTGCTCCGCCTCACCGCTCGTGTGCGAGTCGACCAGCACGACGATGGGCAGCTTGGCGAGCGGCTTCGCGAGGTCCAGCGCGTCGACGGTCAACGGAGCGTTCTGCGAGCGCGAGTAGAACGTGCCGACGTTGCCCTGCACGAACTGTCCCAACAGATCGGTCAGGGATCCGCTCACCCCCAGGGTCGTGCCGCGCAGGTCGATGACCAGGCCATCGATCGGGTTCTTGGAGGTGAAGCCGCGGAGCGCGTCCTCGACGGCCGTGCCCTGGCCGGCCATCGACGCCATTCGCACGTAGCCGAGCTTGCCGTTCCGGCCCATGCGTTCGGTCTGCGGTTGGATGACGCCCGCGATCGATCCGCGCTGGATCTCGACGTCGTGCGCCTGTCCCCCGGGCGACTGGACCGTCAGCGTCACCGTCGAGCCGATGTCGCCACGGATCTTGTCGACGCTCACGCACGGGTCGCCGCCAACGTCCAAGATGCGGTCGCGGCTCTTGAGGCCGGCCTGATCGGCCGGTCCACCTGGAAAGACGAAGAGGATCCGAGCCCCGGGACCGGCTGTGTCATTCGGGTCGAGTAGCGTGCCGATTCCGCCGTATGACGTGGACCCGGTTGACAGCGCCTGCATGTCATCGGGGCTGAGGTAGTAGCTGTAGGGGTCGTCCAGGCCGGACACCATCGTGCCGAGGAGCGAGTAGATCTGCGCAGCGTCGTCGACGACGTTGATCTCCGAGAGGTAGCTCGTTCTGGTGCCGGCCCAGTCCGCCCCGTTGTGCTTGTCGTCGACGTAGTTCTGATCGACGGCCTGCCAGATCGCCTGGAAGAGCGCCAGGCGCACCTCCTGCGGCATCCCGATCGGGATCGAAGGGGTCGGGCCGACCGGTGTGGTGCTTGGGCAGGCAGGCTGCGACGGCTCGGGCGACGGGCTCGGGGAAGGCTGCGCGGGCTCGACGGACGGGCTCGGGGAAGGCTGCGCGGGCTCGACGGACGGACTCGGGGAAGGCTGCGCGGGCTCGACGGACGGACTCGGGGAAGGACCGGCTGTCTCCTGGGCAAGCGCGGACGGGGCCGCGAGGACAAGCGTCACGAGGACGGCAGCGAGCGGGAGCCAGCGCTTCACGTGCCTATTGTTTCTTGCCGTCGCCGCGGCGTCGACCGTCAGTTAGCAATCGGGATGCTGGTACGGCGGGCTTGGTCATCACTCGACCCCACAACCGGCACCAGCCAGCATCGGGATTGCTGCGTGACGAAAGTCGCCAGGGTGGGGTCTGGATAACAGCACAGTGATTGCTACGTAGTGGAAAGTCGCACGGATCCGGCAGCGCGCGAGTTACGGTCGATACGCGGCGTTGCCAGCAAAGCGAGATCCGCTCCGTCGGGGATGAACAGCGGGATCTGATCGACCGGAGCGGACCGCCTAACTTTCCTCATCGGACCACATCCGGACCGCCGGCCAGCATCCCGAGCAGCTCCGCGCGCGACGGAAACGCCTCGACATCTCCCTCGACCGCGATGCAGGCGGCGGCGCAGGCGTTGCCCCAGCGCAGCGCCGTCTCGAGGTCAGAACCGTCGAGGCGCGCCGCGATGAAGCCGGCGCAGAACGCGTCTCCCGCCCCGACCGGATCGATGGCGCCGCTCACGGTGAATGCCGGAACCTCGGCCGCGTGGCCGCTTCGATCGAGAGCCCGCGCACCCTTTTCGCCGCGCTTCGTCACGACCAGCGAGATGCCTGCGTCGATCAGCCGTTGGTCCGCCGAGTCGCCACCGGCAACCAGGGCCAGCTCGGCTGGGTCGCCGAGCACGATGTCGGCGCGCCGTGCGAGGCGGCCAAGGACGGGTGCTGCGGCTTCGTCGGACCAGAGGCGGCGCCGGTGGTTGATGTCGAACGAGATGATCGCCTCGGATGAACGAGCGGCATCCACGGCGGCTTCGACCGCGGAGGCGGCAGACGGCGATAGTGCCGGGGTGATGCCGGTGAGGTGCAGCCAGCGCGCGCCGCGAAGACCGCCGGCCCTGACCAGGTCGTCGGGGTCCACCCGCGATCCGGCCGAGCCCGTTCGCCGGTAGAGAACGTTCGACGCGATCAGCGGCCGGACCTCGCGGATCAGCAGGCCGGTCGGGGCACCCGTCTCCACCGTAACGCCCGCCACGTCCACGCCCTCGGCGCGGAGGCGGCGAAGGATCATCGTGCCGAAGCCGTCATCCCCGACGCGGCCAACATACGCAGTGCCAACGCCCAGTCGAGCGAGCCCGATCGCCACGTTCGACTCGGCACCGACGACGTAGGCGCGGTAGTCACGCGCGTCGGCGAGCGGCCGATGCTCCGCGGCGACGAGGCCGATGAGCGGCTCGCCCAGCGTGATCACGTCGATCGTCATTGATGGTCGATCGCAGCGCGCAGTTGGCGGGCCCGTGCCAGGACTTCAGCGCGGTCAGTCGAGCCGGTGAGCCAGCTGCCGACACCGATCGCGACGGCACCCGCGTCGAGCAGCGCACGGGCGGAGTCGGCGTTGACGCCGCCGGTGGGGACGAGCGGGATCTGCGGCAGCGGACCGCGGACCTCGCGCAGGAACGCCGGGCCGAGCACGCTCGCGGGAAAGACCTTCACGGCGGCTGCGCCGGCATTCCAGGCGGTCACGATCTCGCTCGGCGTCATCGCCCCCGGAAACATGGGGATGCCCTGCGCCGCGACCCAGCGACAGAGATCCGGCTCCGTGTTCGGGGCGACCAGGAATTGGGCGCCCGCCGCGACGGATGCTTCCGCGGATTGGCGATCGAGCACCGTTCCCGCGCCGATCACGATCGGCGCGCCTTCGGTTCGTCGCCGCAGGTCCGCGATCGTGTCGAACGGTTCTTTCGAATTCAGCGTCACCTCCACCGCCGTGATGCCGCCCTCGACCAGCGCCTCCACGATGGCGGCCGTGAGCTTCGGGTCTACGCCGCGCAGGATCGCAATCGCCCGTCCATCACGGATGGCCTGCGGGATGGCTGGGCGGGTCGTCTCGGTCATCGGCTAATCATCCGACAGCCGGCCCGTGATCTCCTAGCATCGACTGTGTACACGAAGGGGACGCTCAGATGACGACACGACCGACGGACGCTGGTTCGCAGCGAAACTCGAACGCCGCGATCGACGAGCCCGGCGACGTCCTCGTGATCTTCGGTATCACCGGCGATCTCGCGCGCGTCATGACCTTCCGATCGCTCTACCGGCTCGAGAAGCGCGGCCTGCTGCGGGTGCCGGTCGTCGGCGTCGCCGGGCGCGACTGGACCGTCAAGCAACTCCAGGAGCATGCCCGCGAGTCGATCGAAGCCACGGGCGAGAAGCTCGATGCAGCGACCTTCAAGCGGTTCGCCGCGCGACTCTCCTACCTCAGCGGCGACTACGGGGAAGCGGCGACGTTCGCCAAGGTCGGTGAGGCCATCAAGGGGTTCGTGCGTCCGGTCTTCTACCTCGAGGTCCCGCCGTCCCTCTTCGAGCCGGTGGTCCAGGGCCTTGCCAACGCCGGGCTCACGAAGAACGCGCGGGTTGTGGTCGAGAAACCGTTCGGCCACGACCTGGCGTCCGCGCGGGACCTCGCCGACCGGCTGCACCAGTACATCGACGAGGCGCAGCTCTACCGGATCGATCACTTCCTCGGGAAGATGGGGCTCGAGGAGATCCTCTACCTGCGCTTCGCCAACACGATGCTGGAGCCGGTCTGGAACCGGAACTTCGTCGACTACGTGGAGGTCACCCTCGCGGAGCAGTTCGGCGTCGCCGATCGAGGCCACTTCTACGACCCCGTCGGCGCGCTCCGCGACGTGGTCGTCAACCACATGATGCAGATCGTCGGGGCGGCGGCGATGGAGCCGCCCGCGGGCGGCGACCCATCGACGATGAAGAACAGTCTTGCCGATGTGTTCCGTGCGACGCTCGATGCCGACCCTGCGCACTACGTGCGCGGACAGTACGATGGCTACCGCGACGTGGACGGTGTCGCGCGGCGTTCGACGACCGAGACGTACGCCGCGCTCCGGCTGGAGATCGAGAACTGGCGCTGGTCCGGCGTGCCGTTCTACCTGCGGACGGGGAAGTGCCTCGCGACCACGCGGACCGAGCTCCGGCTCGTCTTCAAGCATCCGCCTCGCCTCGGCTTCTCGGGGATCGGCCGGCGCAACCCGGATCCCGACCAGCTGGTGATCAAGCTCGACCCGTCGACCGGCCTGCGGCTGGAACTGTCTGCGCGGCGGGCAAATTCGCAGAACCCCGAAACGATCTCGCTCGACATGGAGTTCGCGGAGGAGGGCGGCGAAGCGCCGACTCCCTACGAAGTCCTCCTCGAAGCGGCACTCGAGGGCAAGAGCACCCGGTTTGCGCGCCAGGACTCGGTCGAGGAGACGTGGCGGATCATGCAGCCGCTGCTCGACGCTCCGCCGCGGATCCACCCGTACAAGCAGGGAACGTGGGGACCCGACGCGGCGGACACCCTCGTGGCCGGTGTTGGTCGCTGGCGCGGCCCGTGGCTGGGAGGCTGATCGACGGGTTCTGGCGGGCTCCCTGCCCGCGGCTTACGGCTTCGTCGCCAGGAAGTCGTCGAACGTCAAGGTGAGCGGGCCGTTGGTGACCGGGCTGCCGAGGTAGCCCCGCACACCGACCGCCCCGACGCGAGCAATCGACGTGTCGTCGGCCTCGGTCTGCCACGCAGCCGGCTCGGTTGTCGACGCATCCCAGACGCGCAGTTGCAGATGGCTCCCGCTCACGGTGAAGCGGTACGCCAGTGTCGTGGTGGTCTGGATGTTGAGGCCGGTCGAGACCTCGGGTCCGACGGCGGTCTCGACTGCGTTGACGGCCTTGCGGATCTGGACGAAGACCTGTCCGTTGCTGGCCACGCGGATCTGCCCGCGATAGCCATCCGTGCCGACGCGCCGCGCCTCGATGTAGGCAAAGGCATTGCCCGTGTTGGGCACGAGGCTGAACCGGACGGTGCCGGTGATCGTCGCGTCGGCCACGCCGACGTCGAGCAGCGCGTTGCGGGCCTGGCCCTTTGTCGTGGTCAGCGTGGCGGTGCCGTTCTGGACCGAGTAGCTGGACGCCGTGTCGCTGACGCCCCAGGTCCCGCCGACGTCGGCGGTGCCCCAGCCGTTGGCCACGGTGCGGCCGAACGAGTCGGCGGCGATCCTCGGGTCGGGCGGCGGCGGAGCGGCCACCGGGACATTGATTCCCAGGACGGACGTGTTCTGGTCGGGTCGGATCTGGAGCGCCGTGACGCTGTCACCGGCCGAAAGGGTGGCTACCGGCAGGTTCCATGTGCCGTTGGCCGTCGCGATTGCCGTGCCCAGGTAGACCGAGGGGAGCCCGCTGCTCGTGCCGTCTGCAGGACGGGTGGCCTTGTAGACCTCCACCTCAGCAGAGGCGATGGCGGTGCCCTGGATCTTGGACGTGGTCGCGTTCGTGATGACGGGCGCCGCGACCCACATGTCGGATCCGGTGTTGCTGACCGTATCGAACGTCGCCAGGATCGCCGGGCCGCTCGAGTCGGTGATGATGTTCTGGGAGAGACGCGTGTTGTAGACCGTGTTCATGGTCATCCCGATGCCGGCCAGGCCGGCGTTGCGGATGGTGTTGCCCTGGACGATCTCTCGCGTGGCCTGCCACTGCAGGCGGACGCCGTAATGGCCGAGCAGCGCGGGCTGGCCATTTGGTGCCACGCCGATGAAGTTGTTGCGAACCTCGTTGTACTTCGCGTTGGGCGCCTCGACCTGGACGCCGTCCAGCGGCGAGGCCATGTAGTTGTCCCTGACCAAGTTGTAGTTCGAGCCATCGATGATGTTGACGGCTTGACCGTTGTTCCCGCCGCCGGTCAGGCCCGACGCGTAGGTCGGATCCGGCGACCCGTCGGCCTTGAAGCCCAGCCAGTTGCCGATGACCCGGTTGTTATTGATCTGGTAGGTCGTCTTGGTGTCCGTGCCCCATGGCAGCGTCTGGTCCCAGCCGTGCGAGTACTCGATGGCCTGCTGGTTGGTGGGGCCGAACACGTTCAGCTCGTTGGCGCCATTGCCGCCGACCATGTCGTTCTTTGGCCCGATGTCGTGGTCGATGCCAACGGTGCATGTTGCCGTTGCGCCGTCCGGCCGAATGCAGAAGACGTTGTTCTGCGTGACGTTGTAATCCGTGCCGGCACCGTACTGATATTCCGCCTTGGCCCAGTTGCCGAACAGGTTGCGGTCAGCGAGATCCGGCGTGCCGATGATGTTGTTGTTGGCGCCGGTGTTGATGAGGATCCCGTGGATGCCGCCTGCGTTGCCGCCTTGTCCAGAGAAGCCGATCCAGTTGCCAACGATCCGGTTGAGCGTCGCGTTCGGGCCATCGAGCATGATCCCGGTGAAGATGTTGTCGATGGCGAGGCCGCGGATGGTGTTGCCGCCGGACGTGATGTAGAAGCCATACTCGTTCGCATTGCCGCCATTGCCGCGGATCTCGACGCCCGGCTGGCCGTTGGTCAGTGTCTGCGCCGAGTTCACGCGCGCGCCCGGCTGCGTATAACCGTCGATCGTCAGCGTGCCCTGCAGCGATGTGATCAGTGGCAACCCACTCGTGAGGCGGATCTGGGGGATGCCCGTGCCCGGGATGTTGAATTCGATGCGGTCATCGCCGACGTCCCAGTCCGCCTCGGTGATCGCGGCGCGGAGCGTACACGCGCCCTGCGAGTCGGCGCAGATCGTGTCTCCTGGAGTGGCGTCCGGCGTGTCGGCGGTGCTGTTGACGGTGAAGGTGCGCCCCGGGATGGGCGTTATGGCGTTCCGGTGAAGCTTGACCGTCGGGTGGACGCCGCGACCGACCGCGCTCGACTTGCCTTCGGCGACCAGAGCGGCAACCGTCGCCTGGAGGTCGACCGCGTCGACGCAGCCGTCCGCATTGATGTCACCGGCCGGGCGGTCGGTGCAGCTTGCGTTCTGGGCCTGCTCCGTCGTCCAGCCGTAGCGGACCTGATCGAGGTCCATCCGCGTGATCTTCGTCCCGTTTCCGATGAGCCGGTGGACGGGCGCCGCTGGGAATCGCGGAGTGACCGTGGGCAGGGTCGAGAGATCGGGCGCCGCGTAGAACGTCGTGGACGTCTTGTTGCGGTTCCTGGTCGCCAGGGTGGCAGTTGCCGACGCCGTGAGGACGAGGCGGTGTCCCGAACGATCGGCGGCCGAGTCGATCACGACACGGACCTGGAGCTGGCCGGCGCGATGCGGCAGGACGACCAGCTGGATCGCGTTGTGGCCGCTGATCGGAGCGAGGTTGTACGCCGCGAAGGCGTAGCCGTCCTTGACTGACGCGGGCCGAAGGGCATTGCCGTTCGCCGGGACAACACCCATCAGCTCGGCCGTCTTCCTGGCCACGAGCAGCCGGCCCTCAACCGCCGCCACATTCTGTGGCAGGCCGACGGTCACGGCAGTCAATTGCTCACGCTGCGCGTGCTTCGGGGCGGCGACGGTCACGCCGGACGCCAAGTGCGGGGTGGCGGCAGCGTCGGTGGACGTGGAGGCAACTGCAGAGGTCGTGGTCGCCGCGTCGGTGGACGCCGCCAGCGTCAGCAGGAGCGCAGCCGCGAGCACGGAGAACAGACCGAGATGGAATTGCGCCACTGGATGATCCTTTGCGTGAGCGGGCAAGGACGTCTTTGACGTTCACGAACGAGCAGCCGCGCTCGGAGCGACCCCTCCCGAGTCATCGTCGGCCCGGGTAGTACCGGCGTCAACACGGGGGTAGGACCTTCGGCTGCGATTTGGTGCCGCTGGTCAACGCGACGCGTCGGGATAGATGAGGGCACTCGCACGCCAGGGTGGCCCGGGAGACGGTGGGTCGAGTGGCCCGAAACCTACTCGTCGTTTCGCGATGCAGCGCGTAACGTGTCATCGGCGACACGCTGAGCGACCGCTTCGATGAGGGCAGCCAGTCGAGGGTCATCAAGGGTCACCGAGGGGCTCGGCATCGGCGCGGCCGTTGAGACGTCGGAGGTCGAGATGGTCCCTGCGCCGTCCGGCTTGAACGCTCGATCCACCGCTCCCTCGAGATTCTTGCGCACCGGCGTGAACGTGCCGGCGACGATCAGGGTGGTCAACACCACGGCAGCGTCGGAGGTGTCCCCCGTGAACGAGATGAACAACCTCTGGAAGAGCGCCACGCAGGCCGCATAGAGGCCGCCGAGGATGCCGATCAACGGCAGATACACCAGCGTGCGGTTGATCAGGCGGTCGATGTCGTACAGCCGGTACTTCATCACCGCGATCGCGATGGCGATCGGCAGGCAGGCGAACGCGGTCAACGCGATGAGCCAGGCGATCTCCGCCAGGGTCGGCACCACCGTCAGCGCAAGAGCCGCCGCGACCACAACGGCGGCATACGCAAACCACAGCAGCTGTTTGCGCTCGTCGCCACGCGCGGTTCGAAGCCGGCCTAGTACCGACGCCGTCGCCAGCACAACGCCGATGACCAGGAGCCCGACGCCGAGCGCCTCCGCGAACGCGAGGGCGTCGCCAATGCCCTCGATCCCGGCTGGGTTCTTGATCGGCGGATCGCTCGCGAGAAGGTCCGGCCGAAACGCGCCTGCCACCGTGTTCAACACGATTCCGACGAGCAGCAGGGCCATCACGGGGCGGCCACGCGGCGGCAGGTGGCCCGTTGGAAAGATCAGGATCACGATGCCCATGAGCGCAAGGCCCGGCGTGGATGCGACCACGCCGAGCCACGCGACCCACTCGGTCATCGGGAGGTTGAGACCCCGCGCAGCCGAGGCATGGGTGTAGGTCGATGCAGCGAACGTGATCGCCAGCAGGACGCCGCACGCCAGCAGGATCCAGCCGATAGGGTTGTCCGCACGCCGCAGCGCGAGGAGCGCGCCGACGCTGCTGAGCGATGCGATGAGCGCCACAAGGATCGGTGCGGTCGCGTCCGGGAGCGAGAGGTCGTACGGCGTCGGATCTCGCAGCGCAATCAGCAGCGCCACGATGACCGTGACAGCGGTCGCGACCCAAACGGCCCCCGGCAGCCAGCGCGCGACACGTCCCCGCTCGATCGGAACGAGCGTCCCGGCGTCGGCGGTCACCTCGTCACCCGGTCGGTCTTCATGCCCGGCACAACCCGGATGCTACGCCCGGTAGATTCGCGGACGACGACCGCAGCGTGCGCGCTCGGCGACGCGATCGCGAGCGAGTTAGGAGCCCGAGGCCCTCCCCGAGTGGAGCGAGCGCGTTCGCGCCGGAACTCGTCGCCTGGATCTCGGCTGCGCGACCGCCGGGCTGACCTCAGCCGACCAGCGTCAGCTGGGCTGCCTTCGGTTCGGCGATCGCAAGCGCGATCTGGGTGGCCCACGCTTCGATGTCGTCCCAGTCGCGGAAGTCACCGCTGGGGAGGACGCGCTTGGCCATCGGCATCATGCGGATGAATCGCTCGGACATCGACTTGGGCGCGTCGAACTGATCGTAGGCACCCATGAAGACGCGATGGTCGCGCGGTCCGATCACAGCCGAAAACGCGGCGATCCTGCGGCGGCCACCGCTTCCCGCGCCTGCCTCAGGCCCGAGCGCCTGCTCCAGCAGATCCTTGTCGGCCGCGGTCTTTGAGGATCCCGGCAACGGGCCGCTGCTGAAGAGCCACACCGGCTTCGTTGCGAGCTGGGCCTGGTTGCGTTCGACGAAATCCGTCGCCTCCTTGATCCAGCTCCCCATGTAGACGGCGCTGCCGATCACATAGGCGTCGAAGCCCTGCGCGTCCGGCCGGTGCGCTGCGTCCGCAACGATGGTGTCGATCCCCTCGCCGCGAACGGTCGTGGCAATGCGTTCCGCGATCTCTTCGGTGGCACCGTGCCGGCTCGCAAAGACCACCAGCAATCTCGTCATCTTGGGTGCCTCGTTCGGTATGACGTCTACCAGAACGTATCGTGCCGCTCCGCCCAGGTCACGTGCTCTCCGGACCGTTGGCGCGGTGCCGCACGTCACGCAGTTGCGCGACTTTGTCGCGCGAATGTCACGCAAGGGCGCAGATCGACCACGCTCATTTCCTCGATCGACGATAGGCTGCCGCCACGAGCCGGAGCGCGGCGCCACGTAGCTGCGGGGGAGGAACCGGACCTCGTCATGAGTTCGCCGTGCGCGGCGATCCATCCCGCGCGTGCGACGAGAAAGAGGGGCTCAGCGTGTCCAGTGCTGTTCCGCCGACCGACGCGGTGTCGGCTGCGGCCGAGGCGATCCGGCCGTTCACGATCGACGTTCAGCAGGAAGCGATCGATGACCTGCGGCGCCGGACTGAACGGACACGCTGGCCCGACTGTGAGTGGGTGCCGGATCGCACGCAGGGCGTCCAGCTCTCGACGGTTCAGGCGCTTGCGAATCACTGGTCCACGTACGACTGGCGCGAGGCCGAGGTTCGGTTCAATGGCTTTGCGCAGTTCCTGACTTCCATCGACGGGCTCGACATCCACTTCATCCATGTCCGCTCGCGCCATCCGAACGCCCTGCCGCTGATCATCACGCACGGCTGGCCCGGGTCGTTCATCGAGCAGCTGAAGGTCGTCGGCCCGCTCACCGATCCGACCGCGCACGGCGGCAATGCCGCGGACGCCTTCGATGTCGTGATCCCTTCTCTCCCCGGGCATGGGTTCTCGGCAAAGCCGACCGCGCCCGGCTGGGATCCGCCGCGCGTCGCCCGCGCCTGGATCGTCCTCATGAAACGGCTCGGGTATGACCGGTTCGTCGCCCAGGGAGGTGACTGGGGAAACGCCGTCTCGGAGCAGATGGCCCTGCTGGCGCCCCCGGAACTGCTCGCCATCTCGACGAACATGTCGGCGACGGTGCCGGCGGAAATCTCCGCTGCGCTGGCGAAGGGAGAAGCGCCGCCCGCCACCCTCTCGGCGGACGAGCGGCGCGCGTGGGATCAGCTCGACTTCTTCTACAAGAAGGGCCTCGGCTACGCGAACGAGATGGCGCTGCGCCCGCAGACCCTCTACGCGATCGAGGATTCGCCGGTCGGCCTGGCTGCCTGGATGCTCGACCACGACGACGCGAGCCACGCGCTGATTGCCCGCGTCTTCGCCGGCGAGCAGGCGGGATTGACCCGGGACGACATCCTCGACAACGTCTCGATGTACTGGCTGACCAGGACGGCCGTATCGTCGGCTCGCCTTTACTGGGACAACGCCCAAACCTCGAAGGCCGGCTTCTTCGACCCGAAAGGCGTGCAGATCCCGGTGGCCGTCAGCTGCTTCCCCGACGAGATCTATGCGGCGCCCGAGTCGTGGGCGCGGCGCGCCTACGCGAACCTGATCTCGTACCGACGCCACCCCGTTGGGGGCCATTTCGCGGCATGGGAACGGCCGCAGGAACTGACGGAGGACCTTCGCGAGGCCTTCCGGTCATTCCGATAGGCTCGGACAACGGGTCGCTCGGGATGAGCCACACGGTCAATCAGATCGACGCCGGGGACCTCGTTGTCGGCTATGACGACGTCGGGCCCGTGGGAGGCACACCCGTGCTGCTGCTGCATGGGTGGCCCTATGACATCCACAGCTTCTCGGATGCCGCGGCCATCCTGGCGGCGGCTGGATGTCGCGTCATCGTGCCGTACCTGCGCGGCCACGGTACGACACGGTTCCGATCAGCCGACACGCCGCGCAACGGCCAGCAATCGGTCGTCGCCGTCGACGCGGTAGCGCTCCTGGACGCGCTGTCGATCCCCAGCGCGATCATCGGCGGCTTCGATTGGGGTGCCCGTACTGCAAACATCGTGGCCGCGCTGTGGCCGGAACGCTGCCGCGGGCTCGTGTCCGTCAGCGGCTATCTGATCGGCAGCCCGGCGGCCAACGCGGCGCCATTGGTGCCCGCGGCGGAACACGCGTGGTGGTACCAGTTCTATTTCGCGACGGAACGCGGTCGCAACGGATACGGCAGATACGTCCGCGAGTTTGCCCGGCTCATCTGGCAGACCGCTTCTCCCGGCTGGGCGTTCGATGACGCCACGTTCGAGCGCAGCGCCTCGTCGCTCGAGAACCCCGATCACGTCGAGATCGTCATCCACAACTACCGCTGGCGCCTGGGCCTTGCGGACGGTGAGCGCAGGTTCGACGAGATCGAAGCGAGGCTTGCGTCGGGTCCGACGATCGGCGTGCCGACGATCACCCTCGAAGGCGACGCCAACGGCGCTCCACACCCAGAGCCGAACGCCTATCGAGCGAAGTTCACCGGCCCGTACGAGCACCGGCTCATCACCGGTGGCGTCGGCCACAACCTGCCGCAGGAGGCTCCCGCGGCATTTGCCGACGCGATCATGTGTCTCGCCGGGTCGTGATTTGAGGACAATCAATCCGCTGCCATGAACACTGAACCCATCCGCTCGCTCGCCCACCGTCTCAGTGGCGACTCGCTCGCCCTCCCATTCGAGGGGCGACTGGCTCGTTTCGACGCCGCGAGCGCGTGGCTCAACTCCGAAGCGCTGACGCCGGAAGCGCTGCGCGGTCGTGTCGTCCTGGTCGATTTCTGGACGTACACGTGCGTCAACTGGCTGCGAACGCTGCCCTACGTTCGCGCGTGGTCGGCCAAGTACCGCGACCAGGGCCTCACGGTCGTCGGCGTCCACACGCCGGAGTTCGGCTTCGAGCACGACTTGGACAATGTGCGGACGAACGTGGCGCGGTTCGGCGTCGATTGGCCGGTCGCGCTCGACAACGACTACGGCGTCTGGCAGGCGTTTGCCAACCACTTCTGGCCGGCCGTCTACCTCGCCGACGCCGACGGACGGATCCGCTACCACCACTTCGGCGAGGGCGAGTACGCCGCGACCGAGATGGCGATCCAGGCCGCTGTTGATGGAGGCGGGCGTCGAGGGCGTCGACCAGGAGCTCGTGATGGTCGAGCCACGTGGCCTCGAGGTCGCGGCCGACTGGCGGGCGCTCCAATCACCCGAGACCTACGTCGGCTTCGCCCAGGCGAGCGGCTTCGCGCAGGCCGACGTCGCCGAATTCGGCAGCTCGCACCTCTATGAAATGGTGCCGTTGCGCCTGAACCAGTGGTGCCTGGCGGGCGAATGGACGGTGGCAGGCCATGCCGGCGTCCTCGATGCCCCGGGTGGCCGGATCGCGTTCCGGTTCCACGCGCGGGACGTCAACCTGGTGATGGGTCCCCTGACAAAGGGTTCCTCGATCTCGTTCCGCGTCCTCCTGGACGGCGAGCCACCCACCGGATCGACCGGCGAAGACCTCGACGCAGGCGGCAGCGGCACGCTCGACGATCAGCGCACCTACCAGCTGATCCGCCAGGGAGGCGCGATCAACGAGCGAACGTTCGAGATCGAGTTCGAGGCTGCCGGCGTCGAGGCCTACTGCTTCACGTTCGGCTGACGAACGGCCCGTGCCGGCGTAGCGAGTCCATCCGCGTCAGCCGGCCGTCACCGTCGCACTCACCGCATCCTTCGCGGCACCGGATCCGCTCGACGTCACGGTCACGAGCCAATCCTTGTGCACGCCGTTGGCGGCGCTGCTGCCGACGCGGACGCTCAGCGTCAGGTCGATGCTCGCGCCTGGGGCGAGGTTGCTGATCGTGTAGCTGCCGGCCACGACCTGAGCGGTGATGGCGGTCGTGCCGCGCTCGTACGTGGCCGTGAACGCACCCTGGCTGCCCGGACCTTCAACGGTGAAGCTGTCGGCCGAGAAGCCGTCGTTGGTGACGCGGATCGTGAACGTTCCGGTCTGGCCCTGGTTCTTGGTGAGCGACAGGGCCTGGTTGGTGCCAGTCGTGTTGTAGATGTTGTTGCCCGAGAATGCGCCGGTCGTCTTGATCGAGGCGTCCGGCTGGCGCAGCCGGTAGAAGGCGATCGAGTCGTTGAGCACCCCGCCGCCGATGTCCTGGTCGAGGCCGCCGATGTAGAGGCGGGAGCCGACGATCGCAACGTCGACCAGGCCCGGGCTGGGTCCGGTCAGTGGACCGCCCGTGCCGGCGGCATCCGTCCCCACGTTCGTCCACGCCCCGTTGACGAACGCAGCGACGCCGTCAACCTTGGCGTTGCCACCGGCATTACTGAAGTTGCCAACCGTAAAGACGCGCGAACCGTCGGTCACGACGTCGTAGAGGGAGACGGCGCCCTCGCCGAACTCGCTGGCGGTGCCCAGCGCCGACCACGTCGAGCCGTTCCACCTGGCGATCTTGTCTGCGGCGCTGACACCACCTGCGTTGGTGAAGTCGCCCACGGCGTACACGTTGGGACCCGATACGGCAATCCCGCGACATCGGACATTGAGCGCACCGAATCCCGGGCCGGGGCCAGTGCCCAGGTGGCTCCAGCTCGTGCCGCCGTCGTAGTGGACGACGAAGTCCGCAGAGGTATCACCGTTCACGTTGATGAAGCTGCCGCACATGTAAACGCTGCCGGCACCGTCCGCCTCGATGTCGGCCGGCCCGGCGCTGAAGTCGTCGGGGTCGTCCGTGATCGGGAAGTAGCCGCCACCGTCCAGGTGGTACGCGACGACAAAGTTGGCGTCCGTGAGTCCGCCCCCATTGAGAAAGCCGCCGCCGATGAAGAGCGTTCGGCCCACGATCTCGAGCGCGTTGACATTGCTGGTGAAGGCAGCCGCGCCGACGTTGTGCCACGCCCCGCCTCGACAGACGGCCAGGCCGTCGGCAAGCGAGTCACCGCCCGCGTTGACGAACGAGCCACCCGCATAGACGTATCCCGTGACCGGATCGACGGCGATCGAGAAGACGTTGCCGCTGCCCGTGATGCCGGGGCAGACCGCAGACCAGCTGCTGCCGTTCCAGACCGCGATGCGATCGGCATTGGCGACCCCACCGGCGTTGTCGAAGTCGCCTCCGACGTAGAGCTTGGTGCCGACGCGCTCGAGAACGTTCACCTTGCCGTTGAGCGGCCCGTAGGTCGCGGTAAATCCCGGTCCCAGGTTGTTCCAGCCGCCCGACGCTGCGGCAGCCGCGACAGTGGGCAGGCCCGCCACCAACGCACCAGTGATCAGCCCGATGAGCAACCGTCCGATCCGCATGACAACCTCCTGGGCCGGCATGCCGGATCGCAGCGTCGATGCTGTCGCTGCGGTTGGTCCGAATCGCGGGCCCTCAACTCCCCGCGCCATCTTGCAATAGTTCCTGCCTCCGGGCTACTCCCAATCTCTACACACGACGGCGTAGCAGCTGCGTCGGGCTCCCTACCTCCCGATCGCCGAGCGTCGGGCGCGCCGCGCGCCTACGGCAGGATCGTGACAAAGCTCCCTTCCCATTCGTTCTTGGGGCCGAGCCTGTCGTAGTAGCGAGTCAGATAGCGTTTCAGGTGGTCGTAGTCGATCCGCGTGTCCGGGGCGGGGTCGTAGCCGTTGTGCGTCTTGCGCGGGTAGAGCGGGCCCAGCACGTACACGCTCGTGATCGTGGCGTTGGCGTCGAGGGCCGGATCGGACGAGGCGGTGAAGCCGGTCATCACCCAGGCGTGGCTGCTGTGCGCCACGACCAGGCCGACTGGTTTGCCGGTCTGGCGGAGGCGACGAGCCGCGTCGCGGACCGCACGCCGGAAGTGCTCGTACTTCACATCTGCGTAGTTGCCGGCCCGGTAATGAACGAGCGCTTCGCTCCAACCCTGTGGATCGGTGCCGTTGGCCCCGTCGGCAGGCGTGTAGGCGTCGTTGTGGCGCGCGTAGTCGAAGTACGCCTCCTGGTTCGCCTTGCTCTGGTCGCTCGTGCCGCGCACGAGGTTGAGCATCATCTGGATGCTCGCACCGACGCACCAGCTCATGGTTCGCTGCGTCGAGAACGCGCCCGTGCGGAACAGGTCGTACGAGCCACTCCAGCGGTGCACCGTGCGCACGGTCCCGCTGACATAGGTCGCAGGCGCGCCGCTCTTCTGTGGCAGCTTCCACACCGAATAGCGGTAGCAGCGGTCGGCTGACTGGTCCACGAACGTGGCGGAGGCCTTGTGGATCGTCATCGTCGCTTCGCGTGCGTAACCGCTGGCGCTGCTGCAACCACCCGTCCAGTCGAGCGGAGCGACCGAGCTGACGACCCGCCAGGACGCTGCTTTGGACGCGGCCGTCCACGACACCGTGATGGAGCCCTTGGTCGCGTAGACGTTTGCACCGCGAGCAGGCCAGACGAAGCCGGCGTCGGACGTGCTCGCCCAGGCCGCGACGGGCTCCGCGCCGGCGGCCATGGCGAGCGCACCGGTGATCACCAGTGCCGGCAGGATGATTCGCCTCAATCGATCGAGCGGCATCTCTCCCCCGCGAGTCTCCCCAACTGCTCGGGACCGCTCTCCATGGTTCCCGCTCGCACCGACTGCTGTCAACCCGTGCGCGCCGTCACTCGGCGTTTGTGAGCCGGCCGCAACCCTCGCCTTCACGACGCGACCACCAGCGCGATTCCGGCAAAGACCACGACGGAGCCCAGTAGCCGGGCGCGCGACACGTGCTCGTGGAGGACGAATGCGGCGAGGCCCGTGGCAATGACGATGCTGACCTCGCGGACCGCCGCGACCGACGCAGCCGGCGCCAGTGTCAGCGCGGCCAGGACGAAGCCGTACGCGCTCACGACCGCGATGCCGCCGGCAAGTACCGGAGGCGTGGCAGCCTTGCGGAGCCTCGGCCACCCGCCGCGGGATGCAACCGCGGCGCAATAAATCGAGCCGGGGATCCCGACCACGACGACGAGGTACGAGAGTGGGTCGGCGTAGTGGAGACCCTGCTGGTCGACCAGCGTGTAGCCCGCGATCATCACGGCGATGGTGGCGGCAATCAGCACGTTCGAGAACCGGGCGGGCGCGCGGATGCCGCGGACCAGCAGCACGCCGGCCGCCACGGTCAGGATCCCAAGCGCCTGCAGGGGACCCGGCACGAACCCAAGGAACAGCACGCTGCCGATCAGCACGAGCACGGGCGCCAGGCCTCGGGCGATGGGGTAGACGAGGCTCAGCTCGGCGCGCCGATACGACCACGCGAGCAGCGCGAAGTAGACCAGCTCGAACGCCGACGACAGCACGATGTACGGCAGCACTCCGGCGTCCATACGCCAGCGGAGCAGCGCGAGCGGAAGCAGCGCCAGCGGGCCGACCACCATCGCCACGCCGAGTGCCGCGTCGTTGTCGCGGATGCGCGCAAGCATCAGGTTCCACGCCGCGTGGAGGAACGCTGCCGTCAGCGCGAAGACGAACGCGAGCGGCGGCACGCGAGAAGCCTCCTCCCCTCTGCTCGGCTGGTCGGTTCGGTCGGGTCGGTCGGTGGCGCTATGAAGTGGGCAGTGATTCCCGGAGGCGAGCGAGTCGTCGGTCCCGGTCACGCGCAAAGCGCTCGATCGCGGCCAGGATGTGCGACGTGCTGAGGTGGGCCTCGTCCATCACCTCGTCGACCGTGCCGCCGGTGCGCCAGCGATCGTCCCAATCGGGCGAGAGCGAGTATTCGGCTGCCAGGGGACCCTCGAGCCAGTCGCGCATCAGCCGGAACGCACCGTTGGTGATCGCCATGGCGTCCCATCGTTCCCGGCCGCTCACGACGGATGTGCGGTACTCGGCATCCTGGAGCGCGAACAGCTGCGGGCTGAGCGCGGTGACGACCTTGACGTTCAGCGCCCGCTCGTCGAGCTGCGGCAGGATCGACACGAGATTTGCCGTCGGCACGGTTCCCCGAACGAAGACGACGCCCATGGGCGGTTGATCGGGCTCGGTACGCGCGGAGGACGTACGCACCGCGGGCCGCCTCGAAGTGGGACGGCATCCCGAGCGCATCCCGGTCGGGAATGGGGATCGACGGCCGCGTGAGGTGCAACGCCACGATCGGCGCCGGCTGGCGCAGGGCCGCGCCGAGCATGACCGGCACTTCGTTGTGCTCCCACGGATGCAGGTCGATCACCTGTCCGTTCGGGAACAGCTGCGTGACGGCCGTCTCGAAGATGCCGAAGTGCGTGCGCGAGTCCTCGGCCGTCTCGGGGCCCGAGTGACCCGCGATCCAGAGCACCTTGCCCACGCGTGTGTCGGCGTCCTGCGCGAGCTGGCTGAACAGCCGCATCTGGCCGTACTTGAGGTAGCTGAACGAGGCATAGGTGGAGCACGCGCCCCAGAACCCGTCGAAGGACCGCATCGGGTCCTCTGCGAGATTGACCGACGCCAGCCCCGCAACCAGGCCCGCGTTGGTGAACTCGGTGATCTCGGTCGGCAGTAGCGTTCCCTGGGGATTGGTGTTGCGTTCGTACCAGCCCCAACCGGGCAAGGTCCCGAAGTCCTTGGCAAAGCCGGCGATGTTGGTCGACTCCGCCAGGTCCGCCGAAGCCGCGATCACGAGCGGCCGGCCGTACTCGGCCTTTGCGAAGGCGTTGACCCAGGCACCCCACGTGGACAGCGCGGCGCGGTTGGGCGCCTTCTCGCCGGGTGCCTTGTACAGCTCGCGGCGGATAGTTCCGGTAGTCGTACAGCCGTTGGTCGCCGAACACGCCGGCCGCCGTGCCCGCCGAGCCGGAAGGTGCTGATCTCATCGGGCACCGATTGCGCGAGGTCGCGCAGCCGATCCGAGACACGCTCGACAACGTCGGTTCGAGCCCGCAGGACGCCGACGGCGCGGGCGAGGTTCTCGCGCGCCTGGGCGGCGAGCTCATCCGCGTCGCTCGGCGCGGGCGCGTCGACGCCCGCGTACTCCATTCCGTAGCGCTCCATGAACGAGTGGCGCACCGCCCAGAACTCGGGGGAGTTCTTCGCGTGCGGCGTGCCGTGGCTGGCGCGCGCCGGTCTTGCCATAGCCACGTCCCTTGATCGTTCGGAACCAGGCCGCAGACGGCACGCCGGCGGCGTTCTCACCACGGGCCGCGTCGAGCACCGCGCGGGTGACGGGTCCCCACTCCATCCCCTGCTCGGTGCCGGTCACGCGCCACCCGTACGCCTCGAACCATGCCTGTGGATCACCGTAGACGACCGACGACGCCGGGAAGAAGTCGATGCCGTTGTCGTTCCAGTCGACCAGGAACACGAGGTTGGAGAGGCCGAGGCCCCAGGCCGCGTTCCGCGTTTCGTGGCTCGCGCCCGGCGTCAGCCCGCCCTCGCCCTCGACCACGAACACCTTGACCTCGTCGGCACCGGCAAGCTTCAGCGCGAGCGCCTCGCCGGCCGCCGGCGGCATGCCGTGCCCCGACGGTCCGGTGTTGTACTTCAGGAACAGCGACTTGCCGGCCATCTCCGCGTGGCCGGGCAGGCCGCCGCGGTGCCGCAACCCGAGCAGGTCCTCCCAGGTGAGCGCGAAGCGGCCGCTCGTCGGGGAACGCGAAGTCGGGATCGCGGTCCGCTTCGTAGCGCGCACGCATCGCCTCGTTGAGCACGGCGAGCGTGCAGTAGACGAGCGGCACGGTGTGGCCCGCCGACAGCACGAAGCGATCGCCGAAGCGACGCCACGGACGCAGCAGGTCCCAGCGCATCGCGCCCGACAGCAGCAGCGACAGGAAGAGGTGGACCTTGGAGCGCGAGCCACCCGGATGGCCGCTCTGGCGATAGTTGAGCGCGAGGTCGATCAGCTCGTCGGTGACGTCCTTGAGGAGTTCCCAGTCACCGAATGACGTCTCGGCGCCGGCGTACAGCGCGTCGGTCGTCAGACGTCGCTTCTGCGACCATCAGCGCGCGCCGGTTGCCGGCACGATGCCTTGGCGCGAGCACCGAGCGCATCCGCTCGAGCGCCTCGGTGATGTTCGCCTGCGAGTTCGCGTAGGAGAGGCGGATGTGATCCGTTCCGACGCCGCCGAACGCGGTGCCGGCAAGAACGGCCACGCCGGCTTCGTTGAGCAGCCGGTCCGCGAGCTGTGCGCCGGTCATGCCGCTGGCGGAGATGTCGGGGAAGACATAGAACGCGCCCTGCGGACGGAGGCAGGTGACGCCCGGGATGGCGTTCAGGCCGTCCACGACCAGGTCTCGTCGCGCGTGGAACTCGGTGACCATCTCGTCCACTGCGTCCTGCGGCCCGGTGATTGCTTCGAGCGCGCCGAACTGCGCGAACGTGACCGCGCCCGAGATGTTGTTGATGATCAGCTTTCCGAACGCCTCGGTCAGCCACTCCGGGACGATCGCGTACCCGAGCCGCCAGCCGGTCATCGCGTAGGTCTTGGAGAAGCCATCGAGCACGATGGTGCGCTCCCGCCATGCCGGGCAGCGATGCGATCGAGACGTGCTCTGCGCCGTCGTAGAGGATCCGCGAGTAGATCTCGTCGGAGAGCACGACCAGGTCGTGCTCGATGGCTAGCTCGGCGACGCGTTCGAGGTCCTCACGCGTCAGCACGCCGCCGGTCGGGTTGGCCGGCGAGTTGATCACGATCAGCCGCGTGCGCGGCGTGACGAGCGCGGTGAGCTCGTCCGGGTCGAGGCGGAACTCGTTCTCCTGGCGGATCGGGATGGGCACCGACGTGCCGCCGATGAATCGCGTGACCGAGTCGTAGATCGGATAGCCCGGATCCGGCACGATCACCTCGTCGCCGGGGTTCACCAGGGCAAGGATCGTGTAGTACATGACGCCCTTGCCGCCGACCGTGACGAACACCGTGCCCAGGGGCCACGTCAATTCCGCGACGCGCGCGTCGAGTCCGCCGCGATCGCGCTGCGCAGCTCCGGGATCCCGGCGAACGGCGGGTAGTGCGTCTTGCCCGCGTCGAGCGCGCGCTTGGCGGCCTCCCGCACGTTCGCGGGCGTGTCGAAGTCGGGCTCGCCGATCTCGAGGTGGATGACGCTGCGGCCGGTGGCCTCGAGGGCACGCGCCCGCGCCGCCGCCTCGAACGCCGTCTCCGTCCCGATGTCCCGGACTCGTTCCGCCAGGTGGGAATCCATCGTGCTCCGATGCTAGCAGCGCGGCCAGTGGAAGGGAGGTTTGCATCCGCTGCCCTGCGCGGCGTCAGGGCAGCTCACGGACCGCGATGCGCGCTCGTCTCGAGGCCACACGGACCCGTCCACCGACGCGTCCATCCAAGCGTTTGCGGCAGAATTTCGCTTCAAGTGAACGTCCCGCTCGCCGGAGGGCCTCGTCCGACCCCGATTCAAGCTGCCATGTGGTCGCGGAGGTGCTCGCGACTCGCGAGTGCGTGCTGAGGAGCCGGTGCCAGACGCAGATCGCGAGGCTGGACGGCGATGCGGGCCGCCTTGACCGTGCGACGACCCATCGCGGTGTTCACTTCAAGCGGAATCCCGTCGATCAACCGCGCGAGCCAAGCTGGGACGCTGGCCGGTCGGCAACACGTGGCAGATCAGGTGCGACCCGCGAGGCGCGACAGCGCGAACATCGACAGGTCGAAGCGAGAGCCGCCTTCCAGCACCAGGTCGGCGACGATCTCGCCCATCACGCTGGCGAACTTGTAGCCGTGCCCCGAGCACGGGGAGACGATCATCACCGGTGGCGCACCGGGCAGCCGGTCGATGACGAAGTGCTCGTCCGCAGTATTGGTGAAGATGCAGCTCGCGAGCGAGAGCGTCGGGCCGTTCGCGTCGGGAAAGTAGCGGCGGATCCCCGCGCGCAACACCTCCTCGTCCGCGGCGCGGAAGGCGTCACGATCGAAGACGTCCGGGTCGATCGTCTCGTCGAGGTGGTGGTAGCGGCCGATCTTGAAGCCCGGGATGCCGAACACCGGGAAGCCGTAGAACAGGCCCTCCGGCGAGTCGAGGATGAAGACCGGGAAGGCATCCGAGCCGCGAACGCCTTGGGCACGATCGGCTGCGTCCAGATGAGCACCTGCCGCTGCGGGACGAACAAGGCGCGCGTAGCTGCGGCGCGCACTCGGCCGACCCAGGCACCGGCGGTCACGACCAGCTGTCTTCGCCTGGTAGCGGCCGCGGTCCGTCTCGACCTCGACACCGTCGCGGTGGCGTGCCAGCTCGTGATGGGTTCGTGGGCGTGGATCTCGGCGCCATGAGCCAGTGCCTGGTTCACGTGCGCGACGATCGCCCGCTCCGACGCGACGAAGCCGCTCTCCGGCTGGTACATGCCGATCATCGTCATCGGGCAGCGCAGTAGCCGGGGAAGCGGCGGTGCAGCTCGGCCGCCGAGAGCACCTCGTGCGGCAGGTCGTGGACGCGCGCCGATCTCGAGCGCGCCGCTGACGTGATCGCTGTCGGGTCGTGCCCGCGTCGACGCCACCGGTGATCCAGAGCAGCTGCTCGCCGACTGCCTGCTCCAGCTCGCGCCACCGCTCGTACGCGCGCCGCAGGAGCGGCACGTAGCGCGGGTCCTCGGCGTAGGCGAGGCGGATGATGCGGTTGACGCCGTGCGACGAGCCGTGCTCGTTGGGGATGCTCGACCCGCTCGAGGCCGAGCACGCGCGCGCCGCGCGCCGGCGAGCTCCATCACCGCGGCGCTGCCATGTCCGCCGACGCCGGCAACGATGACGTCGAATCGCTCCATCGGCGTGATCTTGGCAGGGATGCATGGACACGGTCAGCGCCTGACGAGCTGCGAGGAGTCGGAGTCGCGCGGGCGCAGAATCGACCGCCATGGCCCGTTACTACGACATCGACGCCGCGAACGCCCGTGTCGCCGAGGTGCGCCCGCTCCTCGAGCAGCTCCGGGATGATCGCGACGCGATTGCCCGCGCGCAAGCCGATCTCACACGCTTCCGCGAGTCGAACGGCAGCTCGGACCACGCCCAGGAGCTCGCCCGACGCGAGCGCGACATTCGCGACCGGTGCGGCGGATGGAGGCGGCCGTGGTCCAGATCGACGCCTGGAGCGTGACGCTCCGCGACATTTCGAGCCGGGCTGATCGACTTTCCGGCGCTCGTCAGCGGTCGCCCGATCTGGCTCTGTTGGCGGCTGGGCGAAGACGACATCGACTGGTGGCACGAGTACGACACCGGTTTCGGCGGACGGCAGCCGCTCGCGGAGCTCCACTAGCAAGAGGCAGACGGAGGCCAGCGGCCGCAAGGAACAGGCGGAGCGGGCCGGGACAGCGCGACCCCGATCGGGAAGCCCCGATCCCACCAAATGGGCGCAAATCACGACACGGGAGCGGCCCGGGCGCGGCCCGACGTCCAAGGATCGCCGTCGTTTCCATCACGTGCCGGGAAATCTCGTCCACATGAGGTGACGCCGGGCCGTCCTGCCAGCGTGCTGCCAGCCTGCGGCCGTTTCCAGGTCGGGAAATCGCTCCAAACGATTGGAGCTTCGTTGGCCCCGGGCAACGCGACCGCGCGCCGGCAACGGGATCGCGCGCCGGCACCGAGCGCCGGCACCGCGCCCCTGCACCGCGCCCCTGCACCGCGCGCCGGCACCGAGCGCCGACACCGCGCGCCGACACCGCGTCCCGGTACCCACCGCTCGATACCATCGCTCGATGCGCCGGCCCGCCGTCCCGGGATTCGTCCGAGAGATCGTCGACGATCGTCGTCAGCGCGGGATCCTCATCAGCGGATCGCTCGCGCTCTTCGCGGTCGGGCTCGTCCCGCGCGTCCTCTCGCCAGGCCTGCCGGACGTCCAGCAGCGGCTCCACGAACAGCCGACGGTCAGCAACCTCTACCTGCTGATCTCGTTCGGCTCCGCCGCGGCCGTGCTGCTCGGCGGCATGGCCAGCGATCTGATCCGGCGCCGCGAACTGTTGGTTGCTGCGCTGGCGGTGATGTCGGTCGGCGGACTCGTGTGCCTCATCGTCGCGAGCGGGCCGATCTATTACGCCGCGACGTTCCTGGCCGTGCTCGCTTCCGGTGTGGCTCTTGCGTATGGCATCGGAGCGGTCGCAGTGGCGTACGAGGGAGTGCCGCGTGCGACGGCGCTCGGCGTCGTGTACGCGGCATACGGAGCGGGGTCGGCGCTTGCGCCGCTGCTCATGACGCTGCTCGTGGTGCGGATCCCGAGTGGCAGCGCCGGCGAACCAGCGGGATTTGCGTACCAGACGTGGCCCGCCGAGCTCGCGTCGTTCATGGCCGCGGCAGTCGCGCTCGCGGCGGCGGCGCGGTGGATGCCGCGACTTCCGGGTAGCTTGCCGGCCCCCCGGCTCCTCGTCGGCGGCGTCACGCTCTGGTCGATCAGCATCCTTGCCGTCATGGTCGGCGTCGTCAGCTTCTGGCGCGGCGGCAACTTCACCGTCCCCGCGGCGTTGGTCATCCTCGGTTTCCTCGGGCTCGCAACGATCAGATTTCGTGCCCGTCGGTCGGCCGAGGCACTGGACAGCCTGCGCCTGGATCGTCGCGCATGGGGAGCCGCGCTCGCCGTCGGGGTGACGCTCGGTGTGTCGCAGGCCGCGCCGTTGATGTTGCTGCCGACCATTTTCCAGCGCGTGCTGGACTACGGCCCCGTCTTCGGTACCCTCGCAATCGCTCCGTTCGTGATCGCCCTTCTGCTCGCGGGTCCCGTTTCCGGAAGCCTGCTGCGGCGCTTCGGGCCGCGGGAGATCATGACCGTGGGCGCAATCGTGATCGCGACCGGAGACGTCCTCCTCTGGGCAGTGCTTGGAGCGTTCGGCCGCGGCGCCGGCTACGGGCTGTTCGTGTTGCCGCTCGTGTTCATCGGGGCAGGATTCGTCCTGGCGACCACCGTCCGGACGGCGATCGTGTTCGCGAGCACACCACGCGGCCTGTCGGGAATGGCGGCAGCCGTTAACGAGGCATCCGTCTCGCTCGGATCCCGGATCGGAATCCTGGCCGCGACGGTGATCGTTGCGACGCAGGGCGTGGCCACGATGCAGTCGTTCGTGGCAGGCCAGCCGAACGCCTCGGAAGTCGTCACGGTGTTCTCGAACACCCTCCAGTCGCTCGGAACACCGCTGTTCCAGGAACAGCTCCAAGGGGCGCTCCAGACCGCGTCGCCGGCCATGATCAGCTGGTACGTCAACGCCTACCTGAGCGGCGTCGACGCCGTGCTGCTGGCGAGCGGCCTGATCGGCATCGCCGGCGCCGTCCTCGCCTGGCTGCTGCTCGGGCGCCGCGACCCGCTCGTGACCGTGTTCGATATGCGTGATGAGCGAACCGGCGCGGCGATCCTGTCGGACGCGGCGCCCGCGGAGTGAGCTCGGATGGCTCGCTACTGCGACCGGTCCCTGGCTTGGGCAACCCAATGACCGACCAGCCGTCCATCCTCGATCGCGTAGGACGAGCCGAGCACGTGGAACGCGGCGCAGACGTGAACCGGTAGCACCTGCACGCGTCGCGCCGATCGCGAGTGGCGTCGGAGATCCGTCTCCGATCCAGCGCAGCCAGCCGTGCTCCTCGGAAAGCTGGAACAGGTCCCAACCTGGGTGCCCGATCACGATCCCGTGGCGCCACGGATCTCCGTCGCGCCAGTTGCGGATCACGTCCGAGCCAAACGCCTTGCTGCCGGCGTCGATGAGCGCCCGATCCGGCGCCGCGTGGCTCACGACCGTGGCGAGAACTCGTGCGGCGCACCGCTCGATCCCGACCGCGCCGAGCCGCACGTGTGTCGCGTCGTAGAAGGCGTACGAGCCCGGCCGGATCTCGGTGACGCCCGGACGGGCCGCCTGCCAGGCGGTCGGTGACGCCCCGGTCGACACGATCTCGGCGGGTGTCCCCTGTTCTGCGAGCTCGACCGCGATCCCCGCCATCAGGTCGCCAACGTCATGCGCTGCGAGCTCCCGTCCCCCGGGATCCTCGACCGTGTACACGTGACCCTCGTGGGTGAGGATCCCGCGGAACTCGATGCCCGGAAGCGTCACGAGCCGGCGCACGAAGTCCGGCACATCGGTCGGCGCAAGGCCATCTCGATGGAGGCCGGAGTCGACCGCGACCATCACGTCGGCGCGACGGCCGGCCGTGGCAAACGCCCCCGAGAGCGCGCCCGCAGCGTCTCTGCTGTCAACGGTCAGGCGAAGGTGCGCGCGTGCGGTGAGCTCGATCGCGCGCCAGATCTTTGTCTCGCCGGCAATGGGGTACGCCATGAGCAGCTCACTGAAGCCGGCGTCGATGAACGCCTCCGCCTCGGACAGCTTGGCGACCGTGAGGCCGTGCGCCCCGCGATCGACCTGGAGCTGCGCGTACTCCAACGTTCGGTGCGTCTTGACGTGCGGGTAGAGCGCCACGCCGGCCGTCCGGGCCGCCCCAGCCATCGCGTCCAGGTTGGTGCGCACCCGCGCGAGGTCGACGACCAGCGCCGGCGTGTCGATTCCGGACGGAATGTCGAGCGCCGCGCCGGGCGCCGTCTCGACGGCGTTCAGATCTGGAGCTCGTCCTCGGTGGGTGGACGGATGCGGCCGCGGCTCAGCTTCGAGACCAGCACCATCGTCTGGCGCTGGTGGGAGAACATCACGCCGATCGCGACCAGGATCACGAAGTTGATGATGCCCACGGTCATCGCGTTGATATAGCCGAGCTGCTGGCCGATCTCGCCCTTGATCGAGAGCGCGGGGATCGTGGCGCCGAAGAGGCCGAGCCGGAAGAACGGCGGCTTTGGCGACAGGCCTGCGCGCTCCTCGCTGGTGGTCGGTCCGTTGGCGTCATCGCCGCCCATCACGAACGCCGTCGACCCGATCGCCGCGACCGCGGCGCCGGCCCGCGGCGTGAGCAGGTCCGTGGCGTCGGACTGCGACCAGCTCGAGATGTCGCCGCTGGTCGCATTGGGAACGGTCCAGTAGTTGGAGTTGGTCGGAGCCCCGTTGGCGTCGCTGCCACCGATCACGTACAGGCCGCCGTTGTTGATGAACGACGCGGCATGCGAGCGCGGCTCGGGCAGGTTTCCGCTGCTGCCCGCGGTCGGCGTGGCCCAGCCCTGCAGCGTGCTCGCGTCCGACGGCAGCGTCGCAGGAGCGCCGTTATCGAGCCCCAGGCGGTAGACCTGGTTGGTCGTGCCGTTGGGGCCCTCGCCACCGACGACGTAGAGGAAGTCGCCGAGGATCGTGACGGCCGCACCGGCCCGCGCCTCCGGCAGCGGCAGCGCGGCGATCTCCTGCCACGGCTGAAGCGTGCCCGCGGTGATGCTCGACTGATAGACCTTGTCCGAGAGCCCGTCCGCGGTCTTTCCACCAACGAGGTACAGGCTGCTCTGCGCGACCCCCACTCCGGCATCGCTCAGGGCGACCGGCAGCTGCAGCTTCGGCGAGCTGTTCGTGCCGTCCGCGACGATCCACCCCGTGATCTCGCCGTTGGCGAGCTGGCCGGCATACACCGTGTTGGTCGGTGCACCGGACGCGTCGAGCCCACCGATGACGTACGGCACGCCGCCGAAGAGCGCCAGCGTCGCGTTGGTTCGCGCATCGGGCAGCGCCGGACCCTGGGCCCAGGGCTGGAAGTTGCCGTCGGCCGACACCGTCGTGACGAGGACCTGGTTGGTCGCGCCGGAGCCGTTGTTCCCACCGACGAGATACATGTGCGTGCCGGACTGCAGCGCCAGCATCCCGGTCAGGGGCGCGGGCAGGGCCAGCTCCGCGGGGTTGGGCTGCCACGGAATGACCGTGCCGGGCGGTGCAGGGCAGGGGATCTTGGCCGCGGGGATGTCGCCGCTTGCCGGGCGGTCGTTGCCGGCGTCGCAGAGGTTGACGATCGGGATCGCGTTGTAGCCAACGTCGATGGTGTTGCCGACCGTGAAGTAGTAGGCCAGGTTGGGGATGTAGCCCAGCAGGAAGATCATCAGGAAGAACCAGAACGAGGCCTTGACGAACGCCCAGCCCCAGCCGTTGGCGTCGAGCAGCCCGAAGACGACGCGGCGGTGGGCGGCTCCGGGCGGGAGGGCTAGCTGGGCCATCGGTGCTCTATCGGCTCTCGGTGACTAAGACGCCGGGGACGCGCTTGGCGCGGGTGATGCTGCGGGAGCCGGCGACGGACCGGACGCAGCGGACGGTTCTGACGACGGTGCAGGGCCCCCGGCGCCGGCACCGGCTCCAGCGGCAGCACTGGCGATGGCACTGGCGGCAGCACCGGTCCCGCCTGACGGTACGAGCACCACGTCACCATGCATGGTCTGGAAGTGGCCCGGCAGCGTGCAGCCGAACTGCAGGCCCGGCGTGCTCTGATCCGGGACGTTGTACTTGAACGTCTGGGTGCCGCTCGCGAAGGCTTGCACGCCGACAGCGTTGGCCGTGTTGCCACCGGACAGGTCGGTTCCCAGGCCGATCCAGAAGTTGTGGTCAAAGCCTGCGTTGTTGGTGATCTCGAACTGGAGCGTCTCGCCCGGATCCACCGGGATGGCCGTCACCTGCTTGCCATCGGGATCGGTGATCGTCAGCGACGACGTCTCGATGAGCTTGATCACGCGCGGGTTCGCTGCGGTACCGGGCGACGCGATCGGACCGGTCGAGGCCGTGGCACCGCTGCCCGAACCGCCGATCTGGCCGCTCGGATTGCGCCAGCAGGCCGGCACGGACGTGGCGTCTGGACCGGGCGTGAAGTTGGGATCACGCCAACCACTCACGTTTTCCGCCGTCGGTGCCGGGCCGGCGCCAGTCTCCGCCTGTGCCGGCACGTACTGGAACTGCACGTTGGAGCTGGCCGTGAGCCAGGCGATGATCTCCTGCACCTGTCTGTAGTTCAGCGGCCCTCCCGGTTGTAACCAGACGGGCATGATGCTGTTGGCGTCTCCACAGACGTACCGACCTCCGACGGTCAGCACGTTGGTGATGTAGTTCGGGTTCAGGTGGCCGGTTCCCGGCAGGCCCTGTGCCGTGACGGCGTTGTAGAGCTTGCCCTGATCGTTGAGCGGCGGACCGATGCCGCCCTTGCCGTCGCCGGGATCGGCCTGCGAGCTGTGGCAGCGGGCGCAGTTCGCCAGGAAGAGCGCATAGCCCTGCTTCACGTCCGAGACCATCTGGGCGTTGACTTCCTTGCCCTCGCGGCTATCGATGCCGAGGGCCGGAACGCCGATGTCGTAGAACCAGTAGATCGGGATGAAGAGGGCCACGATCAGGACGGCCAGGAACGCGACCATGCGCGCTCGGCCGCTCTGCTGGACGACCTGCGCGGCACGCTCCTCGGTCAGCCCGATCGTGTGCGCAGCGGGAGGCGCGGTGAACCGGTCGACGGCCCCTCCCTCGCTGACCGGCGTGACGGCTGACTCTTCGGCAGGCGTCAGCTCGCGCCCGGTGCGGTCCTCGGTCATCGGCAGCCGATCAGATGCAGCCGGTCGGCGACTTGGCCGGGATCAACCCCGGCTGGCCGAGCGGCACGGGCAGCGGCCCGAGCGTGATCTTGCTGGTGTCCACGGTCAGCTTGCCGCTCTGCACGACGTGCGCGAAGCGGTCGAGGCTGCGCGGCGCGGGCCCAAGCTCCTGGACCTTGGTGCCGAGGCGGTCGTAGCGCGAACCGTGGCAGGGGCACTCGAACCAGTAGTTCTTGGTGCAGAAGTTCGGCTTGCAGCCGAGGTGCGGGCAGCGCTGGTAGAGCGTGCGCACATTGGTGGTCGTGCCCACGCCCGCGGGCTCCGTGCCGTCCTCGAAGGTCAGGGTCGGGTCGAGCAGCTGGACGTAGCAGCGCGCGTCCGAGAAGTACGAGGGTGCACCGTCGGTAAGCGTGGCGCCCTGGACGGCCGGACTCGCCTTGACCGTGTTGAAGTCGCCGAGCGTCAGCGTCCCGCCAAAGCCCGACGAGAGATTCGGCCACAGGAAGGCGATCGTGCCACCAGTGACCTCGAGCACCCACAGCCCCGTGGCCGCGCCAAGCGAGCGGCGGATCATCTGCCGCCGTGACATTCCTGCCGGCTGGCCCGTGCGGAGTTCGCGCAACACCTCATTGGTGAGCGCCTTCGGCTCCTGCCAGCGCGCGAGTTTCCAGTTACCCATGGCCGAAAACGAGTACCCCTGCTGCTATCGAGTGATCAGAGTGCGAAGTAGAGACCGTTCCACGGCAGGATCCAGCCGTAGCCCGGGCCCCGGAAGAAGGCGCCCAGGAAGGTGATCACCAGACCTGCGGTCATGATCATGCTGAACAGCATCACTCCCATCTTGCGGTCGGATGGGCGCGACGACCCGCCGTCACCGCGCGGCCCGCGGTCGATGTACGGCACGAGGATCCCGCCGACGAAGATGATCGTCGGGGCGAGCACGCCCGCCACCGTGGGATGGAAATAGGCCAGCAGCTCCTGCAGCCCAACGAAGTACCACGGCGCCTTGGCCACCACGGGTGTGACGTTGCCATTGGCCAGTTCTTCCAGCGGCGCGTTGATGAACAGGCCCATGAACAGCAGGAAGATGCTCATCATGCCCGCGGCGAAGAACTCGATCGAGAGCAGGTGCGGCCACGTCAGGACCGTGTCGTCGGGTTCCTTCTGGACGCGGACGACCGCATCCTGCTTGACCAGGGCGAGCAGCCGGTACGGCTTGGCAGCCATCGGCACGCGTTGCTTGTCGATCTCGGTCGTGCGTCGCTCCGCGGGTGCCGCGGGAAGCGTCGACCGTCGCGTAGGGGTTGCGGGCGCAGTTGGAGCAGCCGACGCCGGCTGCGGCAGGTTGGTCTTCGGCTCGTCAGTCATTGGTCTTCACCGTTCTCACCGGCCCGATAGGGGTGCCAGATGCAAGGCGCCGCCGAGCACGCGCAGCGAACGCACTCATGTGCGTGAGCGAGCGAGCGCAGGCGGCAACGCCGCAGATGGCGCTCATAGCGGGCCTCATAGCGGGCCGCTGATCCCGCCGTCCTTGCGGATCCGCCAGAAGTGGATCGCAAGGAAGATCGCTCCGACCAGCGGCAGCAGGATCACGTGCAGCACGTAGAAACGGAGCAGGGTGTTCTGCCCGACCTCGATGCCTCCCAGCAGCAACAGCTGCGACGGCTTGTTGAGCAGCGGCGCGTAGTTCGCCATGTTCGTGCCGATCGTGATCGCCCAGTAGGCGATCTGGTCCCACGGCAGCAGGTAGCCGGTGAACGAGAGCAGGACGGTGATGAACAGGAGCACCACGCCGACCACCCAGTTGAACTCGCGGGGTGGCTTGTAGGCGCCGTGATAGAAGACCCGCATCATGTGCAGGAAGACGAAGAACACCATCAGGTGCGCGGCCCAGCGGTGGATGTTCCGCGTGAGCAACCCGAACGGCACCTGGCTCTGGATGTCCAGGATGTTCGTGTACGCCATGGTCGCCGACGGGACGTAGAAGAACATCAGGTAGACGCCCGTCACGGTCAGGACGAGGAAGAGGAAGAACGACAGGCCGCCGAGGCAGAACGTGTAGGCGAAGCGAACGGCGTGCTGACGCACCCGCACCGGGTGGATGTGCAGGAACACGTTGTTCATGACCGCCATCGCCCGCGACCGCTCGTCGGCGGGATAGGGCTGGCGGAACAGCGAGCGCCATGCGGCACTGCGACGAATCGCCGTGTCCACTCGCTCGAGGAAGCTCACTTGGCGTAACCCCCTGAAGTCGGCCTGGTTCCCGATGCCGGCAAGGCCCAGCTGGGTGTCGCGGTAGCTCTCCTTGTAGAGCCGCCCGTCGCTCGACACTTCCTGGAGCTCGAACCGGTCCATCGTAATGGCGTCATAGGGGCATCGCTTGACGCACAGCGCGCACCGGATGCAGCGCTCCTCGTCGAGCACCATCGCGGCGCCCTGGCTCCAGCCGTAGGCATCGACCAACTCGGGCAGGGCGCCCTCGGACTTCATCTGGTTGACGTCGATCATGTGGATGACGCCCTCGGGACAGACGTCCGCGCAGGCGCCGCAGAGCACGCAGCGGAACGGATCGAACCAGATGTTGTAGTTGCACATCAGGCAGCGCGTCGACTCGGTGACGGCCTGAGGCGTGGTGTAGCCGCGCTCGACCGGCGTATTGAAGTTGACGTGCGGGTCCGTGTGACGGCATGCGTGCCTGGAGCTGGACCATGGGCACGTGCTCGCGCGCCAGCACGTCGTAGAACTCCGGCATCTCGTGGCGCCACGAGCTGACGACGCGGACGTTGGCGTCGACGTCGACGGTGCTGCGCCCGGACAGATAGCGGTCGACGGCGTAGGCGCACTTCTTGCCGTGCCCGGCCGCCTCGATCAGCGTGGTCGGCCCGGTCACGAAGTCGCCGCAGGCAAAGACGCCGCGGACGTTGGTGGCGTACGTTCCGGGATCGACGCGGACGCGGCCGCGGTTGATCTCGAAACGCGACTCGATCGGCAGGAACGTGTTGTCGGCCGCCTGGCTGACGGCCGGGATGACCGTCTGCGCCGGCACGATGAACTCCGTGCCCGGGCACCGGGACGGGGGCGCGCCGGCCGGTGGCATCCGGCTCGCCGAGGCGGTTGCGCACGAACTTGACGCCCGAGATCTTGCCGTTCTCGTCGCCGATCACCTCGATCGGACTGACGAGGAACTCCATCCGCACGCCTTCGCGCTCCGTCTCGCCCAGCTCCTCCTCGTCCACGACGAGCTCGGAGCGCGTGCGCCGGTAGGCGATCGTCACGTTGGCGGCGCCATGGCGGAGGCTGGTGCGCGAGCAGTCCATCGCGGTGTAGCCGCCGCCGATGATGACCACGTCGTTGCCCACCTCGAGCGGCTCGCCCAGGTTGGCCTTCTTCATGAACTCGACGCCGTACTGGATGCCGTCCAGCTCCTTGCCCGGCACGTCCAGCGGCACCGGATCCATGGCGCCGGCGCGTGATCGCGATCGCGTCGTACTGCTCCTGCAGCTGCTCGAAGGTGAGGTCGCGGCCGATCCTGGTGTTGAAGCGGAAGGTGACCCCGAGGCGCTCGACGAGGCGGACGTCCATCTCGATTGCCTCGCGCGGGAGGCGGAACGCGGGCACGCCGATGAGCATCGTGCCGCCGGCGTAGGGCAGCTCGTCGAAGACGGTGACCTGGTGACCGGCAACGGCGAGCTCGCGCGCGACGGCGAGACCCGCAGGCCCGGCACCGACGACCGCGACCGACGTGTCGCGGGGCGTGATGAGCGGCATGTCATCGGGGATGCCCGATGCCGCGTGCCACTCGACGAGGAACCGCTTCATGGCCCGGATGGCCAGTGGTCGATCGATGTCACCGCGGCGGCAGGCGCGTTCGCAGGGCGCGGAACAGACGTAGGCGCACATCGCGGCCACGGGGTTGGGTTCCCGGGACAGGATGTAGCCCTCCTCAAACCGCCCTTCCGCGGCGAGGTTCAGGTAGCCACGGCAGTTGGTGCCGACGGGACAGGCTTCCTGGCACTCGATGTTGCACTGGAGCCACGAGGCGTCGACGGGCTGAACCAGGAACTCCTGGTTCGGATCGATGGCCAGACTCAAGGAACCTCAGTCCTCTGGGAAAGACACGGTTTGGGGGCGTTACCGGGTAGGACGAATCTAGCATCGGGAGCGTCTCCTCCGCAGCGCATGGTTGTTTCCTCCGCTCGCGTTTCGCTCGCTGCGCGCATTGCGGCAGGGTCGCCGCGTTTCGCGGGGCTCCAGCCGCGCTTGCGAAACTCGCAGACTCGGTGTGTTCCGAAATATTTCGGTCTGGGTAGGCCTTTGGTTGGCTGGACGAGGGACCGTCGCGCTCGATAGCCTCGGGCACGGAATGGATGGGCGACGACGAACCGTCACGGACGGACTTGGGCCATATGGCGATCTGCGCCAAACGGTCGACGACGCCTGCGGCAAGGTCGGCCCGTCGCGCGAGGCGCTCGAGCAGGCGCGCGGGAAGATGGCCGACGCGCGCCGCGCGCTCGCCGATCGTTCACCATGCCGCCGAGGACGCCCAGCGAGATGCCGATCCGGCCCGCATCACCGACGCGAAACTCCAGGCCCAGGCGACGTACCGCAGCACGACCGCGGATGACGCGGACGGCCTCGCGAGGCGGCGCGCCACCGTCGAGTGGATGTCGACGATCGACCGGATCAACCGCGAGGCCAGGCGCGCCGGCCAGCGGCTCGCACGAGCCGAGCACGAGGTGCGCCGGCTATCCGCGGACGTCGCGCGCGCCGAACAGACGTCGGACACGGCACGCATCGCGCTCGAGTCGGCCCTGGCAGCCTGCGCGGAGGCGCGCCAGGCTCTCGCCGCAGTCGACGGGGCCGGTGAGCAGCCGTCAACGCCGAACGGCAAGCCGTCAGCCGTACGGTCCAGCGCCGCGCAGGGACCGGCCAAACCGAACGTTGCTTCGGCCGATGGCCCGCGGGTGGCACCGGCCGCCGCATCCGGCGTCAACGGGAGTGGTGCCGAAACCGAGGTCCATCGCCCGGTGCTCGTGGAACGAATGGTCGAAGGAGATCGCGAATCGCTCGAGACCGCTGCGGCGGAGGTAGCGCACGTCACCGGGCAGCCGGCGTCGCACTCCATCCTGCTGCTCCATGAGCTCGTCGAGGCGCTCACCAAGGTCGCCGTCGAACGCTATTACCTGGCCTTCGACGAACGTCACCCGTTCTGGTCGCAATTCGACCGGTCGGAGCGGCTGGCCATCGTCGCGTCGCTGGCCCGGCTGGGCTTCCGCTTCGACCCGGACGAGGGCTGGTACGGCGGCCGGACGCCGACGGTCAACGACCTGGTCATGGCGCTCGCCTACGCCGGGCGCGACCCGCGCATGCTGCGCGGGATCCCGACGCCGGAGGAGATGCGCGGCCTGCCCGCCACCGTCCGCGTCGTGACGCTCGACCTGCTCGCGCAACACGCCGCCGACCTCACCCTGCCGCAGATGCTCGGGGTGCTCGGGCCGCGGGCCGAAGGATTCGGCGAGCTGTGGGACGACTGGGGCCGCATCCGGCCCGTGCTGCTCAGCGAGGCCGACGCGCTCGCTGCCTGAGCCTGGATCCGCTCGATTGAGCGGCTACGAGTCGCTGCGCGAGTACCAGAACGCTTCGGCCGCGGCCGTCCCGATGACCTTGCCCTGTTCCGCGGCCCACTCGCGGATCTCCTTCTCCAGCTCGTCGGGTTTGCTGATCTGGCTGACGTGCGCCTTCAGCGCGGCGATCTTGCGTTCGACGGTGTCGGTCGTGTCCACCCAGGCGTTTGGCTGTTCGCTCCAGAAGAGGTAGACGCTCGGAATCGCGTGTGGCTCGAGGCCTTCCTCGTCACCAGGTGGGGGAAGGCCATCGGGTTCTGGCTGGCCGGGTAGATCGCATCGAGCGCCGCGATGCCGGCCGCGCGGTGATCCGTGTGCTGGACGTGGCCCCAGCGCGAGACGAGGACGCGCGGATCGATGGTCAGCACGGCATCGGGCCTGAAGCGCCGCAGCACGCGAACCAATTGCTCGCGCACGTTCAGGTCGTTGGCCAGGGCTCCATCGGGCTGGTGCAGGAACGTCACGCCCTCGTAGCCGACGATCCGCGCGGCCTCGCGCTGCTCCGCCTCGCGCCGCGTCGCCAGCTCGAGCGGATCGAGGTTCGGATCCTCGCCGCCCTGCTCACCACTGGTGCAGCAGACGAGGTGCGCGACCGTTCCGGCGTCGACCCAGCGAGCGATCGTGCCGGCCGGTCCGAAGTCCGCGTCATCGGGGTGCGCCACGATCACCATTGAGCGTGCCGGCCGCTCTTCATGGGCTGTCTGGGCGGGGCTTTCCATCAGCAATTCAGGCTATCGAAGACCCGTAGCCCGTGCGGAAACCGCGGTATATGCTTCCGCCCGAGGCATCGCTCGTCTCCCCCCACGAGCGATGCCTCGTTATGCATCTGCAATGCGTTTGTAATGTTGTTCCGGCCGCCGATTCGGCCGATTGCCGCTGCTACGACCAAGCGCGAACCTACGCCGCCTCGAGCTCGCGGAGCGCGGCGAGCACCTCGTCCGCGTGGCCGTCCGCCTGGACTCGCGGCCACACCTTGACGATGCGGCCTTCGGGGTTGACCAGGAACGTGGCGCGCTGCACGCCCATCGACTTTTTCCCGTAATTGTTCTTGACCACCCACGTGCCGTACAGCCGCGAGACCGCGTGGTCTTCGTCGGCGAGCAACGTGAATGGCAGGCCGTATTTGGCCTTGAAGGCAGCCTTGCTGCCGACGCCGAACTTGCTGATCCCCCAGATCGTCGCGCCGAGCTCCTTGTAATTGGCCTCGGCATCGCGAAATTGGCACGCCTCGGTGGTACAACCGGACGTGTCGTCCTCGGGGTAGAACCACAGCACCAGCCACTCGCCGCGCTGGTCGTGGAGGCGACGCTGCGCGCCGGTGTCGTCGGGAAGCGTGAAATCGGGGGCCGGCTGCCCGGCCTCGGGCATGGGGGCGGAGGGCGCCTCCTCGATCGGGTCACTCATGCGCGGAGTATCGCAGGGTCGCGCCGGCAGGACCGAGACGGCAGCCGGCGCAAGGAGCACGACGACGGCCTCGCCGACGCGAGGAATCGGCGGCGCGCGTAGTTCGACCTCGAGCGGCGCCTCGTGAACGCGCACGACGACGACGAAATGGTCGCCCCGAAACCTGCGGGCCGTGACGACGCCGGACAGACGCACCACGCCATCCGCAGGGCGGCGGCGCCGTGGGCTCCGCCTCCTGGACCGGCGCGATCGAGACCCCCTCGGGTCGCAGCAAGACGCTGAGCGAGCTCCCAACGGCTGTGGCGTCGTGTTCGGGACTCGCCAGGCTCAAGCGTCCCCATGGCGTGTCGATCCCCTCGACCGTCCGGCGCGCAGCGGCGACGTTGCGGTAGCCGAGGAACCGCGCGACGAACGCCGTCGGAGGGCGGGCCCACAGCGCTTCCGACTCCGCATCCGCCTCGATCACCCCGTCGTGGAGCACGACCGTGCGGTCGGCCACGGCAAGTGCCTCGTCCTGGTCGTGCGTCACGTACACGACCGTCAGACCAAGGCGCTCGAACAGCTCACGGAGCTCCAGCGGCAGGCGTTCCCGCAGCGATCGGTCGAGCGAGCCCATCGGCTCGTCGAGCAGCAGGATCCGCGGTCGTGGTGCGAGCGCCCGGGCGAGCGCGACCCGCTGCTGCTCGCCGCCCGACAGCGTGGCGATCCGGCGACGCTCGATCCCGGGCAGACCAACCAGGTCGAGCACCTCGCCCACCCGTTGGCGAACGGCCGGTTCGGGTTGCCCGGTCATGCGCAGGCCAAAGGCGACGTTGCCACCGACATCGCGGTGGGGAAACAACGCGAAGTCCTGGAACATCAGCCCGACGCCGCGCTGGTGGACCGGAATGGGCGCCAGGTCGCGTCCGCCGAGGAGGACGGTGCCCTCGGTCAGCGGCTGCAGGCCGGCGACGACGCGCAGCAGCGTGGTCTTGCCGCTGCCCGACGGCCCGAGCAGGCTGACCGACGTGCCCGCCGGGACAGAGAGATCCACCCCTCGCAGTGCCGCCTTCGGCGTTGCCTTGGCCCTCGTCGTTGCCGAAACGGACGCTGACGCGCCGGAGCTCGAGGCCGGCGGCTTCGGACGGCTTCGGATCGCTTGGATCCTCCACGGCGCTCAAAACGGCTGCGCGCCCGGCATACGGAAGCGTTCCACGATCAACAAGGCAGCGGCCGTCAGCAGGATCAGCAGTGTG
The DNA here is from genome assembly GCA_963820735.1 of uncultured Chloroflexia bacterium. GTDB lineage: Bacteria > Chloroflexota > Limnocylindria > Limnocylindrales > CSP1-4 > JAFMJV01. Next base: position 66,182 of record CAWGBA010000012.1, read on the forward strand.
CTCATCGCCATGGCCATCGCGAACGGCACCGCGCCCGGAACGCCGAGCAGCCGCGCAACCGCGATCGGGATCGTCGGCGTGTCCGGGCGAGCGATGAAGATCGTCGCGCCGAACTCCCCCAGCGACACCGCGAAAGCAAACGCGCTCCCCACCAGCATCTGGCGACGGATGACCGGAAGGTCGACCTCTCGCCACGCCCGTGGCCCGCTCGCACCGAGGATGGCCGCCGCCTCGCGCTGACGCGGATCGATCGAGCGGATCACCGGCACCAGCGAGCGCAGCACGAACGGCATCGCGATCAGCGTGTGGGCAATCGGGATCAGCAGCGCCGAGGTGCGCAGGTCCAGCGGCGGCTGGTCGAGGGTGATGATGAATCCGAACCCGAGCACGACTGCGGACGTGCCCAGCGGCAGCATCACGACGGTGTCAAAGAGGGAGCTGAGCCAGCCGCGCCGGTAGCCGATCACCAACGCGGCCATCAACCCCAGGCTCGTGGCGAGGAGCATCGTGATCGTCGCGAAGACGATCGAGTCGACGATGGCCTGCGACGGCGGCACGAACAGGGCGCTGCTCTGCTGCCGGGACCAGAGGTCCGCGTAGGCCTGAAGGCTCGGACCTGCCGAGCGCCGTCAGCGATCGGATGACCAGCACGGCCAGGGGCAATCCGAGGTATAGGCCCAGCGCGCCGAGGATGCCCGCGACGGCAAGTCGCTCGCGGGCCGGTCCGTGGTCGCCTGGCGGTCTCGGAGGCCGGTCGCAACCGTTGCGTGAGGGCGAGTCGCTCCTGCGTGCGCGCGTAGGCGACCAACAGCGCCACCACGCCGCACAGCTGCACGATCGCGAGCGCGGCCGCCGTCCGCAGGTTCAGGAGCTGCGCCGTCTGGCGGTAGATCTCGACCTCGAGCGTGGTCGGACCCGGACCGCCGAGCAGCAGCACGACCCCGAACGAGGTCACGTTGAAGAGGAAGACGATGGACACCGCCGACAGCACCGACGGGCGGAGCAGCGGCCAGGTCACCTCGCGGAAGGCGCCGAACGGGGACGCGCCAAGGACGCGGGCTGCCTCCTCGAGTCGCGGGTCGAGATGGCTCCACAGCCCGCCGACCAGCCGCAGGATGACCGCGAGGTTGTAGAAGATCGAGGCGAGCAGGACCGCCCAGATCGTCCGACGATCGGGTTGCGCGGGCCAAGCAGCGCGAGGAACGCCGTCGCCACGACGACGGTCGGCAGCACGAACGGGACCGTCGCGAGCGCGCGGGCGACGTCACGTCCCGGGAACGAGAAACGGGCGAACACCCACGCGACCGGCAACCCCAGCAGGAGCGTCAGGGCGGTCGCCGACGTCGCCAGCACGACGGTGAACACGATGTCCTCGAGGACCGACCGCTGGGCAAGCGCCTGAAGCGCGCCGGCAATGTCGACGTTGCCGCCCGGGGCAAGGCCGAGCCCGAGGATCGAGAGCGACCGGCCAGACGAAGAAGACGACGAGGAACGCGAGCGGGGGCGCCGCCAGGAGCAGCGCCGTCCGGCCGCCGAGGACGCCCGAGTCGCGACGTGTCGTCAGCGAACCACCGTGTCGGTCCACTCGTTGATCCATTGCTCGCGCTTCTGCTCGATCTGTGTCGCGTCGACGCTCAGCGGGTTCGGCGCGACCTGTGCCCATTGCTTGAACGCGTCGGGGAGGGTCGTGCCGGTGACCGCGGGAAAGACGTACATCTCGGACGGGATGTCCTGCTGTGCCTGTGGCGAGAGCAGGAAGTCGATGAAGGCCCGCGCGCCGGCCGGATTCGCGGCGCCGGCCAGGACGCCCGCGAACTCCACCTGGCGGAAGCAGGCATCGAGCATCACGCCGACCGACGGCTTGTCCTTCGGCGGATCGGCGAAGATCACGTCTGCGGCCGGATCGGTGGCGTACGAGATCACGATCGGTCGGTCGCCGCCACCCGGCCCGGCCGAGAAACGCGTGTCGTACGCGTCGTCCCAGGACTGGCTCACCAGGACGTCGTTGGCGCGCAGCTTCGACCAGTAGTCGAGCCAGGTCGCCGGTTGCGGCCTCGCCGTACTTGGCGATGGTGGCCAGCACGAACGCGAGGCCCGGTGAGGACGTGGCCGGGTTCTCGACGACCAGCTGGCCCTTGTAGGCGGGGTCGGCCAGCGAGTCGAGGGTCGTCGGGGCGGACGGGGCTAGCCGTGGCGAACGCCTTCTGATCGACGACCGGGCAGACGTCGCCGTAGTCGATGGGCGTCACGCGATGCTGCGGATCGAGCTGGAGGGCGGGGGCGACGCCGCGTCGAGGCCGGGCGACTGGTACGGATCGAAGATGGCCGCGCGTCGAGTGCCCGCGAGAGGAAGGTGTTGTCGACGCCGAAGAGGACGTCACCGAGCGGGTGGTCCTTGGACAGGATCGCCTGGTTGACCATCGCGCCCGCGTCGCCCGAATGAAGGATCTTGAGGCTGTAGCCGGTCTGCTGCTGGAACGACGCGATGACGGAGTCGGACAGCGCGAACGAGTCGTGCGTCAGCAACACGACGGTGCCGTTGGGGCCGGCGTCGGCTGCGGCCGGCGAGGAGGAAACGGCGGGCGATGGCGACTGCCGACGCCAACGGCGATTGCGCCGGCGAGCTCGAGGCCGAGCGCTGGCGACGGCGAGCCGAAGCGGTCGCTGGCGACGGCGAGCCGAGGCGCTCGAACAGCCCGCCGCGCAAGGAGGCCATGACGGCGACCGCGGCCACGGCTGGATTCGCAAGGCGACGTCATCTGGGGTCCTTCCTGGGCGTCCGTGCCGGACGCGGCGTCTGAACGATCAGCAGGCGACCGGCGGAGCGTCGTGACCGATGCGCTCGTCCGAGTGCAGCTCGTTGGAAAGGCCCGCGCGTCGAGCCGAGCGGCAGCGGCTCCGATCGCGGAGCGGGAAGCGCAGCCCGTCGGTGACGACGCCGCTCACCGGGTCGTCGAGGGGCGAGCAGCGACGACGAAGTCGCCGGCCTGCCGGAGATGTGCGCTGCCCGGACCATGCCGCGTGCCGATGCGGCGGAAGCGGGAGCCGCAGTGGTGGATCACGACCTCGACGCTCGTCGAGACCGGGCGATGGCCAGCAGCAGCTGGTTGGCGACGCCGTGCTCGTCCGCGGACCGCCGAGGGCGCCGAGATGTGGATCCGCGTGGCGCCGCGCGCGGATCGCCGCGTCGATCGCCAGCTCGGGTCGCTCTCGTCCTTGTCGGTGGGGTACAGCTCAAGGCGGCGCCCGCGCTTCGAACGTCGCGAGGCTCATCGCCGAGAGCGAATCGGCGTCCCCGCAGACGAGATCGGGCAAGCCGACCGACCGCGGCCAGGTGCCGCGCGCCACCGTCCGCGCCGACCAGCCAGCAACGCTCGGCCCTGCCGAGAGCCGAGTGCAGCGTGCAGCGCGCGCGGATCGACCTCGCCGTCGCCGACGATCACCGCGCTCGGATAGCGGATCGGACAAATGAAACGACCTCCGCTCGAGATGGGACGGAGGTCGCGGTCTGCTGGACTCCCTTCGCTGGTACGAACCAGATCAGGTTCCGAGGGTCTGCGGCCGATGCCGCACTCTCAGCGCCCGGTGGCGCTCCCCTGTCCCGTGTATTCGATTGAGCGGCATTGTACGCCGGCGTCGGAAGCCCAGGTCGCCTCGGCTAGACTCGGGCCCGATGCTAGACTCCGGCACGTGCCAAGCATCCGGCATCCTGCCCAGAGCGGGTGATCGAAGCCGCGCGACCGGAAGGGCGTCGACGCTCGAGATCACCGTCTTCTCCGAGTCGACGCATACCGCCGCTGACGCCGCCCGCGCCGTCCGTGCCGAGATCGGTCAGATCGTCAAGAGCCTCGTCTTCGTCGCGCCGCGACGATCCGGAGCGCGTTGCCGTGATCGCGCTGGTCAGTGGCGCGAACCGCGTCGACATCGCGCGTCTCGCGGCCGTGGTCGGGATTGCCGGACCTGCGTCGCGCCACGGCGGACGAGGCGAGCGAGGAGACCGGGTTCGTCATCGGCGGCATCCCGCCGTTCGGCCATCGCAAGCCGCTGCGCGTGGTGATGGACCCCGACTTCGGTCGCTGGCCTGTCCTCTGGGCCGCGGCCGGCACGCCGACCGCCGTCTTCAGCGTCACGCCACAGACGCTGCGAATCCTGCGCGAACGCGACGCCCGCACCGATCGGCGTGCCCGCGGCATCCGTCCGGCCCGAGCATGCAGGTCTCGCCCAGCCGCCAGTGGAGCGTGACGCCGCCACCATTCCTCGGTCCAGTACCCAGGCGGCCTGGCGCGCGCGCTATCGCTGGACGGGATCGAGTGAGGCGTCGATGCGTTCGGCCCTACCGAGTCGACGGGCGAGCTGATCGATCTCGGAGCTGTTCGCCGGCGACGATTCCGACACGCTCTGCCGCGCGGAGCTGCGCGCGGAGGGACCGCTCGGCGACGTGGACGGTCCGCTTCGCGTCGCTCATCTTCGACGAGCCGCGCGGCGTCTACTGGGACGTGCCCGGGCTGCTGGTCGTCGCCTACGGCTTCACGGTCTACGCGCTCCGAGCACGAACCGGCGAGCTGGCCTGGAGCTGGCGCAGCGGCACGCCGATCGTCGCGGTCCTGGCCTCGTCCCGGATCGACCACGTGCTCGTCCAGAGCGAGGTCGAGACGGTGGCCGTGGACGCGAGCGGTGCCGCGGTCTGGCGCGTCGCGCATTCGGACGTCGTCACGGAGGCGGAGCTGATCGTGGGCGGCTCATTGGTGCTGACCAGTTTCGGCGGGCAGCACCAGGTGCTCGATCCGGCGACCGGAATCGCGCGGAACGCGTGAGGCTCGACGCAGAGCCGGGTGCGCATCGGCGGGGTGGTGCGTCGGCGCACCACTGTGGACGAGTTGTGGATGGCGATCGACGAACCAGATCGAACTGTGGAGAACTGGCGTTGACCGGGACTCCGGCGGGACCCTATCGTTCGCACCAGCCCGGAGGGGCCGAGATCGGGACTAGCGGCTGAGATTGCATCAAGGCCCACGTCTCGTGAAGGTTCCTTCGGGTCTTTCGATTGCCCCGTAGCTCTCCCATGGGCGTCGCCGCGGCTCTGCTCGCCGCCATCGGATTGCTGCTCATTGGAGCGACCGGCTTCCTGCTCCGCTCGGTCGGCACGGCGTGGCGCGTCGCCAGGGTGCTCGGCTCGACCGGGGAGGTGCCCCTTCCGAGGTCGATCGGCGAGGCCACGTGGGCCGCTCCGTACGTGAAGACGCACGGCCGAATCGGCAGCGACGAGGAGTTCCCCGACGAGCACGCAGCGGCCGCTGGTCTTCCGTCGCACGCGGGTGCAGCACGGCGGCTTCCGGCAGCCGCTGGGAGACGCTCAACGACGACCGCGTCGCGGTGCACTTCGGATCGAGGAGCGCGGTGACGAGCTGACGATCGACGTGGATGCGCTCGGTGACGGCCTGGTCGTCGTCCCGCGGATCGCCGAGGGCGTCGCCGCGGACCTGCCGAAGTCGTTGGACATGGACGTTCCGGCCCGGGCTGCTCCGACGATGCGCCCGGTCCGCGTCCGGATCGACCAGGTCTCAGCCGTGGAGCACGCCACGGTCGCGGGGCTGGTCGAGCCAACACCCAACGGCCACCGCATCACGGCCGGGATGGGCCGGCCGCTGATCCTCACCACGGTCGCGCCCGACGCCGCCATGCGCCTGCTCGCGTCGGAGCACCGGCCGCGCGTGATCGCCGCAGCCGTCCTTGGTGTGGCCGGTCTCGGGTTCCTTGCCACGGCGGTGGTTGCCGCGTTGTTCGGGCTGCGCTCGTGACCGCCGACGCGCCGGCGCGTGACGCCCGAGGCGAGGTGTACGGCTCGTCCTCGTGACGGCGCTCCTCCTGGCGGTCCTCGCGCTGCCCGGCCCGGCGCGTGCCGCCTCCCCGGCCGAATCGACATCGCCGACCCCGTCTGTGGGCAACCATCGTCATCGACACCGGAGACCCGCGCAGCAATGGGCAGGGACCGGGTTTGGTCGGCTCGCCGTTCGCGATCGTCATCGGCGTGGTGCTGCTCGGGCTGATCGCCGCAGGCGGAACGCTGCTGTATCTGCGGGTGGTCGACCGGCGCTGACGCGTGCTGTCTGCGTCCCGTCGCCCGGTGGCGGTACTTCACTCCCATGGCAGGCGCTGTCAAGCGCACGTAGGCTCGGTCAAGTTCCAGTTCTTACCAATTCCCAACCCGGAGTACCCCTTCACATCGAACCCCGTCACGAGGCATCGATCCTGACCGTCACCGGTGCCGCGCGACTGCTGGGCGTCCATCCGAACACCGTTCGGGCGTGGACCGAGCAGGGGCGCCTGCGTTGCCTGCGCATCAACGAGCGCGGCGACCGGCGCTATCGCGTCGCGGACCTGTACGCGTTCCTCGACCAGGCCCACACGGGCTCGACCGCGGGCAACGAGTTCGAGCGCCCGGCGATGGCGCTCGGCGAGAGCCAGTCGGGCAGGTCGATGGCGAGCGTGATCGACGTCCCGCCCGTCCGCCGCGCCGCCGGCACGACGACCATTTCCGGCCGGAGCGATCGCACGGCGAGCGATGGATCGCGAGGAACGGTCACCCATCTGCCCACGCGCCATCGCGGCGCTGGTGATCTTCCGTCCGACCCGACCGAACCCGCAGTCCTTCGTCCGGTCGGCAGTGCGTCGTCCGTGGGCAACCGTGCGAGCGAGCGGCTGCTCCTCGGCCAGGTCCGCGACCAGCTGCGTGCGCATCAACCCCTGGACGTTGCCCTGACGGCGATCGGCCGGACGTTGATCGGATCGCATCGCGTCCAACGAGCGGCGGTCTTCGAGTGGTCCGGTCGGGCGGCGGTACCTCGCACCATGGTTTCCGCCGATGACGCGGCCATCTCGCTGACCTGGGCCGATCACGGGTTGATGGCAATCTGCCGCGAGGAGGGCCGCAGACTCGCCGTCCCCACCGTCGTGCCGCTCTCCGAGCGCGGGCGGAGGCCTCCGTCGACCCTCACGGTCTACACCCCGATTGGAGCCGGCACGACGTGGGGCGTGCTCGTCGTCGAGACCGCATCGGAGCCAGCGTCGCGCGACGAGCACGAGCTGCTCGATGCCGCGGCTGCCGCGATCGAGACCGCCGTGATGACGGAGCAGCTCGAGCGGCGCGCCGACGGTCAGCGCCGTCGCGGCGATGCGCTGTCGCGGATGACCGAGCAGCTCAACTCACAACTGGAGCTGCCGTCCCTGATGCGCACGCTTCTCGACGAGACGGTCGGCCTGTTCGACGCGGACCACGCCGGCATCTGGCGGCTCGCCGACGGTCGGCTCACGCTCGCCGAGTCGTACGGCCCCTCCAACGAGCTGCTCGAGCAGTTCGGCGTCATCGATGAGCCTCTTCGGGACGAGACCGACATCGGACAGGGGCCGATCGTCTTTCGCGACCCTCCGTCCGATCTCCCATCGCAAGAGCTGCGCGAAGCCGCGGCGCGGGTGGGCATCGAGACGCTCGCGACCGCGCCGCTGGTCGTCGAGGCTGACCTTGCCGGCGTGATCATGATCGCCCACGAGCGCGCCTACGACTGGACGCGCGAGGACCTCGATCTCCTCAGCTCGCTCAGCCGGCAGGCCGGCATCGCGCTGCGCAACGCGCGCAACTTCGGCCTCATGGCGACCTGGGCGGCGCAGCTCCAGTCGATCCAGCAACTGGGCACGCGCCTCAACCGGTGGGGCACCGTGAATGAGATCGGCAACGCGATCGCGCTGGAGCTTCGCGAGCTGATCGACTACCACAACGTGCGCGTCTACCGGGTCATCGACGATGTCGTGGAGCCCGTCGCCTGGCGCGGCGAGATCGGCGAGTACACCGACGAAGACCGCGACCAGCTGCGGCTCAAGGTTGGTGCCGGCATCACCGGCTGGGTCGCCCAGCACGGCGTCGCGCAGTACCTCTCGGATGCGGCGCACGACCCACGCGCCCAGACCATCCCGGGCACCGAGGAGGACCTCCCCGAGTCGATGCTCGTCGCGCCGATGCTCTACGAGGACCGCGTGCTCGGCGTGATCGTCCTGTCCAAGCTGGGCATCAACCAGTTCACCGGTCGACGACCTGCGCTACCTCGAGATCTACGCCTCGATCGCCGCTCAGGCGATGGTCAACGCCGATGCCACCGAGAAGCTCCGGGACCAGTCGAATCGCCTGGCACGCCAGCTCTCCAGCCAGCGCGAGCTGATGCGCGTCACCGAGTCGATCCTCTCGACACTCGAACCGCGGACCGTCCTGGAGCAGATCGCCGACCGTCTCACCGGGATCATGCGCATCGACAACATCGCCATCGGCGTGCACGACGCCGAGGCACACGTCGTCCGGACGCTGTTCGCGCGCGGCATCGATGCCGACATGCACCGCAACCTGACGCTCGACGAGTCCACGGGCATGGCGGCGCTGGGTGCTGCAGCACGGACAGGCGGTGCTGATCCCGCACACCATCGACGATCCGCGTTACCTCACGTTCGGCCGCGAGCCGATGGACAGCTCGGCGGTGTTCGCGCCGCTTCGCTATCGCGACCGCGTCGCGGGCGTGCTGTGGCTGGAGCGGCACGGGACCGAGGAGCCGTTCACCGAGGAAGAGTTCGAGCTGCTCCAGTTGTTCGCGGCACACGTCTCGATCGCGCTCCAGAACGCGCAGGTTCACCAGGCGATGGAGATCCGCGCGCAGACCGACTCGCTCACGGGCCTCAAGAACCAGGGCACCTTCCGGGAGGCGCTGGAGCTCGCCGTGGCACGCCGTACCCCGTTCAGCCTCCTGATCGTCGACCTCGACGACTTCAAGCGCTTCAACGACAGTCGCGGCCACGAGGCGGGGAACGTGCTGCTTGCCGACATCGCCGCCGCGCTCCGACGCTCGTGCCGCGACACGGACGAGGTCTTCCGCTACGGCGGTGACGAGTTCGCCTTGATCCTGCCGGCCACGGACGAAAATGGCGCGGCCGCGGTGGCGATCAAGGTCGGCAAGCAGGTCAGGCGCGTGCCGATCCCCGGAACGACCCGGCCGGCTGGAGTCACCTGCTCGATCGGGATCGCGGGCTTCCCGCGCGACGGCGGGGACATGGAGCAGGTCCTGCTCGCGGCCGACCGCGCCTGCTACGTGGCCAAGAGCACGGGACGCAACCGAGCCACGACCGCATCCGAGGCGATCGCGGTGGCCGGGATGGTCTTCCCCGCTGGTCCCACGCCCTTCGACAACCCGGACATCGTCGGGGCAACCGCGAGCTGAATCCCGCGGCCCTCAACCCGTAGCTCAGCCGGGCGAGGGCGGCTCCGGAATCAGCGGTCGAGGGGCAGCCGCCGGCTGGGGCTGGGTCGACTGGCCCTGTCCGGGAGGCGTGACGGCAGGCGTCGGTTGCGCGCCGTTGGCGGGCGGCAGCGCAGGCTGGAGCGGCACGGTCGGTGCGGGCAACGTCCGAGCTGGTGCGGGACCGACCACGGCGACTGGCCGCGGGAGCGGAACACGCGTGATCGTGACGCCATAGTCGAGCCCGAGTCCCAGCTGCCGCACGGCGGAGCCCTGGTTCACGGCGATGCAGAGCCGTCCGTAGGAATCGTCGTAGATCAGGCCCTGTCCCGGCGCAACGTGCCCGAACGTGCCGACCCACGGCAGCCCGATGTCGCGTGGGGCGCGGCCGTCCTCGATGCGGACCCACAGCCGTTCACCCGGCACCAGGTTGGCGAACGCGTTGACCATGTGGCCGCCCAGGGCCGACAGCTTCGCGTTTCCGAACGTGTCGAGGTAGACGACCGAGCTGCGCAGCAACCCGTCGTAGACCTCCGGCTCCGGCCAGTCGAGCAGGACCAGCGAGCGCGGGTCGATCGCCGGGCCCATGAAGTCGATCGGCACCCCCATCACCAGGTGCGCCGCGGCCGGCGCAAAGACGTCCCGGCCGTGGAACGACGAGCTGACGACCGGCAGGCGGTACTGCGCGTTCTCGAGCACGTGCGCGCGTGTCACTCCTCCGAGCCGAGCGGCAGCCGGCAGCAGGAGTCCGTTGTCCGGGCCGACCAGGAAGTCGCCACGCAGCGTTTCCAGCGCGACGCTCCGGCGAGCCGTTCCGACGCCCGGATCGACGACGGCAACGTGCGCCCCGACCGGCGTGTACGGCACGGCACACCAGAGCAGCAGCGCGCCATCGCGGACGGCGAACTTGGCCACCTCGTGGCTGATGTCCGTGACGATCGCGTCCGTCGCAATCCCGTAGATGACCGACCGCATGATCCCCGCCGACGGGTCGCGCGCGCCGAAGTCGCTCAGCAGGCTGACGAACGGGCGCGCGTCCGGTCGAGCCATTCGGCCTGCCGCGGGCGTCGTGACGGGGCGATGGAACGAGTGCATCGGTCGCCCGATGGTAGCGGTGCGCCGAGGGGCCGGTGGTGGGCCGCTTGAGCGTGTTTGCTTGCTATGGTTCATCCATCAGCGGACTGCGCCTGCTCGCCATCGTCCTTGCCAGCCTGTGGCTGGCGCTCGCCGTGGCCGTGCTGATCGCGTATCACCCCGGCGGGCCGTACGACCTCCTCGTCCGTGCCGCGATCTTCATCCCGGTTCCGATCGCGATGCTGGCCGTCGTCTTCCCGCCGATCGGCCATGACCAGCGTGAGGCGGCCGCCATCGGCTGGCTCGGGCTCATCGGCGTTCTCCTGCTGCTGCCGCTGGTTGCGGGCGTGCTCGACGCGTTGCGAAGCGAGGAGCGCCAGGCCCTGTTCCCGTCGGCCGAGGTCGCCTATGCGGCGGTCCTCACGCTCGGCCTCACCTGCATCTTTGCAGCGCTCGGGGTGGTCGAACGGCGCCGCCAGACGCCGCAGACGCGCGGCAGCTGGGTCGTCGAATCGCTCGCGCTCGCAAGCGCGCTGACCGTCACCGCCGTGCTGCTGCTGGGGCTGCCGAGCCTCGCGAATGAGCGGGCGCTCGTGACACGGCCGCCGTCGAGCTCCCGCTTCGGACCAACCGACGCCAACCTGCCGCTTCCCCAATGCGAGGTACCGCCATCGATCGGGGGACAGGCGGTCCTCGAGGGCGAGGTCATCGCCACGATCGACACCCGGACCGTCGAGCGGGCGATCCTGAGCGGATCCCGCAGCGGCAGCACCGCGGAGGGGTGGGTCGCGGACGTCACGGGTCAGTTCGCGAACGTGCCCGCCTCGCTCGAGCGAAAGGCGTTCACGGCGCGCGTGCGCGACGCGAAGGGAGATCGGACGATGGACCCGCGCGATCTCGGCATGGCCGATGCCGGAGGCCTGACGCTCGACGGCGCAGTTGCCGCGTATCTCGGCTCGGGCGACGTGACGCGGGTTGCCGAAGACCGCGGCATCGAGCTCATCGAGAACGCGCCGGCGCGACACTGTCGGGTCACGCTCGGCGGCGCAGGCGCGCTCGCCTCGTCGATGCTCACCAGGCTCGTGCTCGGCGGGACCGTCGATCCGCATCGCAACCTCGATGCGTGGCGGGGCAGCCTGGAGTGGTGGATCTTTGCCGATGGCGAGCTGGGGCAGGTGATCGAGACGATCGGCGGCTATCCGGGCGACGCGTGGGACACCAGCGGCCTGCAGGCGTCGATCACCGCGCGCCTCGCCGCCACGTATCGCTCCGGCGCGCCCATCATGCCCGCCGTGAGCAGCACACCGGCACCGTCGCAGTCCACGCCGCCGTCGTCGGCGCCTTCGCCGTCGGCGCCCGAGAGCCCGTCTGGGACCCAGCCCTGATGGACGATCTCGACCGCGATCGCGCCGGAACCAAGTGGGACAAGGCAGCCCGCTACCTGCGCATCGCCACGATCCTGCACGGCCACCCGGCCGGCATCAGCGCCAAGAACGTTGCCAACCAGCTCGGCGTGTCCGTCCGCACCGTCTATCGCGACCTCGAATCGATGCAGCTCGACGCCGATCTGCCCGTCTGGGGCGAGAACGGCAAGTGGGGACTGCTCGAGACCGCCTTCCTGCCGCCGCTGGCGCTGACGCTCCCTGAGGCCATGACGCTCTTCCTGGCGGCGCGCGTGCTGGCCAAGGCGACGCGACGAGCAGGACACCGAGCTGATCAGCGCGTTCGTCAAGCTCGCCGAGATCCTGCCGCCGGTGCTGGCCGAGCACGTCCGAGCGACAGTCGACGCCTACGCGACGCTGCCCGCCGACGAGCCGTTCACGCGCGTGCTCCGAACGCTCACCGAGGGCTGGTCGCAGCGACGCGTGGTCCAGATCGAGTACGGCCGCGGCGTCTATGACCCGGACAAGGCCGCGCGGAGCGCGCGCGTTCGGCCGTATGCGATCGAGCCGTCCGCGCTGACCCGCGGGATCTACTTGCTCGGCCACGACGAGGAGCGCGGCGACCTGCGCACCTTCAAGGTCGAGCGCATCGTCTCGGCGCAGCTGACGCCGGACACGTTCGAGGCACCGTCGAGCGACGTCTTCGCCCGCCAACTGCTGCGTGCCTGGGACGTGATCGCGGACGAGGACCCCGGTGAAGGTCGTCGTCCGCTTTGCGCCGACGGTTGCGGCACGCGTCGCGGAGACGCGCTGGCATCCCAGCCAGGAACTCGCGCGCCAGCCGGACGGTTCGCTTCGCTGGACAGCCACCGTTTCGGGCACGCGCGAGGTGCGCATCTGGATCCTCGGCTGGGGCCCGGACGCCGAAGTACTGGAACCCGCGACGCTGCGCGAGGAGATCGCTGGGATGGTGCGAGCCGCCGCGGAGCAATACGCGACCTGACTCCGGACCAGTTCCAACGCAGTGTCAAGAGTCACGGCTGGGTCGAAAGCCAGTTCCAACGCCAGGTTTCTCGCCGTTCCTCCCCGCTACTCGACTCGGGGCGTCTCAAGTTGCGATCAGTCGCCCTGAGCGCTCGCGACCTGCTGGGCTTGTTCGCGGAGCCGTCCGAACCAGTAGCGCCAGAGCGCGTCGTGGATGTCGCGCTGTGCGCGCGATCGGAGCCCGACCTGGCGAACGCGTCAGGTGCGTGCGTTCGGCGTGGTCGATCAGGTCGAAAGCGACGACGCTCGGGCGATCGGAGCGGGTCCGCTTCCCAATCCCAGGTCCAGCTGATGTGCTGTGGCGGATCGATGGCCACGACGGTCCCGATCGCCACGCCATCGCGCAACCGCAGCCGAACCTTCGCGCCCACCTTCGGTTGCATGTCGGCTTCGTCCAGCCAGCGCGATAGTCCTTCGGCGGTCGAGACGAGCGGAAAGAGCTCCGTTCGCCGCCCCGAGACTTCGGCCTGCTGCTCGACGCGGAAGTCACTTGGCATCGCGGCAAGAGTAACGAGACACACCGTGTGCCAGCGACGTCGTCGTGAACGACCTGTATGTCATTCGCGCGCGTACAGCACGTAACGACGCGCACTGTCAGCCGGCTGCGCCGTTTCGGCAGTGTCTGGCGCTTACGCGAGCGTGGAATATCGGCAAGAACGGCGCTCGCAGGCCCGTAGGGACCCGTCGACTCGGCTTTACGTGCTCGCCGTGCGCGGATGACCATAGGGAGAGGCGTTGGCGGTTCTCAACGTCCACCCGGTGCGCGGCTGACGACAGAGGCACCTCTCGAGGACCGACATGCGCGTCGAGGACACCCATGCGCATCCACGCTTGATGCCACCTCCGACCGCGCGGCCGGGTCGACCAGCCCGACTAGAGCGCCTTGACCGCCGCGGTGAGCTGGGTCAGGCCGTCCTTGGCGTCGGCGAAGAGCATCCCGGTCTTCGGGTTCGGTGTACAGCTCGTTGTCGATGCCGGCGTAGCCGCGGCCCATCGAGCGCTTGATCACGATGATGCTCTTGGCCTGGTCGACGTCCAGGATCGGCATGCCGTAGATCGGCGAGGCCGTGTTGCGAGCGCGCCGCCGGGTTGGTGACGTCGTTCGCACCGACCACCAGGGCCACGTCCGTGCGGCTGAACTCAGGGTTGATCTCGTCCATCTCCTTGAGCTGCGGATAGGGCACGTTGGCCTCGGCCAGCAGCACGTTCATGTGCCCGGGCATGCGGCCCGCGACCGGGATGGATGGCGTACGAGACGTCGACACCGCGCGCCTCGAGCAGCTCGGCCAGCTCGCGGACAGCGTGCTGCGCCTGTGCCACGGCCAGGCCGTAGCCCGGCACGATGATCACCTTCTGCGCGTAGGCCAGCTGGATCGCCGCGTCGTCGACGCCGACCTCGCGGACGGTGCCGCTGCCGCCGGTGGCCGCCCCGGCCGTGCCCTCCGCGACGCCGAAGCCACCGACCATGATGTTCATGATCGAGCGGTTCATGGCGTCGGCCATGAGCTTGGTCAGGATGCCGCCGGAGGCGCCGACCAGGGCGCCCGCGATGATCAGCACCGGGTTGTTGATGACGAAGCCGGCCATGGCCGCGGCCGTGCCGGTGAAGGAGTTCAAGAGCGAGATGACGACCGGCATGTCCGCGCCGCCGATGGGCAGCACCATGGTGATGCCGAAGATCAGCGCCGCGGCCACGACCAGGATGAGGATGGCGATCGAGACGCCCGCGCTGAGCGAGAGCGTGCCCGAGCCCCGAGGACCAGGGCGATCAGGCCGACCACGGTGACGACGGCAAGCACGATGGTCAGCAGCCGCGCACCGGGGAAGATGATCGGCTGGCCGCCGATCGAGGCCCTGGAGCTTGCCGCCGGCGATGAGCGAGCCGGAGAAGGTGACCGAGCCGATGACGGCGCCGAGCACCACGAAGATGGTGGTCGCCAGGATGTCCGGATCGGATGTGCCGGCGATGCGCACGAAGTCGTCGATCGCCACCAGGGCCGCCGCGCCGCCGCCGACCGCGTTGAAGAGCGACACCAGCTGCGGCATCGCGGTCATCTTCACGGTGCGTGCCATGTAGAAGCCCGCGCCGCCACCGATGGCGAAGCCGACGATGATGATCAGCCAGCCGGCCGCGCTCAGGCCGCCCGTGCACGGGTGGCCAGGTAGAGCCAGCGTGGTGAGCACGGCAACGGCCATGCCGCCGGCCGACAGCCGGTTGCCGTTGCGCGCCGTGGCCGGGCTGTTCATCAGGTGCAGGCCGAGCACGAACGCGGCCGCCCCGATGAGCCAGGCGATGAAGACGATGGTGTAGATCCAGCCCTGCTGACATGCGTCAGGCGTCCTTCGTGGGTGTGCCGGCCGCGTCGGGGGCGGGCTTGGCTGCCACGGGCTTCTTGCGGAACATCTGGAGCATCCGGTCGGTGACCACGTAGCCGCCGACCACGTTGGCGCCACCGAAGACCACGGCGACGAACGCGAGGATGTAGCTCAGCGGGTTGTCCGCCGCTGCGGCGATGAGCATGCCGCCCACCAGCACGATGCCGTGGATGGAGTTGGCGCCGGACATCAGCGGCGTGTGCAGCGTCGCCGGGCACCTTCGAGATGACCTCGAAGCCGACCAGGATCGCCAGCACGAAGATGGCCAGCGCGTTGAGCAGGTCCGTGTTGGCGAGACTCGATGCCGATTCGACGGCGAACATCGAGGTTCATGCGGCGCCTCCCGTGGCAGGCGCCGCCGGCGCCAGCAGCTTGGCCGTGGCCTCGTGGACCACCGCGCCGTTCGTGCGTGATGACGGTCGCACTTGATGATCTCGTCGGACAAGTCGAGGTTCAACGCTCCGTCCTTCACCATGTGCAGCAGCAGCGCCGAGATGTTGCGGGCGTAGAACCCGCTGGCGCGCCGGCGGGCATGGTGGCCGGCAGGTTGGTCGGCGCGATGATCGTGACGCCGTTGTCGGTGACCGTGGTCTCGTCGGGCTTGGACAGCTCGACGTTGCCGCCGAGCGCGCTGGCGGCCATGTCCACGATCACCGAGCCCGGCTTCATGCGCTTCACGGCGTCGGCCGTGACCAGCACGGGCGGCCGGCGGCCGGGCACCTGGGCCGTGGTGATGACCACGTCCATGCCGCCGATGTAGCCGTTCAGCTCCTGCTGCTGCGCGGCCTGCTCCTCGGGCGTCAGCTGACGGGCGTAGCCGCCCGTGCCCGTCGCGTCGCGACGGACTTCAGCACCAGGAACTGCGCGCCGAGCGACTCGGCCTGCTCCTTGGTCTCGGAGCGCACGTCATACGCCTTGACCAGCGCGCCGAGCCGTCGCGCCGTGGCGATCGCCTGGAGGCCGGCGACGCCGATGCCGAGGATCAGCACGTTGGCCGGCTTGGCCGTGCCCGCGGCGGTGGTCAGCAGCGGGAAGTAGCGGCCGTATGCCTCGGCGGCGATGAGCACCGCCTTGTAGCCGCCCACGTTGGCCTGCGAGAGAGCGCGTCCATGGTCTGGGCGCGCGACAGGGTGCGCGGCAGCGCATCGAGGCTGATGGCCGTGACGCCCGCGTCCGGCGAGCGCGTTGCTCGGTCTGCGGATCGATCAGCGGCTGGAGCAGGCCGATCACGACCTGGCCCTTGCGCAGGTGCTTGATCTCCGCCGCGGACGGCTTCTGCACGCGCAGGACGACGTCGGCCTGGGCGTACAGCCTCGGCCGTGCGGCAGCACGGTGACGCCGGCAGCGGCTGATAGTCGGCGTCGGGAATGGCGGCACCGGAGCCGGCGCCGCTGCTCGACGAGCACCTCGAGACCGGCGGCCTTGAGCTTGCCGATGACCTCCGGCACGAGTGGCCACGCGCCGCTCGTTGGGCGCGCTTTCCTTGGCGATGGCGACCTTCATCCAGGGGACCCCGAATCACGTAGATGAATGGGCGCGCGCATCGCTGGGACCACGGCGGTGGCTCCGTCCCTCGGCCGGATGCGCAGTCGCACAGGATAGCGAGTCGACGCCGTCGACGCTCCGGAGCGGTGTGGTGCACCTCGGTCGCGACGGCGGTTACGAGTTGGCCTGCTCGATCGCAGATACCAGGCGAACGTGCTAAGCCAGACGTTGATGGGGATGCCCAGCAGAAGCGACCACCGATGCCGCGCG
This sequence comes from uncultured Chloroflexia bacterium, assembly GCA_963820735.1. Classification (GTDB taxonomy): domain Bacteria; phylum Chloroflexota; class Limnocylindria; order Limnocylindrales; family CSP1-4; genus JAFMJV01. Next base: position 83,085 of record CAWGBA010000012.1, read on the forward strand.
CGGAATGCCGTTGCGGAACGCGATCGCCCAGCAGCATCCACAGCAATGGCAGCGCATCGAGGATGAAGCGGTAGCCGATCTGCGCGAAGCCCGGGTTGCCGTGGGCACAGGTCCGGCAGCATCACCAGGATCGCCGTGCCGAGCGTGACCAGCGCAAGTGGACCACGCGCCTCGAAGACCCACAGCAGGATCGGCATGGTCAGCAGGATGCTGACGCCGTCGATGTTCGCGGCCATCCAGGGAAAGTGGTCGCGCTGCTCGAAGCCGCTGAACAGCATCGTGTAGATGCCGTTCGGGATGTAGTAGATCGAGTCGATGCCGTGCGTGTACCAGGGTTCGCTGAGCACCGACTCGCCCTGCACGTTCTTGATCAGCCCGTAGCCGAACTCGAGCGGGTTGTCGAAACGCGCCCAGTTGTAGGCACCGATCAGCAGAAGCGGGATCGCCGCTCCGAGGGCCGCGCGCCACCAACCGCCGTCGCGTCGCTGCATCCACATGATCAGCGGCAGCGCGAGCCCGATCGGCAGGCGCGCCCCGACGGCCAGGCCGATGCACAGGCCGGCTACGACCGGCAACGCGCCGGTCCACGCTGAGGATCAGCGCGCCGAGCAGCAGCGCGGTGCCGCGACCTGCGGGCGCCAGGTGCTGCCCGCCGGTGGCGGCGATCCAGAAGAGTCTCCGAGCCGAACGCCCAACCGATCGTGAGCGCAGCTGGTGACGCGCTCGACCCGCAGGCGACCCAGCAGCATCCACATGAGGCCCACGCAGAGGGCACCGACCACGGCGCTGATGACGTTCGTGTCGATCTCGTAGGCCGACCGCCGCGAACGGCAGCATGATCACGCTCACGAGCGGCGGGAACGGCGAGTACCAACCGCCGCCCGGCCGCGGCACCAGCTCCAGCCAGGGGTAGTCCTGGGTCAGGTAGAGGCGGCCCTGCAGGAACGCCTGCGCGATCGGGTAGTGGGAGTCGGTGCCCGACTGCTCCGGGCCCAGCAGCAGGTAGAGCACGAAACAAATGGCCGTCAGCGCGAAGGGTGTCGCGCGGTGATCGGCGATCGCGCCCGCGAGGCCGTGCAGCCGATCCTGGATGCCGGCCGAGGTCTGTGACCGCGTCACCGGCCGCGCGCCGCCGGTCGCGTCCGCGGCCGCCTGAGCATCCGTGGTGGCACCGATCTTCCTGACGGTCACAACTCCACTCTATGCTCTGCCCGATGGCAGTCGCACCTTCCGTCGCGGGACCCGCTTCAACCGGCCGCGGTGCCGCCTATCTCGACGCGCTGCGGGCGGCGCTCCCCGGCCTGCGCCTGCTCACCGACCCCGCAGAGACCGAGGCCTACCGCTGGGACGAGACCGAGTACATGAGCCCGGGCCTCCCGCTCGGGGTGGCGTTCCCGGAGTCGACCGCGGACGTCGCGACGATCGTGCGGCTGGCGGGCGAGCACCGCACCGCGATCGTGCCGCGTGGCGCCGGAACGGGCCTGTCCGGCGGCGCGATCGCGGTCGAAGGCGCGTTGACGCTGGTGATGACGCGGATGAACCGGGTCCTCGAGATCGACACGGCCAACCAGCTGGCGGTGGTTCAGCCGGGGATCATCAACGCCGACCTCGGACGGGCCGTCGCCGAGCACGGCCTCTTCTACCCGCCCGATCCGGCCAGCTTCGAGACGTGCTCGATCGGCGGCAACCTGGCGGAGAACTCCGGGCGGCCTGCGCTGCGTGAAGTACGGCGTCACGCGCGACTTCGTGATGGGACTCGAGGTCGTTCTTGCCGACGGCTCCGTCATCCGCACCGGCGGCCGGACGGTCAAGGACGTGATGGGCTACGACCTGACGCGGCTGTTCGTCGGCTCGGAGGGGACGCTCGGCGTCATCACGGAGGCGACCCTGCGGCTGCGCCCCGCCCCGCAGCCGAAGCTCACCATGCTGGCGTTCTTCGCCACCGTCCACGACTGCCGGCCAGGCGGTCGCGGGCATGACGCGCGCCGGGCTCGTGCCGGTGACCCTGGAGCTGCTCGACCGCTTCACGATCCGCGCCGTCGATGCGGCACTCCACGTGGGCCTGGATCCTGACGCCGGGGCGATGCTGATGATCGAGTCGGACATGGGCGGCTCCGCGGCCGAGGCCGAGCTCGATGCGGCAGCCGATGCGTCGAACGCCGCCGGCGCGCTCTCGATCGTCCGATCGACCGACCCGAAGGAAGCCGACTGGCTGCGCGAAGCCCGCCGCAAGGCGCACTGGTCGCTCGAGCAGGCAGGGGTCGCTCGGATGGAGGACGTCGGTGTGCCGCGCAGTCGCGCGCCCGAGCTCCTCGACGCGATCGAACGCGTCGGCGCGGCCCACAAGATGCGCATCGGGGTCTTCGGCCACGCCGGCGACGGCAACTACCACCCGACCTTCGTGATGGACCGCGACGATCCGGATGCAGCGAAGCGAATCGACGCCGCGCGCGTAGACCTCTTTGCCGCGACCCTCGAGCTGGGCGGCACCATCTCGGGCGAGCACGGCACCGGCGTGGCCAAGCGCGGCTGGCTTGTCCGTCAGCGAGGCGAGCGCGAGGTCGAGCTGATGCGCACGATCAAGCGCGCCCTCGACCCGCTCGGCATCCTCAATCCGGGGAAGGTGTTCGAGCCCGACGGTCGCTGAACATGTCCGATCGTGATCGACGGGTCGCCGTGGTGGGAACGTTGGACACGAAGGGCGACCTGGTGGCGTACTTGCGCCAAGCCCTCGTCACGAGGAGTTGCCAGCCGCTCGTGATCGACGTCGGCATCATGGCGCCGGCGCCGGACATCGCGGACGTCCGGGCCACGGAAGTGGCCGCTGCTGGGGGACATTCGCTCGCCGACCTTTCGAACGCGGGCGACCGCGGTGAAGCCATCGCGGCGATGGCCGGTGGAGCCGCGGTCGTCGTGGCAGGACTCCTCGGCGACGGCGCCATCGATGGGATCGTCGGTATCGGCGGGTCGGGCGGCTCCACGATCGCAAGCCGGGCGATGCGTGCGTTGCCGTTCGGGTTCCCCAAAGTGCTGGTGAGCACCTTCGCCTCTGGCGACACGCGCCCGTATGTCGGCGTGAGCGACATCACCATGGTGAACCCGATCGCCGACCTCGCGGGCCTCAATCGCATGACCCGGAACGCGCTCGAGACAGCGGCAGGCGCGATCACCGGGATGATCGGCACCGCTCCCGTGACTGACGACGGACGGCCGGCGGTCGCGGCCAGCATGTTCGGGGTGACGACGCGAGCCGTCGACGCAGCGCGCGCCGTGATGTCGCCGAACGGGTACGAGACGCTCGTGTTCCACGCCACGGGGACTGGTGGCCTCGCGATGGAAGCGGCGATCGAAGCGGGCATGGTCGCCGCGAGCCTGGACCTCACGACCACCGAACTTGCCGACGAGCTGGTGGGTGGGGTGCTTTCCGCGGGGCCGCATCGACTCGAAGCTGCCGGCCGCGCCGGGATTCCCCAGGCGGTTTCAGTCGGCGCGCTCGACATGGTGAACTTGGACCCAAATCCAGCGTTCCCGAGCGGTTTGCCGGTCGAACCCTTTACGAGCACAACGCAAACGTCACCCTGATGCGGACATCGGTCCAGGAATGTCGCCGGCTCGGAGTCATCGTGGCGGCGAAACTCAACGCCGCCCGCGGTGCGACCGCGCTGTTCCTGCCCCTTCGGGGCCTGTCCGACATCGATCGACCGGGCCGGCCGTTTCACGACCCGATCGCGGACGAGGCACTGTTCGACAGCATCCGATCGGCGGCCGACCCCGCGATCGAGCTCGTCGAGATCGACGCCAATGCCGGTGACCCGGAGATGGGCATTGCGATGGCCAGGTGGCTCGCCGGCCATCTGCCTGCTGCGACTGGCGCACGGCCGTGAGCGTCGATGCAGACGCGGTTCGTCGTTCGCTTCGCAAGCTCGTCAACGCCGAGCAGACCATCGTCGCGGCAGGTGCCGGGACGGGACTGTCGGCGAGGGCAGCTGAGACAGGTGGCGCCGACCTGATCGTCATCTACAACTCGGGCCGGTTCCGGATGGCCGGTCGCGGTTCCCTCGCCGGCATGATGCCGTTCGGAGATGCGAACCAGATCGTCCTCGAAATGGCCAACGAGATCGTTCCCGTGGTCAAGCACGCTGCCGTGGTGGCCGGCGTCTGCGGGACCGATCCCTTTCGGAATGTGCCGCGCTTCCTGGACGAGCTCGGCCGCACCGGGATCGTGGGGATCCTCAACTACCCCACGGTCGGGCTGATCGACGGCCGGTTCCGCGTGGGCCTCGAAGAGACTGGTATGGGCTTCGATCGCGAGGTCGAGATGATCCAGGTCGCAGCGTCAATGGGCTTTCTCACGGCGCCGTATGTGTTCAACGCCGACGAGGCGCGTCTCATGGCAGAGGCCGGCGCTGACATCATCGTGGCGCACATGGGGCTCACGACCAGCGGCGACATCGGCGCGCGGACATCGCTGTCCCTCGATGAGTCCGTGAACGCCATCCATGCGATCGGCAACGCGGCTCGCGAGGTTCGCAGCGACGTGATCCTGCTCTGCCATGGGGGTCCGCTCGCCGACCCGGAGGACTACGGCTACGTGCTCGATCGTGTGCCCGGACTGAACGGTTTCGTTGGCGCGTCATCGATCGAACGGCTCGCTACCGAGCGAGCCATCCCGGAGGTCGTCCATCAATTTAAGAAACGGGCACCACAGCCCACGCGCGAGGCGGGGAGGGACACGTGACGGACCAGCTCCAACGTCGATTCATCCACCCAGATGACGTGGAGACGCTGCGGTTTCCCTGGGGATCGCTCAAGTGGATGAGCGACCCGACGCGCACCGGGGTGAGCACGATGGCCGTGGGTGTCGTGGTGCTTCGGCCTGGGGACGGGCATGCCCGCCACAACCATCCCGGCTCGGATGAAACCCTCTACGTCATCTCCGGCCAAGGACTGCAGATGGTCGAGGACGACGACGGTGTCCCGATCGAACAACGCGTGGGGCCGGGCGACATGGTCTTCATCCCCGAAGGCGTCTACCACGGCACGCTCAACGTCGGCTGGGAGCCGATGCGAATCATCGCGATCTACGCACCGGGTGGTCCAGAGGCGCTTTTGCGAGAGCTACCCGACTGCGAGGTCCTCCCTCCGGGGATTGCGCCCTGACCCCGTGAGGTCCGCTGCGAGGTAGCAGAGACCGGCAGGGATGAGTGCCCAGCCGCCTTCGAACGCGGCGAAGAACGCAAGCACAAGAAACGCCACGTCGACGGCGGCCTTGCCTGCGCGAGTGTCCGGAGCCATCGCGACAAAGCGATACGCGGCGAGCACGAGCAGCCAGACCGCCACGAGCACTGGGCCGTTGACGCCGGGAGCGATCAGGAACACCGCGAGCCCGGCAACCAGGAGCAGCCGCGCGAGCCAGAGGAGCAGCTGGCTCACTCGGTCTTCGATCCGTCGTGATCGGCCGGCTGGTTGCCGCCCGCCGACTTGGCTGTCGTGACCAGCAGCAGGAACGAGGTCTCCAGAAGGTCGATCGCAGTAATGACGATGCCGGCAATGACCGGCACGGGCGAACCGATGAACCAGCCGACGGCGATGGCGAACAGGCCGACGGCGACGAACATCAGGCGGATGGCGCGGATCAAGCCGCGCGGGTCCTTGTCCGTTCGCATGCGATCGGCGGCCGCAAGGACCACCAGCACCGCGACGATGAGGGCCGCAATTCCCAGGAGCAGGCGCGCGGGCATCGGCGGGGACAGCACGATCGTGAACACGTCCGACCGACCCGACACGGTGACCGCGACGATTGCCGAGGAGGCCGACCAACAGCAGCACCGGCGGCGAGGAGAGTCGCGACCACACGCTTCGCGGCGCGTCCTGAGCGTGATCGCTCGCCTCGGACGTCACGGGTAGAGGCTCGGGAAACGCTTGTGGTACTCCGGCAGCAGCCGGTCCCCTCCCACCTCGCGGAACGCCTCGAGGAGCGCGTGGGTGTTCGTCACCGTCCAGCGATGATCTCGCCAGAACGTGGACAGCGCCTCCCAGAACGCCCTCGTTCCGAGTTGCTGACGGATGTGATCCAGGAAGAGGCTGCCCTGGATGTAGATCGTCTCGTAGTAGCACGTCCCCTGGTACCGGTAGATCGAGAGGTCGAGGCGGTCCTTGTCGCACTGGCTTCCGCGCAGCTGGCCGAGAAAGGTGCGCGCCAGGAAGTCCGTCGTCGCCTCGTCGAAGAACGGGTCGAGCGCCTGGTCGTTGCCGTCCATGCCATAGAACCACTGGTGCCCCAGCTCGTGGGCGACGCGGTAGTCGGTGAACGCTCCGCTCCCGCGCGTGATCCACACGAGACAAGGGGACTCCATCGAGACACCTGCCGCGATCTCGGCGATGACGATCGTTGGGCACCCGATCGGTCCGATCCACTGGGTGTACTGGTCGATAGCTCGTCGCGCCACGCTGAGGATCCGTGCCGCCTGTGACGAGCTCAGCCACTTGGTCATCACGCTGATCCGGTGCTGGCCATCGACGGTCTTGCCGTTGAGCACGTTGTACTGCCGGCTCGCGGTGAAGTTGAAGTCACGCACGAGGTTGGCCTCGAAGACCGTCGTTTTCCCCGAATACGAGACCTGCTGCCCACTCGTGGCGTACACCAATGGCGTGTCCGACGTGAACGTCACCCGCACGCGACTGGCGGTCTGCGTCACGAACGGGTCGCCGTCATTGGGTCGATCGAACGGTCGACTGGCGCTCAACCATGGGATCGAGCGGTAGACGGACGCGACGTCGTTGAACTGAGACCACAGCCAATCGTGGTTCGCCGTCGAGTGAAGGAGCTGCGCCCGGTACTTGGTGTGCACCAGGGCTTCGCCGTACGGCAGCAAGGTCTTCGACAGTGGCACCGTCAGCGTCTGGTCGGAGACACGCGTCTTCACCTCGCTCCCGTCGACCCGCGAATTGAGCAGCTTCATGTGTCCCAGCCTCGCTGCCACCGTGTTGAGCTCGAGGTGCGTGACGGACATGCCGGACGTGTTGTCCACGTCCATGTCCGTCGTGACGGTGATCTGACCGGTGGCCCAGCGCAGCCGGATCGCCACGTCGTAGCTGGCGGACATGTCGTACGTCGTGCCCGTCGTTGCCGCAGCGCTGTCCGGCGTGGGCCACTGGGGATCGGCCGCAGGGGTCGGCGATTCGGCAAGAACCGACGGAGCGAGAACGAACAAGAGCCCGACCGCGAGCGATCCGGCGCGCGTCCCGCGGCCGAACGTCACGGCATCAGGCGCTGACGCGACCAGGAACCATCGGACCCGCGTTCGTAGCGAATGCGGTCGTGGAGCCGGTTGATGCGCGACTGCCAGAACTCGATTCGATCGGGAATCAGCCGGAAACCACCCCAGTACGGAGGGCGCGGCACATCAGCTCCCTCGAAGCGGGCCTCCGTCGCCGCATAGCGCGCCTCGAGTGCGGCGCGACTCGCGATCGGCCGGCTCTGATCCGAAGCCCACGCCGCGATCTGGCTGCCACGCGGCCGGCTCTCGTGGTACTCGTCGGACTCGGCCACGGTCGTCGGCTCGACTCGCCCCTGGATGCGCACCTGCCTCCGAACGGGATCCCAATGGATGACCGCTGCAGCTCGTGGGTCGGCCAACAGATCGTGTCCCTTGTCGCTCTCGTAGTTCGTGAAGAAGCGGAAACCCGTTTCGTCGAAGCGGCGCAGCAGCACCATCCGGACAGACGGTCCGGCCGGTCCGTTCGTGGCGATCGCGATCGCTGCCGGATCGTTCAGCCCGCCCGCTGCGAGCGCGTCCGCGTACCAGCGCGCGAACTGAACGAAGGGATCCGGATCGAGATCCTCGAATCCGGCGTCGGCGATTTCCGCAGGCGAGGTCATGGCAGCCACTCTACCCGGGGCTGCCATGGAAGCCTGACTGGTCGTGTTGGTCACGCCGCAAAGAGCTTGTCGACAGGCGTACCGCCTCCACGGGTCGCGCCTGGCCAAGCAGGGCGGTAAGCCTGCGTCGGAGGGTCACCTGCGACGGCGGAGCCTGGTGGCCGCGCTGACGCGGAGCGGTCGAACGATCGAGCGCAATCGTGGGCGAGGTCAGAGCGGGTGCTTACAACCCGGCCTGCGAACGGCTCATCCGTGCAGCCGGTACTGCGCCGGCCAAGGGAGATGCACTCGGGTCGACGGATGGCGTGCGCTTGCCGCGCGCCAACGAGCCTGCTCCCGCTTGCTGCGCGGACCGGCCGTGCTCGCCACTCTCAGCTCGGCGCCACCTCGGGTGCGCTCTCCGCCGAGGGCTCCGGGACGACCGGTCTCTGCGCCCGCCGCGACCCGCTCTCGGCCCAGATCGTGAAGGCCACCGACGCAACGATCAGCAAGGCGCCGACCGCGATGGTCGGCGTGATCTTCTCGTTGAGGATGATCGCGCCGAGGAAGACCGCAACGACTGGGTTCACGTACGCGTACGTGGCCACGCGGGTCAGGGGCGCGTGCTGAAGCAGCCACGTGTAGGCCGTGTACGCGAGCAGCGACCCGAACGTGATGAGGTAGAGCAGCGCGATCACCGAAGCCGTCGACGGCTGGAACGGCTGGGCCACCTCACCGGAGACGGTGGCGGCCAGGAGGAGCGCGACCGCGGCCGCAAAGAGCTGGTACGTCGTCGAGACGAACGGATCGCGTGGCAGCGGAACGCGCCGCGACAGGAACGACCCGAGCGCCCACGAGGCGGACGCGATCAACAGCAGCAGCATGCCGGTGGCGTCGATCGATCCGTCGAGCCCGCCCGGGACCGCGAGCACGGCAAGGCCGCAGAAGCCGACACCGACACCGATCAGGGCGACCAGCGGAATGCGCTCACCCGACAGGAAGCGCAGCAGCAGCACCAGCAACGGCACGACGCCGATCACGAGAGCGGCAATTCCCGACGGCACCGTGATCTCGCCCACCGAGACGAGCGCGTTGCCGGCGCACAGCAGCAGGATTCCGATGAGTGCCGAGCTCGCGAGCTCGCGGCGCGAGACCCGCAATCGCGAGACTCCGCCGCGAAGAACGAGCAGGCCTGCGAGCACGAAACCGGCCGTCCCGAAGCGGATTCCGCTGGCGACCAGCGGCTGCATGGTCTCCACCACGACGCGGATCGCGAGATACGTCGAGCCCCACACGACGTAGACGATCAGCAGCGCTCCCCAAACCTGCCAAGAGGGCGCATAGCTCAGGCTCGACGCGGGCCGGGATCGCATCGGCGAAGCCTAGCGTGTAACCGGCTTGGTCGTCCAGACCGGTTGCGCATTCAACATCGGCTGCGCATGGCCGGGTACCGATCCGTAACTCCGTACACCGCTCCGTACTGCCACGGATTCCACCGACCACTTCATGCAGGCATCGTTACCGGCACGTCGAAGCCGGTGCGGCTGGCTTCGACTCCAAAGTGAACCCACCTCACTCCGAGTCCGACCCAACACGGCGGGGTCTGGCGACGAGCGTGACAGGAGCCGGACAGCGCTGGGGCGCGGGTCCGGCTCCCGTCCTTTTCCGAGCGGGAGGGCCGCGTCGCTATGATCGAGCCCGTGGACCGCGTCTCGGCGCTGGGAGACCGGCTCGGACTGCACCGGTTCGACGTCGTGCTCGTTGGGGTGGTCGCTCTCATGTCGGCGATCACGCTCGCCACGATGATCGATCCCTCGCTCAACCGCATCATCGTCGACCGAACGCTGGACGTCGCGCTCAGCTCGCTCGGCCTGCTCGCGGCTGTCGTGCTGAGCGCCCTCGCAATGCTTCGCTACCGCGAGAGCGGCCGCGTCTCGGCCCTTCTCCAGGCGAGCGCGTTCCTGACGCTCGGGATCCTCGACGCGGTCGTCATCGCGCTCGTGCTCGACAAGCTCGACGGGCGCGTCGGACTGACCCTGGGCATGCCCGAGCAGCTGCCGCTCTACGTCACGGCGACCGTCTGGCTGACCGTCGCCGGCGTGCTTGCGGCCAGCGGCCTGTCGGCCCTCCGCGAGGCGCGGGGCCGGGCTGCGCATGCACGCTGGCTCGTGCTCGCGCCCCCGCTGGTCATCATCGCCCTCACGCTCGTCGTCTACCCCGAGCGACGGCCGGCTGCCCTCGCTCATCGACGACGATGGGCTCAAGCTGCTGATCTCGGAGCCGGACCGCGTTCTGCCGCTGCCCGGGATCACGTGGCTCGCCTACGCGCTGGCCGGTGTCACCGCGACGCTGTTCGTGATCGCCGCGCTGCTCTACCGCACCTCGTACGTGCGAAACGGACGCGTCGCCGACGGCTACCTCTCGGTGGCACTGATCGTGGCGGCGTTCTCGGAGATCCAGCAGGGCCTCTACCCGGGCGTCTACACCGGCCTCGTGACCGGCGGCCACTTCATGCGCTTCCTGGCGCTCCTGGTCCTGGTCGGTCGGCATCTACGCCGAGCAGCGTGCCGACCTGCGGGCACTTCGCACGGCCAACGCGGAGCTCGATCGCATGCGGCTGACCGAACGCGAACGTGCCGCGCTCGAGGAGCGCACTCGTCTGGCGCGGGAGATCCACGACGGCCTGGCACAACAGTTGTGGTTCGCCAAGTTGAAGTTCGACCGGCTCGCCGCCACGCTCCCAGCGGAGGACGCCGGGCAGGGCCAGGAGGTCGCGCAGGCGCTCGACGCTGCCCTCGCCGAGGCACGCCAGGCGACCATGACCATGCGCACCAGCATCGACCAGGACCTGCCGCTGAGCGACATGATCGGCCGCGCCGTCGAGGACTTCGCGCAGCGCTCGGAGATCCAGGCGACTTTCAACGCCGACCCGGACGTGCCGCTGGCCGTGCCTCCGCGGCAGCAGGTCGAGCTGCTGCGGATCACGCAGGAATCGCTCACCAACGTCAGTCGCCACGCCGACGCGACCGTCGTGCGAGTCAAGGCCGTGGTGGCAGATGGCGCGCTGTTGATCACGATCACCGACAACGGCCGCGGCTTTGACCCGGAGACGGCACGTCATGGCGGGCTGGGCGTGCTGGGCATGGAGGAACGCGCCAGGCTGATCGGCGGGTCGCTGCACATCACCAGCGCACCGAGTGAGGGCACGACCGTTGCGCTGCGAGTGCCGTTGATCACGCCGCCACCGCTGGTCAACGTCGACGACGAGCCAGGAGACCTGCCCGTGTCGGCGGTCGAGCCGGCCGGCAGCTGACGAGCCGCGATGATCGATTCGCGCGGGGACGGTCGTTCGGGCCCGATCCGGGTGATGCTGGTCGACGATCACCCGTTGGTGCGCTCGGCCGTGCGCCAGGCAATCAGCGACGGCGAAGTCGAGCTGGTCGCCGAGGCAGCCAGCGCCGAGGATGCGTTCGCGCTGGCACTCTCGATCCGGCCCGACATCCTGTTGCTGGACATCAACCTGCCGGGCATGAAGGGCCTGCAGATGCTCGAGGAGATCGCGCCACGTCTGCCCGACACGAAGATCGTGATGCTCACGGTCTCCGACACCGAGCGCGACGTGATCGACGCGCTGTCCCGCGGTGCCGCTGGCTACCTGACCAAGGACCTCAGCCCGGAGGCACTGCTGCGGACGCTCAAAGGTCTCCATCGAGGCGAGCTCGCCATGTCACGCCGGATGGCCGCCACCGTGATGCGCCATTTCGTGGAGGCAGCACGCCGTGGCCGTCCCTCTGCCGACGCCGGAGGTCCGCTTCAGACCCTCAGTCCGCGCGAGAACAACGTGCTGCGAATGCTCGCCGACGGCCTCACGGACCGCGAGATCGCCGAGGCGCTGATCATTTCGCCGCGAACGGTCGAGACGCACGTGAGCAACATCCTGCACAAGCTCTCGGTGCGCAACCGCGCCGAGGCGGCCCAGCGCTACCGCACGGGGCGGTAGACCAGCCGCGCTGCAGTGGATCGCCGGCCGCTCTGGCCGAAAACGCGATCAGGCCGGAGCCGCCTCTGTCTCGGGCAGGTAGATCGCCGAGAGGAAGTTCCACCAGGCATCGAGTGCGCGCTGCGCAGCGCCGCTGACGCGCTCCTCGTCGACGCCCTCGGCCGACGCAAGCTCGCCGAGCATCTCGCGCTCCTCCGTGGAGTGCTCGACGTCCAGCTCGCCGTGGACCTTGAAGAACGTCAGCGCCGGGCCATCGGTGATGCCGTAGTGCCTCGCCAGCCCGTCGATCTTCGACGGTGCGACATCCGGGACCTGGCGCTCGTAGGCGTAGATCGCGGCGACACCCTCGGCAGGCGTGTCCTGCGTCGTGATCTCCCGGTACATCTCGACCAGGGCGGTCGTGGCCTCGTTGCGAGCCGCGCCGATCACGTCCTCACGCGGCACGCCGATTCCATCGGCGAAGTGGAGCCACATCTCGGCGTGGTTGTTGGTGCCGTGTTCCTCGTCCCACAGGTTCTCGAGGATGCGCTGACGGACAGAGGCCTCCTCGGTGCGGCTGTGAAGCGCCGACAGGAAGCGCGGGAAGGACGATTCGAACGCGAAGTACTGGCGCGCGTACTCCTGCATCCGTTCCTTCGGCAGCGTGCCCGCCGCCCAGGCCGTGTAGAACGGATGAGTCAGCAGGTGCTTCTGCTCGATCTGGCGATCAATGCGGTCCAACAGGTCCATGAGCGTCTCTCCCTCGTTCGCGCCCCCGCTGAAGCTTACCTGCCGACCGTGACCCAGCGCGCGTTCGGGCCCGGCCACTGCTGGTCCGGGGCTCGATCCGTGCTCTGCTCGGCGTCAGCGTCGACGGTGCCGTCCGGGAGGAAGCTGCGCTGGACGACGGCCGCGGCATCGATCTGGGCGTGCCCGGGCGGCACCCCGATCGCGTCCAACGACACGACCAGGTCCACCGCCGTCTTCGTGACGTTGACCGTTCCCGGGAACGACGGTCCGAAGAGCTGCGTGCCGCTGACGCGATCGACCAGCGTTGCCACCCAGCCGAATTGGCCGGGGGCGTCGTTCTGGTAGGTGACGGTGTAATCGGGCTGGCCGTCGCCGGTCGTGTCGAGATTGATCGTGTAGATGATCGGCTCGACGGCGCCGTCCACGTCCGGTGGCGAGGTGAGCAGCTGGAGCTCCATGAGCAGGTCCTCGTCCCGGAGGCGCAGCGCCACCCCGAGCAGGTCGGCGTAGCCGGGTCCGTCGGTCGACGCGCCGGTCGGGTCGAAGAGGTCGTCCGAGGGGTCGTCGACGAATCCGAGCAGGGGTGGAATGTCCGGAGCGTTGATCGGCGGGATCGTGATCAGCTGGCCGATCTCGATGTGGTTGGGGTCGGTGATCGTGGGGTTGGCCGCGAGGATCTGGCCGATGGTCCGCTTGAATCGATTGGCGATGTGCGACAGCGTGTCGCCGGGCCGCACGCGATAGGCCTGCGGCGCGCTCGTGGGGGGTACGGTCGGGAGCGGAGTCGGCGTCGCCGGTCCGGGCGTCGGCGTGGCATTGGGATCGGGCGTGATCAGCGGCCGCGGCATGATCGATGCGTCGCACGCAGCCAAGACGAGGATCCCCAGGAGTAGGACCAGGAGCTCGATTCCGCGTTGGCGGCGCCGCGCCGGTCGCTCAGGCACCCAGTCCCTCGGGCAGCCGGTCCCGGCCGCGCCACGAGCGATCGATGAGCAGGCCGAACGCGACGGTGATGAGGATCCCCACGACAAAGAAGACGAACGGGAGGGCCGGATCGCGCTCCCACAGGAAACCTGCCGAGAGCGAGGCAACGATCAGGGCGATCGTCCCCGAGGCGCCGAAGATCCCCTGGGCGGTGGCGCTGCGTCCGGCCGGCGTGCCCTGCGCCACCAGCGTGAAGAGCGCCGGCACGACGAACGCCTCGGCGATGGACTCGATCGGCACGACGATCGACGGAAACACCGGCTCGCTGGCGATTGCGTACAGCATTCCGCAGACCGCGATCGAGAGACCACCGACGGTCGCGATCGTGAGCGGGCCGCGCCGATCGACGAGCCTACCCGCGAACGGAGAGGCGATGACGACCCCGAGTCCGAAGATCGCGAACGTGCCGCCGACCCACTGGAGTGAGGCGCCGAGTCGGAGCATGTAGAGCGTCCAGACGACCTCGTAGACGCCGAAGGCGAGCGAGATGCCGAAGTACATCACCACCGACGCGATGAACGGGCCGTTGAGCAGGCTCGCGGGGGGCGCCGTCGTCGCCCGTTGGTTGGCGTGTGCAGCTTCCGGGGGGCGCCACGTCAGGGCCGTGGTCGGCCGCGGCGACGGCACCACGCAGGTGGATCGGCGAGCGGCGCAGCCAGTTGGAGATGAAGACCGCGGCGAGGATGCTCAGCGCGCCCGTGAGCGCGAACGGAAAGCCAAGTCCGAGGCCGGCAGCGGCGCCGATCGCGCCGATCACCGGACCGACGACGAAGCCGCCCATCTGGAACGCGGTATAGAGCCCGAACGCCTCGCCTCGCTCCCCTTCGGGCGTCCGGTCGACGATGATCCCGCGCGCCGCCGGGTCGTACATGCCGGTCGCGCCACCGGCCAGGAAACGCGAGACGAACAGGGCGGTCGCACTCGTGAGGAACAGCGGCACGAGCATGAAGATCCCCAGCAGCACGAGGCCGCTGACCATCAGCAGACGGTGCTGGCCGGTCCGGTCTGCAATCGCGCCGAACAGCGGCTCCGCGAAGAGCTTGGCGAGAGGCCAGGCCGCGGTGATCACGCCGTAGGAGTGGACGTCGATGCCGTGCTGGGCGGCGTACAGCGGCAGCACCGGGAGCAGCGCGCCGAAGCCGAGCAGGACGATGAACTCGGCAATCAGCAGGGGCAGGATCGGGCCCCAACGGTCTGTCCAGGCGCGTCCGCGGGCGGTCACGCCGGCCGGCGTCCAGCGTTCGCGACGGGTCTGGGCCATGCTCGAACAGTACGCGAGCCGTCCGGTGCCGGCCGTGACAGGCAGCTGTCACATCGGTCGGGCACGGTCTGGTCCATGCGAACGGATACGCTGACGTCGTGGCCCAATTGACTGCCGCTCGTTCCCGGAATCGCGCGCGCGCACCAACGTGCAGCTGATCGACGGCCGGCCCGTCTACGCGGCAACGGACCTGGTCGGATTCCTCTGGTGCGAGCACCTGACCCAGCTCGGCCGCGCGACTCTGGATGGGCTGGTCGCCAAGCCGATCCGCGACGATCCCGAGCTCGAGCTGATCCGCAAGCGCGGCTTTGCGCATGAGAAGCGGTACATCGTCGAGCTCGAGGCGGCCGGCCGGCGCGTCACCGAGATCATTCCGGACAGTTCCGAGACGGATCATGTGGTGCGCCTTCGCCAGTCCGTAGAGGCGACGCTCGACGCGATGCGGCGTGGAGACGACGTGATCTACCAGGCCGCCTTCTTCGATGGCACGTGGCGCGGCCACGCCGATTTCCTCAAGCGGGTCGATGAACCGAGCGCCCTCGGATCCTGGTGCTACGAAGTAGCCGACACCAAGCTCGCTCGCACGGCCAAGGCTGGCGCCGTGCTGCAGCTGTGCGTCTACGCGGACCTGGTCCGCCAGGTGCAGGGCGTGCTCCCGCCGACGCTTGAGGTCGCGCTCGGGGGGAGCGCCCGTCTCGTGGAGCGCTTCCGCACGGCCGAGTACATGCCCTTCTACGAGCGGCTGCGCGATCGATTCCTGGATGCCGTCGCTCCGACGGGGTCCGTCGCGTATCCACCCGTCACGACCTACCCAGAGCCCGTCGAGCACTGCGACGTCTGTGCCTGGGTGGTCGAGTGCATTCATCGACGGCAGGCCGACGATCACCTGTCACTGGTCGCCGGGATCAGCCGGACCCAGCGGGAGGTGCTCGTCGAGCGTGGCGTGGACACGATGGGCGAACTCGCGCGGCTGCCGCTGCCGGTCGTGCCGAAGCTCAAAGGGGTCAGCCGCACGGCCATCGAGCGGGTGCGCGACCAGGCGCGGCTCCAGGTCGAAGGGCGCGACCAGCATCGGGTGCTGTTCGAGTTACTTAAACCGGTCCAAGCGGAGCACGGACTGGCGCTGCTTCCGCCACCGTCGGCCGGTGACCTCTTCTTCGACATGGAAGGGGATCCCTTCGTCGAGGACGATGGCGCGGATGGGCTGGAATACCTCTTCGGGGTGATCGAGCCGGGCGATGGCCTGGGTCTGGATCCCTCTTTCCACGCGTACTGGGGCCTCGATCGCGCGCGGGAGAAACGCGCCTTCGAGTCGTTCATCGACCTCGTGATGGAGCGACGCAAACGGCACCCGGACCTGCACGTCTTCCACTACGGCGCGTACGAACCGAGCGCGGTGAAGCGATTGATGGGCCGGCACGCGACTCGCGAGGAAGAGGTCGACGAACTCTTGCGGGCTGGCGTCTTCGTTGACCTGTACCGCGTCGTTCGGCAGGGAGTCCGCGTTTCCCAGGACAGCTACTCGATCAAGAAGCTCGAGGCGCTGTATGACTTCGAGCGCGTGATCGCACTGCGCGACGCGGGCAGCAGCATGGTCAACTTCGAGCTCTGGCTGGAGGACCAGGCCAACCGCAGGGACCTGCTCGACCTGATCCGCGAATACAACCGCGATGACTGCGTTTCCAACTGGCGGCTCCGCGACTGGCTCGAGCAGCGGCGTGCCTCGCTGGAGGCGGCGGGCACAGCGGTGCCGCGACCGGGGCCACGCGTCGGCGATGCTCCGCCAAACGTCAGCGAGGTCCAGGCACGCGTCGAGGCGCTTGGTGCTCGTTTGACCGACGGCCTGCCGGCGGCCGAGGAACGCACCGAGCGAGAACAGCAGACATGGCTGCTCGCCCAGCTCCTGGATTGGTTTCGACGCGAGGAAAAAGCCTACTGGTGGGAATACTTCCACCGCTTGAACGACCTCACGGACGAGGAACGGATCGAGGACGACGGCTGTATTGGCGGCCTCGAGTTCCAGGGGATCGTCGGAACGGTGAAGAAGTCCGAGGTCCTGCGGTTCACCTTCCCGCCGCAGGAGAACGACATCGACGCGGGCTCGACCGTCGACGACGCCCGAACGGGAAAGAGTCCCGGCAAGATCACCTTGGTCGACCAGATTGGCGGCGTCCTGGAGCTGACGCGGAGCCTGAAGCGCCATGACGAGCCCTATCCGACCGCCCTGATTCCCGCGGAGCGGTACACGAGCGACGACCAACGCGAATCGCTCATGCGACTGGGCGAGTGGGTCGCGGACCATGGCATCGACGCGGAAGGTTCGTTCCGTGCCGGCCGGGACCTGCTGCTGCGCCTCGCGCCGCGCGTGGGGCAGTCTGTGGGCGCGTCCCTGCGTCAGGAGGACGAAGGCACGCTTGCGGCTGCCAAACGGCTGGCGCGCGTGCTCGACGACTCGACTCTGGCCGTCCAGGGACCGCCTGGGACCGGCAAGACCTACCAGGGCGCTCGAATGATCGTGGAGCTGGTCAAGGCCGGTAAACGCGTCGGCGTAACCGCGACAGGTCACAAAGTCATCGGCAACCTTCTCGACGAGGTGGCACGTGCCGCCGTCGAACAGGGTGTATCGGTGCGGATTGGGCAGAAGCCTGGCCGTGACGACGATCCGACGTGCAGCGCCGCCGCTTGCTACCGCGAGAACGAGGACCTGCTGAATGCATTGATTTCGAGCGAGATCGACGTCGCGGGCGGCACGGCCTGGGTGTGGTCGCGGCCGGATTTCGCCGAGTCGGTCGACGTGCTCTTCGTCGATGAGGCGGGGCAGATGTCGCTGGCGAACGCGTTGGCCGTCGCCCAGGCAGGACGGTCGTTGGTGTTGCTCGGCGATCCGCAACAGCTCGAGCAGCCGAGGCAGGGAAGCCATCCGCCGGGTGCCGAAGCCAGTGCGCTCCAGCACCTGCTGAACGGGCGCGAGACGATCCCGGACTCGCTCGGCCTGTTCCTGGATCGGACGTGGCGGATGCACCCGGACCTGGCGCGAACGACGTCGGAGCTGTTCTACGAGGACCGGCTCGAGGCAGAGCCGGTCACGGCTACCCAGCGGCTGATCGGCACGAGCGAGTTGCACGGCACGGGCGCACGCTGGATCGCGGTCGACCACGAAGGCAACGACAACGCGTCGTCCGAAGAGGCGTCTCGCATCGATCAGCTGCTGCGATCGCTCGTCGGATCCGAGTGGATCGACCGAGATGGCAACCGACGAGCGCTGGGATGGAACGACATGCTCGTGGTCGCGCCGTACAACGCCCAGGTCGCCAAGCTCCGGGAAGTGCTACCCGAGGCGCGGATCGGAACGGTCGACAAGTTCCAGGGCCAGCAGGCGGTCGTGGCGTTCTACTCGCTGACGAGCTCGTCGCCGGACCTGGCGCCGCGAGGGATGGAGTTCCTCTACTCGCGCAATCGACTCAACGTCGCGACGTCTCGCGCCCAGTGCCTGGCCGTGATCGTCGGATCCGAACGTCTCCTCGATCCCATCGTGAAAACGCCTCACCAGGTCCGATTGGCGAGTGCCCTCTGCCGGATCTGGCAGATCGGTAGAACTGCCCAGAACGAGCGATTCGTGACCAGCGCCAGCAGCTGAGCGCGCGACCTCGTCGCCCCCGGGACTCAGTGGCGTCAGAACCCAGCAAGTACAGCCGCACCGAGCGCCAGCAGCGCAACGATCCAGCCGAGGATCAGGATCCCCCAGCCAGGGCGCGTCTCCTTGAGCGCAACGGCAAGGCCAACCAGCACGCCGCCGAGGGCGGCAAAGGTCAGGCCGAGAACGGCCACGCGGCTGCGATCGCTTTCGGCGTTGGAAATGTCGATCTGCCGGATCTGTTCGACGAGCCCGGCCTGGATGTCGGCGGCCGGCATCTCCTGGGATTGACCGGTGAGAACGGCGACCAGCTCTGCGGCTGTTTCATCGAGGAGACCCTTGGTGTACGGGTCCAGGTCGTCAGTGGTGCTGCGAGCCATGGCAAGGATCTCTGCCTGTAGCTGCTGACTGGCGGCGGAGTCCGCCTCGCCAACGATCGTGTCCTCAGCGGCGCCGGCTTGCAAGCCGGCTATCGCTCGCGCCGTGCCTTGGATCCCTACCGCGAGTGCCTGCTGGTTCAGGCCGAGCAGCCCACCGGCAACCTGCGAGGTCACCGCGATCCTCGTCGCGAGATCCTCGGCGAGGCGCGAGCCTTGGCTGCTGGCACGGTTGGCGGCATGGTCGTGCGTCATCTGAAGCGAGATCAGCAGGGCGCCGAGAACCGCAAGCGTGCCCACCAGGAGCGCGGCCATGTGGTCGAAGCGGACCGGGCGGCGCATGTTCAGCGCCACCACGTACTTCATCACGTCATCTGCTCCATCACGATCCACGCGACCGCCCCGCTCGCGACGAGGACCGCGGCGACCCATAGAAGACGCCGGCGCCAGCTCACGAACGGTTCGGCAAGTGCGGCGAGCAGTACCCCGAGGGCGATCGGGACCGTGGCGAGGGAGACCCGGCGAGCCTTGGCGGCGGCGGTGTCGCCTGCCGTCGTATCCGCGTCCGGGTTCAGCGCGACCAGGTCGGGTGCTGTGTTGCGCTGCTGGGCCAGCGCCTTGCCCAGGTCCCAGCCACCGGACGGCAACGCGATGTCGGCGGAACTGGTGAGCGGCGACGCGCCCGATAGGGCCTGTTGGACCTGCTCGAGCGTCGCGATCTCCAGGTTGAGTCGCGCGGCGGCTTCGGGATGAGCGGCAAGCTGCTGCTTCACCGCCTCTTCCTGAGCACGTGCCGTCTCGATGAGCATCGCGACCGGCAGCAGGTTCTGGTAGAGGTAGCGCACATCTTCCTGGACCGCTGCGGACCGCTTGACCTCGTTGCGGAGCGATGTCTGCCAGTCATCCGACGCCTGGCCCGACAGCATCGACGCGCGCGTTGTGATCAGTGCGGCGAGGATCGCCGCTGTTGCGAGTAGCGTCGCGATCGCGCGCGACCCGGGTCGAGACCACCGCCGCGGATCCTTCGTGACCGTCTCGGTCACCCCTTCGCCGTCGATGTCCGCGACGGCGTTCTCGCTGTCGAGTTCCGGCTCGTCGGTCGCCGCCAACGCGGACGCCTCGGTCTCGGGCCTCGTGATCAAGGCGGTGCCGCCGGTCTCCGCGATCGCGATGACCTCGTCGGAGAGCTCCTCCGCCGGCGCGCTGTGGGTCTCGACGTCTCCGACCGATCCGCTCCCGGCAGGCGCCAGATCACCTGGTTCCGAGGCAAGCGAATCGGCGGATTCGGGATCCCAGGGCACCCGCTCAGGATACCGTCGCAGTCCCGGCGCGCGGTTCGCCGAACGTCATCCGGCCGAGGTCGAAACCTCCTCGGACACGGGGTCAGACGGCACCGACATCGCCTCGCTCGCAGGGGACGCGCCGGTAGCTGACGCCCTGGTGTCGGACTCGCTCGCGGCACGCAACTCCAGCGCGAGTTGGTCGAGGGACACGCCCCAGAGCAATTCGATCATTCCGCCGGCCTGCTGCAAGGGCATTCCCGGTGCGAGGTTCATACGACCGATCAGGATCATGAGCCGCGTCCCAAGGTCGCTCGCCTCAAGCAGATACGTGGTCGTCATCTCGCCGAAATCCGCCCTGCTGATGCGAGTGCTCTCCTCGAACGGGCGCCACTCGAGGATCTGCTCGAGTGTCGAACCTTGACCGTGCACGCAATGGTTGGTGACGCCTGCATCCAGCCGCAGGGCGCTCGTCGTCACATCGAGCGTGCCCACCTGCCAGCGCGTTCGCAGCGCGGGTGCGGCCAACCACTCCCATACGGTTGGCGGCGGCGCGGGCAGGTCACGCTCGATTCGGATGGCGACCTCGTCATCGGGCAGGCGCCGCGAGGTCTGCGTGTCCTCGATCTGCCAGCGCTCCTCGAGGTTCTCGACGAAGCCGATGACCGCTCCAATGTCGAAGGCTTCGCGATGTGCCGGCATGCCGATGCGCGCGCAATCCAGCCCCAGTTCCCTGGTCGTCGGTTCCGTGAACAGCGCGTAGGCCGAGAACCCGAGCGTGTCCTTCACGGTGTTCTTGAGCAATCGGTGCGCCAGGATGACGTCCGGCCCGACGAGGTTCTCTCGCCCGAACGCCGAGGTTCGTACCGCGATCCCAGCGTGAACGATGAACTTGAGATCGAGTTTCGGGATCAGGACACACGCGTTGCAACGACAGGTGGTCGCCTGGCGCACGTCACGCAGCCGCCGGCGGAAGGCGAAGTAGGTCGCGTCGATACTGTCGAGCAACGATTGGCCGCTCACCTGGCCGCCCCTCGCGTAGAGGAAACAGGCGTCTCCCTCGACCTCGATGAGCGCAAAGGGCGGCGCCAGCGCGGCGACGACGGTCTCGAGCAGGTCCTGCAGCACGTTCTCGGCGTGGTCGAGCTCCGTGCCGGCGAGGTACGTGGTGTAGCCGCTGATGTCGGCGAGGACCATCAGCACCGGCTCGGGGGTGCGCAGCACCTACGCTGCCCCGGCGATCTGTTCTGCGGCGGGGCGGAGGGAGGGCACCTTTGTCGAGACCGCTTCGCCGCTGGCTGCCTCGGCACTCGCGAGATCGGCCATCCGCGTGAGCCCGACGCCGAAACGCGCGTCCAGCTCACGACGGACAAGCGGCGCGGCAAGGCGACCGCGCGTGGTTTCGGTCGCGCAGAGCGCGCGCAGATGCGTTCGACCGGCATTGGTCCGTACGAATTCGAAGCTTGTCATCAACGGACCCATGGGCGTCCCGGTGCGGACCGTGCAGGTGTCGAACGGCCGCCAGTCGAGGACTTCCTCGAGAACGGCGTCTTTGCCGTGCACGCAGTGGTTCGTCGTTCCGACGCCCGGCCGTCCATCGACGGTCTCCTGGTCGACGCGCACGATGTCCACCTGCCACTGGACGCGACGCCTGGGCGCGGTGACCCACTCCCACACATTCGTTTGTGGTGCAGCGATGTCGATCTCGAAACGCCACATCTCGGAACCCGACTTCACCCGAACGGCTGCACGCTCTTCCTCGGCCTTCCAGCGAGCCTCGAGGTCTTCGACCCAGCCGACGACGCCGCCAGCGTCGTCGTATGCCTCGTGATGGGCGACCATGCCGAGCCGGAGGCAGTCGAGCCCGACGGACTTCACACAGGCATCGGTCAGCAGCGCGTAGGCGCGCCAGCCGTGCTCCTCCACGACGTGGTTCTTGAGCAGGCGGTGAAGCACGATCACGTCCGGGCCGACGAGATCCACGCTTCCGAACGAGCTCTGCCGGATCGCTTCGCCCGCGTGGCTGATGAACTTGAGGTCAAGGCGCGGGATCAGCACGCAGGCGTTGCAGTTGCACGTAGTCGCCTGCGAGACGTCGCGAAGCCTGCGGCGGAAGGCGAAGTAGCACGCGTCGACGGTGTCGAGCAGCATGCTTCCACTGACCTGGCCACCGGGTGCGAACAGGAAGAGCGCGTCACCTTCGGCCTTGATCATCGTGAACGGCGGGGCGAGCTTCGCGTAGACCGTCTCGAGCAGATCCTCGAGAACGTTCTGGGCGTGGTCGATCTCGGTCCCGCTGAGATAGCTGGTATAGCCGCTGATGTCCGCGATGATCATCAGCACGGGTTCCGGGGTGCGAAGCATCGCGGTTGACAGTGGCGACTCGAACGACGCGGTGTCAAGGGTCGGGCATAGGCGCCCCATCCATTGACGCGCGAGGAGGCCCGGACCATGATCCGCGCGCGGTTGCGCCGGGCCAGCGGAGGGTCCCACCTGACGGACCGGCGGCAGGCTGGGTGCACGACGCCGCGACAGGACCCATGGCCGAGCAGGGGTGCATGCACGTGTCCGAGTTCCGCCCGGTGTTCCGTTCCGGGATCAGTTTGCGCAGCTCTGCCGTCGGCGGAGTGGCCGCTGCCGTGGCCGTGGTGCTCTCGCTCTCGAGCGTGCTCGCAGCAGGCGACTTCAGCACCAGCCACTTCTATCAAACTGGCACGCAGCCCTACCGGATCGCCGTGGCCGACCTGGACAAGGACGGACACCCGGACATCGTCGTGGCCAATTGCGGCGAGTCCTACGCGTCGATCCTGTGGAATGCAGGCACAGGTACCTTCCCTGCGCAGAAGAAGCTGACCACCGGGCCGAACACCTGCCCGGACGGTGCGGCCTTCGGGGACTTCAACAAAGACGGCAAGCTGGACGTGGTCGTGTCCGAATACAAGGCCGGCGTCCTGGCCGTGTTCCTCAACAAGGGCGGGCGCACGTTCAGCGCCGCCGTCAAATACAGCGTGTTTCCGGCAACCGGCCCAATCGGCCTGGCGGTCGGGGACTTCAACAAGGACGGCAAGCTGGATATCGCCGTCGATGACTGGGGCACGGACTCAGTCGTCTTGCTGAAGGGCACGGCTGCCGGCAGGTTCTCGGCGGCGTCGGGGCTGAACCACGTTGGACACTTTCCGGAGTACATCCTGGCGCACGATTTCGGCGGCGACGGCAAGTTGGACGTGGTCACCGGGAACACCGGAGCCACGACGTTATCGCTCCTCAAAGGCAAGGGCACCGGCACGTTCTCCGCGGCGACGTCGCTGAACGTCGGCGGCGCCATCGGCGGACTTGCCATGGGAGACTTTGACCGCGACGGGATTACGGACCTGGTAGCGCTCGACGCCACGAACGATGACGTCGCCCTGTTGATCGGGGCGCCGCATGGGGCGTTCCATCACCGAGTGACGTTCGCGCTGGGGGGCGCGTTCTACCCCGCGGGGATCGCCGTCGGTGACTTCAACGGCGATCACTTCCTGGATGTGGCCGTCGGCCAGCAGTACGGCGGCACGATCGCGTTCTTTTACGGCAACGGCCAGGGTTCGCTGGCGCTCCAAAGCACGCTGTACAACGGCGGCTTCCTGCCGACGGACGTGCAGGCGGCCAAGTTCAACGCCGACTCAAAGCCGGACCTGGTCGTGGCGAACCTCGGGGTGCAGGGCACCGGCGTTGCGGGCGCGACCGTCCTCCTCAACCACTAGGCGCGGACGAGGTCGCTCGGAACGTCAACGTCGCGGAGCGTTGCCGCGTCCGGATCGAGCACTCGCCATTCCCGCTCGGGGATGACCGCGACGTCCAGGGCTGCCACGAGGCGCCGCAGCGAACGCTCGCCCGACGCGAGCAGGTCGCTTGCCGCTGAAATCGCAGCGTCTCGGTCGAGCACGAGCGGCAGCGGCTGCACGACACCCTGGAACTCCAGCGCGACGACCTGGGCCGCGAAGTAGGGCGCGGCGCCCGTTCCGGCGGCGGGCACCATGCGGCGCAGCATCAGTCGCAGGACGGCCGGCTCGAGCGACGGCATGTCACCGCCGACGACGAGGACCAGCCGCTCGTTCGCGGCCTCGGCCCCGGCGAGCAGCCCGACCAGCGGCCCAGCGTGCAACTGGGGATCGACGGCCCGGCGAAGCGGGATCGCAAGGTCCGGGGCTCGGATCGCTTCCGAAGCGTCCGGCGCCGACACCACGACGATCTCGGTCGAAGCTGCAGCGACCCGGCGGATCGCGCGATGGAGCAGCGGTCCGTCCGAAGTCGGCTCGGCCAGCTTGTCGCGACCGAAGCGCGACGATCGGCCGCCGGCCAGCACGATCCCCGAAGCTGGCGGCGTGTGCGCGGATCCGTCGATGGGCGCGACGAATGCTCGTCGCTCGTGTACCGGTTCGAGCGATCGATCGCTCTCGGCTGACTCTCCGGCGCCCGAGTCGGCGCCGTGCCCGTTGCCCTCGATTGTGATCGCCTCGACCTCGACCACCGCGTTGTAATCGGGCACGAGCGCGACCGGGTCCCTGCGGCCGCGTGCCACCAGGGGATTCGCTTCGGGGAAGAACATCTGGACGTTGCCGTCCCGAATCTCGGAGATCCGTACGGTCGCCTCGATCGCGCCCTGGTCCGATCGCACGCGCACGCGCTGGCCGTGCGCGAACCCACGCCGTGCGGCGTCGCCGGCCGAGATGAACAGGTCCTCGCGCCCTGCGCCGGTCAACGGATCCTTCTGCTTCCAGACCATCGAGTTGAACTGCTTGCCCCGCCGCGTCGAGAGCAGCAGCCGCCCTTCCGGAAGCTCCACTTCCCGCGGGCGGACGACGCCGAAATGCGCTTTTCCGTCCGATGTCGGGAACCGCCAGCCCTCGCAGAGGCGCTCGCCACCCCACTGAATCGCATCGCCGGTCCTCGCCAGGTGCTGGATCCCGTCGTAGAACGGCACGACCCGCGCGATCTCTTCGCGGATCCCCTGGCCGCTCTCGCAACCGAGGAGCGCGGCCGCGCGACCGGGATCGATGGCGACCGCGAGGTCCCGGAAGATGCGCCACTCGCTGCGCACCTCGCCCACCTTGGGATGCGGGATCTCCGGCGAGAAGGCGACGCGGCGCTCGGTGGTCGTCTCGGTGCCCCCGCCCTCCTGCTCATAGCGCGTGGCCGTCGGAAGCAGCAGCACGTCCTGTCCGTCGACCAGCATCTGCGAGGTCATGACGATGTCCTGGTGCACGCGGAGCGGGACACGTTCCAGGGCGCGCCGCACGGCGTGGGGATCGGGCAGCGTGTCGAGGAAGTTGCCGCCGCTCGACCAGAGCACGTCGAGTTCGCCGCGCTCGGCGGCTTCGACCATTTCGGCTGCCGAAAGGCCACGCGACGCGGGAACCGGAAAGCCGTACTCGCGTTCCAGGTCCGATGCGGACTCGGCGCTGATCGGGACCCCGCCGGGAAACACGGTCGCATAGGCGCCCATCTCGGCACCACCCTGGACGCCCGAGTGGCCACGGATGGGCATGAGTCCGGTCGCGGGCCGTCCAACGTTTCCACGCGCCAGCGCCAGGTTGACGATCGCCTGCACGTTGTCCGTGCCGCAGACGTGCTGGGTGATGCCCATCGACCAGACCAGCACCGCGCTCTTTGCCCTCGCGTAGAGGCGCGCGAAACGGCGGATGTCGTCGACGCTCGCGCCCGAGTAGCGCACGAGGTCGTCGAGCGACTGGCGGTTGAGCTCGGCCACGAGTCCTTCCCAGCCCGAGGTGTGCTCGCGCACGAAGTCGAGATCGACGCCGTCCTCTTCGATGAGGACCTTGAGCACGCCGTTCAGGAAGGCGATGTCCCCGCCGACGTGGACCGGAAAGAACTCGTTGGCGATCTTGGTGCCGAAGATGGCCGATTCGGCGTTGGACGGTACCCAGTAGCGCTCCAGGCCGGGCTCACGGAACGGGTTCACGACGGCCACGTCCGCGCCGCGCTTGCGCGCCATGTACAGGTACTTCATGAAGACCGGCTGCGCGTTGGCGACGTCCGACCCGAAGAGCACGATCAGGTCCGACTCGATCACATCCGTGTACGAGCAGGTCGTCGCGGCAACGCCAAGGCTCGCCTTGAGCGCCCCGGTTGACGGCGCGTGGCAGATCCGCGCCGCGTTGTCGATGTTGTTGGTGCCCAGGAACCGCGCCACCTTCTGGGCCACGTAGTAGCTCTCGTTGGTCAGGCCACGGGCGGTGAGGTAGAACGCGATCCGATCGGGCGTCGTAGCACGAATGCGCTCGGCTGCGAGGTTGAGCGCGTCGCGCCAGGTGATGCGATGGAACCCGAGCTCACCGCTGCGGCGGAGCATCGGGTGGCCGAGCCGTCCGAGCTTGCGCAGCGTCGCGCCATCGAGCTCGCGCAGCGCCTCGACGTTCGCCAGCTTCTTCGGGTCGAGCGCGGACATGGTGTTGAGCTGCAGCAGGTTGAGGCGCGTCGTGCAGAGGTGGACGCCGTCGATCGTCCAGTCGTGGAATCCGGCAACTCCCAGCGCGCAGCCGTCGCACACGCCCTTCGAGAGGATGTCCCAGGCGTACTTCGGATGGCGCCGGTTCTCCCAGGCTGTTCGCGCCATCTCCCAGTAGTGGTTCGGCTTCTGCTGGTCGAGGCCGTTGGGGACGAGGCCGACCCACAGATCCGGCGCAAGGCGACGAGCGCGCTTCTTGGGCGGCTTGGACGTCGGATCGGGA
Source organism: uncultured Chloroflexia bacterium (assembly GCA_963820735.1). Classification (GTDB taxonomy): domain Bacteria; phylum Chloroflexota; class Limnocylindria; order Limnocylindrales; family CSP1-4; genus JAFMJV01. The sequence goes on from CAWGBA010000012.1 coordinate 109,942, forward strand.
CCCCCTGCCATCGGGTGAGTATGCGGCGCAGGTGTGACACATCCCGGGATCGTTGCGATACGGCCAGCCACGAGTGCGGTCCAGGCTGGCGCCGACCGACTGTCCGTTTGGAATGGGAGGAACACCACCATGTGCCTGACCTGTGGCTGCGGCGACGCTCACCTCGAGATGGGCGACAACATCACCTACGAAGACCTGAAACGAATTGCCGACGGCAACGGCAAGGGCGTCCAGGAGACGCTCGACACGATCCAGCGCACCGCCGCGTCCGACAAGGACCAGCACCCGCAGGAGTACGCGAAGGGGTCCTAGAGCAACTCGATCGTGACCGCGCCATCCGCGCCTGGGCGATGACCCTGGCCGATCAGGGCGAGCGCTCAGGCCCGGCAACCGGGTGCGGGCGCCTTGCCTTTCCGTTATGACTCGGGGTCATCATCGGCCGGTTGGACCGGCTGTCCGAGGTCCGGTGACTCGCTTCGAGTTGGTGGATCTCAAAGACGCAATGGGTCGAGGCGAACAAATTGGGCGTTCTTCCGCCGCGCGGGCCTTGGACGCCCCTAAATCGGACGATTTGGGCCAGTCCGCCAGGGGACCTGCAGCGTCCAACCGGCGAATGAGTACATGGGGGAATAACCAGCCGCCGCGGTCGGGTGATGCGGGCAGTGGAAGGGACGTATCGCCAAGAGGCTCGAAAACGCCACTCGTTCGCCAGTGCCGAGCGTTGGCCCAGACCCTCAACGAATCAGCCGTTCGCGCCCCGTGTAGACGTTGAAGCGGTCTCCGCGCAGGAAGCCACAGAGCGTCATCCCGAGCCGCTCCGCCGTGTGCCACGGCCAGGTCCGACGGAGCCGAGACCGCCACCAGGAACGCAATCCCGGCCATCGCGGCCTTCTGGACGATCTCGAAGCTGGCACGGCCGGAGACGAGCAACACAGCGTCGGAGAGCGGAAGACGCCCGGCCAGCGCTGCCGATCCCACGAGCTTGTCGAGCGCGTTGTGGCGGCCGATGTCCTCGCGCAAGGCCAGCAATTCGCCGGTGGAGTCGAACAGCGCCGCGGCATGGAGCCCACCGGTTGTGGCGAAGACGGCCTGGGCCTCGCGCATTCGGCCCGGAAGCGCGCGGATGACGTCGGCACCGACCCGCGGCCCGACGGCCAAAGGAGGGCAGCGGCGCTCTACGTCCTCGATCGACGCCTTGCCGCAGATGCCGCAGCTGGCCGTCGCGACAAATGCTCGCGACGCGACCGCTGAACCGTCGAACGTGCCGGCCAACCGGACCGTGATCTCGTTCTCTGGCTGCGATGTCGCGACCGGGTCGGCAAGCTCGAAACGCGCACCGACGAGCGCAGAAGCCGAAACCAACCCCTCGGTGAGCAAGAATCCGGCTGCCAGCTCGTCCTCGCTGCCTGGCGTACGCATCGTCACGGCGATGTCGACCGGATCCTGGTCGGGGCCGCAGGCACGGATCTGTAGTGGCTCCTCGCCGGCCAGCGTCTCGTCACGCTCGGTCGCCACGTCCCCGTCAACCGTCAGGACCCGCCGGGCGGTGACGGACCGACGATCGGGGGCAACGGAACGATGAGACGGCGCGGATGCCATGCCGGGCGATTATCGTGGCCGGCTGTGAACCCAACGCTTCCGACCAAGCCGCCGTTCGCTCTTCGCACGCGGCTCGTGACCCCCCTGAGCAGCGGCCCTACCCGATTCGAAGCCGACGCACTGGTCGAGGTCGACAGCGACGGCATCCTCGCGCGTATCCGACCGTGGACCGCCGAGGCGCAGGCCGACGCCGAGGCTCGCGAGCAGCGAACGGTCGTCGACGTCCGGCCGATGGTCGTGATGCCCGGCCTCGTCGACCTGCATCTGCACCTGCCGCAGTTCCCCAGCGCGGGCCTCGGGGCGGGGCTCGACCTGCTGACGTGGCTGGAGCGCCACATCTTTCCGCTGGAGCGCAACTTCGACGCCGAGGCAGCTGCCGAGCTGGCGCCGCGCGCGTTTGCCTCGCTCGCGGCGGCGGGCACGACCACGGTCCTCGCCTACGGCGCCATCTGGGCCGACAGCCTCGACGCGTGCTTCCAGGCGGCAGAGGATCACGGGATCCGCGCCGTCCTTGGCAAGGTGATGATGGATCGCATCACCTACGACGCCGACGTCGCGCCGGAGCGCATCCTCGACCTGAGCCTTGCCCAGACCTGGGACCTGGCGCAGCGCTGGCACGGACGCGACGGCGGTCGCCTTCGCTACGCGGTCACGCCGCGGTTCGCCGTCAGCTGCACCGAGGAGATGCTGCGCGAGTCGGCAAAGATCGCCCACCAGACGGGCGCGTACTGGCAGACGCACCTCTCCGAGGACCGCGCAGAGATCGCTCGTGTCGCCGAGCTGTTCCCGGACGCCATCGACTACCTCGACGTCTATGACCAGGCCGGCGCGCTCGGACCGCAGACGATTCTCGCCCACGCAATCCACCTGTCCGACCGCGAGATCGATCGGCTGGTCGAGACCGGGACGCGGGTCGCGCACTGCCCCTCGTCCAATCTCTTCCTGGCAAGCGGGGTGATGCCGCTCGCCCGCTACCTCGAACGCGGCATGGTCGTCGCGCTTGGCTCGGATGTTGCCGCGGCACCCGACGCGTCGATCTTCACCCAGATGCGCACCGGCTTCTACGTCCAGAACGCGCTGCGAGTGACGGGCGACGAAGACCGGCCGATCCTCGATCCGCAGGGCTGGTTGCGCCTGGCGACGCTCGAGGGCGCGCGCGCGCTCGGGCTCGATGGCGTCATCGGCTCGCTCGAGGAAGGCAAGGAGGCCGACCTGATCTGCATCGACGCGGATCTGACACTGCCCGTCGCGGGAATGGAGAGCGACGAAGAGTCGGCCGCGCTCCTCAGCCGGCTGATCTTCCGATCGCACCCGGACATGGTCCGTGGCGCCTGGGTCCGTGGGCGGCTGCTACCTGCAGCAGGTCATCGGCCCGGGTAGCCGAACGAGCTTGAACCTCAGCCGAGCGTGTCGCCGCAGAACGTGTTCAGCTCGTGGTCCTGTCCGCCATAACGATCCACGTAGTGCAGGACGAGCTGCCGATCCGTACTCCGAGTTGCACCGGTCTTCGTGTACCAGAACGCCACCACCTGTACCCGGAAGGCGCCGGCCACTGAGTTCGATGGCAGGTTCCATGTACTCGTGAGGCTCTTCCATTGGGCGTTGTAGGTGTCCGTCGCGAACGCCTTTGCGATTGGTCCCTTCGCAACCACCGGCCAGGTCTGGCCGGAGTCCGTTGACGACTGGATGATCCAGCGCCAGCCCACCGTCTCCGTATCCCTTCCGGGCGTCGAATTGATCGCGTAGATCACCGGCGCCCGCACTCTGATGCGGAACAGGTTGTCCTGCGGGTTGAAGTTGTGGAAGACGCAGGTGGCGCCGGGGTAGTCCGACGTGTCGATCAGGGACCATCGACCGACCACGCCGGAGGACGCCGCAGTTGGCAGGCTGGCGAGCACGAGCAAAAGGATCGCCATCGGGATCGCGACCATCCGCAAGAGCTTCACGCGAGCGCCCCGAAGCAATCGTCGGGATCGACGGCCGAGCTGACCGGCGTCTGCTCGAGGTAGTTGTGGATGCCGAGGGCGGAGCGCCCTTCGACCTTGCCTGCCGGGTTGATCCATTGGATCCGGACCCGCGCGAAGAAGACCTGGCTCGCGTGTCCAGTCGGGATGGTGAACGACAGGGCCGTAAAGCGGGCGTTGGAGGCGTCGGTCGCGCGCACCGTCTGCCACGGCGAAACGCCGAGCTCCGTCCAGTCGGCGACCGGGTCGGTCGCCGTCCAAACTTCGAATCGCCAGCGAACCTTCTGGCCGTCCAGATCGGAAGACCGGTCATAGGCGTAGACGATTGGCGGCTGAACGACCAGCTTGCGAAGATGCGTCCGGTCCGGATAGCGGCAGGTCGCACCTGGGGCATCCGGCCGGTCGATCACGATGTGAACACCTTCATTGCCGGAGTTCACGTCGGGCGGTGACGTCGGGTCGCCTGCGCGGACGACCGGCGCGACCAACGCTCCAAGCGCGAGCACCAGCGAGGCCGCCCCGAGGGCCTTGGAAGCTGCAGGCACCGGGCCAGCCTACAGCCTCAAACGAACGGCGACGACCAAGATTCCTTCACGCTCGGGCGGACCCGAAAGTCCGACGTTCCTCTCGACGACGTCCGAATGGCGACGATGCCCCCTTCGAGCACGGGGTCGCGCGTGGGCCCAACGCGACACGCTAGCCTTCGGCCGTGGATACCTACGATCTGGCCATCACGAATGGCACCGTGGTCGATGGCACGGGCGCACCGGGATTCCCGGGCACCGTGGCGGTCGAGGCCGACCGGCTGATCCTCTTGCGCGGCGCTGACGCTGAGAACCCCAGGGCGCGACGCACGATCGATGCGACCGGGCTCGTCGTGGCGCCCGGGTTCATCGACCTGCATTCGCATTCGGCGCTGATGATCCTCGCCGAGCCTCGCCACGAGCCCAAGGTGCGCCAGGGCGTCACGACCGAGTTCGTCGGCGTGGACGGCAACGCGTACGCGCCGTTCCGTCGCCGCCGGGACCTGCTCGACTTCGCGGATCTCAACGGCGGACTGGATGGCAAGCCCGATCTCGCCTGGGACTGGCGCACGATCGACGACTACCTGTCGCTCTACGACCGGCGTGTCAGCGTCAACATCGGCTACCTCGTCGGCAACTCGGTGCTGCGCATCAACGCGATCGGCTGGGACGACGTGCTCGCCGAATGCGGAACACATGGACCAAATGCGTGGCGAGCTCCGCGAGGCGATGCAGGCCGGCGCGTTCGGCGTCAGTTCGGGGCTGGACTATCCGCCCGGATCGTTCGCGACGACGGGTGAGCTCGCCGAGCTGACGGCCGAAGCCGCTGCGCTCGGTGGCATCTACCACACCCACGTGCGCTACCCGCTCGGCGATCGCTTTCTCGACCCGTTCCGCGAGGCGATCGAGATCGGGCGCCGATCCGGTGGCTCGGTCCACATCACCCACTTCTACCACCGGCCAACCTACCCGGGCACGCCCGAGCAGATGATCGAGCTGGTCACGGACGCTCGAGCCGAAGGGCTGGACGTGACCTGGGACTCGTATCCATACGAGTGGGCCAGCACGCGGCTCCTGATCATGCTGCCGCCGTGGGTGCAGGCCGGCGGCCCGGGCCCGCTCCGCGAGCGGCTCGCCGACGCAACGGTCCGCGACAAGCTGCGCGCCGAGATCGCCGAACGTGGCCGCGCCTACGCCAACACGAACCCGTGGGCAGCCACGCGGTTGGGTGCGTTCGTCACGCCCGAGGGCAGGCGCTGGGAAGGCAAGACGATCCAGGACGTCATGGACGACACCGGCATGGACGTCGTGGACACGGTCTGCGACCTGCTGCTTCGCGAGGACCTGATGCTCAACCAGGTGACGTCCGGGCCGTGGACGGGCGGGCTTGCACCGTTCTTCCGGCATCCGGTCGGCATGGTCGGCACGGACTCGACGTTCGTGTCGGACAAGCCCTCACCGCGCACGTACGGCTCGTATCCGCGCATCCTCGGCGAGTTCGTGCGCGAGCAGGCCCTGCTGACGCTGGAGGAGGCGGTCCGCAAGATGACCTCCGCCCCGGCGGCGCGCGTCGGAATCACCGACCGGGGGCGAATCGCGGACGGCCTCAAGGCCGATCTCGTGATCTTCGATCCGGCAACCGTGGCGCCGCGTGCCACCTACGACGAGCCGCGGCAGTTCCCGGTCGGGATCCCCTACGTGATCGTCAACGGCGAGATCGTGGTGGACGGCGGCGAGCACACCGGCGCGCTGCCCGGGCGGGCGCTGCGGCGAGGCCGCCTCAGCTGAGTCCTAGTCCAGGAACCCGTTCGAGCCCAGCGACATCAGGATGATGATCAGGATCAGGAGAACGGTGAGCACCATCCCGCCCACCTGGACGCGGCGGATCATCGCCGCGATGTGAGGCGGCGGGCCGGACGGCGCGGGCGTGCCGGGAGGCGGTGCCGGCGGGAGGCTCTTGGTCGCCTCGACGAGCTTGCGGGTGACCGGCAGCTGGTTGCCCAGGGAGATCGCAATGCGCGATGACGTAGAGGACGATCCCGAGGAGCAGCCACAGGTGCACGAACACGTTCAGGCCGACGGTCCAGATCAGCAGGACGCCGGTGACCGCCTGGAACAGCGCCAGCGGGATGACCAACCGCTCCTCGATGCGCTCGTTGATGCGCAGCGCGAAGTTCGAATGCATCGGCTCTGCACCGCCCATCGCACCGATGATCGGGAACGTGAACGTCGGCCCAAACGCGATGATCGCGCCGCCGATGTGCAGCACCAGCAACAGACCCGTGAACCAGTTCACCGGGACACCCTCCACATCGCTCCGCCGGCGGCCACCACCGCTGGCACGATTGACGGCGAATACGGTAGCGATCCGCGTGCCGTCCTGAACGGCATTGGCGTCAAGGCCACTCGACGGATGGGGGACACTCTTGCGCCATGGAGCCACGCCCTGACCAGGACGACCGCCGATCGCCGAGCGCGGCCGGCATCGTGCTGGACCCGGTCCGTGCACCTCGCGCCGGGGAAATCCTGACCGGACGAGCCCGCGCGCTGCCGCTTCGACGCGAAGGCCCTGCCAAGCTCACCGGCGCAGCGTTGTACACCGACGACCTCGTCTTCCCGGGCGCCTGGTACGGCGCGACGATCCGCTCGACCGAGCCGCACGCGCGGCTGCTGGGCTTTGATCGCGATGACGACTTCGACTGGTCGAGCGTCGTCTTCCTGACCGCCGCCGATATCCCCGGCGACAACATCGTGAGCGCGCTGCACGACGATCAGCCAGCGCTGGTCGATGCCGAGATCCAGCACCACGCCGAGCCGATCGCGCTGCTTGCCGCGCCGGATCGCCAGACGCTTCGTGAGGCCAAGCGCCGCGTCCACGCTCGCACCGAGCCGCTCCCGCCCGTGTTCGACCCACTTGGGTCAACCCACATCTTCGCCAAACACGAGATCGGCAGCGGCGACGTGGAGGCGGCTTTGCGAGCGGCCGACTTCGTGATCGAAGGGGAATACCGCGTCGGCCACCAGGAGCAGCTCTATATCGAGAACAACGCCATGATCGCGGCGCCGCGACCTGACGGCGGGATCACGATCACGGGCTCGATGCAGTGCCCGTACTACGTGCACACCGCGCTCAAGCGGGTGTTGGCGCTATCAGACAGCCAGGCGGTCGTCGTCCAGGCCGAGACCGGCGGCGGCTTCGGCGGCAAGGAGGAATACCCCTCCATGATCGCGGTCCATGCCGCGCTGCTGGCGCAGCGGCTGGGGAAGCCGGTGCGGATGATCTACGACCGCCACGAGGATCTCGCCGCGACGACCAAGCGGCACCCGGCAATCGTCCGGCACCGGACCGGGGTTTCGGCAGACGGCCGGCTGCTGGCACAGGACATCGAGGTCGTCATGGACGGTGGCGCGTACGCGACGCTCTCCCCGGTGGTGCTGTCGCGTGGGGCACTGCATGCCGGTGGGCCGTATCGCTGCGAGAACGTGCGCATCCGCGGCCGCGTGGTGGCAACCAACACGCCGCCCAACGGTGCGTTCCGGGGATTCGGTGCTCCGCAGACCGAGTTCGCGGCCGAGATGCAGGCCAACCGCGCGGCGGAGCGGCTGGGCATCTCCCCCGCCGAGCTGCGACGCCGCTGGGCCTACGTCGAGGGTGACGTCACGCCCACCGGACAGGTGCTGCGCGAGAGCGTCGCGGCGCACGAGGTGCTCGAGCGGGCGGCGGAGGCAGGCGAGTTCGACCGCGTCCGGCTGCAGACGCGAGTCGCCCGAGAGCAGCGCGCGAACGCCCGCAACGGACGAGCCTCGAGCGCTCACGGCGTCGGACTGGCGCTCGCGTGGCATGGCGCCGGGTTCACGGGAAACGGCGAGGTCCGCATCGGCAGCGTTGCCGGCGTCGAGCTCGGTGCGGACGGGATCGTGCGTGTCCTGATTGCCTCCACCGAGATCGGCCAGGGCACCAAGACGATCTTCCCGCAGCTTGCGGCGGAAACGCTGGGCATCCCGATCGAGTCGGTGGAGATGGCGCCGGTCGACACGTCGATCGTTCCCGACAGCGGTCCGACCGTGGCGTCGCGGACGGCCATGGTCGTCGGCGGGCTGGTCGTCCGAGCGTGCGAGGACTTGAAACAGCGCGTCGAGGAGCGCACGGGACGTGGGTTCGTCGATTCGTTCGCCGAGTACGCGCGCCAACACGGCCCGTTGCGGGTGGACAAGCAGTTCGAGCCGTACCCGGGACAGCAGTTCGACGATGAGACCTACCGAGGCGATGCCTACCCCTGCTTCGGCTGGGCCTGCGCGGTCGTGGAGCTCGACGTCGACCTGGACACGGCCGAGGTGACGATGCGCTCCGTGATCTCGGCGGACGACATCGGCCGGGCGATCCACCCGATCCTGGCCGAGGGGCAGGTCGAGGGTGGCTCGCTCCAGGCGGTCGGCTACGCCACGATCGAGGAGATCAAGCTCGACAACGGGCGCTATCTCAACGACCGGTTGGCGACGTACCTGATCCCGACGGCGCTCGACGCGCCGCGAATCACGACGATCCTCGTCGAGAGCCCGTTCAGCGGTTCGCCGCACGGCGCCAAGGGCATCGGCGAACTGCCCATGGATGTCGTGGCTCCGGCCGTCATCGCCGCGATTCACGATGCAATCGGCGTCTGGATCCACGAGCTGCCGGCGACCCCGGAGAAGATCCTCGCGCTGCTCCGGCAACACACGGCGGGTGGCTCATCGGCCGCGGGGACGGCGGCGTGAGCGAGGTCGCCGTCGGCGGGGCCGACGCGCAATCCCGCGGCGAGTACCGATTCCTCGTCAATGGGGCGCCAACGACGGTCACCGTGCCGGGCATGCGTCGCCTGCTCGACGTCCTGCGCGAGGACCTCGGCCTCACGGGCACCAAGGAGGGCTGTGGCGAGGGCGAATGCGGCGCCTGCTCGGTCCTCGTCGACGGCGCGGTCGTGGACGCTTGCCTCGTGCCCGTCTGCCAGGTCGATGGCTCCGTGGTCCGCACCGTTGAAGGGCTCGCGGACCCGGGCACGGGTGCGTTGAACTCGCTGCAGCAGACGTTTCTCGAGACCGGCGGCGCTCAGTGCGGCATCTGCACGCCGGGAATGCTCATGGCGGCAACGGCGTATCTCGATGCAGGGGGTCCGCCGATGGACGAGGCCATTCGCGAGGCCATTGCCGGAAATCTCTGCCGCTGCACCGGCTACACCAAGATCATCGAGGCGATCGCGCTCGCCGCCCAGGATCGCGGAGGCATCTGAGCGACCGCCATGCCGATCGAGCCCGCGGTCGCATCGCCACGGACCCTCGAGGACGCGCTCGTCGCACTGCGGAGTGGGTCGTATCGGCCAATCGCCGGCGGCACGGACCTGATGGTGCAGCTGGCCGCAGAGGCCGGAGAGGCACCGGACCGGGTGCTCGATCTCTGGCACCTGACCGAGCTGCGCGGCATCTCGGAGCGGGGTGGCATCCTCTCGCTGGGCGCGCTGACGACGTACTCCGAGATCCGACGATCGGGACTCGTGCGTGCGAAGTTGCCGGCGCTCGCCGAGGCGGCCGCGACGATCGGCGCTGCACAGATCCAGAATCGGGGCACGCTCGGCGGCAATGCCGTGAATGCCTCTCCGGCCGGCGACACGCTGCCGATCCTGCTCGCGACGGATAGCGTGCTCGTGCTGCGATCGGCAGACCGCGAACGGACGGTGGCGGCGCGCGACTTCTGGCCGGCCTATCGCAAGACGGCTCTTGCGCCCGATGAGCTGCTCGTTCGCGTCGACATCCCCATTCCCGACCGGCGCGAGGTCCGCTTCCGCAAGGTCGGCACGCGCCGAGCCCAGGCCATCTCCAAGGTCGTGATGGCACTCGCCTACCGCGAGGATGGTGGCGTCTGGCGCGATGTCCGGGTCGCGCTCGGGTCTGTCGCCGCGACACCGATCCGCGCGTCGCAGACCGAAGAAGTGCTCGAAGGGGCCGCGGCTCGATCGACCGTCGCGGATCACGCGGCGGCGGTGCTGGCGCGCGAGCTGCGTCCGATCGATGACGTGCGTTCGACCGCCGAGTACCGGCGCGCGGTTGCGGCCCGGGTCCTGCACCGCATGCTGCGCGAAGCGGGCGGATGGTAGTGCCGTGATCGTTCAAGCGACGCCGGCACTCGGTCCCGACGCGGCGCCGCGTCCGTCGGCCCGCCACCGGGCGTATTTCCAGGCGCGCTTCGTCGTTGCGCTTACGCTCGTGGTCCTCGGGTTGCTCTTCTGGACCCGCGCCGGCTTCGCCATACCCGCCGGCACGATCGCGGCCGGTCCGGTCCCGCTGGCGCTGGCAATGGTTACCGCGCTGGCCTATGCCAGCGTCGGCCTGCTGCTGGCGCTCCGGCGCCCCGAGGTGCGCATCGGTGCCATCGAGGCGTGGATCGGCTTGCTCATCGCGGGCCTGACGATGGCCTGGGGGTTCCTTGCGATGGAGAGCCAGCTCGGCAACCCGTCTCCCCTCGGCCCGTGGGTCGCCCTGGCTGCCGCGGTGATCGTCACACCCACGATCGTCGCCCTGGCCGTCGGTCTCGCGCTGCTCTATCCCACCGACCATCTGCTGACACCGCAATGGCGCGTCGCGGTCTGGCTCAGCGTGGCCGGCGTCCTGCTTGCAGCGGTCGGCCGCCTGTTCAAGCCGGGGCCGCTGACGTTCGTGGGCAACTACGACAACCCGATCGGCGTGACCGTGCTCGGCGCCCTGCCTGGTTTCGTCCAGGCCATCGGATACCTGGCGCTCGGTATCGCAGCCGTCATGGCGGTCGTCTGCCTCGTGCTGCGCTACGCCCGGGCCGATGCCGTCGAGCGGGCACAACTGCGGATCGTGGCGGCACTCACCGTGGCGTCGACGATTGCGTTCAGCGTCTTTGTCGCCACGTTCTTCGTGCCGTCGCTCAACGCAACCGTACGAGACGGCATTGTCGTGGTGCTGATCGTGATCGCCGGGCTCGGGCCGATCGCCGTAACGGTCGCGATCGCTCGCTACCGGCTGTGGGAGGTCGACCGGCTCGTCGAGCGCACCTTCATCTACGGTGCGCTCACGGCGATCCTGGCCGGCCTGTACGCCGCCACGATCCGGCTGCTGGAGGCACTGTTCATTGGGGTGACCGGCCAGTCGTCTGATGCGGCACTGATCATCGCCACGCTGGTGCTGGCAACCACGTTCACGCCGGTCAAGAACCGGCTCGAGCACCTCGCCGGCTCGTGGACCAAGGAGCGCGCGAAGGCGGTGGGTGCGGAACGGCTCGCATCGGCGGCGGAGCCGTCGCCGCATGGCGTTGCGTCCACGGACGAGGCGCCGCCGCCCGATGACACACTGGTGAAGCTGATCGACGCGCGCATCCGCGCGATCCTCGACGAGCGCGGGGTCGGCGAGCGGGACGACTAGCGCGTCGCCGGCTGCCGGTTCGTGCAAGGCGGCTGCACCGCTCCGGCCCGTGTTCGTGGCGCGCTCGATCCTCCGGGTCTGCTTGACTGGGCCGGCAGTCAGCCGCTCCGGCGGTCCATTGCGGCTGCACGGAGCGCAGGAAGCGACTGAGGGAGTTCCGCGTGACCAGAGTCTGGGTCGGCCAACCGTATCCGCTGGGGGCGACATACGACGGCCTTGGCACCAACTTCTCGATCTTCTCGGAAGGAGCCGAGCGCGTCGAGCTCTGCCTCTTCGCCGATGACGGGACCGAGACGCGCATCGACCTGCCGCTCGCAACCGGGTACGTCTGGCACGGCTACGTTCCGTCGATCACGCCTGGCACCCGCTACGGCTATCGCGTCCACGGCCCATGGAACCCGGCCGCCGGCCAGCGATTCAACCCGTCAAAGCTGCTGCTGGACCCCTATGCCAAGGCGATCGAGGGGCAGGTTCAGTGGGGCCAGGCGGTCTTTCCGTACCCATTCGGGGATCCCGATGGAGGGCCGGAAGAGACGGATAGCGCTCCGTTCGTGCCGCGGTCCGTCGTATCGAGCCCGTACTTCGACTGGTCCGACGATCGTCCGCCGAGGCATGCGCCGCACCGCACGATCATTTACGAGACGCACGTCAAGGGGATCAGCAAGCGCCATCCCGACGTGCCGCCCGAGCTCCAGGGCACCTACGCGGGCCTGGCACATCCCGCGGTTGTCGGGCACCTCCGGAAGCTGGGCGTGACCACGATCGAGCTGCTGCCGGTCCATCAGTTCATCCACTCGCAGCACCTGGTCGAACGGAACTTGCGCAACTACTGGGGCTACGATTCGATCGGTTTCCTTGCCCCGCACAACGAATACGCGAGCGCCGGCCAGCGTGGCGAGCAGGTCGCGGAGTTCAAGGGCATGGTTCGGACCCTGCACGACGCCGGACTCGAAGTGATCCTCGACGTCGTCTACAACCACACCGCGGAAGGCAACCACCTGGGCCCAATGCTCTCGTTCAAGGGCATCGACAACCAGGCCTACTACCGCCTGACGGACGACCCGCGGTACTACATGGACTACACCGGCACGGGCAACACGTTGAACGTGCGTCACCCGCACACGCTGCAGCTGATCATGGACAGCCTGCGCTACTGGGTCATCGAGATGCACGTCGACGGCTTCCGCTTCGACCTCGCAGCGGCTCTGGCGCGCGGGCTCCATGAAGTCGATCGGCTCTCCGCGTTCTTCGACCTCATCTACCAGGACCCGGTCGTTAGTCAGGTGAAGCTCATCGCCGAGCCGTGGGACGTTGGCGAAGGCGGCTACCAGGTCGGCAACTTTCCGGTCAACTGGTCCGAGTGGAACGGCCGCTACCGCGATACCGTGCGCGACTTCTGGCGCCGACAACCGGAGACGCTCCAGGATCTCGGCTACCGCTTGACCGGGCTCCTCGGATCTCTACCAAACGACCGGCCGCGCCCCGTACGCAAGCATCAACTTCGTGACCGCGCACGACGGCTTCACGCTGCGCGATCTCGTCTCGTACGAACAGAAGCACAACGAGGGAAACGGCGAGGACAACCACGACGGCACCGACGACAACCGCTCGTGGAACTGCGGCATCGAGGGTGACACCGACGACAAGGCCATCAATGAGCTTCGTTCACGGCAGCAACGAAACCTCATCGCCACCCTGCTGTTGTCCCAGGGCGTGCCGATGCTTCTCGGTGGCGATGAGATCGGGCGAACGCAGAAGGGCAACAACAATGGCTACTGCCAGGACAACGAGGTCTCGTGGTACGACTGGAGCCAGGTCGACGAGCCTCTGCTGGCGTTCACCCAGCGTCTGATCACGTTCCGGCGGGACCACGCGGTCCTGCAGCGGCGACGCTGGTTCCAGGGTCGGTCGATCCACGGTGCAGGCGTCGCAGATCTGCTCTGGTTCACACCCGAGGGCACGCCGATGACGGAGCAGGACTGGGAGTCGAGCCTCATCAACGCGATCCAGGTCTACGTCAGTGGCGACGGGATCTTGAACTCGGAAAGTGAACCGGCTCCCGACGACAGCTTCCTCGTGTTGTTGTCGGTCCGACAGGACACGTCCGACTTCGTCGTGCCCGCAGATGCCGGCAAGCGCTGGGAGCTGATCCTGGACACGGCGAGCGACGCACCATTTCATGAGCCGCGCAAGGCAATTCGCGGCGGCTCCACGCTGAGCGTGGAAGGTTTGTGCGTGATGGTCCTGCTGCGGACGGACCCGCCCAAGGGCGCGGCATGACCGTCTCGGACAACGTGCCGCGGGCAACGTATCGGCTGCAGCTGCACCGCGAGTTCGACTTCGCGGCCGCGAGCGAGGTCGTGCCATACCTGGCACAGCTCGGCGTCAGCCATCTGTACCTCTCGCCCATCCTGGAGTCCGTGCCCGGGAGCACGCACGGCTACGACGTGGTGCGACCTGACCGGATCGATCCAGAGCTCGGCGGCGAGGAGGGTTTCGCCGCGTTGGTGGCCGTGGCCCGAGCGCACGGGCTCGGAATCGTGCTCGACATCGTGCCCAACCACATGGCCATCACGCCGGACAACCCATGGTGGTGGGACGTGCTGGAGAACGGGCGAGCCAGCCGGTACGCACGCTTCTTCGATGTGGAGTGGCAGCCACCCGAGCCGGTCCAGACGGATCGCGTACTGCTGCCGATCCTGGGCGATCACTACGGCCGTGTCCTCGAAGCGGGCGAGATCCGGCTCGTGCGCGAGGGTGCCCGTTTCGAGCTGCGCTACGCAGAGCAGCGCCTGCCGGTCGCGCCGCCTTCACTTGACGACCTGCTCAACGAAGCCGCCCGTCGAGCACGTTCCGACGCGCTGGCGACGATTGCCGACGCGTTCGGGGACCTGCCGCCCTCATCCGCCGACGATCGCGCCAGCATCCGGGTGCGCCATCGAGACAAGGAGGTGCTCAAGGGCTTTCTGGAGCGGCTGATGGAACAGGAACCCGCTGTTGGTGAAGTGATTGACGGAGTGATCGGCGAGATCAATGCGGACGTGGACCGTCTCGACCTGCTGATCGGCCGGCAGAACTACCGCCTCGCCTGGTGGCGCGCCGCCGAGCGCGACCTCGGCTACCGGCGCTTCTTCGACGTCACGTCGCTGATCGGAATCCGCGTCGAGGACGAGCAGGTCTTCTGGGAGGACCACCGCCTGGTGCTGTCGCTGGTCCGGGACGGGCTCGTGTCGGGTTTGCGCGTGGACCATCCGGACGGCTTGCGCGATCCGGCCCAGTACCTGCGGAGGCTCAATGAGGCTGCTCCCGACGCGTGGATCGTGGTGGAGAAGATCCTCGAGCCGACAGAAACCCTGCGCCGCTGGCCTGTGGCGGGCACGACCGGGTACGACTTCATCCGGCGCGTGGATGCCCTCCAGGTGGATCCTGCCGGCGAAGAGGCGCTCACCCGGGCCTACGCCACCTTCACGGGACGCCAGGCGCCCTTCGAGGACGTCCGTCGAGAAGGAAAGGACCTCGCGGCCCGCGAGCTGCTCGGCAGCGAGCTCAACCGCATCACTGCCGTCGCACTCGACGTCTGCGAGCGGCACCGCCGCTATCGCGACTACACGCGCCACGACCTGCACGAGGCACTCCGCGAGGTGGCGGCGAGCTTCCCGGTGTACCGATCCTACGTTCGGGGGGTCGAGGGAGAGATCGAGGCCGCGGACCGTGCCGCGATCACTCGGGCGATCGGCGACGCACAGGCGCGACGACCCGACGTGCGCGGCCGACCTGTTCGATTTCCTGCGCCAGATCCTCTCGCTCGAGGTGGTCGGCGATCTCGAGACGGAGCTGGTCGTACGCTTCCAGCAGCTCAGCGGAGCGGTCATGGCGAAGGGCGTCGAGGACACCGCCTTCTACCGCTACGCCCGTCTGCTCTCGCTCAACGAGGTCGGCGGCGACCCGGGACGCTTCGGGGGCTCGGTCGCGGAGTTCCACGCCGAGAACGCGCGCGTTGGCGCCGAGTGGCCGGCCACGCTGTTGGCTGGCACGACTCATGACACCAAGCGCAGCGAAGACACACGGGCCCGCATCTCGGTGCTTTCGGAGATGCCGGCCGATTGGGAGGCCGCGCTCCACCGTTGGGCATTCCTCAACGAGGAGTTCCGCGCTGCCGACTTGCCGGATCGGAACGTCGAGTATTTCCTCTATCAGACGCTCGTCGGCACGTGGCCCATTTCGCTCGATCGACTCCAGGTTGTGATGGAGAAGTCGATCCACGAGATGAAGGAGCGGACCGCCTGGACGCGTCCCGATGGCGACTACGACGACGCGGTCCGCGCCTTCGTGGAAGGCGTCGTCGGCAACGAGCCGTTCATTGGCGATCTCGAGACGTTCCTCGAGCGGCTGCTGCCTGCGGCACGGACCGCGTCGCTGGCAACGACCCTCTTGCGACTGGCGTCCCCGGGCGTCCCAGACATCTACCAGGGCTCCGAGTTATGGGACGAGCGGCTGGTCGATCCCGACAACCGACGGCCGGTCGACTTCGAGCTGCGGCGCCGCCTGCTTGCGATGGCAGCGAGCACGACCGTCGAACGGACGCTCGCGGCCACGGACTCGGGCCTGTCGAAGCTGTTCCTGCTACGTGCCGCGCTCGCGGTCCGGCGCCGGCACCCGGACGTGTTCCGAGGCGGCAGCTACGTGCCGCTCGAAGCCACTGGTTCGAAGGCCGAGCACGTGGTTGCGTTCCAGCGCGGCAACGAGATCGTTGCCGTCGCACCGCGGCTGTGCCTGTCGCTGGGGGACCGGCCCGAGGATTGGGCAGACACGGCGATCGCGTTGCCCAAGGGCAGCTGGTGCGACGCAATTGGTGGCGCAGCCTGGTCCGGCGGAACGGCCATCCCGTTGCGAGACCTGCTCGCCTCGTTCCCGGTCGCACTCCTGGAACGCGCGTCCGCCGCGTGACCTCGGTTCCGGCGCGAGTCTGGGTGCCGTTCGCGAAGGACCGCGTCGAGCTCTGCCTTCGTGGCGATCGCGTCTCCGCTCGAGCAGACCAGCGGTGGCTGGTGGCAGTCCCGCGATCTCGAGCTTGCCGACGGTACCGACTACGCCTTCTCGATCGATGGCGGTGACCCACGACCCGACCCGCGCTCACGCTGGCAGCCGGACGGGGTGCACGGTTGGTCACGCTGGGTCGACCACGAGCGGTTCACGTGGCCCGATCAGGGGTACCAGCCGCCCGCCTGGGAGTCGGCCGTCCTCTACGAGCTGCACGTGGGCACATTCACGACCGCTGGCACGTTCGATGCGGCCATCGACCGCCTCGACGATCTCGTGGAGCTCGGGATCAGCCACGTCGAGCTGATGCCGGTCGCGGAGTTTCCCGGTGCCCGGGGATGGGGATACGACGGCGTCGACCTGTATGCGCCGAAGAGCGGATACGGCGGACCGGACGGTCTCAAGCGGTTCGTTGCCGCTGCTCACGATCGTGGGTTGGCCGTGCTACTGGACGTTGTCTACAACCACTTCGGACCGGACGGGAACTATCTCGGTGCATTCGGGCCGTATCTGACCGACCGGCACAAGACGCTCTGGGGTGCGGCCGTCAACCTTGACGGAGCGGGTAGTGACGAGGTGCGACGCTACTTCGTCGACAATGCCGTCCAATGGTTGCGCGATTACCACTTGGACGGCCTGCGGCTCGACGCGGTCCACGCGTTCCTCGACACGTCGGCGGTGCACTTCCTGGAGGAGTTGTCGGCCGAGGTCGATCAACTCGAGACAGCCCTCGCGCGCCGGATGATGCTCATCGCGGAGAGCGACCTGGGCGATCCGCGCGTCGTGCGACCGCGCCACCGGCACGGTTACGGCATGGATGCGCAATGGAACGATGAATTCCACCATGCACTGCATGTCGTCTTGACCTGCGAGCGCGATGGCATTCTTGGCGACTTTCACGGCATCGAGGACCTGGCCACCGCCATCCGAGATGTCGTCGTTTATCAAGGGCAACGATCGCAATATCGGCAACGGAACCAGGGAAGGCCGATCGATCGCGATCTGCCTCGGTGGAAGTTCATCTCGTTCTTCCAGAATCACGACCAGACCGGCAACCGAGCACATGGAGAGCGCTCGTCGCAGCTCCTCGGGGATGACGCGCTCATGGTGGCGGCCGCGTTGGTGTTGCTGGGTCCAAACGTTCCGATGCTGTTCGCCGGCGAGGAGTGGGCGGCCAGCGCTCCCTTCCTGTACTTCACGGACCATCAGGATCCGGCCCTGGGCGAAGCCGTTCGCCAGGGCCGACGTCAGCACTTCGCGAACGCTGGCTGGCCCGAGGCCGAGATTCCCGACCCGCAGGCGGCAGAGACGTTCGAGCGGTCACGTCTCGACTGGGAGGAGCGCAGCGAACCCTCGCACGCGCGCATCCTCGAATGGCATCGGCGGTTGGTCGGGCTTCGCCGCGAGCTGCCGCGATTGGCGGCGGCGGCGTGGCCAGAGGTTGCCTTTGACGCACATGCCGGCTGGATCAGCGTCAAGCGCAACGGGACGTTGCTGATCGCAAACATCGGATCAGCTCCGGCTCACGTCCCGCTGCCCGCGGGTGCGGAGCGATGGCGAATTGAGGCTGCGTCACACGCGGAGATCGCTCTTGAGCCTGGCGACGAGGAAGGCATCTGGCTCCGCGCAATGAGCGTGGCGTTGCTCCTCGAACAGCAAAGCCCTGCGGGTACCTGACGCTCCCTGTCCTGAACGCGAGGCAACGTACCCGTGACCGAACAGATGGAGGCGACCGATGGGACGGTTCGAAACGATTCCGATTGCTGATGGCACGGCGCGGCTCTACGTCGCGGACGGCGCCGGAGCACCGAAACCCGGCGTCGTGGTGCTGCACGCCTGGTGGGGGCTCAACGAGGACGCCCAGCGTTATGCCGACCGGCTTGGGCAGTCCGGGTTCAGCGTCGTCGCGCCGGACATGTTCGGTGGCCAGGTCGCCGACACGATCGAAGGGGCAGAACGACTTTCCTCGGCCGCGGACGAGGGTGGAGCCGACGCCATCGTGCTGGCGTCCGTCGATGCCTTCGCTGAGCGGACTGGCCCGGACGTGCCAATCGGCGTTGTTGGCTTTTCGTTCGGCGCTGCCTACGCGGTCTGGGCCACAGCGAAACGAGAACGGCTGGGCGGGGCAGTCGTCTACTACGGGACCTTGGGCGGACCGAGTCTCTCGAAGGGCACTTCGCCCGTTCTCGGCCATTTTGCCGAGTCGGACCCGTACGAGACCGACGAAGGAGTCGCGGAGTTCGAGCGGGCGCTTCGGGATGCAGGTCGCGATGTGACGATCAACCGCTACCCCGGGACCGGTCACTGGTTCGCGGAGCCGTCGCGGGATGCCTACCGGCCGGAGCAGGCCGACCTTGCCTTCGAGCGTACGGTTGCGTTCCTGCGCGCGCGACTCGCACCCCGGCGCTAGAGCGTCAGCACGCGCTCCTGGTAAGAGCCCTGGCCGCGGCTGCCGACGTACCGGCTGTCGCGGATCACGTCCGTGCCGCGCACCAGCACATCCCGCACGGCACCACGGACGGCCATGCCCTCATACGGCGTGTAGTCGCTGGTGTGGTGGAGATCGCCCGCATGGATCGTTCTCTCGGCGAACGGATCGAACAGCACGACATCGGCATCGTTGCCGGGGGCAAGTGAACCCTTGTGCGCGAGCCCGAAGATGCGCGCCGGCGCCGCGCAGAGGACCTCGGCCATTCGCTCCAAGGTGATCCGCCCGGCCGCGACGCCCTCGGAATACGTGATGGCGAGCAGGGTCTCGATCCCCGGCGCGCCGTTACTGATCTGCGGGAACGGCTGCCCGACAAAACGCTTCTCCACAGCGACCCGGTCCGGGACGTGGTCGGTCGCGACCACCTGGATCCTGCCGCCGGTCAAGCCTCCCCACAACATCTGTCGGTCGAATTCGGACCGGAGCGGCGGTGATACGACGTAGCGGATGGCCCCCTCGTCGGATCCTTCATATCGATCGATACCGAGGGCAAGGAAGTGGGGACAGGTCTCCACAAAGATCCGCGCGCCAGCCGCCTGCCCGTCGGTTGCCTGGCGCAGCGCACCCGCACACGAGAGATGGACGATGTACAGCGGAACGTCGTCGTCGAGTGCCCAGCGAACGGCGTCTGCCGTTCCGGCGGCCTCCACGCTCGGGGGTCTCGATCGCGCGTGATCAGCCGGTCTCGTCTGTCCCGAGTCGACCAGCTGGTTGATCTCCGCCTCGAGCTCGTCGCGGTCTTCGCAGTGGAGCTCGAGCATCCCGCCGGCCTGCGCGACTCGGCCGAGCATCGGCCGCAACCGTTCCGGCTCGATCCCGAAGTCGTAGACCATGAATGCCTTGAACGTGGCCACGCCCCGTTCGATCGCCGCTGGCAGATCGGCCATCGGGTCGGCCTGCTGCGCGGTGATCACAGCCGACAGCCCGTAGTCGACGGCCGATTTATTCGAGGTGCGGTCCAGCCACTCTTCGATGCCTCCAGACAGCCGGGCCTGGGCCTTCACCGAGATGCCGGTGCCAGGGTTGTTGAAGCTCAGGAAGGTTGTGGTGCCGCCGAATGCCGCCGCAACGGAATCCTGGAAGAAGCGATCGGGTTCCTCGTCGCTGGGGATGCGGGTGTGCGTGTGCACGTCGATGACGCCCGGGAGCACCAGCAGACCGTCCGCCTCCAGTACCCGGTCCACTGCTGATGCAGGCGCGACGCCGGCCTCCTCGATCGACGCGATGCGTTCGCCGTCGATCAGCAGGTCACCGGGTCGGGTTCCGGTCGGAAGCACGAGCGTGCCGCCACGGATGAGCGTCCTGCTCACCTAGCGCTCCTCGATCGTGATCGGCTGTGCCCCGTCCCACAGCACGCGGCGTCCCATTTCGCGCAGCTGATCAGTGCCGACGTCGATCGTGGCGAAGTGGTTGCCCCACAGCTGGCCAACTTTGCTGGAGAAGTCGACCGAGCCATATGCGACAAGGATCTCGCACTCCGAGATGCCGCCTGGATAGATGATGATCTCCCCGGGAGCCGGGTGGCTGGTTGCGTTCTCCGGGTCGAGCTCCAGGAACGACTGGCCGAACGGGATCCAGCATCCTTCGCCGCTCCAACGGCAGTGGATCAACCGGCTCCGCAGTGGCAGCAGCCCGCGGATGACCTCGATGGTGCGGGGCGCTGCGCCCACCCAGGCCGCCTCGAAGCCCAGGTTCCCGACGACGATCTCCAGTCGCGGCATCGCGCCCGAGGATACAGTGAGCATGCCCATGGACGAACCGACGGCGCGGATCTCGACCCACATCCTCGATACGCAGGCGGGCATCCCTGCCGCCGGCGTGAGGGTGCGCCTGGAGCACATCCTGGCCGACGGCGCACCGGTTGCCGCGGGCGAAGGCATGACCGACGCCGACGGCCGGATCCGACGGTTGTCGTCGGGACCGCTCACGCCTGGGGTCTATCGGCTGTCGTTCGACCTGCATCACTACAGGCCAGGTTTCTTCCGCAGCGTTGTGCTGGAGGTTCACGTGGACGACACGTCCCGTGACTACCACGTGCCGCTGTTGATCGCGCCCTTCGCGATCACGACGTACCGAGGCAGCTGAGTGACGGTTGCCACGGCGAGCGACCTCGACGCGCTGGATCGAGAGGCGTTCGAAGCGGCCGTCGCGCCACTCTTCGAGGGTGCGCCCGGGTTCCTCGGGCGCCTCGCGGCGGCGCGCCCATTCGCGAGCCCCGAGCAGATGTTCGACGCTGCGCTATCGATTGCCCGCGCCATGCCCGAGCGTGAGCAGGTCGAGCTGCTCGATGCGCACCCGCGCATCGGCGCGCCCCCGGGATCCGTGTCAGCCGACTCGTTCCGTGAGCAGGGCTACGACCGCGACACAGCGCGTGAGGCCACCGGAGCAGGAGCGCGCGCGGATCCAGGCGGAGCTCGACCACTTGAACGCCGCCTACGAAGGACGGTTCGGCTTCCGATTCGTCGTCTTTGTCGCGGGGCGCCCTCGCTCTGAGATCGTCCCGGAGCTGGAACGCCGCCTCGAGCAGCTGCGGGAAGAGGAAATCGAAACCGGTCTGCGCGCCGTGGTGGACATCGCACGCGATCGCTGGAGGAAGCAGACATGACGAGCGACCGGTCAGCGTTCCACTACGACGAAGTCGAAATCCACTACGGCAAGGCCGAGGTCTCGACCTACCGCATGTACGCGACGCCGCTCACGGGAATCCAACCGATCCCCGAAGTCTTCGTTCAGCGGGCGTCCGAACACGCTCCTCGCCGCCGAGATCGACGTGCAGGTGCTGGGCGAATTGTTCCTGGCCGCGTACACCGAGGGCGACAACAGCGATGTCGTGGCGACCGACACGATGAAGAACTTCATCCATCGCCAATCGCTCGACTTTCCCGGCTCGACCCTGGAAGGGTGGCTGCATTTCCTCGGCTCGCGCTTCCTGGAGACGTATCCCCAGATGGAGCGTCTTCGCGTCTCCGGCGTCGAGCTGCCCTTCGAATTGGCCGTCGTCCCACGTGACGAGCGAACAGACGATGGACCTGGTCAGGCGGGCTTTGGCCCCAGTCACGTGCTCTTCCATCGGCGCTCGGACGATCACGAGATCGCATCGCTCGAGCTCGACCGAGAGGGGGACGCGGTCGTTCTCCGCTCCGTCCGGTCGGGACGAGCCGGCCTTCGTCTGATCAAGGTGACCGGGTCGGCGTTCCGATCGTTTGCGCGCGACGAGTTCACGACGCTTCCCGAACGTGGCGATCGCCCGCTCTTCATCCACCTCGATATTGCCTGGCGTTACCGCGACCCCGAGATCCCTATCGAGCCGGTTGCCGACCAATACGTCGCCTCCGAGCAGGTCCGCGACCTCGCCAGCGCGGTATTCCACCAGTTCATCAGCCTCTCGATCCAGCACCTCGTCCACGAGATCGGCGAGCGGATGCTGGAACGCTGGCCGCAGCTATCCGAGGTTTCGTTCGAGGCGCAAAACCGCCTCTGGGACACGGCCGAGATCTCGGAGGCCGACAACCGCGTCCGGGTCTTTACCGACCCGCGGCCGCCATACGGACGGATCGGCTTGACGCTGAGACGGAATGGCGGCTGAGTCGGAACGGAGGCTGAGTCGGAGCCTCGCGGAGACGCCCGACGCCTAGATCGTCTCGAGGTCGTCCGGGCGATCCACGTCCGGGTTGCCACCCGAAAACGGGATCTCCAGCACCAGGTCGGGGTGCGCCCTGATGAAGGCACCCAGGCCCGAGTCTCCGCTTGCACTCATGGCCCGAGGCCACGCTGGGCGGCGCAGCATGACGGGGTTCCGCGAGCCGTCATCGGCGTAGCGGGGTGCCACGATCGGACGATCCGTCTCGGCTTCGACGAGGGCGCGCACGACGTCGGGACGCAGCCGCGGCTGGTCGCCAAGGCAGATCAGGATCCCGTCGATACCGAGCTGAACGTCAGCGGCCGCCGCGGCGGCCACGCCCGCCTTGAGGGAACCGGCCAGTCCACGTTCCGGGTGCGGGTTCACGATCCGGCGCGAGGATCGCCACTCGATCGCGGCTTCCAGGTCCTCGGCGTTCGGACCGAGCACGACGATCGTGTCCGCGGGATCGACCGCCGCCAGGGCGTCGAGGACGTGCTGGAGGATCGGACGGCCTTCCAGCCGTGCGAGCATCTTCGCGCCGCCGAAGCGCGTTCCGAGGCCGGCCGCGAGCACGACCGCGGCGAACGGCTCGCTCACGGGCGGGCAGCCGCCTCGAGCTCGGCGGCATGGGCGGCGCGGTCCACGACGCGGATGACGAGGCGTTGCGCCGTGTGGGTCGCCGAGTAGCTCACCACCTTGTTGTCGACCAGGCCGCTGGCAATTCCGGCCTCGATGACCTCGGTGTCGCGAAGGGTCGCTGTCTTGCCTTTCGTCGAGACAACCCAGATCGCGCCCGTGGGTCGCATACGTCGCCGCAGCTCCGGAAGCCGCAGCAGGTCGCCGACCGTCTCGGCACCGAGGAAGATCAGGTCGACCGGGTCGCGCGGGCTGCCGACGGTAACTTCCGCACCGGCCCCCTCGACGAGAACAAATAGCCCGGGATCGTCGATGTCGATGATCTCGACGCGGTGCCCCGGCCTGATGCCGAGCTTTTGATCCAGGGGCGTCGTGTAGACCGGATCGGATCGGCTCACCTGGTACCTCGGGTCAGGACCCTGCCTTGCGGGAACGCGCCGTATGATGCAGCCGGCCTCGCCGAAGGCCGTGGATGATTCTTCTCACGACAGGGGGCCTGCTCCGAATGACCGCTCCTTCCCGCATGCCGCGCTACACGGTGTCGAACGATGGCGTCGGGCCGTACGCGATCTTCTACTGCGACCGCGACCAGCGCGAGTACCGGTCCACCCCTTCCGTGCAGCAGACGATCACCGACAGCGTCAAGCGCGGCGCCCTGGGCGGGCTGCTCCGCAACGTGCCGGTCGTCGGCTGGGCCGCGGCCGACCAGGTCGAGAACCATCAGTACCGCAACTCGATGTCGAAGGACGAATTGAACACGGCATGGGGCCAGGTGTCGCAGTACTTCCGCGAGTGCCCCACTTGCCACCAGATCGTCTGCGTGCCCGACTTCGATGAGGTTTCCGGGTTCTGCAACGACGACTCGCCGCGCCGCAACGAGATCGCCACTGCACAGGCGCAGCAGGCAGGGGCGATGGTGCAGGGCTTTGCCAACGCATTCGGTATCGGCGCCAAGGTCCAGCAAGGCATGGCCAACGCCGCGGCTGCGCAGGCCGCCCAGCAACAGGCTCCAACCGGTCCGCCCTCCGCGCCGCCTTCGGCACCGCCGTCCGGTGGCATGCCGCCGGAAGTGCGCGCCGCGATGGTGGCAGGTGCGATGAACGCAGCGAGTGGCATGACCCCATGCGCAACGTGCGGAACGATGCTCGCCGCCGGTGCCAAGTTCTGCGCCAACTGCGGCACGCCCGTCGCGCAGGTTCGGAAGTGCTCCAACTGTGGTGCCGAGCTCGCCGCCGGTGCCAAGTTCTGCGCCAACTGCGGGACCGCAGCGGCCTGACGTTGATCCCTGCGCCCTGGGGGCGGGGTCTGATCGCAGAACCACCCGTTTGACTTCCCCGCCGATGTGCGGCGGCTGATCACAGCACCACGATCGCGTCCCCACCCGGGTCGTTCCCGCGAGCGAGGGCGGCAAGGGC
The DNA here is from genome assembly GCA_963820735.1 of uncultured Chloroflexia bacterium. Taxonomy (GTDB): domain Bacteria; phylum Chloroflexota; class Limnocylindria; order Limnocylindrales; family CSP1-4; genus JAFMJV01. Next base: position 134,649 of record CAWGBA010000012.1, read on the forward strand.
GCTGCTGGCCGTCACGGGGAAGGCGTCGCCAAACGGGTTGGATCGCAGCACGGCGCGATTGGCGCGCGTGTCCGCAACGAGCAGGATCAGCCGTCCGGGCTCACCGTCTCGCTTCTTCAGCGCCAAGCGCCGTTGAACAGCCTGCACATCGCGCAACTGCGTCTCCGCCTCAACGTGGGTTGGGAGCGGTTGGGTATCCAGAACTGAATCCCAGGCGCGGCGGTCGGCGGGGTCGTTCGTGACGGGAACCTCTTCTCGCCGGGGCACGCCAGGCTCCACGTGCTTCCAGAGCCGGATCAGGAGTCTCCGCTGCGCGGAGTCACGGAGGGGATCGCCGTCCGGATACGCCTTGAGGGACAGGCGAAGTCCCAAGACGGCGACCACGCGCGCAAGGGTGTCGACGGATACGCGACGCGCCTGTGCATGCTCGATCCGACAGAGGGCCGATTGGGACAGCTGGGCAGCTCTGGCAACCCCGGCCTGAGAGAGACCCGCGGCAAGCCGAGCGTCCCTGATCTCAACGCCGACTGATGAAATACAACTGCAACGAGCCCCGTCTGATCGGTGCGTTGATCGAAGCGACGCATCGGGCGCGCCCGCGGACCCCGCCCACGTGAGGCCGTTGCCCAGCTCCACATCCAGGCAGAGCCGATCGGCCGTCCCGCACCCGGGCGTCTGCACTCAGGCCGGTCTTGCGACCCTCGTGACGAGCAGGTCGTTTGCCTGGTCGAAGGTCAGGCCGGTTGCCCAGGTCGCTTCGAACGAAAGCTTGAGCGTCCTGGCAAGGGACGGGTGCTCGACAACCACGATGGTCAGGTCGGAGCTGCCCTCGACCGGATCCTGCATCCCGAACATCACGATGGTCTCGTCGATGATCACGAGCTTCAGCGGCAGCTCGGGGACGAAGCGTGCCTCCTCGCCCGCGTCGATGAACGTCTGGACAGCCGCGGATGAAGGCCGGGTCCGTGAAGGCGGAGAACTCGTACATCGAGCGTGCGGTGTGCTCGCGCGACACCTCCAGCCCCTCGATGTTCTCCTGCGGCGGCATGGCGTAGGGCGGCTTGGTGAAGACGAGGATCTCGCGCTTGACGTTCGCCTGGAGTTGGGCGAACCGCTCGTTGATGGCACGGTCGTCGCGCAGCACCTCGATGTATTCGAGCGGGTCCGTGTGGCTGCGGCCGGCCTCGAAGGCAGGCGTCATGAGGGCGACCATCTCGAGCGCGTCTCGCTCGAGCGACTGGAGGTCGTTCCGATGCGTCTGGAGCAGGTGCGCGATCGCGATCTCGGGCGGTGTGGCGGCGTACTTGACGACATCACCTGGACGTGCCGACGCGAGGCCCTTCTCGACGAGGCTGCCGAGGACGTCGTAGATGCGCTGGCGGGGGAGGCCGGCCTGGCGTGCGACCTGCGCGGCGGTGTAGGAGTCGCGCCGGATGAGGGCGAGATACGCCTTGGCCTCGTAGGTGGTCAGGCCGAGACGCGTCAGGTGCGTGACCACCTCCGGACGGTCTGCCATCGCCAATCCCTCACGATCCGAGCCTGCGCTTCCCCGGCGTAGTGAACCACATGTTGTGGTGTCGGTTCGCGCGCGCCACCGCGCCGCGATTCTCGGCTGCGACTAGCGGGTCGCGGCGGTGTTGCGTACCAGTGGCCTGGAATTGACTCCGGGGCGGTTCGGCGCTCCAGCGCGCGCGACGGTCGCGACCCAGGCAGCGATCTCGGATCGCCGGGCCACGCCAAGCTTCGCGAGGATGTGCTCGACGTGGGCGCTCACCGTCTTCGGCGAGAGGGTCAGCTGGCTGGCGATCTCCGGGTTGGTCATGCCATCGGCGATGAGCCGCGCGACCTCGAACTCCCGCGCGGTGAGCGGGTACCACGGTTCCTCGAGCGTGCTCCGGCTCCGGGCGACCCGCGACAACTCCTCGGCACGCGAGCGCAACGGCAGGCTGCCGAGCGCTTCGGCCGTTTGCAGGACGGTCGCCACCAACGCGGCCGCATCACCATGACGGTTCGACCGGAGCAAGCACTGCGCAAGGTCGAGTTGCGCCCACGACGCCTCCCAGATTCGCCCCCGGTGGCGCCAACCGCTGACCGCAGCTTCAAGGGACGTCCGGGCAGCCGTCAGATGCCCGAGCGAGAGCTGGACGAGCCCGTCGGCATTCGCCAGCGCGGCGTCCGCCATGTCCCAGCCAGCCAAGTGGTCGCGGCATGCCTCCAACCAGCGAACCGCTTCCTCTGGCTGGTGGAGCGCCAGCGCAGCGCGAACGCCGCTCACCACGAACGGCGCGAAGAAGGGCCGCTCCCCGGTGCCCCGCGCGATCTCGAGCCCTTCCCGCGCACGTACCTGTGCTGCGGCAGGGTCTCCAGCCATCAGCGCGAGCTCGACCAGGCCCCAGAGCGGCGGCAGGATCATCTCGACGTCCTGCAACGTGCGGCCCTCGGTCAGGGCGTCTGTCAGCCAATGCCGAGCCTCGTCCAGGTCGCCTCGACCGAGAGCGACGTAGCCGATCACCGGCATCGCGCCGAGCGCGCCGCGCCGGCAGCCCCGCTCGACGAGCTCCTGGCGGGATATGCGGTCGGCGCCGTCCCAGTCGCCGTTCGCCCAGGCAATGAGCGCCAGCGATCGTGGCCATCTGCTGCCGGCAGTGCGACTGCTCGATTGCGTCGGCGTACTCGATGCCCAGGTGGATCGCGGCGGTCGCCTGCGAGTACTCCATCACCCGGGCTGCCATGGTGGCCGCGACACGAAACGAGGTGACGCCGACTGACTCGTATCCAGCGTCGCGGGCCTCTTGGGCAATCGCGACGAGCCGATCGAGTGTCCGGTCATCTTCGCCCCGCATGAGCGCGATCTGGCCGGCAAAAAACTCCCCGTCGAGCTCCAATTCGTGGTCGCCGAGAGCTTTGGCGATGGCGAGGTAACCGATCGTTGAGTCGTTCCGCGGCGTCGAAGTTCGCGGCATCGAACTCGTTGAGCGCCTGGAAGCTGACCAAGTCCGCTCGGGCCAGTTCGACCTCCCGTCCAGGCTCGGCTGTTTCCAGCTCGGCCAAGCCCTGGGAGATCAGCGCCCTGCGCTGGTCGATCGACGTGACGCCGTCCTTTCGCTCACCGTTCGCGACGTACGTGAGCATGTCGGCCGCCTCGGCGACCCTGCCGGCCTCGAGGAACCAGCGTCGCGCCTCGCCGGCGGCGTTGATTGCGTCGTCGATGCGCTCGATCGCAATCGATGCATCCGAGAACGACCGGTACAGCTCTGCCCGATCGTCAGCGGAGATGTCGGCCGGCATGTTGTCGATCGCCCGGCGGTAGAGCTCCCACGACTCGTGCCGAGCGGAGATGCGACCCGCCTCTTCGGCGCCCGTCAACGACGCTCGGTACGCCTGGTTGCGCAGTCCCGCTCGCTCGTAGTGCCGCGACGCGTGGACGATGCTGGAAGCTTCGAGGTTCATCACGAACTCGGCGGCCTGGGCGTGGCTTCTCCGGAGCAGGGACGGCGGGACGTCGTTGTAGATCGCGTCCCGCAGCAGCTGGTGGCGGAAGTCGTAGTAGCCCTGGTCGACGTAGTGGAACGGGTACAGGATCGCGGCGTCCACCAGCTCCTGGATGGTCGGCTCCAGGTCGGACATCGGCCGCCCGACGACCCCTGCGAGCACATCCGGGCTGAAGCAGCGCCCGATGACGGCGCCGGCCCGGGCAACCAGGCGCGCGTCGTCCGAAAGGCGCCCGAGCCTGGCGAGGACGGCGTCGCCGATCGTGTCCGGCACGTGAGCGTCCCGGATGAGGGTGCCGTCCGATCGGGCTTCCTCCGGGAGCGCCGCCAGGAGCTCCTCGATGTGCAGCGGAATGCCGTTGGTGCGCTCGTGAATCGCCTGGACCACCTCGCGCGGCGCCGGCAGCTCTCCTCCAAGGATCAGGGTGACGGCAGTCCCCGTCTCCTGCTCCGTCAAACGGCGAAGCCGCACCTCCTGGGCATGGCGTTGGCTCAGGATTCGTGAGCGCCACTCGCGATGGATCGTGTCGTGCGGGAACTCGTCCCCGCGGTAGCCGCCGATGAGGAACAACGGGTACTCGGCTCCGTGTCGAGCGAGCTCGCCGATGACCTCCAGGCTCATCTCGTCGGCCCAGTGGAGGTCGTCGAAGACGAGCATCGTCGGACGATCGACCGCACCGAGGATGCGATCGGCGGCGGCGCGGACGATCACGCGGCGAGTCCCCAGCGCATCGCCGGCAGAGCGCCCGGCAATCGCCAGGAGATCTTCCGAAAGGGAGCCCCACTCGGCGCTCCCGCGCATTCCGGCCGCCATCTCGCGGATGGACGCGAGCGGGACCTGCAGATCCTGCGGCGCCACGGAGCCACCATCGACCCGCATCCTGGCCGCCTCGGCCTTCCGGACCGCGGCCCGAATGAGCCGCGTCTTGCCGAGGCCCGCCTGGCCTGACAGGAACAACGCCTGGCCGCGACCGGCGATCGCCTCGTCGATGAGGTCGTCCATCAGCCCGAGCAGGTCGTCCCGGCCGAGGATCAGGGGGCAGAGCATCGACCGGTTCGCGTTCATGACAACCGGTTGCGCACGCGAGGTTTCGAGGACGTCGGCATTGCCGCGGAGTTTAGGTACCCGCAGCAAGACCCTCCATCGGTCGGATGACCGATGTGCCCGTCGGAACCGGTTGCGAAGCTGACCCCAGGTCACCAATTCGAGTGGCCGCCACAGATGGAGTTCAGTCATGGCCACGTTCATGGATGTCCACAACGGTTTCTTCGGCGTCACCGGCGAGCAGCTGGCCGAAGCCCACGGTCGCGATCTCGCGATCGAGGGTGACGAAGGCGTGCACTACGAGCGTGCCTGGCTCGACCCGATCAGCGGCAAGGTCTTCTGCCTCGCCACGGGTCCGTCCAAGGAGGCCGTGATGCGCGTCCACGAGCGAGCAGGCCATCCGACGTCCGAGGTCTACGAGGTCCCGATCGAGGTGTGAGGCGCCGCCCTCTCGATCGAATCGGGAGGCGCGAACCGCACGGGCAGGGTCACCCTCAAGCTCCTCGATAGCGGAAAGCCCGTGCGCATCGACAGCCTGGGCATCGGCCGCACCTGATCGGCGCCCTCATTCGGGCGCCAGCGTCGACGCCGGTAGCATGGCCTGGTGAGTGACCAACACTCGGCCAGACAGCCAGATGCGAACCGCCTCGCGGCCGAGACGAGCCCGTATCTCCTCCAGCACGCGCACAACCCCGTGGATTGGTGGCCGTGGGGACCCGAGGCACTGGCTCGAGCGAAGGAGCTCGACCGGCCGATCTTCCTCTCGGTCGGATACGCCGCCTGCCACTGGTGCCACGTCATGGCCCACGAGTCGTTCGAGGACGCCGCCACCGCCGAGCAACTCAACGGGGACTTCATCTCGATCAAGGTCGACCGCGAGGAGCGGCCCGACGTGGACGCCATCTACATGGACGCGGTGCAGCAGATGACCGGCCAGGGCGGCTGGCCGATGACGGTCTTCCTGACGCCCGACGGGAGGCCGTTCTACGGCGGCACCTACTTCCCCAATCGCCGAGGCCGCGGGCTGCCGGCATTCCAGGACCTGCTGAGCGGCGTCACGGAGTCGTGGCGGACCCGCCGCAACGAGCTCGAGGAATCCGCCGATCGGTTGGCTGAGGCGGTCTCGCGTGGCCAGGCGGCGCCGGCGTGGCGTCCAGTCGTCGCAGGGGCCGATGAAGTCGACGCGGAGAGCGCAGCGCTGCGTTCGGTGCTCGACAGCGCCACCGCGGCGGCGGTGACGGGCTTCGATCGCGTGAACGGGGGTTGGGGTCGGGCACCCAAGTTCCCCCAGGCCGCCACGATCGAGTTCCTGCTCCGCGAGCACCTGCGCACGGGTGCGAGCGATCCACTCGAGGTCGCGCGGCGGTCGCTCGATGCGATGGCGGCTGGAGGGATCCACGATCAGCTCGGCGGCGGCTTCGCGCGCTACGCCACCGACACGGCGTGGCTGGTGCCGCACTTCGAGAAGATGCTCTACGACAATGCCCAGCTGGCGCGCGTCTACACGCACGCCTGGCTGCTGACGCGCGACGCGCGCTACGCCGACGTGGCTCGCGACACGCTCGACTTCATGGCTTCCGAGCTGCGCACGCCCGAAGGCGCGTTCGCGTCGAGCCTGGACGCGGACACGGCAGGACACGAAGGCGCGACCTACGTCTGGCGGCAGGCGGAGGTCGACGAAGCACTTGGGCCGGATTCGCGGCTCTTCAGCGCTGCGTACGGCGTCACACCCGAGGGCAACTGGGAAGGGACGACCATCCTGTCGCGCGTCGCGGGCGACGAGGAGTTGGCAGCACGGTTCTCCCTGGGCCCGGCGGCGGTGGCTGCTGCACTCGCGCACGCACGCACGATCCTTCACGAACGGCGCCAGGCGCGGCCGCAGCCGAACCGCGACGACAAGGTGATCGCGGCCTGGAACGGGCTCGCACTCGCCGCGTTCGCGGACGCCGCGTGGGCGCTCGAGGAGCCTCGCTACCGGTCAATCGCCGAAGCACTGGCCGCAGCCTTGCCCGTGCTCCTGGTGGACGACGCAGGCCGGCTGAATCGGACGTGGAACCGCGGCACGATCCGTGGAGCCGGCACGCTCGAGGACCACACGCACCTGGCGGACGGCTACCTCGCGCTGTACCAGGCCACGTTCGACGAGCGCTGGTTCGAACGAGCCCGGGAGCTCATGTCATTGGTGGAGGCTCACTTCGTCGACCCCGACGGTGCGGGCTTCCTCGACACGCCGGATGACGGCGAGCGGCTCATTGCCCGACCCCGTGGCCTCCAGGACAACGCGGTTCCATCGGGCAATGCGATGGCCGCGACGGTCTTCCTGTCGCTAGCCGCGTTCAGCGGGGAGCAGCGATACGTCGAGCTGGCACGGAGCGCCGTGCTGCCGCTGGCCGGCGTGGCGCAGCGCTACCCGACGGCGTTCGCACAGGTCCTCCAGGGCATCGGCGCAATCGCGCGCGGGATCGACGAGATCGCGATCGTTGGCGATCCGAGCGCGACCGACACGGTGGCGCTCATCAACGCAGTTCGCGCGTCCCTCCGACCGTGGAGTGTGCTGGCGGTGTCCGACGACCCCGATCGATCGAGGGTACAGCTGCTCCATGGTCGCACTCTCATCTCGGGTCGTGCGGCCGCCTTCGTGTGCCGCGGGTTCGTCTGCCGCCTCCCGGTCACCACCGCGACCGACCTCGAACGAGAGCTCGCCGCCGGCGCTCGCTGACCCGATACGCTTGCGCCACGTGAGCGAGGAGTGGAGGGGGGAGCCCGTGGAACCCGCACGGGACGAGGCGGCTGCGGCCAGTCCGAGCGTTGACGCCGTCTCGGCGTTCATCTTCGACCTGGACGGAACGCTGACCGACACGGTGAGCGAGCGCATCGAGGCATGGATGCGGACGTTCGCCGAGGTCGGGCTTCCGGCGGACCGCCAGCACGTGGCCGGTCTGATCGGAGCCGACGGTCGGCGGCTCGCCCGCGAGGTTGCCGAGATCGCGGGCCGGACGCTCAGCGACGAGCGAGCCGAGGCAATCGACAAGCGCTCAGGCGAGATCTTCGGTGTCCTTGCCGAGCACCCGAAGCGCCAGCCGGGCGCGACCGCGCTCCTCGAGGCGCTCGACGCCGCGCATTGGCCCTGGTCGATCGCGACCTCGAGCCGCGCCGAACAGGCGCGGCCGATGATCGAAGCGCTCGCGCTGCCCTCACAGCCGCGAGTCACCGACGGAAGCCACGTGAAGCACGCGAAGCCAGCTCCGGACCTGCTGCTGCACGCCGCGGATCAGCTGGATGTCGCGCCGCACCGCTGCTGGTACATCGGTGATTCGGTGTGGGACATGCGCGCCGCGCGTGCCGCACAGATGATCGGGGTCGGGGTCGCGACCGGGGCCGTGCCCGTGGAAACGCTGCGCGATGCCGGCGCCGTGCTCTGTTTCCAATCGTTGGCCGAGCTTCATCGCGATCTGATCAGGCGCGGGAAGCTGAGCGCCTGAACCCGTTGTGCCGGCGAGCCACGCGGCCGGGAGGTGGCTGGCTCGGTCAGCTCTCGGTCGAACGAGCCGGTTGCTTGGCCACTCCCGGGCGGCTCATCCATGTCCCATCGGTGGTCAGCCACGAGGGAATGCGCGCGACGGGCGTCTCAGGCTGTTCCGGTCTCCCCAGCCCCAGCCGCGTCTTGGAACCACCGTGCGCCGGCTGCTCGAGTGGCAGCTCCCAGGCGGGCGTTGCCGCTCGTTCGGGTGTCCAGATGTCGGTGATCGGCCGGTCGTCGCCTGGGAGCGGCGCGTCGCTCGCGGTCTCCATGCCGCGGACGAAAGGACCCACGAGCTCCGGATCGAGCTGGCCCCCGGCGGCATCCTCCAAGCGGTGGAGCGCCTCGCGCAACGGCAGTTCCTTGCGGTAGGTACGGGATGTGGTCATGGCGGACATCGCATCGGCCACCGCGAGGATGCGTCCGACAAGCGGGATCTCCTCGCCAGAGATGCGTTCGAGATACCCCTGGCCATTCCATTGCTCGTGGTGGAAGCGGATGCCCGACCGGACCAGGTCCAGGTTGGGCAGATCGCGGACGATCATGTGACCCAGCGCGACATGCTGCTTGACGATGACGTACTCGTCTGCCGTCAGGGGCGCCGGCTTGCGCAGGATCGCATCGGGGATGCCGATCTTGCCGATGTCGTGAAGCCTCCCGGCGATATGAAGCGTTCGCAACCACGTCTCGTCGAGGCCGAGTTGCTTTCCGAGGAAGACCGCGTAGCGGGCGACGTCCTCGGAGTGTCGCTTGGTGTACTTGTCCTTCGTATTCACCGCGTTGACGAGGCCTTCAAGGACGTCGAAGCTCGTCCGTTCGGCGCGGGCTTCCGCGTTTGGGTTGTCCGACGCCCATCGGACGCTGTCCCCGCCACTCACCTTTGCCTGTGACAGCGCAAGTGCCACGGTGGAAAGCAGCTCCGTGACGCTCCGCCCATGCCGCGGGAATTCGCATAGGCCGACGCTCACGCTGACCAGCAGGCGCTCGGACTTCCCGAAGCTTGGCGCGAACTCGCGCAGACGGTAGCGAAGGCGCTCGATGGCGGGGGCCAGGTCGTGGACCGAACCCGGGGGTGCCACGAGCAGGAACTCATCGGGACCGTAGCGGCCGATGACCGTGGCCGGATGCGCTTCCTCGTGGAGGATCGTGGCGACCTCGGTGAGGATCGCGTCGCCCGCGGCATGGCCATGGGCATCGTTGAGCAGTCCAAGGTTGTCCACGTCCACGAGCGCGATGCCGAGCTTCTGCTCGGTTGGGATCGCCTCGTCGAGGAGCCGGGTCAGGTCCTCCACCACCGCGCCGTGGTTGAGCATTCCCGTCAGCGCATCGCGCCGCGTGGCTTCCATGAGCGCTCGCGTCTGGCGCTTCAGGCGCCGATCCGCGGATCGGAAGACGAAGTAGAGGAAGACCGCCAGCACGGCCGATGCGATCAGCGTGACGATAAGGACCTGCTCGCGCGTCTGCGAGCTCTGCGCCAGGACCGGCGTCGCGTCGCGGTAGACCTCGAACACGGCCTGGGTCGTGCCGTTGACCGTGACGGGCAGGTATTCCTCGAGCAGCAGTGGGATGCCCAGGCGGGGTAGGTCCGGCTCGGTGGTCGGCGAGCGGGTATCGGTGACATCGCCGTTGGCCGTGCCTCCGAGCGCAGTCCACGATGTCGTCTTCGAGCTTGAACTGTTGACCGATGATGGTCGGGTCGTTCGACAGCAGGACCGTGCCGTCGGGCCGGTACATCTTGATGCGGACGATCCCGGTGTCCGCAAGCGCCTGCATTGCCTCGCCGAGCTTCGTGACCCGGTCAGACGCGAGCACTCCGCTCGTCACCTCTTCCGGCGTCATGTTCGACTGCACGAACGCCGTCACGAGGGCGCGGTCGGCCGCCAGCGAGGCGTTGACGGCCGTGTTCGAGATGCCATCCCCGACGACCGTCGACAGCGCAATCGCGGTCACGACGACCAGCAGGATGCTGATCAGGTAGACGAGCGCGAGCAGCTGGGGAGGTCGCCTGGCAGGGAGCTTGGGTCTTTTCACGATCCTTCGGCAATAGACCGGTGAAGTGGCAGCGATGCTGCTGGGACCGTTCGACTCTGTCTCTAGTACGTTCGTTTTGCGGTGCGTGGCGGCACCCGCTTCGATCAGCGGCCCCGCGCCGGATCCTCGGGCTCGCTGACGTCCGCGACCCGCGCGCCCAGCGCGCTCACCAGGTCGGCCGGTACGACGTGGAGGTTGATGCCGAACCCTCCACCACCGATCGACACAACCGGCTCGTCGGCGGCAGATGCGTCGAGGATGACCGGCCAGGCGTTCGTCGAACCGAACGGTGTGATCGTGTACCGCTCGTACCCGGTGACCGCACGGGCTTCATCGGCGTCAGGGAGGGTCATCCGTCGCACTCCCAGCAGGGCGCGCAACTTGGGCCAGTCGAAGCGACGACCGGCCGGGACCAGCACGAAGAGGTAGTCAGCCTCAGCGCGACGAACGACGATGGTGCGCAGGAGCTGCCGCATCTCGATGCCCTGGAAGCGAGCGCTCTCATCCGCCGAGCTTGCACGTTCGGTGCGCACGACTCGATGGGGCACGCCGGATTCGGCGATGGCGTGGATCGCCCGCGTCTCGGGACGATCCGTCGGCATGGCCACTGGAGTCAGGCGGCCGCGAGCTCGATGCGAATGCGCTTGTTGATGCGGCCCTTGGACTCGTAGCCGCTCACGCGAATCGGCCCGACTTCGCGCGTGTTGGCCACGTGGGTGCCGCCGTCGGCCTGCAGATCGAGCCCCTCGATCTCGATCGCCCGAACGGTCTCGATGCCGGGCGGCAGCAGGTTGATCTTCGTGCGGATCAGCGCCGGGATCGCGAACGCTTCGTCGCGCGGGAAGAAGCGCACGTGGATCGGCCGCTCGGCAGCGATCTCCACGTTCACGGCCGCCTCGATGCCGGCGACGAGGTCACGCGGTCAGCGATTCGAACTCGAAGTCGAGCCGTCCCTTGCCGGGCTCCATGTTCCCGCCGGTGACGAGTGCGCCATGGTCGCGCCAGACGACGCCACACAGCGTGTGCAGCGCGGTATGCGTGCGCATCAACAGGTGGCGCCGGTCCCAGTCGATTTGGGCAGTGACCTTCTGGCCTGTGACTGGCTCGGCGCCATCCGCCGCGACCCGGTGGACGATGTCCGATCCCGAACGGCGCGCTCCCTCAACGTTCAGTCGCTCGCCGTCCCCACGGATCAGCCAACCTGCGTCCGACGGCTGGCCGCCACCACCGGGGTAGAAGACGGTGCGGTCGAGCACGACCTCCCAGGCTCCATCGTCGAGCCGGGTGGCCGACTCGATCGTGGCCTCGGTCGAGCGCTGATATGCGTCGGCCTGGGAGATGTCAGTCGTCATGTCACTCCCAGTGTTGTTCGTGATTCGCAAGCGCACGTCCAGCGGGGCAAGCGAAACGCGGCGCTGCGGAGGGATCTATTGCGATGCCGTAAGGCTGCCGTGCATCGAGGGGTAGTGACCCGGCAAGGTGCACGCGAACTCGAGGTTGGTCACATCCGCGGGAACGGTGTAGGTGAGCTCCTGCGTGCCCGAGTCAAAGGCGGGAATGCCCTGCAATCCGGTCACGTCGTTGCCGGACAGCTTGTCCGGCGGGCCGATGAAGAAGTCGTGATCGAATCCGGCCGTGTTGGTGATCTTGAACGTCACCGTCTCGCCGGGCGTCACGGCGATGCTCTGGACCGGCGACCCATTCTGCGTGATGTGCAGATCGGCGGTCTCCTCGAGCTCGATCACTTGCCCGGTCGCTCCACTCGCTGCCGGCGACGAGGGCCCGCCGCTCGGGGACGTGATGGGAGCCAGGCTCGAGGACGGCGCCGCAGATTCAGCCGGCGGGCCGGATTCGCCCGGCGAACCGGATGCGCCCGGCGACCCTGCCGCGGCCGTGGGCGTCGCAACCGCCGGCGCGTACGTCCAGCCGGCGGTACTGCCACTCGCGCAGGCCGCGAGGAGGAGCACCGCGATCGCCGCGAACGGGATCAATCGATGGGGTCGCCGGCGGGACCCGGCAGCGGAGGGCGAGGACATTCTCATCGCCGAATTGTCCGGGATCGCGGCGAAATCGGCCGGTCGAATCGCGCAACAGGGGGAACTGCGCGCGCGACCCTGCGCTATCGCCGGATCGCAGCCTGGCTGCGCTCGGTCGGGCCCGCCACGATGCCGAGCCGGATCGCCGTGCCCGCAGCCTCGGTGCGGCTGCTGACCTCGAGCTTGGCGAGGATATGCCGGACGTGGACGGCGACGGTGCGCTCGCTGATGAACAGCCGTTCGGCGATCTCGCGGTTCGTGCGACCTTCGGCCAGCACGACGAGCACTTCGAGCTCCCGTGGGCTGAGGCCGAACGCGACGTCGCCGGACGACGATGCGAGCTTCTCGGCGATCTGCCGCGCCGCCTCCGTCTGGAGGTCGGAATCGTGTCCTCTCCCCGCGGCGTGGCCGGCAGCGCCCGAATCCGTCCCCGGACCGACCGGCACGAGTCGAGGCGCCATCACCGGCACGAGCTCGCGCGCCTGCACCGGCACGCCAACCGTTGCCGCAGGCGAGAGCCGCTCGGGGACCTCGGCACCCTCGGGCAGGTTGATTCGCGATCGCGATGCAAGGTCGGCCAACGCGCGCTGGAGCGGAAGCGCGGGTAGCTTCTCCGCAATCCGCCACGCGTCATGGATGGCGTCCTGGGCTATTGGCCGTGGCTCCCCTGTCTGCAGCACGGCAAGCGCCTCCCACCAGCGGCACTTGGCGCTGAGGAACGGGACCGGGACCGCGGCCCAGGCACGGGCCAGTCGTGCCCATGCGGATGAGCTCGGCCGTCCGCGCAACCGCTGCGCATGCGCCCGAGCCGTGTCGAGGTACAGGTCGGCCTCCCGACGGGCACCAAGCCCCGGCGCGAGGGTGCTCTTTGCGACGCGCATCTCGGCTTCTGGAAGGACGCGCGCGCCGAGCGCGCCCGCGTCCGCGACGGCTGCGTAGTCACGGCGGAGCCGCGCATCGTCAGCGGCGGCCGCGGCAGCCTCCATGCTGGTGGCGGCACCGATTGCGATCTGCGTCGGGTCGTCGGTCTCGAGGACGCGATCCCATTCGCGCCGGGCGACGGCGAGTGCATCGGCAAAGTCTCCGCGCCAGAGCGCGAGGCTGACCGCCGAGCGCTGCACGAGCGCTGTCCACTGTCCGGCGGGCACGGCTTCGAGCTGCAGCAGGGTCTGGCCGACCAGGCTGGCGGCTTCATCGTCGGCTCGGGACTCGACCAGGATGAGACCCAGGTAGAGGGTCGGACTGAACCAGGCGACGCCGGCGGGCGGCCATTCCATTGCCGCGCGCGACTCCGTCTCTGCCTCCTCCCACCGGCCCAGCTGGTAGAGGATGTCTGCCGCGTTGCCGCGCAGGAACGCCCCATACGTTGCCGAGAGCCCGCCCTCGCGAGCATCGCGCAGCCCATCCTTGACTACGGCAAGTGCCGGCTCGCGGCGCAAATCGAGGTCCAACAGGAACGTGCGATTGGCGTAGGCCCGCATCGAGATCGTCGAGCCTGCCCTCCTCGCGCGCGACCACCGTCGCCTCCTCGAGCAATGCGAGCGCCCGGTCAACGTTGCCCTGGTAGGCGATGTCGACGCCCAGCGTGCACGTCGCGTGCCCAAATTCCGCGCGTGCGGCGTGATACTGCCCTGGGTCTTCGCCGCGTCCTTCGCCGCGGCGCGCGCCTCGTTGGCGAGCCTCACGCTCTGCTCGAAGCGCCCGTTGATCATCAGGTGCTGGGCCAGCGTCGCCAGTGCGTGCGCGCGGGCAACCGTCGGTTCGGACGGCAGGAGACTGAGCGCGTGCTCCATTGCCGTCAGGCCACCTTCGAGGTCGCCGCTCGACCAGCGGAACCGGCCAAGGTCCACGTTCATCTTGGAGAGATCGGCACGGACGCCGGCATCGCGCGGCCCGACCGCTGCGCCTGCCCGGCGGCTGACCCGGTGGTCGATGGCGCGACGCATCGAGGGCGGTCGCGCGACGGAACTCGCCGGCGGCGGCCGCGGCATGGGCAGCCGCCGAGAAGACGGACCAGAGGGGTTCGTCGTCGTCGCTCGGGGCGTGGTCTTCGTCGGTGAGCTCGAGTGCAGCCTTCAGGTGGAACAGCGCGGTCTCCGTCGGATCGAGACGGGAGCTCTCGGACGCGGCCGCCAGGTGGGCACGGCGCGCCTCGGTAACCCGTCCCGCGCGCTCCCAGTGCCAGGCCGCCGTGGCAGCCCTGCCGGCTGCGGCCGAATCGCCTGCCGCGATTGCGCTCGCGAGCGCGGCATGGACGGCATGTCGTTCAGGTGGCAGCTCGAGATCCTCGACGGCCTCCGCGTAGCGATCGTGCGCGATCTCCAGCGCCTCGCCCCGGGTGACGACGAGCCCGCTCTTCTCCGCGTCGGACAGAGACGACGCCGTCAGGCGACCTTCGGGAAGTCGCAGCCCCAGGAGCGAGCTGCGCTCGATCGGCCCGCCCGCGCCGGCGACGGCACGCACGGCACGGACTGCGTCGGCGCCGAGCGCATCGAGCCGGGCACCGAGGATCTGCTCGAACGGGTCCGACAGCCGGACCCCGCCCAGCGTCTCGCTGGCCAGGGCCAGCTGCTCGATCGCCAGCGGGATGCCCTTGGAGCCTTCGACCAACGCGGACAGCTGGCTGCTCGACGGCGCTTCGCCGAGTTGCGCCTCGACCAATGCCGCCGTCTCCTCCCGTGTCAGTGCGGCGAGGGGGATCCATTCGACATCCGCGGTGGCGGCCAGCGCCTGGGCAAACGGCATGGCCGGGTGACGTCGGTGCAATGCGTCGGGCTGAAACGAGACGACGAGGCAGAGCCGCATGCGCCGGCTCATGCGGAGCAGCGATGTAACGAACGAATGCGTCGCCGGATCGGCCCAGTGGAGATCCTCGAGCGCAAGCAGGACCACGCCGGCGCGACCGAGCTGCGCGACAGTGCCAACGATCGCCTCGGTGACGCGGCTGGCCAGCTGGTCCGGCGCCTGCAGGGCGTGCGGCGCCCAATCGATGCGGAGCCGATCGAGACGCGGCCCCAAACCCGGAATGAGCACCCCGAGATCGCTGCCGCCGTCCCCGACCACCGCTGCGAGCCGTTCGTCCGGGGTCGCGCGGAGCGCACTCGACAGCGCTTCAGCAACCGCGGAAAAGGGCATGCCGCGAGCCGACTCGCGGGCTGTGCCGCGCGCTACGACCACGCTGTCGATGACGGAGACACGGGCCACGAGCTCGTCAATCAGGCGCGTCACCCCGACGCCGACCGAGCCCGTGATCGCGACACGGCTCATCCGGCCGTCTGCGCCAGCCTCCAGGGCATGCGCAAGCAGCTCCAACTCGGGTTCCCGCCCGACGAACGCCATGCCTGAAAGCATACGGAACGGAGTACAGCTTCCCGACGCCATACTCCGCCGGTGGCCGAGCGCGTGGTGCACCCCGACAACGAGCTGAACGAGCTCGCCGGCGATGAGTGGCTCTACTTCACCAAGTCGCTGTGGACCACGGCCTATCCCTCCGAACTGGGGCACGCAGCCCGGAAGGCGCATGGGGCCAACAAGCCGCCCCGTCTCATGGCCCGTTTGATCGAGTTCTTCAGTCGATCCGGGGACCTCGTGCTCGATCCGTTCGCCGGCGTCGGAGGCACCCTGCTGGGAGCTGCGATCGCACGTGGGGGGCGGCGCGCGCTTGGCTTTGAGCTCGACCCGCGCTGGATCGAGGTGTACGAATCAGTGGTCCGTGACTTGAGCGCTGAGCGCGATGGCGCGGGACCGCCGCTGCCCGACCTTGGACCGTCGGACCCCGGCGGCGCTCGAACCTTCGACCCGTCGCGCTCCCAAATCCTGCTGGGCGATGCGGTCCGCCTGCTCGACGCCCTGGAAACAGGATCGATCGACTTTGTGGCCACCGACCCGCCGTACAACCCGCAGCTGAAGCTGACGATGGCCGGCGGGAGGCTCGCCCAGTCGTTCGCGAACCGACGGACCGACTACGCGATGATCTCGGACGATCCCGCCGATCTCGCCAACAGCGCCAGCTACGACGAGTTCCTCGAGCGGATGGGCCTGATCTTCGGAAAGCTTCGTCGCGTGCTGCGCGACGGCCGCTACGCGGCGGTGATCGTCCGGGACGCCTACCAGGACGGGCGATACCGCTTCACCGGCGCCGACCTCGCTGGCAGGGCGGCGTCAGCAGGCTTCGTGCCGAAGGGCGATCTCGTCTGGTACCAGGCAGGGACGCGGCTCCGGCCCTACGGGTATCCCCGCGCGTTCGTGCCCAACATCGTCCACCAGCACATCCTGGTGATGCGGGCCGAGTAGCCGCGCGGCGAGACGCCGTCCGGCGACCGCGGAGCCGGAGCTATTCGCCGGCTTCGAGCGTTGCCAGGGCGGCCTGGTATTCCGCCTCCCACGCGTCGTAGTGCGCGCCGTGCGTCGGATCGTCGTGGTCGGTTCCGGGCTCGTTCGCGTCAATGTCGGCCGACACGTCCCCGACGGGTGCCTCAACGAAATCGGCATCATGGCCGTCCTCCCACGCCAGGCCTTCCGCCTCGACGGGTGCGTCGGATTCCAGCTCCCAATCCAATTCGCCGAGGTCGGCGACCACGGCGTCGCCCGACTCGGGCGCGGCCCGGCCGGTCAATCGGGCTCGGAGGCCAGGCCAATTCGGCGGCGTCGATCGCGGTCAAGGCCAACAGCAGGGCACCGTCGAAGATCGCCTGATCGGCGGCCGGGCTTGCGGCCGCGTCGGTGAACTCGGGTTGGTGGTTCACCGCGGGCCTCGAAATCGATCCCGATGATCGGGTGAATCGACGGCACGACGTGGGAGACGTCGCCCATGTCGGTGGACACGACCATCCGCGCATTCGGGTCGAACGTGCGGCCCAGCTGCTCGGCGTTGCGGGCATAGAGCTCGACGAGATCGGGGTCGTGGATCACCGGCAGGTAGTCGACCTCGCGTTGGATGGTCAGCTCGCAGCCGGTCGCGATGGCGCCGGCTTCGAAGCAGCGTTCAACGCGCTCGGTCAGATCATCGAGGCCATCGCGTGTGTGCGAGCGGACCATGAAGGCCGCGGTTGTATGAGCGGGAACGATGTTCGGGGCGTCGCCGCCCTTGGTCACGATGCCGTGGATCCGATCGCCCGAGGAGATCTGCTGCCGCAGCGCGCCGATCGCGACCTGGGCCACCGTCAAGGGCGTCGGCCGCGTTGACGCCGAGCTCCGGGTAGGCGGCGGCATGGGCTTCGCGGCCGATGTAGGTCACGGTCAGCTGCCTGACTCCCACCAGCTCGGGCTCGAGGATGTCGTCGGGCCCCGGGTGGACCATCAGCGCGGCGTGCACGCCGTCGAACTCGCCCGCCTCGATGAGCCGGATCTTCCGCCGCCGCCCTCTTCCGCGGGCGTGCCGAAGAGCGTCACCTGCAGGTCGAGCTCATCCGCGACGGCAGCCAGCGCCACGGCGGCACCGACCGATGAGGCGGCGATGACGTTATGCCCGCAGGCGTGCCCGATGGCCGGCAGCGCGTCGTACTCGGCACACAGTCCGACGTGGAAGCTCCCGTGCCGGACGTGGCCACGATCGCGGTGTCCATTCCGGCCACTCCGACCCGGACGTCGAACCCGGCCGACTGCATCCATTCCGCGACCCAGCCGGCGGCGAGCGTCTCCTGGTAGCCGAGCTCCGGATTGCGCATAAATCCAGTGCGACAGCCCGACGAGCGACGGATGCGCCTCGACGAGGAGCTCGCGCGCGGTCTGCCTGGATCAGGCTCGGTCATCGGGGGTCCTTTCTGGCTTGCGTCGGTGCGGGCATGCGGAAATCGTGGGCGACGCGCTTCCGCGAGCCTAGTATGGGTCCGCGCCATTCGGGAGCATGACCTGCGGATAGTCCGGAGAGGACTGGAGTGCCAGAGTGAGGTTGGGACCGGCCCGGTTGGGATGCGTAGCCGAGGCTCGATCGACTCCTCATCGGGGGCCCGATCGGCGCCTAAGTGAAGTTCCACGGGAGGTTTGAGACTCGATAGCGTGCACGCCGAGGAGGGCGTGCATGGCATTGAGGTCGGATCCGCGGCGGCTGCCGCGGCGGAACCACTATCAGGAGGGGCCGGGTTTCCTGTTCGTCGCCACGCAGGGCGGGCGGCCGCCGGCACGAGCACGCGAGCGTCGGGCGGCGGTCGTCCGGCGCCGTCGGGCCAGCGCTCCGGCGCTGGGCTGACGGCGAGCCACTCGGGTCGATCTGCCGCAGGCCGGCTGCAGCCGGGCGACGCTGTTCCGCTGGCGGCACGTCGCACGCCGAGGGCGGCATCGAGGGCCTGCGCGACCGGCCTCGGGCCGGCGGCCGGAGCGAGCTGCCGGCCGTCTCGAGCAGCTCATCGTGACCGTGCGCCTGCTGACCTACTGGAACAGCCGACGCCTCGCCGCCGAGTTCCGCCGCCGCGACATCTGGCCGCTCGGCCACGGCCAGGTCGACCGGCTGCTGGCCCGCCTCGGCACGCCATCGGCCGAGCGCTGCCCGGGTGCCCGGCCCGCGCTACGAGCGGACCAGCCCAACGAGCTGTGGCACATCGACCTCAAGGGCCCGTTCTACCTGCAGGGCACCGCGGGACCCTCCGGACCTGCCACTTCGTCGCCCTCGTCGACGACCACAGCCGCTTCCTGCTCGGCATCCGGGCGGTGCCCACCAAGGAGGCCGTGACCGGTCCTCGAGACCCTCGACGAGGCGATCGAGCTGTGCGGCGTGCCGCATCGAGCTGATGAGCGACAACGGCACGCCCTTCGTGGCCATCGTGCGAACGCATGCTCAGCCGCTTCCAGCGGACCCTCGCCGAGCTTGAGGTCCGGCACATCCGGACCCAGGTCGACACGCCCTGGACGAACGGCAAGATCGAGGCCTTCTGGGCCACCCTCCAGGCCGAGGTCCTCGATCGCCAGCACCTCGCCGACCTGGCCGCCGCCGAGGCCGCCGTCACCGCCTTCGCCGGCTACTACAACTACCACCGACTCCACGGCGAGCTCGACTGGCATACCCCGGCCGAACGGTTCGACGGCACGCCGTTCACCGACCGCGGCTTCGAGCACGTCCCGGCGCTCGCCGCGGTGGCCGACCTGCTGTCCGACCTCCTGGCGGCGTGAGTCTCAAACCTCCCGGGGAATCTCACT
>CAWGBA010000013.1:0-94464 GCA_963820735.1 uncultured Chloroflexia bacterium
TCCGATTTGCGGTTCTGTCGTCGTCGAGGAGGCCAACCCCCTCAGGCACGGCTCTTCGCGGTTCGAGCGAGGTCGGAGCATTGAATCCGATTGGAATCTCGGCGAGGCGAACCCCAAGCGACCGTGGGCATATCGACCGCGAACGTGACCACTGGCGTCCAGGCGCCGCCTCCAACCCTCTTACGGTGATCTGACGCGCGTGGCGGTCTACCATCACGGCATCTCGGGCGGTTAGCTCAGTTGGTCAGAGCGCCTCGCTTACACCGAGGAAGTCGCGGGTTCGAGTCCCTCACCGCCCACCACGCCCACGTGCATGCATCGCCACAGGGAACCTGGTGCCGATGCGTGGAAACGAGTGGCCGTCGTCTGGGCCCCGTCGGCCGGCACCGGCTGCCCGTAGGCGACGGTCGTCGGCGCATGACCGACTGCTAGACTTTCGGCTGCGAATTCGCTCAACCGTCGGAGGGGTCAATGAGCCCTATTGTCTGGATCTTGATCATCATCGTCATCGCGGTGCTGATCGCGGGCGTGCTGCTCTACAACGGCCTCGTGCAGCGCCGGCTGCGCATCGACGAAGCCTACGCACAGATCGAGGTCCAGCTGAAGCGCCGCTGGGACCTCATCCCGAACCTCGTCAACGCGGTTCAGGGGTACATGGGCTTCGAGCAGAAGGTGCTCACGGACGTGACCAACGCGCGCGCCGCCGCAGTCTCCGCGGGCGCCCAGGGACCCGCGGCGCAGGCCCAGGCTGAGAACGCGCTGACCGGAACCCTCCGCTCGCTGTTCGCCGTGGTCGAGAACTATCCCGACCTGAAGGCGAACCAGAACGTGCTCAGCCTCCAGGAGCAGCTGACGACCACCGAGAACCAGATCGGCTTCGCGCGCCAGCACTACAACGCGACCGTGCTCGACTACAACACGGGCATTGCGACGTTCCCGAACGTCCTGATCGCGGGACCGCTTGGCTTCGGCAAGCGCGAGTTCTTCGACGCGGAGCCGGAGGCGCAGCAGGTGCCGACGGTCAACCTGAGCTTCGGTGGCCCTCAGCAGCCGCAGAGCGCGGCGCCGTCGGTGAGCTTCCCGCAGACGCCGCCTCCACCGCAGGTCCCGCCCCAGGCACCGATCCCTCCGGCCCCGTCCGCGCCGCCGCCGCCCCCGCCGGCACCGACGGCGTGACGAGCTCCCGGCGTAGCGCCGGGTCGATGCTCGCAACCAACATGCAGTGACGCAGTTCGGACACACCCAGACCTTCTATCAGCAGGAGTCCGCCAACCGACGCAGTCGGTCCTGCTGGTCTCTGCTGATCGCGCTGTGTCTTCGGGGTTTTCGGCTTCGTCATCGGCTACGCCATGACCGGCACGTCCACCGGCGGAATCTCGGCGCTCGTCCTGGCCTTGATCGTGGCGATGCTCCTGAGCGCTCTTCAGCTACTACGCCGGCGACAGCCTGGTGCTCGCGTCGTCGAGCGCGAACGAGGTCAACGATCAACAGGCGCCACAGCTGATGAACGTCGTGCAGGAGATGGCGATCGCCGCGAACGTGCCGATGCCGCGCGTCTATGTCATCGACGACAGCGCACCCAACGCCTTCGCGACCGGACGCGATCCGCAGCACGCCAGCGTCGCGATCACGAGCGGGCTGCTCCAGAAGCTCGACCGTGAGGAGCTCCAGGGCGTGCTCGGCCACGAGCTTTCGCACGTGCGCAACCTCGATATCCGGTTTGCGCTGCTGGTCGGCGTCCTGGTCGGCGGGATCGCGTTGCTCGCCGACTTCTTCCTGCGCTTCACCTTCTGGAGTGGCTTCGGCGGACGGCGCAGCAATCGAAACGACTCGAGCGGCGGCCTTGCCGCAGTCATGTTCGTGGTCGCGCTGATCCTGGCGATCATCGCTCCGATCTTCGCCTCGCTGGTGCAGCTGGCCGTCAGCCGCCAGCGCGAGTACCTCGCCGACGCGTCGAGCGTCGAGCTGACGCGCAACCCCTACGGCCTCGAGCGGGCGCTCGCCAAGATCGCCGCCGACCGGAGCCGCTCGAGGAGGCCAATCGCGCCACGCAGCACCTCTACATCGTCAACCCGATCAAGAAGCTCAGCGACCACGGGTCGGCGCTCTTCTCGACCCATCCGCCCATCCTCGATCGCATCAACCGCCTGCGGCGCTGACCGGCGAACAGCCGCTCGATCCGCAGAGCGCGAGCACCCTGGCCGGCCTCGAATAGACGGAGGCAACGGAGCGCGAGCGATCTCGACCAGTCCGCCGTTGCTGTGGTTCAATACGAACCAGCGCCAACGCGCCGAGATAGCTCAGTTGGTAGAGCACGTGACTGAAAATCACGGTGTCGCCAGTTCGAATTCTGGCTCTCGGCACCATCTAACCCGCGGGTTGGGTGTGTCGGCGGATCGGGCGGAAGTGGCTCAGTTGGTAGAGCATCACCTTGCCAAGGTGAGGGTCGCGGGTTCGAGTCCCGTCTTCCGCTCCACTCTCTCTTTCGAGGATCGGCGAGCCTTCACGGTGGCGCCACTGCCACCTGCGGGCCGGCACATCCCCGCCGCTGGCCCTTCGTCTAGTGGTAGGACGCCGGACTTTGGATCCGTGAACCGAGGTTCGAATCCTCGAGGGCCAGCCAAACCGAGGTCGTCGCGCTACGCTGGCGCGAGCCAGGGCGACGTGGCGAAGTGGTAACGCAGCGGTCTGCAAAACCGTTATTCACCGGTTCGAATCCGGTCGTCGCCTCCACTGATCATGCTCAGGACCGGCCTTTCGGGGCCGGTTCGTTCTTTCCGTGGCGGCACAACAGCAGACCGAAGTGATCTGGATCCTTCCGCGCGGAACGTCGAGGGGCGCCGAACGTTGAGCGCCGTCGCCGAGACGCCCCACCTGGTTCCTGGAATTCGACGTCGGGCCGGGAAGCCGTACTGCATCGCCTGTCACGGCGACGTCCAACGGCAGGGCGACGAGTGGACCCACCGGACGGCTTCGCTACAGGCCCCGCCGCTCCCAGTATCCGACGGCGAAAGCCCTCGAATGCTGGCGCCTCATTGGCCCAAGGACGTCTACCGAACGCCTACGAATGAGACGAGATGTGGCCTGTGCAACCTCCCTGCCGAGCAACGGGGCGTCACCTGGCGCCACGTGAGCGGTGCACGAAAGGCGCTTGAGGAATCGAACGCCCGAGCGCAAGAACGCGAGGTGATGGAGCGATCCGCGCGCCGGCGTTTCTACGATCGGCTCATCTTTTACACCAACCCGATCTCGGGGTTGCTCTTCGCGGGGATCGCCGGATCGATTCGGGTCGAGTGGACAGTGCCCGCGTACGGCGCTGTCTTGATCGTGTGGGGAGGGCTTCTCGTCTGGAGGTGGCAACTCCGACGAACGGGCGAGTGGTGACATGACCGCCACCGGGAGCCGATGCTCGGGCACTGGCTGTTCCGCGACGTCCCCGGCATTCGAGATGTCGCGCCACGGCAAAAACCGGCGGGAGGGTGCCTCTCCGCCGGCAGCTTGGACGGTAGCTGCTGTCGCCTTCCACCCCGATACGCATGTCTGCTGATGGCTGGGCCCCGGCGTACCCAACAGCGGAGATTTCTGCGCAGGACTGGAAATTCGGTCACGGTCCGGCCACCATGCGCATCGGGCCTGGCTGAGCTCCAGGCCGGAGGAGGTTGAGAGCATGCTGCTGTTGGGTTGCCTGTTGGCGGTGGGCATCGCCGTCGCGCCGCGCGCGATCCTGATCCTTGCCTGGATTTTCAGCGATCGGTGGACGGTCGTCTGGCAGGGCGCCTTCATCATCCCGCTGCTAGGCATCGTCTTCCTGCCGTTCACCACGATCATGTACATGCTGTCGTGGAAGCCGACCGGCATCAGCGGCTGGGATTGGCTGTGGATCCTCCTGGGCCTCTTCCTCGACCTGACCAACTATGCACAGGGCGCCGCCGAGCGCGAGCGCATTCCCGGCTACGACAAGGCCGTGAACTCTGTTGGAGGATCCGGAGGCTCGGGGACGTCCTCCGCCGGCCGCGGCTGACCGCGGCCGAGCCGTTGGGCGCCGCAGGCGGCTAGGGAAGTGCCTGAAGGATTGTTGCCGCCTGCGCGTCCGTGGCGTCCTGGATCACGAAGAGCGTGTCCCCGTGGGTGTAGAAGTACGAGCGTGTCCCGTCGGAGTCAGGCGCAGTCGCCTGCACGTTCTTGCCGGACACGCTCATCGATGACAGGTCCGAGTCGGAGATGCTGATCCCCGCGATGTCGGCGAAGACGCCGAAGTTGCTGATCAACTTCGACGCGTCCTGACCCGGCGCGCGCACCGCGCTGACCGACACGGTGTCGTCGTCGATCGGGGCATCAAAGCTGCCGACGCTCAAGCCCGCGATGTTCCAGCCGAGCACGGTGAAGGCCTGGCGAAGCTGGTCCACGGAGTCCTGGCCGGCCAGGTAGCACACGAACGCGAGCATCGGCACCGTCTGCGCGTTCTGGACACCCTGGCCGCTGATCTTCTCGGGGAACTCGGCCTGAAGCGTCGCATCGTTGGGGAACGACGGCTGGGGTGATGCGAGCGGGTTGAACGTCGGGATGCTCTGGCATTCCTTGCCTGGCGGACCGGCGGTTGGACCGCCGGGGTTGGGCGAGCCGCCGAGGCTGAGGCCGGTGCCGGTGCACGCGGCGAGGAATCCCAGGGCAACGGTCACGAGCGCGACACCCTGGACTCGCGAAGCGGACATGCGCAAGCAGCCTCCTGACGGACTTCGGCCCACACGGCTGGGCCGAGCGGATCGTACAGCCTGCTCTCGGATGGCCACGGCCGCATCGCGGGACCCTTCACACGCCACCAAGCCGCCCCGAGTGGACGGCACCCGCGTCGGCGACACCTGCATAGCCGATAGACTCGCAATTCGAGCCGAAGTGGCGGAACAGGCAGACGCGGCGGTCTTAAACACCGCTAGCCGAAAGGCTGTGTGAGTTCGAACCTCACCTTCGGCACGAGCTTGACCAGGTTCATCACAGGTTCGTCTGAGCAAGCCGGGCCCGCGGCACGGCGGCTACGAAACCGTCGAGAAGCGCACGTCGGATCAGCCTTACGATGCACTGACGCTCCGTCACGGCCGGATGCGGCCGGGATTGGTACGCTGACGCCGCGTGCCGATAGGGGCCGGCTCGGGTGAAGAGGGCTCAGATCCTCTTGAGACCGAGCGTCACGTCGAGGAAGCGGTAAGACGTTGCTCGATGCCCAGTTCGGAGCGATCGGGCCGAGGTGAGCCCGACCGGGGGGCTGTCCGGGAGGAACCAGGGAATGGCGTCTGAATCCATCCGATCTCGTCGCTCCGTGCTTGCGGCAGCAGCCGGGGCAGTTGCCGCATCCGCGGCCAGCGCGGTTGCCGCGCCACTCGCCGTCCATGCCGCGGGCAGTGACGGCCAAACGATCCATGTCGGCGATCAGCTGTCCGACGTGCGATCGACGACAAACCTGCGCAACGTCAGCAACGACAAGATCGTCGTCCACCTCTACAACGGCCAGGATGGGATTGCGCTGCACGGCCAGGCCGAGACGGGGCCCGCGATCGTCGGCACCAACCACGCGGTGGACCACGCGGCGACCGAGGGGTCGAATACCGTCGGTTGTGGGGTGCTGGGCTTCTCCGGCGCGTCCCGCCCATTGTCCGTGCCCAAGAGCACGGGT
Organism: uncultured Chloroflexia bacterium; assembly: GCA_963820735.1. Taxonomy (GTDB): domain Bacteria; phylum Chloroflexota; class Limnocylindria; order Limnocylindrales; family CSP1-4; genus JAFMJV01. The sequence goes on from CAWGBA010000013.1 coordinate 5,669, forward strand.
GTCTACGGCCGCAGTGAGGCGGCCAAGGGTTTCGGCGTCATCGGCGAGGCCACCAATACCTCGACCGAGGTGTATGGCGTCGAGGGCCTGGTGTCGGGCTCTCTCGGACGAGGCGTCTTCGGCTGGTCGCTGGGCGAATCGTCCGGCGGCACCGGCGTCTGGGGTCAGGCTGACAGCCCCGACGGCGTCGCGGTGATGGGCTACGCGTGGGACGGCTTCGGCGGTTCGAACAAGTTCGGGACGGGCGTCATTGGCGCGTCGGGCTCGAGTTCCCTACCGCCCAAGGGATTGCCCAACACCGGCGTGTATGGCATCGGCGTTGGCGGACGTGGTGGCGTCTTCAAGGGCGACCAGGCCCAGGTGCAACTCGTGCCTTCGACGGCGGCCAGCCACCCGTCCAGCGGCAGCGCGGGTGACCTCTTCGTGGACAAGAAGAAGCGGCTCTGGTTCTGCCAGGGTGGCTCGAGCTGGGTGCGCCTGGCCTGATCGCTCTCTCGCCTTCTCATCCGTAATCACCCGCACAAAACGAAACCGGGGCTACCGCGTTTGCGGTAACCCCGGTCCCTGAGGCTTCAGCTGTCCGGAGGCCTCGGTTCGTGCCTCCGGCGCGTGTCCTACTGAAGGGCGCCCAGGACGGTGCCTGCCTGGTCGTCGGTCATGTTGTCGACGATCCAGAGCGTGTCACCAGTCGGGTAGAGGTACGTCTTCGTGCCGTCTGCATCGGTCGCAAGCGTGACGGCCTTGCCGCCCAGGTTCGTCTGGCTCAGCGTTGGCGCGGAGCTCGGCGCGGCATTTCCGAGCGCCTGGCTGAACACGGCCGCGATCTCGTTGTAGTGCGTCACGATCTGGCTGGCGTCGCCGCCGGGGGCGCGCAGCGCCTGGAGCTGCACGTCCTGACCACCGACCGTGGCATCCGCAGAGCCGGAGCTGAGGGTGTTGAGGTCGATGCCGAACGAGGACAGCGACTGCGCCAGCTGCTGGATCTGCTGCTGGTTCTTGCCGCCGAAGCCGAGCATGTCGATGAACAGGAAGGTCTGGACGTTGGTGACCGGCTGGCCATCGATCGTCTTGGGGAATTTGGCCGCAAGATCGTTGTCGGACGCAAAGCTCGGGATGGCAAAGCTCGGGATGGCAAAGCTCGGCAGCGCCCCCTGGGACGAGCCTGCGCCCGACGAAGCCTCGGCCGCGGTCGGTGCGACCGACGCGCCGGCGCCCGTCGAGGCAGACGGTCCGGCCGCTGACGGAGCGGAGGCCGACGGATGGGCGGCAGAAGCAGCCGGTGTCGGCGTGGCAGATCCGCCGCCACACGCGGCGAGGACCGAGGCACCCACCAGCGTGGCAGCCACGATCGGTAAGCGAAGACGATTTATGTATTCCTCCTAGGTCACGGCGACCCGGGCGCGAGCGGCGCATCCGGGCATTTGGCGCGCTCCGCACGGCAGCGGGCCGAGGTCAACAAACGTTCGACGTAGCGATGCTAGCCCCTTGCGCCGATTCGGGCGTCAGACGCGCAGGTTCGGCGCGGGCCGGCCGACGATCAAGGCACCGGTCAGGGTCGAGACTTGGCGGTCGCGCGCAGCGCCAGTCGCGGGAGGCGGAACCGCTGCGTGGCGGCGGGCGCTCCGGCGTTGCCGACGGCCTCCTCGAGGATCGCCCCCAGCACGCCTTCGAGCTGCTTTGCGGCAGGACTCGGCACCGTCGAAAGGAGGATCGGGGTGCCCTCGTTGATTGCGCGAACGTAGCTGATGCCGTCGTAACGGAGCTCGGCCTGGATGGTCGCGAGAACCGACCGCTCGATGTCCTCGCGGCGCAGCATGTCGTTCTCGAACACGTGGTTGAGCAGCAGGAACTGGCGTTCCGGAGGCGCCCCGAGCTCGCTGAGGACCTCGAGCAACGTGTGCATGGAGCGCACAGCCGGGATCTCCGGCACGGTCAGCAGGACGGCTCGATCCGATCCCTCGATCGCGGCGAGGGTTCGCTCGCCGAAGCCGGAGCCGATGTCGACGATGATCCGGTCGTACGCGCCACGAAGACCGTCGAGAAGTTGGACGACGTGACTCTGGTCAATGAGCATGGTCTGGTCAGGTCGCAGCGGTGCGGCGAAGACGGTCACACCGCTCGAGTGCTTCTCGCCATAGGAGCGCACTTGCTCGGGGTCGCTCAGCGCGCTGCTGTCGCGAGCCAGCTCGACCACCGAGAAGTTCGGAACGATGTTGAGGTGCGTCGCGACCTGGCCCCACTCGAGGTCGAGGTCGACCAATGCGACTTGGTGGCCCGACCGTGCCGTGGCGATGGCCGCGTTGACCGCCAACATCGTGGTGCCGACACCGCCCTTTGGCGCGAAGAAGCCGATCACGCGTGTGTTCTCGCGGGCGATCGGGGTGCTCGCGGCAGCGTTCAAGCTTCCGCTGGACGGCGACATCGCCAAAAGGCCTTCGATGCGCGCGCGCAGCTCGTCCGGGTGGAACGGCCTGGCGACCACGTCATCGGCGCCGGCTTCGAGCAGCCCGACACGTTCGTCAACGTTGTCTGACGCGGCAATGCAAAGGATCGGGACGGATGCGAACTCGGGGGTTGCGCGGACGTGCGTTACGACCGCCGTTTGCGCGGGATGGCCGTCGCCGTCTGAAGTGTCACCTTCGACGCGGTCGATGACGATGAGCTGTGCGCCGGAAGCGCGCTCACGCGCGATGTCTCCCCAGGGCGCGGCGACGATGTGCCGCTCGTCCGATTGGATGACGGCCGCCAGCCGAGCCGCAGCGTCGCGATCTGCGCAGATCAGCAGGACCGTCTGTTGTGCCTGAGCCACGAATCCTCCCGCGTGTACGCCGAAGCTGAAGCCGGGACCAGACTCTAGCTCTGGTGCGGTGCGGTCCCGAGGGGTCCGATGGTGGGGGTGGGCCATAGGCCGTTCGGTGTGCTGAGGGATGGTCGGGTGAGGTTCGCCGCGGTCCGGTGAGCGGATTCGCGGTCCGGTTCGCGCGGGTGGCCGGCGCGACGTGGCGTGAGGGGTCGGCGCGAGGTCGCGTGAGTGGCCGGCGCGACGTCGCGTAAGGGGTCGGCCACGACGTCGCCCGAGTGGCCGGCGTCCAGGCACCTTGTGGCATTCAGACCACAACCGAGATGGATTTTTGGTTCGACGCCGCTGCGAGGCTCGAAAATGCCGGCAGCCGACCAAGGAATCCGTCGCGATGTGGCCCGGAAGCACAACTGGACTGGTTTTCCCGTCCGCGCGTCGCCGACACGAGTGACCCGCGGTTGATTTATGTTTCGGTGGTGGTCCTGGAGCACATCCGCGACCAGTCCGTGTACGCGGTGGCCGAGTATCGCGACGGCCGGGCGTTTCCGCCCACCGTGGACCGGTACGCGGTGGCCGAGCATCGCGGCGGTCCGGGCTTCCCACCCGCGACATCGGCTCCATGGATGACCACACGGGAAGCCACGGCACAACGGTCAATTGCCGGCGCCGATCGTCCCTTCAAAGGCTCTCGTCACGCTCGCTGCGGGCCAATGCAGCGTGAGATGTCGCTCGAAGACCGGTCGCAGCGTCCCTTGTCGGCTTGATACCCGGTTTCCGATCCAGGCACCCGATGCGAGCCTGGATAGAGGCCGGCGTGGACGCGGGGATCCGGACCCAGCCGGCGTCGCCTCGGAGTGCCCGCCTTCACACAGCCGGGTCCCACCGAGCGCACCCGTCGCACGCACGCCCGCAAGCTTCAGAGCGCCCCATCGCGCAGACCAGGCACGCCGCCGAGCGCTCCGCGGGAGAGCCAGCGACTCGTCCGATATACTTTGGACCGTCCTTTCAGCTCCGCCAGGCGCAGCAGACGCTGCGGCCCAACCTCCAGCGGGGCGAATCCCAAGGGAAGGAGTCTCTAGGTTTATGCGTCGTTATGAGCTGATGCTCGTCCTCCGCCCGGACGTGCCGGAGGATCGCATCCAGGCCGTTCTCGACCGATCCACACGTGCGATCAGCGAGCAGGGCGGCCAGATCGTCAAGGTGAGCCCCTGGGGCCGTCGCCGTCTTGCGTACCCCATCGACTCGTTCCGTGAGGGGTCGTACTACATCCTCGTATTCGAGGCACCGTCCGAGGCGGTCGCCGAGCTCGAGCGCGGACTCAACATCACCGAAGAGGTGATGCGCCACCTGGTCACCCGCGTGGAGCGGCCGGCCGCACGCCGCGCCGAGTCGGCAAGCGACGACGACGAGGAGCTCCCGCCGCCGCCGGACGACCTCGAAGAGATCGATCTCGATGGCGAGTTCATCGACGAGTCCGAGAGCGAGGCCGCTCCGGCCGCGATCGAGTAAGCCCGCCAGAAGCCCGCCACCATGAGGACCCGCCGCAGGCCAGCCCGAACCGAGAGAGGGTGAGCGATGTCACTCAACAAGTGCATGATCATCGGCAACCTTGGCCGCGATCCGGAGATGCGCTACACGCCAAGCGGCCAGGCTGTCACCCAGTTCACGGTCGCGACCAACCGCAACTATCGCGACCAGAACCAGGAGTGGCAGAAGGAGACCGAGTGGTTCCGCGTCGTCGTCTGGGGCCAGCAGGCCGAGCGCGCCGCAGAGAACCTGCGCAAGGGCAACAAGGTCTACATCGAGGGCCGCATCCAGACGCGCCAATGGGAAGACCAGACCGGCCAGAAGCGGTACACCACCGAGTTGGTCGCCAATCAGGTCACCTCGCTGGAGCGCCGGGAGCGTGGCGATGAAGAGGCGCCGTTCCCCGATGAGGCTCCCGGTGGCTTCGGGCGCCAGGCCGCAGGCAGCGGAGGTTCGCCTTCCGCTGGGCAAGCCCCGGCCACTCCCACCGCCACCAGCGGCGAGGACTTCGACGACCTTCCCTTCTGAAGCAACAAACCAATCACCACAGCTGATCTGAAAGACACGAGGTAACCCGATGGCACCCCCCAGCCGAAGCTCGTCGCGGCGACGCGATGACATGTATCGCGATCGCCGTCGCCGCAAGGTCTGCGCCTTCTGCGCCGACAAGACGACGCAGATCGACTACAAGGAAGTCAACCGACTGCGCCGATACCTCTCGGAGCGAGCCAAGATCGAGCCGCGCCGCAAGACCGGCACGTGCGCTCAACACCAGCGCGAGCTGTCCGTGGCGCTGAAGCGCGCCCGGCACGTCGCCCTGCTTCCGTACGCTCCGGAGCATCTTCGCCCTTGATCCTGCGGCCGGCGCTCGGCCTCCCACGTCGGGAGTTCGCGCGCGACCGCCATCGATTGCCGCCCGTTGGTGGGCGTCGTCGAGAGCAGCCCGTTCGCGGGCGCCATAGCCTCCGTCCATGAAGGACGTGCTCGACCTCGGCATCCTCGCGATCGGCCTGGTCGTGATCCTTGTCGGGTCCGAGCTCTTCACCAATGGCATCGAGTGGTTCGGCCACAAGCTGAACCTGGCCGAGGGTGCCGTCGGCAGCGTGTTGGCGGCCGTGGGCACGGCACTCCCCGAGACGCTGATCCCGGTCGTCGCAATCGTTTTCGCAGGCGGTAGCGGGTCGGACTCCGCGCACGGGGTTGGCGTGGGAGCGATCCTCGGCGCCCCGTTCATGTTGGCGACGCTGGCCATGTTCGTGACCGGCGTCGCGGTCTGGAGCCAGCGCAAGAAGCGCGACACCGGCGACGTGGTCCTGGCGGACCCGGCTGTCCTGCGCAAGGACGTCGGTTACTTCTTCGTCGCGTACGCGATCGCGCTGGGCGCGGCGTTCCTGCCGTCGGACGCCGAGATCGCCAGGATCGGGGTCGCGATCGTGCTGCTGGTCATCTACGGGATCTATGTGCGCGCCCATTTCACCGCCGACCCGACGGTGGACGCGCCCGACCTCGCGCACCTGCCCAACCTGGCTCCGCTTCGGCTTCATCGGCTGGATGTGCCCGGCCGACGAGTGGACCCCGCGGTGCCGCGACTCCGGATCGTGTCGATCCAGGTGCTACTGGCCGTTGGAATGATCCTTCTCGGCGCGGTCGTGTTCGTGGACGCGGTCGAGGACCTTGCCGGCGCGTTGGGAATCGCGCCCGCCGTCCTGGCGCTGATCGTTGCGCCCATCGCCACCGAGCTGCCCGAGAAGTTCAACAGCGTCATCTGGGTACGCCAGGCAAAGGACACGCTCGCCCTCGGCAACATCACCGGGGCGATGGTCTTCCAGTCCTGCATCCCGACGGTCGTCGGGTTGACGCTGGCTGCCGAGACGTGGCGGGTGGACCTGAACTCGCCCGAATCGCTGCTCGCCTTCGCGTCGGCGGGAATCGCGTTCGCATCGATGGCGTTGATCTTTCTGCCCACGGTCCGGCGCGGCAAGCTGACCGCGCGCTCGCTCTCGATCGGTGGCGTCTTCTACGTGATCTACCTGGCGCTCGTGCTGTTCTACATCGTCTCGACCGGGTAGCTCATCGCGGGTCGGCGGCGGGTGACGTGGAGGGCTGGGCGTGCCGACGACCACGCGCGGCCCCTGCCGGACCCATATGCGATACTCGGGCGCGATGGCGACCGAGACGAAGTCCCACAGCCCTTCGACCGCGGCGATGCCCCGGAACGGCACCAAGCCAGAGACCGGCCTGGTGTGCTGGTTCAATGGCGCGTGGACACCGCTCGGCGACGCCAAGGTCGGGATCATGACCCATGCGTTCCTGTACGGCACTGCCACCTTCGAGGGCATTCGCGCCTACTGGAACGAGGATCACGGACAGCTGTACGCGCTCAAGATGCGCGAGCACTTCCAGCGCCTGACGAGCTCGGCCCGGATCATGCTCATGGACACGGGCATGTCCGTTGACGAGCTGGTCGCGCTGGGCGCGGAGCTCCTTCGGCGCAACGGCTTCCGCGAGGACGCGTACATGCGGCCGACGCTCTACAAGGCCACGGAGGCCATCGGCGTCCGGCTGCACAACCTCGAGTCGAAGCTCAACGTCTTCGCAGTTCCGTTCGGCGAGTACATCTCGATCGACCGTGGCATTTCGGCCGAGACGGTGTCGTGGCGCCGCACCAGCGACGTCTCGATCCCGTCGCGGGCCAAGATCGTCGGCTCGTACGTGAACCCGGCATTTTCCAAGACCGAGGCGCAGCTCAACGGTTACGACGAGGCGATCGTGCTGACCTCGGACGGGCACGTGTCCGAGGGCAGCGCCGAGAATCTGTTCATGGTGCGTGGCGGTGAGTTGCTCACGCCCGGCGTCGAGGACGACATCCTCGAGGGTGTCACGCGCGCAGGCATGATCGAATTGGCGGCCAAGGAACTGGGGTTGACGACACAGGTTCGCTCGATCGACCGATCGGAGCTGTACGTCTGCGACGAGCTGTTCCTCTGCGGCACGGGTGCCCAGATCTCGCCGGTCACGAGCGTCGACCACCGGCCCGTCGGCAACGGCGACGTTGGGCCGATCACTCGCAAGCTCACGGAGCTCTACTTCGACGCGGTGCGCGGCAAGATGCCGGCGTATCGCCATTGGGTGACGCCGATCTATTAGGTCCTGTGCCGGCTTGGCGGCCGGCGATTTGGCCTGCGGCGATTTGGCGCGCGCCTCGGGCGCACTCCGGCTCAGCGTTGTTGTTCAGACGTGCGAGCCCAGCAGGTTCGGCGCTCATCTGTCACCGCGACGAGCCTCTACGGCCTGCCACTCGGTACCGGCGCGAGCGTGGCCAACTCTTCTGCCATCGGGCACGGAAGCTCGTGGCTCCCGATGGCTGTGCCTAACGTGCTGTGGGCGCACGTCTGAGTGCCAATTGCGCCCGACTGCCATCGAGCGCCCTGAGCCTGCACGGCTGACAGGGGTCGGACCTTTGGCGTTGAGTTGGCGGGTTCGATCGTGACCGTGGCTCGGCATTTTGGTGACGGAGGCCGACGTGGCAGGTTGCCGAGTGACGGCACTCGCCCGAGAGCTCGGCACCAGGCCGCGCGGCGCTTGGCGCCGACGTCATCGGCTGCATGGATGTGCCACGGGGAAGGGTCTTGTTAACGCCGGTCGATGGGCGATCCGGAGGCCGCACTGAGCGTGACGGACGCCGTCTCCACTGCGTGGCGCGAGCAAAACACGGTCTTTGACGAGGTTGTCCGGGCCCTTGCGGTTGCGGCATCCATGCACGCGATACGGCAGGCCGCAAGGCCACAGTGCAACGCTCAGCCGCAATGCCACGGCCCACGGCCACGGCCCGCGGCCACGCGCTCGGCCGGCGCTATCGCCAGTCGCGCTCAGTGACGTAGTCGAGCTCGAGCAGGCGGTCGCTCGCGAGGCGTCGCACCTGGTCGATCTCGGGCACGCTGAGGTCGCGCATCCAGCGGCCGATCGATCTGCTCGAGATCGTGCCGGCGGCATTGGGTCGTTTCGCGTCGATCCCTTCGTCGGCAGCCAGGCGTGCCCTGAGCCAATCGGCGTCGAATGGTTCCTCGAGGAAGGCCATGACCCGGCGCATGGTCGTCTCGGGGTCCTCGACCAGGTCTTCGTAGCGCACCTCGAGATAACGCGCATCGGTTCGCCAGCCCAAGCCCTTCCCCGTCAGGGACAGCCACTGGCGAGTGCAGGACACCACCGAGCGGTCCTGCGGGACGCTCGTCCACTCACCGTCGACGAAGCGGCGAACCGGGTGATTGCGCAGCGAGCAGACGACGTCACGGCCGTCACGGACCACGTGGATGACCCGGGCGCGCGGAAAGTGGCTCAGAACCCAGCCCAGGTGCGCGATATTCAGCGGCGTCTTCTCAGCCCAGCGTTGCTTGCCGCGAGCCTCGGCTGCGCGCCGGAAGAACTCGGTGACGAAGGCAGCCTGCGACTGGGACCCCTCGAGGAGTGCCTCGACCTGGTCGCGTGGCATGTCGTAGGAGAACGCCAGCTCGTCCGGATTCGGGCGACCGGGAAGAAGCGCGTTCGACTCCGGTCCACAGCAGATGGACGGATGCTCATCCAGTAGCCGGCGGAGCAAGGTCGTGCCACTCCGCGGGCAGCCGCCGATGACGATGATCGAGTCCTGGCTCCCACCGTCCGCGTGTCGCCATCGCCACGACGCGAGGCGCGCGGTGCGGTTGTTGATCTTCCGGGCGACGCGGTCGAGGAACGACGGCGGCGACGGTGGGGCCGCTGCGGCGGCATTTGAAACCCCTGCAGCGCCAGTTGAAACCGCTGCAGCGCCAGCTGCGACCGCCGGGGCAGCGGAGGCCGAAGTCGACGGCGGGGTCGATTTCGCGGTCGTGCTCGCCGAAGCATCGGAGGCGGACGCCTTGGTCCCCTTGGTCGCTTTCCCGCTCGCGCTCGCAGCCGTGGACGTGGGCTTGGCGCTGGCAGGTTTCGCCGGTGCCTTGGAGGGCTGCTCGGTGGACGATGCCTTCGCACGGCTCGTAGCGGACTTCGGTGCTCCCGATGAACTCGAGACGCTCCTCGAGGACGTTGCCGGACCGTCCGACGCGCTCGACTCGGCAACCAACGATGTGTCCGCGCCACCAGCCGCCGCCTCGGGTGCCGCCGCCTCGGCAGCCGCAGACTCCGTGCCGGCCGACTGGTCCGCGGCGTCCCCGCCGCTCTTCCGCCGGGGCATCAGTGCTCTCCTCCGCGGCCGTCCGTTGGCCGCAGCTTCGCGCCTACCGGCTCGGTCCCCGCGTCTCCGCGTGGCTCGAGCCTCGGCTTGCGAGTCACTGCTGGCGCGGAGGAGACTGGGTGTTCGTGCCCACGACGACGGTGATGTCCGCGGTCTGGTTGGGGTCGGTGCCTGTCACCGGGGTCACCTTGAACAACTTGGCCAGGGCCGACAGCGTCGTCGAGTCGTTGTCTTCGGCGCCGTTCCAGGCGGTGATGACCGTATCCGTGTAGTCGCGACGATCGGCGAAGCCGCTGTTCACCGGCGGCACGATTGCGTTGATGCCGTAGGTCGTCAGCGTGTCGGCGATCTTGGTGGTCGTGGTGTTGTTGGCGGGTGTGCCGTTCAGGACGCTGACATTGGCCGCCTCGGCAGAGATCTGCTCGCGCTGCCGCTCGACGGCCGGGTTGACGTTGAAGACGTTATGGACCGCATTCCGAATCGCCGGAACATTGGCGATCAGCAGGTAGAGCGGCGAATTCGGCGGACAGCCCGGTCCGCCTTCGCCGACGGGCGCGTAGCACTCCTGGCTGTAGGCCGGCGGAGTGAGCACGAGCGACGTTCGGTTGTTGAAGTCGACGTTCTGTGCCAGTCCCACCAGCTGCGGGAACAGCTCGGGCGGGATATCGGTTCGGATGTCCTGCTTGAGCTCGCCGAACAATTGGTTGATGACGCCGGGTGCGAGCAGCGTCGACAGGTCCGTCTGCTCTCGCACGGAGGTGAGCACACGCTGCTGACGCGCCGCGCGGTCGAAGTCCGTTGTGGTGTGCCGCGCACGGGCGTATGCGAGTGCTTCGGAACCGTCCATGAACTGGATGCCGGGTGGGATGTACAGCTTGGTCGAGCCCTTGCCCTCGTTGGCCGGGTACTTGGGGTCGTAGACGGGGATCTGCACGTCGACCATCACGCCGCCGAGCGTGTTGACCACGTCGCGGAAGCCCACCAGGTCGACCGCCACGTAGTAGCTGATCTTGATCCCGTACAGATTTCCAAGGGCTCCCTTCAGCGCGTCGAACCCGCGCGTCGAGGCATTCGTGCCCACCGGGAACAGGCTCGGAGCGTGCTCCGCGGCCGTGTAGAGCGTGTTGATCTTGCTCGGGTAGACCCCGCCGGCATAGGCCCGGGCCGCCGGCCAGTCGCTCGGAAGGGGAATGTCCTGGGTGTCACGCGGCAGGCTGATGAGGGCCATCCGTCCGGTCGGGGGATCGATGCTCAGGACCATCATCGTGTCGGTCAGGTACTCGTTGACGTTAGCGCGTCCCGCGTCGGATCCGACGAGCAGGATGTTCAGCCGATCGTTGCCACCTTGCCAATCGCCCTGGGTCGCTGTCGGAGCCGGAGCCTGGGTCGCCGACTGCCCGGGAACGTCTGTGGGTAACGGCGGCAGGGATCCACTCGGCAACAACGCCTGGATGCTCGCGTCGACACTGGCGCCCGGGCCTATGTCGGGTCCGTCGTTCTGGTCGCCGAAGTCGTTGAGCAGGTTGTAGACACCGAAGACCGTTTGGCCGAGGGCCACGTGCGCGAGCGAGACCACCAGGACGACGGCGATGAGGCCGGCCACCGAGAGTGATGCGAACGCCGACCGCTTTCGGGCGGGCGTCCTCGACGCGGTACGGAAGGCGTCGACCGCCGACGCGATCCGATAGACCAGGTCGATGACGAGGAACACGAGGAGGCCCAGCAGCCAGCTCGGTGCGGTGAATTGCGCCGCGAAGTCAACGAAGCCCATCGACCGGACAACGCCGGCCGTGAAGGCATAGAACAGGATCGTGGGTGCGGCCCAGGCGAGTCCTCGTGCCCAGCGACCGGCGTAGATCTGGCCGAGTCCAGGCTGGATCGACGAGAAGAAGGCCGCGGCGAACGGGGAGCGCTGCTTCTCCACGCGCTCGGGGGTCTGCATTGCGGCGGATGATATCGAGAAATCGCTCGAGACCCCTCGCGACGGCACCGCAGTGGGCTTCTCGAGCACCAGACCTGCTCCGGTATCCTGATGGATCCCCATGCCGGAGCCTGTCTTTCCTGTCGTCCCCGCACAACCGGACTTCCCGGCGCTCGAGCACCGCGTGCTCGATTTCTGGCGTGAGCGAGGCACGTTCGAGAAGCTGCGCGCTCAGAACGCCGGCGGCACACGCGGCGACGACCGCGGCCTGAAGCCGCGCTGGTCGTTCCTGGACGGGCCGATCACGGCCAACAACCCGATGGGCGTTCACCACGCCTGGGGCCGGACCTACAAGGACCTGTACCAGCGTTTCCACGCGATGCTCGGCCAGGACCAGCGCTGGCAGAACGGCTTCGACTGCCAGGGCCTGTGGGTCGAGGTGAACGTCGAGCGCGAGCTCGGCTTCAAGTCCAAGCGCGACATCGAGACATTCGGGATTGCCGAGTTCGTCAGCCTCTGCAAGCAGCGTGTGCTCACCTACGCGGCGCAGCAGACCGAGCAGTCCGTTCGACTCGGCATGTGGATGGACTGGAACGACCCCGACGAGCTGCGCCGACTGCGCGATCTGCTCAAGGAAAACCCGCGGCAAACGATCACCGTGGGCGGACCACACGGCCCCGTCACGGACACGGTCGAGATGATCGTCGGGCGCCTCGGCATGCCCGAGCTGGGTGGCAGCTACTTCACCTTCAGCAACGAGAACAACGACCTCATCTGGGGCTTCCTCGCGGAGGTTCATCGGCGAGGCTGGCTCTACAAGGGCCACGACTCCATGCCCTGGTGCACCCGCTGCGGCACCGGCATGAGCCAGATGGAGATGAACGAGGGCTATTCCGACCGCGAGGATCCCGGCCTGACCGTGCGCTTCCCGCTCGTCGATCGACCCGGTGAGGCGCTCCTGGTCTGGACGACGACACCGTGGACGCTCACCTCCAACGTGGCAGCGGCGGTCGGGCCGGATCTGCGTTACGTCAAGGTCCGCCAGGGCGACGATCTCTTCTGGGTGGGACGCGGCACGCTCAAGACCGCACTGCGCGGCGAGTTCCACGTGGTCGAGGAGAAAAGCGGCGCCGAGCTCGTCGGCTGGCGGTACCGCGGACCCTACGACGACCTGGATGCGGTCAGAGCCGCCTTCGAGAAAGGCACGGATGCAGACGGGCAACCCGGCTACGCGCATCGCGTCGTGCCGTGGAACGAGGTCGGTGAGGACGAGGGCACGGGCATCGTGCACATCGCGCCCGGATGCGGTGCCGAGGACTACCAGCTGGGCAAGTCACTCGGCCTGCCCGTCATCGCGCCACTGGACGAGGACGGCCGCTACGTCGCCGGCTTCGGCGATCTCAGCGGCCTCGACGTCAGCGGGATCGCGGAGCGGATCATCGCGGACCTCGAGACGCGCGGCTTCTTCTATCACCTGGAGCCCTACTCGCACCGATATCCGCACTGCTGGCGCTGTGGCACGCCGCTCGTCTTCCGCGTCGTGGACGAGTGGTACATCTCCATGGGCCCGGTCTACGAGGCTCCGCGCGAGCAGCTGTCGAAGGAGCAGGTCGACGCCAGCCTGCGCTACCAGATCATGGACGTCGTCGACCAGATTCACTGGATCCCGGGCTTCGGCTACGAGCGTGAGCTCGACTGGCTGCGTTCGATGTCGGACTGGATGATCTCCAAGAAGCGCTATTGGGGTTTGGCACTGCCCATCTGGGAGTGCCGCAGTTGCGGCAGCTTCGACGTCATTGGCGCCCGCGAGGAGCTCAAGGCGCGCGCAGTCACCGGCTGGGACACGTTCGAGGGGCATACGCCACACCGACCGTACATCGATGCGGTCAAGGTGCGCTGCTCGGGTTGCGGCGCCGAGACCGAGCGCATCAAGGACGTTGGCAATCCCTGGCTCGACGCCGGGATCGTGCCGTTCTCCACGATGCATTTCCGCGAGGAGCCGGATTTCTGGCGCCAATGGTTCCCGGCGGACTTCATCACCGAATCGTTCCCAGGCCAGTTCCGCAACTGGTTCTACTCGATGCTCGCGATGAGCACGGTGCTGCGCCGCGAGCCGCCCTTCCTGACGATCTTCGGCTACGCCACGCTGTTCGGCGAAGACGGCCGCCCCATGCACAAGAGCTGGGGCAACGCGATCGAGTTCAACGAAGGCGCGGAGCGCATGGGCGTCGACGTCATGCGCTGGATGTACGCACAGGCACGTCCCGAGGACAACCTGCTGTTCGGCTACCACGCCGGCGACGAGGCCCGCCGCGAGCTGCTCGTGCTGTGGAACGTGATGGCGTTCTTCGCGACCTACGCGCGCCTGGGAGGCTGGATGCCGTCGCGCGTGCCGCTCGGGCCTGCGCAGAACGCGGACGGCGCTACAGTGCTCGATCGCTGGATCCTCTCCCGCGCTGCAGCCCTGGCCGAGGCGGTGCGCGACCGGCTTGCCCAATTCGACGCGCGGGCAGCGGCCCTTGCCGTGAGCGACTACGTCGAAGAGCTGTCGACCTGGTACCTGCGCCGCAGCCGACGCCGGTTCAACCGCTCCGACGACGCCAAGGACCGCGAGGCAGCGTTCGACACGCTTCACCGCGCGCTGGTGGTCTCAGCCCAGGTGCTTGCGCCGACGCTGCCGTTCCTGTCCGAGGAGCTCTACGACGTTCTCGTCCATCACGGTGCCAGGGACGCAGCGCCGGAGTCGGTGCACCTGACGGCGTGGCCCGATCGCGATCTTGCGCCGGTCCGCGACGCGAACCTCGACGTCGCGATGAGAACGCTGCTGCGTGCCGTGGATCTGGGCCGCACCCTGCGAGCCCAAGCGGGCCTGAAGGTCCGGCAGCCGCTCGCGATGCTCTGGCTGGCACTGCCGGGCAGCGCGCTCGCGCCGGGGTTGGGCGCCGACGACGCGGCCGCGCTCCTGGCGTTACTGGCCGACGAGCTGAACGTCAAGGACGTGCGTGTCATCGGCGACGAGTCGGAGCTGGTCGAGCGGCGCGTCAAGCCGCTGCTGCCGGTGATCGGCCGGAAATACGGGGCGCGGGTGCCCGCGATCATGGCCGCGGCACGCGCCAACGAGGTCGCGTACGGACCGGACGGCAGCGTGACGCTGGGTGGGGTGACCCTCGCGGCGGACGAGGTCGAGATCCTGGCCACGCCCCGGCCGGGCACGGCCGTCGCCCACGATGAGGGCGTCGTGGTCGTCATCGATACGACGCTGACGCCCGAGCTGCGGGCCGAAGGTGACGCGCGCGATCTGACGCGGGCGATCCAGGACCTGCGCAAGGTGTCCGAACTGCCGTTGGACGCGAAGATCGAAACGTGGGTTTCGGGCGACCGAGCGGCACTCGCTGCGATCGAACCGTATCTGCCGATGATCGGCGCAGGCACCGCGACCGACGAGTGGCACAAAGAACCGCCGCCGGGCGAAGTGCGGACCCAAACCGTATCTCTCGACTCCGGTCATGTGGTCATCATCGCCATCCGGGAGCGGCGCTCCTAGCATGACGTCGATGACCGGCACCGCGACGAGGGAATGGCTCAGCCCGAGAGCACGCGGTCGCTGGCTGCTCTTCTTCGGCATCGCCGCTGCGGTCGTGGTCCTGGATCAGCTCACCAAGGCATGGGTCGCCAGCACCTTCACGCTCGCGTCAGTCCACGCTGAGCCGGGCGCGACCGGCGGTCCCACGCAGGTGATCGGCGACTGGGTGCGCGTCGCCGTCACGCACAACAGCGGCGGGATCTTTGGGCTATTGGGTGATTCGGCGATCATCCTCGGCCTCGCCAGCCTGGTCGTGATCGGTTTCATCGTGGCCTACGAGGCTCGCGCGGGACTGATCGCGCATCCGATCCTCACGGTCGCGCTCGGCCTGCTGCTGGGCGGTGCCGTCGGCAACCTGATCGACCGACTGCGGCTCGGCTACGTGGTCGACTGGGTGGACATGGGCATCGGCAACACCCGCTGGTACACCTTCAACGTGGCTGATGCGGCGATCAGCATCTCGCTGGTGCTGCTCATCGGGGTCAGCCTGCTGGGTGATCGGATTGCGCCGAATGCCGGTGCTGGGACGCCGCGCGACGAGGTCGCATCGAACTGATGGCGGCGCGACTGACCGTCGACGTGCCCGAGGGCGCCGCCGGCAGCCGCGCGGATCGTTTCGTTGCCGATGCCTCGGGATTGAGTCGCGCCTACGTACAGCGGCTGATCGCGGAAGGCCGCCTCACGCGCGACGGCGAGCGCGTCCGTTCGCGCGATGGCGTGCTGCCCGGCTCGCGGCTGGAGCTGGACGTCCCGGACGTGGCGCCGACTGACGTTCTGGCAGAGGCGATCCCACTCACCGTCGTCTACGAGGACGAGGACCTGCTGATCGTCGACAAGCCCTACGGGATGGTCACGCATCCTGCGCCGGGACATCCGACGGGCACGCTGGTGAATGCGTTGCTCGGCCTCGGCGGCGCGGAGCAATGGGGTGGCATCGCCGGTATCCAGCGTCCGGGAATCGTCCACCGCCTCGACCGCGATACCAGCGGGCTCCTGATGGTCGCGCGAAACGACGCGGCGCAGGTATCGCTCCAGGCGCAGCTCAAGGCGCGCCGCGTCCACAAGGTCTACCTGGCGCTGGCACATGGCTCGATCGCTGCGCAGGTCGGCCGGATCGAGGCGCCCATCGGTCGCGATCCACGCCACCGAACGCGGATGGCGGTGGTTCCGGACGGCCGCGCCGCAATCACCGGTTACCGCGTCCGCGAACGGTTCCGTGACTGGACACTCATCGAGCTCGACCTGGTCACGGGACGGACACACCAGATCCGCGTCCACCTCGCGTCGATCGGCCATCCGATCGCCGCAGATCCGATCTATTCGACCGGCGCCGCTCGTCGCGGACCCGACGGCCTCGAACGGCTGTTCCTGCACTCCTGGAAGCTTGAGGTGATCTCACCGACAAGCGGGAAGCTGGTGCGCGCCACCGCGCCGCTGCCGAACGACCTGGAAGCGGTGCTCGAGGCTCTTCGCGCGGGTGAAGAATCAGCCATGAGCGAACAGCCGCTCCTCTTCGTCATCTCGGGCCCATCAGGCGTCGGCAAGGACACGATCCTGAAGAGGCTCCGGGCGCGTGACTCAGTCTCGCGCCACTTCGTGGTCACGGTGAAGAGCCGAAAGCCGCGACCAGGCGAACAGGACGGGATCGACTACTTCTTCGTGACCGATCGGGAGTTCTCATCCCGGCTCGCCCAGGACGACTTCCTCGAGACGGCAGAGGTCTACGGTCAATGGTCGGGCACACCGCGGAGCCAGGTGGCGACCGCGCTCGCCGCTGGCAAGGACGTCATCCTGAAGGTCGACGTCCAGGGGACGCGGTCGGTCAAAGCCGAGATGCCGTCCGCCGTGACCATCTTCGTTGAACCGGAGTCGCTGGAAGCCCTGCACGAACAGCTGGTCAGCCGAAAGACGGAGAACGATGAAGAGCTCAATCGGCGCTGGGCTGCGGTGCAAGAGGAGATGAAGGCAAGCGACGAGTTCAATTACCGGGTCCAAAATCCATTCGGCAACCCGGACAAGGCTGTCGATGACATCGAGCGGATCATCGAGCTGGCCCACCGGGAGCAGGCTGTCCGTCCGATCCGCACCTGAAACCCCGTGGGCTGATGGCCGGCCGTCTCGTGGAAGTGGCCGTGGACGCCCCGGGCGTTCGCGGCGGGCAGATCTTCACGTACCGGGTGCCCGAGGCGCTCGAGATCGTTGGGCCCGGGGACGCGGTGGTCGTCGAATACGGCCGCCAGCCGACGATCGGCGTTGTGCTCGGCGAGGTGGCGCGCGCGGGCGGCGGTTTGCTGCTCGGCGACGACGCATCGACTGGCGCGGGACGAGCGCCGGGGCGCGAGATCAAGCCGATCCTCGATCGCATCGGCGGTGAGCCGTTGCTTCCACCGCTCACGGCGCGGCTGGTCGCGTGGGTGGCCGAGCATTACCTCGCGCCACCGGGCATGGTCGTGCGGCAGGCACTCCCACCGGGCCATTTCGAGCAGATCGAGCTGATCGCGTCCGCGGCCGCAGCGGCCGACGCGCCGGCTTTCGGAGCAGCGGTGCGCCGCGGGCGCACGTCGACCCAAAAGCCGCTCTCGCGGTTGGATCAGTCCTTGCTGCGTGCCATCGAGGCCGCGCCAGGCGGCGCCGCTCGTGACGAGCTCGCGGCACTGCCGGAGCAGGAGCGCGACCTGGACGTTCGCCTGCGCGACCTCGCGGAACGTGGGCTGATCCAGCTCCGCTGGCGGTTTCCGCCGCCGCGATCCCGCGCTCGGGCTGAACGGTTGGTTTCGCTCACCGAGGCGGGTATGGAGGCTGCCGACGTTCTCGAGGCGGGGGAGACCCTGGAGGGTCGACCACTCGGCCCTCGGCAACGCGCGCTGCTGGTGGAACTGGCGTCGCTCGATTCCGATGAGCCGGTCCCCGCCGCGCAACTCGCGGAACGGCACGGCGGGTCGGCGGTGCTCGGGCTGGCGAGACGCGGCTACCTGACGCTCGGGAGCCGATCTCGACTTCCGGAACTCGCGCCGGGCGGGCTGACCGACACCGCCCCAGCCGAGGACGAGGGCGCCACACCGAACGAGACGGCCCGCGCGCTCGTTCGCGGACGGCTCGTCGATGCGGTCACGGGCGGCACCGGAACGGCATTCCTGCTCGAAGGCGCCGTAGGGGATCGCTGGCGCATCGAGGCGGACGCGATCGTGGCGGCCATTGCTGCCGATCGCCGCGCGCTGGTTCTCGTTCCCGAGATTGCTCTTGCGCACCCGGCGCTGGAGCGCCTGCCTTCGGGCACGCCCATCGCGTTCGTGCACTCCAATCTGTCCGAAGGCGAGCGTGCCGATGCATGGCAGCGCATCCGCTCGGGCATCGCGCTCGTGGTCGTTGGCACCCGGCTCGCCGTGCTGGCCCCGATCGCCGACCTTGGCGTCGTGATCGTGGAAGAGGAGCAGGACGCGGCCTACAAGTCGGAACGAACGCCGCGATATCACGCTCGGGACGTAGCCATCGAGCTCGGGAGGCTTGCCGGCGCACCGGTGATCCTGGGGAGCTCGACGCCGGACCTCGTGAGCGTCGGCCTCGCCCGGAGCGGCCAGCTTGCCCACCTCTCGCTGGTGGAACGCTCCCGCGAGTCTCGCCCCAAGGTCGACGTCATCGACCTGCGCGAGGAGCTGGCAACCGGAAATCGCGGCCTTCTCTCGACACCGCTCCTCGACGCACTCGAATCGATCGATCGCGCAGCGGGACAACAGGCCATCCTCGTCCTCAACCGACGCGGCTCGGCGTCCGTGGTCATGTGCCGGGACTGCGGCTATGTGCAGGTCTGCCCCGAATGCGAGCGGCCGCTGGTTTTCCATGCCGCACAGATGGCCCTGCGCTGCCATCACTGCGGGGCGACCGCGCCCGTGGCCAAGCGTTGCCCGGCCTGCGCCTCGCCGCGCATCCGCTATCTGGGCGGTGGCACCCAGCGAGTCGAGCACGAGCTCACGGTGCGCTTTTCCGATCTGCGCATCGGCCGCCTGGACCGTGACGTCGTCGAACGGCGTGGCTCCGCCGACCGCATCATCGAGGCGTTTGCCGACGGCCGGATCGACGTGCTCGTCGGCACCGGGCTGGTGACCAAGCGCTTCGATCTGCCGCTTGTGCACCTGGTCGGCGTCGTGTCGGCGGACGTCGCGCTGAGCCTGCCGGACGATCGGGCGGCGGAGAGAACCTGGCAGCTCCTGGAGCAGGCGGTCCGCCGCGCCGATCCGACACACGGTCGTGTGCTGATCCAGACCTACCGCCCCGACCACCCCGTGATCGAGGCGGTGACGTCGGGCGACCCGTCGGCCTTCGTGGACGCGGAGCTCGATCGGCGCAGTCGGTTCGGCTCGCCGCCCTTCGGCTCGCTGATCAAGCTGACGGTATCGCTCGAGGATCGGGAGCAAGCCCTGGCAACTGCCCGCCTGGCCGCGGAGCGCTGGCGTCAACGAGCCAATGGCACGAACGTGGCGGTTCTCGGTCCGGTGCCAGCCTATGTCGCTCGGCGCGCGGATCGTTGGCGCTTCCACGTGGTGCTGCGCGGCGACGATCCGCGCGGTGTGCTCGGCGAGGATCCCGGCCAGCCGTGGTCGATCGACGTCGACCCGGAGTCGCTGCTCTAGGCGGGCCCGATGCAACTCAGCTCCGCTGTACGAGCATCCAGCGGTGACCTTCGAGATCCTCGACCCGGACGAGCCGGCCGCCGGGGCCGTCTTCC
Organism: uncultured Chloroflexia bacterium; assembly: GCA_963820735.1. GTDB lineage: Bacteria > Chloroflexota > Limnocylindria > Limnocylindrales > CSP1-4 > JAFMJV01. The sequence goes on from CAWGBA010000013.1 coordinate 25,429, forward strand.
GGACCGCTGAGGACGCGCCCGCCGCTCCGCACGAGCGCCTCGATCACCACGTCGAGATGATCGACCGCCGCCCACACGCCGTCTACCACCCACGGAACGGCGTACATCTTCGCGATCGTGGGGACCCGCTCCTGGAGATGGCGCGGGTTGATGTACCCATGGGGCGAGCCGAGAAAGACCCGGCCATCGCCCGCCCGAAGGGTCACATGTCCGATCCGGCCCTCGAACGACAGCCGTTCGACCTCCTCGAAGCCGAAGTTCGCGCACAGCCAATCGGCGGCGGCTCCGGGATCCTCGTAACCGAGGAAGGGAACGACATCGGGCATCGGACTTGCCTCCAGCACGCGGCCATGACGAACGGCGCCTCCCGGCTCGACCGGCACCGAATAGGATCCGCGGCATGGCAACTCCCGACCCTCGAGTCGACGCCTACATCGACGCGCTGCCCGAGTGGCAGCAGGGAATCTGCCGCACGCTGCGGCGGTTGATTCACGAGGCCGACCCCGAGATCCAAGAGACGATCAAGCGAACGGTGCAGCCCTACTTCGTGCTCGACGGCAACGTGTGTGCGCTGCTCGCCACCAAGGACCACGTGAACTTGTTCCTCTACGACGGCGGCATCGTGCCGGACCCTGATGGGATCATCACGGCCGGCAACGACAACAAGACCGCCCGCCAGATCGCCATCTACCGCGACGAGCCGGTCAACGAGTCCGCCCTGGTGGCGATGCTGCGTCAGATCGCCGCGAACAACCGCGCCGGAGGGTGGCGGGCGCTCAAACCTCCGGGTTCGTGATCTTTCCTCGGACTGGGGGAGACGCCGAGGCGCTCCCTGGATGAGTTCGGCGGCCGCCCCAGGCGCTGCGGCGGCTGCGGCCCGGCTGCGGCCCGGCTGCGGCCCAAGTTCCTATCGTTCTCGCATCACACGGTTGCTAACGGTCGTGGAGGCCGCATTCCCTCCGAATTCCCACACCACGGACGTTCGCTCGGAAACCGTGCCCGTCGGCGGCCGATGAGCTGCCGGTGGCAACACGTCTGAGCGTGCTCGGGGCATATCGCGGTCCTCGCTCGCGATCGCAGGTGCTCGAACGAGCGATGGTTCCGAACGAGCGCCCGCACCATGCCAATCTGGACGGAACTCGAGCAAGGCAGCCGCACACCCCGATGCGCAGGGCGGCGTCGCCGCCGTCGCCCGTAGCCAGAGCGAGAGGCGTCTCACTTGCATCGGGGGGTCTCACCCATTCCACGCCGCACCCGGACCGTCGTTTATCCTCGGAACCATGACCCGCGAGATCGTGACCCTCGGTGACCCGCGCCTTCGGATGCGCGGCGAACGCGTGCGCGTCTTCGACAAGCAGCTCCAGCGGCTGCTCGAGGACATGCTCGTGGCCATGCGCGCCGTCAACGGCGTCGGCCTTGCCGCCCAGCAGGTGGGGGTGCCGCTGCAGGTCTGCGTGATCGAGGTCGACGGGGACGTCCACGAGCTGATCAACCCGCGCATCACGCACCTGTCCGGCGAGCAGGACGATCTCGAAGGCTGCCTCTCCATTCCGGGCTACTACGCCTATCGCTCGCGTGCCGATCACGCGGTGGTCGAGGCGCAGAACCGCCACGGACGGAAGATCCGGCTCTCGGGAAACGACCTGCTGGCGCGCGCGATCCAGCACGAGTTCGACCATCTCCAGGGCGAGCTGTACATCGACAAGCTCGGGCCCGACCTGGAGCTGATCTCGGTCGAGATGATCCGCGAGATGCAGCGCCAGGCAGACGAGGGCGGCAGGGAGCTGTCGGTGGAAGAGGCACGCCTGGCGATGCGTGCGAGCGCGCGAAACGGAGCGGGCCACGCCGGCGCCGCGACGCGCGAGACCGAGGCCCCCGCGCCCGTCGAGTGACCGAGCCCGTCCGCACCGTCTTCCTCGGCAGCGGAGGGTTCGCCGTGCCGATCGTGCGAGCACTCCAGAGCGCGCCCGAGGTCGACCTGACCTGTGTCATCACGGCGCCGCCGCGGCCGGCGAAGCGTGGAATGGGCCTGGTCGCCTCACCCGTCGGCGAGTGGGCCGCCGCAACCGCAGTTCCGCAGCTGACACCGCGCCGACTGAGGGACGCGGAAGCGCTCGACCAGCTCCGCGAGCTCGATCCGGCGCTGCTGGTCCTCGCGGACTATGGCCGACTCGTGCCCGGTGATTGGCTCGCGCTGCCGGCGCACGGCGCGCTGAACGTGCATCCATCCCTCCTGCCGCGCCACCGCGGTGCCGCGCCGATCCCGGCGGCGATCCTGTCCGGTGACCTGGAGACCGGCGTGACGCTGATGCGCATGGACGAAGGTCTCGACACGGGACCGATCATCGCGCGGGTGCGCGTGCCACTGCATGGCGACGAGGTCGCGCCCGAGCTCGAGGAACGCCTCTCCGAGGACGGCGCGCGACTGCTGCGCGACAACCTCGCCGGGTGGCTTGACGGGACGCTGCCGGCAGATCCCACAGCCTGCCGACGGTGCCACGCTCACGCGTCCGCTCACGCGAGAGGAGGGAAGGCTGGATCCATCCCGGCCGGCGGCGCAGCTCGAGCGCCAGGTGCGGGCATTCCAGCCGTGGCCCGGGTCGTTCCTGGAGGCCGGCGGCGACCGGCTCGTCGTGTGGCGGGCGTCCGTCACGGACATGCCCTCTGGCGACAGCCGCATCGAGCCTCGGCGACTTGGTCCTGATCGGCCGGGGCCTCGGCCTGGTCACGTCGGCCGGCGTCCTGTCGCTCGACGATGTTCAGCGCGCGGGGGCTCGTCGCATGACGTCCGATGAGCTCGTTCGGGGCCAGCCGAACTGGATCGGACGAAGTGTCTTCGCGGGTCCGTTGCGACCAGCCGAGCTGACGATGGTCTCGCGCAGGGTGTGGATCGCGTCGCACGGGTAGCATGGCGCCCTTCATGCCCGAGCTCGTGCCCTCGGCGACGGATGCCGTTTCCGTCGCCCGCGACCCTGACCTTGCGTTGCCGTTGTTCGGCATGCCCGCTGCCGGCCGGCGGGACCCGCGCCCGGGGATCTCCGGTGTCGATCCGGACGCGCTCGCCGCGTGGCTCGCCGACCTTGGCTTGCCCGCGTGGCGTGGCCGCCAGCTGGCCGATCACGTCTGGTCGGGCCGTGCCGGCACGTTCGAGGAGATCCACACGCTGCCGAAAGCTGCCCGCGACGCGCTGGGGAGCGCGTTCCGCATGGACGTCATCAACGACACGATCGTCCGCCCTGCCGATGCCGGGCTGACCGAGAAGGCGCTGCATCGCCTCGACGACGGCCGCGCGGTCGAGTCGGTGCTGATGCGCTATCCGGCTCGCGGGCCCCGGCGCGAGCGCGCCACGGTCTGCATCTCGAGCCAGGCCGGATGCGCCGTCGGCTGCCCGTTCTGCGCAACCGGCGAGCTCGGCTTCTGGCGCAACCTTGACGCGGCCGAGATCGTGGACCAGGCGAGGTTCTGGCGCGGCCGGCTGGCGACAGAGGGCCGCCGCCTGACCAACATCGTCTTCATGGGCATGGGCGAGCCGTTGCTCAACACCGATGCCGTGATCGCTGCGGCCGATGCGCTCAGCGATGCGCAACGGTTCGGCCTCGGTGCACGCCACATCACGATCAGCACCAGTGGCGTCGTGCCGGGAATGGAGCGACTCATCGAGCTCCGTCCGCAGTTCACGCTGGCGGTGTCGTTGCACGCCGCGCGGCCGGCATTGCGCGACATCCTCGTTCCTCTCAACCGCCGCTGGTCGGTTGAGGCGGTCGTCGACGCGGCCGACCGGTACAGCGATGCCACCGGTCGGCGCGTCACCTATGAGCTCGTGATGATCGACGGTGTCAACGACACGCAGACGGACGCCCGCGGCGTGGCGAACCTGCTCGGTGGACATCTCGCGCACGTGAACCTCATTCCGATGAACCCGGTGGCGCACACGCCGTGGGGCCCCAGCTCGCCGGCGCGCATCGAGGCATTCGCCGATGTGCTGCGTCGCGCCGGGCTGCGCACCACGGTTCGGCACAACCGCGGCATCGAGATCGGTGCAGCCTGTGGCCAGCTCGCCGCCGAGCTTGCCGGGCAGCCCACACCGGAGGCCGTCGCTCGCCGGCAGGAACGCTTGCTCGATCGCAGCGCCCAGGCGTTGCTCAACGCATGAACGGCCTCGCGCCGACGCTCGTCGTCCCGCCGCCAGCGCCGGCCCCCGACTGGCGACCGCTGATCTCGGCGAGCATCCTGACCGCGGACTTCGGCCACCTCGATCGGGTGGTCAGGAAGCTTGAGCGCGCCGGCATCGACCGGCTGCATCTCGACGTCATGGACGCCCATTTCGTGCCCAACCTGACGTTCGGTGCCGATATCTGTGAGGCGTTCCGTCGGCTCACCGACCTGCCGATCGACATCCACCTGATGATCGACGAGCCGGCACGCTGGATGGACCGCTACCTCGACAGCCGGCCGCAGAGCGTGACCTTCCACGTGGAAGCGCCCGAGACCGAGGAGCAGAAGCACGACGCGCTCGCCCGCATCCGCGAGCGCGGCGCGGAAGCCGGACTTGCGCTCAGCCCGGCGACGCCGGTGTCGGCCGTGTACGACTACGAGGAGCTGCTCGATGGCGTGATGGTCATGACCGTCGAGCCCGGTTTCGGCGGGCAGCGCTTCATGGCCGAGGCCGCACCGAAGATGGCAGAGGCGGGCTCCTGGTTCGCTGCCCGCGGCAGGCGCATCCGCGTCCACGTGGATGGAGGCATCAACCGCGACACGGCGCTGGTCGCCGGCGCTTGTGGTGCGGATGTCATGGTCGTCGGCTCGGCGTTGTTCCAGCGCGGCCAGGACGCTGCGGACGAGGTACGAATTGTCCGCTCCCTGACGGCGCGAGGTCGCCACGATGGCCTGCCCGAATCGCGGGTTGCCGCTGGCGCCGCGCATCCGTCCCATGCAACGGCCTGAGACGAAGTGCGCTTGCTTCTTCAGCGGGTGACGCATGCCGAGGTCCGCGTCGGCACCGAGACGGTCGGCGCGGTCGGCCCCGGTCTGCTGGTGCTGGTTGGGGTGGCCCCGGACGACGACGAAGCCACTGCCAGGGGACTGGCCGACAAGGTCGTGAGCCTGCGCATCTTTCGCGACGACGCGGGCCTGACCAACCGGTCGCTCGTCGAGTGCGGCGGTGAGGTCCTGGCCGTGAGCCAATTCACACTGTTCGCCGACACGAGCCGCGGGCGCCGGCCGTCGTTCATCCGCGCCGCGCCGGCGGATCAGGCTGAGCGCCTGTACGAGGCGTTCGCTGCCGCAATCGGAGCACTCGGCGTTCGCGTGGCGCGCGGTCGATTCGGCGCGGAGATGCAGGTCGAGCTCGTCAACGACGGTCCGATGACCATCTGGCTCGACAGCGCGGCCGCCTGAGCGAAACTCTGTCCTGATGCCTCTCTTCCGGCGCACCCCAAAACCGGTCGCACCGTATGAACGTGAGCTCGGCGCCTTTGCGACCGAGGTCGATCGTCTCGGCGGTGGCGAGGCCATGTTCCTGCGCGCACAGTGGAACGAGCTTGATCCGGGGGAGCGGGATCGAGCGCGTGCAGAAGCTCGATCGGCCATCGAGGCGAGTGGTCGGAAGGATGTGGCGGCCGAAGTCGAGCAGGGGCTCGTTGGGTGGGCCGCCGGATCAAACCTTCCGTTCGGAACGATCACGTTCATCGAGGCTCCGACTGCGTCGATCGAGCGTGACGCCCGACCTCAGGCGATCGAAGTGCTCCGGGACGTCGCCTATGGGCTGATTGCGCGCGACCTCATCTCAGTGGAGTCGTTTGCCGTGCTCTACGAGCCATGGCGCGCGCTCAACGACGACCAGAACGATGACGACGACGAGAACGCTGACGACGAGGATGGATCGACCTAGCGGCGGTGTCGCGGCGCTCGCCCCGTTCGCGGACCGTGTCGATCGACTGACGGAGGCAGACCTCGTCGTGCTGTGCGAGACGTGGGCCTCCGACGACGATGAGGCTCGCCACCAGGCTTGGCTCGAGGTGCGCGCCCAGGCCGACCAGACCGGACGCTCCAACGACCTGCGTCAGCTCCAGGACGGACTCGTGCGGTGGGCGGGGATGCCGGCGAGATCCGGTCTCATTCCGTTCGCGGTCCTGGTGCCTTCACTCCGCCATGAAGGCACTCAGCGTAGAGAGAGCCTTGCGCCGCTCCTCGACGCCGGCGCGGCGTTGCTCCTCGGCGATCGACTCTCTGCGGACAGCTTCGCCACGCTCATGCATCCGTGGAGGGTGTTGCTCGAGACGACCGCAGCCGAAACTGATCTCGAAAGCGAGAAAAGCTCTTAGGCGGTCTTGCGTGCCGTGCGGCGGCAGCGGGTGCACGCCAGCACGGTGACGGTCTTGCCCTTCTCCTGGACATCGAACGGGTGCAGATTGGGCTTGTAGCGGCGATGTGCGCGGACGCGGTTCATGCCAGACGATTGCGGGTTCCACCCGCTGATCGCGACCTTGCCGCAGATGGCGCAGGAACGTGCCATAAGGGTAGAAATTCACTCCGAGGCTTGGGGCTTGGCAGACGGCCGACCGACCGTGGCAGCGGCGTACGATACCATCCGCGCCGGTTGACCGCCCCACCGCCCATCGCCGCGCAGCCCAGCGGAGCAGAGGACGCAAGCGCGGCTTTGCAGCCCGACGGTACGACGGGACGCAAAGCGAAGCGCGCGCAGCACGGCGTAGGCGTGCGAAGCAGAAAAATGGAGCCCAACACGCAGACGAGGGGATCGCGCCGCACCGTCAAGTCGGCGCCTCGGCCAGCACCCGCGAGCCCATCGCGCCGCACGGTCTCGTCGTCGAGCGTGCAACCCTCGGCGATGTCAGCCGTCGCGCCGCGGGAGTCCCGTCCGCCGCGCCGTCGCCACTGTGATGGCCCGACGCTCCTGCGCGCGTTCCGATCGGCGGTCGCGCATCTCGAACGCCACGTTGACCAAGTGAACGCGCTCAACGTTTTTCCCGTCCCCGACGGCGACACCGGCAGCAACATGCTCGCGACGGTCCGTGCCGCCCTCATCGAGGCGGAACGTGTCCCGCAGGGCCAGCGCAGCCTGTCCCGCGTCGCGCAAGCGCTCAGCCACGGATCGCTGATGGGCGCGCGCGGCAACAGCGGCCTGATCCTTTCCCAGGTCGTTCGCGGCATGGCCGAGGTTGCCCTTAACAAGCACCGCGCGGATGGAGTGGACCTTGGGGATGCCCTCACTCGCGGGGCCGAAGCGGCCTACCAGGCGGTCGGCCACCCGGTAGAGGGCACGATCCTGACGGTCGCACGCGAGGCCGCCGAGTCCGCGACGGCTGCGGGCCTGTCGGACTCGTACGTCGAGTCGGTGCTGGAAACCGCGGTTGACGAAGCCCAGCAGTCGGTCGCGCGAACACCGTCGCTGCTGCCCGCGCTGCGCGAGGCCGGAGTGGTCGACTCGGGCGGGCACGGCCTCTTCCTGCTCCTGCGCGGGCTTCTGATCGACTTCGCCGAGGATGTCGAGCTGGCCCTGGAGGCGGCAACCCTGCCACGCGCCGATTTCGAGGCGCTCCACCGCATGCCGGGGCACGACGGCGGCTACGGCTTCGAGACAATGTTCGTCCTGCACCGCACCGGCGAGCCGCTGCATCCGACCGTCATCCGCAACGACCTCGAGGAGATCGGAGAGTCGGTGATGGTGGCCGGCGACGCGGAGCTGGTGAACGTCCACGTGCACAACCCGACGCCGGACACGGTGATCGCCTACGCCACCAAGCTCGGCGCATTGAGCCAGATCTCGATCCTCAACCTCGACGACGAGGTGCGTGTCAACCAGGGCGACGCGAGCGTGCCGTCGATGGCCCTCGGCGCGGAGGCGCCTGTCGCCGGCAAGGCCACCGTGGTGGTTGCCGTCGCGCCCGGCGATGGGCTGGCTCGCGCGTTCGAAGCCGCCGGCGCGATCGTCGTCCGTGGCGGTGCGGCGGCCAACCCATCGACGGAGGAGCTGCTTCGCGGAATTCGCAGCGCGAACGGCGCGGGCATCGCGCTCCTCGCGAACCACAAGAACGTGGTGCTGGTGGCCAGGCAGGCAGCCGCGTTGGCAGCCGAGCGGAACGTGGCAGTGATCGAGACGCGGAACGCGGCCGAAGGGATAGCGGCGGTCCTGGCCGTCGATCCGCGCGCGGATGTCGAGTCGAACACCGAGCGGATGCGCGACGCGGTCGAAGCGATCCAGACACTGCAGGTAACGCGCGCGGTGCGTGACGCTCGCGTCGGCGGCCGCGATGTCCGCCAGGGCGAGCAGATCGTGCTCGATCCTGACGAGGGCGTCGTGGCCAGTGCGCAGGACGCGGTCACCGCGACACTCTCGGGCATCGAGACGCTGCGACCCGGGTGGGAGCTGCTGACCGTCTACGTCGGCACGGGCGTTGATCCGACTGCCGTCGACACCCTGACGCGTGCAATCAGCGCCCGCTACCCCGACGCCGCGGTCGAGCTTGTCGATGGTGGTCAGCCCCACTACGACTTCCTGATCGCGGCCGAATAGCCGTGGTCGCGCCGGTGGTCGGTGCCCGCGTCGCGTCTCCACCGCTCGATATGGACACTCGCCTGGCCACTGCGAAGCTCCCTGGTGCGGCGGCGCTCCGCAAGAACGGCAAGCGCCTTGGGTTGTACACGGTGCGGGACCTGCTCTTCCACCTGCCGCGCCGCTATGACGACCTGCGCCAGGTCTTCACCGTGCACGAGCTCGAGGACGAGGAGAAGGTCGCGGACGGAGCGCTGGTCACCGCGCGCCTGGAGGTCGTCGCCGTCCGCGTCGAGGCAACGTTCCGGCGTCGCGTCCAGCGCACGGTTGCGACGTTGCGTGACGAGACCGGGGAGATCCAGGCGAGCTGGTTCGGGCGCCGTTTCATCGAGCGGCGCCTGAAGCCTGGAATGTGGATTGTCGCCAGTGGCAAGCTGCGCCGGCGCGGCTGGACGGTGTCACTCGACAACCCCGACTTCCAACCCGAGGACACCGAGCTGCTGCACACGGGACGGATCGTCCCGATGTATCGGCTGACGGCGGGCGTGTCGGCGCGCATCCTGCGCAACGCGATCCGCCTCACGCTCGACGAGGTCCGGCCCTACGCTGGTGGGGACTACCTGCCGCGTTCGGTGCGCGGGGACCGCATCGAGATCGCGCGGGCGGTCGAGGGCGCGCACTACCCCGACGACCAGGAGCATCTCGACGCCGCGCTCGATCGGCTGGCCTTCGACGAGCTGCTCGCGCTGCAGGTCGGGCTGATCTCGCGTCAGCGGGCGCGCCGGCGCGACCAGAGCGAGCCGATCCCCGTGGACGCGACCCGCCTCGAAGGGCAGGTCGCGGCGGTGGAACGGGCAATCAGCGACGCGATTCGCCGCCGCGATCCGAGCGCGGCCGATGTCCACCTGACCGACGACCAGCGCGCTGCGCTCGACGCGATCGCGGCCGATCTCGGACCGGACCGAGCCGATGCTGCGCCTGCTCCAGGGCGACGTCGGCTCCGGCAAGACCGCGGTCGCGGCACTGGCCATGGCGCTGGTCGCCGACGCCGGCCGTCAGGCCGCGCTGCTGGCGCCGACGGACCTGCTGGCACGGCAGCACGCGAACACGCTCCGTGCCCTGCTCGCGTCGCTCGGCCATGGGGTGACGCTGCTCACCGGATCGATGCCGGCGGCCGCTCGCCGCGAGGCGCTGGACCTGCTTGCCGCGCCGATCGACCGCACTACCGCCGGCGAATCGGCGGGCCGAATCGTCGTCGGGACGCACGCGCTCTTCCAGGAGTCGGTCGAGTTCGCCGACCTGCGGCTCGTCGTCGTGGACGAGCAGCATCGATTTGGCGTTGCCGAGCGGGAGGCGCTCACCGCCAAGGGGATCGCGCCGCACGTCCTGCTCATGACCGCTACCCCGATTCCACGCACGCTCGGCCAGATCCTCCATGCGGACCTGGACGTGTCGAACCTGCACGCCGCGCCGATTGGGCGCATCCCCATCCGCACGGCCATTCGCGATGCATCCGAGCTGTTGGGCACCGACGAGCGGCCCGGCGTCCTGCCGTTCATCGTGTCCGAGGCCGCCGCCGGTCATCGCACGTTCGTGATCGTCCCGCTCGTCGAGGACGACGAGACGGCGAACGCGACGAGTGTCGAGCAGGCCGCCGCGCTGCTGCGAGACAACTGGGCGGAGGCGGCCGGCCTGCGACACCTCGATCCCGCTCCGCCCGCGACGATCGAGATCGTGCACGGCCAGATGAAGGCCTCGGAGCGTGACGCACGGATGGAGCGCTTCCGCTCCGGCGAGACGTCGGTGCTGGTCGGCACGACGGTGCTGGAGGTCGGCGTCGACGTGCCGGAAGCGACCGTGATGCTGATCCTGGACGCCGACCGGTTCGGCGTCGCGCAGCTGCACCAGCTTCGCGGTCGTGTCGGTCGCGGCGTCTGGCAGTCGTACTGCATCCTCGTTTCGTCGCTCTATCCACGCGGTGGCGGCGATGCCACGGACGACCAGGAAGTCGTCCGGGAGCGGCTCGACGCGCTGGTCGAGTTCTCCGACGGGTTCGTGCTGGCCGAGAAAGACTTCGAGCTCCGCCGCGAGGGTGAGCTGCTGGGCCTCCAGCAGAGCGGCTTTCCTCCGCTGCGTGTCGCCACGCTTTCCAATCCGCGTCACCGTGAGCTGTCGCTCGTTGCGCGCGAACAGGCGGAGCGGCTCGTCGACGACGCGGGCGGCTTGCGACCCGGGCTCGATGCATTCGGATACGAGTTGATGCACGGCTGGCTGGTGCGCGTCGGCTCGGGCGACGTGCTGGCCGCCGACGAGGTCTCGATCGGTGCCTGATGGCGGGCGGGTGATCGCCGGCTCCGCGGCGGGAATCAGGCTGACCGCGCCGGGTGAGGGGACGCGGCCCCTGTCCGATCGGGTCAAGCAATCGCTCTTCGGCGCGCTGGAGTCGGAGCTGATCGACTCGTGGCCCGTGCCGTTCCTGGACCTGTTCGCGGGCAGCGGCGCGGCCGGAATCGAGGCGCTCAGCCGCGGCGCGCCGAACGCCACCTTCGTGGAACGGGACCCCAAAGCTGCGCGCACCATAGCCGAGAACCTGCGACGAGCGTCGCTGTCGGGAGGGGGCCAGATCGTTCAGAAGGACGCACTCGGCTGGCTCGCGACGGGCGCCGAGAATGTCGGCCGCTACGAGGGCTTCGGTGCGGTCGTGATCGATCCGCCGTATGCCGATGTCGGCGCGATGGCCGGCTCGCTGGAGCGGCTGGGCGACCCCGGGCTCGGCTGGCTGCGCGATGATGCGCTCGTGATCGCCAAGCACTTCTGGCGCGACGAGCCTCCGGCCGAGGCTGGCAATCTGCGCCGCAGCCGGGTCAAGCGCTTCGGCGAGACCGCGCTGACCTTCTACCGGGTGGCGGCGGCATGAAGATCGCGGTCTATCCGGGCTCGTTCGACCCGATCACCAACGGGCATCTCGATGTGATCGAGCGTGCCGCCCACCTCTTCGATCGACTGGTCGTCGGCGTCCTCGTCAACCCGCGCAAGTCGCCGGTCGCCGAGGCCGAAGCTCGCGCCGCGGTTGTCCGGGAGGTGATCGGCGCATCGCTGCCCGCCGACCGTTTCGATGTCGTGACCTTCAACGGACTGACCGTCGAGTTCGCGCGGCTGCAGGGGGCCGGCCACATCGTGCGCGGGCTGCGTGCGGTGAGCGATTTCGACAACGAGCTCCAGATGGCCCACACGAACCGGAAGATGGCGCCCGAGATCGACACGGTCTTCTTCATGACCGCGCTCGAGCACGCCTACCTCTCCTCGAGCCTGGTCCGGGAGATTGCCGGGTTCGGCGGCGATGTCAGCGCGATGGTGCCGCCCGCGGTGCTGAAGAACCTGGGCCGCTGAGGGCGGCGTGCCCGCGAAGCCCGCTGCCCAGGTCGATCCAGGGCGTCTTGCCGCGTACGAACGGCTCGTCGCCACCCAGCCGGGCGTCGGGCGCAAGGGCGCATCGATCCCCTACACCTCGTTCAACGGCAACATGTCGAGCTACCTCGATGCCGTGGACGGGATGGCGCTTCGCCTCGGGGCTGACGACCGGGCGCGCTTCCTGGCCGAGCACGATGCGCATCTCCAGGAGGCGTACGGCGTCGTGCAGAAGGAATACGTGCACGTCCCGGAGGAGGTGCTGCGTGACACCGCCGCGCTGGCGCCCTGGTTCGCGATGAGCTGCGACTACGTCCGGGGCCTGAAGCCAAAGCCGACCAAGAAGGGCTAGCGGTCCAGGGTCGCTCGAGGCAGTCGAGGCTGGCGGCCATGCGTGCGCCCGCTGCGTCGCTACATTCCACTGCCAGTGGACAGATCAGGCTCCGTTGGCGGGTTCGACACTGCGTTTCTCCAATCCAATCGGCCAAGCTGGTCGCTCCCCTTGGCCAAGCCGGCCAATTCGGTGGGGTCGGTGGCTCGAGTCGCGCCCAGCGCATGTCCTGGCGTGGCTCTTCCGGCTCGACCGTCGCCCGCTGACGGAGAAGTGTCCACTCGCGGTGGAATCTCGTCGTGCTCGGGGTCGCGACCGACCCGGGCCGCGGTCCTGGCGCCAAACCGGCTGGAAATCCGTCACTCGCCCGTGATCGATGCCGGGGAGTCCGCGCCCGCGTCGTGCACGCTGGCGTCCTCGTCATCGCCCACCTTCGCCGCCTTCCGCGCAGCACGACTGGCCGCGATGCCGTGCGCCTCAACCAGCAGCGACTTGAGCTTGCTCGAACGACGGTTCCGACGGGCTGACGATGCAGACCCAGTGCTGGCGGGCGTAGTCGGGGTGGGGCATGAGCATGTCGAGTGCCGTCCAGTCCCAGGTCGCGTCCGGGTCCGGGAAGAGCGCCCGGAACGTCGGACCGCTCACGCCGAGATTCAGGCGAAAGACGCCCGCCCGCTCGAGCCCGGACCAGGCGTCGTACTGGTTGTCGAACACGAACGTGACGAAGGGCATCATCCGTTCGGGCCCCACGAAGAGGAAGCGCATGCCCAGGTTGTCCATGCGCTGTACGTCGTCGAGGTTGCTCCTCAGCCAGGCTTCGATCTCGTCTTCGTCCATCAGCTCCTCGAGGTTCGCGGCGGTTCATTTGACCGTCTCCGCCGAGCGTAGGCACGGGCTGTCAAGTCCCGTCAGCGAACCCGATCGACACTCGTTACGCATTGAACTGCTGGACTCGAGTCGAATTCCCGTACACTTTTCGGCCGACCCCACGCTCATCTACCGCCCGGGGAGGCCCCTCCCATCGATATCGTCTTTCTCATCGAGCGTCTCGAGGCGCTGATCGCCAACGGCCGGCGCATGCCCATGACCAACTCGGTCGTGGTCGACCAGGTTGCCGCGCTCGATCTCATCGACCAGCTGCGCGTCGCCGTGCCCGAGGAAGTCCGGCAGGCCAAGCGCATCAACGAGGAGTCAACCCGACTCGTGCAGCGCGCCCAGGAGGAAGGGGAGCGCATCCTCGCGCGTGCCCAGGAGCAGGCCGCCTTCCTGATCGAGGAGCGCGAGCTGACGCGTGCCGCCGAGATCCGAAGTGCGCAGATCGTCGAAGAGGGCAAGGGCGACGCCGAGGAGATCCGCCGGGGTGCCGACACGTACGCCGCGAGCGTCCTGATCAAGCTCGAGGGCGAGTGCGTCAAGGCGTTGCAGAGCATCCGCCGAGGACTGGCGCTGCTCGACGAGCGATACCCGACGCAGGCCGACGGCAATGGGCAGGGGCCTGCGGAGGCGCCGATTCCGGCTCCCGAGCCGCCTCAGCATGCTCAGCTATAACGTCGCGGGACTGCTGCGCGAACCTCCCGGCACGACCCGCACCGATCACCTGACCATCCCTGCCACCGATCTCACGATCGCGGAGGACCTCCAGCTCGCCACACCGGTCGTCGGCGACGTCCGCCTTGCCCGCACCGGTCGGGGCCTCCTGGCGCACGGCGCGTTCGACACCAGCCTCGCCGGGACGTGCAGCCGGTGTCTCGGCCCGGCGATCACGCCCGTCCACATCGAGATCGACCAGGAAGCGCTGCCGACCGTCGACATCGAGACTGGCGCGCCGGTCAATCTTTCGGAGGAGCCCGATGCGCTCCAGATCGACGAGCATCACGAGCTCGACCTGGAGCCCCCGGTACGGGACGCGATCTCGCTCGCCGAGCCGATCGCGCCACTCTGCCGCCAGGATTGCGCTGGCCTCTGCGCGACCTGCGGCGAGGATCTCAACACCTCGCCTGGCCACCACCACGACGACGACGACATCGACCCGCGCCTGGCCGGCTTGGCCGCGTTGCTGACCCAAACCGAGGCCGACGAGCCGAGTCAATGAATTGAGTCCGCAAGCGACGGACGGAGCCCAGCGGCAACGCTGGGACCCGGCCGCTTCGCGCGCAGCAGGTCCGCAGACCTGCGGAGCAAGACATCTGCGGAGGGAAAGAATCCACGGAGGAGAGCTTCTTTCGTGGATGAGACGCAACCCGCTACCATTCACCAGCCCCTGACACGAGGAAAGAGAAGGACCGATGGGAGTTCCGAAGCGCCGCGTCTCACATGCGCGGCAGGGCGATCGCCGATCGCACCATGCGCTGTCGACGCCGCAGCTGGAGGAGTGCCCGCACTGCCACCAGACCAAGCAGGCACACCACGCGTGCCCCAACTGCGGCTGGTACGGCGGCCGCGAGGCCATCCACATCCGCGCCAAGAAGCCGCAGGACGCCGCTTCCTGATCGTGGCGTCGCGCAAACCGGTCGCACCGACCCAGCGCGGGTAGCCGATGGACGTCAAAACCCTCGTTGCCGATGAGGGACTCCAGAGCATCCGGCCCCGGGTCGCGGTCGACGCCATGGGTGGCGACCACGGTCCCGAAGAGGTCGTTGCCGGCGCGCTCGACTGGGCTCGCGAACATGACGACGCGGACCTGATCCTCGTCGGCGATCTCGATCGCATCAAGGCCGCGGCCGTCGGCGGCCTGCCGGCTCACGTGACCGCGCTCGCGGCGAGCGAGCTGGTCTCCATGGATGAGCATCCCGCCCTTGCCGTACGACGGAAACGGGACGCGAGCATCAACGTGGCCATGCGCCTCGTTCGCGATGGCAAGGCAGACGCCGTGGTCACGGCCGGCCACACGGGCGCGGGCGTCGCGTCGGCCATCCTCAACCTGGGCCGCCTGCCCGGCGTCGATCGCCCCGCACTGGCCGTTCAGATGATCACGGACCGCGGCCCGTTCGTGCTGCTGGATATCGGTGCAACCACCGACTCATCGGGGCTCAACCTGGCCCAATACGCGGCCATGGGCGCGATCTACGCCGAGCGCGTGCTCGATGTCCAGAGCCCGTCGGTTGCCCTGCTATCGATCGGCGAGGAAGGCGGCAAGGGCGAGCAGCGCGTCCAGGAGGCGTCCACGCTGCTGGCTGCCTCGGATCTCCGCTTCGTCGGCAACGTCGAGGGCAAGGACCTGCCACACCACCCGGCCGACGTCGTCGTCTGCGACGCGTCCGTCGGGAACGTCACGATCAAGTTCTTCGAGGGCCTCTCGACCGCGATCTTCGACATGCTGCGAGCCGAGTTCAAGCGACCGCCGCTGGGTCCCATCGGCTATCTCTTCATGCGCCCCGGCATCGCGCGGATCCGTCGGAGGCTCGACTACGAGCGGCTCGGCGGGGCGCCGCTGCTCGGCGTCAAGGGCACGGTCCTGATCACCCATGGGCGGGCGAAGAGACGCATGATCGGCTTCGCCGTGGGCGTCGGTGCTGCCGCTGCACGGGCGCGCATTCCCGACCGAATCGCCGCCGCGCTCGGGCCGGGCCCGCGTGCAAGCGGTGCGTCCGGCGAGCCGGGCGACCCGGCTGGAGAACCCGGTTCGGATTCGTCGACCGAGGTCGATACGAACGTTGCGGCCGATCTGCCCGTCGCCGCGCCGGGGTGAGCGACCAGCTCGACTCGGAGGATCGGCAGGCCAGTGGGGACCAGCGCCATGGGGACGAGCGCGAGGCTCGACGGCTGGCGCTCGGCGCCGTTTTCGAGGCCGACTTCGGCCAGGCACCCGCCGGACGCATCCTTGAACGCAGGCTTGCCGACGAGGGAGCCACGGACCGCGCAGCGGAGCACGCGCGTCGGATCGTCGGTGCGGTGGTCCGTTACCGCGACTCGATCGACGCTCGAATCGAGGACGTGGCACCCGCCTATCCGGTCGTCCAGCTGGCCCGAATGGACCGCGCGCTGTTGCGTTCGGGCATGGCCGAACTGCTACACTCGCCCACGACTCCGGCCCGGGTTGCCATCTCGGAATGGGTCGAGCTCGCGCGAACGTACAGCGGAGACCCGGCCAGACGGCTCGTCAATGGTGTGCTGGGGCGTGTTGCCAGAGATGTAAGCCCCGACAGCAGTTCGCTCAAGCCGAAACAGTCGGCTGAACACCGGGACACCAAAACGGAACGGAACGAGAGAAGAGGGAGTACGGAGTGACTGACTCGACCTACGATCGGCTGAAGAAGATCGTCGTGGAGCAGCTGGGCGTGGACGAGGATGAAGTCAAGCCGGAAGCGTCGTTCGTCGACGACCTGAATGCTGACTCGCTTGACCTCGTCGAGCTGATCATGAGCCTGGAAGAGGAGTTCGGGACCGAGATCTCGGATGAAGATGCCGAGAAGATCCGCACGGTCCAGGACGCCGTCGACTACATCGACGAGCACAGCCAGGCCTGATTCCGCCGGCCGGGGACCCGGTCGGCGCATCGCGACAGCCAGCTCACCGGCAGCCACGGACTCACTCGCGCGCCGGCTGGCAGACCATCTGGGGCTCCCGTTTCGCGATTCGTCGCTGCTCAACGAGGCGCTGACGCACAGCAGCTACGCCAACGAGCATCCCGAGCTGGCCCTCAGCCACAACGAGCGTCTCGAGTTCCTCGGCGACGCGGTCCTGTCGTTGATCGTGTCCGAGGCGCTCATGAAGCGGCATCCCGACGAGCACGAAGGACAGCTGACGACTCGCCGTGCCGCGATCGTGTCCGCGAACGGCTTGGCCCAGATTTCGTCTCGTCTCGATCTTGGCTCGTACCTCGTCCTCGGTGAGGGCGCGTCGCGCTCGGGTGAGCGAAAACGGGATTCCGTGCTGGCATCCCTGTTCGAGGCGGTCGTCGCCGCTGCCTTCCTCGAGTGCGGCCTCGTCCGGACGCGCCGGTTCGTGCTCGCGTCGATCAAGCCGGAGCTCGAGGCGGCCGGGGGACTGACGCGGCTGAAAGCACCCAAGAGCCGGCTGCAGGAGCACGCCTATCGTCGCTCCGGTCATCCGCCGGTCTACCGCGTCGTGAGCGCGGAGGGTCCGGATCACCGGCGCCACTACGTGGTCGAGGTGAGCCTCGACGATGAAACCCTGGGACGCGGCGAGGGGCCGAACCGACGCGTGGCCGAGACCGAGGCAGCGACCAGCGCGCTGGATCGCCTCGAGTCGGCGGGCGAGCAGCCAGAGGTGAAGCGAAAGGCCGCGGGCCGACGCCGGTGAGCAGCGCACGGAACCGGGAAGGCGCGCCCGAGGGGCGGCTCAAGGCGCTCCGACTGGTCGGCTTCAAGTCGTTCGCCGAGAAGACCACCATCGAGTTCGGACCGGGCATCAGCTGCGTGATCGGCCCCAACGGCAGCGGCAAGAGCAACCTCGCGGATGCACTGCGCTGGAGCCTGGGAGAGCAGGGGAGGTCCCTGCGCACGCGACGCGCCGAGGACCTGATCTTCGCGGGCTCCTCGACCCGTCGTGCGATCGGGATGGCCGACGTGACGCTGGTCATCGACAACCGAGACCGACTGCTGCCGGTGGACTTCGGCGAGATCGAGCTCGGGCGACGGCTCTTCCGCTCGGGCGAGAACGAATACCTGTTGAACCGTCAGCGGATCCGTTTGCGCGACCTTGTCGACCTGCTTGACGAGGCCAACCTGGCCGACAACGCCTTCCTGTTCATCGGGCAGGGGATGGTGGACCAGGCACTCGCGCTGCGACCGGAGGAGCGGCGCCCGCTGTTCGAGGAGGCAGCCGGAATCCGGAAGCACGAGCGCAGGCGACGAATTGCCGAGGCCGAGCTCGCCGAGGCAGAGCAGAACGTCGAACGCGTTCGCGATGTGCTCGCCGAACTGCGTCCCCAGGCGCGTCGACTCGCCGCTCAGGCCGAGCAGCAGGAACAGCGCCAGTCCGCCGCCACGGAGCTGGCTGCCGCGCTCGTGGCGTCCGGGCGGGCGCGGCTGCTCGACGCCGAGCGCGAGACCACCACGCATGAGGCGGAACGATCGGCAGCGCGGGTCGAGGCCGATCGGGCATTGGCCGGACTCCGGGAGGCGGAGGATGGTGCGCGCGCCATCACGGACGCGCTGTCCGATCGTGCCGAGCGTGAGCGCGAACTGCGCGCAGAACTGGATGGCGCGCGCGGCCGGAGCCTCGAGCTGAGGCTGGCCCAGGCGCGAATTCTCGACGGAGTCCGAGGCACTCGACCGGGAGCGGTTACGCCTCGAGCGTGACCGGGCAGCGATCGAGCAGCGCCGGTCGGTGCTGTTGCGCGAGGCGGCGTTACCGGTTCCCGAGCTCGATGCGGACGTGGAGGCGGCGCTGCGCGACGCCGAGCGGGCGCTCGTTGACGCGACCGCAGAGCGGGACGGCCTGCGCGCGGGCACGCTGGTCGAGGCAGAGCGACGTGCCGCATGGGTTGCCGCACGGCAGGCGCAGGACGAAGCCCTGGATCGTGCCAGGCGACGGCATGGCGAGCTCTATGGGCGCGTAGCGGAAGCGGAGGCCCGGAGCGAGGAACAGGATTCCCGCGCCCGTGGCGTCCAGGCGGAGCTGGCTGCGGCAACCGGAGCGATCAACGCTGCGGTTGAGGCGGATGAACGCGGAGAGGCTGAGCTCGAGGGAGCACGCCAGGCCCTTGCGACGGCCGAGGCGACATTTGCGGAGGCCGGTGCGCGCAGGACGGAGGCGGCCGGAGCGTTGGCGGCACTCGACGCGCGGCTCGCGACGCTGCAGGCGGCTCTCGACTCGATGACCGACCAGGAGGCACTGCGAGCTGCCCGGCGACGCGGCGGGGCGCTGGTGGCCGAAGGCCTGGATGTCGATCCGGAGCTGCGTGCGGCGGTCGAAGCCGCGCTGGGCGACGCCCTCCGCGGCATCGTCGTCGATCGCGAGGTCGCCGTCGCGCTGCGTCATCGTCGGGCGGTGCTGATCGTGCCGGGTCTCACGGACGGATCGGGGAAGGCGAGCGATCGAGCCGGGGCCCGGGATGGCGGCCGTGCGATGGCAGGAGTGGGTGCCGCCGAAGCGACCGGTGGAGGGGCGCTCGTCGCTGCCATCCGCCGAGATCCGGGCGGCCACGTGACGCGCCTGCTCGAACGAACCGTCTGGGTGCCGAGCCTCGAGGACGCCATCGGGATCGCGTCGGCGCTGGCACCCGGCTGGCGAGCCGTGACGCGGGCCGGGCGAAGTCGTCACCGACGACGGGGTCCTGCGGGTCGGGACGCAGGCCTCGCAGCTGGACATCGAAGCGCAGCTGCGGTCCCTGGGATCCGATCGCGAGCGAGCGGCAGGGTCCCTGGCCGAGCTGGAGGAGGCGGCCTCGGCGGCCGTCGGCGAACGAGATCGAGCCCGAGGGCAGATCGACCAAGCGCGGGCCGCGGCACAGCAGGCGCGTGCGCTGCGGCGAGTGAGCGAAGAGCACGAGCGCGCCGTGGCACGACGCGCCGAAGCCGTCATGCGCGAAGATGCCTGGAACGCCACATCGCTGGAGCGTCTGCGTGAGCAGCTCGCGTCTGCGGCGTCGGAGGTGGAACGGCTCGAGACCGAGGCCCGGGCAAGAGCCGCGGACGACGACGCGGCGGGGCCGGCCGATGCCGCAACTGGCGTGGCGAACACTGCTGCACAACTCGCGCGTGCGAACCGTCGCGTGGAGGAGCTTCGGCATGTTCGCGACGACCGACAGATGGTCCAAGGGGCGGACATGGCACGGCACGCTGCGCTCTCGCAGCGTCGTTCCCGCGCCGAGATCGCCGCCGGGCTGGAGGAGAACCGGCTGGGTGACCTGGAGCTCGAGATGGGCCGCATCCATGCACGGGTATCCGAGCTCGCGGCCGACCGCGATGGCATCACCGGTCAACTGGCGACGGCGGTCAGCCAAGAGCAATCGCTCGATGCCACGCTCGGCGCGCTGCTCGAGGCGAGCCGTGACGATCGCACGCGGTTGGCCGCGGCGGAGACGGCGGCAAGGGATGCGCGCGAACTGCTGCGCTCCGCCGAGACGCGGTCGCGTTCCGCCGAGGTCGGGGAGATGGAGGCGCGACTGCGTTTCGACGCCGCGCGAGAGAGCCTGCTGGTCGAGCTGGCCGGCATCGGCCCGCTCGCGGTGACGGCACTGAGCGGCGGAGCCGACGACGCCGCAGCTCCGGGCTCGATGGAGGAACTCGGGCCCGCGCTCGAGGCCGAGCTGTCATCGGCGCTCGATCGCTGGCGAGCCGAGCCCGCACCGGAGGCGATGCCCGTCGCTCGGCTTGCAAGCCTCCGTCGTCGCTACCACGAGCTGGGCGCCAGCAACCCGTTCGCCGCCAAGGAGTACGCCGAGATCCGCGAGCGAGTTGACACGCTCGATGCGCAGCGCACGGATCTCGAAACCGCGATTCACAGCACGCGCGAACTGATCGCCAACGTCAACGCGCTGATCGCCGACCAGTTCCGCCACACGTTCGGGCAGCTCGAGGGCGCCTTCGCGCGACGCTTTACGCAGCTGTTCGACGGCGGTGAGGCGCAGCTGAGCCTCACCGTTCCAGAGGACCTCTCGACGACCGGCGTCGAGATCACGGCGCGGCCGCCGGGAAAGAAGCGCCAGCCGTTGGCGATGCTGTCGGGTGGAGAGCGAACGCTGACCGCCGTGGCGCTGCTGCTGGCCATGCTCGAGGTCCGGCCGGTTCCGTTCTGCGTCCTGGACGAGGTGGATGCCGCGCTCGACGAGGCCAATATCGGGCGGTTCTCCGCGGCGCTGCGCGAGCTGGCCGGCACGATCCAGTTCGTGGTCATCACGCACAACCGCGGCACGATCGAGGTGGCCGACGCGCTCTACGGGGTCACGGTCGACGATGACGCGGTCAGCCGCGTGATCTCGATGCGCTTGGCGGACCTGCCGCCGGACGCGCGCCGCGAACGTGTCGGACGCGATGACCTCGTGCCCGTTGGGCCGGCGGCGTGAGCCGCGGGAGCGGCGTTCCGGAGTACGACGTCGACCCGGCCGGAGGAGCGGGATCGGCCGCCGAGGAGGAGCAGCTCGAGGTCGGGCTCGAGCGGTCCCGCCGGGGCTTCGTGTCGCGCCTGCGCGGGATCTTCGGGAGTGGGCGGATGACCGAGGAGGACTGGGAGGATGTCGAGGCGACGCTGATCGGAGCCGATCTCGGCGCCGAGATCTCGTTCGGCGTGGTCAAGCGCGCTCGCGATCGGCTGGATGCGGGGCCAGAGCTCGCGCTCCGCTACGAGATGCTGGCGCTGTTCGCCAAGCGCGAACCGATCCCGTGGCCACGCAAGCCGGCGGCCGACGTGCCCGCGGTCGTCCTGGTGGTCGGCGTCAACGGGACGGGCAAGACGACCACGATCGCGAAGCTGGCACATCGCTTCACGACGCGGGGTGCGCGCGTGCTCCTGGCTGCCGGAGACACGTTCCGTGCGGCAGCGATCGATCAGCTGCAGGTCTGGGCGCACCGAATCGATGTGCCGGTGATCGCGCATGCACCCGGCGCGGATCCATCCGCGGTGGTCTACGACGCCCTGGACGCCGCGGTCGCGCGTCAGTCGGACGTCGTGATCGTCGACACGGCCGGGCGTCTGCACACGAAGTCGAACCTGATGGACGAGCTGGCCAAGATCCGCCGCACCATCGAGAAGCGCTTACCGGCCGCCCAGCCGGAGGTGCTCTTCGTGCTGGATGCGACGACCGGTCAGAACGGGCTGACCCAGGCCAAGGCATTCCACGAGGCAGCCGCACTGACCGGCATCGCACTCACGAAGCTGGACTCCACCGCCAAGGGAGGCATCGCCTTCGCGATCGAGCGCTCACTCGGCGTGCCGGTCCTGTTCGTCGGAATCGGCGAGAAGATGGACGACCTCCTCGACTTCCACCCCAACGAATTCGTCGAGGCGCTGTTCGCGTAGCTCCCGTCGGACGCCCGTAGAGGACGTCAGTGCGTATACGCGAGGCTGAACGCGGAATCGACGGCGGTGCCAGCTGGGTTCGTGCAGAGGACGCCAACCTGTTGCGGTGTTTGCGTCCGGATCGTCGTGATGCGACATGCCTGCTTGCCGGGCCCGTAGGCCGTCACCTGAACTGCTCCCCCAGCGGGCATGCCGGGCAGCGCCACGGCATATCGGCCCGCGCTCGTTCGCTTCACCGTGGATGCAAGTCCCGCGGACGAGAAGCGCCGTGCGATCGCCGGGTGGTAGCTCGCGGTCCTCGGCTGGTCCGCCAGCAGGTACGCCTGCGACGGCCCCTCGGCACCCTGGAATGCGAGGTGGAATAGATACGTGGTATCGAACCTGGCATCCGCGAACGAGCCGTCTGGCTTCCGGCATTGGACATCCACCACGATGTCGCTCGCCTGCGCGTGCCAGTCGGCCGCGTGACAAATGGCACTCGTGCCATAAGCCGTGACCTGGACATCGCCCTTGGTGCCGTCCATGCCGGGAAACAGGACGGCATAGCGCCCGGTCGCACTGCGTGTCACGGTGTTCGTGCCGCCGGACGAGTTGAACGAGTAGTAGGGGGCAGTCAAGCCGCTCGTTCCGTTTGCGACCCAGACGAACGCCATCTCGCCGTCATCGAGGAGCGGGTCAACCCAGTCGACGCTGAATGCGGAATCCACAAAGTGACCTTGGAGATCCTTGCAGGTCACGTAAACGAGCTCATCAGCAGTGGCCGCATCCCACTCGTGTGCCTGGCAGTTGTCGCTCTCAGCGCTCAGCGCGGTCACATGGACAATTCCGCCCTCATTGGCCTGGGATTCGCCGACCCCCGAAAACTTGACCTCGTATTGGCCTTGTGCGAGTCGAGTGACCTGATTGGCACCGCCCGAGGAGTTGCCCTGATTCGGCGCCGATGGAATGTACGTATTGGTCGTCGGCTGGCGCGCGACCACCCAACCCCAGACGGCTGGAGGCGTGACCGTGGGTCGCACCGCGACGATGGAGGTTGGTTGAGCGGCCGCCGGAAGCCCAATGACCGCGACGAGGGCCACCGCCATGAACGCGCCTGCCGCTACGCTCGATCGAGCCACGCCTCACCTCTCCGGGTTTGCCTGCCTGCAAAGTCGTTGCCCGGCTACCCCGCGGGCATTGCCGCGAAGTGTATGAGTCGATGCCCTCTGTGCAGACCCCATTCGTTGACGGCATGCGCGGGTTCCACGCCTGATAAGCGCGAGAGAAGGCCCTGGTAAGGGAATACCGTGATGCTTCGGGAAGTGCCAAGCCCGAGACTCCGGACCGTTGATCGCGAGCTACGTCGCACGCTTCTCACGGTTGGCGACGAGCTGCGTCGAGCGAGGGTGAATGCCGGTTTGTCGCAGGTCTCTGTGGCTCGCGCGTTGAACCGCTCGGCATCGACGGTAAGTCGCGTCGAATCCGGGCGTGCTCGGCAACTGACAATGGAAACGCTGCTGCGTCAGGCCGCGGTCGTCGGTCTCGTGGCGCGCGTTGCTCTGTATCCAGCTGGTCGTGCCGTTCGTGACGCCCGACAACTCGGGCTGGAGCAGCGGTTCCGATCGGCCATCTCGGCCGCGTGGGCATGCGGAGCAGAAGTGCCGCTACCGATCCTCGGCGATCTGCGGGCGGTCGACCTGGTGATCAGCAGACCTGGCTGCCGAATCGCCGTGGAGGTGATCACGCGATTGGGGGATGTGCAGGCTCAGCTCCGTGCCGCCCTGCTGAAGCAACGAGACGGCGGAATTCGATCGACTCATCATCATCGTCGCAGAAACGCACGCGAACCGGCGAGCCCTCGCGCTCGCGAAGGACGTGATCGCTGGTTCCTTCCCGATCTCGTCCCGCGCAGCGCTTGCCGCTCTCCGGGACGGTCGCGATCCCGGCGGGAACGCTGTGATCGTCATGTGATGGACCTTGCGCCACGTGGGGGCATTTGGCCACCGACATCGAGCCGAGGCGACTTCGTTGGCCGTTTCGTGCGGCAAGTAGAGGCAAATTGCCAAAGAACCGTTCCGGAGGTCCTTCCGAAGCGGTCCGTTGGCTGTTTGCCTCCAACAGGTGCAAGCGCCGTCGCAGGATGAGACGCGGCGAGGCAGCCGCCCCCGGGTCATGAGCCTGCCCCCCGGAATCACAAGCCCGCCCCCGAGTCATGAGCCAGCCGCCCCCGAGTCATGACTCGATCGAGCCACGCAGCCTCGTGGGTCGGCCGTGCGACAATCGACGACCCATGTTCGACGCCCTTTCTGATCGCCTGCGCATCACGCTCGGCAAGCTGACCGGCCACGGCCGGATCAGCGAGGCGGATGTCGACGCCGCCATGCGCGAGGTGCGTCTGGCGCTGCTCGAGGCCGACGTCAACTACAAGGTCGTCAAGGACTTCGTGGCACGGGTCAAAGAGCGTGCCATCGGCCACGACATCCTCGACAACATCAACGCCGGCCAGCAAGTCGTGAAGATCGTCAACGACGAGCTGACGGCCATGCTGGGCGCCGGCGACCGCACGTTCCGGCTCATCGGACAGCCCGCGATCGTGATGCTGGTCGGCCTCCAGGGCTCGGGCAAGACGACCTCCGCGGCCAAGCTCGCGCGCTACGTCGCCAAGCAGGGTCGGCAGCCGCTGCTCGTGGCCGCCGACCCCTATCGACCCGCCGCAATCGATCAGCTCATTGCCCTCGGCAAGGGACTCGACATCCCGGTGTTCAGGGCCGAGCAGGCGAACACGCCGGTCCTCGAGATCGTGCGGCAGGGGATTGCCCGAGCAAAGCAGACCGGCCGTGACGTCGTGATTCTCGACACCGCCGGCCGCCTCACGATCGATGAGGCGCTGATGGCCGAGATCCGCGGCATCGCGGAGACCTTCAAGGCAAGCGAGACGCTTCTGGTCGTCGATGCGATGGTCGGCCAGGAGGCCGTCGCGGTCGCGGAAGCGTTCCGTGACGCCGTCCATATCACCGGTCTGATCCTGACCAAGATCGATGGCGATGCACGCGGCGGCGCAGCACTCAGCATCACCGCGGTGACCGGGGTCCCGGTCAAGTTCATGGGCACCGGCGAAAAGACGGACGCCCTCGAGGTCTTCTACCCGGATCGCCTCGCCGGCCGCATCCTCGGTATGGGCGACGTGCTGACGCTGGTCGAGCGGGCCCAGGAAACGTACGACTCCAAGCAGGCCGAGCAGCTCGCCAAGAAGCTGCAGAAGAACAGCTTCACGCTCGAGGACTTCCTCGATCAGATGCAGCAGCTCAAGAAGATGGGCCCGCTGGGTTCGCTGATCGAGATGATCCCGGGCATGGGCGGCATGGCCAAGGAGGCGCAGAGCGCGGTCGACCGGGGCGAGCTCAAGCGCACCGAGGCCATCATCCAATCGATGACGGTCCAGGAGCGAAGAGAGCCCGAGATCCTCAACGCGTCGCGGCGTCGACGGATCGCGCGTGGGTCGGGCACGAGCCTTCCCGAGGTCAACCGCCTGATCAAGCAGTTCGGCGAGATGCAGAAGCTCATGCGCCAGTTCTCCGGCGGCGGGATGCGCAAGCTTCCCGGCATGATCGCGGGCGGCCGGCGTCGCTGACGCACGTGGTGGGCGCATCGGACGCATTCACGGAGCGACTCCGACCTGGTTACGACGACGAAATCGAAACGAGTCGTTCGTCCCATGGGCATGTCTCATAGCTTCATGGGAACATTCCGCTGCAATGACCGATCCCTACGCTCCTCGACCAACTGACCCATCCATGCAACCCCTGTCCCCCGAGCCTCCTCGCAGGCCGCAGGGAGGCATGCCTCCGAGCTGGCAACAGGCCGGCTGGGTGGCCGCTGAGCCGCCCGCCATGCTGAACACCTCGCCGAACGTCGAGGTGGCACCTCCGCGGCGCTCCACGCGACTCCGCTGGGTCGTGGCGCTCGTCGGCGCGATCCTGATCGTCTCTGCGGGCGTCGGCGTGACCGTCTTCGCGGTTGGGTCGCAGTCGAACGCGTCGATCGGCCCGACGTTCCTGCCTGCGACCACGCCGCTTTACGCCGAGGCCCGCCTCGACCTGCCCGGTACCCAGCGCGACAACGTCATGAAGTTCATCGCCCACTTCCCGGGCTTTGCCGACCAGTCGAGCTTCGACACCAAGATCGACGATGCGCTCGACTCGTGGGTCGGCAGCGTGACCAATCACCAGCTCCTGTATACCCGCGATTTCAAGCCGTGGTTCAGCGGTCAGGTGGCCGTCGGCCTCTTGCAGCTGCCGGCAATGGCCACCCCGGGTACTGGTGGGGGACCCGCGGCATCGGCGCAGCCGGTGCCCTCGATGTCCACCGGGATGCCCGGCATGGGCTCGCTCTCCGATCTTCATTTCGTGGTCGGAATCGGCGTCAAGGACCGCGCACGACTCGACACGCTGATCGCCACGGCTCGCAGCATGGCCTCGGACCTGACCTTCACCGATCAGCCCAACGGAGATCGGACGATCGTCTCGGTGTCGAGCAACGGCAAGCAGCAGGGCGCCTATGTCGTCACCGACAAGCTGCTCCTGATCGCCCCGTCAGCCGATGACCTGGCCACTGCACTGGGCGTGCTCGACGGCACCACGCCGTCGCTCGCGAACGATGCCGGCTACATGGCCGCAACGGCAAACCTGCCGGCCGACCGGCTTGGCGAGGTCTATGCCGGACCGACCTACTACCAGGCGTTGGACTCGCTGCTGTCCGGCATCTACGCGATGCCGATGGGCGGAACCCCCCAGGCATCGCAGGCGCTTCAGTGCCTCCAGGTCAACCTGATCGACCCCGCCAACGCGACCTCCGTGGCCGCCCTCGTCGCGTCACCGGACAACCTGTCGGTGCAGACCACGAGCACCAACACCATCTCGCTCCCCGTGGCAACCAGCACGGACCTGGCCGATCACGTCCCGGCCACCTCGCTCCTGTACCTCCAGGTGCCCAACGTCGGGCCGGCGGTTCACGACCTGATCAGTTGCCTTCGCACGAAGCTGTCGGACGCCTTCAACGACAAGAACATTCAGCAGCTGGAACAGTCTCTCGGCAACCCGCTCGAGGACGAGTTCAGCTTCATCGGCGACCTCGCACTGACGGTCGGCTTTGATGGCCAGCACATCCAGTGGGGCCTCGTCGGGTCCGTCAACGATGCGTCGACGGCACAGGAGCGCGTCACCACGCTGGTCAGCGTCCTGCGCGCCGGAGGTGTCGCGGGTTCCGTTCCGGTCACGGTGACCAACTCCCAGGAGGGCGACACCACCGTTTTGACGATCACCTTCACCGATCCGAGCATGGCCAAGTCGCCGGTCGGAGACTCCGTAAGCGTGGCGCTGAGCGACGGACACATCTATATCGGCGGCGGGGACTTCGTCACGACCGCGCTCAACCTGACGCCGGCCGACTCGCTCGCCGGCAGCGACGGGTACACCTCGGCGATCGCCGCTGCAGGCAACCCCAACAGCGTCCAGCTGTATGTCGATCTCAGTGGCGCCCGCCAGGCGATCGAGACGATGATGCCTGCAGACACCAACTACACGACCAACATCCAGCCGTACCTCGTGCCATTCGACCGGTTGGTCGTGGGCGCCTCGCAGAACGGCACG
Source organism: uncultured Chloroflexia bacterium (assembly GCA_963820735.1). GTDB lineage: Bacteria > Chloroflexota > Limnocylindria > Limnocylindrales > CSP1-4 > JAFMJV01. The sequence continues at coordinate 53,231 of CAWGBA010000013.1, forward strand.
ACGGCGTCGAGCCAGATGGTGCTGTTCGTCAAGTAAGCTAAGCGGCCGCGCCCCCTGACCGGGCGCGCTCCGGAGCCACCGGCTCCGCATCGCCCAACCAATCGGAGGAACGTTCAGTCCGTGGCAGTTCACATCCGCCTCGCGCGCGTCGGTGCGACGAAGCAGCCCACGTACCAATTCGTCGTCTCGGACAGCCGAAATGCCAGGAACGGCCGGTCCCTCGACACGCTCGGTCACTACAACCCGCGAACCGATCCCATCGAGATCCACGTCGACGAGCAGAAGGCGGCCCAGTGGCTCCAGAAGGGCGCCCAGCCCACTGACACGGTCGCGCGCCTCTTCCGCCGCGTCGGCGTTCTTCCCGAGGTCAAGTAGATGTCCGCTCCGGAGCTGATCGAGTTCGTCGCCAAGGCCCTGGTCGATCATCCCGATGACGTCCACGTGGACGTCCAGGAGGACGAAGGCGGCACGCTGATCGAGTTGCACGTCGCCGAAGACGACATGGGCAAGGTGATCGGTCGCAACGGCAGCGTCGCCAAGGCTCTGCGTACCCTGCTCAAGGTTGTATCGACGCGCGAAGGCGAGCCCATCTCGCTGGAGATCGTCTAGCCCACACATGTCGCGCGCTGCCGATATGCAGCGGCTGGTCGTCGGGCTCGTCCGCGGCGTCCACGGCCTGCGCGGCACGGTTCGTGTCGAGATCCTCAGCGATGAGCCCGCGCGCTTCGCGAAGGGCAGCATCCTGCATCTCGAAGGCTCGAGCGCCCCGCTGACCGTCGTCTGGGCGCAGCCGGATGAGCGCGGGATCCTGGTGCGCTTCGGCGAGCTGGCCACGCGAGACGACGCGGACGCCCTGCGCGATCGCTATCTCGAGGCAGATGTCGAGGGCGATTCCCTTCCCGACGATGCCGTCTATTGGCATGAGGTCGAGGGCGTGCGCGTCGTGGCGACCGACGGCGAGGAGCTGGGCACGGTCCAGGACGTGTTTCGTGCCGGTGGTTCCGAGGTCTTTGTCGTTGGCGGCGGACCGCGCGGCGAGATCTACGTTCCTGCCGTGAAGTCCGTGGTCACCGAGTTCGTGCCACGCGAAGGGCGGATCGTCGTCGATCCAGGGGCACTCGGCCTGGAGGAGACGCGAGAAAAGCGGCCTCGCGGGCGTCGGACGACTCGCGCGCTCAAGCAGGCAGCGGCGACGCCCGGTGCGGAACCGGCGGCGCCGGCCGAAGGTTCCACGGCGTCCGAGTCCGAAGTGCCCACGCCCGAGGCATGAGCCTCCGTATCGACGTCATCACGCTGTTCCCGGCTCTGTTTCCCGGGCCGCTGTCGGAGTCGATCCCCGGGCGAGCCCTCGAGCGTGGACTTGCGGAGCTCCACGCGCACGACCTCCGAACGTGGGGTCTGGGACGGCATCGCAGCGTTGATGACTACCCCTACGGTGGCGGCGCCGGAATGGTCCTGCGCCCGGAGCCGATCGCCGATGCCCTGGATGCCGTCGCGCCAGCCGGCGTCGAAGCGACGCGAATCCTGCTCGATCCGGGCGGCCGGAGGCTTGACCAGCAGCTGACGCGTGACCTTGCGACCCGGCCGTGGCTCGTCTTTGTCGCACCCCGCTACGAAGGCGTGGACGACCGCGTCCGATCGCTCTTCGATCTCGAGCTGTCGATCGGCGACTACATCCTCTCGGGCGGCGAGCTGCCGGCGCTCGTGGTCATCGACGCGGTGCTGCGTCTCCTGCCTGGCGCGATCGACGAGGCGTCGCCGGTCGAAGAGTCGTTCTCCGAGTCACTCCTGGAATACCCGCAGTACACGCGGCCGGCCGAGTTCCGGGGCGTGGCCGTTCCGGATGTGCTGGTCTCGGGCCACCACGGCGAGGTCGCCAAGTGGAGGCGTGCGAAGTCGATCGAACGAACCCAACAGAACCGGCCGGACCTGCTTGGTCGATACGGAGACGCAGTTCCGGATCAGCTCGAGCGAAAGCCATCGCCGCCGCCGGTCGGGGTCGAAACAAATCCTCCTGCTATACTCCCGGACCGCCAGCCCAACCCTTGACGAACTTCGGCGCGCGCGTCCGTGCGCCCTCCAGACCCGAGTGAGTGTGCAACCGTGAGCGTTCTCGACGACATCGTCGCCGACCAGATTCGAACCGACCTTCCCCCGCTCGCCCCAGGCGACACGGTGAAGGTCTCGGCCAAGGTCGTCGAGGGCAACCGCGAGCGGATCCAGGTCTTCGAGGGAACGGTGATGCGGCTCACCGGTGGCGGGATCACCCGGTCGGTGACCGTTCGCGCGTTGCGCAGCGGCGTCGGCGTCGAGCGGACCTTCAAGGTCAACTCGCCGCGCATCGACCACATCGAGGTCGTGCGCCATGGCGTCGCGCGTCGCGCGAAGCTCTACTTCCTGCGTGATCGCGTCGGGAAGGCCGCGTCACTTCGCGAGCGGCGGGCACGCGGCGCCCACGCGGCAGCGATGGAAGAGCACAAGGCAACGGTGGCCGCGGCTGCCCCGGCCAAGACCGCAAAGGTCGAGAAGAAGCGACCCGAGAAGCAGGGCCCGGTCATGGGCGGCAAGAAGGGCTCCAAGCGCGCCTGACGCTCTTCCTTGGCCGGCGTCGCAAGCGTGACGTCGCCAAGCGCTACGAGTTTGCAGGGCGACGCAGTGGAGCACGAGGAGCCCGTGATCGACAGGCTGATTCCGCCGGCCGAGATGCGCAATCACGAGGCTGACGACTACCTGCAACAGACAGCCAAGGACATGGACACGATCCGTCGGCTCGTGCCCCTTCAGCCCTCGGCGCGCGTCCTGGATGTGGGTTGCTCGGCCGGCCGGCTATCGCTCCCATTGCTGAATTTCCTCGATCCGGCGGCCGGCGGAAGCTACGAGGGCTTCGACGTGAAGCCGGATCGGGTCGCCTGGGCGACCGAGCACATCACGTCGCAATGGCCGAATTTTCGGTTCCGTCACCTGGATGTTCATAGCGGCGCGCTCAATCCGTCGGGCTCGATCGATGGCGCGACGCTCACGTTTCCCTACGAGTCGTCGGCATTCGATCTCGTGATCTTCTATAGCGTGTTCACGCATCTCCTGCCACCGGAGGCGCGCCGCTACCTGGCCGAGACACGCCGCTGCCTCGCTCCGCAGGGCCGGGTCTTTTCGACGTGGTACCTGTGGGACGCCGACACGGCTCGCTCCGTAGCGGAGCACGACGTGGCATGGACATTCCCGTTCGAGCAGGACGGCTACCGCCTTCAATATCCGGACTATCCCGAGTCGGCGGTCGCGTTCAACTACCTTGAATTGCTCGACGAGCTGGGCGCGGTCGACCTGATGATCGAAGAGTGGGTTCCAGGCAACTGGCGCAGGGCACGACTCGGCGCGCAGGACATCCTGATCCTGCAGCCTGACTCGCGAGGCAGCCTCCCCGGAGACGGTGGCAGTACCGCGCCGGCCAACCAGACCGAGGACGAATCAGCCGCCGATCGATGAGCGGAAGATCTCGCGGCTGCGGAGCCGCGGGGTTGGCGAGATCCGTGTTGCCGCTGGAGCCTCGATGATCGACGCCTACAATCTGTGGGTGCCCCTGGTCCCACACCTCCGCGCCGAGCGTCGCCTCTGGCGACAGGGCTCGCTGCGCGTCGTCGGCGTCGATGAGGTTGGAATGGGCGCGCTGTGCGCACCGGTGTTTGCCGCCGCCGTCCTGGTGAAGCCGAACTGCCACAAGATCGCGGGCGTTCGCGACTCCAAGACACTCTCCGCGGCTCAGCGGCAGCGCCTGGTCGGTCAGATCAAGAAACGCGTCCTCGCGTGGGGCGTAGGGGCCGCATCCGTCGGCGAGATCGAGCGGCTGAACATTTATCACGCGTCACACCTGGCCATGCGCCGGGCGCTGGCCCGGATCGATGGCTACGACCATGTCCTGGTGGACGGCCGCAAGATCGTCGGCTTCCAGGACCAGGTCGGGCCGTACACGTCGATCGTCGATGGCGACGCGAGCTCATACGCCATCGCCTGCGCGTCGATCATCGCCAAGGTCACGCGCGACCGTCTGATGGCCAACCTCGCGGCACGCTACCCGGGCTACGGGTGGGAGTCGAACGCCGGATACACCACTCGAAACCACGTCGACGCGCTGCGTGACATCGGTCTGACGCCGCACCACCGCCGAACCTATGCTCGGATTCGCGCCATGCTCGACAGCGATCAACTGGTCTTCGACCTAATGGCGGATGGCGAGGAACCGAGCGAAACCGCCGATGCCGCGTTCGAGCCTCAGCTCGTTGCCGTCTCGATCACGTCCGAGCAATCCGCCGGCGATTCGGCGGTTTCGTCCCCGGCGGAGGCTGCGCTGACTGCCGCATAAGGAGCGCGTAAGCAGCGCGTAAGGAAGGTGTGAGCGTCGGCAAAGTGGGCGTCGCCACACTCCTGCGGATGGCAGAGCCTTGCGTTCCACGGACCGTTCGCCGCACCGTTCGGCGCGCCAGAGGGGACGCTGCGGAACACATCGCTGCGCGCTACCTGGCCGCCACAGGTTGGACCATCCTGGCCCAGAACATCCGGGTCGGTCGTGACGAGCTGGACGTCATCGCCATCGAGATCGGTCCGCCGGGAACGCTGGTGTTCGTGGAAGTGCGCAGTAACGCCACGAGCCGATTTGGGGCACCAGAGGAATCGGTCGTTCTCGGCAAACTGCACCGGACGTACCGCGCCGTCTGGGGGTTGTTGCGCATCGGCACGCTCCCGGACGGAACGACGCTGCCCCGGCTGCCGTGGCGCGTCGACGTCCTGATCGTCGAGCAGCGGCCGAATCTGGCCCGCGACATCGGTGGTCCGGTCGTTCGGCATCTCCGGGCCGTCGCGCCGGAGTAGGGAAGAGGGCGGCGATTGACGGCAGGCAGGTAGGTAGATTGGTTCGATCCGGCCGTGATCGGCAGCTCAGTCGAGCTTCCATCGGGCCCGGCAACGTGCATTGGTTCAAATCGGCAGAACCAAACCGGTGCGGGCCAACTGACGCAAGCCTTCGGCTGCGAAACCGGACCCGCACGGCCGAAGTTGTCCGAACTGGTGCGAACCGCGCCTGTCGCGTTCGCCTGGGCGCTGCCACCGGGGCGTGGCTGACCCTCGTGCTAGACTCGCCCCCGGCCTGAAGGCCACAACGAGCGCGACGAGCCTCGTCGCGTATCTCGCACGCGTGCCGCTCCTCGCGGGGGTGCCTGCGGCCCGGACGGGTCCACAGGTCCGCGAGCTCCAAGACACGCGGAGGTTCAACCAGACAGGAGATCGACTGCCCCATGCCGACCGTATCGATGCGCCAGCTGCTCGAGGCTGGTGTCCACTTCGGCCACCAGACGCGCCGCTGGAACCCCAAGATGCGCCCGTTCATCTTCGCGGAGCGCAACGGGATCCACATCATCGACCTGGCGCAGACCGCGCAGCGGCTCGACAGCGCGCTTCAGTTTGTCACCGACACCGTCGCCCAGGGCGACTCGATCCTCTTCGTCGGGACCAAGAAGCAGGCACAGGAGCCGATTGCCGAGGAGGCGACCCGCGCCGAGATGCCGTACGTCAACCAGCGCTGGCTGGGCGGCATGCTCACCAACTTCGTCACCATCAAGAAGCGCCTTGGCCTGCTCGACCAGCTCGAGGCCCGCCAACAGAACGGCGACTTCGAGCGGCTCACCAAGAAGGAAGCCTCGCGCCTCACCGACGAGATGACGCGACTCCAGCGCACCCTGGGTGGCATGCGGCGCGTCAAGCGGCTTCCCGGCGCGCTCTTCGTCATCGACCCGCACCGCGAGCACATCGCCGTCACCGAAGCGCGAAAGCTGGAGATCCCGGTGATCGGGACGGGCGACACCAATGTCGACCCCGATCAGCTCGACTACATCATCCCGGCCAACGACGACGCGATCCGCGCCATCCGCCTGCTCACCCGTGTCGTCGCCGAGGCGGCCATCGAGGGCATGGGGCAGCGCGCGTCGCGTGCGGCGGCCGAGCCGATCATTGACCGCGAGATCGGCGAATCCGAGGAGGCCACCGACGAGATGATGGCCGCGCTCTCATCGGGTGGGACGTTCAGCTTCGCCCCCGACGAGGACGAGGAAGAGGCGATTCTGCCGGGCGAGCGCCAGGAAGAAGAGCCGCTCGAGGTCTGACCCTCCCGCGCCCGGATCGTTGCCGGCGCGGAGACCGCTCAGACCCAGGCGCGAAACAACGCACCGACACGAAGGGAATACACGAACCGATGGCGACACAGACGATCGGCGCCGAGCTCGTCCGCGACCTGCGCGAGCGCACCGGGGCCGGGATGATGGACTGCAAGAAGGCACTCGAGGCGAACGACGGCGACATCGAGAAGTCGATCGCATGGCTGCGCGAGAAGGGCGTCGCCCGGGCCGCCGGCAAGGCCGGACGCGACGCGCGTGAGGGCGTCGTCTCGAGCTACATCCACACCGGTGGACGCGTCGGCGTGCTGGTCGAAGTGAACTCCGAGACCGACTTCGTCGCCCGCAATGACGACTTCCAGAAGCTCGTCCGCGACGTGGCGATGCAGATCGCCGGGCTCGCGCCCCTCTACACGACCATTGACTCGATTCCGACCGAGGCCGTGGAGGCCAAGCGCGCCGAGCTTCTGGCCGACGAGAACACCCAGAAGAAGCCCGAGAACATCCGCGGCCAGATCGTCGATGGACAGCTCAAGAAGTGGTACCAGCAGGTGGTGCTCTACGAGCAGCCGTTCCGCGACACTGATCAGACCGTCGGGCAGCTGATCACCGACGCGATCGCCCGCATCGGCGAGAACATCCGGGTGCGCCGCTTCACGCGGTACGCGCTCGGGGAGGAGCTGTGAGCGAAGCCATCGCCGCAGTCCGGGTCGAGGGCGGAAAGCCCGCGATCGAGCCGCGGCATGAACGCATCCTGCTCAAGTTGAGCGGGGAGGCGCTGCTCGGGAACCGCCAGTACGGCGTGGATCCTCAGGTCTGCACCTTCATTGCCGAGCAGGTCCGCGACGTCGTGCGTGCCGGCGTCGAGGTTGCCATCGTGGTCGGCGGCGGCAACATCTTTCGCGGCCTTGCGGCCGCGGCACGTGGCATGGACCGCGCCACGGGCGACTACATCGGCATGCTCGCCACCGTGATGAACGGGCTGGCGCTGCAGGACGCGATGGAGAAGCTCGAGGTCCCCACGCGTGTCATGACCGCGATCGGCATGAACGAGGTTGCCGAGCCCTACATTCGACGCCGCGCCATGCGCCACCTCGAGGTCGGCCGCGTGGTGATCCTGGTCGCGGGCACCGGCAACCCGTACTTCACCACCGACACGGCTGCGGCGCTACGTGCGGTCGAGATCGGCGCGGGCGTGATGCTCAAGGCCACAAAGGTGGACGGCGTCTACACCGCGGATCCGGCCCTGGATCCAACGGCCGAGCGGCACGAGGAGCTGACCTACTCGCAGGTGCTGCAGGACCGCCTCGGCGTTCTCGACTCGACGGCGGTGTCGCTGTGCATGGAGAATGACCTCCCGATCGTGGTGTTCAACATGAATCGGCCCGACAACATCCGCCGCGCGGCGTTGGGCGAGCCGGTCGGAACGCGCATTCACGGAGGCGAGCCTCGCAGGTGACCGATCCCAATCGTCCCAGCCTCGAGAGCCGCAACTCGCGAGCCGTCGATGCCATGCAGCGCGACTTCAACACCGTGCGCACGGGTCGCGCGTCGACGTCGCTGGTGGAGCGCCTTTCTGTCGAGTACTACGGCACCCAGACGCCGCTCAATCAGCTGGCCAGCATCAGCGTTCCGGAGCCGCACCAGATCGTCATCCAGCCCTGGGATCGGAGCGTCCTCGGTGCGATCGAAAAGGCGATCCAGAAGTCCGATATTGGGCTGATGCCCAACGTGGACGGAACGGTCGTGCGCCTCAATATCCCGCCCCTCACCGAAGACCGTCGCAAGGACCTGGTCAAGGTCGTCCATAAGCGCATGGAAGAAGCCCGTGTCGAGATCCGCAACCACCGGCGCGAGGCCACCGACGAGGTCAAGCGCCAGGAGCGTGACGGCCAGATCGGCACCGACGAAGCGCGCCGCGAGCAGGAGCGCATCGAACGGCTGACCCACGAGTGGATCGAGGAAGTCGATCGCGTCGGCAAGCAGAAGGAATCCGAGATCCTTGAGGTCTAGCCCGGATCGGTGAGCGGAGTGTCGACGGGCGGTTCCTCACTGGCGACGATCGAACCGGTCCAGCCGGCGACCGACGACGAGTTGATGCCTGACCTCGCGCCGGCGGAGTCCGGCGTGCCGCGGCACGTGGCGATCATCATGGATGGCAACCGCCGCTGGGCGCGCGAGCGCGACGTGGCCGACGTGCAGGGTCATGCGGCCGGCGTGGATGCCATTCGCCCGATCCTCGAGCAGTCTCTTCGCCGCGGGGTGCAGATCCTGTCCCTGTTCGCCTTCAGCCGCGAGAACTGGCTACGCGACCGCAACGAGGTCGAAGCTCTCTTCGGACTATTGGACCAGGCGCTCCGCGAACGCACGCCGGAGTTGGTCGAGGAGGGCGTGCGCGTCAACCTCGTCGGCCGGATCAGTGAGCTCGACCGGGATACGAGGGCGTCGATCGAGCAGGCGCTGCGCGCGACGGCCGGCGGCACGCGCATCACGCTCAACGTGTGCTTCAACTATTCGGGGCGCACCGAGATCGTCGATGCCGCGAGGCGCTGCGTGGAGGACGGCCTTCCCGCGCACGAGATCACCGAGGAGCACATCGCCGAGCGGCTCTACACAGCGGGCTGCCCGGATGTCGACCTGCTCATTCGCACGGGACGCGAACAGCGGGTGAGCAACTTCCTGATCTGGCAGGCGGCCTATGCCGAGCTGTACTTCAGCGACCGCTACTGGCCCGACTTCGATCCCGACGAGCTCGACGCGGCCATCGCGGAGTACGCCCGCCGATCACGCCGCTTCGGCCGCTAGGCCAAGCCGACCGTGCGCACCCGCGCGATCAGCGCGGCCCTGCTCGTCCCGGTCGTCGCGATTCCGTTCCTGCTGGGCAATCCGTGGCTGACATTGGGCATCGCAATTCTGGCGGGGCTCGCCGGTATGGAGGCCGCGAACCTTGTTCGCAGGGCCGGCCTTCCGGCCGATCCCGGCATCCCGATCCTTCTGCCCGTCGTGGCAGTGCTGGGCACGCTGCTGGACCGCACGCGCGCCGCCGAAGTTGCGTTTGCCGCCTTGGTGGTCGGAGTCGCAGCGGTTGCCTCGTTCCGCAAGGCGGACATGCGCGACGCGTTCCTCGGCTGGGCCGGTGGCGTATTCGGAGCGTTGTGGGTTGCCCAGCTCGCGTTCGTGCCGTTGCTGATGTCGATCGTACCGCCGCTTGCTGCGCCCGCGCTCGGGCGTGGCGTGCTTGATGGCGGGCGGACCTGGCTCCTGTGCCTCGTCCTGACCGTGTGGGCGTGCGACACCTTCGCTTATCTGAGCGGGCGCACGTACCCACGTGGCCGGCCGTTTCCGCAGATTTCGCCAAACAAGAGCTGGACCGGCGTGATCGGCGGAACCATCGCCGCGATGATCGTGGCGGGCGCATTGTTCTACTACTTGTGCGGCGTATTCCCGACCTGGGGTGCGTTGCTCGGGTTCGTGATCGCGGTGTCCGCTCAGTGCGGCGACGCCGCGGAGTCGCTGGTCAAGCGCGCGGCGGGCGTGAAGGATTCGGGCAATCTCATCCCGGGACACGGCGGGGTCCTCGACCGGATCGATTCGTTCCTCTTCGCCGCCCCGGCGCTCGTGCTGACGTTGATCCTGGTGCCCGTCCCCGTGACACCACCTGGATGACGTCCACAACGGGCGAGTCGCCGATCCGGATCGCCCTGCTCGGATCGACGGGATCCATCGGACGGCAGACGCTCGACGTGGTGGAGGCAACCGGCGCTTTCGAGGTGATCGCGCTGGCCGCCGGCAGCAACGAACAGCTGCTGAACGAGCAGGCAGCACGGTTTCATCCGAAGGAAATCGCGCTCGGTAGCCGGGACGGTGACGACGCACTCGAGCGGATCGCCACCCGTGACGATGTCGATCTCCTCGTCGTGGGGACCGGCGGTGTCGTCAGCCTGCGGCCGATCATCGCAGCGCTTCGAGCCGGCAAGCCGGTCGCGACGGCCAACAAGGAGACGCTGGTCGCAGGCGGCCATTTGGTCATGCCACTTGCCAAAGAGCTTGCGGCCATGTCCGCCAACGATCCGCTGCGCGCGACCCCGCTCTTCTGGTTGCGGCCGATCGACTCGGAGCATTCGGCGCTCTGGCAATGCCTGGTCGGAGAGCGGCTCGAAACCGTGCGACGCGTGATCCTTACGGCGTCGGGCGGCCCGTTCCGCGACTGGACCGCCGAGCGGATCGCGTCGGCCGCTCCCGAGCAGGCCCTCGCGCACCCCAACTGGTCGATGGGCGCCAAGATCACGGTCGACTCGGCATCGCTCGCCAACAAGGGCCTTGAGGTCATCGAAGCACGCTGGCTGTACGATCTGGACGACGAGCAGATCGATGTGCTCGTCCATCCGCAGAGCCTCGTCCATTCCCTGGTGGAGTTCGTCGACGGCTCCATCAAGGCGCAACTCGGACTCCCTGACATGCGAATCCCCATCCAGTACGCCGTGTCCTACCCGCGGCGTCAGGCCGGGCCGGCTCCTCGGCTCGACCTTCTCGATCACGACCGGCTGACCTTCGAGCCCGTCGACGAGCAGCGCTTCCCCGCGCTGTCGATCGCGCGCGAAGCTGGACGACAGGGCCCGCGTTCGACGGCAGCACTGATCGCCGCCGACGAAGTGGCCGTTCGCCGCTTCCTCGATCGCACACTTCCGTTCGGCGATATCCCGATGCTGCTGGAGGCCGCGGTCGACCGCTTCGGCGGCAGCGACGCGCCGCCACTCGATGAGCTGATCGCACTGGAGACCGAGGTTCGCGCGTGGGCGGAGTCCGCGACCCCGTCCGCTACCGGAGCAACCGCATGAACATCGCCATCTCGATCGTGCTCGTGCTTGCCATCCTCGTTGTGCTCGTGGTCATCCACGAGTTCGGCCACTTCATCGTCGCCCGGCTGCGCGAAGGTCCGCGTCCACGAGTTCGGCATCGGCTTCCCGCCGCGCGCCCTGATCCTCGGCACGGACAAGGAGACCGTCTACACGCTCAACTGGCTGCCCATCGGCGGCTTCGTGCGCCTGGAGGGCGAGGACGGCGAATCGTCCGATCCGCGCGCGTTCGTCAACGCGCCGGTCTGCGCACGCGGCTGCTGATCCTGCTCGCCGGCGTGGCCATGAACTTCCTGCTCGGCGTGGATCATCTTCGCGACGATCGCGGGCGTCGCCGACCCGGTGACCACCGTCAAGCTCGGCTGCGTGGTTCCGGGCTCGCCTGCCGCCACGGTCGGCCTGGTCGGTGGTGCCCAAACCGGCACGACCAGCCAGGGCGCCCCGATCTGCGACAACACCGGCGACGCGATCCTGGCGATCGACGGGCAGCGTTTCCCCGCCTTCGACGACATGACCTCGGGCGACGCGCCCCTTCGCTACCTGCGCGCGCACGCGGGCCAGCTGGTCACGCTCACGATCCAGCACGCCGACGGCACCATCGAGGACCGGCAGGTCACGCTGCGCGTGCCGGAGAACAACGAGGGCGCCCTGGGCATCTCGTCGCTCGAGCTCAATCGCGAGCAGCAGATCCAGCACGACCCGGTGACCGCGATCAAGCTCGGCCTCGCGCGGACCGTGGACGCCTCGACGCTGATCCTGCGCACCCTCGGCGACCTCGTCACCAACGTCAACAACCTGACCAACCCGCCGGTGTCCGGACCGATCGGGATCGTCTCGGCGGTGGACACGGTGCGCACGCCAGCTGCCACCGGTCTTCCTGTTCTGGCTCATCGGCATGCTGTCCGCCAACCTGGCAATCGTGAACATCCTGCCGCTGCCGCCGCTCGATGGCGGACGCGTCCTCATGACCGTGCTGCAGAAGCTTTCCGGCGGTCGCGTAACACCCCAGTTCGAGCGAGCGTTCTACCTGGCCGGGTTCATCTTCCTGATCACCTTCCTGATCTGGATCAGCTACTTCGACATCGTCCGCGGCGTGAGCTAGGCCCGGATCCAGTGACAGCCCTCGACCAGCAGCAGGAAGCGATCGCGCGGCAGCGTCTCGAGACGCCCAGCGCGGACGATCCGCGCATCGAGGGGGAAGAGCACCTGCCGGGTCGCCGCCGCAGCGTGACCGTCGACGTGGGCGGTATCAAGGTCGGCTCGCGCCATCCCATCGTCGTGCAGTCGATGACCAACACTGACACCGCCGATCCAGATGGCACCGCGCTCCAGGTGGCCGCTCTCGCCCACGCCGGATCCGAGCTGGTGCGCATCACCGTCAACAACGACGCTGCCGCTCGTGCCGTGCCGGAGATCCGCCGCAAGCTGGACGATCTCGGTATCGGGGTGCCGCTCATCGGCGACTTCCACTACAACGGCCATCAACTGCTGATCGAGTACCCGGAAGCGGCGCGCGATCTGGCCAAGTACCGCATCAATCCCGGCAACGTCGGAGCCAAGCGCCACGACGAGAACTTCCAGACGATCGTCCGGGTCGCGATGGAATGGGACAAGCCGGTCCGGATCGGCGTCAACTGGGGCTCACTGGACCAGGCGCTGCTGACCCAGCTGATGGACCAGAACGCTCGGACTGCGAATCCGCGTGACTCGCGCGACGTGATGATCGACGCGATGATCGAGTCGGCCCTGCGGTCCGCAGAGCTGGCCGAGGAGACCGGCCTGGCGCACGACCGGATCATCATCAGCGCCAAGGTTTCGGGCGTGCGCGATCTGGTCGACGTGTACCGGCTCCTCGCAAAGCGCTGCGACTACCCGCTCCACCTCGGGCTGACCGAGGCGGGAATGGCCATGAAGGGCATCGTGGCATCGACGGCCGGACTGGCGATCCTGCTCAACGAAGGCATCGGCGACACCATCCGCGTCTCATTGACGCCGGAGCCGGGCGGCGACCGCACACAGGAAGTGCTGGTGGCGCAGCAGGTGCTCCAATCGCTGGGCCTGCGTTCGTTCCTGCCACAGGTCTCGGCCTGCCCCGGCTGTGGCCGGACGACCAGCACCTTCTTCCAGGAGATGGCGCAGCGCATCCAGGGCTACCTGCGGGATCAGATGCCGGGCTGGGCAGCACGCTATCCGGGTGTCGAGGAGATGCGTGTCGCGGTCATGGGTTGTGTCGTCAACGGACCCGGCGAGTCGAAGCACGCCGATATCGGCATCTCGCTACCGGGCACGTTCGAGGAGCCGGTCGCGCCGGTGTTCGTCGACGGCGCGCTGCGAACGACGCTGCGCGGCGAGGGCCTCGTCGACGAGTTCATCGGCATCCTCGACGCCTACGTTGCGAAGCGATACGGCGGGAACGCGGCGTCCGTCGACGCGGGGGCCACGCAATCGGCGAGTCCGGGTTGACGCAGTCCCGACCCGACCGCTGATGCTCAACGGGTTGCGACGGCGCCTCAAGGCGCTTTCGATCGCCAGTCCCGGCAGGGATCGCGAGCAGCAGCCCGATCGCGTGGTCGCGGCGCTCGGACTGAAGAGCGGCCAGCGCGTCGCGGACCTCGGCAGCGGGTCCGGCTACTTCACCTTCAGGCTCGCCGCGGCCGTCGCGCCAGGCGGCGTCGTCTATGCGGCGGACACCGATGCGGACATGCTCGCGATGGTCGAGGAGCGTGCGGAACGCGAAGGGGCGCCGGTGACGCCACTCCCTGCGGAGAGCTCCACGCTCCAGTTGCCGGAGGCGGTCGATCTCATCTTCCTGAGCCACTCGTTCCACCACCTGCCGGATCCTGGGGCCTATCTCGGGGCGGCACGCGATCAGCTGACCCCCGGTGGGCGCATTGCGATCGTCGAAGGCCGCCCCAAGGGCTTCTTCCATCGGTTCTTCGGACACGCGACGGACCCGGCTTTGGTTCGCTCGCAAATGGCTGCCGCCGGCTACCGCCTCGTCGCCGCGCACGACTTCCTGCGCGACGACTCGTTCCAGGTGTTCGGGCTGTAGCTGCCGTCTTCCCGCGATGCCGGCGCGCGATGACGCCGGGTACTCATCTGTCCGGTATCCGGCTACCGACCACGGATCCGGGGCCCTCCACCAGCCCCGAACGGGCATTTTGACGGCCAGATCGGAGGATCGATGACCGCCGGGCATCAATCAGCCGGCAAGCCACCAATCGACCGGCGAATGAACACGCGGAGGAATAGCGGAGCCGCGAACCCTGCCACGAGGCGGCCAGACCGTCGAGACCCGACTGGCGGGTCTGTCGCCCATCCATCGGCGGCACCGGAACGCCGCCCGATTAGCGGTCACTCGAACGGCGGTGTGAGCAGTGCCGCTCCGTCAACGAAGCCGCATGTGCCTTCGACCGGATCTCCCTCGGCAATCACCGGACGGTCGTCCTCATCCAACACGACAAGGTTCGGAGTGAACCGTGCGCGATACCCGCGTGGCCAGATGACTTCCATGCGATCGCCATACGCGAGGCCGGGGATCGTGTTGGTCACCCAGGCGACTCGTGCGTCATGGGCGTCGCCGTGCAGCACGGCGTCCAGCCCAACACCACCGCAGTAATCGCCCTGCATGGTGAAGGTCGGGAGCGCGACTTCCCCCGCGGCCAGCGGCACGCCGTACTGATTCGTTGCCCACGCGAGCCACGCCACCATCACCACGGCCGCCACATCGACGGCCACGACCGTGAGGACCCTCGCCCGCTGGCTCACGGCCAGCGGGGCTCGACCTCGTCGTCGATCGGTGCCGCGTGCCAGTCCTCGCGAATCGGGTTGAACACGTCGACCACGGTCGCGCCATCGGGCCCCGTGAGCGCGCCGTGCGGCGTCATCGACGGCACGCGCCAGGTCCCGCCCGGACCGAACGTCCGCGTCTCGTCGCCCACCGTGAACGTCACTTGGCCACGAATCACGAGGCCCATCTGCTCATTTTCGTGCTGGTGGCTCGGGACCGTTCCGTTCGGCTCCAATTCGACGACCGCAACCGTGATCCGCTCACCCTCAACGATGCGGCCGCTGATGCCCTGCCAGAGCTTCTGGAACCGCACCTCGTCGATCGTGCGCAGGTTGGAGTCGGGATCGCTGCTCATTGCCGCAGCGTAGCGGCCGCCATGGTGGTCGAGAACCCCGGTCGCGCGACTAGTCGAGAAACAGCCGAAGGGTCGTGATTACTGCGGTGACGAACGCCAGCGCAACGAACCCATCGAACAGCCAGACACGGCGCCGCAGCGTCGCTCCTCCGTGGCGCTGGCGGTACATCGCGTCGCGCGCGAGCAGGTCTGCCATGGTCTGGTTGCGCAGTGGCACGCCGTGCACCCTGGCGAAGTCGGCCACCCGTCGTCGGTGCTCATCGACGCACTCGGCCGGGTTCCGGCCTGCCGGTCCTGTCCACAGGTCATCTCGTTGCACGACCCCGCCGTCAGGAAACGTCGTTGCCACGAAGGCGCCGTCGGCAAACGCGCTGTAGCAGGACAAGCGCGCACCCAGCGGCGTCGTCGGGACGGGGACGAGCGACACGTATGTGGTCGTCGATGCGTCGACCAGGTTCCATTCGAATCGCCGGCCGACCCCCGGCAGGACGAGCGTGCGTTCGCCGATGCGGCGGAACCCGATGTCGCTGAGTTGCTCACCGAGCCGAGTGACGCCCGGCGGAGGGGGAGGGGCGATCGTAGAGCCGTCTTCCAGCCTGCGAGATCGGATTCCGGCGTAGATCTGCGTGACCCGCCACGCCCGCGGCAGGAGTTGCCACAGCAGCACCAGCAGAAACACCAGCAGCACCAGGTCGAAGAGCCGGGACGCGTCCACGCGGCGCACGGTATCGAGTGATCGGGGCCCGCGGCTCCGGTACGATAGGCCGCCCTGCGCGGGTTCCACGGTGCCGTCGCGTGGTCCCGCTCGCAGCGATGCAATCCAGGAGCACCGTGTCCGCCGATTCCGCGACCGCCGCCACACCCGCCAACCGGTTCGTCAAGACCATCACGCCACAGTCCGAGGACTTCCCGGGCTGGTACAACGACGTGGTCCTGCGCGGGGAGCTGGCCGATTACTCACCAGTGCGCGGCTGCATGGTCATCCGCCCGTACGGGTACGCGATCTGGGAATCGATGCGCGACGAGCTTGACCGTCACATCAAGCGGACCGGGCACAGCAACGTTTACTTCCCGATGTTCGTGCCGCGCTCGCTGCTGGAGAAGGAGGCGGAGCACGTCGAGGGCTTCAACCCACAGGTGGCCTGGGTCACGCATGCCGGCGGCGAGGAGCTCAGCGAGTGGCTGGCGATCCGCCCCACCAGTGAGGCGATCATCGCCGAGAAGGTGAAGGACTGGATCCACTCCTACCGGGATCTGCCACTGCTCATGAATCTGTGGAACAACGTGGTGCGCTGGGAGCTGCGCACGCGCCTCTTCCTGCGCACGGCTGAGTTCCTCTGGCAGGAGGCGCACACCTTCCACGCGACCGAGCAGGAAGCGGCCGATGAGGTTGCCACCGGGCTCGAGGCGTACCGCGCCACGTCGGAGGACTGGCTCGCCATTCCCGTGATCCGCGGCCGCAAGTCACCGGCCGAGACCTTCCCGGGCGCCGTCTATACGCATGCGATCGAGGCGATGATGCGAGACAAGCGGGCGCTCCAGGCGGGCACCAGCCACATGCTCGGCCAGAACTTCGCCAGGGCCGCCGGCATCGAGTTCCTGGACGTCGACAACCAGCGCAAGGCGCCCTACGGCACGAGCTGGGGCTTCAGCACTCGCATGGTCGGCGCGACGATCATGGCCCACGGCGACGACTCCGGGCTGGTGCTGCCGTCGAACGTCTCACCGGTCCAGCTGGCGATCGTGCCGATCTTTCGCTCGGAGGACGACCGCGTGAAGGTCGCGGCCGCGATCGAGACGCTCGAGTCCGCGCTCAAGGACGTCCAGACCGCCAGTGGCCCACTGCGCTACAAGGTCGACTGGCGCGACAAATCCCCCGGCTTCAAGTACAGCCACTGGGAGCTTCGTGGCGTACCGTTCCGTCTCGAAATCGGTCCGCGCGATGTGGCCGCCGGGCAGGGGATCCTCGTTCGGCGCGTCGACCGCGAGAAGCAGCCCGTCTCTCTCACGGCGCTCGCCGGGGAGCTGCCCAAGCGACTGGTCGACTACCAGGCGCTGCTGTTCCAGCGGGCAGTCGACTTCCGTGCGGCAAACACCCACAGCGTCGATACGTACGACGATTTCAAGTCGGCGCTGGACGGCGATGGCGGGTTCCTGATGGCGCCGTGGTGCGGCTCGGCCGAGTGCGAACGACAGGTCAGTGCCGACACCGGCGCGACCATTCGCGTTATCCCGTTCGACTCGCCGGACGAGTCAGGCAAGTGCCTCATCGATGGCAAGCCGTCCGAGCGGCGGGTGCTCTTCGCCCGAGCCTACTGAGGCGCCCGTCGCGGCTCGTGATCGCGTCGCTCGTCGTGGGACGGCCATGTGACCAAGGTCGCGTCCCGTATTCGTTGACCCGCGCGTCACAGTGTGTGGCAGCCGGGTTGGTCGTCCAGTTCGATCGGACCGGCGCCGGGAATCGGGAGAACTGAGATGCGCGCGGTCGGGTCACGATTGGGCTTGGCGTTCATCGTCGGTGCGGTTGCGATGGTCTCGATCGGAGGCCTGGCCTCCGCGAGCTCGGGTGCGCCGCGCCAGTCTGGACGCCTGCCCCGCTGCGGCCCTTCCCAGGGTGCCGCGCAATCTGCAACGTCCGGCGCTGCCTCCCCTGTCACGAGCACGGCAGGCTCGCCGTGGCATCAGACAGCGTCGTGGTCCTTCCCCGACGCCGGGCTTCTGGGCCGACTCGTCCCCTGGTCCGATGATCACGCGGCGTTGTTCGTCCTGGTGAACGCCCGCATCGAGGTCGCTAGGACGAGCGATGGTGGCTCCACCTGGAGCGATCTCAAGCTGATACCCGGTGACATCGCCGTCGAAGACGGCGCTTTCGATCTCGCGGCGATCGGTCGCCAGATCGACCTGGTCGAGGCGACGACCCATGGCACGGTGAAGTACCGCACGTCGGCCGACGGCGGCCGGACGTGGAGCGATCCGCTCGGTCTCGGCGACTACGGGTTCAACACGGTCCAGGTCGCGCGCGGTGCAGACGGCACGGTCGCGGTAGCGTGGCCTCGCGATGGCAATCCCGACTATCAGTGGGTCGTGCGCGTGAGTCGGAACGGTGGTCGCTCGTTTGGACCAAGCCACATCGCAGGCCGATATAACGTCGGTGGCGGATGCATCGACCCTGGACCGGGCGACATCGGGCTGGCCGTGGCTGGCAATGCGATCGTGGCCGTGTTCCACAAGGGGGATCGTTTGGTATCCCGCCGGAGCGCCGACAGCGGCCAGAGTTGGAGTCACCCGTTCGTCCTTGTCTCAAACAGCTATTTCGAACCGCTCGGTTTGGCCAACTCCGGTGAAGAACTCCTCGTCGTCGACGACTCCGACCGGGAATTGCTGGCCCGTTACTCGGACGACGGTGGACGCACGTGGTCACGTACGAGCCGCATCGCCGGACCCAGCCTCGATGGTCTTGCAGTGGGTCGCAGTGACGGCGAGTGGTCGATGGCGGTCGCCCGACATGGCGTCCTGCTCTACACGCACAGCACCAACGGCGCCGCATGGTCCTCGCTCGACACGATCGCCAGCGTCGAGGGTGGCTACTTCGTGCCCTTTGCCCCGACAACCCTCATGGGCAAACCGGCAGTCGCCTACTATGTCGATCCCGAGCTGGTCGTCTCGTTGCGGCACTGACCAGATCAACCCGGGGCGACTTCAGGCAGGATTCCGGAGCAGCCGTCGCGGCTTCGGATGGTTTCGACCGCGCGCGATGGGCTCCGGGCTGGAGCCCTCTGCGCTATACTTCACCGGCTACAGCGCCGGCCGCCTCAAGAACGTGGGTGACCCCCACGTTTCTTTGTGACCGGAGCCATCGAAGGAACCATACGAGAGAGCCGATGACATACCGCGGCCGCCACGTCGGGTGGCCGCAGGAAATCGGAATTGCCACGAGCAGGAGAGGAGGCACACCGTGAGCCGTGACTTCATCGGTGCCCTCCTGCAGCTGAATGCCGAGAAGGGCGTCAGCCGCGAGCAGCTCGTCCGGACCGTGGAAGAGGCCATCCAGTCGGCCTACCGGCGCGTGGAGCCGGGCAACGAGGACGTGCAGGTCTCGCTCGACATCGAGAGCGGCAAGATGCGCGTCTGGCGCGCCAAGACGGCCGTCTCCGAGGTCGAGGATCCATTCACCGAGTTCACCCTCGATGAGGCCAAGCAGCACGATCCCAATGCTCGCCTCGGCGATCTCATTGAGACCGAGGAGCTCGACGCGGCAACGTTCGGGCGGATCCACGCACAGACCGCCAAGCAGGTCGTCCTGCAGCGCCTTCGCGAGGCCGAGCGGGAGGTGGTCTTCAGCCAGTTCGCCGAGCGCGACGGCGAGATCATCACCGGCACCGTCAGCCGGGTCGAGCCGCGCGGCGTGATCCTCGAGATGGGCAAGGCCGAGGCGATCCTGCCCACCACGGACCAGTCGGCGAGCGAGCACTACCGCATCGGCCAGCACGTCAAGGCGTACGTGCTGGAGGTTCGTCGTACCACGCGCGGCCCGCTCATCTACGTCAGCCGCACGCACAAGAACTTCCTGCGCCGCCTCTTCGAGCTCGAAGTGCCGGAGATCCACAACGGCACGGTCGAAATCAAAGCGATCGCCCGGGAGGCCGGCTCGCGCAGCAAGGTGGCCGTCTCGAGCCGCCAGGAAGGGCTCGATCCCGTTGGCGCCACCGTCGGCCAGCGCGGTGGCCGGGTGCAGGCCGTCGTCGCGGAGCTCGGCGGCGAGAAGATCGACATCATCCCCTGGAACGAGGATCCAGCCGTCTTCGTGGCCAACGCGCTGCAGCCGGCGCAGGTCGTCAAGGTCGACATCGACGAGGAGAACCGCATCGCGAGCGTGACTGTGCCCGAGCGGATGCTCTCGCTGGCCATCGGCCGCGAGGGGCAGAACGCCCGGCTGGCGGCCAAGCTGACGGGTTGGCGGATCGACATCCGCAGCGACCAGGCGCCCGCGCGCGAGGCGCCGCATCCGGAGCGGCCAGCCCGCCACGCTGCTCCAGCAGCCGAAGCACCGTCGGCCGATGCAGAGGCACGAGCAGCCGAAGCACCGGCAGCCGAAGCACCGGCGTCCGAAGCGGTATCGGAGGCAGCCGAGCCGGTGGTGATCGCCATCGAAACGACGCCCGAGCCTGCAGCGGCCGAAGTGGCGCCCGCCCAACCCGAGCCGGCCGCGAAGCCAAAGGCTCGCTCAACGCGGAGCAAGAAGGCCGAGGCCGAAACCAAGGACGGGACGGAGCCGGCTGCAGCGCCCGATGTCGAAGCGACTGCCGAGGCGACAGCGACCACCGAGCCAGCAGCCGCAGCGGAGGCTCGCGCACCGGCCAAGCGAACGCGTCGCAAGACTGCCGAGGTGGCGTCATAGCGGCACAGCGCACGGCCGTTCCTGTGCGTCGCGTACCCACGCGCACCTGTGTTGCGTGCCGGACCGAGCGGCCCAAGCGTGAGTTGATCAGGATCGTGCGCACGCCCGATCGGTCCGTCGTCATCGACCCGAGCGGTCGGATGTCGGGACGTGGCGCCTATCTCTGCGCGGATGGCTCGTGCTGGGCCGTCGCGCTCAAGAAGTCTTCCATCGAGCGAGCCCTGGAGGTCCCGCTGCCGGCAGAGCTGCGCAGCCGGATCGAGCACGGCGAGCTCGCGCCAATCTCAGGAGGTTCGTAAATGGCGCGTAGCCGAAGCGGAACGCGCAACACGCGCGGACCCCGCAAGCCCCAGCGGCGTTCCGACGGGTTCACCGAGTCGGCCGTTCAGACAATCGACCCGAGCTCCCGCGGCGCCATCGAGATTCCGCATTCGATCATGGTCAAGGAGCTCGCCGAGCTGATCGGCGTG
Organism: uncultured Chloroflexia bacterium; assembly: GCA_963820735.1. Classification (GTDB taxonomy): domain Bacteria; phylum Chloroflexota; class Limnocylindria; order Limnocylindrales; family CSP1-4; genus JAFMJV01. The sequence goes on from CAWGBA010000013.1 coordinate 74,258, forward strand.
AACCCTGCGGACATCATCCGCGAGCTGATCAAGAGCGGGATCTTCGCCAACATCAACCAGGTCATCGACCGCGACACCGCCAGTCTCGTCACGAGCGAGCTCGGCTACGAAGTCGCAGAAGCTCGCGCACCCGAACCGGGTGTCGAGAGCAACAGCGAGACGCCGACGCCAGCCGCCACCAAAGAAGTTCTCTTCGAAGAGGACGATCCGTCCCTGCTCGTCCCGCGCGCACCCATCGTGACCGTGATGGGCCACGTCGACCACGGCAAGACCAGCCTGCTCGACGCCATCCGTTCCACCTCGGTCGCGGCCGGCGAGCGTGGCGGCATCACCCAGCACATCGGCGCGAGCGAGATCGAGCACAACGGTCGCCGCATCGTCTTCTTGGACACGCCCGGTCACGAGGCGTTCACCGCCATGCGCGCCCGCGGCGCGAAGGTGACCGACATCGCCGTGCTGGTCGTTGCCGCCGACGACGGGGTCATGCCCCAGACGATCGAGGCGATCGATCACGCGAAAGCGGCCAAGGTGCCGATCGTGGTGGCACTCAACAAGATCGACAAGGCGGACGCCAACTCCGATCGAGTCAAGACCGAACTGTCCGAGCACGGTGTCGTGATCGAGGACTTCGGCGGCGAGACGCCGCTGGTCCCGGTCAGCGCCCGCACCGGCCAGGGAGTCCAGGACCTGCTCGAGACGATCCTGATCACCTCCGATGCGATCGTGGACCCGAAGGCGAACCCTAAACGACCGGCCGTCGGCACGGTCGTCGAAGCGGAGCTCGACAAGGGCCGCGGAGCCGTCGCAACCGTGCTGGTCCAGACCGGCACGCTGCACGTTGGCGATGTCGTCGTCGTCGGCGATACCTACGGCCGCGTCCGCGCACTGGAGAGCAGCGTCGGCAAGCGCGTGCCCAAGGCCGGACCGAGCTCGGCGGTCGTGCTGTTGGGTCTCGGTGAGGTCCCTGCCGCGGGCGACATCCTGCGGGTCGTGCCGGACGAGAAGACCGCCCGCGCGATGATCGAGGACCGGCGCGACATGCAGGGCCGGCCCGAGACGACCGGCCGCGCAACGCTGGAGGACCTCTACCGGCAGATCCAGGCGGGGGCCACCAAGGAGTTGCGCGTCATCATCAAGGCCGACGTGCAGGGCTCGCTGGGTGCCATCTCACACGCCCTGGAGCAGATCCAGTCGGAAGACGTGCGCATCAACGTGCTCCGCGAAGGAACAGGCGACATCACCGACAACGACGTCCTGCTCGCATCCGCATCCGACGCGGTGGTGATCGGCTTCAACGTGAAGCTCGACTCCGCTGCGCGCCGGACTCAGGAGGCTGAAGGCGTCGAGGTGCGCCTGTACGAGATCATCTATCGCCTCACCGAGGACATGCAGGCTGCCGTCACCGGCATGCTGGAGCCGGTCCAGGTCGAGACGGTCGAGGGTCACGCTGAGGTCCGCCAGATCTTCCGAGTCGGCAAGACGACCGTCATCGCCGGCTGCTATGTGAACGACGGACGAATCATCCGCGGCGGCGCGCGGGTCTTCCGAGCGGGAACTCGCGAGCCCATCGCGACCGATCGCATCGAGTCCCTTCGGCGCTTCCGTGATGACGTGCGCGAGGTCGCCACCGGCTTCGAGTGCGGCATCGGTCTGGCGGGCTTCAATGACCTGGAGGTCGGCGACATCATCGAGTGCTTCAGCCAGCAGATGGTGTCGCGCGCAGCGCAGGCCTAGGGCGCGCCCAGCCGTGAGCCAACGGACGAGCCGCGTCGACGAACTGCTTCGTGAAGAGATCACGCGCATCTTGGCGCGTGACGTCGAAGATCCGGATATCGGCTTCGTGACGGTCACGACGGTGGACGTCGTGCCCGATCTGCGACAGGCGTCGGTGTGGGTCTCGGTCATCGGCGACGAGGCGACGCGCAAGCGGTCGCTGCGCGCGCTCGAGCGGGCCATGCCGTTTGTCCGTCGCAAGCTCGGTGCGCTGCGTCTCAAGCGGATCCCCGAACTGCGCGTCCGGTACGACGACGCGGCAGAGCGTGGCACCCGCGTGTTGCGCATCCTCGACGAGCTCGAGACGGGCGAGGTGACGGCCGATCTCCCGGGCGGCGAGACGTTGCCGACGCCGACCGGTCGCGGCGTATCGGATGCCGCGCGCGAAGAGGAAGATCGAAGGAGCGCCAATCGGCAACGGCGCCGCGTAGCCCAGGCGCAAGCGCTGGAAAAGGCGCAGAAGCAGGCGAAGGCACGCGGAAAGGCACTCGACCGTGGCCGTTGAGGTTCGGCCGACGGGGTTTGTCGCACTGCGGGAGGACGATCTGGCCAGCGTTCCGAACGAGGTGGTGGACGCGATCCGGGGAGCCAACCGCGTGCTCGCGATCAGCCACGAATTGCCCGATGCGGACGCGTTCGGCTCGCTGCTCGGCATCGCCTTGGCGGTCGAGCTGCTCGGTGGCACTGCCACGGCAGTGAGCAGCGACGCGCCGACTGCCGTATACGACTTCATGCCGCACATCGAGCGTGTTCGAACGGAGCCGGATGCCCGGCTCGACTACGACCTCATCGTGGTCAGCGACGCAGGAGATCTGCCGCGTGTGGGCCGGGTGGCCCGCGAACAGGCCGAGCTCTTCTCGCGCGTGCCGATGCTGGTGATCGACAACCACGCCACCAACGTCGGTTTCGGCGCCATCGATTGGATCGACTTCAATGCCGCCGCGGCGTGCGAAATGGTCGCGTTGCTGATCGCTCGCCTCGGCATCCCGCTCGACGCCCTCTCCGGAACGATCGCCGCCGATCTCATGGCCGGCCTGATTGGCGACACAGCCATGTTCCAGCACCCCAATACGACGCCTCGAACGCTCCGCGTGGCGGCGGAACTGCTCGCTGCCGGCGCGCCCATGGCCGATGTCGGTCGGCGCATCTACCGCAGCAAGTCGAACGCGCAGCTGCACCTGTTCGGGCTGGTGCTTGCGAAGCTGCAGACGGCGGTCGATGGGCGACTCGTGTGGTCCACGCTGGAGCCGGCCGACCTCGCCGCCGCCGGAGCCGGCCTGGAGCTGTCCGACGGGATCATCGACCTGCTGGCCCAGTCGTCCACGGCCGAGGTGGCAATCCTCTTTCGGGACATGGGCGACACCACGCGCATCAGCAGCCGGACGCGCGAGGGAGGAGTCGATGCGACCGTGCTGACCGGTGTGTTCGGCGGGGGAGGGCATGCCCGTGCAGCCGGTGCCAGCGTGCCCGCTCCACTCGCGCAGGCAATTCCGCTCGTGCTCGCCGAGGCAAAGCAGCTGATCGACGAGCTGGATGGCGCTGATGGCGCCGCAGCAGCAGGAGCCGTCGCGCCGTGACGCGCCGCGATCACGCCGCAAAGGTTGCTCACGAGCTCGACGGCGTGCTCGTCGTCGCCAAGCCTGCCGGCCCGACTTCGCATGACATCGTCGCGATCGTCCGTCGCCTGACCGGTGTCCGTCGGGTCGGCCACGGTGGGACGCTCGATCCGTTCGCGGCGGGCGTGCTGCCAATCTTCGTCGGACACGCCACGCGGGTGGCCGAGTACCACCTCGGCGACAAGAAGGAATATCGAGCCGACGTCCTGCTGGGTGCCCGCTCCACGACCGATGACCGTGACGGGGAGCTGACCTCGTCGGGCGCGGCGCTGCCGGACCGTGCGGCAGTCGATGCGGCACTCGGCGCGTTCCGGGGCGAGATCGACCAGGTTCCCCCCGACTACTCGGCGGTGCGCATCGCCGGCCGACATGCCTACGAGCTGGCGCGCCACGGCGAGAAGCCGGACCTTCGCCCGCGGCACGTCACGGTGGAGCGGCTGGACCTCACGGCCTGGGACGACACGTCTGACCCGGAACGACCGATGCTGACTCTCGAGGTGCGCTGCTCGGCAGGAACGTACGTGCGGGCAATCGCGCGCGACCTTGGCGACGCGCTCGGATGCGGCGCCTATCTCGGCGCCCTGACCCGAACAGCGAGCGGTCCGTTCCGTCTCGAGGAAGCCCATCCGCTCGACAAGGTGCGCGAGGCGCTTGCCAACGGCCGCGCCCAGTCGCTGCTTCTGCCAACGGACGTCGGCTTGGATGCCTATCCGCGGATCGAGCTGCCCAGCGACGAGCTCGGCGCGCTCGCGCGCGGGCAGATCATCAGGCACCGCGCGGGCCAGGGGCTGTCGCCCGGTCCGGACGGGCTGTTACGGGTCGTCGACAGCCAGGGCCAGCTTGCCGCGATCGCGCGGCTCGACGATGGCCGGCTCTTTCCGCAGAAGGTGTTCGTCTCCGTCGCGCCCTCCGGTTCGTAGGCACGCACGTCGAGAAGCGGCGCGTGCGCATCACTGACGGCGTCGACTCGCTGCCCGTTGGCCTTCGCTTCGTCGCCACGCTGGGTGTCTTCGACGGTGTGCATGTCGGCCATCGCGCCGTCCTCGACGAGACGATCCGCGCGGCCCGCAGCCTCGGCGCCGCGTCGGTCGTCATCACCTTCCGCCCGCATCCCGAGGCCGTCCTACGCGGTCGCGCGCCGGCCCTGCTGTGCGATCCGGGTGAGAAAGTGGCCCGGATAGGCGCGGACGGCATCGACATCCTCGCCGTGCAGTCCTTCGATCACGCCTTCTCCGAGCAGAGCGCCGAGGGCTTCGTCGATCGTCTTCGCGCGGGGAGGGACCTGGCCGGCCTGGTGATGTCGTCGGAGTCGGCGTTCGGCCACGATCGAGCCGGCACGACGGCCACGCTGCGGCGGCTCGCTGCGGCCGAGGGATGGACGCTTGTCGAGGTGCCGACCCTGGAACGCGGGCACGAGCGCGTTTCGTCCGGCCGGATCCGCGCACTCGTGGAGGAGGGCAACCTTGCCGCGGCAGCGCGCCTCCTCGGCCGGCCCTACGCGGTGATCGGCGAAGTGGTCCACGGCGACGCTCGCGGCCGCGAGCTCGGCTTCCCGACGGCCAATCTCTACTTCGCGCAGGACGTCGCGCTGCCGCCGAACGGCATCTATGCCGTTCGAACCAGCTGGGACGGCGAGCACCCACTCGATCCGATGCATCGCGCCGACGGCGTGGCTTCGCTGGGTGTTCGCCCGACGTTCGGGGAAGGCCACCGCCTGTTGGAGGTCTACCTGCTCGACTTCGAAGGCGATCTCTACGGGCAGCGCCTGCGCGTCGAATTCGTGCGCCGCCAGCGGGGGGAGAAGCGTTTCAGTTCGGCCGAGGCACTCGTCGCGCAGATGAATTGCGACGTGGAGCGCGCGCGTCGCATCCTCGCTTCCTGAGCAGGCCAGCTTCGCTGGGTCGTTCGGAAGAAGGGTCCGAAAGAGAACCTCTGCTACACTCCGCCGGATCTTGTAGAAGAATTGGATGGTTGGAGGACTAGGTGCCGCTCACGCGGGAAGCAAAGGAAAGCGTCAAGACCGAGTACGCCCTGCATGAGGGTGACACGGGCTCGCCGGAGGTCCAGATCGCGCTCTTGACGGAGCGAATCACGGGACTGAATGAGCACTTGCACAGCTTTCCCAAGGATCATCACTCGCGACGCGGCCTCCTCAAGCTCGTTGGACAGCGGCGTCGTCTGCTTGCGTACCTGATGCGCAATGACAACGACCGTTACCGCACGGTGATCGGCAGGCTCGGGCTCCGCCGCTAGCGCGCCCGACGAGCCAGCTGGCGAGCCGGCTCCGCACTCGACCTGAAACGCCCCGACCACGCATCGGGACCGACGGACAAGCCCAACGAGGGTCCGCCCTCCGTCCTCCGTGGAGGACCGATGGCTGTAACGACGCTGTCCACCGAGTTTGGTGGACGAACCCTTACGATCGAAACCGGCAAGCTGGCCGGGCTCGCCGGTGGCTCGGTCACCGTTCGCTATGGCGACACCATGGTGCTGGGCACCGCGAACCGCTCCGACCCGCGCCCGGGCCTGGACTTCTTCCCGCTCACGGTCGACTTCGAGGAGCGCATGTATGCCGCCGGCAAGATTCCGGGCGGCTTCATCAAGCGCGAGTCGCGCCCCTCGAGGCGGCCATCCTCGCTGCGCGCCTGACCGACCGACCCATCCGGCCGCTGTTCCCCGAGGGCTACAAGGACGACGTCCAGATCGTCATCACGGTCCTCTCGACGGACCGCGAGAACGATCCCGACACGATCGGGACGATTGCGGCCTCGGCAGCACTCACCCTGAGCGACGTGCCGTTCCTGGGTCCCGTGGCATCGGTGCGCGTCGGCCGCATCAACGGCGAATTCGTGGTCCAGCCGACATTCAGCCAGATGGATGAGTCGGAGCTCGACCTGGTGGTGTCGGGCACGCGTTCGGCGATCATGATGGTCGAGGCCGGCGCCAAGATCCTGCCCGAGGACGTGATGGCCGAGGCGATCATGTTCGGCCACCGCGCCATCCAGCCGATCATTGACCTGCAGGAGCAACTCCGCGAGCAGGCCGGCGGCAAGGCCAAGCGCGTCCCGTACCTCGAGCCCAGCGCAGACTCCGTGCTGGACTTCCTTGATGCGGTCAAGGCAGACAAGCCGTTCGTCGTCTTCGATGTCGAGACCACCAGCCGCGACGTCAAGCTCGGCGAGATCGTCGAGATCGGCGCGGTCAAGGTGCAGGGCGGCAAGATCGCCGATCGCTGGTCCACCCTGGTGAAGCCCGCGAATGCGATCGTCGGAGCCCAGCTGCACGGCATCAAGGACAAGGATGTCTCCAAGGCACCTGCGCCCGCGCAGGCAGCTCGGCAACTGCTCGACTGGGCTGGCGATGCCGCGCTGGTCGGCCACAACGTCGGCTTCGACATTGCGTTCGTCGAGGCCGCGCTCGGCGACGGCACCAAGATCGAGCAGGGTCGCTATCTCGACACGCTCGCCCTGGCTCGCGAGGCGTATCCCGACCAGGACGTCTTCAAGCTGAGTGAGCTCGCGCAAGTACTTCGAGCTCCCGACCCAGCCCACGCATCGGGCGACCACCGACGCGGAGGCCACCGCCGAGTTCCTCATTCGCCTGGCGAACGAGCTGCCGGGCCGCGTGGACACCTTTCAAGTCGGCGGTCGCAGACTCGATCCGGATGCGCAAGAACGGCGGGGACTCCGCAGCTGCGGACAAGGCGCTCGACGTCGCCAAGGCTGCCTCACGTCTCTCGAAGAGCCTTACGACGCTGCTCCACAAGAAGGTGGTTCGCAAGCTGGTGCTCGACGAGGGCATCCGCATGGATGGCCGTGACCTCGACACCATCCGACCGATCTCGGTCGAGGTCGGGCTCCTGCCGCGCGCACACGGCTCTGCGCTGTTCACCCGCGGCCAGACGCAGGTGCTGTCGGTCGCCACGCTCGGGCCTTCGTCCGACGTCCAGCGCATCGACACGATCAGCCCCGAGGAGTCCAAGCGCTACATCCACCACTACAACTTCCCGCCGTACAGCACGGGCGAGAACAAGCCCATGCGCGGTCCCAGCCGGCGTGACATCGGCCACGGCGCGCTCGCCGAGCGCGCCCTGATGCCGGTCCTGCCGACGCCAGGAGGAGTTCCCGTACGTCATCCGCGTCGTGAGCGAGGCGATCTCGTCCAACGGCTCGACGTCGATGGCTTCCACCTGCGGCTCGACGCTCTCGCTGATGGACGCAGGCGTGCCGATCAAGGCACCGGTCGCCGGCGCGGCGATGGGCCTGGTCACCGATGGCGGCAAGTTCGCGGTGCTGACCGACATCCTCGGCAAGGAGGACTCGTTCGGCGACATGGACTTCAAGGTCACCGGAACCTCCGAGGGCATCACCGCGCTCCAGATGGACATCAAGGTGACCGGCATCAACGAGGCGATCATTCGCGAGGGCCTCGCAAAGGCCTACAAGGCGCGCATGTTCATCCTCGACAAGATGATCGCCGTCATCTCCGCGCCGAGCAAGGAGATGAGCGAGTTCGCGCCGCGCATCACGACCATCAAGATCAACCCCGAGAAGATCCGCGACATCATCGGCAAGGGCGGCGCCACGATCCGCAAGATCCAGGAGGAAACTGGCACCGAGATCAACGTCGAGGACGACGGCTCGGTCGAGATCGCGGCCGTCAACCAGGACAACGCCCGCAAGGCGATCAACTGGATCGAGTCCCTGACGCGAGACGTCGAGGTCGGCGGGCTCTACCTGGGCAAGGTCACCCGGATCATGAACTTCGGCGCCTTCGTCGAGATCCTGCCGGGCAAGGAAGGCCTGGTTCGCATCGGCGAGCTGGCCGACTACCACGTGCCCACGGTCGAGGATGTCGTCCAGGTCGGCGACGAGATCATGGTCGTGGTGGTCGAGGTCGACCGCCAGGGCCGCGTCAACCTCTCGCGCAAGGCCGCCATGCAGCGCCACCTGGCCAAGACGCCTGCCTGATTGAGCGTGCCGCTCCCTGGGGGAGTGGCACAACCCTTGTTCTACCGAACGGCCGGCGCATGCGCGCCGGCCGTTTCGATTCCGCGTGGCGTGTCGGGCCTGAGTTGCGTGCCAGTTCACCCTCTGACGAGAGGCAAGGCGGTGGCCCGTGGTCGCTGGCATTCCCGTAGCCGCAAACGAGGTGAGGCATTAGCCCGCAGGCACTACCTGGCCTGTACGCCGCGAACCGAGGCACGGCAATGGCCAGCGATCCGGTCGGTCGCAAACGCCCGGCGTTTCTAACGACCAAGGAACCACCCTGGATCTTCCTGCGTAGGCCCGCGGCTGGACTTTCCAAACGCCACACGTTTGTGGAGTCCACGTTAGGCCGCCGTACCACCGTTGCGACAGACGCGGAACCGCCAGCTTGTCCGTTGGAAACGCCGTGCGTTTGAGTGCGCACATTGGCGGTTTGCCGTGTCGAGCGAACCACGACGATCAGGGACCCAGGCCTTCCGTCGCGCTTCTTGAGCGTCAGTCGCCGTTCGACCGCCTGCATGTCGACGAGGTTCACCTCGAACTCAACGTGGATCAGGACGCCAGGGCGACTCAGCTCCGCGTCCCAGGCGCGTCGGTCATCCGGGTCGTTTGTGACTGGCACTTCGTGACGCCACACGAACGAGTTGTGCGCGCGGAAGCGCAGCGTCGCCAGACCGGAAAGCTGGGCGGCATCTCGAACCGCTGGTCCTTCCGGATAGAGCTCCATCGACAGCCTCAGCCCGACCACCGCGGCGATTCGGCAAAGCGTCTCGGCAGGCCCGTGTGCACTCGCTCCCCGTTCTATGCGACTGATCTCCATCTGAGACGTGCCTGCCGCCGCCGCGACTTGGAGCTGGGTCAGACCAGCCTGCCTCCTGGCGTCCTGATCCACGTTGAGTTCGAGGTGAACCTCGTCGACATGCAGGCGGTCGAACGGCGACTGACGCTCAAGAAGCGCGACGGAAGGCCCGGGTCCCTGATCGTCGTGGTGCGCTCGACACGGCACAACCGCCAAGTGTTGCGAGAAGCAGGTCAGGCCTTGCTGGCTGAATTTCCGCTTCGCACGCGGGCCGTCCTTGCAGCATTGGCACGCGGAGAGGACCCGGGTGACGCGACGATTCTTGTGTGACCGGTCCGGCAAACGGCGTGACGCCTCTCCATCCAGGGCGACCTGGTCGATGACCGTCGGCACGGCAGCGCCAAGCGGACGGCGGCTTGTCCCGTCGACACGAAGCTCCTCGGCCTGGCCAACTGTGGCTGGTCGACTCCGAGAGGCTTTGAGTTGTCGGATGACCTGCCGCTAGGTCCGGCAGGGTCCGGTCGTCAGCCTGCGCGCGGTCGGTTCTGGAGCTGGAAGATGTTGCCGTCCGGATCCCGGAACCAGGCGGCCTTGCCGCCGTCCGGCTGGTTCCAGATTCCGTCCACCGTCTTCATCTGCGGCAAGTCGTAATCGATCAGGGCGACACCTGCCGCCTGCAGCGCCCGAGCGGTCGCCTCCGGGTCGTCCACGAGGAACGTGGCGCAGGTGTTCTGCGGGGCAACGTGGCCTGGCCGGGCGTACACGATCAGCGAGCTGTGGTCCTTGACCGAGTAGACCGCACCCCATTCGGCGTCCACCATGGCGGACATACCGAGCGTGCCGCCATAGAAGGCACGGGCCCGCGGAAGGTCCGCGGTTGCCACCTGCGCCACGATCGTCGAGTCATTGAACATGCCCGGCCTCCTTGCCGTTGAGCGCGGCCCCCCGATCAGTGTAGGACCGCGAGTACCTCCAATCAGCCATGGTTGCCGAATGGTTGCGGCCGCCGGCACGCGCGTAACTGTGGCGGCATTCGGCCGTCACCCGTCCGCGACCGATGAGCCGACCTTCGCGACTATGATCCCGTCCGGATCACACCAACGGAGATGCGAGTTCCTCATGAACAATCAGCGGCCGCTCACGGTTGCCGTGGTCGGAGCGACCGGCCTGATCGGCCAGACGATGCTCGCGGTGCTCGCCGAGCGCCAGTTCCCAGTTGGTGAGTTGCGCCCGATGGCGAGCGATGGTCGTGGACGCATGGTCGAGTTCGACGGACGCCAGTGGCCGGTCCGGACGGCAACCCCGGATGCCTTCGATGGCGTCGATGTCGCGCTCTTCAGCGCGGGAGGCGGCCCGAGCAAGCTGCTCGCGCCCGAGGCCGCCAGGCGCGGCGTGGTCGTCATCGACAACTCGAGCACGTGGCGGATGGAGCCGGACGTGCCGCTGGTCGTGGTCGACGTCAACAGCGAGGACGCCGCCGACCACCACGGGATCATCGCCAACCCGAACTGCTCGACGATGCAGCTGGTGCCGGTGCTGAAGGCGCTCAGCGACAGCGTCGGTCTCGAGCGGGTGATCGTCGACACGTACCAGAGCGTGAGCGGGACCGGCGGCAAGGCCGTGAAGGAGCTCGAGCAGCAATCGCGCGCATGGGCCGCAGGCGAGCCGATCGAGCACGCCGTCTACCCGCACCAGATCGCGTTCAACGCGCTTCCGGAGATCGACGTCTTCCGCGATGACGGTTACACCAAGGAAGAGTGGAAGGTGATGGTGGAGAGCCGCAAGATCCTCCACCTTCCGGATCTGCCCGTCAGTTGCACGGCCGTGCGCGTCCCCGTGTTCGCCGCGCACTCCGAGGCGGTCCACGTGGAGACACGCGATCCGATCTCCCCTCAGCACGCTCGGGCACTGTTTGCCCGCGAGCCGGGGGTCGTGGTGATCGACGACCCGCAGTCCCACCAGTACCCGCTGGCCATCGATGCCGCCGGCCGCGACGAGGTCTTCGTCGGCCGAATTCGCCAGGACAGCTCGCGCCGCGACGGCCGCGGGTTGGCCTTCTGGGTGGTCTCGGACAACCGTCGCAAGGGTGCCGCCACGAACGCCGTGCAGATCGCCGAGCTGCTCCTCCAGCGCGGTTGGATGGCACCGTCGGAGCGACGCGAGATCGCCGCCGCGTAGAGAACTTCGGACGGCACGGTCTACGCCGCGCCGAAGATGGAACGATTTCTGCGCCGGGCTGCCCATACTCGCCGTGCACCCAACAGCAGCGGACGCCGAGATGCAGCGAGATCTCGTCCTTCGGGCTCGTCGCGGGGATCACGAAGCCTTTTCGACCCTCGCGTCGTCGGCGGTCGGTCGGATGCACGCCACCGCGCGGTTGATCCTGCGGGACCTCGAACGTGCGGACGATGCGGTGCAGGATGCGCTTCTCGCTGCGTGGCTCGACATCCGAGGCGTGCGCGACCCCGATCGTTTCGACGCCTGGCTGATGCGTCTTCTCGTTCGGGCGTGCTACCGCGTCGCCAAACGCGAGCGCCGCCGCAGCATCGTCGAGATCGGTCTTCTCGAAACAGACGCTCCGACTGTCGCGGACAGCGCGATCAGCGTGGCGGTGCGTGATCAGCTGGACCGTGGATTCCGCCGCATGTCGTCCGAGTACCGCGCCGTACTCGTGCTTCACCACTACCTCGGTCTCTCCGATCACGAAGCAGCGGACGTGCTCGGGATTCCCGTCGGGACCCTGAAGTCGCGACTCAACCGTGCATCGAGTGCCATGCGCGCGGCGCTCGAGGCAGATGAACGCCAGGCCCTTTTGGCGCGGAGGTCGATGACGTGATCCGGCAGCCAGAGCTCGATTCGATCATGCGCAGCTGGTTCATCGAGGACGCTGCCGGCCCTGAGCCGCAACGAGTCCTCGCGTCAGCGATGGCGCTCACCGGCGCGCGCACGCCACGACGTGAGTGGGTTGTCCGGCTGCGTCGGGGTGGCATTGCCACGCCAGCGCATCCAGCAGCCGCCAGGCGCCAGGCCGCAGCCCTCGTCGTCGTGATCGCGACGCTCCTTGCGATCCTCACGCTGGCGATCGCGGCGGTGGGTGGCCGGTCGCCTGACCATCCCGCTGTTGGGCTGCTTGCGACCACCACGGCCACACCGCTCGGAACCGCTCCCGTCGCGAGCCACCGTCAGGTCCTGTCGGCCGGCACCGACGCACCCGTCGCCTCACCGACGCGACCAGCTCCTCCGGAAGGCACATCTTCGCCAATCGCGGTCGATCCAGGCCTCTTCGAGCCAGCCGGACGCGACGCCTTGGCGGCAGGCAGCGGCCGGACGGGGGTGGCGCAGCTCGCCGACGGGAGGGTCGTGATCGGCGGCAATGGCGGCGCCAGCCCGCAACCCGTCGAGGTCTATGACCCCGCGACCGGGCAGTTCACCGTCAATGGGCATATGGCCATTCAACGCTACGGGGCGACGGCGATCGCGCTGGCCGACGGCCGGGTCCTGTTCGAAGGTGGAACCGGAGACGTGCAGCAAGGTTCGAAGCAGTATTGGACCGTGCTCGCCTCGGCGGAGCTGTACGACCCCGCCACCGGAACGTCGACCCCGACGGGGTCGATGACGACGGCGCGCACGAGGGGCAGCGCAACCAGACTGCTGGACGGCCGGATCCTGATTGCCGGCGGCGACACGACCGACGGCGACTTGCCGTGGGACCCAGGAATGAACAGCGCGGAGATCTTCGATCCCACCACCGGCGTCTTTACGCCGACCGCGCCGATGAACCGGCCGCGGGTTGATCCGGGTACCGCACTCCTTCCCGATGGTCGTGTGCTGGTCGTCGGCGGTGTGCCGCATTCCGCTGGTGTGCCCACGGCCGAGGTGTTCGACCCGAGCACGGGAACGTGGACGATGACGGGGTCGATGCACCCGATCGGCGAGAGCTACTTCAATGAGCCGCGAACGATCGTTCGGCTCCTCGATGGCAGGACGGTGGTGGTGTTCGGCGCGGCGGGGAGCACGCTGCAGGTCCCGTTCGATCTCGACCACCGGCTGCTGAAACCTGCCGTGTCGACCGTTCTCGAGGTCTACGACCCGGTCCAGAACGTATTCACGCCGCTCGGCACGACGGCGACCGGTCGAATCGGGCCTTCGGTGACCGTGCTCGCCGACGGGAGGCTGCTGATCGCGGGCGGCTTGACGACTCCGTTCCGGGGAACCCTCGGCACGGAGTGTTGTATCTGGGAGCTGGACCCGAGCGCGACCGCCGAGATCTTCGACCCGAGCACGAACTCGTCGGTTCCAACGGGCTCCATGGGCCATTGGCGAGCCGGGCAGAGTGCGATCCTGCAGCCGGACGGCGACGTGATCCTGTTCGGTGGCACCGACGGCAACTCGACCGAACGCTTCCACCCGTAGCGCGATCGCCGGGCCGCCAGGCAGCCGCGGGTATACTCTCCGGGACGTGCCCGCCCGCCCATATCGTCCACTCGCGGAGCGTTGGCCCTCGATGTATCGCCGAATCGGAACCGTTTGCCCGCGCGGAGTCCTGCCCCTCACGTGACGCCCGAGGAACGCCGCGCTGCCCTCGATGCCATCGCGGCCGAGATCAGCGTCTGCAATCAGTGCCGGCTGGCCAACGGCCGGACTCGCGCCGTCCCCGGAGAAGGCCACCCCGAAACGGAGGTTGTGTTCGTGGGGGAGGGGCCTGGTCAGAACGAGGACATCCAGGGGCGTCCCTTCGTCGGCGCCGCCGGTGGCCTGCTGAACGAGCTGCTCGGTTCGATCGGCTGGCAGCGCAACGAGGTCTTCATCACCAACGTCGTCAAGTGCCGCCCGCCGGGCAACCGCGACCCCGAGCCTGACGAGATGGCGGCCTGCGCTCCCTACCTCAAGCGTCAGCTCGAGGTCCTCGATCCGGCACTGATCGTGACCCTGGGACGCTTCTCGCTGCAGACCTTCATGCCGGGCGCACGCATCGGCCAGGCGCATGGCACCGTCCGACCCGCCAACCCCGACGCAGGGGCGCCGAACGCGACCGCCTTTGCGATGTACCACCCTGCGGCGGCCTTCCGGCAGGCCTCGCTCAAGCAGACGATGCAGGTCGACGCCTGCTCGATTCCGGAGGCATTGATCCGGGCGCGGGCAACCAAGGCGCGCGCGGAGGGAATCGCAATCGAAATCGACACACAACCAGCGTTGGCCAGTGGGGCGGCGCAAGGGCGCCCCAACGTCGGCGACTTCGAGACGCAGAGGATCGCGATCGAGCTCGATTCGGTGCCTGCCGCGATCGGCATCACGGAAGCCCCGTCGTCGGAGCTGTGGACGTGATCGCCCGAGAATCCGGTCCGGAGCTGCGCCGATGATCGGCCGGGCGCCCAGCGTCAACGTCGCGCCGGGAGTGTTGCGTGTGCTGCCGCTCGGCGGCATCGGCGAGATCGGCCGCAACATGACCCTGTTCGAGTACGGCGACGACATTGTCGTGATCGACTGCGGGCTGGCATTCCCCGACGAGGAGATGTTCGGCATCGACCTCGTCGTGCCCGACGTCACGTACCTCAAGGAGCGGCGCGAGAAGGTGCGTGCCTTCCTCATCACGCATGCACACGAGGACCACGTCGGCGGCCTGCCCTACGTGCTGCCGTCGTTTCCCGGCGTTCCCGTCTATGCCTCCACGCTGGCGCGCGGCCTGCTGGGCAGCAAGATCAAGGAGCACAAGCTCCACGACCATCCGCTCAAGCCATTCGAGCCGGGCATGAGCGTCTCGATTGGTCCCTTCACGGCCAAGCCGTTCAGGATCGGCCACTCCATCCCGGACGCGATGGGCATCGCCCTCGAGACGCCGCTTGGCACGATCGTCCACACGGGCGACTTCAAGTTCGACCACACCCCGATCGACGGCCGGCTGTCGGACTTCCACACCCTCGCGGCGCATGGTCTTGCCGGCGTTCTGTGCCTCATGTCCGACTCCACGCGAGCCGAGAACCCGGGCTACACGCCGTCCGAGAAGACCGTTGGCGAAGCGTTCCACGAGATCATGGAGGGCCTCGACGGCCGGGTGATCGTGGCCACCTTCGCGAGCAACATCGCGCGAGTCCAGCAGGTGCTCGACGCGTCGGCGGAACTCGGACGCCGCGTCGCGGTCATCGGCCGCTCGATGGAGCAGAACACGCGCATCGCGTCCGATCTCGGCTACCTCAAGTTCCACGAAGGGCAGATGGTCACCAAGGACCGTCTGAACGACGTGCCCGATGGGCAGCTGACGATCGTCACCACCGGCGCCCAGGGCGAGCCGATGGCCGGCCTGGCGCGCATGGCCAACCGCGACCACCGTTTCGTGGAGATCAAGCCGGGCGACACGGTGATCGTCAGCGCGAGCCCGATCCCCGGCAACGAGGAATACGTCGCGCGCACGATCGACAACCTCTTCAAGCTCGGCGCGAACGTCTACTACCACGCCATCAAGCGTGCCCACGTGTCGGGGCACGCGAGCCAGGAAGAGTTGAAGCTGATGCTCAACCTGACCCGGCCGAAGAACTTCATCCCGATTCACGGCGAGTTCCGGATGCTCGTCCAGCACGGCCGCCTGGCGGCCGAGGTCGGCGTCAGCCCGGAGAACATCTTCATCATCGAGAACGGGCAATCGATCGAGTTCCTGCCCGACGGCACGGCTCGACGCGGTCCGCGGGTGGAAGCGGGCTACGTATTCGTCGACGGCCTGTCCGTCGGCGAGGTCGGCGACGTGGTGCTGCGCGACCGTCGCGCGCTCGCGAACGACGGCATGTTCCTGATCGTCCTGACCGTTGACAAGCTCACCAGCAGCCTTGTTGGGACGCCTGAGGTGCTCACTCGTGGTTTCGTCGCGGAACCGGACGGGGAGCTGATCCGTGGCGCGATACAACGCGCCTCGGACGCCATTGCGACGCCCGGCGATCACCTCAGCGAGATCGCGCTGCTCAAGCAGCAGATCAAGGACGCGGTGTCGCAATACCTCTACGAACGGACACGCCGACGCCCGCTCGTCTTTCCCGTGGTGATGGAGGTCTAGCGGTTTGGCCGCGACACCCAAGCGTCGAACCTCCGCCACTCGGACAACGGCACGTTCCAAGAGCAGCGCGTCGCGAAAGGCCGCGCCTCCGCGTCCGGCGCCACGCCCGCGGCCCGCGCTGGGCTTCCACATCGCCCCGGACACGCTTCGATCCGTGGTCGGTGTCGGGCTCATGGTCGCAGGCGCGATCACGCTCGTCGCGCTGGCCCTGCCCACCGGCGGCGTGCTCAACAAGCTGGTTGCCGGCGTCCTGCAGCCGTGGTTCGGCGCTGGCGCCTGGCTGCTCGCGGTCCTGCTGCTGGTTGCCGGTGCGCTCGTCGAACGAGCCCCCAAGGTGGGGAACAGCTGGGGCGTCGCCGCGCTCGGCGGTCTGATCCTCTTCATCGGCGGCGAAGGCCTCATCCACCTCATCTGGGGCGACGGCGGTTCTCCGGAGGCACTGGCCGCGGGTGGCGGTCGCATTGGCTACTTCATGAGCAGTCATCTCACCGACCTGGTCAGCCCGCTCGGTGCATTCGTGATCCTCGTGGGCATCTGCGTGTGCGGCGTGCTGTTGCTCTTCAACCTGACGCTGCGGGCGCTGTTGCGGCCGGTTGCGACCGGCGGCCGAGCCATCGTCGGCGTCGCGTCGGCGACGTACGAAGCCACGCGGGCGCTGCCGGTGGAGGACCGCGGACCAGTCGCCGTGCCGATCATCGCGGCTGCGGATGCGGGCCTGCCACCAACCTCCCGGCGACGTAAGGGATCGGCCGAACTCGCCGATTTGAATGGCGGGAACGGCAGCAATGGCAGCGGTAGCAGTGGACACGGCAACGGCAAGATCGTGGAGCCGGAGCCGGACCTTCCAGTACCGGTCTCCAGCCCGGCGCCGCTGTCGCAGACGGTGTGGGACAGCAGTCGAGCGGCTCGCGAGTCCGGTGGTGCCGCCGGCAAACTGACGCCTGCCACGACCGTGGTCGCGCAGGGAGCCCTTGTGCTCGAGGCGCTGCCGTCGACCGCTGGGGCCAGGGCAGGGGTCCCCAGCAGCGCAGGCGCGTTTGCAACGGCTTCAGCCGGCACTGCCACAGCCGTCGCCGTCGCGCCGGATGGCAACCAGATGCCGCTGGGCATCTCGACGAACGGCGAGCTGCATCACTCGACCGCGCCGCTGCGCCGCGATTGGGAGCTTCCCAACGTCGAGGCGCTCGATGAGGAGATGGAGCGGGCGACTGCCGCGTCGCTCGACCACCAGCGAAACATCCGCATCATCGAGGAGAAGCTGCGCAGCTTCCAGATTCCCGCTGTCGTCGTCGGCACCAACACGGGACCCGTCGTCACGCAGTACGAGGTCAAGCCGGACGCCCGGGTGAAGCTCTCCAGGATCGAGGCGCTCGCCGACGACCTGGCGATGGCGCTGGCGGCGCGCAGCATCCGCATCGAGGCCCCCATCCCGGGCCGCGATGTCGTCGGCATCGAGATCCCCAACCACTCGTCGGAGGTGGTCAGCTTCCGGGGGATCTACGAGGACGCCAAGATGGCCGACGCGACCTCGAAGCTGACCTTCGCGCTCGGCCGCGATGTGAGCGGCAAGGCGTACGCGGTCGATCTCGCGCGCATGCCTCACCTCCTGATCGCCGGTGCAACCGGCTCGGGCAAGAGCGTCTGCGTCAACGCGCTGATCACCAGCCTGCTGATGCGCGCACGACCTGACGAGGTCCGTCTCGTGCTCGTCGACCTCAAGCGGGTGGAACTCGCGCCGTACAACGGGCTGCCGCACCTGCTTCAGAAGGTGCTCGTGGAAGCGCACGAGGCACGCGCGGCGCTCGGCTGGGCGGTTCGCGAGATGGAGGACCGCTACAAGCTGCTGGCCGCCCACGGGGAACGCAACATCACGGCCTTCAACGCGAGCATCCGCATCGAGCCCGAAGATCGCCTGCCCTACATCGTGCTGGTCATCGACGAGCTGGCCGACCTGATCATGCGCGAGGGTCGGAAGGTCGAGGATCCGATCGTCAAGATCGCCCAGAAGGCACGCGCCGTCGGAATCCACCTGGTGCTCGCGACACAGCGGCCGTCGGTCAACGTCGTGACCGGCCTCATCAAGGCGAACGTGCCAAGCCGCATCGCGTTCGCCATGGCCTCGAACGTGGACTCGCGAACGGTACTCGACGCTCCGGGCGCCGAGGACCTGATCGGCCGCGGCGACATGCTCTACCAGCCCGCGGATCTGCCTCGACCGGTGCGCCTCCAGGGCGTTTTCGTGTCCGACGCGGAGGTCCGAGCCGTCACGGAGATGTGGCGCAAGCAGGAGCCCAATCCGGAGTACGACCCGGACGTGCTGGCAGGCGGCGACGACGACGGCGAGGGTGGGGGCGGCCAGTTCGGCTGGCTGTCCCAGATGGCCGAGGACGAGGCGACTCCTCGTGCCGCCGAGCTGATCGTCTCGAGCGGCAAGGCGAGCACCTCGATGCTCCAGACCAAGCTGAAGCTCGGCTTCAACCGCGCCAGCCGCGTCATGGACGAGCTGGAACGCTACGGCATCGTCGGGCCGCAGGATCCGCGCAACCCGGCCGTTCCGCGGCAGGTCTACGGCCCTGACAACTGGCTGCGCGGGGCCGCCGACGTCGACAGCGACGGGTTCTGATCGCTCGTTCGGCGCACGGCAGCCGCGCGCAGGAAAGCATCCGCATCACCGCGTACTGAGCCGAGAGGGCTTCCCGGGGTATCCTGTTCAGGCTTCGGCTGACCCAGAACCATCTCCCGCCCGCGCGAAGAGTGGAGCCGCGTCTGCATGACCTTCCGCCACCAGATTCGGGTCGGGAGTCGCCTCTACCGGGGCCGCTCACCGATCGACGCCGTTCCGCCACCCAGCCTCGGTGAGACGCTGCAGGCTGCGCGGGAGCAGAAGGGCGTCGACCTGCATCGAGCAGAGCGCGATACCAAGATCCGAGCGAAGCACCTCGCGGCGCTGGAGAGCGGTGACTACAGCGAACTGCCGGGGCCGGTCTACACGCGGGGCTTCCTCAAGAACTACGCGACGTACCTGGGGCTCGACGCCGACGAGCTGGTGATGGAGTGGCAGCTCGAGCAACAGGCCGCGGCTCCGCGGATCCCACAGGTGATCGCCATTCCGCCGCAGCCCCTGATCGAGCCGAAGGGGCATCTCCGGTTCACGCGGGGCATCTTCATCGGGGCGCTCCTGATCGTCGTGATCGTCGGATTCCTCGGTTACGTCGGCCTTCAGTTGCTGCGCTTCTCGCATCCGCCCGTGGTGACCCTGGGGGCGCCGAGCGTCCAGACGCTGGACGCCAACGCAACCAAGTACACGCTGTCCGGCACCGTTGATCTGCCCTACGCCCTGATCGGCATCAGCGGCCCCGACGCGTTCCTGCAGACGACCGACGCCAACTCGCTCGGCGGCTGGAGCATGGACGTGCCGGTCACCAAGGGACGCAACGATTTCGCGATCACCGCACGCGATCCGCAGCTACCGCCCGACAAGGGCTCGGTTCCCGTCAACGTGATCCTCACCGTACCGATCAGCGGGTCGCCGCCGCCTGTGGCTTCCGTTCCGACGAACCAGCCGGAAAAGACCCACCAGCCGCAGCCGACGCAGCCGCCATCTCCGACGCAGCCGCCGGTCACGCCCGAGCCGAATGTCCCAGTGGCCAACATCTCGTTCCTCTCGCCGCGCGAGGACGACGAGGTGCAGCCCGGCACGGTCACCGTGACCGGCTCGACCAATGCCTCGGCAGTCTCCATCGCGGCTCGATGGGCCGGGTCGACGGATGACTCCGCCAGCCCGGCACCGACGCAGCCTCCGGACCTGCCGCCGATCGACGCCTCGGTCGCCGGTGGCTCGTTCACCGGAAACGTGACGCTTCCGGATGGCCGTTGGGTGCTGACCGCCACGACCGCGGCGCAACCCGGCGCTCTGTCTTCTTCGAGCGCGTCGATCACCGTCAATGTCGTCGAGGCGGGCGATGTCATGGTGACCGTCCGGGTCACCA
>CAWGBA010000014.1:0-544153 GCA_963820735.1 uncultured Chloroflexia bacterium
ACGTCGCGAGTTCCGCCGACCTGACGGTATGAGAACGCGATGACGCCGCCACCGGAGCCGTAAATTGTTGTCGGTTGATCCGCACGCAACGAGAGAATGGCATCGCCGCTGATCGGGTCGGACGCACGCCAGTCGAGATGCGGCAGAACCAGTCGAGGGTGTATTCGCCATCGACGTCCGTCGCGGTGGGACACCAACCGGAGCACCAGTTGAGTTTGGGGACGGCGAACCCGATCAACGTCGGGACATAACGGCCACCGACGAGGGCGACGTTCAGGCCCGCGTGCTGGGCACTGCCGGCCAGCGCGACCTCGACGCTACCGACCGATTGACCTCCCTCGGGCAGGAGCGGCGCCGGCGGAATTCGATCATCGCGTCGGGGTCGAGAGGAAGTCTGGAGCGGCGGCGCAGAACACGCCGCTGTTGATCCACGCCCCCGTCGGCGTTCGTCCGGCATCCCGTACGGCGGCGAAGGCCGCGGAAGCCATGTCCTCGCACCTGGAGTTCGACAGGCCGGGTTCACATGTAATCGTGGGCGCCGTCGAGGCCCTCGAGCTCAACCTCGAGAAAAAGGCGAGCTGCGACGCGGAGCAG
The DNA here is from genome assembly GCA_963820735.1 of uncultured Chloroflexia bacterium. Classification (GTDB taxonomy): domain Bacteria; phylum Chloroflexota; class Limnocylindria; order Limnocylindrales; family CSP1-4; genus JAFMJV01. The sequence continues at coordinate 595 of CAWGBA010000014.1, forward strand.
CCGACAAGAACGTCGACGGCGAGCCAGGCGAGACCGATGGCGCTGGACTCGCAGAGATCCGGCCATCGGTGGTCATCGTCTGAAGGTCGACCTCAGTCGTCCGTTGCGCTCAGGGACTGGCCCAGCAGCAGTGGATGCCCGAGCAGCCCGTCGTAGACCGGCCGATAGCGGTCGGTGTTGTACATCACGTCGACGTCGACGTGGCGCGGCGCCCAGCGCCGGGTCGGGCAGCCGCGAGTGGCTGTATTTGCCGTCGCGGATCGAGGTCATGCGGCCGCTCTTGCCGTCGGCGATGAGGTCCATGGCGACGTTGGCGAAGGTGATCGCGACCATCTGGTCGAGCATGTCCGGCTCGCCCGAGCGGAGGTCGTAGGTCAGCTCGGAGAAGACCGTCTCGATCTTCGCGCGTGCCTTGATCTCGTCGGCGAGGACCTCGGCGATGTTCGCCTTGTGGCGATGACCGAAGGCGTCGGCGTCGCCGACTTCCTTGATCGAGCCGCCCTTCCAGATGGCGCCCTCGGCGGCGATGACGAAGGCGTAGTGGGAGAGGTTGAGACGATGGTCCTCGGCAAGCACCTCGACCAGGTGGTCGAGGTCGAACGGCGACTCGGGGATGAGGCAGCGGGCCGACGTGACGTACGCGGTGTACAGGGCGGTGAAGCCGCAGTCGCGTCCGAAGATGCGGAAGACGCCGATGCGCTCGTGCGACCCGAGCGTCGTGCGCTGGCGGTTGATCAGCTCCTTGGCGCGTGTGATGGCGGTCGAGAAGCCGATGCAGTACTCCGTCCCCTGCACGTCGTTGTCCATCGTCTTGGGGATCGCGATCAGCGGGACCCCGTTGTCATGCAGCGTCTGCGCGAAGCTGAGCGTGTCGTCGCCGCCGATCGGGACGAGGTAGTCGAGGCCGAGGCGCTCGATCGACTTGAGCACCACCGGCGTGAGGTCGTACGTCTGACCGTCGGTCGTCAGCTTGGCGGCCTCGTCGGCGGTGATGAACGAGGGAATCCGGTCCTTCTTGAACTTGCGCGGGCTGGTGCGAGAGGTGTGCAGCATCGTGCCGCCGGTCCGGTCGATGGTGCGCGTGGAGTCGCGCGTGAGCGGGATGACGTAGCGCGGGTCCAGCGAGACGCTCGGATCGTGGTTGGTCAAGCCCTTCCCAGCCTCGCCGGATGCCCAGCACCTCGTACCCAAGGTCGGTGGCGCGGTAGGTGACGCTCTTGATGACGCTGTTGAGACCGGGAACGTCGCCGCCGCCGGTGAGGATGCCGATGCGAGGTCGCGACATGCGCTGCTGACTCCATGGGTGGATGACGGATGAGGTTGATCATGTGCCCGCGCCCGTCGGCGGCCACAGCGGCCGATGCTAGCGCGACCGTCGGTTGCACCTGTAGTGCCGTTCGGTGGTGTGCGTGTGCTGCCGTTCGGACGTGATCGGGACAGTCGGATGTGACCTGGTTTCGCAGCCAGTCCGGCGTGTTCGGCGTGTCTCTGGGCGGTTCGGCGCCGTGGTGCGACGTGTACGATGCCGATCAGATGCGGTATGAGCTGTTCATGAGCCACGCTCTCTCGGAGGCATCGGACGCGGCTGCGCGAGGGGAACGACCCGATGGGGCCGTCGCGGTCCAGGACGACGCCATGGTTGCGAGCGCGTCGAACCAGGTGAATCGGACCGGGGATCCGACCGCGCACGCCGTCGTGGCAACGATCCGCGAGGCGGCGCAGCGGCTCGGCCGCCTGTCGCTGGCCGGAATCACGGTCTACTCCGTGATCGAGCCGTGCGCCATGTGCGTTGGCGCGCTGCTAGCCTCGGACGTGGATGGCCTCGTGTTCGCGATTCCCGACCCGGTCGACGGGGCGTGCGGCTCGAGCGTGCAGCTCGCCGGCCACGGGACGCCCGGCAGGCGGCTGCGCGTCGTGAGCGGGATCTTGCGCGAGGACGCCGAAGAGATGCTGGGCGCGGCCTGCCCGTCTGAACCTTCGACGGCCTCGCGAGTGGCGTCGATCGGGGAGTGGGCCTACTGGTTCCGAGTCGAGCGGTTCCTTCCTCGATCTCCCACCATTTGTTCCCGTCCCGCCTCCCACCGAGTGCGTCCTGCCCGCCTTTCCCACCATTTAGGAATCCACGTGCTGGTATGCGGCGCCCGCCGGCCCGGCCATCCCACTCAGTAGTCGGCGTGCCGAGTGGTGGCCTTTTCGGCTCACGCATTTCAGGAACAGCCGACGTGCTGCGTATGCGGCGCCCAGCCGGCCGGCCACCCCATGTAGGAGTCGGGGTGGTCGCAGTGGTGCGCGTTTTCGGCTGCTCGGAGGCAGGACAGCCGACACTTGCCCTGCGTAGTAGCACGCCGGTTGCTGCCACGCGGCAGCCAGCGTCGCGCCGCCCCGCGGCGACGCGCTCGGGCCGCCGCGCGCGCGCTCGCGCCACCGGGCCGCCGCACCCGCCCCGCCGCCTCAATCGCCCGCCCGACCGGGCCGCGGCGCGTCCTTGCGGTACCCTCTTCCGCGGAGAGGTGTCCGAGTGGTTGATGGTGCCGCTCTCGAAAAGCGGTGTGCGAAAGCACCGTGGGTTCGAATCCCACCCTCTCCGCCAGCCACGCGGCCTGTGATGCCTCATGCGTGCGTTTCTGGCGTGTGCCCTCCCTCACGCACGGTTCAGTGCGCGTGGATCGGGCGTCCCGCCAGGGCCTTCGCCTGAGACGCCTCAGACCACCGAGCTTTGGGAGGCTACCCAGCTGCAGGCCGCTCGAGCGCCTTCAGACGGGAACTGTCACTCGGCTTACGCGGAGAGGTCGCCTAGAGGCCTAGGGCGCCGCACTGGAAATGCGGTATGGGGCAACCCATCGAGGGTTCGAATCCCTCCCTCTCCGCCACACACGGCCGCGCGACAGCGGACGCGCGACGTGCCAAACCTGGCCCGCCAATGCCGTTCCCTGGTTTCCTCGCGATGACGTATGTTTCGCGCTGGCTCGGATCACACGCGTGGGGGCCGAATCTCCCGATACCCGAGCGCTGCGTGCCGCGGGCCATCACCGTGACCGCCATCTGGCAGGGACGTCCAACGCCAGGGCGGATAGCTCCAGGAGGTCGCGCAATGCAGCGACGCGTTCATCGGCTGGCGGCCTGGGGGGCCGCCCTGGGTCTCGGATTGATTGCCGTCTCGGCTCCTCCGGCGGCCGCATCTTCCCTTGCGTTTGGCGCGACGCTGACCACCTCGACCCAACCGCAGGGCGCAATGTCCTGCAGCGACCAGATCCCCGACAGCGTGCCCCCGGGTGGAATCTGCACATGGGTGGCCGGGGTTGCCTTCGAGAACGGCAGCAATTTCACGGCGCCCAAGAACGGCACTCTGCATTCGCTGAAGTTGGTCTCCTGTGACGGGGGAAAGTTCAAGCTCCAACTCGTCAAGAAGAACTCCAAGGGCAGGTTCGAGCTCGTGAAGAGCGGTCCCAAGATCCACTACGCCGCCGATCCTCGCGGTGACGAGAACTGCGGCGGCCCGGATGGGAACGACTACCTGATCCAGTCCTTCCCGATCAACGTGCCCGTTCAGAAGGGCGAGTACATCGCGATCAGGGCCGCGAACAACGGCCTGCTGCATTGCTCAGGCGACGACATGCCCCTCTACTACCCGGCGCTGGCGAGTGGCCAGGGCTTCCGGTCGCAGACCGGTGGAACAGGCTGCGCCTTGCTGGTTCGCCTCGGGTACTGAACGTTCGCGTTGCGGCCGCAGGCTCTCGGTCTGCGCCGCAATTGACCATAGATGCGTTCGCACGGCTACGTTCGGCGCGGGTTCCAACTGACGGAGCCTGCGCCGTTTCGTGCCGTATCATTCCGGGGCCGTGCTAGGCGGGGAACTAGCGGTGCCCTGTACCTGCAATCCGCTCCAGCAGGGCTGAATTCCCTCCCGAGGCCCGCGCCCGCGGATGCCGGCGGGGTGATCGACGTTGAGGATCGGGTCCCGCGCAGCGGCGGCTCGTGAACCACGTCAGGTCCGGAAGGAAGCAGCGTTAAACGCTGTTCGCCGGGTGCCGCGGATCGGCCTGGTCCGAGCCGATCGCCTCGAATGGGCACGCGAGCGTCTCCGGTCGACGGAGGGTGCACGGCAACTACCACCCGAAGAGCGCGCGGCCGCCGAATCGCCATCGACTGACAAGTGCGTCTTCCACGGCGAGCCGAACCCCTCACAATCGACGGATGATCGGAATGGCCGTCGGGCAGAGCGACGATGTTGATCCCGGGCGAGCGATCAATGAAGCGATCGACCAGGTGCGGGAGCAGCTCGACCGGCCAGTCTCCGCGCGCGGCGCTGCTTTTCGTCGCATTCGACTCGTTCGAGCCCGAGATGATCGCAGGCTGTCCGGGCGGCGTTTCCGGGCATCGTCGTGGTCGGCTCGACTTCCGCGGCGGAGATGAGCTCATCGGGTGGATACCGCGAAGACTCGGTCACTCTCGCGGTGCTGATGTCCGACACCGTCGAGATGACGCGGCGCCATCGTCGAGGACCTGGACACCGACCTCGAAGGGGCCTGCCGCCGTGCGCTGGACGCGGCCCTCGCGGGCGCGACGCAGGCGCCCCGGCTGTGCCTGATGCTGGTCGATGCGATCGACGGGCAGCGCGCGATGGACGCGCTTCGAGCCGCGCTACCGGAAGGCGTCGTGGTCACCGGCGGCGCGTCGAGCGGCGTCGCGCTCGGTTCGCCACGGCCGACGCACCAGTTCTACAACGACCGGGTCGTCGAGGACGGGCTCGCGCTGCTGTTGCTCTCCGGACCGATCGCCTTCTCCGTCGCCATCGGGACCGGGCTGCGGCCGATCGGTCCGCGTGGAACCGTCACGCGCTCTACGTACGGGCGAATCGAGGAGATCGACGGCCGGCCCGCGGTCGACTTCATCGCTGGGTACCTGCAGGAGGCGGGTCCCGCCAAGCTTCGGCAACCCGCTCGCGGTGCGCGATCACGCCGGCGCCGAGCCGTACCTTCGCGTGATCCTTGCGCGCGACGATTCGTCCGGAGCGCTCGTGATCCCGGGCCAGGCTGCCGGTCGGCGCCCAGGTCCAGCTCACGACGGCGACCACCGACGACCTCGTGGGAGCCGCGAGCGACACCGTCCGCCGTGCGCTGAGCGCGTTTCCGGCCGGCTCCACGCCGTCGGGTGCGCTGATGTTCTCGTGCGCCGTACGCAAGTTCCTGCTCGGCTCGCGCACGTCGCCAGGAACTCGATGCGGCGCGTGCGCTTCTTCCGCCGACCCTGCCGATCGTCGGCATGTACTGCGTCGGTGAGATCGCGCCGGTAGCTGACGGTGCGCCGAGCAGCTTCCACAACGAATCGTTCGTGGCCGTGCTGCTGGGCGGCTGATCACCCCTGCCGTGGAGGAGGCGTGGAGCGTCCGACGCGGCTCGGGAGGCGTTGCGGCTTGCCCGACGCGTCCGGCGCCTGGAGGAGACACTCGCGCAGGTCGAGTCGATTCGCGACACCAACGCGCGGCTGCTGGACCGCCTGATGACCGATCTGGACGCGGAGCGACGCCGCTCGCGGGAGTTGCTGCTCAACGTCCTCCCCGGATCGATCGTTGAGCGGCTCGACGCCGGGGAGACGCTGATCGCCGATCGCCACGAGCGCGTCGCCGTGATGCTCAGCGACTTCGTCGGATTCACGGAGATCGCCAGCAGTCGATCTCCCGCCGAATTGGTCCGCGACTTGAACGGACTCTTCTCCACGTTCGACGCCGCCTGCGCGGCCCGCGGCGTGGAGAAGATCAAGACGATCGGCGACGCCTATCTTGCGGTCGCCGGCCTCGATGCCAGTGGACCTGACCCGGTCATCGCGAATGGCAGACCTCGCGCTCGACGTCCGCGACGCGGTCGCTGCCGTGGACGGCGCCTGGCGGATCCGCATCGGGGTTCATGTCGGTCCGGTGGTCGCGGGGGTCATCGGCAGTTACAAGTTCGCGTTCGACGTCTGGGGCGACGCGGTCAACGTCGCGAGCCGTCTCGAGACGACCGCCCAACCCGGAACCATCCATGTTTCGGAACCTATCGCCCGTGAACTTCAGGATCGTTTTCGCGTGGAGCCACGCGGCTTGGTCGAGCTCAAGGGCAAGGGCTCGGTCGAGACCTGGTACCTCGTGGGCCGCCGCTCAGCCTGAGAACTCGCCGAGGTCTCCGGGTAGGCTCCGTAGGTCCCATTGAACCGGCCGGGTCCCAGCCTCCGGCTGGGCTCCGTCCGTCGCTTGCGTACACTCACTTCGTGGCCCAGGCGTTCTCCGATTACCCGTCTCACCTTGCGATCTATCGTCGATTCCGCGCGCAGACGTTCAGCCAGATCGTCGGCCAGGAAGCGGTCGTCGAGACGCTCCGGAATGCCGTGCGACTTGGCCGGTTGGGGCATGGGTTCCTCTTCGTCGGCCCGCGCGGGACGGGCAAGACATCGATGGCTCGCATCCTCGCAAAGGCCGTCAACTGCGCGAACCCGGTCGACGGCGAGCCCGACGACACCTGTGCGTCCTGCGTCTCCATCCGCGAGGGCCGTGCGCTCGACGTGATCGAGCTGGACGCTGCCTCCAACAACCGCGTCGACGACATGCGCGAGCTCCTGCCGCGCGTCTATACGGCCGCCTCCGACCTGCGCCGCAAGGTCTTCATCATCGACGAGGTCCAGCGCATCAAGGAAGGCTGGGACGTCCTGCTCAAGACGCTCGAGGAGCCGCCCGAGGGCGTCCTGTTCATCTTCTGCACCACCGACCCGTCACAGATCCGGCCTGCAGTCGTTTCGCGCCTCCAGCGTTTCACGTTCAGGCCGTTGGCGGTCGCGGAGATCGAGGGCAAGCTCCGGCGAATCCTGGAGGCGGAGGGTCGGACGGCCGAGCCGGATGCGATCGCCCTGGTCGCGGAACTTGCCGCGGGGGGCATGCGTGACGCCGAATCGATGCTCGACCAGGTGCTCTCCAACGCCGATGAAACGATCTCGTCCTCGACGATCCGCGATCTCCTGGGCTTGGCCGAGCAGCCGGCGGTCGAGCGGTTCATCGACGCGCTCGCCGATGGCGATGCCCTCGCTGGCATCGCCGTGCTCGACCAACTCGAGGCGGACGGACGCGATGTCGTCTCGTTTGCCGAGCAAGTCGTATCGCGACTGCGCGTCGAGCTCGTCGAGCGGCTCCGGACGGGGAAAGACATCGGCGGCCTGGCGCTGGCGGCACGACGGCTGACGGGGATCGACGCGAGCCGCAGTGGCTTGGGTGGCTACCGCTGGCAACTCGAGCTGGCGCTGCTGTCTTCGGTCGGTTCCGGCGCTTCAGTCGCTTCCGGCGCTTCCGGCGCTCCGGGCGCTTCCGGCGCTTCGGCCGGCATCGCCGTCGGTGCGCCAAAGGTGGACGCTCGGGCACCCGTGCCAAGCCCAAAGCCTGGAGCGCCGCGCCCAGAACCTCCGACTGCCGCAAACCTCCGCGCGCCGCTTGACGAACCCACGCTGGTCAAAGAACCCATGCTTGTCGACGAACCCACGCCGGTCATCCACTCCTCGTCGCCGAGATCCAAGCCCGAGCCGTCCGCGGAGCCCGCACCAGCCGCGCCTCGCCCGGCCGCACCTGCCCCGCCGTCCGACGACCTCTTCGGGACCATTCGCTCACATTGGAGCGAGGTGATCGCCGAGGTGTCGTCCAACGCCGCCAACAAGCCGGTCTTCGAGGTGTCGCGCCCCGTCGAGGTCCGCGATGGCGTCCTGGTGCTCGGCTTCCCAGAGAACCGTGCCTTCCTGCGCGAGAAGGCCGAGGACCCGAAGCGGCGGATGGCGTTCGAGCAGGCGCTCGAGCACGTGCTGGGCCGTCCGATCGGGGTACGCTGCGTCGTGGCCAACGTGGACGCGCTGGATCCGCTGCCGGAACCGACCGAGGACCTGGTGACGGCCGCACGGCGCGTGTTCGCCGGGGACCTGGCCGACGTCGACGAGATCAGCTGACACACTGCTCGGGGCGGCGGGGAGCCGTCGCGACCGGATCGCGAGGAGGAACGATGGGCTACGGGAACCTGGCCAAGATGGCGCAGCAGATGCAGGCCGACATGGCCCGCGCGGAGAAAGAGCTGGCCGAGCTCCAGGTGGAGGGCACCTCCGGCGGCGGCGCGGTCAAGGTCATCGCCACCGGCAAGCGAGAAATCACCGCGATCGAGATCAAGCCCGAAGTCGTCGATCCGGATGATGTCGAGATGCTCCAGGACCTGGTGCTCGCCGCGGTCGTCGATGCGTTGCAGCTGGCCAAGCGTGCCGAGGAGGACAAGATGGCGCGTATCACCGGAGGCCTGCGCATCCCCGGAATGGGCTGAGCGGGCCGCTGCCCGAGCTCTCGTCCGATGTCCTTTGATCCGCCGCCGATGACCGCGATCGTCGAGCCCGTTGCCCGCCTCGTCGAGGCGTTCGCGCGCCTTCCGGGCATCGGTCCAAAGACCGCGCAGCGGCTGACGTATTACCTGCTGCGCGCCCCTGACACCGAGGCGAGAACGCTCGCGAAAGCCCTGGTCGCCGTCCGCGACGAAGTCGTGTTCTGCAACCTCTGCTTCAACATCTCGACCGGAGATCTGTGCCCCATCTGCCTCGACCCGGACCGGGACGACACGCGCCTGTGCGTCGTGGAGGAGCCGCTGGACGTGCTCGCGCTGGAGCGAACCGGCGCGTTCCGCGGCAGGTACCACGTCCTGCACGGCGCGATCTCGCCGATGGATGGCATCGGTCCCGAGCGGCTGCGCGTTCGACCGCTGCTCGAGCGTGTCGCCGAGCGATGCCGTGCCGGCGATCCGTTCGTCGAAGTGGTCCTGGCCACGAACCCGACCCTCGAGGGCGAGGCGACCGCGATGTACCTGGCCGAGCGGCTCGGGTCCGACGTTGGTTCGGTTACGCGCATTGCACGCGGGATCCCCGTCGGTGGGGACCTCGAATATGCCGACGAGGTGACGCTGGTCCGAGCGCTCCAGGGACGCCGCGAGTTCGACGTCTCGCGAGACCGCTGAGCGTGCGAAGCGTTGCAGGGGCCGCGCTCGGAGGCGCGGGGTGAGCAACCTCATCAACGAGATGCTGCTGCGGCTCGTCAAGCCGCTGATCGCCCTGGTCTTCGGCGCGATGATCTACTTCGTCGCAACGGGTCCGGCCGGCGCATCAGGCTCGGTCGAGCTCGCGCTGCTCTGCTGGCTGTCGGCGACGGCGTTCATCCTGCTCGTCCAGGAGTCGATCATCTGAAACCGCTCGGATCTGCAGCGTCCGGCGCGTTGGTCGCGCTGGCCGTCGCGTCACTCTGTGGGTGCGTCGCCCCGGCCATTGCCGCGGGCGATCTCTCGACTGTGCCAGCTTCGGCGTCCGCCATGCCAACGGCGTCCGCCATGCCAACGGCGTCTGCCATGCCAACGGCGTCCGCCTCGGTGGCTGCGGCGTCGCCGAGCGAGGTTCCGGTCTCCGATGACTTCACGATCGTCGCGCAGTATCCGCACGACCGTGGTGCATGGACGGAAGGGCTGACGTTCCTCGGCGACCAGCTCTACGAGACGACCGGCCGTCTCGGCATGTCCTCCCTTCGCCACGTCGATCTTCAGACCGGCGCCGTGCTCCAGCGCCACGACCTTGCCGCGTCCGACTACGGCGAAGGACTGACGTTCCTTGGCGGTCGCGCGTGGGTACTCACCTGGACGGAACAGCACGTGCTGCTGTTCGATCCGTCGACCCTGGACCAGGTCGGCGAGTATCCCTATGAGATCCAGGGGTGGGGGCTGACGACCGACGGTTCGACCCTGTTCATGAGCGACGGGACCAACCGGATCACCGAGCGATCGCCGCTCGACTTCCGGGTGCTGCGCTGGGTCGATGTGGCCGATGGCAACCAGCCCGTCGCCCGGCTCAACGAGCTCGAGTGGATCGACGGCCGCATCTGGGCCAACGTCTGGCTCACGCCGGAGGTGGTGGTGATCGACCCAACCGACGGCCAGGTGGTCCAGCGGTTCGACTTCTCACGGCTGCTCGACCTCGAGCAGGCACAGGGCCAGCCGGCCGAGATGAACGGGATCGCCTGGCAACCACTCGAGCGGCGCCTGTTCGTGACGGGCAAGCTCTGGGGGAACGTCTACGAGATCAGCGTGCCGGGGCTCCAGCCGTAGGGCTCGCTTGCCCTTGTGAACATCGCCTGGGGCGATTGACGCGTTTCGTCGCCGTCAGCTATAGTTCTTGTCCGCCGTGCTCCGACCTGCGGGTCGGGCGCCGGGCCCAAGACTCGCCTCCCGGCAAGCTCGCCGGGGCGGGTACCTCAGTTGACATGCCAGTGCAAACCGTGCAACAATGCGCGGCTGCCGTGGCCCCTGGAAAACCTTGGGGACTTCGGGCTGCACCTTAACAAGTGAAGAGTGGCAGGAAATCCGGTAAGTGTGCGAGCGGGGATAACCCTCGAACCTGAATTTCGGAAGAGTCGAAAGATTTGACCGAGGTTCTTTTCGGAGAGTTTGATCCTGGCTCAGGATAAACGCTGGCGGCGTGCATGAGACATGCAAGTCGAACGGGCACTCGGGCTTGCTCGAGTGCTAGTGGCGGACGGCTGAGTAACGCGTAGGTGACCTGTCCCGAAGTGGGGAATAACTGCCCGAAAGGGTGGCTAATACCGCATATGTTCGTGCGTTCGTTCGTACGTGCAAAGCCGTAAGGCGCTTTGGGAGGGGCCTGCGTCCGATTAGCTCGTTGGTGGGGTAACGGCTCACCAAGGCGACGATCGGTAGGTGGTCTGAGAGGACGATCACCCAGACTGGGACTGAGACACGGCCCAGACTCCTACGGGAGGCAGCAGTCGGGAATTTTGCTCAATGGGCGAAAGCCTGAAGCAGCAACGCCGCGTGAGGGATGAAGGCCTTCGGGTTGTAAACCTCTTTTTCCAGGGACGATGATGACGGTACCTGGAGAATAAGCCACGGCTAACTACGTGCCAGCAGCCGCGGTAATACGTAGGTGGCGAGCGTTGTCCGGATTTACTGGGCGTAAAGAGCGCGCAGGCGGCCAAGTCAGTCGAATGTGAAAGCCCCCGGCTTAACTGGGGAGGGTCATTCGATACTGCTCGGCTCGAAGACAGGAGAGGGAAGCGGAATTCCCGGTGTAGTGGTGAAATGCGTAGATATCGGGAGGAACACCAGTGGCGAAGGCGGCTTTCTGGCCTGTTCTTGACGCTGAGGCGCGAAAGCTAGGGGAGCAAACGGGATTAGATACCCCGGTAGTCCTAGCCGTAAACGATGGATACTAGGTGTTGGTGGTATCAACCCCGCCAGTGCCGTAGCTAACGCATTAAGTATCCCGCCTGGGGAGTACGGCCGCAAGGCTAAAACTCAAAGGAATTGACGGGGGCCCGCACAAGCAGCGGAGCGTGGGGTTTAATTCGATGCGACGCGAAAAACCTTACCAGGGTTTGACATGGCTATGAAGTCGGCGGAAACGTCGGCGCCTCGCAAGAGGCATAGTCACAGGTGTTGCATGGCTGTCGTCAGCTCGTGTCGTGAGATGTTGGGTTAAGTCCCGCAACGAGCGCAACCCCTACTGTGTGTTGTATCACTCACACGGGACTGCCGAGAGAAACTCGGAGGAAGGTGGGGATGACGTCAAGTCAGCATGGCCCTTACATCCTGGGCTACACCCACGCTACAATGGCCGGTACAACGGGCTGCGAAACCGCGAGGTGGAGCTAATCCCTTAAAGCCGGTCTCAGTTCGGATCGTAGGCTGCAACTCGCCTACGTGAAGCCGGAGTTGCTAGTAACCGCAGGTCAGCATTACTGCGGTGAATATGTTCCCGGGCCTTGTACACACCGCCCGTCACGTCATGGAAGCCGATAACACCCGAAGCCGGTGGGCCAACCGCAAGGAGGCAGCCGTCGAAGGTGGGATTGGTGACTGGGACGAAGTCGTAACAAGGTAGCCGTACCGGAAGGTGCGGCTGGATCACCTCCTTTCTAGGGAGAGGGAGTCGGTGCTATCGGTACGGCACTGACGTCAGACACCCTCCCAGGTTGATCGTCTCGATCGCAAGCGCGTTCCGCTGGGTGGATGCGCTCCCGTCGGTTTTGCCGTTCGGGGAGCTCGAGACGACCCAGCAACCGATACCGACCTTCTCGCACATGGGTTTCCTGTCACTCTTCAAGTGTTAGGGTGCAGCCGGCTCCGCTTGATCCAATGGGTCGTGCGGCGTCGGGGCCCCGGCGGGCGTTTAGCTCAGCTGGTTAGAGCACTGCCCTGATAAGGCAGAGGTCTCTGGTTCGAGTCCAGAAACGCCCACCATCAACGTTTGCACCGGTTTCGGGCAAGGGGGACGTAGCTCAGCTGGAAGAGCATCTCCTTTGCAAGGAGAGGGTCAGGAGTTCGAGTCTCCTCGTCTCCACCACCTCCAATCGCCGGCACGAACCGCGGAAGCACATCGAGGTAATTGGCACTGCAGCTCAACCTCTTCTTTCAACTGAAGATCGGGTAGACCCCGAAGACACTCGCAGGCATCCATGCTGTCCTTCTGACGGCTCGAGGTCCCTCGAGCCGTCATCGTGTGTCTCCCACCCTGGCACTCCCCTGATCCGTGGGCTCGAGGCAGACAACTCGAGGTCACCGACCAGCGGACCGCTGGATCCGGACCACTTCGGTGGCTCGGCGAGATCCGTTCCAACGGGTCGCACCTTTCCAAGTGAATGACATGATCGGTAGATCGAGTTCAAATCTTCGATTTCTGCCGTAGAACGACAAGGTGATATATCCCGATATGTCTCCCTGGCAACCGCCGTTGGGTGAGTTGTTGAGGGAGGTCAAGCTACACAGGGCACGGGGTGGATGCCTTGGCGCCAAGAGCCGATGAAGGACGTGGCAGGCAACGAAATGCCTCGGGGAGCTGCGAGCGAGCGTTGATCCGAGGGTGTCCGAATGGGGAAACCCGGCCGGGGTAATGCCCGGTCACTCGGGACTGAATACATAGGTCCCGGTGAGGTAAGTCCGCGAACTGAAACATCTCAGTAGCGGGAGGAAAAGAGAACATTCCCTGAGTAGTGGCGAGCGAAACGGGAATAGCCCAAACCTGCACAGCGCGATAGGTAGCAGCCGTTTCTGTGCGGGGGTTGTAGGAGCCGACGCGGGACCCTGCATGGTCCCAGCGGAGTTACAAAGTTGATCGTGAGTCGAACCCGTCAGGAAAGGCGGGCCAGAGAGGGTGACAGCCCCGTAGGCGAAGCGATCGACCTCCGCGTTCGGCCACCTGAGTACCACGTGGAAGGTCTCTCATGTGGGAAGCTGGGCGGACCACCGTCCAAGGCTAAATACTCTTGGCGACCGATAGTGAACGAGTACCGTGAGGGAAAGGTGAAAAGCACCCCGGGAGGGGAGTGAAATAGAACCTGAAACCTCGTGCCCACAAGCAGTCAAAGGGTGTTGCCGGTCGCAAGGCCGGTAGCCTGATGGCGTGCCTTTTGAAGAATGAGCCGACGAGTTACGTGTGTGTGGCGAGGTTAAGTCCGAGAAGGACGGAGCCGAAGCGAAAGCGAGTCTGAATAGGGCGTCGAGTCGCACGCAGTAGACCCGAAACCGGGTGACCTACCCATGGCCAGGTTGAAGCGAGAGTAATGTCTCGTGGAGGACCGAACTCACTAGCGTTGAAAAGCTAGGGGATGAGCTGTGGATAGCGGTGAAATGCCAATCGAACCCGGAGATAGCTGGTTCTCCCCGAAATGCCTTTAGGGGCAGCCTCGGGCGTTCAATTACGGGGGTAGAGCACTGGATGGGCTAGGGGGCTTCCCGCTTACCAACCCCAACCAAACTCCGAATCCCGTAATTTCAGAGCCCGGGAGTGAGACTACGAGGGCTAAGCTTCGTGGTCAAAAGGAAAACAGTCCGGACCGTCAGCTAAGGTCCCTAAATCCAAGCTAAGTGGTAAAGGATGTGGAGTCGCATAGACAACCAGGATGTTGGCTCAGAAGCAGCCATCATTGAAAGAGTGCGTAACAGCTCACTGGTCAAGTGGTTCCGCGCCGAAGATCCAACGGGGCTCAAGCTTGGTACCGAAGCTACGGGTCTTTCAGCCGGTTCGCCGGCTGTTGGGCGGTAGGGGAGCGTCCCGTTCCGCTGCGAAGGTCGACCGTAAGGACGGCTGGAGCGTACGGGAGTGCGAATGTCGGCATGAGTAGCGCAATGTGGGTGAGAAACCCACACGCCGTAAGCCTAAGGTTTCCTGAGGGAGGCTCGTCCGCTCAGGGTTAGTCGGGCCTAAGCCGAGGACGACACGTCGTAGGCGATGGACATCCGGTTGATATTCCGGAACCACCAGAGATCGTTTGCACCGCAAGGTGTCGCCTGGCGGAGGCGATCCGTGGTTGATCTGGCGAAAGTCAGGTCGAAGCGGTGAGCTGAACCCAGGTGAGAGCAAGGGCATGACCCAGCATGGTAGTTCGAGCGCGTTTCTGGCAATACGCGTCTAAGCCGGTAGGCGGGGGAGATAGGCAAATCCGTTTCCCCATTCAACGCCGAGCAGCGAATGAAAGCGACATCTGTTGCAATTCGAGTGAGCCAAGCTGGCAAGAAAAGTGTCTAGCGAGATCAAAGGTGTCCGTACCGCAATCCGACACAGGTAGGCGGGTAGAGAATACCAAGGCGATCGGGAGAACCCTCGTTAAGGAACTCGGCAAATTGGCCCCGTAACTTCGGGAGAAGGGGCGCCTCGCAGCTCTTTGCTTTGCTTAGGGTTGATCGAGGCCGCAGTGAAAAGGCCCAGGCGACTGTTTAGCAAAAACACAGGTCCGTGCTAAAGCGAAAGCTGACATATACGGGCTGACGCCTGCCCAGTGCCGGAAGGTTAAGAGGAGTGGTGCAAGCTACGAATCGAAGCCCCGGTAAACGGCGGCAGTAACTATAACTGTCCTAAGGTAGCGAAATTCCTTGTCGGGTAAGTTCCGACCCGCACGAATGGCGTAACGATCTGGGCGCTGTCTCAACGAGGGACCCGGCGAAATTGAAGTACCAGTGAAGATGCTGGTTACCCACGATAGGGCAAAAAGACCCCGTGGAGCTTTACTGCACCCTGTTATTGGATTGGGGTTCAGCATGTGTAGGATAGGTGGGAGGCTGTGAAGCTGGGGCGCTAGCCTCGGTGGAGCCAACGTTGAAATACCACCCTTGTTGGATTTCGGTTCTAACCGCGACCCGTAATCCGGGCGCGGGACAATGGCAGGCAGGCAGTTTGACTGGGGCGGTCGCCTCCTAAAAAGTAACGGAGGCGCCCAAAGGTTCCCTCAGGCTGAATGGAAACCAGCCGAAGAGTGCAAAGGCATAAGGGAGCTTGACTGCGAGACCCACAAGTCGAGCAGAGACGAAAGTCGGGCTTAGTGATCTGGTACCTCCGAGTGGAAGGGGTATCACTCAACGGATAAAAGCTACCCCGGGGATAACAGGCTTATAGGGTCCAAGAGTTCACATCGACGACCCTGTTTGGCACCTCGATGTCGGCTCGTCGCATCCTGGGGCGGAAGTACGTCCCAAGGGTTTGGCTGTTCGCCAATTAAAGCGGTACGTGAGCTGGGTTCAGAACGTCGTGAGACAGTTCGGTCTCTATCCATCGTGGGCGTAGGGAACTTGAGAGGAGCTGCTCCTAGTACGAGAGGACCGGAGTGGACGAACCGCTGGTGTGCCAGTTGTCCCGCCAGGGGCATCGCTGGGTAGCTATGTTCGGTCGGGATAAGCACTGAAAGCATCTAAGTGCGAAGCTCGCCTCGAGATGAGGTTCCCCACCGGGTTAACCGGGTAAGACCGCAGGGAGAACACCTGTTTGATAGGCGGCATGTGGAAGCTGGGCAACCAGTGAAGCTGAGCCGTACTAATGGTCGAGGGCTTGACCTCTTTTCAACAGCCCACCCAAAGGTGGCTGTCGGGATCATCGGGATCCCACCCTGTCGGCCGTCAAGAGACGGCTCAGGCAGAGATATCGAAGAAGAGCTCGAATTTGGCGCCGGCGACATCCACGTCGCTGTCGCGGCCGATCATGTCATCACACGCACAAAGATCCTGGTGACACTGGCGGAGAGGCCACACCCGTTCCCATCCCGAACACGGAAGTTAAGCTCTCCAGCGCCGAAGATACTCAGGGGGTAGCCCCTCGGGAAAATAGGTCGTCGCCAGGATCTTTTGCGTTGTCCGGAACTTCTCGTGGGCACCGGCGAAGCGAGTGATTCGGACCGATTGGCCGATCCACCTATCATCGAGTCGTGGTCGGCGGGGACGAATTGGACGGTCGCTCGGGCGCGAGAGCCACTCCCGGCGAACCTGCCTCGACGCCTCCGGCCGGTCCGCCGGAGCCACCTGCGCCGCCCGACCCTCCCGCATCATCCGCGGATGCTGGCCCTGGCACGGAGTCGTATCCGATGCCGCCACAAGGACCTCAGGTTCCTGAACCTGGACCGCCGGCGCCTGATGACTTCGTGCGGCAGACGGACGTACCGTCACCGCCGTCGACTCCCGAGGTGTTCTGGCACAAGCCGGATCCATCGGAGCAGGCCGCGCCCGACTGGCCGACGAACGACGTGCCATATGTCGGCGCAGCTCAAGTCGGCGCGCCTCCTGTCGACGAGCCCCAGCCCGCGGTCTACGAACCCCAGCCCACGGTCTACGAGCCAGCGATCGCGGAACCAATCGGGGAGCCGCCAGGCTCCGAGCCGATCGTCGAGCCGGTTCTGACCCTCGCCGAGCCTCCACCACCAGCTCCGTTCCAGCAGCCTCTCACCCCGACCGAGCGCGCCTCGCTCATCTCCGACGCGTGCCCGTACCTTCGTTCGGCTGACGGCCTGTGGCGGTCCGCGGTCTCGGAGCGTGACCTGCGCTGCTGGGGAAGCGCGCCGCCGCTGCCACTCGCACCCCAAACGCAGGACCGCTTGTGCCGAACGCCGACGCACGTTCGCTGTGAGATCTTCCTGGAAGCGCAACAAGCGCGCATCACCGCGCTGGCGGCCGACCGCGTCTCGCCACAGCAATTGGACGGTCGGTTCGGGCTCCTGGTCCGCCCGACCCCGCTCATCCTCGACCGCCCGGTTTCCCTCGCCGCGGCACTCCCCAGCCGGCAGCCGCGCACCCTGGCCGGGATCGCGCTCGCGGCATTGGCCGCGCTCGTCCTCGCCATCGTGCTCGTGGTGCTGCTTCAGGGCGGGGGTACCGGTCCGTCGGCGACCCCGACCCCGCTCGTTGCTGTTGGTGGATCACCGTCTCCGGCTGCGAGCAGCGGAGTGGCGGAAACGCCTGGGCTCACGCCCCCGCCATCGACGACCGAGACGCAGCCACCCTCGCCCCCACCCTCGCAGCCGCCACTGACCGCGCCGCCGTCGACTCCGAAGCCGACAAAACCTCCAAAGTCGCCGAACCCATCGGCATCGGCTGGGCCGGGCGAGTCGCTGCCAACGGGAGTCGCGCAGACCTATCGCGTCCACAAGGGCGACACGCTCGCTTCGATCGCGCAGAAGTTCGGCGTCACGCCCAAGCAGATCCTCGCGGTCAATGATCTTGGCGACCCGCCGCGACTCCTCTTCGGCCAGACGATCAACATTCCCGCGCCGTAGCCGGCAAGCCACTGGACATCCCCCGTCGACACGACAGGCGCGGGCCGCACAGACGACCTACCGCTGGCAGCCCCGGCAGAACGTGGTCACGAAGCCACCGGGCGAGATCTCGCTGAGCGTGGCGCCGCAGCGAGGGCACGCCTGGCCGCCCTTGCGATGCACCTTCAGAAAGTCACGTACCTCGACCTCGAAGCGTGGCGGCACCCTCGTCCGCAACTCCCCGATCGCCCACGCTGGGACCTCGCGTGTTGCCTCATACAACCGATCGACCTCGTCGTCCGCCAGCTGCGAGCGCTTTCGGAACGGCAGTAGCTGCGCCGCCCAGAGGACCTCGTCGCTGTAGCCGTTGCCGATGCCGGCGACGAAGGCTTGGTCCTTCAACAGTGATTTGAGTTCGCCGGACTTCTTGGTGATCCGCTTTCGCCAGGTCGCCAGGTCGAGGCTCGGGTCGTCCGTGTCGGGTCCCTGCTCTTCCCAGCCGGCAACCGGGCGGGTGACACCGTGTGGCAGCACGTACACCTTGCCCATGCGCGTCGGATCGCGGTAGCGCAGCTCGATCGGCGCGTCGTCGCGCGGCAGCCAGCCTGCGCCTCGCGTCCAACTGGGCGCATCGGCAGGCGGGCCGTCGCGAGTCCCGAACGTCAAGACCAGGGCGGTCTGGCCGAACGCCTTTGTTTTCGGTACGGCCAACCCGAGCCGGCCGGTCAGCATCGGGTTCATCACGATGCGATCGGCACCGAAATCGAAGGTCAGGAATTTGCCGCGGCGTCGCACGCCGTTCAGCCGCTCGCCATGCATCGCGGTCAATTCCGCCGCCGTTCCACGCATTACCAGCGGCTGCACGATGTCGAAGCGCTCGAGCGCTCGCCCGGTCAGCGCAGACGTGAATGCGTCGGCAAGGATGTCGACGTCCGGAAGCTCAGGCATCCCAATTCCACGGGTCGGCCGGATATGCAAACGCGTGCACTCGGCACACGAACAAAGGGCGCTGCGTGCACGTCATGTTCGTTCGGGGACCGCGATTGTTCACGCTGCATACGCGTGGTAGGATGCACCGGCCCTGCGGGCAAGGCCTGCAGATCCCGCGCGCACGCAACCGGTACGAAGGAGTCTGACGAGCCCACCAGGACACGGACGACGCACCGACGATCGAAAGCCCGGGCGTGTACCCCGGGCTCTGTTGTGTCCGGCCGTTGGAGTCCAATCCCGAGGAGAATTCGTTGACCGTAGAGCAGACCGAGGACGTCGAGCAGGAGCAGGCCCCAGCCGCTCTCGTCGACGCCGCAACCGCGCCCGAGTCCGGAGAGACCTCCGTAGACGCAGAGGGCGCACAGGCTTCAGCCGCTGCCGAGATCGATGCGCCGGCCGCCGAGGATGGAGCCGCCACAGCCGACGTGACGGCCGCCGCCAGCGAGCCAGTGGTCGCGGGTGAGACCGCATCCAGCGATGGCGCAGCCGCTCCCGAGGACGCCGCTCCCGCCGTAGCCGCCTCGTCGCCCCTGGACGACACCGCTCCCGCCGTCGACGAGTCCACGACCCTGGACGACGCCGCTCCCGCCGTCGACGAGTCCACGACCCTGGACGACGCCGAAGCGGCCGCAGGTGTTGCCGTCGACGAACTCGCCGATGCCCCGGCCGCCGAGGTCGACGACATTGATGACGCACCCGCGGCCGAGGACACCTCTGCCGAGGAGCCAGAGCCCCTGCTGGAGGCTGCGGCGCAGCCTGCCCCGGCTCCCGCGCCAGTACCCGTGGACCGGCCCGAGCCGACCACCATGGAGGAGCTGCTCGCCGAGCAGTCCACGGAGATCCGCAGCCTCAAGCACGGTGACGTGGTCGAGGGCACGGTCGTCCGAATCGACAAGGACGAGATCCTGGTCGACATCGGCGCCAAGTCCGAGGGCGTGGTCAGCAACCGCGAGCTGTACGGCCGCAACGCGGAGTCCCAGCCGCAGCTCAACATGGGTGACACGGTCCTCGTCTACGTGCTCCAACCGGAGTCGAACGAGGGACACGCGGTCCTCTCGCTGCGCCGTGCCGGCCTCGAGCGCAAGTGGCGCGCCATGCAGGAGCAGCTCGACGCGGGCGTGATCATCGAAGCCCCGGTCATCGACCACAACAAGGGCGGCCTGATCGTCGACTGCGGCATCCGCGGGTTCGTGCCGATCAGCCAGATCGTCGACTTCCCGCGCCGGCCCCAGAACGAGCAACCGCGCGACGCGGCCCAGGAGATCGCAGAGAAGCTCCAGCCGTATGTCGGCCGGAAGCTGCGCCTCAAGATCCTCGAGGTCAACCGCAAGGCGAACCGCCTGATCCTGTCGGAGAAGGTGGCGCTCTACGAAGAGCGGCGCGAGAAGCGGGACGAGCTCTTCAGCAGCCTCAAGGTTGGCCAGCAGGTCAAGGGCACGGTTCGCTCGATCGCGCCGTTCGGCGTGTTCGTGGACCTCGGCGGCATCGACGGCCTGGTCCACAAGAGCGAGCTCTCGTGGAACAAGGTGAACAATCCGGAGGCGGGCTATCGCGTCGGGGAAGAGGTCGAGGCCGAGGTCATCGACATCAACCACGAGCGTGGCCGGATCAGCCTCTCGATCCGCCGGCTGCAGCCCGATCCGTGGCACTCGACCGTGGCGGACCTCAAGGTCGGAGACGTCATCGAGGGCACGGTCACCAAGATCGTCAACTTCGGTGCCTTCGTCCGGGTCCGTGAGGGCCTCGAGGGCCTGATTCACATCAGCGAGCTGTCGCAGCAGCGTGTCGCCCACCCGGGTGACGTGGTGCACGAGGGGCAGAAGCTGAACCTGAAGGTCATCTCGCTCGACTCCGAGCGGCATCGCCTGGGCCTCAGCCTCAAGCAGGCCGAGGAAGCGCCGGCCCGTCCGGCGCCCGAGCCGGGGGCGCCCTCGCAGCCTCGTGAGCGCAGCGATCGGCGAGGTGGCCGCGATCGCGGCGGCTACGACGCGTCGCAGGCCGTGCAGGAGCCCGAGGGCGGTATCGACAACACGCTGGCGGCCGCGTTCGCGCTGGTCCGCGAGCAGATGGCGCAGCAAGAAGCAGCCGAGGCTGGGTCCGGAACATCGGACGAGGTCGAAGCACCGGCGGCGCAGGCCCAGGCTCCGGCAGCCGAGTCCTCGGCGCCAGAAGCGGAACCGGCAACCGCCGAAGCGGAACCGACAACCGCCGAAGCGGAACCGGCAACCGCCGAAGCGGAACCGACAACCGCCGAAGCGGAACCGGCAACCGCCGAAGCGGAACCGGTCACGGCCGAGGCTGCGGCCCCCGAAGTCGAAGCTGAACCGGTCACGGCTGAGGCTGCGGCACCTGAAGCCGAACCGGAGCCCACCACGGCCGAGGCTGCGGCACCTGAAGCCGACGCCGAGCCCACCACGGCCGAAGCCGCGGAGACGGAGTCGGCGGAACCTGAGGCCCAGCCGGTGACGGCGGCCACGGAGCAGACCGAGACCGACGAGACGACCCCAGCCGCAACGGGCATCGACCCCGAGACGCCGGAAGAGGCCGACGCCGAAGCATCTGCCGAGGCGATTGCCACGCTGGCAGCCGAGGCCGGCGATGACGCCGTCGAGGAGACTCCCGGCGACGCCGAGGCCGCAGACGAGGACCTGGAAACCCCCGGCTGACGGCTCGTTCGTTCCTTCGCAACCCGACGCGGCCCGCCGGATTGGCGGGCCGTTTCGCATCTCTCGATAAGCCGTACATCCAACCGACGTCGGTTGGCGAAACAACAACCAGACTCGCCATTTGGCTGGAACCGCATTGGCCCTTCCGGAGGCTGGGAGGGCAGCGGCCGGATGCTAGGATTCCGTATCGAGCGCTCGGGCAGGCGCTCACCGGTGGAGACTCACTCCTGGATGGATCAATTCGACAAGTTCACTGATCGGGCACGCAAGGTCCTGACGCTGGCGCAGGACGAGGCGCAGCGCTTCAACCACAACTACATCGGCACCGAGCACCTTCTGCTAGGTCTCGTCCGCGAGGGTGAGGGCGTCGCGGCTCGCGTGCTCGAGAACATGAACGTCGAGCTCGCCAAGGTGCGCACGGCCGTCGAGTTCATCATCGGACGCGGCGATCGTCCGGTCGTCGGTGAAGTCGGACTGACGCCGCGCGCCAAGCGCGTGATCGAGCTCGCGATCGACGAGGCGCGGCGACTCGGCCACAACTACATCGGCACGGAGCATCTGCTGCTCGGCCTGGTCCGCGAGGGCGAGGGCATCGCTGCGGGCGTCCTGGAGTCGCTCGGCGTCAACCTGGACAAGGTTCGCCACGAGGTCATCCGCGTCCTGTCGCAGTCGAGCTCGGCCGGTCCCGCTGCGGAGACCAAGCGCGCCAGCAAGACCCCGACCGTCGACCAGCTGGGCATCAACCTGACCGACCTCGTGCGTGCCGGAAAGGTGGACCCGGTCATTGGCCGCGAGAAGGAGATCGAGCGGGTCATCCAGATCCTGTCGCGGCGCACCAAGAACAACCCCGCGCTGATCGGCGAGCCGGGCGTCGGGAAGACGGCCATCGCCGAGGGGCTGGCACAGCGGATCGTCGCGGGTGACGTTCCCGACACGCTCTCGAACAAGCGCGTCCTGACGCTGGACATCGGCTCGCTGGTTGCCGGCACCAAGTACCGCGGCGAGTTCGAAGAGCGCCTCAAGAAGATCATCGAAGAGTTGCGCAACACCAACGACGCGGTGCTGTTCATCGACGAGTTGCACACGCTCGTGGGTGCTGGCGCAGCCGAGGGCGCCATCGACGCTGCCAACATCCTCAAGCCGCCGCTGTCGCGCGGCGAGCTGCAGTGCATCGGAGCGACCACGCTCGACGAGTACCGCAAGTACATCGAGCGAGATGCAGCCCTCGAGCGGCGCTTCCAGCCGGTGATGGTGGAGGAGCCCACGCTCGAGCAGACCATCGACATCCTCTTCGGCATCCGCGAGCGCTACGAGGAGCATCACCGGGTCAAGATCTCGGACGACGCCGTCCGAGCCGCGGCGGATCTTTCCATCCGCTACATCACCGACCGGCACCTGCCCGACAAGGCCATCGATCTGATCGACGAGGCGTCGAGCCGGGTCCGGCTGCGGCACAGCTCCACGCCGCAGGGCATCCGCGACGCGCAGAAAGACCTCGACCGTGTGGCCAAGGAGAAGGAGCAGGCGGTCAACGACCAGGAGTACGAGCGCGCGCAGCAGCTCCGCGACACCGAGACGGCATCCCGCGCAAGCCTCGACCAGATGCGCAGCGACTGGCAGGCCGAGATGGCCAACAACGTGCCCGTCGTTGGAGATGAGGACATCGCCCAGGTCGTGGCGATGTGGACCGGCATTCCGGTGACGCGCATCGCACAGGAGGAGTCCCAGCGGCTGCTCCACATGGAAGAGGCGCTGCACAAGCGCGTCATCGGCCAGAACGAGGCGATCGACACGATCTCCAAGGCGGTGCGACGCGCCCGTGCCGGGCTCAAGGACCCCAAGCGCCCCATCGGCTCATTCATCTTCCTCGGCCCGACGGGCGTCGGGAAGACGGAGCTTGCCAAGGCGCTCGCGGAGTTCATGTTCGGCAGCGAGGACGCGCTCATCAAGATCGACATGAGCGAGTTCATGGAGCGCCACAACGTGAGCCGCCTGGTCGGAGCGCCGCCAGGCTACGTGGGCTTCGAGGAGGGCGGCCAGCTGACCGAGGCTGTCCGTCGCAAGAGCTACTCCGTGGTGTTGCTCGACGAGATCGAGAAGGCGCACCCGGAGGTGTTCAACATCCTGCTCCAGATCCTGGAGGACGGGCACCTTTCCGATGCCAAGGGCCGGCGGGTCGACTTTCGCAACACGGTCATCATCATGACCAGCAACGTTGGCGCGAAGTCGCTGCTCAAGGACACGTCGCTCGGCTTCCGCCCGGTGACGACCAGCGAGGAGCAGGAGCGCGAGAAGCAGTACGACCGCATGAAGGACAAGGTCCTGGAGCAGCTGAAGACGCAGTTCCGGCCGGAGTTCCTGAACCGCGTCGACAGCTTCGTGGTCTTCCGCTCGCTCACGGTCGAAGAGATCCGTGAGATCGTCGACCTGCTGCTCAACCGCGTCCGCGTCCAGCTGCAGGCACAGCAGATCGAGCTGGTCGTGACCGCGGAGGCCAAGGATCACCTCATCAAGCTGGGCTACGACATGGACTATGGCGCGCGTCCGCTGCGACGCGTGATCCAGAACATGGTCGAGGACCCGCTCGCCGAAGCGCTGCTCACCGGGCGCTTCCAGGCCGGGCAGACGCTGTTCATCGATAAGAGCCCTGAGGCTGGCCTTTCGATCGAGACCATGGACGCCATGACACCGGTCGAGGCGATTTAGTTTTCCGTGGCGCGGCCGCAAAGCCGCTACGTCTGCCAGGCATGTGGCGCGAGCACCCTCCGATGGGAGGGCCAGTGTCGTGACTGCGGCGCCTGGAACACGCTTGTCGAGACACTGATCCAGGCACCGCCTCCAAGTGCGCGGCGATCACCGAATGCGGTCGACGGCACCCATCCGCCGGCCGATCGGCTCGCTTGCGACGAGCGCGGTTCCGCGCATGCCGGTGGGCGTCGGCGAAGCCGATCGCGTGCTCGGCGGTGGGCTCGTCCCAGGGGCATTGGTGCTCCTCGGTGGCGAGCCGGGCATCGGCAAGTCGACGCTCGTGCTGGAGATCGCGGCTGGCATCGCCAGGGCCGGCGGGTTGGCGCCACGGACGGTTCTCTACGCGTCGGGGGAGGAGTCGGCAGCACAGCTGCACCTGCGTGCAGACCGCCTGGGAGTTGCGTCAGGGACAACCGGTGAGCGCATCGAGGTCATCGGCGCAACGGAGGTCGACGCGATCCTCGCCGCGGCTGTCGAGCGCATGCCCGACGCGCTGATCGTCGATTCCATCCAGACGCTCACAGCCGACGGGCTCGAAGGTCCAGCAGGGTCCGTCGGGCAGATCCGAGAGGCGACCGCACAGCTGGGCGCGTTCGCGCGCGAACACGGCGTGCCGGTCGTGCTGGTCGGGCACGTCACCAAGGACGGGTCGCTTGCCGGCCCGCGCACGCTTGAGCACCTCGTCGACGTCGTCCTCATGCTCGAGGGCGATCGCTACGGGTCGCTGCGCATGCTCCGCGCGGCCAAGAACCGCTTCGGATCGACCGAGGAAGTCGGCGTGCTTGAAATGACCGCCGAAGGACTCCGGGACGTGCCGGATCCCGCCCGGGCCTTTCTGGGCGAGGGTGCCCGCTCGGCACCCGGAGTTGCCGTCGCGGCCGTGCTCGAGGGCAGCCGCCCGCTGCTCATCGAGGTCCAGGCATTGGTGACCGCGTCGTCCGGCTTCGGGCCGCCACGGCGGACGGTCTCCGGCATCGAGACGAACCGACTGGCGCTGCTGGTTGCCGTGCTCGGTCGCCGGGCCGGAATCCAGCTCGGCGGACAGGACATCTACGTCAACTTGGCCGGCGGCGCGCAGGCGGACGAGCCGGGGCTCGATCTCCCGCTCGCGCTCGCGTTGACGTCTGCGTTTCGAGACCACCCGCTTCGCCAGGGATTGATCGCGACCGCAGAGGTGTCGCTGCTCGGCGAGCTGCGTCCGAGTCGCGGAGTGGAGCGGCGACTCCGTGAAGCCGCACGGCTCGGATTTCGGGGAGGCGATCGTCGCCGGCAGCGGCCCGGATCGACACGTGGAGCAGCTCCGAGTCCGCCACATCGCGACGCTTCGCGACGCTCTCGTGGCCGCCATGGATGGCCCGTCCGGTACATCTGGCTAGGGATCGCACCAGTCCGCGGCTGGTAGGGTCGCCAAGAGATGTTGCGCTTCGTGCGGCTGATCGGCGGTGCCGTCGGCCTGATCCTGGCCCTGGGCATCGCCAGCTACGACCCGTCCCGAAGCGGCTTCTTCTCGCCGTCACTCGAAGGACGCCTGATCCTCCTCGCGTGGGCGGCCGCTTGGACGGTACTCGGCTATGCCGTGCTGCCGTACATCACCGTCGAACCGGCGCGCTGGCTTGCCCGTCAGGTCCGCAACATGTCCTCCGGCGAGTTCCTCGCCGCGGTGATCGGCCTCACGCTCGGGTTGCTGATGGGTTTGCTGCTCGGTCTCCCGCTCACCAACCTGCCGGCGCCGTACAGCTGGGTGTTCCCGCTGATCGTCTCGATCGTGATGGGCCTCGGAACGATGGGCCTGACCGTCGCAAAGCGGCAGGACCTATGGAACGCCGCGCTCGCAAGCGGGCTGTTCGGGCCCGGCCGGGCGGAGGGCGCCAACGCCGATCTCGCCGGCCCGGTCGCGTACGTCGACACCAGCGCGGTCATTGACGGCCGCATCACCGACGTTGTCGCGTCCGGATTCCTCTCGGGAACTCTGGTCGTGCCGCGCTTCGTGCTCGGGGAGTTGCAACACATCGCCGACGACTCCGACCAGAACCGGCGCAGCCGGGGACGCCGCGGCCTCGAAATTTTGGCCGCATTGCAGAAGGACCACCGCATCGACCTGGAGCTTTCGGACGAGGACGCGCCGGAGGCGAGCACGGTCGACGAGAAGCTGGTCGCGCTGGCATCCAAGCGCCACGCCGCGATCCTGACCACCGATTACAACCTCAACCGCGTCGCCCAGCTCCAGGGCATCCGCGTCATGAATCTCAATCAGCTCGCCAATGCGATCAAACCTGCGTTCCTGCCCGGCGACGAAGTCCATGTCAAGGTGGTCCAGCAGGGCAAGGAGCCCGGCCAGGGCGTCGCCTACCTCGACGACGGAACGATGATCGTGGTGGAAGGCGGCGGGAACTACCTCCAGCGCGAGCTCGACGTGACGGTCATTCGCGTGCTGCAGACGGTCGCCGGAAGGATGGTCTTCGCCCAACCACGGGCGAGTTAGCTGAAAGAGGCTCCCTCCGCGCCACGGGTTCGCTTGTCCTGCTGGGCGCGCATCGACCGGGTCCCAGCGTCACCGCTGGGCTCGTCCGTCGTTTGCGATGTGTGGCCCCAGACCACAACCGAGACTGAGTTTGCTTCGAGAAGCCGTATCGACGGCACAACAAGGATCGAATGTGTTCGTGGAACACAATCGGCGCCAGAAATCCATTGCCGAGGATCGCGAACGCCCGAAAGTTGGTCGCGGTCGTGGTTGGAGACCACAACGTCCGGTGGTTCGTCGGAAAAGGGGACACCTGGCCGAGAGTGGCGGGCCTGGACAAATCCGATCATCAGCGCAGCAGCACGGCGCGGGCGCTTGAGAGACCAGCCGTACGCGGTGTACCTCGCGCTTGCGTCACCATAGGACTGTGGGAGAGATCGAACCCTTCGCCGACGCGGTGATCGTGGCCGCCGGATCGAGTCAGCGGATGGGCGGCATGGACAAGCTGGATGAGCTGATCGGCGGGCGGAGCGTGCTGCAGCGCTCGGTCGAAGCCATGGCTGCGGCGCGTTCGGTTCGCGGGATCGTGGTGGTGACCGCACCGTCTCGCCGTGCCGACCTCGCACGGCGCGAGTGGCTTTCCAACGATGCGTGGCAGGTCGTGAGCGGTGGTGATCGGCGCCAGGATTCCGTGGCGGCCGGCGTGCATGCCACGACTGCGGACGTGGTTCTCGTCCACGACGCGGCACGGCCGCTCGTGTCCTCTGCACTCGTCGATGCGGTGGCGATGGCCGCTCGCGAGCACGGTGCCGCGATCCCGGTCGTGCCCGTTGCCGACTCCCTTCGCCGCGTCGAGGGCGGCGCGATCACCGAATTCGTGGCGCGCGACGGCCTCCGGGCCGCCCAGACACCGCAGGGCGCCCGGCGCGAGCTGCTCGTGCGCGCACTGGATTCGCGCGCAGGCGGGTCGCAAACGTTCACGGACGAGGCCGAGGTCCTGGCCGCCGACGGCGTTCCCGTCGCGGTCGTCGACGGTGAACCGGCCAACTTCAAGATCACGCTGCCGCAGGACCTGGCGCTCGCGCGCGCACTGGCCAGCGGCGGTCTCCAGTCGTCGCGGGTCGGCTTCGGCACCGATGTCCACCCGTTCGGAACCGAGATCGGCCTGCGCCTCGGTGGGATCGAGATCGAGAGCGCGCCCCGGCTTCACGGTCATTCGGACGGCGACGTGGTGCTGCATGCGATCGTCGACGGTCTGCTCGGGGCGGCCGGACTGCCCGACATCGGTCGGCTCATGCCACCGGGTGAACCCGCCTCGCGCGGCATCGACAGTGCCGTGATCTTCGCTCGCGCGCTCGAGCAGGCGGCCCAGGCTGGCTGGCGCCCGAGCTCCATCGACGTGACCATCGTCGGTGCCCGGCCGAAGCTGGGTGGTCGTCGGCTGGACGCCATGGCCGACCGTGTGGCCGCCCTCGCGGGGATCGATCGCCACGCAGTCGCCGTCAAGGCGGCCACGGGCAACCTCGCTGGCGACGAAGGCGCAGGGCGCGTGATCCGGGCAACGGCCGCCGTGACCGTGGTGTCGCGATGACGCTGCGACTCCGCAACACCCTTGGCAACGTGGTCGAAGACTTCGAGCCGCTCGAGGCTGGCTCGGTCCGGATGTACAGCTGCGGGCCGACGGTGTACGCCCCGGCCCACGTGGGCAACTTCCGCAGCTTCCTCTTCGCAGATCTGTTGCGCCGTTACCTCGAATGGAAGGGCTTTTCGACGATGTGGGTGATGAACATCACCGACGTGGACGACAAGATCATTCGGGATGCGCGAGCGGAGAACGTCTCGATCGGAGAGCTGACCGCTCGCCACACGGCCGCGTTCCTCGCCGACATGGATCGGCTGCGCGTGACGCGTCCCGGCGTCATGCCCAAGGCAACGGAGCACATCCCCGACATGGTGGCGCTCATCAAGACGCTCATCGACGGCGGTCACGCCTATCGCACCGACGACGGCTCGATCTTCTTTCGCATCTCCAGCTGGCCCACCTACGGCCGGCTCGCCCACGTCGACGCGACGCAGCAACGCGTCGGCGAGCGCGTCGAGGCCGACGAGTACAGCAAGGACGACGTGCGCGACTTCGCGGTCTGGAAGGGACCGCGCGACGGTGAGCCGAGCTGGGACACCGAGGTCGGCGCGGGGCGGCCGGGCTGGCACATCGAGTGCTCGGCGATGAGCATGAAGTACCTCGGCCAGAGCTTCGACATCCACACCGGCGGCGTCGACCTCGTGTTTCCCCATCACGAGGACGAGATCGCCCAATCCGAGGCGGCGACCGGCAAGCCGTTCGTTCGGACCTGGATGCACTGCGCGCACCTCCAGATGGGCGGCGAGAAGATGGCCAAGCGCCTCGGCAACATCGCGCGCCCGGCCGAGCTTTACGCAGAGGGCGTCACCCCGCGATCACTGCGATACGCCCTGCTGGCAGTCCACTACCGTGCGCCGCTGGAGTTCTCGGCGGCATCGCTGGCTGGTGCCGCCGCCGCCGTGGATCGACTTTCCACCGCGCTCGCCGCGCTCGACTCGTATCGAGAGGATCAGGCCGACGATTCGTCGCTTCCCGAGCTGCTGGCCGGTGCGCGCTCGGCGTTCGAGGCGGCGCTTGACGACGACCTCAACATCTCGGTCGCCTTGGCGGCCGTCTTCGACCTTGTCCGCGAGCTGAACCGACGCATGGCCGAGCGCAGCCTCTCGACCGCCGATGCCGGCAGTGCGGCGGCGGCGATTCGCGACCTGGATCGGGTGCTTGCCGTGGCCGAGGACGACCGGGTGTCGCTGGCGCCGGAGCTCGAACGCCTGCTCGAGGAGCGTGCCGCGGCTCGAGCCAACCGCGACTGGGCGCGCTCAGACGCGCTGCGCAAAGAGCTCGCAGCAAACGAGGTCCTGGTCGAGGACACGCCCGACGGCCAGCGCTGGAAGCGTGCGATGGAGGTCGTCGATGGCTGACGAGTTCAACGGCGACGGAGGTGACGGAGGCGACCGGGGTGACCCCTCGGGCGACCGACAGCAGCCGCGCGATCGGCCCGAGCGTCGCGATCAGCCCGAGCGTGGGGGCGGCCCGCGTGGCCGATCCGGCAGTGATGGACCGCCGCGCCGCAACGATCGCGGTGGCGGTGGTTACGGCGACAAGCGCGGTGGCGGGTACAGCAGTGGCGGTGGCGGCTACGGCGACCGACGTGGTGGCGGCGGTGGTAGCGGTGGTGGTGGTGGCGGCGGTTTTCGCCCGCGGGGCGATCGACCGGCAGGCGCTCGCCCGCCTGGTGACCGGCCCTATCGCGCCTTTGGATCCGATCGTCCGGCCGCGAAACCGGAGATCGCGATCGCGGCTCGTACCCGCGTGATCGTGGCGGACCAGGCCAGGGCGGCTACCGCCCCCGCCCAGACCGACCCTTTCCGCGCGACGACTCCCGTGGCGATCGTCCGTACCGCGAGCGCGCCGATCGGCCACCGCGCAACGACATTGACCGGCCGTTCCGGCCGCGCGACGACATGGACCGGCCGTCCCGGCCGCGCGAGGATCGCGGTGAACGCGGAGAGCGGCCCGGTGGCGATCGCGAGCGACGGCCGTATCGCAGCGATCGTCCGTTTCCCGGACCGCGTCCATACGGCGGCGACCGGCCGCGTCGACCGGCGGGTGGCCCCGGCGAGCGGCGAGGCTTCGACGAAGGGCGGCCACCGCGACGCGAGCCGGCGGACTTCCAGGACCGGCCGCCGCGCGCCGACTCCGAAGAGTTCGTGGACCGGCCGCGTCATGAATGGCGGCCGGAGCGTCCCGATCGGCCTCTTCGCCGGGAGTTCGATCGCCCCAGATCGTGGGAGCGGCCGCGCGTCCGCACCGCCCCCTGGCGCATCTCGTCCGAGGACGAGTCGAGCGAATCCCCGACGTTCTCGGCGAGAACGAAGAGGTCGTTGCGGGTCGCCGGCCCGTCTCCGAGGCGTTTGCTGCCCATCGCCCCGCGCTCCGACTCCTGGTCGTGCCGGAACGGCGCCAGGCGCTCGAGCAGCTGGTCCTGCACGCGACGGCGATGCGGATCCCGGTCGTGGAGGTCGAGGGCGGGACGCTGACCTCGGTCACCGGCTTCGACGGGCACCAGGGGATCGCCCTGATCGTCGAGCCGCGGCGCTGGGCCTCGCTCGACGATGTCCTGGCTCGCGCCGCCGAACGCAAGGAATCGCCACTGGTCCTGGTGCTCGATTCGCTCGAGGATCCGCAGAACGTCGGCACGTTGCTGAGGACCGCCGAGGCGATCGGCGTGCACGGCGTCCTCTTTCCCACGCGCCGCGCCGCGCCGATCAGCCCGGCGGCCGTCAAGGCGTCGGCCGGCGCGACCGAGCATCTGCTGCTCGTTCCGTTGGACGACCTTCCGTCGGCGCTGGCCGACCTGCATGGACGCGGGCTCCGGATCGTTGGCGCGGACGAGGACGCCTCGCTCGGCTACCGCGATGCCGACTTCCGTGGCCCGCTCGCGCTCGTTGTCGGGAGTGAAGGGCAGGGGATCTCCGGTCCGATCCATCGTCGGCTGGACCTCGCGGTGCGGATTCCGATGCGCGGCCGAATCGGTTCGCTCAACGCGTCCGTCGCCGGATCGGTGCTGCTGTTCGAGGCCGCCGCACAACGCGGGCTTGGTGACGGGCCCAGGGAAACGGCGCCCGCCGAGGTCGAAGACAAGACGGCTACGCCCTCCTCGAGAGCCTGCCGGTCAGCCCAAGCGACGAAGCCGGTCCACATCGACGCACGCTGCCGTCGAACCGGCCACGGAGCCGGTGGTCGCGTCAGAGCCTGAAGTCGAGGCGTCACCCGCCGCGGAGGCGCCGGTGGCTCCTCGCGCCAAGGCAAAGGCACGATCAAAGGCCGAGCCCCGACGAAGGCGGCCTCACGATCAAAGGCCGAGCCCGCGTCCAAGGCGGCCTCACGATCAAAGGCCGAGCCCGCGCCCAAGGCGGCCTCACGATCAAAGGCCGAGCCCAAGGCGAAACTCGCACGCAAGAAGAAGCCTGCGGCGTCGGATGAGGCCGCAGGCGACGATCTCCTACCGGAGGCGCCTCCGGCCGCTGAGTAGCTCTCGGTCGGTCAGAAGGTTCCGCTGATACCGAGCCTCATGCGCAGGCCCGACGTCGATACCGCGCTGGTCGCCGGGTCGGACGCCGGCGCTTGAAGCGGGTTCTGGAGTCCCAGCCGCGCCCGAACGCTCACCGCAGATGCGAGGCCCTGCGCGGGTTGCGCCAATCGATCAGTCGAGCTCATGACCGCCGCCGCGATCCGTGTCATTCGTTGTCCCCTTCCACGCCGCGGCCATCGCGCTGCCGCCAGTCCGTGTAATGAATACAGGTCCGCCCCCGTCGCCGCAAGGGTCGAGACCACCATGATTTGGTCGGGTGACCGTCCATCGAATCGGCCATGCCCACTACCCGTGAACGAGCCTCTCGCCGCCAGAGCGTTGGACCACCGACGAGCGGCGGGCGGTCGCCGAAGGTCCCAGGGTCGCCGCGCGAGTTGGTCACCTCCGCTACCGCCTTGTACGCGCATCCGAACGTCGTGGTCGGCTGCGAGGCGAGACTGCTCGTCAAGTGCGACAATGACGCCGCCGACTCGCCCGGTTACCGCGTTGCGTCGGGATCGCAGGCACGTTGCGGCTGGCCGCCACCCTGCGGTATCCTTCTCCGTCGCCGCCGACGTAGCTCAATTGGTAGAGCAGCGGTTTTGTAAACCGCCGGTTCCGGGTTCGAGTCCCGTCGTCGGCTCCAATTGAAGAGGCGCTGCGCGGAGACCTCTTCGCCACGGAGTTCGCTCCGGAGGATTGCGCAGCAACTCCCGTGGGTAGGTTGAGCAGGTGGTGAGCTCCGCTGACTGTAGATCAGCCGTCTACGACTGTGGGGGTTCGATTCCCTCCCTGCCCACCAAAACCCTTCCTTCCGGACCTCACCTTCCGGGCCCACATAGCTCAGCTGGCAGAGCACTTCCTTGGTAAGGAAGAGGTCTTGGGTTCAAGTCCCAATGTGGGCTCCAGCCCCGCCCCGCGGCGAAGCCGCATGAACAGGAGTCAGTGACAACGCCGCCATGGCCAAGAAGAAGTTCGAGCGCACCAAGCCCCACGTGAACATCGGCACGATCGGGCACATCGACCACGGCAAGACCAGCCTGACCGCGGCCATCACCAAGTACCTGGCCCTGAAGGGCGAGGCGGAAGTACCGCGCCTTCGACACCATCGACAACGCACCCGAGGAGCGCGAGCGAGGCCATCACCATCGCCATCGCCCACGTGGAGTACGAGACCGAGGCGCGCCACTACGCCCACGTCGACTGCCCCGGCCACGCCGACTACATCAAGAACATGATCACCGGCGCCGCGCAGATGGACGGCGCCATCCTGGTGGTCGCGGCCACCGACGGGCCCATGCCCCAGACGCGCGAGCACATCCTGCTGGCGCGCCAGGTGGAGGTGCCCTACATCGTCGTCTTCCTCAACAAGGTCGACATGGTCGACGACCCCGAGCTGCTCGAGCTGGTCGAGCTCGAGGTGCGCGAGCTGCTGAGCAAGTACAACTTCCCCGGCGACGAGGTGCCCGTCATCCGCGGCTCCGCGCTCAAGGCCCTCGAGGCCTCCGACGACAAGGACGACCCGGCCGACGGTGCCCATCCAGGAGCTGATGGACGCGGTCGACTCCTACATCCCCACCCCCGAGCGGGCCGTGGACAAGCCGTTCCTGATGCTCGTCGAGGACGTGTTCGCGATCAAGGGCCGCGGCACGGTGGGCACCGGGCGCATCGAGCGCGGCATGGTCAAGGTCGGCGAGGAGGTCGAGATCGTCGGGCGATAAGGCGCCGACGCAAGACGGTCGTGACCGGCGTCGAGATGTTCAAGAAGCCGCTCGACTACGGCCGCGCCGGCGACAACGTCGGCGTGCTGCTGCGCGGCATCGAGCGCACCGACCTCGAGCGCGGCCAGGTGCTGGCCAAGCCCGGCATCGATCAAGCCGCACACCCGCTTCGACGCCGAGGTGTACGTGCTCTCCAAGGAGGAGGGCGGCCGCCACACGCCGTTCTTCAACGGCTACCGGCCGCAGTTCTACTTGCGCACGACCGACGTCACCGGCTCGATCGCGCCGGACGGCGTCGAGATGGTGCATGCCCGGCGACAACGTCGAGATGACGGTCGAAGCTGCTGGAGGATCGCAGCATCGCCCTCGAGACCGGCCAGCGCTTCGCCATTCGCGAGGGTGGCCGCACCGTCGGCGCCGGCGCCATCACCGAGATCCTGGAGTAAGCACGCACAATGGCAAGACAAACCAATCGGCCCACGATCCTCCTCGCTTGCACCGAGTGCAAGGAGCGGTCGTACACGACCGAGAAGAACAAGAAGAACGATCCCAACCGGATCGAGCTTCGCAAGTACTGCCCGCGGTGCCGTCGGCATACGCTTCATCGGGAGGCAAAGTAGGCTTCTAGCCCGTAGGCGCGTAGCTCAATTGGCAGAGCACTGGTCTCCAAAACCAGCGGTTGTAGGTTCGAGTCCTATCGCGCCTGCCACCCCCCAGCCCTGAGGGACGAATTCGATCGTGGTTCAACGGATCCGGCGGTACATCGAGGAATCGATCGCCGAGCTCAGAAAGGTCACCTGGCCGACGCGCGAGCAGGTTCGCAACCTGACCGTGCTTGTCTTCGTGGTCAGCGCCGCCGTGGGCGTCTACATCGCGTTCTTTGACGCGATGTGGACCTCCTTGCTGCGCTTCATCACCACCGGCCAGTTCTTTCCGTCATGACCGACTTCCTCGACCATCTCACGGAAAAGGCGCCTGAGAAGCGCTGGTACGTGATCCACACCTACTCGGGCTACGAGAAGAAGGTCAAGACCAACCTCGAGCACCGCATCGAGTCGATGGGCATGGAAGACAAGATCTTCCAGGTCCTCGTGCCCGAAGAGGATGAAATCGAGATCCGCGGTGGCCAGCGGGTGACCGTCCAGAAGAAGGTCTACCCCGGCTACGTGCTCGTGGAGATGATCCTCGACCCCGACTCGTGGTTCGTGGTCCGCAACACGCCTGGCGTCACCAGCTTCGTGGGCGGCGGCAACATCCCCGGCTCGCGCAACGAGCCGGTGCCGCTCGAGGAGCACGAGGTCAAGCAGATCCTCCGCCAGATGGGCGTCGAGACGCCCAAGTACCGCGTCGCCTTCCAGAAGGGCCAGAGCGTCCGCGTCACAGACGGGCCGTTCGCCGAGTTCATCGGCACGGTCGACGAGGTCAATCCCGAGCGCAACAAGCTCAAGGTGCTGGTCAGCATCTTCGGCCGCGAAACCCCAGTGGAGCTCGACTTCCTGCAGGTCGAAAAGCTGTGAGCACCTCTCTGGCGGCGCGTCGCGGGGTTGGCTCCTGCGCTCAATCGCTCACGCATGGACATGCGCTCGCTCGCGTGCTCGGCGCCGCCTCGCGCTGCGCTCGCCAGCTCGGCGCTCACGGTAACGAGGCTTAACCAGTGGCAAAGACCTCCAGCCTCCCCCTACCCACCCACCCGATCGTGGATTCCGCCATCGTTCGCCGCCCGGAGGCTCATCAGTAAGTGGCTAAGAAAATTCGAGCCGTCGTCACGATCCAGCTGCCTGCCGGTAAGGCAACGCCTGCGCCGCCGGTCGGCACCGTGCTGGGTCCCCACGGCATCAACATCGTCGAGTTCACCAAGAGCTACAACGAGAAGACCGCGGCCCAGTCCGGGCAGGTGATCCCGGCCCAGATCACGATCTTCGAGGATCGCAGCTTCACCTTCATCCTGAAGACGCCGCCCGCTGCCGACCTGCTGCGCAAGGCCGCCGGCGTGGACAAGGGCTCGAGCACCACCGGCCGCGAGACCGTCGGCAAGGTGACCCGCAGCCAGGTGCGCGAGATCGCCCAGATCAAGATGCCCGACCTGAACGCCGTGGATCTCGATGCGGCCGCCAAGGTGGTCGAGGGCACTGCACGCTCGATGGGCATCGAGGTCACCGGCTAAGTCGAGCCATCACGCGGAGCGCGGACCGGCGCGCGCTCCGATCGACCAGCCGGCCGTTGACCCCACGGATGAACGGGGGAGGCCGACCGCGGCCGACAGAGGAACCGGACCCATGAGCCAGCACGGCAAGCAGTACCAGGAAGTCAGCAAGCTCGTCGATCGCACCCGGAGCTATGAGCCCACCGAGGCGATGGGCCTGCTCCACGAGACCTCCAAGACCAAGTTCGACTCGACCGCGGAGGCGCACATCCGCCTCGGTGTCGATCCCCGTCACGCGGACCAGATGGTGCGCGGCACCGTGGTCCTGCCGCATGGCGTGGGCAAGACCATCCGGGTCGTCGTCTTTGCCACGGGTGAGAAGGCCCAGGAGGCGCTCCGCGCCGGCGTCGACGAGGTAGGTGGAGAAGATCTCGTCAAGCGCATCGAGGCCGGCTGGCTGGAGTTCGACGTGGCCCTTGCGACGCCGGACATGATGGGCATGGTCGGCCGCCTCGGCCGGATCCTCGGCCGCCGTGGCCTGATGCCGAACCCCAAGTCCGGGACGATCACCTTCGACCTCGAGCGGGCCATCCGCGAGGTGAAGGCGGGCCGCGTGGAATTCAAGGTCGACAAGACCGGTATCATCCACGTCCCCTTTGGCAAGAGCAGCTTCGAGAACGACCAGCTGGTCGACAACCTCGCGGCGCTGATCGACGCCATCAACCGCGCCAAGCCGACTGCGGTCAAGGGGAGCTACTTCAAGAGCCTGACCATCGCGTCGACCATGGGCCCCGGCATCCGCGTGGATGTCCCCGGGATCCTGGCACGGGCGGCGGCCTAGGCAACAATGGTCCCGGGCGAGAGCTCGGAACCACGTCAATATCGTTCCGCCACAGACAGCGCTGCGTTCGAAGCCACCCTCGGGTGGCACGCCGCGGGCGGTCCTCCAGCCGGAGGCCGCTCGTCGGACCGGACCGAAATCGCCGACCGGACCCGCACTCGCGGGGGACGCCGACGGGCACGCCGAGGCAGGGTCATTCCGAACGGGAACGTCCCGCGGCATCGCCGCGCCGACGCCCTTCCGGAGCGCTGATCACCAGCGTCGATCGACCCCTGCGCGGAGCGTCGCAGGGGTGTCGATCCGCGGATCGGCATCCGGAAAGGAGGCGTCATGCCTACAGAGGCCAAGCGCGCCAAGGTCGCGGAGCTTGCGGAGGTGTTCTCCAAGAACTCGGCAGCCGTGGTGTCCGACTATCGCGGCCTCAGCGTCTCGGATATCGGCAAGATTTCGTCGCGACCTGCGCGATAAGGGGATCAGCTACCGGGTCGTCAAGAACCGGCTCGGCAAGATCGCCGCAGAGCAGGCCGATCGCCATGAGCTGGCCACGTTGCTGGTCGGACCGTCTGCCGTCGCCCTCGGCGGCACGGATGAGTCTGCCCTCGCACGGGCGCTGCTCGACGCACTTCGTCCGTACCGGCAGGTCACCGTGCGTGGCGCGGTCGTCGGCCGCACGGTCGTCATTGGCGACGAGGTGACTCGACTGTCCACGCTGCCCTCGCGAGACGTGCTCCTGGCCCAGCTGGCCGGAAGCATCGCGTCGCCGCTGAGCTCCATGGCGTCGCTCTTCTCGGCGCCGCTGCGCAACCTCGGCTACGCCCTGCAACAGGTCCGCGACCAACGCGAGGGCGCAAGCCCGAGCGCGTAGGCCTCGATCCGCTCAGCCCGACTCGATTTCGAAACGAAAGGAACCCAACACATGGCAACGATCACCCAGGACCAGCTTCTCGAGGCCATCGACGCGATGACCGTGCTGGAGCTGTCGGAGTTCATCAAGAAGTTCGAGGAGCGCTACGGCGTGACGGCTGCGGCTCCGGTCGCGGTTGCCGCTGCCGGTGGCGCAGCGGCGGCCGGTGGCGCGGCTGCTGCGGCTCCGGTCGAGGAGCAGACCGAGTTCTCCGCCGTCCTGACCGAGGTCGGTCCGAACAAGATCCCGGTCATCAAGGTCGTCCGCGAGCTGACCGGTCTCGGCCTCAAGGAGGCCAAGGACCTGGTCGACGCGGCGCCGAAGCCGGTCAAGGAGGCCGTGGGCCGCGACGAGGCGGAGAAGGTCAAGGCCGCCCTCGAGGAGCAGGGCGCCAAGGTCGAGATCCGCTAGGACAAAGCCTTCAGGTGAGGGCACCCGGGTCCCCGAGCCATCCTCGGCGCCGTCCCTCACACTGAGGAGGAGGAGAGAGAGCCTGTTTCCCGGGAGGGAGCAGGCTCTCTTTTTTCGTTGCATGCCGAGGCCCGGCCGCACCGTAGACTGTGCGCCGCCGTCGAGTGGGCGTTGTGGAGGGCTCCATGCGCAGGCTGCTGGGAGGGATCGCGGTCGCGCTCGTGATGGCGTGCCTGCTCGCCGTGCCTGCTGCGGCGCAGCCGTCCGTCGTCGACATCGTGTCGAGCGGCCCGCTCACGAAGATCGCCGTCAGCTCCGAGCTCAACTGCCAGGTGGCCCACCAGGGGGACCAGTCGTTCGAGTTCTATGACGGCTTCACCGAACTGGGCGCCTGCGGCACGTTCCTGTCGCTGAACAAGACCCTGTACGGGCCGAGCGAGATCCCATCGGGACTCAGTCCGCAGGTCGTCTGGACCGGGGTGAGCCAGTCGGCCGTGACGGGCTCTGGATCGGAAGCCGATCCCTACACGATCACGACCGTCGCCGACGCCGGACCATCCGCCCGCATCACCGAGATCGACAGCTATGTCACCGGCCGCGAGTCGTACCGCACCGACATCCAGGTCGCAAACCGCGGCAGCGTCGCCATCAATGGTTTCCTCTATCGCGGCGCGGACTGCTACCTCCAGGATTTGGACACCGGCCTCGGCCGCATCGACGACGGGGCTCCGTCCTGCGTGGCGTCCGCGGCCCCGGGAGCGCGCGTCGAACAGTGGTTCCCGTTGACCGAGGGAAGCCACAGCTACGCCGGTCCGTTCGCCGAGAACTGGGGCCTGATCCAGTCGCAGCAGCAATATCCCGACCGCTGCGACTGCGGGACGCCGGTCGACGATGGCGCCGGCATCAGCTGGACGGTCAGCCTGAACCCCGGTGCATCGGCGACGTACTCACACCTCACGCTGTTCTCGCCGGCCGGCCGTCGAGCGCTGACGACCACCCTCACCGCGGACGACGCCACCCCGCAGAGCGGCGGCGTCGTCCACTTCCTCGCGAACACTGAGAACCCGAATAACACGCCGCTGCCGCTCAACGGCGTCCATGCGACGCTGCCGCTCGGCTTCGTCTACCTATCGGGCTCATCGACCGGTGCGGCGGTTGGCGACCCGACTGTCAACGGCACGAAGCTGACTTGGAACACGCCCGTGACGATCCCCGTGAACGGTGGCATCCAGTTCGGGTTCGGCGTCGGAGTTGCGGGCAACGCCACCAGTGCGTCGGTGACCGCGGGCGTCGACGCGGCGGATCCCACCACGACCGCGATCGACGGCACGGCCGCCGTCACGGTCGCGGGCGGCGGCGTTGCCCAGCAACCGCTGCGGAGCTCCGTTCCGAGTCCGACCCAGATCAACCTCAACCCACAGGTCGTTGCCCAGACGGTGATCATCACCGCGAGCGTGGTGGTGCTGATCCCGTTCCCCTCGGCGCTCTTCAACGCAACGCTCGAGCAGAACTACGACGAGATCCTGGCGGGCCTCGGCCGCTTGCGCCGACGTCTCACCAGACCGTTCCGGAGACGCGCGCCCACGGCCGGACCGGGCGACGGGACCACAGACGTGGGCATCGATGCCGGTGACGAGACGCTCGCGAGCAGCGTGGACGCGCCATCGATCGACAGCGACGCACCATCGGGACTCGACAACGTCCAGACGGCCGTCGCTCCCGTGGCATTCGACGAGAGGGCGGGTCCCGACCCGAACTTCTGGGCAACGCTCCCGGGCGTCGCGCTCTTCATGGTCGTGTCGGCCCTGCTCTACTGCCTGCTCGATCCCACGTTCGGGTTCAACCTCCACTCGCTGACCACGTACGTTGGCGTTCTCGCCGGGCTGGGCTTGCTCGTGTTGATCTTTGGATTGGCGTTCGGTCGCGAGATGCGCAGACGTGCGGTCGACGTCCTCCCACGCGCACTCCCCGGGGACGATCGTGGTCGGTATCGCCTGCGTGCTGGTCTCTCGACTCGCGAACTTCCAGCCGGGCTACCTCTACGGACTCGTGGTGGGCTTCCTCCTTTCCCGTGAGCTGGCGAAGGAGGAAGAGGGCAGGGGAATGGCCGTCGCGACCGGGTGGGTGCTCGTCGCGACGGGCGCTGCCTGGCTGCTGCTGATCGTGCTTCGTTGGCTGGAGCCATCATTCGGCGACCCGCCGGTGTATCTCGCCGCAGCCGAGACCGCCTGCGTCACCCTCACGGTGGCCGGCATCGAGATGGCGCTCTTCGCGATGCTCCCGCTTCGTTTCTTACCGGGAGACGCGGTCCTGCATTGGAACAAGGTCGCCTGGGCGGCGCTCGTCGCCTTCGGCGTCTTCGGCTTCTTCCTGGTCCTGATCAACCCGCAGAACGGCTACCTCGGCGACTCGAGTCGCAACTCGCTGATCACGATGGTGCTGCTGCTCGCCGTCTTCGGCGTCTCGTCGGTGCTGTTCTGGGCGTACTTCCGGTTCCGCCCGCAGCGGATCGGCGCCGAGCCGCCCAGCGAGGAGGCCCTCCTCTAAGGTTCATAAGCATCCAACGAAGCGCCGGGCCTGGCCCCTGGCCCCTGTCAGATGTGCGTGGCACGACAGCTGCGCGGAACCGCGCACCGAAGCAGCAGCGGGGAAGGCTCGGTCCGCCTTCGGAGCCAGGGCGCGGAGCGTGGCCGCTAGACAGGCCGTCGCAGCGCCACCTCCCAAAGCGACGCGTCGCCCACCGGGTTCGGCGTAGTTGCCACGCCGCGACAGGACGACAGGGCGTCGCCCCCCAGAGCCCAGGGATCGGCCGGTGCGAGCGGACGCGCTCTCGGTCCGGCGTGCCTCCAGGCACCAGCAAAGAGGCCACGAACCACGCGTGGAGTGGCGCCACTTGACGCCATCCGCTACAGTGCGCGCCGACCGCGCTGGGAGCGTGGCGGGCGACCGCCGGTGCCATCGCTTTCGGCATGTCCGTTTCGGCGTGGCCGGTCACGTTTGACATGCCGCGGCCCAGCGGTTTACTATGCCCGTTCGGTGAGCGCGGTTTCCCCTGTTCCTTTCCCTGCCCGTGGTGTGCCCCTGCGCGCCGAACGCTGCGGTCCTGTTCGTCTCTCTTGCTAGGAGGGCTTGATGCTGTCTGTCACTGAAGCCTCCCGGCGCAACGCTGTCGTCGCTCCTGAGCGCAAGCGGTATGCGCGGATCCCCGAAGTCCTGCCGATCCCCGATCTGATCGAGCTCCAGCTGCAGTCGTTCCGCTGGTTCATCGACCACGGGTTGCGCGAGCTGCTCGACGAGATCAGTCCCATCCAGGACTTCACCGGCAAGGTGATGGAGCTCCACTTCAAGCAATACGAGTTCGGCGAGCCCAAGTACTCCGAGCTGGAGTGCCGCACCCGCGACCTGACCTTCTCCAAGCCGCTCTACGTGGACGTCGAGCTGCGCATCAAGGAAACGGGCGAGATCCAGAGCCAGCGCGTCTACATGGGCGACTTCCCGACCATGACCGAGCAGGGCACCTTCATCATCAACGGCGCCGAGCGCGTGGTGGTGAGCCAGCTCGTCCGCTCGCCGGGCGTCTACTACACCGCCATCGAGGACCCCGCCACCGGCAAGCCGCTGTACAGCGCCAAGGTCATCCCCAACCGCGGCGCCTGGCTCGAGTTCGAGACCGCCGCCCGCGGCCAGCTGTACGTCAAGGTCGATCGCAAGCGCAAGCTCGAGGCGACCAAGCTGCTGCGCGCCGTCGGCTACGAGAACAACGAAGAGATGGTCGGGATCTTCAGCCGCGTCGACACCGGCGAGACGGCCTACATCGCGTCGACCCTCGAGAAGGACAGCACCTCGACGCGCCAGGAGGCGCTCATCGAGGTCTACAAGAAGCTGCGCCCGGGCGACCCGCCCACCGGTGACAACGCCGAGAAGCTGGTCGAGAGCCTCTTCTTCAACTTCCGCCGCTACGACCTCGGTCGCGTCGGCCGCTACAAGTTCAACAAGAAGCTCGACCCGGTCGCCGAGCGGATGGGCATCCAGCTGCCGCGCGACGGCCGCACGATCACCCGCGAGGACATCGCCGCGATCGTCGGCCAGCTCATCGAGCTCAACAACGGCCTCGGCACCGCCGACGACATCGACCATCTCGGCAACCGGCGCATCCGTGCCAACGGCGAGCTGATCCAGAACGCCTTCCGCGTCGGCCTGCTGCGCATGGAGCGGGTGGTCAAGGAGCGCATGACGATCCAGGAGATCGACAAGGCGACTCCCAACGCGCTGATCAACATCCGCCCGGTCGTCGCGGCCATGAAGGAGTTCTTCGGCGGAAGCCAGCTGTCCCAGTTCATGGACCAGACCAACCCGCTTGCGGAGCTCACCTCCAAGCGCCGCCTCTCGGCCCTCGGTCCCGGCGGCCTGAGCCGCGAGCGGGCCGGGTTCGACGTCCGCGACGTGCATCACAGCCACTACGGCCGCATCTGCCCCATCGAGACGCCGGAAGGTCCGAACATCGGCCTGATCGGCTCGCTGGCCACCTACGGCCGCATCAACGAGTACGGCTTCATCGAGACGCCCTATCGCAAGGTCAAGCGCACCGTCTCCTTCGACGATCCCGAGGTCGAGACGGAGATCGCCGACGTTGACCTGGCCACCAAGTCGGGTCAGGTGGTGCTCAAGAAGGGCGCCACGCTCACCAAGGACGCCGTCGCCGAGCTGAAGAAGCAGAAGGCAACCGCGTTCCCGATCAAGCCTCGCGTCACCGACGAGATCGTCTATCTCGCCGCGTATGACGAGGAGGAGCGCTACGTCGCCCAGGCCAACACCAAGCTCGACAAGCGTGGCTACTTCGTGGACGAGCGCGTGCCTGCCCGGCACCGCGATCAGTTCCCCGAGGCGCGTCCGCAGCAGATCGAGTTCATGGATGTGAGCCCCAAGCAGGTCGTCTCCGTGGCGACCGCGCTCATCCCGTTCCTCGAGCACGACGACGCCAACCGCGCCCTGATGGGCTCGAACATGCAGCGCCAGGCGGTGCCGCTGCTCGAGCCCGAGGCGCCCATCGTCGGCACCGGCATGGAGGCGCGCGCTGCGCAGGACTCCGGCCAGGTGCTGATCGCAAAGCGCGGCGGCACGGTCCTGTCGGTGACCTCCGAGCAGATCCTCATCGAGCCCGATGAGGGCCGGCCCGGGGACCTGGACACCTACCGCCTCGAGAAGTTCGTGCGCTCCAACCAGGGCACGTGCATCAATCAGCGTCCCACCGTGGACGTCGGCATGCGCGTCATCCCTGGGGACGTGCTGGCGGACAGCAGCTCCACCGACAAGGGCGAGCTGGCACTCGGCCGCAACATCCTGGTCGCGTTCATGAGCTGGGAAGGCGGCAACTACGAGGACGCGATCGTGATCAGCGATCGCATGGTCCGCGAGGACCTCTTCACCAGCATCCATATCGAGAAGCACGAGCTGGAGTCGCGCGACACCAAGCTCGGCCCCGAGGAGATCACCCGCGACATCCCCAACGTCGGCGAGGAGTCCCTCAAGGACCTCGACGAGGACGGCATCGTCTACATCGGCGCCGAGGTCCAGCCCGGCGACATCCTGGTCGGCAAGATCACGCCCAAGGGCGAGACCGAGCTGACCGCGGAGGAGCGCCTGCTCCGCGCGATCTTCGGTGAGAAGGCTCGCGAGGTGAAGGACAGCTCGCTGCGCCTGCCCCACGGCGAGCGTGGCAAGGTCGTCGACGTCCGCGAGTTCAACCGCGAGAACGGCGACGAGCTGCTGCCCGGCGTCAACCGGCTGATCCGCGTCAGCGTCGCGGCCAAGCGCAAGATCTCGGTCGGCGACAAGATGGCCGGCCGCCACGGCAACAAGGGTGTCGTGGCCAAGATCCTGCCGCAGGAGGACATGCCGTTCCTGCCGGACGGCACTCCCGTCGACATCATCCTCAACCCGCTGGGCGTGCCGTCGCGCATGAACATCGGGCAGATCCTCGAGACGCACCTCGGCTGGGCTCTGCACGAGCAGGGCAAACGTGACGGCACCATCGTCAAGGCCGCCACCGCCGTGTTCGACGGCGCCACCGAGGAGCAGATCGGCGAGGAGCTCAAAGAGGCAGGGCTGCCGCTGACCGGCAAGACCATCCTCCACGACGGTCGAACGGGCGAGCCGTTCGATCGCGAGATCACCGTCGGCTACATCTACATGCTCAAGCTCCACCACCTGGTGGAGGACAAGATCCACGCACGATCGACCGGCCCTTACAGCCTCATCACGCAGCAGCCGCTGGGTGGCAAGGCGCAGTTCGGCGGCCAGCGCTTCGGCGAGATGGAGGTCTGGGCGCTCGAGGCCTACGGCGCCGCGAACATCCTCCAGGAGCTGTTGACGGTGAAGTCGGACGACGTGATGGGCCGCGTCCAAACGTACGAAGCCATCGTCAAGGGTGAGGACATCCAGCCGCCGGGCGTGCCCGAGTCGTTCAAGGTCCTCATCAAAGAGCTCCAGAGCCTGGGTCTCAACGTCGAGATCCTCAACGAGAACGAAGAAGAGATCCATTTCGCCGAGGACGCCTCGGCCTATCCGCTCCCCGACCTCGGCGGGATCAATCTCGCAGGGTTCGAGGACTAAAGCCCGAAACCCATTCACTGCGGGGCGGCGCACGCCACGAGCCGGATGCCCCGGCGCCGACCCGCTCGCTGCCCCCGGAGGACTGCTCCACCTCCCACTGCTGCGGTCACGACGCGCCTCGTCGTGACGAAGGAGAACGATGCTCGAAGTCAATAACTTCAACGCCATTCGGATCTCGCTCGCGTCTCCCGAGCAGATCCGCGATTGGTCAAAGGGCGAAGTCACCAAGCCCGAGACGATCAACTACCGCACGCTGCGCCCCGAGAAGGACGGCCTGTTCGACGAGCGCATCTTCGGTCCCAGCCGGGACTGGGAGTGCTACTGCGGCAAGTACAAGCGCATCCGCTACAAGGGGATCATCTGCGACAAGTGCGGCGTCGAGGTCACTCGCGCCAAGGTTCGTCGCGAGCGGATGGGCCACATCCAGCTGGCCAGCCCGGTCAGCCACATCTGGTATTTCAAGGGCACCCCGTCGCGCCTGGGCATCCTGCTGGACATCAGCCCGCGCAACCTC
Organism: uncultured Chloroflexia bacterium; assembly: GCA_963820735.1. Classification (GTDB taxonomy): domain Bacteria; phylum Chloroflexota; class Limnocylindria; order Limnocylindrales; family CSP1-4; genus JAFMJV01. The sequence goes on from CAWGBA010000014.1 coordinate 45,313, forward strand.
GAGGCGGTGCTCTACTTCGCCAAGTACCTCGTCACGTGGGTCGACGAGGACGCGCGCACGCGGCTGCTGCAGCAGCTCGACGATGAGGCGGAGGGTCGGGGCGGCCGTTCCGGCAAGTCGCTCGAGGAGCTCAAGGATTCGCTCGAGCGCGACCTCAATCGCCAGACCGATGACCTGAACGCGGCACTCGTGCAGTTCAAGACGGAGCGCGAGGAGGAGCGAACCGCGCGCACCGCCGAGCTGGTCGAGGCGCAGCAGGCCACGCAGGCCGCGCTGGATGCCCTCGGCTCCTCCGCGGCCACCGACCCGATCGTCTTCGAGCCGACCGGTGAGGTTGTCGTGTCTGCCGGCGACAAGGCCGACAAGGCCGCCGCCAACCGGCTCAAGAAGTCGGCTGGTGACGAGATCGAGCGCGTCAACACCGGCATCCAGGAGCGCGAGGCGGCCGAGGAGGCCGGCGTCGCGCAGCAGATCAGCGACCTGCGCCTCCAGCGCGATGCGCAGATCGAGGCCGAGCGCGAGCGGCTCCGCACCGAGGCCGACGGCCTCAAGGAGGAGATCCGCAAGGCCAAGGACGAGATCCAGAAGCTGCAGCCGGGCATGCTGCTCTCCGAGTCCTCGCCCATCGATTCGTTCACCTTCCGGGAGCTGGACCGCCGCTACGGCTCGGGCGTCCGCGGGGCGCCGCGCCTGTTCGGCGCCGGCATGGGCGCCGAAGCAGTCCGCGAGCGGATCCTGCACATGGATCTCGAGACGCTGGGCAAGCAGCTCCACAGCGAGGTCCGCACGACGTCCGGCATGCGCCGCAAGAAGGCCATCAAGCGTCTGCGCCTCATCGAGGCGTTCCGCCGCTCCGGCACGCGTCCGGAGTGGATGATCATGGCGGTCCTGCCGGTCATCCCGCCGGACCTGCGCCCGATGGTGCAGCTGGACGGCGGCCGCTTCGCGACCTCCGACCTGAACGACCTCTACCGGCGCGTCATCAACCGCAACAACCGGTTGAAGAGGCTGCTGGAGCTTGGCGCGCCCGAGATCATCATTCGCAACGAGAAGCGGATGCTCCAGGAGGCGTGCGACGCCCTGATCGACAACGGCCGTCGCGGCCGGGCGATCGCGGGCACCGGCAACCACCGCCTCAAGAGCCTCTCCGACATGCTCAAGGGCAAGCAGGGCCGGTTCCGCCAGAACCTGCTGGGCAAGCGCGTCGACTACTCGGGCCGTTCGGTCATCGTGGTCGGCCCGGAGCTGAAGCTGCACCAGTGCGGCCTGCCCAAGAAGATGGCGCTCGAGCTGTTCAAGCCGTTCGTGATGCGCCAGCTGGTCGAGAAGGGCTACGCCCACAACATCAAGAGCGCCAAGCGCATCGTCGAGCGGGTGCGGCCCGAGGTCTGGGATGTCCTCGAGGAGGTCATCAAGGACCACCCCGTGCTGCTCAACCGCGCGCCGACGCTCCACCGCCTGGGCATCCAGGCCTTCATGCCCGTGCTCGTCGAGGGCTCGGCCATCCAGATCCACCCGCTCGTCTGCTTCGCGTTCAACGCGGACTTCGACGGGGATCAGATGGCCGTCCACGTGCCGCTCTCCCGCGCGGCGCAGGACGAAGCGCGCCGGATGATGCTCTCCACGGCCAACCTGCTCTCGCCGTCCGACGGCGGTCCGGTGGTGGCGCCCACCCAGGACATGATCCTGGGCTGCTACTACCTGACCCTCGAGCGCGAGGACGCCGCCGATGCGATCCGCTTCGCCGACGAGTCGGAGGCACTGCTGGCCTACGAGGTCGGGCAGATCGACACCCGCGAGGGTATCGACAACATGCCCAACCACATGGTCCAGCGGCTCAGCCTGCACTCCCCGATCGAGCTGCCGGTAACCAGCTGGAACGAGGAGGCCGGCGAGCTCGTCACGGGCGATGTTCGAACGACGGTCGGGCGGGTGATCTTCAACCAGATCCTTCCGGATCGGCTTCGCTTCGTGAACCGGACCATGAACCGCGCCGCGCTGCGCGAGGTCGTCAGCGATTGCTACCGGCTCCTCGGCCCTGCCGAGACCGCGCACCTCGTCGACGGCATCAAGAGTGTCGGCTTCCACTACGCGACCCGCGGCGGCATGACCATCGCGGTGGCCGACATCACCGTCCCCAAGCAGAAGCCGGCACTGCTCAAGGAGGCCGACCGCCAGGTCGGCCAGATCGATCAGCAGTACCAGCGCGGCCTCATCACCGACGACGAGCGTTACGAGCGAGTCGTCCAGGTCTGGAAGGACACCACGCAGCAGGTGTCCGACCGGATGTCGGAGAGCCTCGATCCGACCGGCGCGGTCACGATGATGACCGCCTCGGGAGCCCGCGGTAACAAGGGCAACATCGGCCAGCTGGGCGGCATGCGCGGCCTGATGGCCGACCCGACCGGCCGGATCATCGACGTGCCCGTGCGCTCGAACTTCCGCGAGGGCATGACCGTCCTCGAGTACTTCATCTCGACCCACGGCGCCCGCAAGGGTCTCGCCGACACCGCCCTTCGAACCGCCGACTCGGGCTACCTGACCCGGCGCCTCGTGGACGTGGCACAGGACGTCATCACCCGTGACGACGACTGCGGCACGCAGGAGGGCACCTGGATCACCAGGGCCGAGACGGAGGAGTTCGCGGGCACCGAGCCCGACGCGTTCCGCCGTCGCCTGGTCGGTCGGTTCGCCGCCGGCCCGGTGCTGGCGCCAAAGGCCAAGAAGAAGGACGCGCCCATCGTCGAGGCGAACCACGAGATCAGCGAAGAGATCGCCGCGGCCATCGATGCCGCCGGCGTCGACGAGGTGCTGGTTCGCTCGCCGCTCACCTGCCAGAGCCGCTACGGCGTCTGCCGCACGTGCTACGGCCGGAACCTGGCGACCGGTTCGCTGGTCGGCATCGGCGAGGCGGTGGGCATCATCGCGGCGCAGTCGATCGGCGAGCCCGGCACGCAGCTGACCATGCGGACGTTCCACACCGGCGGCGTCGCCGGCTTGGACATCACCGCCGGCCTGCCGCGCGTCGAGGAGCTGTTCGAGGCTCGCATGCCCAAGGGCAAGGCCGAGATCAGCCACATCGACGGCGTCACCGAGATCATCCAGACCGAGAACGGCGGACGGCGCGTGAAGGTCACGAGCCGCGAGGCGTTCGACACCCCGCTGCGCATCTCAAAGGGCCACGAGCTGCTCGTTGCCGAGGGCGACACCGTCGAAGCGAACCAGGTCATCGCGCGCCAGACCGGCGACGATGGCAAGGCCGTCGACGAGGTGCGCGCCCCCGATCGTGGCCTGGTCATCCGCGAGGACGATGGGCTCCGGGTTCGCAGCGAGGACGTCGTCGAGCGCGAGTACGTGATCCCGCACAACGCGAAGCTGCTGGTCGAGAACGGCCAGGAGATCCGCGCCGGCGATCCGATCACGGACGGCCCCATCAACCCGCAGGAATACCTCGAGACTCGCGGCCGGGATGCGGTCCAGCGCTACCTCGTCAAGGAGGTCCAGCGCGTCTACCGCAGCCAGGGCGTGACGATCAACGACAAGCACATCGAGATCATCGTTCGGCAGATGCTCCGCAAGGTCCGCATCGACCAGCCGGGCGACAGCGAGCAGCTGCCCTTCGAGCTGGTGGACAAGTTCGAGTTCGAGGAGATCAACAACAAGGTCCTCTCCGAGGGCGGCGAGCCGTCAACGGCGGAGACCGTGCTCCTCGGGGTCACCAAGGCGTCGCTGAACACCTCCTCGTTCCTCGCGGCAGCCTCCTTCCAGGAGACGACCCGCGTGCTGACCGAGGCGGCCATCAACGGCGCCAAGGACCGGCTCATCGGCCTCAAGGAAAACGTGATCATCGGCAAGCTGATCCCGGCAGGATCCGGCGCGCCGGCCAACGTGGCGGCACGCCGCGAGGCCGAGCGTCGGGCCGCTGCCGAGGCACTCGCCGGCGGCGAGCTCCCCGAGGGCTTCGGCGAGAACTACAACGCCTTCCTCGCGGAGGACGGCGTCGGCGCCACACGGCAGGACGGAGACACGGGCTTCAACCCGCTGCTCGCGGGCCGCGAGGCGGCGTCGGCGGAGGTCGACGACGAGTTCGAGTCGAACCCCTTCCTCGACGAAGGCGAGGAAGAGGAGGAAGACGATCTGCCCTCGTTCGAGGACGAGGCGGCCGAGCCGGCTGAGGTCTAGGACCTCAACCCATCAGGCAACAATCGGAGGCCCGGGCCGGCGACGGCTCGGGCCTTTCGATTCGTGGCGAGGGACGTCGGCCGTCCAAAAATGAAGGCCTCGCTCCGCGACTTGCGCCGCGTGCAGGCAAGCGGCCAACGAACGCAAAGGAACGTCTGCTCGTTGGCCGTTCCGCGCACCCGGCGCCGCCGAACAGCGAACGTGACGCGTCGATCCAGGCTCAGGGATGCCCTCGGTGGCCGTTTGCCGCCATCGAACGCAAGCCCGTGCCGCGAGCCCGGCCGCGGAGCCCGGCGGCGCTACGTTTCTCCAGTTCCGCTCGAGGACCGGTGCACGATCACCTCGATCGGTTCGAGCGTGATCAGTCCGTCGCCGACCATCGTGTCGAGTTCGGGGAGGATCGCGCGGATCCGATCCTCCTGATCGACCACCTCGATCAGCACCGGCAGGTCCTCGGACAGCCGGAGGATGCGTGTCGTGTGCAGGTGGGCTTTCGCGCCGTAGCCCTCGATGCCGCGCAGCACGGTCGCGCCAGCGATGCCGCGGCCGCGCAGCTTCTCGACGATCTGCTGGTACAGCGGCCGGCCATGCCACTGGTCGCTCTCGCCGATGTAGATCCGAACGAGCAGCCCCGGCCCTTCGATCTTCATGCCAGTGCCCGCCCGATCGTGAGTCCGGCAACGACCGCGATGATCCCGATCACGCCGGAGCCAACCAGGTTGACCATGCCGGCGGCCACCGACCCGTCCTCGATCAGCCGCCAACTCTCGAGCATCAGCGTGGAGAAGGTGGTGTACGCACCGACAAATCCGATCATTAACGGCGCACGCGACTCCGCCGGCAGCACGCCCCGCTCGACCGTCAGCGCAAACAGCACGCCCAGAACCAGCGAACCGCTGATGTTGATCACGAACGTGCCGTAGGGAAACGAGCCTCCCAGCCGGTCGGTGACCCACCCGTCCACCAGGTAGCGGGAGATCGCCCCGAAGAATCCTCCGAGGCCCACCAGCAGAGCGGTCATGTTCGCGGTCGCAGGGCGTTGTGAACCTGGACGATAGGCGTGCTGGGCATGTCGACTCCCGCGGATCCCCTTCGATCTACGCAGGAGTCATCAGCCCTTGCGGGCGGTTTTGGCGGACCCCATCGCCGTTGCCTCGAAGGTATCACGATACCGGGACGAGCCGATCGCTCCGCGCGGCTTGGTGATCTTCCCTAGTGCGTTGGAGACTCGCGCGTCTGCACCTCCGTTTCGGGCTCTGTCTCGGGTGCGCGTCGCGCATCACAGGCATTACGGCGCCAAGCGGGGACGATCCTTCGTGTTTGCACACCATGGTCGCTATCCGGCTGCATCGGCGCACCTCCTGTCGTTCTGCCACACCACGGGCGTTCGCTCGGAGTTCGATTCTCTCTGGCGGTCCGAAGTCAGTCAGCGCCGTCCATTCCACGCTCAGATCGACGCCGCCGGACCACGCGGAGCCTGCTTGAACGGGCCATGGATTCATGCAAACGCCCGCAGCATGCCAATCCGAAAGAAAAGAAACGAGCGGCGGCCGGACCGAACAGGCCGAATATCGTCACCAACCGCGCCGATGGGACCCGCCCCTGCCCGGGACGATGTGGGCTGACTCGCTCTCCATGCACTGCATGCGGCGGAGCCGCATTACCAGCGGGGAAGATCGCGAGCGCCAGGCGGGCCTTCGTTGACGCTCAAACGCCACGCTGGTACACTCCGCGTTCGCGGCTGAAACACCGCGGTCGTGTGTGCCGCACTCAACCTGCGAGTTGAACGGCACCCGAGCCGGCAAGACCGGAGAGGCTCTCTCCGCCGCACGGCCCGCATCCACCAGACAAAACCCAGACCCGTCTCGCTGCGCGCCGCGCAAACCGCCGCATCGCAGCAACAACGGGACCGCCCAACCAGGACCAACTGCCCAAGAGGAGTCAGCGTTCGTGCCGACGATCAACCAGCTCGTCCGCAAGGGTCGTACGCCCAAACAACAGAAGATCAAGGCGCCGGCGATGCGGAAGAACTGGAACAGCCTGAAGCAGCGCCAGCTGCCCATTCCGGGCGCGCCGCAGAAGCGCGGCGTGTGCCTGCAGGTGCGCACGATGACCCCCAAGAAGCCGAACTCGGCGCTGCGCAAGATCGCGCGCGTGCGGCTGACCAACATGCAGGAGGTCACGGCCTACATCCCGGGCATCGGCCACAACCTCCAGGAGCACTCGGTGGTGCTCGTGCGCGGCGGCCGCGTGCGTGACCTCCCGTCGGTCAAGTACCACATCATCCGCGGCACCCTCGACGCGGCCGGCGTGCGTGACCGCAAGCAGGGCCGCTCCCTCTACGGCGCCAAGAGGCCCAAGTAGATGCCGCGACGAGCCCAGATCCCCCGCAAGGCCAAGTACGCGCCCACCCTGGCGCGCACCACCGACCGCTTCGTCGTGAAGCTCATGGTCGACGGCAAGAAGGGCCTCGCCGAGCGGATCCTCCGGCAGGCGCTCGCGCGTGCCGAGGCTTCGGCACATCGCCCCGGCCTCGAGGTGCTCGAGCAGGCGCTGCGTAACGCGACGCCGATCATCGAGGTCAAGCCGCGCCGCGTCGGTGGCGCCACCTACCAGGTCCCCGTGGAGATCCGCGGCGACCGCCGTCTCAGCCTCGGCGTTCGCTGGCTCGTCCAGTCGGCCCGGAAGCGCAATGGCAAATCCATGAGTGAGAAGCTCGCCTTCGAGCTCGTCGACGCAATGAATGGACTCGGTTCCGCAGTCAAGCGGCGCGAGGACACGCACAAGATGGCAGAGGCCAACAAGGCCTTCAGCCACTTCAAGTGGTAGGCCGACAGGCCAGCCAGCAGCTCACACAGACCAGGAAGTAGTCAGCACTCAAAATGGCACGACAGGTTCCGCTCGCCAAGACGCGGAACATTGGAATCATTGCGCATATCGACGCCGGCAAGACCACGGTGACCGAGCGGATCCTCTTCTACACGAAGAAGATCTACAAGATCGGCGAGGTCCATGAGGGCGCGGCCACGATGGACTGGATGCCCCAGGAGCAAGAGCGCGGCATCACCATCACGGCCGCGGCAACGACGGCGTTCTGGGGCGACCATCGCATCAACATCATCGATACGCCCGGGCACGTGGACTTCACCGTCGAGGTCGAGCGAAGCCTGCGCGTGCTCGATGGCGCCGTGGTCGTCTTCGACGGCGTGGCCGGCGTCGAGCCCCAGTCCGAGACGGTCTGGCGTCAGGCCGACCGCTACGGCGTGCCCCGCATCTGCTTCATCAACAAGCTCGATCGCACCGGCGCCGACTTCTGGCGTGGCGTGGAGTCGATCAGAGACCGGCTCGGCAGCGGCATGTCACGCCACTTCGTGCCCATCCAGATCCCCATCGGCCGCGAGGACCAGTTCAAGGGCATCGTCGATCTCGTCCGCATGAAGGCCATCCGCTACAACGACGACCTCGGCAAGGAGATCGTCGAGACGGACGTGCCCGACGAGTTGCTCGAGGAGGCCCGGAAGCATCGCGTCGCCATGATCGAGGCCGTCGCCGAGATGGATGACGACCTGACGCACAAGTACCTGGAAGGCGAGGAGTTCACCGAGGCCGAGCTGAAGCACGGTCTCCGCCTGGGCACGCTCCAGTCCCGGATCGTGCCGATCCTCACCGGCTCTGCCCTCAAGAACAAGGGCATCCAGCCGATGCTGGATGCAGTCGTCGATTACCTGCCGTCCCCGCTCGACGTCCCCCCGATCATCGGCGTGGATCCGCGCAACGGCAACGAGATCGTGCGCACGGTCAACGACAGCGAGCCCTTCTCGGCGCTTGCCTTCAAGATCGCCGCGGACCCGTTCGTGGGCAAGCTCGCCTTCTTCCGGGTCTACTCCGGCACGCTCAGGGCCGGCTCATACGTGCTCAATCCCGTCAAGGGCAAGAAGGAGCGCATCGGCCGCATCCTCCAGATGCACGCCAATCACCGCGAGGAGATCGACGAGGTCTACGCGGGCGACATCGCTGCTGCCGTCGGCCTGAAGGACACCTTCACCGGCGACACCCTCGCCGATCCCGACCATCCGGTGGTCCTCGAGTCGATGACCTTCCCGGAGCCGGTCATCGAGGTGGCGATCGAGCCCAAGACCAAGGCCGACCAGGACAAGCTGGGGATCGCACTCCAGCGCCTGGCGGAGGAAGACCCGACGTTCCGCGTCCACACCGATGACGAGAGCGGCCAGGTCCTGATCGCCGGCATGGGCGAGCTGCACCTCGACGTGCTGGTCGACCGCATGACGCGCGAGTTCAAGGTCGCCGCCAACGTGGGCAAGCCGCAGGTCGCCTACCGCTCCACGGTTCGTCGCGCGGCCGAGGGCAACGGGCGCTTCGTGCGCCAGACCGGCGGTCGCGGCCAGTACGGCCACGCGGTGATCCGCCTCGAGCCCAACGAGAAGGGCGGCGGCTACAAGTTCGAGGACAAGATCGTCGGCGGCATCATTCCGCGCGAATACATCCGCCCCGTCAACCAGGGAATCGAGGAGGCGCTGGCTTCCGGCCCCTACGCGAACGTGCCCATGGTGGACGTCAAGGTGACGCTCTTCGACGGCTCGTTCCACGAGGTCGACTCGTCGGAGATGGCCTTCAAGATCGCAGGTTCCATGGCGCTCAAGGATGCCGTCGAGAAGGCCGATCCGGTCATCCTCGAGCCGGTGATGCGGGTCGAGGTGACCATGCCCGAGGAGTTCATGGGCGACGTCATCGGCGACCTCAACAGCCGCCGCGGCCACATCGAGGGCATGGAGAACCGGTCCGGGACCCAGGTCGTGCGGGCGTTCGTGCCGCTGGCCGAGATGTTCGGCTACGTCACGGACCTGCGCAGCATGACCCAGGGTCGGGCGAGCTCGTCGATGGAGTTCTCGCACTACAGCGACGTGCCCAAGAGCATCGAGAGCGAACTCGCACAGAAGTCCAAGGTCTGAGAGAGGAGTTGATCTAGCCATGGCCAAGAAGAAGTTCGAGCGCACCAAGCCCCACGTGAACATCGGCACGATCGGGCACATCGACCACGGCAAGACCAGCCTGACCGCGGCCATCACCAAGTACCTGGCCCTGAAGGGCGAGGCCGAGTACCGCGCCTTCGACACCATCGACAACGCCCCCGAGGAGCGCGAGCGCGGCATCACCATCGCCATCGCCCACGTGGAGTACGAGACCGAGGCGCGCCACTACGCCCACGTCGACTGCCCCGGCCACGCCGACTACATCAAGAACATGATCACCGGCGCCGCCCAGATGGACGGCGCCATCCTGGTGGTCGCGGCGACCGACGGGCCGATGCCCCAGACGCGCGAGCACATCCTCCTGGCGCGCCAGGTGGAGGTGCCCTACATCGTCGTCTTCCTCAACAAGGTCGACATGGTCGACGACCCCGAGCTGCTCGAGCTGGTCGAGCTCGAGGTGCGCGAGCTGCTGAGCAAGTACAACTTCCCCGGCGACGAGGTGCCCGTCATCCGCGGCTCGGCCTTGAAGGCGCTCGAGGCACCCGACGACAAGAACGACCCCGCCTATGCCCCCATCCAGGAGCTGATGGACGCGGTCGACTCCTACATCCCCACCCCCGAGCGGGCCGTGGACAAGCCCTTCCTGATGCCCGTCGAGGACGTCTTCGGCATCAAGGGCCGCGGCACGGTCGCCACCGGGCGCATCGAGCGGGGCGTGGTGAAGGTCGGCGAGGAGATCGAGATCGTGGGCATCCGGCCCACCCGCAAGGTCGTCGTGACCGGCGTGGAGATGTTCAAGAAGCTGCTCGACGAGGGCCGCGCGGGGGACAACGTGGGCACCCTCCTGCGGGGCATCGAGCGCGAGGACATCGAGCGCGGCCAGGTGCTGGCCAAGCCCAACAGCATCAAGCCGCACACCCGCTTCAACGCCCAGGTGTACGTGCTCTCCAAGGAGGAGGGCGGCCGCCACACGCCCTTCTACAACGGCTACCGGCCGCAGTTCTACCTGCGCACCACCGACGTCACCGGGGCCATCGGCCTGAAGGACGGTGCCGAGATGGTGATGCCCGGCGACAACGTCCAGATGGGCGTCGAGCTGATCACCGCCATCGGCCTCGAGACCGGCCAGCGCTTCGCCATCCGCGAGGGTGGCCACACCGTCGGTGCCGGCGCCATCACCGAGATCCTGGAGTGACCTCCAGCCGCCCCCCGAACCCAACCCACCCGATGGTGCATTCCGCCATCGGTCGCCTCCCGGAGGCTCATCAGGAAGTGCCAGGGATCAAATAGATGGCTAGGCAGCGAATCCGGATCCGGCTCAAGGCATACGACCACCGGTTGCTCGACCAGAGCGCCCTCCAGATCGTGGAGACGGCGCAGCGCACGGGTGCCGACGTGGTCGGTCCGGTGCCGCTGCCGACGCATATCGAGAAGTTCACCGTCCTGCGTTCACCGTTCATCGACAAGGACAGCCGGGAGCAGTTCGAGATCCGCACGCACAAGCGGCTCATCGACATCCTCGATCCCTCGTCCAAGACGGTCGACGCCCTGATGCGACTCAGCCTTGCTGCTGGCGTCGACATCGAGATCAAGATGTAGATGAGTCAGCACACGATCGGTCTCCTCGGCAGGAAGCTCGGGATGACACAGATCTTCGCGGCGGACGGCACGATCGTGCCGGTGTCCGTGGTGTCCGTGGAACCGAACACGGTGACCGCGATCCGCACCCAGGAGCGCGACGGGTACACCGCCGTGCAGGTCGGTGCCGGCACCGCGCGCAAGCTGACCAAGCCTCGCCTGGGCCAGCTCAAGGACCTGCCGCGCGTCCACGACGTGCGCGAGTTCCGCCTCGACGAGCTGGGCGAGTACCAGGTCGGGCAGACGCTGGATGTGACGATCTTCGCCGAGGGCGATTCGATCGACGTCACCGGCGTCAGCAAGGGCAAGGGCTTCTCCGGCACGGTCAAGCGCCACCACTTCCGCCGCGGCCCCGAGACGCACGGCTCCGACTCGCATCGCGCGCCGGGGTCGATCGGCGGCGGCACGACTCCCGGCAAGGTGTTCAAGGGGACCGGCATGGCCGGGCACATGGGCAGCGACCGCGTCACCGTCAAGAAGGCCACCGTGGTGCGCACCGATCCCGACCGCAACCTGTTGCTGGTCAAGGGCCCGGTCCCGGGATCGCGCAACGCGCTCGTCCTCGTGAAGAAGGCCTGACGATGCCCACGACCACGCTCTACACCAAGACCGGCACGGAGGCCGGCACCGTGGATCTCCCCGACACGCTGTTCGCGGCGCCGGTCAACGAGGCCGTGATGCACCAGGCCGTCGTCGCCCAGCTGGCCGGTCGCCGGATCGGCACCGCCAGCACCAAGACGCGCGGCATGGTCGCCGGCGGCGGCGCCAAGCCGTATCGCCAGAAGGGCACCGGCCGAGCCCGGCAGGGCTCCCGCCGCGCGCCGCACTACGCCGGCGGTGGCGTCGTCTTCGGCCCGCATCCGCGCTCGTACGAGCAGCGCTTCCCCAAGCGCATGAAGCGGCTCGCCCTCCAGGGGGCGCTGACTTCCAAGTTCGATGATGGCGCGATCAAGGTCGTCGAGGACCTCGGGCTCGATGAGATCAAGACAAAGGTGCTGGTGGGCTACCTCGACTCGCTGCAGGCCACCGGCCGCGTCCTCGTGGTCGCGTCGGGCAAGGACGAGAAGCTCGAGCTGTCGGCGCGCAACCTGCCCGGCGTGACGATCATCCGGGCCGACTCGCTCAACGTGGTGGACGTCCTGGACGCCGATGTCCTCCTCATCACGCAGCCCTCGCTCCCGACGCTCTCGGAGGTGTACGCATGACGCTCGAGGCGAGTCAGATCGTGCTGCGCCCCGTGATCAGCGAGAAGTCGATGGACAACACGCGCGTGAACAAGTACACGTTCGCGGTCCACGGCGACGCCAACAAGCTGCAGATCAAGGACGCGGTCGAAGAGCTCTTCAAGGTCACCGTGCTGGACGTGAACGTCCTCACCAACAAGCCCAAGGAGAAGAGTCGCAACCGCAAGCGTGGCCGCGTCCAGGGCTGGACGTCGGCGTGGAAGAAGGCCGTCGTGACCGTTTCGGCCAACGACAAGATCGAATTCTTCGAGGGGGTCTAGGCAATGCCGCTGCGAAGCTACAAGCCGACCTCGCCGGGCATCCGGTTCATGACCCGCCCGACGTTCGAGGAGATCACCACCGACCAGCCGCACAAGCCACTGCTCGAGCCCATGAAGCGCACGAGCGGCCGCAACTCGCAGGGCCGCATGACGGTCCGCCACCGCGGGGGCGGCGAGAAGCGCGCCTATCGCCGGATCGATTTCCGCCGCGACAAGTGGGATGTTCCGGCCAAGCTCGCGACCATCGAGTACGACCCCAACCGGTCTGCTCGCATCGGCCTGCTGCACTACGCCGACGGCGAGAAGCGCTACATCCTGGTGCCCAACGGCCTCAAGGTCGGTGACACCGTGATCGCCGGCCAGAGTGCCGAGGCGCGCGTAGGCAATGCCCTGCCGCTCTCGTCGATCCCGCTCGGCACGCAGATCCACAACATCGAGCTGGTGCCCGGCAAGGGCGGCCAGATCGTGCGCTCGGCCGGCGTGTCCGCCCAGTTGCTCGCCAAGGAAGGCGACGTGGCCACGGTGCGCCTCCCGTCGGGTGAGGTCCGCCGCGTGGACATGCGCTGCATGGCCACCGTCGGCCAGGTGGGCAACCTCGACCACGAGAACCAGAGCATCGGCAAGGCTGGCCGAGCTCGGCACATGGGCAAGCGGCCCGAGGTGCGCGGCGTGGTCATGAACCCCAGGGACCATCCGCATGGTGGTGGCGAGGGCAAGTCGCCCACCGGAATGCCGCCCAAGACTCCGTGGGGCCAGCCCGCCATGGGCCACCGCACCCGGCGCAACAAGACTACCGACCGGCTCATCGTGCGGTCGCGGCACAAGAGGAGTTAGCAGATGTCGCGATCCCTCAAGAAGGGACCCTTCGTCGAATCGCGGCTCCTTGGCCGCGTGCAGACGATGAACAAGAAGAACGAGAAGAAGGTGCTCAAGACCTGGTCACGGGCGAGCGTCATCTTCCCGGACTTCATCGGCCACACGGTGGCCGTCTACAACGGCAAGAAGCACGTCCCGGTCTACGTGACCGAGAACATGGTCGGGCATCGGCTCGGCGAGTTTGCCCCGACGCGGAACTTCCGCGGCCACGGCAAGCACACCGAGCGCTCGACGTCGTTGAAGTAGGCCGATCGTGCGCGTATCCGCAACCGCCAAGTACGTCCGCCGCTCCACGCGCAAGACCCGGCTGGTCACGCAGCAGATCGTCGGCAAGCCGGTCGAAGAGGCCGTGGCCTTGCTGCGGTTCATGCCGCAGGGCGCAGCCAAGGACGTCGCCAAGGTGCTCAAGAGCGCCGCGGCAAACGCCGAGAACAACCATGACCTGTCCCCCGACGACCTCGTCGTGGTGGACGCACAGGCCAACGAGGGTCCAACGATCAAGCGCATCAAGCCGCGCGCCCAGGGGCGCGCCTTCGCAATCCACAAGCCCATGACGCACATCACCGTCGTGGTCGAGAACCGGGAGGCCTAAGGCATGGGTCACAAGGTCCACCCCAACGGCTTCCGGTTGGGCGTTTCGCGCACGTGGAACGCCAAGTGGTACGCCGACCGCGACTACACCGACTTGCTGCGCGAGGACATGCGCATCCGCAAGCTGGTCACCGGGCGGCTGTCCAACGCCAGCGTCTCGCTGGTGGAGATCGAGCGTGGCATCAACCACGTGACGGTCACCGTCCACACCGCCAAGCCGGGCATCGTCATCGGCAAGGGCGGCGCGAACGTCGAGGCGTTGCGCGGCCAGATCGGCAAGCTCACCGCGCGCAAGGTCAAGCTTGAGATCAAGGAGATCCGCCAGCCCGAGCTCGATGCGGTGCTCGTTGCGGCCAACATCGCGCAGCAGCTCTCGCGCCGCATCGCCTTCCGCAAGGCCATCAAGCAGGCCATCCAGCGGACCATGAAGGCCGGCGCAAAGGGCGTGAAGATCTCGGTCGCCGGTCGTCTCGGCGGCTCCGAGATGGCTCGCCGCGAGTGGGACCGTGAAGGGCGCATCCCGTTGGGCACGCTCCGTGCGGACATCAGCTATGGGCAGGTGCTCTCGCGCACGACCTACGGCGCCATCGGCGTCAAGGTCTGGATCTACCGCGGGGACGTTCTCCCCGAGCGAACGCCTCCGCGCGAGGCAGCGGCCGCCGCGGCCGCGGGAGCTGCCTAGCCATGTTGATGCCCAAGCGCGTCAAGCACCGCAAGGTGATGCGCGGACGCATGTCCGGTGTCGCCAAGGGTGGCTCCGCCATCGCCTTCGGCGACTACGCCCTCATGACCGAGGAGCCGGCCTGGATCACCAGCCGCCAGATCGAGGCCGCGCGCCGCGCCATGACTCGCTACGTCAAGCGCGGCGGCAAGATCTGGATCCGCGTCTTCCCCGACAAGCCGGTGACCAAGAAGCCCGCCGAAGTCCGCATGGGCTCCGGCAAGGGCGCGCCCGACCATTGGGTCGCGGTGGTCAAGCCCGGCCGAATCCTGTTCGAGATGTCCGGCGTGCCGGTCGAGGAGGCCCAGGAGGCCATGCGCCTCGCCGGCCACAAGCTGCCGGTCGACGTGCGCTTCCTGGCGCGCGAGGGAGTGTCCGATGGACATCACTAAGGTCCGAGAGCTGACGGACGATCAGGTCCTGCTCGAGCTGACCAACGCCCGGCGGCACCTCTATGACCTCCGCTTCCAGCTGGCCACCCGCCAGTTGACAGACTTCACCCAGATCGCCCAGACGCGCAAGACCATCGCGCGGCTGCTGACGGTCCAGACCGAGCGCGGCGTCGTCGCTCCGGTCTCGACGCCCTCGCGACGCACCCGACGGACCGCCGTCGCAGGAGGCAAGCGATGAGCGCAGTGGCAACCGGACGAACGACGACCGGGCGGGCGGCCAAAACCGCCGTCCCCGTGGCCGCGTCCGTCCCCGCCGAGCGCAGCACCGGTCGCAAGACCAAGGTCGGCCGCGTCGTGTCCGACAAGATGGACAAAACGATCGTCGTGTCCGTCGAGCGGCTCTCGCGCCACCCCGTCTACAAGCGGGTCATCCGCCTCACGACCAAGTTCAAGGCTCACGACGAGGCCAACGAGGCTCACCTCGGCGACACCGTGCTGATCCAGGAATCGCGACCCCTGTCGGCGACCAAGCGCTGGCGGCTCGTCCGCATCGTGGCGCGTGCCGGTGACACGGGCGGCGGGGTCGAGACGCTTGCGGGGGAGGAAGACGCAACGCTCGAGGCGATCCACATGGCCGCCCATCCTGGCCGTGAGCACGCGGCTGACGGTGCCGAGGAGGCTGCCGGTGCCGAGGAGGCTGCCGCAGACGCTGTGGCGCCGGAGGCCGAGGCGTGATCCAAGCCTCCACTCGCCTGCGCGTCGCCGACAACACCGGCGCGCGCACGATCGAATGCATCCGCGTCCTTGGCCGCTCGCAGAAGAAGACGGCCGGTGTCGGCGACGTCATTGTCGCGGCCGTCAAGCAGGCCATCCCCAACGCCGCCGTCAAGAAGGGCGACGTCGTGCGTGCCGTCGTGGTGCGCACCGCCAAGGAGTTCGGCCGGCCGGACGGTAGCTACATCCGCTTCGATGAGAACGCGGCCGTGCTGATCAACAACCAGGGAAACCCGCGCGGGACGCGCATCTTCGGGCCCGTTGCCCGCGAGCTGCGTGACCGCAACTACATGAAGATCATCTCGCTCGCTCCGGAGGTGCTGTGATGCCGCCCGCATCGCAACCGACCCGCGCGACGCGCGTGCCGGACATCCGGAAGGGCGACGAGGTTCTCGTCATGACCGGCAAGGACGCCGGCAAGAAGGGCACCGTCCAGCGCGTCATCACCAACCAGCTGGGCTGGAAGAAGACCACGGACAAGCTCGGCTCCGGCTGGCAGCGCACCTCGCCCCTGGCAGGTGCCGCCGTCGTCGTCGAGGGCCTCAACATCTCCAAGCGGCATACCAAGCCGCGCCAGGTGGCAGGGCGCACCGACCGCCAGCCCCGCATCCAGCAGGGCGGCATCATGGACATCGCCCAGCCCATCAACGCGAGCAACGTCATGGTCATCTGCCCGGCGTGCTCGGAACCGACCCGCATCCGCCACGACCACGCCGCCGACGGCCGCAGCGTGCGCGTCTGCGGCAACTGCGGCGAGCCGCTCGCCCGTGCTGAGAGGAACCGTTCATGAGCGGCACGCTGCGCGAGCGCTACACCGCCGAGGTGGTGCCGGCGCTCCAGAAGGAGTTCAACTACACCAACCCGATGCAGGTGCCGCGGCTCGAGAAGATCGTGGTCAACATCGGTCTGGGCGAAGCGCTCCAGAACGCCAAGGCGCTCGACGCCGCGGTGGGCGACCTCGCCACCATCACCGGCCAGAAGCCGGTGGTGACGCGCGCCAAGCGCTCCATCGCCCAGTTCCGCGTCCGCACCGGCAACTCCATCGGGGCGCGGGTGACGCTGCGCGGCGAGCACATGTGGGATTTCCTCGAGCGGCTCACCCGCCTCGCGCTGCCCCGCATCCGTGACTTCCGCGGCGTGCCCGGTCGCTCGTTCGACGGGCGTGGCAACTACACCCTGGGGTTGCGCGAGCAGCTCGCGTTCCCCGAGATCGATTACGACAAGGTCGACCGCCTTCGCGGGCTCGAGGTGAGCATCGTGACGACGGCGAAGTCCGACGAGGAGTCAAAGCGTCTGCTGGCGCTCCTCGGTATGCCCTTCGCCGGCTAAGGCGCGGGAGGAAGAAGGTATGGCCAAGAAGTCGCTCATCGCGAAGTCGGAGCGAAAACCCAAGTTCTCGTCGCGCGGTTACCACCGCTGCATGATCTGCGGGCGGCCGCGCGCGTACATGCGCCGCTTCGGGTTGTGCCGCATCTGTTTCCGTGAGCATGCCCTGCTGGGCGAGCTCCCGGGCGTGACCAAGTCGAGCTGGTAGCCCCATGAACGTGTCCGATCCCATCGCCGACATGCTCACGCGGATCCGCAACGCGACCCGTGCCCGTCACGAGGAGGTCATCGTGCCCGCCTCGAAGACGAAGCTCGCGATCGCGCGCATCCTCAAGGACGAGGGCTTCATCGACGACTTCAGCGAGATCCAGGAAGGGCCTCGCAACCTCGTCAAGATCCGCCTGCGCTACGTGGGCAAGGTCCCCGTGGTCAGCGGCCTGAAGCGCGTCAGCAAGCCAGGGCTGCGGGTCTACGCGGCCAAGACCGAGATTCCGCGCGTGCTGGGCGGACTCGGCGTCGTCATCGTCAGCACCAGCCAGGGGATCATGACCGGCGCGGAGGCTCGCAAGGGCCAGCTCGGTGGCGAGATCCTGGCGTACGTCTGGTAGATCGCCATGTCCCGAATCGGCAAGCTTCCCATCCCGGTGCCCGCCGGCGTGACCGTCACCGTTGACGGCTCGCGCGTGGACGTGAAAGGCCCCAAGGGCGAGCTCACGCGCGTGATCGCCCCGGAGCTGAACCTCGTCCGCGACGGCGAGACGCTGGTCGTCGAGCGCCCCGCGGACGACAAGCGCTCGCGACAGCTGCACGGCCTGACCCGAACGCTCGTGGCCAACATGGTCACAGGCGTGACGACCGGCTACCGCAAGGGCCTCGAGATCACCGGCGTCGGCTATCGCGCGCAGCTGGTCGGCAAGAAGCTGCAGCTCAACCTTGGCTACAGCCACCCCATCGAGATCGATCCCCCTGCGGGCATCGCCTTCGAGGTCGAGAACCCCACCCGCCTGGCGGTCACGGGCATCGACAAGGAGCTGGTCGGCCACGTCGCGGCACGCGTCCGCGCGCAGCGCAAGCCCGAGCCCTACAAGGGCAAGGGCGTCCGCTACGCCGGTGAGGTCGTGCGGCGCAAGGCCGGCAAGGCCGGCAAGATCGGCGGCAAGAAGTGAGCCACTGCCGCCTCAGCCTCACGGAGGCACTTCGCTAAATGCCTACATCAACGGGCGCCTTTAACCGCGTCGCCGCTCGGAAGAAGCGCCAGGGCCGCATCCGCCTCACCCTGTCGGGTGACACGCAGCGGCCGCGGCTGGCCGTCTTCCGCAGCCTCAACCAGATCTACGCGCAGGTGATCGACGACACGTCCGGCCGCACGCTCGCGGCCGCGTCGTCGCTCGAGAAGGAGCTGCGCGATGCGCAGGGCAACAAGAGCGACCAGGCCAAGCAGGTCGGTGCTCTGATCGCCCGTCGCGCCAAGGACGCGGGTGTCGGCAGCGTCGTGTTCGATCGCGCCGGTTTCCGCTACCACGGCCGCGTCCGTGCCCTCGCTGAGGGCGCGCGCGAGGCCGGCCTCGACTTCTAGGAACCGAAAGGACCTCCATGGCACGAATCGATCCCGCCAGGCTGACGCTCGAGGAGCGCGTCGTCCAGATCAACCGCGTAGCGAAGGTCGTCAAGGGCGGCCGCCGCTTCAGCTTCAGCGCGGTTGTCGTGGTCGGCGACGGCCACGGGCACGTCGGCGCCGGGCTGGGGAAGGCCGGCGAGGTTCCCGAGGCCATCCGCAAGGGCGTCGAGGACGCGAAGAAGCACCTCATCCGCGTGCCGCTCGTCGGCACGACCATCCCGCACGAGGTTCGTCAGCAGTTCGGCGCCAGCACCGTGCTGCTGAAACCAGCTTCGCAGGGCACCGGCGTCATCGCGGGTGGCTCTGTCCGAGCGGTCGTCGAGGCCGCCGGCGTTCGCGACATCCTCTCCAAGTCGCTCGGCTCGACCAACCCGGTCAACGTCGTTCGCGCCACGCTCGAGGGGCTGCGCAGCCTCAGGAGCGCCGAGGAGATCAGCGCGCGCCGCGGCAAGACCGTGCGCGTCTATGTCCCCGGTCAGTCCGCGCGCAACGCCGGCGACGCAGCTGCGGCCCCGGCGGCCACGGGCGCCTCGTCGGACAACGGTTTCGGCGCGGCCGCCCGCGAGCACGCGTCGCGCGCGAGCACCGGACGGGATCTGAGCGGCGGGCGGGAGGCCGGCAATGCCCGGTAGCCTGACCGTGACGCTGCGCCAAGAGCGTCGTTTCCAGCAACCCCGATGCGCGCCGCACTGCGAGCGCGCTCGGATTGCGCAAAATCGGCGATGTCAGCACGCTCCCGGATAATCCGGCCGTGCGTGGCCAGCTGCGCGCGGTGCGCCACCTCGTCGAGGTCGTCGAGGCCTCGTCGGGCGGTGGGGAGGAATCCAAGTGAAGCTCCATGACCTGAAGCCCGCTCCGGGCAGCCGCAAGGAGCGCATGCGCGTCGGCCGCGGCATCGCCGCCGGAAAGGGCAAGACCGCCGGCCGCGGCACCAAGGGCCAGAAGGCCCGCGCCGGCGGCACGATCCCGGCCTGGTTCGAAGGCGGTCAGACGCCGGCCCATATGCGCCTGCCCAAGCTGCACGGCTTCCGGCGCCCGTGGCGCATCGACTACCAGGTCGTCAACGTCGGGCGCATCTCCGAGTACGCCGCAGCCGGCCGCTTCGGCAGCGAGCCGGGCAGCTCGCCCCTCACGATCAACAGCGAGGTGTTGCGCGGCGCCGGCCTGATTTCTACCGAGCGCCAGCCGGTCAAGGTGCTCGGCCACGGTGACGTGACGGTCAAGCTGTTCGTGGCCGCCGAAGCGTTCACCAAGAGTGCGCGCGAGAAGATCGAGGCCGCGGGCGGCTTCGTCCAGCCACTTGCGCTGGACGGTGCGCCCGCCGAAGCGCCGGCCGACGATGGCGCCCCGGCAGCGGAGCCAGCCCGGTCGTCCAAGGCCGCCGCAACCGAGAAGCCGACCGCGAAAGCGAAGGCCGTCTCGGCTGCGACCGAAAAACCCGCGGCGACCGAAAAGCCCGCGCCGACCGCAAAGGCAGCTCCGGCCGCGGAGCCCGAGGCGGCGACCAGCGACGAGCCCGCCACGGACGACGAGCCCGTTGTGGCGTCCGCCGAAGCCACCTCCGACGAGCCGGCAACGGCCGAAGCCGCAGCAACTGCCACCGCCGAGACGACTTCGGAGGACGAGTCCGAGTCCGCGACCACGCGTCGCCGCTCGCGCAAGTCGGCCGACTCCGCGGGCGAATAGCTCGTGTTCGACGCTCTCGTCAATTCCTTTCGCGCGCCGGACATCCGGCGCCGCATTCTGTTCGTCCTTGGGATGCTGGTGCTCGTGCGCGGTCTCGCGCACGTGCCCGTGCCCGGCGTCGACCATAACGCGCTCACCCAGGTCCTGAGCCAGCAGCAGTTCCTGCAGCTGCTGGACCTGTTCTCGGGCGGAGGGTTGTCGACCTTCAGCGTCATCGCGCTCGGGGTGAACCCGTACATCAACGCCTCGATCATCATGAACCTGATGACGGGCGTGATTCCCCGTCTGCAGCAGCTCTCCCGCGAGGGCGAGTACGGCCGCAACAAGATCAACCAGTACACGCGCTACCTGACCGTGCCGATGGGCTTCCTGCAGGCCTACGGCTACCTGGCCCTGCTGTCCAGCCAGAACGTCATCACGAACTTCGACATCACCAGCTGGACGACGCTCACCCAGCTGTTCTCGCTGACCGCCGGCACCGTCCTGGTGATGTGGATCGGCGAGCTGATCACCGAGCGCGGCATCGGCAACGGCATCAGCTTCATCATCTTCGCGGGCATCGTTGCTCGCGTCCCGACCGGCCTCGGAACATTCCTCGCCTCACCGGACGTGCCCGCCGGCATCGCCTTCGCGATCCTCGGCATCGCCGCTGTCGCCGCGATCGTCTACATCCAGGAAGGCCAGCGCCGCATCCCGATCCAGTACGCCAGCCGCGTCCGTGGCCGGCGCATGTACCAGGGTGGTGCCACGTTCCTGCCGCTGCGCGTCAACCAGGCCGGCGTCATCCCGATCATCTTCGCCATCAGCATCCTGTTGTTCCCCGTCCAGATCGCCACCTACTTCTCGCAGTCCGGCGGGGTGACCCAGGACATCGCCAACGGCGTGATCAACCTGCTCCAGCAGCGCACCGTGCTGTACGTGATCCTCTACTTCCTGCTGACCGCCGGGTTCACCTACTTCTACACGGCGTTCACCTTCAAGCCGGATGAGACGGCCGACCAGCTGCGCAAGAACGGCGGCTTCATCCCGGGCATCCGTCCGGGCGCACCGACCCGTGACTACCTCGCGCGCGTGGTCAACCGCATCAGCCTGGCCGGCGCCATCTTCCTCGGCATCGTTGCCGTGTCGCCGATCCTTGTCTCGATCCCGTTCGCGTCGAGCGTCGTCGGATCGTTCAGCCTCGGTGGCACTGCACTGTTGATCGTCGTGTCGGTCGTCGTCGAGACGATGAAGCAGCTCGAGGCGCAGTTGATGATGCGCAACTACGAGGGCTTCATTCGGTGACCCAGCGCGCGGTCCGCAAGGGCTCCGGCGCAAGCGCCGCGGGCGGCGCGACGCGCAGCTACCAGGTCAAGGCACCGGCCCCTACGGATCCTGGTGATGCTCGGTGGCCCCGGGGCAGGGAAGGGGACCCAGGCGGACGTGCTCGCCGAGAAGCTCGGCCTGCCGCACGTTTCCTCGGGTGAGCTCTTCCGTGCCCACATCCGCGAGGGAACCGAGTTCGGGAAGGAGGTCCAGCGCTACATGGATCGTGGCGCGCTCGTCCCCGACGACGTCACCGTGCGCATGGTCTCCGACCGGCTCAGCCAGCCGGACGCCGCCGCGCGGCGTGATCCTCGACGGCTTTCCGCGAACCGTCTCGCAGGCCCAGGCGCTCGAGCGGATGCTTGCGCAACGTGGCCACCGGGTCGCGGGAGCGCTGTACATCCAGGTGGACCCGGAGGAGCTGGTGAAGCGCCTCTCGGGCCGTCGCGTCTGCAGCGGCCCCTCGCAGCACATCTACCACGTGGTGTTCCACCCGCCCAAGGTCGAGGGCATCTGCGATATCGACGGCACGCCGCTGGAACTCCGGGCCGACGACGAACCGGACACGGTTCGGGCCCGCCTGAGCAAGCAGCTCGCACCCATGTTCGAAGTCGTCGACTACTACGCCGACCGGGACCTCCTCTGCGCCATCCGGGGAGACCTGTCGATCGAGCAGGTCACCGACGAGCTGCTGCATGCGGTCGAGACGGCCTGTAAGGTTCCCTGACCATGGCGTTCCAGGATCGACGCGTGACGCTCAAGTCGGCGGCCCAGATCGAGAAGATGGCCGTCGCCGGACGGCTGGTCGCCGACGTCCTCGACCAGGTCGGCGCGGCCATCGAGCCCGGCATCACCACGCTCGAGCTGGACGCCATCGCGGAGCGCCTCATCCGCGAGCGAGGCGGCATCCCGTCGTTCATCGGCGTGCCGGGCCACCTCTCGCCCTACAAGCATTCGCTGTGTATCTCGCTCGATGACGAGGTCGTCCACGGCATCCCCGGCAAGCGACGTGTCCGCGAGGGCGAGATCATCTCGGTCGACGCCGGCGCGATCGTCGATGGCTGGCACGGCGACGGGGCGCGCACCTTCACCGTCGGCACGGTGCCGGCAGCCGTCGCGGAGCTCGTCTCGGAGACGCGCCGCGCCATGCTCGCCGGCATCGCAGCGGCTGTCCCGGGCAACTTCCTTTCCGATATCTCCGCGGCGGTCGAGGATGTGGCGCTGGAGCACGGCTATGGTGTCGTGCGCTCGTTCGTGGGCCACGGCATCGGCACCGAGATGCACGAGGAACCGCAGGTCACCAACTTCCGCACGGGCAACCGCGGTCGCCGCATCGAGCCTGGGCTCTGCCTGGCGATCGAGCCAATGTTCACGCTCGGCGGGCACGAGGTTCACGTGCGCGACGACGGCTGGACGGTCGAGACGCGTGACGGCAGCCTGGCCGCGCACTGGGAGCACTCGATCGCGATCACCGAGAACGGCCCGCGGATCCTGACGATCAACGCTGGCGCTGCCGCCGACGAGGTCAACGTCGGCCGTGCGCGAGCCACGGCCGGGGCTCGCAGCTAGCCGCGCAAGGGCGAGCCGACCGAGCCGATTGGCGCGTCTGGCCTGATGGATCCAAGCGACCGCGTTTCAGACCAGCGAACGGAGTGGCCGTCCTTCGAGCGCGTCGGCAACTGGCCCGCCACGCAGGACTACCTGCACCTCGTTCTCCAGATGCTCGGCAAGCTGCGAGTCGCGCTGGCAGCACCTCTGCCGGAGTGGGGCCACACGTCCCTCGCACTGACGCCCCGTGGACTCACGACCGGCGCCATCCCGTATGGGCAGGGCTCGCTGGATGCGACGCTGGACATCATCGATCAGTTGGTCCGGATCACCTCCAGCACCGGTGAAACCCGCACACTCGGGCTGATGCCGGCGCGATCGATTGCCGACCTCTGGGCGTCGTTCACGGGGACGCTCCGCGAGCTCGGCATCCGCGCCGAGCTCTGGGACAAGCCCCAGGAGCGAAAGGACGTCACGCTGTTCTCGCAGGACATCCGCCCGCGAGCGTTCGCCCCGGAGCTCGGGCGTTCATGGTTCGCCGTGCTTACGGAGCTGCAGGGTGTCTTCGACGAATGGCGCGCGCCGTTCTTCGGGCGCAGCACGGTCAGCTTCTGGTGGGGCAGCTTCGACTTCACGGTCGTGCTGTTCAACGGCCGCCACGCCGCACCTCGGCAAGGGTCGGACTACATCATGCGGTACGACCTGGACGCCGAGCACCTGTCGGCCGGATTCTGGCCCGGCGACCACCGTCACGAACCGACCTTCTACGCCTACCTCGTGCCGGAGCCGCCGAACTGCGCGGTGTTCCCGTTGGAGGGCGAGACGGCGGAGTGGGCGCCGGCGATGGGCGAGTGGGTCCTGCCGTATCGCGCGGTGCTCGAGGCGGACGACCGGCGCGCAGCGTTGCTGGGGTTCATGGATGCGGTCAAGCGGGCGGCGGCCGAGCTTGCCGGATGGGATCTCGAGTCACTGACCTACGCGGCGCCACCACCACGCGGAGCCGATCGGGTCACCAGGAACGGAGCGTGAACGTGGAGAGCACCGGTCTACGTGTCCTCGGCATCGCGGGCAGCCTGAGGAGAGGTTCCTTCAACCGCGGCCTGATCCGTGCAGCCGCGGAGCTTGCGCCAGTGTGGATCCGGTTGATTCCGTACGACCTTGGCGAGATCCCGTTGTTCAACGCCGACATTGAGGCCGATGGCGATCCGGAACCGGTGCGTCGGTTCAAGCAGGCGATCGCCGACGCCGACGCACTGCTGATCGCGACGCCCGAATACAACCACTGCATCCCCGGCGTGCTGAAGAACGCCATCGACTGGGCCTCGCGGCCGCCGCGCCGTTCGGTGCTCACCAACCGGCCCATCGCCATCATGGGTGCCTCGTCCGGTGGTGGCGGAACGGCTCGCGCCCAGGCGCACCTTCGCGACGGCCTTGCCTATACGAGCGGCCTGGTGATGCCCCAGCCGGAAGTGCTGGTTCCGTTCGCTGGATCGCGCTTCGACGAGAACGGCAACCTGCACGACAACGAGACGAGGGTGATGGTCGGCGAGCTGGTCGTGGCGCTGGGCGAATGGGTCCGGGAGCTCCGTGAGGGCTTCGTCCGGGCGGCCTAGGACCGTGGTGATCAGCGCACCCTCAGTGCTGCAGGACGCGCTCGATCCGGGTGTCTGGCACGATCCAGATGACGGCGACGATGATGTAGATCCCGAACGCCGCGAGCGGCGCATAGACGGCCACGGGGATGGCGATCGCATAGCACAGCAGCGAGACAAGTCCCTTCCGGTCGCCGCCGATCGCATCCGCCAGGGTGTGATCCGGCTGCACGCGGATCAGCGCCCTGACCAATACGGTGTACGACAGCGCGGAACAGATCAGGATCACCCCGTAGGCGGCGACGGGGACCGCCTGCGTGAGGTCCTCACCCATCCATGCCGTGCCGAACGGGACCAGGGAGAGGCAGAACAGCAGAAGCATGTTGGCCCACAGGACCCGGCCATCGACAACGCGAACCGCCTGGAACAGGTGGTGGTGGTTGTTCCAGTAGATCGCCAGATTCGTGAAGCTCAGCACGTAGCTCAGGAAGACGGGAACGAGCGGACTCAGCGCCTGGAGCGTCGGCTCAGTCGGTGGCCGAAGCTCCAGCACCATGATGGTGATCACGATCGCGAGGACCCCGTCGCTGAATGCCTCGAGCCTGCCCTTGCCCATCCTCCGATGATGCAGGATGCGCGGCGCCTGGCCCAGTCCTTTGGCGATTGCGCCGCGCCGCCTCTACTGGTACACTGACCCTTCTGCCGGGTTCACCTCGGCATGTTGCCGTGCAATGCGGTCCGGTCTTCCGGATCCCTCGGGACGGCAGTTGTCCACCAATCCTGATTGAGGAGCCAGCCTCCGCCTGTGGCAAAGAAGGATGCG
Source organism: uncultured Chloroflexia bacterium (assembly GCA_963820735.1). GTDB lineage: Bacteria > Chloroflexota > Limnocylindria > Limnocylindrales > CSP1-4 > JAFMJV01. The sequence continues at coordinate 70,880 of CAWGBA010000014.1, forward strand.
ATCGAGGTCGAGGGCACGGTCATCGAGCCGCTGCCCAACGCCATGTTCGCCATTGAACTGGAGAACAAGCATCGCGTCCTCGCGCACATCAGCGGAAAGCTGCGCATGAACTTCATCCGCATCCTCCCGGGGGATCGCGTACGGGTCGAGCTTTCGCCCTACGACCTCTCCAGGGGACGCATCACTTATCGGCTCAAGTAACGGAGCACTCGTGAAGGTATCGGCGTCGGTCAAGACGCGCTGCGACAACTGCAAGATCATCCGCCGCCATGGCACCGTGATGGTCATCTGCACTAATCCGAAGCACAAGCAGCGGCAGGGGTAGGGGTATGGCGCGCATTGCGGGCATCGACATTCCGCGGGAGAAGCGGGTCGAGATAGCCCTCACCTACGTGTACGGCGTCGGCCTGCCCACGAGTCAGAAGATCCTGGCGCAAGCGAACGTCAACCCGGACACGCGGGTACGCGATCTGACCGAGGAGCAGGTCAACCGCCTGCGCGACATCATCGACCGCCGTTACAAGGTCGAGGGCGATCTCCGTCGCGAGGTTGCGCTCAACATCAAGCGGCTCCAGGAGATCGGCTCCTATCGCGGTCTCCGGCACCGCCGCAACCTGCCCGTTCGTGGGCAGCGCACCAAGACCAATGCCCGGCAGCGACGCGGTCCCAAGAAGACCGTCGGCGTCCGCCGCAAGAAGTAGCCCAAAAAACCCCACCCCAAACCCGCTCGTGGGTCGGAAAACGACCGAGCGCCCTGACGAGGAGCACGACCAGAACCGATGGCGGAGCGAAAGCGCGCGGCCAAGACGCGCCGGCGAGAACGAAAGAACGTGCCGGCGGGGCATGCGCACGTCCAGGCCACGTTCAACAACACGATCGTGACCATCACCGACCTCCAGGGAGCTGTGGTCTCCTGGGGGAGCGCCGGGCTGGCCGGGTTCAAGGGTTCCCGCAAGAGCACGCCATACGCGGCCGCGATGAGCGCCGACGGTGCCGCCCGCCGCGCCATGGAGCACGGCATGCGCCACATCGAGGTCTTCGTCAAGGGCCCCGGCGCGGGTCGCGAGCAGGCCATCCGCTCGCTCCAGGCCGCCGGACTCGAGGTGACCGCCATCACCGACGTGACGCCGATCCCACATAACGGGTGCCGCCCGCCGAAGCGGCGGAGGGTCTGATCTGCTGTGGCTCGTTACAACGGTCCCGTTTCGCGGCTGTGCCGCCGCGAGGGCATGAAGCTCTATCTCAAGGGCAGCAAGTGCTACACCAAGAAGTGCCCGTTCGAGCGTCGTCCGACGCCGCCCGGCCAGCACCAGATGCGGCGCCGCAAGATGTCGGAGTACGGCGTCCAGCTCCGTGAGAAGCAGAAGGTCCGGCGCGTGTACATGGTGCTCGAGCGCCAGTTCAAGCGCTACTTCGAGACCGCCGAGGCACGCCCCGGCGTGACCGGCGAGAACCTGCTGCGCCTGCTCGAGACGCGCCTCGACAACGTCGTCTTTCGGATGGGCTTCGCGTCCAGCCGCGCGCAGGCCCGCCAGCTGGTGACACACGGCCACTTCATCGTCAACGGGAAGCCCACCAACATCCCGTCCTACCAGGTGAAGGAAACCGACGTGATTGCGGTCCGTCCGAACAGCGTCAAGGCCGACTACTTCAAGAACGTCAAGGACGCGCTGCGCGGTGCGCAGCGGCCGGATTGGCTCAGCGTTGACGCGGACCAGTTCAGCGGCAAAGTCACCGCCCTTCCTCGCCGCGACCAGATGCCGCTCGAGCTCAACGAGCAGCTCGTGGTCGAGTACTACTCGAGGTAATTGAGAATCGCAAGCCCGGGTGGACGCCTGCCGCAGGCAGGTAGCCACCCGGAGTGCGCGCAGCAAGCTGCAAGCTTGCGGAGGAGAAGCTCCCGCCCATGATCGAACTGGAGAACGCGCAGATCGAGCCCGTCGAGGAGCTCGAGACCTACGGCAAGTACGAGGCCAGCCCGCTGCCGGCGGGCTATGGCGTGACCCTTGGGAACGCCCTTCGCCGAGTATTGCTGTCCTCGCTCGAGGGCGCCGCGGTCACCTCGATCCAGGTGCGCGACGTCTATCACGAGTTCAGCAGCATCCCCGGCGTGAAGGAGGACCTCACCCAGATCGTCCTCAACGTCAAGAAGCTGCGCCTCAAGAGCTACGCCGCGCACCCGGTCCAGCTCAAGCTGGTCAAGTCCGGCGCGGGCGTGGTCACGGCCGCGGACATCATGGAGTCTGCCGACGTCGAGATCGTCAATCCCGAGCAGGAGCTCATGACGCTCGACTCGGACGACATCACGATCGACATGGACCTCACGGTCGAGCGCGGTGTCGGCTACCTGGCCGCGGAGCGCACCGACCAGCTGCCCATCGGCGTGATCCCGGTCGACGCGATCTTCACGCCGGTTCGGAAGGTCAACTACCACGTGGAGAACACCCGCGTCGGACAGATGACCAACTTCGACAAGCTGACGATCGAGATCGAGACCGACGGCACCATCCAGCCGGAGGACGCGCTCTCGCGCGCGGCCGAGATCCTCGTCCAGCAGTTCAGCCTCTTCACCTCGGCGGGCAAGGCCCTTGCCGACGCGGAGCGGACTGGCGGCCCCGGCGCGGCGCTGCCGCAGAACATGCTCGACATGCCGATCGAGGACCTCGATCTGCCGATGCGGGCCTACAACTCGCTCAAGCGCAACAACATCGTCAAGGTGAGCCAGCTGTTGCAGCTCCAGGACGATGACCTGCTGCGGATGCGCAACTTCGGCAAGAAGTCGCTCGACGAGATGAAGGAGCGCCTGCGGATGCGTGGCTTCCTTCCGCCGGATGACGGCACCAGTGAGTCCTCGTACGACGTCGACGCCGATGGTGCCGACTTCGACGACGAGGACGAAGAGGATGAGGCCTGAGCCATGGCCCATCGCATTGACGGACGCAAGCTCGGTCGCCAGACCGGTCCCCGCAAGGCGCTCTACAAGAGCCTGATCGTGGCCGTGCTGCGCTACGAGCAGATCCGCACGACCGAGGCGCGCGCCAAGGAAGTGCGCGGCATGGTCGAGCAGATCATCACCTTGGCCAAGGATGCTTCCCTCGCGAATCGCCGGCGGATCATCGCCGAGCTGCCCGAGGAGCCGCTCGTCATCGACAAGCTGATCAATGAGATTGCGCCGAGGTACGGCAATCGGACCTCCGGCTACACCCGCCTCGTCCGTATCGGACCGCGGGCGGGCGACGCCGCACCGATGGTCCAACTCGAGCTCGTCTAGTCCAGGGCCGACCGGCGAGGGGGAGACAACCCCGGAGCCGAAGGCGGCCGGCACCAAACCTGCCCGAGAGGGCAGGCCCGTCAGATACAGCTGTCGGGTCGAATATGACGGAACGGAATTCCGCGGCTTCCAGGTCCAACCGGGAAGCCGCACCGTGCAGGGAGAGCTCGAACGAGCACTCGCGATCCTGAACGGTGGCCGGCGCATCCGCGTTGACGCGGCGGGCCGGACGGACGCCGGCGTGCATGCACGCGGTCAGGTGATCTGTTTCGACTTCGCCGGGCGGATGCCGCGCGGGGAGTTGGAGACGTCGCTTGAGACGCTGCTTCCCGCCGACGTGGCAATCGGATGGTTGCGCCGGGTGAGCCCGGACTTCCACCCTCGCTATGCCGCAGTGGAGCGGGAATACCGCTACACGATCTGGACTGGGCCGCGCAGCCCGCTCCGGGAGCGGTTCGCGCTGGGAGTGCGAGAGCCGCTGGACGTTCCGGCAATGACGAGGGCTGCGCAGGTCTTCGTCGGACGACATGATTTCTCCGCCTTTGGCGGAGCGGATCGACAACCGATTCGGACCCTCACCGGGGTTCGAGTCCGCAGGAAAGGGCGAACGATCACGGTCATCGTGGTCGGAGACGCATTCCTGCGCCAGATGGTCAGAAGCATCGTGGCGGCTCTCCTGCGCGTCGGGCGTGGGGAGGCGACCGCGGAAGACCTCGAGGCCGCGCTCCGTCGCGGTTCGACGGGGAAACGGGCCTTCGCGGGAGCGGTGGCCCCGCCGGTGGGACTCTGCCTCTGGCGAGTCGCGATCGGCAGGACACGCAAGAAGGAACGAGAGACAGGACCGAAATGACGACCAGGACCTATACGCCCCGCCAGAGCGAGATCGAGCGTCGCTGGTTCGTCGTGGACGCCAGCGGCCAGACCCTTGGCCGACTGGCCACGCAGGTGGCCGGGCTGCTCGCCGGCAAGCACAAGCCGATGTTCGCCACCCACCTCGATACCGGCGACCACGTGATCGTGATCAATGCCGCACGCGTGGCGGTCAAGGGCGACAAGCTGACCGCCAAGGTCTACGCCCGCCACAGCGGCTACCCGGGTGGCTTCCGCTCGGAGACGCTCGGCGACCTGCTCGAGCGCCGGCCCGAGGAAGTCATCCGACGCGCCGTACGCGGCATGCTGCCGCGCAACCGCCTCGGTGTCCAGCAGCTGCGCAAGCTCAAGGTCTACGCCGCCGCAGAGCATCCGCACGAGGCACAGCAGCCGGTCGTGGTCGCGGACCCGTCGGATGCGCTCGCCACGGCAGCCGTCGCAGCTCCCGCCGCCACGGCGGCAAAGCCCAAGGCGGTCAAGACCGAGAACGTCGAGAAGGCTCCCACGCCCGAGCCGGCAGCCGAGGTGGCCGTCGTGGCAGCGGCGGAGCCGGTGGCTGAGGCAGAAGCCGCAGAGCCCACTTCGGCCGCCGAATCCACGGTAGCCGAGGCCGATATGGGCGCGCCGGCAACGGATGAAGGAGAATCCCAGGCATGACCGCCAACACCGCGTTCTTCACCGGCACCGGCCGGCGGAAGACCAGCATCGCGCGCGTCCGCCTGATCCAGGGCGAGGGCGAGGTCGTCGTCAACGGCCGCAGCCTCGAGGAGCACTTCGGCAACGCGGTCAACCTCACCGAGATCCTGATGCCCTTCCGAGTCACCGGGACCGAGGGTCGCTACAACGCCATGATCAAGGTCGAAGGCGGCGGCTACCAGGGTCAGGCCGGCGCGATCCGCCACGGAATCGCCCGCGCGTTGCTCTCGACCGATCCCGACGGGTCACGGCTTCCACTTCGCCAGGCCGGCTTCCTCACGCGCGATCCGCGCATGAAGGAGCGCAAGAAGTACGGCCTCAAGCGAGCCCGCAAGGCGCCGCAGTACACCAAGCGCTAACCGCTGCTTCCCCACAGAAACGAGCGACGGTCCCGCAGCGATGCGGGACCGTTTCGTTTGAGGCACCTCGCAACCTATCCGCACCACCCCGTTCCGCCCAGGACCCCGGACTCACGCGCCGTCTCGCTGGGACTCACGCGCCGGTAGGAATTGGCGACCCGAGGACCTAGCCTCGGGCCAGTGAGTGAGGCGGTTTTCGAGCGCTACAAGGAAGCGCTCAAGCAGGGGCATGTCGCGGCGTTTCGTGGCAAGCCACGCGACGCGCTCGAGCACTACCGGGAGGCGGCTCGACTCGCCGGCCACCGGTCGCTGCCGTTCACGAGCATCGGCGGCGTGCTGCTCCAGCTCGGCCGCCCGCAGGAGGCAATCGCGGCCTACGACGACGCGCTCCGTCGCGCGCCCGATGACCGGCAGGCGCTCTCCGGCAAGGCAGCCGCCCTCCTCGCTGCGGGCCGACGTGCCGAGGCTGCCGAGCTGCTCGAACGCGTGGCGCAGATCGAGGCCGTCGATCGCGATGCCCTCGACACCACCTCGCGCGCATCCGCGTGGGCGGGTGGGCCGGAGCCCCTCGTCGCAGCGGCGGAGAACGCCGCGCGCGATGGCAACCCCGCAGGCGCCATCGATGCCTACGTCACTGCCGCGACCGGATACGCCCAGCGCAATCAGATCGCGGCAGCACTTGACGCGTGCCAGCGTGCGCTTGGCATCTCGTTGGGCGCACCGGCGATCCATCTCCAGATGGCACGGATCTATTTCCAGCGCGGATGGTCGGATCGCGCCGTCGAACGGATGCTGCTCCTCGATCGCCTCCTGGCGCTCGACGACGACCCGATGGCGTCGTGCGCGCTGCTCGACCTGGCGCGCGAGCACTCCAGCGCCGACGGGCGGCTCGCGGCACTGCTTCCCGCTGCGGCCTGAGGGCAACTTCCTCTTCCGCGGGCCTGCGGCCCGCCGCGCGCTGACCGGTCGCGTCCCAGCGTTGCCGCTGTGCCCCGACCGACGCTCGCTGGACGCGCGGCCGTGGCATTCGAGTCCCCGACTACAATCGCGCTGCGATGCAGCAGCTTGCGGACCTGATCGGAAGCACGCACATCGAGCCGACGGCGATCATTGACATCGCGCTTACGGCGCTGCTCTTCTACGGGCTCTTCAGCCTCATCCAGGGCACCCGCGCGGTCCGTCTCGTCATCGGAGCGATCGTGCTCTATGCGATCTATGTCGCGGCCCAGGCGTTCAACCTTCGTCTCCTGTCGGGCGTCCTCCAGACCGGTGCCGTGGTCGGCCTCCTCGCATTGGTGGTGATCTTCCAGCCCGAGCTGCGTCGCGGCCTCGAACGGCTGGGCCGGGTCGGCTCGCTGAGCTGGCTCTTTGACGTCGCGAGCTATCCGTACGAGACCGTCGCGGGCATCGTCGCGCGCACGGCCGCCTCCCTTGCCGGCGAGCGCATCGGCGCCCTGATCGTGATCGAGCGGGAGACCTCGCTCGAGGAGTTCGCCGAAGGCGGGGTCATGCTCCACGCGGATATCTCCGCGGAGCTCTTGCAGTCGATCTTCACCCCGCACACGGCGCTCCACGACGGCGCCGTGATCATCCGGGGACAGAAGGTGCTGGCAGCAGGCGTGGTGCTGCCGCTGTCCGAGACCGCGCCGGGCCGTGAGCGCTACGGCACGCGCCACCGAGCCGCGATGGGCATCACCGAACAAACGGACGCGATCGCCGTGGTGGTCAGCGAGGAGTCGGGCCACGCGAGCCTGGCCGAGCGCGGTCGTGTGCTCCGGGCACTCGACGAGGAGCGCATGCGGACCGCGCTCGTATCGCTGCTCCGGCCGAACAGCGAACGGATCGCCGAGCAGAGTTCGCGTCTCGCGCCGGTTCGCCTGGTCCGCGGCCGGCGACGCAAGCGGGTCCGCGCAGCTACCGCCGACCGACCGGGGGCCGAACACGACTGCGGCGGAGGATGGCGCTCATGCGGCTGATGGCGCGCCACCGGCGCCACCGGCACGCCGCGCTGCCAGGCTCCATGAGCAGTGCCGAGTGAGGGGGATCACCGGCTTCATCCTCGGCAACTGGCCGCTCAAGATCGGTGCCGTGGTGCTCGCCACGATCCTGTACGGCGGCGTCGTCCTCTCGCAGAACACGCGCACGTGGCCGGGCCAGGTACCGATCGACATTCACAATCCGCCGCCAAACGCGGCGGTGCTCAACTCCATCGGCTACATGACCGATATCCAGTACCGCGCGCCGCTCGACGTGGCAAGCCGCTTGACCAACGGGTCGTTCTTCGCTTCGATCGATCTCGCCAACGTGGCCGTGCCCTCCGACGGCAGTAGCGTCGAGGTCCCCGTCAGCCTCAACGCCGTCGACGCCAGCGTCGACATCACGGACTACCAGCCCAAGGTGGTCAACGTCTTCCTCGATCCCGTCGTCACCCAGACGCGTCCCGTTTCGATCGACCGCGGACAGGTTCCCGAGGGCTTCAGCATCGGGCCGCCACAGGTGGATCCGACCAGCGTCTCGATCACCGGCGCTCGATCCCGCGTCTCGACCGTCCAGAGCGTGGTCGCGCGCGTGGCCATCGACGCGAGCGGCCTCAACGTGGACCAGGACGTTGATCTTGTCCCGATTGACGATAGCGGCCGCGTGGTCACGGGCGTGCAGGTCGATCCGAGCCGCGCGCATGTGCGCATCGACGTGGCGCGAAACCAGTCGACGACACAACTGCCCGTTCGCGTCGTCCTGAGCGGCGCGCCGGCCGACGGATACGAAATCGGCGCAATCACCGTCGTGCCGTTGAGCGTCGCAGTCACCGGCGAGGCCCCCGTGATCGGCAGGATGGGCGGGCTCAGCACGGAACCCATCGACGTGGGCGGGCGAACCGCCGACTTCGATACGCAGGTGTCGCTGAGCGTCCCATCCGACGTTACCGTGGATGGCGAGACGACCGTCATGGTGCATGTCGCGATCGACCAATCGCAGGCGTCGCGCACCCTCGAGGTCGCGCTTGCGCTCACCGGTGACGACGCGCAGAACCACTATGCGGTCGACCAGCCGTCGGTGCGAGTCACGGTCTCGGGACCTGCCACCGTCGTGGACGGCCTGGCGCCGACGGACGTCACCGCTGCCCTGGATGTCAGCAACCTGCCTCCGGGCGCGCACGACGTGCCCGTCAGTGCGACCACGGTGGACGGCCTGAGCGTGGACACGATCGATCCCGTGACGGTGCACGTCGACATCGAGCCGCTGCCCACACCGACGCCATCGCCCACACCGAGTCCGTCGCCGACACCGACGCCATCGCCGACACCCACACCGAGTCCATCCCCGACACCAGCCCCAACGCCGAGTCCGACCCCGGCCGCAACGCCTAGTGCGTCGCCGGCTCCTCCAGCTCCTCCGGCGCCGACGCTCGAGCCATCGTCGAGCGGCGCGCCCGCCGTCGCGGTGCCGCCCTCGCCGAGCATCGCGCCCTCGCCGAGCATCGCGCCATCGCCGAGCATCGCGCCTCGCCGAGCATCGCGTCCTCGCCGAGCATCGCGCCCGAGTCTCGGTCGCCGACTGCCTCTGCAAGCACGACGCCCTGATGCCGAGACTCTTCGGCACCGACGGCATCCGCGGCATCGCCAATCAGGACCTGGGCCCCAAGCTGGCCATGGACCTCGGCCGTGCCACGGCCGCGCTGCTTCTCAAGGACGGCGCGCCGCTGATCGTCGGCCAGGACACGCGGCGCTCGTGCGACATGCTCGTCGCGGCCGTCGTCGCGGGCGCCACGAGTGCGGGCGCCGACGTTCACCGTCTCGGCCTCTGCCCTACGCCGGCCCTCGCGTTCGTCACCGACGCGGGCTCGTTTGGCGCCGGGATCATGGTCTCGGCTTCGCACAACCCGGCCGAGGACAACGGGCTCAAGGTGCTCGATGCGGGAGGCATGAAGCTCGAGGACGCTACCGAGGATCAGCTCGAGGCCTTCATCTGGAAAGCCGATGAACTCCACCACCCGCGCAACGACCATCTCGGCCGCGACATCGACGCGACCACCCAGTTGCACCGCTACCGCGAGAGCCGCCTCGGCATGGCCGCCCGTAGCCGCACGGACGTTCGTCTTGCGTTGGACTGCGCCAACGGCTCCGCGTCCGTGGTGGCGCGCCGGACATCCTCGAGGGGACCGGCGCCGCGGTGACGCCGCATTTCGACCAGCCGGATGGGGTCAACATCAACGTCGAATGTGGCGCGGTGTCACCGGCTGCGATCGCCGCCATCGTGGCCAGGGACGGATGCGATCTCGGCGTCGCGCTGGACGGTGACGCGGACCGCTGCGTGACCGTCGACGAGAACGGCGAGATCGTCGATGGCGACCGGCTGCTCGGGCATCATTGCGCTCGATCGACTCGAACGCGGCACGCTCGCCGCCAACACCGTCGTGCTGAGCGTGCTCTCGAACGGCGGCCTCGAACAGACCGTGACGCGGGCAGGTGGCCGCGTGGTTCGCACGCCCGTCGGGGACAAGTACATCCTCGAGGCGATGCTGGTCTCGGGTGCCGGCCTCGGCGGCGAGAAGAGCGGCCACGTGATCATGCCCGAGCACACCGACCAGCAGCGACGGCATCGTGACCGCACTGGAAATGCTGGACATCATGTCCCGCAGCGGCAAGCGGCTCTCCGAGCTCGCCGCGCGCATCCCGTTGTTCCCGCAGCAACAGCGCACGATCACGGTCCGTCACAAGGATCAATGGCAGGCGGATCTCCAGCTCGCCGACGCCGTGCGCGCCGCACGAGAAGATCTTGCAGATCGGGGCCGGATCCTCGTCCGGCCGTCGGGCACCGAGCAGGCGCTTCGGATCATGGTCGAGGGCGAAGACGGCGGCCACGTGGCACGGCTCGCCGACGAACTCGCGGCGCTCGCTGCCAGCCGCCTAAACTGAGCCGAACGGAGCATTGAGGGGAGTCCGGCTGTCATGTGTGGAATCGTGGGCTACGTCGGCCCTCGCGACGCCGGTCCCATCCTGCTCGAGGGCCTGCGCCGCCTCGAGTACCGCGGCTACGACTCCGCGGGCATCGCGCTGGTGACCAGCGAGGGCGACATGTTCGTCGAGAAGCGCGCCGGCAAGCTGTCCAACCTCCGGACCGCGCTGCTCGACGTCACGCCGGCGGCGGCGATCGGCCTCGCCCACACGCGCTGGGCCACCCATGGGCGGCCGGACGATCTCAACGCTCACCCTCACGTCGATTGCACCGGCGACGTGACGGTGATCCACAACGGCATCATCGAGAACTTCCAGGAGCTGCGCGACGGCCTCGAGGAGCGGGGCCACGTCCTCACGTCCGAAACGGACACGGAGGCACTTGCCCACCTCATCGAGGAGTCCTACGCGGGAGATCTGGCCGAGGCCGCGCGCGCGGCCCTCCGGCAGGTGCGAGGGGCGTATGCCATTGCCGTGATGCACCGAGCTCGAACCGGGACGCCTCGTCGGGGCGCGCCAGAACGTGCCGCTGATCGTCGGCATCGGGGAGGGCGAGAGCTTCCTCGCCTCGGACGTGGCCGCGCTGCTCGTTCACACGCGGCGGGTCATCTTCCTCGAGGAAGGCGACGTCGCGGACTTGACGGCGCAGCGCGTGGTGGTCACCGGGGTGGATGGCTCGCCGCGCGAGCGGCTCGTGACCGAGGTCACGTGGTCGATCGAGGCTGCGGAGAAGGGCGGCTTCGAGCACTTCATGTTGAAGGAGATGCACGAGCAGCCCGCCGCGATCCGCGATGCGATCCTGGGCCGGCTGCACGGCGCCGAGGTTCACCTGCCCGAGCTGGACGGCTTGGCCGAGCGCCTCGCGACGATCGAGCGCGTCGAGCTGGTCGCCTGCGGCAGCGCGAGCTATGCGTCGGCCGTGGGCGCGACGCTGATCCAGGACTGGGCGGGAATCCCCGCACGCTGGAACGCCGGTTCGGAGTTTCGCTACAGCCCGCCGCCCTTGGACGAGCGGACGCTGGTGGTCGCGGTGACGCAGTCGGGCGAGACCGCCGACACGATTGCACCGGCTCGGCTGGCCCGGGAGCGCGGCTGCACGCTGATCGCGATCACCAACACGGTCGGGTCAGCGATCACGCGCGAGTCGGACGCCGTGCTTTTTCTCCAGGCAGGTCCCGAGATCGCGGTCGTTGCCACCAAGAGCTGGGTGACGCAGGTCGTCACGCTGGTGATGCTCGCAGCTGCCATCGCCAAGTCGCGCGGTCGCCTCGAGCCCGCTCGGGAGGCCGAGCTCGTCCGTGCGCTCCGCCGCTTGCCCGCGCACGCCGAACGAGCCCTGGAGCTGAACGCCATTCCGGCGAAGGAGATGGCACGGCGCTACGTCAACTCGCGCGGGTTCATGTTCGTCGGCCGTGGCGTCACGTACCCGGTGGCACTCGAGGGTGCGCTCAAGCTCAAGGAAGTCAGCTATGTCCACGCCGAGGGCTATGCCGCCGGCGAGCTGAAGCACGGCCCGATCTCGCTGCTGGACGCCGAGGTGCCGCTGGTGGCCGTGGCGACGCGCTCGTCGGTGCAGGAGAAGCTGATCAGCAACGTGATGGAGGGACGTGCACGCGACGCGCGAGTGGTCGCCGTGGCGACCGAGGGCGACGAGCAGATGCGCCGCTATGCGGACGACATCCTGTGGGTCCCCGACACCATCGAGGCGCTCACGCCGGTGCTCGCGATCATCCCGTTGCAGCTATTCGCGTATCACACGGCCGTGGTCCGCGGCACGGACGTGGACCAGCCGCGCAACCTGGCCAAGTCCGTGACGGTGGAATGACCGAGGAGACCTTCGATTCCGCCCGAGGGCACGACCGAGCTCGGCATCGACATCATCCACATCGATCGGATCCGCAAGGCGCTGGCCAAGCACGGGGACCGGTTTCCCAAGCGGATCCTGACCGACACCGAGAACGCCTACGTCAGAAACCGGCCCGAGAACCTCGCCGGTCGCTGGGCGGCCAAGGAGGCGGTCAGCAAGGTGCTCGGGCTGGGTGTGCGCGGCGTCGGCTGGCGCGAGATCGAGGTCGTTCGCCTGCCTACCGGCCAGCCGACCATCCGGCTGCACGACCGGGCCAGGGCGCGCGCCGAGCAGCTGGGCATGGGCCGAATCGCCGTGTCGATCAGCCACGAACGCGAGTACGCGGTCGCGATCGCCTACGGGGTGCGGACCGAGGGCGGCGCCTTCGTCTTTCCGCCCGACATCGACGCGCGCCTCGACGATCGCGAGCGGGAGATCCTCGCGCGCATGCAGCGCCTGCGGGACCTGGACCGGGAGAGTCGCGCATGAGCCAGCAGGCGACGCCAGCAGACGACACGACGTTCGAGCGACGTCCCGACTGGCGCGCCTTCACGCCACCGGACGGGGTCGAGAAGCTCGCCGAGGAGTGGGTCGCGCGCCTCGTGCCGGAACGGCCGCTGCGCGGCCACAAGGGCACGTTCGGCACGCTGCTCTGCGTCTGTGGCTCGCTCGACTACCTTGGTGCGGCCCTGCTGGTCGGCCATGCGGCGCTCCGGGCCGGCGCCGGACTCGTGACACTCGCCTTGCCGCGCTCCGTGCAGACCCAGGCGGCCGGGCGCGTCGTCGAAGCGACAACCCTGGGTTTGCCAGAAACATCGACCGGTGACGTCGACGCCGATGCCGCCGCAGAGCTGATCACGGGCCGCGAGTGCAGCGGCCTGCTGGTCGGTTCGGGGATGCGAGCCGGGGAGCCGACGCGAAACCTCGTGACGAGGCTGATCGCGACCGATGGGGCAGCCGCGGTGCTCGACGCGGAGGCCCTCAATTCCCTCGCGGTGACCGAGGGCTGGCACGAGACCGTTCATCGTCCGCTGGTGGTTACTCCGCATCCCGGCGAGTTCCGGCGCCTCGATGGTGCCGAGGTCGGCGACGACAACGCAGAGCGAGCCGAGCGGGCACGCGCGGCAAGTGAGCGCTGGGGAGTCGTGGTGGTGCTCAAGGGCGCGAACACCGTGGTGGCTGCGCCGGACGGTCGTCTGCGGATGGCACCCTTCCAGAACCCCGCGATGGCCACTGGCGGCACCGGCGACGTCCTGGCCGGCATCCTCGGGTCGCTGCTGAGCCAGAAGGTGGAACCGTTCGAGGCCGCTTGCCTCGCGGTCTGGCTCCACGGCGTTGCAGGCGAGCACGTCCGAGAACGGATCGGCGAGGCGGGCCTGCTCGCCGGTGAGCTGCCGTGGGAGGTGCCGCGCATCCGCCGTCACCTGGCAGAGCTCGGGCGCCACGTGGCCCAGGGCACGCCCCGCGTCGGGTTCGCGCCGCGCAACTCGTGACCGCGGAAAGCGTCGCGGCTGAACGCGTGACCGCACCGATCGCGGAGCGCCTCGCGGCCGTTGGACTGCCGCCGCTGACGCGGCCAGCGTGGGTCGAGATCGATGTCGACGCCCTCGCCAACAATCTCCGACTGGTGCGCACGCTGATCCCGGAGAGAACGGGCGTCTGTGCCGTTGTCAAGGCGGACGCGTATGGGCATGGGCTCGTGCCAGCCGCGCGAACGTTCGTTGCCGCCGGCACCGACCTGCTGGCCGTCGCCACGCTCGAGGAAGGGCTGCAGCTTCGCGCGGCGGGCATCACGACGCCGACCCTGATCCTCTTTCCTGTGCCTTTTGGCGCGGCCGTCGAGGCAGCACGGAGCCGGCTCGACGTGGTCGCGACCGATCGCGAGAGCGCAGAGCGGCTGATCCGCGAGACCATTCCGGCCGGTCGCCTCCTGCGCGTGCATCTCGAGGTCGAGACCGGGCTGCAGCGTGGTGGCGTGCTGCCCGCAGAGGCGGGCGCGGTCGCTGCCCGCCTCTCTGCGGCTCCGGGAATCGAGCTCGGTGGGCTGTGGTCGCATCTCGCCAGCTCGCACGATGCCGCGTTCAGCGCGACCCAGCGCCAGCGCTTCGAGGAGGCCGCCCGTTCGCTCGCGAACGCCGGACTCGACCCGCCGGCGTTCCACCTCGATGCGACCGGTGGGCTGCTGTACGGGACTGGCGCTTTTGCCGACCTCGTCCGACCCGGACTGATGCTGTACGGCGTTGCGCCGGCGGTTCCCTCGGGCGCGTCGTTCTCGCCTGCCGGTGCCGAGGTTGCCGCGCGGTTGCGTCCCGCCATGAGCGTTCACGCCCATCCGCTTCGGGTCGCGGAGGTCCCCCAGGGAGCGCCCGTCGGCTACGGCGGGCAATGGACGGCGCCACGAGACTCGCGGGTCGCGACGCTGCCGATCGGGTACGGGGACGGTTTCGTGCGCACGTACCAGCCCGGGTCGGAAGCGCTCGTCCGCGGCCGGCGCGTGCCGCTGGTGGGCAGCGTGGCGATGGACGCGGTCGAGGTCGATGTCACCGATGTGCCGGGCGTTTCGGGCGACGACGAGTTCGTGCTGCTTGGATCGCAGGACGGCGAACAGATCACCGCGGACGATCTGGCGCGACGACGCAACACGATCGCCTGGGAGGTCCTGACCGGCATGACTCCCCGGTTGACCCGGGTGTACCATGCCGCGGCTGGCTTGAAAGGCGTCCGGACGCTGGCTGGCGAGACCCTGGTGGAGAGGCAGCCGTAAAGACCGTCGACGGCTTCTCGCGTGCCTGTCTCGACCCGTCATCCGACCGGATGGTTCGGCGACTTCCGGCGCCCAGCATCGCCGGAGCGGTTGACGAGGGAACGGGCATGGACGGGAGACTGCGACTCCGCCGGCAATCATCCCCCTCGATTCACAGCCTCCGGTGGCTGTCGTGACCGGGCCGCGCGGCGCCGACGTCCGTGACGAGCTGGTCGAGTTCGTGGCGAGGGAGATCCAGCTTCGCGGCATGACCGGCCCGGCCGTCATGTTCCTCGAGGCGAGCCGCCCCTACCGCCCCTTGGGCAGCCAGGCCATGGTCTTCTTTGACCCCGTGCTGCGCGGGCTCTTCGGTGGGGACATGGCCGAGGTCCAGCGGGTCCTTGCTGACGACACCGGCATCGAGCGGCTG
Source organism: uncultured Chloroflexia bacterium (assembly GCA_963820735.1). Classification (GTDB taxonomy): domain Bacteria; phylum Chloroflexota; class Limnocylindria; order Limnocylindrales; family CSP1-4; genus JAFMJV01. The sequence goes on from CAWGBA010000014.1 coordinate 86,050, forward strand.
ATCGAGCGCCTCGAAGAGATCGACGACGAATTGGGCCTCGACGCGTAACAGTTCTCCTCCGCAGCGCGGCGCGTTCGCTTGCGCTGCTGCGCGCCAACCGGCTCGGTCCCCGCGTGACCGCGGGGCTCGATCCGTGGCTTGCGGACTCTGATCTGCCTTTCCGGGCAGAATCCGCGGAGTGACCTCGGCACCTCTCTCGTTCTTCACCATCGATCGCGGCACGGCTGCGACCGGCGTCGCCCTCGTCGCGCCGATCGGCGGACGGTTCCGGCTGCTCGCCTCTGACGTTGCGCCAAGCGGCGTCAGCGTCGACGCACTCCTCGAGGATCTCGTCGCGCGGACGGTCGCAATCGACCCGTCGGTCCTGCCGAATCCCGATGGTTGGCACGACTGGGCACGGCTCGAGAGTGCCACCTCGGAACCGCTCGGCGTGGTGCTTGCGGCAGCGTCCGACACGAAGGTGGCTGAGCTCCGCCAGGCGTTCAGCGAGGCGGGCTGGAACGTTCGCGCGACAGCCGTCGGGGGTCGATTCGACACGCGCGCGGTCGCCGAGGCCTGCATCGATCCACAGGTTCGCGCGATCGTGATCGCGCCGGCCGGTAGCGGCCCGGTGGAAAGCGGCGGGATGTCCGTGCTCGTGGCACTGCTCGCGGCAACAGCCACGAGCCGGCCCGACGTCAACGTGCTCCTCTGCGGCGCCGAGCAGGGGAGCGCCGCGGGCTTTCCGGAGGCTCGAACTGCGAGCGCTCCGGCACCCACGTCCGTTCCGCGCGGTCTGACCAGCGAACTGCGATCCGCCGCGGTCGACCTGGCCGATCGTCTGCGTGCCGACGCCCATGCCGGAAGCGGGCCGGTCATCCCGGACGGCCGCCGTGCGTTCGGCATCTCGGTGAGCACCCTCTGCCATTTGCTCGACCGCCGTGTCGAGGCAGTCGACGTCGGCCACTCATCCGGGACGCGGGTGCTTGCGCATCCCGACGGTGCGACCTGGATCACCACCATCGCCGACGGCGCGCTGGTGCCGGCGGATGCGATCCGTGACGACGCCGAAGTCGAGCAGATCCTCGGTTGGAGTGCGCTGCGCGTCGATCCGTTCAGCCTCATGGACCGGATCCGGAACCTCCGCGTCACGCCGTGGCGAGAGACCTCCGACGACGGCGCCCGGCTTCGCCTCGGGGCACTCCGAGCGGCGCTGGCGCGCCTTGATGCTGCATGGGGCGGAAAGCAGCGTGGCGTCACGCGGGATGCCCCGGCACCGGGCGAGCTGCTGATCTGCGCCGGCGGCACGTTCAGCGTGCTGCCCGCTCCGGCGGCCGCGCTCGCGCTGGTGGACACACTCCGACGGCCTGGCGCGCTGACCATCTTCCATGACCACGCGCGGATGCTTGGCCCGATCGGCACGCTCGCGGACGAGCCGGATCGGCGGCGCCTCCTGGCCGATCTACTGGACGACCTGCTCGTCCCGATCGGCAGCGCCATCGTCACGGGTGAGATCAAGTCATCGCGCCACCCGGGGCACATGAAAGTGGTGAGCACGATCGGCCAGGGCGAGGTCGAGCTGGCTCCGGGGACGCTGCGGCTTCTCGATCTGCCGCCGGGCGTCGCCGCGCGCTTGGAGCTCGAGTCGAAGGACGGCGCCCTGATGGGGCTGCGCGCCCGCAGGCTGGCACTCGAGGTCACCGGTGGCCTGGCCGGGCTGCTCCTCGACACCCGCGAGGTCCCGCTCAAGATCCCCGATCGTGCCGAGCGCCGCCGCGCCGTCTTCGAGGACTGGGAGCGACCGATCTGGGCGAGCGTCGAGCCGTGAGCCGCGAGCCGTGAGCCGTGAGCCTCGAGCCATGACGGTGGCCGTTCGACGCACCCGCAGAGGCAAAGGGGATGGACCGGAGCGTTTCGTCGCGCCGGGCGCCGCCGCGGTCTCCAATCCGAGCGTGACCCTCCGCGTCCACCTTGCCGATCGTGTCCTGGTCGAGCCCGGCAACCGCGTCGAGGTCGGCCAGCCGCTGATCGAACGCTGCCGTGAGACGCTCGTGATCGAGATGCCGGCTCGCCCCCAGCTCGCGGGCGTGAAGCCGGGTGAATCGATCGACCCTGCCCAATTTCCGGAGGCTCGCGGCGACTCGCCACGTCCCGGCGACCGCGCGCGTCTCGTGTTCCACGGCCCGGACAAGCGGGACCGCGTCGCCGTTGGCCGCCACGTCACGATCGTGACCTCGCCCGTGAACGGGTCGGTCGAGTCCGTGACGCCGGGGACGCTCTCGCTCCGTGCGGACGGCATCGGCTTCGATGCGCCGGTCGGCTGGGGCAATCCGGTGATCGGGCGGCTCGTGATCGGTGTTGCCGGCCCGGACGTGGAGCTGCGCGCGTCTGGCGTCGACGTCGGTGCAGCAGGCGCCATCCTCGTTGCCGGCGCACGCCTCGACATCGAGGCGCTGACTCGCGCCCGCGCGATCGGCGTCACCGGGATCATCTGCGGAGGCGTCGTAGGGCGTGAGCTGACCCAGATGGAGGAATCCGACCGCCGGCAACGCGCAGCCCTCCATGCCCAGGCGCCGTTCGCGATCGTCGCGCTGGAAGGTTTCGGTCGCCGCCCGATTCCTCAGCGAATCTGGGATCTGCTGGTGGCCGCGGCCGGGCGGCCGGTGGGTCTCGCGCCGGAGGCCGGTCGCGTGATCATCGCCGGAGACATCGAACCGCTCCTGCGCGCCGCGGAGCGCCCAACCGACGCGGTGCGGATCGTCGGTGGCGAGCTCGCCGGCGCCGAGGGCCGCCTCGTCGGCCTTGCCGGCACGGTTCGCGTCACGCCCGGGTTCTATGCGCCGGGCGGATTCGTGGACCTTCCGGCATCCGGTGGCAGGGTCACGCGCCGGATCGTCCCGCTCGCCGATCTGGAGCGCATTGGGTAACCTTTCGAGCATGACCTCCAGCGATGCGCTCGGTGCGCCGCGGAGCGACGTGGAGGTGGAGACTCGATCCGCCGGGGAGACGCGCTCGTTTGCCGCGCACCTCGCCACCGTCGCGACGCCGGGTGACCGGATCGCGCTCATCGGACCCCTGGGTGCAGGCAAGACCCAGTTCGCGAAGGGTTTCGCGGTCGGGCTCGGCGTCACCGCAACCGTGAACAGCCCGAGCTTCACCTTGATGTCCGAGTACGCCGGCCGGCTGCCGCTCTTCCACCAGGATCTCTATCGCCTCGCGGGTTCGTCCGAGGCGCTCGAGGGCGGACTGCTGGACGAGCGCCAGACCGACGGCGTGACGCTTTCGGAGTGGGCCGAGCGGCTGGACCGGCAGTTGGACACCGATCGCATCGAGGTGCGAATCGCGCTTGTGACTGACGACGAACGGCGAATCCGGCTCGTGGTCATCGGCGCCGGAAACCGGGCCTACCTCGAGGCTGCACGCTCGTGGAAGCCGGAAGCCGAGCTCGCGCCGGCATGACCACGGTTCGATTGGTGATCGACACCGCGACCCGTCGGAGCGTCGTGGCCGTGGCGCGCGGCGGTGAGTTGCTGGCTCGCAGCGAGCGGGAGACTGCGCACCGTCACGGCGCTGCACTCCTCGAACAGATCGACGAGGTGCTGCAGGAGTCCACGTGCTCACGGCGCGACATCGAGGCGATCGGGGTCGGGATCGGGCCGGGGAGCTTCACGGGTCTTCGGGTTGGCCTGGCGACCGCCAAAACGCTCGCCTACCTTCTCGACGTTCCGATCTGTGGCATCTCGAGCAGCGAGGCATTGGCGCGTGCTGCCGGTGACGATCGCGCGGTGGTGGTGCTGCCGGCAGGCGCACACGACGTCTATCTCTCGGCGAAGGGCACGGAGCCGATGCTGTTGCCCCAGCTGGGCCTGGCAGACCAGATCAATGGTCGCCTGGTCGTCGCCGTCGACATGGCGGCTGATTCCGTCCCGGACGAGGCACGCCGGCGTGGCGCGGACGCCGTCGGCCATCTCGCCGACGCGTTGGTCACGCTCTTGGACGAGCGTCTCAGTGCTGGGCGCTCCGACGACGTTTCGACGCTGGTGCCCGCCTACGTGGCGCTGCCACGCGGCATCACTGCCGCCGATCGCGGAGGATGGCATGGTCGCCCGACCTCCGCTGAAGGTCCGCATCGAGCCGATGACGCTCGATGACATTGCCGACGTCCACGACATCGAGCGTGCCAGCTTCCCCGTTCCGTGGCCGCCGTACGCCTTCCGCCAGGAGCTCGAGACAAATCGCCTGGCCCACTACCTTGTCGTCCGCATCGGACACCAGATCGTTGCCTACGCGGGTGTCTGGCTGATGGTCGATGAAGCGCACATCACCACCTTCGCGGTCCTGCCCGGAGTGGCGACGCCGCGGCATCGGCGCGCGGTTGATGCTCTCCGTCCTTCGGCTCTCGGTCGAGCTGCAAGCGCCAGCGTGGCCACGCTCGAGGTGCGCCTCAGCAACGTGGCCGCCCGCATGCTCTACCAGCGCTTCGGATTCCGACCGGTCGGCGTTCGGCCGCGCTACTACTCGGACAACGGCGAGGACGCCCTGATCATGACGACGGACCTGCTGCGCTCCGCGCAGATGCGCAACCGGATCGAGGCGCTCGGCGACGAATATGGCAATGACTGGTTGCCGGACACGGACGATCAGATCGATGGCGAGTTCGCGGGCCGCAACCGAGTGAGCGGCCTCGTCCTCTCCGTCGAGAGCTCCTGCGACGAGACTGCGGTCGCCATGGTCGAACGCGGCCGCCGTATCGTCACCAACGTGGTGGCGAGCCAGGTGGCCCTCCACGCGCAGACCGGCGGCATCGTGCCGGAGGTCGCCGCTCGGGCCCACCTGCGCTGGATGATCCCGGTGCTCGACGAGGCGCGTACGCCGCGCCAGCATCGGGCGAGCTGGTCCGATCTCGACGCGGTCGCCGTCACCGAGGGACCCGGCCTGGCCGGCTCGCTGCTGGTCGGCATCACCATGGCCAAGACGCTCGCGTGGCTGGAAGACCTGCCGCTGGTGCCCGTGAACCACCTCGAGGGGCACATCTACGCTGCGTGGCTGCTCGATCCCGACGAGCCCGAGAAGCCCACGCCGGAGTTCCCGCTGGTCGCGCTGGTCGTCAGCGGCGGTCACACGTTCCTGGTCGAGATGACCGACCACCTGCACTACCGCCTGCTCGGCCAGACGGTCGACGACGCGGCCGGAGAGGCGTTCGACAAGGTCGGGCCGGCTGCTTGGCCTGCCGTACCCGGGCGGACCGGCCATCCAGAAGGCGGCCGAGGCCGCCGGTACGCACGAGCGCAGCGTTTCCCGCGCGCGTGGCTCGGCGAGACGTTCGACTTCAGCTTCAGCGGGCTCAAGACGGCGGCGCGGCGAGCCGTCGCGGACGAGCTGGGCGTTCCTGCCGAGCAGGTCGGTGCCGGGTCCGACGGTGCGGCCCTGCCGGCGGCCGCCGTCGCCGAGCTGGCCGACGCGTTCCAGGAGTCGGTCGTCGAAGTGCTCTGCTACCAAGACGATGCGCGCCGCAGAGCGGATCGGCGCTCGTTCGATCGTCCTCGGCGGTGGGGTCGCGGCCAACTCGGTGCTGCGCGAGCGGATCGCGGCCAGCGCCCGGTCGCTCGGCGTGCCATTGGTCGTGCCGCGACCCGGGTTGTGCACGGACAACGCGGCCATGATCGGCGCCGCCGGTTGGTGGCGGCTCAACGCCGGTGAGCGCGGCGGTCGCGACCTCGACGCGAAGCCGTCGCTCAAGCTCGCGGTTTGACCCGGACTCCGCCGATGCCGACTTGCATCTCATCTGCTACGACTGCTGCGCCGACCCGGCGGATCCGGGTCTAGGAGCGCGTGCCCGCCCCACGGGATGAGCTCGACCCCTCGCGCCTGAGCGCCGAGGGCATCTCTCGCTATCTGCGCAGCCACGGTCTCGAGGCGCGCAAGCGGCTGAGCCAGAACCATCTCGTCGATGGGACGGTCCTCGAGACCATCGCGTCGGAGGCCGAGCTTCGACCCGGCGAGCACATCCTGGAGATCGGGCCGGGTTTGGGCATCCTCACGAGCGTCCTGCTCGGCGCCGGAACCGAGGTGACGGCGGTCGAGGTCGACTCCCGGCTTGCCGACCACCTGCGCGCTCGGTTTGCCGCACCCGCCGAGGCCGGCACGTTCCACCTCGTCCAGGACGACGCGCTCGACGTCCCGATGGACGAGCTCATCGAGGCGCCCTGGAAGCTCGTCGCGAACCTGCCGTACCACATCACTTCGCCGGTGCTGCATCACGTCCTGGAGCCGGAGCCGCGCCCTGAGCGGTTCGTCCTGATGCTGCAGCGCGAGGTTGCCGAGCGCATCGCAGCCGCGCCGGGTCACCTGAGCTACCTCTCCGTCTTCGTGCAGTACCACGCCGATGTGCGGGTGGCACGCGTCGTGCCGTCATCCGCGTTCGAGCCGGCACCGGCCGTGGATTCGGCAATCCTCGTGGGGGTGACCCGGCCGCGGACCCTCTCCGCGGAAGACGAGGCAAAGCTCTGGCGGGTCGTCCAGGCGGGCTTTCGAGAGCGTCGCAAGATGCTCCACAACGTGCTCTCGCGGCAGCTCGTCGACATCGGCGGGCAGCGGGTGGACGCGGCACTTGCTGCTGTCGGAATCGATGGCAGTCGCCGGCCACAGACGCTTTCGGTTACGGAGTGGATCGCGCTGGCCGAGGCGCTGCGAGCTCCATGACTTCAACAATCGACGGGATTCCACTCACGGTGGACAGCAACGGCCCCCGTCGAAGCGGTGCGCAGGCATCTGCGCCGCTCGGTGGGCTCGTGGAGCGGGCATGGCGGCGCGAACACGGGTTCGGGCGTGGTTGGTCACGCCGGACCGTGCGACCGACCGGCCGAGGCTGGCCTTTGGGGGCCTGTTGCGCTCGTCGATGTGTCCCTGCGGGCCTCGGATGTCCACCCACAGTGGAATCTCGCCACGATCCGTATTCGAGACAGGTGGCGTGACGATGGAGACCCGGATCACCGAGACGGGCGGCCGACGGCTCACCGTTCGAGCATTCGCCAAGCTGAACCTGGGTCTGGCAGTCACCGGTCTCCGACCCGATGGCTACCACGAGCTCAGTTCGCTGTTCGTGCGGATCAACCTCGCGGATGAGCTTTCCGGCCGTGTGGATCCGATGCTCACCAGTGACCGGTTGCGCATCGATGGCGCAGACGAGTTGGATCCCGGCCAGGACATCGTGTTGGCGGCGGTCCGTCGCCTTCGAAGCGAGCTGGGTACGCTGCCGCCGCTCGACCTGGAACTCCGCAAGCAGATCCCCGTGGGCGCCGGGCTCGGCGGCGGGTCGTCCGACGCGGCTGCTGCTCTTGCGCTGGCCGGCCGGCCTGGGGCGAGGGCATCTCGGAGGATCGCTGCCTCCGGTTGGCAGCCGACCTGGGTGCCGACGTCCCGTTCTTTGCGAGCGGCGCGGCGGCTGCCCATGTCCGTGGGATCGGCGAGCGTCTGGAGCCGCTGCCGCCCGTCCATGGCGGTTCCGGCGTCCTGCTCGTCTCGCCGGACGTGCGTCTTTCGACCAGGGACGTATTCGCCGAGTTCGACCGACTGCCACGGTCGGGGTCGAGGGCAGGCGCGGCCGCCATCGACCAGCTTGCCGATGCGCTGCGCGTCGGAGTCGACAGCGCCGAACTGGAGGCCTTGGCGGCGTCGTCTACGTGACGCAAACGACCTCTGGCCAGCGGCCGCCTCGCTCGCGCCGTCGCTTTCGGTCGTGCGGGATCGGCTCGAGGGCGCCCTCGAGCGAACGTTCCTGCTCAGCGGCTCAGGCTCGACCCTGTTCGCTCTCTATCCTTCGATCGTGAAGGCCGGCGATGCCGTCGCGCGGCTGCAGACCGATGAACCGACGATCGTCGCGGGGGCCCGGCTGGTGGCCGCCGTGCCGCTCGACAGCTGACACGTTCGAACGACCACGACGAGGAGAGACGACCGATGACCAAGCAACGAATCGCCACCGACGGCGCGCCCGCCGCGCTCGGGGCGTACAGCCAGGCGATCGATGCCAACGGCTTCGTCTACTGCGCCGGCCAGCTCGGCCTCGATCCCTCCACCGGCCAGCTGGCCAGTGCGGCATCGCCGGCCAGACCGCAGCGTTCGATCCAGAACCTGGCCGCCGTGCTGGACGCTGCCGGGCTCACGCTCGCCGACGTCGTCAAGACGACCTGCTTCCTGACGGACATCGCCGAACTTCGGCGCCTTCAACGAGGTGTACGTCGCGGTTCTTCACCGACACGTCCGCCGGCCCGCTCGACGTTCGCCGTGAAGGACCTTCCACGTGGAGGTCTCGTGGAGATCGAGGCGATCGCCGCGCGTCCCGCGGTTTGACACGCTCGTGACGGCACCCCTACAGTCGCGGAACCGACCGTGATTGCCCTCCGCAGCGCAGCGCTCCGCGTGCGCCGCTGCGCGCGAAGCGCGTCAGTCGCCGCGATGGTGCGGCGCTTCACGCGCGCTGGCAGCCAGAGCGCATCGTCCCGATCGTATTGGCCGCGGGGCTCGGCACGAGGATGCGATCGCGAACTCCCAAGCTCCTCCACCCGATCTGCGGCCGCCCGATGCTGGCGTACGTCGTGGACGCCGCGCGCGCGGCCACCGGCGCGACGGCCATTGATCGTCTACCTCGCCGCAGACATCGGCCGTCCGCGATGTCTTCGCGGGACAGGCCGACTTCGCGCTCCAGGACGAGCCGCGCGGCACGGCTGACGCCGTGCGCGCCGCGCTGGCGGCGCTTGCCGAGGACGTCGGGATCGGCTGGTGCTCAACGGCGACGTGCCACTGATCGAGGCAGAGGACATCGACGAGCTGGTGCGCGTCCGGAACGAGACCTGCGCGCCGATCGCGATCCTGACCGTCGACGCGGAAGACCCGAACGGCCTCGGCCGCGTCGTGCGTGACCTGCGCGATCGGGTCGTCGGCGTCGTCGAGGAGAAGGACGCCACGGACGAGCAGCGCGAGCTGACCGAGATCAACGTCGGCATCTACGCCTTCGACGTGGCGTGGCTGCGTCGCCGCCTGCCGGACGTGCCGCCATCCCCGGTGAGCGGCGAGATCTATCTGACGCACCTGATCGAGCTGGCACGGGCCGACGAGCTGCCCGTGGCGGCGCTGATGCTGGAGGACGACGGCACGCTGCTGGGCATCAACGACCGCGTCGCAGCTGGCCGAGATGGAGCTCGATATGCGTGCCCGCATCAACGAGCGACACATGCGCGCCGGCGTGACGATGCTCGACCCGGGCTCGACCCGCGTGGACGCGACGGTCGAGCTCGCCGAGGACGTGACGCTCGAGGGCGGCGTGACCCTCTGCGGAACGACTCGAATCGGCCGCGACAGCGAGATCCGGCGTGCCTCGTACCTCGTCAACGCCACCGATCGGCGAGCGCTGCATCGTGTGGGCGAGCGTGATCGAGGACTCGGAGGTCGAGGACGGCGTGCGCATCGGGCCGTTCGCGCACGTGCGCGGCGGCTCGCATATCGAGGCGGACGTCGAGCTCGGCAACTTACGCCGAGGTGAAGGCCAGCCGCGTCGGCCGCGGCTCAAAGCAGCACCATTTCAGCTACATCGGCGACGCCACGTTGGGCGAGCACGTCAACGTCGGTGCGGGAACGATCACCGCCAACTACGACGGCGTGCGCAAGCACCGGACCACCATCGGTAACCGGGCGTTCATCGGCTCCGACACGATCCTGCGAGCGCCGGTGGTCGTCGGAGACGATGCCTACACCGGCGCGGGTGCCGTGGTCACCAAGGACGTGCCGGCCGGCAAGATCGCGCTCGGGGTGCCTGCCCGGATCCGCGAGCGGACCACCAAGACGACCGCGGAGTAGCGCGTGTCCGGCCCGATCTTCGAGCTCCTCGTCATCGTCGTCCTGATCGCGCTCAACGGCCTGCTCGTCGCGGCCGAGTTTTCGCTCGTGTCGGTGCGCAGGTCGCGCATCCAGCAGCTCATCGAGGAAGGCAATCGCCGCGCCAAACGGGTCGATCGCCTCGCCGTCGGATCCGTCCAAGTTCCTCGCCGTCCTCCAACTCGGCGTCACCTTCGTCGGCTTCCTCGCCGCGGCCTTCGCCGGGCAGAGCATCGCGTCGTCGCTGCAGTCGTGGCTCGAGCAGTTCCCGGCACTCGCCGGCCAGGCGCAGGGCATCAGCCTGATCGCGGTCACGCTCGGCGTCGCCCTCTTCACCGTGGTCTTCGGCGAGCTGCTGCCCAAGACGCTCGCGCTCGCCCACTCCGAGCGGTACGCGCTCATCTTCGCACCGATGGTCGAAGTGTTGGGCCGCATCTTCCGGCCAGTCGTGTGGTTGCTGAATACCGTCAACTTCAAGATCGCGGCGCGCCCTGGGGGTGCGCGAGATCGAGCGCGACCGGCTGACCTCGGAAGAGCTGACGATCCTGGTCGAGCGCGGCGCGCAGCAGGGCGTCATCGAGGCCGAAGAAGAGCAGATGATCGGCGCCGTCCTCGAGCTCGGCGACCGCCGCGTCCACGAGGTGATGGTGCCGCGGATCGACATCGTGGCGATCCCGGTGACCGCGTCACTCGACGAGATGGTCGACACGATCGTGCGCGAGGGCCACTCGCGCATCCCGGTCTACGAGCAGACCGTGGACAACATCATCGGCATCCTCTACGCCAAGGACCTGCTGCCCTACCTCAAGGGCGCCGACTCGCCGCCGACGGTGCGCAAGCTGCTGCGCACGCCGCTCTTCGTGCCCGAGTCGATGCAGGTCGACGACCTGCTCCACCAGCTGCAGCGGCGGAAGGTCCACATCGCCGTGGTCCTGGACGAGTACGGCGGAACCGCCGGGCTGGTCACGATCGAGGACCTGCTCGAGGAGATCGTCGGCGAGATCCAGGACGAATACGACACCGAAGAGCCGATGATCGTGGCGCTATCGGAGACCGAAGCACGCATCGACGGACGCGCCGGCGTCGACGACCTGCTGGACCATTTCGATCTCGAGTTGAGCCTGGAAGATCGCGACGAGTACGACACGATCGGCGGGCTCGATCTACCACCGCGTGGGGGGCATCCCCAAGGTCGGCGACACGGTCGAGGTCGAGAACGTGCTGACCCTGACGGTGGAATCCACCGACGGCCGACGCGTTGGCAAGGTCCTGGCGGTCCGGCATCTGCCCAAGGACAGCGAGGCCTCGGAGGTCGCAGGGGAGGACTAGCGACTCGTGCGCCGCCAGGCGTGTCGGCTCGTGCCTCGCCAGGCGTGTCGACTCGTGCGCCGCAGGGCGTGTCGGCTCGCGCGCCGCAGGCCGACTAGCAGCCGCCGGCGGGTCGAGGAATGCGCCGGACTTGCCACGTGTGCCCCAAGTGCACGCGAATTCGACTGCGCTCCACAAATGTGGTCACCTGCGCGCCAGCAGCACGTTACGGGCGGTTGGGCAGTCGGCCTCGTCATTCGCGCGCCAGCAGCACGCAAGGCGGGGATTCGGGACGTCGTCCTGGTCACATGCGTGCCACACGCACGCGCCCTGAGGGGGTGACAGAACGATGGTGGAAGGTGCGGCTCAAACGTGCTCCCCGGGCGCGGATGACCACAAGCGTGCCGGCCCAGACACACACGCTTGTCCACGCGCCAGTGCGGACCCGGCCAGACGATCGAGCCAGCTACGCGCTGATCACCGACTCCACGATTACGCGCAATCGGTCCAGCGCCACGCTGTCGACCACGCCGACCGAGCCGAGTTGGGTGAGCGCCTCGTCTCGGTAGCGCCGAGCCTGGTCGCGCACGTACTGGCGCGCTCCCGTCCGGTCCAGGATCCCGTGCGTTTCCTCGATCTCGGCCGCGTCCGGATGGTTGCGCGCAAAGATCTCCTTGAGCCGCGCGCGATCGTCCGGGCCGGCGTGCTCCATCGAGTAGATCACCGGCAGGGTCTTCTTGCGCGTCGCGATATCCGACGGCTCCTTGCCGGTCGTCTGTTCTTCGCCCCAGATCCCCAGTAGATCGTCGTTCAGCTGGAAGGCGATGCCGACCGCCCAGCCGAAGCTGCGGTACGCGCCGACGATCGCGGCATCCTCGGTGGCCAGCATGGCGGCGGCCTGGATCGCGCCGGCGATGAGCGAGGCGGTCTTGCGCCCGATCATGTCGAAGTAGTAGTCGACGCTGATCCAGTCGTCGTGCTCGGACGTCCAGATGTCCATGAACTGGCCTTCGCACAGCGCGAGGCAGGTGTCGTCGTACAGCCGCATCAGCTGCAGGATCTTGGCCGGCGGGTAGCCCATCTCCTCGAGGCGGTGCAGCGCCAGTCGTGACAGCGAGAACAGCGTATCGCCGGTGTTGATCGCCTGGGGGACGCCCTGGATCGTCCACAGCGCGGCACGATTGCGTCGCTCGGTACCGCCGTCCTCGATGTCGTCATGGACGAGGCTGAAGTTGTGGCCAAGCTCGACGGCCGCAGCGCCCGGAAGCGCGCGTTCGTAATCGCCGGAGATCGACTGGTAGGCGAGGAGCCCAAGAAGGGGTCGAATGCGCTTTCCGCGCGTCGCACCGGCGTCGAGCCCAAGGTGGTAGCGCACCATCTCGTAGAGCGGGCGGGTGCGCTCGTCCTCGGCGTTCGCGACGATGCGCGACATTTCCGCCTCGATATCGGCGATCAGCGCGTCAAGGTCGGGCATCGTGAGCACCGAAACAGGATACCTGTCGTTAGCACATTTGACGAGAAAGTCTCCACCAATCGTGGCCGGCTGACCATCCATTCCGCCGGTCACCGTGGCGGGTTTGCAGATTGTGACCGGCTGGGACGTTGAGGACGGATCAGCAGCGATCATTTGACGTACCTGACCGAACCCCCGTTGTTGTCGTCATTGGACGCGGTCGACGGCGTGCGCAACCTGCCGCACGAACGCCGAGCATGCAGCCGCATACTTCTGGCCCGTACCCGACACGGGTCCGACCGCCGGTCAGCCACGGACGCCGACGCCCGTTTGAGCGCCATTTGGGGGAGAAGGAACAGGGTCCAGCCGATGCCCAACCGGCGTACGGAGACGTGCCTTGGTCTGATCGCTGCCACCTTGCTCGTGGCATCGGGCGGTGTGGTGGTGACGGCGACGAATGCGCCGATCACGGCCGGTCTCGCTCCAGGGCGCGACACGGTGTCTGCGGCAGTTGCATCGACCACCCCAACACCAACCTCCCCCGCACCAACCGCCCAGACACCAACCGCCCCGGCACCGACCACCTCCGCACCGAGCGCGAGCGCGTTGCCCCTACCCGTTGGCCTTGCTGGCACCTGGCTCGGTGCGCTGCCAGCGACACCGGTTCCAGGGCAAAGCCGGGCGGTGCTCCAGATCACGCCCTCGGGGGAGCTGTCGTACGACACGCCCGACACCCATTTCGCATCTCACGCGACATCAACGACTCCCGGATCCCTGCAACTCGTGGCAAAGGCTTCCGGCGACTGTGACGCGGGCGCGCTGGGGACTTTCGCGTATGCGTTGTCTCCCGGCGGCACGCTCCTCACCGTGCAGCCTGGTTCCGACGCCTGCCCGGCACGCGGTGCGGACCTCGCCAACCGCTGGGAGCACGTCCAGTGCACGAACCCAAGCGGTGAGTGGTGTCTCGGGGACCTCGAGGTGGAGCAGTACTCGTCGATGTTCACGGATCCGCGGTTGCCTTCCGATGCGGACGCCGTGCATGGAGCCCATTTCGGGGCGATCTCCTATCGCGTCCCCGCGGGATGGGCCAACTCTGCCAATTCATACACGCATTACGAGCTGGCAAAGGCGAGTGACTACGACCGTGCGGACTTCTGGTCGACGCCGCCTGCGGCGACCATTGACATCTTCCCCAGGCCGGCGGCTGCGCGGCAGGACGCGAATTGCGATCCAAGTACCGACCCGACGGTCGAAACGGGTGCCGACGATCTTGCCGCATGGGTGGCGACCCATCCGGGCATCACGGCCAGCCCGGTGACGCCCGTGGTGATCGGCGGGCTGCACGGTGACATCGTCGACGTGGACATCGCGCCGAGCTGGACGGAGGGCTGCACCGGATTCGATGGCCCGGTTGTGGAGCTGTTCGCCGAGTCTTCCTCCTCGCCTGACTCGAACTGGTGGTACGGGAGCGGTGGCGCCGCGGCCGGCACACCCGATCCGATCCGCTTCGTGCTGCTGGACCTTGGAGCTGGGCAGACGGTCCTGGTGACGATCGACACGTCCGATCCCGCCCAGCAAGCGGCATGGGTTGCCGAGGCCATGCCGATCGTCCAGACACTCATGTTTGGTCCCGGCTGAGCAGCTGTCCCGCGGCGTCGTACCCTTTCTCGCGATGCCCGTACCGCGCATGTACAAGACGCAGGCAATCGTCCTGTCGCGTTTCGAGCTCGGCGAGGCGGACCGGGTTCTCACGCTGCTGACGCCGCACGACGGCAAGCTCAAGGCGATTGCCAAGGGCGTGCGCAAGCCGGGGAGTCGCATCGGCGGTGCCGTGGAACCGTTCGCCGAGCTGCACCTTGTTCTTGTCCGTGCCCGCACGTTCGACGTGATCACCCAGGCGACGATCGGCGAGGCGTGGCTCAACCTGCGCGACCGGCTCGAGTCGGCGGCCACCGCCTGGTATATCGGCGAACTGGCCGAGCGGGCCGTCGAGGAGCGCGCGAACGCCTACCCGATCTACGCGCTGCTCCGGCGCGCGTACCAACTGCTCGACGACGGGATGGCGCCTGGGCGCGTTGCGCGCTGGTATGAGTTCGGCCTGGCCGATGCCCTGGGGATGCGTCCCGAGGTCGACCGTTGCGTGGAATGCGACCGGACCCTCGAGGAGGACGAGACGTTCCGCTGGGTGCCGGCACTCGGTGGCGTGCTCTGCGACCGCCACGTCGCACCCCCGGCCGAGCAGGCCATCCTCTCGCTCGGCGCCCTCAAACTGCTCAAGGCGTACCGCCGCTTCGATATCGAGGCAATCGCGGGGCTACGATCTGATGCCGGCGGTGGAGCTCGAGGCCGAGGGCGCGCTTCGTCGCTTCATCCGTCACGTGCTCGAGCGCGAGCCGCGTTCGCTGGCGTTCCTCGACGAGGTGCGCAGCGGGCTCGACGGGCGCCGATCGGCCGCCCTTCCCTGAGCGGACTCCGAGCGCACAAGTCGTCGGGTCGCGCCCGGCAACTACCCAGGTGACCGACTCCGCGAATCACCCCCAGAGGAAGGTACTGCCGTCGCGTTGCTCGTCTTTCTCTGGCAATCCGCGTCCCGAGCGGCGATGATGACCGCGGTGCCGCCCTCGACGGCACCAGGAGGAGTCGGCCGCGGGGCTCGTCAGCCCACGGATCGTGGTCGACCAGCCGGAGGTAACCGATGCTCGCTCGCTCACGCCAATCGATCCTGGTGCTCGGTTCGGCATTCCTCGCGCTGTTGTTCGCCGTTCAACCGGCTGCTGCAGAGACGGTCATCAGCCAGAGCGGCACGATCGGGAATTACGTGCTGCACGACAACCATGACACCACGCGTGGCGCCGACTGCGACTACAAGACGACCAAGGAGACGCACCACAACGTGACGGCCTTCTGGCTGGATGCGCTTAAGGTCCGCGGACCGCAGATCAATGCCTACGACGATCAGTCGGGCACGAAGCAGTGGGTCGGCTGGCAGTTCAAAGTGCAGAACGAGCCCGCCGCCGCCAACGACGCGTTTACGACCTTCTACACGAGCTCCGTAGTCAAGCAGAAGGTCAATGTCAACACCGGCTTTCAGTTCCCCCATCGCGTCTGGAAGGCTCCGGAGAACCCGCCGGCAGACACCAACTGGCGTGTCATCGTGATCCTGAAATGGTTCCAGCGCGGCAGCTCGACCACCGTGCAGGGCAAGCTCACGGCCAGCTATGACTACTACCACGTCAAGGGCGGAGGAGCGACCACGCCACCGACCATCCGTCAGACCGACTGCTACGTGAGCAACTGATCGCAAGCACGGTCGTGAGGCCTGCCGTCTCGCAGGTTCTCACGACCGCACGCGCAGCAGCACAAACGGAAGAGCGAGGGGCATCATGCGCTGGCCCACGGCGCTGCCACATCGAGGGAGGGAGACCATGAAGCGTTTCTATGGAGTCCACGTTGCGATGATCGCGGTGTTCGCTGCGGCCGCATGTTTCACTTCGGTCGCCCCGGCCGCTGCCGAGACGGTCATCACCAACTGCCAGGGAACCTGCGGCTACTACGAGGTCTACGACAACAACACCGGCATGCCCGGTGCCACCTGCAGGTACACGCAGCCTGCCTACTATCTCGCCGCGATCGACATTCGGCCGCCGCTGATGCACGGCTACTACGCGAACAAGACAAAGGTCGAGTGGCGCTACCGGATCCAGCGGCAGGACACGAATCTGACCGGTTGGAAGCTTTTCGACGAGAGCACGTTCCAGTCGGCGATGGCGGACGACCAGATTCCGGCATACAAAGGAAACGGATTCCAGTACCGCACCTGGAATGCCCCTGCAAACCCAACGGGTTACCTGTATCGCGTCCGCATCGTGATGCGCTGGTGGCACAACGGCTCGGTCGAAGGATCGATGTTCGTCCAATACGACTGGTACCGGGCCCAGAAGTCGGCCAGCCAGCATCGTCTCGATCCCGACCGCTGCCTCTCGTCGTACTGACGGTCACGGCCCTCGGCCGGTAGCAACTCGAGGGACGAATCGCAGACCGGTCCGCGGTCCCCGTCGTCCGATTGCGGACGCGCGTGCCACAATCTCGCCTCCACGACCGGCCATGCCACCGCCGGCGCGCAGCGAGGACTCCATCGTGACCGTCACCAGCGACTCATCAAGCGCGCCCGATACAGACGCGACGACCCAGGTGGCCGCCGCGGCCTCCGCCCAGGCCGACCCCGGCCCGGCAGTGGCCAACCTCGAAACGATCGTTTCGCTCTCCAAGCGACGGGGCTTCATCTTCCCCAGCTCGGAGATCTACGGCGGCATCAACGCCGTGTGGGACTACGGACCGCTTGGCGTCGAGCTCAAGAACAACGCCAAGCGCGCCTGGTGGCGAGCCATGATCCAGCTTCGCGAGGACATCGTCGGGCTTGACGCCGGGATCCTGATGCACCCGCAGGTGTGGGTGACGTCCGGGCACGTGGCGAGCTTCTCCGACCCGCTCGTGGAGTGCGCCACTTGCCACCGTCGCTTCCGCCTGGACGAGCTGCCAGGCGCCGAGAATCTCTCGGCCACCGATCTGCGCGACCCCGGCATCGTCGAGCGGCTGGGGCTCAAGTGCCCGGTGGACGGTGGCCCGCTCTCACCGCCGCGGCGCTTCAACCTGATGTTCACCTCGCACATGGGCCCGGTCGAGGACGATGCGAGCATCGTCTACTTCCGACCCGAGACTGCCCAGGGCTCGTACGTCAACTTCAAGAACGTCCAGCAGTCGAGCCGCAAGAAGCTGCCCTTCGGCATCGCCCAGATCGGCAAGAGCTTCCGCAACGAGATCAGCCCGGGCAACTTCGTCTTCCGAATGCGCGAGTTCGAGCAGATGGAGATGCAGTACTTCGTCCGACCGGAGACGGCGTCATCGGTGCTTCGAGGAGTGGCTCCCACGGCGACGCGCCTGGTACGAGGCATACGGCGTCACACCCGAACGGTTGCGCTTTCGTGAGCACGCCAAGGACGAGCTGGCGCACTACGCCCGTAAGGCCGTCGACGTCGAGTACCGATTCCCGTTCGGCTGGAAGGAGCTGGAGGGCATCCACAACCGCGGCGACTTCGACCTGTCGAGCCATGCCAAGGCGTCCGGCGAGAACCTCGAGTACTTCGACCCGGCAGACCGAGGAGCACTTCATCCCGCACATCGTCGAGACGGCGGCCGGCGCGGATCGGGCCGCGTTCACGTTCCTGATCGACGCCTACCGCGAGGAGCAGGTGAGGGGAGAGACGCGGGTGGTGCTGCGACTGCACCCTGATCTGGCGCCGTACAAGGTGGCGGTGCTGCCGCTGCTCAAGAAGCGGCCCGAACTCGTCGACCTGGCACACAAGCTCCGCGCCGACCTCGGCCAGGACATGCTGGCCGTCTACGACGACACGGCCGCGATCGGGAAGCTGTACCGGCGCCAGGACGAGATCGGCACACCGTGGTGCATCACGGTCGATGTCGATTCACTCGACGACCGCGCGGTCACGGTGCGCGATCGCGACTCCATGGAGCAGCAGCGCATCCCGCTCGAAGGCGTGAAACGTCACATCCTCGATCGACTGGCGGCCAGCCGCCCGAGCTGACCGACCGCCGGGCGTCGTTGCGGTCGTTGCCGTCGTCACGGGCGGTTGCGGCGGATCGTCGGACAGGAGCAACCAAGCGACCGCTGCAACGCGAGTCACCCGGGGCTCGCCCGTTCAGCGGGAGACCGACAGCCGGGATCGAGGTTAGGATCGGCCAGTGACTTCTGCTCCCACTCCGAGCCCGACACCGGGTCGATCGACCCTGCCTGGCCTCGTCTTCGTCCTTGCGGCGGGACTCGTGGTCCTCTTCGTCGCGGTGTTCGCGTTCCTCAATGGCGGCACGCACACGCCGACGCCGTCGCCGTCGACGATCGCTGTCGCGTCGATTACGCCGACCGCGTCGCCCACCCCGACGGAAGCGCCGACCGAGACCGAAACGGCCTTCGCGACCGAGCCGCCGTTCACGGAGCAGCCATTCCAGACGCCGACGCCGACGCCGCGGCCGCGACCGACGCCGACGCCGCGACCGACCGAGGTTGCGCCCAGCCCGGGTGAGACCGGCGGGGCAGCAGGCAGCTCGGAGTCCCCGAGCGAGTTCCCCTCGGAAGCACCCTCGCCAACCGAATTCCCCACGCTGATTCCGACCGAAGCGCCGTCGCCGACCGAACCGCCGACGGTCATCCCGACCGAACTGCCGACGATTATTCCGACCGAGGCGCCGTCGCCGACGGAGCAGCCGACTGAGGCGCCGGCGCCGACGGAGCAGCCCACCGAGGCTCCCACCCCAACCGAGCATGCCGACGATCAGCCGACCGAGGCTCCATCGCCGACCGTCGCACCCACCCCAACCGAACTCCCAACCGTCGAGCCGACCGAGGCTCCATCGCCGACCGTCGCACCCACGCCGACCGAACTCCCGACCCTCGAGCCAACGCCCTCGCCCACGCCTTCACCAACGGAGGCTCCGACCCCAACCGAGATCCCAACCGTCGAGCCGACCGAGGCTCCATCGCCGACCGTCGCACCCACCCCAACCGAGATCCCAACCGTCGAGCCGACCGAGGCTCCATCGCCGACCGTCGCACCCACGCCGACCGAACTCCCGACCCTTGAGCCAACGCCCTCGCCCACGCCTTCGCCAACGGAGGCTCCCACCCCGACCGAGCAGCCCGACGATCGCGCCCACGCCCGTGGCCAGCCTGACCCCAGGTCAGCACGACTTCGGTCCACAGCTTGTCGGCACCAGCTCCGAGCCGGCCACCTTCACGGTGACGAACTCCGGAACAGGCGACCTGCACGTGGGGACGGCCGCGCTCGACGGTCCGGACGCCGGGCAATACCTCGTGCCAGTCGACGGGGACCACTGCTCGGGCCAAATCGTCTCCCCGGGCGCCAGCTGCAGTGTCGATGTGTTGTTCGAGCCGGTCATCGCCGGCACGACGTCTGCGACCCTCGTGATCGCTTCCGACGATGCCGCGTCACCCGCAACGGCCAAGCTCTCGGGCACCGGCTCCCAGCCGGCGGCCAACCTTTCGCCCAACCAGCACGCGTTCGGTCAGACGCTGATCGGGACGACGACTGGCGCCTTCACGTTCACGATCACCAACACCGGTAGCGCCGACCTGCACCTCGGCACCGCGGGACTGGCAGGCACATCTCCCGGCCAGTACGCGATTCCTTCCGACGCAGACCACTGCTCGACACGGACGCTCGCGCCGGGCACCAGCTGCAGCGTCGATGTTGTCTTTGCGCCCACCCAACGCGGCAAGCAGCAGGCCACCCTGGTAGTCGATTCGGATGACCCGGCGACGCCGGCCAAGGCGACGCTCTCGGGTAGCGGCATCCAGCCGGTTGCGAGCCTGACTCCAGACAAGCTGCAATTCGGGCAGCAGGTGATCGGCACGACCTCCAACCCGGCCACGTTCACGATGACCAACACCGGCAATGCCGACCTGCACGTCGGCACGGTCACCCTCGACGGAGCGGCCGCGAACCAGTTCTCGATCCCGACAGACGCGGACCACTGCTCGACGCAGACGCTCGCGGCGGCGGCGACGTGCACGGTCGACGTGGTGTTCTCGCCCACGGCGACCGGCAAGCAGCAGGCCAGCCTCTCGATCCCATCGGACGATGCTTCGTCGCCTGCCACGGCGGCGCTCGTGGGCACGGGCACGCAGCCTGCCGCCGGCCTGACGCCTGATCAGCGCGACTTCGGCTCTCAGCTTGTCGGTACGTCGTCGGACCCCGTCACCTTCACCGTGACCAACGCCGGCACGGCGGACCTGCACGTCGGAACGGCAGCCTTGAACGGTGCCGACGCCGACCAATTCTCCGTTCCGACGACCAGCGATCACTGCTCCGGCCAGACCGTCACACCGGGCAGTCGTTGCAGCCTTGACGTCGTGTTCGCGCCGACGACGCCGGGCACGAAGCAGGCGACCCTCCTCATCGCTTCGGACGATCCCGCGTCGCCGGCCACGGCAACGCTTGCCGGAACCAGCGAGATCCCGCCCACCGCGTCGCCGACCGAAGTCCCACCGACGGAGGCGCCGACGCCAACCGAAGTTCCGACGATCATCCCCACGGAACCGCCGACGCTGCCACCAACCGAGGCACCGACGCCGACCGAGATCCCGACCGTCGCTCCGACGGAGCCACCGACCCCCGCGCCGACTCCTTCACCGACGCCGTCACCCACACCGAGTCCTACGCCGTCACCGACGCCGATCCGGCTGCCCGCGGCAAACCTGGCTCCTGACAAGCACGCGTTCGGCTCGCACACGGTCGGCACGACCTCCGACCCGTTCACGTTCACCGTCACCAACACCGGCGACGCCGACCTCAATATCGACCAGGCAGCACTCGACGGGGCGAACACGGATCAGTTCACGGTTCCTGCGCAGGGTGACCACTGCTCCGGCCAGACCGTCGCTCCCGGAAACAGCTGCAGCGTCGACGTGGTGTTCGCTCCAACCGCGACCGGCAAGCAGCAGGCCAGCCTCGTCGTCACCTCCGACGACCCGGCTTCGCCGGCCACCGCCACGGTGTCTGGTACCGGGACGCAGCCCGTCGCCAGCCTGGCGCCCGACAAGCACTCGTTCGGCCAGCAGGTGATCGGAACGACGTCGGATCCGTTCACCTTCACCGTCACGAACACCGGCAACGCCGACTTGCACATCCAGACGGCCGCGTTTGACGGACCCAACAGGGACCAGTACGCGCTGCCGCCCGACGGCGACCAGTGCTCGGCCCAGACATTGGCTCCGGCTGCAACCTGCAGCATCAACGTCGTCTTTGCGCCCACGGCCAGCGGGCAGCAGCAGGCGAGCCTGACGATCTCTTCGGACGATCCGGCAAGCCCGGCCATCGCCACGCTCTCTGGAAAGGGCCAGGCTCCGGCCACTCCAACGCCCGAGCCAACGCCGGCTCCGACCGAAACACCCCCGCCGACTCCAGCTCCGACGGAGACCCCGGCGCCAACCGAAGCCCCGAGCCCGACCGAGGCACCCACGCCGAGCGAGTCGGCCGCACCGACCCAGACCCCGTCCGCGAGTGGCCTCCCGTCCGTGACCGAAGGGCCGTGCCCCAACCTCGGGAGCGACTGGGACTGCGTGACGGTGGCAGAGCCGCTCGATCACTTCGGTGACTCGGGTGGCGCGACGACGAACGTCGTGTTCGCACTCCACCGGCACACGGGTGGCGATCCGGCAAAGGGGACGTTCGTAACGATCCCTGACGGTCCTGGCGTTTCGGGCATCTCCATGGCTGCCGCCCTGACCGCCGGCCTCGATCCGCGGATCGTCCAGGACTACGACCTGGTCTTCATGGACCAGCGCGGGTCGGGCCTCTCGGATGGCTTCGACTGCCCCAACGCCGCCCTCGCATGGAAGGCCACGGCAGCCCAACCCGATGACGCCGACAAGGGCAAGGCCTATATCGATGCGGCCCACGCGTTCGCCGATGCATGCGTCGCCGAGGCGGGCATCGATCCGTCGGTGCTGCCGTTCTACTCCTCGAAGCAGGCGGCCGAAGATCTCGAATCCTTCCGCGCGTGGCTGGGCGTGGATACGTTGACGCTCAACGGCCAGGGCTACGGAACCCAGATCGCGCAGATCTACGCGGCGGGGCATCCCGACCACGTCGCGAACCTGATCCTCGATGGAGCCGTCGATCCGACGACCACCGCGCCACAGGGCATGGTCGAGGTCGCTAACGCCCGTGATGAGGGCCTTCAGACCGTGCTCGACGCCTGCTCGGCGGATCAGACCTGTTCCGCCGACGTCGTTGGTGGTGACGCCGCGAAGGCGTACGACGATCTGGCCGGCCAGCTGGCGGCCGGGCCGATGACCTTCACCTATACCAAATCGGATGGGAGCCAGGAACAGCGTTCCTTCACGCTCGCGGACCTCCGCCGTGTGGCCACGACCTCGTTGGCCCAGCTCGATACGCGGATGGAGTTCCTTCGCGGCCTCGCGGCCGCATCGCACGGCGACGTGTGGTGGCTGGCGCAGTTGGGCTACCGGCTCGTCGGCCAGGACCCCGACTCGCTCGGCCCTGTACCTCAGGCTGCGGTTTCGTGGGCACTCCGATACGCCGTGACCTGCACGGACTATTCCTGGTACCCCAACGCGGGCACGCCTCAGCAGCGCGCCAGCAAGTTCATCGCGGACGCGACGTCCAAGGGCGTGCTCTCGGGTCGTCTCGGCGCAACCGCCACGACCGCTCTCCCGTGCGTGTTCTGGCCGGCCGGTCCAGGGCAGAACGCGCGTCCGGCGCCCGCGGCGGACGCGCCGTATCCGCTCGTGGTGCTTGGCTCGACGATCGACCCGCTGACGCCATTCCCGGCGGGCCAGCGGATCGTCTCGAATCGCTCGACGCCCGCCTGGCTCGTCACCGCCCACAACGGGCCGCATCGCATCTTCGATCACGGTAACGCGTGCGCCGACCAGGTCGTCACCCAGATCCTGGTGAGCGCAAGCTTCCCTGGCTCGTCGTCCGTGGATTGCCCGAGCGACCTGATGACCGCGTTCGTCTCGATCCCGAACAGGCCTGCATCCACGGCGAATACGCTCGCGCTGATGTCCGCGTACGACGACGAGATCACGGGCGGCTCCGAGTACCACCTGTGGCGACACGCGGCGACGCTCACGTTTGGGTGCGCGTTCGGCGGCACGATCTCGTATGAGCCGGCGGCCAGCGGCACGAACGTGACGCTGACCGATTGCGCGTTTGTGTCGGGCGCCAACGCTACCGGAACCGGCACGATCAATGCCGCGAGCAGCGCGGTCCGGCTCAAGCTGACGTTCTCCGGCGACTTCACCGGCACGGCGACGTATCGACGCACGCCGCAGGGTCAGCGTACGGTCAAGGGCACGGTCAGTGGGACGTCGGGTCCGGGCGCGTCCGAACCGCCCCCGTCGGAAGGGCCATCCTCGGCGCCATGAATCAACTGCTGTTCGGTGCCCGCGACCCGTGGCGCGGACTCGAGCCGTGGAGATACGCGCAATAACGCGACCGACCACCACGCTGCTCTCGCTGCTCCTGGGCACGTCGTTGCTGGCCGCCGCAGGACAGGCGGTGTTGGCATCTGACCCATCACCTGCGTCCGGCGTCGGGCCGATCTCGGCGAGCGAAGAGCCGTGCCCCAAGGACGAGGCCGCAGGTTGGGATTGCGTCACGCTCACGCTGCCGCTCGACCACTTCAACGACACGGGTCGCACGATCGACGTCACGTTTGCGCTCTTGCGGCACAAGGGACCCGGCCCGGCCAAGGGGACGTGGGTGACGATCACCGGAGGTCCGGGAACGGCGGGCATCTGGAGCGCTGCCGACTACACCGCTTCGTTCGCGCCGTCGATCCGGCGTGACTACGACATCGTCTTCATGGACCAGCGAGGCTCGGGGATGTCGGGCGGCTTCACTTGCCCGAACGCGGCCCTCGACTGGTATCAGACGCAGGCCGGGCCCGATGACCCCGATGGCGGCGCCGCCCTCTTGGACGCAGCGCACACGTTCGCGACAGATTGCGTCACCGAGTCGGGCGTCGATCCGACGACGCTGCCGTACTACGCGACGAAGCAAGCCGTGGAAGACCTCGAGGCGTTCCGCGTCTGGCTCGGCGTGGACCAGATGAGCCTCTACGGCGAGAGCTACGGGACGCAGTTTGTGCAGACCTATGCCGCGGCGTATCCGGGGCGCGTGAAGGTGCTGTTCCTGGATGGCGCGGTCGACCTGAGCGTGAGCGGTCCGGATTGGTACGTCGAAGACGCAACCGCAATGGACCAGACGCTCACAGGGACCCTGCTCGACTGCACGACGCACGCCACCTGTTCACGCAATGTCGCCGGCGGCAACGAACTGACGACCTATGACGCGTTGGCAGCTCAGCTGGCGAAGGCGCCGGCGACGTACACCTTCACAAAGGCCGACGGGACGCAAGAGCAGCGGCAGTTCACGTCGACCGACCTGCAGACGACGGCTGCCGACTCGATCTCCAGCCAGGGCGACCGGATGCTGCTGCAGCGGGCGATGGCGGCCGCGTCACACGGCGACTACTGGTGGCTGGCGCGGCTCGACTACGCGGGCTTGGAGCAGGATGCGGACACGCTCGAGGCGATCCCGGATCCCAGTTGGTCCGACGCGCTCTATTACGCGGTCGAGTGCCTCGACTACCCCTACTACCCCGATGGCGGCACGCCAGACGAGCGTGCCCAGGAATTCCTGCAATACGGCCGTGACCACAGCGTCTTTGGCACGCGCCTCGGCTCCGAGTACACGGGTGACCTGCCCTGCGTGTACTGGCCGGCCCAGCCAGGCCCGGACCCGCGCCCGAATCCCAATCCCGATGCGCCGTACCCGCTGGTCGTCCTCGGCGCCGCGATCGATCCGAGCACGCCGTTTCCCAACGCCATCCGGATCACGGACGAGCGCACCGATCGGTCGAACACCTGGCTGATCTACCAGCCCGGCGGTCCCCACGTGATCTACGGCCGTGGAAACTCGTGCCCGGACGACCTCGTCACGCGAATCCTCGTTGCCGGCCAATTCCCGACCACCCATCTCGTAGCGTGCCCCGGCAGCGTGGCCGATGCCTTCGTGTCCATCCCAAATCAGAACGACTCGTGGTCAAGCACGTTGGCGTTGCTGTCGGCCTACGACGGCGAGCTGACCCACGGGGCCGACTACTGGTACTGGGACGAGGCGAAGCCGTTGTCGCTCGGCTGCGCGCTCGGGGGGACGATCACGTACACGCCGACGAAGACCGGGTCGAGACTCAGTCTGGATCGCTGCTCGTACGTCTACGCTGCGTACGCAACGGGGACCGGCGCGATCGATGACGACAGCGGTGCGATCCAACTCAAGCTCAGGTTCGGCGGACGGGCCAACGAACCGAGCGGCACAGTCACCTACGAACGCAATGCGCGCGGCCAGCGCACGGTGCACGGCAGCGTGACCTTTATGCTCGGCGGCTGAGCCGTCTGTCGATCGGCCACCTGAGCCGAAGGTCCCGGTTCCCGGACGCACCATTGACTGGCACGATCGAGGCATGAGCGTCGCACTCGGGCTCGATCGAGCCCCGACGACCAACGAAACAACCGGCTGGCGAGCGCTGTGGACCGCGTCTCGTGCCCGGTTGTGGCTGACTGCCGCGGCCGTCGCCGCGTGGCTGCCGCTGCTGGGCGTGCCGTTGCGGCGCTGGCTCGACTTCGACGCCTTCTATGTCGCGGGGTCGCTGGCGTTCACCCCGCAGGTCGCGCAGCTTGCGCCCGTGGTCCGCGAACAGGTGGCCCGGGGTCTGCCGCCGACGCCGTTCGTCTATCCGGCCGGCGTCGCCCTGGCGTACGTGCCGTTTTCGTGGCTGCCGTACGACCTCGCGGCCGCGCTCCATGTCGCGCTGATGACCGCCCTCCTCGTCGCGGCAGCCCTCCTCGGGGCGGACCTCGTCAAGCTACCCCGGCGCTGGGCCGTGCTCGGCGCGCTCGCATGGGGCCCGGCCGCCGCGGGCGTGATCTCGGGCCAGAATGCCGCTCTGGCCCTTTTGCTGGTGGTCGTGGCGGCTATGGGTCTGGTCGGCAACCGGGAATCGGTGACCGGAGTTGTATCCGGCATCCTTGCCTACAAGCCGCAGCTCGCCGCTCCCATGCTGGGCTTGCTGCTGATCCGCGGTCGCTGGCGCGCCGCCGCGATCGCCATTGCAATGATCGTGTTCCAGTACCTGCTGGGCGTGCTCGCCACTGGCGGCAACTGGGCCTGGCCGGCCGACTGGATCGCCACCCTGGGCCAGTACACGACCGCCGACTTCCACGACAACGGCTGGCAGGCGGTCAGCCTCCCGGCGCTCGGCACGCGCCTCGCGATGGTCACGGGCTTTGGCGCGTTCACGGTCGCCGGGTACGCCGCGGCCGTGGTCGCCGTCATTGCCTCCATCCCGGCGCTGCGCCGCCTGCCGCCGCTCGATGCGGTCGCACTCGCATGCGCGGTCGGGCTGCTCGCCAGTCCCCACGCGTGGGTCTACGACGCGACGTTGTTGCTGCCCGCGATCGCGGTGCTGGCGGTCCGCGCACGGGAGAGGGGCTGGCCGTGGCAGGACCGGTGGCTCTTCGCCGCGGGTTACGCGATCGGCCTGACCTGGGCCCTCGGTGGTTTCGTCGGCATCACGCTCCTGCCGATTGTCGTCATCGCCGTTCCGATTCTTCTCGTCCGTCCAACGGCCTGGGACGCCGTCGCGACGCCATTGTCACGGGTTGGAGCAACTCCGACCACGGTCTGACCGGTAGACTCGAACGGCGCCGCTCCCGGCGATGCGCTGGAGAACCACCCGCACGATGACGGACCCGGACCCCGAGCCTTCCGCCCCGCCGGGCGACTCGCCGTCCCCCACTACGCCGGTAACGGCGCCGGCCGCGCTCGATGTTCTGGGCCCGGCGACGCGTCCACTCGTTGTGATCGCGACATTCGTATTGGTGCTGCTTGCCGTGCTGGGGATGCGCGAGGTGGCCGGGGTCGTCGTGCCGATCCTGTTCGGCCTCTTGCTGGCCCTGGTGGCGGCTCCGTTGAGGGGAGCCTTCCAACGTCGCGGCATGTCGCAGCGGATGGCACTCGTCGCGACCGTCGGTACCGTGCTGTCCGTGATCGTGATCGTGGTGGTCCTGATCGCATTCTCGATCGCGGAATTCGTCGCCCAACTGCCCCAGTACGAAGACGAGCTTGCCGATGCGCTCGATGCCTTCCGGACGACCCTTGCGAACGCGGGCCTCCCCGTGAGTCCGGATGCGATCTCGTCGATCGTCTCGCCCTCGGCCCTGGCCGGTTTCATCCGCCCGGTCGCATCGAGCCTCGGCTCGGCATTGCTCGACATCTTCATCGCATTGCTGACCCTGGTCTACGCGATCGTCGGCGCAGCGAGCCTTCGCCGTCGTGCGGAATCCGCGTTCGGCGAGGACCACGCACTGATCGGCGGCGTCGAGCGGTTCGGCGTTGACCTTCGGCGTTACCTGATCGTTCGCGCCGAACTTGGTCTTTTCGCCGGAGTGCTCGTTCTCGTCATGCTGTTCGTGCTGGGCGTGCCCTTTCCGCTGCTCTGGGCGTTCCTCACGTTTGCGGCCAGCTTCATTCCCAACGTCGGCTTCATCATCGCCCTGATCCCGCCGACGATCCTCGCCTTCCTCGGGGGCGGGCTCGTGCCAGCCGCCATCGTGGTGATCGGCTTTACGGTGATCAACCTGTTCCAGGACAACTTGCTGCAGCCCATCGTCCTTGGCAGCGAGCTGAACCTCAGCCCGCTGGTCGTGTTCGTCGCGGTGATCGCGTGGGCATGGATCCTGGGTGGCGCCGGTGCGCTACTGGCCGTGCCGCTGACCGTCGCGCTGCTGACGCTGCTCGAGGCGTCACCCTGGACGCGCGGCGTTGCGCTGCTGATGCGCCAGAAGGAGAATCTCGCCAGACCTCGCGTAGCGACCATTCGAGCTCCGTGGCGCCTCCTTTGCTCCCCAGACGATCGCCCAAGCGATCACCTGCCGGCCGAGACTCACCCCCGGGGCGCTTACCTCGCCCAGACGATCGCCCAAGCGATCATTCGACGCCCCAGGCTCGCCCGCAGCGTCCTTCCCCTGCCCAGACGATCGCCAAAGCGATCACCTGCCGGCCGAAGCGTGCCCCCACGGCGACTTCTCCGCCCAGACGATCGCCCAAGCGATCATCTGCCCGCCGAAGCGCTGCCCCCCGGGCGCTTACCTCGCCCAAACGATCGCCCAAGCGATCATTCGACGCCCCAGGCTCGCCCGCAGCGTCCTTCCCCTGCCCAGACGATCGCCCAAGCGATCACCTGCCGGCCGAGACTCACCCCCGGGCGCTTACCTCGCCCAAACGATCGCCCAAGCGATCACCTGCCCGCCGAAGCGTGCCCCCACGGCGACTTCTCCGCCCAGACGATCGCCCAAGCGATCACCTGCCGGCCGAGACTCACCCCCGGGCGCTTACCTTGCCCAAGCGATCACCCGCCGGCCGAGCTCCACCCACATGAGGCGCGCTCTACCTGACGTTCCGGGTCAGCCGTCGATGCGCGGTGGCTCCCCGGGCGCGAGCTTGCCCTTCGGCCAGTACAGCTCCTTCTTGATCTGCTCCTCGGGGAATCCTCGCCCGGCGAGCGTCTCATCGACCGCCAGGATCATGTCGGGGTTACCGCAGATGTAGGCGATGGAGTTCTCGGGCGTCAGGCCCAACTCGTCGTAGACGGCTGGCACGATCGTCTCGACGCGGCCGGTCCGCCCCGTCCAACCCGAGTTCTCGGGATGTGATGCGCGCGAGACCGTGGGGACGTAGGTGAGCGGATAGGTACCGTCGCGCTCCCAGCGCTCGAGGAGGTCGCGGTAGCCCAGATCGCCCAGGTAGCTCACGCCATTGAGCATCACGGCCTTCCGTGGCGCGCCGTCGTGCAGGAGCGTCTTCATCATCGAGACGAACGGCGCGATGCCGGTGCCCGAACTGATGAACACGTGCGTGCGGTCGTCCTGGGGCTCGAGCATGAAGCGGCCTTTCGGGCCGATCATGCGCATCCGGTGGCCGACAGGAATTCGCCACAGCAACGGCGTGAAGGTTCCGCCCTCGACCACGCGGATGTAGAACTCGTAGCCCTCGGTCGCGATGTCGCGCGGAGAGCTGGCGACAGAATACGGGCGCTGGATGAACTTGCCGTTCGACTCGACGCCGATGGTGAGGTACTGCCCGGGCTCGAATTGGAGGGGCTCGCCATCCATCTCGACCCAGACCGACGCGAGCGCCTCGGTCAGGTCCTCCCGCCGCACGAGGCGAGCGTTGTAGCGCTCCGACTGCTCGGCGATCGGCGCGTCAACGACAGCCTCGGCCGAGGTCGAGCCGGAAGCGTTGGCGTTGACGGCAAGATCGGTCATCGGCCTTTCGGTTCCTCCGTTCTGTGGGTGCCGCGCGATGGTACCCGGAGGCAACGCGGATGGCGCGTGACCGACGTCGTTCCGGACAGTGCTATCCGGCACTTCGGTCACGACGAGCTCGAGGTGTCGCTGGGCTCGACATGCAACTTGTGCAGGATGCGATGCAACACCGGTGCGGCGATGACGCCGACCGCGATCAGGAAGACGACGCCCGAGTACAACGCATAGAGGCCGGCAAAGATCTTGGCCGCATTGTTGTCGAGTGGGTCGACCGGCCCCATCCCGCCGAGGATCATCGAAGCGTTCAGGAATGCATCGATGAAGTTCAGGTGTGCGAACACCATATAGCCGGCGATGCCAACGGCGAGGGACGCGACGATCACCGCGCCCGCGAAGACGAGGTGCCGCGCCATGCGCCCGATGAACTCGCGACGCGGCAGCAGGGGCTCGTGGATGTTCTCGTACATGGCTGGCCCTCGGAACGACGATGGTTCCCGCAGTCTGGCCCTACAGCAGCGCCGGCCGCTTCCACTCCATTCCGAGCACGTACTGATCGAGGAAGGCCAGCACGGTCTCGTACCAGACTCGCGCGTTCTGCGGCTTGAGGACCCAGTGGTTCTCGTCGGGGAAGTAGAGGAACCTGGCCTCGACGCCATGTCGTGACAGGTCCGTCCAGAGGCGGAGCGCCTCGCTGATCGGCACGCGGTGGTCACGTTCCCCGTGGATGACCAGCATCGGCGTGCGGATGTTGCCAACGAGACGGTGCGGGGAAGCCGCCTCGTACCGCGATGCATCGGCGTATGGGTCGCCGAACTCACGCTCCCAGTCCGTGCCGAAGTCGGTCGTGCCGTGGAAGCCGCGCAGCTCCCACAGCGACGCGTGCGTCACGATCGCCCCGAAGCGGTCGGTGCTGCCGGCGACCCAGTTGGCCATGTAGCCACCGAACGAGCCGCCCATCAGCGCGGTGCGGCTCGCGTCGAGGTCGGGTCGCTTCGAACGCGGCGTCGGTGGCCGCGATCACGTCCGTGTACGGCTCCTCGCCCCAGCGGCCCCAGCCGCGCGCGATCTGCGCCTGGCCGTAGCCGGTCGAAAGCCCCGGATCCGGCAGCAGCACGGCGTATCCGCGGGCCGCGAGCAGGTGCGGGTTCCAGCGCCAGTGCCACGAGTTCCAGGAGGAGAGGGGACCGCCGTGGACCCACACGACGAGCGGCACCGGATGGTCGCGCCGAGGCGTCGCGCGGCACCATCAGCCACGAGGGAACGGCGGTGCCGTCGGACGCCGTCGTCGCCAGCCGCTCCAGCCGGCCCGGCAGTTGCGGGTCGTCCAACTCGGCGAACGACCGGACGACCTGCGGCGCCTGGTTCGCGGCGTGTGCGTCGAGTCGGACGACGTGCGGCGGCAGCGCGTAGCTCGAGCGCAGCGCGTAGATCTGCGAGCCGTCGGGCGTGGGGCAGATCTCGGAAAGGGCGTCCTCGCTCGAGAGGAGCGTGTCTACTCCGGTGGCGAGCTCGACACGGAGCAGCGCAACTGCGCCCTGCCGGTCGGCCGTGAAGAGCACGGCGCTCGAATCGGGAGCCCACACCGGATGCTGCGGCCACAGGTCGAGCTCGGGCGTGAGCTCGCGGCCCTCGCCCGAGGCGAGGTCGACCAGCCACAGCGTGACGTTCGGCGGTGCGTCCGGCCGGGCCGTGAAGGTACGCGACCGCGACCACCCAGTGGCCGTCGGGCGAGCAGGCCGGAGCGGCATAGCTGAAGTCGCCCTCTGGGGTGAGGAAGCGGCGTTCACGGGTCGCCCGATCGATCGCGAGCAGGCGCTCGCGCGGATGCGTGATCTCGCTCGTGTCGAGCCACGAGGTGACCACCGTGTCGCCATCGGGCGTGATCGAATAGCCGGTCTCGACCAGCGCGTTTCCGGCGTCGACCGTGAGGTCCGTCGGAGCATCGATGCGTTCTTCGCCCTCGACGGCCGCGGCCGCGAACAGGTGGCGGTCGCGAGGACCGAGGTAGTGATCCCACCGCCGGATCGGGTACGACTCGAAGAGCAGCGCTTCGACGCCGGCCTTCTTGCGCGCCTGTTGCTTCTCCTTGTCAGCCGCAAGCGATGTCGTGCCCGGGAAGACACCTGCGCTGAACGCGAGCACGTCGGCGTCGCGTGCCGTGACGACGTCCTCGATGCCACCTGCGGCGCTCACCAGGATGTGCGCCTCACCACCGCTGGGCGCGAGGCGCCACAGCCGTGAGGTCTCCTCGCTTTCGTCATCGTCGGCCGCAGCGTCGGTATCCGGTCGGGACGACGTGAACAACAGCGAGCCGTCACGGAGAAAGGCACCGACAGACTCGCCGGGTGCCGACCGGGTCAGGCGGGTCGGTCGCCGGTCACCCGACGGATCCACCTCCCAGATCGAGCTGCGCATCTTGTTGCCGTCCTTGGCCGGCCGCGAGACGGTCACGACCAGGCGCGATCCGTCGGGCGAGAGGCGGAGGCCGGAGAGTCGCGGAAGCGCCAGGTAGGCGTCGAAGTCGAAGTTGTCGGTCATGGCTGGATGATGCCACCCCGAACGGGGATGGCAGGTGAGAGGTGCGTCCGCAGGCGGCGGACTGAGTTCGGCGAAACGGCTCGCGCCCTTCCCGGTCGGGCCGAGCCGTCCAGGGCCTGGTTCCCGTCAACCCGGCCGCATTCGGCCGGCAACGACGAGGGCGATTCCGTCAAAGCGGCCGCTGGACGCAACGGTGGAATGGAGACGCGCCGAGCTCGGACGATCGCGATTCCGTCAATGACTGCGGCACCGTGCCGGAATGCAAGGGGCGTCCGCGCCTCCCGGGCCAGAAGCGGCCGAGTTGACGGGAAGGCGCGGGAGCAAGCGTCGGCACCTTGACGGGAAGGCGCGGGAGCGCGCTTCGGCACCGTGGCGGGAAGGCGCGGCAGCAAGCGTCGGCACCTTGACGGGAAGGCGCGGGAGCGAGCGTCGGCACCGTGACGGGAAGGCCGGGAGCAAGCGTCGGCACCGGAGCGCCAATCGAGGGGCTGTTGGGCCGTGTCGCGTCGTCGGACGTACTGCCAAAGCTCGACCCAGCCTTTCCTCCGCAGCGCAGCGCGTTGCTTGCACTGCTGCGCGCGAACCGGCCGGGTCCCAGCGTTGTCGCTGGGCTCCGTCCGTCGTTTGCGGGCTCTACCCCACGGTCGTGATCGCTCTACCCATTGGTGATCACGACGCCGTTGTCGTTGGCCTGGACGTGCTGGCGCTGGCCGCCGACGCTGATGTCGAACGAGAAGTGCTGTCCGTGCGCATCCACGTTGGTCACCTGCACGGACGATCGACTGGTCGCGTACGGCACGAGCAGGGTCACGTACTTGACGCGGGTGGTGTTGCGCACGTCCTCGAGGACCGGCGCGGCCGCATGGCTGCCCCAGGTTGTCGGGAGCCAGCCCTGGATCGGGTTCATCGAGCCCTGCACCACGTCGAACCTGGCGCCCTCGAGAAGCTGCTGGATCAGCACGTTGCCGCGCGAGAAGTTCGTGTAGGCGGTCTGCCCGGCAACGGTCAGCGTGGCTCCGAGCGGCAGATGCCACAGCTGCTGGAACTCCGTCTTCTCTGGGTGCCTCGGCATGGTCCTCGACGATCAGGAAGCCCAGCCGCTTGGAGAAGATCACCCGCCGCGAGTCCACGAGCCCGCTGCTGGTCTGCAACTGCACGATGGCCTCGAAGTAGTCGGCCGTGGTGCGACTCCGGGTCAGCTTCCAGACGTCCGAGAAGCTGCCCTCGTACCCGTCGGCGAGGAGGGCGTTGTGCGCCGCCTGCGACTTGAAGAAGGCGCGGAACTTGCCGCCGTTGTAGCTCTCGTAGCCCGGATCGACGAGCAGCTCGCGGCCCAGGCCGTAGAGGGTCACGCCACTTCCGTCCGCCTGGCCATGGATGATCCGCGGCCCGCCGAAGCGCAGCGAGAAGAAGTCCTCGTCCCGGTAGGCGCGGTCCGTTCCCCAACCGGTGCGCCCGAAGACGTATCCGGCCCCGTACACCGAAATGGTGTGGGCGGGCATCGGACCCTCCGCACCCTGGGTCGCGGCGTATTCGGCGATCGTTCCCGGGATGGGCACCGACTGGCCCAGCCGTGTGTCGCCGATGGTCTCGTAGGCGCCGTCCGGACGTGTTGCGTAGGCGAGGAAGCTGGGCATCTTGGTGATGCGCGAGAAGTCTGTGTCGACCGTTTGACCGCAGCGACGCAGCTCGTGCCGCGCCACCCGATAGCGCTCCCAGTTGTACAGCTCGTAGCCGACCGCACCCTCGTTGGTGACACCCTGCGTGTCAACGCTCTGGGGCAGCAGCACGTCGATGCGGCGGGCTGCCAGCGACATCCAATCGTCGCGGCCCTGCCAGCAGCCGACCTCCAGCAGGCCGATGTCCTGGTTGAGCGCATGGTTGCCGTGGCGGACGTAGAAGTTCGGGTCGGCGAGCGTCTGCCCGTGAAGCGTCAGGGCCTGATCGAGCCAGCCTTGCTGCTGCGGCAGGACCTGCGCGATGCAGGTCAGCACGATCGATCGCAGCGCCGTCGAGTGGTCGTTCCAGCTGTACGGCGATGGCGGGTCGTCCTTCGGGTTGAGGAGGACCCAGGAGTGAGCAAGCTCGAGCGCCCGGTCGAGGTAGGCAATGCGCCCCGTGCTCTGCCACGCCTGCGTGAGCGACAGCAACCACCACAGCGAATGGAACTGGAATTGCCAGTTGGCGTCGTGGAACGGGTTCTCCGCCCAGGTCAGATGGACCGGCAGCTTGGCCGCGGGAAAGGGCGGAAACTCGTAGCGGTTGGCCATGAGCTGGTCGGCCATGCCGGCGGGCGTGTCCTGGTCGCAGGCGACATTCGGTAGCGGCTGCGAGGCAGGGAAGAGTGGCCGGCCGCCGGCGGCGGCAGTCGAGCCGCCCAGTGGCACCAGGGCGGCGACGAGCAGCAGCGCGATGGCGACTGCTTGCCGCCACGATCCCAAGGAAACCGTCTTCCCGCCCTCCATGACGGCATGCGCTGCGAACGATGCGGCGCGCTGGGAGCGCCGTGCCCGCGGAATGATGCCCCAACCGCCCGGACTGGCCCTCGGCTCGATCGATCCCGGGTCAGCGAGCCCCCGCAGCAGCAGCAGCGAGGTCGGTGGCCTTGGCCGAGGAAGAGGCCGCCGCGAAGCCGCCCGCGCCATGCGGACCCTGCGGCAGCGAGGAGGCGACGCTGCTGTGCACGATCGCCATCGGTGCTGCCGTGGCGTTCGCGGTGATCGGGATCATCGTCTACCTCGCCGTTGAGCGGCTACCAGGCGCGAGGCCACCCGCGAGCCCTCCAGGGCAGGACCGCGGCGCCGGCGTCGCGGCTCGCGGTTTAGAGTGGGCGCACGTTCACGCGGCGGTGACCAGGGGAGGGATCGAATGCGACGATCAGGACGGCTGTCCGCCGTGGCGCTGGTGCTCCTGCTCGTCTTCCCTGCCGCGACCGTCGCCCAGAGCGCGTCCCCGGGGGAATCACCTGCGCCATCGGGGAGTACCCCGCTCGGAGGAAACCTCACCATCGCCGTGCCCGACGGCGCGGCACCGGCCGGCACGACCGTCAGCGTGGTCGCGCGAGCACCGAGCGAACGGCCCGACGAGCTGAAGAGTGTTCCGACGACGATGGCGTTCTACGAGATCCAGCCGACCGATGTGACATTCAGCGGCCCCGCGACCGTGACGCGGACCGTCGGGTTCGGCGAGGTCGGGATCGACCACTACGATCCGCTGGTCGACGGCCTGATCGTCGGCTCGCTCTTCACGCGCGCGACAGACGGGACGTGGTCGTGGCTGCAGGACGCGTCGATCAGCCTCGACCCAAACGCTGGCGGCTTCACGATCACGGCCACCACCGATCACGGTGGGCCCGTCTTTGCCTCCATCGCCGGCTCGTTGCTGGTCGCGAACGAGGATTCCTCCAGCACCCCGGTCGGTCAGTCCTTCCGCGTCGAAGGCCAGGTGCGAGTCGACCCGGAATCCCGCGCAGACATCGAATCAGTCAGCGGGACGACCTCTGACGAGAGCATCGCGAAGGCCGGTGACAGCTACGACGTCGCGTTCTTCGACCGGGCGGAAGGAATCGAGTTCACCTGCCTCGGCCCCGGCACGGTCCAGTACCAGGCGACGTTCACGATCAGCGACGTCGGCGATGTCAGTCCGCTCGCGTCGGCGATCAACCTCGCCGGCACGGACGTCGCCGTCACACAGACCGGCCAGCACACCTGCGGCTAGCGACAGGTACTCAGACGGCGGCGCAGCTCGTGTCGCCCACGCCGTTGGCGAACAGGTGGTACATGCCGGACAACGCCAACCCGCCGACGACGGCGGCCGACAGCAGGATCACCTCCGCAGCCGCCATTGCCATCGAGCCGAAGCAGATCAGCCGTCCGAACTCGCTGTCGATGATGACGGCTTCCTCGGCGAGCTCCTGGCCTGACCCGGTATCCATGACGTCGGTCGTGTCGCCGGTCGATGGGTCGACCGTCCACCAGCCGATGCGAGGACTGCCACCGACGGTCACGGGCTTGGCCGGGACCACCACGACGTCACCCGCAGCGAGCGCATCCTTGATGAGGCTGGTTGCCGGCGCGTCGTAGGGCAGCGTCTGCGGAGCCGTGCCGTTGAGGACGACCGTCGGGATGCCCTGGCTTGCCGCGGCCGCGAAGACGTCACTCACCCCGATCGTTGCCTTTGGCGCACCCGACGTGTCGGCGAGGCTGCCGACGGCGAACTGTTCCGCGACGTGATCGGTGACGCCCGCCACGAGTCGCGATTGCGCCGCGCTCAACGTCGAACCGGTCAGCGGCAGCACACCATGGCTGCGGATCCAGATGTCGAGCCCGACGTCGGCCTTGGACGCCTCGGAATCACCGTTCGGAATGACCGAGAGGGAGACGATGTTCGGCCCGTCGTCGAACGTGCGGGCGCCGGCATCGAGCGCGACCTGGGCGTCGATGGCGTCTCGCACGTCGTGGTAGGCAAAGGCGAACCTGGCGAGGGCGTCGTCGGTCGTAGCCGCGGGTGTGACTCCGGTCGTGCCGGTCGAGATGGCGAACTTCTCGAGACCCATCATCGGCAGGTAGTCGAGCGACCCGGTGCCCTTGAAGTCGACCAGATTGAGCGGCTCGACCGCGCTCGGCGTCAGCTGCCCGGAAGCGCGCAGATCCGCCGGAAGGCGGTCGAAGATCGTCCGTCGCGCGATATCCGGCTTGGCGCCCGGAGGCGTGACCTGCACCTGGAGCCACTCGGCGGTGGCCTCGCCGTCGAGCGGGCCGCTTCCCGGTGACGGTTCCTCGCCGAAGATCCCGCCACCACCGTTTGGCCCCGGAAACCCGACGGCCTCGTCGGCAATGAAGGAGCGGCTCCCGACCTCGATGGTCGGTCGGTAGTCGAGCCAGCCGTCGCCGAGCAGGCTGTTGATGGCGACGCCCAGGTTCTGCAGGCCGGACGGCGTCGTGTGCCCGAACGTCACCGGCGTGCCGGCGAGCGCATCGGCGAAGTCAGAAACGGTGAGGTCATTGTCGGTGACCAGCTGGCCGCCCGACATGCGCTCCACGAGGACGTCGAATTCGACCTTGTAGCGCAGCTCGTCGGGCAGCTGGGTGAGCGTCTCAGCAGGCTTCGTGAGCACGTCGCCGGGCGCCGCACCGGGCAGGGTCGGATCGAGATCCACCCACTCGGTGCCGTTGGCCATCTCGACCCAGGTGTGGTCCTTCTGCTCGATCGGCGGCAACGTCACGTCGCTGCCGCTCGGCAGCTGGACGCTGGCGCTGCTCAGCGCGTCCTCGATGGTCTTCACCGTGTCGCCGAGCTGCGTTTTCGCCTGATCGAGGCGCTTGGTTGCGGCGGCCACGGCAGACTGGGCCTGCTGATCGTAGAGCGAGGCCAGCGGCCCGCTCGCGGATGCCGCCGGCGTCCCAGGACCCGCGAGCGCTGTGATGGCCTGCGTCAGCGGCGCCTGCGCGAGCTCCTTGGCGCTCGCCGGATCCGTCGCCAGCGTGGCGACGATCCTGGCAGTCGTTGCCGGGTCGATCGGCCCGCGCGCGAAGCGATACGAGACCTGGCTGTCCTGGAGGAGCGCGGCAAGCAGCAGCGCCTTGTCGGCGGAGTTGCCGGCTTGTGCCTGGAGTGTCCCAGTTGCACCGCGAAGGACTCCGTCGTAGGGCTCGTAGATGATGTTGTCGGCGACGTAGCGGAAGATCTTCTGCGGGTCGTACTGGAGCTCCGCGGCCAGGGTCCCGACCGGGTCGGTCGCCGCGAGGGGAGTGGCCGATCCCTGGGCAAGCGTCCGGCCATCCGACGCCGCGGCTCCCGGTCCCGCTGACGGCGATCAGCAAGGCCGAGAGCAGGAGCGCCGGGATCGAGCCGGTACGCACGAGCGGCGCAGGCCAGTCGCCCGAGTCGACGTGTCATCGTTCGTTGCCCCCTCGATATTGCTTCGTCGACAAAGCCTGGCATCGCGATTCCGGCGCCTACTGGGCTGCCGGCAGGTTGAGTACCAGCGGCTTGCCGGCCTCGACCACGGCGTCGAACTCGACCTGCGGGTCGGTCAGCACGACCACGTGGTACACGCCCGGCTTGAGCGACAGTGCAGGCCCGCCGACCACGCCGCTGCCAACCTGCTTGCCGTCCGCGTCGAGAACCTGGAAAGGCGCTCGCAATGCCTGTGCGACGGCGGTCGCCAGGTCTCCGGCGTTGGTGGCCGAATAGAACACGCCATTGCCGGCCTGCGCCCAGCGCGACAGGTTCTGGCGTGCTCGCTTGTCGCGTCACGGCCAGGCCGACGATGTTGACGCGGGCGTCGATGCCCTTCTTGACCAGGGCCCGAATGGCAACGGCAGGGTCCTTGCCGCACAGGTCGGGGTTGGGCCAGATCTCCTGGCTGTCGGTGATGAGGATGAGGACCTTGGTGCCCGTCGCGGACTTCAGGTCGGCGGGCACGGCGCCGATTGCCTGGGCGATGGGCGTGTCGGCGGCCTGGACCACGTTGATGCCGTCAACCAGCTGGGTCATCCGTTGCGGGTCAAGCGGAGCGAGCGGAACGACCAGGTCCGTGCCGCAGGGTGTGGTCGCATTGCCCAGGACGCGCAGCGCCACTGGCGCGTCCTTCGGGAGCCCTGTGCGCAACAAGTCGTCGAGGACCTTCTTGGCGGCATCGATGCGGCGGGTGTCGCCGCTGATCGGCGTGAGCATGCTGCCCGAGGTGTCGAGGATCACCTCGACCGCCACGCCCTTGCCCGGCGGCACCGGCGCGGGCGCGCCGTTGATCTGCGTCGGACCGAGGACCTGCAGGGTGCCGGGTGTCGTGCTCGGCTTGGGTGGTGCCACGAAGGTCGTTTGGTACGAGAGCTGGTACTCGGTCGGGCGCTCCAGCCAGGTGGCCATCCGCTCGAAGGCGCGGTCCATCTCCGCGTGCGTGCTCGTGTACTGGTAGAAGCCGCCCGAGCTGGCCGCCCAGTCCTGCATGTAGTGACCCGACTGCTGCAGCGTGCTGTCGGCGCCAACCTGGACCGCGAAGATCTGCGGACGCTGCTGACCGAACCGTCGCCACAGCTCGGTGGCCTGGTCGAATGACGAAGTCTCGGCGTCCGTGACCAGCAGAACGGCCTTGGCGCCCTCGCGCGGAGCGAGCAGGTCGGTGGCGTTCGAGCAGGGCGGTCTCGGCCGAGCTCGACCCTCCGCCGTTGACGACTCCTTCGATCGCGTCCTCGAGCTCGAACTGGTTGTCGCTCCACTCGGGGAGCAGGGGATCCTCTTCGAAGGGAACGATCTGGACGGCCTGCCGGCCCGGCTGGACGTCACCGGCGAACGAGCGCACGGCGTCGTAGACGAAGCCAAGGTAGTTGCCCATGCTGCCGCTCGTGTCGTAGGTGAAGACCGTCGAGAACGGCGGCTGCTGCACCTCCACGTGGTAGTGCTGGCCGGGCGTGACGGTCGCGCTGTACGTCACCGAGCCCGGATCGTCACCGGGCTTGTACTGCATCGGGATCGTGCCACCGTTCGAGTCCTGGAGGACCAGGCTCACGCCGACGCTCGGTGCGCCGTGCACGGTGAACGTCAGGGTGTTCTGGCCGTCGGGCACCGTGATGTCGTACCAGTCGACGTCGTCGCCGGTGTGGGCGGTGTTGCTCGTCGTCTGTGTCCGCCTCGAGCGGAGTCGCCGTGTCCGGCGTGTCGTTCCCATCGGGTGCGTACGTCGGAGCGTCCACGGGCGGCGGGTTCTGGATCTCGTAGTCGCCAGCCTGCGTCGAGCCGTACTCGCCGAAGACCGAGCGGTAGCTGTCGGAGGTCGGTGACTCGATCGCGCGCAGCACCCCCGGCAGCTCACGGTTCTGTTCCTGTTTCGGGGCGTCGGCCGTGAAGCGCACGTAGCGCGCCCAGGTCGGCGCGCTGAAGGTGAACGGCTCCACGCGTGCCGTCGTCCGCGCGCTTGAGCTGCCAGGTTCCCTGGTCCTGCCACGGCCCGAACGGACTGTCGAGGCTCGTCTCGATCTGGACGACCTTGTCTCGTGCGTTGGGGTCGCTGACCCCGTGGGATCGACCCACTCGAGGCCGCGTCAGCTGGGCGGCACGGTCGTCCTGGAAGCCCAGGACCCAACTCGGCTGCTCCTTTGCCTTGACGTCGATCCAGTTCGGCGTGAGGTCCTCGTCGAGCGCGGTGTACGGGGTGTCCTCGATCGGCGACTGCGGATCCATGAAGACCATGTGCCCGCCGAGGGCCGGAGCCGCCACGTTCAGCGGCACGGACGACGGCGCCGTGCCGGGCGTGGCGATGACCTTGAACTCGCCCAGCGCAACGGTCGTCGCGTCGTCCATCCACATGGAGGTGATGCGCAGTTGCGCGTAGCGCGCCATCACTGGTGCCGGCAGGACGAAGCTCTGGTCGATCGGCAGCGGCGATAGCACGCCGGACGTGGCCTCGGTCCAGGTGGTGCCGTCATCGGAGAGCCACAGCTCGACCTGCTTGGGCGCTTCCTCGATGTCGGCACCTTCGGCCTGCGGGTTGAGGATCATGCCTGCGACCGAGACCGGATCGTCGCCAGCAAGGTCTGACGTCAGCGTGATCGGCAGCGCCGGGATGTCCGTGTCGAAGCCCGGAGCCCGCTGGCGTCAGCTCGTCGTAGAGCTGCGCTTCCTTGTCCGGGTCGTACGTCGGAACGGCCTGTGCGCCGAGCGCCGTCGCGGCCACGTCGAGCCCGCCCAGCAGCTCCGATCGGCACGGACCAGACCTGGCGCGGGTCGACGGGCGCGACCACGGCACCCGGGGTGATCTCGACGTGGCCGGTCGACTGGGCGCCGACCGCGTCGCGAGCGCGAACCGTCACCCGCACGGGATCGTCCGCCCAGGCGTCGGGCTGGATGATGATGTCGAGCGGGACCGTGACCGTGGCGCCGGCGGCGACGTCGACCTGGTCCTGGCCGAGCGACGCTGCCCACGCGTAGTGGCTGGTGACCGCGTCCAGCTGCAGCGTCTCGGCCGCCGCGCCGGTGTTGGTGATCGTGACCTGTCCAGTGACGTGCTGCCCGGCCTGCCAGTAGGCAGCCACGTCCTCGGTGTCGGTGCTCACGGCGACCGTTGCGTCGAGCGAAGGCGCCGGATCGAACGGGTCCTCCCGATCGAGCTCGACCGTGTAGTGGCCCTTGCTGATCGTGCCGGGTTCGAGCCACAGCTCGTAGTCGCCGGCCGGCAGGGAGAGGTCCTCGCTGATCGGTACGCCGATGTCGGCAGTTCGCGCTCGTGCCATCTGGGTAGTGCCACTCTGGAAGATGCCCCAGGCCACGGCGCCGTCGGATGGTGGCGTGATGGTCAGGTGGAGCCGCTCGGGAGCCGTGAGCGTGAAGCGGTTGACGTCGACGTCGTTGTTGCGCGCGAGGCGGCCGGTCCGTGGCACGCCCAATGGCAGCGGCTGCGCGTCCAGCGAATCGTTGTTGGGCTCGCGCTCGCCGTTGGGATCCGGCGGACCTTCCGGCGTCAGGGAGAGGCTGTAGTCACCAACCGCGTCGACGCGGATCCAGTGATCGCCCGGGAATCGAGGTACATGTCCTCGAGCGACGCGCTGAGATTGTCCGAGGCGACCTCTGCCGAGGCGAGCGAGGTCCCGTCACGGCGGTACCAGCTCACCCCGTTGATGTGGTCGCCGGTGGCCGTCGAGCTCCCACAGCTGCGGCGCGCCCGACACGGTCAGCCGGAAATAGTCGACGTCGCCGGGCATCTGGCGCCCGCGCATGACCACGCCGGCCGTCCAGGGTGAGGCGGTCGACGGCCGTGTCGTTCGGCTCGGTCTCGAAGTCGGGAGCCGGTGCGCTGGTCCGATCGACGCGCAGCACGTAGTAATTGGCCGGATCCGGGTCACCGCGGATCTCGAGCCGGTAGTCGCCCACCGGCAGGAACAGGTTTGCCAGCGCGTCGCCGGTGTCGCCGCTTCGGCAGATGAGCTGGGTGTCGGTCGAGTCCATCAGGCACAGCTGACGGCCGGGTCCGCTCTGCCAGATCAGCTTGATGTCGAGCAGGACCGTGGCCAGCTGATCGTCGACGTGGAGGAGATAGTCGTCGACGTCGCCAGCAGTTGGCCAGGCGACCCGTTGCGACGAGGTTGGCCGGATCGAGCGGGATCGCGGTGGACCTGTCGTTGTCCGGCTCGGCGTCCGCGAGCGGCCCCGTCTCAGGAGTCGCGCTGAGGATCCACGGCAGCGGGGTGTCCGATCCGTAGCCAAGGTGGAGCTCGTAGGTGCCTGCCGATAGGGCCAGGTCTCGGAGCTCCGCGCGGCCGTCGTCACCGAGGTAGGTGCGAACCAGCTCCACGCCGGTTGGCTTCTCGCAGCAGCAGCGCGACATTGCCTCCGATCTCGCTCTGGATCGAGACGTGCCAGCGCTGGTTGGCGTCCTGGGCGGATAGCGTCCAGGCGATGTAGTCGTCGCTGCCCTGGAGGTCACCGGACGCCGAGAACGCGCCCGACACCGGCGTGCCGTGCTTCGCGTCGTCGTTGGGCTCGTGGTCCCTGGCCGGTGGCGTTTCCGTGCCCGGCGCGATCCTGACGTGATAGTCGAACGTGGTCGGCTCGCCGCCATCGGGCGTTCCGGATCGTGAGATTCCGAGCAGGTAGCGGCCGGGCGTGAACATGACGTCCGCGGCTTCACCGCGCCCCGAC
Organism: uncultured Chloroflexia bacterium; assembly: GCA_963820735.1. Lineage (GTDB taxonomy): Bacteria > Chloroflexota > Limnocylindria > Limnocylindrales > CSP1-4 > JAFMJV01. The sequence goes on from CAWGBA010000014.1 coordinate 128,784, forward strand.
TCCGGTCCACTGTCGATCGCGAGCAGCTGGCTGCCGGCCACGATCGGCGTGACGCCCGGGTCCGATGAGATGGCCAGGATCTTCAGCCCCGTGTCGGTGTCGCGGACGCCCTCGAGCGAGATCGTCCAGCGCTGTCCGCGCTGCGAGTCGTCGATGGTCCAGAGAAAGAGGTCCTGGTCGCTGGCGGGCAGGGTGCCGTCGATGCATGAAGGGGCGGTCAGCGGCTCGACCTGGTCCTCGGTGTCGTTCGGCTCGGTGTCCGCGACGCAGGTGAGCGCCGACGCGGATGCGCCACGGGCGAGCGCGGCAGGCGCGGCCACAGCGTTGGTCGCGACCGCGAACACGATCAGCCACGTGACCGTCACGAGCGCCTTGTTTGGCCGGAGTCGCCCCATCCCACCTCGTCCCGCCGTACAGAGAGGCTGTGATCTTAGCGGCGCCCGTGGGACCGGCTGGCCCAGTTCGCGGGAAGGCCTCCCGAGCATGGGTATGATGCGGGCGGGCCGTGCCAGGTCCATCCGCAGGCGCGGAACCGTGCTCACGATCGCTGGCGGAGGCGAGTCCTTGGGAACTCGACGCTCGTTCGGGACACTCGCGGTGACGTTGGTCGCCCTGATCGTCTCTGCCCAGGCACCGACCGAATCCGTCGCGCGAGCTGCTGACCCATCGGCCGAGCCGTCCCCCGCGTCCTCGCCGTCCGGTCCTCCGCCCGTCTTTGCGGCCCTGCCATCCGTGGTCGTGCCGCCCGACTCGCAACTCGCCGGGGACGCCTCGCTGGTTCCGCAGCCACTGCCGCCACTACAGGCGATCGACGTCGGAGCCGCGTGGATGCGATCCCAGGCGCTCACCGCCAATCTGCCGAACCAGGACTGGCAACCTGTCGCGCTCGCGGACGCGCTGCAGGACGATCCGATCAAGGCGTTCGAGTGGGTTCGTGACTCGATCGGGTTCGATCCCTACGCGGGCGAGCTGCGCGGGCCGCTTGGTGCGCTCGCGGCACGCGCGGGAAACTCTATCGACCGGGCACTGCTGCTGAAGAAGCTGCTCGACCTGATGGCCGTGCCCAACCGACTGGTGCGTGGCACGCTCGACGATCAGACCGCAGCGGCGCTTGTCGGCCGCTCGTTTCAGGCGCCAGTCAAGGCGCTGAGTACAGTGCCCCTCGACGAGCTCGAGACCGGGTCGTTTGATTCCATCGTGACGCGCGCTCGGCGTGACTACGCTCTGTTGCGTGGCGCCCTCGGTGACCGGGTGGCGTCGATGGACGGGTCCGCGAACCAGGAGGCGATTGCGGCCACGAAGGATCACGTGTGGGTCCAGATGGCCTTCGGTGCGCAGTGGCTGGACCTTGACACGAGCATGCCCGACGCACAGCCCGGCCAAGTGCTCGCCAAGGTCCAGCAGGTTCTGGACACCGTCCCAGACAACCTTATGCAAACTGTCTCCCTCCGAGTCGTCGCGGAGGTCCTTTCCGGAGGGCAGCTCAGCGAAAGCACGGTGCTCGAGCAGAAGGTCGTCGCCGCGGATGCGAACGGCGAGATCATCTACCTCACCTTCGTACCGGCGGTAAACGGTACTGGCGGAACGATCGCGCAGGCACTGGGCAGTGCGACCAGCTGGGAGCCCGTGTTGTATCTGGGCGCCGATCAGGTCACCGGCACGCCGTTCCCGGTCACTGCTGGCACCGACCTGTTCGGCGGCGGGCCCCAGAACGGGCCACAGGTGTCTCGCCTCCGTCTCGAAGTGACGGTCAGCTCACCGGGCAGCGCGCCGGTCACGAGGAACGAGTTGCTGCTGGACCGTTTGCCGGCTGCACTGCGCGGGTCCACCACAGTCATCGATCCCGCCCAGCTCACACCCTGGACCATGGTCCAGAACGCCCCGGCCGGTCTGATATCGCTGTTTCACATCCAGATTTCTACGGGCGGCCTCGATGCCCGCAGCCATCAGCTGGTGCGCAGTTTGGCGGCGCAGCTCACCCGCACCGAGGTGACGCAACCGGATGTGGCAGGCGAGCTCACCTTCCCACTCAGCGCGTTGCCAGCGGTAATTGACGACGAGGAGCTGCCGCTCGCATCGGAGGAGTTGATTCGCGAGGGCTTCAGTGCCGATCCGGACGTTCACGCCTATGTCGCGCATCCACGGGTGTTCGTGAATGCCGGTGGTGCGCTTCAATCCGGCTCGGGAACGTGGCTGCTCACCGACCTGTTGAGTGACGGCGTCTCAGTCGAGACCAAGGGAGGTGGACCCTCCGACGCTGCGGCGCAGCAGATCTGGTACGGAGCGCTTGAGACAGCGCTCGAGACACAGCTCACGGCCTTGCGCGCGCAGAAACTGTTCAAGAAGTCCACGGAAACCCCCGTCGGAGCCAGCGACGCGATGAGTCAACGACTGAGTGTGGTCGGCGCAGGCGATGCCAGGTCGTTGCCGCCATCCGCGAGTCCGAAGCTCGCCCAGGCCGTCGCGGACGGGCAGATCGCGATCGTGCCCGGAGATCCGGCGAGCGCCCGAGCGTGGTGGACGATCGATCCCGCCACCGGCTCCACCCGCTCCGTCATCGACCCTGGCTACGGCGGCCAGCTGATCACGGGCGTACCGGATCTCGGGCTCCGCGCAGCCCTGGACGGCCACGGTGGAGTTGACGCCGAACCGCCGGAAGACCCGAGCCCGCGACTCGCCAACGACGCGTTCGAGGGTGAACGAGCGTGGACATCCGAGGAGATGCAGGCAGCCGCTGACCGGCTGGGTCGTGCAGACGAAGTTCGCGAGGCGGCCGATGCAGCTGCCAGGGCGGAGGCGACGAACGGCGAGTGTGGCGGCGAGTACTCGTTCCTGCTTTGCGCGATCATTCTTGGTGGCGAGGCTGTTTTCTTCGGTTTCATCGGCTATCTGGTGTACTTGGCGGTATAGCCCGTGTCCGGGAACGCGCGGTCGAGCAAACGGCGCGCCGAGCGGGCCGGCTCGCGAGAGGTGGGCCCTTCATCTACCTCGTGGTCTAGACGGCGGCTCTTTGCCGGCACTGCGCGCCATCAACCCCAAGCTTGCGGCGTTCAGCCAGAGCAGACGCCAGAATGCTTCCAGCGGCACGGTGAGATCTGTACCGGCGAGCGAGAGGCCGGCGCCCGTGAGCGCGGCTTCGAGCAGCGAGACGGTATCGGTCAGGCGAGACCTCGCCATGTCGAAGCGCTCCTTCACGCCGCTCACGAGCGAACCTGCCTCGTGGCGATACAGATCGGCGAGAGGCCCTGTCGCCGAGGCACCGACGGCTGCGAGCTGATCCACGCCTTGCTTGAGGGGTGCCTCGGCCGCCGCGCGAGCGCCGGCAATATCGGTACTGGTCGACTCGATGATCTTGCCGGGCGTGGCCGCGTCGATGCGCCCGCGTACGAACCGGTAGGGCACGGCGCCATCGCCGCAGCGGTCAGGGGCTGGTCGAGGGTGCCGGGTTGGACGAGTCCGCTGCCGGTGTCAGCGTGAGCACCAGCGGCTTGCCGGGCTGAACCACGACCGGGTCGAAGTCGATCTCCGGGTCGGTCTGGACCGCGACGCGATAGGTGCCTGGCTTGATGGGCACCGGCGGTCCTCCGACGACCCCGCTGGCCACGAGCTTGCCGGACGCATCGAACACCTGGAACGGCGCCTGCAGCGCCTGGGCAACGGCCGCCGCCAGCTCTCCTGTGTCGTTGGCCGAATAGAAGGCGCCATGGCCCGCGCTCGCCAGGCGGGCAAGGTTCTGGCGAGCCTTCGGGTCGGAGATCGCGAGGCCAACGATGTTCACGCTGGCAGCGATGCCCGTGCTTGACCAGCGCACGGATAGCGACCAGCGGATCCTTGCCGCACAAGTCCTGTTGGGCCACACCTCCTGGCTGTCGGTGATCAGGATGAGAGTCTTGCTGCCGCTCGCGGACTTGAGGTCCCCGGGCACCGCGGCGATGGCCGCGGCGATGGGCGTGTCCGCCGCCTGCACCACGTTGATGCCGTCGACCAGGCGGACCATTCGGGGCGGGTCGAGCGGACCGAGCGGCACGACCAGATCGGTGCCGCACGGTTGTGCGGCGTTGCCGAGGATGCGCAGCGCCACGGGTGCGCCCTGCGGCAGGCCGCCCTTGAGCAGGTCGTCGAGCACGCTCTTGGCGGCATCGATGCGCCGGGTCCTGCCGCTGATCGGCGTGAGCATGCTGCCCGACGTGTCGAGGATCACCTCCACCGCGACCCCGGCGCCGGCGCGCACAGTTGGGTTCCCGTTCGTCGACTGCGGGGCGACCACGGCCAGCGAGCCGGCAGGCCCTCCTCCCGAGGGTGGCTTCACGAACGACGCGCCGTACGACAGCGTGTAGCCCGCAGGCCGGGCCAGCCATGTGGCCATGCGGTCGAAGGCGCGATCGATCTCGGCATGCGTCTGGGCGTACTGGTAGAAGCCGTCCGTGCTGGCCGCCCAGTCCTGCATGAAGTGCTGATCGGTCGCGGGCGAACCGTTGCCGGCAACGTGCACCGCGAAGATCACCGGACGGACCGCGGCGAGCTTGCGCCACAGCGCCGTCATCTGGTCGAACGACGAGGTCTCCGCATCGGTGACGATGAGGATGGCCTTGGCGCCCTCCTGGGTCGACAGCGCGTCGGTGGCATTGATGAGCGATGTCTCGGCGGAGCTCGAGCTGCTCCCGAGGACCTGACCTTCGACCGCGTCCGCGAGCACGTACGGATCGTCGCTCCAGCCCTGGATGAGCGGCTGCTCCTCGAAGGGGATCATGGTGACGCGCTCACGACCCTTGACCACGCCTCCGGCGAACGAGGTGAGGGCCTCCTGGACGAAGCCCAGGTACGGTCCCATGCTGCCGCTCGTGTCGTACGTGAGGGCCGCCGAGAAGGGCGGCTGGGTCACCTCGACCGCATAGCTCGCCCCCGGCGTCACGGTCGCCCGATATTGCGCCGTTCCCGCATCTCCGGGCGAGTACGTCATGGGCACCTGGCCGCCGTTGGCGTCGAAGAGGGCCAGGCTGACGCCCACGAAGGGCGTGCCACCGACCGTGAAGGCGAGGGTGTTCTGCGTGCCCGGGACCTGCACGGAGTACCAGTCGACGTCCTGGCCCGCGTGAGCCGTGTCCTGGACGGGTGTGCCCGCAGCGAGTGGCGTAGCCGTGGCCTGGGTGTCGTTGCCGTCCGGGCCGGTCTGCGGAACCGTCAGCGCCGGTGGGTCGAGCGCCTCGTGGATGCCGTTCTGGTTGGCGTCGCCCCACTCGGCGACCACCGAACGGTATTGGTCGTCGGTGGCCTGTTCGATGACGCGCAGCTGATCCGGGACCTCGGGGTAGGAATAGCCCTTGAAGCTGTTCGAGGTGAAGCGCACGAAGCGTGCCCAGATTGGTTGATCGAAGGCGAACGGGGTCACGGAGCCGTTCGCCGAGCGCTGCAGCTGCCACGTGCCCATCGTCGGTCCACGGGCCGAGCGGGACCGTCGGTGCTCACGGCGACCGCGACGGAGCGGATCTGGCTCGGTCTTGACGGTGCCCGGTGGGTCGATCCACTCGAGGCGAGTGACCTCCGCCGTCCCGATCGTCCTGGAACCCGACTGCCCATTGCAACTCGGCCGCCGTGCGGTGAGCACCAGCGTCTGGTCGAATCACCATCCGCCGTCAGCATTCGATCCAGGAAGCCGAAGTCGGTTGGCTGCGGGTCCATCCAGGCAACGTGGCCGCCGACCCCCGGGATCGGCGATGTCGAGTGGGGTGTCCGACACGACGGTGCCGGGCGTGGCGATCACCTTGAACTCGCCGAGTGCCACGAAGGTGGCGGCCGGTCCGTAGACGGATGTGATCTGGAGCTGCGCGAAGTGGGCCGTCGACCGGCGCCGGCAATACGAAGGATTGCTCGACCGGCAGCGGGGAGAGCACGCCGGTCAGGGCCGGCGTGTAGGTCACGCCGTCGACCGAGGTCAGGAAGGTGAAGTCCTTCGGGCTCGCCGAGAGGAAGCCGTTGCCACGCCTGCGGGTCGAGCATGATCCCGGCGATCGGCAGCGGCCCCTGGCCGGCGAGCTGCACGGTCAGCGTCACGGGAAGGCTGCTGAACGACGTCCCGAACCCGCCGCCAGCCGGCGTCAGCCCGTCGTAGAGCTGGGCCTCCGCGTTGGGGTCGTACTGCGGGATGGGCTTCGCGCCCGAGGCCGGTGAGCGCCACGTCGAGGCCACCCAAGCAGCGCGGTCGGGATGGGCCAGACCTGGTCCGGATCGCGTGACCGGACCGTCTGCGGTGGGCGTGATCTCGACGTCGGCCGTCACGCTGGCACCGCCGGCGCTCGCTCGCGCGGACGGTCGTGCGCACGGGCACGTTGCCCCAGGCGTCGGCCGGTGCCTGGATGGTCACCGGGACCTGCACCGTCGCGCCCGGCGCCACGCTGACCTGGGCCTGTCCCGGCGTTGCCGTCCAGGCGTAGTGGCTGGTGACCGCGTCGATGGCCAGGTTCGCCGCCGCGTTGCCCGTGTTGTGGATGCTGAGCTGCGCCGCGATCTGCTGTCCTGCCGACCAGTACGAGGCAATGGTGCTGGTCGGCGCCTCGAGGTCGAGCGTGATCCCAGGCAGGGGGAGCGGCCGGCGGGAAGGGATCCTCTCGCACCACGGAGACGCTGTACGGATTCTGGCTGACGGTCCATGGGTAGAGGTCGAGCTCGTAGTCACCCGCGAGCAGGGTCGTGTCCTCGACCTGCTGCTGGCCGATCGGCCGGCGCGCCCTGCGTTGGCGGCCACCTGGGTGTCCGTGTCCATTCAGGCGGTAGCTGATCGCGCCATCCGCCGGCGGGGTGATGCGGATGCTGACGTGCTCGTCGGCGGACAGTGAGAAGCGATAGATGTCGACATCGCTGGCCTGAGGGAGGCGGCCGGTCATGGTCTGGCCGATCGCCAGCGGCTCGGCGTGGTCCGAATCGTTGTTGGGCTCTCGCTCGGCGTTGGGATCGGGCGGACCGAGCGACTTGAGCTGGAGCGTGTAGTCGCCCGATGCGGTCACCCGGAACCAGTGGTCGCCGGGCACCAGGTAGAGGTCCGTGAGTAATGCGCCACTTCCGTCCGGCAACGCGTCCGAGGTCGCGAGCTGCGTGCCGTCGCCCTGGGTCCACTGGACGCTGACGCTTGGCCCGACGGCGTCGAGCTCCCAGAGCTGTGCCGTCGATCCGCTGACGTTGACGCGGAAGAAGTCCGCGTCGTTGTTGACCGCCCGGCCGCGCATCACCACGCTCGAGTCCCAGGCCGAGGCGGTGGTTGCCTGGTCGTTTGGCTCGGTCTCGAAGTCGACCGCCGGCGCGGTGGTGGTGTCCACCCGGAGCAGGTACTCATCGCTGGGGCTTGGGTCGCCGGTCACCTCGACCGTGTACGTGGCGGCCGGAAGCAGCAGGTCCTGCAGGGCCACGCTCGTCGATCCGCTCGTGCACTGCAGCTGGACGTCCTTGTCGTCGAAGAGGCACAGCCCGCGTGCAAGGCCGGAGCGCCAGATCAGGCGGATGTCCAGCAGCGACCCGGCCAGGGTGTCATCCACCGTGAGCGAGTAGTCGTCCTTGTCGGAATAGGGGAACAGGCGCCCGCGCGCGACGGGATTGGCCGGGTCGAGCGGGATGGCCACGTCCGGCGTGTCATTCGGCTCCGCGTCGCCGACAGGCGATTGCGCCGAGGCCACGGACAACGCGTAGGGATACGGCCCATCGGATTTCGGTGACAGGTACAGGATGTAGCGTCCCGCAGCAAGGCGCAGGTCGGGCATCAAGACCTTGCCGTCCGGCTCGGAGTAGCGGGTCACGATCGTCGTGCCGTCTGGTCTTTCCAAGGAGATGCTGTTGCCCTGGCCAACGACGCTGTCCAGTTCCAGGTTCCAGATCTGCTTGGCATCCTCCGGGGAGAGGGTCCAGGCGTACTCGTCGTAGCTGCCCGCAAGATCTCCCGAGAGGCTGAACGCGCCGTGCTCGGGAGTCGCGTGGCTCGCGTCGTCGTTGGGCTCGCGGTCACCCGATGGCGGCAGGGGATCGCCCGGCGCGATCGAGAACTGGTAGTCGGTGCTGACTGGCGTCGTAAAGGTCGGCGTCGTGGTTCGGATGACCCCGACCACGTAACGGCCGGCGGGAATGAAGACATCCGAGTGGGTGACCGGCCCGCTCGTGCCAACCGGGGAATCCAGCTCCAGGATGGAGCTGCCGACGGTGATGGGCGTCACGCCCGGGTCGGAGGTGATGGGCAGGATCTTGAGCCCGGTGGTGGTCCCGGGGACGCCGGTCAGGCTCAGCGTCCAACGTTGGAGCGCATCGGTGGGACTCAGCTCCCACAGGAAGATGTCCTGGTCTCCGTCGGGCAGTGTCCCACTGACGCAAGTGGCCCCAGTCAGCGTCTGGGCCTGCTCCGGGGCGTCGTTGGGCTCCTGTTCGACCACGCACGCGTCCGCCGCGCGAGCCGTCGGCACTGCGGGCCCCGCGCCCGCGGCTGCCAGCGCTGCCACGACGAGCCCCGCGACCAGCACGCCCTGAACGCTCTTCCGAGGCAACCGCACCTCCATTGCTGAACGCAGGCTCAGCACTTGGGCATCGGTATCATAGGCACCCATCGGTTCGCGAGCCATGGAGGCGAACGCAGGCCGTGCGTCTCTCGTGCCTCATCGTGTAGGAGGTCCCGAAGATGACCGCTCCTGACGGCGACAACGTGCACCACCCAGTGGTCGCGAATCTCTCCGGCTGGCGCATTGACCGGCGGCTCTTCCTCAAGCTGGTGGGCGCTTCGGTCGCCGCCGCGGGGGTTGCACAGGGCATCAACTTTGAGTCCGCCGGCGCCCAGGGGGTCACGGCACCAACGTCGGATCCCATCGGCGACCTTGCGGCGTCGCTCAACTTCGACTCGACGCAGATCTTCCGGTTCGTGGCCGACAAGATCCGATACGAGCCGTATGACGGCGTCCTTCGCGGGCCCGCGGGGACGTTGGCGACCGGCGCTGGAAACTCGGCGGACAAGGCGTCGTTGCTCTCCGCGCTGCTCCGCGAGGGTCTGGTTCAAACGGCCTTCGTCACGGGCAGCCTCGACGATGCCGCATCCGGACAGATCCTGTCGCAGCCGCCGCTCAGCGGCAGCGCAGCCCGTGACCGCATCACGGGCGCGATCCAGTCCACGCTGCCGGGTCTCACCGCGCCCCCTCCCTCCACGACTGACCTGCCCCCCGACCTGGCGCAGATCGTTGCCCAGGCGCCGCAGCTGGCCGCGGCGGCCACCACCTGGTTCAACACGCTGCTCGACCAGGAGGTCGGGGCGATCAGCGATGCCCTGTCACAAGCGGGCGTCACGCTCCCCACGCCCGCGCTCGCGCTGCCGCGGGTCGAGCGCGAGCAGCACGTCTGGCTGCGCATGCAGAACGGCTCGACCTGGGTCGACCTCGATCCGACCATCGCGGGTACGGAGGTCGGCGCCACGCTGACCACCGCCAGCGGCGACCAGATCGATGCGCTCCCGGATGATCTGCGCCATCGGATCGACGTGACCGTGACGTTGGAATCGGTGCAGGGAGGGGCACCGGCGCAGCAGCCGATCGTGGTGAAGAGCTACTTCGCCGATGACATCGCGGGCCAGCCCTTCGTCTTCGGCCACCAGCAGCCAAGCGACCTTGCGGCCATCGGGATCAGCATCTCGTCGGTGCTGACCGGCAGCGGTCCGGTCTATGCCCCCGTGCTTGCCGTTGGGGACGAGGGCTACGTGGGCAGCCCGCAGATCACCTTCGGCGGCGGTAGCGGAGGGATTTTCGGAGCCTCCTCGCCGAGTGCCGGCGCTGCAGAAGGGGAGGCGCTCGCTGAGTTCCTGGACGTCCGCGTCACGAGGCCGGATGGCACCTCGTCGGTGGCAAATCGGACGCTCTTCGATCGCGTCGGCGCCTCCGCTCGGGCGCAGGGTGCCATCGATCTCTCGACTATCCCTCCTGTGGAAACGGTGGTCGATTCGGATGGAACGACCTGGGTGACCCCAATGCTGCCCGTGTGGTTCCTGTCGGTTGCCACCGGGACCTCCAGCGTCGCCTCGCTCAGGAACCAGGGCCCGGACGACGATCAGACGATGCCGCTCGGCTTCGGCGCGCCGCTGTACCACATCGCTCGCGATTCAGCGGCCGCCTCCTTCGGCATCGATCGCGGGGTCGCGCCCTTCGCCGACGGCGTGAACCTTTCGATGGTCACCCTGACGCCGGAGCAGGACGCCTCCGGGCCGACCGGGCCCAGTACCGCCATCGACCTGCTGCATCGCGCCCAGGGAAACCTGCCGCTGTCGGACGCAACACCGAAGGCGACACCAGGCCTCGTTGCAGGAGTTCTGGCACATCTGGTCGAGCGCGCCGTGGCAGGGGACGGCCCCGACGCCAATCGGGGCGGCGACCCGCCTCCCCTCAGCGCCGGCCTGATCCTTGACACCGCAGCTTCGTCCGGGATCGACCTGAAGGTGATCCAGGGGAGCGTACCGGCCGACCTGCCGTATCCGCCCGAGGCAGCGGCCGTCCTGGCTGACGCCCTCTCAGATGGGTGGATCGCGGTCGCGCCGGCCAAGCCCGTCAGCGTTCTCGGCGGAGATCACCTCGGTTGGTGGCTCGTGGACCCTGCCACGGGCCGGACGATCGACCAACTGGAGGACGGCACTGGCGCTGCCCTGGTGATGCATGACCAGACGCTTGCCGAGTACGGACAGGCCCTCCGCAATATCTGGAGGCAGGTCAAGCCGTACGTCTGCATCGGCTGGACCATCGCAGATGTTGCGCACGTCGTCTACGACGTGGTGTTTGAGGAGGGAGCGGCCACGGACGCCCTGGTCATATTTGTGATCTTGCATGCGGCTCACAAAGCCGCCTGCCACTGATCATCGGGCGCTCGCACGCCAATCGCGGGAGCGGCAATCGAGTCGGATGCGCAGCACGGACCAGGCGGCGCTGTCACGCTCGTGACCTCCAGCATCCCGTCATGACCGAGGTGGGGCCACTTCGCTTGATCGTTTGCTGCCACTCGGCCCGGGGTACGCGCACGGTTCACGTTTAGAATCCGCGACGGATCGTCAGGAAGGTGCTGGATCGCGCACCTTTGCGCATACGCCGTCATTGCTCGTCACCCCCAGGAGCCAGTCATGACCCAGATTGCCGTCCCCTCGACCGAGCGCGCGCATCGCGCCGCCAAGCGCTACATCTACGCCTGGGGCGACGGCCGCGCGGAGGGCAACGCGCAGATGCGCGACCTGCTCGGCGGCAAGGGCGCCGGTCTCGCCGAGATGACCATCGCCGGACTGCCCGTTCCGCCCGGTTTCACGATCACGACCGAGGCCTGCAACGACTACTTCGCGGCCGGCGAGAAGCTGCCCGACAGGGCTGTGGGAGGACGTGCAGGAAGCCGTCCACGAGGTGGAGCGCGAGACCGGCAAGGGCTTCGGCAATCCCGCGAACCCGCTGCTGGTCAGCGTCCGGTCGGGCGCCAAGTTCTCGATGCCGGGAATGATGGACACGGTCCTCAACCTGGGCCTCAACGAGCAGACGCTCCAGGGACTGATCAGCGCTGACGGGGAACGAGCGCTTCGGCTGGGACGCCTACCGGCGCTTCATCCAGATGTTCGGGCGCATCGTCATGGACGTCGAGCGGCCCGAACGTTCGACGACGCGCTCGACGCCAAGAAGGCGCAGCGCGGCGTCAAGCAGGACACCGAGCTGACAGCGGCGGACCTGCGCGAGCTGGTGACCGAGTTCCGCGCCATCGTCCAGCGCGAGACCGGCCGCGACGTTCCCCGAGGATCCCTGGGAGCAGCTCGACCTGGCCATCAAGGCCGTCTTCGCCTCGTGGTTCGGCAAGCGCGCCAACGACTACCGCAACAGCCAGAAGATCGCCGCATGACCTGGGCACCGCTGTGAACGTCGTGACCATGGTCTTCGGCAACATGGGCGACGACTCGGGCACCGGCGTGGCCTTCACGCGCGACCCCAACACCGGTGAGCACCAGCTCTACGGCGAGTACCTCACCAACGCCCAGGGCGAGGACGTGGTGGCGGGCATCCGCACCGCGCCGAAGATCGCCCAGATGCAGACCGACATGCCCGAGGTCTACGCCGAGTTCCAGCGCATCGGCCAGCAACTGGAGAAGCACTACCGGGACGTCCAGGACCTCGAGTTCACGATCGAGCGTGGGCGGCTCTACATGCTCCAGACGCGCTCGGCCAAGCGGACCGCCGCGGCCGCCGTGAAGATCGCCGTCGACATGGTCGACGAGGGCCTCATCTCCAAGCAGGAGGCCGTCGGCCGGATCGAGCCTGCGCAGGTGGACCAGCTGCTGCGCGACCAGTTCGACCCGAACGCCCGCCAGAGCGCCAAGCGAGTCGCAAAGGGCCTGAATGCCTCGCCCGGCGCCGCCGTGGGGCGCGCCGTGTTCGACGCCGATGACGCCGTCGCCTGGGTCGAGAAGGGCGAGAAGGTCATCCTCGTTCGCGTCGAGACGTCACCGGACGACTTCCATGGCATGGCAGTGGCCCAGGGCATCATCACCGCCCGTGGCGGCGCCACGTCCCATGCCGCCGTCGTTGCGCGCCAGATCGGCAAGCCCTGCGTGGCCGGCTGCGCCGAGCTGGTGGTTGACTACCGCACGAAGACCGCCAATTCCACCGACAGCGAGATCGGCTTCAAGGAAGGCGACTGGCTGAGCCTCGACGGTTCGACGGGCGAGCTCTTCCTCGGCCAGCTGCCGACCGTCAGCGCTCGTTTCGAGGACCAGGTCGACCTTCAGAAGCTGCTCGGCTGGGCGGACCAGTCGGCCCGCATGAAGGTGTGGACCAACGCCGACAAGCCGGAGGAGGCCGCGCAGGCCCGCTCTTATGGCGCGCTGGGAATCGGCCTCTGCCGGACCGAGCACATGTTCCGGGAGGGCCCGCGGCTGGAGATCGTGCGCGGCGCCATCCTGGTCGCCAACGCCGCGACCCGAGCCAAGGCCAAGCGCGACGGCGGCGAGGCACTCGACGCCGACGAGCAGCGCACGGTCGACACGTTCGATGCGGCCATGGCCAAGCTCGAGAAGCTCCAGCAGGGCGACTTCGAGGGCATCTTCCGCGCCATGGACGGGCTGCCGGTCGTGATCCGGCTCATCGACCCGCCGCTGCACGAGTTCCTCCCCAACCTGGAGGAGCAGCTGGTCAAGGTGACCCGGCAGGAGGACGCCGGCAACGTCAACGAGGAGGACCGCGAGCTGCTCGCGGCGATCCGCTCGATGCACGAGCAGAACCCGATGCTCGGGCTGCGCGGCTGCCGGCTCGGGCCTGATGATCCCCGACTTCGTGAAGATCCAGACGCGCGCCATCCTCTCGGCGCAGCTCGTGGTCAAGCGCGAGGGTGGCAACCCGATCGCCAAGATCATGATCCCGCTGGTCGGCCACGTGAACGAGCTCGCGCGCACGCGCGAGCTGCTGGAAGCCGAGGCCAAGGTCGTTGCCGCGGACGCGGGCAGCGCTCTCGACTACAAGTTCGGCACCATGATCGAGGTGCCGCGCGGGGCGCTGACTGCCGACGAGATCGCCGCTTACGCGGACTTCTTCAGCTTCGGCACCAACGACCTGACGCAGATGACCTTCGGCTACTCGCGAGACGACGCCGAGGGCGGCTTCCTGCTCAAGTACGTCGAGGACAAGATCCTTCCCTACAACCCGTTCCAGACGCTCGACGATGCCGTCGCCGGGCTGATGAAGATCGCCGTCGACAAGGGCCGGAGTGCGAACCCCAAGCTCGAGGTGGGCATCTGCGGCGAGCACGGCGGCGACCCGGCGTCGATCTTCAAGTGCGACGCGATCGGGCTCGACTACGTCTCCTGCTCACCGTTCCGGGTGCCCGTCGCCCGGCTCGCCGCGGCGCAGGCAACCCTTATGAGCGCAGAGCGCGACAAGTAGCGGAAGGAGCGCGAGCCAGGGCCTGGGCGGTCGCGTCGGGCTCGGCGGTCGCGTCGGAGCGCGGTTGCCAAATGCGCATCACCAGCACGGAAGGCGTGTGTTTGTCATTCCTCGGACTCGCCCAGGAGCCACGATCGGCGGCGGCCACGCTTGGGATTTGGCGAAGCGGGTCCTTCGCCGCGAGTGAAGTCGCCCATACGTGCCCCCAATGAGCGTATGACCACAAAGGCGCCGCACATATGGGACAACGTGCCCCCGGCGCGCGCCTGACAACGATCCGGGCCAAAACCGGAGACAACGTGCCCCCGGCGCGCGCCTGACAACAATCCGGGCCAAAACCGGAGACAACGCGCCGGTGCCGCAGGTGTGACCGTACTGCCATGATTCGCCCGGGATCCCGCTGTCGATTTCGCATCTTGCCGAACGTTGATAGGGTGATGCCGGCGCAGGGTCGGCGCGCACCGACACGAGAGGCAATCGAACGATGAAGTACGCGCTGCTGATCTATACCGACGAGAACGTGCAGAGCCAGGCAAGCGAGGCCGAGCTGCGCGAGATGTATACCGCGTACGGCGCGTTCACCTCGGAGCTCCAGGCTGCCGGCAAGCTCGGCGCCGCGGAGGAGCTCGCCAGCTCCAGGGAGGCGCGCAATGTTCGCGTCCGCGACGGGCGCCCGATCGTGACCGACGGTCCGTTCGCCGACACCAGGGAGCAGCTCGGCGGCCTCTACATCATCGATGCCGATAGCGTCGACGAGGCGGTCTCGTGGGCGGCCAAGGTGCCCAGCGCGGCGCGCGGCGTCATCGAGGTGCGGCCGCTGGCAGCCGGGCAGTACCCAGAAGCCGGTTGAGCCAACCCGCGCGGAAACGCGCGCAGGATCGTGGATCGATCGACCGCGCGGCACCCGACCGCGCGGCACGCGACCGAGCGGCACCCGACCGAGCGGCACCCGACCGGTCGGCGCTCGACCTCGGTTCCGGGGGGCAGGATCGTGCGGCGCTCGGCGGGGCGCTGCGGCAGTCCGCATTGGACGCCGTCGAGCGTGCCTTCCGCGAGGAGCAGGCTCGCGCCCTCGCGACCCTGATCCGCGTCCTGGGGGACTTCGACCTGGCCGAGGAGGCCGTCGCCGATGCGTTCCTCATCGCCGTTCATCGCTGGCCGGAGATCGGCGTTCCGCCGAACCCTGCGGCGTGGATCATCACCACGGCGCGCAACCGAGCGATCGACCGTCTCCGGCGAGTGCGCCGACTGGCAGAGCGCGAGCCGCTGCTGCGCCAGCTGGCCATCGACGGTGCCGGCGCCGTGACGCCCATGCGATACGGCGCGCCGGACGATGACGGCTCGTCCGGGATCGTCGACGACCGGCTGCGGCTGATCTTCACCTGCTGCCATCCCGCGTCTTGCCCTGGAGGCGCAGGTCGCCCTCACGCTGCGAACGCTCGGCGGCCTGACCACGACCGAGATCGCGCGCGCGTTCCTCGTCCCCGAGCCGACCATGGCGCAACGCATCGTTCGCGCGAAGAAGAGGATCCGTGACGAGCAGGTGCCGTACGTCGTGCCGCCAGCCCACGAGCTGCCGGAGCGGCTGGACTCGGTGCTGGCCGTGGTCTACCTCGTGTTCAACGAGGGCTACGCGGCGACAAGCGGCAACAACCTCGTGCGCCGCGACCTGTGTGACGAGGCGATCCGACTCGGACGGCTGCTCGCGGAGCTGATGCCCGACGAGCCGGAGGTGGCCGGGCTCCTCGCACTTCTCCTGTTCCACGATTCGCGGCGCGAGACGCGCATGCGACCAGACGGCGAGCCGGCGTTGCTCGATGAGCAGGACCGGAGCCGCTGGAATCGCGACGAGATCGCCGAGGGCGAGCGGCTGCTCGACCGCGCGGTCCGAGCGCAGCGGCCGGGCGCCTACACGCTGCAGGCGGCGATCGCGGCGATCCACGCGACTGCGGCCACCTCAACGGCCACCGACTGGGCCGAGATCGCGGCGCTCTACGACGTGCTGGCGCGCGTCCATCCGACCCCGATCGTGGCCCTCAATCGCGCAGCGGCACTGGCGATGCGCGACGGCCCGCAGGCCGGGCTGGCCATCCTGGACGAGCTGGCCGACGAGCCCGCCCTCAACGACTACCACCTCTACCACTCGGCACGTGCCGACATGCTGCGCCGGCTCGAGCGGACGGCCGATTCGGCGACGGCCTACCGTCGAGCGCTCGCGCTGGCCACAAACCCCGCCGAGCGTCGCTTCCTCGAGCGGCGAGTCCAGGAGATGTCGAAGGTGGCGCGGGCGACGTAGTCGCAGCGCGGGCCACCTGGGCTCCAAAGGGCCATCGCATTCGGGCGCCCACGCGGAATCCACCTTTGCTACCGTGACAGACGTGAACGTCACGCTGACGCCGCGTGAGCGCACCGCGCTTCGGATCGCGCTGTTCACGCTGCCTGTCATCACCACGATCGCGGCGGTGTTCCTGATCGGGTACATCGCCAACATCTTTTTCAGCATCCTGGTGATGTTCTTCCTCGCCTGGCTGCTGGCCTTCCTGCTCGACCCGATCGTCACGCGCATCGTCGAGCGCCTCCCGTTCCTTCCGCGTGGCATCGCCGCTGCGCTGGTCTTCGTGGGCAGCCTGGTGGTGGCGATCGCGTTCCTGGCGATCGTCGCCTCGACGGCGATCAGCTCCCTCACGCAGGTGATCGGCAACGCATCCACGATCGACGAAGCGATCGCGCGACTCGTTCGGCCGCTCCAGCAGCAGATCGATCAACTGAGCCTGAGCATCGACCTGACCAAGGCGGCCCACGACCTGGTCCAGGAGGTCGCGGCGAACACCAACACGTTCCTCAGTGCGGCACTCAATTCGGGCCTGACGCTGTTCACGCAGGGCACCTCGATCATCTTCATCGCGGTCGTCTTCGTGGCCAGCAAGGAACAGTTCCTGACCTTCCTCCGGCGTCTCGTCCCGCAAGACCGGACCGAGCTGTTCGACGAGTTCACGTCCGCGACCGCGCACTCGTTCGGTGGCTTCGTGCGAGGACAATTCGGCACGGCTGCGCTCTACGGCGTGTTCGCGGCGGTCATCGCGATCGTCTTCAACGTCCCGTTTCCGATGCTCATCGGCATCGTCACCGCGGGGCTCCAGAGCATCCCGTACTTCGGCCAGTTGGTGTCGTGGATCCCATTGATCCTGACGACGGTGATCTTCATGCCGACCCAACTGCTGCCGGTCACGGTCATCTTCGTGGTCATCCTGCTGGTCATGCAGCAGGTGGTCACGCCGCGCGTCATGGCCTCCGCCGTCGGGATCAACCCGGTGCTGGTCCTGGCCGCGGTGTTCATCGGCGCGCAACTCGCAGGGATCTTCGGCGCGATCTTCGGCGTGCCCTTGCTGGCCGTGATCGTGTCGCTCCTGGAGACCTACCTGCAACGCGTCCGGCCCGAGGTCTTCGTCGATACGACGGACACGTCACCCGCGCTGGAACCGGCCGGCGTGCCGGTGAGCACGGTCGACCCCGAGCCGGCGCCATCGCCGGCGATCAGTGAGGTGCGATAAAGAACGACTCGCGCGGCCTCCGATCGATTCGGGGCCGAGGGCCCTCGTCCTAGAGGAAGAAGCGCGGGTTCTCGGGCTTGCCGTCCAAGTACACGGCCCAGTGCAGGTGCGGGCCCGTGGTGTTACCCGTTGTGCCCTCCCAGCCGATGACCTGGCCCTCCTTGACGTTCGCGCCCACGTGCATCCAGTTGGGACTGCGCGGCTGGAGGTGGCCGTAGACCGTCGTGAGGTGCGTGTCGTGGGCGATCAGCACGTAGTAGCTGGCGTCCTTCTTGGGCACGCTCGTGTCCCAACCGACCCACATGATGATTCCGTCTCCTGCCGCGTGGATCGGCGCGCCGTACGGGCCCGCGATGTCGATGCCCTGGTGGAAGTGGTCGCAGTTGCCGTAGGGCGGCTCCAGTGGGAAGTGCGTGCAGCCGAACTCCTGGCTGATCGGCGCGACCAGCGGCCACCGGAACGTGCGGTTGTACTTGGACGGCAGCCGTCCGGAATGGCGTTCCTTGTTCAGCAGGTGCGCGATCTGGGAAACGAGGTCCTTGGATGACGTTTCCTGCTGCTTGATGAGCGCGGCTGTCTGCGCCTTGTTCTTGAGGATCCGCGACAGGCGTGCCTGCTGGGCGGCCTGCAGCGTCGCCTTGGCGGCCTGCAGCTCGCCGAGCTTCTCCTGCTGCTTCTCCAGTGTGTCGCGCTGGATCGCGAGAGCCACGGCGTGTGCCGAAACCTCGTCGTGCAACGCGTTCGTCTGGTAGCGCAGCTGGCGCAGCTGGAGGCGCTGTTCGTCGAGCACAGCCTGGTCGCGCACGATCGACGCGGCCAGCTCCTGGTCGTGAGCACCAAGGCCCAGCGAGCCCTGCTGCTGGACGATTCCGGAGACGAACGAGCTTGAGCCCATGACCTGCTCCCACAGGTCAGGCTGGGTGGCGCGATAGGCATCCGCGAGGCGGGCACCGAGTTGCCGGCGCCGATCCTCGAGATCCGCGGCAAGCTCGTCCGCCTGATCGCTGAGGATCTGGAGGCTCCAGTCGAGTGTTGCCACTTGAGTCTGGAGCGAGGCCTGCTGCGCCTCGGCGCTGGTGAGGTCCGCGCTCGCCTGGTCGACCTCGGCCTGAACGTCGTCCAGGTTCGCCGTGATGGAGTCGAGCGCGTCGGTCGTCGCCTGGAGGTCCGTCGACAGTTGGTCGCCCGACGCAGTCAGTTGGGTCAGTTTCTGCTGGCCGTTCTGGATGCGGTCCTGGAGCGCGTTGCGCTGCTCCTTGGCGAGGCGGATCGGATCGTTCTTGCCACGACCGTAGAGCGGGTCCTTGGTCGGATCGGAAGCGAACGTCCCGGGCGCAGTGGGAAGGGCCGTGATGAGGACCGCAACGATCGAGACGATCGTGAAGATCCGTCGCCAGGGGGAGGGCGCAAGCAAGCTGAACCTCCCAGCGAGGTGACCGAACCGCATGTGCCAACCATGCCTTTGTCACCGCACCATCCCAAAGGACCCCAAGGTTCCGGCGGTCATGAGAAGGCTCGGCCATTGCTGGTTCGGTGCGCTGCGGTCTAGTGCGGTCGAGCGCCTTTCACGCACATCGCGGGCGCCTTGCGGCGGCCGTACGAGATCCTTCCGACCGCCTGGATCCAGGCGCTATCGTTTGGGACATGTGCAGAAGCATCAAGACTCTCCGACGCGCCGACGACCCCGCCACCGAGGAGGAGATTCGCGCGGCCGCTCTTCAGTTCGTCCGCAAGGTCAGCGGCTACCGGACGCCTGCGGCGCGCAACGCCGAGGCGTTCGACTCGGCCGTCGCCGAGATCACGGCTGCGTCGCAGCGACTCTTGGACGGGCTCGTGCCGGTCGGGCATTCCCGGCCCGCGGACACGGAACAGCACCACCATGGCGACGGAGCGGTCCACAGCCACGCCGCCGGCTGAACGCTACCCCACGCTGGAGACGACTCGCTTGCGCGCTTTCCAGACCTCCTCGACCGGCCATTGGCGTGCCCACGCGTTGGTCGCGTAGGGGTAGTTCTGCGGGTCCGGTCCAATCTCGGGCCGAAGCTCGATGAGGTCCTCGACCTCGAAGTCGTTCGCACGCAGCAGCCGGATCATGTCGCCGTAGCCCAGGTGGAACTCGACCGAGTCGTCCTCGTCCGGCCACTCGAAGCGGTGCATCCCGAAATACGGCCGCAGCAACCGATCCGAGGCGGGCACCCCGTCCTCGTCGGGCACGGTGAGCATCAGCAGCGTCCCGTTGACGAGGTAGATCAGCTGTCCTCCCGGCCTGAGCAGTCGGGCGGCCTCCGGGATCCAGGCATAGGGATCGGCCCAGATGCTGGCGCCGTATTCCGAGATGGCCAGGTCGAACGACGCGTCCGGGAGGGGCACGTGCTCGGCGTTCCCGTGGAGCAGCGGATAGTGGATATCGTGCTCGTCCTGGAGCCGGCGGGCCGTGGCCAGCTGCTGTTCGGAGTTGTCGATGCCGACCGGGTGAGCGCCGCGCCGCGCGAGCCACGCGGAGACGTAGCCGGTCCCGCAGCCGAGCTCGATCGTGTCCAGCCCGTCGACCGAGTGCGGGAGCACGTGCGCCTGTGAGTCCGGGATGCCGAACACGCCCCAGGTAGGCTCGACCTGGGCCCACGCACGCTCGCCCGCGGCGACGTATTCGGCGGCCCACGCGTCCCACGCGACGCGGTTGCGGGCGACGTGCTCGGGCAGGCTGGTGTCGTCAGTCGCGTTCGTGTCGTCAGTCGCGGTCATGATGGTCCCCTCGATCTCACCCAGGAGACCCACATGCTGATCACGTCGACGCCAACCATCACCGGCTACCGCATCACGCAGGTGTTCGGCGTCGTATTCGGCGTCGTCGTCCGGAGTCGCGGACTGGGCGGCAACATCATGGCCGGGTTGCGATCGATCGGTGGTGGCGAAATCCACGAGTACACGCAGTTGCTCGAGCAAACCCGCCTGCAAGCGATCGAGCGGATGCGCGACCGAGCCCAGCAGGTGGGCGCCAACGCCATCGTGTCGATGCGTTTCGACTCGTCTGCGATCGGCGACATCATGAGCGAGATCGTGGCGTTCGGGACGGCCGTGACCGTCGTGCCCGACGCGAGCGCACCGCCGCCGCCCGGTCAGGAGTAGGCGTCGTCGTCGAGACAGCGGCGCGCTGCTACAACGCAGGCTCCGGGGTGCCGGGCTCGAATTCGGCTTCCGCGGCGCAAGTTGCCCTCGAATTCGGTCCCCACAGCGCGGGGCTTGAACTCGACTCCTTGCCCTGAGCGCGAATTCGGCTTCCGCGGCGCGAGTTCCCCTCGAATTCTCGCTTGGCGAGCGCTAGTCGGAACTCCCGTCGTTCGGCGGCCCGTGGGCGTGCTGACGGCCAGCGGTTCGAGCTCACCGAGACGCCCGACGAGGCCAGCAGACGGCCGACTCGCGGCAAGTCGCCGGTACGGGCTCGTGCATGAGAAAACGAGAGGAAGCTCAGCGGCCGATCCTGGCCCGGCTCGTGAGCACCCGAACGCGCCATGAGAGCCGCGGACCGCCGTCCCTACGTCGGAATGTTGGCTCCAGGCTCGCGCTCGTCCAGCGCCCAGTGGATGCCCCAGCGATCGAGGACGCCAGGTACGGGCTTGCGCGTCGAAGTTGCTCGGGCACGACCACGCCCGAGCCGGTCCAGTCGCCGTTGGCCAGGAGCTCCATGGCCACGACCGGGTTGAAGCCGGTCTGCCAGCCGACGGCCTGGAGCTTGCCAGTCGCGCCACGTCTCCTCGGCGACGGTCTTCTGGTAGAGGTAGACCTCGCGCGGCTTGCCGTCCTTGCGGCCGATCACCCACGTGCCGACGATGGCGCGGCCCTTCATGCGATCGCCGACGTGCGCCGGGTCCGGGAGCACGGCCGCGACCACGTCGCGCGGCGCCACGTCGACGCCCTTCACGCGCGATCGGCCTGCGTGCGAGTCGAGGCCGAGCTTGTGGAGCGTGCGCAGCACGTCGATGAACTCGCGTCCCGAGGGCGTACTTGAAGGTCACCTTGCCGCAGTCGACGCCGCGCGGCACCAGCACGACCTCCTCGTGCTCGACGTTGACGCACTCGATCGGGCCGATGCCCTCCGGGAAGACGAACGACTCGGGCGCCGAGAACGGCTCGGTCGTGTGAAGCCGCGCTCCGCGCTCCCAGATCAGCGGCGGGTTGAGGCACTCCTCGATGGTCGTCCAGATGCAGAAGACCGGCGCGAAGGCGTAGCCCTCGATGTACAGGTCGCCGCCGTCGCGGATGTGGACCTCGTCGATCTCGTCGAAGAGCTCGCTGCGCGGCGTAGCGGGCGAACACGTCGGTGAGGCCGGGGTCCATGCCCATCCCGAGGAGCGCGAGGCGGCCGGCGGCCTCGCCACGCGTCGTGCCTTGGCGAACTGGTAGTCGCCGAGCAGCACGCCCGGGCGTGTGGAACGGGTCGCTCGCGTCCGGCTCGGACAGGCTGACGGCCATGTCCATGTAGTCCGATGCCGGCCTCGAAGGCGGCGTCGAACAGTGCCGGCACGAAGCGCGGATCGGCCGCGTTCATGATCAGGTCGACGCCCTGTTCGCGGGCCAGGCTGACCACCGCGCCGATGTCCGAGGCATCGACGAACGCGCGCCGGGAACGTCGCCTCGGCGCCGTCGCCGAGCATCGCCTGGACCTCGCGCGCTCGATCGACGTTGTAGTCGGCGAGCACCATCGCTCGAGCCACGGCTTGCCCTTGGCGATCTTGGCGATCGCCTCTCCGACCGTGCCGGCACCGACGAGCAGCACCTTCAATCGACGCATCGATTCCTCCGAAATTCGTGTCACAGGCGCTCTATTGGCACGAATATCGCACGAATTGGGGGTAGTGGCGCAGCTCCGGGCTGGTCGCGTCCGGTGGTGGCCGCCGTCGCGGCCTTCGATTGAAATTACGTCTCGGGACCCTACCCGCGCTTGGCGGCGAGGCGACGACAGTGCGCTTCAAGTGAACGCGCCAGCCGCCTCCGGATGTCGTTCGACCGTAGATCGGCCGTTCGCGGGGATGAGCGACGCGATCGAGACGCCGACGTAGCCGCGAATGGCTATTGGCGGCGTTGGACGGTGCACGAGCTGGACGGATCTGCGCCGCGATGAGCATCTGAGGTCACACGGCGAGCGTTACGCGCTCACGTCGCGCAGCCTGGTATCGATCGTAGCCGTCTGCGTGCCGCTGATCGGGGCGTACGCTCGCAGGATCCACGTCGAGGAAGCGCTCTTGTCCCGCGATCTGGTGGGTTACGAGGCGTATCGCCGACGGACCTGGCGACTGATCCCCCACGTTTGGTGAGCTGGGCGATCGCTGATCGGCGCCGCTACGCGATGCGGTCGACGGTCAGGTCCGTGGCGTTGCCGCGGAAGACGGCCTGGAAGCGGTCGATGGACCCCGCGTAGCCGTCGGTTTCCTGGTGGGTCTTGCCGCGAACCGCGAGCGCGCGCCCACCCGCGAAGCGCAGCTTCTCGACGTTGCCCTTCACGTCCAGCGAGAGCGGCGCTCCTCGGGGATGGCGCACCTCCGCTTTGGACGCATTGCCCTTGAACAGCAGCCGCACGGTTCCACGGGGCTCGGGGAGCAGCAGTGCCATGCGCGTCGACGCCACCCTTCAGGTCCAGGCCGTCGAGGGTCACGCCGCTTAGATCCGCGTCGAAGTCGGACAGTCCGCCGCGAACGACGATCGTCCAGCGCACTTCAGGGTTGAGCGCGATCTCTGCCGTGCGGCGCTGCAGGAAGCCGCGGAAGCGGTAGCGGATCGTGACCGTGCCGCCGGCGACACGCGTTTCCGGCCGCGGTCCGCTGAACGAGGCCGAGTAGAGATCGTCCGGGTCGGCATTCGCGGTCAGGTTCAGCCGGGAGTTGCCGGCCTCCGCGACCACGCGCGTCTCCGCGCCGGGGATCGCCGTGGCGTGGAAGGTCAGTCGCGCGGCACCCGACTCGAAGATCAGCGTCCCGCGCGTCAGACCGCGCCGCGGCGCGCGTTCGACCACGACGCCGGTCGGGAGCCGCCGACGTCGAGCTCGGGCCGATCCTCGGTCGCGCGCGCTCGAAGCCGCAGCGTCTCGCGCTCGAGCAGATCGCGGTGCGCGGTCCGGAATCCGTCGATCGCCGCTCGTGCCGCCGGGTCGTAGGCCGCCAGGATCTGGTCGACGTCCACCGAGGAGGCCCGCGTACAGCTCGTCGATCTCCGTCTGACGGTCGGGCAGCACGCGCACGACGAAGCGTCGGCGATCGGTCGGGTCGGCATCGCGTCGCACCAGACCTGCGGCTTCGAGGCGATCCAGGACGCCGGTGATCGCGCCGGACGTCAGTCCGCTCAGGGCCGCGAGGCGAGTCGGGCTGACTGCGTCCTCGCCGATCACCAGGTCGAGGCAGTCGCAGGTCGGTCGCGTTCAGGCCGAGCCGCGCGGCCACGGCATCGCCGAAGGCGCGCGGCCGGTGCGTTCTCGGCGCGTTCGTGTTCGGGTGCTTGACATTGGTTCTCCGTTGCTCTTACGATCTGCGAAGTATCTTAGCAGCTAAACAATCAACGGAGGAAACCAGCATGGCTGCACCGAATTCTAGCGGTCGGCGATCCGGCGATCGTCGCTCGCGAGCTCGTCAAGACGTACGGCAAGGACGTGCGCGCGCTCCAGGGGCTCAGCCTGACCGTCGAGCGGGGCAGCATCTTCGGGATGCTCGGGCCCAACGGCGCGGGCAAGTCCACGACGGTGAAGATCCTGACCACGCTGTCTCGGCCGGACTCCGGGAGCGCGGCGGTGGAGGGGATCGACGTCCTCGCGCCAGCCCCAGCAGGTGCGGCGCGTGACCGGCACGGTCGGACAGAAGTCGGCCGTCGATCCGTCCGCCACGGGGCGCGAGAACCTGCAGCTCCAAGGTCGTTTCTACGGCTTGGGAGGTCGGGAGCTGCGCACGCGCATCGACGAGCAGCTCGCGCGCTTCGGGCTGACCGAAGCAGGCTCGCGACTCGTCGGGACGTACTCCGGCGGCATGCAGCGGAAGCTCGACGTGGCGATGGGCCTGATCCACTCGCCCGCGCGTGCTGTTCCTGGACGAGCCGACGACCGGCCTCGACCCAGAAGCCCGTACGGAGCTCTGGTCCGAGATCCGCCGCCTGACGGCCCAGGAGGGCCTCACGATCCTGCTCACCACTCATTACCTCGAAGAGGCCGATCAGCTCTGCGCGCGCGTCGCCATCGTCGATGGCGGGCGCGTCGTTGCCGAGGGCTCGCCCGACGAGCTCAAGTCCGAGCTCCACGGCGATGCCATCGTCGCCGAGCTGCGCGATCCCGGACAGGCGCCGCTCGCACTGGCGGCCGTGGATCGCGTCGATGGTCTTCGCGAAGCGAGCCGTCGACGGCCGCTCGATCCGCGCTCGCGCCGATCGCGGCCCAGCGGCCGTGCCGTCGCTGATCGCCGCACTCGAGGCGGCCGATGTCGCGATCGCCGCCGTCACCGTCGCGCGCCCGTCGCTCGACGACGTCTACCTCCGCCACACCGGCCGCAGCTATGCCGCCAACCAGGAGAGCTACCGATGACCGCATCCGCCGTTTCCGTCCCGGCCGCCCGAACCGGCGGCCCGTCCCTCGCCGCATCCACGGTCCAGACCCTTGCCGTGATGCAGCGCCACGTCCGCGGCCTGTTGCGCCAGCCGGCGTTCGTGGTGATCACGCTGGTCCAGCCGGCCATGTGGCTGGTGCTCTTCGGCGCCCTGTTCTCCAATGTCGTGCAGATCCCGGGCTTCTCCGCCTCGGGCAGCACGACCTCGTATATCGACTACCTGACGCCCGCGGTGCTGGTGATGACCGCGCTCTTCTCCAGCGGCTGGGTGGGCATGGGCATCATCGAGGACATCGACCGCGGGATCATGGACCGGTTCCTCACCGCGCCGGTTCGTCGCGGTGCGCTGATCGCCGGCCACCAGGCCTACGCGGCGGTCAGCCTCCTGATCCAGTCGTTGGTCATCGGCGTGATGGCGTTCCTGCTCGGTGCGAAGTTCACCGGTGGCGTTGGAGGGTTCACGGTGCTCGTGGTGGCAGCGTTGCTGCTTGGCGCGGCATTCGGGGCGCTCTCCGACGCGACCGCCCTGGTGCTGCGCCAGCGCGAGTCGGTGATCGGCGTGAACACGATGCTCACGCTGCCGCTGACGTTCCTGTCAACCGCGTTCATGCCGCTTGCACTGGTGCCCGACTGGATCGCCAAGATTGCGGCGATCAACCCGGTGAACTGGGCGGTCGAGGCCGGCCGTGCCGGGTTCTCCGGAACGGGCGACGCGGGATACATCGCGCTGCGAATCGGCTTGCTGGCGCTGCTCGCGGTGGGCTGCATGCTCCTTGCGACGCGAGCGTTCCGCTCGTATCAGCGCTCGGTCTAGAACGGGCGCAGGTCGCAAGCCACGGCTGGAGCCCCGCGGGCACGCGGGGACCCAGCCGATTGGCGCGCAGCACGGCGCAGCCGTGCGGAGGGAAGCGTTCGCAAGCTGAAATTGGCGCGCAGCACGGCGCAGCCGTGCGAAGGAAGGCGTTCGGACGCCCGGCTGGCATCGCAGCCGGCGCCCGAACGCCACAAGCTGGGTGACGGCTGGCCCAGCCGCAGCTATCGTCCGCGGCATGAAAGGTGATCGCGTCGAAGCGGTAGTGGACACGGGCCAGGGGACGCAGACGTTCGAGATCGAGGCGACGCGGGCCGGCCGGCAAATCGAGGTCACGTCTTCACGCGGCATCGTGGAGGTGCGCGAAGTCACCCGTGGCGGAACGACGGTCCGCACGGCGCGCTTCATGGCAACCCGGCTCGTGGCGTTGGTCGAGCATCCCGCGGCAGCCGAGCAGGGTCGCGTCGAGGTCGAAACGAGCCACCGGTTGCAGCCTCGGCGAGGCAGCTGACAGCCTGATGCCGCAATGACCGACTCTCGCTGGGGCGATGAGACCGCGCGCTTGCTTCGGCGTACGGCCGAGCTTGCGATCGAGGACCTCCATGGCCTCCCGGATCGGCCGGTCCGCGAGTCAGCCTCGCTCGACGAGCTGCGCTCTGCGCTTTCGATCGACCTGCCGGACGAGCCGGAGGAACCGGCCGAGCTGACCGCGCTGATCGAGCGCATCCACGCGGACGCCCAGCCCGGCACCATGGCGAGCGCCGGTCCGCGGTTCTTCGGCTTCGTCATCGGCGGGACACTGCCGGCGGCCCTGGCGATGGACTGGCTCGTCTCGACCTGGGACCAGGACGCCGGCCTCTACGTCATCGGACCGTCTGCGGCTGTCGCCGAAGAGACGGCTGCTCGGTGGATCCTCGAGCTGCTCGGGCTGCCTCCGGCCGCGGGCGTCGGTTTCACCACCGGCTGCCAGATGGCGCACGTCGTCTGCCTTGCTGCCGCACGGCGCGGCGTGCTGCTGCGCGTCGGCTGGGACGTCGAGAAGCAGGGTCTCACCGGTGCGCCTCACGTGACCGTGATCTGCGGAGGCGAGGTGCACGTCACCGTCCCGATCGCGCTGCAGCTGCTGGGCTTCGGAACGGACCGCATCGTTCGCACCGCCGTCGACGGGCAGGGTCGGATGGATGTCGACTCGCTGCGCGCCGAGTTGGCCAAGGTCGACGGCCCGCTGATCGTCTGCGCGCAGGCAGGCAACGTGAACACCGGCGCCTTCGACCCGATCGACGCGATCGCTGACGCAGTGGCTGAGCACCCGGGTGCCTGGCTGCACGTCGACGGCGCATTTGGTCTGTGGGCGCGCGTCGTGCCAGAGCTGGCGCCGCTCGCCAAGGGCGTCGAGCGTGCCGAATTCGTGGGCGACCGACGGCCACAAGTGGCTCAACGTGCCCTACGACTGCGGCGTGGCGATCGTCCGCGATCCGACGCTCCATCACGACGCGGTCATGCTCGGCGCGTCGTATCTCATCCAGTCGGGTGGCAGCGAGCGCGACAACTCCGACTGGGTGACCGAGTTCTCGCGTCGAGCGCGCGGCTTTCCGGTCTACGCGGCACTCCGCTCGCTGGGGCGGCGCGGCGTCACGGAGATGGTCGACCGCTGCTGCGTTCTGGCCCGGCAGATCGCCTCGCGGGCCGCGCTCGCCGATGGCGTGACCGTCCTCAACGATGTGGTGCTCAACCAGGTGCTGCTGCGCTTCGGGGACGACGACGCGATGACGCGGGCGGTCGTGCGGCGCTTCCAGGAAGACGGCGTCGGCTGGACGAGCGGAAGCACCTGGCACGGGATGGCCGTCATGCGACTCAGCGTCTCGAACTGGTCGACCACCGAGGCCGACATCGATCGGACGGTCGACGCGATCCTGTCGGCCTGGGAGGCCGTTCGTGGCCACCGCCACTGACCGTCCGATCCTCGTCGTCGACGACGACGCGAAGATCGTTCGGCTCGTGCGCACGTACCTCGAGCGCGAGGGGTACTCGGTGATCGAGGCCGCGGACGGACGGCAGGCACTCTCCCTGATCGCGCGCCACGATCCGCAGCTGGTCGTGCTGGACCTGATGCTCCCCGAGGTCGACGGCACGACCGTGATCCGGGCCGTGCGGCGCACCGCCGACACGCCGATCGTGGTGCTCTCGGCGCGTGGCACGACCGCCGACCGAATCGCGGGACTCGAGGACGGTGCCGACGATTACGTGCCGAAGCCGTTCTCTCCGGCCGAGCTGACAGCGCGGGTTCGCCGCGTGCTCGCCCGAGCCGGGACGGAGCGGGCACGTCCCGATGAGCCGCCGCTCCGCCATGGGGACCTGGTGATCGATCGGCCGCGTCACACGGCGACCGTAAATGGCAAGCCGATCCCGCTCTCGGCGGTGGAGTTCAAGCTGCTTGCCGCGATCATCGGCGCCAACGGTCACGTCCTGACCCGCGACCAGTTGCTCGACCGCGTCTACGGAGCGGACGCCGACCCGGTGCTCGACCGCACGATCGACGTTCATGTCGGTCGGCTGCGCCACAAGCTCGGCGACTCGGCCGAGTCGCCGCGGTACGTCGCGACCGTCCGCGGCGTCGGGTACCGCGCCGCCTGATGGATTCGTCGAACCGACGCCGGCTGCGCGTGCCGCGCGGGATGGCGGGACGCATCGCGCTGGCCGTCCTCGTCACCGCAGGGGCGGCCGTCGCGGTGGTGGGGATCGGCATCACGCTCGTCGCAGGGGCGGTCTTTGCCCAGCTGATGATGCAGCACGGTGCGACGCCGGCCGAAGCGCACGCGATGTTCGACCAGTCGATCTCGTGGGTGCTGATCGCCGCGATCGTGTTGGCGATCGTGGTCGCGGTCGCGATGGCGATGCTGATGGCGTCACGCATCGCGCGGCCGCTGCGCGGTCTCGGCGAGGCGGCACGCCGGATCGCCCGGGGCGATTACGACGCGCGGGTCCCGCGAACCGGCCCAGAAGAGATCGCCAGCCTGGCCGATTCGTTCAACCAGATGGCGTCGGCGCTCCAGGAGCAGGAGCGGATGCGCCGCGAGTTCATCGCCAACGCCAGCCACGAGCTGCGCACGCCGCTGACGAACCTGACCGGCTACCTCGAGGCGATGCGCGACGGTGTCGTGCCGGTCGATGACGAGGCGTTCGATTCGCTGCTGGAGGAGACCGAACGGTTGGTGCGTCTCTCGCAATCGCTCGACCAGCTCGCGGCGGGCGACCTGCTCGGAACCGGTCAAACCCTGACGGAGGTGGACCTATCGGCTGCCATTCGCGCCGCGGTGGCGTTGGCCGGCCCGAGCCTGGAGCGTGCCGGCCTTGCGGTGGATGTCCGCGTTCCCGATCGACTCCCAGCCCGCGCCGACCCCGACGGGCTCGCGCAGGTCCTCGGCAACCTGCTGCAGAACGCGATCCGTTACACGCCGTCCGGCGGGCGCGTCGACCTGCGCGCAGAACGCCGAGGCGAAGACATCCTCGTGAGCGTCAGCAACAGCGGCGACGGGATCCCGGCCGAGGACCTGCCGCACGTCTTCGAACGGTTCTACCGCGTCGACAAGTCTCGCGATCGGGAGCACGGTGGCGCAGGCATCGGCCTGGCGATCGTGCAGCAGATCGTCGAGTCGGCCGGTGGCCGGGTTGGCGCCGAATCCGAGCGCGGAATGACGAGGTTCTGGTTCAGCGTCCCGGCCTGACCTGGGTTCGCTCGGCGCAACGCGCCCAGACGGCGCGGGCTGCGGGGAGGATTGCGGAGCAGGCCGGTTGACGTAGACGGTGAATGCCTGGACGCCGCTGGTGGCTTCGACGTCGAGTGTGCGGAGCCTAGCTGTCGAAGGCGAGGGGTGCCGTGCTCTGCCTCGGCTGGCGGCCCTGCCTCGACCGGCGGCTACCGGCGCGCGTTCGCGAACCGCGGCCGACCGTTCCAGTGGCAGCAACCTGGGCGCCACCGATGGCCATCGCGAGCGCGGGCTCGGGCGTGCTCGGGGCGATCCACAGCCGGGCCATCAGGTCGTCCAGCGACACGGACGGAAGGGGAGTCGGAACCTCACTGGCCTGGGGTGGTCGTTCGACCGCGAGTGAGGTCTCATCGGTTCGGCTTCGCATGGGCCATCGCATGGGCGGCAGTCTCGGCTTCACCGAGGTACCCCGACCATGATCCAGAGGTCCCGGATGATCCGGCCACGGTCGGTGAGGACCGGTTCGACCGTGTTGGTTCCGGTCGGATCCGGAGCGCTCCAGATGGGTACCGGGTTCGCTGGTGATGAAGTCCCGGTCTACGCGCGATCGAGGGCTGCCAGATCCGCCAGCTCTTGCCGCACGAAGCCGAGATACGGCTGCGTGCCGAGCGTGGTAAGGATCGCGACCGATGCCTCGAGGTCGCGCTTTGCCGCGACGCGATCGCCATTCGGCGTGGCCAGCAGCGCCTGTGCCCGCCGCCAGTGCGCGAGCGCTTCCTCGAGCGGCCCGTCGTTGTCGTGGGTCAGCTTGACCAGCTGGTCGAGCTGCGCGATCGCCTCGGGCCCGGCGCCGTTCATCGCCCGTGCCGCATTCAGCGTCACGTCGCACATGCGAATGATCTCGGGCACGCCGATCGCGTGCGACAGCTCCGATGCCTGGTCGAGCCACTGGATCGCCGGGGCCGCACCGTTCATCTCCAGCACGATCTGCCCGGCCACGAACGAGCCCATCGTCTGGCAGAAGATCTCCTTCGCCTCGACCGCGAGCTCGAACCCCTTCCGCGCAGCAGCCAGCCCTTCCTCCTGCCGGCCCTGGAGGCGCCGGAGCATGCCGGTGAAGATCTGCAGGTCGGCCAGCGCCTTTGGGTCGCCGCTGCGTTCGGCAAGCTCGCGAGTCTTGTTCAGCCACGACTCGGCCTCATCGAACTCACCAAGCTCGGCGTGGGTCAGCATCGCCATGCCGGCGTAGAACGACGCTTCGTTGACGACGTACTGCTCCAGGTACCCGACCGACTCCTCGAGCAGCGGAAGGCCCGTCGGGCGATCGCCGTGGCGGATCAGCTCGATCGACTTGAGTGCCATCGGCAGTGCCAGGATCTCGGCGTCGTTCAGGCGGTGGCCGATCTCCAGCGCGCGATCGATCGAGCCCGACAACACCTCGCCGGAGCTGCGGAACATGCCCGTCGCGAACGACAGCGTCCCGGCGTAGCGCGCCAGCACCATGCCGGTCAACCGCTCGTCGCCGAGCGCCTCGGCTCGGCCGACCGCGTCCTTGAGCCGGCGCAGGTCGTCTTCGAAGTCAAAGCCGAGGATGTTGCGCGTTCGCCCGTTCGATCGCGATCTCGACCCAGCGTCGTGAATTGTCGGCTGTCTCTGCTGCGTCCTGGAGGGCGTTCCAGGCTCGCACCAGCAACTCGGTCGCCTCTTCGATCGATCGTCGCCGCACGGCCTGCCGCCCGGCCAGCAACAGGTAATCGGCGGCCTTCTCGCCGTCGCCGGCCCGCTCGAAATGCAGTCCCAGGATCGGCGCCAGCTCTTCTCGCCGCTCGGTGCCGGACTCGGCTTCCAGTGCTTCGCCGACGCGCCGGTGCAGGCGCCGTCGGTCGGCCTTGAGCAGCGAGTCGTAGGCCGCTTCCTGGATCAGCACGTGGCGGAAGCGGTAGACCGGCTCGGGATCTGCGGCCGCAAAGCGCACCAGGCCGGCTGCCTCGGCCATCCCGAGGGAGCGGTTGGTCGACGCGCTGTCGCCGGTGATCTCCTCGAGCAGGTGGAGTGGCACGTCCCGGCCGATGACGCTGGCCATGCGGAGCGTCCGGCGGGACTCGTCCGAGAGGCGGTCGATGCGGGCGAGCAGCAGCCCGCGCAGCGTGTCGGGCACCTCGGCCTCGGCGACCGTGCCGGAGCCGACCCAATGGTTGTCCTTGCGGACGACCCAGCCACGCTCGATGAGCATGCGGATGAGCTCCTCGACGAAGAACGGGTTGCCCTCCGAGCGCTCCATGATCGAGACGCGCAGGCGCTCGGGCAGCGAGTCGATGTCGAGCAGGTTGCCGATCAGGAGCCGGCTGGTCGATGCGTCGAGGGGCGTCAGCGGCAGCTCGGTCAGCGCGTCGCCGAATGTCTCTCGCGCGGTCTCCACGATCCGCCAGCCGACCGCAGCCCGATCGGGGCGCGACGTGATGACCATCAGGACCGGCAATTCGTGGCCAAGTGGCAGCAGCTGGCTGACGACCTCGACCGACGAGGCATCGGCCCAGTGCGCGTCCTCGATCACGAGGACCGTCGGCCCGCCCGAGGCCAGGTGGCGCGCGACGCGTTGGACCGCTGCGAGGTACCGGAGGCGCAGGGCCTGCGGGCTCAAGGGCGCGAGCTCGGCCGCCTCGTCGGGCTTCAGTGGCAGGGACAGGAGACTGGCGAGCGCGACGTACGGTTCGTGCCAGTCGTCGCCGAAGACCTGCGGTGACCGCTCGAGGAGGGTTCGGGCCCGTTGGTCGGTCATCGAGGCGGGCGGAAGCGCGAGGCACGACCCGACGAGATCCTCGATCAGGCCGTAGGGCGTGTTCTCGCCGTAGGAGATCCCCTTCGTTTCGACCCAGCGGGTCGGTGGCTCGGTCTCGAGGGCGGCCCGTCGCAACTCGGCCAGGAGGCGGCTCTTCCCGACACCTGGTTCGCCGAGAACGACGGCCGTCCGTCCGCGTCCCGCATGGATGACGCCGAGAAGCTGTTTCAGCTGTTCGAGCTCCGCGTCCCGGCCGACCATGGCACTGGTGAGACCGGCAAGGCCGCGTCCCGATGTCGGCGCGTCGCGGCGAGCGATGACCTCCCACGCCTCGACCGGCTCGGACTTTCCCTTGACCGCGATCCCTCCCAGCGACCGGCCGTCGAACGTGTTGCTGGCGTAGCGCCAGGTCTCCGCCGTTGCCAGGACGCTGTTGGCGCGCGCCGCCGACTGCATGCGTGCCGCGACGTTGACCGTGTCGCCGAGCGCGTCCACGTCCCGTGATCGATCGCCCATCCCTTCGACGATCGCGAGCCCCGTGTTCACGCCGACACGGATCTGGGGCCCGTCCCCGAGCTCGCGGCCGTAGGTGCGGCGGATCTCCGAAGCGGATTCGGCGATGGTCGTCACCATCTCGAGCGCGGCCTGGACGGCGCGAGTGGCGTCGTCCTCGTGCGCGGCCGGCGCGCCGAAGATGGCCAGCAACCCGTCGCCCATCCGCTGCGCGACCGTGCCGCCGTATCGCTCGATGGGTATGGACATGAGGTCGAGCACGCGCCGGATGGCGCCGCTCCAGTCCTCGGGGTCCATCCGCTCGGCCAGCGACGTCGAATCGACCACGTCCGCGAATACCGCCGTGATCAGGCGCCGCTCCTGCGCGGCCGCCTGCGGCTCGGTCGACGTGGTGGTCGTGAAGGTCATCGAAACGGTGAGCCTCGGAGCGTGGGTCGTGCGCAGTATCGAACGGTTGTGCACCGGTCGTCGAGAGGCGCGGAGCGCGATCTCCGCAGCGTCGACCGGCCCACCACCGGGATGACGGACGCAGGGATGGTGCACTGGCGACCGTGACGCTACCGTGACGTCGAATGGGGAGGTCGTGCCGTGCGACCCGACCCGTTTCGATTACGGAGGTTCGGGTCGTGCGCTCGCTGTCTCGAAACGCCAGGCGCGCCTTTGCCATCGTCGTCATGTCTGCCGCGCTCGTGCCGCTCGTTGCGCTGCCGGCAACGGCCGCGACCGAGGTCAGTCATTCCGGCACCATCGGCCCCACCAAGATCAAGGACACGGCCTCCGCACCCGGTGCCGAGTGCCTCTACGAGGGTGCGGCCGGAACGCAGTACTTCAGCGGCATGAAGCTACGCGCGATCAAGGTCAAGTATCCGAACCTGCGCCCCGAGCCCCCGGACCACGGCCAGGTCGGCTACCGGATCCTGCTCCAGCACTCCTCGGGCGGAGCCTTCTCGACCTACGTGACCTCGCCCGAATGGAAGATGGCGGTCTTCGACAATGTCTTTGAAACGTTCCCGGCGCGCACCCAGGTCTGGATGACTGCGGCGGGCGGCAAGTGGCGTGCCGAGGTCGTCCTTACCTGGTACGCGCCAGGCGGCGCGGTCGAGGGTAAGGGCACCTGGCTGATCGACAACTACACCCGCGACTTCAATGGCTCCGTGGCTGGCACGTGCCCGGGCAAGCATTTCGACGTCCCGCGCTGAGCGGTCCCGTACCGGTTAGATAGGGGAGCGCAGGCGGAAACGCCGCGCTCCTTCTGCTCGGTGGCGTCGTCAAGACCCACACGCGGGAGGAGAGGGCAGGGAGTCGGTGGCCGTGACCGGGCCGGGCCGACAACATTCCACTGCCAGTGGACAGCTGCCGCCATTGCGAGCGATTTGCGCGACGGTCCAGTCCCCCACAAGGCGTTCGCGCCGAAAATGCCTAACCAGCTGGCCGTCCTCGACCTGACCTGGCGTCAGGAACGCGATGCCCACGAGCCCACCGCCATCGAACCCCACCCTCAGCGCCTCGAACCCAGGCTCGCTGTCTACTCACGGTGGAATCTCGTCATCTCGCGCGAGGCCCATGGCGCTCCAGGGGTCGTTCCGGAAAGCGCTCACTCCGTTTGCGTCGACGGGTTGAAGCCAAAGAATCGGAGGCACCGCTTTTCCCGCTGGCCGTTCGGTGGGGCTCAGACGTCGAGGTCGGAGAGGAGCATCACGTCAATGCCATGCCGCAGGCCATTGGCTTTGGCTGCCAGCTCCGGGTCGTTCGTGACCACGACGGTCGATCCGGTCATCACGGCCGTCGCGATGACAATGCTGTCGGGCACGGGCAGGCGGCTCGCCTGGCGGATCGCGGCCGCGTCGGCGGCGACGAGCACGTCGACGGACCGTATCGAGAGTCCCGGGTAGGTCAGCAGAAAGCTTCGCGCCGTGCTCTCAGTCGTCGGGCCGGCCTTGATCGCGCCGACCATGATCTCGGTGACGGTGACCGCTGAGATGACGGCCGGATTTCGTTCGGTGGCGACGAGACGCTCGAGAATGTACTTCGCCGCGTCCGACGTTGGCTCAGCGCCGCTGAGGAATGAGATCAGTACGCTGGTGTCCAGCACAAGATGAGCGTCCGGCGGAATGCGCTTCGATGCATTCATCGCCGTCATTGCCAGTCGCGGTCGCGTTCTGCGCGGATCTCCTCAGTCGCGTTGGGACCCCAGACGCCCTTGAGCGTGCCGAAGTAGCTCGTCCGGATCGGCTCGAGCCGGATCATCCCGTTCTCGACGATGACGAGGAGCCGGTCGCCGACGCCGACCCCAACTTCCTGCAGCGCGGCATCCGGGACCGTGATCTGGTTCTTTGCGCGAACGCGGACGGCTGTTGGTTGGATCGTCAGTGGCATCGTCGGAATCGTGGACCAATCGTCCTACGATGTCAACAATCGTCAGAAACGGGCGTCGGAGTTGGCGCGGCCGACAACATTCCACTGTCAGTGGACGGCTGGCGCCATGGCGACCGACGTACGCGAGTATCCAAGCGTCCGT
The DNA here is from genome assembly GCA_963820735.1 of uncultured Chloroflexia bacterium. GTDB lineage: Bacteria > Chloroflexota > Limnocylindria > Limnocylindrales > CSP1-4 > JAFMJV01. Next base: position 164,144 of record CAWGBA010000014.1, read on the forward strand.
TGTGCGTTGGCGCCGAAAGTGCGTCACCCGGGAGGTCGTCCTCGACCCCATCGCACGTCGACTTGCGCTGCTGGAGGTCAAGAGCCAACGAATTCCGCGCTCGGCGCCGCCAATCCCTGTCGCGCTGTCTACTCTCGGTGGAATCTCGTCATCTCGCGCGAGCCGTGACGCCCCAAACGCGACGGTGGGTGCAGTCCGTGTCAATGATGGTCGGCACCGCTCGGTCAACCCGCTCAGGCCGAGAGGAGCCTGGCCAACCTCGACTTCTTGCGGTTCTCGTTGACGATCCAGCGCACGTCGGGATTGGCGTCGTCCGACCACCGATCGAACGCGGGCAGACCGATCTCGGGGTCGGCTGCGACGGCAACGCTCCAGCCATAGCCAAGGGCCTGGCGAAGTACCCGCACTTCGGGCGAAGCTGGCTTTGCCGCATCGCGAACGGACTCGGTGAGCTTGTCAAGGATCCCGAGCACCCGTTGGATATCGTCGCGGCGACGGAGCAGGCGCGGCTCGCAGATTGCGGCCATTGCGGCGCGGCCCTCGAGCGGGGAGCCAGTGGCCCAGCGTCCCATCTCGTCGAGAAGCGCGGGCACGTCGGCATCGCCCCACGCCTGGAGGCCGATCGCGACGGACTCGCGCACGCGCCAGCGCGAATCGTTGGAGAGAGCTCGAAGACGAGGGAGCGGTGAGCGATCGCCTCGGGCGACCGTGAAGCCGAGACCGGCAGTGCCGACACACGCGACGAAGACGTCGGGCGTGTTTTCCGGCGCCTGGGCCGGCGACAGGGTCGCCCATCGATCCAGGTCCGCGGGTTCGCTGGAGGCCGCGGCGATCGAGAGCAGCTCGAGGTTCGAGCGCGGACCCGGCAGACCGGAATGTTCTCTGAGGAAGCGCTCGCGATCAGGCGCGGCGCTGTAGTCGGCCGCCAGCTCGGAGCTTCGATTCATCCGTTCATCGTAGGGTTGCATTGGCAGCTCAAAGCCACCGTGGTCTCAAGGAGGACGCTCATGTTCCGTGACAGCCCCGCGTTCAGCGGCTATTCCGTCGACGACATCGACGCCGCCAAACAGTTCTACCGAGACACGCTCGGCCTTGAGATCGACGAGGCGATGGGTGGCGTAGGCCTCACCTTCAAGAACGGGCACCACGTCTTCATCTACCCCAAGGGCCCGGGTCACCAGCCGGCCACGTTCACCGTGCTGGACTTCCCGGTGGACGACATGAACGCTGCCGTCGATTGGCTCACCTCGCACGGCGTGACCATGGAGCGCTACGAGGGGATCGACCAGGACGAGCGCGGCATCAGCCACCCGCCATCGCCCGAGTACGGACCGGAGATCGCCTGGTTCAAGGATCCGGCGGGCAACATCCTCGCGGTGCTGAAGCGGTAGCCAGAGGGTTCACGTCTCAGTCGACGACCCGCGTCAGCTTGGTGCGGTCGCCGCCTCCGCTCACGCACGTGAAAGCGACCACGTCTCCCGGGTTGAGCCCGGACTCCGAGACGTTGAGCTGATCCGTGTTACCGGTGGCGTCGGTGACACCCATCGCCCTCCCGGTTGCCGCGAACGACGCTACCAGGCCACGCCTTGACCGCGAGACGGTTCTTTAGCTCAACTCCAGCGCGAGCAGTCCCGCCTCGACGATCGAATCGGCGTCGATGTCCATCGCCCTGTAGACGTCCGCGATGGTTCCCGACTGGCCGAAGTGATCCGCGCCGAGCGGCACGACCGGCGCACCGAACGCCGCTCCCGAGGAAGGACAGGGCATGTGAGGCGCCGTCCATCACGGTCACGATCGGCGCGCGCCGCTCGGCTCCGGCACCAGCGATGCGAGGTGGCCGGGCGGAGTGGCCCGAGACCCGGAGCGCACCGCAGACAGGCGCGACTCGTGGAGCTCCGCGGCGAGTCGCTCGGCGGACGTGACCACGATCAGGTTGGCAGCAACCTCCTCTTCCTGGAGCCGATGGACGGCCTCGACGGCCTCGGTGACGATGGCACCCGACGCGAAGACGTTGATCACCGGTGCTCCGGCAGGCAGCGCCGAGTTCTCACGCGCGGCCAGGAGCCGGTACCCACCGGCGATCGTCTGCCGGCGCCACTCGTCCTCGCCCAACCGAGCGCGCACGGGATCGGCGAGTGCCTGCTCGACGGGTCGTGTCGAGAGCCGAAGATAGGAGGCAGAAGCCATCGTCTGCGAGCACGCCGCCGATGGCCGCCTCGAGCAGCCAGCCGACCTCGATGCCGAATGCCGGCTCGCAGGCGCGCAGGTTCGGCAGCTCGATCCCCAGTGAAGGCGTCACCGTCGACTGGTGCGCGCCACCCTCGGGCGCCAGCGTCACCCCGGACGGCGTGGCAACGAGGATGAACTGCGAACCGATGTAGAGCGCGTAGATCAGCGCGTCGAGGCCGCGCGCGATGAACGGGTCGTAGACCGTTCCGATGGGCACCAGCGGCTCGCCGAGCAGCTCGGCCGAGAGCCCGAATTGGCTCAGCCACAGGAACAGGTTCATCTCGCTGATGCCGAGCTCGACGTGCTGGCCGGCCGGCTTGGGCTCCCACGTCAGCAACCGAGGGCCCGTCTCGAACACCTGCGCATCGTCCGACCGAAAAGACGCCAACGCGGTTGATCCAGCCACCCAGGTTGGTCGAGATCGACACGTCCGGCGACGATGTCACGACGCGACTGCCCACCTCCGGCACGCGGGCAAGGGCCGCCAGCGCGTCACCGAAGGCCTGCTGGGTGCTCGTGCGTGGCGCAACCCGGACGTCCAGCGAAGGAGCCGCCGCGGCAGCCGTCGCCAGGGCAGCACGCGCGGCATGGCCCCGACGAGGTCGCAGATCAAGTGCTCGCCCGCGTTCGGCGCACAGCCGGCCCTCGGGAGAGTCCTGCGCGAACGCCGCCCACGGGTCGTCCACGTCCGCGCCGAGCGCCTCGGCCACGAGCGGCAGCTGCTCGTTGGCGAGCTGCGCCGAGTGGTTGAGCGAGTCGCCGGCGAACGGCAGGCGCCAGCCCTTCATCGTGTACGCGAACAGCACCGCCGGCCGCGTCGGATCGGCGTCTGCGTCGGCCAACGCGGACAGCAGCGAGCGGACGTCGTGGCCGCCGAGGTCCGCCAGGACGCGTGACACCTCCTCGACCGGGACCTCCGCGAGCGCATTCGCGCATGCCATCACGATCGTCCGCCGGCGCTCCGCCGATGCAGCGCTCGAGCGCTTCGGGGCCGGGCCGCCGAACGAGGACCTGGTACTCCTCGTTGGGCATGTCGTCGATCCGGCGACGCAGCATGCGTGACCGCCGGCGCGCTCCATGCAGGCGCTCAACCGGTGGCCGTACTTGGCCTCCAGCACCTGCCAGTCGGCCGCCCGGAAGGCGGCCTCCAGCTGCGGCACCCGGACGCCCGGCACGACTCGGTCGAGCGATTGGCGGTTGGCGTCCACGATCAACGTCACGTTGCCCAGCCCGGAAAGGGCGGGCTCCATGACGGCCTCCCAGACGTTGCCCTCGTCGAGCTCGGCGTCGCCGACGACCGCGACGAACCGGCGAGCAGGCCCAGGCGCTGAGCCCAGGCGATGCGCGGCGAGGTAGCGATCGGCCAGCGCTGCGAAGAGGGGAGCGACGGCGCCCAGCCCAACCGAGCCGGTCGAGAAGTCGACGCGATCGGGGTCCTTGGTGCGGGACGGGTACGACTGCAGGCCGCCGAACTGGCGCAGCGTCGGCAGCGCGTCACGATCCAGCGCGCCCAGCAGGTAGGTGAGCGCGTGATACACGGGCGACGCGTGCGGTTTGACCGAGACGAGGTCGTCGTTGCGCAACCAGTGCAGGTAGAGCGTCGCCAGGATCGTCGCGGCCGACGATGACGACGCCTGGTGCCCGCCCACCTTCAGCCCGTCGGCACTCGGCCGCACGTGGTTCGCCTCGTGGATCATGCGCACCGCGAGCCACAGCGCCCGGTCGGCGATGCGGTCGATCAGCTCGTACGGCGCTTCGAGATCCGGCCCGACCCCGGCACCACGACGTGCGCGTTGGGGCGCGGACGCCCGCGCCGCCGGTTCGATCGCCACCGCGACTGGCCTACTCGCCCTCGTCGAACGCAAGGATCGCCTCGATCTCGACGCAGAGGTTCCAGGGCAGCTCGGCCATCCCGACGGCGGACCGCGCATGGCCGCCGATCTCGTCGCCGAAGATCTCGACGATCAGGTCGGAGAAGCCGTTGAGGACCTGGGGTTGCTGGGTGAAGCCCGGCGCGCTGTTGACCATCCCGAGCGCCTTCACCCACTGGGTGATCCGGTCCAAATCGCCCAACTCGTTGCGCGCCGCGGCAAGCAGGTTGAGCGTCGTGACGCGCGCCGCCCCGTAGGCCTCCTCGATCGACACCTCCGCTCCGACCTTTCCCGTCACGGTCGGGACACCGTCGACGATCGGCCCGTTGCCGGACAGGTAGAGCAAGTTGCCGGCGCGCTGTGCGGGCCGGAAGGCCATGCGAGTCCCCGCGGGCAGCTTCACCGGCGGTGGCAGCTCCAGGCCGAGCTCAGCCAGCCGGTTGTCGATCCTTCCCATCGTTTCAGTTGACCAGGAAGAATCCGACCACGAGATCGCGTGGGGCCGCGCGGTTCAGATGGATGGTGAATGACTTCTGATCACCACCCTTGGTGACGCCCGAGACCCAGGTATTGCCCACGTTGTCCTGGATCGTGGCGACGATCAGCGTGGCCGCACCCACGTAATTTTGTGCGCCGGTTCGGGAGATCGTGACCGCGCGATGGCCGGCCGCGATGGTCGTGAGTCCACTTCGGTTGAACACGGCCCGCCCGCGGACCAGGAGCCCGTAGCCGCCCGTCGCCTCCGCGAGGACGCCGGTCCCGTTCTCCGACTTGCCATAGACGCCGATGCCCGTGGGTGTGGCGGAACCGCGGACAGCCGTCGCACCATCCCCACCATCCACGAAGCCTTCGACACCGATCCCGGTGGCTCGCCCGTCGAAGCCGCGCACCGCGGCGTCGCTGTGATTGAGTGCCGCGTACTGGTTGAACGACTGGCTGCTCGGCGAAAAGATCCCCGTCGGATCGGCCGTGTAGTTCGCCGCGCCCAACAGGATCGCTCCGGTCCCGGCACGCGCCACCTCCGGCGCGCCAACTGCTCGCGCCAGCGCGGCGGCGGCGGCGGCTCCGACCGCAGCCGCCATCACCGATCGGCGCCCGATGCGTGTGGGCTGTTGCGTCGAGATGTCGTCCATTGCGTCCCCTCCCATAACTGCCGAGTGGCGATAGGCTCGCTCGGCGGAGTGCGTCGGCCGATGCCGGACTATCTCAGCGCAGCTCGTTCACGCGGCAACGGCCGGCCGCTCGACGTCGAAGCCGTAGACATCGTGCAGCGCGTCGAGCAGCCGATCGAGCGTTGGTTCGACGAGCGGAATGGCAGCCATGTGGTCGAGCGTCGACTGCGGGTCCTTGAGACCCGACGAGGTCAGCACGCAGACCACGAGGTCGTCGGGATCGATCTCGCCTGCCGCCACCTGCTTCGCCGCCACCGCGAGTGACAGGACCGACGACATCTCCGCGTAGATGCCCTCGTTCGCCGCCAGCGCCTGCTGCATCGCGATCATCTCGTCGTCGTTGGCTGTGCCCGCCCAGCCGTTCGAGTCACGCACCACGTGGAGTGCCTGCAACGCGCTCGTGTACAGCCCCACCGAGATGCCCACGGTGGGACCCCAGGGCACGTCCTCGATCCGATCGAGCTTCTGGTCGAGCGCGTTCTTGACCGGTCCGAAGACCTCGGCCGCGTCCATCTTGGGCACGCGGTCCGTGTAGCCCAGCTGGCGGTACTCGTTGAAGCCCTTCCATGCGCCGTAGAACGCGTCACCGGCACCCACCGGGAACACGACGCGATCCGGGACCCTGCCGAGCTGCTCGAAGAGCTCGAAGGCAATGGTCTTGTAGCCCTCGATGCCGTACGGGCTGCTGCCGACCAGCGGGTAGACGAAGATCGTCACCGGGAACCAGCCGAGCCGCTTGACGCACTCGTCGACCATCCGCCAGCGGTCCTGGACCGTCGGCACCGCGATCAGCTTGGTGCCGTACACGCCCATCTGGACCTTCATTGCGATGGGGAACTGCTGCGTGGTGAACATGACACACGGCAGGCCGCCGCGCGCCGAATAGGCGGCGGTCGCCGCACCGGCATTCCCCGACGACGAGCCGGTGATCACCTGCGCACCGCTCTTGCGCGCGAACGACACGGCGGTCGAGGCGAGCCGGTCCTTGAACGACCACGTCGGGTTCATCCCGTCGACCTTGACGTAGAGGTTCCGGAGGCCCAGCTGGGCGCCCAGCCGGTCAACCTTGATCAGCGGCGTCATGCCCTCGCCGATGGAGATTGCGTCCTCGAGATCGACCGGCAGCAGCTCGTGGTAGCGCCACTGGCTGTGCGGCCGGCCGTTCAGCTTGCGCGGATCGAAGCGCGCGCGGATCTTGTCGTAGTCGTACAGCACGACCAGGTTGGCCGGATCGCCGGTCGCCAGGCAGCTGGGGCAGCCGTGATAGAAGCCAACGGTCGGGTACTCCGTCCCGCAGCGGATGCAGCGCAGGCCGATCGGCTCACCCATGGTTCGTGATCCTCCCTACCAAACCAGCGCGCGCACGCGCGGAATGACGTCACTGGCGAACAGCCGGAGGGATGCCTCGGGGTCGGTCCGCATCGGCTGCATCAGCACCACCACGTTTCGAAAGCCGCTGTCGACGACCGCCGCGACCTGTTCCGCAACCTGGGCGGGCGTGCCCACCCAGGCGAACTGCTCGACGTACTCGTCCGGGACCAGGTGCCCGGACGCGAAGGCGAGCGATTCGTTCTTGTGCGCGGCCATCTCGGCCAGCGCCGACGTGATCTCGAGGCCGGCGTGGTGGAGGAACGCCTGGTCGGGATAGCTCGCCATGACCATCGCCGCGATCATCGGCCGCACCGCGTCCCGGGCCTCGCGGCCGTCCGCGTCCAGCGACACGTCGATCCGCGTGTACAGCGGGATCGATGCGGCATCCCGGCCGGCCCTCGCCGCCCCCAGGCAGACCATCTCGCGGCCGTGCGCCAATCCCCTCGGTGTGGCGTACGTCGCGACCATGGCGCCATCGGCGAGCTCGCCGGCCACCTGGAGCACGCGATCTCCCCGGGATGCCAGAACGATCGGAACGTCGGGTCGAGCCGACAGCGCGCGCATGCCGACTCCGGCCGCGGTGAACGAGCGACCATGGTGGTCGACGGTCTCGCCGTCGAGCATGGGCCGCACGATCTGGATGGTCTCGGCGAGCGCCCGCGCGGGGGCGACAAGGTCGATCCCGAGCTCACGGAAGTTCGCCCCGCCTGCGCCGATGCCCAGGATCGCCCGGCCGTTCGACAGCTCGTCGACCGTCGCGATGGCGGCCGCGATCTGGGCGGGGTGCTGGGAATACGGCTCGGCGACGAATGAGCCGATGCGCAGCCGCGACGTCTCCATCGCTGCCGCGGCCATGCTCACCCACATGTCCGAGTAGAGCTTGTGGTTGGAGCACCACAGCTGGTCGAAGCCGACCTCCTCGATGACGCGCGCGAGCTGACGCAGCCGGTTGACGCCGGCTCCTGCCACATCCCGACACCGAATTGGAGGTCGTCCATGCGTCCGCAGCTACTCCCGACCCTATTGCCGTCCGTCCGGCGCTCTACGCCGCGATGACCTGGAGCTCGCGCTGGAGCTTGGTGATGATGGTGGCGCCGTTCTGCCCGACCAGCACCGTGTCTTCGATGAACGCGCCGCCGAAGCCGAACTCGTAGTAGGGCGTCTCGATCTCGAAGATCATGTTGGCCTCGAGCGGGATCTCGGTGCTGGGCGTGATGATCGGCAGGTCGTAGTACTCGACGCCGATCCCGTGGCCGACGTGGTGTCGCTTGTAATGGGGGATGCCGGACTCGCGCACGCGCTCGACGGCGGCGTTGAACACGTCCTTGGCCACGGCCCCCGGCTTCATCAGCTCGATGGCGCGGTCCTGGCCCGCCGTGATCGCGCTCTGGAGCAGCCGCAGCCGCGGGTGCGGTTCTCCGAAGCCGACCACGCGCCCGATGTCGGAGCGGTAGCCGTCCTTGGTGCAGCCGATGTCGAACCAGAGGTAGTCGCCCTTTTCGAGCTTCGTATCGCCAGGCGTCATCTGGCCGAGCGCCATCCCGCGACCGAAACGGATCAGCGTGAAGCCGGGTCGTGCGCCGGCCTCGGTGATCGCGCGCTCGAAGACGTGATACAGCTCGCGCTCGGTGACGCCCTCGTGGACGGCGTCGATGGTCGCGTTGAAGGCGAACTCGGTCGCGGCGAGGGTCACGCGCATACGCGCGAGCTCTTCCTCGGTCTTGACCATCCGGATGCGCCGGAACACCTGCGAGGCGGGCTTGATGGTGGCGTTGGGGAAGCGCGCCGCGAGCTGCTCCAGCAGATCTCGCTTGGCGCCACGCTCATCGACCGCGATCGTCTTGTTGGCAAGGCCGCTCTGCTCGATCGCCGCCGCCAGGGCCTCCACGGAGTTGGCCTTGGGCGTGACGTCCATGGTCAATTCCTTGACGCGCTGCTCGTCGTGATCGAGCGGGATGGAGGCGTCGAAGGGCATCTCGCGCCAGAACGTGCCGTAGGTGACGGCCTTGGTGACCGTCGGGTACGACTCGAGCGCCATGTCTGCTTCGCTGACGCCGATCACCATCGTCCCCGCGTCAGGCGCTTCCCGGGTGGCGACCACGTAGCCCTCGGCGTCGTGCGGGAACAGCTCCTGGCCCAGTTGCCACACCCCGGACAGGTAGAACACGTTCTCGAGCGTGGACGCGATCAGGCCGTCGAGACCCTCCGCGTCCATGTATTGCTTGATGCGCTCGGTGTTCAGAAGCACGCTGTTGACCCTCCCTGGGACATTGCTGAGGTGGTCTGGCCGGGAAGCCCGATGCCACCGGTGGGCGGAAACCGATCAGAAGCCGTTGTGCCGGATCTGCGGGCCGTCGCGAGCGGATTGCGGTCGCGCGAGCACGACATAGGGCTCCGACTCGCTCTTCACACCAATGCGGTTGGTCGCGTCGTCGATGCGCACGCAGGCTGCGGAGTGAGTGTTTTCCTCCGCAGTCGCTTCGCCTGCTGCGCGCGCCATAGCTCCGCGTCCTGCCGTCCCGGCAGGCCGCGGACCGGCGCTTGCGGCGCTGACGACACGGTTCAGGGGCCGGCCGATCAGGCAGTCCGAGCGGGCCAGCGGGCAGCGCGATGCGAACAGGCAGCCGTGCGGCAGGTCGATCGGGCTGGGAATCTCGCCCGACAGCACGATCCGATCGGGGTGCACGGTCGGATCGGCAGGCAGCGTCGCCGAGAGCAGCGCCTGCGTATAGGGGTGCTGCGGGTCCTCGAAGACGCGCCGGGCCGGTCCCTCCTCGACGACCATGCCCAGGTACATGACCGCCACCTGGTCGGCGTAGGCGCTGATCGTGTGCAGGTCGTGCGAGATCAGCAGGTACGTCAGGCCGAGCTCGCGGCGCAACGTCGCGAGCAGGTTGAGGATGCTGCGACGCACCGACAGGTCCAGCGACGAGGTCGGCTCGTCCAGCACCAGGAAGCCAGGGTTGGTGGCAATGGCACGGGCGATGGCGATGCGTTGCGCCTCACCGCCGCTGAGCTTGCGCGGCAGCCGGTCGAGGTAGGAGGCGTCCAGCCGCACCTGCTCGAGCAATTCGATCGCGCGCGCCTTGCGCTCGGCGCCGCCGAGCTTGGTGTGCAGCTTCAGCGGCTCCTCCAGGATCTGCTGGACGTTCATCCGAGGGGACAGCGCGTCGAACGGGTCCTGGAACACCATTTGCGCGTTCGCGCGCCAGGCTCGGGTCTGGCCACTGTTCAGGTCCGCGATGTCGCGGCCGTCGAACAGCACCTGGCCGCTGGTGGGCTTGATCAGCTTGAGCGCGCAGCGGCCGACGGTCGATTTCCCGGAGCCCGACTCGCCGACGAGCCCGAGCGTGGTGCCCGGTGGGATGCGCAGGGTCACGCCGTTCACCGCGTGGACGACTCGGTCCCGGCCAGCCGGGAACTCCTTCACGAGGTCGCGGATCTCGACGCTGGCGCTCACGCGGCGATCTCCGCGGGTCAGCGGGTTCGGCGGCTTTGGACGGTTCGACGGGTTCGGCTGGCTCTGCCGCTATTGGGGGCAGCACCGGCGTCTCCGCGGCGCCGGTTGGCCGCTGGAACGAGCCCTTGCGGTCTGCGGATGATTCGATCAGGTGGCGCGTGTACTCGTGCTGCGGCCGCGCGAACAGGTCCGCGACCGTGGTCTGCTCGATCACGTCGCCCTGGTACATGACCGCGACCCGGTCGCAGTACTGCGCCACGATCCCGAGATCGTGGGTGACGAACAGCACGGCCGAACCGCTGGTGCGCACGGTGGACCGCAGCGTGTCCAGGAACTGGGCCTGGACCGTCACGTCGAGGCCGGTGGTCGGCTCGTCCGCGATCAGCAGTCGCGGCTCGTTGATGGTCGCCATCGCGATCAGCACGCGCTGGGCCATGCCGCCGGACAACTGGTGCGGGTACGCGTCGGCACGCCGGCGCGGATCCGGAATCCCGACCGCTGCCAGCGCCTCGACCGCCTTCGCGCGTGCCTCGCGGCCACCAGCCCGGTGATGTGCCCGGTAGACGTTGGCGATCTGGTCGCCGACCTTGAGCATCGGGTTGAGTGCCGCGCGCGCGTTCTGGACCACCAGCCCCACCTCGCGGCCGCGGATCCGGCGCAGCTGGTCGTCGCTCGCGTCGAGCACGCTCTGGCCCTTGTAGCGCACCGTGCCCTTGGTGATCTTCCCCGGTGGTCGCACCAGGCCGACCATCGCCAGCGCCGCCGACGACTTGCCCGAGCCGGACTCACCGACGAGGCCCACGAACTCGCGCTCGGCGATCGAGAGCGCGAAGTCCTTGACGGCGACGAGATCAGACGTGCCGATCGAATAGACGACTTCGACGCCCGACGCTTCGAGGAGGGGAGGAGGCACGGCCGGCGGTACCGGCAGGCTCCCTATGGGGCCCACGGGCACGCCTCCGGCGGCGTCAGCCACGGAAGCGTGCCTCCAGCGCGTTGCCAACGACGGCGTAGCCGAGCACCGTGATCGAGATGGCGATGCCGGGGAAGACCGACGGCCACCACTCGCCGAGGATCAGCTGGTTCGCGCCGGCCGCGATCATGCCGCCCCACTCCGCGGTGGGCGGCCGCACGCCTGCGCCCAGGAACGTCAGCCCCGCCGTGAAGAGGATCGCCCAGCCGATCGTGACCGAGGCCTGGATCAGTGCCGGCGTCATCGAGTTGGGCAGGACATGCCGGAACGCGACCGCAAGCTCCGTGTTGCCGATCGCCCGCGCCGCCTCCACGTGGCGGCGTGTCGACTGTGAGACGACCTCGACGCACACGAGACGCAGATAGATCGGCGTGTAGAGCAGGCCGAGCGTGAGGATGATCGTCCAGACGCTCCGGCCGGTCAGCGCCACCAGGATCATCGCCAGGATGAAGATTGGGAACGACTGGAAGACGTCCGAGACCCGGATGATCGACTGCGCGGCACGCGTCTGGAAGAAGCCCGCCGTGAGGCCGAGCGTCGTTCCGAGCGCGAGCGAGATCGCCGTTGCCGAGAGGCCGATGACCACGTCGACCTGGGGCGCGGAGATGACCCGCGAGAACACGTCCAAGCCCGTCGAATCGGTGCCGAACCAGAAGACCGGCTGCGCCAGGCGCCCGGTGATCGTGTCCCAGATCAGGCCCGGGCACCGCGACCAGAGCCGGTGGCGGCACGGACGGATGGCCCGTGGGCAGCATCGGGTTGTAGGGCGAGATCCACGGGCCGATCACGGCCAGCACGATCGAGACCACCACGATCCCGATCCCGAAGGTCAGCAGCTTCTGGTGGCCCGCAACCCGTGCGGCGAGGCGCGCCCGCTCGTACGGGGTCGGCGGCCCCCCGAGGTCGACGCGGCCCGCGATCGCGGTCACGAGCGCGCGATCCTCGGGTCAATGATCGCGTTTGCCACGTCCAGCACCAGCAGGATCAGCAGCGTCAGCACCGTGATGACGAGCACGATCCCCTGGATCGCCGGGAAGTCGAACGAGAGCACGGACTTGACCGCGTACGAGCCGAGCCCGCTGAGCGAGAACACCTGCTCGACCAGCACGGCGCCCGAGAGCATGTACGCGAACAGGATCCCGATCAGGGTCAGGCACGGCGCCAGGCTGTTCTTGAACGTGTAGCCCGCGATCCTGCGGGTGGGCAGCCCGCAGCTCTCGGCGTAGAGGATGAAGTCCGACTGGACGATCTTGAGCACGTTCTGGCGGACCATCTTGGTGATCGGCCCGGACAGCACGAAGGCGAGCGTGATCACCGGCAGCACCAAATGGCGTGCCGAGTCGATCAACGCCGGCCAGTTGCCCGCGATCAGGCTATCCACCGTGAGCATGCCGGTCACCGTCGGCGGCGGCTTGGTCAGGAAGTCGATGCGACCCAGCGGCGCGGGCGCGATGTGCAACGTCACGTAGAAGATGAAGATGAACGCGAGGCCCCACCAGAACTCCGGCTGGGCACCTGCGAACAGGCCGTAGCCGGTGATCAGGCGATCGATCCGCCCGCCGGGTTTCAATGCGGCCGCAAGTCCCAGCGGGATCGAGATCGCCAGGGCCAGCAGGAACGCGTAGCTGATCAGCTCCAGCGTGACCGGCAGGTACTGGCGGATCTCGTCGGCAACCGATTGGCCCGAGTTCCACGAGTCGCCGAGGCTCCCATGAATGATGCCCGGGCCCGTGTTGCCGGCCTCGAGGCCGAGGTAGATCAGCAGCTGGTCGAAGACCGGCTTGTCCAGGTCGAGCTTGTCGCGCACCAGGGCCATCGCCTCTGGGGTCGCGTCCACGCTGACGAGTCGCGCCACCGGGTCGGCCGGCAGCGCCCGCATCACGAAGAACACGATCACGCTGATCGCGATCAGCTGGAGCGGAAAGATCAGGACTCGGCGCGCGATGTAGCGGGTGAGCATCTCGTGTTCAGAGACCCTGCGCCGTGACCATCAGTGCGCGGTCGGGAAGATGTCCCTGGGCATGTAGGTGGACACGATCCAGTTCGGGCCCGTCCACGATCTCGCTGATCTTGAGGTCGCCCTGGACGGAGCAGAGCATGTAGGCGTGCTGCCGGTCGAGGCCGTACGTCGTCATGAGGTACTCGATCATGCGCAGCACGCTCTGGCGCGCCGCGTCACGCAGGTCCGGCTTCACGCCCATCGTCACGTGGTAGCCCGCCGCGGCGGCCGACGGCCGCTCGAGCGGCGTGCGCACGTCGACCTCCGGCGTGTCGATCTTCAGGTCCTTGCGCAGGGTGACCCGGACGGCGATTCGAAACCCACCCTCGATGGCGCTGCCGCAGACCTCGCCGTCGCCCTGGGCGCAGTGCGGGTCGCCGATCGAGAGCAGGGCATCGTCAAGCTCGATCGGTAGGTAGAGCGACGATCCGACGCGGACGTGCTTCATGTCCATGTTGCCGCCCACGCGTTGCGGCACGAACGTTGCCGGGTCCTCGGTGAGGTCGGCCTGGCCGGTGCACACGACGCCGGGGAATGGCTCGAGAGGGATGCGAATCCCGTCGACGAAGATGCCCTTGTTGTCTTCGTAGCGCCAGATGTGGATGAAGGGATCGGGAAAGAGGTCGGTCAGCAGGCCCAGCCCGGGAGCCTGAACGGTGAACGCCCAGTCGTCCGGAACGATCTCGAGGATGTCGACCTGGAGCGTGTCGCCGGCCTTGGCGCCCTCGACGACGATGGGCCCGAGCGTCGGGTTCGCCTTCGAGCGATCGAGTGTTGCCACGTCATTGGGGACCGACTGCGGCGTCAGCTGCCCGCCGCAGGCGTTGGGCAGCTGGAGCTCGATCGCGTCTCCCGACTCGATGGACGCGATGGGCGGCAGATTGCGACTGTGCCCGGTGAACGTCCGGTCCGATGGGATATGGATGGTTGGACCTAGCGATTGCATATCCCACCCCGTTCTTGAGTCAAACGGTTTGTTCGGTCCGGTCGTGCCTCGGAATCGCGCTCTGCCGCCCTCGCACCCAGGAGGAAAGGAGGAGCCGCTACGGGATCAGGGCTGGTCGGCCATCTTGAGGTCGAACCAGCGGAGCTGGTCGTCCGGATGGAACGATGTGCCGGAGATGCTGTCGCTCGTGCCCCACTGCGTGGGGTACTCGGCAATCGGGATCCAGTTGGGCGCGGCCATGAGGATCTCCTGGATCTTGTTCAGGTCGGCCTGGGCACTGGCGTCGTCCTCGTCGAGCATCTTGGCGACCAGCGCGTCGACTTCCGGGTTCGAGTACTTGGTGTAGTTGCCCGGACCGGTGGTGGTCATGAAGGGCGTCACCGCGTACTCGCCGCTCGGCAGGTCGGGCTTGTCCTGATCGTCCAGGAAGATGCCCTTGTTGTGCTTGGCGAACACGTCGTCGGCGAACTGCGCCTGCGGCTCGGGGTTGAGCGCGGCGTTGATGCCGATCTTCTGCAGGTTGGCCTGGATCAGCGTCGCGATCGGGCCAAGGGTGGCCTCGCGCTCCGCGGTGTAGTTGATCTGGAACAGGTTCGGGTCAAGTCCCTGGCCGTTGGGGAAGCCCGCGTCGGACAGCAGCTGGGCGGCCTTGGTCAGGTCCGTGTCGTACTGCGTCGATGTCTTGAGGAACCCTTCATAGGACGAGGGCACCGTGCCGTCCCACTTCTGCGCCTGGCCGAAGTAGCCGGTCTGCAGGATGTCGTCGTAGGGGATGGCGTAGGCGATCGCCTGGCGGAGCTTCTCATTGTCGAACGGCGGGATGTTCCAGGACAGGCCCAGGAAGAGGAACTGGTTGCCGACCACGCTGTCGACCTTGACGCCGTTGCCGGCGTTGCGGAGGAAGTCGTACTCCTTGGGGGTCAGGCTCTGGACGATCTGCGCCTGGCCGGCCTGGAGCGCCGCGATTCGGTTGGCGTCCTCGGGGACCTTCTGCATGATGATCGTGTCGATGTCCGGCTTGCCCCGGTAGTAGTTGGGGTTGGCCACCGCGACCAGCTGCTGGCCCTTGGTCCAACTCGACAGGCAGTAGGGGCCAAAGCTCGGCGCGTTGTTGTCCGTCGCCCACGCGTGCGACCACGGATCGTCGGCCGTCGCGTGTGCCTTCATCTCCTTGCTGTCCCAGATGAAGGTGAAGAAGTCGGTCAGCGCCGGGAAGAAGAGGCGGCGCTTGTCGTTGACCTGGATCTGGACGGTGTAGTCGTCGACCTTGGTCACCTCGGCGCCAAGGGTCTTGTCGCCCTCGGGCCCGAGCACGTCCGGCGTGAAGTTCTTGACGCCCGCCATGTTGAGCATGAACCAGCCCAACGGGCCGAGCGCACCGGAGACGGATTTGGCACGCGCGAAGGTGTACAGCACATCGTCAGCGGTGAAGGTGTTGCCGGCGCAGCTGGTGACGTTGTGGCGCAGGTTGAACGTGTAGGTGTTGGTCGCCTCGTCGAACGTCCACGACTCCGCCAGGCGGCCTTCCGGCTTGGAGTAATCGGGCACCAGGACGCCACCGGGGCTCTTCGTGCCGTCATAGGTCCAGTCGACCAGCGGCTCCATCAGGTTGGTGATGGCGGCCATCGATTCGAGCACGAGCATGCCCGGGGCCTCGGTGTCGAGTGCCGCGGTGATATCCGGGGAAAGGATCACGGCGGTCTTGCCGCCGGGGACCGGTGTCGGCAGTGTCTCCTGCTGGCGCGGCTGCGCGGTGACCGCGCGCGGTTGCGGCACCGCTGCGGTACTCGCAGGAACCTTGGCGACCGCCTGGGTCGCGATTCCGACCACCAGTGCGATCGCGATGGCGAACGACGAAAGCTTGCGCATTTCTCCCTCTCCTCCTGCGCGAGTGCGCGAGTGTCATGCCACCCGACAAGGCATCACGCCCGGCCTCCACTCCCGGCGATCGTCGGAGGATAGGTCCGTGGTCAGCCGAAACCAATGGGCGATCGTGTGGAGCTTCGGTACCGGTTTTGTGGCTTCTTCACAAAACCGCGGCCATTCCCTCGCCTGCTGACGGTCGCGTCAGTGGTTCCAACTTGATCGCGAGCTGCAACCGGAAGCAGAACTCCCCGTCGTCCAGCGAGCCGCCCAGCAGCTCCTCGATCCGCTTCGTGCGGTAGGAGAGCGTGTTGGCGTGGACGTCCAGGCGCTTGGCCGCCATCTTGCGGTTCATCGCTTCGGCAAAGAGCGCCTCGAGCGTTCGCAGGTAGGTGCTCCCGCGGGTGCGATCGCGGGCCAGCAGCTTGCCGAGCACCTCGGTCACGAACGCGTTGACGGGGTCGCCTGCGCGGAACAGGTCGAAGAGCTGCAGCTCGTCGTAGCGCGACACCGTGGCGTTGGGTTGGAGGATGCTGCCGAGGGCCAGCGCGCGGCGTGCCTCGCCGAAGCTCTGGACGATGCCGCCCGGGCCGCTTCGCGGCGTGCCCATGCCGATCGACGGTGGGTTGTCACGCATCAGCGAGCCGAGTGCCTTCTGGACGGTTGATGCGGCCTCCTGTGCCGACTCCACCGGCACCGCAACGACGAGACCGGCGCGCATCACCACGGCCGGCGAATTCGGGTAGGTAGCGCTGGAGCTGCGACCAGCCGCGGACGAGCTCCAGGTCGCGCTGGTGATCCGGGCCACTCGGCGAATGGCGCGCGGTGACCAGGGCGACCACGTGGGTGCGCTCGAGGTCGAAGCCGACGTTGCGCCCTTCGCGAGCGACCGCTTCCTCGTCGTGCAGGTCACCCGCCAGCAGGCGGGTGAGGAACAGCCGCGTCGCCTCTTCGTGCGAGCGGGCACGCCGCTCGCGTTCCTGGGCGTAGACCTCGGACGAGGCAAAGCTGACCAGGTCGGCGAACTCCAGCGTGAGCGTCGCCAGCCGGCCCAGGTTCTGGGAGTCGGCAACCTCCAGCAGGCACTCCCAGAGGACGCGGCTGCCGACGCGGTAGGCGTGGAACATCGACTCGAGTGGCACGCCCTGGTGGAGGCGTCGGCGGCCGGCCTCGGCAAGCTCCTCGATCTCCTGCGCGGTCGGTGCGCGGTCCTCGGCCAGGGAGCGGAAGTAGATCTCGACGTGACGCCCGTTGTTGGCAAGCACGTCCCGGTCGAGCTCGGCATCGGCCGTGCACGCCGTACGGCTCGACCTCGCGGCGCACGGCACGATTGAGGCGCAGCGCAAACTCGGCGAGCTGCTCCGTGGAGAGTGCGAGGCCCGGTCGGGCAGGCCGGACTTGGGAAATCGTCACAACGCGCACCGATTTGCTTGGGCGGATCGCCGAAAAGCTGGCGTCGGGGAGTGTATAGGATCACAAAATCGGTTCGTGGGGTTGGCTGCGGGTGGAGTGGCTTGCGCGCGGGCTGGTCGAGTGGCTGCGCGGGTCGAGTTCCCCGCGCCGGAGGGAGCGAGCATGAAGTTCGGCGTCGCCTTGCCGACCTGTACCGAGGGGATGATCTATCCGATCCCGTTCGCCGGGCCGGAGCAGATCGCGCGCGTGGCCATCGAGGCGGAGCGGCTCGGCTACTTCGCGGTGATGGGCAACGACCACCTGTCGACGCAGGCCTACGTGCGCTCCCGCTGGCCCGACGCGCCCAGCTACTACGAGCCGCTGATCATCTACGCGTACTGCGCCGCGCAGACCTCGACGATCAAGCTGATGACCGGCGTGATCGTCCTGCCGGTGCGCGAGCCGGTGCTGCTGGCCAAGCAGGTCGCGACGCTCGACCACGTGTCGAACGGGCGCGTGATCCTGGGCGTCGGCGTTGGCGCCTACCGCGAGGAGTTCGAGCAGACGCACCCTCGCTTGAAGGCCGCCGCGCGTGGTGACCTGGTCGCCGAGGGGATCGACGCGTTGCGCGCGCTGTTCACCGAGCGCCGCGCGAGCTACAGCGGGAAGTGGTTCGAGTTCAGCGACGTGGAGATGGCACCGAAGCCGGTCCAGGATCCGTTGCCCATCTACTCGGGCGGCAACGCCGAAGGGTCGATTCGTCGCGCGGCCGAGTCGTGCCAGGGCTGGCTGCCGGCCGCCGTCGGACCGGCGCGAATCGCGGACGGTGTGGCCAAGCTCCACGAGTACGCCGCGGCCGCGGGACGGGACGGATCTTCGATCGAGGTGGCGCCGCAGCTGGTCGTCTGCATCGGGCGCACCGCCGAGGAGGCCGAGCGCGACTTCAAGGCCTCGCAGCTGTACGAGCACCTGGTTTCGTTGCAGAAGTCGACGCTGCGCGGCGTGGACATTTCCGGCTACGTAGCGATGAACCTGATCGGCTCGGCCGACGACGTGATCGAGAAGGTCGCCGCGTACCGGGACGCCGGCGCGGGGCACATGGCCGGGTTGCTCTTTGCCGCCAACACCGTCGACGAGATGCTCGAGCAGATGGCCCTCTTCGCGGAGACGGTGGTGCCCAGGTTCGGCGAGGCGCCCGCCGCAGCTGCGTAGCGTTTCTCGCTCGCGCCGTGACCGTCTGGGGGCTGAGTGGCGCCGTGACCGTCTGGGGGCGAGTGGGGCCCCGACTGTCTGGGGGCTGAGTGGCGCCGTGACCGTTCGGGGGCTGAGTGGCGCCGTGACCGTCTGGTGGCGAGTGGCGCCTTGACCGGGTCGCTATCGCCTCCATGGATCGGAGAAGGGCAACGGCGCCGCTAAGCGCAGCCATCCCGGCCGGCGAATGGATCCCGGGCCCTGTGTCGTGCGGGAGCGGATGCCTGTCGTCGACCCAGCGAGTGCCCGCCGGCCATGCAGAGGCGTCCGACGAGTGCTTATGGACGTCGCTAGCCAGAGCCGATCCATGCACGCGATGAACGACGAGATAGCGACCCCATGAGCACGCGTCTCTCAGCCGGATCCACCGAGCCGGCGCGGCAGATCCAGGCTTAGGGTTTCGGATGCTCCGCGAAGAAACGCCAGATCACGCTCGTGGCGTCGATCGCCGTCGATGGCTGGTCGAGCCCGAGGATGGCCGCGACTGCCGGCTTCACCGGCGCTCCGCCCGGCCACTGATGACCCGCGCCGGCGATCGTGATCAGCTCGACCGCGCGACCGTCCGGGCAAGTCGCGACGGTCATCGTCACGTCGCCGTCGGCGGTCGAGGTTGGTGCCGCGCAGCGATCGCGAGCCTCCCAGCCTGCGATCACGGTTGGCACGGCCGGGCCGTCCACCTGCCCGACACCCGAACCCATGCCGCCATCGAATGGCACGCGCGTGTCCGCGAGGCCGTGAATCGCGATCACCGAGATCGGCGCCGCGTTCGGGCACTGGATCATCTGCGTGGCCGAGTCCGGTCCGATCGCTGCGAAGAGGTCCGTGTCGCAGGCCAACCGGTAAGCCATGATCCCGCCGTTGCTGATGCCGGTCGCGTCGATCCGTTTGGGGTCGATGGGCAGGGCCGCTTCGATCGTCGTGACCAGGTCGCGGATGAAGCCAACGTCGTCGATGTCCTGGCTGGCCGGCTGGCCGCAGCACGCGCCGCCGTTCCAGGCTCTCGAAACGCCATCGGGGTAGGCGACCACGAAGTTATCGGCGTCGGCCGCGGCATCCCAACCGTAGGCGTCCTCGGCCTGCTGGCCCGTCCCGAAACCGCCGTGCAGGAACACGACGAGGGGAGTCGGAACTGTCCCGTCGGCGGCCGCGGGTCGGTAGACGCGATACGTTCGCGTCCGCCCGCCACTCTCGATCGAACCCGCGGATGAGCCAATCGGGATGGTGGCTGCGCCGGTACCGGCAGACCCTCGACCTTGCGGGCCGATGGGAAGGCCAAACGCCGAACAGGCGCCAATCGTGACCGCGAGGAGGACGATTGCGGCCAGCGGGGCCACAGGCCTGGTGACCAACTGGTGGATGGTGCTCACGGTCCGATGCTCATCGCGCGCGCATTGGTCGTCGATGGGTCATTCGTCCGACCCGATCCGTTGGCGCGCAGGCACGAACACCAGGTGTCGCTCCAGACGCCGACGACGGCGTCAGTGGTTCGATCTACGCGTGCGTCCTTACGGCGATCCAGACCTCGTCATGCACGAGCGGAGCGGTGGAGCGGTGGGGATCTCCGGGAGTCGGACCTAGCGTAGGTAAGAAAGCGAAAACGGCGTGTCCTTTGGCTGACCGGTTGGATCGAAGCAACGCACGCCGATTCGCTGCGGCAACGCCGTCTGAGCGATCGAGGCGATGCTGCACATGCTCGCTGCGGTGGCCAACGGCGTGACGACTGCCGCGCCACCGAGGGGCATGCCCCGGAGCGTGACGAGGTAGACGCCCTTGGCCGAGCGCGTGATGGTCGGGGCCATTCCTGCAGTGGAGAACCGGCGCGCGGCGGACGCCGTGTACGAGGAGGCCGTCGGGCGATCGGCGGTGAGGTACGCGACGTTCGTCCCGTCCTCGCCCTTGAGGCCCACACGGTTCGTCAGGATGACGTCGAACTGTGAGTCCACCCTCGCCGCGCCCGCCGTCCGGCATTGAACATTGGCCTGCATCTGTTGGCTGACTTGCGCCCAGCTCGACTGGCACGTCATCGCCGAGTTGGAGACCGCAGCAACCTGAACGTTTCCGCCCGCAGACCCGAGCGCGTTGAAGTCGGCCTGGTACGAGCCCGTTCCGACCCGGTTGACGGGGTTGGAACTGCCGGTGTGCGAGTTGAACTTGCGCGATGGGAGGTAGCCACCGTTGGTGGTTGGCTGGTCAGCGAAGGAGTACGCGTAGCCCGTCGGCGTCGGGTTGGACGTCGTGGTGTTGCCAACCAGGAAGGTCAGGACGAACTGCGAGTCGGTCGCAACGCCAGTCAGTGCGAAGCAGGCAACATCGATCAGTTCGTCGGCGCCGTCGATGAACCAGTCCTGCACCACGCAGCGCCGAGCGACTGTTCCAAGGGGACTCAGTGCCACTGCCGACGTGTCGTTGGCGAGGCCGGGGAGCCGCACCTCGTAGTGCCCCGTTTCCGTCCACGTGACGGAGTTCACCCCGTTGAGGACGTTGCCACGGTCATTGGCCGCAGGCGTGTACGTGACCGATCTTGCGCGGCGGACCACGACGTAGCCCCACAGCGGGCTGGAGATGAGCCCGGGACGGGCAGCGGTGGGCCGCGACGTTGCGGTCACAGTCGTCGCGGCCAACGGTGCGGCGTTCGTGACGGCCGGCACGATGGCCAGGGTGACGAGGGCCACGGTTGCGGCGATTCGGATCCGATTGCGACCCATTGATCCACGGCCTCCTGATGAGTTGGAATGCGATCGGCTTTCCGACGGGAGGCTACTCGATCCCTTGCTCGACGCTTAATTCGGGTTCCCCACTACGAACTTCCGGATCTCCTCCGCGTACCGTTCCGGTTCGCGCGAGGGGATCTGGCCTGCCAGGCCCTCGAAATGCACCACCCGAGCGTTGTGGACGATCTCGGCGACCACGGGGTCGAGGTGCGCAAGTGGGTCCTCCGCGGCGTTGAGCAGCAGGACCGGGCACCGAAGGGCGCGCAGCTGCGGTTCCGCGTCGTAGCGCCAGACCGCTCGATAACCCCATGGGTAGCTGCGCCCGGCAACCAGGAGCTGCATCACGGCCATGTTGATCAGCTCGAGGGGTGAGTCGGGTGGCCAGTCCTTGCGGCCGACCGCGGTCCGGTCCCAGGCCCACTTCATGTGCGAGCCGTCCGGCCTGAGCTCGAACTCGGGGGCGAAGGTCTCCTTGGCCGTGAACGGGGTGCCGTCCGGGTGCTGCGGGCGCGGCCGGTCTGGCGAAAAAACCCTCGAGGCCAGCCAGGGCTCCCACTCATCGGGCTTGTTCATCGTCACGCCGCTGAGCACGACGTGGCTGATCCGCTCCGGTCCGGCCTGCTTCGTGAGCTCGATGCCGATCGACGCGCCGGTGTGGCAGCCGACCACGATGAAGCGATCGATGCCCAGGTCGTCGATCGCCTCGAGCACGAGGCGGGCGTACTCCTCGACGCTGGCGCCTTCCGGCGGCGGATCGGACATCCCGTATCCCGGCGAGTCGATCGCGTAGGCGCGGAAACTCTTGCCGAGAGAGGGGAGGGCGGGCGCGAAGATCGACGAGCTCAGCGGCGATTCGTGAAGGAAGAACGCCGCAGGGCCGCCCTCGCCCTCGTGCCGGTAGTGGATCTGGCCGCCGCTGGTTCGCGCATACCCCCGCATGAGCGCGGCAGCATAGCCGCCGACTGGCTGGTGTCAATGTCCACCGGCTCTGTGACCACCAGAGTCAGTGCAGGTAGCCGCGCGGCAAGGTTACCTCTGACGCGATCTCCAACCGTCCGCCGACGAACGAGAGCACCGGCAGGTCGAGGCAGTTCGGGTCTTCCTCCGCGATGGATTCGTAGAGGTCGGCCGCGAACATTCTTCCCGCGCTCATCGGCACGGACACCAGCAGGTCGCGCATCGGGGCGAGCAGAAACTGGTCGCTCTCGCCGAACCGCTCCGCGACCAGGTCCGGCGCCAGGATCAACGCTGAGCCGACGCTCTGACCGCTCTGGAAGAAGCCGACAGACACGCCGCCGATCTCCCCGTAGAACACGGGCTCGAGCCGTGCTGAGGTCGTCCGCGCGCGGACATTGGCGAGGGCACGATCGAGGACTTCATCGTGCGTCAGGTGCCAACGATCGAGCAGCGACGCGTCCACGTGCATGAACGCCGGTCCGATGTCGATCGCGACGCCGACGTCGACGCCAGGTGGTCGACGCTGATAGACGAGGGCAGGCATCTGGCGCGGGTATGGCCGCCGGCGCCGGAAGACGGGCAGCACGGCATCCGCGAAGCGCTCCCACGGCAGATCCGGATCCACCGAGTGAACCGCCTGCATCAGCTCCTCGAGCGATGCCGAAACGACGAGCGGATAGTCCGGATCCGGCTGCCGCTGACGCCGAGATCGCGGCCGGCCATGCCTGCTTGGACGACATGAGGTCTTCATGGCCAAATCGTGGCGTGCCGGTCTTGGCTGGCTCTTCGCTCGCGCTTACCAGCGACTTTCGAGCGATCTGTCAGTACACCTCGTCGTGCGACCCAAGGTTCACCAGGAAGCAGACGTCACCGTCCCAGCGGAAGAGCACGCGCAGGTCGTCGTCAACGGAAAACGCCCAATACTCAGCCAGGTCGCCCTTCAGCTTGTGCGTCCGGAGCAGCGGGTCACTGGGGTCCGCCGCGAAACGGCGCAGACAAGCGCGGAGCAATTGATCCTGCGGCGCCTTGAGCTTCTTCGCGCGGCGAAGGAAGCGGCTCGACGACGTGACGCGCACTCTGGCTGATGTCTCAGGAGCGGAGGTCGTCCAGGAGGGAATCCATGTCCTCGTAGCTGTTGGCGTGGCCCGACGCGTACTCCTCCTCGGCATCGGCGACCTCACGCAGGAACAATGCCCGCCTGGCCGTCCGCAGCTCCTCGCGCTGCAGGTCGTACTCCTGGGCATCCACCAGGTAGGCCGCCGTCTCCGAGCGCTGAAGCACCGCGATGGGCTCACTGGAGCCCTTCAGCTCATCCAGGATCTGCGCAGTCCGTTGACGCAGATCCGTCACACCGACACTCTTCACGATACGGCGCAGCGTACGTGTAAACGTACTGGAACGTCAAAGGCTTCCCCTGCGCCGAGGGGAGCTATGGGTCGACGGTGATCTGTCGCTCGCGATCGCCATTCGGCTTGGCGCAGGTGAAGAGGATCTGGTCGCCGGTGGCGATGGTGTGGTTGTCAGGCGTGAAATCGCCGGTCGCGCCCGTGGCGTCAGTCATCCCGGCATGGGTCGAGTAGTAGGGCGTGCCTGCCCACAGCACGATCAGCGAGTAGCGCGTGTTGGGCGTGCACGTGCCGTGGACGCTGTTCGTGCCGAAGCCGGTGGTCATCGCGAAGACCGTGAACGCCGAGTTGCCCGTCGCCCAGTTGCCGCTGACGACGTCGCCTATGTTCGGCTTGGCCAGCTGGGCATTCTTGTTCCGGAGTAGCACGCCCCAGTTCCCATTGACGGTGCTGGTGTTGTGACCGGTTGCGCGGGGGGTGCCGCCGGACGTCTTCAGGGTCACCGCAACCGGAGTCTCGGCGAAGGCGTATCCGGTTACGCGAGCAGTCCCAAATCCCACCTGGACGTACGGCGCGGTGAGGACCAGGGTCTCGCGGTCACCCTTCGGGCTGAACCAGGTGAACCACGCCGTATCGCCGCCGGTCGCGTTGTATCCGGTCTGGCACCCCGCGGTGTCATACGACGAAGGACCCGTTGGCGGCCGTGTCAACGATGACGTCGTTGCACGTCGCGGGCGCGTAGTGGCCGATGAGGTCCTCCGGAAAGACGCTCATGTACATCGACGAGCTCTTGGGTGCGAATTCCGCGCACCAGGTTCGTCTTTCGGTCGAACGTGCCGGTCATGGCCCTGACCACGAACGAGCGCGAGTACATGCCGCCTTCGGTTTCTGTTTCGGTGAGCTGGTCACCAGTCCGGACCGGTCGCGTCAGGCAGGTGGTGTCGCTGTCGAGGAACGACCAGTAGCCATATTCCTGGCTCTCCGTGTCGAAGCTGTCGACCAGGTGGCCGGCCAAGTCCTTCCAGACGACGTGCACGTTCACGTGCTCATCGGGGACCTTGCCGCGCCAGCAGTTGCCGACCGTGATGTCGAAGGTCGGAGTGGTGACCGCCAGGGTCGGGCCGGGCGCGGCCACGAGGGTTGCGCCGACGAGGGCGGAAAGGGCCGCGGCCCGCGCAAAGAGTCGAAGTGTCATGGCCAGGGAGTTCCTCCCAGAAGTGTCGATCGTCCGAGGATGGTTCGATTCCGCTTGCGCGTGCGGTTTCGTTGCCATCGTCCGCAATTGGCGCCGCAGGCGTCAAGCTGAACAGGATCGCCATCGGGGTTGCCACGGGACGGCTACCCGACCCGGGCATCAGGCTCTATCGTCGAAATTTGTACTGTCGTGCTGACGTGTGACAGACAACCTGTCACAGCCAGGCCGGATCTTTCGTCCGTACCCGCCACATGAAGAACATGGGAACGCCACCCAGAGGCAGTCCCAGGAGCCGATTGGCGCGGCCTGATCAGCCGAGCCGACACGGACGCATGTCGCGGGTTCGCATTGGCCACGCCGCGCGCTCAGAAAGCCGCGGCGCCCATAGCCAGAGTCGGCCGCGAGAGGATCCCAGTCCCTGTCTCGCTGCCAGAGGAGGGCCACATGGCGGATCGAACAACGTCGTTCCTCGGCCTGGTCGAGGCCCCGAGTGGCGCGCTGCTGCTCGGGGATCCGGAGCACCTGTTGCCGAACACCCGCGAGGGAGTCGCGGGCATCAACGCCCAAGACATCGTTGGCCTCAGCCGGTCGTGGGCCGCCCAGCCAGTGGGCGATCGCCCGGTGCTGCTCTTCGGCAAGCTGCCCGTCGCCGGCTGCTTCCCGGTCTACGGCGAATTCGACGAGCACTCCCTGGTGGCGCTGCTCATCGATCTCGCGCCCGACGAGGAGGGCACAGTCGAGTGACGGAGGAGGAAGCTGCGACGCGTTTGCCGTGGGTCGATGCGCGGCTCGACTCGGGCATGCCCGCGCACCAGTACGTCGTGGTCGGCGAGCAGTCGACCGGTCCGCGCGAGGGCATCGATCAGGCTGCCGTCAACGTTCTCCGGCAGTCGATCCAGACGCACCCCGACGGCTACGACGCGTACTTCCGCGGCTACCAGCGGCCGACGCACTACCTCGAGCTGTCGGACGGGCTGCGTTACTGGCGGACGTCGCTGTACGGCACGGAGATGCTCAACCGCTGCCACCCGGACAGCGTCGAGCCGCCACGCCGCGTCGACCAAGGCGCGAGGCCGATCCCGT
The DNA here is from genome assembly GCA_963820735.1 of uncultured Chloroflexia bacterium. Classification (GTDB taxonomy): domain Bacteria; phylum Chloroflexota; class Limnocylindria; order Limnocylindrales; family CSP1-4; genus JAFMJV01. The sequence continues at coordinate 189,963 of CAWGBA010000014.1, forward strand.
GGCAGGGCAATCCTTGGGATCTCGCCGGCAGCGTCTCGAACTTGCCGGCTGAACACACGGGATGAGTTGGACGCGCGGCGATTCTCGGAATTTCCCGAATCGCTGTGACACACAGTTGGCACGAGGTCGCCCGAGGATAGGGAAGTGCCAATCAACCCTGAGTCCGTGGATTCCCCTCCTTGCCCGCGCTGCGGCGCCTCAATCGTGCCTGTCCCCATCGTCTATGGGCTGCCCTCGTACGAGACCTTCAAGGCGTACGAGCGCGGCGAAATCGGGCTCGGCGGCTGCGTCGTGGGCCCAGAGTCACCCGAGTTCGAATGTCCCTCCTGCCACGCTGCACTGCCCTGGGCGGCCGAGGTCGGGTCATGAGGGTCGTCAGCTGGAACATGGGCCGCGCCATGGATGCGTTCGCAGATGTCCATGAGCGAGAGACACAAACGTGGCTCAGAAAAGGCAACCGGCCGCACATGCTGGACCATGTGTTCTGTGACGTCAGGCTGGCCGACCATCTGGTTGCGTCGCGCTCACTGCCGGACGTCACGTCCTTTCTCGGTTTGAGTGACCACGCGCCGCTGGTCGTCGATTTCGACCTCGACGCGAGCGCAGCAGTCCCGTCACAAGAGCTGGCGATCGCTTGACCGAGTTGGAGCGCCGCTACTTCGGGAATGTCGAGGTCGACAGCGGAACGCTGCTCGTCGCCGACCCATGCTATGTCCTGCCGCGAGCCGATCGGGCCGAGGCCGGCGTCGATTACAAGGCTGTGCTGGATGCGGACTTCAACGAGCACGCCAGTCGGATCGGCAGCAAGCCGGTGATCCTGCTCAGTAACTTTGGCGGTGACGGCTCATTTCCGGTGTTCGGCGAGTTCGACGAAGGCGAGCTCGTGGGCATCTACATCGACCTGGCTCCACCGGATGACGACGAAGAGGACGGAGCGTGAGCGAGAGCGATGGAGAGCCCGCGCCGCCAACGCACCTTGGGCGCCTTTGGGATGAGGCCGTTCTCTATGTGACCCAGGTCCACGGCGACCAAGTCCGCAAGGGTGGCAACGACCCATACCTCTCTCATTTGCTCTCGGTCGCGGCTCTCGTTTTGGAGGATGGCGGCAACGAGATTGACTCAGTCGCGGCCTTGCTCCACGACGCCGTGGAGGATCAGGGCGGGCAGCGGCGACTGGACGACATTCGACACCGCTTTGGCGACCGAGTCGCCCAGGTCGTGGTTGGCTGCTCGGAATGGATACAGCAACCCGGCCAGGCGGACAGCGAGAAACCAGATTGGTGCCAGCGCAAGAGTGACTACCTGACCCATCTGTCAGTCGAGCACGATGCATCGATCCTCCGCGTGGCCCTGGCGGACAAGGTGCACAACGCGCGATCAATGGTCGCGGACCTGCGAACTCTCGGTCCCGCTATGGCCGGCCGTTTCAATGCCAGCCCGAGTGATCTGCTCTGGTATTACCGCGGGCTCGTTGACGGCTTCGCCCAGAACGGTTCTCCGCGACTCCACAAAGAACTCGCGCAGAACGTGGATGAAATGGATCGGCTGTTCGGGCCTCTGCTCCGGCGGGCTCCAGTCTTAGGGGTCGACGGTGCGCCAGGCGGATGGGTCGTCGTACGTCTCGATGATGGTTGCTCGGCTCAGGTCGCTGTGCACAAGTCGTTTGCTCAGGTGCTCACCTCCGCCGATGGAGCTGAAGTCGTCGCAGTTGACATCCCCATCGGGTTGTCCCCGGTCCCCAGGAACGCAGCCGACCTGGCCGCGAAGAAGGCGCTCGGGCGCAACGCATCGCGCGTCTTTCTCACTCCATCTCGGGAACTTCTCAGCATGGGGTCGTATCAAGAAGTCCGCGACTCCGTCGCCGCAGCGGGACTGGCCGGCGTGTCGGCCCAGAGCTATGCGCTTGCCAACAAGATCTTCGAAGTGGATGCCGTCGCCGCAGACGGTCGCATCTTCGAGGTCCACCCAGAGGTGTCGTTCCGTGCCATGAATGGCGACGCGAACCTCGTGCACGCCAAGAAGACGCCGAACGGATTCGCAGAGCGCATGGCCCTCCTTCGCAATAACGGCGTTTGGATCAGCAAGGACGGTGTGGCGACCAAAGGTGCCGATCTGGACGATGTCCTGGACGCCGGAGCCGCCGCCTGGTCCGCCAGGCGCATTGCCAACGGCGTGGCCTCGTCCTTGCCGACACAGCCCGCCGACGGCGAGCACGGCCGTCCCATCGCGATCTGGTATTGAGCACTATGAGCCGCTCCATCGGGCTGGACGAGCGATTGGCAGGCGCCGTCCGGGGCCATCTTGTCGGCGACGCCGTTGGCGTGCCTTACGAATTCAAACCGGGTCGACCCGCCGCACAGGTTGTCTTCGGTGCCAAAGGCACTCACGATCAGCCTCCCGGCACGTGGAGTGACGACGGCGCGCTCATGCTGGCGCTTCTCGACTCGCTGCTCACCCACGGGTTCGACACGACCCATCAGCCGATGATCGAGCGGCCCGATCAAGAGGGGTCGGCGGTGGATCGAAGAACTCAGTCCAGCTCAGGCCTCGGCGACCCGTCGGGCCGTAACCGTGGCGCGGTTCTCGTACGAATGGGGCTCGCCGTTGTTGTACCGAGCCCAGCGTGCGAGGCGCGGACCGGCCGAGATTGAGCCCGATCTCCCGTCGGCGAGCACCCAGTCGAGCGACAGAGTGCGAGGTGACCTGCCGCCTTCGACGGTTGAGACGATGGCTGGCCATGCGTCAAGCGTGGAATCGAACCGGCAAAGGACTTTGTTCGAGGGGATCAGTCGGAGCTGGTATCCCACCGCCCCGTCGATGCGGATCTCGGTCTTCTCACCCGGCTTGCGCACGCCGCGGCCTACCTCGGCCTTGCTCCAATCGATTTGGCTGGTGTCCGGCCGGATGTCGTCAGCGTCGTTCGTATTCAAGGCGTTCGCGCTTCGAGGCGCGCCATGCGGAGATGATTCGCGGTCTTGAACGTCAGGCCTCGGCCACCCGGCGTGCGGTGGTTCGGGGAGTCCGCTGCCGATGCGCCACCAAGTCGCCGTTGTTGTGCCGCGCCCAGCGGACGAGACGCGGACCGGCCGAAACTGAGATCGTGGTTCCGTCCGCCGTGATCGCATCGAGCGCGAGCGTCCGCGGGGAGCGGCCACACTCCACTGAGTTGATGATCACTGGCCACGCCTCAAGCGTGGTCGCAAATCGGGCCAGCACTTTGTTGGAAGGGATCAGCCGCAGCTGGTACGCGACCGCGCCGTCAACGAAAATCTCGGTCTTCTCGCCGGGTTTCCGCACCCGCCGCCCTACTTCGCCCTTGCTCCAATCGAACTCACTGACGTCCGGGATGAAGAACTCGTCGCTAGGGTCGAGTTTCGTACGCATGTCGTTCGCGCTTCGTGGCGCGCCGTGCAGAGATGATCTTCGGCCGTCGGCCGCCCTCGGACGTTACCACGAGAAGCAGACGGCCGGCTGTCGAGTAGGCAATGGTGAGGAATCGGTCCTCGTCACCGACGTAGGCCAGATCCGGGCAGCTCCACTGAAATGGGTCGAGATCAATCGTTTCGGCTTCTTCAAACGTGATCCCATGCTTCCAGACGTTGGTCAGCGCCTTCACGGGGTCCCAGTCGTACGTCGACACCACGGAACGGTAGAGATGGGCACTTACGCCGGGCTTACCTCGTGATCACCGCGCCATTTGCTGCCACAACCGGACTGACCGCCGATCAGCGCCGAATCGTCGAGTGGACGGACGGGCCGGTGGAGGTCATCGCCGGTGCGGGCACGGGCAAGACGCGCGTCATCGTCGAGCGCTGCAAGTACCTGCTGGACAACGTCCCCGGGCTGCTGCCGGAGAACCTGCTCGTCCTGACCTACAACGTGAAGGCCGCGCGCGAGCTGCAGGAACGGCTGGACACGACCGTCGGCCCGGCCACCGCGTGCCCGCATGACGGTCAGCAACTTCCACAGCTTCTGCCAGCGGGTCCTCACCGAGAGCGCCGCGGACGCCGGCCTGCCGCAGCGCCCGGACGTGCTCGACGGCGTCGCCCAGGTGCTGCTCCTGCGCGACATCAGCCCACAGCTGCCGCTCGTCTACCACTCGCGTTCGAACTGGGCGTTCCAGAGCTTCGTGCAGTTCATCAACCGGGCCAAGGACGAGCTGGTCACGCCGGACGACTACGACGCGTTCGTGGCCGAGGAACGGCGCGTGTTCGAGGCCCGCTTCGGCCGCATTCGAAGCCGCTAGGAGCCGCCTCGAGACCCAGGGCAATCTCGCGCCGCTCAGACCAGTCCGCGGCATCTACGCGTGGGTGCGCACGAACGAGCGCGCGCAAGACCGCGGCGAAACCCCCACCTACGACGCCGACGCCACGGAGAAGATCGCCGACCGCGAGGCCCGCCGCACTCTCGCCGGCACCGGCGGCGCGGTGGCGCCGGAACTGGTTCCCGGAGGTCGACAAGTCCCGGATCGACCCGCTGGCTGCCACCTACGTCGTCGACGGCGCCGCGCTCGAGGTCATGCGCCTCCACGAGCTCGCCGCCGTCTACCACGCCTACGAGGAGGAGCTCGCCCGCCGCGGCGCGCTGGACTTCGGCGAGCAGATCGCCGCCGTCACCAAGCTGTTCAAGACGCGCCCCAACGTCCTGCGCCGCTACCAGCGCCTGTACCGCTACCTGCTGATCGACGAGTTCCAGGACGCCAACGTCGCCCAGATCGAGCTGATCGAGCTGCTCGGCCGCACGCCGGACCGGCCGGACAACGTCATGGTCGTCGGCGACGACGACCAGTCGATCTACCGCTTCCGGGGCGCCAGCTTCGCCGCCTTCGCCGAGTTCGACGCGCGCTTCTCCCGTCCGCCGGCGCACGACCCGACCGGCCCCGCGCCCGGCCCGCCGCCGCGCCTGCGGATCGAGCAGAACTTCCGCTCCGTCGGCAACGTCCTGACCGCCGCCAACCGCCTGATCGGCAACAACGAGACGCGCTTCGAGCCGAACAAGCGACTCGCCACGGACCGCGAAGACGGCGCACCCATCGAGCTGATCACCTGCGCCGGCCCGGAGGACGAGGCCGTCGCCATCGTCGACGCCATCAAGTCGATGGTGGGGGAGGGCAACGCCACCGGCGCGCACGTACACGGATGTCGCCGTGCTCTATCGCAAGCACAAGCACCGCGACGCGATCGTGGCGCGGCTGCGCGACGAGGACATCCCGTACACCGTGGTCGGCGGGCTGAGCCTGTTCGACACGCCGGAGATCCGGGACCTGGAGCAGGGCCTGCGCGCGATCACCGACCCGCACGACGACGTGGCGCTGGTCCGCATGATGACCGCCGGCCCGTGGCGCCTGGACGCGCTGGAGATCCTGCGCGTGACCCGCATGGCCAAGTTCGACCGGTCGCACCTGCTGGAGACGGTGAAGGCCATCGTCGAGCAGGGGCGCCTGGAGGTGGACCTGGTCCCCGAGCGCCACGAGGACGAGCAGACCGCCGAGGTCGACGCCCCGGCCCTCACGCGCGCCAAGCTGCGCCAGCTCCTCGGCGCCATCGATGAGCTCAACCCGCTCACCTTCCGCGAGGGCCCGCACACGATCCTCGAGCGCTATCTCGAGCGCACCGGCCAGGTGCTGAGCCTGATCGCCGCGGACACGCTGGAGGCCAAGCGGACCGTCACCAACATCGCGAGCTTCATGCGCTTCGCCGCGGACTGGCAGGAGGCCAACCCGCGCGGGACGCTGGCCGTGTTCGTCGACTACCTCGACGCGTACCAGGCGGCCGGCGGCGAGCTGCCCACGAGCGTGGAGCTGTCGGAGGACGTCGAGGGCGTTCGACTGATGACGCTCTACCAGGCCAAGGGGCTGGAGTTCCCGATCGTCTTCGTCCCGAGCCTGCTCGACGGGGAGTGGCCGGTGAAGGAGCAGGGCGGCGGCTCATTCCCGCGCGAACTGCTGCGCGAGGCCGTGCCGGCCGGTGACATCCACACGGACGAGGAGCGCCGCCTGCTCTACGTGGCCATGACCCGGGCGCAGGACCGGCTGATCCTGACCACGCACGGCGGACCCGACGGCGATGAAGCAGCAGTCGCTGTTCATCGGCGAGATCCTCGATAGGCGCGGGCAGCGAGGTGCGGACGGTCGATCGAACGGCCAGAGCGGTGCCGGACCTGGCGCTCTGGACACCGATGAACAGGTGGCGGCGGTGCACCGGGTCATGCCGCTGCCCACGGCTCGCGAGCGCCGGCTCGCGCTGCGCCTGCGCGCGAGCGAGCTGGTCGGGCTGATGGAGGCGACCAGCGCCGCCGATCCCGAGACGACTGTCCGCCCGCGATGACCTGGCGGAGGAGCTGGGCGTCGGTGGCTCGATCCGCGGCGGTGTCCGCGGACGCCGCGCGCGCCCAGGGGCTGGATCCGCTGACGTTCCGGACGCTCGCGCTCGACTCGGGCGCCGGCGCCAACCTGCTCCAGGTCGCGCCGCTGCCGCGAACGCAGAGCTACTCCTCGCTGAGCATGTACGAGCGCTGCCCGCTCCAGTACGCCTTCGGCTACGTCTACCGCATGCCGCCGCGGGACGATCCGGTCGCGGCGTTCACGTTCGGATCGACCGCGCACGAGGCGTTCGAGGCGTTCACCAGGGACCGGCGCGAGCGAGCCGCACGCGGCGATGCGCCGCCCACGCGCGAGGACCTGGAGCGCGAGTTCCGGACGCGCTGGGTGCCGACGGACTTCGGCGACAAGACCACCGAGGAGGGCTACCAGCGCACGGGTCGCCACCCTGCTGGACAACTTCTGGCAGGGCGAGGTGAGCAGCCTCGGCGAGGCACTCTTCGAGGAGTTGGACTTCGAGCTGACGCTGGAGCCGGAGGACGGCTCGGCGCCCGTGATCATCACCGGCCAGATCGACCGCATCGACCGCCTGCCCTCGGGCGGCATCGAGGTCATCGACTACAAGACGGGCAAAGTCTCGAGTCCAGAAGGGCGTGGACGAGAGCCTCCAGCTGTCCATCTACGCGCTCGCCTGCCGCGACGCCCTGGGCCTCGGCACGCCGGAGAAGGTGACGCTGTACTTCACGGAGTCGGCGCTGCGGCTGTCGACGACGCGGACGGACGAGCAGTTGGATGCCGCGCGCGCGGACGTGCTGGCGCGGGTGTCGCGGATGCGCGCCGGGGAGTTCGTGGCGACGCCCGGCGATTGCGTGTCGGTACTGCGACTACGCCCGGATGTGTCCCGAGAGGGTTGGGTGAGGGGGGGGGGGGGCGCTGATGACTGCTACCAGGCGAAGGGCCTCGAGCACGAGGTGGTCGTCGTGCTGCGCCTGGTCGAGGGGCAGTTCCCGGACACGCGCGCCGAGACGCAGCTGATCCCCAAGGAGCTGCTGAAGCAGGAGCCGCCGCCCAACTTCGAGGTCGACGAGGAGCGCCGGCTGCTGTTTGTCGCGATGACGCGCGCGAAGTCGCGCCTGATCCTGACCACGAGCGCCGGACCAACTGGCAAGCCGAGCCGGTTCCTCGAGGAGGTAGAGACCGGCGCGGCCAACGACGTCACGGTCTGGCGACGAGAGACGACCGTCGACGCGGAGGTCGAGGAGTCGGCGCCCAGCGCGGAGGAATGTTGGACGAGCTCATGACCGTGGCGCGGCAGGCGGCAGGGGAGGCGAGCGAGGCGCGGCAGGCGGGCATCGATCCCGCGACGCTGCGCGTGGTGAGCCGCCATGCGCCGGCCGGCCAGGTGCTGATCCGGCTGGCGCCGCTGGAGAGGGCGTTCAGCCACTCGTCGCTGTCGACCTACGAGAAATGCCCGCTGATGTACGCGTTCGGGCGCGTCTACCGGATCCCGAGCGAGGAGACGAAGGGCTACTTCGAGTTCGGGAGCGCGGTGCACCACGCGTTCGAGGAGTTCGCGATCGCCAGGCGCGACGCCGTTGCGGCGGGGGAGGCCCCGCCGGGCTTTGACATGCTGAAGGCAAGCTTCGACGAGGTCTGGCAGCCACGCCACTACGAGGACGAGCAGGTCGCGCGCTCGTTCCGCGAGCGGGGCGAGCCGGCGCTGCGCCGCTTCTACGACCGCGAGCTCCTGCGGCCGTCGACGATCGTCGCGCTCGAGCAGTTCTTTGAGTTCACGCTCGACGCTGAGGAGGGGGAGGAGCCCATCCGGGTCCGTGGTTTCATCGACCGGATCGACCGCCACCCCGATGGCACGATCGAGGTGATCGACTAAAAGACGTGGCGGTGGCAGACGCAGGGTGCGGTCGACCAGAATGAGCAGCTGTCCACTCACTGGGTTGGCGCTCCTTCGCGGAGCCATGCTCGACCCAGTGAGTGGGGACGCGCTGCCGCCGGCGTCCAAGCTGACGCTCTACTTCACCGAGTCGGACAAGTACGTATCAACGACCCGGACAGAGGCCGACCTGGTCGGGTACGCTGCCAAACTGGTGCATACAGCGACGCGGATCCGAGGTGGCGACTTCGTGGCGACGCCGGGCTTCAAGACCTGCGAGTGGTGCGACTACCGGCGAGTGTGCCCGAGTCGGTGGGGCGAGGCGTAGCCCGGCCACGTTGAGACCATGACTGACGAACTCGCGCCGCACCAGATCCGGGCCCTAAGAGCCGAGCTCGGGTTGACGCAAGAGCAGTTCGCCCGCCGTCTCGGTGTGTCAACGTCAGCTGTTCAGAAATGGGAGGCGGGTCGGGCCACGCCCCGTGGATTGAGCATCACCGCGATCCGGCGGGCGCGTCCGCGAGGCTAGCGTTTGCCGCCGCCTCGTTCTTCTGCAAAATGGGCATCGAGATGCCCACGCAGTCACCTGTCGGAAGACGACACTCAGTTAGTGCCAGCCGCGAGGTCGAACCGGTGACTGCCGAAGAGACGCCCGCGCTGCACTTCGCGAAACGCGCAATCGACTGGGGTGTCAGTAATGGTCGCTCAGCACCCTGGCGTGGTGCCGCCAGAGCATATGAGATCGCGGTAGCCGAGATTCTCCTACAGAAGACGAAGGCTGCACAAGCGGCTCCGGTCTGGCGGGCCGTCACGCGCGAATATCCGACGCCGGAGTCTCTTCGGGACGCGCCTGAAGGGGAATTGGAGGCCAGCGTCGCGGCCTTGGGCCTTGGTCGGCAACGCGCTCAGCGCCTGCGACATATGGCGGCAGCGCTTGCGTCGGGCGCATCTCCTCTGCCAGGTCTCGGACCGTACGGCAGCGCGATCCTCAGCCTTGCGATGGGGTCCTCCCCCTCGCACGTGCCGGTGGACGGGAACATTGCGCGCGTCGTGACTCGGCTGTTCGGTTGGTCGTTCGAAAAAGGAGAGGCAAGGAAGAGTCGCGCAGTTCGCGCTGCGGTGCACGACTGGCTGGTGGCAGCAGGTTCACCCGCATTGCAGCTTCGACTTGTCTACGCCTTGGTGGACCTGGGCGCGCTCGTGTGCACGCCGCGAAGACCGGCCTGCAGCTCATGCCCACTCGAGGCCAACTGTGCTTCCTCGGGAACGGGTTCCGCGTGAAGGGCGAGCTGAGACTTGATCGCCGTCGCGAGGGCCGCGGCGAGTGGAGGCGGCACTGCATCCGAGACCAACCTGATCTGGTCTGACAACGTCCCGCGCAATTCATAGCGAGCCGGAAAACCCTGTAGGAGCAGCGCCTCAAGCACGCTGAGGCGTCGCCTGCGGTTCGGATGAACATGCACTTCGCGGTTGCCATACGCGACCGTCCAGCTCGGTTCATTCCACTGCAGCACCCGGAAAGAGCGGCCTACCGCTTTCCCTGGCTGGAGCATTCCGTTCGTGAACTTTGGGGAGCGCGGATTCATGTACCAGTGGTTTGGATGAAGGCCTCGCGCGGTGGGATCGAGCGCGCGCTCGTGTGGCAAGGGATCCACGAGCGAGCCGATCGCCTCCCTCACCGTGATCCGCGTGCACGGATCTCCTTCGGGCGCTGCAAAAGCTCCATTGCGGAAGCCGGCGATGAACATTCTGTTTCGGAACTGAGCTACGCCGAAGTCCGCCGCGTCTCGGATGAACGTCGTCACGTGCTCGAAGCCGGCGTCCTCGAACCTCCTCGTGAACTCGTCAAGTGAAGCCGCGTGAGGCTTCTTCGCCAGTCCGGCCACGTTCTCGAAAAGGAAGAAGTCGAGCTCGTAACGATCGTGGAAAGCTTTGAGGATCGCTGCATAGTGGAGGGGGAGCGAGGCGCGCGGATCGTCGACGATGCGGTGGACGTTGCTCACGGAAAAGGCTTGGCAAGGGGGTCCGCCGATAATCCCGACTGGCCGTACGTCTCCCGCGGCTTCCTGCCACAGTCGCACGATGCTGTCCGGAGTCGCTGTCGCCAAGTCGACGTTTCTTGCAACAGCTCGACGGCGCCTGTTCCAGTTGAACGTGTCAACCGCTACTTGGTCGTTGTCTAGTGCGAGCAGTGCCTGGAATCCGGCCTGTTCGAAGCCGAGGTCTAGGCCACCTGAGCCGCTGAAGAGGCTAACCACCGGAAGGAGACGACCGTTCTCGCGCCCCTTCCCAAGGTTGGTTCCCACCGAGTGCATGGTACCCCTCCGCTGCCCAAGCAGCTCCGGGAGCAATCAATCATACGCGTAACATTACGCTACCAACGGCCCGGGCATGGTTAAGCGCGACAGCACCGCCTCACATCTCCCAGACTGCTGGACCACTCTCCCAGACTGCTGGACCAGGTCCTCCGCCATGTCCGTGGGTCCCGCGCGATGTACCACTAACCGGGACACGTTCGGCATCGGTGGAGATAATTCAGGGGTCAGGTCGCGTGGTGCCAGCTGGTGTATGGCCGGAGGCGTCGCCTGACGGCGGGGTCATGCTCCTGTCACGATTGCTCTGACATGCTCAGTCAGGTGACTTCGGCGATTGGCTAGGCCGCGGTGGGAGTCGATGAGAGTTTGAGAGTTGGCGCGCCCGGCATCCAACCGAGCCTTCGTTGGCGCGATGGCGACCAAGAGAAAGAGCTGCCTGCGTGGACGACCTGGCTTGTTCAGGCTGGGTCGTGGTTTTCCGCGCGCGAGCCGACCCTTTTGAGACCAGTCCTCGCGATATCGGTGCCGATCAGGGATTTCGCCTCTGTGCTACTGACTCTAGGGATCCATTGCTCCGTCTACAGCCGAGAAACTCCGACCAATTCCTCGGCACGCTTCGAGTGGCTCAGCACCATGCCTCACGGCACGGTAATGCGGTGGAGGTCGAGAGGGCTGCTCAGGACGGGAGACTTCGTTGGTGTAGAGGCCCGGGAGCAGGCGAGCTACCTGAAGTTGCGCGCCGGCTCTTCCACCTGGTATGTACCAAGAAGTAGCAGCCTCGATGTGGAATTATTGCCCGATGGTGTTAAGAGGGCCCCTCGCCCACGCAAGATCCAGTCGTCTCCATTCGTGATTGCGGCGCTGGGTATTGAAGGTCTAGGGCAGCATTCGTCGCGCAACGCTCTCGACTGCCTTGTGGTTGGGCCCAAAGAGCAACTAACGGATGAGCTTGAAGCTGAACTGTTCTTAGCTGGGCCCCTGAGACTAACGGGAAGCCTGCAAGAACTAATCCGCTGCAGAGCGCTGATGCCAAATGAGCGCGACCCGTTTCGGACCGATCTGGTCACAGGATACGCGTCCGACCCGCCAGATAGCGTTCTCGCCTACCGTCCGAGTTGTCTCGTCATCGAAGGAAGCGCTGGCTTCCTGAACTGGAGGGACCAGCTCGGGCGAACACCGCGTTGCATTGTCCTAGACCGCTCATCGCCGGCGAGTGAGAGCGCCGCCCTAGAGCTCACGAACGCACGGGCGATGTCTGCAGAGCTGCTCGACCTCAGCCCGATTGAGCCTCTTCCGGCCGGCATTGAGGCGATAGGGTATTCGGAGGCCGTCTGATGACGCTCGCCCGTGCGGACTCGATTTACGCGTTGTCGTCGAGTGCCAAAACGACCAGGATGGGCGTAGCAAACCGAGAAGTGCGCTACCTCGCGAAGGCAATCCAAAAGTTCCTTGACGCGCTTGTTGTCAGAGGTGACCCAGACTACTGGCGGCGGGCCGGATCTCTGCTGCGCAGGACGCGGTGGACGGTAAACACAGTGCCACTACCGATCGGATCGTCCGCCTTGGGGCTCAGCGCCTGTCATCAAAGCCTCCTCCCATGGCTACGCCAAGCCGAACAGGTTGCTGACATGGGTCTTGTGGCTCCGTTCCGTGATGCTCTCGACATACTCGAAACCCTTGCGGCAAGCAACGCGAATCCGCTAGGTGACGCTGTGCAAGATCTGGTCCTGACCGCGTCGCAGGTCGATGCAGTTTTGGTCCGGAACACGTGGTCGATCGAACCTGTCCGCGACTGGTTTGGAAGTGCCGATATCGCGGTGATTGGACGAGATCAGATCGCCGCGAGCGCGGGGAGGACACTACTTGTGGTGGGCCTACCGTCCTGGCACCCCAGATATCTTGTCACGGCGCCCCGATATAGCAACACCGTGTTCGTCCACTTCGACTGGATTCGCGATGACGTCAACGTTAGAGGATTATTCGGGACGGCTGGGCACGGAATCGGAAAGCGGATTGATGACGAGCATTTCGGTCCTCGTCTCGATGACGACGTCGATGTTGAGAGAGTGACCGCATCAGAGGTCGATTGGGATGCTGTCACGCCTCCCAGCGAGGCAGGTCATGCGGATGCGGTAGAGCTAATAAGGTCGAACACGTATCTGCTGGCTGGAGAGATTCGCGTCTACCTGGAAGCCGACGATGGACCTGTGATCTTCGTTGTTGATATTGAAGCCGCGGCTGGACGTCGAGTCCACCAAATCCCCGCACGCCTCGTTCAAGTGGGTGACTACTTACTGCTACGAAGTTCACGCGGTGGCGATGGGCTGATAAAGCTGCTTGCTGATCAACTACTCGGACCGAAAGCGAAAACGCTGCGTGCATTACAGGCGGAATGGAAGGAAGCCCTTCGTTCAAGGGTGGACGCGAAGGGCATCGCAGCTGTCGGAAAGGATCTGCGCGCTGCGGGTATCGGCGTCCTCAACGTTGGCTACTGGATTTCGGACGACTGCATCCATACGCAGAGACCGTTTGATTTCCGCGTGATCATGGATTACTGCGGGCTCGGATCTCGGACCAAGGAAATCTGGGCGGCCATGGAGCTCATCGACGATAAACATCGCGACGCTGGAAGGCGGATACGCGCGCTCCTAGAGGAGGAGGTCGAGTCGACCGATCTATCAGTTCTCCGAACCACGGGTCGGCTTGATGTCAAGCTTGCCATTGGTGAAGCTGGAGCTCTGAGCGTATACCGCGTGGAGGCAAAGGAACCTGCAGCGAGGCTAGTGCCGCTGTCAGAAGTCCGCGTTCCAGAGGAACTGGACCGTGATCCATGGCTCGGATGATTCCGGTCGGTTTCGACGAGGCGACGCCGCCGGGAGAGAAGGACGTCTTTGCCCGTCTCGCAGGAGACCCTGCTACGGCGGACTGGATCGTGCTCCACTCACTCGATCTCTCGGCCCACATCCGTCAGGTTGAAGGCGAGATCGACTTCCTCATCATTGTCCCGGGTCGGGAAATCGTGGTCCTGGAGGTGAAGTCCCATCGGTCCGTGAAGCGAGGAGCCGATGGGGCGTGGCTGTTGGGGGCCGACGCGCCAACCTGGAGAGGTCCGTTCAAGCAGGCCTCGCAGGCGATGCACAGCGTCCGGAAACGACTGGTGGAGCGTGACTCTCGATTGAGCGGAATTCTCTTCTGTTCGGCGGTCTGTTTTCCCTTTGTGAACTTCGATGGCCAGTCGCCCAGCGAGTGGCGTGACTGGCAGGTGATTGGCAACCGCGACCTCAGGGTGAGGCCAATCAGTTCGTCCATCTCGCGGGCACTGGATGGTGCACGCGCGAGAACTAGCGCTGCCCCTGCGGCATCGTGGTTCCATTCCGAACGCGAGGAGCCCACCGTGGCTCAGTCGGCGGAGGTCGCTCGATTGCTTCGCCCGGAGTTCGAGCTCTACGAGAGTCCGTCCGATAGGCGCGAAAGAAGTGCGGGCGAGCTCAAGAGATACACGGACGAGCAGTACCGCGCACTCGACTGTATGGAGACTAATCAGCGAGTGTTGTTCGAAGGACCGGCTGGGACGGGCAAGACTCTTCTGGCACTTGAGACCGCGCGTCGCAGTTCGCGCGACGGTTCTCGGACTCTCTTGTGCTGCTACAACCGGCTTCTTGCCGAATGGATGTCCAGGGAGGCAGAACCACTCGGGGACCGCGTTTCGGTTTCGACTCTGCACGCCCTGATGCTGTCGGTCGCCGGCGTGAAACCGCCCGCTGAGGCGGCATCCGACTACTGGGACCGGGAGTTGCCCTCCATCGCGGTCGACCGACTCCTTAGTGGAACTGGACCTACGTTCGATCGTGTCATCGTCGACGAAGCCCAGGATATTTGCCAGGAAACGCTTCTGGACTTTCTGGATCTCTCACTGTACGGCGGCCTCGCCTCGGGCGAGTGGCGAATGTTCGGTGACTTTGAACGGCAGTCGATTTACGGACGCGACGGTTTGCCGCCGCCTGGACCGCTGCTGGAAAGAGTCGGCCAGGTCACTCGATACCGTCTCGATGACAACTGCCGGAATCCTCCGCGAATTGCGACCTTCGTAGGCCTAATTGCAGACGCCGATCCGTATGTACGGGTGCTGCGGCCGGACAGTGGTGTTGAACCCGAGGTTGTCTTCTACGAGTCGCCAGCGGCGCAGAAGGAGTTGCTCGTCAAAATTCTGGAGGGCCTTAGGCGCGACGGGTATGGTGGGCAGGACGTGGTTGTGTTGTCCAGGGTTGCAAGAGGTGCCGCCGCAGAAGGAGTTATCGAGGAGCCATGGCGATCCCGTCTCCGTCGCCTCGGAGAATGCACCCACCGGCAGCAGGCACGTACGCTACGGTTCAATCCATTCGTTCAAAGGCCTCGAGGCGGCGGCAGTAGTGGTAACGGACATCTCAGGCTTGGGATCTCCAGAGGTTGACGCTTTGCTATATGTCGCGATCACCCGCTCGACGGAACGCCTGACCTTGTTACTCCCGACGACGGACCGACTCGCGCTCAGAGCTCGAGTGACTGGGGGACGCTTGTGACGTACTTGGACGGGCGGGATCAAATGGTGTCAGCGCTTCGCCGGGAGCTTGTCGGACCTGCTCCGAAGGGCCAGCCAGCTGACTTCTCGACCCGGATCGTGTTCGAGTCGTCCGAGGCGTCTTACGGACCCTGGTTGCAGGCGCATTCAGGAGAGGAGGTCCTTCAGAGAGATCCGCCAACTCGGCGTTACGGCGTGGGGGTTCTGTACCCGATTAGGTCCTCGACGCCTCTGAACTCCGATGACCCAGGAGAAGCTTCGAGCGAGGACCCCGACGCCGGTGCATCCGAGGACGAGATCGCTGAAGTGGCGGGTGCCGTCACCAAGATCGCCGATCGGAAAGGTGGGCGGGGAGGCGACCACGATGACCTCGACCTATCGAACGCAAACGACTATCGCCCTAGCTCAATGGCCGTCTCGTTCTATCTGGACGTTTCGTCGCCTGGAACCCTGAGGGTCGAGGTCAGCGGAGGTCGATACAGACCCACGACCGTCGAAGTGAAGCGGAGCGACCCCCAGGGGGGCAAAGAGGCGGCCGTAACCGAACGGACGTGGTGGTTACGAGAGCCTGTATTGGCGAGCGCGGAGTTCGAATGGGAAGCGCTCCGCGTCGAGAAGCGGCGTGTGGTGCGCCCCGCAGTCGCGTCAGGTTTGCGCCGTGGACCCCTGACACTCGGCGTCTCGTCGTTCGTCAGGCCCCCTCGTGGTGATCATGCGCTGGTCACCGTGGCGCTGACAAACACCACGACCATTCGTCCTCCGATCCGCCCTGACGAAGGCTGCCTGTTCCAGACGCGATTCGTCGTGACTGCAACTACGACCGATGGTCGGGGAGCGATCCTGCCATATCCTCGTCGATCCACCGGTGACAAGGAAACGGAGTTGGAGCTCCGCTCCTATGACCTGCTTTACCGACGGGCCCAGACTTTCGGCATAGGCCACGGCTGTTCGGCAGACTGGTCAGCGGGTTGGGGCACGGAGACCGCGAGCTGGGTCAGTGCCGAAAGCCTACCCACCTTCGAGACCCCGAGCATCACACCCGATCTCGAGCACGAAGGCGAGCCACTGCGCGTATCAATGGCCGCTCTCGCCGGCCTCGATCCAGCCAATGACGGCATCGCCCAGATCAAGAAGGTGCTCGACACCTACGAGAGCTGGATCTCCGAACAGGAGCGAGAGGCAGTCCCTCGAGATCTCCAGGACGTCGCGAGTGACCACCTAAGCCGATGCCGGAAGATGCTGAGCCGAATGAGGGAGGGTCTCGCCTTTGTCTTACGAGACGCGCGTGCCTCCAAGGCATTCAGACTGGCGAACCATGCCGTCCTCCTGCAGCAGCTTCGGACCCGCACAACTGCACGTAAGGTGACGTTCGACGCCGATGGCCGCTTCGCCTTCGAAGAGGCTTTCGAGCCCATGGATTGGCGCGCACAGTCGAACCGCGGGTATTGGCGCGCATTTCAGATCGCCTTCCTGCTTGCGACAATCAAATCTATCTCAGATGGCGCGGATGTTGACAGAGCGACCGTCGACCTGATCTTCTTTCCGACCGGTGGCGGTAAGACCGAGGCGTATCTCGGCCAGACCGCTTTCGCTGCGTTCATGCGCCGCCTAGTGGATCCTACCGACACAGGCGTTGAGGTCCTCATGCGGTACACCCTCCGCCTGCTAACCGCGCAGCAGTTCCTGCGTGCTAGCTCGCTCATTTGCGCGATGGAGCACTTGCGGCAGGAAGATGAGGCCCTCGGAGACACCCCATTCTCGATTGGCATCTGGCTAGGCGGCGATACGACGCCGAACTCCAGACAGGAGGCCAAGGCGACGCTTACTGCTCTGAACAAAGGCGAGCGTTCGGCGAGGAATTTGTTCTTGCTCCTACGATGCCCTTGGTGTTCAGCTCAGATGGGACCTATCGAGGCGCGTAAGGCACGCGGCCAGGCTCGACACGGATCGACCGCTCCAAGGGTCGCGGGCTACCATCAATCGGGTGCGACGGTCGTCTTTCGGTGTCCGGACCAAACGTGTTCCTTCAGGACGGGCCTCCCGATCTTCGTCATCGACGAGGACATTTACGAGCATAAGCCCACTCTCGTCATCGGAACGGTCGACAAGTTCGCCCAGCTGAGTTGGCGCCCAGAGCCGCGAGCACTGTTTGGTCTCGGTGAGGACGGTGCCCGTGTTACGAGCCCACCCGGCCTCATCATCCAGGACGAGCTGCATCTGATTTCAGGCCCGCTTGGGTCGATGGTCGGCCTGTTTGAGGCAGTGATCGAGGATCTGGCAACTGATCGTCGCGCGGAACCGCCCGTGCGGCCGAAATTGATCGCATCCACGGCTACGATCCGTCGCTTCGAGGCTCAGGTTCGGGCCTTGTACGCGCGCGACCGCGTGGCCCTGTTCCCACCACACGGAATAAACGCCTCCGACTCGTTCTTTGGGAAGTACGCCCTTCGACCAGACGGGACGCGGCTTCCAGGAAGGCTTTATGTAGGCATCCATGCGCCCGGACTGGGTAGCGTTCAGACGGCGCAAGTCCGTACATTCGCAGCGCTTTTGCAGGCGGCTGGCGAGATGCCACGATCCGAAGCGGACCCGTGGTACACCTTGCTCGCGTTCTTCAATAGCCTCAGGGAGCTTGGAACGTCCCTTACCCTTCTCCAGTCGGACATCCCGGACTACCTTCGAGTTCTCCGCAACCGGTACGGCATTCCCGAGGATTCGGTGCGACGCCTGCAGCGCGTAATCGAGCTAACGAGCCGTCTAAGGGATGACGAGGTACCGCAAGCGATTGAAGACCTTCAGACGCCGGCAACACTGTCCGGAGCAGTCGATGTTTGTCTGTCGTCGAGCATCATCGAGGTCGGCGTTGACATTGACCGCTTATCACTGATCACATTGTTGGGTCAACCGAAGTCAACATCGCAGTACATCCAGGTGACCGGACGCATCGGTCGGCAGTGGCGGGAGCGGCCAGGACTAGCAGTCGTTGTCTACAGTGCATCAAAACCTCGTGACCGCTCGCATTTTGAGCGATTCCGCTCTTACCATGATCGGCTGTACGCCCAGATCGAACCAACAAGCGTCACACCGTTCGCACCGCCAGTGCTTGAGCGGTCACTCCACGCGGCCATCGTCGCATTCGTCCGTCAGCGCGGCGATGCAACACTGAAGCCATGGCCACAACCACTCCGTCTAATCGATATTGCCGCCGACATCCTTGTGAAGCGCGTGAAGGTCGTCGATCCCCTTGAGACATCGAATGTTGAGCGCATAATCGAGCGCCGTATCGAAGAATGGCAGGACTGGGAGCGTACCGAGTGGTCTGCCTCAACCTGGACAGACGACGAACAAACACCTTTGCTGCGCCGCGCCGGAGAATGGGCGCCTCGGCGCGCCGAAAGAGTGTCATGGCCGACGCAGACGTCGATGCGGAATGTTGATGCCGAATGTCGGGCTGAGGTTACGCCCCTGTACGCGATCGGTGTCGACGACTCCTAATGTCCGACGGCCCCATTCGCCGCGCCCAGCTTGTGGCCCCGTTTGGAGTCGGGGCCATGACGATTCTGCCGAATGGCACATCGGTGATCGGAGCTGGTCTAGACGCTTGGTTTAAGCGCGCTTCGGACGCCGAAGGGCCGATTGACATCGAGGAGTTCGAGGTCGAGGAGTGGCGTCTACAACAGGTTCTGGGCGTTAACCATTTCCGCCTGCCCCCTGACTACCGCCGACCCAGGTTTGGAACCGGGGATACCAACAACCTCCGTTTGACGGTCCCATTTCTCCGCTTTCCATGCTGGAACTTCTGCCCAAGATGCAAGAGATTGTCGGAGCTGCCCCTGTCATTCGCCGGTTCCCGTGGTTGTGATGCATGCGCCAGCCGTTCCAAATTCGGCAAGGGTCCTCGCGTTGCGCAAGTCCCAATCGTCGCAATTTGTGAATACGGACACATTCGGGACTTCCCGTGGTGCGAGTGGGTTCACCATGAGGCGCAGCCGACGTGCACGGGCGAACTCTTTCTTAAGGCCACCGGCGGAGCCAGTCTCGGGGCACAATCCGTGGAGTGCAGCTGCGGCAAGAGGCGAACGCTCGCCGGCGTCACAGAAGCAGCCTCAATAGACACGGAGGGCTACCCCAAGACGTATCTCTCAACGAATCTCGCTGACGATGGCAGTCCGTTCTTGTGTACGGGCCGGATGCCGTGGCACAGTCTAAACGTGGACAGCCGGTGTGGTCGCAACCTTCGCGGGAGCCTCCGTGCTGCCTCAAATGTGTATTTTAGTCTTGTCAAGAGTGCAATCTACATACCGCGTGCGTCTGGATCGCTCCCACCGAAGCTGCTGGAAATCTTGGACGGCCCACCTATCTCAACTCTGATCAACGTGTTCCTCGAGACCGGGCAACGTCCCACGCTCACCAACCTCCGGAACTCTCGCTACTCGGATTTGCTGCGGCCTTTCTCAGACGAACAAGTTCATCTTGGCCTCGAGGCTGTGCTCGGACCACCGACTCACGACACAATGGCCGAGCCAGATCCGGACGAGGACGACGTTGACCCCGACGCGGCGGATTCGGAGTTTCGGCGTCGCGAGCAGGAAACATTACGAGAACCGTTGTCCAGTCCCTCGTTGATGGTCCGGCGTGGTGAGCTAGTTGATTACGACGCGTCGGTGGCCAAATACTTCTCACGAGTCATGCTCGTCGATCAGCTTAGGGAAACCCGAGCCCTTTGGGGATTCAGCCGCGTCTTCCCTGAGGGTGAACGTCGCCTTCGAGACAGGCGCAGCCTGCTTTGGCGAGAAGCACCTCCGTGGACCGCATCGTGGCTCCCGGCTTATGTAGTTCACGGAGAAGGGCTCTATCTTGAGCTTAACGAGGAAATGCTCGCTGTCTGGGAGATGCGACGCGCAATCGTTGAGCGCGCTGGCCGCCTGCAGTCACGTTACGACGCATCAAGGTCTGCCCGCGGCCTTCGGGAAAGGGAGATCAGCCCGCGATTCGTTATGGTGCACACCCTCGCGCATCTCCTCATGAACCGATTGACCTACGAGTGTGGTTACAGTTCGGCCTCACTCCGAGAGCGTTTATATGTTGCGTCTGGTGCTCGGCCCATGGCCGGAATCCTGATATATACGGCGGCTGGGGACTCGGAGGGCACGATGGGCGGCCTCGTTCGTATGGGGCGACCCGGGTATCTTGAGACCACCATCTACAGCGCATGTGAAGAGGCCCAGTGGTGCTCAGTGGACCCTGTTTGCATGGAGATCGGCGAGGCTGGCCAAGGCCCCGACTCCTGTAACCTCGCCGCATGTCATGGATGTGCACTCGTCCCAGAGACCGCGTGCGAGGAGTTCAACCGATTTCTTGATCGAGGCTTGGTTGTCGGGACGCATGACGACACATCAATCGGCTTCTTCGTTTGACTACAAGTGGCGTTGGATACGGCACATTGGCCGCGGCCGGATTGACCGCGTTGCTACCCCGCAAGTAGACGATTGTCGCGTTCGCCGTATCCCAACGCGATCGCTTCCATCGACGGTCGGCGTCTGAAGATGATCCTCACCTTTGAGGCACAACGAGCGGTTGACTGAATTCCTCCACAGGGGCGATGGCCTCCCTACGCCTGCGGCCGCTTCATCGACTTCCCGTACGCATCCTTGCCGCGCGCCATGTTCGATGACGCGAAGTAGGCCTGCTTGCGGTTCGCCTCCGGCATCGGTGCAGCCATCATCGGCGCCTCGACCTCGTGGAGGCGATGCACGATCGCCTGCAGCTCCGGATCGGAGCCGGCGTAGCGCTTGATCTTCCGTGCCACACCGTCGATCGCGTCGCGGGCCGCCTGCCAGTCGCCCAGGCGGTTCAGCCGGACGGCCTCCTGTCGCGCGCGGGCCGCGAACAGCCCGGCGACGACTCGATCCACCGTGATGTCCCGAGGCTGCGCATTGCTTTCGCGATCCGAGGCGAAACGCCAGGCGATCCCCATCGAGTCGAAACCGCCAGCCGTCTCCAGCACACGATCCGGGTCAGTCACCGATAGCAGCAGCCCCAGCTCCGAGCCCAGCATTCCCGCAGGAAACCGCAGCCGCAGCACCACGCGCACGGCTTGATCGGACACGAGGTCCCCGAGGCTGATCTGGGTTCGCGCGCCGCGATCCATGCAGGGATGCGGTGTCAGCGCCCGAACCGACACCCCCTTGGGCGCGGTCACGTCCAGCGTCGCATCACGCACCGTGACATCGAGCGCCTCGCCGACCTCCGAGGTGAGGTGGTCGAGGATCTCCGCCATCGATCCCGCGAAGTAGAAGTGCCCGCCGCCCGCGTCCGCCATGGCCTGGAGCAGAGCCTCGTCGAAGTCGTTGCCGACTCCGATGGTGCTGGTCGCAACCCCGCGAGCCCGCAACGCGCCGGCATGCGTGGCCAACTCGTCGGCGTTCTGGATGCCCACGTTGGCGAGCCCGTCGGTCAGCAGCAGGACGCGATTGACGCCATCGGCCGCCAGGTGCATTGCGACCTGCTCGGCCCCGCGGAGCCAACCGCCGCCGAGGTCGGTGCTGCCACGCGGAGACACCGCGGCCAGGGATCTCTCGGCGAGCTCAATCGCCTCACGCGTCGCCAGCGTCGACTCCACCACGACGTCGATCTCGTTGTCGTAGACCACGACGCAGAAGCGATCGTCACGATCGAGCCGGCGCAGGCCCTCGAGTACACCGCGACGAGCAAGGTCGAACTTGTCCTGCCCGCCCATCGACCCGGACCGGTCGAGCACGAACGCCAGGTTGGCCTGCGGCCGCTGGTGGCCTGGCTCGCGTCGGGCGCCCGGCGCGGTCAGCTCCACGAGCACGAAGCGCTCGCTCCCGCCCGTGGCGCGGATCAGGGCTCGGTCGGTCGTGGCGCTCCAGCTGCCAGTCGAAACGTGGTTGTTCATCGGGTTCTCCTTGCCCTATGGCCGCTTGAAGAGCTCGCGCGCGAGGGCGAGAAGCTGTTCGAGGTCTTTGTTGGATTGCCGGTCGAGTGGCCGGCGCACGTGAAGTTCGATGTCCGGCGCCAGCGAGATGCGCTCCCAGGTGCTCCGCTCGGTCGTCGATGGCTTGGTGGATGAGTTGGGTGCCGGTGCTGACGGCGCGGCCACTGGAGCGGGCAGGTTCGCGGCGAGCCCCAGGTTCGGTTGCGCCTCTCGTGTACCCGGCGACTGCACGAGCAGGTTCCGGATGTAGGCCAAGGCGCGCTCTCCCTGCGCTGGGGGAGGGGGTGCCTCGGGCTCGGCCAGCAGCACCGAGACTTGGTCGTCATCGAGTCCCGAGACTCGGGCACGGATGTCCGCCAGCGGCAGATGGGTCTGCTGAAGCCGCTTGATCAGGCGAATGCGATCGAGATGGGAGGAGTTGTAGCGAGCGCCGCCGCCCTGGCCATCCGGTCCCGGAAGCAGCCCCTGCACGATGTAGTAGCGGACCGTCCGAGGCGTGACGTCAGCCTGTCGCGCAAGTTCGGCCATGCTCAGGGAAGAGTCGTTTTCCACTCTCGCCCAATATGACACTACGACGTAGTAGTGTCAAGTCTCCTCACGCGACCTACTCGTTATTCGCCTCTCGGACCTCCGGAGCAGCCCCCCGGGGCGCCCGTCGTCCGCCCCACGATCGTCCGTATCGCGATCGATTGAACCCCATCCCGGTCGGAGCGGCGGTAGGTCGGCAAACCTGGGTTCTTGCGCTTGGGAGACTCGCCGTCGTAGCCGTCCCATCGCCGACCGTACTGGTCGGGAAGGTCGCCCAGCCGAAGAAGGGGAGTGGCAGGTCCGGAACGATCCCAAGCGCCTCGTCCGGGTCAACGCGCTCGGGACCGACGGTACAGAGATGAGCCCAATCGAATCCCTGTCCCAGCGACCGAACGCGTCGTCGATGCATTCCGCCAGCTGCGCGAACGTGTGGCTTCGGGCCGCCGCAAAGAGCCTGCCGGGCCGAGGCCAGAGGTGCTGTCCATGGCCCTCGATCAAATCAACGCGACAGCCATGTGCGCGTCATCGGCTCGTGCCCTCCCGCTCCAGCTTGCTCCCGTGCCCTCACCCTTCCAGGACTGACACGATCTCGCGTGCCAGATAAACGCGGTTACGGGGTTGCCCGGTGACTTCCTCGACGACTCTTGCGTCAACCAGCCGCTCCACATTCAGCTGAGCCGAGCGCCACGTAACCCCGAGCGCGGCCCGGGCACCGCCGACAGTGATCGCCGGTCGCATCATGAGCTCATCCACGAGGCGCAGAGGCAGCGACGAAGAGCGTGCCGTCTGGAGCCGGCTTCGGTATTCCTCTCGGAGTGCCAGCAATCGCCCGGAACGTCGGACCGCGTCATGAGCCTGCTCGGAGACGCCGGTCAGGAAGAAGGCCATCCAGGCGTTCCAGCCCGCGTTTCGACTGACGTCCCGCAGCAAGGCGTAGTAGTCGTTTCGGCGCCGTTCGAAGAACGCAGACAGGTACAGGAGCGGTTCGGGCAGTAGGTTCCAGTGCTGGAGAAGCAGGCTCACCAGGAGCCTGCCGACGCGGCCGTTCCCGTCCAGGAACGGATGCACGGCTTCGAATTGGTAGTGAGTGAGGGCCAGACGGACCAAGGGCGGCAGGTTTGAGTCCGCATGGAGGTACCGCTCCAGCTCGTCGAGGCACCGCCACATGTCATCGACGGCCGGCGGGACGTAGGTCGCCTCCGCCAAGGTCACACCGGGAGGGCCGATCCAATTCTGAGAGGTGCGGAACTCACCGGGAGTGCGCTCTTGGCCCCGGACGCCGCTCATGAGGATTTCGTGCAATTCCCGGATCAGCCTCAGGCTCAGCGGAAGGGGCTGCTCGGGCGCGATGCCCGCTTCGAGCGCTCGGACGTAGTTGACCACCTCCTGCACGTCCGCGGCCTCGGCGCGCACGCCTTGTGTCGCCTCGAACACGACGACCTCCGAGAGCGTCGCGTGCGTGCCCTCGATCCGACTGGAGAGAACCGCCTCGCGGCGCAGGAAGGGTGTGATGAGCAGGTACGGATTTGGGAGGCTGGATCCCAGGCCGGCCAGGCGCCCGAGCGCTCGGTCCGCTTCCGACAGCGCCCCGACCAGCTCCGTGTCGAACGCGATGGAGGGCGGCAAAGCGGGCGGGATGAACGTCCAGTACCCACTCGGTGCTCGCCGGACGTTGGTTCGCCGGTCCTGGGCGAAGTCCGTTGGCTCCACGCGTGCTACCTAAGTACGGTTGTTCGTGTTGCTACTTTACCTAGTACGCGTTAGGTATCATAGCTTCGTTCCCAGTCATCACCAGGGTCAGGCATGGTCATAGGCCCAGAAGGGCCGCCGGCACAACGGCCGGGTCGCGCTCCCACGCTACATCTGGTCGCCTCCACACGCTACATTCAGTCGGGTGGGTCGGCGTGCAGATCACGGCGTGCGGGAGTGAGCCGGGCAGGCTTCTTATCCGGCCGTGTGGGTCGTGCCCACGAGCCAGACCGATCTCGATCGGGTGAGGCTCGCTGACCCTTGTCCGGTGTCGGTCGGAACTCGGATTCCCGGCGGGTTTGTTGGGGGTCGCCCACAAACGGCCCGATTTGCCCGGATTTACTGGCCACGACTGCGTTCCGCCCTCAGTGATCGGTCTCGGTGGTGGTCCAGGCCCACAGCATCGGTGGTCGCCCTTGGCTGACCGTTCATCGGTGACACCTGCCACCTACACTTGGAAACCGATGATGCGACGCGGTACGACCTCCAACATCTGATCCCGGGCACGGCTGTTGTTGGCGGTCCACGCGGCCTGGTCCGTCGATCATCGGTTGCAGGTCTGGGCAGAGGACGCTCACTCCTTCGAGGCCATAGGGTCAGCGAACGCCACGCCGCCCGCGGCGGCGGGAGTGAAACCGGTCGCATTTCTCCACCCCTTCGCGGTCCGGGGTGATCGGCATCACCGGCTGGATCCCCGATATCGCCGACGAGCCGGCACTCGGAAGCCAGCTCGATCGGTTCTGGGAGGCAGGCCCCGGGTTCCCTGGGCTCCGCGCTGAGCCGCGAGTCCCTGAGGTGCCGGACGCGCTGCTGCGCGAACTGGAGCCCGGCACACTTGCGATTCTCGGGGACGATCTTCCGGACCTGCTTCGCCCGGCGTACCGGGCAATCACGGAAGCGTCGGCCCGGCGCG
Organism: uncultured Chloroflexia bacterium; assembly: GCA_963820735.1. Taxonomy (GTDB): domain Bacteria; phylum Chloroflexota; class Limnocylindria; order Limnocylindrales; family CSP1-4; genus JAFMJV01. Next base: position 215,194 of record CAWGBA010000014.1, read on the forward strand.
CGGCTGGCGAGCTCGTGCCGGACGAGGACCCGGCTCCCGACACAGAGCGCGGCACCACGGTCAAGCGGACCCGTGCAGCTGCCAAACCCACGCGTGCCACCGCTCCCGGCCCCGCTGCCGTGCCGGTCGGTCCCTCCAAGCCTGTCGGCCGCGCCAAGCCCGCAAAAGCTGCCCCAACGAGCTCCGGCCGTCTCACCTCGTCCGACCTCGACGAGCTCATCGAGGAGGCGACCATTGATTGTTACGGTGAGGCCGAGCAGGCAGTTGGTCTTCTCGCTACGCTCGAAGAGCACGTCCGGCTCCCGTTCCGGATCACGATCTTCGGCGGGAGAGTCTCCATCGTCAGCTTTGACCTGACCGAGCGCAACGAGATCGTCGCAGTCTGCCGGCACAGCAGCCAGCGGGTGCGGATGCTGCTTACCGAACTGCCACCTCCATCTCCGGAACCGGAGGGTTTCGAATGGGTCCTCGCCTACCTGCGATGGGCCCAGCAGTGGCTGGACTGACACTCCGGCGCGTCGCGAGCGCTCGCCGCGAGAGAGTCGGAGCCTAGCTCCCGCGCGAGGAGTACCAGCAGATCGCGAACCTGCAACATCCACCATGCGCCTGCCGCGAACCAGCACGATCGCGATGCCAATTGCGACGATGTCCTGTTGGTTCGGGAGGTTCCGATCGGCCGTGAGAAGAACCTTCACGGGCCGTCGACGTCAGTCGTCCAGACCGAGCTCCGCCTCCGACCGCGCCTCGAGGAGCGCCGCTCCAAGCCAGCGGTACGTCCACTCCTCGGCAAGCGCCCGGGTCTCCAGGAATACGATGGGGATCTCCGGGTAGCGCACCTGGACGCGCGCGAGGAGATCCGGCAGGAAGCCTTTCGGTGCGAAGGCCGACGCGTGGGAAATGAGCTTTGCGTAGCCCTCCTCGACCACGATCGCGGCACGTGGCAACTGCGCCAATCGAGCCAGTTCAAATGCCAGGCTCCCGTTGCTCAGGCTTGCTGCAAGATCGCCAAGCGCCTTCCGTTCGACCGCGGCGCACACCTCGCCGTTCTCATCGCGCACCGCGTAGTCGCCGGCGATAAGGGCCTCTCGGTCGATGCGTGCCTGTTGCTTGGCGAAGCGGTACGGGTAGCGCTCGCGCGTGTCAACGAGGATCAGCAGCTCTGTTCCGAGATCGCTGATGCGGCGTCCAGGTATCCGCGCTCCTGGTCGCGCCGTGGAAGCCACCTTGCGCGTCTGCCAGAAGATGCCCTCACGGCCCGACGGCAAGTGCGTGAACACGAATTGGGAGCGGTTCTCGCGGGGTCGATCGAGGATCAGGTCGACCGCGACGCCATGCCGCCGGCATTCCACGACTGGCACGCTCTCGACGATCTCAGGGTCGAACGGCCATTCGCCATCGGCTCGATGGCAGTACACCCGCGCCGTTCGCGGCCACGTGTCGCGTGCTTTCAGGATCAGGCCCGCGCCGAGAGGTAGACGCAGAAGGAATGGCAGGGTGCTCTCGGCGTCGGGGTTGCGCGCGATCAGGAACCTGCGTTCCAGCATGACCGGTCCGGCAGCTTGATCAGTTGAAGCGCGCGACGCGGCGATCGTCGATGTGGATCTGGATCCGCTTCACCCACTGATTATTCGCCACCCACGTGGCGCAGACATCACGATTACCAGCGAACGACCTTGCGGGTGCACGTAGTGCGATCGATTAGTGGGCGTCAGCAGGAGAAACGGTACGCGACCCGGAAGGACGTGTGGGTGGTGCCCACGAGCCAGACCGAATCCGATCGCGTGAGGCTCGCTGACCCTCGTCCGAGGTCGGCCGGAGCTCCGATTTCCGGCGGTTTGGTGGGGGTCGCCCACAAATGGCCCGATTTGCCCCGAGTCAGAAACCACCAATGCGCTCCGCCCCCGCTTATCGGTCTCAGTCGTGGTCCAGGCCCACAGTCGAAGTCCATGCCCCCGGGAGCAACCACCGTGGATCGAGAAGCAAACGAAAAAGGAGCCCGACGTTCATCGGACTCCCTTTATCGATCTGGGATCGCCGCGGTCAGTGGCTCAGCAAGAGCCACCCCGCGACGAAGAGATCAGTACGAGCGGCGCTGCGTGCTGAAGCAGTCGCTGCAGTAGACCGGCTTGGAGCCGCTGGGCCGGAACGGAACCAGGGCTTCCTTGCCGCACGACGAGCAGGTGGCGCGAGAACATCTCGCGCTGCCCGCCGCCGTAGCCGCCACCCGAGCCGCCCCGGCTGTCGCTGCCGTAGCTCGAGCTCGAACCCGAGCCGGACCCGTAGCTGGAGCCACCACCGTCACGCGCTGCCTTGCGGCTTGCGCGGCAGGACGAGCACCGGCGCGGCTCCGTGAAGCCACGATCGGTGTAGAACTGCTGCTCGCTGGCGGTGAACTCGAACTGCTGCTGGCAGTCCGAGCAGGTGAGCGTCTTGTCCGCTCCCGTGGATGAGTACAAAAGAAAAACTCCTTCTCTGCGGTGTCAGCGAGCGAACCGTTCTCGCCGAGTGACCGAGGAGAGGGAGTGATCGTGGAACCGCGTTTGCCTGTGGCGCTTACGTTGTGCGCCACGGACACCGTACCACGGCGCGGAGGCGCGTGCCGAACAGATGTTCGAGTCGTGGCCCGGGAGCGGCCATGCCGTCCCGCGCAACCATCAGTCCCTGCTGAACCGGATTCGTACGGTCGACGCCTGGCCATCGATCGGCACGACGAGCGGTTCCTCATCGCTGGGCACCAACACGTCCTCCTGGGCGGTTCCTGACAGCCGGACGACGCCGGCCAGGCCGACCGACCAGCCGTCCGCATTCACGCGATGCAGCCATGGCCGAAGCTCGCGCCACGGCCCCGCCGGCACGTCCACGTCCACGTCCGCTCCGTCCGCCTCCGATCCGTCCAAGGACCCGTTCCGCCACCACGACCTGCCCGTCACCGGTGACCGAGACGGTCGTCCGGTCCCGCCGCTCGTCGACACGGAGTTCCACGATCGCCCGACGGCGCAGGATGCCCGACCGCCACGCAACGATCACCACGACAATGGCGATCCCTGAGGCCACCAGGGCGGCCGCACGCTCGACGGGACGTTCCCAGATCACCGCGTGGACGGCCATGCCGATGACGAACAGCGGCACGAGGACGGCGATGGTGAGTGGATGGCCGACCAGCCCGGATCACCACGCCGGGGACGTACTCGCCGCGACGTCGGGCGGCCAGGATCAGCAGCAACGGGAAGATGCCCGCGATGATCGGCACCGTCAGCGTGCCGGCGAATGCCACCACGTCGGCGAAGTTGTCGTGTCCCGGTGAGCACGGCCAGCTCGAGCGCGACGCAGACCAACGCGAACGGCGCGAAGCCGGCGACCAATCGTCGCCTGCGCGTGGTCGACAGGCTGCCCCAGCCAGCCGCGGCGGCCACTCGACCCCGACGGCAACAGCTCCACTACCTGGTTGTAGTGGCCAGCGTCACGTACAGCGAGCCGATGCCGATGGCCAGCACCACGTAGATGACGCCCATCACGTTGACGGCGGGACCGATCGCGTCCGCCAGCGGCGTGATGGCCGTGCCGGCGGTGGTCAGCAGCGGCGCCGCGCCGACGGCCCCGATGATCGCGAACGTGGCCACGCAGTAGAGCACGATCACGGTGGCCATGGCCGCCAGGTTCCCCCACAGGAGCGAGCGCCCGGTCGGCTCGACGTCAGCAGCAGCTTCGCCGAGTTTGCCGCGGAGGTGTGGCCGAAGAAGGCCATCAGCACCACGCCGAAGATCAGGCCAACGGCCCGGATGTCCAGCTGACTGTTCCCGACCGGAATCGACGCCAGGTTGCGGGGCTGTACGTGCGCAGCGCGACCGCCGTGATCGCAGCGCAGCAGCACGGCTGCGGTGCCGATGACCACAGCGGACGCGATCGTGTCGTCCAGCGTCTCCTTGCGCAGCACCCACACGTTGACCACGAACAGCAGCGCGATCCAGACGCTCACCGGGATGCCGGTCGCACCGCCGAGCACGGAGCCGAAACCGAGGAAGTAGAACCAGAACGTCAGCACCCCGTCGATGGCGAAGACGACGCCGAGCACGGACGCGGGCACCCGTCCCAGCAATTCGGTCACCAATCGGGCGATGTACGAGAGCCCGTAGCGCATGCTGCCGTTGCGGATGACGGACTCCGCCATGGCCGTCATGGTGATGAGGTTGATCGCCCCGAAGATCAGCAGGATGACCACCCCGGGCAGCGGTCCGAGCCCCGCGAGCGCGAGCGGCAGCGACAGGATCCCTTCGCCGAGCACCTCGGTGATGGCCAGGAAGTAGGCGATCCAGAACGGCGGCAGCCGGTCGAAGCGCCAGGCGACACCGAGATCATCCAACGAAGGCGAGCCCGAAGCGGAAGCTCGAGCACGAAGATGCTGCCCAGTGGCGCCTGGTACAGCCGTTCGAAGGCCTCGGCCACTTCTTGGTTGTCGAGGCCAAGCGCTCGTCGGATCCCGGCACGTCATCGCGGCGAAAGCGGTACTTGGCGCCCAGTAGTCGCGCGAGCGCGGCGCGCACACCAGGTTCGTCGGGGACCGTGCCGCGCCCAGTCGCGGGCGAACCGCTCGAGGTCGGCGATCCGTGGGTGGCTTCGGCAGGCGCCGCCCGGCGCTCAGGGCCTTGAAGAAGTCTCGTTCCCGTTCGGCGGCGGTGCGTTCGCCGATGAAGCCGGCTCGGTTGATGCGCGACGCCGCCAGCAGCCGCGCCGTCTCTCCCTCGATCGCGAACAGCAGCGTGCTGGCTCGTTTGGCAGGCAGGCCCGCCAGCAGTTGGTCACGCGAGAACACCCCAGGGAGTCAGTGCGCCGGCGCGAGGTCGGGAAATGCGGCAAGCCACGTGCAACTCGACGAACCGACGACACACGTCAACCAGCGCATCGCGTCCCTCCCGTTGCGGAGCCGTTGCCGGCGCCGACGATACTCCTGCTCCGAGGGGGCACGGACCGTGGTCCGGCGGTGGCGTCGATCGGGGCATCCCCCGGCATCCGAACGCACTGGCCGATGCTATCCCTTACTCGCGCTACCGTAGACGTGTACTCCGAGCTGTCCGCACAACCCTCATGTTCGTGAGGGAGCTCCGCGAAGGAGGCCGCTCCAATGCGTCGCATCGCAATCACCGCCATTTCGGCAGTCACCATCGTCGTCGCGTCGCTCGTCCTGGTGGCGAGTGGCCGGCTGCCACTCCACGCTCCCGGTGCCGCCGCGGCTACCGAGGCGCCACCACAGGTCGGGTCCTGGCTTCTGACCCTCACGGACCAGAGCAGCCAGACCACGCCGGTCTTGATGACCCTGACATCCGATGGCACGCTCACCGCAGGCGAGCTTCCAGTCCCAGCGGGTGCGCTGTTGCCCGGGCCCTCCGAGGCACCGCAACCCAGCCCTGGTGAGACCTTCGCTCCCACGCCGACCGAGCAGCCGCTCCCGACCGAGCTCCCGACCACCCCGAGCGGCCTGCTCAACAGCCCCGGCCAGGGGATCTGGACGCCGACCAGTGATACCGACTTCATCTTCACCTACGTGGTGCTGCAGTCGGACCAGGCCGGCACCTATGTCCAGAGGGTGACCGTGAGTGGAACGGCGGCCCTCGACGACACGCAGGACGCCCTGACCGGGACCTACAGCATGAGCTTTGCCGCTCCTGACGGCAGCGACCTCGGGTCGTCCTCCGGAACGATCACTGGCTCCCGGATCCAACTGGCGCTCATCGCCTCGTTCGACGCAAAGCAGTCGGCTGGAAGCCTGGATGTGCTCTTCAAGGACCAGTCGACCGGTGACCCGACCAACTGGAACTGGGACTTCGGCGACGGGAGCCTGTCCGCCGATGCGGCCCCGACCCATACATACGACCAGCCGGGCGACTACACCGTGTCGCTGACGGTCAGCAACGACACGAGCTCGGCCACGACCACGCAAACCGTCACGGTGGGGCAGGTTTCCTCGCCAAAGGCCAACTTCACGACGGCACAGACGCCCGGATCGCTCGAGATCAAGTTCACCGACACGTCGACCGGTGGCCCGAACGCGTGGACCTGGAACTTCGGGGACGGGAAGACCTCGGACAAGCCCAACCCGCGGCACACCTATGCCAAGGCGGGCCAGTACTCGGTCAAGCTGCTGGTGAGCAACGCGGGCGGAGAGGACACCCACTTCGAAACGATCACCGTCGCCAAGCCACCAACGGCCGCCTTCACCGTGCAGCAGGCGTCGGGCTCGCTCGAGGTCAAGTTCGTCGATGCGTCCAAGGGCACGCCGGCCACCTGGGCCTGGGACTTTGGCGACGGCGGAAGCTCGACCAAGCCGAACCCGAAGCACACCTATGCCAAGGCAGGCAGCTATGACGTCAAGGAAACCGTGACCAACGGCGCGGGCTCAAACAGCACAACGGTCACCGTGACCGTGCCGCCGAGCCCATCGGAGAGCCCGAGCCCGTCGGAAAGCACGGCCCCGTAAGCTCGGCCCTGTAACTGCGAGGAGGTCGGCGTCGACCGCCGGCCTCCTTCAACAGTCGATCCGCGACTACTTGACCGTGAACTGAGCCCAGGCGGAAGTCTGCGATCCACGGTCGCCGATGGCGACCACGCGCCAGGCGTACGTGGCGCCGTGCACCAGGGGATGCGTCACGAACTGCGACGCCTGCAGGCCCGGTTGCAGCTTGGACTGTCGCCCCGTTCCGGGACCCGCGCTTGATCACGACCGAGTAGCCCTGGATGCAGGGGACGTCGTTCCAGTTGAGGATTGGCCTGAGGGCCTTCACGAACGTGCCGCCAACGGGCGAGGACAGCACCGGCGCGGACGGTCGGTCTGGACAGACCTCCACGGCGCCCATGTCATACAGGGCGTTCTGCGGTCGCGCGATGCCGCGCTGATCGGTAAGCGGCGCATTCGTGCTGGTCCCGGAGTCCACCGCCGGGCTGCCCTTGGAGGGCACCAGCGTCCGGGTTGGGCCGCCGTGCAGGCCAAGCTTGCCGAAGGACAGCGTCGCGTTGTCCCCGGTGCCGAACCCGCACGACGCGTCATCGGCGAGGTCGGGCGTTCCCTGGATCGGGTTGTTGCAGTCGGCGCCCTGCGCCCCCTTGGCGATCAGTGTGTTCCACGCGGCCACGTCCGCCCCGGTATCGAAATAGATTCCGCCCCCGCTTGAGGCCGAGTTTCCGGCCATGGTCGTGTTGAACAGCCGAACTTCGGCGAAAGCATGGACGAAATACTCGGCGTAGACCGCGCCGCCCGAGGTAGCCGCGCTGTTGGCCGCAATCGTGTCGTTGTCGAGGTCGGTCAAGCTGCCTGCGTACCCGTAGAGTGCGCCGCCCTTCGTTCCCGCCACGTTCCCCGCCACGGTGGACTTGATGACGGCAAGGTGCCAGAAGTTGCCGATCGCGCCTCCCTGGATCCCGGCGGTGTTGTCGTGGATGTCGCTGTTCGCGATCGTGAGCGGAACCGCGGCGGTTCCGCCGTGATTCTCGATCCCGCCCGAGAGCCCTCGTGCGTGGTTGGCGTAGATCTGGGTGTGCTTGACCAGGATCTTGGTCGCATCGCCCGTCGAGGGACCGTCCAAGTAGAAGCCGGCACCCTCGTACGCGTGGTTGTCGTGGATCTCGCTGTTTCGCAACGTGAACGTGTCGCCCTCGTTGACCCTGACGCCGATTCCCCCGACCGCTGCGGACGCCGTGTTGTCGTTGACCGTCACGCGGTTCAGATCGACGACGCTGGGCATGTTCGAGTCGCCGATGGCGATGCCACCGTAGTAGTACGAAGCGTTGTGCTCCACGACGAGGTCGTGAAGGTTCAGCGACCCGCCGCCGCCCCAGAGAAGGCCGCCGCCGTCGTCGAACGTGGCAGTTCGGTTGCCACCTCGGATCGTCACTCCACTCATCGTGAGTGACGTGTTCGTGGCAACCTGGAAGACCCGGTCGTGGGTGACAGCGCTGTTGCCGTTGACGGTGGTGGTCGCGCTGCCGGCGCCCTTGATCGTCAAATCGTCGGTGATGTCGATGTCGCCGAGCACGTCCTCGTCATCGTCGCCTGCGCGCGTGAGCTTGTAGGTGCCGGCCGGCAGCACGATCGTGTCCGCGCCGGACGTGGAAGTTCGCCTGCATCACCGCCGCGCGGAGCGTGCACTTGCCGTTGGCATCCGCACAGACCGGTGTGCCGGCATCGGCGTCGACCGAATCGGCGGTGCTGTTCACCCTGTAGGTGGTGCCGGCATCGGGACGAATCAGCGACGGGGTGGCCGCGTGGGCCGGGCTGGCGACCAGCGCCAACATGGCGCCGAGCACGAGCGCACCGGTGACGATCGGTACCCGCTGGCGCACTCGACTGATGGAGCGTTTCCCCTGCATGCCGCCACTTTCGGCCCGGATGTCAAGTCCGGTACCAGGACTCGCAACGAGGCGCCCCGCAAGCGACGACGGCGGACGCGCCCTCAGCCGCGCACCACCGTCGAGCACGTGAGGGTCGCATCGATCTTCACGAAATCGTCGGCCCCCTGGGCCGAGACCGTCACGTCGTTGCCGCCGTGGTCCTGGACGTTGACCTGCACGCTGCCGCCCTCGAAGCCCTGCTGCACCTGGAAGTCGCGCGTGTCCACGTCCTTGTCGGTGATCGCGCGGACATATGCGGTCGCGCCGCTGCCGGGCTCGCCGCCGTCGATCGTCACCTCGTAGATATCGTTGACCGGCTTGCTGACCAGGAAGCTGGCATGCCACTTGCCCGGCACGTTCGGTTTGAACGTCGCGCCCGGGGCGGGCAGCGGGCCGCCCGTGATGAATGAGCACTCGACGTCGCCATTCCCGGAGTACGCGCCGGCGCCCGGGTGCGGCAGGTTCGAGCCTGGCTGGTCCTCGGCGTCAACCTTCCAGGACGTGGGCTGGCACGGGTCGCTGATTGCCCGAATGGTCCAATGGCCCGTTACCTCGGCGTCGTCCGTGTAGCCGTGGCTGTCCAGCACCAGGAGGACCTTGTCAAGGTCGTAGTCCGTGCGGCACAGGTCGTTCGAACCGGTGGAGAGGTCCTGCTTGATCCAGTTGCCGGACTTGAGGTGGATCAAGGCGGTCGCGTCGAGCGCACTCGACGGCTGGAGACCGCTGAAGTCGAGCACGAGCTTCTGCACGTTGTCGGGCACGTCGAGAATCCGGTAACGCTCCGACAGCGGTGGGAAGTCCTCGGGCACGTCGACCTTGTTGCCCGGCGCCGGGGCACCCGCGATCTCGGGCGCAAGCGAGCGCTTCTCGGGATTGGTCGGACCCGTCTTGGGTAGCTGCCCGTCCTGCGCCTGCCAGCGCGGATCGATCGGATCCTGGGAGCCGTTGCCGCCTGGGAGGGTGGTGTTGAACGCGGTCACGGCGAACTGCCGGTAGTTGTCCGCGAACGAGAAGACGCCATCGAGGGCCGCGTTGAGTGCATTCCAGCCCGAAAGGCCGTCGAACGCGCTCCATGCCGCGCCCACCGTGTCGGGGCTTGCCTCCTGCTCCATCCAGTACGGCCAGACGAACGACATGTACGCGTTGCCGCCGGCAGTGCCTTCCAGCGAGGCGGTTGTCGACTCGTAGTCTTTGAGCCAGGGATAGACCCACCCCACCCGGCCGGATGGGACGAAGAACTCCTCGGCCCACTTCGCCGACGCCTCCGTCATCCAGTGGTAGTTGCCACCGGCGAGCAGACCGGTCTCGTTGTGTGCGTCCTCGAGCACGTGGAAGAACTCGTGGGCAAGGATCGAGTCGATGTCCGTCAAGCTCGTCCACGAGCGGTCGATCATCACGAAACCGCTCGACGCCTGCGCGCCAGGCGACCCCACGAACGGGCTGGATGGGTACTCGACGCCGGCCTCCTGCGTGCCGACGTCGCGACAGATCCCGCCGCGCGTCAGGCATTGCTCGATGAGGTACACGTCGATGTTCGAATCGCCGCCTTCGTCGGCCGTGCCGTCGTCGGGGATCGGATCGCCCATCAGCTGGATCTCGTCGGGCACGACCGCCGCTAGGGCGTTCATCGCGGCCACCAGGTCGTCGGTCGAGCGTCCGTTTCCGCACAGGCCCCAGACCGTGATGTTGAGCTCCTCGTTGGCGATCGATGCCCAGCCGTCCGGTCCGCATACCGGTTCGGCGGCGGCGCCTGCCGCGCGGAGACGTCCGTGCGAGATGGCGGACGAAGAGGGGCTGGCTGGGCTCGCCGGCGGCGAGCCACCACCCCCATGGAACACGCTCGTCGGGTCGGTCGGTCGCACCAGGAATGGTTCGATCTGAGCACGGACATCCGCCGGCATCTGGTCGAGCTCCTGCTGCGCCGTGGCGATTGCGGCGCCGTCCTCTTCCGGCACGCCCGCCTGGTATTTCTGTGGCAGCTCGGGTGCACCGAACATTGCTTCGATGCGATAGAGCAGGGAAGTCGGCTCATCGATCGTGCCCGCCGCGAGATCGGCCTCGATCAGGGCCTTGGCGGTCGGAGGTGTCGGCTGGGCGGTCGGCTCGGCCTCAGGTGGAGTCGTTTGCGATGGCGATTCCGGAGCCGTTGTCGGGCCGGCCTCGGTAGCCGTCGCACTCACGGGTGCAGTCGATGGTGTGGGCGCAGAAGTCACTGGCGCCGAAGCTCCAGGCGCCGAGGCCGCGATCTGCGTGCTAGGTGGCGAGTTGGATGAGCACGCCGCAACCAGGACGGCCAATGCAACGATCAGCGCTCGACGCGCACGACCAATCAACCGATCGCCGAGCACCACGGCCGCGCTCCGACTCGATCGCCAACCCCCGCGTCGATGCTACCGCCGATGTCGACGCCGCCGCGGCCAATGCCTACGGCAGGAATTGCACCGCCGCCATCTCGGTGGCGCCGATCGCGGTCCCGTTGCCGCCGACGACCAGGTACGTGCCCTCGGGCGTGATCGTGAGGGCGTGTGCCTCTGCATCGCCGTTCGCGGGCACGCTCGTGACGCCAGTTCCGTTGAAGGACGTGTCCGTTGTGCCGTTTCCATTGAAACGGCCGACGAACCAGGCGGGACTGGCACCGAACACCGTGCCGGTGACGACGATCTTGTTGCCGTCGGCCGCCACGGCGGCGGCTCCGACGCCCGTGGCGAGACCAAGACCGCTGAGCAACCGCCCATCACCGTCCAGCCCGTTGTCCAGGTGGCCGTTGGTGAGGTAGCGCGTGACCCCGACGCGTTGCCCGTTCGACGTGGACACGGTTCCGGCGACGATGATCCGGCCGTCCGAGCGAATGACCATCGACGACGCCTCCGATGGCCCCGCGCTGAACGATGTGACCACGCGACCGCCGGTGCCGAAACCCTGGTCGAGGGTCCCGTTGCTGTTGAGCCGCGCCACCGCGTAGGACTCACCCGCCTGGTTGAACAGGGTGCCCGCGACCACGATCTTGCCGTCCGCCTGGATCGCGACCGCGTCCGCGGTCACGGACAGGCCGGTGAACGAGATCAGCTTTTTCCCGTCGCCGCTGAACGTGAGGTCCAGGCCGCCGCCCGACTTGTAGCGTGCGACCGCGATCTGCGATCCCGCGGACCCGGCAACGACCAGCTTCCCGTCCGTCGCGATCGCTACGCTCGTTGCGGTCGCGTCGACGCCGGCGCCGAACGACGTCGTGACGACCCCGTCGCCACCGCCGAAGGTGGTGTCGAGGGCGCCGGTCGCGGTCCAGCGCACCACGGCAAACGTCCGGGGTCCCTGAGAGCAACTGGCGCAGCCGACGACCACCGGCCGGTTGCCCGACGCGATCGCCACGCCTCGTCCAAACGAGTCGAGCTGCGACGGGTGATCCCCCGTTCCATCCGCGCCGAACGCCAGGTCGCGGTAGCCATTCGGGAGCAGCGCGACGATCTCCATCTCGCGTGGAGTGCCGGTGCTTGCGAACCCGGCCATGAACCGATCGCCGTTCGCTCCGACTGCGACCGACTGCGCGACGTGGCGGTCAGTCGGGTCGAAACTGTCGCCGTACCCGGTGAGGCCGCCGGCGTGGAACGTCGAGTCGGGGTCGCCGGCTGCCGTCAGCTTGACGGCGCCGAAATCGACGGTTCCATCCGCGATGGAGCCGCCGACGACCACGCTCCCTCCTGGCCCGACCCCTCCTCCGATCGCCCCGAATCTCGGTGGCGGCACGATCGACAGGATGCCGGTTCCGGCGAACCCGGACGCGGGGCTGCCATCGCTCTTCACCCGCGCGACGGCGATGCCGCCGCTACCCGCCGCTCCGATGAGCGTGAGACGACCCTGGCCATCGATCGTCAGCGAGAGGACCCCGGTGAGCTCTGGGATGGAGATCAGCTTCTGGCCGTCGGCGTCGAACGCTGGATCGAGCGACCCGTTCGACCGGAACCTCGCCAGGATCGCGCGGTGCGGAGTGGCCTGTGTCCTGCCGGCAATGGTCACGGTGCCTGCGTTCGTCACGGAAATGTCCGCGGCCTGGGCGCCGCCGGGAATGTCGAAGAATGCGCGTCCCACCGAATCGCCAAAACCTGGCTGAGGGTCCAGGCCGGCACCGTCAAGCAACCAGACACCGATCTCGTCGTGGCCTGTGCCGTCGTCATCCACATCCACGAGGTCGGCGATCAGCGAGCCATCTGGTGAGACCGCGAGCGCGATCAGTCGCGCTGCCGTTCGACCCAAAGTCCAAGCCGGACTCGTTGATGAAGCCGCCGCTCGAATTGAGCAGGCGCGTGATGTTCTGGCGTGGGCCGCTGCTGACCAGAACCCCGCCCAGGACGATCTTGTGATCCGGCTCGATCGCGATGTGGAAATAGTGGTTGGTCGAGGGCAGCGGCGGAGAGGACGTCGGCGTCAACTCGAGGATTCCATCGCCGTCGAACGATGTGTCGGCCGAGCCGTCGGCCTTCAGCCGGAAGATATACGTCGCGGTGACGCTGTTCGAGCGCGCGAGCCCGACGATGTTCCCATTGCTTGGGTCGAGCGCGAAGTCGACGAACGTCGAGAACGTCGGGAGCGGGAAGATGACCTGCCCACCGGTGCCAAAGCCGTTGTCGACGCCTCCACCGCTGGTGCGCTGGACGAACGCGGGATCGACGTCAGCGCGGTTGGTGTCGTTGGGCCGCTGCGAGGTGCCGCCGATCAGGAACTGCCCACCCGGCCGAACGAACGCTCGCTCGGGTCGATCGTCGGTGGATCGGACGTCAAAGGCAGCAAAGCCCGGGGCGAAGGCCGTGTCGACCTGGTTCGCCGCGGCCACCGGTGTCGCGAACGTCAGGACGATCGCCGACGCGGCCACGCAGGCCAGGGCGCCGACGCTTGCTCGGTGATGGAGCCGATTGCCAACGCCAGGAAGCTTCACCGATGATTCCCTCCCGCCAATTCAGAGCGTGTGCGTGAAGTACGCAAACCCGCTGGTGAGCCAGATGAGGACGAAGCAGACGGCAACGATGCGACCGATCCACGGGGCCGTGTCATACGCCAGGTACGGACGCCAGCGGATCAGCGCGAACTTGATCGCCAATAGGGAGAAGGCGATGGATCCGCAGATCGCGTGAACGGCAACGCGCAACGGGTCGTGCGGCGCGCCGATGTCGGTGATGCAGAAGTACGCGATGGCCGCGGCGAGCAGGATCAGGATCCGGCCGCCCCAGCGATGCACGCGCATCATCGAGCGCATCTTGATGTGGCCTCTCGGCAGGTGGCCGAGAACCGACTCCATCGTGTAGAACTGGCTGAACGTCAGCAACACCACGACCGTCGCGCCGGCCGCCTTGATCGCGGCTTTCTGGTCGACGAAGTAGTAGGCCGGCTGCGCGATTCCGACGAACGTGAGCACGAGTAGCGCGACCGCCCAGATCCCGAAGACGGCGGTGACGACCAGGACAACGTCGGTCAGCCAGTCAGGAGCGCGCGTCTTGCGCTCGTAGACCTTTGGCGCCGCGGGCGCGGCAGGCACCGGGTTGGTGGGATCGGCCGTCACAGCGCGGATCGTATGCGGCCGCGCAAGCCATCGGTTGCCCGAATCCGGCGGGCGGTGAGCGGCTGAGGTGGCGGCGATTGCCCGGCCGCGCGCGGGTTTCCCTTCAAATTGGCATCCCACGGTCAATCGAAGGCGAGTCGGTTGGAACTTCTTTCGAATTTCCACACCACGGGCGTTCGCTCGGATCTCGCGGCTTCCAGTCGTCGGCGAACCGCGTGTTCTCTGTGGTTCGGCGCGGATCTGTGCACGACCACGCATACGTCCCGGCACTCGTCGAGGTCGCAGCGCCTCCGACCAACGATGCGTTCGAGCGAGCGACCATGACTTGCCAATACGAAGGAAACGACGGCGCGAGCGTGTGCGGGGATTGCCCGGCCGCGCGAGGGTACGAGCGGAATGCGCGCCCGACACGCGACCGTCACCCGCGCCAAGGCTAGGTGATCGGGCCGCCGCGGAAGATCCACTGGACGCCGAGTCTGATCAGCGTCAGATCCCCGCCGAGGCAGTCGCGATAGAAGGCCATCGCCTCGGCACAGTTGCCGTCGAACAGCAGAAATGGCGCGGACGTGATCATGCGTTCTCCCTTCTGCCTCGGACGCGCGCATCAGGACCTCAGCCGGAAGAGCCGACGCATGCAGCTCAAGCCCTTTCAGTTCGTGGTCACCTGCGTTCTCGAGGTTGAGCCCCGAGCCGCCGGCAAGTTCAGCCTACGATCGGACCACGACACCTTCGACTTCGGCCGCCTTCGCGAGTGCCCGATCGTATGTTGCGAGTTCTCCGTCGACGTCAAGGGCAAGTTGAAGGTAGGCCGCGTCATACGTGGTGAGCCTGTGCCTTCGCGCAAGGCCAATCGCATCCGTCACTGCCACCAATCCTCGATCCGCCGTCTCGACTCCGGCCTCGCCGAGCAGGGTCAGGTCGCGCACCATCTGTGCCTCCGAGGCACGGGTATGGACGAGGGCATTCGCCGTCTCAAGCCAGAAGTGCGCCGGGACGAGCTTCATGCCGTAGTCGGACGTGGTTGCGAGCAGAAGCTCGACCGCAGCAGGGGATCCGTCGAGAGCCTCGATCGCGAAACTCGCATCGACGACGAGAGGTGGCCGGAACGCCTGGAACGTGGTCACTGACCGCGCTTCGCGTTTCGGGCCTCTTCGACGACTTCGAGCAGGTGGTCGGTTCGTTCGTCACGTTGACGCCGGATCAAGTCCGCGGCGTTCTCCCCAGTCGGCATGGGGTACCGCTTGGCTCGTCGCCGGATCTCCTCGATCGCAGCGAGCTGTCGCTTGCGCTTCTCCTCGGGGTCGATCTGTGCGAGGTCGGACAGCGGAACGATCGCAGCGACCGGGTGACCGGCACGCTCGATCACGATCCGTTCGCCGCCAGCCGCCTGATCGACGATCTCGCCGAAGCGCTTGCGCATCTCGATTGCCGTGACGGTTCTCATAGCACCATCATAGGATCATGAGAGTGCTGTGTCGACGTCAGCCGCCCATGTTGGGGTGACGAACCTCGGCGTGCCGTACGACGTAGCGCAGATGCGTGACGTAGGCGCCTTCGATGATCGAGGGCCCGTCGAGCAGCACCGGTCCCCGGCCGAAGGGCGGGAAGAACGGCGTGCCGCCGCCCAGCACGACCGGGATGAGGTCGAACCAGATCTCGTCGAGCAGTCCGAGCTCGAGGCACTGGCTGGTCAGCGAGCCGGCCGCCACGCCGACGTTCCGCTCACCGGCAATTCCCCGCGCGACCTCGATGGCGCTCGCGACGCCGTCCGTGACGAACGTGAATGGCGCATCCGGATGCGAGTTGACCCATTTCGAGGGCACGCCGTGCGTGACCACGACGACCGGCCGATCGAGCGGGTGGATGCCGCCCCATCCGTCGGTGAGGTCGAACAGCCGGCGGCCGACGACGAGCGCGCCAACTCCTTCGACGTAATCGCGGAGGTATTCGTGGTCCGCGGCCTGGAGCCGGAACTGGACGTCGGGGTGGGCGCTGGGAAACTCCTGCTCGCCGGCGTTGTACCAGGCGAAGAGATGCTCGAACCCCGTCTCGCCCGGGCCAGCGATATAGCCGTCGATCGAGACGCTTGCGCCAGTCAGAACGTTGCCCATGGTCGCGACTCCTTGAACCGCCGTTCGCGCCAGCGTGAACGAGTCGCACCGGCCGTCGCAAGAGGCACTTCCCGGCTATCGGAGGTCGGCCGGTCCTCGAACCACCCGCACGTCGCCATCGTGGCGGAAGCCCATCCGGAGGTAGATCGGAAACCCCTGCGGCGACGCGTGGAGCGCGGCGAACGTCGCGTCGAGCTCCTTCGCGCGGAACAGGAGCGCGAGGGTGACCGCGTACCCGATGCCGCGGCCGCGTGCCTCGTCGAGCGTGCCGACGTTGAGGATTCCGCCGACGCCATCGTCGAGCCACAGCGTTCCGGAACCGACCATCCGGCCACCGACGTGCGCGACCGCGACGACGACGCACGGGTTGCTGACGATCGCGGGCACGGACAACGCGTCGGCAACCGACTCGACGGCCCGTTGGGGACGACCGAACGCGGTGCCGGCAACGATCTGCGACTGGTGCATGGTTTCGGCATCGGTCGCCCAGCCGAGCTCCACGCCCGCGGGAGCCTCCAACCGAGGCAGATCCTCGAGGTCGTCGGCTCATCACCGGGTAGTCGCGGGTGTGCTCGTAGCCGTGCTCGACCAGCAGCCGTTCCAGGCTCTCGGGTCGAGCGCCCGGATCGAGCCACCAGTTCACCGCCGTGCCTGCTGCGCGAGCCTCGGCTTCCACTCGCGCCACCGCCGCGGGTGCCTCTTCTTCGCTCAATCGTGGAACGAGCACACGATCGAGGCTGGGCAGTCCGTGCCTCGAGAGGATCAGCGTGCCGGTGCCGGCTCCGGCCAAGTCGAACGTCCGGTAGCCGGGCACCGTCTCGGCGACGCTCCGGAGCACGCCGGCGTAGGCGACGAACGGGTTGACGGGCACATCCACGAATCGATTGTGGTGCCGCGTGCGACGATCTGCCTCGCCCATGTCCACGGCCACGACGAACCGCTCATTCCTGGCCGGCGTTCGTTCGTCCGACACCTGGTCGCCACTCGGCAACAGCGTCTTCCGCGCGCTCTGGTTCGCGGTCCTGCTGACGCAGATCGGCAACTGGATGGCGACCGTCGGTGCGCAGTGGGTGCTCGTCAGCCAGCCGAACAACGAGACGCTGGTCGCGCTCGTCCAGACCGCCGACACGCTGCCGGTGATGCTGCTGGCGCTGCCGGCCGGCGTGCTGGCGGACGCGTTCGACCGGCGCCTCCTGCTGCTCTCGATCCAGGTGTTCCTTGCGATCAACGCAACGATGCTCGCATTCCTGTCCGCGACGAACGCGCTGACGCCCGCCCTGCTGCTGCTCCTGACCTTCCTGGATGGTGCCGGTGCCGGCGTCACAGCTCCGACGTGGCAGGCGATGATCCCCGACCTGATCCCGCGCTCACAGTTGCGCTCGGCTGCCGTCCTCGGCTCGGTCAGCGTCAACGTTGGCCGCGCGATCGGTCCCGCGATTGCCGGCGTGCTGATCGCCCTGGTCGGAGTGGGGGCCGTGTTCGGCTTCAACGCCCTGACCTACTTCAT
The DNA here is from genome assembly GCA_963820735.1 of uncultured Chloroflexia bacterium. GTDB lineage: Bacteria > Chloroflexota > Limnocylindria > Limnocylindrales > CSP1-4 > JAFMJV01. The sequence continues at coordinate 232,739 of CAWGBA010000014.1, forward strand.
CTTCGCGTTGGTGCTGCTCCGCTCCCGCGTGCCGCACGAGGCGCACGAGTCGCGGCGCGAGCGCTTCCTGCCCGCGTTGCGAGTCGGCAGTGCCTACGTGCGCTGGTCGCCCTTCGTGCGCAGCGTGCTCGTTCGCGCGGCGCTGTTCCTGTTGCCTGCGATCGCGGTGTGGGCGCTGCTACCGCTGGTCGCAACCGATCTCCTGGGCCTGGACGCCGCGGGGTACGGCGTCCTGCTCGGCGCGCTCGGAGTCGGCGCGATCGGTGGCGTCGTCGTGATCGGGCGAATCCGTGCACGCTGGACCGACGATCTGTTGATCGCGCGCATGAGCCTCGTCTATGCGGTCGCAATGGCGGTGGTTGTGCTCGTACCGAGCGTCTTCGCGGTCATCGCGGCACTGCTGTTCGCCGGGCTCGCGTGGATGGCGGTGCTGTCGACTGTGAACGCGACGCTCCAGCTGTTCCTGCCCGGCTGGGTGCGCGCCCGCGGTCTCGCGATCTACATGATCGTGCTGTTCGGCTCCCAGGCGATCGGCGCTGCCGCGTGGGGGTTCATCGCCAGCGCAATCGGGCTGGTGCCAGCGGTCGTTGCGGCGGCGATCGTGATGGCGGCGGGTATCGCGCTGGGCCGGCTGTGGCGGCTGCAGGACGTCTCGTCGCTGGATCGTGGGCCGGCACAACCGTGGCCCGAGGCGCGGCTCGCCTTCCAACCCGACCTGGACATCGGCCCCGTGATCGTCGAGGGCCACTTCCGCGTTCCGGCGGCGAACGCGGACGCGTTCATCGAAGCGATGGAGCGCGTCGAGCGCACAAGGCGTCGAACCGGTGCGACGGATTGGCAGCTCCTGCGAGACGGCGAGGACCCGACACGCTTCGTCGAGCTGTTCGAGGTGCCGTCATGGGACGCTCACGCTCGACAGCACCGCGGACGGCTGACCGGCAGCGACGCCGAAGCCGAGAACGCCGCGCATGCGCTGACCAGCGAGATCGGCGAGGTGCGCCACTACTTCCCCGCGGACGCGGTCCCCGACGTGAACCTCGATGAATCGGATGTGACCGTGCCGGCCGAGCCGGAGACCTAGGCGGGCGGGATGTTCACGTTGCCGCGAAACAGGTTCTCCGGGTCGTAGCGGCGCTTGATCTCGCGGAGCCGCGCGAGCGTCGGTTCCGGGTACGCCTTCTCGACGTGGTCGTCGTCGAGCATCAGGAAGTTCACGTAGGCGCCCGTTCGATCGGCATCGCGCAGCAGCGCCGACAGGCCGTCGGCCCAAGCGGCGCGCGTGCGACGGTCGTCGGGGTCGCCGCTCGTGAAGTTCACGACGACCGCCAGGAGCGGTGCATCGCGGTGCGCGAAGGCCGTCGCGTCGTTGGGAACGCGGCTCATCGCGCCACCCAGGACGCGCAACTGCACGGCTCGCACCGGCGCATCCGAAGCCGCCAGCGCGTCGAGGATGGCCTGCGCCTTGGTGGCGTCGATCGAGTCGAGGAAGAACGTTCGCTGCACCGGTGTCGGGCCGGTAGCTGGGGTCCTCCGGCATGTAGATCTCGGAGTACGCCATCGGCCGGAGCATGTCGGCGAGCGGCGTCGCGAGCGCCCGGAACGGCGCCATCTGGCGTTCGCCCTCCTGGACGTCGCCGAGGGCAACCATGAACGCGAAGATGATCGGCTTGCCGTGCGCCTCGGCCGGGAGGAACGGCATCGGCGGCGCGGGCATCACGTTCGCGATCGTGGAGAGGTCGTCCGACGCGGCGTTCGCGGCACGGATGAAGCCATCGATCGTGTCGACCGTCGCGGGTAGCACGAGCATCCCGCCGTAGACCTGCCCAACGGGCTCGAGGCGGTACTGGAAGCGCGTCACCACCCCGAAATTGCCGCCTCCGCCGCGGATGGCCCAGAAGAGATCAGGCTCATGCTCGGCGTCCACGGCCCGGACCTGTCCGTCTGCCGTGACGATCTCCGCGGCCAGCAACGCGTCGATGGTCATGCCCAGCTTGCGTGCCACGTAGCCGATGCCGCCACCGAGCGTGATGCCGCTGATGCCGACCGACCCGGTGTCGCCGAAGCCGACGAGCAGGCCGTGCTCCTGGAGCGCCTTGGTCAGCGCCTCGGCCGTCCAGCCGCCGCCCGCCCAGGCGGTCCGGCCCTTGACGTCGATCTCGAGCGAACGCAGGTCGCGGACATCCAGCACGAGGCCGCCGTCGGCGTTGCGGTGGCCGAAGTCCGTGTGGCCGCCGGAGCGCACGGTCAGTGGCACGCGGTGTTCGCGGGCGAATCGGACGACGCGTGACACGTCCTCGGCATCGGCAACGCGCGCGATGGCGGCGGGCCGGGGGTCCGTGCCGCCGATGAAGAGCTGACGGGTCTCGTCATAGTCGTCGGAAGACTGGGTGATCAACCGGCCGTGCAATGAGCCGGCGAGCTCGTCGTACGGGATGCCGGTTCGCGAGAGGGTCTGTGTATCGGTCATGGCTCCACCATGCCAATCCGCGCCGGATGCGTCAAACGCCTGCCGTGATGCATGCAACTCACTGCGCCAATCGGCGCGAGAACGCCGACAATGTCACCAAGGGTGCCGCGTTCAGCCAGCCATAGGCCGGACGTGCATGGGCGCCCCGCGACTCGATGGGGCGCAACGTGTCCGTGGCATTAACGACGACTGAGCCTCGAGGCTCGCTCGAGAGCATCGTCACCCAGGAGATTCGCGAGGGTCCGGCGGCCATCCGCGAGACCATCGACCTCGTCTCGCCGCTGGTGGTGGACATCGCGAACAGCGTCGGCATCTCCGGCCGCCGGCGGATCTGGGCGATCGGCAACGGATCGCTGTTCAACTCGGTTCTCTACATGAGCGCCCTCGCGCAGCGACTGTCTGGACCCGACGATCCGGTCGTCATCCCGGTGAGCAGCGCCGAGTTCGCTGCACATCGGCCCAGGTTGTCGCGCCACGACCTGGTCATCGGCGTGTCCGGTTCGGGCGCCTGCCAGGACGTGGTCGCGACGATGCGCGAGGTCAAGGGAATCGCCCCGACGATCGGCATCACCGGCACCCCGAATTCCCTGCTGACGCGCACCGCCGACCACGCGATCGTGCCGGGCGGCGGCCAGAGCGCGGTCCTCATCAAGACCAAGGCGTTCTCAGCGGTCACGACTGCCTGCGCCCTCCTGGTGACGGCGCTGATCGACGGTCCCTTCAGCGCGATCTGTGTGGGACTCCGACTCGCGGCCGACGATGCCGAACGGGCGATCGCCTCGTCGAGCCTGGTGGTCGACCAGATCGCTGCCGAAGTCGCGCATTCCCAGCACGTGTTCGTCGTCGGCCATGGACTCGCCCTGCCGGCGGCCCTGGAGGCGGCCCTCAAGCTCAAGCAGATCGGGCTCGTCCACGCGGAGGCGCAGGAGTCCTGGGAGATGCGCTCCGGCGGCGTGACGATTGTCGGACCGGGAGACACCATCGTCGTGCTCGTGCCCGAGCGGAGAGGCACGCGAACCGGCGCAGACCTGGTTCGCGGCTACGAACGATGGGGAGTCGGCCAGGTCGTGGAGGTGAGCGCGACACGGACGCTCTCGGACTCCCGGCTGTTGCCGCTCCCACGGGGTGTCGACGACGTTTACGCGCCGCTCGTGGTCGTGCCGCCTGTCGTGCTCCTCGCCGTTGCCCTTGCGCGACTCCGCGGCGAAAACCCGGACCAGCCGAGCTGGCTGAAGCGATACCGGCAGCAATCGCTGCTGCGGCACGTCGTGCCCAGTTGAAAGTACCGGCGCCGCACACGGTCAGACATCCGAGTCATCACCGGCGCCTGAGTCGAACTCCGCCGACCATTCGATTTCATCGTCCATCTGCTGTCCGCGGTAGCACTCGCCGCAGAGCGGCCCAAGGGGAGGGAAGGGCTGATCCTCTGGGTCGCCAACGAGAGACAGCCCGCAAACGCGACACCGTTCGCCGTTGGGTCCCGACCTACCGACCTCGATCACGCGGTGACCTTCGCTGGCGGGCGTGCCAGCTTGGATGTCACAGGCGGTGGGGAAAACCCGATGACCGTCGAGCTGCTGCGTTCCACGCTCCAGCGCCTCTGGCCCGCTGCCCAGGACGTCATCCGGCCCGATCAGGTGTAGGCTCCGCGGGTAGACTTACGACGTAAGTCGCGAACACCCGTGAGGAACGTGCACCGAGATGAACACCATTGCGCCTGCCGGCGACGCATCGCAGACCACTACGATCGTTGCCCCCATCGATGAGCTGAACAAGGTCGCCGAACAGCTTCGCCGCCACAACATCGAGGCCGTCGTCGTTGACACAGCCGGCGAGGCGCGTTCGGCGGTTCTCGAACGGATCCCGGACGGTGCCGAGGTCCATTGGGGCAAGTCGCGCACGCTCGAGGACCTGGGGCTCGTGGAAGAGCTGACGAGCGGCCGGTACGACGCGCTTCGCCCGCGCATGTTGGCCATGGACCGCAAGACGCAGGGTCGTGAGATCCGCAAGCTGGTCAGCGCGCCCGATGTCGAACTCGGCAGCGTGGCGGCAATCACCGCGGACGGGGCACTCGTCGCCGCATCGGCAACCGGCAGCCAGTTGGCGGCCTACGCGGCGGGTGGCGGAAAGCTGATCCTTGTCGTCGGCAGCCAGAAGATCGTCGCCAACCTCGACGAGGCACTCCGACGCATTGACGAGACCGTCTTCCCGTACGAGAACGATCGCGTCAAGGAGCAATTGGGCGTGGAGACGCGCCTCGAGAAGGTGCTGATCCTCTACGGCGAGTGGAACCCCGACCGCACGACCGTGATCCTGGTGCGCGAGCCCGTCGGCATCTGATCGTGTCGAACGACGCACAACCAGACGGTTCTGACCTGGCCCGCTAGGCGATCACGCCAACTTCATGGATTGACTCTTGATCTCACGGTGCGCACCATGAGCACTGTGAAACGAGCGACGATTTCACAGGGTGGACAGGTCCAGGTTCCCGCCGAGGTCCGTAGACGCTGGGAAACGCGCGAGGTCCTGATCGAGGACCGCGGAGGCTCGATCGTCGTGCGTCCGCTTCCCGACGATCCGATCGGTGCGGCGCTCGCCCTGCTTCTTGGGTCCGGACCATCAGCTGACGAGATCCGGCGCCGGAGTCGCGAGGAGGATGCGGAGAACGACGACCGCACCAGTCGCGCATGACGGTGCTGGATGCGTCCGCGTTGATGGCCGCGCTTCTCGGCGAGCCTGCGCGGGACATGGTCGAGGGCATCCTCCGATCGAAGGAGGACCGACCCAAGATCTCCGCGGTCAATGTGGCCGAGGTCATCGATGGCCTGACCCGGGTGGCCGGCCGTCCGCTGGAGCGAGTCGAAGAGGCGATCGATTGGCTTCGAGCAGGAGGCCTCGTGATCGTGCCGGTGACGGAGTCGATCGGGCGTTCCGCCGGAGAGCTGCGCGCCGCTTCCTACCATCGAGTTGACGCCCCGATCTCGCTCGCCGACTGCATCGCCCTGGCCACGGCGAGGAGTGTCGAGGATCCAGTGGCAACGACGGATCCCGCTGTGGCTGCGGCCGCGCGACGAGTGGGGATCGACGTCATCGCGCTGCCCGACTCGCGCGGCGCGAGACCCTGACTGGCGCACGGCCAGGGCCGAGACTTCGCCTGCGGCGATTTGGCGGAACGATCAGCGCTTGGCGCCGAAGAACGTTTCCAGCACCGTGGAAACCGGGTTTCATCAGGTCGCTACCCTACCGGGCACGCTCGACCGATGAGCCGACCCGACGAGACGAGGGACCTAGGAAGCGATGTTCGACACGGTGAAGCGGGCGATGCACCGCCACAACGACGGCAGCTGGGAGGAGATGCGTCCCAGCGAGGACGTCTCGGAGGCGCAGCTCGATCCCGAGCGCCAATGGCTCAAGGATGGCGTCGTCTACAAGTGCCCCTGCGGCGACTCGTTCTTCGTGCAGCACGGCGACCACGGCAGCAACGACCTGCTTGCGGTTCCGCACGCGTAGCGCGCTCGCCCTTCCTGTGCGCCCCGAACGGACAGCAGGTGCTGCGAGCCCATGCTGAGGCCACGGCGAAGCAAGGCACTGTTAAACCGGATCATCCATGCGGGCGGCGGCTTGGTCGCCATCGGTGCGAACGCTACCCAACTCTGCCGCGCAGGACGACAAACGGGACCCGGCCTTGCGGCACGGATCCCGTTGTAGATCTCGACGACCGCCCGCGAACGGGCGGCAAGGTGCTAGGCCGAGTGGACGTGTGACGCGCGAGGGCCCTTGGGACTGGCCTCGACGTCGAACGTCACCTTCTCGCCGCCATTGAGGTGGTCGAAGTCAAGCGACGAGTCGAGCTCGTTGCGGTGGAAGAAGTACTCGTTGCCGTCCTCGGCTGCGATGAAACCGAAGCCTCGATCAGCAACGACCTTCTTGATGCTACCTGCGGTCATGGTGACCCCTTTCAATTTCCCGAACTTCAAACGGCCAGCGCACCGGCCCGTTCGAGACGAGGTCACCACGCGAACACGCACACTGCGTGCGAGACCACGGTACACCCGAATGAAATCGTGCTTGCATCGATCCATCGTGGCGCGTACGCTGCGCGCCGCCGCCGACCGCGGAGCCAATCGACAGCAGAAAGGAGGGCAGCGCCGTGAGAGACGTCCACGCCGCAGCATGCCCGCCCGCCGATCGGTTCGCCGCGCCCACCCTCGAGGTGGTCTTCACCCGCTGACACTCCGATCGACGGGGACTCATTTCCCCGTTATCTGGAGATCTTTCGCGTGTCCACGCTCGTTACCGCCGAGCGCCGCGCCCCCGACTGGCTCATCACCGAGGGCTACGAGGACGTCCGGCTCGGCACCCTGAAATCCGGCAAGGAGGCCGAGGTCTTCCTGGTCGAGCGCATCGGCGAGACCCGGAGCTGCTTCCTTGCCCATAAGCGTTATCGCCCGCGAACGCCCGAGTACAAGGGCCAGCTCCAGGAGCTGGGCTTCTCAAAGGGCACCATCTACCGGTCCGACGCGGTCTATCGCGCGGGCTGGAACCTCAAGTCGCGCGACCAGCGCGCCGTCGACAAGAAAACCGACCACGGCCGCGACGTCGTCGCCGCAATGTGGCCGATCAACGAGATCACGATGCTCCGGCGCGCGTGGGACGCCGGCGCGAGCGTGCCGTATCCAGTCGACGTCGTCGACGACGGCGTGCTGATGCAGTTCATGGGGGAGGGGCAGGTCGCCGCCCCGCGTCTCGTCGATGCCCGCCTCGATCGCGACAGTCTGGCCCACGCGTGGCGCCAACTGGTCGACAACCTCCGGCTGCTGACAACGGCCAAGCTCGTCCACAGCGACCTATCCGTGTACAACCTGCTCTGGTTCGAAGGTCGAGTCGTGGTCATCGACTTCCCGCAGGCCGTGGACGTGATCGTCAATCCCGCAGCGCCCGGGCTGCTGCATCGCGACGTCACCAACGTGGCGACCTGGTTCGGACGGCACGGCGTCCAGGTCGACCCGGAGCGCGTCTTCGGGCAGCTGCTTTCGCTCATGTGGTGAAAACGCCCCGCACGGGGCATCATCAGCAGTCATGGCAAACATCTCGAACGATCCTCGGTTCGCGAAGCTCCAGGCTGAGTACGCCGACGATCCACGCGTGACGATGGGCACAGGGTTCGGGCCGAAGGCGGGCATGCGCGTTGACGGGCGGATCTTCGCCATGGTGGTCCACGGCGGCATCGCGCTGAAGCTGCCGCGGGACCGGGTGCAGACACTCGTCGACACGGGCGCCGGTCGCGTGTTCGGCATGGGCAAGAAGCGGCCGATGAAAGAATGGGTGTCGATCGCGGTCGACTCGCCCGACGCCCACGCGCTCGTGGCCGAGGCCTACGCCTTCGCGGGAGGCACCGAGCTCGGCGCCTGAGCAGGGTTTCGGCGGGCTCCGAGGATCGCAGCCGCAGGCGCGAGGCGTGGCCTCCAGGCACAAGGAGCGAAGTCCAGGCACAAGGGGCGACGTCCCAGGCACAAGGGGCGGCGACGTTTCTCAGGCCATGAGCGACGTCTCAGGCACAACGGGCGAAGTCTCAGGCACAACGGGCGAAGTCTCAGGCACATGAGCGACGTCCCAGGCACAAGGGGCGACGTCCTAGCAATCGGCGTAGTGCTATGTCGAGCGATGGGCCAAATGTGGCTCTGCTACCAATGGGCGTGGTAGGCGGCACGGATTCCGGCCGCTGGACGGGTTTTCGCCGCGCAATCCGCGCATACGACCACACCCGTTACTAAACGGAACTGCCGCACCCGTCACCAAAGCCGACCCGGCGCGAGACGACCGCCGATGGGCACCTCGCGCTCGAATCAACCGCCCGTGGGCACCTCGCGCTCGAATCAACCGCCCGTGGGCACCTCGCGTTCGAGTTCGACCACCAGCGCAAACGAGTGTCGCGCCCAGCGGCTCAACGGGGCACCTTCGGTCCAGCCCTGGTACTTGGCCGCGAGCACCCGGCGGGCGACGCCATCTTCGTCCGTGCCGGGCTCCACGGCGCGTGCCGAACCGACGTACGTGCCATTCCCCAGCCGAAGGCTGACCGTCCCTGCCGCGAGGCTGTTTCGAACCCAGTTCGCCGCCGCGCCGCCTCCGGCGAGGAAGTAGACCGTCGTGCCGCGCAGGCCGAACCAGAGCTCGACCGTGCGGGGCTGACCGGAGACGCGACCCGCCGCCGTCAGCCAGGCGTACGGCTGCGAGCCGGCGTCGACCGGGAGGTCGGCCACCGAGGTCAGGGCGTGGGCTCCGCAGCAGCGTGCTCGTCCATCGTGCGCGCCGGCCGATCCTCGGCCGCATCCGCTGACTCCACCGGCGTCGCCGCGCGTGCCGGCAGCCAGATCAGGGCGATCAACGCACCGCCGACCGCGACGACCGCACCGATGATCGAGGTGGTCGTCAGCGCATGGATGAACGAGTCACGCGCGGTTGCCAGGAGTTCAGCCCCCACCTCACCGCCGATCTGTTGCGCCACAGCGGCGGCCCCGGCCAACGAATCGTGGATGGCCTGGTTGGCCTGGGCCGCGAACGGGCCGAGCGGCAGTGGCCCGACGGCATCCATGGCTGCACTGTAGGTCGCCGCGAAGATGCTGCCCAGCACGGCCACGCCGAGCGCACCACCAATCTCACGCGTGGTGTCGTTGACCGCCGACCCAACGCCGAACTGCTCTGGCGGCAGTGCACCCATGATCGCGTCGGTTGCCGGCGTCATCGCCAGGCCGATGCCGAACGAGGCGACGAAGAGGATCCCCGACACCGTGAGATCGCTGCTGTCGGTTCGCAGCAGGACCATCGACGCGAGCCCGACGGCGATGGTCAGCAGCCCGGCCGTGGTCGTGATCTTGGCGCCGAAGCGCTTGGTCATCCCGGCACTGAGCCCTGACGCCAGTGCTACGCCAACTGCGATCGGGATGAACCGCAAGCCCGTCTGCAGCGCAGACAAGCCGAGCACCTGTTGCAGGTAGAGCGTCACGAAGAACAGCGCGCCGTTGAGCGCGAAGAAGACGAGGGTGACCGAGAGGCTCGCGGCGGAAAAGCGCGGGTTGCGAAAGAGCGCCACGTCGAGCATCGGCTCGGGGATGCGCCGCTCCCACCACACGAACAGGACCGATGAAGACCGCGGCGGTCACGAACGAGGCGAGGATCTGTGGGTCCGTCCAGCCGTGTGAAGGCACCTCGATGATCGCGTAGACGAGGGTGATGAGGGCGACCACGGAGAACGTGGCGCCGATCCAGTCCAGCTTCACCTGTCGCGCGGACCGCGACTCAGGCACGAAGTAGAGCGTCAAGGCGATGCCCAGGATCGCGAATGGGACGTTGATGAGGAAGACCGACGGCCAGTTGAAGTGGTCCAGCAGATAGCCGCCGAGCAGGGGGCCGGCAACGATGCCGATCGCGGAGATCGAGCCCCACGCGGCGATTGCCTTGGGCCGCTCGTCCGCATCGAACACGGCGGCGATGATCGAAAGCGTGGCCGGCATCACGAACGCGGCACCGAGGCCCATGAACGCGCGCAGCGCGATGAGCTGCTCGGAGGTGGTGACCAGCGGCGTGAGCGCGGAGCCGAAGCCGAAGAGCGCGAGGCCGATCAGCAGCATTCGCCGGCGGCCGTAGCGATCCGAAAGGGCTCCCGAGAGGAGCAGCAGCCCGGCGAAGACGAGGATGTAGGCGTCGATCATCCACTGGAGATCGGACGCGCTGGCATGGAGGTCGACGGCCAGCGTCGGCAGCGCGATCACGAGGATCGTGTTGTCCACGCTGATCCCGAACAGCGCCAGGATCAGGACGATCAGGATGATCCAGCGTCGCGGATTTCGAGTGACGGTCGCAGTCATGGCAAGGCCCCGGCAAACGGTGTGGTGACGGTCGATGACGTGGGCCGCAGCCGGGTCGCCACCGCTCTCGTACAGTGTTCGAGCGATCGGTAGAAAAGTAACTCGAACACTGTGCGAGTGTCAAGTACACTGTTCGAGTAAGTGAACCGATCCCTGACGACCAGCGACCCCGCGCTCCCATGGTGGCCGGCTGAGCGAACCCCGCGCGACGAGCCGGGCGAACCGCTCACGCGCGCGCGAATCGTGCAGACGGCACTTGAGCTGATCGACGAGGAAGGGCTGGACGCGCTATCCATGCGCCGCCTCGGCCATCGGCTCAATGCCGGGGCGACGACGCTCTATTGGTACGTGTCCAGCAAGGACCAGCTGCTCGACCTGGTCGTCGACGAGATCTTCGGCGAGTTGACGCTCGACCAACTGGACGGGGCCGGCTGGCGCGCGCAGGTGGAGGCGGTGGCGCGCGATTTCCGGCGCACGATCCTTCGCCATCGCAACCTGGCCCTGGTGCTCAGCGAGCGCGTGACGATGGGACCAAAGGCACTTGCCGCGCTCGAATGGCTGCTCACGCTGCTGGTCGACGAGGGCGGCTTCGACCGGAGGACATCGGTGATGATCTATAACGCGGTCGTCTCGTTCACCGCCGGCTGGGCGATCCTCGAGACGCGCGAGCCAACCGGCCCGATCGGGGTGGGTATGACCCAGGAGGAAGTCGGTTTGGCGGTTCTCGAGATGGTCGGCAAGCTTCCTCCGGAGCGGTTTCCCAACCTGATCGCCGCGTCGAAAGACCTCATGGCCGTGTCCGAGGACGACCGCTTCGAGTTCGCGCTGCAGCGTCTCCTCGACGGGATCGAGACTCACGGGTCAGCGCGGCCGTCGCCGTGAACCGTGCGGTCGTCATGCTCGCGATCTGTGGGCTCATCGGCGCCGCCGCGGCGTCCCCGATGCCGTCCGGCCCTGCAGTGGCAGGGTCACCGTCCCCGACCATCCCCTCGACACTCGTGTACCTGGACCCGAACGCCAGCGTGGAGGCGCGCGTTCGCGACCTGCTCGACCGGATGACGCTCCCCGAGAAGATCGGCCAGATGACCTTGATCGAGCGGTCCAACCTGCCGGACCCTGCGGACGTCGCACGGTTCGGGCTCGGCGCCGTGCTGAGCGGTGGTGGCTCAGCGCCGGCTGAAAACACACCTGCGGGCTGGGCCGACATGCTCGACGCGTTCCAGGCCTCCGCACGCTCGACCCGGCTGGGCATCCCGATCCTGTACGGCACGGATTCCGTCCATGGCGACGGCAACCTGCACGATGCGACGATCTTTCCGCACAACATTGGGCTTGGCGCCACGGACGACCCGGCCCTCGCGTCACAGGTCGCTCGCGCCACGGCCGAGGAGACCGCGGCGACCGGCGCCAACTGGACCTTCTCGCCGTGCGTCTGTGTCGCGCGTGACATCCGCTGGGGACGCACCTACGAGAGCTTTGGCGAGGATCCACAACTCGTCAGCAGCATGGCCGCGGCAGTGATCACCGGGTATCAGGGCGCGACGTTGGGTGCGGGCTCAGCCAGCATCCTCTCGACGGCCAAGCACTACCTGGGCGACGGGGGCACCACGGGTGGCACCAACGAGGGCGACACCGAGCTGACCGACGCTCAGTTGCGCGCCATTCACCTGCCGCCCTACCAGGCGGCGGTCCGGGACGGCGTGGGCGCTGTCATGGTCAGCTTCTCCAGCGTCAACGGCCTGCCCATGCACGCGGACGGTCATCTCGTCACGGACGTCCTGAAGACCGAACTGGGATTCGCTGGCCTGGTGGTGTCGGACTGGGCCGGCATCAACCGGAACGACGGCAATCCAGGGGATCTTTCCTCGCTGGATGTCCGGCTGGCGATCAACGCCGGGATCGACATGGTCATGGTTCCCGACGATGCCTCCCTGTTCGAGCAGACGCTCGCGGGCCAGGTTCAGGCAGGCACGATCTCGATGGCACGGATCGACGACGCGGTCGCGCGGATCCTGGCCGTGAAGTTCAGGCTCGGGTTGTTCGAGCACCCGTTCGCGGATCGTTCGCTGGCGTCGACCGTCGGCTCGGACGCTCACCGAGCACTGGCTCGCACGGCAGCCGCCGAATCAGTCGTCGTGCTGAAGAACGACCGCGGCATCCTTCCGCTCCGCTCCGGCATGCACGTGCTGGTGGCCGGTCGCAACGCGGATGACATCGGCGCACAGATGGGTGGCTGGACGGGGACGTGGCAGGGCCAGGCAGGCCAATCGTGGACCGGAACGACCATCCTCGACGGCATCCGGGAGCAGGTCGGCCCTGCCGGAACGGTGGACGTTCGCGCCGATGGCTCGAATGCGGCCGGACACGACGTCGCCATCGCCGTGCTGGGAGAGCAACCCTACGCCGAGACCCAGGGCGATCGGCCGGATGGGCTCGAGCTGGACCCGGGCGACCTGCAGGTGCTGCATCGGCTGGAGGCGGCGGGCGTCCCGATCGTGCTCGTGCTGGTGTCCGGACGGCCGATGGTCATCACCGACGAGCTGCCCCGCCTTGGGGCGGTGGCGGCGGCATGGCTGCCCGGATCCGAGGGTGCCGGTGTTGCCGACGTGCTGTTCGGCAAGGTTCCCTCCACCGGCCGCCTGCCCTTCTCCTGGCCACGCTCCGACGATCAGTTGCCCCTCAACGTCGGTTCCCCTGGCTACGACCCGCTGTTCCCGGTTGGTTACGGTCTGAGCGTCGGGCCGTAGCGCACAAGATCGGGCCCGATCGAGTCACTCAAATGAACAGAGGGCCGATCCTTCGTGGGACCGGCCCTCTCTTGATGGACGCGAACGGTGCGTGGTCAGCCGTTGGCTGCCGGTGCGCTGGGTGTGGGCGATGCGTTCGGTTGCATGCCGCCGCCGTTGCCCCACGGGCCGCGCGGGAAGCCGCCGCCGTTGAACGCCACGATGCTGGTCGCGTCGAGCGAACCGTCGCTTTGCAGCGCGCCGGTGGCCTCGATGACGTTGCCGACCTTGATGTCGGCGAGTGTCCCGTTGGTGACGCCGATGACGCGGTACGTCGTGGTGTCGCTGACGTGCACCACGGTCGTGCTGCCGTCCACGTGCGACAGCGTGATCGAGTCGGTTGCGACCGACTGGACCGTGCCGACGACACGCGGCTGCACCACGTTGATCGCGGTGACCGTCCAGGTGCCGTCGCTGTTCTGCTGCTCGCGCAGCAGGATCGTGTCGCCGACCTTGAGGTCCGCCAGTGTGCCGGCCGTGCCGTCATTGGTGATCGTGGCCTTGGACGCATCGACGGTGCGTGTCCAGCCGTCGTTGGTGGCGAGCGACAGATTGTTGCCGTCGATGGCCGTGATCTGGATCGTGTGCGCCGCGTCTGCGTCGCCCAGCAAACCGCCGATGAAGCCGCCGCTCGGGCCGCGCCCACCCTGCCCGCCGGGGAATTCCGGGCCGCCTGGAAATCCGGGGAATCCGCCGGGTCCGCGCATGCCACCGGGCGCACCCGGCCCGCGCATGCCACCGGGCCCACCGGGCCCGCCCTGACCGCCACCGTGGCGCCGGCCGTAGCCGAACCCGTAGCCCGGGCCGCCCATGCCACCTTGGCCGGGGCCTTTCGGCACGGGCATGGTGCCGGGTGCCGTCGATGCCCCGGGAGCGGCTGGAGAGGACGATGCGTTCGGATCGGCGGACGAGCTTTGACCGACCTGGGAAGGCCCGGCCGCGAACGCGACCGCACCCCCGGCTACGAGCAGCAGAGCGAAGACGACCAGCGCGGCGAGCCCCCTGATGGGCGGCCCTTTCACCGGTCGCGGTTGAACCTCGAACATCCAATGACCTCCGAAATGTGAGGGGCGGGCGAATCGGCTCGCTCGGGGACAGTCAACCGCCCGCATCTGAGGAACGTCTGAAAGCGTGCGCGCGTTACGCGGAACGCGTGATTCACACCAAGAGGAGCCGGATCGCCACGATCGTTCCAACGACGATGATCACGAACCGCAGCACCATCGGGGAAAGGCGCCGTCCGATGTACGCGCCGATCTGGCCGCCGACGAGCGAGCCGAGCGCCAGGAGGATCGCCGCGTCCCATTGGATCGGCGCGAAAAAGAGAAAGAGAAGGGCTGCGACGCCGTTGTCCACGGCGGCTGCGACATTCTTGACGGCGTTCAGGCGTTGGAGGTCGTCCTCGAGGAAGACGCCCAGCAGCGCGATCATGATCACGCCCTGCGCTGCCCCGAAGTAGCCGCCGTAGATGCCTGTCAGGTACATGCCGATCGTGAGCGGCAACGGGTGCTCTGGGTGGATCGTGCCCTCCGGCCTGCGGGCCCGACGCATCGCCATGTAGCGGGAGAGCCGCGGCTGCACCGCGACGAGCACGACCGCGAACAGCACCAGCCACGGGACGACTTGCAGGAACGCTCCGCGGAAGGTAAGCAGCAGCAGTCCGCCGGTCAGCCCGCCCAGGCCCGCTGCGATGCTCAGGCGAATCACCCGGTCGCGCTGGCCGCGGAGCTCCCGTCGATAGCCCACCGCGCCGCTGACCGAGCCCGCGATCAAGCCGACGGTGTTGGTCACGTTTGCGGTCACGGGCGGCAGGCCAATGGCCAGCAGCGTCGGGAACGTGATCAGCGAGCCGGACCCGACGATCGTGTTGATCGCCCCGGCCGCCGCGCCGGCCAAGAGCACGGCAAGCATCTCGACCGGCGTCACGCATCCGAGGATACGGACTCACCGGGTCACTCCGCAGCCCGGCATCGTTCGCGCCGCTCGGCACCGCGTTTCCACCGCTCGGGTTCCGCCCCCGCCCGCCTTCAACCGCGGTGCAACGTTACGTACTCGATAGACAACCGGCCGATCCGGCTGGCATGTCCGTCGGCTCTGTCGGGCCAGGATCAGACGATCCGAGCGGCCCGGGTGGTCCGGACGGGGCTTGTAGCCGCAATTGCCGCGACAGTGTTACGGAAGACTCGCATGGAGGACCAGCCCAATGATCGTGAATATCATCGCCTGGATCGTGCTCGGCGCGATCGCCGGTTATATCGCCGGATTTCTCGTCAAGGGTGACGAGGGTCTCGGTGTGATCGGCCACATCGTGCTCGGAATCGTCGGCGCCATCGTCGGCGGATTCATCGTCAACTTGATCGGCATCGGCAACGGCGGATCAAAGAACGGCGACGTCAATATCGCCTCGATCATCGTGTCGGTGTTCGGCGCGGTGATCGTCGTGTGGGTCGTGAATTTCTTCGCGCGGGGCTCGCGCAGAACCGTCTGACGGCGACGGCCAACATCCGATTCCTTCGACGGCGAAGTCAAGCGTCTCGCCGTCGACCCACCAAGAGAGGAGCCTCTCCCGTGTCGGAGAGGCTCTTCTCAAGTCCGCGGCGCAACCAGGTCCGCGTATTCCGGGTGCCCCTCGATGTAGCTGCGAATGAACGGGCACTTGGGCCGGACGCGCAGGCCGCGCCGCCGTGCCTCATCCAGCACATGCCGTGCCAACCGAGTGCCGAGGCCACGGCCGTTCCACTGCTCCCCGATGACCGTGTGCGTGAAGACGATCGTGGTGGGGGAGAGCACGTACTCGGCAACACCGGCGATCTCGTCGCCGACCCGCAGCTCGAAGCGACGCTCGTCAGGGTTGTCGCGGATCGTGATCTGGTCATCGGCCATGGGAGATTCTCACCGTGATCCGCGATTTCGCGCGCTCGACTACGCGGCCGTCTCCGCTGACGCTCCCGACAGGATCTCCACGAACGAATCGATCGCGGCCTGCAGCCCGACGTCCTTCCCGGCCTCCTCGGACAGCAGCCACTTGTGCTCGAGCAGATCGCAGTAGCGCTGGATCGGGTCGAGCGCTGGCGTCACCGCGCCGAGGCGGGCAATCGTCGGCTCGAAGACCTCTTCGCGCCAGCGCTCGGCGTATCGCTGTGAGCGGACCGGATCCACCGGTCGCGGCGTGCCGCCACCCTCATACCAGGCCAGCCACGCGCCGTACTCGCGCAGGTCGTTGAGCAGCAATCGCGCCTGGTTCTCCATCGCGACGACGCCGGTCAGCTGCTCGAGCTCTCGAGCATGGAAGCGGCGCCCCGTCACGACCACCGACAGTCGCACGCCGCCACGCGGGTCGCTCGGCTCGAGGCTGATCTCGTCGACCGAGAACCCCAGCTCGTTCAGCTTTCGGACGCGGCTGCGGACGGCGTGGCGATCCTCCATGCGCACCTCGGGTCGTGCGTGGAGCTCATGCCAGAGTTCCCGGTAGGCGCGGTCGAGGCTGGAGACGGCCGCGATGGCATCGTCCTCGCCGCCCTCGCGACCGGTGATCGCGGCAAGGTCCGCGAGGCCGAAGCCGACGTTCTCGAGCAGGATGTCGAGATCGTGAAGGCGCTGCCCATCCGACAGCGAGGGGAGGAGCGAGCTCGTCTCGGCGTCGACGAGATAGGCCTGCAGCCGGTCGCCGTCCCGCCGGAAGAGCGTGTTGTTGAGCGAGCCGTCGCCCCAGAACACGCCGGCGCGGTGGAGGTCGACCAGGAGCGAGGCCATCGCGTCCAGCAGCCGGTCACGCGCCCATGACGCCGCAGCAGGCGCCTTGGCGAGCAGGCGGCGGATCTGGTTCGAGTTCGCCAGGAAGCGAGTTGCGACGATTCCGGTCTGCGCTTCGGCAGACTCGGACAGCCCCACGGCCTGGACCGCAGGGAGTGCCGCATCCTCCAGCCGGCGCAGGACCAGGAACTCGCGCCGCGCGATCTCGAGCGGTTCTTCCTTCACGGCATAGGTCACGCCGTCGAACGCCAGGAAACGAACGAGGTGCCGCGACTCGCCCACCGGGATCTCGACGAAGGGCAGCTCGCGCGGCCATGCGGCAAGCGGCAACTCCCACGGCAGGTCGAGCAGCCGGTCGGCTTCCTCGCGCAGGCGAAGCGAAGGTGCGGGACGGACGGGCAATTGGCGAGCAGTCATGACGATCGGACCGAGACTAACCGGTCTCCGTCAACGCGTCGTCAAATCGGCCGATCCGCAGCCGCGAGCGGACCAGACCGATGACTCACCGTGGTCAGTCGCCGGTCGAGGGTCGGTTCAGCCGCTGATCCATGACTTCCGGTAATTGGACGCCCGGCGAGTGCCCGTTTTGCACTGGCGAGACCGCCAACCGCACGCCTGACGCGACGCACAACCGGCGGATGATCACGCTGAGGAATACTTGGCCGAGGGCCCGCGCTGCCGGCCCCCCGAGGGCTGCGCCCGAGCCGACCCCGACCCCATCCGTGGGCCCCCGACCCCCGAGCCCACGCGGGCGCAATTCGACGCGGCAAGAGACGAGTCCGAACCCGCTCGAGCTGCTGGCGATCAGTCGCGCTTCTGCTCGTAGCTCCCCAGGACGACTGGTGGCGAGAAGATGCACAGCAGCTCAAGCGGTTCGTCGTCACGCGGTCTCGGTGGCGTGGAACGTGCCGGGGTGAATGAGCACGAACACGCCCGGCTCGAGCTCGGCCACATCGTCCGGCGTGACGATGCGGCCGCGGCCGGACAGTACGTAGACGGCTTCCTCCTCGGTGGCGTGCGTGTGGCCGTCCGGCTTGGAACCGGGCGGAAACGACGCGGTGTGGATCGAGATCCGGCCGCTGATGCCCTGGTCGGCACGGAGATAGGCCTGCAGCGATCTGCCTGGCAGCGTGATCGTGGTCGACTCGGCGCGGGTGACCCGGGTGAGCATCGCGTTCGCCTCGCTTGCTGGATCGATCTCGATGGGCGCGCCAGCATCGCAAGACAAACGACGTACTGCAATCGTGGCCGCATGGCCGACGCGGATCGGCCACGCGCGGCGGACGATCACGCGCATGAAGGTCGATCTTCGGACGCACATGTACGGCGCCCCGGCCACGGCACGGAGCCTGGTGACCCAGCGTTTCCGCGATACGGACCTCGAGCGCGCCTTCCAGGAGGAGGCGAGCCGTCAGTTCCGCGGGCAGGCGACCAACACGATCCTGCTCGGTGCCGCCACCTGGGCCGCGACCGGCGCCCTCCTGTGGCTGCTCTTCCCGCTCAACCCGGCGCGCATCGCCGCGTCGATCGGGATCGTGGAACTGCTCATCTTCATGATCTACGGCTCACTTGAGCGTGCCCGCACCTGGGACCAG
Organism: uncultured Chloroflexia bacterium; assembly: GCA_963820735.1. GTDB lineage: Bacteria > Chloroflexota > Limnocylindria > Limnocylindrales > CSP1-4 > JAFMJV01. The sequence continues at coordinate 251,205 of CAWGBA010000014.1, forward strand.
GTCCAGACCGCCAGCGCGCTCCTCAACCTGATAGGCGGCGTGGCCATGATCGTCATCGGGTTGGAGGTCGGGATGCCCTACCTCATCGCGCCGGCCCTGCTCGTGAACCTCATCTTCGCGTTCGGCATCAGCCGCTTCGGGCCGATCGGTGCCGTGGTGACGCTGCCGTACGGGCTGCTGTTCGCCGGCCTCGTGTTCGGCGGCAAGCTGCCCGGCGTCGGTGTGTTCGAGGTCTTCGTCGTCGGCGTCGGCTTCTTCGTCGCGTCGCTCGGCGGGTACTTGCTGGAGGCGACGACGCGCGGGATCTTCTTCCAGCGCCGCATCATCGAGGAACAAGCCGCGGCGCTGGCCGCAGAGAAGGAGCGATCCGAGCGTTTGCTGGCGAACATGCTCCCGGCCGACATCGCGGCGCGCCTCATGGACGGCCGGCACGTGGCCGACCGAGTCTCAGCGGCGTCCGTCCTGTTCGCCGACCTGGCCGGATTCACGGCGTTGTCAAGCCGGATGGCGCCCGACGCGGTCGTGAGGCTGCTCGACGCGCTCTTCGGCACGTTCGATGAGCTGTCGGAACGCCACGGCCTCGACAAGATCAAGACGATCGGTGACGCCTACATGGCGGTCTCGGGTGCGATCGAGCCGGTCAAGGACCACGCGCAGCGAGCGGTCGCGCTCGGGCTGGACATGCTCGACGCGGTCGCCGAGTTGGCGCAGCGCGCGGGCATGGATCTACGGCTTCGCGTGGGCATCAGTTCCGGCCCGCTGGTTGCCGGGGTCATCGGTCGCAGCCGATACAGCTACGACCTCTGGGGCGACACGGTCAACGTGGCATCACGAATGGAATCGCAGGGCATTCCAGGGCACGTCCAGGTGAGTGCCAGCACGGCCGCCGAGCTGGGCGCGAACTACGAGCTGGCACCGGTCGGGCCGGTGGAGATCAAGGGCAAGGGTCTGATGGAGACCTACCTCGTCCTGTCTCGCGACGAGAGCGCGAGGACGCGTGACGCGGGCGATGCAGCGGGACGCCAAGGCTCGCCGGCTTCCACGCCGCGCGCCGGTCTCGGTGCGAACGGCCGTCGGAACGGACGCCGGCCGGCCACCACCCAGCCAACGCCGATTCCGACGGCCTGATCGCGGACGGCGACTTACGGGTGGTTCACCTCGACTGCCCCGATGTCGCAGGCAAGCTGCCCGTCGCCGTTCCCGTCCAGCGGGCGAAACACGCCGCGCTGGTCATTGCGCGGGCAATCGCCGTCCGCACCGACGCCGCTCACTTTCCAGGCGTCGATGGCGGGACTCCCCGGCATGGGCAGATGTGTTCGGGTTGGGCCGCCGTTGTTGGCAAGCGGACCGAGCTTCGATTTGACGCCGACGAGATCCGACGCGCGGGCGTGGTAGTCACAGCCGGCGGCCGTGCCGAGCAGGTTGTGGCCGTCGCTCGTGACCGTCCCGGCACAGTCGGACTCGGCACCCGTGGAGTCCAGGTTGCCGGCCACGATCGTGTCGAGAATGGCAGAGAGGTTGCCCGGGAACGCGGGTGGCGAGAGCCGCGTAGCGAGCAAGCCGCCCGGCCCGGGCGAGTCGCCTGCCGGAACTCGGTTCACGTTGAGGGTGATGGTGCTGCCGACGATGGTGCTCACGTCGGAGAGGACACCGCCGACCTGCATCGAGCCCGCAGGACCGTATTGGCCACCGGCCACGTTGCCGGTGATCGTGCTGTTCCAGATCTGGCTGTCGATCGCGACCACGCCCCCGGTGCCGTCACAGTCGCCCGCGGCGTTGCCCGAGATGGTCGAGCCCGTGATCATTCCCCAGATCATCACGACACCGCCCGAACCACAGTCGCCACCGGAGTTGGCACTGATGGTGCTGTCCCGGATCGTCCCGCCACGCATTGTGACGCCGCCGACGGCCCACTCACCGTGCCCGGAGTTCTTCGAAACCAGGCTTCGGATGAGTGTCAGCGGCTGCCTCGAGTCGATGCCCGCCGCGACGCTCGGGTCGTCACGATGAGGTTTGCTGCCGACCTCTCCGGTCGACTGGTTGCCGACGATCTGGCTGTCGCGGATGTCGGTTGGCCCGGTCGCCGCGATTCCCCCGGCTCCCTCGAAGCCGCTGTTGTTGCTCACCGTCGAGTCACGCACCTTGAGCGTGCCGCTCGAGAAGATGCCGCCGGCGCGCCCCGAGTTGCTCGTGACCGTCGCATCCGAGAGGGAGAGGGTGCCAAGGTTCAGGATCCCGGCGCCGTCCTCCCAGGTGCCCGGCTGGAGGTTCGTGTTTCCCCCGGTGACGGTGAGGCCGTAGAGGCCCACGTTCGCTCCGGGCAGGACTTCGAGCGCGCGGTCGATGCCGTTCGCGTCGATCACGGTCCGGCTCGCACCCGCGCCAACGATGGTCAAACCGCGCAGGTCGAGGTCGCCGGTTGCCGAGGCGTCCTCATCACGCCCCGGAATGGCGAGAACGTAACGGCCGGGCGGCAGGACGATGGTTCTCGTCGCGTTCCGGATCTTGCAGGTGTCCACGCTGTGACCTGCGTTTGCGGCGAGGACCGCCTCACGCAGCGAGCAATGGCCATCGACCGCGAGTGAATCGGCGGTGGTGTTGACCACGATCGTGGATCCTGCGTCGACTCGAGCAGCCGGGATCAGGAACGCAACCGCCAGTGCGAGGCCGGCAACGAACGTGAGAAAGGCGCGACCGTGCGCGCGAACAGCAGTAGGCAGGGCCATTGAAACCTCCGGCCACGAGCGTCCCGGTTGCCGGGGCCGTGGTCGAGAGCCATTGGTCCCGAACCGTCACGGGCGGATCGACGCCCCTCGCCGACGGGCGCGCGCGCGGCCCGTCGAAACGTTCGTTCGCGGCCGCGATCACATGGCCGCGCTGACTACCAGTGCGTCTTGCCGTCCCAGAAGTCGTAGGCGACGTACACGTCGTGGCCGCTCCGCCACACGCCGATCCCCACGTACTTGTAGCGCCGGTCGCGGAAATTCTTCCAGTGCGGTCCGTTGTAGGACGCCTCGCCCTGCATCGCGCGGTGGATCCAGATGATGGCTCCCTTGATCGGCGTGACCATGTGCCCGAGGTTCTCGCCGTATTGGCAGCACGTGATGCCGGCGCGCTTGAAGCGTGTCGAGATGCTGCCGCCAAGGTCGTGCGACAGGTAGCCGGCCCGGGCGAGGCGGCGCGTCTGGGGGCGAGAGATCTCGCTGGCCAGCCGTTCGCTGAACTTGAGCGGCTTGAGTTTTGGTGCGTGCTTGCCGGTGCCGTAGTCGATGCAGACGCCCTTGGCCGTCACCCAACCGCCGGTCCGAACGCAGTTGACCAGCGAGAGCGCGTATTGCTCCTGGGCCGGGTATCGGGACTCGATGGCCGCGGCAGCGGGTGCCACCGAGAGAACGCCGAACATGAGGACGAAGCCGACCACGGCGAGCAGCCGCATGGTCGGGCGCGGTCGAAAGGACATACCGAGACCCCCGAAAGAACCGGAACAAGCGCCGAGGCGCTCTGCGCTGGGGCGCGGGGGGCATGGTGGCCGCTCGAACTGGATCGGTCAACCCAGCTGCGCGGGTTGTCGCCAGTAGCTCGATTGGCCCAGATCGATCGTGGCAGTGCGACTCAGTCGCGATGGCCAGCGCCTACGAGGGCGAGCGGGGAACGCGTGTTGGCCTGAGCGACGTTTGACAGTAGTGATACTTAGTCTCATGCTGCGACAAGCTTCGGGCGTGCGCAGATAGCGCAGGGGTCGGAGGCGGAGCGCTGGAGGAGCATTCACGATGGCAACTCTTCAAGCCCGGTTCCGTCGGAGCAGGGTCCTTTCGACAGTCATTGCCTCGTTGCCATTCGTGTTCCTGTTGATGTCCTGTGCCGGCACGGCGAACCCCTCGCCAACCACGTCAGTCGCCCTACCGCTCGGATCCAGCGGACCGGTTGCCAGCCTCCCAGGCACCCCACCACCGATGCCGGACGTGACGGCCGCACCCGATGCGATTCAGGTCGTCACCACCACGACCGTGTTTGCCGACATGGTTCGTGCCGTCGGTGGTTCGCACGTGGCCGTCACCAGCCTCGTTCCGAACGGTGGAGACGTGCACACCTACTCGCCGAGACCGAGTGACGTTCAGGCCGTCTCCACGGCGCGCACGATCTTCATGAATGGGTTGGGTCTCGACGATTGGCTGTTGGCGCTCGTTGGCAGCGCCAACACCGCGGCCCCGGTGGTCGCACTCGGCAGCGACCTCCCGGGTGTCGCACTGCTTCCGGGTGAAGAGGCGGGCACGGAGAACCCGCACCTGTGGATGGACGTGAAGTACGCAGAGCTCTACGTCGATCGGATCGCAAGCAGTCTCGCGCAGGTCGATGCCGGTAACGCAGCGAACTACGCGGCAAATGCTGCTGCATACAGGCAGAACCTCGAACAGCTCGACGGCTGGGTTCGCGCCCAGATCGGCACCATCCCGCCCGAGAACCGCAAGCTCGTCACCTTCCACGACGCGTTTCCGTACTTCGCGCGGGAATACGGCATCACGATCGTCGGTGTCGCCGTCGAAGCGCCGGGCCAGGATCCAAGTGCCGCGCAGATTGCGAGCCTCATCCAGGCCATCAAGGCGGCGGGCGTCAAGGCGATCTTCAGCGAGAACCAGTTCCCGCCGAAGCTGATCGACCAGATCGCTGCCGAGACCGGGGCCACCGTCGTATCGGATCTGTACGACGACGCGCTTGGAGACCCTCCGGTGACGTCGTACGAGGCGGTCATCGAGTGGGACGTGAACGCGCTCGTTGGCGCACTTCGCTAACGCGCTGATTGCTGGTGACCGAGCGCGGCCGCGTGAGATTTGATCCCAGGTACCGACCGCGCGGTGGCCGGCCGTAATCGCCAAGGCGAGTAGAGTCCGCGTGATGGCGCGCCGCAGCCACCCTCGCGTGGCATGGTCCCTTCTCACGCTCGTGGCATTTGTGCTGACGCATCAGCTCGTGTTTCTGTACACGTACGGTGCGGGCGCTGCTGCCGCGCTGGTGCGCACCGGCCACGGAGTCGCGTGGTCGACGACCGTCTTCGTTGTCGCCGGTGCCGGGGCATTCCTTGCGATCGCGGCGATTCTCGAGCTGAGGCGACTCGCAGCTCGAGCACGCGCGTTCAAGGCGATTCGACAGATCCAGCCGCGTTCACTTGATGAGCCGTTGCGAGTCCTGCTGGGCGAGACGTCGCGGGGCGCGGCGTGGATCACTCCGGCTGTGGCAGCGATGCTGTTGCTCAGCGAGAACGTGGAGCACGCACTCATCGGCGCCCCGCTTCCGGGACTGTCCGTGCTCTCCGGGCCCGAGTACTCAGGGACCGTGCCAATCCTGATTGCAGTCGCCCTGGCGACATCGCTGGTACGTGCCCTGTACTTCTGGCGTCGCGACGTGCTCGTCGCCCGGCTGCACGTTGCGCGCGCAAAGCTTCCGCGCGCGTCGGCGATGCCTGTGCGCACGGCACTCGTCGCCGACCGTCGTCCAGCGACCCACATGTGCCGGCGCAGCTCCGGCAGAGCGCCACCGGCGATCGCGCTGATCTGACCGTCCGCGCGGTCCTTACTCGCGGATCCGCCAGCGTGCCGGGACACCCCGGGCAATCGGCTACCGACAGTCCGAGGGCTCGGACGTTCTTGCGCCGGTGCGAGCTCGGCTTCGAGTCTCACTGAGCGCAGGGTTCGCGGCCGCTCATGGCGTGCTGGTCGTCGCGTTCGGCCGGAGCCCATGGGTCATTCACGGGTGGCCCTTTCACGTTGACGCTGAGCTGGTGGTCGAGCCGGCGTATTGCATGGAGATCGTTTGGTGGGCAACAGCACTTGGGTTGATGGAATGGAATTGGCCGACGAGGAGCTGTCCGAGCGAACGTCGGGACGCCGCGGCATCAGGGCTGCGCTGCGGCGGAACCTCAAGCTCTGGCCGCCGCCGCTGCACCCGATCCTCTTCGCCGCCTACCCGGTGCTGTTCCTGTACGCCCAGAACCTCAACGACGTGACCACCCGGGAAGTCGTCAACCCGCTCGAGCAGGCACTCGCCTGGGGCATCATCGCGACGCTCTGCTTCGGCCTCGTCTTCCTGCTCGACTTCCGCCGCGGCGCGCTGCTGGCCTCGTTCACGATCCTCTTCTGGTACACCTACGGCCACGTCGTCAACCTGCTCGCCGGCCAGCACCTCTCGCAGAACGAGTTCATCGGCGGCTGGCTGATCCTCGGCGCGCTGGTGGTGCTGGTGGCACTCCTCGCCAGCAGCCGGGTCATCGGCGCCATCACCTCGCTGGCCAACGTGGTCGCCATCGTGCTGGTGGCCATCGTCGTGGCCCAGCTCATCCCGGCGCTCACGGCCAGGCCTGCCGCGGCGGCCGGCCCGCGCCAGAGCGGCGCCGTGGTGCCCGGCGATCGCGACGTCTACTGGTTCATCTTCGACCGCTACGGCTCGCAGACCTCGCTGGACTACTTCGCCGGGACGCACAACCCGCTGCAGGACTTCCTGCGCTCGCGCGGCTTCTACGTGGCCGACGGTGCGCACGCCAACTACAGCCGCACCACCACCTCGATCACCGGCACCATGGGGATGAACTACTTCAGCGACATCGCCGCGGCGCAGGGACCCGCGAGCACCAACCTGCAGCCGCTCTACGCGGTCATCCAGCACAGCCCCGTGGCCGAGTTCCTGCTGAGCCGCGGCTACCGGTTCATCAACAACGGCTCCTGGTTCGGGCCGACGCAGATCATCGGCGACGCCGACGAGAACACCTACACCACCAACCCGGACGCCGAGACCGACTTCAGCGCGATCCTCGACCAGACCACCTTCAACCCGGTGCTCTCGACCCTCCTGCCGCACTCGTCGCCGATCATCTCCAAGACCGACCAGATCCACATCAACTCGGCGCTGCTGCAGCAGCGGGTGCTGGCGCGGATGCCCGACGAGCCCTCGCCCAAGTTCGTCTTCAGCCACATCCTGCTGCCCCACCCGCCCTACGTCTTCAACGTCGACGGCTCCTATCCCACGCCCGAGGAGCAGCAGGACCGCACCGAGGCGGACTCGATGAACATCCAGCTGACCTACACCAACGACTTCATCCAGCAGGAGGTCGATCGGCTGCTCTCGGTGCCCGACGAGCAGAAGCCGATCATCATCATCCAGGCCGACGAGGGTCCCTACACCTACCGCTACACCGCGGACAAGGAAGGCTTCGACTGGACCAACGCGACGCCCGAGGAGCTCGAGAGCAAGTTCGGCATCCTCGATGCCATGTACCTCCCGGGCACGCCCGCGCCGGGCTCACCCGCGCCCTACCAGACGATCACCTCGGTCAACACCTTCCGCCTGCTCTTCGACGAGTTCTACGGCCAGCACTACCCGCTGCTGCCCGACCGGACCTACGCCGCGTCGGGCTTCAGCCACGTCTACGACCAGCTCGACATCACCGACCTGCTGCCCTCGCTCAAGGCCGGCTGGGTGCCGCCGACCACCGCGCCGCAGCCCTACGAGATGACCAGCGCAGGATCCGGCGAGGAGCCCGCACCCCTGCCCGGCCAGCCGCAGCCGACCGAGGTGCCCCAGAACGGCGGCGAGGACTAACCGCAAGCCACTGAGGAAGCTTGCGATGCGCAACGTGCCAACGTCCTCGCTGTTCGTCCGGTTTGCCGTCGCAATCGGGGCCATGGCGTCCGCTTTGTTGCTCGCCTCGCTCCAGGCGCCGGTGTTCGGCGCGGATGTCCCGCAGTTCCTGACGCTGCCGTTCAGCGCCTCCGACAAGCACATTGCGATGCAACGCGCCTGGTGGACGCTCGACCCGAACACGGGAACCTTCACCCTCCTGCACCACGGCATCGACTGGGTCAATGGAACGCGCGACGTGCCCATTACCTGGAAGCCGTTCGACGTGCTGGCCGCGGCCGGGGGAGAGGCTTGCGGCGCGAAGATCGGCCAGGGCGGCTGCTTCGATGACGGCGAGATCATGGGCAACCGCGTGCTGATCAAGCACAACGTGGACGGCCAGATCTACTACACGTTCTACAACCACCTGGCCACCATTGCGAGCAATATCCCGCTCAACAACGTCCACCGCACGGTCCACGTGGACGCGGGCGACAAGATCGGCGTCGCTGGCGACAGCGCCAGCGTAGGCCTGCTGCATCTCCACTTCGAGCTGCTCGGCGCCGACATGAAGCCGATCGACCCATACGGGATCTACGGCATCACCGACCAGTACCCGGATGCGCGCGGCAAGAACGGCAAGGACGTCGGAAAGAAGAACTACTTCATCACGGATCCGCCGCAGCCCTTCGGGTTCGCGCCGAAACCCGCCAAGGCATCGCCGACGACGGACGCCGTCACCTCGACCGGCCAACCGGTGTCGTCGGTCCCTACGATCCCGCCGCTGCCGACGGCGGTTGCAACGCCGACGCTGACGTTCGCGCCCATCCCCACACCGGTTCTCACGGCCGCCCCGACTCCGACCCCCACCGCACTGCCGGTCGCCGCTGCGCTCCCGCCTTCAGATCCGCCGCAACGCCCGGCATCCGATCCCGATCTCGTGCCAATGGCGCTTGGCCTTGGTGTTGTGGTCGTCGTCTCGTCGTACTTGCCGCCTACGGGCTCTCGCGGCTGAGGCGCAGACCCCGATCACCGGATCGGCCGGGACCGTGAGACGCTAACTGCCGGGTTGGCCCGCGAGGCCGGTCCCCTCAGCCGCGACCCGGCTGGGTGGCCATCCCGGTAGCGAGGGCTGCGCCGAGCGCATCGGCGTTGGCGTCGGCGTGGCCTCCACCCCGGGGGCGGTCATTGGCCACGGTGGTCCGAACGCGAGCAGCTGGACGGGACCCTCGCGCACGTTGTTGCCGTGCATCACCAGGATGTCCTGCTTTCCGTTCCTGTCGTAGTCGATGGCCACGGCCGCGCCGCCCGGTCCGGGCTGGAGCGACGGGAGACGGACGGAGGTGAACCGCGTGCCGTCGCCGTTGTTGAGGAGCAGGACATCTTGGACCGCGGGCCCTTTTTCCTGACCGCGGACGAGATAGATGTCCGGCCGTCCATCGCCGTTGACATCGGCCAGCGTCACGGCCACGGCGTGCGGCACCCACATGGCGAGGCGGTCGTGGAAGGTGCCGCCCGACTGGAGCCACACGTCCATGCGGCCGGGCGCGAGCGTTACGAGGTCGGCGCGGCCGTCGTGGTTCAGGTCGCCGACTGCGGCGTCGAAAACGTCTTGCCCATTGATCCCGAGCCTGGCGGTGACATCGGTGAACACGCCGTGGTTGTTGTGGAAGATGTGCAGCGCCGAGTAGGCGGCCATCTGGATGTACTCGCAGTCGATGAGATCCGTCCAGCCGTCGTGATCGATGTCGACCGGAATGAGGCACTGCGAACCGACGCCGAGATCGAGGCCGGCTTCGGGCGCCGGTTCGAACGAGGTCCCGCCGACGTTGCGGAACAGGTGATTCGATCCAGGCAGGGCGTCCGGCCGGCTTGGGTCATTGCCGAAGTACACGTCCGTGAGGCCATCATGGTTGTAGTCGAGCAGGGCCGTTTGCCGGCCACGACCCAGGGGATCGGCGAGGCCGAGTGCGTCGGCCGAGTTTGTGGAGGTTGGGTCAAGCGGGTCGAGCCAGACTTCGTTGTCCTTGATTCCAAGTCCGTGGCTCGCACCGATGGCGCAGACGATGGCGGGCCCGGGACTCGGACCGATCGTGCCGACGGCGCAGCCATGCCGATCGGCCTGTCGAAAGGCGTTGTCGACCGGCTCGAACGTGCCATCGGTCTGGTTGAGCAGGACCTGCAACGGACGGGCCCGCCGCCCGATCACCAGGTCCGGCCAGCCATCACCGTTGAGATCGGCCGATACGCCGTTGAAGCTCAGCGTGGTCGCACTCAGTCCCGCTTGGGCGGTGACGTCCTCGACCTGGAGGCCGGGAACGCGGCGCGGCGAGGGCAGTGAGCGCCGGACCACCCCAGTCGTGGGCCGACGACTCGTTTGCCGTGCCTTGGGAATCCTTGCGGCCTCCGAAGCCGGGAGGGCCGCATCAGCGACCGTCCCGATGTCCGGTGACCTTTTGTTCACTTTGCCCACGCCCACGCCCACGCCCGCGACTGCAGGCAGGCCGACCTTGCTTCCTCTGATCCCGCCCACGAGCCCGCTGCTGCCCGTGGGGGCGTGGCCGGGAGTGCACGGCACGATCGCGATCGCCTGGCCACCTGCGCGGCCAACCGCCAAGGGGTTCGGCCCGTCGGTGATGCCCAGCAGTTCGCCTCCCGTGATACCCGCCACCCCGGCACTTGCAGTCCAGACGTTGTCGACTCGTTCGGCGACGAGTGGGAGGGAGTCCTTGTAGCCGGCGGACTGATCCCACGACTCGCCGACCGCGGTCACGTTCCCATCGATGACCGCCACGCCACGCAGGATCGAACCGCCAGTTGCAGAGATCGTGAGGCCGGGATCCACGGCCCAGGAGTGCCCGTCCCAATGAGCGATCACGCCGCTCAACGTCCCTGCCACCTCGCGGAACCCGGTTGCCCACGCGCTGCGCTTGGAGAGGACGTCAACCCCCGTCAGGACCAGGGATCCATCGCCGGTGATGCTTGCTCGCGTCCAGCCTTTGCCGTTCCAGCGTTCCAGCAACGGTCGGTAGCCGTCCGCGGTCTGGATCCAGCCGACGGCCCAGGTCGTTGAGTCCGGTGCCGTCGAGACGCCGGTCAGCGCCGAGAACCCGGTCACGCGAGGTGAGTCCAGCGCCCAGCCGCCACGGCGCCACGCGTACGCGATCGCGTGCTGCCCTTTGAGGTCCGCCCCGAATCCGACCGCGATCGCGAGCTGCGGACCAACCTGGGTGATATCCGACAATGCTCCGCCGTAGCGCAGCGACGGAACCCGGCTCTGTGTCCACGTCTTGCCGTTGTAATGCTCGATGAGTGGCTGTGTCTGCATACCACCGCCGACGCGTTCGCCCGATGTCCACAGACCGATCTGCCCGCTGGCAGCGATTCCGGTCAAGAGCGAACGAGCAGCCGTCGATGCCACCGTCACATTGCTCCAGCCCTGTGCGGTGGAGCGTGCCGCATAGGCGAGGAAGGTCGGACCCTCCTGGTTCGCCGACCCAGCGACCCACTCGGTCCCGTTCTGGACGGTCACGTCCACGGCGGTCGAGCCAGCAATGGCAGAGGGTGATCCAGCCGTCGCCCAGCCGTTCACGCAGAGGGTGCCCGGATCCTGGCCGATCACGACCGCGGCCGCTCCGGGTGCGAGGACGGCGGAAGCGAGCACGACCGCGATCGCGACGACGACTCCACGTCGCAGACCGCGACCCCACCTCGTGGGTGGACGTGTCCCGACGACCCAACCCTGCGAATCCCGAACCATGACGCGCATGCCTGCCTGTTTGCGCCTACCAGCCACGCGGGCTGCTTCGCCTGCGTCGTACGAATACGAGCACAGAGAGGACGATGAGAGCCACGACGATCACACCGAGCGCGAGCACCGGGATGGGTATGCCGTCGACTCCGGAGGTCGAAGTGGACGGCGGGAACGGCGTCGGTGTCGGAGACGCCAGCGGGGTTGCGATCGGAGTCGGCACGATCGCGGTCGGGCGCGGCGTGCCGACTGCGAAGGTTTCAGCCACCGAGGCGGACGGGGTTGCCGACGTCGCGCCCGACGAAGCTGCCGGCAGGGAAGGCGAGCTGCTTGCCGACGAGGTTGCGGGCGAGGTCGCCGTGGCGAGCGGAGTGGGTGGCGCCGACAGTTCTGCCGTGCCGGTCGGCTCGGTCGAGGGTGTCGCTGACAGAGACTCGGTTGGTTCTGAGGAGGGCGGCGGATAGTTCGGTCGAGGTCCCTTGGCCACCAGCACGAAGTCCCCGAGGCGATCGACGTTGGCAAACCGCATGGTTCCGCCCGCGAAGCTCGACTCGAGCGGCTTCCAGGTGTTGCCGGCCAACTGGTAGAGCGTGGTCTTGCTGTCGCCCGCGATTCCGCGAAGGATCACGGACGGCTGCTGACCCGCGGCCGTGCCGACGGCCGTGCCGTCGTTCGCAACGAGCCGGATCTGGTACACGTTGCCGACAAGATGCGTCCCGGGGGGAGCCGGTCGGGGTGGCTCGATCGGGTCGATCGTCAGCCACGAACGAATGTCGTGCCGTGCGGTGCGCTGAACGTGTCCTTGATGGCGAACAGCTGGGCCTGGGGCGGCTGCTCCTGGGTCGCTCCGGATCACTTCGGGGAATTGACCGTTGCGCAGCGTGAAGGTCTGGCTTACGTGACCTGGGTCACCGAGCTGTCCAGGCGGCGGATCCAGGAACCGGTACGGATCCTCGGGGATGTAGCCGTCGTACAGCGGCAGCGACTGACCCGGCATCACCAGATGGGCGCCAACCAACATCGCGAAGCCGACGGCAAGTACCGTCAGTCCCCGTCGCGAACCCCCTCGGTTGAGCCACGCGCGGACCGCGAAGCGCGTCACAGCCACCACGTCACGAGGTCGGCCAGCACGTGGGCGGTGCAGGGTGCGACCAGGCCTCGCGACGAGACTCTGAGCCCGGCAAGCCAGACGCCCGCCGCGATGTCGACCGGGAGGGCGCTCCACCCGTAGAACGGCACATGCACGATGCCGAACAGGACGCTCGTGACCGCGACCGCGCCGAGGACCGAGTGTCCGCGCGTCAGCGAGTCGAACAGGACACCCCGGAAGACGAACTCTTCGGAGGCAGCCACGAGGATCGTCACGGCGACCCAGGCCGCCAGGCCGGCATCGGGTCGCGGCGCCGGAGCGAGCTGCCCGCCGCTCAGCGGAATCACGATGAGCGGCACGGCAACGAGCACCGCTCCGCCCAGCAGCCCAAGGCAGATCGCGGTGATCGTCGACCGGGCCGAGCCCCGATTGGCCTGTGTCGTCGCCGACGCCCGAATCGTCGAAGGAAGAACCTGGCGGACAGCCACTCCGGCGGCAATCAACAGGGCCGCGAACACCGTGCCGTCCACGCCGGGTGCGACGTGCGATCGAAGCAGAACCCAGCGAACGAGCGTCGCTGCCGCGATCGCGATGATGCCAACGGATGCGGCCGCGAATCGGCTTGCCATGGAGGCACCCGACCGCGTGGCCGTTGCCATCGCGCCGGTCTCCGAGCCGGTCGCCACCCCCAGGGTCATCGCGGCAGGGGCACGAACTTGATCGGGGCCGTCGCGAACGTGGCCGGCCATACCGCCGCGTACTGATCGGGCGCCTGCCACTGCTGCACGAGCCCGATCGCCCGCTGGTTCTGGCCGAGCGTCATCGGATCAGTCGAGAACGCGAGGCCGCTCCCGTTCGGCAGCGAACCCGCAGGCAGATCGACGGCTCGAGCCGCGTCCGCGATGGTTTCGGCGGTCAGCGGACCGCGAACCGCCGCGGCAGGCAGCACATCGTGAATGAGGGCCCACGCCGCCGAGAACCCGGACACGCCTTCCTCGAGCGCGGATTCGCCGACCCCGTCCTCGTCCCAGCCCGCATCGGCGTGCTCGTCGCTCCAGTCGGAAGCTCCGTCCGGCTGGGCTGGCGTCGGCGATGGCGCTGGCTGCATTGCCGCGAACCGGCTCGCGAACTGGTCGTACAACGCTCGCGCGTCCGGTGCCAGGGCGGAGGCATTGAACGCGCCGCTCGGACGGTCCGATCCAAAGATGCCGACCACGTCGGGGCCGAGCGGAGTGGCGAAATCGGGTACGCATTCGGCCATCGTCGTGCCGACCAGCGCGCCGACATGCAGCCCCGCGGCGATCATCTGCTGCCGAAACGCGATGCCGTCCGGGATGTGAGACGCCAGGACGATCACGTCCGGCTTCACCGCGGCGAGGCGCGCCAGCACGCCGCCGAACACGGGTGCCGCAGGCCGGGTAGGAGAGTCGCGCCACGATGTCTGCGCCGCCGGTGCTGAGGACTCGATCCGCGGCTTGTGCGACCTCCGTCGCGTAGTCGTCGCGCGCGTTGACCAGCGCGACCCGCAGGTCCGGGGCCGTCCGGCCCAGGAGCGGTGCCAGGGACCCGAGCACGAACGCGCCCGAATCCGTGCCCAGCGTCGTGCTGCTGGCGCCGACGCGAAAGACGTTCGGCAGCCCGCGCCCGGTGAGCATGTCGGCGACGGCGCCCGTCTCCCAGTAGACCATGCCGCGACTGCTGACCATCGCGCTCAACGGGATGGAAAGCTCCGACGAGTACGCGCCCATGACCAGGTTGACGCCCTCGACCTTCAACGCGTCGAGTACCGGTGGCGCCTGCGTCGCGGAGTCGATCTGGTGGACCTCCAGCGAGACCGGTGCGCCATCGACGCCTCCATCGGCGTTGAGGACATCGACTGCGATCTGGATCCCATACAGCTCCTCGGCGGCGAGCGCTCCCGCGTCGCCGCTTTGCGGGAGGATCACGCCGATCCGAATCGGTGCCGGAAGCTCGGGAGATGCCGTGGAGACTGCCGGGCTCGACGATGGCGGCAGGGCCGACGCGCATCCGGCAAGAAGATTGGCCACGACACCCACGACCGCGATCGCCGCCAGGCCAGAGCGAACTCCCAGCCGGCTCATTTGACGGTGAAGATCACGGGGTTCGACCAGACCCGAGGGTTGAACGGCGCGTGGTCGGACGCAACGAACTCGGCCTTGAGTGTGTACGTGCCGGGGGACACCGGCAGGTCCTGCTCGAGCGTGTAGCTCATGTACACGAGCGAGTTGTCGAGGTAGAGGTGGACGTGGCCCTGCGTCGGGCTGATATCGCGGCTGGTCTGCTGGACAACCTCGGCGTTGCTCACCGACACGGTCACGTGCACGGTGGGGCCCTTGATCGTCGAGCCGTCAATGGGGGCGGTGACCGTGACTTGCGCCGGCGATGACGGGCGACCGATGGACGCCGACGGCGCGCTCGATTCAGAGACGCCAGGCGCGGAGCTGACCGGCGCGGAGCTGACCGGCGCGGAGCCGACCGGCGCGGAGCCGACCGGCGAGGAGCTGACCGGCGAGGAGCCGACCGATGGAGCTCGATGGCGGAACCGACGCCGCCTGCGTGGTCGTCGCGGCCGTCCCGCCGCCGCACGCCGACGCCACGAGCAGCGCACCGAGCCAGATGGCCAGGATGCGGCCGTTCGCTGCCGTTGAAAGGGACCGCCTCACGGCACGTTCATCGGGACGACCGCGTCGATCGCCGTTCCATCGGGATTCATTGCCGTCACCTCCACCTGGTAGTTGCCTGAGTTCAGCGACCTGCTGCCGACGACGTGACCCGGCTCGAGGGTACGCACGGTCAACTGGCCCGGTCCGCCGCTCCTTCCGCTGGAAACGAGCTCGTTGAGCGGGCCCGCCTGACCGGTGGGCGCGACACGGAGCTTCGAGTCCGGGAGATCCCGGCGCAATGGCATGTGGGAGCGGAACGTGATGCCATTCGTGTTGATCGGGGTCCCCGCGTCGTAATCGCTCACCTGTACAACAACACGAGAGTTGAGGGTGTGTCGAAGGTAGGGCGACATCCGAGCACCAAGAGTTCGGATTCTCGCTTCCACACGAGGGGCGGACGCTAGCACAGGTTTCGCAACTCCTCGGTATCGCCGTGGGCGTCCGCGCAACTCATGGTCCGATGGTCACGGTGACCTCGGCCGCGAGGTAGCCACTGTCGGGAGCCGCGCCTGTCACGAGGACGCGAACAGGGCCGGCGGCCAGCGTGGTGTCGGCCACGAAGTGCCCGGGTTCGAGCATCCGCGCGTCAAGCGTGGTGACCGGCCCCGGCGACGCCACTGGCGACTGGTCGAGCGAAATATCCGCCTTGGTCACGGGCAGCTCGTTGCCTGCCGGATCGAAGAACGTCGAATGGACCTCATTCTGCCCGGCGGTCCCGGGATCGACGTAGATCTGGAGCGTCCCACCCGAGACCAGGTGGACGTTGTAAATGGTGGGCAGCCCTTGGTTGACCTGAACGTCGACGGCCTGTTGGGGCGGGACGGTTCGGACGACGAGCGGTACCTCGACCGATGTGCTTCCCTGGACGATGACCGCCGTCACCTTCCACGAGCCGGCGATCGAGAGGTTGCCGCCGGTCGCCTGGTAGATGCCTGGGTCTGCGGCCTGGAGGTCGAGACGCGAGCCACCCAGGCTCGGGCGTGCCGGCAGTGAGAAGCGCAGCGTCACGTCAGCGCCGTTGACCGGGGCGCCGGTGTCGTAGTCCGCGATCTGCATCACGAAGGAGTTGAACCCGGCGCTCCCCGGAGAGACGGTCAGCTCGACGCGGACCGAGGTGCCGAAGTCGGAGCCGGCGGCGACGACCGAGCCTGAGGCCGGGCTGGCGCTCGGGCTGGGCGTGCCTGTGGATGGGCCCGCGCCGTGACTACCTGCTGAAGCGGGAGGCGCCAGGTTGACCAGGCCGGCTGTGAGCAACAGCACCACGACGCCGATGGTGACCTCGGTCGAGCCGACGCGGCGCAGCCCGTGCAGGTCGACCGCCGCGCGCGGCACGTTGTGGAAGTGGTTGATGGCTCCGAGGCCGGCCAGGGCCACGAGCAGAGACGACTTGGCGATGATCAGATGGCCGAAGTCGGTCGAGAGCAGGGCGTCGATCGAGCCAACCTCGGTCACGGCTCGCAGGATGCCCGTGAGGATCACGATGGCCAGCCCCACCCCGGCTGCCGTGGCGAAGCGACGGACGGTGCGGCCGCTGCTTTCGCGGGGCGTGCCGCGAACCGCCAAGAGCAGCGCGACCAGGCCACCCATCCAGGTGCCGGCGGCGAGGATGTGCAGCCACTGCTCCGTGATGGCGATCGTGGGATCGGCCTGGGCAGCCGCATGGCTATTGAGCACATCCGCGAGCATCGCGGCCGCGGTGGCGAGGGCGATGACGAGAAGCCAAATCCGGGCGCGTGACGGCCGTCGCCACAAGAGCAGGATCCCGCCCGCCGCAACGAGGATGGGCACGCTGCGCGCGAGCAGCGGCCCTCCGAGCGACGTCGACAGCACCTCGTCGAGCGGCACGCCGGCGTCCGCCACCTGCGCGCCGACTACGACGGCGGTGCCAACCGCTGCGAACAGCCAGCAGAGCGCGGCCAAGGGCAGAGTCGATGCGGAAACGGCGCGAGCCACGACGAGGGCCACGAAACAGGCCCCGAGCATGCCGATGAGGCCGAGGTACAGCAACCACCGGCCGGCGACCGCCGCGGGCGAGAGTGGGGAAGACACCTCGCTGCTGGATCCTGCGGTTGACCCGGGAGCCGCCACGTTGACGCCGACGCCGAAGGCGAAGGACCCCGATGCCAGGTGGCCGTCGACCGCTGAGACCGTGCGCCATGACACCGTGTACACGCCGTCCGGGAGTGGTCCGAGCGGCACCGCCAGCTGGGCGGCGTTGCCCGGGACGGCCGCCGCAGGACCGGCAGCCACGGAATGGCCGTTCACGTCCAGCACGTCGATTCGCGACAGCTTGGGATCCGGTGCTTCACCGAACGTGATCACGACCTGCGTGGGAGCGACCGCCACGTCCGAGCCCGCAGCGGGCTCGGACGACTGCGGTAGGGCGTGGCCCAATGACGACCATGCAAAGGCGAGCGTCATGAGCGCCGCCGCTGAGGCTGCGCGCGCCCAGACGACCTGCCTACGCATGGTGCCGTGTCCGCCCTGGGTCAGGGAGCGGTGGAGGCGGAGGGTGCTGGGCTTGCGCCCTCGATGCGCGCCTCGAGCCGCTCGATTCGCGTCACCAGGTCGCTGATGGTCGGAAGCGTGTCCGGGAACTGGATGGCCGCAGGGTCCTGGACCGAATCGAACGTGGAGTCGCTTGACGTGGCGGTCTCGTCGACGGCCTGATCGTGGATCTTGCCAGAGAGATGGAACGTGTAGTCGCCTGATTCAGTGGGAATGATGGCCGCCAGGTAGTCGCCCTTGGTGCCCAGGCCGGTGTCCTCGTCGTAGCTGGGGAGCAGAGGAAGCGGATCCGAGGTTTGGTCTCCGAACGTGACCGTGACCGTGAGATCGTCGGGCGAAAGGTCGGCGACGGGCGCGCCGGTCGAGTCGGTCACGAAGGCTTCGACCGCATTGATCTCACCGACGTAGGTTGGTTCGTGCTGCCAGCCGAGCGCGACCGTGTAGGTGCCGAACTGTTTGACGACGTGCGCGCTGACGACAGCGGCGGTGACGAGGACGAGAGCGGCCGCAACTGCAAACGCAGCCCGGAGATGGAGGGAGCGGATCATTGGGAACCTCACAGGTGATCGATGAGCGTCCGGGACAGATCCCGGGAACAACGGTAGGCCCAGTGCGCTCAGCGGCGGAGCCCGTGCTCCCTCGCGCTTCCTGACGGCAGGGCCGGGGATGCACGCTCGAACTGGCTCGAACTGACTCGACACGGTCAGGTCTCCGTAGGAGCGCCGCGGGGTTGCATGAGCCCCACGGTGGCCACCCCCCATGCCGCGATCGTGGTGACGGCGTAGGTCACGCACCAGGCGCACACCGCGTGGATCACGGCAAGCTCGAGGTAGGCCAGGTAGACGAGGACCGGGAGGCTGGCGAAACCGATCAGATAGGCCAGGGTGAGACCCCGGCGGTCACGGCGCCGCCACCAGAGCACCGCGCCGCCGAGCGTCATCGCGGACGCCGCAGCGCCGAAGGCGGCGACGGGAATCCCGGCGACGCTCGAAAACTGGCTCTGCTCGACCGTTTCGCACCCTTGGGCAACCGCGCAGACGGGTGGCGTCCCGCTGAGCTTGGTCCAGGTGAGGTAGAGCGCCACGCACAAACCAACGAGCGAGAGACAGACCAGCGCCCGCCCGTATTCGCCTCTCACGGCGTGGGGCTCGCGCGCTTGGCTGCGACTGAGCTGGTCGATGATCGACGTCAGCTGGTCCCAGGTTGGCAAACCGGGGTAGAGCGTGCCGTCAATGACCAGGGTCGGCGTCGAGCTGATCCCCAGCTGGCTACCCTGCTGGGTCTCCGCGGTGACTGCATTGGCGTACGAAGGGTCGGAGAGCGCGGCCAGGAAGGTCGCCCGATCCATCCCCAGGCTGACCGCGATGTCGGCGAGACGATCCGGGCTGAAGGCGCCGCTGTTCTCGGTTCCCTGGTTGCTGTAGAGGAGGTCGTGGTAGGGCCAGAAGCCCGGCCCGATCGCATCCGACACACGGGCCGCGGCCGCGGCGTCGATCGACTCCTGTCCGATGAAGGCGTAGTCATGGAACACGAGGCGGACCGTGCCGGGGTCGATGTACGCAGCGCGAAGGAACGGCTCGATGTCCGCGTAGAACCGCTGGCAGATCGGACACTGGAAGTCCGCCCACTCGTCGATCGTGAGGATCGCGTCGTCACGGCCGATGGCGCGACCGTTCGCGAGGCCGGGTGGCAGCTGAACCTCGGCAGACCCGATCGGCTGGTTCGCCGGTCGGGCGAGCCCGTTGGCCGCCACGAGGATCACCACCAGCACCGCACCGATCGCCGCTGCCGCGACGGACGTCAGGAACAGCGGCGACCGTTTGGATCGATGTGGCGGTCGGCCAGACCTGGGATCAGAACGCGCGCGCCGCGCGGCACGTTCCTTGGCCGGGTTGGCTGGAGTACGAGTATTCGACATGGAAATCTCCGGGGCTGCGCCGAAGTCGTCCTCGCCCGGGATCTGAGGGGCAGTGGTGGCTTCTTACGGCGCGGGTTGCGGAACCAGAGCAGCGGTCGGCCGTCGCCGACAGGCCGCGTTCGCGCTCGGGTCAGACGGCTCGAGGAGCCGGAGGAGCGCGTCCCGCAATCCGCCGCGCAACCAGCCAGCGGTGGGCGACGGTCGCCGCGATCTCTGTCCAACGGGGCGCCGCTTCCGCTGCGCGATGTCGGGGCGCGCGCTGGTCGCTCTGTCGGGCTGCGACCAAGCGTCGCTGCAGCACGATCTCGCGCCAGCGCAGCCAAGCGCCCGCGAGAGCGATCAGGAAGCTGATCGCGAACAGGACCTGCAGGGTCATGAGGCTGAGCACATGGAGTCCCGGGAGCGCGGCGCCGGCCCCCCACGCCTCGAAGTTCTCCTGGACCATGAAGCCGACCAGGATCACCGCAAAGAGACGGGGCAGCAGCGATACGAAATCACCGAGATACGAGGGACCATCCTCACTAACTCGGGGGCGCGGTCGCCGTGCTGACGCCTTTGGGGTTCGCCACAGCCTTGCCCGCAGCCGCGCGAGGCCGATCACGCCCGCGGCGATCGGAATGCCGCCGGCCACCAGCGCCAGCAGCAGGAACGGCACCCAGTAGCCGTGGCCCGTCCGCGCCATCGCCTCGCTGTAGCGATCGCCGTACTCAACGACGTAGACGGCTTGATGACCGACCACGAGGCCGAGCAGCGCGAGGGACCAGAAGCGTGCACGTCGCAGCAAGGTCAGCGACCCGGCTTGGGCGTTCAGCACCATGGCGTCGCAGTATGCGCGGTCAATGGCGAACGCCGCTGCTGAGACGGCGACGACTTCCCACAACGAGAGTGTGCTGCGTCGCGACCACAGAGGCTTCGTTTGACGACCTCCTCTGCTCGGGCGATGCCGCTCGCGCCGCGACGCATCTGGCAGGTACGATGAATCGCTGCGCGCTCCGATCCCGTCGGGCGGAATCGCGCACCCTCCCGGCGCTTTGCGAGCGGGTGCCCAGGAGAGCCGCATCCGCCCCGGAGTTCCACCACGTCCGTCAGCGCAGCCGCAGAAGTCAAGCAGAAGCTGGACCTCGTCGATTTCATCGGCGAGACGGTCCAGCTGCGCAAGGCCGGCACGACCTTCAAGGGCCTCTGCCCGTTCCACGGGGAGAAGACGCCCAGCTTTGTGGTCACGCCGGCGCGCGAGACGTGGCACTGCTTCGGGTGCGGACGCGGCGGCGACATCTTCACCTTCGTCATGGAGCGCGACGGGATCGATTTCCCCACGGCTCTGCGGCAGTTGGCCGGACGCGCCGGGGTCGAGCTGTCGGCGCAATCGAGCCGCGAGGATGCCCAGCGCAAGCGACTCCGGGAGGCGCTCGAGGCGGCGATCGCCTTCTACCACCAGGTCCTGACGGCGCACCCACAGGGCCAGCCGGCGCTCGACTACCTGCGAGGACGCGGCTTCAAGGACTCGACGCTCGAGACGTTCCAGCTGGGATTCGCGCCCGACTCGTGGGATGCGCTGACCCGCCAGCTGACCGCCAAGCGAGGCTTCCGCGAGGACGAGCTCGAGCTCGCTGGCCTGGCTTCGAAGCGGCAAGGCGGCGGGGGAGGCGGTGGCGGCGGTGGCGGTAGGGGCAGCAGCACGTCTCGACGCGGCGTCTACGACCGCTTCCGCGGGAGGATCATCTTCCCCATCCGTGACGCCAGCGGGGCGGCGAGCGGCCTCGGTGGTCGCGTGATCGGCAGCGTCGCCGACACGGCCAAGTACATCAACACGCCCGCGACGCTGCTCTTCGACAAGAGCCGCACGCTCTACCTGATCGACCGTGCCAAGTCCGCGATGCGAAAGCAGGGGCGCGCGATCCTGGTCGAGGGCAACACGGACGCGCTCATGGCCCACCAGGAGGGTTTCGAGAACGTCGTCGGGTCGCTTGGCACGGCGCTCACGCCGGGCCACGTCGAGCTGGTGACGCGCTACGCGCCGCGGATCGCGCTCGCATACGACGTCGATGCGGCCGGACAAAGTGCCGCCACGTTCGGCGCCACCGAGCTGACCGCGCTGGTCGGCGAGATCGAGCGCAGTCCGTACCGCGGACGCCTCACCGACGTGGACATGGTCCGCCTGCCCGAGGGGAGGGACCCCGACGAGGTCATCCGCGACGACCCTGAGATCTGGCGCCGGGCCACCGAGACCCCGCAACCGATCATGGAGTTCCTGATCGATCGGTTCGCACAGCGGTACGACCCCAAGTCGATCACCGGTCGTGAGCAGCTGATCAACTCGGTCGTGCCCACGCTTCGCACGATCACCGACCCCGTCCGGCGCGATGGCTACGTCCAGTTGCTCGCCCGGCGGGCTGGCGTCGACGAGCGGGTCGTCCGGGAAGCGCTCACCCACCGCGAACCGCCGGCCGGGTTGCGGACGGGCCGCAACAACCCGGGGAGCCGCATCAATCTCGAGGCGATCATGGCGACGCCCGGCGCACTGGACCCACAGGCCGTCGAGCGAGCCCTGACACGTCCCGAATCGACCCTGTTGCGATTGCTCCTGCTGCATCCAGAGCAGGTCGATCGGGTGCGCGAACGGCTGACGCCCGACCTCCTCAGCTCGACGCCGGCGCGCGAGCTTTGGAAGGCATTGCGCGACGCGACGGACCCGTCAGCGGGGAAGTCATTCGACCGGACGGCGTTCCTCGATGGCCTCGAGCCGACGCTGGGCGCGGTCGCTCGAACGCTCTACGCGCGTACGGACCCCGTCCCGGACGATCAGCCGGCGCTGATCCAGGCGATCGACCAGAGCCTGGTGGCGCTCGAGTTGCTGTTGCTGAGCGAGACGCTCGACTTCAAGCGCGCCGAGCTCGCGGAAGCGGAGGCCGCGGATGATGGCGCGACGGTCGCCCGCCTTACCGATGACGTGCTGGACCTGCAGAAGCGGCGTCTCAGGCTCGATCGCGAACGCGACAGCGGGACGCTCCTCTCAAACCGCAGGACGCAACCCGCCAAGGCCTGAGCGGCACGCTCGGCGGCCAACTCCCTCTAGGTCTCGTCCGGCCGCGCGGCAAGACCGGTCAGCGATGGGCTGTTGGTGGCGTTCCGTGGCGCGTCCGGCCCGGGACGGTGTGGGTCATCCGCGAGCAGCACCTCGATCCGGCGGTTCATGAGGTCGAACAGTGAGGGCGTCGCCACGTCCAGCGTGCCGCCTCGAGCCAGCAGCGCCGCCACCAGCGCGGTCCAGCCCGTCTGGTGAGAGGCACCCAATCCTGCCCCCGTCTCGCCATGGAAGTACTCGTGGAACAGGAGGTGGCCATTCCAGTTGGGGTCGTTCTGAAGCTTTGCGTAGCGACCCCAGACGGGTCGATGCCCATCCGGACCGGCCACCCAGATCGAGACCAGGCGCCGCGCGAGCTCCCGGGCAACATCGCCAAGACGCATCAGGTTCCCGGAACCGGTGGGGCACTCCACCGTGAGCGTGTCGCCGAACCATTCGTCCCAGTGCTGCAGCGACTCGATGACGAGGAAGTTGACCGGGAACCAGATCGGGCCTCGCCAGTTGGAATTGCCGCCGAACAACGATGTCGTGGATTCTCCGGGTTCGTAGTCGATCGTCGCGGTCAATCCGAACAGGTCGAGCCGCACGGGCTGATCGAGATGGCGGCGTGACACGGCTCGCAGTCCGTACGGGCTCAGGAACGCACTTTCGTCGAGCATCTCGACCAGGATCCGCTGGAGCCGCGAGGGTGACACGATGCTCATCAGTCGAATGTTGGTGTCGGGTCGCTTGGACAGGCTGCCGGTCTGCAACTCGCCATCGGACGACTCGAGGTTGTCCAGGAAGTGGGCGAATGCCTTGCCGACAGCCCGGCTCTGGCGGATGGCCTCCTCGGGCAGGAACACGGCGGGCAGCAGTGGTAGCAGGCCAACCATCGAGTGGACCCGCAGCGCTTCTCGGGATCCGTCCGGCATGCGCAGTGCGTCGTAGTAGAAACCGTCGTTCTCGTCCCAGATGCCGAGCCGGTCCATGGCGCTGTTGATCCGCACCAGGTGTTCGAGAAACGTCGTGAGCATGTCCGTATAGGCCGGTTTGGTGACACTCAACACGAACGCGATGCGCAGCATCGTGACGGCGTAGGAGGCCATCCACGCGGTTGCGTCCGACTGCTCCAACTGGGTTCCGGGCGGCAGGTGGGAGCGGTCGATCATGCTGATGTTGTCGAGCCCCAGAAAACCGCCCGAATAGACATCGATGCCGGTCGGGTCCTCGCGATCGAGCCACCAGGTGAAGTTCATCAGCAGCTTGTGGAAGATCCGCTCGAGGAAGTCGTCATCGCGGGCGCCGTCGATGGCCCACACCCGCAGCGCGGCCCATGCGTGGACCGGCGGGTTGAGATCGCCGAAGTCCCATTCATAGGCGGGCAGGGCGCCGTCCGGACGCATGAACCACTCGCGGCACATGACGAGCAGCTGATACTTGGCGAAGGCGGGGTCCACGTATGCCAGGGCTACCGACTGGAACGCCAGGTCCCACGTGGCAAACCAGGGATACTCCCAGGAGTCCGGCATCGACAGGATGTCCTGGGCATCCATGTGGCGCCATTCCCGGTTGCGACCGCCGAGCCGTTCCGGAGGCGGGGGAGGCTGGCCCGGGTCGCCGTCCAACCAGGCCGAGACGTCATAGGGGTAGAACTGCTTGCACCACAACAGGCCAGCGAATGCCCGGCGCATGATCGCGCGCTCGTCCGGCGTCGCATCCGGCCGATCGAGCGCCTCGTAGAACGCGTCGGCGTCCGCCGCGCGAAGACGCATGACGTCCTCGTAACCGGCAGCCAGGTCGTCGCCCTGCTCCACGGACCGATCCCCGACGGGGGACAGCCGCAGACGAACCTCCACCGTGCTTCCCGGATCCACCGTCAGCCGGTACCAGGCCGATGCCTTCGTGCCCGACTGCGCTGGATTCACGGTGGGAGCCCCGGCGATCACGTGGTCGTTGATGCCGTCCTTTGGCCACGGCGTGGTGGCCGCCGCGCCATACAGCCTCGGCAGGTTCGTCTCGTTCTCGCAGAACAGCAGGTCGGGCCGCACTCCGAGCGGGCCGTCACCGACCGTCAACTCGTATTCGCCAAGCGCAGGATGCGAAATGGCGATGTCGCGCTCGCGGCGCACGCGAAGGGTCGATCGTTCACTGGCTGGGTCCCACGACCAGGTGTTCCGGCACCAGACGGTGGGCAGGACGTGCAACTCGGCCTGGTCAGGGCCGGCGTTGGTGACCTGGATCCGCATCAGCGTGTCGTCCGGGCCGGCCTTCGCATAGGTGACCTCGACGATCCAGTAGCGATCGTCGTCGAACACGCCGGTGTCGAGCAGCTCGTATTCGGGCTCTGAGCGCCCCCGGCGGGCGTTCTCCTCGACGAGGTCCTCGTAGGGATAGGCCGCTTGCGGGTAGTGGTACCGCCATCGCAGCCATGCACTGCTGGGCAGCGCATCCTCGTACCACCAGTATTCCTTGACGTCCTCGCCGTGATTGCCTTCGGCATTCGCAAGCCCGAACATCCGCTCCTTCAGGATCGGGTCGCGGCCGTTCCAGAGCGCGAGCGAGAGGCACAGCTGGTTGCGCAGGTCCGAGTAGCCGGCCATGCCGTCCTCGTTCCAGCGGTAGGCCCTGGAACGGGCATGGTCGTGCGGAAACGAGGCCCACGCATCGCCATCCGCGCTGTAGTCCTCGCGCACTGATCCCCAGCCGCGCTCGGCCAGGTACGGCCCCCACCGATACCACGGACTCGCGGTGTCCAGGCCGTACTCCAGGTGGCCTGGGTCGCGCATGCGTTGGCGTTCCGGGTCGAGCGGTGGCACCTCTGGGTTCGGGTCGGTCGTCGTTCGCCGAGCGTCCATGGTCACGGCCGGATCGTCCACGGTCACGGCCGGATCGTCCACGGTCACGGCCGGATCGTCCACGGTCACGGCCGGATCGTCCACGGTCACGGCCGGATCGTCCTCGCCAGGACCACCATCGACCGCGGCCCGACGTGCGTCGGGCTTTCGGCGATGGATCCCGCATCTGGATCACGATGCAGCCAGGGGCCCACGCCCGTGGTGTCGAGGATCACCCGCCACGGCCCACCGGCACGATCGGTCGGCGGCAACTCGAAGTCCAGCGCCTCCCAGTAGGCGTTGAACGCCAGGTGCGCTTCGGCTGCGGCGCCGTGGAGCGTGATCGCGAAGCTGCGAGAGGCATCGGAGAGATCGGGCTGGCCGTACCTGACGCCGCTCCAGGTGATCTGTCCACCGCGCATGATGTCCCGGAGCGCGGCGTCGGGATGACCCACGAGGTGCCTTCGCAGCCATGTCCGGAACCGCAGCAGCCCCTGGGTGTACTCGAGCACTTCGGCGTGTCGCTCGACCCGGGACCAGTCGAACCAGCTCGTGGGGTCGTCGTGGCAGTAGGCGTTGTTGTTGCCCAGCTGGGTGCGTCGCACCTCGTCGCCCATGAGCAACATCGGCACGCCCACGCTGAGCGAGGTCAAGGCGAGCAGGTTGCGCACCTGCCGCGCGCGCAGCGTTTCGACGTCCGGATCGTCCGTGGGCCCGTCGGCACCGCAGCCCCAGCTTCGGTCGTCGTTGGTTCCGTCGCGGCCGTCCTCGCCATTTGCCTCGTTGCGCTTGTGGTCGTACGTGACGAGGTCGTTGAGCGTCATGCCGTCATGGCAGGTGACGAAGTTGATCGTGGATGGGGGCGTTCGCCCATGCGCCGCGAACAGGTCCGGGCTGCCCGACGCACGGTTCAGCGCGTCCTGCACCTGGCCCTGATCACCCTTCACGAACGAGCGCAGGTCGTCGCGGAACCGGCCGTTCCACTCCACCCAGCGGTCACCGGCGAAATCGCCGACCAGGTAGGATCCGCCCGCGTCCCACGGTTCGGCGATCAGCTTGGCCCCCGCCAGGACCGGGTCCGTATCGATCTCCAGGATCGTCGCCGGGTTCGACGTGGGCGCGCCGTCCGACTCCCGGGCCAGGACCGCCGCCAGGTCGAAGCGGAAGCCGTCCACGTGGTACGTGTGCACCCAGAAGCGCAGGCTGTCCAGGATGAGACGCCGGGCGACCGAGTTGCCGGCGTCGACGGTGTTCCCGCAGCCCGTGACATCGCGGTAGCGACTACGGTCCGTGTCGAGCATGTAGTACTCGTCGTTCGCAAGGCCTCGGAAGCCGAACGTGGGCGAGTCGGGATCGCCTTCCGCGGTGTGGTTGTAGACGACGTCGAGGATCACTTCGATGCCGGCCCGGTGGAGTGCCTTCACGAGGTCCCGGAGCTCGTCGGCGGCGACCTGTGCGTCCGGCCGGCTGGCGTAGCCCGGATGCGGTGCGAAGTACGAGATCGGTTGATAGCCCCAGTAGTTCACCAGGCCGGACGGCGCCTCGAGCCGGTCGAACGCGAAGACCGGCAGGAGTTCCACTGCGGTCACGCCCAGGTCCCGCAGGTAGGGGATCGCGTGGATGAATCCCCGGTACGTGCCTCGTTCCGACTGCGGCGCCGGACTTCCCGGCCCGGCGGTCATGCCTCGCAGGTGCGCCTCGTAGATGACGGTGCCACCCATCGGTCGCTGGAGCGGTGCATCGGATTCCCAGTCGTAGGCGTCCAGGTCCAGGACCACGCTCTTGAGCGAGCCCGCCAACGAGCCATCCGCCGGGAGCCCGAGCCGGTTGTAGCCGGGCGGAATCGCCACGCCCGGGGCGTACGGATCGAGCAGCGCAAGCCGTGAGTCGAACCGCAGTCCATCGGCTGGAGCCCACGGCCCGTCAATCCGCCACGCGTAGATCTGGCCTGCCTCCAGGCCAGGCACGAAGGTGTGCCAGTACGGTCCCGTCCGGTTGGCGTGCGGGTCGAGCGGGATCGCGCTCGCAGGCTCCGCGTGATCCGGCCCGTCGAACAGCAGCAGCTCGACGGCTGTCGCGGCACGTGAATAGATCGAGAACGCGACTCCGTCGGGATGGGACCTCGGGCCAAGCGGATGGCTCGCGGAACGAATCACAGGCCCACGCTTGCCTGCATCATGCCGCCGTCAACGACGTAGGTCGTCGCCGTCCCGTAGCTCGCGTCGTCCGAGGCGAGGAACGCGACCATGCGGGCAATTTCCGCGGGCTCCGCCACGCGTCCGAGCGGGATCGCTCCCTCGAGCTTCGCTCGCTGCACCGGATCCGCCAGGGTCACGTCATCGATCGGCGTGTGAACCGCGCCGGGTGCCACGCCGACCACCGTGATGCCGTGCGGCGCCAACTCCACGCCGGCCGTGCGGGTGAGCATCCGCACGCCACCCTTCGCCGCGCAATAGGGCGAGTTGCCGGGCATCGGCCAGTCCTCGTGAATGGACGAGATGTTGATGATCCGGCCGCCTCCACCCTGGGCGATCATCTGTTTGGCAGCAAGCTGCACCCCGAAGAAGGCACTCTTGAGATCGACGCCGATGACCATGTCGAACTGGTGCTCGGTGGTCTCGAGGGTTGACGTTCGCGTCTCCATGCCAGCGTTGTTGACCATGACGTCCAGGCGTCCGAAGGCAGCGACGGTCTGCTCGACCAGGGCCGCGATGTCGGCCACGCTCGAAACGTCGCCCTGGATGATCTGGGCTTTGCCTCCGGCGGCCTGGACCGCCTGGAGGGTCGCCTCTGCTGCGGCCTGGTTCCGGTGGTAGTTGATGGTCACGGCGGCGCCCTGCTTCGCCAGCTCGATCACGATCGCGTGGCCGATGCCGCTGTCACTGCCAGTGACGATGGCCACTTTTCCGTTCAACGCCATGGGAACCTCCGCTTGCCGGTCGATGCACCGGCATTCTTGTTGACGCGCCGTATCGGTGCGATCACGACTCGTACGGCGCTCACGCCACGGCCCTGACCGTGACCGCAGGGCCGCGGCGGCCGACCACGGCCAGCGCGACGCCGCCGAGCACGACCGCAATCAGGGCGCCGAGCGCCATCACGCCAGACAGGCTCAGCCCCAGCCGGTCCATGAGTGGCCCCACGCCGAATGCAGCCATCCCATAGCCCACCTGGTAGGCAGCAAACACCAGCCCGGACACGGCCGCCGCAACGGCCGTCAGCTCCGACTCGGCGAAGCTGATGGTCAGCGGCAGGAGCGCAGAGCAACCGAGGCCGGCGACACCGAACGCCAGCACTCCGCCCCAGCCACCGCCGAGCCGTGGCAGCAGCGCCGCGACGAGGAGACCGGCGGCGGCAACGAAGGGGAGCGCGCGGTAGCTGACCTTCAGCGGCACCCGCCGCTCGATGGTCGCGAACAGGATCCGACCCACAGTCACCGAACCCCAGAACGCGGCGAGCGCCAGCGTGGCTATCGCGGCCGTTGCGCCAAGCGAGTCCTGCGCATACAGCGTCGACCAGTTGCCGTTGATCGTCTCGACGATGCCGTACAGCAGCGCGAAGCACAGGAAGACCGCCGTGCGCGGTGGGAGCGTTGGTCGCGTCGCGCGGGCCGAAGCGCTCACACCCGACGTGGCGTCGCCTTCAGCTGCCACGGCTCGGGGCGGCTCGGCCAATTGCAACGAACGTCCGCGGAAGAGCAGCAGCAGCAGGCCGACCAACGCCACCAACGGCAGGGCCCACCAGATGCCGAGGCCGACGAACAGGGCCGACAGCAGGGGCGCCAACGCGGTCCCGAGCCCGAGCAGCGCATTGAGCGTGAGGGTCGCCCGGTCCACCGCAGCGGGCCGCTCGGTCGCGATGAGGACATTGAGCGCCGGCACGCACAGGCCGAACCCGAGCCCAAGGCTGGCCGTGGCGAGGACCAGCAGGGCGAAACCGACGGCCGTGCCGGCAGCCGGGGCACTCAGCAGCACGGACGCCATCGCGAGCGCGTCCAGGGTCAGGCCTGTCAGCGCAAGGCGACGAGGGCCGTGACGTGCCTCGAGCCGCGAACCGAGCAGCGACCCCGCGATGGCCGTCAGCGCCTGTGGCAGGAACAGCGCCCCGTAGGCGCTGCTCGAAAGGCCATAGACGCTGCCGGTGAGCACCGGCGCCAAGGCAGGCACCGTGACCAACGCCAGGCCCTGCGCGAGGCCGGCGAGGTTGATGAAGACGACCCGTGAAGAAGCCACGGCAGGCTGGTCTCGGCGCGCGCTCAGTCGAGGCGGGCAAGGATCCGGTCACCGGTCCGAAGCGCGAGCGCCATCGCCGTGAGCGCCGGGTTGACCGCCCCGATGCTCGGGTAGGGGCTGGTGTCGGCGACATACAGGTTGTCCAGCTCGTGGGCCTTGCAATCGGCATCGAGCACCGAGCTCTGCGGGTCGATACCGAACCGCACCGTCCCTGCCTGGTGCGCCACGCCTGCGATCGGGATCTCGTTCTTGAGATACGTGGTGCGCGGGATGAGGTGATCGGGGTGCATTCCCAGGTGGCCCAGCATCGACTTCAGCTGGTGGTACAGGCGCTGTCGTCGGCTCCTGGTTGTTGGGCGTATAGGTCAGCCGGATCTGGCCGTCGCGTTCCAACGTGACGCGGTTATCCGGGCGTGGCAGGTCCTCGGTTGAGAGCCAGAAGTCGACTGAATGCCGGGCCATCTCGTCGAGCGAGAATTCTGGGGCGAGCCGAGTCTCGAGCGGCTTCTCGCCACGGAACATCGGGGCGCTGGACTTGCCGACCATCTGGATGTTGCCCATCGGGTATGGGAAGTCGCGGGTTCCGAAGTAGAAGTCGTTCAAGCCGAGCGTCTTCTGGAAGCGGGTTGGGTTCGGGTCCTTTGACAGTGCCAGGACGGCGGTGCTGTTGTGGAACATGTAGTTGCGGCCCACCTGGTCGGAGCCGTTCGCGAGTCCCCGCGGGTGCTTGTCCGACGTCGACGCCAGCAACAGTCGCGCGGTGTTCACCGCTCCTGCGGCAAGCACCACGATGTCGCCGAGGAACGTGAGCTTCTCTCCGTCACGCTCGACCTCGACGCCCACCACGTTGCGTCCGGACGGATCCGTCGTCAACCGGTCGGCGCGTGCATTGGTGAGCAGCGTCACGTTGGAGTGCTCGAGGGCCGGACGGACGCCCATCATCTCGGCGTCGGATTTGGCCTGGATCAGGCACGGAAACCCGTCGCACGTGGCGCACCGGATGCAGCGGCTGAGGTGCATCTCCAGCGGCAGCAGCCGGACACCGTTCGGTGAATGGAACGGGTGGAAGCCGGCATGAACCAGGTCGTCGTGGAGCTGCTGGATTCGCGGTTCGTGGTCCAGCGCCGGGAACGGGTACGGACCGCTGGCAGTGGCCTCGGTGGGATCCTCGCCGCGGTTGCCGTGAACTTCATACAGCTGCTCCGCGCTCTGGTAGTACGGCTCGAGATCGTCATAGGTGATGGGCCAGGCCGGCGAGGTCCCGTCGTGGTGCTTCACCTCCCCGAAGTCCTCGCGGCGGAGGCGGTAGAGCGCGGCGCCGTACAGCTTGGTTGCGCCGCCAACCGAGTAGTGGATCCCCGGCGAAAATGGCTTGCCGTGAGCGTCGAGCCACGTCTCGTTTGGCACGTAGCGGTTGTGCACGAAGACCGCGCCCGGGTCCCAGTTCTCGGGCTCGCGCGGCAGCCAGTCACCGCGCTCGAGGATCAGGATGCGCTTGCCGGACGGTGCCAGGTGGCGGGCCAAGGTGCCACCTCCGGCACCGGATCCGATGACGATGATGTCGTAGCGGGTGAGCTCTGGCACGGCAGTTTCCTTGCGATCTGACTGGTGGAATGTCCCGTGAACTGGGGATCAACCGGCAGGCGGGGCCGCCGGTGCGGGTTTTGCGTTGGATGCGGAATCGGCGTCGATGGGGCCATCGCCGTTCTCGAGCTGATCGGCGTTGAGCACCTCGTCGTCGCCCCAGTCGATGTGTGACTGATCGGTGCGGTCCAGGACCTGGGCGTTTCGCGTCTTGGAGAAGTAATCCCAGCCCCAGTCCACGAAGGCGTTGACGCGGTTGCGGAATCCGGACAGCAATGCGGCGTGGACGCCGAGCCAGGCGGCGAAGGCGACCGAGCCGTGCAACTCATGCCGGTGCGGCCCGACCTCGGCCACCGCGGTATTGCGGCCGATCATGGCCATGATCCCCTTGTCCTTGTAGTGGAATGGCCGGCGCTGCTTGCCTTCCAGGTCGAGCAGGATGTTCTCGGCCGCCCAGTGGCCACTCTGCTGCGCCACGGATCCCAACTGCGGGAATGGGGTTCCGTCGGGCGCCGGAATCTGGGCGATGTCACCGACGGCGTAGACACCCGGGAAACCCCTCGACGGTGAGATCGGCGTTGGTCACCACTCGCCCTCCACGGCCCAACGGGAGGCTGCTCTGCGCGACGAACCCGGCAGCCTGGATGCCGCCACCCCAGACCACGCATCGAGTCGGGATCACGGATCCGTCCGAGAGCGTCACGTGGCCCGGGCCAACTTCCGTTACGCCGGTTCCCATTCGCAGCTGCACGCCGTCGCGCTGCAGCGCCTTGGCCGCGTATGCGTGGGCACCATCGCCGTATGCGCTGAGCAGAACGTGGCCGTGATCCACCAGGATCACCTTGGCCCGGCTCACTGCCAGGTCGCGGAACTCGGCGGTGAGGCTGCCGTGGATCATCTCCGAAAGCGCCCCGGCCATCTCCGTGCCGGTCGGTCCTCCGCCCACGATCACGAATGTCAGAGCGCCCTTGTCGATGAGCGTGGGATCGCGCTCCGCTTCTTCGAACGCATCGATGATCCGTGAGCGCAGACGTTGCGCGTCGCGCAGGGAGTACAGCGGAAACGCGTGCTCGGCCGCGCCCGGAACACCGAAGAAGTTCGCCCGGGCACCGCCCGCGACGACCAGCACATCCGCCTCAAGGGGTGGGCCGGACTCGATGGTGGCCGAATGCGCCAGCGGGTCGAGGGAGACGGCTTCGCCAAGCCGAATCCGCACGCTCTTGTTGTGGACCTCGAGGTTGCGCAGTGGACTCGCCACGTCGCCGGAGCCGAGCTGTGAGGTCGCGACCTGGTACAGCAGCGGTTGGAACTGCGAGTAGTTGTGGCGGTCGAGAAGCATGACCTGAACGCCGTCATGCTTCGCGAGGCGTTTGGCGCAGGCCACTCCTGCCATGCCACCGCCCACGATCAGAACACTTGGATTCCGGTCGGACATCACCCATCCCCTGGGGGCCCCCGTCCGAGCACCGCGGCCCTTGAATGCGCCCCGGGCGATGGTATGCCGGATGAATCGGTTGCGACCGTTAACAGTTCGTAAAAACCTTCGGATCATGCGGCTATCAAGGGGTCACCCCGATAATCGTCCACATGGACGACATCGACATCTTCGATCGAATCAACGCGCTGTCAGGCGAGGAGGAGCGGCTGTACGCAGAGGCCGGTGATGGTGAGGGCCTCAGCGGTGAGTCGGTCGAGCGACTGAAAGCCATCAACGTCGAGCTCGACCGGGCATACGACCTGCTCCATCAGCGTCAGGCCAGGCGTAGCGCGGGCCAGGACCCTTCCCAGGCGGAGATCAGACCCGCCGACGTCGTCGAGCACTACCAGCAGTGACGTCGGGCTGAGGCGCTGATACTCCCCAGGGGTATTGACAGGAATCGGCCGGAATCTGCGCTGAATCGCCCTCCGGGAGGCTTGTCAAGGCCTTGTCAAGTGGCTACAATTGTCACTGAACGCCTTGTCAAGACTTGACAAGGCAACTCGTATGTCCGGCGCAGGCGGAATGCGTCG
Organism: uncultured Chloroflexia bacterium; assembly: GCA_963820735.1. Lineage (GTDB taxonomy): Bacteria > Chloroflexota > Limnocylindria > Limnocylindrales > CSP1-4 > JAFMJV01. Next base: position 284,491 of record CAWGBA010000014.1, read on the forward strand.
GCCGAGTGCTTGCTCCAGGAGGATTTCCAATTCATGACCAACACCACTGACAAGCTGCTCGTTGCGAGCGTCCTCGAGCGCGGCAAGCGTCGCGACATCGATGAGGACCTCGTGCGCCCCAAGGACGACGACGATCTCGGCGACAACTCCGGCCTGGCCGTTGCGACCGAGCTGGGTGTCGAGGTAGCCGTCGACGAGGCGAGCCAGCAGCCGTGGGAAGAGCCGCCGGCCAAGCTCGATGCGGAGGAGGCCGACGAGCCGACCCAGGAGGAGCTGGACGCGATCGCCGCCGACATGATCGGCATCGACGACCCCGTCCGGATGTACCTCAAGGAGATCGGCAAGGTGCCGCTCCTCAACGCGGAGGAGGAAGTCGTCCTGGCCAAGGCGATCGAGCTCGGTGAGCAGATCGTCGACGAGCCGTGGAAGGCGGTCCTCTCCCTGTGGGAGTGGACCAAGAACACCACCGAGAAGAAGAGTCGCGAGAAGCTGCCGCACCACCGCCTCCCCTACAAGGAGGAGACGGACAGGATCGTTCGGGCGGCGTTCCGGGCTGCCGAACCGGATGGCCTGCTCCAGGCGACGCCGGACTTCCACTTCACCAAGGCGACCAAGGAAGCGACGCTCGATCTCACCAAGGACCTGATCAAGGAATCCAAGGGCAAGGTCGCGGCCTACAACGACGGTCCCAACGCCGACAAGTTCACCGATCTGGTCGACTCTGCCTTCAACGCCACTCACGGCCACGGCGAAGAGCCACGCGACAACAGCGGCCTGCATGGGCTGTACGAGTGGACGCGCGAGGTCGGTCATGAGGCGCTCAAGCGCTTCATCCTCTCCGGCGGCGAAGCCGCCGTGATGACGGAGATGGGCTGGAACCCCGACTTCTCGGAAGGCCACCTCAAGGCACGTGACCGCCGTGGCGTGCTGGTGCGCTATGGCAAGGAAGGCCGCGAGCAGCTGACCTCGGCCAACCTCCGCCTCGTCGTCTCGATCGCCAAGAAGTACATCGGCCGCGGGATGTCGTTCCTCGACCTGATCCAGGAGGGCAACATCGGCCTCATCCGCGCGGTCGAGAAGTTCGACTACGAGAAGGGCTTCAAGTTCTCCACGTACGCGACGTGGTGGATCCGGCAGGCGATCACCCGTGCCATCGCGGACCAGGCGCGGACGATCCGCATCCCGGTTCACATGGTCGAGACCATCAACCGGCTGATCCGCGTCTCACGCGGTCTCTTGCAGGAGCTGGGCCGCGAACCGACCGTGGAGGAGATCGCCGAGGCGATGTCCCGCGGCCAGGAGGTCCAGGTCACGCCCGAGAAGGTGCGCGAGATCATCAAGGTCTCGCAGGAGCCGGTCTCGCTGGAGACCCCGATCGGTGAGGAGGAAGACTCCCATCTCGGTGACTTCATCGAGGACCGTGGCGCGCTGGCACCCGCCGAGGCAGCCTCTCACCAGCTGCTCAAGGAGCAGGTGGAGGCGGTGCTCGACTCGCTGAGCGGCCGCGAACGCCGCGTGCTCCAGCTCCGGTTCGGGCTGGAGGACGGCCGCGCCCGCACCCTCGAGGAAGTGGGCAAAGAGTTCAACGTCACTCGCGAGCGCATCCGCCAGATCGAGGCAAAGGCGCTGCGCAAGCTCCGCCACCCGTCCCGCAGCCGCAAGCTGAAGGACTACCTCGAGTAGGTGTCAACCGGCGGGTGGCCCGACGAGGTCACACGGCCGGCCAGTCGGTCCATCTCACGGCCGCCGGGATCCACTCGGCGGCCGTTTGACTCCCCAGACAAGAGTCGGTGCCGCACTCGGCGTACCCCGGACGGCCGAGTTTCCGTTGGGAGTCCATACGACCGGGAAATGCTTCTGCGGCCGGCACGCCGTACCGGCGTCCGGTCAACATGGTGCTCCGGGACCACCCATCTGACCGGATCCGGTCCTTCGCCGGGTGCTTTGGGCGCGTGTCGCGTCAAATTCCCCAGGAACTCCGGTCGTTTGGGATCCCTGAGGAAACGCTGAGTGATTACGCCCAGATAACGGCGAGCGAAGTGCTCGTCGCCAGACTTCCGCTGTGGCCACCCGGCAACGCGCCATCGATCGAGGAACCGAGCGTGGTGAAGGCGTGGTGTTGCAGCTCGCTCGCGAGTTCCGGGCAGCCCGACGTTTGAGCGGTTTGAGCCAAGTGCGGGTTGCTGCAGTGGCGTCAATCTCCAAAGCGTGGCTGTCCAAGTTCGAGCGTGGCCACGTGGCAAACCCCGGACTGCTGACCGTCGCCAGGGTCCTTGCCGTCGTCGGACTGGACCTGACGGCGCGGGCGTATCCATCCGAAGCGGGCGCGCTGCGCGATGCCGGTCAGGCAAGGGTGCTTGGCCGGTTCGCTCGAAGGCTCCACCCAATCGTCCGTCTTCGAACCGAGGTTCCGCTTCCAAGACCGGGTGATCAGCGAGCGTGGGACGCGACGATCACCGCGCCGGATAGCTCGTGGCGCTATGGCGTCGAAGTCGAGGCGCACCCGATCGACGGCCAGGCAATCGCGCGGCGTCACGCGCTCAAAGCCCGAGACGGAGGGATGGACGGGGTCATCCTCGTTCTCCCGGACACACGTCAGACGCGGGCGTTCCTCCGCGAATTCGGCCCGTTGCTGACCCACGACTTCCCTTTACCCTGCGCCGTTGCGTTGCGGATGCTGGGAGCCGCGAAGGATCCAGGAGGAAGCTCGATCGTGATCGTCTGAACGAAGATCGGCTGAACGGTGAGCCGGAAAAGCCGACCTACGCGGGGCACATGCTGCCCCACTGGACGACCACCAACTCGGCGCTGACGGCGACCAGCTACGGAACCCCGGAATTCCCCACCGTGGCGGAGTCGCAACGTATCGGCGGTGGAAACGTCTTCGCCGCCTGCGGCAACTCCGTCGCCAGCGACGACCTCCTGCAAGAGGTCCCGCTCCACGGCTTGAGCAGCACCATCGATTCCGGGCATGTCCGCGCCAACCTCAGCGTCATGCTGGCCACGTTTGATGCCGATGGCGACCAGGCCACGGCATACCTGGAAGCCTTTGACGGCGGGCAGCCGCTCCAGGTTCTCCTCGCCTCGGTCACCACCGGCGCCCTCACGAACACAGGCACCCGTTTCGTCAAGCTGAGCACGAACCTGGTGCTGCCCAAGGGCACGCGTGCGGTGAACGTAGACCTCCAGGGCACAAAGAACGCGGGCACCTATTGCGACGCGTACTTCGACAACGTCAGCGTCACGTTGACCAACGTGCCCTGAGCGCCCGAGCTCAGGACAAGGGCGCGTTCGAACGCTCGACGATTTCCTTCGGCGGCGCCGTGCTTTCTCGGATGACGAGCTCGGTCGCAAGCTCGAGCCGGCTCTGAGCGGGCTCCTCGCCCGACCGGAGGCTCAGCACCAGCCGCGCGCCGGCAATCGCCATGTCGACGAGCGGCTGCCGCACGGTCGTCAGGGGAGGGCCGACCCAGCCCGCGACGGGCAGGTCGTCGAAGCCCACGACGCTGATGTCTTCGGGAATGTGCAACCGCGCCTCTCGCGCGGCCTGGTACACGCCCAACGCTTGCAGGTCCGAACCGGCAAAGATCGCCGTCGGGGAATTCGGCAGCGCAAAGAGCGCCCGAGCCTCGCTGATTCCGGCCGACACGTGGAAGTCGCCGTAGCGCAGCAGGTCGGGATCGACCGCCACACCGGCCTCGTCCATGGCCGCGCGATACCCGTCGAGCCGGGCCCGGCTGCAGAGGATGGAGCTCGGCCCGCTGATCACGCCGATCCGCCGGTGGCCGAGTGACAGCAGGTGCCGAGTGGCCGCCAGGCCGCCATTCCAGTTGGTCGCGCCGACCGATGGGATCCCGTGGAGCGGCTCGCCGGCGGGATCGACGATTACGAGCGGGATGCCTCGCGACCGCAGCTCGTCACGTTGCCCTGCCGTCACATCGGAAAGCACCGCGACGACGCCGACCGGCCGCCGTGCCAGGGCCCCGCGGATCCACCCATTCTGTGGCTGCCGGTGGCCCTCCATCTCAGAGACGACCACCGCGAGGCCGTTCTCGCGTGCCACCTGCTCGACGCCGCGGATGATCTCGACCCCCCACTCGCTCTCGAGCTCATTGATCACCAACTCGAGCAGCCGGGACGGCTCGGGTTCACGCCGAACGCGCCGGTAGTCGTGAGTCTGGATGGCCGCCTCGACGCGTCGTCGCGTCTCCGCGGAAACGTCCGGCCGTCCGTTGATGACCTTCGACACCGTCGCGAGCGAAACGCCCGTCTCCGCGGCGATGTCGTTCAGGGTGCTTCTGCGTGCCGGCTTGGCGACGGCGGCTCTTGCTTCGGCTGTGCTCACGCGAACAATCTACGAAACTTTCGGTCGGACGTCCAGCCATCTCCGACCCCCGGTGACCCCGTCGCGACAGAACGAGCGCCGTCGATGCTGACTTCTGCAACTTGACGGCAACCTTGCGAGGCTCCTACGATCGGCGCCGCTGTTTCGAAAGCCCACGGTGAGGAGCCGAAACTTTCGAACGTCGAATACCTCGGCGTCGGCTAGTGGAGGGTCGGATGAAGGACGAGGTCGGCCGGGAGAGCGGCACTCGCTGCCACGGCACGACCAACGGGCGCACGACCAGCGATCGGGACCGACTGGACGTCCGGGGGAACTCCTCCCTCCTGGACGTCCGTCGTCCCCGGCCGCAATCGAGAGTGGACAACTGCCAGGAGGTCGCGGAATGAAGAAATCGCGCATTCGCGTCTGGACAACGACGGCCATGGTCGCCGGCGTCGCAGTCATGGCACTGGGAACGTCGGCAATCGCGCAGTCACCGGCCGCGGAGTCGCCCGGTGCGCCGGCCGCGGAGTCGCCCGGGGCGCCGGTCAACATCGATTGGTGGCACATCACCACCGGCGATCCGGGCAAGACCGACTTCCAGAACATCGCCAACGCCTATATGGCGCTCCATCCCAACGTCACGATCACCATCACCATCCTCGAGAACGAGGCCTTCAAGTCGAAGCTCGCGACCACGATGCAGGGCAACGACATTCCGGACCTCTTCCAGTCTTGGGGCGGTGGCACCATGGCGGCCCAGGCGGATGCAGGCAAGCTCCAGGACATCACCGCCGCGATCGCGCCGTGGAAGGACACGATCAACGCTGGCGCCCTGAGCCAGTACCAGTACAACGGCAAGCAGTACGGCGTGCCGTGGGACCTGGGCATGATGGGCTTCTGGTACAACAAGGACCTGTTCACCCAGGCCGGCATCACGGCTCCGCCCACCACGTGGGATGAGCTGCTCGCCGACGTGGACAAGCTCAAGGCGGCCAACATCGTTCCGTACGCGCTCGCCGGCAAGGACGAGTGGCCGGGCATGCATGCATGGACCTACCTCAACCTTCGCATCGGCGGCGCGCAGGCGCTGACAGACATGATCCAGAGCAAGAACTGGAACACCGATACCTGCAAGGCCGCCGGTCAGGCAGTCCTCGACCTGGTCGCCAAGCAGCCGTTCCAGCCGGGCTACCTCGACGCCGTCTACGACAAGGGCGAGGCTGCGGCCATGGGCAACGGGCAGGCCGCGATGGAGTTGATGGGCCAGTGGGCCCCCGCCGTCCAGATCCAGAACAGCACCAGCGGCACCGGCATCGGCGACAAGCTGGGGTGGTTCCCGTTCCCGGCCGTGACGGGTGGCGCTGGCGACCCGAATGACGGCGTCGGCGGCGGCAACGGCATCGCAGTCGGCGTCAACGCTCCTCCTGAGGCGATCGACTTCCTGAAGTTCTTCTCCTCTGCAGAGAACGCACAGATCATCGGCAAGGACAACTTCGGCATCCCGACCACCATCGGTACGGAGAGCTCCGTCGCCGACCCGAACCTGAAGGCCGTGCTCGATGCGCGCTCCAAGGCCACGTTCGTCCAAAACTACCTCGATCAGGCCACGTCTCCGGACGTCGGCAAGGCGATCAACGACGCGACCGCGACCCTGTTCGCAGGTACCGGCACGCCGGAGGACGTCTGCCAGGCCATCACGGACGCGGCAGCGAACAGCTGACGCGGCACCGATACTCGAACGACCACGACGGGCCGTCCTTCGGGACGGCCCGTCCCATCCCCAGCAGGTGAGCTGATTCCTCTGAGATGGCGATCGCGACGCGAGCACGGTTGAAGACGGGACGGCCCAGCAGGAGGACGGCGCTGCTGCTGCTGGCCCCTGCGCTGATCCTGTACGCCATCTTCGTCCTGCTACCGATCGTCCAGGGCGCCTACTACAGCCTCTTCAAGTGGAACGGGCTGCAGCCGTTGACGAACTTCATCGGCATCAACAACTACGTGACGGCCTTCCACAGCAGCAACTTCATCCGGGCGTTGGGCAACAACGTCTTGGTCGTGCTGCTGTCGCTGTTCATCCAGATCCCGTTCGCGTTGGCGCTGGCGGTCTTCCTGAACCGCAAATTCCCGGGAAGGCGGATCTTCCGGCTGATCTTCTTCCTGCCGTACGTGATCTCCGAGGTCATCACGGCGATCCTGTTCTACCTGATGCTCCAGCCGAATGGGCTGGTGAACAGCGCGCTTCGCGGCCTCGGGCTCGGCTTCCTCGCCAACGACTGGTTCGGCAGCCTCTCGCTGGTGATGATCACGCTCTTCGTGGTGATCACGTGGAAGTACTTCGGCTTCCACATGATCCTGATGCTGGCCGGACTCCAGGGGATACCCCACGAGGTCAACGAAGCGGCGTTGATCGACGGCGCGAGCCGCTGGCAGGCGTTCCGGCACGTGACACTGCCCCTGCTGGGGCCAACGCTTCGCGTCTCGATCTTCCTCTCGATCATCGGTGCGATGCAGCTCTTCGACATCGTCTGGGCCACAACGCGCGGTGGACCGGTCCACTACTCGGACACGATGGCCACCTTCATGTACGACTACGGCTTCCAGCGCCAGCAGATGGGCTACGGCAGCGCGGTGTCCGTGGTGATGTTCGTCATCTGCCTCGGTTTCGCGCTGCTCTACCAGCGCTTCGTGCTCCGGCGCGATACCGATGGCGCGATCACTCGCGTGGGTGGCTGACGCGATGGCGACGAACGCTGCCGCGGCACCGGCGACTCCAGCCGAAACCCACGCCGTACCGCGCCGTCGCAGCACGCTGGGTCGCTACTCGCTGACCTGGGCGATCGGCGTGATCGTGGCGGCGTTCGTGCTGGTGCCGATGACCTACGCGCTGTTCGGCGGCTTCAAGACCAACGGCGAGCTCGTCGGCAGTGCCAGCCCGCTGCCCACCAACTGGATCACGACCAACTACGCGGAGATCCTCGGGTCCTCGGTCTTCTGGCGCGAGCTGCTCAACAGCGTGATCGTGGCAGCGATCACCGTCACGCTGGTCGTGGGCACCTCGGCACTGGCGGCGTTCGCCTTCGCCCGAATGGTGTTCCCCGGGCGTGAGGCCTTCTACACGCTCTTCACCGTCGGGTTGCTCTTTCCACTGGCCGTGGCGATCCTGCCCCTGTTCGTGCTGCTGCGGACGCTCGGGCTGCTCGGCAATCCGCTGGGCGTGGCGCTCCCACAGGCTGCCTTCGCCATCCCGCTCACGGTGATCATCCTGCGTCCGTTCTTTCGATCGATCCCGGTCGAGCTGGAAGACGCCGCACGTGTGGACGGGTGCAGCACGTTCGGCTTCTTCTGGCGGATCCTCCTGCCGCTCTCGCGACCGGCGCTGGCCACCGTGAGCGTGCTGGCTTTGGTGACCAGCTGGAATTCGTTCCTGCTGCCGCTGATCGTTTTCCAGGGCGCAGACCAATGGACCCTGCCGCTCGGCGTCATGAACTTCAGCGGCGATCACACGTCGGACTGGGCACGGATCCTGGCCTTCACCACGCTGACCATGGTCCCGGCCGTGATCTTCTACCTGATCGCCGAGCGCCACATCGTCAACGGCGTTTCCGGCGCGGTGAAGGGCTGATGGTCCTCGAAGGCCTCTACCGCGACACCGCCGCGTCGACCGAGGCGCGCGTCGCCGACCTGCTCTCGCGAATGACGTTGGCCGAGAAGCTGGCACAGCTGGGCTCGGTATGGGCGTTCTCGCTGGTCAGCGACGACGGCATCCGCCAGGATCGACTGACCGAGCTGGTCCCCGACGGGATCGGCGAGATCACGCGGCTGCTCGGATCGACCAACCTGCGCGCGGAGGAAGCCGCGCCGATCGCCAATGGGCTGCAGCGCTACCTGGTCGAGGAGACGCGCCTGGGCATCCCCGCGATCATCCACGAGGAATGCATCCACGGCGTGCTCGCGTGGGGAGCACCGTGCTTCCAGCAGAGCATCGGTGCCGCTGCCACCTTCGATCCCGAGCTTGTCGAGCAGGTTGCCGGGACATTCCGCGCGCGTCTCCTGGCCGCTGGGGCCCGCCATGCGCTGGCGCCGGTGCTGGACATCGGGCGTGACCCACGCTGGGGCCGCATCGAGGAAACCTACGGCGAGGATCCCTACCTCGCCGCGGTGATGGGCGTCGCGTACGTGCGCGGGCTCCAGGGAGACGACCGCTGGGGGCGCGTCCTCGCGACCGGCAAGCACCTGGTGGGGCACGCGATCTCGGAAGGCGGGCTGAACCAGGCGCCGGCACACGCGGGCTTGCGCGAGCTGCGCGACGAGCAGCTGCTGCCGTTCGAAGCCGCCATCGTCGAGGCCAACCTGCGAAGCATCATGCCGACCTACTGCGAGTTCGACGGCGTCCCGTGCCACGTCTCGCGGGAGCTGCTGGACACGTTGCTGCGCGGAGAATGGGGCTTCGACGGCCTCGTTTCGTCTGACTACCTGGGCATCGAGCAGGCTGTCACCCAGCATCACCTGACGAGCGACATGTCCGTTGCCGCGAAGATGGCGCTCGAGGCGGGCGTCGACCAGGAGCTGCCGCGGACGCTGGCGTACGGCGAGCCGCTGGCGCACGCCATTGAGACCGGAGCGCTGTCCGAGTCGCTGGTCGACCGAGCCGCGGCGCGGGTGCTCCGTGCCAAGGTGGACCTCGGGCTCTTCGAGCGTCCCTATACGGACGAGCCTTCGCGTGCCTTTTTCACCGGCCTCGTCGCGCAGGAATCGCAGCTGGCGCGCCGCCTGGCGCAGCGCTCGATCGTGCTGCTCGAGAACGACGGGGTTCTGCCGCTGGCCCCGGCACCAAAGCGGGTCGCCGTCATTGGCCCGATCGCCGACAGCGCACGCGAGCTCTTGGGCGACTACAGCCATCTGGTGCACATCGAGACGCTGCGCGAGCTGCGGGCGCGCGACGACTGGTTTGGCACGTCGCCCGGTGACGAGGTTGCGCTCGAGGACGAGCTGAGCGGCCGCCGATCGATCCTGGCCGCGCTCCGGGAACGTCTCACGGGCGCGGAGGTGTCATACGCGCGTGGCTGCGGAATCAGCGACGGGACCGACGCCGAACTGGACGAGGCGGTGCGGGCGGCAGCCGACGCGGACGTTGCCTTGCTGGTTGTCGGCGAGCGCTCGGGGCTCACGGTCGAGTCCACGACCGGGGAGTTCCGAGATCGGATGGAGCTCACCCTCATCGGCCGGCAGCAGGAGCTCGTCGAGCGGGTGCTGGCCACCGGCACGCCGGTCGTGCTGCTCGTGGTCAGCGGGCGGCCGCTGGTCCTCGAGGCATTCCGCGGACGGTGCGCGGCCATCGTTCTCTGCTGGGTGCCTGGAGACGCCGGCGCCGACGCGATCGCGGACGTCCTGGTCGGCGACGAAAACCCCAGCGGCAAGCTGCCCATGGCGATGCCGCGGTCGGTCGGGCAGGTGCCGCTGAACTATCGCCACCACCCGTCGGGCGGCCGCTCCAACCCGCGGGGCGACTACGTCGACGGCCCAGCCACGCCCTCCTGGCCATTCGGCTTCGGCCGTTCCTACACCTCGTTTGCGCTGCGCGACCTGGAGCTCGACCGTACCGTCGGCGCCGACCGACGGCGGGGAGGTGCGCGTCCGGGTGTCGGTCACGAACACCGGCGATCGAACGGGCGACGAGATCGTGCAGCTGTACGCGCGTGACGAGGAAGCCAGCGTGGGCCGGCCGGTGATCGAGCTGATCGGTTTCCGGCGGGTCAGCGTCGCTCCCACAGACACGTGTCAGATCACGTTCACGCTCTCAGCCGAGCAGTTCGCCTACACGGACGCGGACTACCGCCGGGTGGTCGAACCAGGCCACATCACCCTCCGCTGCGGGACCTCCTCGGCAGACCTGCCGCTGAGCGCGACGCTCGAGCTGACCGGCCCGACCGTCGAGGTGCGACGGCGGACTCGGTTCGTGACGCGGACAGAGGTCGGCTAGCAGGGTGAGCAAACTCCGGTTGTGGTCCTGGACCACGACCGGGACGTGTTCCTCGTCCCTGGGTCGCGCAGAGCGTCGGCCATGCCGGTGTTTTGGTCGGAATGTGGCGGTACACCACAGCCTGAACGACTTCCCGAGCCTGTTGTCTGTCGGAGGCGCCCTATCGCAGCGAAACACGTCTCGCTCGTGGCCTGGGACCACACACCGCTCACGTCAGCGACCGCCCAGCAACGCCGCTGGGTTCAGCGGAGGGCCGGCTCCTCGGTGCCGTCCGCCAGGATGGCGACCTCGCGCGCGCCCAGCTCTACGGTCGTCAACACGCGTCCGCTGATCAACTCGCGCTGTTCGCCCGAAAGCGTCACGGTCTTCGGCTCGTTCCCGTGGTTCAGCAGGAACGTGTAGCGCGTCGATGCGGACACCCGCTGTGTCATCTCGATCCCAGCCGGCACTTCCAGCGGCGCAGCGATCCCAGTTTGCTCGAGCAGCACCCCGACGAGTCCGTCGAGAACGGCCAGCTCCGGTCGTGTGGCCACGTACCAGGCCTGCCCGCGGCCGAAACCGTTCCGGGTGATCGCCGGGGAGCCCGCCACGAAGTCCTCGGTGAAGGTCGCCACCACCTCCGCGCCTTCGAGGTGGACGACCTCGGCCCATAGCTCGCAGCGGCCGTCAGGCGACTGAAGCCCCTTCACACCGCTTGCGTTCTGGGCTGTCCATGCGAGGCCGTTCGTCTGCCCGTCGACGAATGGGTCGACGGACTCCACGCGGATCCCGAGCGTCTCGTGCAGCGCCGCTGGTCCCGGGCGTCCACCCAGCCACGCCCGCGCGTCATCGCCGACCACGCCGCTGAAGTAGGTCGTCAGGAACGTTCCGCCGGCGCGGACGAACGAAGAGATGGCGTCGGCCTGCGGCTCGCTGACGAGGTGCATCAGGGGAGCGATCACCAGGTCGTGCCCCGCGAGCGAATCGTCTGCCGAGAGGACGTCCACGGGGATGTTTCGCCGCCAGAGTGCCGCGTGGTAGCGCCGGACCTCTTCCTCGTAGGCGAGTGCCTCGGAGAGGCGTGGGCGGAAGTCCAGTGCCCAGCGGACCGGCCAGTCGTAGAGCAGCGCCACGCGTGCCGGAACCGCGGAACCGAGGATCTCCGTGCCCAGCGCCTTGAGTTCTGCGCCGAGCGCTGCGATCTCCCGGAAGGTGCGGGTATCGGTCCGCCCGCTGTGATCGACGATCGCGCCATGGTGCATTTCCTGCGCGCCCCGCGACTGGCGCCACTGGAAGAACATGGCGCCGTCCGACCCACGCGCAATCGACTGGTAGCTGTGGAGTCGCACGACCCCAGGGCGACGGAGTGCGTTCACCGTCTGCCATTGGGTCTGGTTGGGCGTCTGCTCCTGGAGTACCCACGACCGTCCATTCGCCAGCCCTCGCACGTGGTCGAACACGAACGCCGTCCGCTCGGGCGTATCGGTCGCCATCGGATACGAGTCGTAGCCGACGGCGTCCTGGTGCTTCGACCATCGCACGTAGTCGATGTCGTGCGTGCCGTGGAAGTTGGTGAATGCCAGCAGATCGGGCGTCACGGCCCGCAGGATGTCTGCCTCGCCGTCGAAGCACTCGAGGTTCATATCCGACATGAAGCGGTGATAGTCGAGATCCAGCCCCTGGACGCTCTGCTCGCCGATCGCGCTCGGCGGCTCGACCTGCTCCCAAGCGGTGTAGCTGTGGCTCCAGAACGGCGTCACCCAGGCGCGGTTGACTCCCTCCAGCGATCCGTACCGGGCTTTGAGCCACTCGCGGAAGCGAGCGGCGCAGCGGTCGCAGTAGCAGCTCGGCCCGTACTCGTTGCTCACGTGCCACATGCGCAGCGCCGGGTGCGTGCCGTATCGCTCGGCCAACCGTCGCACCAGGTCCTGCCCGAGGCGCCGGAAGTCGGGACTCGTGGGGCAGAAGTTCATGCGGGTGCCATGCCGCCGCCTCCGTCCCTGTGAATCAACGGGCAACGCGTCCGGGTAGGCGCGGTCGAGCCACGCAGGCTGCGCCGCGGTCGCGGTCCCGAGGCACGCGCCGATGCCGCCCTCGGCCAGCAGGTCCATGACGCGGTCGAGCCACTCGAAGGTGAAGCGATCCTCGGCTGGTTGGAGGGCCGTCCAGGCAAAGATTCCCGGACAGGCGACGTTGACGCCGGCATCCTGCATCAGGCGGATGTCGTCGCGCCAAATCGACTCATCGTCGTAGCCCATGTCGGGACCCCACTGCTCGGGGTTCCAGTCGCCGCCGTAGAGGAAGCCGCCGCTCCATACCGGCGAGCCGGCAGGCCGGCCCGCCGCGCGGACGTGCTGCTCAGTCATCGCAAGGCACCTCATCCATGCAGGGTTTCTCAGCCACGGACCGCACCGAACGAGAGCCCGTTCTGCCAGTAGCGCTGCAGGAAGAGGAACACCGCCATCACCGGCAGGATGGCAATCACCGACCCGGTCACGACCAGGGCGTAGATCACCTGCGCCTCACCGGGCTGGGCCGCGAGGCCGTTCCAGTTGGAAAGGCCGACGATGACCGTCGAGAGATCCGACCGGCTGAGCACCAGCAGCGGCAGGAAGTAGTTGTTCCAGGCGCCGACGAAGCTGAACAGCAGCACCGTAACGACGCCTGGCGCGAGCAGCCTGAACGAGATGGTCCAGAAGATGCGGAACTCCCCGGCGCCATCCACGCGCGCGGCGTCGATCAACTCCTCGGGCACCGACCGCTCGGCAAAGATACGCATCAGGTAGACCCCGAACGGGCTGACCAGCCCGGGCAGGATCACGGCCAGCAGCGTCGCCGACAGGCCGGTCTGATTCATCATCAGGAAGAGCGGTAGCGCGAGCACCGTCGCCGGCACGAACACCGAACCGAGCACGATCGCGAACAGCACGCCTCGGCCGCGGAAGCGGTACATCGCGAAGGCGTAGCCGGCCCACGTCGAGATCAGCGTCGCGCCGACCGACGCGCCGATCGCATAGATGGCCGTGTTCTTGAGCCACCCGCCGAAGGCTCCGTTGTCGCGCGCGAACAGGTCGTGCAGGTTCTGGAAGAAGTGGTTGTCGCCGAACCAGAAGCCGAACGACTGAAAGAGGCTGCCGTTGGACTTGGTCATCGCGAAGCCAAGCCAGATCAGCGGGATGAGGACGTAAGCCAACAGGACGATCAGGAAGCCGTCGACCATCAGGCGCTGGAACAGCGGTGCTTTGCCCGGCGGTCGGCCCGACGAGCTGGTCGACCCGCTGGAGCTCGAGCTCGTCATTCGCGCGCCCGCCGGTAGACGGCGAAGAGGACGAACGCCGAGAGCACCGCGGTGACCACCGCCAGCGTGAACGCGATGGCTGCCGAGTACTCGAACTGGCGGTTGGCAAAGGCCAGTTGGTACACGTACAGGTTTGGCGTGAAGTTCGGCCCGATCACGCTCGGCGCGATGGCGTTGATGACGCGCGGCTCACCGAACAGCTGCAGCGTGCCGATGATCGAGAAGATGAAGGTCAGCACCAGCGCCGGCAGGATCAGCGGGATGCGGATGTGCCAGGCCGTCTGCCAGCCAGTGGCGCCGTCGACCTTGGCCGCCTCGTAGAGGTCGGTGGGGATCGCCTTCAGCGCCGCGTACAGGATCAGCATGTTGTAGCCGGTGTACTGCCAGGTCGAGATGTTGGCGAGCGCCGGAATGATCGCGCCGGCGGTCAGGAACTGCGGCGGCGCGACGCCGACCGAGCGCGCGATCTGCGCGACCGGGCCGAACTGCTGCCCGTAGAGGTAGCCCCAGACGAGCGCCGCGACGACGCCTGGGACGGCGAACGGCAGGAAGTAGACCAGCCGGTAGAACGAGTTCCGCCAGCCCGTTCGGTTGTCGAGGATCAGCGCCGCCGCCAGTGCCAGGCCGAGCATGATCGGCACCTGGATGATGCCGAACTTCAGGACATTGACGATCCCGGTCCACAGCACCGGGTCGTTGATCGCCTTCACGTAGTTGTCGATGCCGACGAAGCTCCGCCCGCCGATCAGCTTGGTTCGGTAGAGGCTCAGCCAGAGCGCATACAGCAGCGGGAAGACGACGAAGAGCGCGAACGCGATCAGGAACGGGGAGAGAAAGAGGTAGGGCGTCAGCGAGCGCCGGAAGCGTCGCCGGCGGGCGCCAGGCAGGCGCACGGCCACACCCGGAACAGCGGCTGCTCCTGGCACGTGCCCGCTTGCGGTGGTCATGGCGCGGCGAACATCAGGGCGGCGCACATGGGCAGGTGCCGTGGCACGAGCGTGCCACGGCACCCAGGGATCAAGCCCATCTCAGCGCGGGTCTGCGAGCAGCCCGCGTGATGGAAGCTACGGAGCGGGGACGACGGTGAAGCCCTGGTCGGTCGCGTACTGCGTCTCGAGTTGCTGCAGGTTGGCCATGGCCTGAACCATCGTCTGGCTGCCGGCCTTGACCTTGGTCAGCTCATTCGCGTAGTCCGTGTAGACCTGCGCGGTGAACGGGGACCACTGCCAGTTCTGGCCCACGGTCTGCGCCGCTTGTGCAGTCAGCTGGTGGAGTTTCTGGCCACCCCAGAAGTCGGACGTGAAGTCCGCCCACGCGGGGTCTGCGAGCGTCGAGTTGGTGACCGGGAAGAGGCCGGCAGCGCCGTTCGCCAAGGCGAGCGTCGGCGCCGGATCGGTGTTGAGCCACGCATTGAAGGTCGCCGCTTCCTGCGGATGCTGCGAAGCCTTCGTGACCGCGATCGTCGATCCACCGTAGTTGCCGTTGATCGGATTGGCGGCGTCCCACTGCGGCATGAGGTAGGCCTGCCACTTGCCCTTCAGATTGGGGGCGGCGGGCTCGATGACCTCCGGGCCCCACGCACCGGCCTGCCAGCACGCGATCGTGCCGTTGCCGATGGCGGTCTGCCAGTCGGAGCTGTACGTGTCGACCGGTGCGAGTGCGCCGGACGCCATCATCGCGTCCCATGCGCTCGCCACCCGCGTCACCTCGGGCGAGGTGAAGTTGATCGTGATGTTCTGGCCGTCGACCTTGAACGGGGTTGCCCCGGACTGCCACAGCAGGCCCATGAACCAGCCCTGGTCGGCAGTGAAGTTGGTGAAGTAGCCATCGGGCACCTTCGCCTTGTAGTCCGTCACTGCCTTGGCGAATTCGTCCCACGTGGTCGGCGCGCCGGTCATGCCCGCCTTCGCCAGCGCATCTGTGTTGCACATCTGGATCATCGGGCCGGCGTCCTGCGGGTACGCATACACGGCATCGCCCTGTGAGACCTGCGCGACGGTCCACGGCACGAACTTGCTGGTGACGTCCGCGGCGCCGTACTGCGACAGGTCGGCAAGAGCACCGGTCGCGATGTAGTTGCCGAGATGCTGGAACTCGATCTGGACGACATCGGGAATGCCGGTGCCCGCGGCCAGAGCCGTGTTCAGGTTGACGTACTCGGCGTTGCCGGCACCCTTGTTGTTGACATAGTCGACGTAGATGGCGCTCTGTGACTGGTTGAACGCAGTGACCTGATCGCAGATGCCGGGCACCCACGACCAGAACTCGATGACGACCTGGCTACCGCTCGGGCCCGCGCCGCAGGGCGTCGGCGAGGGCGAGGGCGTCGGGGAGGGCGACTCCTGTGCCACCTGGTGCGGAAGCACGGCGGCGCTCGGCGGCGCCGCCCCCATCAGGAGTCCGGCAGCGACCAGCGCTGCTGCGGCAGTCGCGACCAGCCCGTGGCTGGTGCGCCGCTGCGAGATCCGTGCGTGCATGTCGGTCCTCCTGCAATCGACTCGACTCGCCGTCTGGCACGATTCCTCTCGCGATCGGGCCGGCAAAGCGGTAGGATCGATCACGATCCACCACAATCGCACACGGACCGAACGTAGCTCGCATGCTGGACCGCTTGCGGTGGCATGTCAAGGTATGCGTGCACGCGATTGCGTTGGATTCGAACGCTGGAGTGCGATGAATTCTGTGCGGACCGCCCAATCGACCGCCCAACCAAATGAAGAAGATCGTCCGGCGGGACCCGCGGGTGTGCCGGTTGCGCCCGTGAGGGCCGCGGTGGCGGCGGACCTGCTCGCCAGCCAGCGGCAGGCGTACATCCTCGACCGCGTCCGGGCGGACGGCCAGGTGCGTGTCGCCGACCTCGCGTCCGAGCTGGGCGTCTCGGACATGACCATCCGCCGGGACCTGCAGTCGCTGCACGGGCGGAGCCTGCTGCAGAAGGTGCACGGTGGCGCGACGGCGGTGCCGGACAGTGCCCTCTTCGAACCGGGCTTCCCGGCCAAGTCGGTCCTGCAGGAGCTGGAGAAGGAGGCCATCGCGAGCGCGGCCGCGGCGCTGGTTCGTCCCGGGACCGCGATCGGCATCTCGGCCGGCACGACCACCTACGCGTTCGCCCGGCAGCTGACCGACGTGCCCGATCTGACCATCGTGACCGTGTCCGTGCCGGTTGCCGACGTCCTCTACCGCGCCGCGCGTCCGGACCAGACGATCATCCTGACCGGTGGCGTTCGAACGCCGTCGGACGCGCTCGTCGGTCCGTTCGCGGTGGCGGCGCTGCGTACGGTCCATCTCGACCAGGTCTTCCTTGGCGTCCATGGGATGGATCCGCACTCGGGTTTCACCACGCCGAACGTGCTCGAGGCCGAGACCGACCGGGCACTCGTTGACGCTGCCCGACGGCTGGTCGTCCTGGCCGACCACACCAAATGGGGCGTCATCGGCATCAGCACGATCGCCCGGCTCGACCAGGCGGACGCCGTGGTCAGCGATCGCGGCCTCAGTGCTGAGGCGCGCGAGGAGCTCGGTTCGCGCGTGGGTGAGCTGATCGTCGCGGACGACGACGCGGAAGCTGCCGCGAGTTAGCAAGCGACGGACGGAGCGCAGCGGGACGCTGCGACCCGGCCGCTTCGCGCGCAGCAGACCGAAGGTCTGCGGAGGCAGGCTAGCGAATCAGGCCTTCGGGCACACCGGCGGCCCCCCGAACGGCGTCAGCTGCACCACAGCCCGCCGGTATCGCTCATCCAGTCGGCGATCGTGTCGCAGGCCGCGTCGACGTCGCCGTCGCTCAGGTCAAGCTCGATCGATGGCAGGCGGCTGGCTGCGACCAACTCGCGCAGCACTTCCTGCTCGCGAACGAAGATCTCGAGGTCGTCGTACTGCGACGGCTTCCCGCTGATCCGCAGGCGCTCAGCGCGGGCGCTCTCGAAGGTCTCTGGGCGTCGCGTGCAGAGCACCAGGTGGAAGTCGACGGCGACGAGGCGCTCCTCGAGCCAGCCGAAGTCGTAGTCGCGGCCGCGCGAGCGCTGGTACGCGATCGTCGAAAGATGGAAGCGGTCGACGAGCCAGGAATAGTGCGGCTGCAGCTCGAACAGGCGGGCCCAGGTGGCATAGGTCTCCATCGCACGGGCCTCGTCCTCCGGCTCGAAGTTGATCAGCCCTGCGCCCCACGGATATGGGCTGAACGTGCACCACTCGGCGGAGATCAGGGGCGAGTGATAGCGGTAGCGCCGCGGACCGACGATCCGCGGGTGGTCGTTGAGGGCGAAGACGAGGTCCGTCTTGTGGGTCAGCCGGGTGCCTTCGAGGATGATCTTGGGGCAGAGCTTCTCGCGCATGGTCACCATGATCGGCTACGGTTGGTGGCATGGCTGACATCGAGGTTCGGGCGCTGCGAGAGGGCGAGCTGCGCGCCTACCTGACGGCGGTATCGACCGCCTTCGGCGAGGAGATCAACGAGGAGGAGTTCGCGTCCAATGAGCGCATCTTCGAGCCCGACCGCGTCTTCGTGGCGAGCGAGTCGGACCGGATCGTCGGTGGCGGGGCGTCGTTCAGCTTCGACATGACGGTTCCCGGTGGTGCCACGGTCGGAGCGGCCGGCGTCACCGCGGTCGGCACCATGCCGACCCACCGCCGCCGGGGAATCCTCCGCCGCGTCATGGCCGAGCTGCTCGCCGACGCGCGCCGGCACGAGGACGCCGTGGCGATCCTGTGGGCGTCGGAGGGCTCGATCTACCAGCGCTTCGGGTACGGCATGGGCGCGGTCGTCGCCCGGATGGAGATCGAGCAGGCCCGCGCCACGTTCCGGGAACAGCGTCCGATCGAGGGTCGCGTCCGCCTGGTCGATGCGACGGAGGCCGCCCGCGTGCTGCCGCCGATCTTTCACGTCGTTGGTGCCGATACGCCGGGCATGTTCCGCCGAAGCCAGACCTGGTGGGAGTCGGAGATCCTCCCGGACCCCGAGCGATGGCGGAGGGGTGCCGGCCCGAAGTTCTTCGCCGTCCACGAGACGCAGGGAATTGCCGACGGCTACGCCACCTACCGGATCAAGGGCGACTGGGACACGGGCGTGCCGCGGAGCACGCTGATCGTTCGTGAGCTGGTCGCGGCCACCAGCGTCGCCGAGCGCGAGCTGTGGAGCTATCTCTTCTCCGTCGACCTGATCATGACCGTGCGCGCGGTCGTGCAGCGGGCCGATCACCCGCTGCTGCTGATGCTCTCGGAGCCAGGACGCCTGCGGCTCCAGCTCGATGACGCCCTGTGGCTTCGGATCGTGGACGTGGAACGAGCGCTGGGCGCACGTTCGTACGCGGCAGCCGATCACGTCGTGTTCGAGCTGTCCGACCCGTTCATGCCGGAGAACGCCGGTCACTGGCTGCTCGACACCACCGGGGATCGGCCGGTCGTCCAGCGGACGGAGGAGAGCGCCGACCTGGCGCTCGACGCGAACGACCTCGCGTCCCTCTACCTGGGCGCGTTCTCGGCGACCGATCTCGGCTCGGCTGGCCGGACGACCCAGCGCACGGCAGGCGCTCGTGCTCGCGTCGATCGCATGTTCGTGACGCCGCGCAAGCCCTGGAACCCGACCGGGTTCTGACCCCTCGCGGCGGAGTCGACGGCAGTCGACGCGGAAACCCTGGAACCCGTCCGGCGACTGCCCCCTGGGGATGGGCTCGACCGCAGTCGACATAGGGTCTTTCCTCGGATTCTCATGCTGCGGTCGTTAGCGCGAATCCCGCAGCGGTTTGGGCACGTTGAGCTCCGCGATGATGCCTGGCTGAGCGTGGAATCGTGGCCTCGGACGACCGTTGAGGCGCTCGCGAGCCATACCTTCGAGTTAACGCCTGTGCTGTGAGAAATCGAGGCGAACTTCGCCCTCCGGCCCGGTAGCGCCGGCCCGCCGTTCGAGAGTTCGAAGAAGGGTCATCGTGCCGGCGGCTCGAGCGCAAATTATCGAACCCGCACCGAGTCCTAACCGGTCGGAGCCAACTCCCCAGGCGCATCTCCGGTCGCGATTGGCAGCTCGGCGGCGGACCAATCGCTGTACGAGCCGTCGTAGAGGAGGGGAGCGGGCAGGCCGGCGAGCCGCATGGCCACGGCCGTGTGCGCCGCGTTGACTCCGCTGCCGCACGAAACGACCACGTTCGAACCCGTCGCCCCGGCGTTCGACATCCGGTCACGGAGTGCACCCGCCGGGAGGAAGTGAGCGTCCGGACCGAGATTGCCGGTCGTTGGCAGGTTCCGCGCGGTGGGGATGTGCCCGGGCACTCGATCGACCGGCTCGACATCGCCTCGATAGCGCTCCGGCGCTCGGACGTCGAAGAGCGCGATGTCACCGAACGACGCTGTGAGCTGCTTGCGATCGATCTGGCGGCTCCAGTGGTTCCGAAGGGTCAGGCCGCGCGACGCCGCCGGAGGCGTTGAAGCCTCGGCCGTGAGCGGGTGGCCGGCCGCCAGCCACGCTGCGAGACCACCGTCGAGCAGGCGCGCGTCCGGAAATCCGAGGTCGTCGAGCATCCACCAGAGGCGCGCCGCAACCGTTCCACCCTGGTCGTCGTACGCCACGATCGTGTCTCCATCACCGAGCCCCAGCTCGGCCATGCGTCGGGCGAATGCGACCGGATCCGGCAGCGGATGGCGTCCGCCCTGCGGGTGCAGCCCCGGTGCCGCGGCCGCCAGGTCGCGATCCAGGTCCACGAAGACGGCCCCTGCAATGTGAGCTTCCTCGTAGTCAGCTCGACCCTGGCCGGGCTTGCCAAGCTTCCAGCGCACGTCGGCGATGCGGATCGAAGGATCGCCACGGCGCTCGGCCAGCTCGTCGACGCTGATCAGGGGTGTCATTTCGCTCTGGGCTCTCTTCGCGACAATGGATCAGAGGACGTCCGCGAGGACGTCGGTCGCGCCGCCCAGCACCAGGTGGCCGACCAGGCCGCGCATGTGCGTCTCGGTCGGGTACGAACCCGGCGAACCGGCAAAGCCCAGGCGCCAGTTGAGCCACTCGTCGTTGAAGACGAACAGCAGCGCGCCGTAGATCAGGCCACGCGCGGCGCCCACGCCCGGGATCCGCTCGCGCGCAAAGACGTAGAGGGCGCCGGGAACCGCGCCGAGCGCGTAGTGGATCAGCTGCTGGCCAAGCGCGCGCTGGTCGTCGCTCAGCTCGACCCCGGCCGTCTCCTCGATCCGCTCGACCATCAGCTCGACGCTTGTCTGGCCGTCGGGACGCGCCGCCTTCTCCTTTTCGGTGACCGCTTCGGACTGGTCCTGGAGGAGCGCTTTGGTGACCTGGTCCATGAGCCAGGTCGCGATCGTTCCCGCGACGGCTCCCCGGATGAGGTCTCGGAGCATGCGGTGTCCTCCAGCGAGCGAACGGTGGTCGAGGCTGATGATGATGGGTCGACGGCACGAAGTTGCGCGAGCGCGTCACACGCTGTCGTTGCAGGCCGGTGTCAGGCCGTTAACGATTGGTCTTTCAATGTCCGACGCGTCGTGATCAGGAGGAGAGCGCGCCCACCTGCTGGCGGCAGTGCTACTGAGCGGTGAGGCTCACCTGCGGCCGGCTCTGCTCGGGGGGAGTCGCCTGGAACAGCTCGCGCGGCCGCCAGCCGAATAGGCCAGCCAGCATCACCGCGGGCAACTGCTGGATCGTGGCGTTGTAGAGGTAAACCTGCTGGTTGAAGAGCTCGCGGCGGCGAGCGATCAGTGTTTCGAGCCGTTCGATCTCGTCCTGCAGCGCGAGGACGTTCTCCTGTGAATGCAGCTCCGGGTAGCGCTCGACGACCGCGAAGAGGGAGCGGAGCGCTGCCGTCGTCTCGTCCGACGTGCGCGCCTGGTCGGGCAGTGGGGCGCTCGGAGTCCAGGCGCTGCGCAGCCGGGCGACGTCGTCGAGCACGGTTCGCTCGAACGCCATCTCACCGCGAACGGCTTCAACCAGGTTGGGCAGCTCGTCGTAGCGCTGTTTGAGCGCGACTTCGACGTTGGCGAGGGCCCGGTCGGCGCGACGCTGCAGTGCGACGACGGTGTTGAAGACGGTCACGACGAGCACGCCGACGAGAAGGAACCCGAGCAAGAGGGCAAGTCCGCCGGCGAAGGCCATGGGCATCTAGAAAGCTCCAGTCCAGGTCGCTGCGATCGCGACGGCCGAGACGACCGCAAGGGCGCCACCGGCGAGCCCGCGATAGAACGCGTCACGGTCGAAGGCGACGGCCTCTGACGGGGTCCCCGCGTAGACCGTCAGGGGCGTTGAATCAGAGGTGGCGATCACCAGCGTCTCGGGCGAAGGCGCATCGAGGCTGGCCGGCTTCGACGTCGATCGCGGTCGTCGGGCGCGGAGGGGCAGCTTCCGACTCGACCGGTCCTTCCGGCGTCGCGCCGGCCTCGAGCACCGGGCGTTCGGTCGGCTTGCCGATCCCGAATCCGGGGATGGCGGCGTTGCCCCAGGCCTCCCGCGCGCTCCCCGCGAGCGCGCCGGACGCGCGGGCCTCTTCGAGCTCCGACACCAGCATGGGGTCGCCGAAGGTGGTCGGGTCGAGGTCGGCAGTCGCATCGGGGCCGATGGGATCGACTTCGCTGTACGGTCGCGCCTGCCCGACGATCGTGATCTTGTCCCCGGGCGCGATGCGCTCCTCCGTGTAGTGGCGACGTGCGTGGCCACCCATCCGTAGCTTCGTACCGAATCCCATCCCGAACCCGGCAAAGCCCAGGGTCGTGTTCACCGTCGAGTCGTCGGGGTCGCGCGTGGGTGGGCGGACCGTCAACAGGTCGGCAATGGCGGCCTCGCGATCGTCGTCCGCGACGACCATGCTTCCCGAACCGACGCGCCGGTTGAGCCCGATCGGATCCTCGCCCACCATGTTGGTCGATTCGTTGAACGCCGCATCGATCCTCGCGCGCAGGCCGCGCGGCACCACGCGCACGGAGCCAGTCGCGTCCTCGACCAGGAAGTCGATCCCGCGCTGCTCATCCAGGATCACGCGGTCGGAGTCGCCACCCTCGGTGATCCTGCTGTGGTACCAGACGCAGGTGGCCGATTGAAGCGCCGACACGAGCGTTACGGCGAGCGGCTTGACGGTGCCGAAGAGTCGAATTTCGCCTGCCGCAAGGCCGTCGACGGTGGATGTCGCAATCGAACCGACAACCGCCTCACGCCGGTATGCGCCGAGTCCGTGCACGAACGCAACGAACCCAGCGAGAACCCCCACGAAGCCGAACATGAGCAGATACGGCTGGAATGGCTCCATTGGTCCCGAGTCTCGGGTGCCCCTGACCGATCCGACCCCCACCCGTTCGTACTGGACTGCCGTCCCTCGCTCGCGCGGGGATCACCCCACCGATGCCAGGCCTCACGACCTCCGGACGCAGCTCGACCTCACGCCGAACTGCGAGACGCGCTGATCCGGCAGCGGATCCTCGATGCCGGCCAAGGCCACGACGGCGTCCCAGATGGCGGCGCGTTTCACGCGATTGAGCCGGGTCGACGGCAGACGGTCGAATGGACGCGGCCGCCGATCGAGAAACAGCCGGCCCTGCCACCTCGCGGCCTTGGCGGACGCGGCCAGCCACACCGCCGTGTCGGCGCCCTCGGTCGGGGAGCGAAGGATCGGTTTCATGACGTGCTGGAAGGCTGGCAGCGAGTCCGCGAGACCGGGTGTGTCCGCCCAGCCGGGGTGCATGGCATTGAATGCCACGCCGGAGCCGCTTGTTCTCCGCGCCCATTCCCTGATGAGCGCCACCTGGACCCGCTTCGCCCGCGCGTAGGTGCGCGCGCCCGACCACTCCATTTCCTCCCGTGACTGCAGGTCGTCGAGATGCACGGCTTGCGTGTACATCCCACCGGACGTGACGGCCACGACCCGACCGCCGTCGCCGGCGCGCAGGAGCGGGAGCAGTCCGGCCGTGAGGATGAACGGACCGACGGCCACGAGCGCGAGCGTCAGCTCGATGCCGTCAACGCTCTCGCGACGTTCCGGGTAGAGGCCTCCGGCGTTGTCGACGAGCACATCGAGGCGCGACTCGGCGGCCAGGATTTGTTCCACTGCCTGAGTCACGGACGCCCGCGATGAGAGATTCGCAACCACGGTTGGGAACCGGTCTTCGCCGGACCTGGCCGTCATCTCCTCGCGCACGCGCTCGAGCTTTTCCGCGCTGCGGCCGACGAGCACGACCCGTGCGCCAAGGTCGGCGAGCGATCCCGCGATCGAACGCCCGAGGCCGGAAGTGGGACCGGTCACCAGCGCCGTCCTACCTGCCAATGCGTCAGAAGCTGGGTCGTGCCAGTCGAAAAGGCGGCGGCGCGCCTGGTAACCCCAGCGACTGAAGCTCGGGATGACCAGCAGCTCGAGCGCGGCGTCGATGAGCTCGGCCGTTCCCATCGTGGTACCTCCCCAACCATGAACAAGCTGTTGACAAACTACGATGCCACGGGCTAGTCTGCCACAAACACTGTACAAACACGGTACAACACGACCGGATGCACCGAGCTCCCGGTCCGCGGCACCACACGAGGACCCGTCCGCCATGCCCGTACTCCATGAGCGCGTCTGGACGCGCCTGCCTGTCGAACAGGCCTTCGACTTCATCGCCGACTTCGCGAATGCCAGCGTCTGGGACCCGGGCACGGCGACCTCCGACCGCGTCGACACGGGTCTGCTCGGCGTCGGCGCCCGGTACCGGCTCGGTGTGCGAATGGGCGGGTCGATCCGACCGATGGAGTATCGGATCTCATCGTACGAACGGCCACGCCAGGTTGTGCTCCAGGGGGAGGGGTCGGGTGTCAGCGCTACCGACCGCATCACGTTCGAGTCGGACGCGGGTGGCACATGGGTCGACTACTCGGCCGACATCCGCTTGCGCGGGCTACTCAAGCTCGCATCGCCGATCGCCGGTGGGCAGTTCGAAAGGATCGCGACCCAGGCTCGACAAGGCATGCAGAAAACCCTCGACGGGCTCGCGGATCGCGAGCACGCGGTATGAAGATCGCGGTCGTCGGCGCCGGCATCAGTGGACTCACCGCGGCCTACGAACTCAGTCGCGATCACGAGGTGGCGCTCTACGAGAGTGACCCGGAACCCGGCGGACACGTGAAGACCGTCGATGTCCAGACACCCGATGGCACCGTTGCCGTCGACACCGGCTTCATCGTCTACAACGAGACGACGTACCCGAGGTTCGTCGGCCTGCTCGCGGAGCTCGGCGTGGAGACGCAGCCCAGTGACATGTCCCTTGGGTCGTCGTGCGAGCGATGCCGGCTGGCGTTCAGCTCGCGCGGGGCGCCCGGCTTCTTCGCCGATCGCAGCTCCGTCGCGAGCCCGGCGCACTGGCAGATGTTCGCCGACATCGCACGTTTTTATCGACACGCCGGCCGGACGCTCGACGAGCCGACACCGACGGATGCGACGCTGCGTGACTGGCTCGCCGAGGGCCGGTACCACAGCGCATTCAGGCACCACTTCCTGCTTCCCGTCGTTTCTGCCGTCTGGTCGACGGCTCCGGAGCGGATCCTCGACTTCCCGGTCCACTACCTGCTGCAATTCCTCGACAACCACGGCCTCATCGGTTTGCGTCGATCCCTGATCTGGCGCGTGATCCGGGGTGGGTCACGGACCTACGTGGACCGGATCGTGGCGCACCTCGGGTCGAGCGCCGTCCATTCGGGAGTGCCGGTCGTCGCCGTCCACCGCGGTTCGGACGGCGTCTCCGTCAGAACCGGAGACGGGTCGGAGATGACCTTTGACGCCGCCGTGATGGCAACCCACGCCGACGTCGCGCTGCGCCTGCTCGGCGACGCCGACCGAGCGGAGCGAGCCACCCTCGGAGCGTTCGACTACACGACCAATCGAGTGGTTCTTCACACCGATGTGGGCGTCCTGCCTGGGCGTCGCGCAGCGTGGGGGTCCTGGAACATCCGCACCGCCGACTGCCGGACGCCCGGCGGTGAGCTGACCATGACCTACCACATGAACCGTCTTCAATCCCTGCCTGGTCCGGTTGATTACTGCGTCACGGTCAATCCGGGTCCTGGGCTGCGCGATGAGCACGTGATCGTCGAGCGCGAGATGAGCCACCCGCTGTACACGTTCCGGACGCTCGCGGCCCAGAGCCGGCTGCGGGAGCTCCAGGGCCACCGCGGCACCTGGTACGCAGGCGCACACCTCGGTTACGGCTTCCACGAAGACGGCTGCCGCTCGGGGTACGAGGCGGCTGCCCAGGTCCGGGCCGCCGCCGCGCGCGGCGAACTGACACATCGCGACGCCGAGAGCGCCCTTCGGACGGCCGCGTGACACGTCGACTTCGCAGCACGCTCCTGGTCGGAACGGTGCAGCACCGGCGCACCCAGCCCAAGGCCTACGCGCTCCAGCACGCTGTCTGGTACTTCGGGCTTCGGCTCGACGAGCTTCCACAGGTATTTGCGTTGACGCGCCTGCTTCGTCGGAATCGCCGGGCCGTCGTGTCGTTCCGTGATGAGGATTTCCTGCCGCAGCGCGCGTCGGACCTGCCGACAGACTTCGCGCAGCACCTGCGTGCCGAGGGTTTCGCGACGGACGGCTGGCATGTCGAATTGATCGCCAGCCTGCGCGTGCTCGGCTACACCTTCAATCCGGCGGCCTTCTACCTCTGCCGCGATGCGGATGACCTGCTCCGAGCCGTCGTGGTGGAGGTGCACAACACGTACGGGGAACGCCACCTCTACACGTTGCGCCCCGCAACGCCACCGTCGATGGCAGGCGACGCCTTCTCGTCCTCGATGGAGAAAGCCTTCTTCGTCTCCCCGTTCATCGGCCCGGTTGGCCGCTATCGCGTCACGGTCCGGGAACGCGGCACGAGGCTCAATGTCGCGATCGCTCTGCGTGACGGTGATCAGCCGCTGCTGGCCACGAGCCTGGAGCTTCGCCGGCTGCCGCTCACGAGGACAAACCTCGTCCGGCTGCTCCTGCGCGATCCAGTGATCACCTACCGGACCATCGCCTTGATCCATTGGCACGCTGTTCGCCTCTGGTTGCGAGGCGTGCCGTTTCACCATCACGGCGCGCCTGGCCGGCTGGCGGAGCACGGTCGATGAGCGTTGAATCGCGCGGCGCCTCGGCTGATTCGCGCGGCACCTCGGGCGTTCGCGCCAACGACCTCTCCGCTCGGGCCGCAGAACGGATCGTCGAGGAACTGGGTCGACGGATCCGCATCGGCGAACTCACGCTCGAGCTCCCCGACGCCTCCCGCCGGACCTATCGAGGACCGGTTGCCGGCCCGCGCGCCGAGGTTCGCGTGCACGACTGGCGCGCACTCTGGCAGACCGTTGTCGGTGGTGAGCCGGGCGTTGGCGAGGCATACACGGACGGTCATTGGAGCAGTCCGGACCTCGTTGCGGCGTTGATGGTCGGCGCGCTGAATCGTGAATCGCTCGGCGTCACGCGAGGGCTTCTTCGAGTGCCGGCGTCCATTCCGCGCGTCATCGCGCATCGAGCGCGGCGGAACACCCGGACGAACGCGCGTCGCAATATCGCGTCCCACTACGACCTGGGAAACGACTTCTATCGCCTCTTCCTGGACGAGACGCTGACCTACTCGAGCGCGGTCTTCGCCTCGGCCGATCAGTCGCTCGATGACGCTCAGCGCAACAAGTACCGGATCATCGCCGAGCGAGCCGGCCTCGCTTCCGGCATGCGGGTGCTCGAGATCGGCACCGGATGGGGCGGCTTCGCGCTCTTTGCGGCGGGCGAGCTGGGCTGCCACGTGACGACGATCACGATCTCCAAGGAGCAGCACGACCTCGCCGTGCAGCGGGTCCGCGACGAAGGGCTCATCGGACCGGGTCAATGTCGAGCTCCGCGATTACCGGGACGTGGCGGGAACGTACGACGCCGTGGTCTCGATCGAGATGCTGGAGGCGGTCGGCGCCGCGTACTTCGAGGACTACTTCGCCACCGTCGACCGGGCGCTCGTGCCGGGTGGGCGCGCGAGCATCCAGTCGATTTGTTTTCCCGACGGTGCCTACGAGTCGCAGCGCCGCGGTGCGAACTGGATCCAGACGTACGTCTTTCCCGGCGGACTCCTGCCTTCACTGGCCGAGATCGAGCGCTCTTTGCATCGCACCCGGCTTCTGCTGGTCGGCAGCCAGGACATCGGTTCGCACTACGTCCGGACGCTGGCAGCGTGGCGGCGCCGGTTCCTCGCACGCCGGGAAGACGTACGCTCCATGGGCTTCGACGCTCGCTTCATTCGGATGTGGGAGTACTACCTGGCGCTGTCGGAGGCCGGGTTCGCGACCGGGTTGGTCCAGGACCAACAGTTCGTCCTCGAGAAGCGCCGCGGCATCCTCGCGTAGCGCGGAAGTTCCTGGCCGAGGCTTCAGCCCCGGCTCGTGAGCGCGCGCCGGAGCGCATCCACCGCTTCCCCGAGCGGGGCGGGGAGTCGAAGAGTCAATCGCTCGTCGTCGACCGCGACACTCCCGGCCGCAGGTCCGCCGAAGCAGACGAGGATGTCGGGTCGGGTCGTGCGTAAGGCCTGAGCGGTGCGCTCGGCCGCCTCGACGTCCCCGTCGATGACCACGCCGATGACGGCTGCACTCGCCTCGGTTCGAGCCGCAGCTTCGCTCCAGTTCTCGACCGGGAGATCCGCGCCGAGGTAGCTCACCGGAATGCCGGAGCGCCTCGCGGCGGTCGCGAAGGCCAGCGCACCCAGCTCGTGCCGCGCCCCCGGCGGCAGTCCCACCAGGACGAGACCTGTCTCTTTGGCCGGCCGGCCGGCGGCTGTGAACGCAGACCCGAGGCGCCGCTGCACGGCGGCCGCGGCGGCATGCTCGGCCGCGACGTCGAGCTGACCGGCGGCCCACCGCTCGCCGATGGCGACGAGTGACGGCATCACGATCTCGGTGGCCACGTGCTCGAACGAGCCGCTCGCGAACATCTCGTCGAGGACCGCCTCGAACGCTGGTTCGTCCAACGCGGCGACCGACTCGACGAAGGCCGCGGTCAGCGCAACGGCGGCGGGCAGCTCTACCGGTTCGCTGCGCTCACGCGTTCGCCCCGAGCCGTCGACTCCTGCGTTGGCGGTGCCGCTTCTCCCGTTTTCGTTCGCCCCGACTCTGGCGCGCCCGGCGAGCTGGGCGATCGTCTCGTCGTCCGACTCGAGCACGTGAGCCGACGCCGTGCTCGGCGCCCAGCCGTCGTCAACGAGCGCACGCACGGCTCGAAGCCGGACGATCGCCGCCTCGTCGTAGAGGCGATAGCCACTGGCGGTGCGCGACGGCGCGACGATCCCGTAGCGACGCTCCCATGCACGAAGGAGCGGCACCGAGACACCCGAGCGCTGTGCGGCCTGCTTGATCGTGTGCATGTTCCGTCGAATGTTAGCCGCGGGACAAACGCTTGACAATCCCTATACGCGGTGGCATTGTCCGGACGGACCATCGACAACGACGCCTGACCGCAGCCGCGACCTCACGCGGCGCCTCAGCCAGCCTTTACGGAACCCGAGGCAGACCCATGTCCACGCACCGACTCAGCGCTCGCCAGTTCGTTACCCGACCCATCGATGAAGTGTTCGCATTCTTCGCAGAACCGCGCAATCTCGCGCGGATCACGCCACCGAGCATGGGCTTCCGCTTCCTCACGAGCGACTTCGAGATGCGCGAAGGCCTGGAGATCGAGTACCGGCTCACACCGCTTTTCGGCATCCCCGTCACTTGGAAGACGCGGATCGACCGCTTCTCGCCGCCGTTCTCGTTCCGCGACGTGCAGGTCAGCGGGCCATACCGCCGCTGGATCCATACCCACACGTTCCGGGAGGCGGACGGTGGCACGTGGGTCGAGGACGAGATCGAGTACCAGCTCCCGTTCGGCCCGCTCGGGGAGCTCGGTCACTGGTTGGTCAAGGGGGAGCTGCTGCGCATCTTCCAGCACCGCGCGCAGACCATCCGCACGGTCTTCGCGGCGCCTCGGGCGAACGACCTGCCGCTGACCGTCGCCGTTGCGGGCGGGACCGGGTTTGTCGGCGGTGGAATCGCGCAGGAGCTGTTCGAGCGCGGCCATCACGTCGTCGTCCTGTCGCGGCAGGGAGGGGAGGGCCGCGGGGCGCTGCCGGACGCCGTCGAGATGCGGCCGGCCGACGTGACGTCAGGGGATGCGCAGGCGCTCGCCGGCGTCACTGCAGGGCGTCGATGCGCTGGTGATCGCGCTGGCTTTCCAGAACTCGCCGATCGAGGCGCCACGCAAGGGTCAGACGTTCGAGGCGGTCGACGCCGCCGGCACCGAGCACCTGGTTGCGGCCGCTCGCGCTGCGGGAGTCAAGCGGCTGGTCTACCTCTCCGGCGCCGGCGCCGCGCCGGACGCCAAGAGGCACTGGTTCCGCGCCAAGTGGCGTGCCGAGACAGCCGTCCGGAACTCGGGGATCACCTTCACGATCATTCGGCCGACCTGGGTCTTCGGCCCGCGCGACGTGTCGCTCAACCGCTTCGTCGGGTTCGCGCGCCGGCTCCTGCTGGTGCCGATGACCAACTTCGGGACGCAGCGCCTCGCGCCGGTATTCATCGAGGACGTGGCCCGGCTTGCCGCCGATTCGCTGACTGCCGACGCTGCGGCCGACCAGACGTTTGAGATTGGCGGTCCAGAGGTGTTCACGATGCGCCAGATCATCGGGCACGCGCTGGCGGTCGCGGGTCTTCGTCGCCCGATCGTCCCGGCACCCGCGCCACTGCTCAAGGTGCTCGTCGCGCCTCTCGTGCTGCTGCCCCGGCCGATCATGACCCCGGCTGCGATCGACTTCATCAACCAGCCGGCGACGGTCGACCTTGCGCCGTTGCTCGAGCGAATGCCGCGGCGCCTCACGCCGCTCGACGAGGGGCTTCGCAGCTACCTGGCGCCAGACGCGGGTGCAGGCGTGTTCTCGTTCGACGGTCCCGGCAGTGGCAAGCCGATCCCGATCCAGAGCGCCGAGGCCGGCGCAGGGCCCAGGCCGCTGACCTCGCACACGCAGCGTCCGGCTCCGTTGGGGTCGCGAAACCTCGCCCTGGGTCGCCCGGCGAGCCGATGCTATTCTTCCGACCGGCGCCGCGACGGCGCCGTTGCTGCCCTCCCAGGGCGGCCCTCGCTCCGGCGTAGCTCAGTGGTAGAGCGGGCGGCTGTTAACCGCTTGGTCGTAGGTTCGAGTCCTACCGCCGGAGCCACTTTCACGCTCAGAACGCCCTACTTCGGGCGACTCCTTACGACTTGGGACGACTGGTCTTCGGCGTCGGTGACCGAGGGCGTGACTGAGTAAGTTTGGCCACCGCTGCCGCAGCCTGGTCGGGCGTCGTGGCGATGTAGTGCTGCCGCGTCGTGGCCGTCCGGGCATGCCCCATCAGGTCCGCGATCGTCGTCTCCGACACGCCGAGGCCGTTGAGCCGCGACGAGAACGTCGTCCTGAGGTTCTTGAACGGCAGGCGCGGCCTCTCCGGCGGCGGTCTCGATCTCGTACAGCCGGTGGGTGACCCAGGAGCCTGACAGCGCGCCGCCACGCTGGTTGACGAACACGGGGCCGGTGGCGACGGGCACGAAGCCGTCGCGGCGCACGCGCTCGCGCTGCGCATCGACTGCTTGCTGCGCGGCAAGGGGCAACGGGACCGCACGGCGAGATCGCGCTGTCTTCGGTTCGACGCGCGCGTAGCTGCCATTCAGGTACGCCAGCTCGAACTCGACGCTCACGTGCGTCGATGAGACGTTCTCCCACGCCAGGCCAAGCAGCTCGCCCAGGCGCAGCCCCGGGGCTCGTTGAGGCGGACGACCTGGAACATGCCTTGGTTGAGTTCGCCGATGACCTCCCAGCGAACTGGTGCCGCATCTGGCTTCTCGGCTTTAGCCAGATACCGCCGATCGACATCGCCATGCCTGAACGGGACGTTGCCTGACCACGCCACTACTAGAACGCATGTTCTAAAGTATCGGGGTGGAGGCTCGACGTCAGGCGATCCGCGATGCTCAGCGGGAAGGGCTGTTGAGGCGTGTCGAGCAAGGCGGAAGGCGGTCCCGTGAGGCCGCCGCAGTCATCGTGAGCGATTGGGAGGCAGAAACCCTCGCGAAGGGCATCGTGCCGGGCAGCAATGCCTGGCGCATGGAGATGGATCGGTCCGCGGCCGAACTGTTACGCGACCGCTGAGCCGGCGCGGAGCTCCAACCATCGTCGATCAGGTTCACGCCGCTTCGCGGACGACCGTGATGGGCAGGGGTACTGCAGTGAGCTGCACCGGCACGGTCCGGAGCGCCTCTTCGATCTCGATGAGCTCCCGAGCTTGCGCGATCAGGCCGGGGAGCCTGGCGGCGAGGTAGTCGGGATCGGTCGGGGTAGACCGCTTGCGTTTGACGTCCATCCGCGCCATCTGCGCAGCCAGATGTTCGAAGCCGTCATACAGATCTGCCCGCCATGCATCCTGACGCCAGGCGAGCACCGTCGGCCGGAGTCTCGCCCACGTCGTCTGGACCTGGGGCGACATGTACTGGTGAACAAGGCGCACGTCCGCGCTGCCGATCTCGACCATGTAGGCGATCTTCCCCCAGAAGTCGCCCATGGTGGTCACGGGACCTTCTGGGAGGTCTCCGGGATCTGTGCCCGCCTGGATGGCAAGCAGGACGGCGAGGTACGCGCGGGACATCCGTTCGGAGCCCCAATCGAGATCCAGCCTATTCAGCTGCTCGAGTGCCGCTGCGTTGCGTTGCAACCGTAGCTGGCGGTAAATGGCGATGAACGTGACCGCCAGGAGCAGGCCGCTCAGCGCCGTCCAAAACCACTCCGACCCCGGCCCGATCAACGCCAGACCATCCGTGTTGATGAGTTTCACCCTGACCCTCCACGCAGCTGCACACGCACGACGACGCGCGCGACGGTAGAGGGACCCGGTCGGGCGATCAAGCGGCTCTCAATAGGTGGGCGCCTCGTTCGATGACTGCGATGCGATCGGCGAGAAGGCACGATCGGTGACTGACCGCGTGACTGACCTGGGGTCCTGAAAGGGCCGATTTCGTGCTCAGGCAGCCCTCCTGGGGAGGCAGCTGTTAACCGCTTGGTCGTAGGTTCGAGTCCTACCGCCGGAGCCACTTGCACGCTCAGAATGCCACTGCGGCCCGGCTATCACGCCACGCCGTATGACTTGTTGGGGCCGTCGGCGGGCGGGTCTGTTCCAGCCGGAAATGTCGGGACCGCGGGCTTCGAAGACCATTTGGTTTGGGCTTCCATCGGTCATTCGACCGATGTCGGACGCTGAACCTGCGGCCGACACTCTTGGCCAGCGCTCTCGCGCGAAACCACGGAGGAGAGATCGTCATGGCGCTCGACCTCGCCCAACGACGCAGCCGGCGAAGGCTCTTGACCGGAGCGATCGGTGTCGCCACGGGCGCAGCCGCCGCAACTGTCGTGGGTGCGATTGCGCGACCGTCGCAAACCGAAGCGAGCAGCGACAGGGTCATCTATACGAACGATGAGAACAGCAACATCGTCCTGACGGCCGAGAGCGTGTTCGCAAGCGCTAACCCCAAATCCGGCGCGGGCGTCGGGGTCTTTGGTGCAAGCGAATCGAGCACCGGGGTCGAAGGCCGCAGCGGCACGGGCTGCGGGGTCTATGGCGTGACCGCCGGAGAGGCGCCGGTCCCGCCCGCGAACGTCGGCGTCTACGGCTACAGCGACATGCCCGAATCCCGGGGCGTCTACGGTGCCACGACCGACACGACCAGCGAGACCTACGGGGTGCTGGGCACGACGCAGGGATCGCAGGCCCGGGCCGTGTTCGGCTGGAGCCTCAACGAGAAGAAGGGCGGCACCGGCGTCTTCGGCCAGTCGAGCTCGGGCGATGGCGTAGGCGTGCGAGGCTACGCCTGGGACGGCTACGGCAAAAGCGGCATCTTCGGCACCGGTGTCCTCGGCTCTTCCGGCTCGCACGCGTACCCACCACCGGCCGCGCGACCGAACACGGGCGTCATGGGCGTGGCCGTGGGCGACCCCGGCGCGATCGGCGTGCTGGGCAGCAGCGGACCGGGCACGGGCGTGACCGGCACCAGCACCACGGGCACGGGCGTCCAGGGCGCGAGCACCTCAGGGGCTGGCGTCCGGGGCTCCAGCAGCGCGCACCGCGGCGGCATCTTCAGCAGCCCGGTGGCCCAGCTGCGGCTGTATCCCGCGAGCGCGTCGGGCCATCCCTCGTCGGGCCTGCTGGGCGACCTCTTCCTGGACGCTGCCGGCAACCTCTGGCTGTGCAAGGGCGCTACCACCTGGGTGAAGCTCGGGTGACTGACCTCGAAGCCGGCTGGGCGCAGGTCGATAGGACAGCGGACCCATGACTGATGGCGTCGGGTGCGAGACGCGAGGGTGATAGGCCTTGCAGCTCTGTTCACCCGACCACGGACCAGGACGGGTCCTAGACCCTGGATGCGGCAACGGCTGCCGGACTCGAACCGGCACGGACGGACCGCACGCGGCGCCGGTCGACGTCGCTCGACGTACTAATCGAACGAAACCAGGTAAACGTTTTGGGGGACCTGTGGCTGTCTTGGTGGTTCGACGTCGGACCGTCGCCCATCGAGGAGGTCGCAATGTTCAATGGCGCGCGCATTGTTCGCGGATTCGAGGGTTGGTTGCCCTCGTTCTGGTTGTAGCCCCATGGTCCGGGAGTGCACTGGCCAGCGCCGGCAAGGCTCCGGTCGTGACTGAAAGTCAACCGCCCGTCGACGCAACCGGGGCGCCAACGGTTGGCGAAACGCCGTCGCCGACACTTGCGCCGCAGCGGAGTCCTTCGTCGGCCTCAATACCGGTGACGACTCCTACCGGCGCCGCGCCGCACCAATTCCTGACGGCGTCTACGTCACCGGCATGATCACGCGTGCCATGGCCGAAGCGGTCTTCACGACGTTCTACAACGGCGATGCCGCGAGAGTCGATCAAGCCATGAGCCAGTTCGGGACGACAGAACAATTCACGCTCGCGTTCAACGCAGGGCAAATCGTTCAGTCGGGTGCGGTCGATGGCCAGAGCACCGGCATCGGCGAAAAGATGACGTACGCCTTCCCGGATGATCACACCATCACCTGGCAGGAGCAGTACAGCGGCTGCCTGAGCACATACAACATCACCTGGCTCGGTGACAACTTCCAACTCAAGCTCCTCAAGAGCTCGTGCCCGGCTGATCCAATCAGCCAGATCATCATTGAGTCTTCCCCCTGGACCCTCAAACCGACGGAAGCTGGTATTCCGGATGGCGAGTACTTGGGCGGACTGATCTCCAGGGCGACCGCCGATGCCACCTTCGCCAGACTCGGGGTCGCAACCTCCGCCGAGGCCACGACATTTCTGGATGGATTCCCACAACACTTTGCGATTCGGCTCTTGGGAGGACACATGGATGTCCTCGCTGACTCTGGCGGAAGTGGACTCCAGCTTGGTGCGACGGCAACGTACGCATTTCCCGATGACCACACCATCTCACTTCAGGACAACATCGGTTGTCTCGACACACTCGGCTTTACCCGTCAGGACTCGAACCTGACCTTTGCGGTCGTG
Organism: uncultured Chloroflexia bacterium; assembly: GCA_963820735.1. GTDB lineage: Bacteria > Chloroflexota > Limnocylindria > Limnocylindrales > CSP1-4 > JAFMJV01. Next base: position 319,576 of record CAWGBA010000014.1, read on the forward strand.
TCGGATTCGTGTGGGACAACTGACATGGCGGAGGTGAGTGTGATCTTCGAGTCGACGCCATTTACGGCAGCGCCGTGACATGCGGATTCGATACAGACAGATCGCCCTGATGCTGGGAATTCTGATCGTCGCAGCATGCGGGTCTGCCTCACCATCGCCAAGCGATGGTGCAGTTGCCTCGAGCCCCGGCCATTCGCCTCTCGCTGTTCCGGAACCCTCATCACCGGCTGCTTCGACGGCGATGTTCCGCCCAACCTTCGAAAAGGTGGCATGCCCAGCCGACGTCACCGACGAGATCATTTATGTCGCAACGTGTGGCTATCTACATGTCCTCGAGGATCGATCAAAGCCGGACGGCCGAACGATCGAACTGTTTGTCATCCGCATTGAGCCGCCTGGCGGAACCGCAACGCCCGATCCAATCCTGGTTCTGACCAACCTCGGAGAACGGATCGGCTACGCCGGCGTGAGCGCGACCGGCCAGCGAACTCACCGCGTGACCTACGTCCTGGATACCCGCGGTGTGGGCCACTCCGAGCCGTCGTTGGACTGTCCCGAGGTGCTGGCGGCAGGGCCTGCCCTGGTCGGGCTGAGGCTCGGCGATACGGATCATCGCGTAGCACTGGCAGCAACCGCGCAAGGCATGCGCTGAGCGGTTGTCGACGCAGGGGATCGACCTCGGGGCGTACGACATCGCGGCCAATGCGGCAGACATCGAGGATTTGAGAGTCACGCTCGGAATCGACCAGTGGAACCTTCAAGCCGTCGGAACAGCGTCGCCGATCCTGTTCGAGACGGCGCAGCTCTACCCCGACACCGTGCGGACCCTGATCGTCGACTCACCCGCCCTGCCGGGAGCCAACCTGATCACGGTTGGCCCGAGCGCGACCGACCTCGCGATCGCGCGACTGTCTGCTGCATGCGAAGCAGACGCCGACTGTGCACAACGCGCGCCCGGGCTGGAGGCCATGGTCCGAGACGCACTCACCGAATTGGATGCGCGACCGCTGACGTTCGACGTCAGCGAGACCCCGGCCGCCATCAACGCCGGCCACCCGATCCGCGTCATGATCGATGGAGCCGCAATGCTTCGCTGGATCCGATGGCGGCTGGAGTCCAGCGCTGGGAGTGGCGCTGGAGGCCTGATCGACACCGTGCTGCGCGTCCGAGACCGGACGCTCACCGCAGACGACCCAGCCGTCCTGTTTCTGTCCGCAGACGCGGGCGACTGCGCGGGCATGCTCCATGAATGCGAGCACGTCGACTTCGGGGCGGTCTACTCGATCGTGTGCCGTGACATTGCCGGCCACATCGACCAGCAACAACTGCAGGCGTCGATCGACGGTAGACGCGCCTACGACGATCTCTTCGATCCCGGGCCATTGCTGGACGCGTGCGATGGCTGGCCGGTGGGAGTTGCCGGCGTCGGCCCTTCCGGTTCGATCACTGGGCAGGTGCCGGCACTCATCATGCGCGGCTGGTACGACCCACTCAGTGCCCCCGTTGGGGACATCGTCACGGAAGTCGGAAGTGCGCCTCACACGTATGTTCTTGAGGTTCCGAACCAGTCGGTGAACTCAATGGGCTTCAATCCGTGCCCAAGAGACATTCGCGACGCATGGATCGACGCACCCCTCGCGCCGCCGGTCGGCACAGATTGTCTCCGCGCAATCCCGTCCATCGACCTCGGCGGTGCCTCGCAATGACCTCGATCGATGGACCCCATACGTCCGCTCGATGAATCAAGCGTCCCAAAGCAAAGAGCGTCGGCAGCCGGGTAGTGCCGGGTTGCGTTACGCTCGCGGTGCGGCGCCAACGACTGACAGCAGTTGTCGACGATGGCCGTGAAGACCGCTTTCGGCACCGATGTGTCCATCGACGTTCGGACGCGAGGTGAGAGGGTTTGGGATCAGCCTGGACACCCAGCTGTGCGGGTGCGTACCGTTGGCGATCTCATCGATGGCCTCGTGGTTGACGCGTCGGACCCTGATTACACGGCCTTCTTTCGGACCCATTTCGCGGCAGTCGTTCGGACGGTCTACCTGATCCTGCGAGACGAGTCTCGCGCCGAGGATGTCTGCCAGGAGGCATTCATTCAACTGCTGGATCACTGGCCGCGGGTCTCCAGCTACGAGCGCCCCGAAGCCTGGGTCCGGCGAGTGGCAATCCGCCTCGCAATGCGCGGCCTGCGCCGCGATCGACTGTGGGTTCTGGTTCGTGATCGGATCGCGCCGCCGGCGACCACGGGGCGCCCAGACCTTGACCTGTCCGGGGCCATTCGGAGATTGCCGGGCAATCAACGTGCAGCGATCGCACTCTTCTATTACGAGGACCGGCCGGTGGAAGAAGTCGCCGCGATCCTTGGCTGTTCCGCGGCGACGGTGCGTGTCCACCTCCACCGCGCGCGCCTTCGCCTGGCGGCCCTTCTTGGGGAGGACGCCGACAGTGGGCTTTGATCGACGCCTCAAGGCCTCGCTGCATCGTGACGCGGATTCGATCGATCCGGCCGTTGAATGGCGCCTCGAACGTATCTCACGGCGTCGACGAACCAAGTCACCCGTTGGAACGGCTCTGACAGTCGGCGCCACTGCGCTCTTGAGTCTGGTCGCCGTACTGATCCTTGCCGTCGTTGCAGCGGCTCCCGGACGGCCGCCCAACGTCAGTCCGTCCCCCGCGGCAAGTCCCACACAATCCGGGCTTGCCGATTACAGAGCGATCGCCGGCACGTATCGGGTCACCCTGAGTGCTTCCGATGACAACGTAGCGGCGAATTTCCTGACCGGGCCCTGGACGATGACCCTTAACGCCGATGGTGCAATTGTCATTACGCCACCTGCAGGATTCACGGCTGAAGGCTCGGCTCCAACCGGCAACGCATTCAGCCTCAACGGCGAAACCTGGCGCACCAACATGTTCTCGAACGACCTCTGCAATGACTCGGTCGGTACGTATGCGTGGTCCCGATCCAGCACGGCACTGACGTTCCGCGTTCTGGTCGACAACTGTCTCGTGCGGATGACCCTTCTGACGACCTTGCCATGGTCTACGGAGTCGCCGACTGCAACCACGTAGGTCCAATCTCCAGCTGCCGTGATCATCGGAAAGGTGCCAAACGGCCAGCCGCTACTCTCCCTGGTTCAGCGATCACTGTGTCCTTGCTAGCATCGCGTCGCGATGGCGAACCTCAGCACGTCCGTGAATCGCGCATCCGGACTCGATGCCCTCGATCTGGTAACCGCGCTTCTTCAAAGAGCGCGGATGGCCGATCCGATCGCCGGTCTCTGGGAAGCGGCCGACTTCCACTGGTGGTGGCGAAAGCCGCGGCGGTCGGACACCCTTCAGCAGACCTTCTGGCTTGACGATGTCGGCCCGGTCGCCGCGGTGATGGTGACCGAGTGGGACGGCTTTTGGGGGCTGCGATCCGATCGTCCTGCCTGCAGTCGATCCCGAGCTGGCCGACCTGGTCTGGGCGGAGGCGGTGGAGAAGGCCCACGCGCCCGAGCTAGGTGGTGAGGCTGTTGAGACACGAGTCCGAGATGACGACTCCTTCGCGGTCTCCCGGCTCACTCGGGCGGGATTCGAAGCCACGGGTGATCGAGGGGGTGTGACATGGATGAACGCCGGGGATCGTCCGGCGCCTACGCAGCCTCCGTCCGGATTCGAGCTGATCGATCGCGCTTCGAGCCATGCCGGTCCGCATTGGCTTTCCGCCCGCGGCGGCTCAAACGCCGAGGCGCGTCTCCAGCAGACCTCGCTTTACGACCCACGGCTCGACCTGGCGATCCGCGCGCCGGACGGTCAGATCGCGGCGTATGGCCTGTTCTGGTTTGATCCCGTGACGCGCGTCGGCCTCGTCGAGCCGATGCGAACCGAAGAGCGCTGGCAGCGACGTGGGCTCGCGCGATCAGTCCTCACCACCGGGATCGATCGCCTCTCCAAACGGGGCGCGACGCGTATCAAGGTCGGATGGAGCTCGTCTCCCGGTCGCACCCTGTATCTCAGCACCGGCTTTGGGGAGGAGGTCACCGATCACGTCTTACGCTCGATGCCGGGGGTCGAGCCCGCAGCATCGTGAAGCGTCCGCACCGGCCTCGATCGAATGACAGGCCATTCGGCACATGCGCGGGGACGGAATAGACACTTATCTAATAAGTGTTTAGCTGGTCCGCCCGTCTCCCGAGGTGTTCACTTATGAAGGCCCTGCGCTTGGTGGTCTCAGTCGCGGTCGTATCCCTGCTGTTCGTCGGCTGCGCGTCCACAACCTTCCCGACCTGGACGTCACCACCGACCGCCAGCCCAGGCGCAGCCATTGCCGGTTCCGCGAGTCCCGTGGCAGCAGTGCCGCAGCCTTCGGCGACCGACGAATACGGCTCGGTGATCCCGGCATTGACCCCCAAAAGCCAACTGAAACCCGTCCCTGCAGGTGAGGTCAACACGGCCTACGCGCCCAACGTGCCGCCCGCCTCGACCCGGGATTACCAGGCGATCGTTGACGTCCATTTCGACGTGGTCGAAGGGGTCAAGGCGATCGACCCCAATGGCACCCAGTACACGACATGGGGCTATCGGATCCACGGCGACAGCTCCGTCACGACCGGAACGCCCGGACCGATGATCCGCGCCCGCGTCGGCGACATCCTCCGGTTCACGCTGACGAATGACGGGACGATGCCGCACAACGTCGACTTCCACGCCGTCACCGGCCAGGGCGGTGGGGCCAAGGACCTGACGGTCAATCCGGGCGAGAGCGCGACGATCGAGGCGCGGATGCTCTATCCGGGCATCTTCATGTACCACTGCGCCGCCGGCGACGTGCCCGCGCATATCTCGCAGGGCATGTACGGAGGAATCCTCGTCGACCCCGCTACGCCGCTGCCGCCCGTCGAGCACGAGCTGTACATGGTCCAGTCCGAGTACTACACCAGCCCGTCCGACAGCGGGCCGCTTACGACCGATCGGCAGGCGATCACCGACGAGAGCCCGAGTTACGTGGTCTTCAACGGCGCCGTCGGCAGCCTCACGGGCGACAACGCCCCCAAGATGCAGGTCGGCCAAAGCATGCGCATCTACTTCGTCAACGCCGGCCTTAACCTCGACTCGAACTTCCATCCGATCGGGTCCCATTGGGACATGGTCTGGCAGGACGGCGCGCTGCTCAATCCCCCCCTGCGCGGAGTGCAGACGACGCTCGTGCCCGCCGGCGGCGGCACCGTGGTCGAGCTCGTCGCCCGGGTCCCGCAAACGATCGTGCTCGTCGACCATGCCCTCGCTCGCGCATTTGACAAGGGCGCGATCGGGCAGGTCGTCGTCACGGGTGATCCAGACCCCGAGATCTACCAGGGCTTCCCGGCTGCGACTCCCGCTGGCTCACCAGCGCCGTCGACGCCGATGCCATTAACGTCGACAGCTGGTCCAATTTCGTCCCCGACGTCTCCCACGTCTGCGTCACCGGACGCATCGGGAAGCGCCACATCGGTCAGCATCCTGCCCGGATCGGCCACCTACCAGGCCACGAACGCCCCGGACGAGTTCGCAGCGACCGAGAACCCACCCGACTACTCGGTCAACCAGCTGATGATCCCGCTCGGGACGACCGTGACGTGGACCAACGACGACACGATGCCCCACACGGTGACGGACGCGAATGCCTCGTTCGACTCGGGACTGATCCAGCCGGGCGCGTCCTGGTCGTACACGTTCGACAAGCCCGGGTGACTTCGAGTACTTCTGCACGCTCCACCCGTGGATGCGGGCCAAGGTCAGCGTGATGATGCACTGACATGCGACTCGAGCTGACCAGCCGCTCCTCCTATGCGATCCGCGCGGTGCTCGCGATCGCCCGGGCGGAGCGAGACGGCCCACCGGGAGCGGCGCTACCGATGCCCATGTCCCGGATCGCCGCGGAGATGTCGATTCCGCGCCGGTTCCTGCCCCAGGTCATGGGCGACCTCGTTCGAGCGGGCATCGTCGCGGCCCAAGTCGGCCGAGGTGGCGGCTACGTCCTCGTCCGCTCACCGGCAGCGCTCTCGATCCTCGAGATCATCGAGGCCAGCGAGGGCGATACACGGCGGTCGCGCTGCGTGCTCCGGGGGGTTGCATGTGACGCGGACCGAACGTGTGTGGTGCACGTGGTGGTCGACGAGGCTCAGCGGGCGCTCCGAGACCGGCTGTCGGAGGCCACGCTTGCGGACGTCCTCGGGGGCTACGAGCGCCCAGCGATCAGTGGCGACGCCGACCGCGCAGCAACGTGAGCTCGAGCGGCGGCCGCTGCGGATCTGGCCGGGCATGAACTTCGAGATGCCGCTCGCAGGACCCTACACTCGTCGGGTGGGCGACTACGCGACCCCCGAGGAGGAATGGCGAGCACTCCTGACCGGCGAGCACAAGGGTGTCCTCCAGCTGCGGAGGGCATTCCGTGGCCTGCCTTCCGACCCGCGGTGCAAGCTTTGCCACGCACCGTTCGGTGGCGCCGGCGGATTGGTGCTCCGGCCTTGGTTCGGGCCGTGGGAACGGAACGCCCAACTGTGCAAGAACTGCATGCGGAGCCTCACGAAGGCCGGCGTCGGCGGCGCCGAGGTCGAGCTGTCGCTCCTGTTCGCCGACATCCGTGGGTCGACCGGCCTCGGCGAACGGCTGCGCCCGACGGAATTCTCGGCGCTCCTCAATTCCTTCTATCGACTCGCGGCCGGGGCCATCACGGGCAACGATGGCGTCGTCGACAAGTTCGTCGGCGACGAGGCGATCGGCCTCTTCATTCCCGGCTTTTCGGGAACCGACCACGCGGCCAAGGCCATCGCCGCAGGTCGCGCTCTCCTCGCCGCAACTCGTGACCCGAAGGCGTCCCCGAGCGGGGCGATCCCGGTCGGTGCCGGCGTCCACACGGGAGTGGCGTACGTTGGCAGCCTGGGATCGAGCGACCAGATCTCCGACTTCACGGCCCTTGGTGATCCCGTCAACACGACCGCTCGACTGGCCTCGCTCGCGGCAGCGGGGGAGCTCCTCGTCTCGGTAGCGGCAGCTGAGCACGCGGACTTCGACGCGTCCGCTTTCGAGCGTCGAACGGTCGAGGTTCGTGGCCGAGCGGCCGGGCTCGATGTCTACTCGGTCCAGCTTCGGGCGTAACAGGGCACACGGGGCCGCCGTCGCCAGGCGCAATTTGCTCGACGGACGGAACCGTTTGGGGGTTCTCGCGACGCATAGTGGTAGCCCGCGGACAAATATGCCGCGGCGAAGTGGCGGCAAGCATGCAGCGAGAGCTCGTCGTACGAGCGATCGGGGGCGATCACGAAGCGTTCGCGACGCTCGTGGACGGGTCCATCGATCGGCTGTATGCCGTCGCGAATCTCATTCTGCGCGACGGGGACCGTGCCCAGGACGCGGTCCAGGAGGCGCTCGTCTCAGCCTGGCGAGACACGCGCTCCCTGCGAAACCCCGACGCCTGGGATGCCTGGCTCTATCGCCTCACGGTCTGGGCGTGCTACCGGCACGCCCGCAACCAGCGACGCCGGACCTTGGTCGAGCTGCACGTGGTGCCCGATCCGGGAACGGAGCCAACTTCGGACGTCGGCTTCGGCATCGTCGAGCGTGATCGTCTCGAGCGCCAGCTCGACCGACTGCCAATCGATCAGCGAGCCGTCATCGTCGTCCACTTCTACCTGGGCATGCCGCTCACGGAAGTGGCCGAAATCCTCGATATCCCCGTCGGGACTGCCAAGTCCCGGCTGAACCGGGGTCTTCAGGCTCTCCGAGACGCAATGAGCGCCGAGCCTGAGGCCCATCTTGTCCCGGTTTCGGAGCACACGGCATGAACGACGACATCCGCTACGAGCGCCTGCTCGTTGACGTCCTCACCGACGTGCCGGGAACACGAGCTCCGGACCGGCTCCGTCACGACGTCATCTCCACCACGAGTCGAACACGGCAGCGTCCGCGCTGGCTCGTGCTCATCAAGGAGCGACCCATGCGCTACCGATCCACCCTCGCCGTCGGGTCACCGACGGTCCGCTTGGCAGCAATGCTGGCCATCACCTTCGCCCTGCTCCTCGCTGTTGCCGCCGGCGTCGTCGCAGGTGCCACGCTACTACCCAGTCCTGACGGGGGCCCCGTCCTGCCCCCGACGGCGTGCCCCGCGGGACAGCCACTGGCAAGCGGCACGATTGCGACGATTGCAGGTGGCAGCAGCGGGTTCGCCGCCGACGGCAGCCAGGCCACCGCCGGAACGATCGGGAACCTGGGCGGGGTCACCGTCGACGCGGCCGGAGACATCTACTTCAGCGATCTCACCCAGCCCTCGATCAGGCGGATCGCGCCTGATGGGGTCATCACCACGGTGGCGGGGACCGGCACGAGCGGGGACACCGGCGACGGGGGACTCGCCACGGCAGCGACCTTCAAATCTCCTGGAGGTCTCGTCTTCGACACCGCCGGCAACCTCTACGTTGCCGACCCCGCCGCCGGAAGGATCAGGAAGATCGATACGGCCGGGTTCATCAGCACCGTACGCGGGCAACGGGACAAATGCCTCAAGTGGGAATGGCGGACCGGCCACGAGCGCCGAGGTGAATGCCGGTCAACTGAGCATTGGACCCGACGGCACGCTCTACTTCGACGACTCCAACAACTTCCGGACCATCACGCCCGATGGGACCATCCATGCGTTCGCCGGTACCGGCGTGCCCGGTTACTCGGGGGACGGCGGCGCAGCCTTGGCAGCCACCCTCGGTGAGGTCAACGGGGCGGCGGTGGATGCCGCGGGAAATGTCTACCTTGGGGACGCGGGAGGCCATCGGATTCGGAAGGTCGACCCGACGGGCATCATCACCACGTTCGCGGGCACGGGCCAGGCTGGGCACACCGGCGATGGGGGCCCGGCGACGGCCGCGACGTTCGACTATCCGGGCTCCCTTGCCCTCGATGGGGCTGGCGACCTTTACGTGTCCGATTGGCAGAGCGGCAACGTTCGCGTCATCGGCACGAATGGCATCGTCCGCACGATCGCCGGGATAGGCGGTCAGCTGGGATTCTTCGGGCGACTGCGCGCCGGCGACGTCCGCGCACCTGGGCGGCAACACGTACTTCCCAATATTGGGCCTCGCGGTCCATGACCGCGTGCTGTACATCGCCGACTCGAGCAACAACCGGATCCGTATCGTCGTCCCGTAGTCACTCGGGCACGCTGACGGCTCTGCCTCGTTCCAACGACGGGGCAGAGCCGTCGTAAAGTCCTAGGGCCGGAGCGATTGCACGCCTGAATTCTTTGCCTGGAGAAACAATGAAAGTCGGTCTGATGGTGCCCCAAGGGTGGAAGCACGAGTACGACGGCTGGGACACCGCGGCCGCCTGGGCGCGCTCCCTCGAGCTCACCCGCCGAGCCGAGGCGCTCGGGTTCGAGTCACTCTGGGTGTTCGATCACTTCCACACCGTCGAGCCGGACGCCACCGACGACCCGACGTGGGAGTCGTTCACGATGCTGGCGGCGCTCGCGATGGTGACGTCGCGCGTGCGCCTGGGGCATATGGTCGTGTGCACGGCGTTCCGCAATCCGGCGCTGACCGCCAAGCTCTCTTCGACGCTGGACATGATCTCCGGCGGCCGGTTCGAGCTGGGCATCGGCGCGGGCTGGAAAGAGGACGAGTGGCTGGCCTACGGCTACGGGTTCCCCCCGGTCGCGGAACGGCTGGCCGCCCTCTCCGACCACCTCGAGGTCATCACCCGGATGCTCGGTCCCGGCCGGGCGACCTACCACGGCCAGTACGCGAACGTCGACGACGCGGTCAACGAGCCAAAGGGCATCCAGCGGCACATCCCCATCATCGTGGGCGGCAACGGGCGCGAGAAAACGGCCAGCCTGGCGGTCAAGCACGCCGATGAGCTCAACCTTGTGTACGTCCGACCGCCGGAGGTACGCGAGCTGATCGCCGCCGTCCGGGAACGCTGCGAGCGTGCAGGTCGCGATCCCGATTCGCTCAGGATCTCCCTGTACACCGCTGACGACGACTTCAAGGAGCAGGGCCAGGCCCGAATTGATCGCCTCGCGGAGTACCGCGAGCTGCCGATGAGCCGGATCGTCCTGCACCCGCTTCGGTGGGAGCCGACCGTCGAGGCGCTCGAGCGGTTCGCAGACGAGTGCATCTCCGCGGGCTTCGAGCTCGCAAGCCCGCAGAAACCGAACCACACGCAACCCGCGTAGCTGAAGGTGCCGGCCATGGTGTCGAAATGAGCACCCGTCGGTTCGCTCGAGGTCATGTGGCATGGAGAGCCGTGCTTTGAATCTTCGGCCAAGGCTCTGTCGATGACGGCCCTGCGTTATCTCGTCGCCGTCGTTCTCGTCCTCATCGGGCTCGTCTGGATCGGTCAAGGCCTCGGCTACATCAGTGGCAGTGGCATGAGCGGCCAATCCATCTTTGCGCTGATCGGCGCCGTGCTCGTTGTCGGTGGCGCAGCTCTCGCATGGCGGACCCGCCAAGCCAAACCGCGCTGAGCTGCGGGACAACGGCGGAGACTGGCCGGTAATCTGACGGGGTGACGTTGGGCGCTGCGCAGCTTGCCGATCGACCATGCCGCTGAATGCATACGGCGTCCTGGGCACGTTCGTGGCAGCCGCCGTTGCCATCGGGGCCGCCGTCACCTGGATCGTTGGGCCGCGCAGGCCGATGGCTGCTGTCCTTCCGGTCGGTGCCGGCATCCTTGCGCTGAGCGCTGTCGGGCACTCGCTGAAGGTGGGCGTCGGGCCGTCCGTGAGCCTGTTCGGGTATGACGTCCACTTGCCCTTCGACTTGGCCGTTGCAGCGGTCGTCGCAGTCGTTGTCTCCGTCGTTCAGCGTGCCGTGCTTGCACGTCGCGCTGCCTGACCGACAGGAGCACGTACCTCGTGTACCGCTACCAGATCCACGTGCAGGTCAAGCTCGCGCATTGGCGCGAGTTCGATTCGCGGCTCAAGCAGCTGAACGGGCTCATGGAAGCCAAGGGCCTCGTCCAGTACCAGCTGTGGGAGTCCAAGTTCGACAAGTTCGACGCGGCCCTGCTGATTGCCGATTACGAGTCGCTGGCGGCGTTCGAGCGAGACAACGACTCGATGCACTCGGACCCGGCCTGCATGGCCATGTGGCGCGAGATGCTCGGATTCGTGGACGAGCCGCCCTGGACCGACGTCTGGTGGACGCCCTCGGCGACATGACGGAGCCAAGCGAGCGTCCCGCGCGGACCCTTTCGACCGATGAGCTCGCGCGAGAGGCCGGCGTCGCGCCCGAGCTCGTCGAACGGCTGATCCACGCCGGCGCGGTCCGACCTCTTGGCGATGGTACGCACGACGTCGCAAGCATCACGCGCGTCCGGCTCGCGATGGCCCTCGTGGATGGTGGCGTCAACCTCGAGGACCTCATCGAGGTGCTGCGGAGCGGAGCGCTGGAGCTCGACTGGGTCGCGCGGCTGTGGATCATCTCCCAGCCGAGCGGCCGAACATTCGCGCAGTTCTTCGAGTCGCTTGGCGACCGTGCCCGGCAGCTGCCGTCGATCTACGCTGCGTTCGGCCTGGCCGTGCCGCCAGCGGCGACGGTGATGCGGGAGGACGAGGAGCAGGCGCTCACCGATTTCATCGAGCTATGGGCGATGGTCGACGACCAGCCGGACACATTCCTGCGGGCCGCGCGGATCGCCGGCGAGGGCGTAGCCCGGATCCAGGGTGGCTCCCAGGACCTGTTCGATGAGCTCGGGGGACCGCCGGGCTACCAGCTCAGGCGCGGACGTTCTCCCGAGGAGGCGATGCGACCGGCAATACGACTCAGCCCGGTCATATCGCAGTTGCTCGTCTGGCTGCAGAAGCGGCACATGGAGAACGAAGTGTTCGGCCGCATCGTTACCTACGTCGAGGACGTGCTTGCCGAGACGGGGCACGTGGACGTGCGGGAGTTGCCGGCCATCGCGTTCGTCGACCTCTCCGGCTACACAGAACTGACGGTCCTGGCCGGCGATGACCGGGCCGCCCAATTCGCGACGACGCTTCAGGCGCTGGCCGAGTCCTTGTCCCGTGCCCATCGCGGCCGCGTGGTCAAGCTCCTCGGAGACGGGGTCATGCTTCGTTACCCCTCCGCGCCGGACGCCGTTCGGTCCGTGGGCGAACTGATGGCGGCGATCGTCGAAGCCGGACTTCCTCCGGGTCACGGTGGAATCGCCGTCGGGGCATTCGTCGTCCGTGACGGTGATGTCTATGGTCACACGGTCAACTTGGCGGCGCGCATCGCGGCCCAGGCGAGTGCCGGCGAGTTGCTTGTCGCCCATTCGCTGACTGCGCAGCTGCACCCGGCGGACTTCGACTGGGAGGACGTGGGAGAGGCTCGCCTCAAGGGCATCGTCGAGCCGGTCCGCCTCGCGCGATTGATCGTTCGTCCGGCCTGACTCCTACGGCGTCAGGGCCTGGAGGCGAGTCATCAGCCGCAGGCGTTCCCGGCTTTCTGGCCGCCCTTGGCCGTCACGGCAAGGGTGGACCCGAACACGGCATGCCAGCTGGAGCTGACATCGATCGGGGATTTACCGCCTTCGACCAGCACCTTGCCCAAGCGGATCCGGCCGGGCATCACCTGCACGGCAAAGTCGGCCGAGCCCGAGTTGATCGGGATGGTGGCAAGGTGCGCGGTGACCGACTTGCGGCCGCTGCTGGCCGGGAGTGGGATCGTGAGCGTGACGCTCAGCTTCGGGGATGAGATCTGATCGAGTCCCGAGATCGAGGCCGTCCAGTGCAGCAGCGGCAGCAGGCCGGCTTCCGCGACGACGCAGCCCCCGGTCACCGCGATCGGCAGCTTAACCAGGTGCAACGGGTCGTCAACCGGCGCGAGCGACCAGCCGTCGAGAGGTCCGCCCACTGAGGCCATGAAAGCGTCCGACGGTGGCGTGGGCGTGGCGTCCCGGCTCTGTTCGATGATCCGCCAGCCCGGTAGTGGCGCACTGGCCTCGGACGCAGGAACGAGGAAGACAACCGACGGGCCGTCCACGACAACTCGGGCCGAACTCGAGGCGTCCGACCACGTTGATCCCGCGAGCTGCTTGACCGCCAGGGACCACGTGCCGGTGGCGGGGTCGTCGGTCGCCTGGTACTCGCGATCCGTGCCCTGAAGGGGGTCTGCAGGCTGGCCGATCGGAGCCTTCCAGTTATCGCCGGCTTGGCCGTCTGCATCGAGCGCTACGGTGAGCTGCAGCGGCGTCGCGCCGGCCCCGGTCGATGGTGGGGTGTCGAGCTCTGCCTCGAAGACGTCCACCGGGCCGTTCGACAATGACGATCCTGGCGCGCCAGCGGGCGTGCACGCACTCGACACACCCGGCGCCGCCGAGCCGTCGCAGGGGAACTGCTGATCCAGCGTTTGCGCGGATCCGGGCTGGGTCAGCACGCCGACGGAGGCCCAGAGCGGATCGACCGGCTCGGCGGCTGCCGAGCCGTCGAGCGTGAACGCGAACGGAGCGGTCACGTACGGCCGCACCGCGAGCGCGGTTGTTGCCACGTCCTGGTCGAGCGCCGCGAGAACTGAAGTAAGTGCCTCATCCGGCGCCGCGGTCGGCATGATCAACCCGCTCGGGTCGCTGCCGTCGACATGGTCCAATGCCCCGTCCGCCACGCCACCCGGAGGCGCTGCAATCGACACAAAGGGCCGGAAACCGTTCGCCAGGAGCGAGGTCGGCGCAACGATCAGGGCGACGGTCCCGGACGAGTCCTTCGTCAGCACGATGATCGGGAGATCGGTCTCGAGGGCGCCGCCTTCCGCGTACGGAGTCCATGTGCCACCGCGGCCCAGCCCGACGGCGATCACGTCGCCGATGCCCGCGTGGAAGGGATCGTGCTTCTGTGGCTGGCTCGCATCAGGCCTGCCGTACCCCACATACAGTGAGGTGCGTCCGGGCGGCACCCATGGGTCCGGGAGGAATCCTCCGAGTTGGAGGGCAACTGCCGTGAATGCCTCATCGGGCAGGCTGATCGGCGGGCAGTAGGCGATGAGCCCGGCTCGTGAGTCGGTGCAGAACTGGCCCAACGAAGCGGCATCCGCGGCAGGAACGTCGAGAACCATGGCGTTCTGGATGTCCGCGAGCTGGGCGGGGAGGGGCGGTGGTGCGGTCCCGGACACATCGTTGGTCGCGTCGTCAACGATCGTTGGACGCGACTGGTCGAGCAGCGACCGAAGCTGCGCCTCGTCTTCAGGTTGCGCTTCCTCTGCCTGGATGTCGTCGCGGAACACGACACCGAGGGCCGCGAGCGCTTCATCGCCGGGACCGACCGGAGCCGGCTGTTGGGCGGCGGCCCCTTGGGCAGCGACCGGCATCGCAGCCTGGGGAAGGCCCAGCGTTGCCAGGATTGCAACGATCACCCAACGGCGCGCGAACGCGCGGAGCCTCACGGTCCGACTCCCAATGCCCACGGCAGGCACGACCACGGCGGTCGCGGTGAATGTGCTCCGGAGCCGTCGCATCGTCAAGGCGCTGACGTGAGCCCTGCATCGCGGGCTGGGCCTTCGACTGCGCAATGCCGTAGGGTCTTGCCGTGACTCGTGATGTGGAGGACTTGAACCGACGCCTGCTCAGGGCTCGTGACGCCATGGATCGTGCGTATGCCGAGCCCCTCGACGTCTGCGCGATCGCGTCCGTGGCGCACATGTCCGAGGCGCACTTCAGCCGGAGCTTTCGGACCGTCTTTGGAGAAACGCCGCACCACTACCTGCAGCGCCGACGCGTCGAACGGTCCATGTTCCTGCTGCGTGAGACCGATCGCAGTATCACCGACATCTGCCTCGATGTGGGCTTCTCGAGCCTCGGCACGTTCAGCCGGACATTCCGAGAGATCATCGGCGAGACGCCATCTGCGTACCGCGACGGACACGGGCCGATGGTGGCGCCGAACTGCGTTCAGATGTGGGCCATGCGGCCGCGGTTGGCGGCCACGTCCTCGCAATCGAGCAGTTTTGGAGAAGCGCCAGCCCAGTCGGCTCCGTAGCTTGAGGTTCGTTCACAGCACCACACGGGGAGCACACCGATGAGCATCAGCCTGAACGTCGCCTCGATCTACGTCCTCGACAAGGAAGAGGCGCTCGACTTCTACGTCAACAAGCTCGGAATGGAAGTCGCTTCCGACTTCACGCAGGGCGCGTACCGTTGGCTGACGGTCCGGGTCCCGGGAGAGCCAAACGTCGAGGTCAATCTCGAGCAGCCCGGTCCGCCGTTGCATGACGAGGCGACCGCAGAGCAGCTTCGGGAGCTGATCGCCAAGGGCGCACTGGGCGGACTGGTCTTCCACACGGACAATGCGCGAGCCCTCTACGAAACGCTCCAGGAGCGCGGCGTGACCGACTTCACGCAGGAGCCGATGGACCATTTCTACGGAATCGACATGGGGCTTCGCGATCCCTTCGGAAACGCAATCCGGATCCTGCAGCCCAAGCGCGGCACGGTGCCGGCAACCGCCTGACCGTAGCCTGCCGCGACTGGCACACCGAGGGTCCCCCACAACAAGGAGAACGACCATGGTCGACACCAAGAAGCCCGCCGCGAACGTCTGGAGCGACGCCGAGAAAGCCGCGATGAAGGCGGGCGCCCGCGAGAAGAAGGCATCCTCCAAGCGCGACCCCGCCGCCGAACGAGAGGACGGCATCCGCGATATTCGCGAGCAGATCGCCAAGATGCCGGAGCCCGATCGGAGCATGGCCGAGCGAGTCCACGACATCGTCACGGAGGCGGCCCCGGACCTGATGCCGCGGACGTACTACGGCATGCCGGCGTACGCGAAGGCGGGAAAGACGATCTGCTTCTTCAAGCCCAAGTCCAAGTTCAAAGAGCGCTACTCGACGTTGGGATTCGAGTCGGGCGCGGCGCTCGATGACGGCGACCTGTGGCCGTGTGCCTACGCCCTCTGGGAGCTGACGTCGGCCACCGAGAAGCGCATTGCAGAGCTCGTGAAGAAGGCCGCCGGCTGACGAATTTCAGGAACTCTTCATGGAGTTTGGACCGATTGGCCGAGGACGCCGGGCATCGTGATCCCTTACCGGACGGACGGCAAATGACCAGATCCGCCGGTCAGGGAGTACGACCATGAAACTCGCCGACCCGGCCGTCGCAACCGATCCGATCCAGCCCGCCACTGCTACTGCCGCGACCTTCACCAAGTGGATGGTCGGGGATGGTCCCGAAATGGCCGGCGTCACCGGCGGCGCCGTTGGTGAGGGGACCTATCAGGGGCGGGTGCTCGATTACCAGCCCGGCGATACCCAGCTGATCGACGCGCGCTATCACTTCGAAGGTTCGCTGAAGTCTTTCACCGCGCTCGTCCACGTGGAGCAGACCGGGATTCAGGCAACGATCGCCGGTGTGGTCACTGATGGCTGGGGCAAGGGCAAGCCTGTCCGCGGTTCCTACTCGGAGATCAGGTGTGAGCACGATGGCGTCACGAGCAACTGCTGGCGCGGGACGCTCGAGGTGATCTCGGAAGGGGAGGGGTGACGCCCTCCTTCGTGGACGGGCTTGGCGCGGTGGCGCAGACTCCGGCCGTGGCAGCCAAGCACGGCCGACATTCCGCGCCGCGCGACGGTGCGCGCGCGGGGATCCGCGGTCTCGCGGGTACCCGCGCCCTCGTCGGGCGCGAGCAGGAACTCGTCAGTCTCGGGCTCGTGCTCGCCGATGACGGGCCGCGGGTCGAGTTCGTCCATGGGATCGGCGGGGTCGGCAAGTCGGCACTGCTCGAGGCATTCTCCGCCGGCGCCCGGATGAGCGGAGCGACGGTGATCCAACTCGACGGGGGCGACATCGAGCCAACCGCCCGGGGATTCACCGCGGCGCTGGCCGCGGCGTCAGGATCGACCTCGGATGATTTCGCCAACGCCGTGGCCCGACTCGCGGACATGCCGTCGCCCGTCGTGATCGTCATCGACCGCTACGAGCTGCTGAGACCTCTTGACCTCTGGCTTCGCCAGGTCTTTGTTCCCATGACGCCCGAGCCGCTGCGCCTGGTGCTCGGAGGTCGGGAGCCGCCCGTGCTCGACTGGCGGATGACACTCGGAGACTGGTTCACCAGCATCCAGCTCGAGAATCTCGCTCGCCCGGCGGCATTCGAGCTTCTCCGCCGTGACGGGATTACCGGCTCGGATCTTGACCGTGTCGAGCGGATCGCCCATGGGCACCCGCTCTCGTTACGCCTGGCCGCCGCCTCGCTTGCCTCGGGCGCAAGCGTTGATCGAAATGCAGTACCGATGAGTGCGATCGTGGAGCGCCTCACCGATCTGTACCTCGACGGGCTCGACCCATCGACCCGCCGAGCGGTCGACGCGGCATCCGTCGTGCGGCGGCCGACCCTCTCGCTGCTCGCGGCCATGCTGCCCGACGTCGCCCCCGCCGACGCCTTTGAGCGCCTGCACGGGCTGCCGTTCGTGGAGCTTGGGGCCGATGGCCTGATGGTGCACGACACTGTGCGCGACGCCGTCGCTGCCTACCTGCGCGCATCAGACCCCGATCACTGGCGCGGCTATCGGATCGCGGCGTGGCGCCAGCTGCGAGCCGAGGTTTCACGTGCCGCGCCCGACGAGATTTGGCGCTACACCGCGGACCTGCTGTTCCTGCTCGAGAACCCGATGATCCGCGGCGTCTTCTTCCCCACGACGGCACACCGCTACTCGGTTGACGGAGCGCGACCTGGTGACTGGCCGTCGATGGAAGCGCTGGCACGCGAGACCGAGCCCTCCGCCGTGATGGACCTCCTCGAAACGTGGTGGCGGCGCAACCCGCTGAGCTTCCGCGTCGCGCGTGACAGCGACGGCGCGATCGTGGGGATGGAGGTCTGTGCCCTCGATTCGCTCCCGCGTACGCTCGTGGAGGCCGACCCCGTCGCGCGCCGGTGGCGTGATCATCTCCGGACGAATCCCGTCCCGACGGGCTGGCACGTTCTCTTCAACCGTTTCGACCTGATCGGGGCTGACGAGCAGACGGCCCCACTGGTGATGGCCGCGTTGATGCTTGATCTGAAACGCCGATACATGGAGTTGCGGCCGGATCTCCGCAGGATCTACTCCACCGACTCGGTACCGGTGGCAGGCAGCCCGTGGGAACCGCTCGGTTTCGAGTCACTATCGGGCGAGCCCATTGCGATCAGTGGTGCGACGACGTACCCGATGGTCCTCGACTTCGGCCCCGGATCGGTGGACGGCTGGCTCACCCGGGTCATCGCGACCGAGCTTCGCGTAGACGAGGACCAGGTCGTCGACCTCGGTCAGCGGCAGTTCGTCGCCGATGGCCGGCGGATCGGTCTGACGCGCCTGGAAGGCGAAGTGCTGCGCTGCCTGGTCGAGAATCCCAACCGGGTCGTCGATCGCGCGACGCTGCTCCGCGAGGCGTGGGGCTACGACGATCCCGGCGGAAGCAACGTCATTGAGGCCCAGGTCAAGTCGATCCGCCGGAAGCTCGGCGACCGGGCGGGATCGATCGAGACCGTCCGTGGTGTCGGGTACCGGTTCGTCCCTGACGTTCAGCCTGACGGCGCACGTCTTGACGATCTGCGCGAGTCGTAAATCTGACCCACAGAGCAGTTTCGGAGAAGCCAGCGCGCGCGTTGCTCCGTAGCATACGGACCGTGGCAGTGAAATCCGACGCACGTGGCTGGGGCGCGATCGAGGTTCGCGGCGCTCGCGAGAACAACCTTCGCAACGTGAGCCTGGACATTCCCAAGCGCCAGCTGACGGTGTTCACCGGCGTATCGGGCTCGGGCAAGAGCTCGCTGGTCTTCCAGACGATTGCCGCGGAGTCGCAGCGGCTGATCAACGAGACCTACGCGGCCTTCGTGCAGAGCTTCATGCCAACGCTGGCTCGGCCGGACGTCGATTCGCTCGAAGGGTTGACGACGGCGATCATCCTCGACCAGGAGCGGCTCGGCGCGAATGTCCGCTCGACCGTCGGTACGGTCACGGACGCCAACGCCGTCCTGCGAGTGGTCTTCAGCCGGATCGGCCGGCCGCACATTGGCGGGCCGCAGGCGTTCTCGTTCAACGTCCCCTCGGTCAGCGGTGGCGGCGCGATCAAGATCGAGCGTGGCGCAGGCGTCAAGGAGAGCCGAACCTTCAGCGTGGCCGGGGGCATGTGCCCCCGCTGCGAGGGCATCGGCAGCGCGACCGACATCGACCTGGCGCAGCTCTATGACGAGAACCTGTCCCTGGCCGAGGGCGCGATCACGGTTCCTGGCTACACCGCGGACGGCTGGTCCACGCGCATGTTCAGCGAGTCCGGCTTCTTCGACCCCGACAAGAAGATCCGCGACTACACCCCGACCGAGCTCAACGACTTCCTCTACCGGGAGTCGACCAAGGTGCGCATCAACGGCATCAACCTGACCTACGAGGGCCTCGTGCCGCGGGTCCAGAAGTCGGTGCTCTCCAAGGACCTCGATGCGCTCCAGCCGCACATCCGCGCCTTCGCGGAACGAGCGGTCACCTTCAAGGCGTGCCCCGATTGCGGCGGCACCCGGCTCAACGAGGCCGCGCGCTCCTCGACGATCGGTGGCGTCAGCATCGCGGACGCCTGTGCGATGCAGATCAGCGACTTGGCCGAATGGGTGCGTGGACTGGCCGAGCCGTCGGTCGCACCGTTGCTCGCCGCGCTGCAGGCCAGTCTCGACTCCTTCGTGGAGATGGGTCTCGGCTATCTGAGCCTCGACCGATCTTCGGGAACGCTTTCGGGCGGCGAGGCACAGCGCACGCGAATGATCCGCAACCTCGGGTCACCGCTGACCGACGTGACCTATGTCTTCGACGAGCCAACGATTGGCCTGCATGCGCACGACGTCGAGCGGATGAACCGGCTGCTCTGGCGCCTGCGCGACAAGGGCAACACCGTTCTCGTGGTCGAACACGACCCGGGGGTGATCGCGATCGCGGACCACGTCGTTGACATGGGTCCCGGCGCCGGGCCGCACGGCGGCACGGTCGTCTACGAAGGCGATGTGGCAGGGCTGGTCAAGTCCGGCACGGCCACGGGCCGGCACATGAACGTGCCGGTGACGCTGAAGCCACAGCCTCGGGCGGCGAGGGGCTCGATCGCAGTTCGCAACGCGCGGCTGCACAACCTCCGGGACGTTTCCGTGGACGTGCCTCTGGGCATCCTGGTGGCGGTCACCGGCGTGGCAGGGTCAGGCAAGAGCTCGCTGATCCACGGCTGCCTCCCGCGAACCGACCCGTCCGTCACGGTGATCGATCAGTCCGCCATCCGAGGCTCGCGGCGCTCCAACCCGGCCACCTACACCGGCATGCTCGACGCGATCCGCACCGCGTTCGCCAAGGCAAACGGCGTCAAGCCGGCACTGTTCAGCGCCAACTCCGAGGGCGCCTGTCCGGCCTGTAACGGCCTCGGCAAGACCTACACCAGCCTGGGTTTCATGGCCGAGGTCGTGAGCATCTGCGAGGTCTGCGAGGGACGGCGGTTCACCGACGAGGTGCTCCAGTACACGCTGCGCGACCGGAACATCGTCGAGGCGTTGGCGATGCCGGTCGAGGAGGCACGCGCCTTCTTCACCGAGAAGCAGGTCCTGGTGATGCTGGACCGGCTTGCCGATGTTGGCCTCGGCTACCTCTCGCTGGGACAGGAGCTCGACACGCTGTCCGGTGGAGAGCGCCAGCGGCTCAAGCTGGCCATCGAGATGTCGACCGACACGCAGGTCTACGTGCTCGACGAGCCCACCACCGGGTTGCACATGCAGGACGTCGAGAACCTGGTCGGGCTGCTGGATCGACTGGTCGACTCGGGCCGGAGCGTGATCGTCATCGAGCACAACCTCGACGTCATCGCACGCGCGGACTGGGTGATCGACCTCGGTCCCGGCGGTGGGCGCGATGGCGGGCGCGTGATCTTCGAAGGGACACCCGCACGACTTGTCGGCGACGAGGGCTCGCTGACCGGACAGCACCTCGCCCGGCGATTGGAGCGCGCTCCGGTCGCGGCCAACTGACGGATCGACCCGTGGCCGAACGGCCGGTCATTCGGCGGTCCGGCGGTATGCTCCCGTCGCCTGGATTAGGCAATCGCAGCGGTGGCGTCTCGGATGTGGGTCGATCGGCGAGCTTGGTCAGCGCTTGGCCTCGCAGTCGTGGCTGCGTTCACTCTCGGGTCGGCGCTTGGTCCCGCAGCCAGTGCTGCAGCTCCGCCCGACCGAGCCGCGAGCGTCGAACGCTGGAGCGCGCAGGAGGCGTCGCCCGCGGCGTCCGATGAGCCCTCGGCGTGCTCACTGCCGCTGACCCACGACCCGTACACGGGTTTCCACGTCGCAGTCCCCGAGGGCTGGGACGTCCTCACGTTGGGCGGAGAGGTCCTGGTCGAGAACGGGCCACAACAGACCGAGGCCGTCGACTTCCTTCCAGCGCTCGCGACGAACGGACTCACGCCTTCCACCTTCTTCTCGTCCATCGTGCAGCAGCGCCAGCGGCAGGCGCAGCAGGCCGGGTCGCCGATCAGCGTGCAGTCATCGGCAACGAACGGCGCGTTTCCGCTCGACACGTTCGAGACGACCGAATCCGGCCAAACGGTGTCCGGGGTAGCGACGGTCGTGGCTCTGCCACTCCAGACGCCGGATGCATCGTCCGAGCTCGTATTCGTGGCTTCGTGGGCGCCATCGGATCAATTTGCGTCGGAACAGCCGACGCTCGCGGCAATCGCCGCGTGCTATGGCCCCGAACCGGGTGCGCTGTTCCAGGTCTTCCAGGACCAGGCGTTCACGTACGCGATGCCATCGGACTGGTCCGTTGCCGATGAGAGCCAGGATGTCCTGGACCTCCATCTCGGATCGGATGCGTTGGTGAGCTACCTCTTTGCCGGCGTCTCGAGCAGCCAGGCAGCGTCCTCGGATCAGTTGATCGCCCTGGACCTCGAAACGATCGGGTTCACGGACGTGACGCCGATCTGGAGCGTCTCTTCGCAACCTCAGGCGGACACAACTGGCGCGACCGTGACGACCACGTACGAAGAGTTCACCGCAAACCTCGCCGGCGTCCCCGACCGTGGACTCGCCTACGGCAACGCGACGGTTGGGAGCGGGAACACCTTCGGCGTCGTCCGGTTGGGTGTATCGACGGCCGCCCGCTGGAACGCGTTGAACGCGTCGATGATCCAGATGATGGGATACATCCAGCACGATTTCGCGCAGGACCTCGCGCAGATCCAGCACCTCAATCAGCAATTCCAATCGCTGTCGGGCCAGGAACAGGCGTTCGATGACGTGCTCAACTCGCAGCAGTTGGTCCAGGACCCAGCGACGGGAACGTTCTACGAGGCACCGTACGCGGCCTACCAGGTGAACGGCCCCGGTGGCCCCGGCTACTACCTGCCATCAGGGCAACGGCTGAATTCCGTCCAGCAACCCTGAGCAGCTGGCCGCGGGCCCCAGGGTGTGACGACCGGCACTGGCGGTCCCGCATCGCTGCGATCACCCTGATGAGGGACGATCACGCGCAACGGAGGATCCGACCATGGTCACGGAAACGACGGAGATGGTGAAGGCAGTGCACGAGCCGACGACAAACGGGCATCGAACGGCCGAGAAGGCCGCCGCCCCGACCGCATCCGATCAGTTGGTCGATAGTCTGATCGAGCGCATTGGCGGACGGGCCGGTGTCGAAGCCGCGTTCGGGACACCGATTGAGCGCGGTGACACGACGGTCATTCCGGTTGCTCGCGTCCGGTGGGCGTTCGGTGCCGGTGGCGGGACACCACCTGCAACCGCGGACCTGCCGAACCCGGGCGGCGGCACCGGGGCAGGAGGCATGGTGGGCGTCGAGCCGATCGGCTACCTCGAGTTGAAGTCGAGCGGCGCGACCTTCTCCTCTATCGCTGACCCGAAGCCGAGCCCGCTGTTCCTGCTGGCGGTGGGAGTGATGGTCAGCATGATGCTTCGCGGGATCGCTCGACTGGTCCGTCGCTGATCACCCCGTTGCGGCCCGGGCCGGTGCCACGCCCGGCCCGGGTTCCGCCTTCGCGTGTCACACCGGTCAGCGGTGGAACGCCTCGAGCCGCAGGCGCTCCTGCTCCACCTCGTCGGCGTCGGCGCGTGACAGTGGTTCGAATGCCTCGAAGCGGATCGCGTTCTCTTTGAATGCCCAGCTGCCGACGACGCGGCCATCGACCAGCACGGTGCCGACCGAGAACGGGTTGCGCGACGAGAAGACGCGCGGGCGGTAGGGCTCGGGCATGACGCCCCCGTGCCGGGCGTGGGCAAGCAGCGTCGCGTCCCAATGGGGCAGGAAGCGCGCCGGCGCCGGCGTGTCGGCATCAGGCAGGGGAGCGCCCGGAAGATCGATCAAGTCCCGACCGTTCTCGTCCTTGAGCCGCGCGAGGTCGATCCGTGTGGCCGCCTGCTTGAGCGCGGTGACGCTGACCATCGACCACGCGGAAACGGCCTTCCAGGGCGCCGGGCCGAAGCCGCGCAGGTAGCTGCGCACGACGTACTCGATGCCCTCGCGTTCCGTCGCGTTCTCGGGCCCGACCCAGTGGTCCGCGAGCGCGAGCCGATCCGCGCGTCGTCGCTCCCACGTGGCCGACGGAGGAACGCGAACCAGGTCGACCCACAATCCAACACGTCCGAGGAAGCCACTAGCCAGGTCGCCCAGCTCCTTGACCGTCCTGGGTCCGTCGCCGAGCGCTTGGCGGAGCTGCTCGGCACCTTCTTGCGTGTCGGTGACCTTTGGCGCGCCCGGGATTGCCGGCCATCCGTCACGCCGCGCACGCCGCACGCCGACCGCGTATCGCCAGAACGATCGCCCCGACACGAGATGGATCGTGTTGCGCATCAGGGTCGCCTGGACGACCTCGTGTGCTTCGAGCGCCCTGGTGAGTCGGTCACGCTCGAAGTCGGCCAGCCGTGTCCACAGGCCGACGTATCCAGACGGGGCGTACTGCGTCTGCAGCCCGCCGACCTGCTCGAGCGCTTCGGGAATCGAGAGGCTCGCGCGTTCCAACAGCAGCTGGCGCGCGAGCACCGCTCGGTTGCGCTGCCTGGCGTCGACGACGCCAGGATCCGCGCGGGGGATGGTCAGGCGGACGCTGTTGCGGAAGCCGCGGCCTTGACGCCGAGACCGACGGGGCAGCTCACTCCGGTGGAGTGATCCGGGCAGTAGCCGTTCGGCACCTTGTGCAGGTACTGCTGGTGATAGTCCTCGGCGTAGTAGAACGTCGGGGCGGGGGAGATCTCGGTCGTGATCGTTCCGTACTTGGCAGCCGAGAGCTCACGCTGGTACGCGGCCCGCGACGCCTCCGCCTCTGCCTTCTGCTCCGGTCCAACCGTGAAGATCGCCGAGCGGTACTGCGTGCCGCTGTCGTTGCCCTGGCGCATGCCCTGGGTCGGGTCGTGGTGCTCCCAGAACACCTTGAGCAGCTGCTCGTAGGTGATCCGGTTCGGGTCGAAGACGACCAGGACCGTCTCGGCGTGCCCGGTGCGACCGGAACACACCTCGTCATAGGTCGGATTCGGCGTGAAGCCACCGGCATAGCCGACGGCCGTCGAGATCACGCCCGGCTGCTCCCAGAAATCCTTCTCGGCACCCCAGAAGCAGCCGAGGGCGAAGAGCGCGGTCTGCGATCCCTCGGGCCAGGGAGCCACGGTCGACGAGCCGAGGACGGCATTGCGCGGGTTGAACGACATGGGCGTGGAGCGGCCCGGCAGGGCGGTCTCCGGAGTGGGCATGGCGCTAGAGCGCTTCATGAAGAACATGGCGTCAGTCTACGGATGGCGTGTTACCGGCCGATGACGGCTCGCCGGTGGGCTGGTCCATTTGCCAGCTGTGCGGTCCCGGCTGGGCCAACCACTCACGCCGCAGCACCGACATCAGGTGCACGTCGTGCCGCTTCCCGTTGCGATACAGCGCCTCTCGCTGCGCTCCTTCGTGCACGAAGCCGACCTTCTCGTACGAGCGGCGGGCTCGCAGGTTGAAGTCGTAGACCTGGAGGGCGATCCGGTCGAGCCGGAGGGTCCCGAAGCCGAAGTCGAGCAACGCGCGCATTGCGTCGGAGCCAAGGCCCTGGCTCCAGCGGCTCGGGTCCCCGATGGCGATGCCGACTTCTGCCTTGCCGTGCTTCAGATCGACGTCGTGAAGTCCGATCGTACCGATGGGCTCACCGCTCTCTCGAAGGCAGATGACGAAGTGGTACAGGGTCTTGCCCTGTACGGTCTGCAGGCGGTCGAACCAGCCCTCCTCGGTCACCAGCGAGAACGGCGTATCCATCGCCAGGAAGCGCGTGACCCGCTGGTCGTTGAACCAGCGGGTGAAAATCGGCACGTCCGCTCGCTCGGCCGCACGGAGGTAGACGCCCGTGCCACGGATCTGCGGCACGGGCGTGGCAGACGGGTCAAGAGCCTGCTCGTTCTCCATCCCGCGTGAGTCTAGCGGCACTCATACAGAACGTCTGTTCGATTTGTGCCCAAAATGCCCCGTAACGGTATGATCAGAGAGCCCATTCAGCCACTGGAGGAACGCCCCGAGTGTCCGCGACCGGCCTTTCCCAGGACGTCGACGAGTACCGCCGCCGGCTCTCGGAGCA
Source organism: uncultured Chloroflexia bacterium (assembly GCA_963820735.1). GTDB lineage: Bacteria > Chloroflexota > Limnocylindria > Limnocylindrales > CSP1-4 > JAFMJV01. The sequence continues at coordinate 345,106 of CAWGBA010000014.1, forward strand.
GCCGGACGAGCAGATCGATGCCTGGGCCGGCGAGCTGATGCGCGACATGTCGATCCGGCGAGGCGTCCTGCCGGTCCTCGACGAGCTGCGGCATGCGACCGGCTTGTCGGATGCGGGGCTGGAGCGGGCATACGCGGTCGGCGGTGGTGCGCCCGCGACGGCAGGACGAACGGCGGACGGCCAGCTGATGGTTCCGGCGATCGGCCTGCGCCACTTCGTTCCCGGTCTGCGCAAGGAGCTCCCGGACGCGCGACAGCGGCTGATCGATTACCTCACGCTCAATTTCGAGGAGCTCGTCTACATCTGAGCCGCGGCGGGGCCGCCTCGTCGTGACCGCGTTTGGAGCGCTTCGGGTCCTCCATCCGTTCCCTTCTGTGGTCAACGCCGTCCTCGTTGCCGCTCTTTTCGCGTTGGCCGGGGGAGGGGCCACGGACGCTGCGCTGCTCGCAGCGGGGATGTTGGGGCTCCAGTTCTGCATCGGCGCGACCAACGACCTCATGGATGCGGATCTGGACGCCGGTCGCAAGCCGGGCAAGCCCATTCCCGCCGGATGGATCAGCCGAAACGCGACCCGCGCGTTGGCCGTGGTGTGCGGCGCGGTTGGGCTGGTCGTGTATGCCCGGTTCGGCGTCATCGCGTTGGGGTTCGGGGCCGCGATGCTGGGAGTCGGCCTTGCCTATGACCTGTGGCTGAAACGTGCCGGCCTCGGTTGGGCCTGCTTTGCGGTCGCGTTCCCGCTGGTACCGCTCTCGACGTGGTACATCGCACAGGGGTCCCTGCCGCCACGGCCGGCGCTTCTGTTGCCGGTAGCGGCAGTCTGTGGGCCGGCACTGTCGATCTCAAACGGCCTCGTGGATCTCGAGCGCGACGCGTCCACGGGCGTGCCGGGCATCGTGGTGCGTCTCGGTCGCGATCGAGCACTTACGCTGCTCGGCGTTCTGCTCGCCGTGATCTACGGGTTGGCGATCGTCAGCCTCTTGGTCGATCCGGGTCCGGCAATCGCACTGGTGGCAGTGATCGTCGCGGCGGTTTTGGCGGGCGCCGGCTGGCTTCTCTCAGCGTCCGCGGCACCTGACCGGCGCGAACGCGGATGGCAGGCGCAGGTCATCGCGCTGGCCCTCGTGACGATCGGCTGGGTCGCGGCCGTTGCGCCGACGTGACTTCGCGCGCCCGAAAGAAAAGCGGATGCCGGTTTGGGCACCCGCTTGGTGGTTCGATTTGCAAGCGCTCGAGGCGCTCCTGGCATCCGGCGCCTAGCGCGGCTCCATCGATCGGATGACCGCGATCGCATTCTCCAGCTTGAGCTTGGCGATCGTGAGGTACTTGGCCAGGTTCTGGCGGTCCGTGTCCGATGCGCTGGTCAGCGCGTCCTGCATTCGCAGCACCGACGACAGCTCGTCGAGTGCCTCGGCGAAGTGATCCTTCGCCAGCTGGAGCGCCTCGTCCCCGCCAGGTGCCGGTCGCGCTTCGGACCAGATGGACTCGGCCGCGCCTTCCGACGCGCCGTCGTCCTCGCCAGCTTCGTCGATTTCGGCGGCGACAACCTCGGGTCGCTCGTGGACCGGTCGGCCCTCGATCTTTTCGCGCAACTTGACGAGGCTCAGCTCGCCGCGGGCAACTTGGCCGGCCAACTTCTGACGCTTCTTCGGGTCGTCGACCTTCAGTAGTTCGTAGGCATGGGACAGCGTGTCTTTGCGCAAAGACACCAGCTGCTTGATTTCGGTCGGGGCATCGGCCAGTCGCAGGCGGTTCTCGATGTAGCCCTTGTCCTTGCCCAGCTTCTGGGCCAACTTGCGAAGGCTGTAGCCGTGCTCCGATGTCATCCGCTCGTACATGATCGCTTCGTCGAGCGGCGAGAGGTCTTCGCGCTGCAGGTTTTCGATGATCGCGATCTCGAGTGCCGTGTCGTCGTCAATGTCGTCGATCAGTGCCGGGATCTCGTGGATCCCCGCCATCTTGGTGGCCCGCCATCGGCGCTCTCCGGCGACCAGCTCGTAGCGCCCGCTATGCGATGGGCGCACGAGGATCGGCTGAAGAACGCCGTGCTCCTTGACGGAAGAGGCGAGCTCCTTGAGCGAGTCCTCGTCGAACGTCAGACGCGGCTGGTTGGGATTGGGATCGATTCGATCGACCGGAACGTTGCGGACGCCGTGCGTGCGCGGTCCTTTGCCCTCGGGCGTAAGGAGGCTGATGATCGCAGGGGAGAGCTCGCGTTCCTCGGCGAGACGCGCGCTTGCCTGCGCTCGAAAGTTAGGTCGACTACTAGCCAAGTTCAATGACCTCCCGTGCCAGCCCGCGATACGCGCGCGCTGCCTCTGAGTTCGTGGCGTACGCGGTGACTGGCCGTCCGACCAATGGGGCCTCGCCGAGGCGGACCGTCTGGCGGATCATGGACTCGAAGATGTGGTGCTCGCCCATGCCTCGGAGCTCCTCGAGCATGTCGCGCCCGAGCAGGGTGCGGCTGTCGAAGAAGGTGGGCAATAGACCAAGAATGCGTAGGTCAGGGTTGAGGCCGCGACTGCGAATCTGCGCGATCACCGCCACGAGGGCACTGAAACCCTTCAGCGCGTAGTACTGCGTCTGCACCGGGATGATCACCGAGTCCGATGCGACGAGGGCGTTGATCGTCAGCAGGCCAAGGGTCGGCGGGCAGTCGATGAGGATGAAGTCGTAGCGATCCTGAACGGATCCCTGGAGCGTTTCGCGCAGTGCGTGCTCGCGTCCGATCGCGCTGTAGAGCGAGTTTTCGGCGGCCGAGAGGTCGATGGTCGAAGGGGCGACATCGATGCCGGCGTTCTGGGTTGGGACGATGACGTCTTCGATGTTGACCGCAGGATTGGTGAGCACATCCGCCATCGAAAGCTCGACCGTGCGCAGGTTGAGGCCGAGGCCAACCGTTAGATTTGCCTGTGCGTCCATGTCCACGCACAGGATTCGGTGACCGCCTTCGGCCAGTGAGCCTGCCAGGTTGATGGCGGTCGTGGTCTTGCCCACCCCGCCTTTCTGGTTGGCAATGGCGATGATTCGAGCCAAAGGAAACCTCGTCTGTCGTCGTGTTCTGGCCCGTCGGCCCCGCGCATCGTACCCCCGAGTGCAAACCGCGTGCCGAGGGTTTTCCACAGTCGGCGCGAGTTGTCAACCGTTTCTGTGGATAGTCTGGACCCTGTCCGGGCGCCTACCATCGCGATTCGCAGGCCCGGAACGGGCCCAGAAAGGGGATTGAGACGCCGTGTCGCCCAACCAGGAACAGCTGGATCGACTCCGTGAGATGCGCCGCGATTCGCTGCTCGGTGGCGGCGAGGCACGCATCGCACAGCAACACGAACGCGGCAAGCTGACGGCGAGGGAGCGCCTGGATCTGCTGTTGGACCCGGGATCGTTCGTCGAAATGGATGCGTTCGTAACCCATCGCGCGTCGGACTTCGGTTTGGAACGTGAGCGCTACTTGGGCGACGGTGTCGTCACCGGCCACGGACAGATCGACGGGCGAACCGTCTTCGTCTTCAGCCAGGACTTCACGGTTTTCGGTGGCTCGCTGTCCGAGGCGCACGCCGAGAAGATCTGCAAGGTGATGGACCTGGCCATGAAGGTCGGAGCGCCGATCGTCGGCCTGAACGACTCCGGCGGTGCACGCATCCAGGAAGGCGTCGTGTCACTGGGCGGCTATGCGGACATCTTCCTGCGCAACACCATGGCATCCGGCGTCGTCCCGCAGATCTCGCTGGTCATGGGGCCATGCGCAGGAGGAGCCGTGTACTCGCCCGCGATCACCGATGTGATCGTGATGGTGGAGGGGACGAGCTACATGTTCGTCACGGGCCCGGAGGTCGTCCGAACGGTGACGCACGAGGACGTCGACCGCGAGCATCTGGGCGGCGCGTCAATTCACACCGCGGTCAGCGGAGTCGCGCATCTCGCTGCGCCCGACGAGGCGGAGGCCCTGGCTCTGGCGCGGCGGATCGTCGGTTACTTGCCGCAGAACAACCTGGAGGAACCTGCCCGCATCGCGAGCTCCGACCCGGCCGATCGGCGCGATGCGGAACTTGACTCGCTGGTCCCCGACGACCCGGCGCAGCCGTACGACATGCTCGACGTGATCCATCGAATCACCGATGGCGGCGAGTTCCTCGAGCTGCACCCCAACTGGGCGCAGAACCTGGTGATCGGATTCGCCCGGATGGACGGCCGCAGCATCGGCATCGTCGCGCAGCAACCGCAGGTCCTCGCTGGCGCGCTGGACATTGACGCGTCAGACAAGGGCGCGCGGTTCGTCCGGATGTGCGACGCGTTCAATGTCCCGTTGCTGACGTTGGTCGACGTGCCCGGATTCCTGCCAGGCGTCGCGCAGGAGCATGGCGGGATCATTCGCCACGGAGCCAAGCTGCTCTACGCGTACTGCGAGGCGACCGTGCCCAAGATCACGATCATCACGCGCAAGGCGTACGGCGGCGCCTACGACGTCATGAGCTCGAAGCACGTGCGGGGCGATGTGAATCTCGCCTGGCCGTCGGCGCGCATTGCGGTGATGGGCGTCGAGGGGGCCGTGAACATCATCTTCCGCGACGAGCTCGCCGCTGCCGACGACCGTGCCGCGACTCTCGCGCAGTTGACGTCGGAATACGAAGCGCGCTTTGCGAACCCGTACATCGCCGCGGCGCGCGGTTACGTCGACGACGTGATCGAGCCATCTGAGACCCGCCCACGGGTGGTCCGCGCGCTGCAGATGCTGGAGGGCAAGCGCGACCGAAACCCGGCGCGCAAGCACGGCAACATTCCCCTGTGAGGAATCGGCAGCACGCTTACCGAGTGTCTTTGCACAAAGACGGGCGGCGTCAGAACGCCAAGAACGGCCGGCGCCGATGCCGCGCATGAGCTCGCTGTCTTTGCGCACGGACACCGCCCGCCGGCCACCGCCATTCCGTCGACTCCTGATCGCCAACCGCGGCGAGATCGCCGTGCGGATCATTCGCGCGTGCCGAGAGCTCGGCGTGGAATCGGTGGCCGTCTACAGCGACGCGGACCGCGACGCGATGCATGTCCGGCTGGCCGACCACGGGGTTCGCATCGGGCCGGCGCCGGTGGGGGAGAGTTACCTGCGAGCGGATCGGATGCTCGAGGCGGCCAGGTCCAGTGGCGCCGAGGCAATTCATCCGGGCTACGGATTCCTGTCCGAGCAGGCCGCATTCGCACGGGCGTGCATCGAGGCGGGACTCGTCTTCGTCGGGCCGACACCGGAGACATTGGCGTCGCTCGGCGACAAGCTCGCGGCACGCAGAGCGGCCAACAGCGTCGGCGTGCCGATCGCGTCGGGCACGTTCGAACCACTACCGGTCGATGGAACGCCCGAGTCACTGGCTGCGATTCGCGAAGTCGCGCAGAAGATCGGATACCCGGTCCTCGTCAAGGCAGCCGCCGGTGGCGGCGGCCGCGGCATGCGGCGGGTCGACGAGCCGGGGGACCTGGACGTTGCGGTCACGTCTGCGGCGCGCGAGGCAGCGGCCGCGTTCGGTGACGGAGCCGTCTACCTCGAGCGGTACCTGGAAGGCGCACGCCACATCGAGGTCCAGTTGCTCGGTGACGACTCCGGCACCGTCATCGCCATCGGCGAACGAGATTGCACCGTCCAACGGCGCCATCAAAAGCTCGTCGAGGAAGCACCCGCAGCCGGTCTCTCGGCAGGCGAACGGCGGGAGCTGCATCAGCTCGCCATTCGGGTGGCGCAATCGGTCGGCGTCCGTAACGCCGTCACGGCCGAATTCCTCGTCGACCGGCAGGGCACGCCGGCCTTCCTCGAGGTCAACGCCAGACTCCAGGTTGAGCACGGTGTCACCGAGCTCGCGTCCGGACTCGACATCGTGCAAGAGCAATTGTTCCTGGCGGCCGGTCATCCACTCAGCGCAGCCGCGATGGCCGCTGCCGACCACGCGACGAATCCATCGGTCCACGCGATCGAGGTCCGCGTCAGTGCGGAGGATCCGGCGCGCGACTTTGCACCGACTCCCGGGACGATCACGCGCTGGCGTCCGCCGTCGGGCCCGGGAGTCCGGCTGGACAACGGCGTGGAGGAGGGCACGCTCGTGACCGGCGAATACGATCCGCTGCTCGCCAAGCTCCTGGTCGTCGCTCCGGACCGGCCGATGGCGATCGCGCGCCTTCGACGTGCCCTCGATGAGTGGCAGGTCGGCGGGATCCAGACCACGATCCCATTCCACCTGTGGCTCACCACGCACCCGGCTTTCATCGACGCGACGATGGACACCGGGCTGGTCGGCCGCGACTGGGATCCCGAGCCGCTCCGGCTCCAAGCCGCGCGGACGGGCGCCGCAGCGATCCGAGCGGCGAGCGATCGCAACGAACTGCCCGCGTCGGTGGGAAACGTTGATCGCCACGCCGGCCCAGGAAACCTGGAAGGGCCTAGCGGCTCCAACTGGGCAGCAACCGCGCGCCGCGAGGCTACGGAGCGTTGGCCATGAGACCGATCCGGGTGACGCTCACCGGCGACGTCGACACGGTTATGTCAGTCGAGGATGGGGCAGTGTCTTTGCGCAAAGACGGGGTGACGCCCCAGGCTCCTTCCCACGAGTCAGCCACGGGTCGCGGTGGCACCGTGGAAGTCCGCCCCTTGCCGGCGACCGAGGGTGAGCGCGTTGCCGGCCAGCGCCTGTACGAGGTCACCGTCAATGGCTGGGTCTTGCGCTTCCGCGTCGAGGACGAGGAGCGTGCCAGCCTGCTGGAGCGTGCCCGCCGGGGCAGGTCGGCGGCCAAAGCTCACGGGCGGGAACAGGTCCGCGCCCGGATCCCCGGACGGGTCATCCGCGTTTTTGTCGAAGCCGGGCAGGTGGTTGCGGCCGGCGAGCGGCTGCTCGCGCTCGAGGCGATGAAGATGGAGAACGAGGTCCGCTCGCCGCGGGCCGGCACCGTGGTATCGATCCATGTCCAGCCTGGCCAGCCCGTAGAGCTGAACACGGAGCTCGTCACGCTCGACTAGGCCCTGACCCACCGGTGCCGACTTGCCTCTCATGCGCGATCTGCTGCGCCGGCCGTCGTGTCCGGGCCTCCCGCCGGTATCCTTCGAGCCATGCCGAGCGTAGATCCGGGCCGGGAGCGGTGGCGGGCGATGACCCGAGCCAAGGCCATCGAAGAGCACGCCGAGCGCCGTCCCGTCTTCCGGACGACCTCCGACATCGAAGTCCAGGACCTCTACACGCCTGCCGACCTCGGCGGCCTGGACGAGGACAGGGACCTGGGACGGCCGGGCGAGTTCCCGTTTACCCGCGGCGTCCAGCCCACCATGTACCGCGGCAGGTTCTGGACCATGCGCCAGTACGCCGGCTTCTCGACTGCGGCCGACACGAACCGTCGGTTCCGGTACCTCCTCGAGCAGGGTCAGACCGGCCTGTCCGTCGCCTTCGACCTGCCGACGCAGATGGGCTATGACTCCGATGCCGCCCAAGCGCTCGGTGAGGTCGGCCGCGTCGGGGTGCCGATCTCGACGCTCGAAGACATGGAAACCCTGCTGGACGGCCTGCCTCTCGGCGAGGCGACCACCTCGATGACGATCAACGCCACGGCAGCCATCCTGCTCGCCTTCTATGTTGCGGTCGCCGACGAGCGCGGCATCCCCCGCAGCAAGCTCGGGGGGACCGTCCAGAACGACATCCTCAAGGAGTACATCGCGCGCGGGACGTGGATCTACCCGCCCGAGCAGTCCATGCGCCTCGTCACCGACGTGTTCGAGTTCTGCGCCCGGGAGCTGCCGCGCTGGAACACGATCTCGATCTCCGGGTACCACATGCGCGAGGCCGGCGCGACCGCCGCGCAGGAGCTCGCGTTCACGCTGGCGGACGCGATTGCCTACGTCGAGGCCGCCAAGCGCCGTGGCCTCGACGTGGATGCCTTTGCCGGGCGGCTGAGCTTCTTCTTCGCTGCGTGGAGCGAGCTCTTCGAGGAGGTCGCCAAGTTCCGAGCCGCCCGTCGCATGTGGGCCCGGTTGGTGCGCGACCGCTTCGGGGCAACCAACCCTCGGTCGATGATGTGCCGCTTCCACGTGCAGACCGCCGGATCGAGCCTGACCGCCCAGTCGGTCGACAACAACGTCGTTCGGACGACACTCCAGGCGCTGGCGGCGGTCCTCGGCGGGGCCCAATCGCTTCACACCAACGCCCGTGACGAGGCGCTGGCCCTGCCGACCGAGGAATCGGCTCGACTGGCCCTTCGGACCCAGCAGATCCTGGCCAACGAGGCCGGCGTGACCGAGACGCCCGACCCGCTCGCGGGCAGCTATTACGTGGAATCTCTCACCAATGACCTCGAAGCGGCGGCCAACGAGTACCTCGAGGAGATCGACCGGCTCGGGGGGACGCTGGCGGCGATCGAGGCCGGGTTTCAGCAGCGCTCCATCCAGGAGGCGGCTTACCGCGTCCAGCGCGAGATCGAGGCATCAGAGCGGATCGTGGTGGGCGTTAATCGCTACATCGACGCCGATCGGGAGGGCACGGCGCCCCCGCTGCAGCGCATCGACCCACAGGCCGAGCGGGACCAGGTCGATCGGGTTCGCCAGTTCCGGCTCGAGCGGGACGCAGAGCCCTGGACGCGGGCGATGGGGGTGCTGGACGCCACAGCACGCTCCAATGACAACCTGATTCCGGCCATCATCGACGCCGTCAAGGCGCATGCCACGCTCGGTGAGATCAGCGACCGGCTCCGCGTTGCGTTCGGCGAGCACCGCGAGTTGATCACGGTCTGAGGAAAGAGAACGCACGTTCGAAATGACACCACGCCTGCCTGCTGCCGTCGCTCGAACCGGGCGAATCCACCACGTGGCGGTGGTGGTCAGGGACATCGACGCCTCGCTGGGTTTCTGGCGCGACACGCTCGGCCTGCCCGTCGAGACGGTGATGCCCATCGCGACGGACCGCGTGACCATCGCGTTCCTGCCGGTTGGCGAGTCCAAAGTCGAGCTGGTGCAGCCGGACGACGACACGACCGGGGTGGCGCGCTTTTTGGCCAACAAAGGGGAGGGCTTCCACCACGTCTGCTTCGAGGTTCCGGACATTGCAGCCACGCTCGGCGAGCTCGCAGAAGCGGGCATTCAGTTGATCGACAGCTGGCCTCGCGCAGGGGCCGAGGGCCCGGTGGCGTTCCTGCATCCGTCGAGCTGCGGCGGGGTGCTCGTCGAGCTGATCGAGGCACCCGGCGGGCCTGCGTGGGCAACGCTCATGGATCGCAAACCGACCTCCTGAGGAAGAGCGTTCCCTCATGACGTCGCTGCCAACCGGCACCGTGACGTTCCTGTTCACCGACATCGAGGGGTCGACACGTCTGCTGCGACAGCTCGGCGCGAGCTATCCGCCGATGCTCGCGCGCCATAACGAGCTGATCCGCGTTGTTCTGGTCGCGCACCACGGCGTCGAGGTCAAGACCGAAGGCGATTCCTTCTTCGTCGTTTTCGAGCGGGCCCCGGATGGCGTCGCGGCCGCCGTCGAAGCGCAGCGTGCCCTCTTCGGCGAAACCTGGCCGGACGGGGTCGCAGTCCGCGTTCGCATGGGGCTCCACACGGGCAGTGGCGAGCTCACCGAAGGCGACTACGTCGGCATCGACGTGAACCGCGCCGCGCGGGTGTCGGCGGCGGCGCATGGCGGCCAGATCGTCATCACGGAATCGGTGCGCGCCCTGGCCGGGTCCGGCCTGCCCGCGAATGCGGAGCTGCGAGACCTCGGCGAGCACGAGCTGAAAGACTTCCCCGCGCCGGAACGACTCTTCCAGCTCGATATCGAAGGGCTGCCGACCGAGTTCCCGCCGCTTCGGACCATCACCGCCAGGCGTGGGAACCTGCCCGACCCCACGACGAGCTTCGTCGGCCGCGAGCACGAGCTCGACGAGCTCACCGCATTGGCGGGTCGCTCACGACTGGTGACCCTGACCGGGCCGGGTGGGACCGGAAAGACGCGTCTCTCGATCGAGGCGGCCCGGCGGATGAGCGGGGGATTTCCAGACGGTGCGTGGTTCGTGCCGCTCGAGCAGGTTCGTGATCCGCGGATGGTCCTGCCAGAAGTGGCGACCGCCCTCGGTGTTCCCGAGCAGCCGGGCCACTCCCGCGAGGACGACCTTCGGGACCACTTGGCGAATCGATCGACCCTGGTGGTGCTGGACAACCTCGAGCAGGTCGTCAAGGCTGCCGGGCGCATCGGCGGTCTCGTCGCCGCGGCTCCGCAGCTCCGGCTGCTGGCATCCAGCCGCGAGCCGCTGCGCATCTCCGGGGAGCAGGAATACCCGGTGCCGCCGCTTTCCGAGGCGCCAGCCGTCGAGTTGTTCTTGCAGCGGGCGCTCCAAGTGCGACCCGACTTCATCCCGGATGGTGAGGCGATCGCGGCGATCCGCCGGATCTGCGCCGCGCTCGATGGGCTTCCGCTCGCGATCGAGCTCGCCGCAGCTCGTATCCGCGTGCTGAATCCGCAACAGATCGAGGAGCGGCTCGGCGACCGGCTGCGCCTTCTCGCCAGCAGCGCGCGCGATCTGCCCGACCGGCAGCGAACGCTGCGGGGCGCGATCGAGTGGAGCCACGAGCTGCTCGGAGCGGATGAGCGGACGTTCTTTGCCCGCCTCGGCGTGTTCGCCGGTGCGCCGGATCTTGCCGCGATCGAAGGCATCGTCGACCCGAGTGGGGAACTCGACTCGTTCGCGCTCGACGTGGTCGAGTCGCTGGTCGAGAAGAACCTCGTGCGGCGGCAGGATCTTGCCGGCGCGGCCCGGTTTGGGATGCTCGAAACGATCCGGGCGTTCGCGCGGGAACGGCTCGAGGCGAGTGGCGAGCTCGAAGAGCTGCGAGCACGACATGCGAGCCACTACCTGCGCGTTGCCGAACAGATCTCACCACTCCTGCTCGGGCGTGAGAACACGAAGGTGTTCGACGCGCTCGAGGCGGATAACGACGAATTCCGCGCTGTCATCGAGTGGTCGGTCCAATCAGACCGAGCTTCGCTGGGCATCGGAATTGCGTACGCGCTGTGGCGCTTCTGGCAGCAACATGGTCACCTGGCCGAGGCCCGCGGTGCGTTGGAACGATTGCTCGCGTTGCCTTCGGCGCAGGCAGGGACCGCCGATCGGGCGCACGGCCTCGCGGCGCTCGGTGGTCTCATTTACTGGCAGGGTGACATGGCAGCGACGCGCTCCGTGTACGAGGAGGCACTTGCCATCGCGCGGCAGGTCGACGACTCGCGCCTGATCGCCGAGAGCCTCTACGACCTTGGTTTCCCGCTCGCGATCGGCGGCCAGCCAGAGCAAGCCGAAGCACTCCAACGAGAGGCTCTGTCTCGGTACGTGGCGCTGGGCGATGAGGAGAAGGTCGATCTCGTGCGCGAAGCACTGTCGGTCATCGCGGTGATGGGCGGTGACCTCGAACGAGCACGCGAAACGCAGGAAGCCGTCCTCGTCGGCCGCCGCAAACGTGGCGAGTCGTTCAAGCTCGCCGACGGGCTGACCCTGCTGACGCTCGTGAACCTGCGACTTGACGATCGGGATGCAGCACGCAGGACGTACGCGGAAGCGACCGAGACGACGCTGCGAATTGGTGATTACTCGCTCTGGGCTACCGCGCTCCAGATCGGTTCGCTGATGGAAATCTCCGAGGGGCGCGTGGTTCGGGCCGCGGAATTGGTCGGGGCGATGGAAGCCTTCCAGGAGGCCCGTGGACCATTCCTGCTGCCGGCACTTTCCCTCGGGCTGCGATGACCCGGCTCTCACCATCCGCGAGATCCTCGATGAACCCGACTTGTCTGCCGCGCTCCAACGCGGCAGAGCTTCGGACGTCGAGTCCCTGCTGCGCGAGGAAGTCGCCACGGCGTCCGAGTAGCGACCGCCGCTACCCACGTCGTCAGCCTCTCTCGACACCGTCAGCGCCGAGGGCCGCTCAGGAGGGCCGGATTCCTGCTTCGGTGAGCAGCCGCGGGATCTGGCTTGGCGCGTCGGCGACCCGGATGTTGGCGGCCTCGAGCGCCGCGATCTTGCTGGCCGCCGTGCCGCCGCTGCCCGAGATGATGGCGCCGGCGTGTCCCATTCGACGCCCCGGTGGCGCCGTTCGGCCGGCGATGAAGGCGACCATCGGAACGTTCGCCAGGTTCTCCGACCGCCACGCCGCGGCGGCCTCTTCGGCACCGCCGCCGATCTCGCCCATCAGCACGATGCCTTCGGTGTCCGGGTCGTCCTTGAACAGCTTCAGGATGTCGATGAAGCTGCTGCCCGCGACCGGATCGCCGCCGATCCCGACGCACGTTGACTGGCCGATGCCCGCGTCGGTGAGCGCCTGCACGACCTCGTATGTCAGCGTCCCGCTGCGGCTCACCAGGCCGATGCGGCCCTCGCGGTGGATCGAGCCCGGGATGATGCCGACCTTGGCCTTGCCGGGCGAGGTGGCGCCGGGACAGTTCGGGCCGATCAGGCGGACACCGACCCGGTCGACCTCGGCGACAACCTTGACCATGTCGAGAACGGGGATGTGCTCGGTAATGCAGAAGATCGTGCCGATGCCCGGCGTCGACCGCTTCCAGGATCGCGTCGGGCGCGCCGGGCGCCGGAACGTAGATGACGGTCGTGTTCGCTCCGGTTTGCGAGACCGCCTCGCGCACCGTGTTGAAAACCGGCACGGTGCCGGCCAGCGCCGTCTGGCCGCCCTTCCCGGGAGTCGTGCCGGCAACGACGGTGGTGCCGTAGGCCTGCATCTGCTCGGCGTGGAACGCGCCTTCGCGCCCGGTGATGCCCTGGACCAGGAGGCGGGTGTCGCGCCCGACGAGGATGCTCATGCGGTGGCCGTCGCGTTTGACGGGCTGGTCGACGATGTGCGCGCGATCGCCACGGCCTTCTCGACCGCCTCGTCGAGGCTGTGCGCGGTCTGGATCCCTTCGCCTGCCCCCGAAAGGATCTCGGCGGCGAGGTCGGCGTTGGTTCCGACGATGCGCACCACCATGGGCACGTCGCGTTTCTGCTGGCCGTGCGCCTCGACCAGGCCGCGTGCCACTTCGTCGCCCCGCGCGATACCGCCGAAGATGTTGACGAGCACCGCACGGACGCTCTGGTCGGAGACGATGAGGCGCAGTGCGGCAGCGACCTTGTCGGCACGCGCGCCGCCGCCGATGTCGAGGAAGTTGGCCGGCTCGCCCCCGGCACGCTTGACGAGATCCATGGTCGCCATGGCGAGGCCTGCGCCGTTGACCATGCAGCCGATCGTGCCGTCGAGGCGGATGAAGCTCAGTCCCTGCGCGCGGGCTTCGACGTCGACCGGGTCCTCTTCGTCGAGGTCGCGCATCGACTCGAGGTCCGGGTGGCGGTGCAGTGCCGAGTCGTCGATGGTCACCTTGGCGTCGAGCGCCTGGAGCGTTTCGACCTCGTTGCCGGTCTCGTCCGTGATGCGCACGATCGCCAGCGGGTTGATCTCGACCAGGTCGGCGTCGTTGTCGATCGCCGTCCGGTAGAGGCCTTTGGCGATTGCGACGGCGTCCTTGAGGTGGTCGCCCAAACCGAGCGCGAACGCCATCTCACGCGCCTGGTGGTCGAGCAGCCCGAGGTGCGGGTGCGCGAAGACGCTGCGGATTGCCTGGGGGCGCTCCTCGGCCAGCACCTCGATCTCCATGCCGCCTTCGGCGGAGCCCATGAGGCGGATGCGCTTGGCGGCACGGTCGAGCACGGCTGCGAGGTACAGCTCGCGCACGATGTCCGCCGCCGGGGTGACCATGACTCGCCGGACGGTGATGTCCTTGATGGTCATGCCGAGGATCTGCGACGCAACCTGCTCGGCCTCGTCGGGCGTGCGAGCCAGCTTCACCCCGCCGGCTTTGCCGCGGCCGCCGGCGAGCACTTGCGCCTTGATGACGACCGAGCCGGCACCCTCGCGAAGGTAGGCCTCGGCCTCGGCACGCGCCTCGGCCGGCGTCGACGCGACGGACCACGGCGGTACCGGGAGCCCGGCGCGGCGAAGGAGCGATTTGGAGTGATACTCCTGAAGCTTCACGGCTGTTCGATGGTAACCGCAACCAGTCCGCGAGGGCGGCGAGTCCTGTCTCCGATCGTCGGCTCGCCGGCTCGCCGGCTCGCGACGCGGCGGGTCCTGTCTCCGGTCGTCGGCTCGCCGGCTCGCGACGCGGCGGGTCCTGTCTCCGGTCGTCGGCCAGGCGCCTCGGGTCGCAGGACTTGCAGTCCCATGCGACCGCTCGGGCCTGGCGCGGCCGCCCGGCGCCACCCGCCTGCGGGGGCGCCATCGCACGTGCCGGCGCTGGCGCCACCCGCCTACGCCGGCGGCCCGCGACCTCCATGGGAGTGCCCGTTCCGCGGCCAAGCGGCGTTTCTCTCATCTACCAATGGGAGTGCTGGTAAACGCACCGCCAGGCGTCGAAGCAGGTGATATCGGGCGAAACTGCAGCCAGATAGCACTCCCGTTGCTGGATGGGAGCAGATACGCCGGATGGCCGACGTAGTAGCACGGGGATTCGTATCTGGTGGGCGTTCGGCCGCGCGCGTCGGGCGTTGGCCGCGCGGCGTAGGGCGCTCAGCCAGTCGGTTGGGCGTGGCTCGATGCTCGTCGCATCCACGCCGCGTTGCTCGATAGAATGCGGAGCGTGTCCCGAGTGGCCAAGTCCCAAGCCTGTTTGACCGTGCCTCACGCGTGACCGCACCCGCCGAACCGGCTCCGACGGAGGCCGCCGCGCATTCCACTGACCGGTCGCTGATGCGCTACGCGGGCAACTACGTCTCGTACCGCGGACGCGAAGGGAGCTGGGCCTGGCTCTTCCATCGCGTCAGCGGCGTGGCGATCTGGCTGTTCGTGATCCTGCACGTCATCGACATCTATCTCGTCGGCGGTGACCCCAAGGCCTACGACGGTCTGCTCCAGATCTACGCCAGCGTGCCCGGCCGTTTCATGGAGGCGCTGCTCGGTGCCGCGCTCCTGTACCACGCGCTCAACGGGTTCCGGATCATCGTCATGGATCTTTGGCCTGCCATGACCGTGCACCATCGCAAGCTGTGGTGGGGCACGTGGATCATCTTCGTCGTCGTCGGCGTCCCCGGCGCCTTGATCATCCTGCTGCCGGTCTGGCGAGGCCTGATCCCATGACCGACACGACCGCGCCCTCGAACCCGCCGGCGACTTCCCACGACGCGACGGCCGACGACGCGACCCGCGACGGCGCGAGCGCTGCCATGACCCTGACGCCCGGCACCTCCGACGCCTCTGCGGCGACGCCGATCCCGACCACCGACGACCGGATCGAGCTCTCGCGCGTCACGCGCGGACGGATGCGACCTCGCGGATCGCGTCGCGAGACCGCCGCGTGGTATCTGATGCGAATCACCGGCCTGGGCCTGTTCGTGCTGGCCCTCGCGCACTTCAGCATCCTGCACTTCATCTACGACCCGGCGCAGCAGAACGCCGAGTTCATCGCCACGCAGCGCTGGAACCAGTTCTTCTGGCGAGCGATCGACTGGGCCCTGCTGATGCTCGTGCTGTTCCACTCGTTCCTTGGAATGCGCACTGTTTTCCAGGACTACATCCGCGGCCGTCGCTCGCGTCCGATCGTCCTCGGCATCCTCTACGTCCTCGCGTTCGTCCTCTTCGTCCTCGGCACGGTGGTCGTCCTCACGCTGCCGAGCCCCAACGGTCAGCCGGTTTGATCGTCGGAGCGTGGCCGTCAGCACGCCGTCACGGTGCACGAGATCCCCGCCGTGATCGTCGGCGCCGGAGGTGCCGGTCTCTGGGCTGCGCTGGAGCTTGCCCGTGACGGCGTCCCGGCCGCGGTCCTGACCAAGCTCTATCCCACGCGGTCCCACACGGGCGCAGCGCAGGGCGGCATCTGTGCCGCGCTGGGCAACCAGGAAGAGGACCACTGGGAATGGCACATGTTCGACACCGTCAAGGGTGGGGATTACCTCGTCGACCAGGACGCCGCCGAGATCCTGGCCCGGGAGGCCATCGATACGGTGATCGAGCTCGAGCACATGGGCCTGCCGTTCAACCGCACCGTCGATGGAAAGATCGACCAGCGACGCTTCGGCGGCCACACCCGCAACTACGGGGAGGGGCCCGTTCGCCGGTCCTGCTTCGCGGCCGACCGGACCGGCCACATGATCCTGCAGACGCTCTACCAGCAGTGCATCAAGCACGGCGTCACGTTCTACGACGAGTACCACGTCGTCGATCTGCTGGTGGAGGGCGGCGTCACCCGCGGCGTGGTTGCCTACAAGATCGCCGACGGCTCGCTGCACGTGTTCCGCTCGGCTGCGGTGATGCTCGCCACCGGCGGCTTCGGCCGGATGTTCCGCACGACGTCGAACGCCATGACGCTGACCGGAGACGGCTGCGCGATCGCCTATCGCCACGGCATCCCGCTCGAGGACATGGAGTTCTACCAGTTCCATCCGACCGGGATCTACGGGCTGGGGATCCTCCTCTCCGAGGCCGCCCGCGGCGAGGGCGGTTACCTGCGCAACAAGGACGGCGACCGCTTCATGGAGCGGTATGCGCCCAAGCTGATGGAGCTGGCGCCGCGCGACATGGTCAGCCGCGCCATGGCGATGGAGATCCGCGAGGGTCGTGGCATCGACGGCAAGGACTACGTCCACCTCGACCTGCGCCACCTGGGCAAGAAGGTGATCGACGAGAAGCTGCCCGACATCACCGAGTTCTCGCGCGTCTACCAGGGCATCGAGCCGATCACGCAGCTGATCCCCACGACCCCGACCGCGCATTACGCGATGGGCGGCATTCCCACCGACAACGATTCGCGAGTCGTCATCGACGAGAAGAACACGGTGCTGCCCGGGCTCTATGCCGCAGGCGAGTGCGCCTGCGTGAGCGTCCATGGCGCCAATCGCCTTGGCACCAACTCGCTCATCGACATCCTCGTCTTCGGTCGTCGTGCGGGGAAGTCCATGGCCGCCGACGTGGGCACGTCTCCGGTGCTGCCGGAACTGCCGCGCGATGCCGCCGAGCCGATTCGGGCGGAGTTGTCGGCACTGCGTGGACGCTCCGTCGGGGAGACGCGAGGTCGTATCCACCAGGAGCTGGCCGACGTGATGATGGACGACTGCGGCGTCTACCGGACGGCCGAGACCCTGCGCAACGCCGTGAATTGTGTCGCGGAGCTCAAGGACCGCTACAAGCGGGTGATCATCCAGGACAAGGGCACGGTCTTCAACACGGACCTGCTCGAGACGCGCGAGCTGGGCTACCTGCTCGACTGCGCCGAGGCGACGGCGACGGCCGCCCTGGCTCGGCAGGAGAGCCGCGGCGCACACGCCCGCGAGGACTTCCCCGACCGTGACGACACGAACTTCCTCAAGCACTCGCTGGCGTACCAGACGCCGGCCGGCCCGTCGCTGCGGTACAAGCCGGTCACGCTGGGCACCTTCGAGCCCAAGCCGAGGGTCTACTGATGCAGGTCGACCTGAAGGTGCTGCGCTACGACCCTGAGCGTGACGAGAAGCCGCACTGGGAGCGCTACACCGTCGAAGCCGGGCCGATGGACCGCGTGCTCGATGTGCTCCAGTCGGTCAAGTTGCAGCACGACGGGACGCTCACCTTCCGACGGTCGTGCGCCCACGGCGTCTGCGGCTCGGACGCGATGCTGATCAACGGCCGCAACCGGCTCGCCTGCAAGATCCGCGTCGACCAGCTGGGGCGCCGGATCTCGGTGGCGCCGCTGCCCGGACTGCCCGTGTTGAAGGACCTCGTCGTGGAGATGGACGAGTTCTTCGGAAAGTACCGCAGCGTGCTGCCGTTCCAGGTCGACGACGGCTCCCCGATGCCGGAGCGCGAGCGGCAGCAATCCCAGAAGGACCGGGAGCGCTACGACGACACGACCAAGTGCATCCTCTGCGCCGCGTGCACCTCGTCCTGCCCGTCGTTCTGGGCCAAGCCCGAGTACGTCGGCCCTGCCGCGATCGTGAACGCGCACCGCTTCATCTTCGACACGCGCGACCACGGCGCGCACGAGCGCCTCGAGATCCTCGCCGACGAGAACGGCGTGTGGCGCTGCCGAACGATCTTCAACTGCACGGACGCCTGTCCGCGCGGCATCAACATCACGCGGGCCATCCTCGAGGTCAGCGGCGCGGTCCTGGATGCGCGGCGGTCACGAGGCAACGGATCGCGAGCACCGCTCGAGGTCGTCCAGCCCGCCCCTGTGGCAGCGAGCGCCGGCGGCAAGGCCGGGGGAGAGAAGGCCTGAGCGGCTCGGCCACGTACCCGAGGTTGCTGATCCGCGCCGACGGTGCCGCCCGTGGAAATCCCGGGCCTGCGTCCTGTGGTGCGGTCCTGATCGACGCGTCACGTCCCGACGCGGCGGACCCCGACGCGCCGCCGGTGGCGGTCATCGCTCGGCCCCTGGGGCGACAGACGAACAATGTCGCCGAGTGGACCGGCGTGATCCTCGGGCTCGAGCGGGCGGTCGCGCTCGGCGCGCGCGAGGTCGAGCTCGTGCTCGACTCCAAGCTCGTGGTCGAGCAGCTGACCGGGCGATGGCGGGTGAAGGAGCCCGGCCTGATCCCGTTGGCTCGACGCGCGATGGAGATCCTGCGCTCGCTCGACCGATGGAGCGCACGCCACGAGCGGAGAGCGAACAACCGACAGGCCGACGCGATGGCGAACCTGGCACTGGACGACCCTGCTGCTGCGGCCCGGGCTGAAGCGGGAGATCTCGGCGCGGCTGATGCGGCTGCGGCGCCGACGACGCGTGGTGGCCGCTCGTCGGCCGCGGCTCCGTCGACGCGAGGTGCCCGCTCGTCGGCTGCCGAACCTGAGCCGCAGGCGTGGATCTGCGTCACCTGCGGCGTGCAGTACCCCATGTCGCTCGAGCCGCCCGCCGAATGCCCCATCTGCGAAGACGAGCGCCAATATGTCGGCTGGAACGGCCAGCAGTGGACGACGATGGCCGAGCTCGCCGCGTCAGGCCGGCACAACACGCTGACCGAGGAAGAGCCCGGGCTCATGAACCTCGGCACGGAACCGAAGATCGCGATCGGACAGCGAGCGCTGATCGTTCGCACGCCGCATGGCAACGTCATGTGGGATTGCGTCAGCTACGTCGACGACGCGTCGGTCGCGGCGCTGCGGGAGATCGGCGGCCTGTCGGCGATCGCCATCTCGCATCCCCATTTCTATTCCGCGATGACCACGTGGAGTGCCGCGTTCGAGGATTGCCCGGTGTACATCCCGTCCGCCGACCGCGAGTGGGTGCAGTTCCCGGGACCGGGTGTGACGCACTGGGACGGAGACGCGATCGAGATCCTGCCGGGCATCACGCTGATCAAGACCGGCGGGCACTTCGCGGGCGCGCAGGTGCTGCACTGGTCGGCCGGCGCGGGCGGACGCGGCGCGCTGCTGACCGGCGACTCGATCACGGTGGTGCAGGATCGCCGCTGGGTCAGCTTCATGTACAGCTACCCGAACCTGATCCCGATCACTGACGCGGAGGTGCACCACATCGTGGACGTGCTGCGGCCGTACCCGTACGAGCGCATCTACTCAGCGTGGGAGGGGAGAGTGACAGCGACCGACGGGGCGCGGACGGTCGAACGATCGGCGGAGCGCTACCTGGCGCACCGGTAGGAGGCTTCGGCCCCGCGCTCTGGTCGCCGCGAACGCTTCGGCCGTGCTTTGGCAGAACATTTGTTCGAATCCGCCGCCCGAGCGGCGAGAGCGACTAAAATGGCCGAGTCAGCGAGGCGGCCGGACGGTCGCGGGCCACGTCGGGGAAACTCGAACAACGGCTCGAGGAAAGTCCGAGCTCCGCGACGCAGGGTAGCGGGTAACACCCGTCCGCCGAGAGGCGAGGACCAGCGCCACAGTGACGAACCGGCAGCGGATCGGCAACGACCCGTGGGCCGGGTGAAACGGGCAAGCTCTACCCGGAGCAAGGCCAAATAGGAGGGCAGGGCGGACCCGGAGACGGGATCCCAACCAGGAGCGGCGTCGCTTCGCCCTCGGGTCGGCCGCACGAGGCGTCGGGCAACCGGCGTCCCAGATGGATGACCGTCACCGCCCTTCGGGGCGGGACAGAACTCGGCTTACAGGCCGCCTCGTTGACATCACAGGTCCCGTGCCGGCGCGGATCGGGGTTGCCTCCACCGCGATCTTGGCCGCGCGGCTCGTTCCGAGTTCCTCGAAGACGCCGCTGAGGCGGCCCGACGTTCGGGTGGCCCCAAGCGAAGATTCGGACAAGAGCTGGCTACGGCGTCAGAAGGCTGTGCTTGAACATGTGTTCATGGTGCGTCCCTGTGGAATCGAAAGCTTCCCCAGAGGATTCCATAGGGGTGGCAGTTGGCGGTGCACGGGTTGATAGGGGGCAAGCTCAGGAGACCGTCGATAAACGAGATAGTCGCGCGTCCCTTGTCCCCGCTGTCGCGGTCGGTCAAGGTCAGGATCCCATCAGCCGCGACCTCAAACGTCGCGCGCGCGCCGACAACCTCAGGCTTGCCATCGGCACTCTCGAACTCGGTGAAGTTGCCGTTGAAGAACCGCATGCCGATGATCGCGTAGTGATTGGCACCGCCGCCTAGCTGCGCGAAGAAGTCGTGGCCCTCGGCTTGCGCGCCACCCGCGGCGACCCAGGCAGACACGATCTGGTCCTCGGTCAGCTTGTCTGAATGCCACGTACCCGCGATGGAACCTGCGGTAGTGGGGCTCGGGGACGCCTCCGGGAGGAGGCTGTCCTTGAGGATGTAGATATTGTCACTCGAGAACTCCGGATCGTGACCATAGACGGCGTCATCGGGACCGAATACGGGAACCACGACTTGATCGCGTGGCGCGTAGGCGCCGGCAATCAGCTGATGTGCGGCGTTGAACACCTGGGTAAAGACGGGAGCGCAACTGAAGACGTAGTCGTTGCCAGCACCGTCGATGCCGAGTTCGCAATTGGCGCCCAAGTCACCCACGTCAGGACCGGAATTGCCCCATCGATCCACCACCGATCCCGTCACCGCGTCGAGCACGAGCACCGGACCTCCCTCCCGAAGCAGCACCAAGTGCCCATCTTCGCCCGCGACCACCGAGTGGAAGATGCCCTGGAGGTCCTTGTCGCCCGCGCCAGTACCTAGAGCGTGCCAAACAAAGGCGCCGTCCCGATCGAACTTGGTCAAGGAAGCGCGATCCGTGTCCACCACGTAGACGCTGTCCTGTCCGTCGATCGCGATCTCTCGCGGCCGGACGAGCTGACCGTCTCGAGTCCCGAACGTGCCCATCTGGCGGATGAACGTGCCGTCGGCGGAGAACTCTTGGAGTCGATGGTTGTTGGAGTCGGAGACTACGACGATTCCGTCGGGGCTGACGTCGATCGCCCCGAGGGCGATACCCTCTCCGAAGTTGAAGTCGAACTCGCCCTCGCCTGTGCCCTTCCGACCCCATTGCGTAACGACGCTGCCAGTCGTCGGATCGATCACCGTCACCGATGGTTTGTTGTCGAGCGCGTAGATGAGCCCATCAGGGCCGACATCGAACGAGAGCAGCCTCTGCAGCCCGGTCGTGGCCGGGTCCAACGTTCGCACGATCGTGAACGGATCCGGCGGTTGCGCGACTGGCGCCGCCGCGTTGAGGGACCCTGATGTGACCGGGCCGATGGCGGCCGCAAGGTCGGGTTCGGCGTAGGCGGAGATGGTGCCGGTGTCATCGGCGACGAACACCATGCCGCCGCTCACCAGGGTTCCGCCGGGGTGCCCGGCGAGGGGCAGGTTCCAGCGGACCGTGCCGTCGGATGCGTCCAGAGCCATGAGACTGTTGGGGTCCCACAGGGGCACGTACACGGTGTCGCCGGACACGGCTTCATTGCGGTACGACCCGCCTTCGACCGCGGCGTGCCAGATTGGCTTCGGCGTCGCGCCAGAGCCATCGCCAGCTGCCGGAAACGCGTACAGGCCGTCGCCTATCGTCCCTTCGAAGTACACGCCGTCGGCGACAGCACCAGGCGTGACCAGGACACCGGTCGGTTCGTTGAACTTCCACTGCGACGTCCCGGAGGCTCGGTCGACTGCATCGAGCTCGGCGCAGTCACAGGCCAGGGCGTCCTCGGTAGCCGTCCCAGCGGTCGAGACGAACACACGGTCGTCGCCGATCACGGAGATCCCTTGGCTGGGCCCAATCGTCTGGAAATGCCACTGCTCGGTGCTGTCTGCGATCGAGATGGCATAGAAGCGGCCGTCGTCAACCGACGCATAGGCGGTGCCGTCCGCCACACTCAGGGTATATACGTTGGCGGGCGCCGCCCAGGACCAGACTTCCTTCCCGGTCGCTAGATCGAGCCCGTAGGCATGGTCATCGGACCCAGGCACATAGACGACGCCGTCTTCGATGTCCGAACCGACCCCCACGCTAGGGCGGTTCCAGCGCTCCTGGCCGGTCGCCAGGTCGAGGGCGTGGAGCACCCCGTCGCCGCTCGAGAACACATACGTGCCATCCGCGGCCGAGCCGAAACGGACGATGGCATCGCCAGCCTTGAAGCGCCAGTCCTCAGCGCCTGTGCGCGCGTCCAGCGCGTAGAGGTAGGAATCGGACGCGCCGAACAGGATCTTGCCGTCAGCGATCTGTGGCGTGTAGTTGATGCTGCCATCCACCGTGCGGGACCAGACCTGGACGGGCTCAGCCACAGGTCCCGGGCCGGCGAACTGACCGGTTCGACGGTTGTCTGCGCGGTACTCGGGGACGTCAGTGAACGGTGGTATCGGGACCGCCGAAGGTTGGGCCGCACCGGCCTGGCCGGCGGTGCCAGCGATGCCTGACAGACTCAGGGCAATTGCAGCGATCGATGCTGCGAACAGACGTGGGCGCATCAGAGAGACTCCTTCAGGGACTGGTCGGGGGGATGGACAGGTCGCGACCGCCGAAGCGGTTGCGAGCGAGGTCGGCGAGGCTGCCGTCGGAGCGCATCGCGCCCAAGGCGGCATCGATCGCCGAGAGCAGGGCGGACGGGTCGGGGCCTTCGCGACTGGCCACGATCGTTCGCGGTTCGACAAAGAGCGGGCCACCCACCGTCCGGAGCGTTGGGCGTGCCGCCAGGTCGGAGTCAGAGAGGGTCGAGGTCACCATCGCGTCGACGGCGCCGCTGGTCAGGGCGGCGAGGCAGTCCCAGTCGGTCGCCTCGGTCTGCACGACTGGAGAGACGGGTGGCGTAACGACCGGCCCCAAAGATGGACCGAGATGGCCACTCAGCCACGCCTCGCCGGACGAGCTTGTGGTCACGCAGATGCGCTGACCGCCCAGATCCGTTGCTGCGCTTCCCGCTGTCGCCTTGGGTGACACCAGGTAGACCGGCCAGTAGTAGTAGGGGTCTGAGCTCGCGAAGCCAGCGGCCTGGTCGGCCGGCAGGAGCGCTGATGGAAGGCCGAGGTCCCAGAGATCGGTGCTGCCGGCGCCGAGGATCTGATCGACGTGGAGCTGCACCGTGTGGTCCGCCACTGAAAGCCGCGTGGCAATGGCCTTGGCAATGTCCACGTCGAACCCATCGAGCCCAGTGCCCTGAGCTTGCGGAAAGTCGGGGCGAATGGCGAAGCGGATGAACCCGTTTCGATGCACTTGCTCCATGAGATCGGGCCCGGACGGCGAGGGGGTTGTGCCGACCCGCGCGTGCTCGTTCAAGAGCAATGCAGCGACGAGCACGACCGCGATGACTGTCACCGTTGCGAGCTGGAAGCCCCCCGCCGCAAGTCGAAACGCGCCATGGCTCCGACGCGTGGCTGGCCGCACCGGCGCCGCGAGCGTTCGACGAATTTGGGCGGAGTGGTAGATGGGCTCGTCGGGCGGCCCCTCGCGAAGAGCGCGGACGATCCGGTCGTCGGCCATCAGTCGTCCCACCCTTCGCCTAGGCGGCGCCGAAGCGTGGCCATCGCTTGCGTGGCATGGCTGCGAGCAGCGCTGGCGGAGATGCCGAGGACCTCGCCGATCTCCTCGAATGGAAGGTCGGCCCGGTATCGCAAATAGAGAACCTGACGCTGGCGCTCGGGCAGGTGATCGACCTCGGTCCAGACCGCCAGTCGATCGGACGACGCCTTGAAGTCGTCCGTGGCTTCATCGGCCGTCGTCCGGCCAAGGAGCCGCTCACGCAGGCCAGCCAGTCGCCGGCGCAACCGATGCTCGTCCATGGCCCGTCGATAGACGGCCCGGAAGGCCCATGCGCGCGAGTCCGCGACCACGACACCACGCTCAAGCTCGTTCCACAGCCCGAGGAAGGCATCCTGGACGGCGTCGGATGCCTCCGCGTCGCTCAGCCCGAGGCGCCGAACGAACCCGAACAGCTGCTGACCGTGGTGGGCTTCGACATCCAGAAGGATCTGTTCGTGGGTGCCGTCACTGGGCGCCTGCCGACGGCCAGTCACAGCAGACGCTGGGACGACCGGCTCGGGGCGGGCCACGGGGTGCATTCTCACTGCGGGCGTCAACCGCGCCGCAATCCCTTGGTGCCCCGACGGGCCGTCGACGATGGCCGGCTGGATCTGCCCCATGTCACATCGTCGCAGGAGACCAGGGAATTGCTCAGGCAATTTTCCTGTCGACGCTGAGCCGTGCCGGCACATGCGGCCATGGTCGAGCCAGGCTCCAAGCAGGCCCTCGGTGATACGCGGGCGACGAGTCTTGCCGCGATTCGCCTCGAGGTCAGCTCTCGAAGACCGACCAGCAGAGATCGTTGCGAAGGCGTTGGTCGTCGAGGACGAGCTCGCGAATCGCGGCGGGTATGCGCTCGCGCTGCCAACGGCACTCGAGTCGCCCCGCCGCATCGTGTCTCAGTCGGTGGAGCGGCGGCACGGACGGCCTTGATCGCATAAGCGGCAGCACCGAGCTCGTGGGCAGCGACATGCGCGACGGCAGCGGCTTGAGCGGCGGCAAACGCGGCGTGCCTGGCCGCCCCTTGAAGATCTCTCGCCGCGGCGTTCGCATGGCCAGCCGCGGTGCGCGACTCGATCATCCCGATCTCTCCGTCGACCCAGGCGCGAGCTCGATCGATGGCCTGACGCGGTCGTTGGTCCCCGGGCTCGACCGCTTCGAAGAGATCGAGAACGTGCTCGGCGCAGTCGGCCGCCCACAGCGCGAGCAGATGGTGATCCGGATCAGTGAGGGTCCCGCCACGCCGGATCGTCACGAAGCGAGGGTCGCGTTCCTTGGGGAGGATCACCGCGTAAGTGTCGACGAATGGGGCTCTGCTGCGCGTTTCCTCAGTTGCATCGTTTTCCCGACACGGTGGCAGGCTCAGCGCGACCTTGGCCAGGCCGTTCCTCTCGAATGCGCCAGGTTCCAGCTCAAATGAGGGGATTCCAGCGGGTCCTGGGGCACCTCGGGTGGCAGAACCCAGATCCCATGTCGGAAAAGCCGCTCATCTGAGGGAATCGCGGGCCGGAACGCCCACGCGTCAGCGCCTTGCGACCCACGTGAGCGGATTTGCCGGCTCAGAGGAAAAACGCGGATCCGGAACGCCAGAACTTCGGTTCAGTCCTCGTCGGGACGAAAGACCCCCGTGGCGACGCAGGAATTGCAGATGGCGCGCGCCGAGTCCAGGTCGCCGAGCGGCAGAGACTGCTTGAGGTCAGGGTACAGGCACGTCACGTCGTAAACCGGCAACGCGCGGCCGTGTGGCGGAACCACGGAACGGACTTCGATCTTGCGGAAGGTGCAGCGGCGGAGGCGACCACCGTCGCTGGGCACCGGCGCCATGAGCGGTGTCGGGCGGTCACTCGACGGATCGGTCCGTGGGCGGCGGAGCGGCTTGGCGAGCGTCATCGAACTCTCTCTGGGCAAGGGCGCGTGCTCGGATCGCAGCGAACGGGCCCCCTGAGTACGAACAGGCTAGGCCGAAGGACAGGGCGTACCAATAGGCATCGAGTACCGGGACCGCACCGGACCTCTCCGCCCCGTTTCCGCCGCCAGCACGCCAGACCGAAGCGCGCCAATCCCATCGCTTTTCGCGATTTGTGTCTTGACGCGCTCGATTCCGTCGCTAACATGCGCCGCAGTGGCACCAAGTGGTGCAAAGTGGGGAGGAGAGGTGAGTCGACCCCGACAGCGGCCCGATCGGGCCCTCGTGGTGGGTTGCTGGTCTCTCCGCCGTGCACGTGCTCGCGTCTGGAGGACGGTCGGGCAGTGCGGGGTCGTCGCCGGGCCAGGTGGCAGCGCACGCGGGTACGCGGACGGTGTCGCCGGACCGACCGATGACCTGGTCGCAGGAAACGGAAGTGAGGCAGCAACGCTCGGATGTTCACCGGCGAGTACCACCACGCGGTCGACGAGAAGGGACGGGTTGCCGTCCCTGCCCGCTTCCGCGCGGAGCTCGCAGACGGCGCTCTGGTGAGCAAGTGGATCGACGGCTGCCTGGCTCTTCATCCGAAGTCAGCGTGGGACGCGCTCGCCGGCAAGGTTTCCACCCTGCCGATCACCGAGCCAGGCGCGCGGACCTTTCAGCGCTTCATCTTCGGGGCCGCCTTCGAGGTCGAGCTGGACCGACAGGGACGGCTGGTGGTGCCGCAAGTCCTGCGGGAATTCGCGGGGCTCGAAAACGATGCGGTGGTCGTGGGTTCGCGTGACCACCTCGAGATCTGGTCGCCAGAACGCTGGCAGACCTACAGCGCACAGATGGACGAGCCCGATGAGCTCGCCCGGAACCTGCAGGGGCTCGGTATCTGAGCGAGCCCGGCCGGCAGTGGTGCAGCAACCAAATGAGCCTCCGGGATCCGGAGGGACCGCCACGGAGCGGTTGTTGACGTGGAAGAAGGGCACCTGCCCGTATTGGTGGAGGAGGTCATGGAGGCACTCTCACCACTCCCGGGCAGCTTCCAGATCGACGCGACGCTCGGTGGCGGAGGGCACGCCCTCCGGATCCTGGAGGCCGCCAAACCGGACGGCAGATTGCTGGGGCTGGATGCAGATCCGACAGCGATCAGGCGCTCCCGAACGCAACTGGGTGCGTTCGGTGAGCGCGCCGTCCTGGTTCAGTCGAACTTCGAGCACATCGGCTCGGTCGCTCGAGAGAATGGCTTCGACCATGCCGACGGGATCCTGTTCGATCTCGGCCTCTCCTCGTACCAGCTCGCCGATGACCAGCGCGCGTTTTCCTTCCGCGCTCAGGGCCCGTTGGACATGCGCTTCGACCCGTCCGCGGGAGTGCCAGCCAGCGAGCTGATCGCGAACTTGGACGAGGCCGCCCTGACAGACCTGTTCCGCCGGTATGGCGAGGAGCCGTTTGCGCGACGCATCGCTCGGGCAATCGTGCAGGACCGCGCAACGAGCCCGATCGAGACCGGCGCGCAGCTGGCGGCCCTGGTCGAGCGGGTGACGCCTCATGCACCCCGTGGGAGACGACGAATCCACCCCGCAACCCGCGTGTTCCAGGCGCTGCGAATCGCCGTGAACCGTGAGCTGGAGACGCTCCCGGCCGCGCTGGCCGCATCCGTCGAACTGCTCGCACCGGAAGGCCGCCTGGTCGTCATCTCGTATCACTCGTTGGAGGACCGCATCGTGAAGCGCTTCATCGCCGCCGAACGGAGGGGCTGCACGTGCCCGCCGGCGCTTCCCGTGTGCGTCTGCGGCAAGTCACCGCGTCTCGCACCGGTCGGTCCGCAGCCGCGGACGCCGAGCGATCGGGAGGTCTCCGCCAACCCACGCGCCCGAAGCGCCAAGCTGCGCGTAGCGCGAAGGCTCGCGGCATGAGCAGCTCGCACAGCTCTTCTCGACGCCGCAACTACGGCGGCCGGCAGCGCGACGTCCGTCGCCGCGGCCTGCCGGAGTTCCAGGTCGACCTCGAAGGTCCCGACGGTTGGCCACGTGGCACCGGCTGGGATCGGGCCGACCGGATGCACGGTGACTTTGGCAGCGGAGGCCGGGCAAGCGACATCGGCGGCGTCCGCTGATGGCGGTCTACCAGGGGGCTCGCTACCGAACGCCCCCGCCAGTCTTCGGCGCGCGCCCGGTCGCGCAGCGACGGGTCGGCCGCGTACCGGTCCGGGGACGGGCGCATGTTCGCCCGGTGACGATCGTGCTCGCGGGCATCCTCGTGGCGTTCCTTCTCGGCCTCGTGTACCTGACCCAGACGCTCCAGGCCGGCGTTGCGAACTACCAGATCGACAACCTGATGATCGAGCGCCGCCAACTGCAGCAGGAGCTGCAATCCGAGCAGGGCGAAGCTGCGCAGTGGGGTTCCGAGTCGCAGGTCGTCGAGTGGGCACAGCAACACGGGCTGACCCAGCTCGGTAACAGGATCCGCGTGCCAGCGCAGTAGGCCGACATGCTCGGCCGAACAGACCGTCGTCTCCGAATCGTCCTGCTCCTGGTCTTCTTTGCCGTGTTCGGCGCGGCCGCGGTCCTCCGCATGGGGTACTGGCAGGTCGCGCGGGGAGCCGAGCTCCAGCAGGATGCCATGAGTCAGCTCGAGAAGCCCATCTCCGAGCCGTCCGTGCGCGGCGACATCCTCGACCGGAACGGGGTCGTCCTCGCCACGACCGCCTACCGCGACACGCTGGTTGCGTACCCCGACCAGATCCCGGTCGATCAGCGCGTGGACGAGACCAACGCAATCGCCACGATCCTCGATTTCAACTCGGGACAACGACGCGACCTGCTCGCGAAGCTCGGCCAGCCGAACATGTACCAGGTGCTCGCCCGCGACATCACCGACGACCAGAGCAACGCAGTCCACGCGGCGATCGACGCGGGCAAGGTGGTCGGGCTCGGGCTCGAGACGCACCCGGTGCGGCTCTATCCGGACACGGGCGGGCAGCCGGGCACGACGCTGGGAAGCCAGCTGCTGGGCTTCGTCACCGCGGACGGCGCCGGTAGCTATGGCATCGAGCAGCAATACAACTCGATCCTCGCCGGCAAGCCCGAGCTCATCGCCGCGCTTCGGGACAGCGATGGCAACGTCCTGCAGAGTTCGGAGCAGATCGTCGACCCGGGGACGCCGGGCCAGTCGATCAAGCTGACCATCGACGCCAGCCTGCAGTTGCAGCTGGAAAAGGAGCTCTACGCCGCGTGGGTCGCCGACGGCGCGCAGTCCGCCAGCGCGGTGGTGATGGATCCGAACACCGGCGAAGTGCTCGCCTGGGCATCCGTTCCGGGCTACGACGCCAACGACTACGCCGCGCAGGCGCAGTCGGACCCGAGCGTCTTCCAGGACCCGGTGATCAGCCAGGTCTACGAGCCCGGCTCCGTCATGAAGATGTTCACGGCGGCCGCGGCCATGGCGGGAGGCACCGTCCGACCCGGGACGATCGTGCACGACCGGCGGCAGATGACGTTCGGGCCGCAGACCATCCACAACAGCGACTGGAAGTCGATGGGTGCGATGACGCTTCGCGACGCCGTCGCCTATTCGCGAAACCTTGCCATGGCCAACGTGGCGCTCCACCTCGACCGAACCCAGGCCGGATCCGCGCGGAAGCTCTACTCGATGTGGAAGACGTTCGGGATCGGTGCTCCAACCGGCGTGGACGTCTCCGGCGAGGTCGCGGGCATCGCGCAGGACCCACAGACCACGCCGTGGCAGCCGATCGACATTGCCGACCGCGCCTTCGGGCAGTCCGTGGCCGTGACGCAGCTCCAACTCGCCAACGGCTACGCCACGATGGTGAACGGCGGGTACCGCGTGCAACCGCACCTGCTCGTGTCGATCGGGAGCGGCCCCCCGGCGCAGACGCCGGAGCCCCAGCGCGCCATCAGCCCAGGTCTTGCCGACGAGCTCAAAGGCGTGCTCGAGCACGTCACTGCCAGCGTCCCGTGGTACGCCCAGGGCTCACTCATTCCGGGCTATCAGATCGGCGGCAAGACCGGCACGGCCCAGATCTGGGACTCGACGAACAACAAGTACACCAAGAACCGCTTCAACTTCAGCTTCGTCGGCTTCGCCGGCGGCGATGCGCCGCGAGTCGTGGTCGCGGTGCGCATCGCGGACGCCGTCCCCACCGTCAAGGGGCAGGGCGACCTGCAGGTGATCATCAGCTCGTACCAGCTCTTCCACCGGATCGCCTCGGACGCGCTCGCGAGACTGGACGTGCCCAAGTCGTCCGATCCCGAGCGCCGGACACCCGGAGCCTGGTTCGGCGGCACAGCAGCAGCTGGACCCCAGGGCATACGCCAAGTGGCAGCAATCGGGACGCCCCAGCGGAGGTGGCCAGCACCATCACCAGCACCACGCCGGGGGCGATCAGCAGCAGTCGGGAGGCGACCAGCAGTCCGGGGGGAATCAACAACCGACCGGAGGAAACCAACAGCCGACCGGTGGCGGCGGTTGACGCACCCCGTGCGAGAATTCGCCGCAATCGTGACCAACCTGCCGAGCGCCTCGCCGGCGGCGGAGCGACCCGGCTTCGACGGTGCTGGGCTCGCCTCGGCCGTGCGCGGCACGCTCCTCCGATCCGGCCGACTCTCGATCCGGGGCGGAGCGGTCAATTCGCGTCGAGTTCAACGCGGCAACGCCTTCTTTGCGCTGCCCGGCGAACGCACCGACGGCCACCAATTCCTCGGTGAGGCTGCTGCGGCTGGAGCTGCAGCACTGGTCGTTCGCGAGGCACCCAGTGACGCCCAGATGGACGCGTTCGGGCCCGGCGTCAGCGTCATCGCCGTCGACGACTGCGGCTCCGCGCTCCGACGCGCGGCGGCGTCCTGGCGCACCCGATTCGATCCGCTCGTCGTCGGCATCACGGGCTCGATCGCCAAGACGTCAACCAAGGAGCAGATCGCGGAAGTGATGGCGAGCCGCTGGCGCGTGCTGCGCAACGAAGGCAACGAGAACAACGAGGTTGGCCTGCCGTTGACGCTGCTTCGGCTCGGCCCCCAGCACGAGGTCGCGGTGCTGGAGATGGGCATGTACGTCGCCGGCGACATCGCGGTGCTTGCGGCGCTCGCGCGACCCTCGATCGGCGTCGTCACCGCCGTTCGTGCGACACATCTCGAACGCGCCGGCTCGCTGGACGCGATCGAGCGAGGCAAGCGCGAGCTGGTCGAAGCGCTCCCGCGCGACGGAACCGCGGTGCTCAACGCGGATGACCCGCGCGTCAACCGGATGCGGGAGTACACCGAGGCGCACGTCCTGCGCTACGGCTTCGCGACGGCGGTCGACGTTGCGGCCGAAGACATCGCGTCGCTCGGCGAGCACGGCATGCGCTTCACGCTCCGGCTTCCGGACCGGGTGCGGGCCGAGGTGGTGACGCCCGCGTTGGGGAGGCACTCGGTTCACAACGCGCTCGCAGCAGCTGCCGTCGGGTTTGCCGCCGGGTTGGCGACCGACGAGATCGTGCGCGGGCTCGCGGCCGGGTTTCGGGCGCCACATCGAACGAACCTGGTGCAGGCAGGCTCATGGCGGATCCTGGACGACAGCTACAACGCGTCTCCCGATTCGATGGCGGCTGCGCTCGAGCTCCTGGCCACGCTTCCCGGGCGCCACGTGGCGGTTCTTGGCGAGATGCTCGAGCTGGGCGAGGGCACGGACGAATCGCATCGCGAGGTCGGCCGGCGGGCGGCGCAACAGGCGGATCGGCTGGTGGTGGTCGGTGCCGGTGCGCGACTGATCGGTGAGGCCGCCCTCGACACGGGCATGCCGGCAGATGCCGTCCAATGGGTGCCGGATCGAGACGCAGCCGTCGCACTCCTGGAGCGGACGCTCGAGCCTGGCGACACGATCCTGGTGAAGGCCTCCCGCGGTCCACAACTGGACCTGCTGGTTGACGAACTCGTCGCACTCGGGGAGCGCGAATTCGCGAAGCGAGGGCGAAGCAACCGGCGAGGTGAGCGGCAAGCGAGGACTCGCCCGATTGCGCGAAGCAGACCGAAGGTCTGCGGAGCGAAAGCCCTTTGCGCGAGCAGACGCAGAGGTCTGCGGAGGACCGCGATTTCGCGCGCAGCGGCGCCGAAGGCGCCGGCGAAGGGAAACCCTTCGTGAACGGGTCGGAGACCGTGGTCCAGGGGATCCTGGTCACGTTCGCCCTGGTCGTGCTGCTGATGCCGCCGTTCATCCGACTGCTGCGCCGGTTCGGGATGGGCAAGCGGATCCGCATCGAAGGGCCTGAGAGCCACTACGAGAAGGAAGGCACGCCGACGATGGGCGGCCTCCTGATCATCCTCGTCGTCGGCGCGGTCTCGGTCGTGATGCAGCTGTTGTCGGGCCACTTCATCGACGCGTCGACGGTCGCTCCGCTCGCGACTCTCGCCCTCGTTGGTCTCCTCGGCACCGCGGACGACTGGCTCAACGCCCGCACCGGCGACGGCATCCGCGGTCGCCAGAAGATCCTCTGGCAGACCGTCGTGGCGCTGGCCGCCGCGTGGCAGATCCAGCAGACCTACGACATCACCGCGGTGACCGTCCCGCTGATCGGGCCGGTCGGCATCGCGCCGTGGGTCTTCGTCCTGTTCGCCGCCTTCGCGATCGTGGCCACGAGCAACGGCGTGAACATCACCGACGGTCTGGACGGCCTTTCCGGTGGGACGCTGATCTTCGCCTTCGTCGGCTACCTGATCATCGCCGCCTTCAACGAAGCTCCAACGCAGCCGAACCTTGCCACGCTCTGCGCGCTGATCATCGGCGCGTTGCTGGGCTTCCTCTGGTTCAACGCCCACCCGGCGCAGATCATCATGGGTGACTCGGGCGCGTTGGCACTCGGGGCCACGCTTGCCGTGACGGCGCTGATCACCGGACAGATTCTCCTGCTGCCGTTCATCGGGATCATCTTCGTGGTCGAGACCGCGTCGGTGATCATCCAGGTCACGAGCTACAAGACTCGCGGCAAGCGCGTCTTCCGCATGAGCCCGCTGCACCACCACTTCGAGCTGTCGGGCTGGGACGAGGAGAAAGTCACCCTCCGCTTCTGGATCGTCGGCGTGCTGGCCGCGATGGTCGGCGTTGCGTTCTTCTTCGGGACGCGCGGGATGCTGGTCCCGTGAGCGCGGCGGCGATGACAACGGTCCAGCCGATCGATCTCAACGCGCTGGGCCTCGACTCGTTCCGCGGGCGCCCGGTGACCGTGCTGGGACTGGCGCGGAGCGGTGTTGCGTTGACTCGATTCCTGTCCGAGCGCGGTGCGGATGTGACCGTCTACGACGCGCGACCGCGCGAGCAGCTGGGCGAGCAGATCGCCGCGCTGGGCGACCATGGCGACGTGCGGCTCCTCCTCGGCCCGCAGAACGATCCGGCAGAGGCGCTTCGCGGAACCTCCCTGGTGACGACGTCGCCGTCGATCAGCAGCCACTTCCCGACGACGGAGCCGCGGCTCCGCGCGGCCCTGGGGCAGCTCGAGGCGGAGGGCCGTGGTCCCCGTCATCAGCGAAGTCGACCTCTTCCTGCGGCTCTGCCCGGCGCCGGTCGTCGGCGTGACCGGCACGAAGGGCAAGACGACCACGTCGGCCCTGACCGCCGCGATCCTCCGTGCGAGCGGCCGGAACACCCTGCTGGGCGGCAATATCGGCGTGCCGCTCGTGGAACGACTGCCCGAGCTGGACCCGGACGCCCGGGTGGTGCTGGAGCTCTCGGAGCTGCAGCTGCCGACCCTTTCGCGCGGCACGCTGGTCGCGACGTACACCCACGTCACCGCCGATCATCTCGACCGCCACGGCTCGCTCGAGGCCTATCAGCGCGTCAAGCACCGTCTGTTCGAGCTCGCGCCAACGGACGGCGCGGTCATCCTCAACGCCGAAGATCCGATCGTCGCGTCGTACGGCGAGCCGCCGTCGGGGGCGCAGGCGATCCGCTATCGCCGCGAAGAGCCCCGAGCCTGCGAAGTCGGCGTCGTCGACGACTGGATCGTGGCGGCGAGCGTGCCGCGCCTCTCGGTCGCTGGTGGCGGCACCGCCGCGACGGGCCCCGGCGGCCGCGTCCTGCCACTGGCGGAGATCGCCATCCCGGGCTGGCACACCGTCAGCAACGTTCTCGCGGCCGTTGCCGCAGGCCTGCTCTTCGGTGTCGCGCCGGACGGTATCCGTGGCGCGGTGGCCGCCTTCCGGGGCGTCGAGCACCGGCTGGAATTGGTTGCCGAGTCGGACGGCGTGCGCTACGTGAACGATTCGATGGGCACGCAGCCGGACGCGGTGATCGCGGCGCTGCGCAGCTATCCGCGACCGCTGGTGATGATCGCGGGTGGCCGCGCCAAGGACCTCGAGATCGACGCGTTGGCGGGGGTCGTCGCCGAGCGCGCGGACGCCGCGGTGCTTGATCGGCGAGAGCGGCCCGATCCTGGGCGAGGCGTTCCGAGCGGCCGGCCTCGGCTACACCGAGGTCGCATCCGACATGCAGCAGGCCGTCGCCCAGGCCAATTCGCTCGTTCGCGCGCGGCTGGTCCACGCACCCGCGGGAACCATCGGGACCGTGCTCCTGAGCCCGGCCGCGGCCAGCTTCGACATGTACGCCGATTACGCCGCGCGCGGGCGCGCGTTCCGCGATGCCGTCACCTCTCTGATCGAGCAGCGGACGGTGCGTCGATGATCCGATGGCAGTCGGCGAAGACGAACTCCGGGCACCGGCGCTCCGCCACTGCCCCGCTGCTGCCGCGAACCGAGGATCGCCGCTTCACCACGGCGAAAGCGACCGTCAGCCCCACACCGACGGACGCGACGCGAACCCGGCTGCGCCACCCCAAGAAGATCACGCCGCCGCCGGTCCGGACGCAGACCGTCCAGGCGGTTCGTCCCTCGGCGACCAGGCCCGACGAGGCGCTGCGCGACGGGCGCGTGCTGCGCGGCCCGCAGCGCGAGCGCCACGAGCCCGACTACCTGATCCTGGTCTCGGTCGTGGCGCTGGTGGCGATCGGGATCCTGATGATCTTCTCCAGCTCCGGCATTCGCGTCGCGCTCGACGGCCAGGGTGACCTGTTCTGGGCTGCCGCACCACAGATCATCTGGAGCGGCATCGGCATCGCGGTGATGCTCTTCATGAGCAGGCTCGACTATCGCTTCCTGCGCCTCGTCTCCAGGGGCATGCTTTCTGCTCGCATTCCTGCTGCTGATCGTCGTGCTCCTGCCGTCGATCGGTCCGTTCCACCCCATCGAGGTCGGCGATTCCGCGCGCTGGCTCCAGCTCGGGCCGCTTCCGCCAGTGCACCCGGCGGAGTTCGCCAAGCTCGCGCTGATCATCTACCTCGCGCATTGGCTGGCAGCTCGCGGCGGCGACGTCGGCAGCCTGTTCCGCGGCCTCGTCCCGTTCCTGGTCATCGCCGGGCCGGTCATCCTGCTGGTGGCGATCGAGCCGGACCTGGGCACGACCGGCGTGATCGCGCTGACCGCGATGACCATGCTGTTCGTTGCCGGCGCAAGCCTCTGGCAGCTCGCGCTGTTGCTGCCGATGGGCGTCGGCGCGGTCGCGCTGTACGTGATCGACCGTTCCGTACCAGATGGCGCGCGTTCGCGCGTTCCTGGATCCGTGGCAGTACGCCGCCAGCGACGGCTACCAGACGGTCCATGGCCTCATGGCGCTGGCGATGGGCGGGGTCCTGGGCAATGGCCTTGGCCAGAGCAGCCAGCCGGGCGCGCTGCCGCTGCCGAATGCGGCCAACGACTTCATCTTCGCCGTCATCGGCCAGGAGTTCGGGCTGATCGGCGGCGTCGTCGTCGTCGGCCTGTACCTCTTCCTCGCCTATCGCGGCGTCCGCGTGGCGCTCGCGGCGCCGGACACGTTCGGCGGTCTGCTCGCCGTCGGCATCACCGCCTGGCTGACGTTCCAGGCGTTCATCAACATCGGCGTCGTGGTGATCCTGCTGCCGCTCACCGGCATCACGCTCCCGTTCGTGTCATCCGGCCTCTCGTCGCTGGTCGTCAGCTTCGCGGCCGTCGGAATCCTCCTCTCGGTCTCCCGAGAGACAGTCCAGAAGGGCACTGCCTTCGATGCGGATCCTGATCGCAGCCGGCGGCACGGGCGGGCACGTCTACCCCGCCCTGGCCGTCCTGCGCTCGCTGGCTGAGCGGCAGCCGGACCTCGAGGTGCGCTGGCTGGGCGGACACCGAGGTCTCGAGCGAACACTCGTGCCCCAGCTCGCTGCGGCTGCCGTTGGTGACGGTCACACGGCGCCGGAGCTCGACCTGCTCGTGGCTGCGCTCGCTGCGCACGGTCGACCTGTCGGCGAACACGGTCCTCGATCCGATCCGGCTGGGGGCGTCCGTCCCGCAGGCGGCCGTCGTGCTGGCGCGCTTCCGGCCTGACGTCGATCTACACGACCGGCGGCTATGTCTCGCTCGCGCTGCTTGCCGGCTGCCGCGGCCGGTCGCATCCCGATCACTGCTGTGGGAGGGCAACCGCATCGCCGGTCGCAGCGTGCGCACCGTCGCACGGCTGGCGACCGCGATCAGCGTCAGCTTCGAAGGGCACGTGCGGCTCGCTGCCCGGTCCGTGCTACGTGACCGGCACGCCGATTCGCTCGTTCGACGGGATCGACCGGGACGCGGCGCGCGACGCGCTCGGACTACCGCGGGACGTGCCGCTGGTGCTGGTCTTCGGCGGCTCGCAGGCTGTGCGACGGCTCAACGACGCCGTCTCCGCCGCGCTGCCAGAGCTGGTCGAGCGGGTCGCGGTGCTGCATCTGACCGGCGAGAGCGCCTACGCCGCCGCGCTCAAGCGCCGCGAGGAGCTTCCCGAGGATCGTCGCGCACGGTACCGGCCGTTCCCGTTCCTTCGTGAAGAGATGGGCCAGGCGATGGTGGCCGCGGACCTGCTCGTCGGGCGTGCCGGCTCGTCGACGCTGGCGGAGGCCGCGGCCGTTGGCTTGCCGATGGTCGTCGTGCCGTATCCGCACGCGGCCGCGCACCAGCAGGCCAACGCGCGCGAGCTGGTCGAGGCGGGCGCGGCCGAGGTGATTCGCCGACCAGGACTTCGACGGCGACGCGCTGCTGCGCGCGTGCGAGATCCTCTCCGACCCGAGCCGCGCCGCGAACGGATGGGAGCGGCGAGCCGCCGCGTCGGCACGACCGGACGCGGCGGCGGCGACGGTCGAGCTGCTGATCGACCTGGCGGAGCGCCGGCCGCTGCCGGACCCGGCACGAATCGAACGGATGGCGCGCGGGAACGCGATGGCGGCCTCTGCCACGGCGCCAGCGCTCGAGTCTCAGTCCCAAGCGGTCGGGTCGGCGCCGGATGAACGTCGAGGCGCCCGTGGAGCACACACCGATGACCGCAGAGGATGCGATCCGCCTCGGCACCGAGATCCAGCGGCGGATCGGGGTCAAGACCTCGCGCAACGAGCCGCTCGGCGCGCTTCACGACCATGCGGGTCGGAGGGCCGGCTGACCTCTTCGCAGAGGTGCGCAACCTCTTCGAGCTGCGCGCCATCGCACGGTTCGCTCGCTCGCGCGAGATCGCCCTCTTCATCCTCGGTCGCGGCTCGGACCTGGTCATCAGCGACGCCGGGATCCGCGGCCTCGTGGTGCTCAACCGCGCGCAGCAATTCCGCGTGGAAGGGACGCGGTTCACCGCCGATTCCGGGCTGCCGATGGCGCAAGGCGGCGACGGTCACGCGAGAGGCAGGGCCTCTCGGGCCTCGAGTTCGGCCTGGCGATCCCGGGCACGGTCGGCGGCGCGGTCTGGGCCAACGCGGGAGCTCACGACGCGGATGTGGCCGGACGTTTGATCGAAGCGGGCGTCATGGCGACCGACGGGACCGAACAGACGCGGAGCGCGGCCGAACTCGGACTTCGCGTACCGCGACAGTGTCCTGAAGCATGCCGCCGACGGCGCGCCGGAGATCGTCACCTGGGCGGCCTTCGATCTCGAGCCGGCAGAGACGGCGCTCATCGGCGCGCGCCTCGACGAGATCCGCCGCTGGCGCCAGGCACACCAGCCGCTTGGGCTGCCGTCTGCCGGCAGCGTCTTCCGCAACCCCGACGGGGATTCGGCCGGCCGCGTCGTCGACTCGCTCGGGCTGAAGGGTTGGCGCATCGGCGGTGCCACGGTGAGCGAGAAGCACGCCAACTTCATCGTCAACGACCAGGGTGGTCGCGCCGCCGACGTGCGCCGGCTCGCGGAAGGCGTCCGGGACGTCGTCCGACGCGAGCGCGGAATCGAGCTGCGCTTCGAGATCGTCTTCGCCGGCGACTGGTCCGGATGGGAGTCGCAACCGGCTGCGGAGCCGCCGTCCCGAACGGAGTCGAAGTCATGAAGACGGGCACGCCGCGTGTCCGAGCGCCCCTCGATCGACGTGCTCCTCGGTGGCCCTTCGGCTGAGCACGACGTCTCGCTCGTCTCGGGTCGCGCCGTCGCGGGCGCGCTGGCTGATCGCGGGCACTCGTGTCCGGGGCTGGCTGATCGACCTCGACGGCGCCTGGTGGCAACTGCCCGACGGCGCGCTGGACGCAGCACTTCCGCAGGTCGCCTATGACGACCCGGCAGCCCTCGGCGCGCGCGGTCCGCTCACGGCCGCCGATGCGGTTGCCGAGATCGGCTACACACGTCTCGAGCTCGGTCTGCTTTCCGGCACTGCACGGGCCGTTCGGCGAGGACGGCACGGTCCAGGCCCTGCTCGAGTCGGCCGGGATCGTCTACGCGGGCTCCCGCGTCGCCGCGTCCGCCATCGGCATGGAGAAGCAGCTCTTCAAGCGCGTCTGCGTCGGCGATCGGAATCCGGATCGTTCCCTGGATCGAGCTGCGCCGCGCCGAGTTCGAGTCCGACCAGCGAGCGGCACTGGCGCGGATCGAGAACGTTCGCGTCGGACCTGCCGCAGCGCCAGATCGTGATCAAGCCGGCCCGCCTTGGCTCCAGCGTCGGTGTCTCGATCGTCCACCGGCCAACCGAGCCGCCGGAGCTCGAGTTCGCCGTCCAGGACGCGTTCCGCTACGACGACCTGTTGCTGGCCGAGGCATACGTGCAGGGCGCCCGCGAGCTCGAAGTCGCCGTGCTGGGCAACGACGCCACCGACATCGAGGTCTTCGGGCCCGGCGAGATCATCCCCGGGCGGGAGTTCTACGACTACGAAGCCAAGTACCGCGACGACGCCTCGCGCTCCGTGCTGGCGCCGGAGCTCCCGGCCGGAATCCCCGAAACGGCGCGCTCGACGGCTCGCGACGCATACCTTGCGATCGGTGCCGAGGGCTTCGCGCGCGTCGACTTCCTGCTGGCCCGCGATGCCACGCTGTACGTGTCGGAGATCAACACGATCCCGGGCTTCACGCCGATCAGCCTCTTCCCGCTGCTCTGTGGCACGGGCGGCCGCGACTTCGGCGCGACGTGCGAGCGCATCATCGAGCTGGCGATCGAGCGTGCTCGATTGCGGCCGGTTCACCGGCTGACCCGAGCCAAGCTTCCCTGACCGTGGACCTGCCCATCCGCCGTCGCACCGCCGGACGACGGAGCCACCGTACCCGCCGAAGCTCGCCGCTGATCTCGCGGACGCGCCTGGTCGCCGCGATCGGTGTCGGGCTCGTCACGGTTGCCCTGTACCTCTTCAGCGTCGAATCGGTGTTCGCCGTGGACCCCACCGACGTGACGATCACCGGGGCGACCTACGCCGACACCGCCCAGATTCGGCAGGACCTGCAGCTCCCATCTCCGGGCAGCGACTCGAGCGGATCGCGCAACGTCTTCCGCCTTACGACCGCGGAGATGGAGCAGCGCATCGAGTCGCTGCCGTCGGTGCTCTCGGCCAACGTCGAGGTGTCGCTGCCCGAATCGGCTGGTGGTGCGCATCCACGAGCGACAGCCCATCCTCGTCTGGCGCGCCGCCGGAGCCTCGTGGCTGGTGGACCCGAGCGGATTCGTGATCGCGCCCGCCGCGCAGGGGCAGCAGCCCGATCCAGCCGCTCTGCCGGTCATCGAAGACCAGCGGGCGCAACCCGAGTCGCTCGCAGCCGGGCGCGCAGCTCACCGCCCTGGACATCGAGGTCGCACGGTTGCTCGGCAGCTTGACGCCGGCGGACACTCGGCAGCACTGCGGCCGCCCTGACCATCACGATCGACGAATCGAATGGCTGGACAATCTCGGTGCCAGACGGCTGGCGCGCAGTCTTCGGCCATTTCACCTCGGAGTTGCACACGACCGCAGACATCCCGCTCCAGGTGCAGTGCCTTGGGCTCGCTGCTGGCGATCGCGAAGCCCAGATCGCGACGGTCACCCTCGCCGTGTCGCCGGATCACTGTGGCATCTTCACGACCAACGGGGCGGGCGCGCAGCCGGGCGGCGGAAAACCCAACGCCAGCGCGAAGCCCGGCCCGGACGCGACCCCTCAGCCGCAGTCGACCAAGCCACCGAAGCACAACGCCAACCCGTCGCCGCAGCCCAGCCAGAAGGTCAAGCCCAACAAGCCGCCGAAGGGGGAGGCGACGCCGACACCTCGCCCTTCGCGATGAGCCCGCATCGCGGACAATGCGCACAACGCCGTCGCGCGGCAGTGCGCGCGTCGGATGGTCGCCGACGATGGCGCCATCACGTTTCCGTGAACGGGCGAGCGTTCCAGTGACGGGAAGGGGAGCGGTGCAGATCGAAGCGGTCCTCGTCGCGATCGATGTCGGCACCAGCAAGGTGGTCGCGCTGGTCGGCGAGGTCGGACGCGATGGCGTGGTCAACGTCATCGGCAAGGGCATCGTGCCGGCAAACGGCATGAAGAAGGGCGTGGTCATCAACATCGAGCAGACGGTCGGCTCGATCCACGCGGCGGTGGAACAGGCCGAACGCCTCTCGGGCATGCGCCTCGAAGCGGCCTTCGTCGGCGTCGGCGGCAATCACATCGAGTCGCTCAACTCGCGCGGCGCGGTGGCCGTCAGCGGTCCGCATCGCGAAGTGGCACGCGAGGACATCGACCGCGCCACGGAGGTCGCGCGGGCGGTCACGATCCCGTCCAGCCGCGAGATGCTCCACGTGCTGCCACGTGGCTTCGTGGTCGACGGCCAGGAAGGCGTCAAGGATCCCCTCGGCATGAGCGCCGTGCGCCTCGAGGTGGAGACGCACATCGTCCACGGCTCGGCCACGGCACTCCAGAACCTGACGAAGTGCGTCCGCCAGGCGGGCGTGCGCGTGGACGAGCTGGTCGTCGAGTCGCTCGCGTCCGGCGAGGCGGTGCTGTCCGACACGGAGCGCGAGCTCGGCGTCGCGGTCGCCGACATCGGCGCGGGCACGACCGACCTCGCGGTCTACATCGACGGCTCGCCGTTCCACACGACGGTCGTGCCGATCGGTGGCATCAACGTCACCGCGGACCTGGCCATCGGCCTCAAGACCAACCTGGTCGCTGCGGAGACAGCTGAAGCTGGCCCATGGCATCGCGCGGCCCAACGGCATCGATCCGGAAGAGGAAGTGCCCGCTCGAGGAGATCGGCGGCGAGGCTCGGACGGCGCGGCGCGTCGACGTTGCCGAGATCATCGAGGCGCGCATGACGCGAGCTGTTCGAGAAGATCGGCGAGGAGCTGGCACGCGCCCACAGCACGCGGCTGCCGGCGGGAATCGTGCTCACGGGTGGCGGCTCGCTGCTGCCGGGCACCGCCGATCTCGGCCGCGAGGTCCTGCAGATGCCGGTTCGCGTGGCCGTGCCGGGTGGTGTCGGCGGGCTCACCGATGGGTTGATCGCAGCACCCTATGCCACCGCGATCGGCCTGCTCGAGTGGGCGGCCCGCATCGTCACCTCGTCCGAACCGGCACGCTACGAATCGGCGCCGGCTGGCGGTGCGATGGGCCGCGTGCGCGACTTCTTCAAGGGCCTCTTCCCGTAAGCGTCGGCACCTTGGCCAGCATCGAGATCTCCGTTCGCACTGACGCGCAGCGCGGGCTGTTCGACCTGACGGGTGCCTGCGAGCGCTTCGTCGCTGAAAACGCCGCGGGCCGTGACGGGCTGCTCAACGTGTTCGTGCCGCACGCCACCGCTGGCGTCGTGATCATGGAACTGGGTGCGGGTTCGGATCACGACCTGATGGCGACGCTCGACCGGCTGCTGCCGCGCGACGACCGCTGGGTGCATCGGCATGGCTCCGAAGGACATGGTGCGGATCACGTGCTGCCGCTGCTCGTGCCGCCATCCATCAGCGTGCCAGTCGTCGGCGGCCGGCTTGCCCTGGGAACGTGGCAGTCGATCGCACTCCTGGATCCCAACCCCGACAACGCCACCCGGAGGGTGAGGCTGACCTTCGTTTCGGGCTGATCGCGCGACCGGAGGTGCGTCGCATCGGCGCGCACGGTGCCCCGCCGACTTCACCCAGCCCGGCGCGACCCGGCAACGCTTCGTGCGCGGTCATGGTCGGGTGGGGGTTGATCGCGTGGACTCACGTCTATACTCCCGCAAGCGCTCAGCGGCCCGGACCGCCCGTACTCGTTCGTGGAACGCCGTTGAAGACAAGTCGAGCGCCTGACCAAGAGGAAGTCGTCGCCATGCCGTTGCGTTCCGATTCGGAGAACTTCGCGCTGATCCGCGTGATCGGCATCGGAGGGGGCGGAAGCAACGCGGTCAACCGGATGATCCGCGCGGAGATGATGGGCGTCGAGTTCATCGCCGTGAACACCGACGCGCAGGCGCTCCTCCAGTCGGACGCACCCCACAAGATCCGCATCGGCGACAAGCTGACCCGCGGGCTCGGTGCCGGCGGTGATCCGGGCATCGGCCAGCGTGCGGCGGAGGAAGACAACGAGAAGATCGCCGAGGCGCTCAAGGACTCGGACATGGTCTTCCTCACCGCGGGCATGGGCGGTGGCACCGGGTCCGGCGCCGCACCCGTGATCGCGGAGATCGCGCGAGACCAGGGTGCGCTGACGATCGGCGTGGTCACCAAGCCGTTCGCGTTCGAGGGCGCTCGCCGTCGCATCAACGCCGAGAAGGCGGTCGAGCTGCTCAAGGACAAGGTCGACACGCTCATCACGATCCCCAACGACCGGCTCAAGGACGTGGTCCAGAAGGACACGTCCATCGTCGATGCGTTCCGGGTCGTGGACGACGTGCTGCGACAGGGCGTCCAGGGCATCAGCGACCTGATCACCGTGCCGGGGCTGATCAACCTCGACTTCGCCGACGTCCGCACGATCATGAAGGAGGCCGGCTCCGCGCTGATGGGCATCGGTCGCGGCCACGGCCAGAACCGCGCCACCGACGCCGCGCGTGCCGCCATCGCCAGCCCGCTGCTGGAGATCAACATCGCGGGCGCCCAGGGCGTGCTCTTCAACATCACCGGCGGCGCGAGCCTGGGTCTGTACGAGGTCGACGAGGCCGCGCAGATCATCAAGGAGACGGCCGACCCCGAGGCGAACATCATCTTCGGCACGGTCATCGACGAGCGCATGGGCGACGACCTGCAGATCACCGTGATCGCGACGGGCTTCGACTCGAAGCGGCGCGATCCGCAGCGATATGCCCAAGTGGCCGAAGTCTCGGTCCGCTCCGCCGGTGGTCGCGACTTCCTGCGCGAGCTCGAGTCGCAGCAGCGGGCAGCCGGCACGGGTGCACCGGGCTCCACGACGCCCAGGACAGCCCGCGGCCGTCGCGCCGCCGGCACCTGGTGCCGAGGGGAACGGCCAGCCTCGACCCTACCCGGAGCAGGGC
Source organism: uncultured Chloroflexia bacterium (assembly GCA_963820735.1). Classification (GTDB taxonomy): domain Bacteria; phylum Chloroflexota; class Limnocylindria; order Limnocylindrales; family CSP1-4; genus JAFMJV01. The sequence continues at coordinate 388,543 of CAWGBA010000014.1, forward strand.
ACGGCAGGCTCTCCACCGCCGGCCCAGCCTGGTCAGCCGGCTCCAGGGCAAGTCCCGGGTGCGCCCGCCTCGACCAACGTTCGGGCGCCGGAGCTCGAGGATCTCGACATCCCGGCGTTCCTGCGGCGCAGCAAGTAGCCGGATCGAGCTTCGTCGCGGCTGATCGCCGCGTGCCATCCCGGGGCGGCCGGGAACGATGAGCGAAGACCAGCCCGTCGCCGACGCAGTTGCGCGCGTTCGCGAGCGCGTGGCGCGTGCGTGCGCGCGAGCCGCGGCGCGACGTCGGCGCGGTGCAGCTCGTCGGCGTCTCGAAGACCGTGCCCGTGGACCGGATCCGCGCCGCGGTGGCGGCGGGCGTCGGAGCGCTGGGCGAGAACCGCGTGCAGGAGGCGGAGTCCAAGGTACCGCTGCTGCCCGACGCCGAGTGGCACCTCGTCGGCCATCTCCAGTCGAACAAGGCAGCGAAGGCGCTGGCGCATCTTCGACGTGATCCAGTCGGTCGACTCTCTGGCGCTTGCGCAGCGCCTTGACCGGCTCGTGGGTGAAGGCGTCGAGCCGCTGCGTGACACCGTCCGGCCTCGGGGCACGTACCCCATCTACCTCCAGGTCAACATCGACGACGATCCGGCCAAGGAAGGCTTTCGCGCCGACGAGCTTCTTGGAGCGCTGCCTGCCCTGGCACGGCTGACGCGGCTCGAGCTGCGTGGGCTCATGACCGTCGGCCGCGCGGTCGATCGAGCCGAAGATGCACGGCCGACATTCCGCCGATTGGCCGTGCTGTCGAAGCGGCTCCGTGGCGACGTCCCCGAGCTCGGTACCGGCCTTTCCATGGGCATGACCGACGATTTCGAGGTGGCCGTGGAGGAGGGGGCGACACTCATCCGCGTGGGCCGCGCCATCTTCGGCGAGCGTTCGCACGGCCACCCACATCCGTGAGCGCGGCCGGAGTGCAACTGGTCGTCCGCCTCACGCCGCGGGGCGGCCGCGACGGGATCGATGGTGTCGGGCCGGACGGCGAGCTGCGCGTCCGTGTGGCCGCTCCGCCGGTCGATGGCGCGGCCAACCTTGCGCTGGTGCGCGTCTTGGCAGACGGGCTCGGGGTGGCACGTGGCGCGGTGCGCATCATCAGCGGCGAGACGGCACGCACCAAGCGAGTCGCCATCGACGGCCTCGACGCCGCCGCTCTCGATAGACGCTGGCCGGGAGTCCGAACCGGGACTCGTTGACGCTCGTTCGGCCCAGCCGCGATACTTGCCACGGCGCCGGCGTCACGCCGGAGCGTTCCGGGGCGATTGGCTCAGTGGTTAGAGCACGCGGTTCACATCCGCGGGGTCACTGGTTCGAATCCAGTATCGCCCACCATCTCTCTCCGGCCTTGCCTCTCGTCCGATTCGCGCTCACGAAGCTTGACGACACGCGCAGACCGCCTGGATTCCAATCACATGTGGAGTCGGAGGCTGGGTTCGCACACTACGGCGTGGACGCTTCTCGTTTCCCTGCTCGAATTCAAATCCGATGGGAATTCGACCCACATGGAGCGCCGAATTCGCGTCGACCGCCGGCTGGTTGGTCTGCGTTCGCTGCCGGACCGTTAAATCAGATTGGAATCGGGTCAGGGACGTGGCTCGCGTTTCCTCCGCAGTGCGGCGCTGCGCTTGCACTGCTGCGCGCCAACCGGCTGGGACCCCGCGTAGCCGCGGGGCTCCAGCCCTGGCTCGCGGCTAGTCCTCCCCGCCGTTCTGTGGCACCTCGGTCGGCTGCGGCTGGCCGGGCAGGGGTGCGGGCTCCTCGCCGGATCCTGCGCTGGTCATCTCGTAGGGCTGCGGCGCGGTGGTCGGTGGCACCCAGCCGGCCTTGAGCGAGGGCAGCAGGTCGGTGATGTCGAGCTGGTCGTAGACGTGGCTGAAGCCCGACGCGGCGTAGGTCCGGTCGGGCAGCAGCGGGTAGTCCTGGCCGTAGAACTCGTCGAAGATCAGGCGGAAGGTGTTGACCGAGGTGATCGTCTGGTAGGGCGCGGGTGAGCCCGGCGCGGGCGTGCCCGGGAGGTACATGGCATCGAGGATGCCGAACTTGCTCTCGAGCTCCTCGGGCGTCGCGTTGGTCCAGTCGAAGCCTTCCTTGTCCGCCGTGTAGCGGTAGGTGTAGGGACCCTCGTCGGCCTGGATGATGATGATCGGCTTCTGCTCGTCGGGCACCGAGAGCAGCCGATCGACCTCCTGCTGGATGAAGTCGTTGGTGTAGGTCAGCTGGATGTTCATCGAGTCCGCCTCGGTGCGGTCCTGCTGCTCCTCGGGCGTGGGATAGGAGCCGTCGACGTTGAAGACGTAGGGCGGGTGGGGCAGCAGGATGTGGCTGAAGACGAACTTGGGCGAGGGCTCGTCGGGCATCCGCGCCAGCACCCGCTGCTGCAGCAGCGCCGAGTTGATGTGGATCTGGTCGGTCTTGGAGATGATCGGCGACGAGTGCGGCAGGAGGGTCGAGAGCACCGGGTTGAAGGTGGTCTGGTCGAGGATCGCGCTGAAGTCGGTCTCGGCGTCCGGGTTGGTGGTGTAGGTGTTCTCGTCGGCGTCGCCGATGATCTGCGTCGGCCCGAACCAGGAGCCGTTGTTGATGAACCGGTAGCCGCGGCTCAGCAGGAACTCGGCCACGGGGCTGTGCTGGATGACCGCGTAGAGCGGCTGCAGGTTGGTGCTCGCGGGTCCCTGCGCCGCGGCGATGTCGCTGAAGTAGTTCATCCCCATGGTGCCGGTGATCGAGGTGGTGGTGCGGCTGTAGTTGGCGTGCGCACCGTCGGCCACGTAGAAGCCGCGCGAGCGCAGGAAGTCCTGCAGCGGGTTGTGCGTCCCGGCGAAGTAGTCCAGCGAGGTCTGCGAGCCGTAGCGGTCGAAGATGAACCAGTAGACGTCGCGATCGCCGGGCACCACGGCGCCGCTCTGGCGCGGGCCGGCCGCCGCGGCAGGCCTGGCCGTGAGCGCCGGGATGAGCTGGGCCACGACGATGGCCACCAGCACGATGGCGACCACGTTGGCCAGCGAGGTGATGGCGCCGATGACCCGGCTGCTGGCGAGGAGTGCCACCAGCACCACCAGCGCGCCGAGGATCAGCCAGCCGCCGATGAACTCGTTCTGCGAGAGGTGCTCGCCGGCGAGCAGGTTGACGACGTGGCCGTAGGTGTACCAGAAGAGGATCGTGAACGAGGCCAGCAGCGCGCCGCGGCGGAAGTCGAGCAGGAAGACGAGGCCGAAGCAGAGCGTCGCGATGATGCCCCAGGCGAGTGCCTGCTCGAGCGGGTTGACGACTTCCCGGGTGGTCACGTCGTTGAGGTTCTGGGCGTACAGGAACAGCACCGGGTAGGCGGCGAAGAGGATCGGGTGCAGCGGCGGCGGCCAGAGCTTGAGGTTCCGCCGCAGCGCGGCCCTGATGCCGCGGCGTCCCGACGTTCGCTCGGAGAGCTCCTCGTCGGCCGTTCCGGCTCCGTTCACCCACGTGGTGTCGCTCACTCATGCATCTCCATGCGCCAGTTTGCGTTAACTGAGCGAAAATGCCCCGCTAACGAGACGTGAACCCTCATCACGGACAGGCAACCAGCTGCGACCAGGCCGTACGGTTCCGCACCAATAGGAGGAGCAATGCATCACGTCCTTGCGTATGTCGATCCGGGCTCAGGGAGCCTCATCGTCCAGGGCGCCATCGCTGTCGCCGCGGGTGTTGCCAGCAGCGCCTACATGGTCAGGCGCCGGATCTCCAACATCTTCCGCTCGAAGAAGAACGATCGGCCCGAGGAGACCCAGACGGAGTCCTCTGAGAACACCCGACCTCGTTCGTGAACGGGGTCGGCCGCGACTTGGCGTCGTGGCGTGATCCCTGGGGATTCGTCTACTGGAGGCACGGCGTTCTCCTACGGCAGGTGAACGATCGCGCTGCCGAGGAATGGTACGCATTCTCCGAATCGGCGCTTGCGACACAACTGGTGTCGCGCGGCTGGCTCCTCCCGTGGGAATCGGCACGGGTCGAGGAGGCGGCCGATCCAGATCGTGCCGTGGCGGTCCTGCGGCCGGAGCCTCTCGAGTTCATCTCGTGGCCCTACGAGTGGACCTTCGGTGAGCTGAAAGCCGCGGCGTTGTTAACACTGGACATCCAGCTGGCCGCGATCGAGGCTGGCTTCTCGCTGCGTGATGCCTCTGCGTACAACATCCAGTTGCGCGGCGTCACGCCGGTGCTGATCGACCATCTCTCGTTCGAGCGCCTGCCCGCCGGCAAGCCATGGGTCGCGTATCGACAGTTCTGCGAGCACTTCCTGGCGCCCCTGGCGTTGATGGCGCGTGTCGATCCTCGACTGAGTCGAATGCTCCGCGACCACCTCGAGGGCGTGCCGCTGGACCTGGCTGCCCGGCTGCTGCCGGCGAGCACGCGTTTTCGCCTTGGCCTTGGCGCGCACATTCACCTGCACGCGCGGTCCATGCGGCGCAACGCGGACGCGGGATCGACAGCGCGCGAAGCATCTCTTTCGCTCACGCGACTGCGCCAGCTGGTCGAGAACCTGCGTCAGACCGTCGAGGGACTGCGCTGGGAGCCCAGTGGGACCGAGTGGGCCGAGTACGCCGACATCAGCCACGAGAGCTACGCGTCGGGCGACGGTCGCTCGTCCGAGAAAGCTGCGCAGGTACGCAAGCTCCTGGGCCCGGGCGAGGGGCGGATCTGCTGGGACCTTGGCGCGAACACCGGGCGTGTTCAGCGCCGTCGCGGCCGAGGCCGGCTATCGCGTGCTGGCCTTCGATGCGGATCTCGCGGCCGCCGAGCGCCACTTCCAGGCGTTGGCGAAGGCGGGCCGCACGGACACGACGCCGTTGGTGATGGACCTGGCCGATCCGAGCCCGTCGCAGGGATGGCACGAACGCGAGCGGAGCGGCCTCGTAGAGCGAGCGAACGCCGACATGGTGCTCGCCCTGGCGCTGATCCACCACCTGGCGATCGGCCGGAACGTTCCGCTTCCCATGGTGCTGGATCTCTTCGCCGACCTTGCGCAGGACGCGGTCGTCGAATGGGTGCCGCGAGAGGACCCGATGGTCAAACGGATGCTCGCGTCGCGCGAGGACGTCTTCGACGACTACACCGAGGAAGGATTTCGCCGGGCTGCGGAGGCTCGCTTCGACGTGATCGAGCGGGCGCCGATCGAGGGCAGCAGTCGCGTGCTCTACGCGCTCCGGCGCCGCGATCCGGCGATCGCTGCTCCCGAGACCTCCGAGGTGGTGACCGCCGCCGCCGACTGATCCGGTCGGGTCAGGCCTGTGCCAGCCTCCGGAGCACCGCGGGAAGGATGCCGCCCTGGCGGTAGTAGCCGACCTCGATCGGGACCGTCGAGGCGGCTGATCGCCTGGAAGGTGCGGTCGGAGCCGTCGGCGCGGTCGCTCGCACGGTCACCAACTGGCGCGGCCCGATGCCGTCGGCGAGACCGAGGATGTCGAATGACTCCCGACCGGTCAGGCCGAGCGACTGGCGGCGCTCTCTGTCTCGCGGAACTGCAGCGGCAGCACGCCCATGCCCACCAGGTTGGAGCGGTGGATGCGCTCGTAGCTCTCGCGCGATCACGGCGCGAACGCCGAGGAGCAGCGTGCCCTTGGCCGCCCAGTCTCGCGACGAGCCGCTGCCGTACTCGCGGCCGGCAGCAGGATCAGCGCGGCACGCCTTCCGCCTGGTAGCGCATCGCGGCGTCGTAGATGAACCCCTCCTCGCCGTCGGGGAGGTGAACCGTGTACGGCCCTTCCTTCGAAGCCAGCGCGTTGTGCAGCCGGATGTTGCCGAAGGTGCCGCGCATCATCACCTCGTGGTGGCCGCGACGGGCACCGTACGCTGTTGAACTCGAAGACGGCGCCACGCCGTGCTCCTGGAGCCACTTGCCCGCCGGGCTCCAGGCCGGGATCGAGCCGGCCGGCGAGATGTGGTCGGTGGTCACCGAGTCGCCCAGCACGGCAAGCGCGCGTGCGCCCGACGATGTCCCGGACGGGCGCCGGCTCGGCGGTCAGGCCGGCGAAGAACGGCGGGTTGGCGACGTAGGTCGACGACGTCGTCCCAGGCGTAGCGATCGCCCAGCGGGACGGGCAGCGCGCGCCAGCGGTCGTCGCCGTCGAAGACGCTCGCGTAGATGCGCCGGAACATCTCCGGGTCCAGCGAGTCGCGGATGGCCGCGCTTGATCTCCTCGGCGGACGGCCAGATCTCGTCGAGCATGACCGGGCGCCCGTCCGAGCCGCGGCCCAGCGGCTGCGTGGTCAGGTCGATGTCGACGCGGCCGGCCAGCGCGAACGCGACCACCAGCGGCGGCGAGGCCAGGTAGCTGGCACGCACCAGGGGATGGATGCGGCCCTCGAAGTTGCGGTTGCCCGACAGGACGGCGGCGACGACCAGGTCGTGGTCCTCGACCGCCTTGGCGACCGGCTCGTCGAGCGGGCCGCTGTTGCCGATGCAGGTGGTGCAGCCGTAGCCCACCAGGCCGAAGCCGAGCTTCTCGAGCGGCTCCATGAGGCCGGCCTTGCCGAGGTACTCGGTCACCGCGCGTGATCCCGGCGCGAGGCTGGTCTTGACGGTCGCGGAGACGCGTCAGGCCTCGCGCGACCGCGTTGCGTGCCAGCAGGCCCGCGCCGACCATCACGGTGGGGTTGGAGGTGTTGGTGCAGCTGGTGATGGCGGCGATCACCACCGAGCCGGTGCGCAGCACGGCCCGCTGAGCGTCGACGTCGACCGGCACGGCGCGGTAGAAGGTGGCGACTCGGCGTCGCCGGCGGCGTCCGCGCCGGCTCGGGCTCGGAGGCCGGCGTCGCGTCTCCTCGCTCTGCGCGAAGGACGGCGGGTCGCTGGCCGGGAAGGACTCGGCGGAGGCCTCTTCGACGGACGTCGCGGCGCAGCTTCGTTGGCCTGCGCCTCTCGTTCGGACGCGCTCGACGGCCAGCGGGCTGTCGGCGCCCTCGTGGATGTCGGTGGGAAGTTGGAGTCGGAAGTTGTCGCGCAAGGTCGCCCAGCGCGCACGCGATCCTGCGGACGGCGCGGACCGGCCACGCTGGGCACCACGGTCGCGAGGTCGAGCTCGAGCGTCTCGTCGAACTCCGGGCCGTGGCCCCGGCCAGCGCCAGAAGCCGACCTCCTTGGCGTAGGCCTCGACCAGCGCCACCTGTTCGGCCGTCGACGTCCGGTCAGGCGCAGGTAGGTCAGCGTCTCGTCGTCGATGGGGAAGAGCGCCGCGGTCGCGCCGTACTCCGGCGACATGTTGGAGATCGTGGCGCGGTCGGCCAGGGCCAGCGAGTCGAGGCCGTTGCCGGCGAACTCCACGAACGCGCCGACGACGCCGTGCTGTGCGCAGCATCTGGCTGATCGACCAGCACCAGGTCCGTGGCCGTCGAGCCGCGCGGCAGCTCGCCGTGGAGTCGCACGCCAACGACGCGCGGCATGGGCTGGTAGAGCGGCTGGCCGAGCAGCACGGCCTCCGCCTCGATGCCGCCGACGCCGTAGCCCAGCACGCCAAGTCCGTTGACCATGGTGGTGTGCGAATCGGTGCCGACGAGCGTGTCCGGGAAGGCGGTCAGCGTGCCGTCGACCTCGCGCAGCACGACCACCTTGGCCAGGTACTCCAGGTTGACCTGGTGGACGATGCCCGGTGCCGGGCGGCACGACCGAGAAGTCGCGGAACGCGCTCTGCGCCCAGCGCAGCAGCTGGTAGCGCTCGTTGTTGCGCTCGTACTCGCGGTCGACGTTGAACGCGAACGCGTTCGGCCGTGCGATACTGGTCGACCTGGACGGAGTGGTCGATGACCAGGTCGGCCGGGCACCAGCGGGTTGATCGTGCCGGATCGCCGCCGAGCGACGCCATCGCGTCGCGCATCGCGGCCAGGTCGACGACGGCGGGCACGCCGGTGAAGTCCTGGAGCAGCACGCGGGCGGGCAGGAACGGGCACTTCCGCCTCGGCGGCTGCGCCGGGCCGCCACGAGGCGAGCGTGCGCACGTCCGATTCCGTGACGGTGTCCGTGCCGGCGTTGCGCAGCACGTTCTCGAGCAGGATCTTGACGGTCATGGGGACACGGTCGAGGTCGGGCAGGCCGGCGGTCGTCGAGCCGGTGGACGGTCACGCTCGCGGTCACCGACGCGCAGCGTCGAACGCGCGGAAAACGGGTCGGGATCGCGGAACTGGATGGTTCATCGAGGACGGGCCTCCACTCCCGCTGGGCGCGGGCCGGGTCGGCACCTGGCGGGTGTGCCCGCCTCGGGTCGGGGTATTTGAATGTCCGGCGAGTATACGCCGGGGTCGACGCTGATCCGCCAGGCTGCGCTGAGCAGGCCTCCCTCGAGCAGGCCTCCCCCGGAGGCCGCGAGCGAGCCACCCCGAGCGAGCCACCCCGAGCAGAGCTAGCCCCTCGAGCGAGCCACCCGGAGTTGTGGTTCAGGACCACAACCCAGACGCATTCACTGCTCTCTCGCCTCTGCGGCGCTTCTACGGGACTGGAATCGGGTCCGAATGTGGACGTGGGCCACACTCGGATGGTTTTTCGCGTGCACGTGACCTGGCGAGCGCCAATCCATGGCGAAACGCGTCGCGGTGGTGGTCTGGGACCACACGCGGCCCGTTCGCTGGCGAGGTCCCTCGGCCGCTTCGCTGGCGAGGTCTCGCGGCCCGTTCGCTGGCGAGGTCCTCGGCCGGTCGCTGGCCACGTCCTGCGGTCCGACGTCCCTCCGGCCGACGTCCCTCGGCCTCCGACGTCCCTCGGCCTTCCGACGTCCCTCGGCCCCGAGGTCCTTGCGGCCCCGAGGTCCTGCGGCGGCCCTCTTTCCGCGCTGGACTGGTTTTCGCCCTTCAGCCGACAGGGCGCCCGACGCAGCCCTTCAGCGATGTTCACGCCTCCGCATACGGAACGTCTCGCGGGTGCCACGATTGAGGGCGATGACCGACCACGACCCGTCCGGGCAGCTCCACCCCCACGAGCCGTCCGACCGTGAGCACGACCATGACCCTGAGCATGACCATGACTCGGCCCACGATCACGGCATCCAGGGGATGCTCGGCCACCGGCATCCCCACCCGCCAGACGATCCCAGCGGGCTGCCCAGGATCGGGATCATCGGTGCCGGCCACGCGGGAACGGCACTCGGAGTCGCGTTCAGCCGAGCCGGGTGGCCGGTTGCGCGGGTCGCGTCGCGCAACGCCGATCGCCGCGCCCGTTTCACCAGCCTCGTCCCGGGCGCAAGGGCGGTCGAGCGCGGCCAGCAGCTGATCGACGACGTCGATCTCGTCTTCCTCACCGTGCCAGACGACGCCGTCCCGCAGGTGGCCAACGCGATTCGTCTCTACGCTGGCCAGTCGATCGCCCACACCAGCGGCGCGCTTCCCGCCTCCGCGCTCGATCCTGCGCGTGCGGCGGGCACGACGGCTGCCTCGTTTCACCCGCTGGTTGCCTTTGCCGATGTCGAAGGCTCGGTCGAAGCGCTTCGTGGCGCCACGGTCGCCATGGAAGGCGACGAGTCGTTGCTCGAGCTGCTCGGGCGTCTCGCCAGGGATATCGGTGCGGAACCGGTGCGCCTGCCACCAGGCGGGAAGCCGGCCTATCACGCGGCGGCCGTCCTCGCGGCCGGCGGCTTCATCGGCCTGCTCGACGCGATCGCCGAGCTCGGTCGCGGGATCGGGCTGGACGAGCAGGACGCGCTGGCGATCTATGCGCCGCTGGTGCGCCAGTCACTGGACAAATGCCGAAACGCTGGGCATTCGTCAGGCACTCACCGGCCCTCTGGCCCGCGGCGATCTCGGCACGGTGCGCGACCATCTCGAAGCCATGCGGCGCCTCGCACCAGGAGCCCTCGACCTCTACGTGGCGGCCGCCCGTCGAGAAGTTGCCATCGCCGCACACGCGGCGCCATCGACGAGACGCGTGCCGACGAGCTGCGAGCAGATCCTGGCAGGCCGGTGACGCCGGTGACGTGAGGCACCCGGACCACGGCCGACCGTGGCGAGAACCATTGCAGCCGCCATCAGAACCGGTACCATCCGGAGATGCAGCACGGCGTCGCAGCAATTCGAGGAACCCGCTCCCGAACCTCGTTCGTGCTTCCCTCGGCCCATCGGACTGGAGCGGCAGCTCGGCCTGCATCGGGTCTTCCGTACGCCTTCGCGGCGCTCGGACGCGGCTATCGCCGCAGCGCCAGCCGCTCCATGCCGTGCGGCGCGCCGCCCGATCGATCTCGGCCACCACCGACCGTGTCAGCGAAAAGTCCCCGCTCGTCGGACATAGCGACATGCACTGGACCCATCCTGTCCGCCGCGGGCCAGCGGACCTCGGCCAGCAATTCCGCGCGTTGGCGCGGCTGAGGAACGGATCGCGGCAGAGCCTGCCCACCGCTCGCGCCACCTCGGCCGGTGGAATCGTGGTCCGTCGCCGCGAACAGGGACTCGAGATCGTGCTCGGCAAGCGCCGACGTGACCGCGACGGCGTGACGTGGTCGCTGCCGAAGGGCACGCCTGACGGCGCTGAGACGATCGAGCAGACGGCCCTCCGCGAGGTGGACGAGGAGACCGGGCTCGAGGTGCGCATCCTCGCGCCGGTTGACTCGATCCAGTACTTCTTCGTCCAGTCGGGCCATCGCATCCACAAGACCGTGCACTACTTCCTGATGGAGCCGATCGGCGGCGACCTGGCCCAGCCACGATCACGAGTTCGACGAAGTGCGCTGGTTTGGGCTGGCGGAGGCGGAGGCGATCATGAGCTTCCCGACGGAGCGGGCGATCATGATTCGTGCGCTCGCCATGCCCGAAGCTGCATGAGCGAGCCAGACCGACGGCCGCGACGCAGCCGACGGCGCCTTTGCGCACTGCGCTCTACGAAACGCACCGCGATGCCGGTGCGCGGCTGATCGACTTCGCCGGCTGGGAGATGCCGGTCCAGTACGCCGGGATCATCGACGAGCACCGGGCCGTTCGATCAGCGGCCGGCTTGTTCGACCTCTCGCACATGGGCGAGGTGTGGATCGACGGACCGGAAGCGGCGGAGGCGCTCGCCTGCGCACTGGTGAGCGACCCGCGACGCCTCGCGCTCGGACGGGCGCACTACTCGATGATCGTGGCGCCGGACGGCGGCATCATCGACGACCTCGATCGTCTACCGGACCGAGCCCGAGCGATTCCTGGTGGTCCCGAACGCATCCAACCGCGAGACGGTCGTCGCCGCCCTGGCCGAACGGCTCTCGGCGAGGCAACGCCCAACTCGACGATGCCTCGCTTGCGGACATCGCTGATTGCCGTGCAGGGCCCGAACGCGCGCCGGATCGTCGCGCCGCTGACCGACGTCGACCTCGATTCGCTCAAGTACTACTCCATCGCGCGCGGCTCCATCGCCGGCACGGACGCCTGGGTGGCGAGGACCGGCTACACCGGCGAGGACGGCTTCGAGCTGTTCGTCTCCTGGGACTCGGCGCCAGCGCTGTGGCAGACGCTGATGGCCGCTGGGCGCGACCAGGGGCTCGTGCCGGCGGGGCTCGGTGCCCGTGACACGCTGCGACTCGAGGCGGGAATGCCGCTCTATGGCAACGAGCTCGACCGCGACACGCGTTCCGGCCGAGGCGGGCCTCGGCGGGTGGTGAAGCTCGACAAGGACGTCGACTTCGTCGGGCGGCGCGCGCTGGAGGCGGCGGCCGAGCGCGGACCTCGCAAGCAGCTCGTCGGGCTCGAGCTGCGCGACCGCGGGATCGCGCGCCACGGGTATCCCGATGCTCGAGGTGGATCGTGACGAGCCGATCGGCGTGGTGACGAGCGGGACGATCGCCGACACTCGGCACGGCGATCGCCATGGCGTACGTGTCCGCCGCCAGCGCCGCACCGGGTACCATGCTGGAAGTCGGCATCCGGTCAACGCGCGTTCCCGCGCAGGTGGTGCCATTCCCGTTTTACAGGCGTCCGCAAGCGACGGCTGGAGCCCAGCGGTGACGCTGGGACGCGGCCGGTTCGCGCGCAGCAACGCCAAGCGTTGCGGAGGAAAGACATGAGCGCGCCGGTGCCCGACGGGCTTCGCTACACCCGTGACCATGAATGGCTCCGCGTCGAAGGGGACGAGGGTGTGATCGGCATCACCGCGCTACGCAACCGACGAGCTCGGCGACATCGTCTTCGTGGAGCTGCCCACGATCGGCTCGAGGCTGGAGAAGTCGGCAGCGTTCGGGGTGATCGAGTCGGTCAAGACCGCCAGTGACCTCTACGCCCCCGTGTCGGGCGAGGTCATTGCCGTGAACGACGCACTGGGCTCGGCGCCCGAGCAGGTCAACGCGATCCGTACGGTGAGGGCTGGATGATGCGCGTGCGCGATCGCCGACCCCACCGCCGCCGACGCGTTGCTCGACGCCGACGGCTACCGCGAGCTCATCGCCGGCTGAACCAGTCTCGCAGGATCCCGGACAAAAGCGACATGCCGTACAGACCACACACCGACGAGGACCGCGCGCTGATGCTTTCCGCGCTGGGCATCGATTCGGTTGCCCGGCTGTTCGATGACATCCCGGCAGCGGTTCGAGCAAACGGGCTCGATCTGCTCGCGCCGGAGCCGGAGCAACTGCTCTCCCGCCGAGCCGAACGGCTCGCCGCTCGCAATCGGACAGACCTCGCCTCGTTCCTGGGCGCCGGCGTCTACCGCCACTTCATTCCCGCGGCGGTCGACCAGGTGCATCTCGCGTGGCGAGTTCGCCACCGCGTACACGCCGTACCAGCCCGAGGTCAGCCAGGGCACGCTGCAGACGATCTACGAGTACCAGTCGCTGATCGCGGAGCTGACCGGACTTCCGGTCGTCTCTGCGTCGCACTACGACGGTGCCGCGGCCACCGCCGAGGCGATCCTGATGGCGATCCGCGCGACGGGCCGCAGCCGCGTGCTGGTCGAGCCGGGCGATCCACCGCCACTACCTGGACACGGCACGCCACCTACCTCTCGGCGGCACAGCAACTCGATCGAGGAGCTGCCGACGCTCGCCGGACGGCACGACGGATCTCGCCGCACTCGAGCGCGCGCTCGACGAGCGGCGACCCGGTGGCAGGCGTGGCGCTCGGCCAGCCGAATGCCTTCGGCGTGCTCGAGCCCATGGCCGACGCAGCCTCGACTCGCGCATGCCGCCGGAGCGCTGTTCATCGCGGTCGTCGAGCCGGTCTCGCTCGCCGTGCTGGCCACTCCAGGGGAGTACGGCGCGGACATCGTGCAGGAGAGGGGCAGCCGCTCGGGAATCGCTCCGCAGTACGGCGGCCCGTACCTTGGGATCCTGGCCTGACGCACGGAGCTGACGCGCCAGATCCCCGGACGTCTGGTGGGCAGGACGCTCGATCTGGATGGGCCGCCGCGCTACGTGATGACACTGCGCGCGCGCGAGCAGGACATCCGCCGCGACAAGGCCGCCAGCAACATCTGCACCAACCAGGCCCTCTGCGCGCTGGCCGCGACGACCTACCTGGCGCGTGATCGGGCCTCACGGCCTGCGCGACGTGGCTGCCGGTGGCGCGGCCGCTGCCACGCAGCTGGAGCGAGCCCTCGCTTCGATGCCGGCGCACCGCGGCTCCACTCGGGCGCCTACCTCAACGAGTTCTGCGTCCGCGTGCCGGATGCCGCAGCGGGTCCAGCCGTCGTTGCTGGATCGGGGCGTGCTGGCCGGGCTGCCGCTGGCGCGCTGGTTCCCGGACGACGCGGCGCTCCGCGACGCGCTGCTGGTGTGCACCACGGAGGTCACCGGCGACGACGAGATCGAGCATTTCGCGTCGGCGCTGCGTTCGAGGTCCTCGGGTGCAGCGGACGGCGGACCAAGCGGCGGCATGACCGAGACTCCGGCAAGTGCGCGTCGCATGCGCGAGTCCGGTGCCAAGCCGCCGAGCTGATCGCCGAGGCACTTGCGCACCTGCCCGATCGCTTGACGCCGGACGGTAGCCGATCGGACCGCGTCGCGCGGTCGGGGCAATGCTCCAGCCCACGCTCGCGGAGCTGTCGCGATCGCGGTCGCGGTGGCGGCAAGATCCCGCACCCGCCGGCCGATGCGCTCGACGGCATCCCGCAGAACCAGCGTCGCAGCGAGCCGCTGGCCCTGCCCGAGCTCAACGAGCCCGAGGTGGTGCGCCACTTCGTCAACCTGTCGCACCTGAACTACTCGGTGGACGGCGGCTTCTACCCGCTGGGCAGCTGCACCATGAAGTACAACCCCAAGATCAACGAGTGGGCTGCGCGCCTTCCGGGGTTCGCCAACGCGCACCCGATGGCACCGGACGAGCTCGTGCAGGGGACGCTGCAGCTGCTCTACGAGCTGCAGGAGATGCTTGCCGAGATCAGCGGCATGGATGCGGTGACGCTCCAGCCGGCGGCCGGCGCGCACGGCGAACTGACCGGCATCCTGCTCATCCGGGCCTATCACCTTGCGCGCGGCGATCTCGATCGCCAGGAGGTGATCGTCCCCGACTCGTCACATGGCACGAACCCGGCGACCGCCTCGATGGCCGGCTTTCGCACGGTGACCGTGCCGTCGGCTCCGGACGGTGGCGTCGACCTGGACGCGCTGAAAGCGGCGCTTGGTCCACGGACGGCGGCGGTGATGCTGACCAACCCGTCCACGCTGGGCCTCTTCGAGCGCCGAATCCATGAGCTGCTCGACGCGGTGCACGCCGCGGGCGCGCTGGCGTACATGGACGGCGCCAACATGAACGCGATCCTTGGCAAGTTCCGGCCGGGTGCGGCCGGCTTCGACGTGATGCACTTCAACCTGCACAAGACCTTCTCGACGCCGCATGGCGGTGGAGGTCCGGGCGCGGGCCCGGTCGCCGTTCGCGCGCACCTCGCTCCAGTTCCTGCCGGCGCCGCTGGTCGTCCGTGACGCGAGACGGCTATCGCCTGGAGCGGGAAGGGGAGCGGACCGCGTCGATCGGGCGCGTGCGGGCATACCAGGGCAGTGCCGGCGTGCTGGTGCGCGCGTGGACCTACATCCGCGCGCACGGCGGCACGGCCTGGTCGAGGTCAGCGAGGATGCCGTGCTCGCTGCCAACTACCTGCGCCAGCGGGTCGGCGAGGCGTATGCGCTGCCCTACGGCGGGCCGTGCAAGCACGAGTTCGTCGCCTCTGCGCAAGCCCCTCGCGCCAGGCCACCGGCGTGCGCACGCTCGACGTCGCCAAGCGGCTCATCGACTACGGCTACCACCCGCCGACCGTCTACTTCCCGTTGATCGTCGAGGAGTGCCTCCTCGTCGAGCCGACGGAGACAGAGAGCCTCGAGACGCTCGACGCGTTCGCCGACGCGCTGCTCTCGATCGCAAACGAGGCTCGGGAGCGACCCGAGCTCGTCAAGATCGCGCCGGTGCAGCGCACCGGTGCGGAGGCTCGACGAGACCACCGCCGCGCGCAAGCCAGAGCTGCGCTGGCGGCCGATGACCGGAGCGGAGACGCCCTGCCCGTCATGAGCGGTTGAACGGTCTCCCGGTCCGGCACATGGCGAGCCCCTCGCGCATGCGTCCGGTCGTATCGCTTTTCGCGATCGCAGCCGTCGTTGCGGGATGCCTGTCGAGCGGGACGATCCCGACTCCCAGCGCGACGACCGCGGCCTCCAGCGCGACGACCGCTTCGAGCAGCGCGCTCGTCGAGACCCCATCACCGGCGACGGTGCATGCCACGCCGACCGAGGGCGTGCGTCCGTCGTCCACTCCGCCGAGTACAGCCTCGCCGTCGGCAGGCTCCGTGGCCGCCGAATCGGCCTCACCGGCGTTCGCGTCGCCATCATCGGCCGTGCCGTCGACTCCGATCGCGACGGGGTCGCCGTCCGAAACGCAGGCCCCGCCGTCGAAGTCAGCAGCGCCGACGCGCACGCCGAAGCCGCGCAAGTCCCAGCCGCCAACACCCACGCCCGCGCCGCCGACGCCCGCGCCGCCGACCGCCGAGCCAACGGTGTCGCAGGCACCGACGTCCGAGCCAACCGTGTCACAGGCGCCGACGTCCGAGCCGGCGGCAGTCACCGTGGCACCACCAACGGAGACACCCGCCCCTACGGCAACACCCAACCCACCGACCCAGGCGCCCTCGATCGTGCCGCCGTCGGAACCACCCGCCGGCAGCCCCACCGCGTCCCAGCCACCGCTCGAGTCGCCAACTCCACGAGACCCCAACGCGCTGGTCATCGCGGTGCCCAACGACCCGATGGGTTTCCTGCCACCGTCTCTGGACGACACCACCGAGCTGGTCAACGACCTGCTCTACGGCCATCTGTACCGGCTCGACCAGAGCCTCCAGCCGCAGCCGGAGCTTGCGGCACAGCTCCCCAAGGTATCCGCCGACGGGCTCACGTGGACGATCCCGATGGCCGACGCGCAGTTCGCAGATGGCTCGCCGGTCTTCGCTGCAGATGTGGCCTACAGCCTGCGGCTCGCGGCATCACCGAATTGCCCGTATGGCCTCGACCTCTGCCAGGTCGTCGGCGACAACCTGGCCAGCGTCAACGCCCGCAACGGCCACAGCCTCGTCGTCACGCTCAACGAGCCGTTCGGGCCGTTCCTGACGGAAGTGCTGGCGCAGGTTCCGGTGCTGCAGGAGGCAGCGGTCGAGAAGCAGACCAACAAGATCATCGCGGGAGCGCGCAGGATCGATCCGAACGCGCCGCGCGAGCAGGTGGACACAATCACCAACGCCACCAACCAGGACAGCTGCCTGGCCGACTCACCGCCCTTCGGCTGCAAATACTCCGACTACACGCAAACGCTGGAGCAGCTCCTCGCCAGCGCGCATGTGTCACTGCCGCCCAAAGCGCGGTACATCACCGCGACCGGGGATCTCGATCCGGAGGCGTACGCGGGGGCCCTGCTGGATCGCGTCCACTCGCTCGACCAGGTGCTCACCGGCACCGGGATCGACGTCGAGGCGGCCGCACTGCCGATCATCGACCCGGTCAAGAACTCGCTTGGCAGTGGCGACTACCTCCTCGACGATTACCAGCCCGGCGAGTCGCTGACCTTCACGGCAAACCCCGGACGCGCCGGCGGGCCGCCCAAGATCCCCACCCTGAAACTCGAGATCATTCGCGACCCTGCGGCTGCAGCGACCGCACTGCTCACCGGTGACGCGGACTGGGACCTGGACGTTGACCCGTCGGTCGTGCCGCAGTTCCTCACCTCGCAGGGGATCCAGATCGGCACCCGTCCGCTTCCGACCGAGCGCACCATCGTGTTCAACGTCCGGCCGGGCCACGTCTACTCCGACCCCGTCGCGCGGCAGGCCTTTGCCACGTGCCTCGACGTGGATCAGGCGGCGAATGCGGGTGGCGTGATCGGCAACCTTGCCCGCACGCGAACGTCCGCCGACTCCTGGGCCATGCCGGCACCGACTTCGACGGGCTCACACGACATTGCCAAGGCGACGGCGATGCTCGACGCCGACGGTTGGACCCGCGGCACCGACGGGATCTACGAGAAGAACGGGCAGCGACTCTCCAGCAGCATCGCGGTCCGGCCGAGCCGTGCCGACCTGGTGCAGTTCGCCAGCTCGGCGGCGCAGCAGCTGAGCGACTGCGGCATCGAGCTGGACGTGCAGCAGCTCGATCTCACCGGCGATCTCGAGGTGACCCAGCTGCAATGGCCCAACGACTTCGACACGATTCTCATCTCCCGCCACCTCTCGACCGATCCGGACGCGGACATGCAGTCCTTCGAGTCGAGCCACGCAACCAGCGCCGAGAACCCAGCCGACGCGAACGCCGGCGGCTACAGCTCACCGACGGCCGACTCGCTCATCGAGCAGGCGCGTGGCCTGGTGGACCTCAACGCCCGGGCGCCGCTCTATGCCCAGCTCCAGACCACGCTGGCAACGGACATCCCCGACATCCCCATCTGGTACGAGGGAGCCACCAGCGCCGTGAGCGATCGCGTGCAGACGCCTCAGGGCCCTGCCGCACCCTCGGAGCCTCGCTTCTGGTGGGACATCAGCAATTGGACGCTGGCGGGACATTAGGAAAGCCTTACAGCTGACCGCCGTAGCGTGAACTGCGCCTACGCGAAGTTGACACCGTTTGTCAACGCGAACCTATAATGCGGGACCTTTCGGCCCACCCTCGTGGGAGATCGTTCGCGTGCGTGTGCGTTTGCGAGGGTGGCCACCTAGGAGCCTTGGCGATCGTGCGCGCTTGCCGCGCGACGTCAGAAGAGGAGGAAGGACGCTAATGAGTCTTCGGGCTCGCAGAGGCCTTGGGATTTTGGCCTCATTCATGTTGGTCGTGGTCGGCGGAACTGCCGCCACGGCGAACCAGTTGTCGGCACCGGCAGCGCAGCCGGCAGCCCATCAGTCAAGCGGCCGGACCGTCGCACAGGAGTCCGCTTCGCCAGCGGCGAGCGGTGCGCCCGAGTCCCCCGCAGGCACCCCCATCCCGGGTGGCACGCTCGTCATGGCCGAGTGGCAGCCCGTGTCGAACCTGAACCCGTTCTTCACGACCGCTTTCACGTCGTTCGAGGCGCTCGGTCCCGTGCTTGCACGGCCTCTACGTGATCAACAACGAGGGCCAGTGGGTCGCCGACCTTGGCACCGAAGTTCCGTCCGTCGCCAACAGCGACCTGGTCATCCCGGCCGACGCGCCGAAGGACTGCACCGAGCCGACCCTCAAGAGCGATGGCACGACCAACAAGGCCGGCAAGCCGACGGGTAGCTGCTTTACGGTCACCCTGAAGCTCAAGCCCGGCCTGAAATGGTCCGACGGCACCCCGCTCACCATGAACGACTTCCTGGCCACCTATAACTGGGCAGCCACGGTCGGTGAGGCCGGCGTCGGCTGCTCCGGCTGCGGCACCACGGTTCCGCTGCTGAACCCCAGCCTGTGCGTCACCAAGGCCTGCAAGGCCGATCCGTCCCAGGCGGGCCCCGACGATCTCAAGGCGCAGTTCGACGTATCGAACCGCTACATCAAGGACATCGCCGTCGCTGATGACGGGATGAGCGCCACGGTCACCTTCCAGAAGAACTTCGCCGGCTGGCTCGGTTGGGCCGCGGGCGCATTCCTGCAGGGTGCCTGGCTGCAGGGCATCACCCCGGACAAGGCCGCGACGTCCATGCCGGTCGGTCCTGGCATCGAGACCGTTCCTTACAACGGCCCGTACAAGATCGTCGACGCGAGCACCGACGGTATCGACTACGACCGCAATGACCAGTGGACCGCTTCCGCACCTGCGAACGCGGATCACCTGCGGTTCAAGTACTACGGCGACAAGGACGGCGAGATCACGGCCTTCCTCAATGGCGAGGTCGACCTGGCGTTCGACATGACCCAGGGTGACTTCCCGGCGATCTCGGGCGTCGACCCGTCCATTGGCCGCGCGGAGCTCGATCCTGCGTGGCAGTACGAGCACCTTGACCTGCAGACCGCGCACAAGAACGTCGGCCTCGACGACGTGAATGTCCGCACCGCGATCGCCATGGCGATCAACAAGCAGGACATGCTCGACGTTCTGTTCCCCGGCCAGGGCGTGACCCCGGCCTGCTCGGTCGCCCCGCCCGGCACGCCGTGGCGTGACGACAGCGTGACATGCGCTGCCTACGATCCGGCGGGTGCCGCAACCATGCTGGACAACGCCGGCTGGGTCGTGAACCCCGACACCGGCCTTCGCGAGAAGGACGTCAACGGCGACGGCACGCCGGAGCAGCTTCGCCTGAAGCTCTGCACCACGGCCGGTAACCCGACCCGCCTGACCGAGTTGGGCAAGCTCAACCAGTACCTGACTGCGGTCGGCATCCCCAGCGACATCGAGACGGCCGACGCGACCAGCGTCGTGTTCGCCGGCTGGAGCGACACCACTCCGGACACCCAGTGCTCGATCTATCGCGGCACGTACGACATTGCTGACTACGCGTATGTCCTCACAGGCGACGTGTACGGCAACTACTACTACGCGTACAGCTCGGCACAGATTCCGGACACGAACCACAACGGCGCCAACACCACCCGGATCAACAATCCGGACATGGACAAGGCGCTCACCAACCTGGGCTTCGACGTCGATCCCTCGAAGCTGAACGCTGACGCAGGCGTCATCCAGCAGACCGTCGCGACCCAGAACAACGAGATCCCGCTGTACTACCGGTCCGAGACCACTGGCATCTCGAACCACGTCGGCGGCTGGCAGACGTACAACCCGAGCTCGGTCGGACCCACGTGGAACGCCGAGACCTGGTGGTTCATCCCCTGATCCTTCGGGACTGAACGGACAGCGGGTGGGCGTCCCTGACGCCCACCCGCACCGTCATTTCGTGCTAGCGGCGCTCCGCACCGGCCTGCCGGCACCCACTCTCACTGGCAGTAGGTTGAGAGCATGTATCGCTACATCGTTCGCCGCAGCATCCAGGCCATACCGGTCATCCTGCTGATCGCCGTGGTCAGCTTCCTGCTCATGCAGGCAGCACCCGGTGGGCCGCAGGCGGCCTTCAACCAGAACCCCAAGATCAGCACGGCCATGGTCAACCAGTGGTTGGCGCGGTGGTGCCTCGAGCGCAATCCCGACATCGCCGGGATGCTCCGCGAGTTCGGTGGATGGCTCGGCGTGTGGAACTGCCAGGACGGCGGCGGTTTGCTTTCCGCCCAGGGCCTGCCCAACTTCCTGCCGACGTTCCTCGGCGGTGGAACAAACGGCGTCCTGCACGGTGACTTCGGCTACTCGATCTTCACCGGCCAGCCCGTGCTCCAGATGATCGGTGAGCGCCTCCCGGCCACCCTCATCCTGATGATCACCGCATTCGTGATCTGGATCACCCTGGCGGTCGTCCTGGGCGTCATCGCCGCCGTGAAGCGCTACTCGCTCTTCGATCAGAGCGTCACCTTCACGAGCTACATCTTCTACTCGCTGCCGACGTTCTGGCTCGGACTCATCCTGATCTACATCTTTGCCGTGGCGCTGCACTGGCTGCCGTCGCAGGGCATCATCGACAGCCGGAGCCCGGCGGGTGTCTTCAATACACCGCCGTTCTGGGCGGCCTTCTGGGCCAACCCGTGGCCGATCATCGGGGACATGGGCAAGCACCTGGTGCTACCGGTGCGTGACCCTCGTGGCGGTCTCCGTCGCCGCCGATAGTCGCTTTGTCAGAACCGCGATGCTCGACACGCTCAGCCAGGACTACGTGCGAACCGCGCGTGCCAAGGGCCTGCCGCGAAGAGCGGTGATCTTCCGCCACGCCTTCCGCAACGCGCTGCTGCCGATCATCACGAACGTCGCGCTCGAGGTCGCATTCCTGTTCGGCGGCGCGATCGTGACCGAGACGATCTTCTCGTGGCCTGGGATGGGACGGCTGTACTTCGAGGGCGTCTCCAACCGCGACTACTTCCTGTTGATGGGCATCCTGTTCATCGGCTCGCTCCTGGTCGTGGTCATGAACATCGTCGCTGACGTGATCTACGCCTGGGCCGATCCCCGCATTCGCTACTAGCGAGGAGGGCAACTCCATGGCACGAGAACAGGCACAACCTGGGCGGCCCCTTCGTCGTCCCCGGCGGCATCCCGGCCACGCCGCAGGTCCCCGTGCGATACCGCCGCCGCCGACAACGAGGTCGCGCTCGAATCGCTCAGCCAGTGGCAGCTGGCCTTCCGGCGCTTCAAGAAGCACCGACTGGCGCTGATCGGCATGTTCATCTTCATCGTCATGACGCTGATCGCGATCTTCGGGCCGATCCTGGTGCCGTACAAGCCGATGAACCTGCCGGGCGCGATCAAGCCCGGTGGAGATGCGCCTTCGCTCCAGCACATCTTCGGCACGGACCGGAACGGGCGTGACGTGTTCGCGATGACCATCAACGGTGCGCGCATCTCGATGTCGATCGGCGTGTTCTCGATGATCATCGCAGGCGTCGTGGGCATGCTCGTGGGAGCCGTCTCCGGTTACGCAGGCGGCTGGGTGGACAACGCACTGATGCGCGTCGTCGACGTGATGTTCGCGATCCCGTTCCTGTTCATCATCCTGGTTGCGGCACGATTCTTCGGCCAGGGCGACGTGACCTCGCTGATCTTGATCCTGGGCCTGCTCTCGTGGCCGCTGGTCGCCCGGCTCGTGCGCGCCCAATTTCTGTCGTTACGAGAGGCGGACTTCGTGGACGCTGCCCGCGCGGTCGGTGTGTCCGATGCGCGCATCGCGTTCCGGCACGTGCTGCCCAATGCGCTCGGGCCGGTGATCGTGGCCATGACGCTGCTGATGGCGGCCGCCATCGTGACCGAAGCGTTCGTGAGCTTCCTCAACTTCGGCATCAAGGAGACGCAGGTCAGCTGGGGCAACGCGCTTTCCAACGCACAGAGCGCCCTCAGCCTCGGCGACTGGTGGTGGGCCTTCTTCCCCGGCATGGCGATCGCCCTGACCGTGATCGCGATCAATTTCATCGGCGACGGACTTCGCGACGCGCTCGATCCGCGCAGCCGAGAGTAGGAGACCATGACCACGGAAACGATGGCCGAGCCAAAGGCCCGGCCGGACGAACGCGCCACCAACGACTACCTGCTCGAGGTGCGCGACCTGCGCACCTACTTCCACGTGATGGACGGCACGGTCATGGCAGTCGACGGCGTGGACTTCGCCCTCAAGACGCGGCGAGACGCTCGGCGTGGTCGGTGAGTCGGGCTGCGGGAAGAGCGTGACCGCGATGACGATCATGCGGTTGCTCGACACTCCGCCCGCGGAGATCGCCAGCGGCGAGATCATCTTCGAGGGCCGGGACCTCCTGAAGCTTCCCGAAGACACCGATGCGCCAGATGCGCGGCAACGACCTGGCGATGATCTTCCAGGAGCCGATGAGCAGCCTGAACCCGGTGTTCACGATCGGCGACCAGATCACCGAGGCGGTTCGGCAGCACCTCAAGGTGAGCAAGAAGGAAGCCGTCGAGCGGGCCATCGAGTCGCTCACGCTGGTCGGCATCCCGTTCCCTGAGCGGCGCATCAAGCAGTACCCGCACGAGTTGTCCGGCGGCCAGCGCCAGCGCGTCATGATCGCCATGGCGCTCTCGTGCGAGCCGAAGCTGCTCATCGCGGATGAGCCGACGACCGCGCTCGACGTGACCATCCAGGCGCAGATCCTGGAGCTGATCGAAGTCGATCCAGCAGCGCACCGGCACGGCCGTGATGCTGATCACGCACGATCTCGGCGTGGTCGCGGAGATGGCCGACAACGTCGTGGTCATGTACGGCGGGACGCGTCGTCGAGCGCGGCACGGCGTCGGACGTGCTGCTCCAGCCGCGGCACCCCTACACGGAAGGCCTGCTCGCCTCGATCCCGTCCAAGGGCATGCGCGGCCAGCGACTCAACGTCATCAAGGGCACGGTGCCGAACCCGTTCAACATGCCCAACGGCTGCAACTTCGGACCTCGCTGCCCGTACCGGTTCGAGGCCTGCACCGAGCACGATCCGCGCGTCGACGAGGGAGACGGTCCGCCGGTTGCCTGCTGGCTGTGGAAGCAGGCACCGGGCTTCGAGATCCCGCAGCGTCTGCGCGACGCGCAGATCGCGGCCGCCCGCGAGGCCGGTGAGGCGGCCGCTGATTCGGCCGTCGAGATCCTGGAGATCACGCCGGACGAGATTGTCGCGGCGCCCGCAGTCGATCCGACGGCTGCGTGGAGCGCTCCGGCTCGACGACGGAGTCGAGCCCTTCATGACAGGGCCTTCGGTCAGCGGCGGCAACGTCGCGGCGCCTTCGGTCGGAGGCGGGACGGCACCGCGGCTTCGGTCAGTGGCGGCAACGGAGCCGCTGCTTCTGGACCGAACCACGCTGCGGTCACTGCGTCGATGAACGGCCACGAAGGCCTCGTCGAGATCAAAGACCTGGTCAAGTACTACCCGATCGAGGGCGGCATCCTGCGCCGCCACATCGGCGACGTCCGGGCCGTCGATGGCGTCTCGCTGGTGGTCAACAAGGGTGAGGTGCTCGGCCTGGTCGGCGAGTCCGGCTGCGGCAAGACGACCCTCGGCAAGACGCTCGTCCGGCTGCTGCCGGCGACTCGGCGGCTCGGCCACGCTCGGCGGCGAGGACATCTTCACCAAGTCGGGCAAGGACCTCAAGCGGCTGCGCCGGCGGATGCAGATCATCTTCCAGGACCCCGTCGGGTCGCTCAACCCGCGCATGCCCGTGAGCGACATCATCGGCGAGGGACTGGTCGCGCAGGCCGACAAGGAAAACAGTGGGGCAACCGCAAGGTGCGCGACGAGCGAGTCGGGCAAGCTACCTCGAGGTCGTCGGCCTGCGACGCGACTACGCGCGCCGCTACCCGCACGAGTTCTCCGGCGGCCAGCGGCAGCGCATCGGCATCGCCCGTGCGCTCGCGCTCGAGCCCGAGTTCGTCGTCTGCGACGAGCCCGTTTCTGCGCTCGACGTCTCGATCCAGTCGCAGATCCTCAATCTGCTGCTGGACCTGCGGGCCGAGTTCAACCTGACCTACCTGTTCATCGCCCACAACCTGTCGGTGGTGCAGTACATCAGCGACCGCGTCGGCGTGATGTACCTGGGCAAGCTCGTGGAGCTGCGCCGGTCGAGAAGCTCTACCGAGATCCGCGGCACCCCTACACCGTGGCGCTGCTTTCGGCCGTGCCCATCCCCGATCCGCGTCAGCGAACCCGGCGCATCGTGCTTCAGGGGCGACGTGCCGAGCCCCGCCAACCCGCCGTCCGGCTGCCGCTTCCACACGCGCTGCTGGCTGCGCGAGCAGCTGGGCAACCCGGAGATCTGCTCGACCGAGGATCCGCCGCTCCGCGACGTCGGGCAGGGGCAGCTGCGCCGCCTGCCATTTCGCGGAGCGCATCGACCATCAGGCGGTTGCCGAAGCTGGGCGCCTGCAACCGCAGGTAGCTTCTGCCGATGCTGAGGCGGTCGTGCCAACAAGAGTCGGCACGGGCTGAGTCGCCCGCGACGGTCGCCTGCGCAGCTCAGTTCGCGGTGGACCGCTCCAGTTCGGCCCGCCGCGCGCGGTGTCTCCGTCCGCTCGGGTACTCGACTGTCACCGAAGCGCTCGCCGTACCGCGTGCATGGGCGCGGATGCGGTTTGCGGCCCTATAACGTCGTCCGCGGGGTTTGGCGTGTAACTCGTTGGCCGTGAAGGCGAGCGTGGATGAAGCGAGGACCTGGGGTTTCCTGGGTCGCTCGTGGGATGACGAGCGAGCGTTGACGGCGAGCTTCCCGCGCAGCCATCCATGCAGCCGGTACAGCGACGCTCAATTGGCACGGTCACGCGCGAGGGAAATTGTGGCGCAAGTCAACGCCGGGGGCGAGAGCGAGCGCAAAGGCACGATCCCGGGGCGCGGTGGCCCTCGGCCGTCAGCTCGCCGTGGAACGCTCCAGCTCGGTCTCGGCTCTGCTCGGCGAAGTGGCAGGCGACCACGTGATCGCCACCCAGGCCTCGCAGGGCAGGGATCTCTGACTGGCAGACGCTCGGTTCGTCGAGGCGCGCCCGGAGCCAGCAGCGCGGATGGAAGTTGCAGCCCGACGGAGGATTCACCGGGCTGGGCACGTCGCCCGGTGAGGATGATCCGCTTCCGCCGCAGCGTCGGGTCGGGCACCGGGATCGCGCTCATGAGCGCCTGCGTGTACGGGTGGCGCGGGTCGCGGTACATGCTCTCACGATCGGCCAGCTCGGCGACGCGACCGAGGTACATGACCGCCACGCGATCGCTGATGTGCTCGACGACGCCCAGGTTGTGGGCGATGAACAGGTAGGTCAGGCCCGAGCTCGCGCTGCAGCGACTTGCAGCAGGTTCAGCACCTGGGCCTGGATCGAGACATCCAGCGCGGAGACCGGCTCGTCGCAGACGACCAGCTCCGGCTCGAGGACGAGCGCCCGCGCGATGCCGATGCGCTGACGCTGGCCACCGGAGAACTCGTGCGGGTAGCGGCGTGCGTGGTACGGCTGCAGGCCGACCAGGTCCATCATCTTGGCGACGCGGGCGCGCCGCTCCGTCGGCGTGCCGATGCGGTGGATGCGCAGCCCCTCGCCGATGCTGTCGCCGATCGGCGTGCGTGGATCGAGTGACGCGTACGGATCCTGGAAGATGATCTGGATCCGCCGGCGGTACGGCCGCAGCGCGCCACCCTTGAGCGTCGCGATGTCCTTGCCGTCGTAGAGGATCTGGCCGCTGGTCGGCTCGATCAGCCGCAGGATGAGCCGCCCGACGGTGGTCTTGCCGCAGCCGGATTCGCCCACCAGGCCGAGCGTCTCGCCCGTGCGGATGCGAGAGGTTGACGCCGTCGACGGCGACGCACCTCGGCAATGGTGCGCTGGAGGATGCCGCCACGGATCGGGAAGATCTTGCGAGGTCGCGGAGCTCGACCAGCGGATTGCCGTTCGCCTCGACCCCGGGCGACGGCTGCACCGTCGTCGCCGTCACCGTCGGAGCGGGCTCGGTGCGTCTCGTCTCGGTCGTCATGCCGGCGGTCACGACTCGATGATCTCGATCTGCGGCTCGGGGCCTCGGAGACCTGCGATCGGGCCGGCATCCAGCGCTCGGGCCATGATCGGCACCGCTTGCCGGTCACGCAGTTCGGCGGGTGCGTCCGGGTAGGCGCTCGGGTCGGCGCGGCGTCCGCCGTCGAGCGTGTGATACAGCCAGCAGCGCACGACGTGGCTCGGCGTGACCTCGCGCAGCTCCGGGTGGATGCTCGCTCGGCGAGGACGTTGTCGTGCTCGATCCGCGCGGCGCAGCGCGGCGCGAAGCGGCAGCCCGGTGGCAGCGCGATCAGGTTCGGCACGTTGCCCGGGATGGTGTCCAGGTCGTCCTTGATCACGCCCGGCACGGGCACGGAAGCCGATCAGGCCCTGGGTGTAGGGGTGCAGCGGCTGCGCGAAGAGCGTCTTGACGTCGGTCTGCTCGACGATCTCGCCCGCGTACATGACCGCCACGCGGTCGCACATCTCGGCAACCACGCCCAGGTCGTGGGTGATCAGGATGATCGCGGTGCCGGTCTCCTTCTGGAGCTTGCGCATCAGGTCGAGGATCTGCGCCTGGATGGTCACGTCGAGCGCGGTCGTCGGCTCGTCGGCGATCAGCAGCGTCGGGCTCGCAGGCGAGGGCCATGGCGATCATCACGCGCTGGGCCATGCCGCCCGACATCTCGTGCGGATAGGACTTCGAGCCGCCGCTCGGGGTCGGGGATGCCGACCATGCGCATCAGCTCGATCGCGCGGTCGCGCGCCGCCTTGCTCGTTCATGCTGGCGGTGGATCTCGAGCACTTCGCCGAGCTGGGTGCCCACGTTCATCACCGGGTTCAGCGACGGACGTCGGCTGCTGGAAGATCATCGCGATCCGATCGCCGCGCAGCTCGCGCAACTCGTCCTGCTGGCATGGTCGAGCAGGTCGCGGCCGTCGAACAGGACCGGCCCGCCGTCGACCTTGGCCGTCCCGCCGATGCAGGCCCATGATCGAGAGCGAGGTGACGCTCTTGCCGCAGCCGGACTCGCCGACGAGGCCCAGGATCTCGCCGCGGTCGAACGCTGAAGCGACACGCCGGTGACGGCACGAACGACGCCGTCACGCGTGTGGAACGAGGTGCGCAGGTCGCGCACGTCGAGGACCAGGTCGCGCCGGCATCGGTGCGGTGCCGCGCCCCGGCGGCGCCCGTGCCTGCGAGACGCGGACGAGCCGATCTCCGGGTCGATCGTGACGGTCTGCTTCTCGTCGGTCGACCGCGACGGAAGGGCAGGCCGACGCTCACCGGTTGAGCCTCGGGTCGAGCGCGTCGCGGACACCGTCGCCGAGCAGGTTGAAGCCGAGCACGGTGAGCGTCAGCACCAGGCCCGGAAAGATCAGCAGGTGCGGCGCGCTGTAGAATACGTTGTTGCGCTCTCGGCCGATCATGCGCGCCCCACTCGGGCGTCCGGATGTCCGCGCCGAGGCCGATGAACGACAGCGCCGCCACGTCCAGCACGGCGGTCGCCGATGCCGAGCGTGCCGGCGACGATGATCGGCGTCAGCGAGTTGGGCAGCACACGCCGGATCAGCACGCCCGCTGATCGACTCGCCCAGCGCCCGTGAGGCGGTGACGAAGTCCGTTCTCGCGGACCGAGAGGACCGAGGCACGCATGATCCGGGCGTAGATGGGGATGGCAACCAGCGCGATCGCGATCAGCGCGTTGAGCAGGCTCGAGCCCAGCACGGTCACGATGGAGATCGCCAGCAGCAGGGCAGGGAACACCAGGAGGATGTCCAGCAATGCGCATGATCAGCGTGTCGAGCCGACCGCCGGCGAAGCCGGCGATCGCGCCCAGGAGCGCGCCGATGATGATCGCGAAGCCGACGGTGTCGAAGCCCGACCACGAGGTGATGCGAGCGCCGTAGATCACCCGCGTGAGCACGTCGCGGTAGTTGCCGTCGAGGCCGAACGAAGTGCTCGCGTGTGCTCGGGTGAGCAGCCGAGCGCATGGATGCAGGGCCCGGCACGCTGGGTGAATCCCTCGCTGGCGAACTGCTGGTCCGGCTCGTATGGAGCGAGTCTGCGTCGCGAACAGAGCCACGAAGGCGAAGAAGCCCAGCAGCGTGAGGCCGATGATCGACTGAGCGCTGGTGGACCACGCTTCGCAGCGTGTCGCGCCACAGTCCCCCGCGTCGGGAGCGGCGATGACCGCTTCCGGCAGCACGCCGACGGCCGAAGCCGCCGACTTTGTCTCCTCCTCCGCCGAGGCTGCTGACGCTCATCAGTTGAACCGCACGCGCGGGTCGAGATAGGCGTAGGACACGTCAACGATCAGGTTGACGACCAGGAAGATCACGGCGATCACGAGCACGAAGCCCTGGATGACCTGGTAGTCGCGGCTCTGGATGGCGTCGTACAGCGACTTGCCCACACCGGAAAGGCCGAAGACGGTCTCGGTGAGCACGGCGCCCGACAGGAGGATGCCGATCTGAAGGCCGATGATCGTGATCACCGGCAGCATCGCGTTGGGCAACGCGTGGCGCGTCAGCACCATGCGAGTCGGTGAGACCCTTGGCATGCGCGGTGCGCACGTAGTCGCGGCCCGTGACGTCCAGCAGGCTCGAGCGCGTGATGCGCGCGATGATCGCCATGGGGATGGTGCCCAGCGCGATGGCCGGCAGGATCAGGTGCTTGAACGAGTCGACCAGCGCGATTCCACTGGAACGTGATCAGCGCGGTCAGCGTGTAGATGCCGGAGATGAAGTCGAGGATCGACTCGAGCAGCCCCGTTGCGCCACCGAAGATGGCCCACACCTCCGTCGAGCGGCTTGACCGACACGCCGGGGCTCAGGCGTCCGCCGGGCGGGAGCGCAAAGGGCGTGCCCTTGAGCACGATCGCGAAGAGGAACGCGAGCAACAGCCCCAGGACGAACACGGGCGTGGAGATGCCGAGGTTCGCGAGCATCATGCTGCCGACGTCGGTCTTGGAGTTGCGCCGGTAGGCCGAGACGATCCCGAGTGGGACGCCCACGGCGATCGCGAATAGCAGCGCGTAGAA
Source organism: uncultured Chloroflexia bacterium (assembly GCA_963820735.1). GTDB lineage: Bacteria > Chloroflexota > Limnocylindria > Limnocylindrales > CSP1-4 > JAFMJV01. Next base: position 417,978 of record CAWGBA010000014.1, read on the forward strand.
GCTCAGCTCGATCGTTGTCGGTAGCCGTTGGATGATCAGGTCGGTCACTGGGATGTGGAACTTGATCGAGCTGCCCAGGTTGCCCGTCGAAACGGAGCCGAGGTAGCTCACGAACTGCGCGTAGATCGGCTGCGACAGCCCGAAGCGGACCTGGCAGGCGTCGACCTGCGCAGGCGTCGCGCGCTCACCGAGCGCATCCACGCACGGGTTGCCGGGGATGACCCGCGCGAGGACGAACACGAGCAACACGACGCCCGATGAGGACCGGGATCGCGAGCAGCAGCCGTCGAACGATGTAGCGCGCCATACGTCAGGTGCGGAATCTGCCTCGTTCTTGCCCGGAGTGTGTCGAAGGGGCGCCGACCGGCTCGGTCGACGCCCCTTCCGAACGACCTCTCGCGGAGGGGTCGCGTTACATGGCCCTAGCGCTGCACGTTACTGCTGGCAGGCAGGCTGACCCTGGATGCCGCACGGGGCGGCAGGGTTGAGGTAGCCGGCGCCGATCAGGGAACCCCAGTACTCGAAATCGCCGGTTCGTCCGACATGGAGCGGGTTGAGGACGTCCCACTGTGCCGCGAACGACGTGATCACGTCGTCCGCGCCGAAGTCGGCGCCATTGGCGAACTTGACGCCGGTGCGCAGGTCGCACGTCCAGACCGTGAGGTCATCGTTGGGCGTGCAGCCCGTGGCCAGCGCCGGCTGGGGTGCGAGACCCGTGTCGCCACCGTACGAGTACAGCGACTCGCGGATCTGCTGGCAGGCGCGCAGCGTCTCGCCGTCCGATTCGTCAGCGCAGTAAAGGCTGATCGGTTCGGCGTTCTGCATGTACACGAGCGTGTCACGGTCGCCCGGCTTGAAGGTCTTGAAGTTCTCCAAGAGCGGGTTCGCGTAGCACGGCGACGTTGCCGGATCCAGGGTCGGGTCGTTCGCGCCGCAGTCGCTGGTGACGTCGGCCTTGAAGGCCGCGCCAGAACCACCGTGGGCGATGATCACGGCTGGGACGTTGGCCTTGATCAGGTTGTTGGCCGTGGTGTACGCGGCCGTGCGGGCAGGCCGGATCGGCCGACTGGTCGCCGGTCTGGATCGCCTTGACCAGGTCGGGGATCAGGGTGCCGAAGCGCTGGCCGGACGCGAAGTGGTAGTCGAGGAAGTTGCTGGCATCCGGGAAGTCGGCGCCCCAACCGAGCATGAACAGGCCGTCCAGCTTGCCGGCGTTGTTGTTGTCCAGGAAGGTGCCGGACTCCTGCTGATCCAGTGTGGACGTTGATGCCCAGGTTGGTCTGCAGCTGCGTGGCGATTTCCTGCGCGATCGTCGGCGGGTCGGGCAGGTAGCCACGGACCGCCGAGCGGAAGGAGAGCTTGGGCTGCCAGGTGGCCGGGTCGATGCCCTCCTCCTGGAGGCCCTGGTCAAGAAGGGTCTTGGCCGCGGCCGCGTCGAACGTGTACCAGGCGTCGCCTTGGTTGGCGTAGGGGATGGCGTTCGGCGTGAAGAAATCGGCAACCGATGACCCGGGCGGGTAGTAGTTGTCGACGATCTTCTGGCGGTCGATGCCCATCGCAATGGCCTGGCGGACCTTCAGGTTGTCCCACGGCTTGTAGGTGTTGTTCATGCCGAGGTAGAAGGTGTTCAGACCGGTGCGCGGGTAGAACTTGAGGCTCGAGTCGCCCTGGATTGCGGCGATATCACCCGTGCCTGGGTTGTCCATGCCGTCGATCGTGCCGGCCTGAAGGGCCGTCAGGCGAGCGGCCGAGGTGTCGCTCCACTGGAGCTCGAGCTTCGGCGTCAGCGGCGCGGTGCCCCAGTAGTTGGGGTTCGCGACCAGGTCCATCCGGTTGCCCTTGTCCCAATTGGCGAGCATGTAGGGCCCGGTGCCGTTGGGCTGGTTCAGGATGTTGCCGCTTCCGGGTGTCGTTCCCGCGTTGGCGATCAGGTAGCCGGCATCGTCGATGGCCAGCGCCTGGAACGCGATCTGCGAGAGGAATGCCACGTCGGGGTTGCAGAAGGTGAAGACGACCGTGTGGTCGTCAGTCGCCTTGATGTCCTTCAGGTTGCCGCCGTAGGGCAGCCCATTGAACGTTGAGCAGTCGTCAGCGACCTTGCCGTACGACGTCGGATCCGGATACTCGGTCACGCCTTCGGCGGGGGCCGGCGGCTGTGCGACCGGTGTCGGATAGGGCGTGCCGGCCGGCGTGCTTCCGCCGACGCGCTGGGATCCTGTGCACGCGTGTTGGGGGCCGCCGCGTTTCCAGTGCCCGCGATCGCGAGGGTCGCGACAACGGTCAGGGATGCGAGCGACAACCACCATCTGGGTCGTCGATCCATCGGTTCCAGGTACCTCCTCACACTTGCCCCCTGCAGGCTCCACGGTTCGCCGGCCGCACTGGGTTGGTGTGGACACGGCATCCGCCGCTCCTCGGACGACGGGTGGCTCTCCCGGGCCACCGGGACCTTCTCTCCGTGGATTGGGCTTGGCCGTGCTGCGCACGCAGAACGACGCACCCTCGCGCAGGTTGGCGAAGCCTAGCATCCGCGAACGGCCGTTTCCAGCCTCTACACTCGGGCCCGGATGAGCGAAGGCGACGGGTGGTAACGCCGATGCGGCAGGGTGCCGATGGGACGCTGCGCGTCGCGTTGGTGCAGCTGGCGCCGCGCCTCGGACTGGTCGACGAGAACGTCGATTGCCACGCGGCCCGGATGGCCGAGGCGGTTGGCGCGCGGCGCGGACCTGGTGGTCTTTCCCGAGCTCGGGTTGTCGGGCTACCTGCTGCAGGACCTGACGGCGGACGTCGCCATGCGCGCCGACGATCCGCGACTCCTGCGCCTGGCCAGCGTGCCGCGTCTCCCGCGAGCGCGATCGTCAGCTTCGTCGAGGAATCCGAGGATCACCGGCTCTTCATCAGTGCCGCGCTGCTCGAGGGCGGCGAGGTCCGGCACGTGCATCGGAAGGTGTTCCTGCCCAACTACGGGCTGTTCGACGAGCGCCGCTTCTTCGCTGCCGGAACGAGCCTGCGGGCCACGACCTCGGAGCGCCTCGGCGTGCGGCTGGGCATCTGCGTCTGCGAGGACTTCTGGCACCTGGCCACGCCCCAGCTGCTGGCGCTCGACGGTGCCCAGCTCATCATCAACGTGTCGTCGTCGCCCGGTCGCGATCTCGCGCTCATCAACGAGAGCGGCCTCGGGACCGCGGAGTCGTGGCGCGCGATCAACCGTGTTTACGCACAGCTGACGACGTCGTTCGTGGTCTTCGTCAACCGCGTCGGCGTCGACGAGTCGATCACCTTCTGGGGCGGTTCCGAGGTGGTCGCGCCCGATGGCTCCACCGTGTTCTCGGCACCGCTCCACGAGGAGGGGCTCTTCATCGCCGAGCTCGACCTTGCGGCCCTGCGGCGGGAGCGGATCTCGTTGCCGCTGTTGCGCGACGAGCGGCCGGAGGTCGTGCTGCGCCAGCTCGACGGGATCGTGAGGCGCCGCGCCGGCGAGCCCGATCGCGTCGAGGGAGATGGAGGATGAGCGCCAAGCCCGGACCGACTGCCCCGGCTTCGGCCAGTGGAGGCAGTGGTCGCCCCTACGAGCTGCCTGAAGAGCTCGCCATCGACGTCGACGTTGCCCGCCGGATCATCACGGGCTTCATCCGATCGCAGCTGGAGCAGGCCGGCTTCGAACGGGCCGTGCTGGCGCTCTCGGGCGGTATCGACTCCGCGCTCGTGGCGTATCTCGTCAGCGAGGCGATCGGTGCGGAGCGACTGCTGTGCATCCTGATGCCGTACCGGACGTCTTCGCCCGAGTCGCGCTCCGACGCGATGGAGGTCGTTGCGCGACTTGGCGTGGCCAGTCGCCTGGTGGACATCAGCCCGATCGTGGACGGTTACTTCGACGGCGACGCGGCAGCGGATGGACCAGAGCGGTCGCGCGCCCTCCGGCGCGGCAATTTCATGGCTCGCGCGCGAATGATGGTGGCGTACGACCACTCGGTCACGTGGAACGGGCTGGTGGTCGGGACCGGGAACAAGACCGAGACGCTGATCGGCTACACGACGCTGTGGGGCGATTCCGCCTCGGCGTTCAACCCCATCGGCGATCTGTACAAGAGCCAGGTGCGCCAGCTATCCGAACACGTGGGCGTCCCCGAGGCGATCCTCCGCAAGGCACCGTCTGCCGATCTCTGGCCCGGCCAGACCGACGAGGGCGAAGTCGGCTTCAGCTACGCCGAGGTCGACCGAATCCTGTACTGGCTGGTTGACCGAAGGCGATCGCCGGACGAGATCGAGCGGATGGGCTTCGAGCGCGCGACGATCGATCGCGTCGTGCGGATGGTGGCCGCGTCGGAGTTCAAGCGGCAGGTGCCACCGATCGCCAAGCTTGGACCGCGGACGGCCGGCATCGACTACCTCTACCCTCGCCGGCGACCCGGCTCGCGGCGCTCCTGACCGAGCGGCCGTGCCGGAAACGGGAAGGGGTGAGGGGACTCTGTACGTGGTTGCGACGCCCATCGGCAACCTTGCCGACGTCACGCTGCGGTCTCTGGAAGTGCTGCGTTCGGTGAGCGTGGTCGCGGCCGAGGACACGCGCATGACCCGGCGGTTGTTCGCGCGCCACGGGATCGAGACGCCGATGACGAGCTATCACGCGCAGAGCGGCAACGCGCGCCGCGACGCGTTGCTGGACCGGCTGGCGGCCGGAGAGGACGTTGCGCTTGTCACCGACGCCGGAACACCGCTGGTCAGCGATCCCGGCGGCGAACTGGTGAGCGCCTGGGCCGAGCGTGGCGGCACGATCGTGCCGATCCCCGGAGCGTCAGCCGTGTTGGCGGCGCTGGTCGCGAGCGGGCTGGCGGCGCCGCGCTGGAGCTTCGAGGGCTTCCTGCCGCGATCGGGCTCGGAGCGGAAGCGGCGGCTGGCACGCATCGCGTCCGATGACCGGGCCACGGTGCTGTTCGAGTCCCCGGGTCGGACAGCGGCGACGCTGCGGGATCTCGCCGCCATTGCCGGCGCGGATCGCCCGGCGGCGGTCGGCCGGGAGTTGACCAAGCGCCACGAGGAGATCCGGCGCGGAGGGTTGGCTGAGCTCGCCGCATGGGCAATGGAATCCCCGCCGCGCGGCGAGATCACGATCGTTGTCTCGGGCGCGACAGCTGGGGAGGGGAGCGCCCGCGGCGACGTCACGTCGCGGGCAGGCGCTGCGATCACTTCGAGTGAGCTCGCGAAACGTGTGGCCGAACTGGTGGCGGAAGGTCTGAGCCGCTCCGAGGCAATCCGACGTGTTGCGGCAAACACCGGTGCTCCACGACGGGCGGTCTACGCGGCCGCTCTCGACTCGTGATGGCGGGACTCATCGTCCTGAGGCAGCTCGACTCGTGACCGGCGTGCCGATCCTGCGCGAGCTGTCCCCGACCGGCCGGATCACGGTCATCGTCACCCTCTTGGCCTGCCTGCTCGCGATCGGGCTCGAGTGGGTCGCAGGCCTGACCGGGACGCCGATCTTCGTGTCGAGCGCGCTGGGGATCCTCGGGCTCGCGTACGTGATCGGCCTCTCAACCGAACGGCTGGGCGAGATCGTCGGGCCGAGCAAGGGCGCGATCCTCAACGCGACGTTCGGCAACCTGGCCGAGCTGATCATCGCCGCGTTCGCTCTCGCGGCCGGGCAGATCGACGTGGTCCGCTCGTCGATCATCGGCTCGATCGTCGGCAACTTGCTGCTGGTGATGGGCTTCGCCCTCCTGGTGGGCGGACTGCGCCACGGCATCCAGACGTTCAACGCGAAGGTGGCGGGCCTCGACGCCACGCTCCTCGTGCTGGCCGTGATCAGCCTCTTCATCCCGGCCGTGTTCGTGGCCACGTCGCATACCGGCACCTCGCCCGGTGCCGCGCCGCGCACCGAGGAGAGCGTCGTCATCGCGATCTGCCTGCTCGTGCTGTACGTGCTGAACGTGATCTATCGCCTGAAGAACCCCAGCCCGCAACCGCAGAACGCCGAGGGACTCTCGGCACCCAGCTGGAATCCCCTGACCGCCGTGGTGGTGCTGGCCGTATCGGCCGGCCTGCTGGCGGTCCTGTCGGAGCAGCTGGTCGGCGCCATCGACCCGTTCGTGGCCAGCTTCAACCTGACGCCGTTCTTCGTCGGCCTGGTGATCATCCCGACGATCGGCAATCTCTCGGAGCAGCTGGTCGCCGTTCGGCTGGCGTACAAGAACCGCATCGAGTTCTCGATCGGCGTCGCGATCGGGGCCAGCCTGCAGATCGCGCTGTTCGTCGCGCCGGTGCTCGTATTCCTGGGCGTCTTCCTCGGCCAGCCGATGGACCTCGCGTTCCCGCAGCTCGAGGTTGCCGCCGTCGCCGCGGCCGCGGTCATCAGCGCGTTCGTGGCATTGGACGGTGAGTCGAACTGGCTCGAGGGCGCGCTGCTCCTCGGTGTCTGGGTGATCCTGGCGGTCAGCTTCTACTTCTTCGTCTGATGACGAATCTGCGCGTCGACTGAGGACGGGTCTGCACATCGTCGCCTTGAGCTGACATCCGGTCGCTACGCTCTCGGTTGTGCAGGGAAACCAGCGTCCCGACCGGACGCAGCGTTTCGTCGGTTGGCTCGACGCCTTTGGCAGCGCGCTGGAGCGCGACCAGCTCGCCGAGCTCGATGGCCTCTTCGCCGTGGAGGCGTCGTATCGGCCGGACCCGTTCGGGCCGGTGCTGCGCGGGCGGCGGCGCATCCGCGAGCATCTCCAGGCGAGCCTCGCCGAGCGCTCTTCGCTGGCCATCACGGCACGGGCCCTAGGCGTCGGCTCGACGTATGCCATCGCCCATTGGGCCGCTGCGTGGCAGACCCCTTCCGGAACGGACGCCATCGAGGATGCCATCCTCCTGGCCGCCTTCGATCCATTTGGTCGCTGCACCTCGCTCCGCGGCTGGAGCATCTCCGGGACCGGGACAGCCGACCCTCCACTGGCATGAGCCGGGCGGCTCCGGCAGGCGTGGACGACCTCTTCGCAGGGCAGTCGGGGACCCGACCGAGACGTTCGGCCTTGCCGTCGCCACGGTCGAAGAATTGGCCCTGCCGGACGTTTCCCGCGACTGAAGGAGAGGCGGGCGCGGGGAGGGGGAGACTCCGCGCCCGCCGGGAGAAATGCGAGAGTTGGCGATGTCAGGCCGCGGCGGCGGCAAGCTCCGCGTCGTCGAAGACGTCCTCCGACTCGTCCTGGTCGTCATCCGACTCCGACTCATGCGGCTCGATGCCCATCTGGCCGGCCTGCGCCTCGAGCGCATCTGCGGCCGACTCCGCCGCGTAGTCCTTCTTGCGGCGTCCGGAGAGCATCTCCACGGACGCAGCGACGATCTCCGTCTTCCAGTGGCGAACCTTGCGGTCGTCCTCCCACTGGCGCGTCTGGATCCGGCCCTCGACCGCGACCAGCTGGCCCTTGCCGAGGTACTGGGCGCAGATCTCGGCAAGGCGGTCCCATGTGACGACGGTGTGGTACTCCGCCTTCTCCTGGCCGCTGCGGTAGTCGTTGGTGGCCACGCTGAAGCTCGTGACCGTCTTGTTGTTGGCGAGCGAGCGCATCTCGGGGTCGCGCGTCAGCCGACCCGTGAGCAAGACCCTGTTCATGCGGTTTCCTCCTGGACTACCCACGCAACGGGGCAGTCATGCGTCAACGGCGGACGGCGGAGTGAACCGGCGGGTTCGTGGCGGTGCAGTCGCTCGGGCTCGGTGCAGACGGCCTGGTGGACCAACCGAACCGGAGCGACTGCGAGCAGCCTAGCTGGGCGCTCTTATCGGGCGCTCATCCACGGTATCGCTGGCAGTTTTCAGTGCATGGAAACCCGACTCGAAACCGCCACGGCAGGGACGTCACCGACGACGTTGACCTCTGCTTGATCGATCACGACTCGGCGGGGCTGGACGTTCGGACGAACCATCCTCGGTCGGCCTGCTCGGCACGGCGCCGCCCGGTACTGCCCAACGCTGCCGTTCGGGTCATGGAACCTGACAGCGCGGGGGTACTACGGTCCGCCGCGATCCGGCTTCGGCGCACTCGGTGCCGAGCCGTTGGTTTGATAGGGGTGTTCTCCAGGGCTCATGTGAGCACACTTCGAGTTGGCAGGGCCTCGCGGCCCGTCAGCGCACGCCTCGGACAATCCATCGCCGCCACGTCGGGCGCAACGCGGGTCTGGCTGTTCTCGTTGGGTCTTGCGGCGATCGCGGCGGCGGCCGCGGTCGTGCTCGTGCCGCCCGCGCCGCCCGTGCCCGTGCCGTTCACGATCCCGGCTTGGGTCCTCGTCGTGGCCTTCTTCGTTGTGGAGGCCAAGGTCATCCATCTCCACATCGGGCGGAGCGCGCATTCCTTTTCGCTGAGCGAGCTCCCGCTCGTTGCCGGCCTTTTCCTCGTTTCGCCGTGGCAGTTCATCATCGCCCGACTGATCGGTTCCGGCCTCGCGCTCGTCATCGGCCGACGGCAGCGATCGGTCAAGCTTGTCTTCAACCTGGCGCAGTTCGGCTTGTGCTCGGTTGTCTCCGTCGCGATCCTGCATCTGGCCGCGCCGACGGATGGCACCTTCGGGCTGGCGCTGGGGCTCGCAGTGCTCCTCGTCGCGCTGGTGGAGAACCTCATCGGCGTGCTGTGCGTCAGCACCGCGATCTCGCTTGCTGAAGGTACCCCTCAGTACCGACGCATCCCGGAGATGCTCAGGATCGGCATCCTCGTGTCCCTCACCAACGCGAGTCTCGCGCTGATGTGCCTCGCCGTCCTGATGGTGAGTCCACAGTCCGTCTGGCTCTTCATCGTGCCGACAACGACGGCGGCTCTTGCCTACCGTGCGTACATCTCGGAACGTCAACAGCACCAGAGCATCGAGCTGCTCTACGAGTCGACCCGAGTCCTGCAGCGCAGCCCGCAGCTGGACACAGCCATCGTGTCGCTGCTGGACCACGCTCGGAAGATGTTCCGCGCGGACGTCGCGGAGATCCGCCTCCTGCCGCGAACCGGTGGCGAGAACATTCTCCGATGCCGGGTCGGCCCGGGAGACTCGGTGACGGCCGTGCAACCGGCCGGGCCGACCTTGGACGATCCCGTCCTGGTCCGGGCCGTTGCCGATCGGCAGGCGCGCCTGGTCGATCTGCCGCCGACGGACGCCGGCGACGAGACAGCGCGCCGGCGAGCCCGCAAAGCGATGGTGGCACCCCTTCTGGGCGAGTCGACCATCGTCGGCACCCTCCTTGTCTCCGATCCGGTGAGCGACATCAGCACCTTTGCCCCGGAGGACCTCAAGTTCTTCGAAACGCTCGCCAGCCACACCGCGATCGCGCTGGAGAACGGCCAGCTGGAGCAGTCGCTCGAGCAACTCAGTCAGGTCAAGGAGGAGCTCCACCACCAGGCGTCCCACGACTCACTGACCGGATTGGCCAATCGCTCGCTCTTCACGCAGGTTGTGGCGTCGCGTCTCGAATCAGCCGATGCCGGTGATTTGGTGCCGGTGATCCTGTTCATCGACCTCGACGACTTCAAATTGGTCAACGACAGCCTCGGCCATGCGGCCGGGGATGCGCTCCTCGTGGCCGTGGGCGAGCGTCTCCAGTCGGTGCTCCGCGTGGGCGATGTCGCGGCGCGACTTGGCGGCGACGAGTTCGCAGTGCTTCTCCGTGACACGCCCGACATCAGGGCAGCGATCCATGTGGCGACTCGATTGACGGCCGCGATGAGCCCGCTCTTCCCGATCGAGGGACATGACGTCAACGTCCGGGCGAGCATCGGGGTTGCGGCGGGTCGGCCGGGGGTCGATACCGCGGGCGACCTGTTGCGCAATGCTGATCTTGCGATGTACTCGGCCAAGGCGCGGGGCAAGGGGCGTGTCGTGGTCTTCGAGTCGTCCATGCACGAGGCAGTCATGGCACGAGCTCAGCTGTCGGCCGACCTCGAACGTGCCATCGCAGTTCGCGAGTTCGTATTGGTCTACCAGCCCATCGTCGAGATCGCATCGGGTCGCATGGTCGGGGTCGAGGCCCTCGTGCGCTGGGAGCACCCTGAACGCGGACTGATCGGCCCGGATGATTTCATCCGCGTGGCCGAGGAATCCAATTCGATCCTGGAGATCGGTCGCTGGGTGCTCATCCAGGCGTGCGAACAGATGCGGGTATGGCACGACGTCATCGGCCATCGCCCGTTCACCGTGAGCGTGAACATCTCCGCAAGGCAGCTGCTCCAGCCCGACTTCGTCGACGAGACGCTCACGATCATCCGGGAGGCGGGCGTCGATCCGAAGCGCATCGTTCTCGAGATGACCGAGACGTCCATGCTTCAGGACAGCGCGACGACACGCTCGAAGCTCCAGGACCTCCGCGATGCTGGGATCGGCGTCTCGATTGACGACTTCGGCACCGGCTACTCCTCACTGAGCTATCTCCAGCGCTTCCCCGTGACGACGCTCAAGATCGCCAGGGATTTCGTCGATGTGGACAGTCTCGATCCGGACGCCTGGGAATTGGCGAGCGCCATCATCGCCCTGGGAAAGACGCTGCGGTTCGCGGTGATCGCAGAGGGGGTGGAGAACGCGTCGCAATTGAGCCGCCTCCGGGCCCTGGGCTGCGAGTACGCCCAGGGCTTCTACTTTGCCCGGCCACTCGATCCAGCTGCCGTCGGGGCGAGCATTGCGCACGCCGACTCCCTGGTCATGGGGCCGCCCTCCGACGCTGAACCGGCCCTTCCGATTCTTTCGGCACCTGCCGCCGTCGCCATCACCTGACGGCCGGCTCGAGCCCTGCGCGGGTCCTGTGCAGGCGCGCAACAACTCGGGACCTCCGTCCCATTGGCCCATGAGGTCCGGGCAGCCATCGTGCCACGCAAAGACGGGCAGCCACGTGAGCTGTCGCGCACGGTCTGCAAACAGGGCAAACCCGTCGAGAGGCGGGGACGCAAAGCCAAGGATCTTCCGGGACTGCCCAGTCCCAAAGAACGCCCGGCTACCAGGCACCGCACATTGACCGACCGGAGGGTGGTTTCGATGGTGCAGGTGGATCGCTCCGGGGAGGCTCTCGCGCCTTCGCCGCGTACGCCAACGGAACGTGGCTGGAGCCTCGACTTCGTGGGACCCGGTCGTCTCGTGGCAATCCTCACGGGAGCGTTCTTCCTCCTCGCGATGGCGCCGGCTGTCACGTCCGCCTCGGGCTACGACCCCGGGGCGGACCCGAATTCGATGGCCAACACCACGCTGCTCACGGGTGCCCGCGACTGGTGGGCTGCCGGGTATACCGGCCAGGGCGTCGACGTGGCGCTCATCGACACCGGTGTTGCCCCGGTCGAGGGCCTCGACGGCCATCACAAGATCGTTTACGGACCGGACCTCTCGCTCGAGTCCCAGGCGAGCAACCTGCGCAACCTGGATACGAATGGCCACGGGACGTTCATGGCCGGCCTCATCGCCGGGCGCGACAGCGACCTCGGCTCGGACTACGCGAACGAGCCCGCCTCGGACTACCTGGGCATGGCTCCCGATGCGCGAATCGTCAGCCTCAAGGTCGGCGTGGCCGACGGTGGCGTCGACGTCAGCCAGGTCATCGCCGCGATCGACTGGGTCGTCCAGCACAGGACCGACAACGGGCTCAACATCCGAATCCTGAACCTCTCCTACGGCACGAACTCCCAGCAGTCGTACCTGACCGACCCTCTCGCATTCGCGGTGGAACAGGCCTGGCAGGCCGGCATCGTCGTCGTGGCCGCGTCGGGCAATACCGGCTATCAGACTGGCGGCGACGCACCGGGACTCGCCGACCCCGCCTACGACCCCTTCATCATCGCGGTCGGCGGCTACAACACCATGGGCTCCCCGTCGACCGACGATGACGTCGTGGGTTCGTACTCGGCAAGCGGCAAACTATGCAAGTGGCTCTGCCGCGCGCCGGATTTCGTGGCCGATGGCTCACATCTCCAGGGACTGCGCGTCCCGAACAGCTTCGTCGACGAGAACCATCCGGCGGGGCAACTGGATGACCGCTACTTCCGTGGTAGCGGAACCTCCGAGGCCGCCGCGGTCGCCAGTGGTTCGATCGCGCTGTTGCTGCAGAAGAACCCGCAGATGTCCCCGGACCAGGTGAAGCGCTTCATCACCAACAATGCCCTGCGGCCTTCCTCCGACAACCCCCTTTGGGCCCCCAAGGGAGCAGGCGCCGGCGAGATCAACCTCACGAAACTGCTTGGGAAGGGGAGGGGCCCATCGATCTTTGGCCAGTACTTCAGGCAAAGCAATGGATCGGGCAGCCTGGACGCAAGTCGCGGTTCCGATCGCCTGACCGACGATGGCGTCGTGCTGAGTGGCGAACAGGACATCTTTGGTCAGCCTTTCGACGCGACGGCTATGGCCGCGCTCGAAGCGAACGGAAGCAGCTGGTCTGGCGGTACCTGGAACGGCAGCGTCTGGACGGGAAGCTCCTGGTCGGGAAGCTCCTGGTCCGGTAGCAGCTGGTCGGGAAGCTCGTGGTCCGGTAGCAGCTGGTCGGGAAGCTCCTGGTCCGGCAACAGCTGGTCCGGCAGCTCCTGGTCCGGCAGCTCCTGGTCCGGCAGCAGCTGGTCCGGCAGCAGCTGGTCGGGCGACTGCTGGTCATCCGGGGACTGGAACTAAGCATCGCCGACGTTCTGGCACATGGCCGGCGCGTGAGGCACCGCGATGCGGCGGAAACGCCGATCAACCCTCCCGGGTCGCGGTCGCGGCTGCCTCGAGGCGCGGCAGGAAGTAGTCCCAGCCATCGATGTGCGACTGGCGATCCGCGGCCTCGACACCGGTGTCGCCGTACGTGCGGTGCTCCAGCGTCAGGAGCGTTCCAACTCCGTCCGCCAGCGCTTCGAGCTCGACGGTCACCGTTCGCTCCGGCAGGTCGGGCTCGTGATCCCAGCGCCAGGTGAAGGTCAGCCGGTGCGGTGGTTGCCAATCGCGGATCCGTCCGCGCAAGTGCCAGTCCATCCGGGGCCATGACAGATGCAGCGTCCCGGCTCCTTCGTCGACGTCCGCCTCATCAGGCCACCAGCTCGTCAACCCGCTGGGCTCCGTCCACAGCCGCCACACCGCGCCTGGCTCCGCGCCCGCGATGGGCAGCCGAACCACGATCCGTCCTCCGTCGCGCTCCAGCCACTCCAGCGTCATCGATCACCCACCTTCAGCGCTCTTTCCGCAGGCGGTGCGGAGATGTCGATCCTGATGGATTGACGGACGTCGATCGCGAGCATCAGCCCGCGATCGACACCGTCTCGAGCGTTCCCGCACGGTAGGCGTTCATCTTCACGAACCAGACGTTGACCGACCCGCTCGGGGTAGCGCAGCCAAGCGTCACCGCCTTGGGGCCCGAAAGGCCGCCGCTCCACATGAGCGTGAGCGGCTGGAGGTGGTCAATGCCCCTCCGGCAGCACCTGGTCGGCAACATGGGCCGATTTCGGGCTCGGATCCATGGCGATCGGACCGTCGTTCCAACCACCCAGGACGACCGGTTGTGTCGAGGACACCGGATCGTACGTGTCGTCGGAGCCGATGTTCTGGTTGGTGACGGACGCCTGGTACGCGGTGATCCGCGCGTTCTTGACGATGGCCCCGACGGCAGCGGGCGAGTCGACTGCGCAGATCACCGACGCCGTCCACGGAGCGTCGGTCGAGCGATCGACCTGTAGCCCCATGTTCACGTGATCGCCGGATTTACCGGAACGTGAGATCGGCGCGTTCACCGCGTCGTAGTCGAATCCCGTCGTGATTTCGCAGGTCAGCTGCCCGTCACCTGTGGCGCCGGAGATTGTCGCGGACGCCGTCACCGCGAAGGACGGACCACCGGGGAGGTCCATCTGAGCGGCGACATACCAGGTGTTTGCCGTTGACATCGTCACGGGTAGCCCTTCCGCGTGGTGAATGTGCGTCCCAGCGGCCTGGTTGCCGTAGTTGGTCGGAGGTCCGCCCGACGCACTGACCGTCAATGCCGAGGCCTTGAAGGCGGTGAAACGGATTTGGCGGATCGTGTCCACACCGATCTTCGAGCCTGGGGCGTTGCACTCGAGCCGCGCGCTCGTCGGCGTCGAAAGGTGAGCTGCGACGTTCAGCGTGATGGCCTGCCGGGAGCCGGCCGTTCCGGCGGACGTTGGCGACACGCTCGTGCGCTGGGTGACGTTGTCGAGCTGCAGCTGGCACGCAGCCGGATGCTGCTTCGTCGCGCTGGTCGAGGTGCTGTCGATCTCGGCCTTGACGATCACCGCCCAGTTGCCGGCAGCCAACTTCTCGTGAGCGACTTGCCTCGGCGTGGTGCCGCCGGCGATCTTGAATGGACCAGTGGCCTTGCCAACCTGGATGACCGGAGACGCCGGAGCAGCCGAGGCTGTGCCTCCGAGCGCCGCCAGGAGAAGAAGTGTGGAACCACCGAGCACGACGGCGCGCTTCGATGAAAACCGAGACCGAGACATGGAGAAACAGCCTCCGAACCTGGTGGTGCGTCGCGGATCACGGTCTCCGACTTGAGCGCGCCAGCGCTGGATGGTCGGACCTCAACCGCCTCGCCACATGCGGCGAATGTCGCATCCCACGCTCTGCAATTCGACGGAGGAGACCGGGTGCGACCGTGACACTTCCGGCTGTGTTTCGCCACCCGAGGGCGACCCACCGAAGGGTCCTCGCGCTGCTATAGTCGACCCTTACCGACGACCCACGGGCTGCTCGCCCGCGACTCGCCGAGGGAGGTTGCCGATCGCCAGAGGCGGCGTCGCCGGTCCCGAGAGGCCGGTACGCGACCCGAGACGAGGTCCCGGAAACGGGCCCGCGCCAGCACATCGGGGTGGTGTACCCCGAAGCCCGGCTCCTGGCGGAGCCAGGCTTGGGTCCCAGTCAGCAGTGACTGGGACCTTTGTACGTCCCGGGGGTCGCGCCTGATGCCTGCGACCGTCGTGGTCGGCCTCCAGTGGGGCGATGAGGGCAAGGGCAAGACCACCGATCTGCTCGCGGAATCGGTCGACCTCGTGGTGCGCTACCAGGGCGGCGACAACGCCGGCCACACGGTCGTGCTCGGCGACGAGGTGTTCAAGCTCCACCTGGTGCCGAGCGGCGTGCTGCACCCGCATATCACGCCGGTGATCGGCAACGGCGTTGTCGTCAACCCGCGGACGCTCATCGACGAGATGGCGATGCTCGCGGACAGCGCGGCATCGACCCATCGCGCGTCCGCGTCAGCCGGGCCGCCCACGTGATCATGCCGTACCACGTGGCCCTCGACGGGGCCGCGGAAGCCCGCCTCGCGAGCGAGGAGATCGGCACCACCCGGCGCGGCATCGGCCCTGCCTACGCCGATCGGGCGTGGCGCACCGGCGTGCGCATCGGCGACCTGCTCGACCCGAAGGGCCTGCGCCAGCAAACTCGCGCGCGTGCTGCCCGAGCGCAACACCGTGCTTCAGGAGACGTTCGGGCAGCCGGGCTTCGACCTCGAGACGCTCGTTGACCGACGCGATCGGCTGGGGCGAGCAGCTGCGGCCGCAGATCGTCGACACGACGCACCTGGTCCAGGACGCCCTCGCCGAGGGACGGCACGTGCTGCTCGAGGGCGCCCAGGGCACGCTGCTCGACCTCGATCACGGCACGTATCCCGTACGTCACGAGCAGCAACCCGATCGCGGGCGGTGCCTGCACCGGCGGCGGCGTCGGGCCGCTCCAGATCGACCAGGTCATCGGGGTGCTCAAGGCGTACTCGACCCGGGTCGGCTCCGGACCGCTTCCCGACCGAGCTGTACGACGAGACCGGCCGCCACCTGCTCGAGAAGGGCCACGAGTTCGGGACGACCACCGGACGGCGACGGCGCTGCGGCTGGTTCGACGCGGCCCCGCTGCGCTACGCGGTCATCGGTCAACAGCGTCAGCAGCATCATGCTCAACAAGCTCGACATCCTCTCGGGCTGCGACGAGATCAAGCTCTGCACCGGCTACCTGGTCGACGGCACGCCGGCCCGCTGGCCGCTGCTGCTGGACGAGCTGGAGCGTGCCGAGCCGGTGTACGAGGTCGCTTCCCGGCTGGGACGGAGGAGCTCGACCGAGGTCCGCGACGCATGCGCGACCTGCCACGCGGCCGCGGCGGCCTACGTGGAGCGCATCGAGGAGCTCGCAGGCGTGCCGATCACGCTGGTCAGCGTCGGCGCCGAGCGGACCCAGACGATCATCCGCTCCGAATCAGCGGGTGGCCGTGGACTTCGCATCGTCGGCGGTGTTGCCCGCGGGGATGCGGCAGGGACGAGCGGCATGAGCGGCATGAGCGGCGGAGTGGCCCACAGGATCGTGGTCGTCGGTTCGGGCGCCCGCGAACGGGCCCTGGCCGCGCGCCTCAACGAGGAGGACGGGGTCGAGGCGCGACAGGTCGAACCGGCGCCCGAGCCCGAGCGACGCGAGCAGGCGTTGCGCGAGCTGGTTCAGCAGGAGGCAATCGACCTGGTCGTGTTCGGGCCGGAGGGTCCGCTGGTCGGGGGCGTCGCGGACCGATTGCGCGCGGCCGGCGTGACGGTCTTCGGCCCCGACAGCAGCGGCCGCGCGGCTCGAGGCCAGCAAGGCCTTCACCCGCGAGATCGCGCGCGAGGCCGGCGTTCCGATCGCCGAGGGCGACTCGTTCGACGATCCCGAAGCTGCCATTGCGCTATGCGCGGTCAATCGGCCCCGGGGTGGTGGTCAAGGCGGACGGGCTGGCGGCGGGCAAGGGCGTGACGGTCTGCGACTCCGACGCCGATGCAGAGGCGGCGATCCGCTCGTGCGCTGTCGCGGCTTCGGCGCGGCGGGTGCAAGGATCGTGGTCGAGGAGCGGCTCGGCGGACCGCGAGGCGAGCGTCATCGCGATCTGCGACGGGCTCGATGCGCTGGCGCTGCCTCCGGCGCGCGATCACAAGCGCGTCGGCGATGGCGACGCGGGGCCGAACACCGGCGGCATGGGCGCGTACTCGCCGCTGGACGACCTGTCCGACGCGAAGGCCGAGCAGATCGTCGAGCGCTTCCACCGGCCCGTGCTGCCGAGCTGGCGCGACGCGGAATCCGCTATTCCGGCGCGCTGTTCGCCGGGCTGATGCTCACCGCGGACGGGCCGCGCCTGCTCGAGTTCAACGTCCGCTTCGGCGATCCGGAGACGCAGGCGATCCTGCCCCGGACGCAGTTGCCGCTCGCGGACGTGCTCTTGGCCGCAGCGCGCGGACATCTGGGCGACGAGATCGAGCGGCTCGGCCTGCGAGGCGTGGTGCCGGCCGATCCCGGCGTGGCGACGGTCGCTGTCGTGGTGGCGGCCCACGGCTATCCCGACGAGCCGCGAACCGGTGAACGCGTGACGGTGGACCGCGAGGGCGGCCGGCCAAGCGCAGCTTCACTGGGCGGGCGTCCGCGAGGAGGTCCTCGAGGAGCGGACGCGGCGATCATCACGACCGGTGGCCGCGTGGTCACCGTGGTCGGGTCGGGCGCGACCATGGCCGAAGCCGCGGGCGCGGCCTATGAGGGCGCGGAACGCGTGCGCTTCCCATCGGCGTTCTATCGCACCGACATCGGCGTGACGGCACCCTCGCTGGCAGGAGCAGCGGCGTGATCCCGCGCTACACGCTGCCCGAGATGGGCGCGCTGTGGACCGACCAGGCGCGCTTCGAGCAGATGCTGCGCGTCGAGGTCGCGGTGCTGCGCGCGCTCGAGTCGCGCGGCACGGTGCCGCAGGGGACGACGGCCGTGGTCAGCGAACGAGGCCGCGTCGACGCCGGAGCGCATCGCCGAGCTTGAGCGAACGACGGATCACGACGTGATCGCGTTCGTCAGCCAGGTGGCCGAGACGGTCGGCGAGCCGGGTCGCTGGATCCATTTCGGGCTGACCAGCAGCGACGTGGTCGACACGGCGCTCGCGCTGCAGTGCCGCGCCGCGGGTCGGCTGCTGCTTGCCGAGCTGGACGCCTCGATCGCCACGCTCGCGGCGCAAGGCGCGCGAGCACGCCAAGACGGTGATGATGGGCCGCACCCACTCGGTCCACGCCGAGCCGATCACCTTCGGCCTGAAGCTGGCCGGCTGGGCGTTCGAGCTCGATCGCGATCGCACGCGCCTCCGCGCGGCCACCGACGAGATCGCCACCGGCAAGCTCTCCGGACCGGTCGGCACCTACTCCGCGCTGGCACCCGAGATCGAAGCGCGAGGTGATGGCCGAGCTCGGCCTCCACGCCGACTCGGTCAGCACGCAGATCGTCCAGCGCGACCGCCACGCGGCGTTCCTGGCCGCGATCGCCGTCACCGGCGGCTCGATCGAGCGGTTCGCGACCGAGGTCCGCAACCTCCAGCACACCGAGATCGCCGAGGTCCAGGAGCCGTTCCGCGCCGGCCAGAAGGGCTCCAGCGCGATGCCCCACAAGCGCAACCCGATCACCGCCGAGCGGCTGGTCGGCCTGGCGCGTCTGCTTCGCGGCTATGCCCACGCGGCCATGGAGGACCAGGCGCTGTGGCACGAGCGGGACATCAGCCACTCGTCGGTGGAGCGGGTCGCGCTGCCCGGCAGCGACGATCCTGCTGCACTACATGCTGGTCCGCTTCCGCGGCCTGGTCGACGGCCTGGTCGTCCGGCCGGAGCGGATGCGCGAGAACATCGAGCGCGGCCTCGGCCTGCACGCCTCGAGCCGCCTGCTGACCGCGCTGGTGGATGAAGGCGGCCTCTCGCGCGAGGATGCCTACGCGATCGTGCAGCGCAATGCGCTGCGCGCCGCCGACGAGCGCCGGCCGCTGCGCGACCTGGCGCAGGCTGACCCGGACGTGATCGCCGCGCTTGGGCCAGGAACGGCTCGCCGCCTGTTTCGACGAGGCCGCGTACCTGAAGCACGTCGCCGTGATCATCGGGCGCCTCGATGCGCTCGAGCCTGCTGCACACCCCGAGGAGGTCGTCGTTGGTCGCTGAGCTCGCCACATCCTTCGTCCGTTCCGGCAAGGTCCGCGACATCTACGAGCTGGACGCCGACCGGCTGCTGCTGGTCGCGAGCGACCGGATCAGTGCCTTCGACGTCGTGCTGCCGACGCCGATCCCCGACAAGGGCCGCGTGCTGACCGGGCTGTCGCGCTACTGGTTCGCGGAGACGTCCGCCGCCGGCATCGTCGAGAACCACCTGCTCGGCACGGATCCGGCCGACCTACCCCAGGGATTCGTGGACGAGGAGGCCGCCGACGAGCTGCGCGGCCGGATGATGATCTGCCGCCGCGCACAGCCGTTGCCGGTCGAGATCATCGTCCGTGGCTACCTCTCGGGCAGCGGCTGGAAGGACTACCGCCGCACGGGCGCCGTGTGCGGCATCGCGCTTCCCGACGGGCCTCGTCGAGAGCGATCGGTTCCCCGAGCCGATCTTCACGCCCTCGACCAAGGCCGAGGTCGGCCACGACGAGAACATCGACTTCGAGCGGATGGTCGAGCTGGTCGGCCAGGGCGTCGCCGATCGCGCCCGCGAGATCGCGATCTCGCTGTACACGTTCGGACGCGGACCGGGCCGAGCAGGCCGGGATCATCCTGGCCGACACGAAGTACGAGCTCGGGATCCTGCCTGGCGACGGCCCCGAGGCCGAGCGGCTGATCCTCATCGACGAGGTCATGACGCCCGACTCGTCGCGCTTCTGGGAGCTCGCTGCATACGAGCCTGGCCGCGCACAGGCGAGCTACGACAAGCAGTTCGTGCGCGACTGGCTCGAGGCGCAGCCGTGGGACAAGACCCCGCCGGGTCCGGGACTGCCGGCCGACGTGGTCGAGGGCACGCGCGATCGATACGTCGAGGCGTACGAGCGCATCACCGGCGCTTCGTTCGAGCGCTACCTGTCGGACGACGTGATCGCCTGAATGGCCAGCTACCGGTACTCGGTCGACGTCATGCCGAAGCAGGGGATCCTCGACCCGCAGGGTCGCGCGGTCGAGGGATCGCTGCTCGCACCTGGGCGTGACTGCGGTCCACGGCGTCCGCGTCGGGCGGCGGGTCGAGCTCACGGTTGAGGCGGCCACGCCAGCCGAGGCGCGCCCGATCGTCGAGCGGCTCGCCACGGAGCTGTTCGCCAATCCGCTGATCGAATCGTGGACGGTGCAGCCGTTGGCGGATCTGTCGCCGGCGGAGGAGGGTGCCGTCGCGTGAGGGTCGGCGTGGTCGTCTTTCCCGGCTCCAACTGCGATCGCGACGCCCTTCACGGCGTCGAGCTTGCCGGCGCCGAATCGGTGGCGCTCTGGCACGAGGACACCGATCTGCACGGCGCGGACGCGGTGATCCTGCCGGGCGGCTTTGCCTACGGCGATTACCTGCGGGCCGGCGTGATCGCGCGCTTCAGCCCGATCATGGGTGCGGTCCGCCAGCACGCCGATCGAGGTGGCCTGGTCCTCGGCATCTGCAATGGCTTCCAGGTCGCCTGCGAAGCCGGGCTGTTGCCCGGAGCACTCCTGCGCAATGCCTCGCTGCGCTTCGAGCATCGCTGGGTGCGGCTGCGCGGCGGAGCGCCGCGACACGCCCTTTACGCGGCGCGATCCCCGATGGCGTCGACGTTGCGAATGCCGATCGCGCACGGGGAGGGGAACTACTTCCTGCCCGACGCGCAGCTCGATGCGCTCGAGGCACGCGACGGGGTGCTGTTCCGCTACGTCGGCCCCGAGGGCAATCCCAACGGCTCGGCGCGCGCCATCGCCGGCGTGATCAACGAGCGCGGCAATGTCGGTGGGCTGATGCCGCACCCGGAGCGGGCCGCCGAGGAAGCGCTCGGTTCCGACGACGGGCTGCTGATCCTGCGGTCGCTGGTCGAGAGCATGGCGGCCGGTCGCGGCATGACGGCCCTGCTCGAGCCGCCGGCCGCCGGCCGCCAGCGGTGCCGCTTCACCGCCAGCTGGGCATCACGGACGTCGAGCTCGACGCGATCCGTGAACGCCTCGGGCGCGACCCGAACGAGCTCGAGCTGGCCATGTTCAGCGTGATGTGGAGCGAGCATTGCTCGTACAAGAGCTCGAAGCCGCTTCTGCAAACAGTTTTTCTCCGCCGAGCGGCTGCTCCTCCGCGGTTGCTACGGGACCCTCCGTCGCTCGGGCGTCCGGCGACAACGCCGGCGTCGTCTCGATCGGGGACGGACTGGCGGTGGCGTTCAAGCTCGAATCGCACAACCACCCGAGCGCGGTCGAGCCGTACCAGGGCGCGGCCACTGGAGTCGGCGGGATCCTGCGCGACATCTTCGCCATGGGCGCGCGCCCGGTCGCGGTGCTCGACGCGCTACGCTTCGGTGATCCGCGACTGGCGCGGACGCGTCAGCTCGTGCGCGGCGTGGTCCACGGCGTCGGCGGCTACGGCAACTGCGTCGGGGTGCCGACGGTCGGTGGTGAGCTTGTCTTCCACCCCGGCTACGCCGAGAACCCGCTGGTCAACGTGATGGCCGTCGGCGTGCTCGAGGAACGGCATCTGACATGCGCGCGATCGCGCCGGGACCGGGCAATCTCTGCGTGCTGTTCGGATCGACCACCGGGCGCGACGGCATCGGCGGCGCGTCCGTCCTGGCGAGTGCCACGTTCGACGAGACGTCCGCCGCAGAAACGACCGAGCGTCCAGGTCGGCGATCCGTTCGCGGAGAAGCTGCTCATCGAGGCCAGCCTCGAGCTGATCGAGCGCCAGCTGATCGAAGGCCTCCAGGACCTGGGCGCCGCGGGCATCACGTGCGCCGTTTCCGAGACGGCCGACCGTGGCGGCACCGGAATCTGCGTCGATCTCGACGCGATCCCCCGACGCGAGGAGGGCATGGCGCCCTTCGAGGTGATGATCTCGGAGTCGCAGGAACGCATGCTCGCGATCGTCCGACCCGACCGGCTCGACGCCGTTGCGGAGGTCTGCCGCCGCTGGGGGCTGCCGGCCGCGGTGATCGGCCGCGTCACCACGGACGGGCTGATCCGGGTGATCGAAGGCGGGGTGGCCGCAGATGGAGAGCCGCTGCCCACCTCGCGTGAACTCGCTCGCATCTCGGCCGCCGCACTGACCAGCGACGCGATCGTGCACCAGCGTATCGGCCAGCCGCCGGCGCACCGGCGAGCCGCGCCCGCGCCCGGAGCGCCGGACGTGTCCTTTGACCGGTTGCCGGAACGCGGCATGGATCCCGGGCTCGTGCTCCAGGCGCTACTCGGCCACCCGAACGTGGCCAGCCGGCGCTGGGTGACCACCCAGTACGACGCCACGGTCGGCGCGGATACGCTGGCCGGCAGCGACCTCGGCGCCGCCACGCTGCGCATCAAGGGCACGCCCAAGGCAATCGTCATGGCCACCGACGCGAACGAGCGCGTCGGCGCGCTCGACCCGTGGCTGGGTGCCGCGACCGCGGTCGCCGAGTGCACCCGCAACGTGTCGATCACCGGTGCGACGCCCCTGGGCATCACCAACTGCCTGAACTTCGGCAATCCCGAGCGCCCCGAGGCGTTCTGGCAGCTCACCGAGGCCGTGCGTGGGATCGCCGACGCGTGCCGAGCGCTCGGCCTGCCGGTCACCGGCGGAAACGTCAGCCTCTACAACGAGTCGGGCACGAGCGCGATCCTGCCGACCACGCAGATCGGCGTGGTCGGTCTGCTCGACGACGCGGCCACGCGCGTCGGACCGGCGTTCCGCGGGCCAGGCGAAGTGATCGGGCTCTGCGGCGACGTTGTGCCGGGGCTCGGCGGCTCGATCTACGCCGACGTGGCAGGTCAGGCCCCGGAGGATGGACCGCCCGCCATCGACCTGCAGCGCGAGGCCGCGCTCCAGTCCTTCATGCGTGCCGCAGCGGCGCAGGCGCCTGCTGCGTTCGGCGCAGGACGTCAGCGCCGGTGGGCTCGCCGTCGCGCTCGCGGAGTCGTGCCTCTTCGGCAACGTCGGCGCGGACGTCCAGCTGCCGGTGGGCGCGACGCCCGCGCTCGAGCTGTTCGGGGAGGGAGGTGCTCGCGTGGTCGTGAGCACGACCGACGAGCACTGGTCGGAGCTGGCTTCCATCGCGGCCGAGCATGGGGTGCCGCTGCGACAACTGGGTGTCACGAGCGGGGCGCGAATTCGCATCCGCCTGGCCGGCGAGGGCGCGACCGGCGCAGCCGAGGATCGCGGCGCGGGCGTCGCCGACGACCTCGACGAGTCGCTCGACGAGCTGCGCCACGCCTGGGAGTCGGGCCTGCCGCTGGCACTCGGCGAGGACGAATGGCTGGCCAACGAGCTCGCCCGACCAGTCGCGGGAGACCGGCTGAGCCATGTGCGGCGTCATCGGCGTCTATGCACCGGGCCAGGAGGCCTCGACGATCGCCGCGCTCGGGCTCTTCGCGCTCCAGCACCGCGGACAGGAGTCGGCCGGAATCGCCGTCACCGATGGTGACGGGCCGATGGTCTACAAGGACCTCGGCCTGGTCTCGCAGGTGCTCGACGAACAGCACATCACGTCGCTCCGCGGCGAGCGCGCCATCGCGCACTGCCGCTACTCCACGACCGGATCGACGGTGTGGGAGAACAGCCAGCCCACCCTGCGACTCGGCCCGCGAGCGACCGGTTGCGCTCGGCCACAACGGCAACCTGGTCAACACGCGCGCGTTGCTCGACCAGTTGCCCGGCGGACGATCGCGCCTGGTGGGCACCAGTGACACGGACCTGCTGACCGCCTGCTGGCCGCGGAGCCTGGCACGAACCTCGTCGAGGCGCTCTGCGCGCTCCTGCCGCGCGTCCAGGGCGCGTACTCGCTGGTCGTGATGGATACGGAGCGCGTGATCGGCATCCGCGACCCGTCACGGCTTCCGGCCGCTCGTCCTTGGCCGCCTGCCGGCCGAGCCGACAACGGAGCACCCCGAACCATCGCACGCGGACGAGTCCGCGGAGACGGTCGCGCTCCCGTGGCCAGCCGACTCCGAGGCGCCCGCGGGGGCAGCAGACTCGGTCAGGCGCCGGCATGGCTGGGTGCTCGCGTCGGAGACCGCGGCGCTCGACGTGCTCGGCGCCGATTCGTGCGTGACGTCGAGCCGGGCGAGATGGTCGTCCTCGGCGAGGAGTCGGCGGCCACGCTCGGTCCGCTTCGCGGAGGGTCGCGAGCATCTGTGCGTCTTCGAGCTGATCTACTTCGCGCGGCCCGACTCGTACATGCTGGGCCGCAACCTGTACGAGGCACGTCGCCGCATGGGCGAGCAGTTGGCCGACGAGGCGCCGGTGGACGCGGACCTGGTGATGCCGGTGCCGGACACGGGCGCGCCGGCGGCGGCCGGTTATGCGGAGCGAAGCGGCATCCCGTATCGCGAGGGGATGGTCAAGAACCGCTACGCCGGGCGGACGTTCATCCAGCCGCGCCAGGCGATGCGCCAGCGCGGCGTGCACGATGAAGCTCACCCGCTGCGCGAGACGGTCCGCGGACCGCCGCCTGATCGTCGTGGACGACTCGATCGTGCGCGGGCACCACCACCAAGCAGATCGTCGCGCTGCTGCGTCGCGCCGGGCGCCGCCGAGGTTCACCTGCGCATCAGCGCGCCGCCGATCTATCACCCCTGCTTCTACGGCATCGACACGTCAGATCGAGACCGAGCTGATCGCGTCGCGCATGGATCTCGAGGAGATCCGCGAGTTCGTCGGCGCCGACTCGCTCGCGTACCTGTCGATCGAAGGCGTGCTGCGCGGGCATCGACCTGCCGCGCGATCGCTTCTGCTTCGCCTGCTTCGACGGCAACTACCCGGTGCCCGTCCCCTACGACGCCGGGCTCGCGCAAGTTCATGCTCGAACCGGTCGGGCTGCCGGTCCGTGGCTGACGTCGCCGAACGCGAGGCGGCGCCGACCGCGATCCGATCGGCCTACGCGGACGCGGGCGTCGACGTCGATGCAGGAGACCGCGCCGTCGAGCTGATGCGCCGGAGCGGCGCGATCGCGGGCAGCGACCTGCTCGGCGCGCTCGGCGGTTTCGGGGCCGCGATCCCGCTGCCGGCAGGGTTCAAGCGAGCCGGTGCTGGTCAGCGCGACCGACGGCGTCGGCACCAAGATCGAGCTCTGTCGCCGCCTGGACCGGCTCGACAGGGTCGGCCGGGACCTGGTCGCGATGTGTGCCGACGATGTCGTCTGCCACGGCGCCCAACCGTTCTTCTTCCTCGACTACCTCGCGGTCGGCCGCGTCGTGCCCGAGCGGGTGGCCCGGATCGTCGATGGCGTGGCGGCAGGCTGCCGCGAGGCCGGCTGTGAGCTCGTCGGTGGCGAGACGGCGGAGCACCCCGGCGTGATGGCCGACGACGAGTTCGACCTGGCCGGGTTCTGCGTTGGAGTCGTCGATCGATCGCGGCTGATCGACGGCAGCACGGCACGGGTCGGTGACGCAATCGTCGGCCTCGGCTCGAGCGGGCTGCATTCGAACGGCTTCTCGTTGGTGCGCCAGGTCGTCGATGCCAACGATCTCGACCTGCGATTCGCCGCACCCCCGGCTGGGCGGCGAGCGGACGCTCGGCGACGTCCTGCTCGAGCCGACCCGCATCTACGCGAGAACCGTGCTCCAACTTCGCGATGAGCTCGAAGCACGACGGCTGCGCCTGGCCGGAATCGCCCACGTGACGGGTGGCGGGCTGCCCGGAAACGTGGCACGAGCCGTTCCAGCGCACCTCGCCGTCGCAATCGATCCAACCAGCTGGCGGATGCCGCCGGTCTTCGAGCTGCTCGGGGACCTGGCCGGCCTCGGCCCAGGGGAGCTGCGTTCGATCTTCAATTGCGGCATCGGCATGGCGCTGGTGGTCGAACCTGCCGCCTCGTCGGTTGCGATCGACTGGCTTGGCCGGCATGGGATCGAGGCCTGGCAGATCGGTCAGGTCATCGCGGCCAATGACGCCGGACCCGGGCGCTACCTGGAGACCAGCGCGTGAGCTCGCGGATCGCGGTGCTCGTGTCCGGGCGCGGCACAAACCTCCAGGCCTTGATCGATACCGAGCATCGCGGCGACCTGGGCGGCCAGATCGCGCTCGTCCTGGCGGATCAGGCCTGCCCCGCGATCGATCGGGCGACAGCCGCCAACATCCCGACCCGTCTGCTGCTCTCGACGGACTTCGCCGATCGAGCCGCCTGGGACGGAGCGCTCTGCGACACCCTCGCGTCCGCCGATGTCGACCTCGTCGTGCTCGCGGGGTTCATGCGCGTCGTCGGCACGCCAGTGCTCGATCGGTTCGCCAACAGAATGATCAACGTCCATCCGTCGCTGTTGCCGGCGTTCCCGGGTCGTGACGCCATCGGCGCCGCCCTCGGCGCGGGCGTCCGCGTCACGGGCGTGACCGTTCACCTGGTCGATGCGACGATCGACGGTGGACCGATCCTGCTTCAGGAGCCCGTCACGATCCGGCCTGCGGAGACACGCGACGAGCTCGAGTCGCGCATCCACGCGGTCGAGCACCGTCTGCTTCCAACGGCCGTACGCCTGATGCTGTCCGGTGCCGTGTCCGTCGCCGGCGGTCGCGCGGTGATCGACGCGCAGCGTGCGGCGACCATCCCGAGACGGCGCCGAGCGCTGCTCTCGGTCTCGGACAAGACCGGCCTGGTCGAGCTGGCCCGCGGCCTGGATGAACTCGACTTCGAGCTGGTCTCGACCGGCGGCACGGCCAGAGCGCTCCGCGACGGCGGGCTGCCGGTCACCGACGTCGCGGCGGTGACCGGCTTTCCGGAGATGCTCGACGGCCGCGTCAAGACGCTGCACCCTCGCGTCCACGGCGGCGTCCTGGCCGACTGGCGCAACGCCGACCACCGCGCCCAGCTGGCGGCGGCGACCATCGAGCCGTTCGAGCTCGTGGTCGTGAACCTCTACCGCTTTGCCGAGGCGGCCGCGCGCCCGGACATCGACATGGACGAGCTGATCGAGGAGATCGACATCGGCGGTCCGACGCTGGTGCGCGCCGCGGCCAAGAACCACGCCAACGTCGCCATCGTGAGCAGTCCCGGCGCGCTACGACGCGGTGCTCGACGAGCTGCCGCTCGACTGGCTCGATCGGCGAACGAACGCGTGCAAGCCTTGCCGTGGATGCGTTCGCCCTGACGGCCGCGTACGACGCGCAGATCACGAGCGAGCTCAGACGACGGACGAACGAGGACGGTGGCGCTCTCCCGGCGCGGCTGGATCTGTCCTTGGAGCGGGCGCTCTCACTGAGGTACGGCGAGAACCCCCACCAGGCCGCGGCGCTGTACCGGCGCGCGGACGGCACCCCCGCCAGCGGCCCTTTCAGCCGCGGTGCGACCCCGTTGCAGGGCAAGGAGCTGAGCTACAACAACATCCTGGACGCGGCCGCTGCGGCGGCGATCGCGCGCGACCTTCGAGGTTCGGCAGCCGTCGTCGTCAAGCACGGCAACCCCTGTGGCGCGGCAGAGGCGGAAACCCTGCTCGAGGCCTGGGAGCGGGCCCTGTCCGGTGACCCGGTGAGCGCGTTCGGAGGCGTCGTCGGCATCCGCGGCACGGTGGACGCCGAGCTGGCGACGGCGCTGACGAGCCTCTTCCTCGAGGTGGTCGTGGCGGCGAGTTACGACGCCGATGCGCTCGAGGTGCTGGCACGCAAGCCCAACCTGCGCCTGCTCGCCGACCCGTCGATCCTCGTGCCGGCGCCGGTCGTCCTCGATGTCCGATCGGCGGGTGGCGGCGTCCTCGTCACCGAGTCCGATGTGCTCCCGGATGATCCGCAGACGTGGCGCACGGTCACGGCTCGGACGCCGAATGACCGCGAGCGAATCGATCTCGACCTGGCGTGGCGAATCTCGCGCCGCGTCTCCTCGAACGCGATCGTGCTGGTCAAGGACGGCACGCTGGTGGGCGTCGGG
This sequence comes from uncultured Chloroflexia bacterium, assembly GCA_963820735.1. Taxonomy (GTDB): domain Bacteria; phylum Chloroflexota; class Limnocylindria; order Limnocylindrales; family CSP1-4; genus JAFMJV01. Next base: position 445,717 of record CAWGBA010000014.1, read on the forward strand.
GCCGGTCAGATGAGCCGCGTCGACAGCTCGCGACTGGCGGTCGACAAGGCGGGAACGGATCGCGCGCGGGGAGCGGTCTGCGCGTCCGATGCCTTCTTCCCGTTCCCGGATGCGCTGGAGGTGTGCGCCGGAGCAGGGGTGACGGCCTTCGTGGAGCCCGGCGGATCGCAGCGAGACGACGGGGTGATCGCCGCCGCCGACGCCGCGGGCGCCGCGATGCTGTTCACGGGGGTGCGGCATTTCCGCCACTGAATCGAAACGCGCGCCGGGCACGCGGCGCGCACATCGATCGAGTGATGGCCCGACACGACCGGTCGAGCGGCTTTCAGGTGGTGGGATGCCGGCGGCCGCCCTCGTTGCGACGGATGCGCTGAGAGCGGCTCTCTCGCTGCCGCTCTTGGTCGCGCGCCCGGACGAGGTCGCGTGCCGATCCAGGATTGATCCACATGGTCCGTACCTCCGATGTCATCGGTTCTCGGTGACACGGTCATCTTGCACCGAAATGTCGACAAAACTCGGCAGGTATTCGACCCCACACCGGTAACGTTGCGGACATGCCGAGCGCTCTCGACCAGGCCCAGGTTGCCGACAGCCTGCGCCGCTGCCTGCTCTTCGCCGAGCTCGAAGACGAGGCGCTGGCTCGAGTCGGAAGCCACCTCCTTCGGCGCCGCTTCCGCCGCGATGAAGCGGTCTTCCACCAGGGCGACCCCGGCGATTCGCTGCACGTTTTGGCGAGTGGCTCGATGAAGGTGGCGCTGCCCTCGCTCGACGGCGAGGAGGCGATCATCGCCAGCCTTCGCGCGGGCGATTTTTTCGGAGAGCTGGCACTGCTCGACGGCGCGCCGCGATCGGCGACCGTGGTGGCGCTCGAGCCGTCGGAGACGATGGTGCTGCCACGGCCGGCGTTCCGGGCGTTGCTGGATGCCGATCCGCAGGTCCGCGACGCGCTCCTTGCCGGACTGGCGCGCGAGCTTCGCCGCCTCACGGGCCAGGTCGAGGAGCTCCATTTCCTCGATCTGGCCGGTCGCCTGGCGTCGCGGCTCGCGCGCCTCGCCCGAGAGGTCGATCCGACTTCGAACGAGGTCACCCTCAGCTGGCGCTATACGCAGTCGGATGTCGCGGCCATGATCGGCGCCACGCGCCAGAGCGTGAACAAGCTGCTTGCCGATCTCGTTGCCGAAGGACTCATCAGCGTCGAGCGCGACACATTGGTCGTGCACGACGTCGAGCGGCTGGAGCGACAGTCCGAGCGCTGACGGCGCCACCGTCCACCGGCGGTCACTGCCTGGGTCCCGCTAACTCTCCTGCCGAAGCCTCGCGCAACCGCTCCAGGACCAGCCCGTCGATCCAACCAGCGGCCACGCGCCGCCCATCGAGGTTGTCGAGCGCCAGCCACGCGTGGAAGCGCCGATCCAGGGCGGCGCTCCAGCTCGCCGGCGCGGCTCGCGGCGTGCCCACCAGGACGCGTGGCTCGAGGTCGTCAGTGATCCCGGCCGGCGGGTTGTCCAGCGGCAGGGGTAGTCGCGCCAGCAGCGCCGCGACGTCGGCCGCCAGCTCGTCGGTGATCGGCGCCAAGTCCGCCTCGGCCGGCGTCCCCGGGTCGCGGCCCATGTCGTGGCTCCCCCCTCTCCATCGGGCCGGGGCGGAGGATGGCCTGACTCGGGGCGGGCGTCAATCCAATATTCGACACCGAGGTTGTCGCGGGGCCGACACGCCAACGTCGGAGGTCAACCGTCGAAGGCCGGCAGCCACAAGCTGACCAGTGGCTACCCGCTGCTGCCGCCGGTGTTGGTGTTGGAGTTGGGATCCGTGCTGCTGATGTCGGTCTTGAGTTTGTCGCTCACGGTCTGGAGCCTGGCGAAAAGGTTGCCCGGCGCGAGGCCGAACGCAGCAGCCAAGACGAGCGCGACCGGGTACTTCGTCAGGTTGAACGCGTCCTGCAGCGATGCGGTCGTGGCGGTACCTGCCGGCAGAAGGCCGTTCGGCGTGCCAAGGATGGCGATGACCGCGACGCCCGCCACGCCCGCAAGCCCTGATACGAGCGGGGCCAGAAAGAGGCGCGCGGTGGTGACGCCGTAGTCCTCGATACCGGACTTGATGTCCATTTCCTTGTTGATGCGTTGAAGCAGTCCGGCAAGCGCAGCGACGAGATAGAGACCCGCGGCCGCCGCGATCAAGTTGACGGGCATACCGGACACGATGGTCAGCAAGAGCAACAGGTAAGCGACCACTCCGGTCCAAACCGTGCTCTGCGTGAGCCGCCGGCGGACCTTGACGAGCTCCGCGGACCGATCGTCCTTGAACTCATTGATCTTCTGGCTGATGTCCAGCAGATCGAGTCGTGCAAGAAGTTGAGCCTCGGGGCTCGGTGGTGGAGATGTTGGCATGGTTTGGCCCGGTGTTGGGGGATTCGTCGGTGGCGGTGGGCGGATGGGATTGGGATTGATCGCGTCAGAAATGACCTTGGTCGACTTGCCGAGACGGTCGCAGAGCACCTTCTTGTTGGGCACTGCGGACCCATCGAGACGAGCATCGTCTGCGAGGGCGGCGTTCAGAACATCGGTCAGAGGTCCGAACACCAGTTCGGCCTCCTCGGCTCGATGGACCTTGCGCCACATCGAGACGTATCCGCTCCCGGTGATCCAATCCAACGCACTCGCCTCGGGGGTGTCGTCACCGCCGAGGGCGTGAGCAATTCCCACAAACTCCGCGCGAGCCACATTCCACGCGTCCGCTTTTGTCTTTTCCGATGGATTCCCCGATTGCGGATTTGCATCGAGCGCGTTTGCGATTCCCAGGGCGCGTCCGCGAAGGTGCTGGTACATCTCGGTGTTTGCGCGGTCGACACGTGCCACGCGCGCCGCGCCGAGGCCGGCCACGAGCCAGGCGGCGATTCCCACGACTGGCCCGACGATGATCACGGCAACTCGCAGGTCCGCATCCGGTGACCCTGTGGACCCGAACACCTGCGAGAGCGTTTCCAGGAGGCCGTTCACCAAACCGTCCTTCGCCGTGAGTGCCGTCGCAACGAAGAGCAATGAGAGAGTTGTCACTGCCAGGAATCCCGGAATCAGACCAGCGATTGCGATGGCTCCGCCGACCCAACGCGCCAGAAGCCAGCGGGTCCAAACCGATGCCGAACCGTCGCGCATGGTCATGTTGGTTCTGCCCAGGAGTTGACTCGTGTAATTGCCCGGGTGCTCCAAGGGCCAGGATTGCGACGGCGCCCCTCCGACGCCCGAGCCTGGTTCAGACGGCCCACGGGAGTCTTGAGTGGGAGATCGAGTGGCCCGGAGCACGATCAGCGTGCCGACGGCCACGACCGCCCCTACGATCAGGGTGCCGAAGTCGGGGAGTGTCGTCGTGCCAATGCGATCACGGACCGCGAGGTACGCAACCATCGCGGCGCCTGCGATCGACAGCGCGATGCCGATCTCTGCCAAGGCGCGAAGTCGCTTGGCAATCGTGGCTCGCTGGATCGGCGGCGTCGCGAGATAGGTGGCAACCAGCGCCAACCCGAGGACGCCCCACGCGACGACGAAAATCAGCTCCATATTGGCGGCGGGCCTGAAGTTCTGGTCGGTCACGAGCGTGCGAGCGATCAGCGCAACTCCGATCGTGATGATCAGGAGAACGAGAAGAAACGGCCAAGCCGGCAGGCCGCCACCACCAGGCGGCGAGGACGGCGGGGGCAGCGGAGGCGTGACATTCGTCACGTCGGGAACGTGCGGCGGTGGAGTGCCACTGCCGCCTGCGGCCCCAGCCACCGATGGCGATGTCTCTGCGTGGCCGTGCGTCTCAGAGGCTGCTGATTGCATGCTGGCGTCCGCGGCCGGAGGAGTGGCTGTCCCGTCCGGAGCTGGGATTGGAGCAGGCTGCGTGCTTTCGTCACCGTCTGTGTCGGTGCCTGCAACCTCGGACGCCTTCGGCTCGGTCGGCGCTTCGGGGGCCGCCTCGTCAACCTGCATCGCTGCGGACGGCGCTTCAGGACTCCGCAAGGCGTCGGCTGAGCCTGCGATTCCGGCCTGTTGTGGTGTGGCATCGACCACGGACGCCGACGTGGCGGCCGTCGCCGCCTTATGGTCCGGCGTTGCGCCTCGTCCTGCGGCGTCTTTGCCCGAGCTCGTTTGAGGGACCGGATCACCATGCGCATGCGGTGGCTCCGTCAACACTGCCGCGGCGACCGCGATGATCGTTCCGACGCTGCCCGCGATCGAGAACACAGCGAGCGGCACCAGGATGGCCCAGTCGTCGTTGGAAGCCAGCAATGCCCCGACCACGATGACGGCGGCAGATACCGCAGCCGCCGCCAGCATGACCAGGAACGAATCACGGAGACGCATCTGTGCCCTCCCGTCCTGCTGGTCGGCCGCTCGGCCAACCGCCTGTTGCCCTCATCCCTCCGCCCGAGATCCCGCTTCTCGGGTCGCGCGAGTGATGCGCCATCGCATGTGAAATTGTCAATCCGCAGTTGAGCTTGTGATCGCTCTGCCTGCCACGGTCCCGCTCATCGGACGCGCTTGCTACGATCGGCATCCCCATGGATCAGCCCAAGCGCTTCTATCTCACCACCTCCATTCCGTACGTGAACAACCGCCCCGGCCTGCACACCCTCTACGAGGTGATCGGGGCAGACGTGATCGCGCGCTGGTACCGGATGAACGGCGTGCGCACCCGTTTCCTCACGGGATCCGACGAGCACTCCGTGAACATCCACGAGCGGGCTCGGTCGCTGAACAAGGACACACGAACCTTCGTCGACGAGATGGTCTGGCTCTTTCGGGAGGCCGAGGACGCGCTGGAGATCACACCGGACCGCTTCATCCGAACGACCGACCCGGATCACCGGCGCGCGTCACAGGAGATGGTTCGTCGCGCGTACGCCAGCGGCGACATCTACCAGGGCTTGTACGAAGGCTGGTACTGCCCCAACGAGGGCTTTCGCAACGTCAGCGACCTGTTCGAGGACGCGCAGGGCTTCCATTGCCCGAATCATCCCGACGTTCCGCTGCAGTGGCTTTCCGAGCGCAACTGGTTCTTCCGCCTGTCCGCGTACCAGGAGCGCCTCGAGCGGTACTACGCGGAGCATCCCGACTGGGTCCAGCCGGAGTACCGCAAGAACGAGATGCTCGGTTTCATCCGGCAGGGCCTCGAGGACATCTCGATCAGCCGCGAGACCTTCAATTGGGGCATCCCGTTCCCGATCCGAGCCGACGGCTCGGACGCAGTGCTTCCCGACGGGTCGCCCGACCCGGCGGCCGGAGTGATCTACGTCTGGTTCGACGCGCTCATCAACTACATCACGGGTGCGGGCTTCCCCGATGACCCGGCCGGGTTCGCGGAGTGGTGGCCTGCGGACCTGCATGTCATCGGCAAGGACATCAATCGGTTCCACACGATCATCTGGCCCGCCATGCTCATGAGTGCCGGCATCGACTTGCCGCGCAAGGTCTGGGTCCACGGCTTTCTTCTCGCGCCCGGTGGCGAGCGGTACAGCAAGAGCCGCGGCAACATGCTCGACCCGGTCGACGCGGTCAACGCCCTGGGTGCCGACGGCGCGCGGTTCGTGACCCTCCGCGAAGTGCCGTTCGACCGCGACACGGACGTGTCGTGGGACTCCTTCGTGCGTCGCTACAACGCCGATCTCGCCAACGACTACGGCAACCTGCTCAACCGCACCCTGTCGATGACCGGTCGCTACCTCGATGGCGAGCGTCCGCCCGTCGCGAAGGACGGCGAGCTCGCGCGGGCGTGGGCGGGCACGTTCGAGCGATACGGCCAGCACGTGGAGGGGTGCCTCCTCCACGAGGCGCTGTCCGACCTGTGGAGCTTCGTCGGCCTCGCGAACCGCTATGTCGATGCGCAACAGCCGTGGTCGCTGGCGAAGGCGGCAAAGGCCGGCGACGACGCCGCGGCCGGGCAGCTCCGCCACGTGCTCGGCGACCTGCTGGAGGCGAACCGGGTCATCGCACTCTCCGTGGCGCCGTTCATGCCGAGTGCCGCGAAGACGGCCCTTGGTCAGCTCGGACTGATGTTCCCGTACGCCGCAGACGGAAATGCTGGACCGCCGCTGGCGGAGCTGGTGCAATGGGGCGGTGGTGACCGGGAAGGGCGCATCGGCACGCCGGCACCGCTGTTCCCGCGACTCGAAACGGAGGCTGCCGCGACGGCGGCTGCTGCCGCGACCACGACCGGAGACAGCTCCTAGTAGAGCGACTCCAAGCCCAGCATGTCGCCCCACCCGAGCGTCTCGTCGGAGGGATCACATGCGTAGATCTGCGGGCTCATCGTGAGGTTGGCGTGCTTGTCCTGGTTGACGTGGCCCAGCCCGAAGACGTGCCCGAACTCATGGGTGGCGACGTCCTCGAGGATGTACGCGTTGGTGCAGTCCGTGGCCGTCAGGGCGAACGTGAAGTTCTGCTTGTTCAGCACCGTGTCTGCCTCGATCGTCCGGCTGCCGATGAACCACCAGCAGGTGAAGCCGAGCGTCGATGGGGGCAGATCGCCGAACGCGACCACGTTGTGACCGTCGGTGCGGTGGCAGGCGGCATCGGTGCCGATGTGCGTGCCGAGGTTCGTGTTGCCGTCATAGATCGCCCGCGCAGAGACGTGATCGGCCCGGTCGCAGTCGTTGCGTTCGTGCGTGATGTTGCCGACGGCGTGCTTGAGCACCCGTTCGACGTCCGCGATGGTGGTGCCGTTCACCAGCAGGCTGCTGGGCGTCGAGTTCGCTTTGAACGACCAGTGGAACGTGGTGCGCCAGGACGAGCCGGTGCGGTTGTACTTGGGGTCGCTGCAGGCGCTGAGCAGGGCAGGGGTCACCGCGCCGACGGTGGACGCGAGCGCCGGGCCGATCGTCGAGACGGAGGGGGCGTCCCGGGTCACCGAGACATGCCCCGACAGATCGGTCGTGACCCGGATGTCGGTCGTGCTTCCGTCGGGATGTGTTTCGCTGGCGCCGACGCCCACGCCCGGGTCGGGCACGTCGATCTCGATCCCGTCCACCGTGATCGACCGGCCGCTGCTCACCTGATCCAGCGAGAGCTCGCTCGCGGTGCCCGCGTCGACGGCGAACGGAGCGATCGCGATGGCACCGCCGATGACGGCCGCGAGCACGAGCAGCAAGCCGAACGCGGGCAGGGTCGGACGACGGTGGGACCGGGGGAGCATTGCCTCACCTTAGCGCAGGTTCGCGCGACCGGCCCTTGGTCGCCTGGCGCCCGGCCGTAGGATCGCGGCCATGCGACTGGTCGACTCGCACGCGCACCTCCAGGCGGACGCCTTCGGGAAGGATCGCGACACGGTCGTGGCCGCGGCTCGCGAGGCGGGCGTGTGCCGGATTCTCGTTCCGGGCTGGGATGTCGAGACATCGCGCCTGGCCGTCGCGTTGGCTGATCCGCGCGCGCATCGGTACGCGGGCGCCGGCATCCATCCACACGTTGCGGCCCAGGTCGACGACGACGACTGGGCCGAGGTGGCCTCGCTGGCATGCGACGCCCGCGTCGTCGCGGTAGGGGAGACCGGCCTCGACTACGACCGCGGCTTCTCGCCGAGGAACGACCAGATCGCGAACCTCGAGCGGCACATCGCGCTTGCCCTGGAGCTGTTCAAGCCGCTCATCCTCCATTGCCGGTCACGACCCGAAGAGCACGATGCGCAGGACGACCTCCTGGCACTGCTCGAATCGGGCGGAGTGGGGACACCTGCGGCCGCCGCCGCCTTCGGTGGGCGGCCACGCGCGATCCTCCACTCGTTCTCCGGACCGGTTTCGTACGGGGAACGCGCCCTCGAGCTCGGTTGCGCGGTGAGCTTCTCGGGACTCGTGTTCCGCCGCGGAGAAGAGGCCAGCGCCGAGGTCGCACGCCTCGTCCCGGATGACCGGCTGCTGGTCGAAACGGACTGCCCCTGGCTGTCGCCTCCCGGCGCACCGAGGCGCCGCAACGAGCCGCGCTGGGTCGAGGTGACGGCACGCTGGCTCGCCGAACGACGAGAGGCGGACCCTGAAGCGCTGGGAGAACAGCTGGTCTCGAACTTCGATGCGATTCTCCAGGGCTGAGCCGCAGTTGAGGCTCTGGCCTGGATCCGCTCGCATGGGCGGGTCGTCAGTTCGCGGCGGCCGTCTGGATCAGCCGAACGGAGGTGCCTGCGTCACTCGGCACCAGGACGACTTGCAATTGAGCATCGTCGCGGGTGAACTTCAGGAACATCAGCTTCTTGAAGATGCTCGGATCGGCCGTGAGGTGCCAGCCCAGCGCCGGCAACGCCCCCTCATAAAAGGCCGCGACGTCTTTGGGCGCTGACGCCGTCGTGTAGCTCACGACACCGGGCACGCGCACGACGTTGACCGCGTCGGCCGTGAGCGGCGCGTCGACGGCAATCCCTGAGCACTCGACTGGGAGGTCGATGGCGAGTGGCACGTTCGCTTCGGTCAGCTCGTAGTCCAGGCTCAGCGTGCCCTCGGTGCCCTCGCCGAAGTAGTCGGCAGTGCCGGCGGTGGACACCAGGTACCGGACGATGTAGTCGCCATCGGACGCGATCCACATGTCGCCCTTCGATTTGGCTGGTGGAAGCGGACCGAAGGCTCGTTCATCGAAGGTGTAGTGCGTGGCAGCCACGCCGTTGACCGTGTCGGGCCCGACCTCGACCGCGCCGGTAACACCCGAAAGGAAGCTCGCCGGTTCCCAGCGCACGGCGAGCGAATTGGGTTGGTAGATCGTGCCGGCCGTGCACGCGCCGCCATCGAGCTGCTGATATGCGGCACCGTCGAGCTCGGCGCGATATACGGGTTCGGTTCCCGTGACGGTCAGCTGCCGCGAGGTACGTCCGCCTACGACCATCTCGTACCCATTGGACCACTGGCTGGGCTGCCCCTGGTCGGTGCCCGTGAATGACTCGGTCAACGTCGATCGGTAGCTCCCCAGATCGGCCAATCCGGACGTGGGCGCCGGGAAGTTGAAGGTGCCCGGGCCGTAGTCCCAGGGGATCTCGACGCTTTGGGGGGTGGCAACGGGGCCACTCGGACTCGCGACAGGCGACGGCGACGGCGACGGCAGACTAACGGCAATCGACCCTGCCGCGGCGGCGAGGATCGCCGATGCGGCGATCAGGAGCGACGCCGCAGACGCCAGTCCAAAACGACTCGGCTTCACTGGGCGTTCCGGGCCTGCACCACGGTTACCTGTCCGCTGCCGCCCCGAATGTACCCCTCGTCATACGACGTCATCTTCTGGGACGGCGCCAAACTCCCACCGTCGAGAGGGACGCTGAACTTCAGGTCGTCCGGGTACGTTGGTAGATCACCGTTCCATCCGCCGCGCACCCGATCGCGGGAGACCCGGTGGAGTCCCAGGTCACCTTGACGGGTTTGTACTTCACCTCGACCTCGAGCTGGTCACCGTCTACCTGTCCGACAAGTGAGACCGGCGCGTCGGCGATCACGGAGTGAATAGGGCACCCCTTGACGCCGGGATTTTCGGTCTTGATGAACGTCCATCTTCCGGAGCCGGTGTAGTGGCCGGGGCTATCCGATTTCATGACCTCGCCGAGGGAGGCCGTGTAGTCGTATCCGCCGGTCGCTGTGGTCTGAGATGCCATTGGTGGGTGGCATACACCACGTAGTCGCAGTCCTTGACCGTGATTTCGACTTCGGTGGGCAGGTACACATCGATTCCCGTGGGCACCCCGCTCCAGGTTCGCTGGACCTCGGTGCCCGTGAATTCGATGAACGTCGTCGCACTGTGGGTGGCCTGGAACACGAATTCCGCCGAGCCGGGCGGACTCGCTGCGACCGTCGTGACCCGTTCCGTGGGGTTCAGGCTGCCAGCCGTGGGATTGCCATTGGTCGCGGTGATCTTCACGCCCGGCACATAGGCCGCCGGTCGCGCCTCGGCTTCCGATGACACCGTTGGTTGGCCAGAATACGTTGGCCTGGACATCGATTTTGACGATGTCGCCGACGCAGAGGTCCGTCAGACCCTTGTCGGTGCCGCCTGCGAGGGCGAGCACCCATCGCTCCGGCGCGCCCTGATCCTGGGCGGAGGCGGGCAGGGGTTGGGCGACGACTGCGCTCAGAACGGCAATCAGCCCGAACAATCGCACGCCGAACCGCCCGCCAGGCGTCGAGCCGGTCCGTATCCGCATGCGACTCCTTGGTTCGCGTCAGAGGCGCGATCGAGTTTTGAGTTCGGCGGGCCACCGTACCACGGGCCGTGCAGGAATCGACGTGCCGTTCAGGGCTCGAGCGTCGCACGGAGGACAGGATCGCCGGGCGCCCCAACGATCGCGACCGACAACCGGGGGCCAGTCCGCCACGTCCGCGAGATCAGGACTTCGTCGGGGAGTGCCGGGCGAAGGAACTCGAGCGTGTAGCGACTCGCGCGCGCACCCGAGACGGCGACGTGCGGCTCGTCGCCGACCACCTCGTCGACCAAATCAAGATACCGAGCGTTGTTGACGTGCCGCATCGGGTCGAGATCCTGCGGCCGCACGCGTAGCTCCGACTGCGTGGCGTCCGCGGGCGGCTCGCCGATGGCCACCCGTCCGGGCGTGAACGTCGCACCGTCGGAGAACGCATCGCCGATCTCGTCGGGAACCCGCGCAGGCCGGCCGCTCTCGCCGAGGAGAATCCAATCGGTCAGGACGACGGCATGGAGCGCCCCGCCATCGGAGCGGACTTCGGTCCTTCGGCGAGCGAGTGCTCGCCGGCCGCCGATGACGCGCGTCGAGACGAGCACGGTCGAGCCGAACGGAGCCGGAGAGACCAGCTCCAGGTCCACCCATCGGACCAGCCATAGGACGTGCCGCTCCGCGTACCAGGCGCGATCGAAGCCACGTGCATCGGAGTGCTGCCACGCGACGTCCTGCGCGTAGCGAACGAACCCGGATGGCGGCAGGCTACCGTCTGCCCCGGCTTCGTCGAAGCGGATGCGATATGGCACGACGAATCGTCGCGGATCGCCGGCCTGATCGTCGCTCACGAAGCGAGTGTGCAACGCCGGCGCACGTTGTTTCACGCGCGGCCTGCTTGCGCTTGACAGTGCGCGAACGGTGCCGCTAACCTAGCTGGCACTCTCGACCTGAGAGTGCTAACAGCCGAAGGACGCGGCTCGACCGCCGCCCGGAGCCCCATCTCGGGCAAACGGCAGGTCGCCGCCCAGGCACTGCAACCCGACAAGGAGGGAACCGCGTTGGCGACTGCCACTGCGACGAAGCTCCGGCCGCTCGGCGACCGGGTCGTCATCCAGCCCACTCCCCGCGAGGAGATGACCAAGAGCGGCATCGTGCTGCCCGATACCGCCAAGGAGAAGCCCCAGGAGGGCACCGTCCTCTCGGCCGGCCCCGGCCGGCTGACCGACGAGGGCAAGCGCGAGCCGATGGACGTCAAGGAGGGCGACAAGGTCCTCTACGCCAAGTACGCCGGCACCGAGTTCAAGGTCGACGGCGAGGAGCTGCTGATCGTCAGCCAGAAGGACATCCTCGCGATCGTGGAGGCGGCCTGACCGATGGCAAAGCAACTGATTTTCGACGAGACGGCTCGTCGCTCCCTCAAGCGGGGCGTCGACCGGCTCGCCGACGCCGTCAAGGTGACGCTCGGCCCCAAGGGCCGCAACGTCGTCCTCGACAAGAAGTTCGGCGCCCCCACGATCACCAACGACGGCGTCACCATCGCTCGCGAGATCGAGCTCGAGGAGCCGTTCGAGAACATGGGCGCGCAGCTGCTCAAGGAAGTCGCGACCAAGACGGACGACGTCGCCGGCGACGGCACCACGACCGCGGTCGTGCTCGGCCAGGCGCTGGTGACCGAGGGCCTCAAGAACGTCACCGCGGGCGCCAACCCGATGATCGTCAAGCGCGGCCTGGACAAGGGCGTCGAGCGCGATCGTCGCGCGAGCTCAAGGAGAACGCCCGCCCGGTCGACAACCGCGAGCAGATCGCGGCCGTCGCCGGCATCAGCGCCGCCGATCCCGAGGTCGGCGAGCTGATCGCCGAGGTCATGGACAAGGTCGGCAAGGACGGCGTCATCACCGTCGAGGAAGGCCAGTCGATCGGCCTCGAGAAGGAATACACCGAGGGCATGCAGTTCGACCGGGGCTATCTCTCGGCGTACTTCGTGACCAACCCCGACCGGATGGAAGGCGGTGCTCGAGAACCCGGCCGTCCTCATCACGGACAAGAAGATCTCGAGCATCCAGGAGCTGCTCCCGGCGCTCGAGAAGGCCGTCCAGCTCGGCCGCCCGCTGTTCATCATCGCCGAGGACATCGACGGTGAGGCGCTCGCGACCCTGGTCGTCAACAAGCTCAAGGGCACCATCTCGGTGCTCGCCGTCAAGGCCCCGGGCTTCGGCGATCGCCGCAAGGAGATGCTGCGCGACATCGCCGATCCTGACGGGCGCGAACGTCATCAGCGAGGAGCTCGGCCGCAAGCTCGACTCGGTCACGCCCGAGGACTTCGGCGGTGCCCGACGCGTCGTCTCGACCAAGGACGACACCACGATCGTCGACGGCGAGGGCGACCCGGAGGCCATCAAGGCGCGCATGACGCAGATCAAGGCGCAGGTCGAGGAGACCACCTCGGACTACGACCGGAGAAGCTGCAGGAGCGTCTGGCCAAGCTGGCCGGCGGCGTTGCCGTCATCAAGGTCGGCGCGGCAACCGAGGTCGAGCTCAAGGAGAAGAAGCACCGCATCGAGGACGCGCTCTCGACCACCCGCGCGGCGGTCGAGGAGGGCCTCGTCGCCGGCGGCGGCACGGCGCTGCTGCAGGCGATCCCGGCGCTCGACGCGCTCAAGCTCGATGGCGACGAGCCGATCGGCGTGATCATCCTGCGCCGCGCGCTCGAGGCACCTGTCCGCCAGATCGCCGAGAACGCCGGCAAGGAAGGCTCGGTCATCGTGGCCGAGGTCCGCAACCGGCCGATCGGCGAGGGCTACGACGCCCTCCACGATCAGTTCGGCAACATGTTCGACAAGGGCATCGTGGACGCCGCCAAGGTGACCCGCTCGGCCCTCCAGAACGCGGCCTCGATCGCCGGCCTGGTGCTCACGACGGAGACGCTGGTGACCGACAAGCCCGAGAAGAAGTCCGCTGGCAACGGCGCGGGCCACAGCCACGACGACGATATGGACTACTAGCCGCCGCCGCTTGCGGCGCGACTCACGAGGCCCGGATCGAGAAACCGATCCGGGCTTTGTTGTTTCTGGCCCCCTGTTTCCTGGTCGCTCCGCGGCAGCGCGAGTTAACGGCAGTGCATCGCCACGCAATGGCCAGGTGAGCGCTCGCCCCTAGAATCGCTCGGTGTCAGATCCGTTCCAGGATGGCTTCGACTGGCCCGTCGAGTCGGTTGCCGTGGAGGCTCAGGACGAGCCGGTGCAGGAGTCGGCGGACCCTCGTCAGGGCCGTCGCGCACGAGCCGGTCGACCGCGCTCGGAAAGCGCAGCGTCGGAGGCGAGCGCGAGCGATCAGCCGAGCGAGGCGGATGACGCTGCCTGGTTCGCGCACCTCGCGGCGACCGCCGGGCCGGACGCCGCAGCCAAGCCGCAAGCTCCGGCCGGCAAGCCCGCGACGGGTCCGGACGAGCTCGCCCGCAAGATCGTCTCGCGCCTCAACCCGGAGCAGGCACGCGCTGTAACGACCACGGACGGCCCGCTCCTGATCCTGGCCGGCGCGGGCAGCGGCAAGACGCGCGTGCTCGCCCACCGCGTCGCGTACCTCGTCGGCGTCCGCGGTGTCCGTCCCTGGAACATCCTCGCGGTCACCTTCACGAACAAGGCCGCCAACGAGATGCGGGAGCGGATCCTCGCCCTTGTCGGCGAGGGCGGTCGGGACGTCGCCATGGGCACGTTCCACTCGCTCGCGGCACGTGTCCTGCGGCGGGATGGGTCGGCAATCGGGCTCGATCCGCGCTTCGCGATCTATGACACCGATGATCAGAGCGGGCTCATGAAGCAGGTGCTCCGCGACCTCGAGCTGACCGGCACCGGTGAGCTGCGACCGGCCGCGGTTCTCGGCACGATCAGCCGCTGGAAGAACGACCTGATCGGGCCGGACGAGGCCAGGAAGGCAGCCCACGGCTACCTCGAGATGACCTATGCGCGGGCGTACGAGCGATACGCGGAACGCCTGCGCCAGGCCAAGGCGCTCGACTTCGACGATCTGCTGAACGAGGCGCTCCGGCTTTTCGAGCAGGCGCCGGCGGTGCTCAGTCATTACCAGGATCGTTGGCGCTACCTGCACATCGACGAGTACCAGGACACGAACCGGGCTCAATACCTCTGGATCCGGCTGCTCGCCAAGCGCTACCGAAACCTCGCGGTGGTCGGTGACGACGACCAGAGCATCTACAGCTGGCGCGGCGCGGACCTGCGCAACATCCTCGATTTCGAGCGCGACTATCCCGACGCCACGGTCGTGAAGCTGGAGCAGAACTACCGCTCGACCCAGCTGATCCTCGACGCAGCGCACGCCGTTGTGAGCAACAACGAGGGCCGCAAGGACAAGAAGCTCTGGACCGAGAACCCACGCGGCGTGCTGATCGAGCGGTTCGAGGCCAGCGCAGAGGACGAAGAGGGTGAGTGGATCGCCCGCCAGGTTGAGGCGCTCGCCGCCGGTCGCGGCAGCGCCGGCTCGATCCTCGCTCGACGGGCGGACGACGGCGATGAAAAGAAGCATCGCCTCAAGGACATCGCCGTCATGTACCGCGCCAACGCACAGAGCCGCCCGATCGAGGAGGCGTTCCTGCGCTACGGCTTGCGCTACCAGTTGGTCGGCGGCGTGCGCTTCTACCAACGCCGCGAGGTCAAGGACGCGCTTGCCTACCTGCGGACGCTGCGCTCGGATACGGACGTGGCTGCCTTCGAGCGGATCATCAACGTGCCGGGACGCGGCATCGGCGAGCGGACCATCGAGGTGGTCCGTGAGCTGGCGGCTGCCCGGTCGGGCAACGTGTGGCAAGCGATCGAGGACGCGGCCAACGGGGCCGGCGGGCTCGCCGCGCGGACGATGAACGCGCTGGGCACGTTCGCGGGAATCGTCCGGCGGCTGCGGGCACGGGTCGGACTGCTGGCACTCCCCGAGCTGCTCGACCTCCTGCTCGAGGAGTCCGGCTATCGACAGATGCTCCAGGACGGCTCGCAGGAGGGCGAGGACCGCTGGGCCAACCTGCTCGAGCTGCGCGAGGTGGTCGAGCGATACAGCGATCTCGAGCCGGAGGACGCGCTCGATCGGCTGCTCGAGGAGACGGCGCTGGTCGCCGACCAGGACGCCTACCGGGCCGACGCGGACGCGGTCACGCTCATCACCATGCACGCGGCCAAGGGCCTCGAGTTCGACGTCGTCTTCGTCTCGGGGATGGAGGAAGGCGTGTTCCCGCACAACCGGGCGCTCGACGATCCCAAGCAGATGGAGGAGGAGCGCCGGCTCGCCTACGTCGCGCTCACCCGCGCGCGCCATCGGCTGTACCTCACGCACGCCGCGCAGCGCGTGACCTTCGGCCGCGGCGGCTTCTCGGTCCCATCTCGGTTCCTGCTGGAGATCCCGTCGGAGCTCATGCACGGCCCGAGGCTGGTGGGCGGTGGCGAGTTCGCCGAGGACGACCAGCGCCCCGATGACGAGCGGACGGGGTACGACATGGACCTCATCCTGCGTCGCAGCGGTGGCAACGGCAGGTTGATCGGGCGACGCGGCTGGGGCGGAGCAGTCGGGCCGCGGAACCTGCCGCCGGGCGGTGGCTACACGCCGGCCGGTGGCGGCCGGACGGGTGTGCGGGCGCCGGTGGGCGCGCCCGGGCCAGGGGAGCCGTTCCGTGCGACCCGTGACCTCGCCGCCCGACGGGAGGCGTACTACGGAGCGGCGTCGGTCCCCGGGAGCGGGAACGGAAATGCGGAGAGCAGCGCCTCAACTGGATCGCGTTCCGCGGGGCTGGAGCCATCCGTCGGTGAGCGGCAGCCGGGCGTCGTGCCGCCTCGGCCGGTTGTGCCGGGCGAACGGCGCTACCGCGACGGCGATCGCGTCCGCCACTCCCGGTTCGGAGAGGGGAGTGTGGTGACGTCAAAGCTGACTCGCGACGACGAGGAGGTCACGGTCGCGTTCCCGGAGCAGGGCGTCAAGAAGCTGTTGGCCAGCCTCGCCAACCTCGAGCTGCTCGGCTGAGCAGGGGCGATCCCGGCGCCTGACCGTTCGCTGCACGTGACAGAATGGCGCCCGATACCGGGCACCGAGCCAGTGGCCGCTTGGTATGACGGTTGGATCGGCGGACGCGGCTGCCGCGCGACTGTGGTCCTAGACCACCACTGAGCCCAGTTCTCGGCGTTCAAGCGAGAATTCGGTCGGATCTGGGGCCGGTTGTGACGATGGGCCACAAACGCGACTGGTTTCGGCGGAGAACCAGCCCACCGCGAGCAAAACCCGTCTCGGTTGTGTTCCTGGCACACATGTTGCTGCGCGGCAACCAAAGCGGCGCCGCGCGCCGACCGGTGCGTCGGCACCTCCCTCGCGGATTCGCGATCCGCGACGAACGGCACTTTCGCCGGATCCGCGTGCGCGGTGTAGCGTGGCGTTGGCAGCGTCAGTCGGGACGCGTGCCTGCTCGGAGGACCCAACAGTGACCGAACAACCGGGATCTACTCGTCAGGAATTGTTCCGGATCGATGGCAGCGACCTGATGGACAAGGCAAAGCAGCTCTTCGACGAAGGCAACAAGCACCGTGTGGTCGTGCTCAACGAAGAGGGCAAGAGCGTCTTCGACATCCCCCTGACAGTCGCGGTCATCGGCGGGATCATCGTCTTCCCGGCCACTGCGGTCGGCGTTATCGCGGCGCTCGCGACGCGCCATTCGATCGTTGTCGAATCGGTCGCAACGTCGGAGGCGGCGAGCGACGGAGCCCCGGCGAACGAAGACTCGGCGAGCGAAGACTCGGCGAGCGAAGACCCGGCCAGCGCGCCCCCGGCGTCTGCCGCCTCGCCCTTCGGTGAAACCGCGGTCACCCCGACCGAAGGGAATCCTCCTGCGCCGGACCAGCCCCTCTAACGATCCCCAGCCTCAGCAGACGCTCCGTCGTCCTGGCTTTCGACCGGCTCCATTGCCGCTGATTCGTTACGCGCGTCGCGCCTCCGACGATCTGAGCGCAATAACCTCGGCGTAGCCGCGCCTCCGGCCGCTCCGACGCCGCTGAACACGAAGGCGGCGATGGAGGCAGAGCCCACCTCGCCGCCGAACTCGAACAGCGGCGTCCCCACGCCGACGAGCAGTGCCCAGAGCCACCAGCGACGCGGATCAACGATGCCGAAGATGGCGCCGGCCACCACGAGCAGCCCCGCGGTGATTCCGGTGTCATCCCAGGTCGGTCGCGAGTCGTTCCACCCGATCGCCAATCCGACGATCAGAGCGAGGCCCGCGAGCGCGATCCAACGTCGATTGGCAGTCATGCTCGCCGCGGATTGTCAGCGACGTGCGACGAAGATGCCCGATATTCCCGTCCAGGCAACCACAGAGCCGCCGTTGAGCGCGCGCCTCAATACGAGCCACGTGGCGTTGGCGTTCTTTGCGATGGTCGTCTTGTGCCAGACGCCGTGCCGCTCCAGGAGGGCCCAGATCTGGACATTCCCGTAGGCCACGTTCGGCCGATCGAGCGTGTCCAGGTCGAAGCCGACCGCGTTCTCGGCGGAGATGCCGGAGATGGCGGTGTCCGGATCCGTCCAGCCGTTGGATGTGTGGTGCTGCACGATGATGCTCGAAGCCCCGGCGCTGAAGTGCTGGAATTCAACCCATGGCCGGTTGGCGCTGTCGATCGCGAGCAGCGGCTGCGAATCATGGACGCTGGTGCCCTGGATCTTCGACGTCGCAAATTCGTCGCTTGCTGTCGCCGCTCGGCCGTAGTAGATGCCGGGCTGCGTGTCGTTTCGATCGAAGGCAACTTGGAAGCTGCCGTCCGTCCCGAGCCGGAATGATGGGTCCTCGCCCTGTCCGATCGACGAGACCGTCCAGCTGCCGCTCACGTTGGTGCGCATTTGGACCGTGCCCTCACCCGCGCAACACCAGCCGTTGACGTCCACCAGGAAGAGGTGGCCACCCGTTGCCTTGAGCACGCCCTCGCCATTTCCGGTCGGCGCGATCTTGGTGGGTTTTGACGGGAAGGTGTCGCGTGGGCGCCCGACGTCGGAGACGTACCAGATGCCCTTGTCACCCTCTCCGTTGGGAAACTTCCCCACTGCGATGTGGACGCGGTCGTTCTCGTCGAGCGCGATCGACGGCTGTTCGTACGTGTAGTTGTTCGTCTCCGCGAGGACCAGCTTGCGCGTCCAGGTCCCGGTTCGGTCCGTGGCGTAGTACAGGTTTCCGCCGCCGGTGACGGCGATGTGGACGTGGTTGTGGCTGTCAACGACGGACGAGAACTGATCGAAGTTGCCCTTGATCGCTCGTTCCGGAGCGCTCCACGCCAGCGGGCTGAGTGCTGCGCCGGCGATCCGTGGGGAGGACGCCAGCACGGGAGTGGCCGCAGTGAAGGCGAGCAGCAGACCTCCGACGATGGTCGTGCGCATGACCGAGGAACCCAGGCGAAGCATGCTGATCTCGAGCCTCCGAAAAACAGGAACTGTTGCGCGTAGCGTGCGCCCGCTCGACCGGAAGCTGTCAATCGGTATCCTCGGGGAGTGGCCCCGATGACCGTCGATGGTGGCGAGCCGGCTCGCGCGACCGACCAACAGCAAGGGCGCGCAGCCGAGCTGCGCGCGATCCTGGAGCGCGCCAACCGGCTGTATCACGTCGAAGACGCACCAGAGCTCAGCGACCCGGAGTACGACCACCTGCTGCGCGAGCTGCAGGACCTCGAGGAACAGTTCCCGGAGCTCCAGACACCCGATTCGCCGACCCAGCGAGTCGGCGCAGCGCCGGTCGGGCTCCTGGGAGAGGTCGTCCACCGCACTCCGATGCTTTCGCTGGGGAATGCCTTCTCGCCGGACGAGCTGCGGGCGTTCGACCAGCGGGTCAAGCGTGGCCTCGGATTGCCGCCCGACGCGCCGGCCGCCGACCTGAACTACGGCTGCGAGCTGAAGATCGACGGCCTCGCCGTGAGCCTGCGCTACGAGCGCGGCCGTTTCGTCCAGGGTGCGACCCGCGGAGACGGCACGACCGGCGAGGACGTCACGCCGAACCTGCGCACGATCGAGGCCGTTCCCGAGCGCCTGTCGCGAGCCTGCAACGCTCGAGGTGCGCGGCGAGGTCTACATGCCCAAGGCGGAGTTCGCGCGCATCAACGCCGAACGCGAGGAGTCGGGGCTGCCGCTGTATGCCAACCCGCGCAACAGCGGTGCCGGTTCGCTGCGCCAGATCGACCCCCAGGTCACCGCCAGCCGCCGGCTCTCGGCGTGGTTCTACACGCTGGTCGAGGAGGGGACCGCCGTCGATCGCCAGTCGGACGCGCTCGACCGCATCGCCGCTCTTGGCTTCCCGGTCGAGCCGCACCGTCGCAGCCGGGCTCGATATCGACGGCGTGATCGCCTTCCTCGAGGAGTGGCAGGAGCCGCGCCATCACCTGGCCTACGAGACCGACGGCGTGGTGGTCAAGGTCGACCGCTTCGACCAGCAGGCGTCGGCTCGGCATGGTCTGCCCGCGCGCCGCGCTGGGCGATCGCCTACAAGTTCCCGCCGGAGCAGGTCGAGACGCGCATCGAGGACATCGTCCCCTACGTCGGCCGCACCGGGACGCTGACGCCGGTCGCACACATGACGGCGGTGAAGGTGGCCGGCATCGACCGTCGAGCGGGCCACGCTGCACAACCTCGACGAGGTTCGTCGCAAGGACATCCGCATCGGCGACTGGGTGGTGCTCCAGAAGGCCGGCGACGTGATCCCCGAGGTCGTGCGGCCGCTCGTCGAACGGCGGACCGGCGACGAGCGCGAGTTCGAGATGCCCGCGAGCCTGCCCGGTCTGCGGCACTCCGATCGTGCGCGACGAGGGCGCGGTGCGCCATTACTGCCCGAACACGCTCTGCCCGGCGCGCGTCGGCCAGGAGTTCGGGCACTTCGCCGGCCGCGGCGGCATGGACATCGAGGGCGCCGGCTGGATGGTGGTCTCGCAGCTGCTCCAGCGCGGCATGCTCAAGCACCGCGGCGACTTCTTCCGCCTGACGGTGGACGACCTCGTCGGCCTGGACCGCTTCGCGCAGAAGAGCGCCGAGAACCTCTACGCCAACATCCAGAAGGCGCGCGTCCGGCCGCTGGCGCGGATCATCAATGCGCTCGGCATCCCGCAGGTCGGCGAGCAGACGGCCATCGACATGGCCAACTGGATGGCGGGACGCTGGCCGCCCGCTGACGACGAGCCGATGGGCGGCGCCGGATGGCTGGTTCGCGCGCGTCGCGCGGGAGCTGCGGTCGCTTCCGCCCGACGAGTTCCAGGCGGTGATGGGCATCGGCCCGACGGTGGCAGCGAGCGTCGCGCGGCTGGTTCGCGGATCCGGCGACGGCGGGCATCCTGGACGACCTGGTCGACGCCGGCGTGGAGCCGGTCCGCCCGCCCACGCGCGACGGCCGTCGGCCGATGAGGGGCCCGCTCGACCGGGAAGACGCTGGTGGTCACGGGCACGCTGGAGGGCTTCGATCGCGCGAGGGCGCCGAGGAGGCGATCCGAGCCGCCGGCGGCAAGGCGGCCGGGCTCGGTCAGTCGAAGAAGACCGACTACGTGGTCGCTGGCGAGAACGCTGGCTCCAAGCTCGCCAAGGCGCAGGAGCTCGGCGTCGACGGTGCTCGACGAGGATGGCCTTCCGTAGGCTGCTGGCAGGGGAGGAGCCGAGCATGAAGGCGTGGTCGCCCGAGGATCTCGAGCTGGCTCGTCGGGTCGCAGGCGGTCGCGCCTACCTCGAGTTCCTGCGCGAGTCCTCCATGAGTGCCGGGCTCTACGTCCTGTCAGCCGGCGCGTGTCGACGGCCAGTCGCCGCACAGCGAGGACGAGATCTACGTCGTGATGGCTGGGCGCGTCTCGTTTCACGGCGGGCGACGAGACGCGCGATGTCGCTCCCGGAGACGTGATCTTCGTCGCCGCGCACGTTCCGCACTGGTTCCACGACATCACCGAAGAGTTACGCATCATCGTTGTGTTCGCCCCGCCTGAGGCATTCGCCGCGGAGCGGCGGTGAACGCGACCGAGCGTTGTCACGAGCCGCCGACCGTTGCCGAGTGCCGCTCGATTGCCCGCAGCTGATAAACCAGACTTATGCATGGCCCGGTAACCGTGCTCCGGTCGGGCTGTGCATCCTCCGTTTGGCCACCTGGCAGGCCGAATGCGCGCCCGGACGAGCTAGAGGAGGTCTGGGAGAGGCCATTTCTTGGCCGAACTCAAGGGTCTTTGGGGATCCACCAAGAATTGCCGCTGCTTTTGTGATCTCCGAGGTCGCCCTACCGGGCGATGCATAAACCACATTGATATCTGCTCGCCGTCGGGGAACCGGAGAGGCCCTCCGGCTAGGACGCTCGGGCAAGCCAGCCAGGCCAGGGCGCGCCATCAAGGCACACGCGAGGCGCCGATTGGAGCGCCGATGCGGGGCGCGACTGGCGTCGCACGTGCCAGGCGGTCATACGAGGGACGCAAGGGGAGGTGCCGGTGCGAAGCGGTCATACGAGGACCGGACCTGCGCCGCCACCGAGCCCCCAGCTGGCGCCGGTATCCTTCGGCCGTGGCAGCCCTCTCGCGCGACGACGTCGCGCACGTCGCCCATCTCGCTCGTCTCGGGGTGACCGAGGACGAGCTGAACGTGCTGTCAGGGCAGCTCAACCACATCCTCGACCAATACGCGGTCCTGGCCGAGCTCAAGACCGATCACATCCCGCCCACGGCGCAGACGATCGAGGTCGAAGGCGTCATGCGCGACGACGTGGTGACACCGAGCCTGGCCCAGGAGGACGTCCTTGCCCAGGCGCCCGATCGCGAGGGCGCCTACTTCCGCGTGCCAGTCGTCGTGGGTGGCGCCGACGACGCGGCCACCAAGGGAGCCGGATGAGCGACCCGACGCGGCTCTTCGCCTGGCAGATGGCGGAGGGCCTGCGCCGCGGCGACTTCTCGGCAGTAGAGCTGCTCGAGGCACACATCGCCTTGGTCGAGCGCCAGAACCGCACGCTGCACGCGTGGGTGTCGCTGGATCTTGAACGCGCCCGCGAGCGTGCGCGGGAAGCCGACGCCCGGTTTGCCGCGGCCCGAGACGGGCGCACGGCCAATGGTGGCGCGCTTCACGCGCTGCTTGGAATCCCGCTCGCGCTCAAGGACCTCGTCGTGACGCGTGGCCGCCCGTCGACCGCCGGAAGCCGGATCCTCGAGGGCTACCTCGGCACGTACGACGCCTTCATCGCGCGGCGGTTGGATGAAGCGGGCGCCGTGGTGCCAGGCAAGACCAACATGGACGAGTTCGCCATGGGGTCCTCGACGGAACACTCCTCGACCGGCCCGACCGCCAACCCGTGGGACCTCGGCCGGGTCCCGGGTGGGTCGAGCGGCGGATCCGCGGCGGCGGTGGCGGCCTACCACGTGCCCCTCGCCATCGGGACGGACACGGGCGGCTCCATCCGCCAGCCGGCGGCGCTGTGCGGAGTCGTGGGGCTCAAGCCGACCTACGGTCGCGTCAGCCGGAGCGGCATCGTCGCGTTCGCCAGCAGCCTCGACCAGATCGGCCCGTTCGGGCGCGACACTCGTGACGCCGCAACGCTCCTGGGCGTCGTCGCCGGACACGACCCGATGGATTCGACCTCCGCCCCGATGCCCGTCCCGGACTACGCAGCGGCCCTGCCCGAATCGGACGACGAGGCAGCTGCGTCTCTGCGCGGCGTCCGGTTGGGCCTGCCACGCCAGTACTTCGTTGACGGCATGGAGCCCGGCGTGGAGGCCCGCGTTCGCGAGGCAGTGGCTGCACTGGCTGCGGCCGGCGCGGAGATCATCGATGTCGACCTGCCGCACACGGACTACGGCCTGGCGACCTACTACATCATCGCGCCGGCCGAGGCGTCGGCGAACCTGGCCCGCTACGACGGAATCCGCTACGGACTCTCCGAGCGAGGCGGTGATGTGCTGGAGAACTACCTCGCGACTCGCGGCCGCGGCTTCGGCGCCGAGGCGAAGCGCCGCATCATGCTGGGCACGTACGCGCTCTCGGCCGGCTACTACGACGCGTACTACCTCAAGGCGCAGAAGGTGCGCACGCTCATCAAGAGCGACTTCGACGCTGCCTTCGAGCAGGTCGATGCGCTGGTTGCGCCAACGTCGCCGACGGTCGCCTTTCAACTCGGCGCGCGCCTGTCCGACCCGGTCTCGATGTACCTTTCCGACGCCTGCACGCTGCCGGTGAACGTGGCAGGGCTGCCCGGAATCTCCATCCCCTGCGGTCTCTCCGACGGCCTGCCGGTCGGTCTCCAGTTCATCGGCCGGGCGTGGGACGAGGAGCGGCTGTTCGGGCTCGCCAGGGCATACGAGGGGATCACGGCGGCCGCCGACTGGCGCAGGCTCGAACCGACGGATCTCGCGCGGCTCGACAATTCCGCGACGCCCGTTCCCAGCCTCCCGCATCGCGGAGACATCGCCGACTGAGCATTGCGCGCACGAAATCGGTGATCTGCCCGTTCGTGGCGCGTCGGGCACGGCACGATCTGAGCGCGCGGGCGACTGAAGAGACTGCACCCCTCGAACGCGTGCACACTGCCAGGGCCTCGCGGCGATGGAGCGGATCGAAAGGGAGGGTTCGAACATGTCTAGTATCAAAGCGACGACGGCTGGCTCGGCCAGGCGAACGCGACGAGCGCTGCTCGGCGGAGCGGTCGCGGGTGGCGCGGCCATCGCGTTGAGGTCGGTCGGTGGTGCCGATCATGCGCGGGCCGGCTCCCACCC
Source organism: uncultured Chloroflexia bacterium (assembly GCA_963820735.1). Taxonomy (GTDB): domain Bacteria; phylum Chloroflexota; class Limnocylindria; order Limnocylindrales; family CSP1-4; genus JAFMJV01. The sequence continues at coordinate 469,578 of CAWGBA010000014.1, forward strand.
GATGGAGATCGGCACCACCAATGATTCGATCGCGGAAACGGGCCTTCAGCGAACCGATGTCGACGTCAACATCGCCATGTGCGGCAACGACTACGGCCTGATCGCACGTCCCCATGTGGTCAATAGCATCGGCCTCCTCGGTGCCGCGGATAAGTTCGGTGGGACGGGTGTGAGCGGTGAGACGTCCGGCGATGCGTCACAGATCGCCGTTCTCGCCGACACATCCGCCAACGGCGGCGAGGGTATCGCCGTCAAGGCGATCACCAAGAACGGCGCCGCGCTCTATGGCGAGGCGGTGGGCGGCTATGCGCTCCAAGCGCAGGGTGTGACGCATTTCAGCCGGGCCGGAATGGTCACCATCAGCCTGGGCAGAGCGTCCAAGACGTTCACGCTGACTGGCCACGGCAACTACATCACGGCGCAGAGCTTCGTGGTCGCGACCATCCAGGGCGACGTGGCCGGGACGTGGGTTCGAGCCTGCGCAGTCAACGAGGACGCCAACTCGTTCACAATTCGCCTCAACAAGGCTGCGCCCCGAGACCTCAGCGTCGGTTGGTTCATCGTCAACTGAGAAGCACGCCCACAACGCTTGCATACCGCGGCAGGGATCCGGCGACCGCCCTTCTATACTCGGGTCGCTTCGAGCCCTGAGGAGCAAATGACCACCGAACCTGCCGCTCGCCCTGTTAGCTATCCGGACGCTACGGTGGCTGCGCGCGCCTCGGAGCCCGGCGGCGGCACCACGGACGGCCCTCGGACGGAAACGGCAGGCCAGCGCCAGCGCCTGGCCGAGCGCGTCTTGCGCGTCCCGCCGTCGGGCATCCGCAAGTTCTTCGACGTGATCGCGACCATGCCGGACGTGATCAGCCTCGGCGTCGGCGAGCCCGACTTCACGACGCCGCCGCAGATCGTCGAGGAAGGCGTTCGCTCGCTTCGCTCGGGTCGAACCCACTACACCAGCAACTACGGCACGATCGAGTTGCGGCGCGCGCTGTCCAAGCACATCGACGCGCATGTACGGCGTCGACTACGACCCGGACACCGAGATCCTGGTCACGGTCGGCGCGTCGGAGGCGCTCGCGGTCGCGTTCGCGGCCATGATCGACCCGGGCGACGAGGTCATCCTCCACGAGCCGTCGTACGTGGCGTACGTGCCGGGCATCGTCTTCAACGGCGGCGTGCCGGTCCAGGTGTCGACGTATCCCGACGACGACTGGCAATTGGATGTCGCGCTCGTCGAGGCGGCCGATCACGCCGCGCACGAAGGCGCTCTTCCTCGGCTACCCGTGCAACCCAACGGGCGCCGTGCTGTCGCCCGGAGACGCTGCGCGGCCTCGCGGACATCGCCAAGCGTCACGACCTGCTGGTCATCAGCGACGAGATCTACGACCGGCTGGTGTACGGCGGCCACCGCCACGAGCCGATAGTCGTCGCTCGACGGGCATGCGCGACCGGACCATCCTGCTGGGCGGCTTCTCCAAGGCGTACGCCATGACCGGCTGGCGGGTCGGCTACGCCTGCGCGCCGCGCGACCTGCTCGAAGGGCATGCTCAAGGTCCACCAGTACGACATCATGTCCGCGCCGACGACGGCCCAGGACGCCGCCCTGGCCGCGCTCAACGGCGCCGAGCAGGACGTGCGGCGGATGGTCTCCGAGTACGACCGGCGACGGCGCATGTTCGTCGACGGGCTCAACCGCATCGGCCTGCCGACGGTCGAGCCGAACGGCGCCTTCTACGCGTTCCCGTTCGATCAGCCGAGCGGCCTGACGAGCGAGCAGTTCAGCGAGCGGCTGCTCTTCGAGCACAAGGTGGCGGTCATCCCGGGGAGCGCCTTCGGGCCGTCGGGTGAGGGCCACGTGCGCGCAACCCTGGCGACCAGCTACGAGCAGCTCGAAGAGGCGCTGATCACGCATCGAGCGCTTCCTCCAGTCGCTGCGCTAAGTCAGATCGGCGACACTGGCAAGCGCGACCGTCTGCCGGCACGAGTCCGCGCGGCCGGGCCCGACGCCACTCGATCAGAGGAACACCAGATGCCCCGCGCGACCTGTCTGATCGCCGCCACCGCGCGTGCCGCCACGGCGCTCGCATGCCAGGGCAACGTCTTCGCGCTCACCAGCTTTGACGGCACCAGCCAGCTCACGGGCAGCGCGAAGGGAACCGCGAAATAGGCGCCATCGCATCCGTCGTCGAGGGTTCGTCGGCGGACGTTCGTTTCGAGGCCGTCATCGGCATCGAGTGCCATGTCCAGCTGCGCACGGCCTCGAAGATGTTCTGTGGCTGCTCGACCGACTTTCAGTCGGCGCCGCCCAACTCGCATACCTGCCCCATCTGCCTCGCGCATCCGGGCACGCTCCCGGTGCTCAACCGTGTGGCCGTCCGCCACGTGCTTGCGACGGGACTGGCCATCGGTGCGCAGACCCCGGACGTCACGCGCTGGGATCGCAAGAACTACTTCTACCCGGACCTGCCCAAGGGCTACCAGATCAGCCAGTACGATCTGCCGCTGGCGTCGGGTGGTGAGCTGACGTTTGACACGTCCGAGGGTCCCGTCACGGTCACGATCACGCGCGCCCACCTCGAGGAGGACACCGCTCGGCTGATCCATTCGGTCGGCGCGAGCGGTCGACGGGAGGCCAGCCTGCTCGACTTCAACCGTTCGGGCATGCCCCTGATGGAGATCGTCACCGACCCGGTCGTACGAAATGCCGAAGCCGCGCGGCGATACGCCGAGGAGCTGCGCCTGCTGCTCGTGACGATCGGCGCGTCGGATGCCGCAATGGAAAACGGCGAGATGCGCGTCGAAGCCAACGTCTCGCTGCGGCCGGTGGGCCAGGAGGCGTTCGGCACGCGGATCGAGGTCAAGAACATGAACTCGTTCCGGGCGGTCGAGCGCGCCATCGAGTACGAGATCGATCGGCAGGAACGGGCACTCCGCACCGGTGAGCCGCTCGTCCAGGAGACGCGAGGCTGGGATGACGGCCGCGGCGTGACCTACCGGATGCGCATCAAGGAAACGTCGGACGACTACCGCTACTTCCCGGAGCCCGACCTTCCGCCGCTGCGCGTGGATCCCGCATGGCTGGCCGAGATCCGCTCGTCGATGCCGGAGTTGCCCGCGGCGCGCCGCGGGCGCTACCAGCGCGAGCTGGGGCTCTCGGCCTACGACGCTGGGGTCATCGTCTCGGGTGCCGGGGCGTATTTCGACGCCGCGGTCGTCGCTCCCGGCAATCCTTCGCCGAAGCGCGTGGCGAACCTGCTGGCCAAGATCGGCCTGCGGCTTGCCAAGGCCGACCCCGCGCTCTTGAGCTCGCGCGATCCGGCTCAGCTGGCGACGCGTGTGCGTTCTGGTCGACGGTGGAGAGCTGTCGAGCCAGAACGCCGAGCAGGTCTACGAGGAGCACTTGCGCAGCGGCGAGACCGTCGACGCGATCGTCGCTCGGTTGGGCCTGCGTCAGATCAGCGATGAGGGTGCGCTCGCGGAAGTCGTGACGCGGGTGCTGGACGCCAATCCGGCGGCAGTCCAGGACGTGCGTGCCGGCAAAGCCCAGGCGATCGGCTTCCTGACCGGGCAGGTCATGAAGGAAACCCGCGGGCAGGCGAACGCGGCACGCGTCGGGGAGCTGTTGCGGGCGGAGCTGGATCGGCGAGGGTGATCCTCAACCTGGTGTTGTGGATCGGTGGGGCCGCGCTGCTTATCCTCGGGATCGTGCAGATCCGGGCACCGCTGGCGCGCGCAAACGAGCTCAAGGCACTCGATGAGAACGCCAAGCGCTACGACGCCTGGCGAGGAGGCTCGAGGACCGCCGCGCCGCGACCGGCGGACGGCCGCACCGGTGCCGACGAGATGCGGGACATGCTCCGGACGCGGGTGCGCATCTGGGCCGCTGCGATCGTGATCGGGATCGTGATGATCGTTACGGGGTTCCTGATCAAGTAGGTCGGGCGCGGCCGCGAGGCGGCTGTCGGGCCACCCAGATTCTGACTGCAGCTGCATCCGTGACGGCCGATGTGGTCATCCGCGCGCCACGTGCAGGTAAGGCGGCGGCTTGGGCGATGTGACCGGCCAAAAGGCAGGAATCGTTGCCGAAAACGGCTACTTCCGCCGCACGAGGCGCTCTCTCAGAGCGCGAACGTGCTCCACGCGCGCGAATGACGAGGATCGCCCGCGCGAAGTCGTCCATGCCTGCGCAGCTGGTCCAGGTCATGCGCCCGCGAAGGAAGCCGTCTGGCGCCAAATAACCCGAGAATCCGACGCAATCGCACGACGATGCGGTCGGCACCTTGGCTAACCGGTGCGGTCGCGCTCCCGCATGGCGCGGTGGTCCATTGCCGTGCAGCGATCCATGACGACCGGCATCCCGGCCTCCGACGCGATCTCGGCTGCCTCCCAGTTGACGACGCCGAGTTGCAGCCAGAGCGCTCGAGCACCGACCTGCGCGGCTTCGGCAGCGACCTCCGCTGCGTATTCCGGGCGCCGGAAGACATCCACGATGTCGAATTGCCCGGTATTGCGAACCGCCTCGGCCAGGGTGCGATAAGCCGGAACGCCGAGAACCTCGCGCACGTTCGGGTTGACCGGGACGCACTCGTAGCCGTGGTGCTGCAGGTAGCGCATCACGCTGTGCGACGGCCGTGCCGGATCACCGGACGCGCCTACGATCGCGATACGGCGCGCACGGTGAAGGAGTTCCTTGGCCTGCGCGGCGTCGAGAATCGGGACGGGCCCTGTTCCCTCCTGCGCATCGAGCATGTCGCGGGCGATCTGGCGGTCCTCCATCTCCGGATGGTGACACGGAACGGACCTGAGAGCGGCGCTGTGCCAGGGAAACGCCGCCCGTCGCGGGTGACACCGGCGGAGCACATTGCAGCGGCCCATCGCCGTCGCGTATCCTGCCCAGAAGACCCGGTCAGAGGTGTGCTCCGGAGGAGCTGTGCGCGTCCTGCCCACGTTCAGGACGAGCCTGGGGCCCGGACTGGGTACGACCAGACCAAAGGAGGAGGATCGTGCCCAGGTACTCGAGCAAGGCAGTGCTGGCACTCGTTGCCATGCTGCTCCTTGCCGCGTGTGCGACTTCGCCGACGCCGTCGCCGAAGCCCGCATCTGCACCGCCGGCATCCGCATCAGCGCCTGCATCCGCTCCCGCATCGGCGAGCGCTGCACCAGGTAGCGCTGCCGCATCCACACCCAGCCAGGCGCCCGCTTCGGCGTCTGCCGCTCCGGCATCAGCGAGCAGTGCACCGGCGAGCGCAGCCGCGTCAACGCCCAGTGAGGCCCCGGCTACCCCAACCGAAGCACCCGCAACGCCGACGATGGCACCCGCAACGCCGACGATGGCACCCGCAACGCCGACGATGGCACCCGCAACGCCGACGATGGCACCCGCCACGCCGACGCTCGCCCCGGCCACCCCGACGCTCGCCCCGGCCACCCCGACCGAGGCACCGGCAACGCCGACGATGGCACCCGCAACGCCGACGATGGCACCCGCCACGCCGACGATGGCACCCGCCACGCCGACGCTCGCCCCGGCCACCCCGACCGAGGCACCCTCGGCGCCGGCCTCGTCCGCCGCCGGCTCGCCCGCGGCGGGCCTCAGGATCGGCGTGGTCACCGACATCGGCACGCTCGACGACAAGAACTTCAACGAGTACTCCTACAAGGGCGCCGTGGCCGGTGCCACGGCCCTGGGGCTCGATCCCAACGTGCCCAGCATCGTGCCCAAGGATTCCTCGGAGTACGCCGCCGACATCCAGCAGTTCGTCGACCAGGGCTTCAACGTCATCGTCACGGTGGGCTTCAACCTCGCCGGACCGACCGCCCAGGCCGCGCATGACAATCCCGACATCTGGTTCGTGGGCGTCGACCAGTCGCCCATCTGCGTGGATGCGACGGGCGCGCCCGACCCGACCTTCGCGTGCGCCGGTGAAGCCGCCACGCTGCTGCCCAAGTACATCTCGGTCAACTTCGCCGAGGACCAGGCCGGCTACCTGGCCGGCATCGTGGCCGCCTCGATCTCCAAGTCGGGCACCATCGGGGCCATCGGCGGGACCTCCGCCTGCGCCCCCTGCGTGCGCTACATCCAGGGCTACGAGCTGGGCGCCAAGTCGGTCAACCCGAACGTCCAGGTCAAGAGCGCCTACGTCGTCAACGACTTCTCCAACGCGGCCTTCAACGACCCCGTGGGTGGCAACACCTTCGCCCAGCAGTTCCTCACCCAGAACGCCGGCACGGATGTCCTCTTCCAGGTCGCCGGCAAGACCGGCAACGGCGTGCTCCAGGCCGCCTGCGCCGCGAACATCTTCGGCATCGGCGTTGACGTCGACCAGTACACCTCGCTCAACGCCGCCAACGACCCCACCTACGGCTGCATCGTGACCTCCGCCGAGAAGCACCTCCAGAGCGCCGTCAGCCAGGCCATCGCGGCCATCGGCGCAGGCACTGCCACGGCCGGTGACGTGCACTTCGACGCGCGCAACGACGGCATCGGCGTGTCCCCCGCGCAGGGCACCAACGCCGCCCTCATCACGCCCGACATCCAGTCCAAGCTGGATGCCGCCCTGACGGCCATGAAGGCCGGCACGCTGACCACCTGCCCGGCCAACTGCGGCACCGTCTCGTCCGGCCCGGCGCCGACGGAGGCTCCCGCCTCCGCCGCTCCGGCCAGCGAGACGCCCACCGCGGCGCCCGTGACGGCTGCTCCGGCGACCGAGGCGCCCACCGCGCCGCCGGCCTCCATGGCACCCGCCTCGGAGGCACCCTCGGCGCCGGCCTCGTCCGCCGCCGGCTCGCCCGCGGCGGGCCTCAGGATCGGCGTGGTCACCGACATCGGCACGCTCGACGACAAGAACTTCAACGAGTACTCCTACAAGGGCGCCGTGGCCGGTGCCACGGCCCTGGGGCTCGATCCCAACGTGCCCAGCATCGTGCCCAAGGATTCCTCGGAGTACGCCGCCGACATCCAGCAGTTCGTCGACCAGGGCTTCAACGTCATCGTCACGGTGGGCTTCAACCTCGCCGGACCGACCGCCCAGGCCGCGCATGACAACCCCGACATCTGGTTCGTGGGCGTCGACCAGTCGCCCATCTGCGTGGATGCGACGGGCGCGCCCGACCCGACCTTCGCGTGCGCCGGTGAAGCCGCCACGCTGCTGCCCAAGTACATCTCGGTCAACTTCGCCGAGGACCAGGCCGGCTACCTGGCCGGCATCGTGGCCGCCTCGATCTCCAAGTCGGGCACCATCGGGGCCATCGGCGGGACCTCCGCCTGCGCCCCCTGCGTGCGCTACATCCAGGGCTACGAGCTGGGCGCCAAGTCGGTCAACCCGAACGTCCAGGTCAAGAGCGCCTACGTCGTCAACGACTTCTCCAACGCGGCCTTCAACGACCCCGTGGGTGGCAACACCTTCGCCCAGCAGTTCCTCACCCAGAACGCCGGCACGGATGTCCTCTTCCAGGTCGCCGGCAAGACCGGCAACGGCGTGCTCCAGGCCGCCTGCGCCGCGAACATCTTCGGCATCGGCGTTGACGTCGACCAGTACACCTCGCTCAACGCCGCCAACGACCCCACCTACGGCTGCATCGTGACCTCCGCCGAGAAGCACCTCCAGAGCGCCGTCAGCCAGGCCATCGCGGCCATCGGCGCAGGCACTGCCACGGCCGGTGACGTGCACTTCGACGCGCGCAACGACGGCATCGGCGTGTCCCCCGCGCAGGGCACCAACGCCGCCCTCATCACGCCCGACATCCAGTCCAAGCTGGATGCCGCCCTGGCGGCCATGAAGGCCGGCACGCTGACCACCTGCCCGGCCAACTGCGGCACCGTCCAGCCATAGTCGGGCCGCCCATCCCAGTCAATCGTTCGAGCGGGTCGTCCCTTCGGGGCCGGCCCGCTCGTCCGTTCAGGGGAGCTTCCACCTCGTGACGTACGCACCGCAAACGGACGTACCCGAGATCCCCGAGACCACCGCCCCGGCGCTCGAGATGCGCGGCATCACGAAGCGCTACCCGGGCGTGGTCGCCAACGACGACATCACGCTCGACGTCAAGCCCGGCGAGATCCACGCGCTCCTCGGCGAGAACGGCGCCGGCAAGACGACGCTGATGAACATCCTCTACGGGCTCGCTCGGCCCGACGAGGGCGAGATCCTCCTCGACGGCCAGCCGATCACGATCGCCGATCCGTCGGACGCGATCGACCGCGGCATCAGCATGGTCCACCAGCACTTCATGCTCGTGCCGGTGCTGAGCGTGGCCGAGAACATCGTGCTCGGCGACGAAACCATGTCAAACCGCATCTTCCTGGACCGCGGTGAGGCGAGGAAGCGCATTCGCGAGCTCGCCGATCGCTTCGGCTTTGCGATCGAGCCAGACGCCAAGGTGAGCACGCTGTCCGTGGGACAGCAGCAGCGCGTCGAGATCCTGAAGGCGCTCTACCGGAACGCACGGATCCTCGTGCTCGACGAGCCGACGGCTGTGCTCACGCCGCAGGAAACCGAGGAGATCTTCCTGCTGCTCAGGAAGTTGGCCGAGTCGGGCCACAGCATCATCTTCATCAGCCACAAGCTCTACGAGGTCCTCGAGATCGCGGACCGGATCACCGTGATTCGACGTGGCCGGGTCATCGGCTCGCGCCTTCCGCGCGAGACCAACGAGGCGGACCTCGCCAACCTGATGGTCGGCCGCGACGTCGTGCTGACCGTCGATCGTGGCGAGTCCCATCCAGCCGACGTGGTGCTCGAGGTCCGGGGCCTGCACGCCAAGGACGACCGCGGCAACGAGATGGTCAAGGGCCTCGACCTCGAGGTTCGGGCCGGCGAGATCCTCGGCATCGCCGGTGTCGCCGGTAACGGCCAGGACGAGCTTGTCGAGTCGATCATCGGGCTGCGCCAGGCGACCGGAGGGACGATCCGCCTCTCGGGCAAGGACATCACGAAAGCAGGACCGCGGCGGACGAATGAGTCCGGCGTCGGATACGTGCCCGCCGACCGGCACCGCTTCGGGCTCGTGCTTTCATTCCCGCTGTCCGACAACCTCGTCCTGACGAGCTACTACCGCGCGCCCTACGCGCGCGGGATCCTGCGCAACGACAAGCAGATCGAGCTGGACGCCGAGCGGAGCATCCGGGACTTCGACGTCCGCACGCCATCGGCCAGCGTGCGAGCCGGGACGCTCTCGGGCGGCAACCAGCAGAAGGTCGTCGTAGCGCGCGAGTTCGACCGAGACCTGGCACTGCTCGTGCTCGACCAGCCGACCCGCGGTCTCGACGTCGGCAGCATCGAGTTCATCCACAAGCGCGTGATCGAGAAGCGCGATGCCGGAACCGCAGTGCTCCTCGTGTCCGCCGAACTGGACGAGGTCCTCGAGATGTCGGACCGGATCGCGGTGATGTACGGCGGCCGGATTGTCGCGCTCGTGGACGGCCGCACGGCCGACAAGAACGACGTCGGCTTGCTGATGGCGACCGGGGGTCGAGACCGACCCGAGGCAGTAACCGGCGACGCCGCATGACGGCTGCGACCGCTCCGACGACTCACCCGAGTGGCCGTCCCAACCTGCTCCGCAATGCCTGGTCGACCCTCGCGGTACCGGTTGCCTCGATCATCCTCGCGCTGGTCGTCGGCGCCGTGGTCATCTGGGCGTCGGAGCTGATCATCCCGGGCAACACGTTCAACCCGTGGCTGCCCCTGGTGGCCTACAGCGCCATGCTCCAGGGCTCGCTCGGCAGCGTCAACGCGATCGTCAACTCGCTGGTCGTCTCGTCGTCACTCATCCTGGCCGGCCTCTCGGTGGCATTCGGCTTCAAGGCCGGGCTCTTCAACATCGGCGCCAATGGGCAGTTCCTGATGGGTCTGCTCGGCTCCGTCATGGTCGGGGTGGCGTTCAAGGACAGCGCGGTCTACGTCGCCGTCCCGGCCGCTCTTCTCGGCGGGATGCTTTTCGGTGCGGCATGGGGCTTTATCCCGGGCTTCCTCAAGGCGTTCCGTGGTGCCCACGAGGTGGTCACCACGATCATGCTCAACTACATCGCGGCCTTCGTGCTCGCCGGAATGGTCAGCGGCCTGCTGCGCGTGCCGGCGGCCCCGGCCGCCGTGACGCAGGCTGTCGGCAATGCCGCCCTGCCGATCATCATCGGCCGTAACGGTCACCTGGGCCTGCTGATCGCGCTGCTCGCCGTTCCGGTCGTGCAATGGGTGCTCTACCGCACGACCTTCGGCTTCGAGGTCCGTACCGTCGGCGCGAACCCGGAGGCGGCGCGCTACGCCGGCATGCGGCCGCGCTACCTGGTGATCGTGACCATGTCGATCTGCGGACTCCTGGCGGGGCTCGCGGGCACGTGCGAGCTGCTGGGCATCGCCCACAAGACGCAAACGACGTACGCGACCAACGTTGGCTTCGACGCGATCGCGGTCGCACTCCTGGGTCGGTCGAGCCCGATCGGCGTGCTGTTTGCGGCGCTGCTGTTTGGTTTCATGCGCGCCGGCGCGCCGCTGATGCAGATCCAGGCCGGCATCCCTCGTGAGCTGGTCGACGTGCTGCAGGCGACGATCCTGTTCTTCCTGGTCGCGAACAAGCTGGTCGGGCGCATTTTCCGAATCCGCAACGCACGAACCGGCATTGGCTCGGCCCAGAACTTCGCCGCCAACTACGGCAGCGAGTCCCCGGCATGACCTGCCATCGGTGGTTCGGGGACGCGTGATGGAACAGCTGATCCACGCCCTCTATTCGATCCCAGTCCTCGGCCTGCTCTTCCAGCTCATCGGCTACTTGATCGACATCCTGCCCACGATCGCACCGGGCATGCTGCGAGCGGCGACGCCGATCGGCTTCGCGGCGCTGTGCGGCGTCCTGTGCGAGCGCTCCGGCATCGTCAACATCGGCATCGAAGGCATCATGCTGGCCGCGGCGTTCGTCGGTTGGATCGTCGGTGTGATCCTCGCGCCGAGCCTGGGTCACTCCTCCTCGCTGGTCTTCGGGATCACCCCGGCATTGCTGATCGCGTTGGCGTGCGCGATCGCGGCAGGCATGGCGATCTCGGCCCTGCACGCGTGGTTATCGATCAGCGTCCGGGCGGACCAGATCATCAGCGGCACGATCATCTTCATCGCGGCCTTCGGCCTGACCGGCTACCTGAACTCGATCATCGCCAAGACCTCACCAGTCGGAGCCGGCGCTTTCACCCAGTTCCATCCGCCGTCGTGGCTGACCGGCCTTCCATTCGTTGGCTGGATCTTCAACACGTTGCTGTCCCAGGGGCCGATCACGATGTCGCTGCTCGTGATCGTGGTCGTGATGCAGGTGCTGTTGTTCCGGACGCGCTGGGGCCTGCGGACACGATCCGTGGGCGAGCATCCAAAGGCCGCCGAGACTGTGGGCATCGACGTGATCAAGCTGCGCTACCGGAACGTGATCCTCGCCGGTGGGCTGGCGGCGCTCGGCGGCGCGTCGTTGAGCATGGAGGCCACCAACTCGTTCCAGGACGGCATGACCGCTGGCCGCGGCTTCATCGGGCTGGCGGCGATGATCGTGGGCCGCTGGACGCCACTCGGCGCGTTCGGCGCGGCGCTCCTCTTCTCCAGCTCGCAGGCTGTCGCGCAGTCGATCAAGTTCGCGCCGCCGCCCGGCGACCTGGGCACAATGCTCGCGTCGGTGCCGGCCGCGTTTTTCGACGCACTGCCGTACCTGGTGACGATCGTCGTCCTTGCCGGTCTCATCGGCCGTAGCGTGCCGCCGGCCGCCGACGGCCAACCGTACGAGCGCGAAGCCGCGACCTGACCGTCTCGACTCCCTTGTTCGGAGCACGGCCGCGGTGCTGCCGAGCCACCCGCCGAGGCACCCGCCGTGCCACCCGCCGCTGACGCTGCGCCCGCTGCGCCCAGATGTGGGCGGAGACCACGACCGGGACCAATTTGGGCGACCGCGGCCATCGGGTGAGGCTGGAATGCGTCGGTTTGTGGCGGTGGAACACTTTCCGACTGTCGAACGATCATCGAACGGTCCGGATTCGGCGCTCGGAGCCGAAATTCGTTCCGGTGGTGGTCCTGGACCACAGAGTGGCAGTGGCGGCGCGCCGTTTCCGTGGAGTGAGGCTGGCGAAGGAAGCCTCACTGAGGGCCCCGACGCACCAGCCATCTGCGCACCTGCAGGTCGTCTCCGGGGCTAGCGGTTGACCACCCGCACGTCATCCACGCCGGCCTCGACCGTGGCATCGCTCCCGGCATCGATCGCAACCAGCTGGATGAAAACCGTTCGTCCCTGGAGTGACGCCTGGATCGCGTAGTCGAGGCTGGTCCAGGAAGGCGTTCGGACTGCCCCGTTGCCATTCACGGTCAGTGCCGTCGCCAGCGTCTTTCCGGATGCACCCACCAGCTGGATGGCGAGGCCATCGCCAGAGCTCGCTCGCGCATTCATCCCCACCCAGTAGTGGAGCTTCAGGTCCGTCGCCGAGGGCGGCAGCGTGATCGCGCGCGACCGCACGGTTGTCCGTCCGCCGTCCACGTCGTCGCTCGATCGGCCGGTCACCAGCTCGCCCTCTCCGGACCAGGCCGCCAGCTGGTACGTCGACGGTGTCGCGATTCCGCGACTCCACGCACCGGCGGTCGCCGAGTCCGTGTGATCGGGGTTGACGGTCCAGCCTCGCGAGATCTCGAGATCGTCGAAGAACGGCCCGCAGTAGTCCGCGGCCATCCCGATCGCGCGGTAGGGGCAGTCCGCCTGCTCGATCAGATACAGCGCGGGCTTCCAATTGCGCTTCGTTTCGCGCGCGATGAGCTCATCGGGCGGATACCAGCGCGGACCGCGCCAGGGCAGGGGATAGTCGTTGTTGCCGGGGTACATCTCGAACGTGTACGAGAAGATCCGCTGGCTCCCGTACATCCAGTCGATCTCGTCGCCGGACGTGGGGTAGAACTGGCTCGACTGCATCGGGCGGTAGCCGTTCATGGCCGCCATCTGCTTGCCCATCGATCTTGAGCGCCTTGTGGTCGAGCCTGGTCATGTCCTTGGGCACGTCCGTGTAGCGTGTGGCCGTACGGCCAGAGGATCTCCTCGCCCGCGGTATGGAACGTGATGTGGGTGCGGATCTGCTGGACACCGCCGACCACCCGGCTGAGCACGAAGTCGCGGACCGCACGCGCCTCGGGCGTCGACCACGGCGCGGGACCCTGGTACGTGTCCGACTTCGGGTTGTCGTCCGCTCCTGCCGATGCGAGACCCCAGGCGTAGCCGTAGTTGCGGTTGATGTCGGTCCCGATCGAGCTCGTGCCGGGCGTCGGCTGGCGGTTCTTGCGCCACTCGCGGTAGGGATTGCCGGACAGGTCGTACTCGAGGCCGTCGGGGTTGACCATGAAGATGATGTAGATCTCGCGGCTGTTCACGTCCTGCGTGACCCGCTTCGCGAGCGGCGACGTGCCGCCGTACTTCCCGGCGAGCAGGTCGAGCAGCGAGATCGTCATCTCTCCGGACAGGTGCTCCCGAGCGTGGTGCAGCCCATCGAAGAGCACCTCGGGCTCGTTCTCGTCAACGTTGACGTGGTCGCTGACCTTGGCTGCCCACAGGGTCCGGCCCTTGTAGCTCTTGCCGATCGAGAACAGCTTCACGATGTCCGGATGCGCGGCGGCCACCTCGTGGATGTGCTTCACCATCTCGTCGTAGTCGTGATAGCGGCTGTCAGCGGGCGGGTAGCCGGCGTGCGACGACACGGCGTTGCGGGAGCGGGCGCTTGCGGCCGGTGCGACGGCAAGCAACAGCAGCACCGAGACGGCTAGGGCGGCAAGCGCGCGCCAGGGACGAGCAGCGCGCGACGGAGCGGACGTCTCCCGCATCTGGCACCAGACTAGCCGAGGACTGGGATCGTCGCCGTTCGGCAGCGCTGCCACACGCGACGCCCCGCGCGCCCAGACGCCTCTCGGTCACGGCCGGTCTGTCACGGCCGGCCAATTACCGCCCTCGAGCGCGCGTATACTCCCGCACGGTCCGTCTCTGGAGGAACGTCATTGGGCGACGCTGCCCGGAGGACCCACGTGGGTCCGCTCGTGGCAGTCATCGTGGAAGAAGCGGAACTTCGCACCCGACTCTCGCGCACGCTGGAACGTGCCGGGTTCCGGGTGGCGGCCGCTCCCGATGGCGAATCCGGCATTCGTGTCGTCCATGAGCAGCACCCATCCCTGGTTCTCCTCGATCTGAGCCGCGACGCCGGTGACTTCCGCGCGACCGTCGGCCTGCTCCGGCAGGCGGCGTCCGCCCGAGACGTGCCGCTGGTTGCGCTCGCCTCGCGACGTTCCGGGCGCCACCTGGACGACCTGCTCGAGCTGGGCATCGCGGATTTCGTGTCGCGACCGGTCAGCCACAACGAGCTGATCGCGCGGCTTCGTTCCGTGCTCGCGCAGCACGCGGTCCACCACCGGCGGGAGGAGGCGCGCGCGATCGTCGCTTCGCTGGCCAACGCGGTGGAGGCGAAGGACCCCTCCATCGACGGGCACTGCCGGCGGCTGGCGTACCTGGCGTCGCGCCTGGCTGCGTCGGTGGGGATGCGCGGCGACGAGCTCGAGGCCGTTGCCTTTGGGGCGATCCTCCACGACATCGGCAAGATCGCCATGTCGGACCGCGTGCTGAACAAGCCGGGCCGGCTCGACGACGCCGAGCTCGAGCGCATGCGCGAGCACCCGGAGATCGGCGGCCGGATCTGCGACCCGCTCGCGTCCGCGGTTCGCTTCGGCCCGGTCATCCGTCACCACCACGAACGTTGGGATGGCGCGGGGTATCCGCGTGGCCTCGCGGGCGAGCAGATCCCGCTGGGCGCCCGGATCGTGGCGATCGCCGACGCGTACGACGCAATCACCTTCGGCCGACCCTACTGTCGCGCGAGAACGCACGACCAGGCGGTCGCCGAGCTGGTGCGCTGCCGTGGCACGCAGTTCGACCCGGAGCTCGTACCGCATTTCATCGCCGAGGTCGAGCGTGCGGAGGCGGGCATCCCGCCGATCGTGGAGCTCCCGCTCGCACACCTCGTCGCCCCACACGTCCCGGTCTCGCGGCGCATTGCCGTGGGGCCGGGGATGACATTCACCGCGCAGGACGGCTCGGCGTCACTCGAGTCGAACCTGGCGCTGGCCAAGAGGCCTGCTCGCGCGGCCTGATGGCCACGATCCCGCCGAACGGCACATCGGTCGCTGCCTCATCTCACGCGCCGGCCGCGCCCGGTCCGGTTCGCTACCACGCCGTCCGCCTCGTCCTCTGGGCGCTGACGCACGCTTATGTGCGCTTTCGGGTCGAAGGAATGGAGAACATCCCCGACGAGCCGTACATCCTCTGCATCAACCATCCCAGCTGGCTCGATCCGGTCGTTCTCGCCGCAGCGTGGCCGGATGACCGCCGGCTCTCGATCTTCGGCCCTCGCGAGCGCGGACATGTCGACCGGCATCCGCAACCACCTGATCACCTGGACGCGGCGTGGCGTGCCCTTCAAGCCGGGCGGCACGGACATCCTCGACGCCACGCGCCGCGCGACGGCGGTCCTGCGGCGCGGTGATCTGCTGGTCGTGGCGGGGGAGGGACGCCTGTCGGACGAGGAGAACCGCATCCTGCCGCTCGAGACCGGCGTGGCACACTTCGCGATGCTGGCCGGCGTGCCGGTGCTGCCTACCGCGGTCATCGGCACGCGCTGGGTCGCGTTCGGCCGCACCGTCCGATTCCGGATCGGCCGGGCAGTGTTCCCGCCGGGTCCGGTACCAGCCGAGGACGAGCCTCACGCGCGGCGGCGGCCTCGCTCACGCAGCAGTACCAGGCCGAGCTCGAGCGACTCCTCGCGGACGTCCGGCCAGTGAGCCGCCCGGGCCGGTCGGCCGGGCGATCTCCGAGGCATTCAACGACCGGCCCTGGCTTACCGATCCGGAGCTGGAGCAAGCACGCTGCGACGAGAGAGCCGGCGCTAGCGGCCTCCCTGCAGCTCGTGGAGCCGGTCGTCGCTGATTCCGAAGTGGTGAGCGACCTCGTGCCGGACGACGTCGAAGACCGCCTCGCGCAAGGACGCACGATCGCGGTTATGCATCTCCAGCGGTCCGCGGAAGATCGTGATCTTCGATGGCACGCCGACGCCGTCGGCACCGAACGCCGTGCGCGGCACGCCCTGGTAGAGACCGTAGAGGCCGCGCGCGTGAACGCTGGCGAGCTGATCCGCGGTCGGCCAATCCTCGACCACGATGGCGACCGAGCCCAGCTTCGAGGCGAACGGCTCGGGGATGGAGTCGATCGCTTCATCGAGGAACTGGTCGAAGGGATCGCCGCTTGCGGCAGCCTGGTCGTCGAGGTCGATCACGGGCGGCCAACGTAGCACCATAAGGTTTTCTCCTTCCGCCGCGCGCGCTTTTGCCTCCGCAGGCTGAGTTCATAGTCCGCCGCGAGCCATCGCTCAAGCGATCAGGGCCTGCCCGAAGACGCCTCGGCGGCCGCTTTCCCGGGCCGCGAGCCATCGCTCAAGCGATCAGCGCCTGCCCGAAGACGCCTCGGCGGCAGGCTTCCCGCCCAGAGCCATCGCTCAAGCGATCAGCGCCTGCCCGAAGACGCCTCGGCGGCCGCTTTCCCGCCGCGAGCCATCGCTCAAGCGATCAGCTGCGCCGATG
Source organism: uncultured Chloroflexia bacterium (assembly GCA_963820735.1). Lineage (GTDB taxonomy): Bacteria > Chloroflexota > Limnocylindria > Limnocylindrales > CSP1-4 > JAFMJV01. Next base: position 486,197 of record CAWGBA010000014.1, read on the forward strand.
CCGTTGGCTCCGTCGGTCGCATCCGCGTTCCTTCCCCGCATCGTGGCGCTGCGCTTGCGCCACTGCGCGAACCGTCCGATCCCGGCGTCGCTGGGCTCGGGTCCGTCGCTTGCCGCCGGCAGGCTGCGGACCGGCGCCCGCGCTTTCTACAATCGCGACCATGTCCCAACACGCTCGCCTTGCCGTTGTCGATCTCCCGGACTTCGGGACCCCGGAACACGAGCCAGAGCTCCCCGCCGGAGCTGTACCTCGCCCGGCTGGCCCGACTCCGGGAGCGGATGGACGAGCACGGCTTCGACCGGCTCGTGGTCTACGCCGACCGCGAGCACAGCGCCACCATCTCGTACCTGACCGGCTTCGATCCGCGGTTCGAAGAGGCGTTCCTGATCGTCGCGCCGGACGGAGACCCGGCCATCCTGGTTGGCAACGAGAACTGGGGCACGGCCGGGATCGCGACCCTACCGTTGCGACGGCACCGATTCCAGGACTTCAGCCTGCCGAGCCAACCGCGCGACCGCTCGCGCCCGCTGCACGTGATCCTCGCCGAGGAGGGCATCGGCCGCGGAACACGGGTGGGCGCGGTCGGTTGGAAGACCTACGCCGAGCCGTGGATGAGCGACCTCCCGGCGTATTTGGTCGACTCCCTGCGCGATGTCGTCGGCGCGGAGGCCGTCACCAACGCCACGGCACTGCTGATCGATCCTGCCGACGGACTGCGCGTGATCAACGAGCCCGAGCAGCTCGCGTCGCTCGAGTGGGCATCGGTGCATGTCTCTGAAGGCGTCAAGCGCCTGCTGCGTGGCTTGAAACCGGGCCTGACCGAGCACGATGGCGTCGCGCTCTTTGGCTGGAACGGCGCGCCACTGTCATGCCACGCCATGCTCAGTGCGGGTCCCCGCGCCCGGTTCGGGTTGCTCAGCCCGAGCGATCGTCCCATGCAGCGCACAGAGCCCTTCACGACCGCCTACGGCATCTGGGGTGCGCTGACCTGCCGCGCCGGCTTCCTTGTCGAAGACGCGGCGCAACTGCCCGACGGCGTCCGCGACTATGTCGACCGACTTGTTGGGCCGTATTTCGGAGCCGTCGTCGAGTGGCTCGAGGCGCTGCACGTCGGACAGACCGGTGGTGCACTGAACGAGATCATCGCGCGCCGGCTCGGCGACCCGTTTTTCGGGATCTTCCTCAACCCCGGCCACCAGATCCACCTGGACGAGTGGGTCAACTCGCCGGTCTGGCCGGACTCGCCGGTCGAGCTGAAATCCGGGATGGCGCTCCAGCTCGACATCATCCCGGCAACGGGAACCGACTATTTCACGACCAACATCGAGGACGGCTACGCGCTGGCGGACGCATCACTGCGATCCGAGTTGGCACGCTCGCAACCGGACCTATGGGCCCGGACGCAGGCACGGCGTGCGTTCATGGCCGACAGCCTGGGCATCCGGCTGCATCCGGACGTCCTCCCGCTCTCGAACCTTGCAGGCTTCCTGCCGCCCTTCATCCTCGACCAGACGCGCGCGATGGTTGCCGCCTGACAGTACCGGCCGGCTTTTCTGGCGCCGGCTCTGGCGGAGCCCACATCGTCAGCGGCGATGTTCGCAATCCGAGCAGCGTCGTCACGAACTGCCGCCGCACCCACGGGAGCCGCGCGGCAGGCGCGAACACGAGATCTCGCGGCCACGCGACCGGGACCAGGTCCGACTGGAACACTGGCGTCATCAACCGCGAGCACCACGTGTACCAGCGCACATGCGCACGGCGGCGACGCGCGTAGACATCAAGGGCGGCCGCCAGGTCATCGGGGTGCTCGGCGAGGGTGCAGGCGAGCGTCCACGCGTCGGCGAGTGCGAGGTTCGCGCCGAGGCCGAGCTGCGGGCTCATGGCGTGGGCAGCATCGCCCAGCAGCACGAGACCACTTTTGCCATTGACTTTCACGGGCGTACGGACGACCACGTCGCGGTAGCGTGCGGGCAGCAGCTGTTCCTGGCCGACGGCGTCGACCAACGGACCGAGCGGGCCGGCAAGTGATCGGGCCTCGTCGCGCCAGGCTTCGGCGCCTCGCTGTCGCGTCCGTTCGAGGTCGCGAGAGCGGACCGACCAGAAAATCGACGTCTCACCGGCGCCTGTTGGCAGAAAGCCGAGCACCGTCCGTGTGTCGCGATACCGCTGCGTGAGCACGTCCCCGGCCAGCCCGTCGGGGTCAGGCACGATCGCCCAGAGCGCTCCGTAGGGATAGCCCACGTCCTTGACGCAGAGGTTGCTAAGCCAGCGTATCCGTGAGCGCGCGCCGTCGGCGCCAACCACCAGGTCGAACGGCCCGCGGATACGTCCGTCTTCTGCCCGCAGCCACCAGCGACCATCGAACGCCACTTTCTGGACATCGAACCCGGTCGTCACGCTGGCGCCGGCAGTTGCCGCAGCACCCGCGAGCAGTTCGAACAGCGTGCCGCGGTGGACGCCCCAGCCCCAGCTGGCTGGGTCCAGGTCGTCGTACCCGAAGTCGAGCACGCGGCGGCCACGGGCGTTGCGCGCATCGATGCGACGCACCGGCATCGACCGAGCCTCGAGCTCCTCCGCGACACCGAGCCGGTCCAGGACCCGCTGCGCGAACGGCTGAATGAGGACGCCTGCCCCGATCGGCCGCGGATCGGGCACCCGCTCGAGCACCTCGACGCGATGGCCGAGCTCGCTCAGTAGGGTCGCCGCCGCAGCCCCCGCCGTCCCAATGCCAACCACCCCGACCCGCAACGTTCCTCCTCCGCAGACCGGCGGTCTGCTGCGCGCCAAGCGTTTTGCGTCCCGCGTGAGCCGCCGGCCTGCAAGCGTCGCTTGCGGACTCTCCGCTGACCCGCAGACAGCTCGCATTCGAACGCTCGTTCTATAATCCGGCGGCTGTGCACCGCCCATCCACAGCCGCACGACGGTTTCGCCGAGGCGTTCGTGGATGACGGCACGCGCCGTCGCGACTGCGATGGTACGGTCGGAGACGTGAGTCGCGACGGCAGAATCGGAGGCATGCTGAGGCAGTGACCGTCGCTGCGAACGACTTCACGCACCTCCACGTCCACACCGAGTTCAGCCTGCTCGACGGGCTCGGTCGGATCAACGACCTGGTCGGCGAGGCGTCCTCGCTGGGCTTCGATTCGCTGGCGATCACCGACCACGGCGCGCTCTACGGCGCAGTGGCGTTCTACCAGGCCTGCCGCGAGCGCCAGATCAAGCCGATCATCGGCGTCGAGACGTACGTGGCCCGGCGGGCCATGACGGATCGTGAGGGCAGCAAGGACTCGCAGCCCTATCACCTGATCCTGCTGGCCAAGGACTGGCGCGGCTACCAGAACCTCTGCCGCATCGTCACCGACGCTCACCTCGACGGCTACTACTACAGACCGCGGATCGACCGCGACTACCTGGCCCAGCACAGCGAAGGGCTGATCGGCCTCTCGCGCGTGCCTCAACGGCGAGATCTCGCGGGCGCTGCAGTCGGAGGACTGGGATCACGCGCGCCGCGTGGCGGGCAGCTACAGCGACATCCTCGGTCCCGGCAACTTCTTCCTGGAGCTGCAGGACCACGGGATGCCGGATCAGCACCGCCTGAACGAGCAGCTGCTGCGCCTTGCCCCGGAGGTCGGGCTGCCGCTGGTGGCGACGAACGACCTGCACTACGTGCGCAAGTCACAGCACGAGGCGCACGACGTCCTGCTCTGCATCGGCACGGCGGCCAGCATCTACGACACCAACCGCCAGCTGAAGTTCGACACCGACGACTTCTACCTGAAGAGCGCGGCCGAGATGGCGGCACTGTTCCCGGACCATCCCGAGGCGATCGCCAATACGCGCCGGATCGCCGACATGACGGACCTCCAGTTCGACTTCGGCCACCTGCGGCTGCCGCAGTTCCCGGTGCCGGACGGTCACACGGTGGAGAGCTGGCTTCGCTCCGAATGCGAGGGCGGCCTGCGCGAGCGCTACGGAGAGGTCACCGTCGAGTTGCAGCGCCGGCTCGACTACGAGCTCGGCGTGATCATCTCGATGGGCTACGCCGGCTACTTCCTGATCGTGGCCGACTTCGTGCGCTTCGCGCGCCAGCAGGGCATCGCGACCACCTGCCGCGGCTCGGCGCCCGGCAGCATCGTCACCTACACGCTTGGGCATCACGCCGGTGGACCCGATCCATTACGAGCTGCCGTTCGAGCGCTTCCTCAACCCCGACCGCGTGACCATGCCGGACATCGACGTGGACTTCGAGGACAGCCGCCGTGACGAGGTCATCGCCTACGTCACGCGCAAATACGGCTCGGACCACGTGGCCCAGATCATCACGTTCGGCACGATGCTCGCCCGCGCCGCCATCCGCGATGTCGGCCGGACGCTGGGCATGGGCTACGGCGAGGTGGACCGCATCGCCAAGGCCGTGCCCAACCAGCTGGGCATCAAGCTGGAGGAGGCGCTCGAGATCGCGCCGCCGCTCCGAGAGATGGTCAACGGCGACCCGCAGATCGCCAAGCTGATCGACCTCGCCAAGCAGGTGGAAGGCGTCGCCCGCAACGCGTCGACCCACGCTGCAGGCGTCGTCATCTCTCGCGAGCCGCTGACGGAGCTGATGCCGCTGCAGCGCGCGACCAACTCCGACGCGCTCATGACCCAGTACGAGATGCACGCCGTCGAGGCGCTCGGCCTGCTCAAGTTCGACTTCCTGGGGCTCTCGAACCTGACGATCCTGCGCCAGGCGGTGGACCTGATCAGGGAGCATCGTGGTGTCTCCATCGACCTCGAGAAGATCCCGCTCGACGACACGAAGACGTTCGAGCTCCTGAGCTCGGGCGAGACCACCGGCGTCTTCCAGCTCGAGTCGCCGGGCATGCGCCGCTATGTCCGCGAGCTGCGCCCGACATCGGTCTATGACCTCGCGGCGATGGTGGCCCTCTTCCGCCCGGGACCGATGGACAACATCCCGAGCTACATCCGCCGCAAGCACGGCGAGGAAGCGGTGACCTATCTTCACCCGCTCCTCGAGCCCTACCTGGAGAAGACCTACGGGATCTTCGTGTACCAGGAGGACATCATGTCCGCCGCCAAGGCGCTTGGCGGCTTCACGGGCCCGGAGGCGGACACGCTGGGCTACGCGATCCGCAAGAAGAAGGCGAGCCTGATGCGCGAGCAGAAGGCCAAGTTCGTGTCACAGGCCGGCGAGCGGGGCGTCGACGCGCATGTCATCGATGCCGTCTTCAAGGCCTTCGAGCCGTTCGAGCGCTACGGCTTCAACAAGGCGCACGCGACGTGCTACGGCCTGATCGCCTACCAGACCGCCTATCTCAAGGCGAACTACACGGTCGAGTACATGTGCTCGGTGCTGACCGCCTTCCGCGACAACACCGAGAAGGTCGCGGCAGCCATCGCGGAGTGCCGCCGGCTGGGCATCGAGGTGCGGCCGCCGGACATCCACCGCAGTCGCCTGCACTTCACCGTCGAGACGGAGTCGATCCGCTTCGGGCTGCTGGCCGTCAAGAACGTCGGCGAGGGCGCGATCCAGTCGATCATCGATGCGCGCGAGAGCGGCGGCGAGTTCACCTCGCTGCGCGACTTCTGCTCGCGGGTGGACCTGCGCCTCGTCAACAGCCGCGTCCTCGAGGCGCTCGCCTGGGCCGGGGCACTGTCGGCATTCGGCCACCCCGCGCAGATCATCGACGCGATTCCGACCGTGCTGCCGGCTGCGCAGGCGGAGGCGCAGCAACGTGCCAACGGCCAGCTGTCCGCCTTCGACATGCTCTTTGGCGGAGGCGGCGCAGACGAGCCGCTCCCACCACGAACCGAGGCCTCGGCACGCGAGCGAATGCGCTGGGAGAAGGAGCTGCTGGGGCTCTACCTCTCCGGGCATCCGATGGGCGACCTGGCCACGGAGATCGGTCGCTATGTCAACGCCTACAGCGCGGACATGGGTGAGGACCTCGACACACAGCGCGTCGTCATCGGTGGCGTCGTGGTTGCCGTTCGACGCGTGATCACCAAGTCAAAGCAGACGATGGCGGTCGCCACGGTCGAGGACCTCCAGGGCTCGATCGAGGTGGTCGTCTTCCCCAAGGTCCTCGAGGAGACCGCGCCGGTGTGGGTCGGCGAGCAGATCGTGCTCGTCTCGGGCCGCGTCGACCACAAGGGCGAGGAGACCGTGCTGCTCGCGGAGAGCGTCTGGACCTGGGAGCAGGTCGAGCAGCTGGGTCCGGAGCAATTCGCCGGCACGGTTGCCGAGGCGGAACGCGCGCGCGGACGCGGGCGCGGCGGCAACGGCTGGCGTTCGCGCGATGGGAACGGTGCCAACGCTGGATCCGCGGCGAACGGGGGCGCTGCGGGTAACGGGTTCGGCGGCAACAGTTCTGGTGGGAACGGTTCTCGCACCGGGTTCCAACCGAGAGAAGCGTCCCGGGGCGCGGTCGTGGCCGTGCCGGTCACAGGTGGTGACCGAGCCCCAATCGATGACGTGATCGTGCGGGTCGTCCCACGCGTCTCTCCGCTGCGTGGCGTGTCGCTGGACGGCGAGTTGCGGGTGGAGATTCGCTCCGGCCCGGTCCGACCGACTGCCGCGGTCCCGATCGCGCGACCACCGGCGGCCGAGCCGGCACCTCGGCCCGTGCCCGAGGGTCAGGTTCTGCCAATCCCTCGGCCCGTGCTGGTCGCCGGGTCCGAGCGGCAATCGGACGATGAACCGCCCTGGCCGATCGAGGCCGAGCAGAGCCTCGTCCGCGAGGCGAATCGCCCGACGCAGCCGCTCGACGCGCGGCCGGGCCAGACGCTCCATGTCCACTTCCATGGCGCGGAACCTGACCGCATCGTCCCGGCATTCGAGTCGTTGCGCGGAATCCTGCGAAGCCGGCCGGGGGACACGCCGGTCGTGCTGCACATCCCGAATGGCAACCGCCAGGAGCAGCAGATGCACCTGCGCACCGCGGTTGCGTACGACGCCGAGCTCGTTGCGCTCGTGCGCCGGTCCGTCGGCTCCGAGGTGGTCGACCTCCGGCTCACCTGAGATGGGTCCCGCCCTCGGCCTTGTGCACGTTCAGCCGAAGGATCTGGAGACCCCGTACGGTGGTTGGATGGGCTGAGCGTCCGCAGGCGTAGGACGCTCGTGCCGTGATTCGCCGCCGTCCTCCGCGCTCGCCCGCCCGGATCCGCGAAGCCGCCGTGGTCATCGTGGTCCTGGCGGCCCTGTTCGCCGTCTACGCGCCTTCCGCGGCCTCGTCTCCGGAGGACCACTTGACCGGGGTCGCGACGAGCGCCGCCACCGGCGCCTCTTCGTTTCCAGACACGTCCATCGGCGTACACGTGTTCGACGATCAGCTGCCGGGCACGCTCGACCCTGGCCAGCTCACGTTCGTGGTCACGCACCTCGATGGGACGCAGAAGGTGCCCCGCTCGCTGGCCGACCAACTGCACGCCCGACGACCGAGCTTCCGGATTCTCCAGTATCGGCTGGGAATCGGCCTCGGCTACCGAGTTCCGCAGGGCAACTGCCAACCAACCGGCGACTACATCCAGATCCTCGACGGGAATTCATGGATACGCGAGTGGCCGTCCGCGCCGAATCCGGATTGGTTCCTCACGAGCGCGTCGGGAAAGCGCTACCTGCAATGCGACTGGGGCTGGTACCTGGTGAACACCGACAACGCCAGCTGGAGGACCTGGTTCTCGAAGCAGGTCGCCGGCCAGATCCAGCGCACGGGGGCGGACGCGTTGTTCCTCGACTCGGTCTCGGTTCCCAACCAGTTCGGCCCGTGGAAGCCAGCCATGAACGCCTACGACCCGGCTCTCGAACATCGCTGGGCCAAGCGGATCGACGCGTGGCTGCCGTGGATCCAGATGAAGCTCGGAAAACCCGTCATTGCCAATGCCGGAGCCTGGGTCATGACCCGGGACGTGACGGACTACTCGGGAGCGACCGGCGTGATGATCGAGGGCTTTGCCCGCCCGTGGGATGGCCTGGCGGAAGTCGACTGGGACCTCCAGATGGACCGGGCGCTGTCGCTGATCCAGAAGGGCCGCGTGGTCATCGGGCAGAGCTACCCGGACCTGTCGGACGTGACCGCGCGGATGTTCGATCTCGGTTCGTACCTGCTGATCAAGGGGGCGCATACCTTCATCAATCTCGAGATGGGCATGGAGCCAACGTGGCTTCCCGAATACGACGTGCCGTTGGGTGCCGCGGTGGACCCTATCCCCGCCACCGTCGAGGCGCTGAAACAGGGCAATGTCTATGTGCGCCGCTACCAACAGGCCACCGTGGTGGTCAACCCGGGCGACACGACGTCCACGTGGCACGCCCCGGCCGCGATGGACAAGCTCCTGCCGAGTGGCGGTGGCGCGGTGCCGTCAAGCGGCCACGTGCCGGCCAGTTGGGTACTGCATCGGGTATCGATCGGGACCACGGTCACGCTTCCCGCGAGATCAGCGGCGATCCTCGTCCCGCACGACTGAGCCCGCGCACGTCGAGGCTTCACCTCGCTTGGACGAACGGTGCGATGCGCGTTGCTGCTCGCGGTCCGAGGCCGTGCCGATAGACTCTGCGCCGAGCCGGGATGGCGGAACGGTAGACGCAGTGGACTCAAAATCCACCGGCCGCAAGGTCGTAAGGGTTCGAATCCCTTTCCCGGTACCACGCTTGGACGATTGAGGGTTGCGGCTGGAGGTAACCGTCGGGCGTGGAGGAGCCGGAGACAGACATGACGACCGGTGGGCCCGAGGCTGCCGGGGAGTCGTCCGTGGGCTCGGAAGCACGACCGGCTCGGTCGGGTCCGTGGTCGGAGCCGCCGCCCGATCCCTACACGTGGGAGCCCGACACGAACGGGTCGCGCGAGGACGAGCCGCCCGACCCGCCTTCGCCGCCTGTGCAGGTCCCAGCGCCGGACCGCACTGCGGCGCATCCCGAGCCTGACTCCGAGCCCGGAGCCGCCGATGAGGCAACCGCTCGTGCGCGGGCGGCTGCCGAACAGATCCACCATCGCGATCGGTCGCTGGTCAACGCCGCCCTCAATGGCAACCTCGACGCGTTCAATCGTCTCGTCGAGTTGTACCAGGGCATGCTCTACGGCCTCTGCTACCGGGTCGTCGGCGATCGCGAGACGGCAGCCGACGCCACGCAGGAAGCGTTCCTCAACGCGTACAAGAACCTCTCGCGCTTCCGCGGCGACTCGTTTCGCAGCTGGCTGACGCGCATCGCATTGAACGCCGCGACGGACATCCTCCGTGTGCGAAAGCGACGCCCCGCCGACCCGTTTCCGGAGTGGGAGGACGAGACGTGGCAGCCACCGGCCGATGAATCCGCCTCGCCGGAGCGGACGGCGATCCTCAACCACCGCAGCCGCGCGATCGCTCGCGCGATGGGCCACATCACCGAGGACCAGCGCATGGCGATCGTGCTCTTCGACATCGAGGGCTACGACTACCAGGAGATCGCGGACATGACCGGCGTCTCGCTTGGCACCGTCAAGTCACGCATCCACCGCGGCCGTCTGGCCCTGCGGGATCTGCTGGCACCCGACATGGAACTGTTGCGTGACTGATGACGTCAGACGCGCCGTGATCCCGAACTCCCCGCCTCCATTCGAGCATGCCCATCACGAGCGGACGCTTGTGCTGCGCTATTTCGAGGAAGATCCCGAGCTGACCCGGGAGGAGCGCCTGCTCGCATCCGCGCTGCTGCGGACGTGCCCCTGGTGTGCCGCGCTGGGGCCCGAGGCCGAGCTGATCGCCGACGCGAACCGCGCCATGATCGTGCCGCCGGCGGGCCGTGACTTCCGCATCACGTCACGGCAGGCGCGCCGGGCTCGCTCCTTCGATCTGGCGGCCGCCGCCGAGCGCGTCCGTGCGGCGCTGCGGACCGAGCTGGTCAGGCCCCTGGCGAGCGCCGCAGTTGCGGTGGGTCTCGTGCTGGCGGTCGTCGGTGCGGTTCCGTACCTGGGCAATTCCAGTTCCGGCGATGGAGCCGGAACGCAGACGATTTCCGCGACCGCCACAGGATCCGCGTTCGGAGCGGACGCGCCACGATCGCCCGAAGTCTCCCCTCCGATCGCGGAAACGCAGGCTACGCTTCCGCGGGCCGGCGAAACGCCGACCGTCGGAACGGACACGAGTGCGCAGACCGGGCCAGCATCAAGCTCGTTGCGGGTCACCAACCCACGTGCGACGCCATCCCCTTCCGAGATGGGTCCCAACGTGGCCTTCGCGACGCTTCCGGGGCCGTCGCCCGCACCGGGTGCAAATTCCGCTGGCGGTGGCGCTCTCAACACCCAAACGAAGTCCGGTGAGGCCGCCAGCACGGAGCCTCTGCCACCGCTCCTGATCTTCGGGATCCTGATCGCGATCGTCGGACTGCTTGTCCTCGGGCTGACCGTGCTCGCCCGTCGCGTGGAGCCGAAGAGCAGCTGACACCTCCGGCGTCCGTGCGAAGCGCCGAGCGGCCGTGGCGGCCAGTTCTCGGGACAGAAGGCGCAGATTCGGCTGGTGCCCGGGAAGGCCGGCACGCATCCCGCGTCCGGGGTCGCCGGCGACCTGTTCATGGATGCGGGTCATCGGCTATGGCTGTGCACCGGTGGCACGGCCTGGACGCGGCTGGGTTGACGGACACGATCGTTCTCGACCGGTAGCTGACCGGTCCCGGCAGGTCCCCCGGGTAGACTCAGCCCAATGGACCGGATCATGCTGATCGATGCGCACAGCCTGATCTATCGCGCCTATTTCGCGCTGCTCGAGACGCCCCTCACCACCAGCAAAGGCCAGTTGGTGAACGCCGCGTTCGGTTTCTGGAGCATCGTGCTGCGTGGCTTCCAGGACGTGAAACCGGACTATGTGATCGCATGCTTCGACGTAGGCCGCACCTTCCGGCATGACCGCTTCACCGCATACAAGGCAACACGCCGGCCTACGCCCGACGACCTTCGTGACCAATTCCCGATCGTCCGCGAGATCCTCGCGGCGTTCCGCATCCCGGTTCATCAACTCGAGGGGTTCGAGGCGGACGACCTCATCGGCACGCTGACCCGCCAGGCCGAGGAGCAGGGCCAGGAATCGATGATCGTGTCCGGTGACCTCGACATGCTCCAGCTGGTCACCGACACGACCAGGCTCATGACCACCCGCATGGGCGTGCAGTCGACCGTCATCTACGGGCCCGAGGAGATCGCCAATCGCTACGGGCTGGCGGCCCGCCAGATGATCGACTTCAAGGCGCTCAAAGGCGACTCGACGGACAACATTCCCGGGATCGCCGGCGTCGGCGACAAGACCGCGTCGGGCTGGCTGCAGCAATACGAATCGCTCGAGGGTCTCTACGAGCACCTCGACGAGGTCAAGCCGACGCGTTTCCAGGAGAAGCTGCGCGACGCACGCGACGATGTTCTCCTTTGGCGCGACCTCGTCACGATCGAACGTGACGTCCCCATCAAGCTGGACCTCAGCGACGGCCGCCTGGCCGACTACGACCGCCAGGAGGTGCTGCGCCTCTTCCGCGAGTACGAGTTCAGGACGCTCGTGGAGCGACTTCCGTCCGTCACGGGAGAGGACGGCCGCGAGCCCGGCGACCTGCTGCGCCAGGCGGACCGATCGGCACCCATTCCCGCCGCCCTGGTGCCCGGCCGCGAGCTGTCGACGCGGAATCGCCCTCCGTCGCTGATTGGCGAGGGGAGCGGGCTCCAGCTGAGCCTCGACTTTGGGGCCGTGTCGAGCTCAGGTTCCGCCTCGGCGACCGTCGTGGCCGATGCAATCGCGACGGACGTTCCGGGAGGGCCGACCGAGACCGACGGCCGAGCGCCTCGCATCGAGGCACTCCCGTCCGATCCGCGCGAACGGCTCGATGCCGCGCTGCGCGATCCGGCGATGATCGAGCCGTACGACGGCGGCGAGGACATCGCGCACTGGCTCGCGAGCCAGGACGAGCTCGTGGTCGGAGTGGCCCTGACCGATCCTCGGCCACGGCGTGGCTCGCTGCTCGGGCTCGCGGTCGCGGGCCGCGACGGACGAACGATCGCTGCGGATTCCACGACTGCCGATGCCTTCGCGGACGCCATCCTCGCCGCGGACAAGCCGCTGGCCGGCCACGAAACCAAGCAGTTGCTCGTGTGGGAGGCTTCGCGCCGCGACAGTCGCGCGACGTCGGCGCTCTCGTCGCGCGGCGAACGGCTGCCCCGCGTCGGCTTCGATACGCAGATCGCGGCCTACATCCTCAACGCGGCACTGCGCTCGCAGTCGCTGGGCGACATCGCGGCGGAACGCCTCGCGGTCGAGCTGCCCAAGGCAGGCGAGCTGCGCGGTCCGGAGCACGCTGCGATCCAGGCAATCGCCGTGGCCGCGGTTCGCCCATCGCTCGACGAGGACTTTTCCCGAACGCCGCAGCTGCGCCAGATCCTCGACGAGCTGGAGCTACCGCTGATCCCGGTCCTCGGCGACATGGAGGCGACCGGCGTCGCCATCGACCGCGCCGCGCTGCGCCAGCTGAGCCAGGACTTCTCGGCCGAAATCGCGCGCCTCGAAGAGGACATCTACGACTCGGTCGGCCACCAGTTCACGCTCGGTTCGCCGAAGCAGCTCGAGCAGGTGCTGTTCTACGAGCTGAATCTGCCGCGCGGCCGCCGGACCAAGACCGGCTTCTCGACGGATGCGTCGGTGCTGGAAGACCTGCGGCCGGCGCACCCGATGGTCGGCATGCTTCTCGACTGGCGGCTCTACACCAAGCTGCGCTCGACGTACGTCGACTCGCTGCCAGCGCTGCTCGACGAGAACACCGGCCGGCTGCATACGACCTTCCAGCAGGCAGTGGCGTCGACAGGGCGCCTTTCGTCGACCGACCCGAACCTCCAGAACATCCCCATCCGCACGGAGCTCGGGCGGAAGATCCGACGCGCGTTCGTTGCCGGCTCACCGGACACCGTCCTGCTGGCCGCCGATTACTCGCAGATCGAGCTGCGCATCCTCGCCCACGTCTCGGGCGATGTGCACCTGCGCGAAGCCTTCGAGCAGCGCAAGGACATCCACCGCGAGACGGCGGCGCGGGTGCTCCACAAGGATCCGGCGAACGTGACCGCCGACGAGCGCTCCATGGCCAAGATGGTCAACTTCGGCCTGGCCTACGGGATGAGTGACTTCGGGCTTGCGTCACGCGCGAACATCCCTCGCCAGGAAGCGCAGGACTTCATCAGCTCCTACTTCGCGGCCTACAGCGGCATCAGCTACTACATGCTGCACATCCGCGAGACAGCCAAGCAACGCGGCTACGTCGAGACGCTGCTGGGGCGCCGCCGCTGGATTCCCGAGCTCGAGGCACGCAACTCGGCGCTACGCGGCGCGGGCGAGCGAATGGCCATCAACATGCCCATCCAGGGAACTGCGGCGGACATCATGAAGATCGCCATGATCCGGCTGCATGAGCGGTTGGCGGACCAGCGCAGCCAGGCGCGGATGCTTCTGTCCGTCCACGACGAAGTGGTGCTCGAGGTGCCGCGCGGTGACGTCGAGACCCTGGCCCCGATCGTTCGCGAAACCATGGAGTCGGCTCTGACCCTGGATGTTCCGCTCGACGTGGACGTGAAGGTCGGCGACGACTGGGAACAGATGCGGGTGCTGCCGCGCTCGTAGGCTGATGGACGGCACAAACGTCGACCGTCCATGTACGACTGAGGGGATCGACGCGGTGCTCGACGCGGCCGGCGTCCCGGAGCTCCTTGAAGCCATGGCCGGGCTCGTGAAGTCGGGTGGCCATGTCATCTCCGTCGTGCTGCCGCCCGACGTCGATGGCCTCGCGCTGAAGGGCATCACCGGCGTGCTCGCGTCGCGCTTCGCGACGGACGGACGGGCGGGGTGCTACTCCGCGCCGCAGGCCCCTCCAGCGGCTCGGATACAGTTGGCCGCGTGCCCGAGCTCCCCGAGGTCGAGACGATCGCTCGCGAACTGAGGCCCTTGCTCGACGGGGCCACCATCCGGTCGTTCCGCACTGACTGGCCGCGCGCCATCAAGCATCCCGACGCTGAGCGCTTCACGGCGGAGGTCGCCGGACGCGAGGTCCTCGACGTCACGCGTAGGGCGAAGTGGCTGATCCTGCCGTTGTCGGGCGATGTCGCGCTGGCGATCCAGGTCAAGATGACTGGCCAGCTCTTCGTGGTCGCCGCCGAGACGAAACGCGATCAGCACGTCCACCACGAGTTCGACCTGGACGACGGCCGCCAGCTGCTGATCCGGGACGTGCGCAAGTTCGGCCGTCTGGGGCTCTACCGGCGTGGCGAAGAGGGGATGATCCTCGGTGCCGAGGACGTCGGTGCGCTGTACGACCAGTTCGGACCCGAGCCGCTCGACCCGGCGTTCACGATCCGCGAGTTCCGAACCCTGATCCGCGGCCGCAAGCGAAGGCTCAAGCCGCTGCTGATGGACCAGGCGTTCCTCGCCGGCATCGGCAACATCTATGCCGACGAGGCGCTCTGGCGCGCGCGCCTCCACCCGCTTCGCAGCGCCGCATCGCTCAGGCCGGACGATGAGCGGCGGCTGTACGACGCGATCCGCGAAGTTCTTACCGAGGGCATCGACCGGCGCGGTGCCTCGGTCGACGACTACACGGCTCCAGGGGGCGACGGCGAGATGCAGCAGCACCTCAACGCCTACCAGCGAACCGGGTTGCCGTGTCCTCGCTGCGGGCATCCGATCCGTCGAATCGTGCTCGGCATGCGCTCGACGCACTTCTGCTCGTTCTGCCAGCGACTGCCTGCCGCGGAGAAGACTGCGGCCAACCTGAAGCTGCTACGTGGCGCCGTCTCGACATCGCGCAGAGGACCGCGCTGGAGCGAGCTGCCGACCGGCGAGGGCGCCGTCGGCGCTCAAGGGGCGAACGCTCGCCGCTGATGCGTCGTAGCCTCACGACGAAATGAGCGTTCTCCGCCTCGAGCAGGTTCGCCGCGAGATCGGTGACTTCGTCATCCTCGACGATCTCAGCGGGAGCGTGGCCCGCGGCGAACGAATCGGCCTCGTCGGACCCAACGGCGCGGGCAAGACGACGCTCCTCGAGATCATCACGGGCCACGAGGAGCCGGATGGCGGCCGCGTCATCACTTCTGCAGGCACGTCGATCGGGATGCTTCCCCAGGAAGCCAACCTCGACCCGGTCTTCGGTGCGGCGCCCGAGGTCCGTGCCGCGGTTCGCGCCGGTGCCGCCGAGGTCGAGCGGCTCGAGGCGGAACTGATGCCGCGCTCGAGGAGCGCGGCGCCGAGGCGGTCGAGTCGCCGGTCTACGCGCATCTCCGCGAGCGGTTCGAGAGCCTGGACGGGTATCACCTGGACCAGCGCGTGGACGAGGCACTCTCCGGCCTGGGCATCCCGCGCGAGGATTGGAACCGTCCGGTCGCGCAGCTCTCCGGAGGCGAGCAGACGCGGGCCGCACTGGCGCGGCTTCTCGTCGCGGACCCGGACCTGCTGCTGCTGGACGAGCCGACCAACCACCTGGACCTGGGCGCGCTCGAGTGGCTCGAAATCGCGCTGCAGCGACGCGCGCGGGCATTGATCGTCGCGTCCCACGATCGCGCGTTTCTCGACGCCGTCGTGTCGCGCATCTGGGAGCTGCGGGATCGGCGCCTGACGCCGTTCCGCGGCGCCTATTCGGCCTACCTGCAGCAGCGCGAGCAAGCCGACGCGCGACAACGGAAGGACGCACAGGAAGGCGCCGACTCGATCGCGCGCGAGCGGGAGCTGGTCCAGCGATACCGCTCGCAGCGCAAGTACTCGAAGATGCACGAGCACGAGCGGCGGCTCGAGGCGGCCGAGGCAGCGCGGGTCGAATTGCCCCGAAAGCAGGCACGCCTCGCGCTCCCGGGCACGTCTCTCAGCGGGGCGGGTCCGGCGCGTTCGGGCGAGATGGTGGTGACGCTCGAAGATGTCACCTGCGGCTTTCCCGCGGCCGATGGCCGACGCGGCGGTTCCGGTCGTCCGTATTCCACGCCTTGTCGCGACCCGTGGCGACCGGGTCGGCATCGTCGGTCCCAACGGCGCCGGCAAGACCACGCTGCTGCGCACCATCTCCGGCCAGCTGAGCCCGCTCGATGGTTTCGTCCGCCTCGGAGCGGCCGTGCAGCCGGGCTACCTCGCCCAGCTGCGTGGCGCGGCCATTCCGGGCGCCACTGTCCTCGACGCGCTGCTGGCAGTGTCCAACGTCGATCTCGGGCCTGCGCGCTCGTACCTCGCCCGTTTCCTCTTCCGTGGCGAGGACGCCCTCAAGCCGGTTTCGGAGCTTTCGGGAGGCGAGCGCTCGCGGCTCGAGTTGGCACTTCTCGGCGTGACGTCCGCCAACCTGCTGTTGCTGGACGAGCCAACCAACCACCTGGACATCCCGGCACGCGAGGCATTGGAGACGTTCCTGCGCGACTGGCCGGGCACGCTGCTGGTGGTGTCGCACGACCGGCGCCTTCTCGAGACGCTCTGCGAGCGGCTCTGGGTGGTCGAGCCGGGAGCGCGTGCGACAGAACCCGGAGAGGCGGTCGAGTTCGACGGCGGGTATCGAATGTGGCGCGGGGCGGTTGCCGAAGGCTGGACCGTCCGTGGCGAGCTGGAGAAGACCGCCCATCGATTCGGGCAGCGATCCGGTGCCCATGCGAACGGGAACGGATCGAAGCCGGCCTCCGCGAAGCCCGCGACTCTGTCGTCGGGCGTCTTCCGCCAGAACCGCGAGCGCCCGTTCGACCGGACAGGCGCGCCTCTCGAAGGACGCCTACGCGCGGCAATCGCGGGTGGTCGAGGACGATCTGACCCGCCTCGGGCTGCGAAAGAGCCAGCTGGAGCTTGCGCTTGGCGATCAGCGCGTCCAGGAGAACTACATCGAGCTGCGAAGGCTGACGAGCGAGCTCGCGGATGTCGATGCTGCACTGGCCCAGGCCGAGGACGCCTGGCTCTCGCTCGCGGAGCGAGCGCCACGGTGAACGATTCTCGCGACGAATTCGAAACGGACACTGGGCGTTCGCAGCTCGACCGGCTCGGCGACCGGCCGTTCCTCATCGGCCTGACGGGTCCCATCGGCTGCGGCAAGTCCACGGTCGCGCAGTGGCTGGGCGAGCGCGGCGGCACGGTCATCGATGCCGACGTTCTGGCTCGCGAAGCCACCGCTGACGGCGAGCCGACGATCGACCCGATCCGCCTGCGATTCGGGGACGCCGTGTTTCATCAGGATGGATCGCTCGACCGAGCCGCGCTCGCACGAATCGTGTTCTCCGATGAGCGTGCACTCCGCGACCTCGAGCGGATCGTCCATCCACATGTCCGCCGCAGGGTGCTCGATCGGCTCGATGCGGCCCGTGCCGCGGGAGATCCCTTCGTGGTCATCGAGGCCATCAAGCTCGTCGAGGGCGGCCTCGCGGATCAGTGTGACGAAGTGTGGCTGGTCGAGTGCGGCTCCGAGGCGCAGCGGACCCGCCTGGAGGCACGCGGCATGGCGCCTGACGAGATCGATCGGAGAACCTCGGCACAGGGTGATCTCGTCGCCCGCCTCGGACCGCGAACGACGCGGCGGATCCGGACGGACGGCTCGCTCGCCGAGACGGAGCAGCTCGTCGAGAAGACGCTCGCGGATGCCCTGGCGCCGGTGCTGCTGGACTAGCTCAGCGGTGCCTCACCACGAACGAGACGGCATCCTGTTTCGATGGGTCGCCCTGAGAGGTGAGGGTCACCACGCGCTTCACTTTCGCCGCGGAGGCCGGGTTCGCGACGCTCACCCGTACGTCGATGACGAGCGACTCTCCGGGTGCAAGGGTGGGTGTCGAGAACGTCCCGCCTTCGACTTGGCTGGTGATATCGGTGCCGTTCTGGGAATAGCTGATGGTGTAGCCGGCCACGGCTGGCCCGGCCGCTGACACCAGGTAGCTGTCGGGCGCATCGCCGGCGTTCTGGACGGAGATCGCGAAGGGAGCGGTTCCGGACGACGGCACTCTCGCACCGAGAGATTGACCAGCTGCCGACGTGTTGAAGGTCCCGCCACCAGCGGGCTGCCCGTTGCCATGGCGTATCGATCCGTCGGGCTGAAGCGCCGCCAGGGTCGGCACGGGCGTCGGCTCCGGCGAGGGCGATGGCGACGGACTTGGGGTGGGGGTCGGCTTCGGGGTCGGTGACGGGGTTGGAACCGGCGTCGGTGACGGGGTTGGAGCCGGCGTGGGCCGCGGGGTCGGCTTGGGGGTCACGGCTGGCGAGGGCGACGGACTGGGGGTGGGAGTCGGCTTCGGGGACGGCGACGGCGTCGGGCACGGTGTGGCCACCGGTGTTGGCGTCGGGGTCGGTGATGGCGTCGGCGACGGCGTCGGGGACGGCGAAGGCGATGCGGTCGGCGGTGCAGTCGGCGTGGCATTCGGGTCGATCACGCCGGTCACGTCCGACTGGGTCGGCTGCGGGTAGTTGTTGAGGTTCAGGATCTCCGGGATCGGGAAGCCGTACTTCTGCAGGATCTCGTTGGTGGTCTCGCCGTAGACGCTCGGGTCGAGTGCGCGGTTGTCGCCGTCGGGACGGAGGACCATCGAGAACCCGTCCGCACCCACACCCTGCAGGTGCTCGATCTCCTCTGCCTGATGGAGACTCACCTTGAGGATGTACGTGTCGGTGTCGGGATCAGCCGACAGAACTTCGACGTTCTGCCAGGTCAGCTTGGTCGAGTCCTCGGAGTAGTAGGGTGGCAACGAGCCGCTTGAGGTTGCGGACGGCTCTGGCGTGGGTGACGGTGAAGGCGTCGGCGTCGGGGTGGGCGTCGGCGTTGGCAGCGGGATGCCGCAGACCGGTATTGGCTCAAAGGTCGCGGGCGGCTCTGGAGATGCCGGTTGGATCGGCGCTTCGGTTGGTGCCGCTGTCGGCGCCACCTCGCCGAGCACTCCCGGCGACGGAGACATGACGGCGATCGCGATGGTGTTGATCAGGTCCACGTGCTGTCCCGGTTGAACCTTGCCGTCCACCGCGCGCTGCTTGGGCACGGAAATGGACACGGCACGCCAGACCGGAGAGTCCGGTGAGATCGTTTCGTCGGGCGAAAGGATGCTGAACCCGCCAGTTTCACTGATGTTCGTCAGGAGACTGGCCATGATTGGCTGGTCTTTGTAGACAGGCACGTCGAGGATCTTGCCCAGCAGTGCCGTAGGGTCGCTGAAGGTAACTGCCAGGTAAGGATCGTCAGGAACAGACCGAACCGTCAGGTTCGTGGACGTGAGCGTGGAAAGCGCGGGAAGATCCGTGACCGCAACGACGACATCCCGCATCGGAACCGTCGCGGGTGCCGGGGCTGGCGGGGTCGAAATTCCCAGCACCATGGCCGTGGCGACGATCGCCATCACGAAGCCGACCAGGAGCGCCAGCTTGCGACGACCATCCCCAGCGGGACGGTAGTTGTCGGATGAAACCTTCTTCCGGCGCAGGATTCCCATTCCGCTCCAATGAAGTAACCGCGTCGGCGAGCGACGCGGACGGGTGCTTTCTGACGGTGGGATTAGCGTGGGCTTGCGGGGGTCCTGAGCAGAGGGGCACGTTCGGCGGTAGTCACCCGGACGGATGGGCGATCGACACCGCACCGAACCACATCCGTCCGCACTGATCCACCTGTTGCGCGCCGGGCATGGTCGGCGACGCTACAGTCCGCGGCGATGACCGTGGACGACACGCACGTTGCGCGAGACGCCGAGATTCAGAGCGCCTTTGTCCAACCGGCGACGCCGCACAACGCCACGATCCATCTCGCGGAGTACGACCCCGCTTGGCCGGCGCTGTACGAGCGCGAGCGGGCCCGGATCGATGGGGCGCTCGGGGGTCGGATCCTGCTGCTGGAGCACGTCGGCTCGACGTCCATCCCGGGGATGGCGGCCAAGCCGCGCATCGACATCCTGCTCGTCCTCGCCGACTCCTCGCGCGAGGAGGACTACGTGCCGGACCTCGAGGCGTCCGGGTACGTCCTCACCATCCGTGAGCCCGACTGGCACGAGCACCGCGTGTTCAAGGGTCCGGATACCGATGTGAACCTCCACGTATTCAGCCCCGGGAGCGTCGAGATCGCGCGGATGGTCGGCTTCCGCGACTGGCTGCGGTCGCACCCCGACGACTTTGCCGTGTACCTGGACGCGAAGCGCGACCTGGCCGGCCGGACGTGGCGCTGGGTCCAGGACTACGCCGATGCCAAGGGCGAGGTCGTCGACGAGATCATCCGCCGGGCGGGGCTGCCAAACCCGGATCCAGAAAGGGCTTGAGGCGTCGCCACAGCCGATTGCGAGAGCCGGCCCGCAGCAGCTTCAATGGGCCGTTCAGCTGTCGGTGCCAGAACCCGCCCGAGGCGCCGTATCAGTGAGACTCATGCATCGTCCGGTGTCACCGACCAAATGGAGCTGAGATGCATGCAGGACCTGGTCGATATGGGCGCCAGGGCACCGAGCGGACAGAACGGAGCGATTTCTGCGGTCCTGGCCACAGGTTTTGGCCCCGATTCCAAGTGTTTGAGGGGTCAGAGCGCCCTTGCAGCTGCGGCTACCGGACCATGCATGAGCTCGGCTTATAAAGGCTGCGAGCTTTCCGCGTCGACGGGGCCGGAGGCTGCGCCCGTCTACCTGACACGGCGCGACAGTTTCTCGATGTAGAGTCGGAGCGTGCCCGACTTCCAGCTCGTCGCAGACTTTCAGCCTACCGGCGACCAGCCCGTGGCAATCGATAAGCTCGTTGCTGGCCTCAATAAAGGGATGCGCAACCAGACCCTGTTGGGCGCGACCGGCACGGGGAAGACCTTCGCAATTGCGTCCGTGATCCAAAAAGTCAACAAGCCGACCTTGGTTCTCGCCCATAACAAGACGCTGGCCGCACAGCTGTACAGCGAGTTCCGCGACTTCTTTCCGGACAACGCAGTCGAGTACTTCGTCAGCTACTTCGACTACTACCAGCCCGAGGCGTACCTGCCGCGCAGCGACACCTACATCGAGAAAGACTCAAGCCGCAACGACGAGATCGACAAGCTGCGCCACGCCGCGACCCACGCGCTCTTCGAGCGCCGCGACGTGATCATCGTGGCCAGTGTCAGCTGCATCTACGGCCTCGGCGCGCCGGTCGACTATGGCGCGACCGTCGTTCGCATCCGCCAGGGTGGCCGCTATCGCCGCGATGGGATCCTGCGCCAGCTGGTCGACCTGCAGTACCAGCGGAACGACCAGCAACTGAGCCGTGCCAGGTTCCGCGTTCGTGGCGACACGCTGGAGCTGCAGCCAGCCTACGACGACTTCATCGTCCGCGTCGAGTTCTTCGGCGACGAGGTCGAGCGGATCACCGAGCTCGATCCGCTCACCGGCGAGTTGCTTGCAGAACGCAACGAGCTCAACGTCTATCCGGCCAGCCACTACGTCACGCCGGCCGACAAGATGAAGCTGGCGCTCGTCACGATCGAGGCGGAGCTGGAGCAGCGACTCCAGGAACTCGACGCCAAGGGCATGATCCTCGAGGCCGAGCGGCTCAAGCAGCGCACCACCTTCGACCTCGAAATGATGCGCGAGCTCGGCTTCTGCTCCGGCATCGAGAACTACTCGCGCCACCTCGCGGGACGCGAAGCGGGTTCCCGGCCGTGGACGCTGCTCGACTATTTCCCGCCGGACTGGCTGCTGGTGGTCGACGAGAGCCACATGACCATCCCGCAGACGGTCGGCATGTACAAGAACGACCGCACGCGCAAGGAGATCCTGGTCGAGTTCGGCTTCCGGCTGCCGTCGGCGCTCGACAACCGGCCGCTGACGTTCGACGAGTTCCAGGCGCACCTGGACCAGGTGATCTACATGAGCGCAACGCCGGGCGCCTTCGAGCTGCAGCGCTCGGAGCAGGTGGTCGAGCAGCTGATCCGCCCGACCGGCATCGTCGATCCGCAGATACAGGTGAAGCCGACCGAGGGTCAGATCGACGACCTGATCGACCGCATCCGCGATCGCGTCGAGCGCAGCGAGCGCGTGATCGTCACGACCTTGACCAAGAAGATGGCCGAGGACCTGGCCGACTACCTCCACGAGACCGGTATCAAGGTGTCGTACCTCCACAGCGAGGTCGACACGCTGGAGCGGGTGCAGGTGCTGCGCGACCTGCGCCTCGGTGTCTACGACGTCCTGGTGGGCATCAACCTGCTCCGCGAGGGCATCGACCTGCCCGAGGTGACGCTGGTCGCGATCCTCGACGCGGACAAGGAGGGCTTCCTCCGCTCGGCGTGGTCGCTGATCCAGGTCATCGGTCGTGCCGCGCGCAACACCAACGGCGAGGTCGTCATGTACGCCGACAACATGACCGACTCGATGAAGGTCGCGATCGAGGAGACGAACCGGCGCCGGGCGGTCCAGGAGCGGTACAACCAGGAGCACGGCATCGTGCCCCAGACGATCATCAAGGAGATCCGGGACATCAACGACCGTCTGCGCGCCGTCGCAGAGGCTCCAGGTGCCTACGGCTCGAACGGGCGCGAGCTGTCCGAGATGTCGAAGGACCAGATCAGCAAGCTTGTCGGCCAGCTCGAGGCGCAGATGCGCGCGGCGGCCAAGGAGCTCGAGTTCGAGCGGGCCGCGGCGATTCGCGACGAGCTCCAGGAGATCCGAATGCGGGTGCTGGACGAGGATGCATCCACCGCGGTGCTCCGTGCCGCTGAGCGTGCCGCGGCTGACGGACGCGGTCGAAGCGCGACCTCGGCCGCGCTGGACCATCGAGACGTAAGTGCGCCCGCCGAGGGCATGGTCAAGCCCTCATCGCGTATGAAGGCACTGCGCGGCGGCGATCGGCGAGCCCGCGGTGCGGCGAGGCGAGGCGAGGTCGGTCTCGAAGTCACGGATGTCGCGGTCGTGCAGGCGCCCGAAGAGCCCATCGAAGCGGTCGCCGAGCCGGGAGACGGCGAGGCGGAGCTGGGCACGGCGTCGGACTGGCTGCCCGGCATCAAGGACGAGCATGACGACACCGACCAGGGCTGGATGGCGCGCTGGCTCGAACGCCCCACGTGGGATCGTCGAGTCACGCCCAACGTGATCAAGCGCACCGGCCAGCGGCCGAGCCAGCGCACGACGGGCGGGCGCCGCCGGCCCTGACAATGCGTTGGTGCAAACCAACGTCGTCGTCGCGTGCCTGGGCCACCAGCGCGACGTCCTCGCTCGATCGGAAGACAGCCGTCGGCTGCTCCCGGTCGTGAGTGCGGACATTGACCCAGATGACGAGAACCCCATGCCCGAGGTGCGCTCGGCAGCGTTGCACGCCCTCGCGTTGGGCGCGCCGCTGCTCGAGCTGCACCTTGCTGGTGACCTCGAAGGGCCGGAACCGGCATCGGCGCTGGTCGTGTTCGACCGTCCGCCGGCGTCGTGGTCGCCGCCCGCCGGATTCGCATGGCAACCGGCAGGGTCGATTGATATCGGGGACGTATCGGCCTCGATTCGGCCGCGGGTCCGTCGCTGGATCGAGGAAGCCGGCGGGCTCTCGAGCGTGCCGTCACTCCGCGCCGCCTGGTCGAGGTCGGGCTGGCTGCAGAGAGCCACGGAGTGGATCGACGATGCCCTCGCCACGGTCGGTCGCGCTCGGACAGGTCCCGTCGAGCAGATGCGGCTGTGGGGCATCTCGAGCGTGCTTCGCGCCCCGACGAGAGAAGGCGGCGTATGGCTGAAAGCGGCGTACCCGCCCTTCGTGAGCGAGCCGCGCACGACCAGGCTGGTCGCCCAACGGTTCCCGGACCGAGTCCCCGTGATCGTGGCCACCAACGACGCCGAAGGTTGGACGCTGCTGGACGACTTCGGCACGTCGCTCGTCGGCGAGGACCGACAGGGTGCCGTGGGCGTCGCGGCCGTCGGCAGCCTCGTGTCGATGCAAAAGGGATTCGCCGGTGACACCGATGCACTGCGAGACGGGGGTGCCGTCTCGCGACCGCTGGATCGCCTACCGGACGAGGTCGTTGCCGCGTTCGAACACCCCATCGGACCCAAGCCGTGGCGCCAGGACCGGGATCGGCGCCAAGCCATCGTGGATCAGCTGAGAGGCGCCGTGGACCGCCTCGAGCGCCTCGGTGTCCCCGACTCGCTGATCCACGGCGACTTCCACTCCTGGAATGTGGCAGACGTCGACGGGAGACCCGTGATCTTCGACTGGACCGACACCGCGGTCGGCAGTCCACTGGTGGATTTCGCGACCTGGGTCGGCTGGGTGAAGGATCCCCAGGAGCGGCGGGAGTTGTTCGAGCCGTGGGTCGCCTCCTGGTCGTCGGTCGTGCCCGACGCAGCGCTGCGCGAACGCCACGACGACGTGCTCGCGGTCGGTGCCGCCTATCAGGTCGTCGGCTACGTGGGCATCGTGCGCTCGCTCGAGTCGGAGCTCGGCTCGCAGGTATCCGGGGGAGCAGTGAGCTTCGCGAATCTGCTCGAGGAAGCCCTCGCGTCCGGTTCGTGATTTCGCGGCCACGAGCGAGGCCACCAGGAACCGTCGGATCGGTACCATCCAACCGGCATGTGACGGGTGGCGCAGAGGGAGAAGCCCGTGTTCCGACTCGACATGGTGGTGAAACCCTTCAGTTGATCTGTCGATAACCATGGATTCGCTCGCTGCGCGCGTTGTCGAAGGGCCCATTCGAGTGTGGCTCGAACCAGGCTACGACCACGGCCGCTGGGGCGCATGGCTGCTCGAGTGGCCGGGCTGCTTCACGTGGGGCTCGACACGTGAGGGTGCGCTGGGCCGCTGCGCCGCGACCGCGTGGCGCTTCGCGGAGTGGCTCGAGCGTCACACAGAGGTACGGCCGCCGGTCCCGTTCGGCCGCCCGGAGATCGTCGAGGAGGTGGCGCCAACCTCGATTGACGGGTACGAGCGCAATGCGACCTTCGACCACGACCGCCGGGCGGTCAGCGCCGACGAGTTCGACCGCTCGCTGCGCTGGATCGGTTATGCCCACCAGGACCTGGTCGACGCCGCGCGTCGAGTCTCGGCGTTCGAGGCCGGCGGCGGTTCGCTGCGGTCGGAGACGCGCGAGACAGAAGCCGTGGCGTCCGGCGCAGACGAGGGGAGGGAGGCTCGTGCCGTGGTCCGGCACGCTGCCGGCGCGGAGACCTGGCTGACGTCGCGGCTGGATCGGTCCCTTCAGTTTGACGCAGGAGATCCCGAGTCCGACCTCGACGCATACGTCGAACAGACGCACGCATGGGCGCTCGAACGCTTGCGCGAGCTTTGGAAACGTAATCCAGCGCTCGCGAGCGTCGATGGAAAGGGCGAGTCGTGGACGCTCGCGAAGGTGCTCCGGAGGCAGGTCTACCACCTGCGCGATCACACCGACGAGCTCGACAGGCGGCTGGCGCTGGCCGATGGATCCGTCGACCGCTTGCGCATCGTGGTGGACGGCGACGTGCCTCCTGAGGAGCTGATCGAGCTCGGAGCCGCAGGTGGCATGGGTGGGATGCGGCGGCTCGTGCCGGAACGTCTCGACCGCGCGTTGCGTGGCTCGGTGCGCACGGTTGCGGCCTGGGATGGAGACCGGTTGGTCGGCTTCGCGCGGCTCGTCGGCGACGGCGTCAGCGTGGCGTACGTGTCGTTCGTCGTCGTCCATCCGGATTGGCAGGACCGCGGACTTGGCACGCGCGTGATGGAGGCGCTCTTCGCCGACCGCGAGGAGGACAAGTTCATCCTCGAGGCGCGGGTCGGCGCCGAGCCGTTCTACGAGCGGTTGGGCTTCGAACCCATCACCTGGGCGATGGTGAAGCGCAGGCATTCCCCCGGTCGCTGACCGGCAAGCGCGCGGATTGTTGCCACGTCCGGGCGCGGTCATCGGGTACAATTTGGATCACCTGTTCCAATTGCCCGGTGGTCGATAGACTCTGACTGTGCCCCAGGACGCCATCGTCGTTCGCGGTGCCCGCGAACACAATCTCAAGAACATCAACGTGGAATTGCCGCGTGATCGGCTGGTGGTCATCACCGGCCTGTCCGGGAGCGGCAAGTCCAGCCTGGCCTTCGACACCATCTATGCCGAAGGCCAGCGGCGCTATGTCGAGAGCCTCTCCGCATACGCGCGCCAGTTCCTCGGCCAGATGGAGAAGCCGGACGTCGACCAGATCGACGGGCTCAGCCCCGCCATCTCCATCGATCAGAAGGGCGCCAGCCGCAATCCGCGATCGACCGTCGGGACGGTGACCGAGGTCTACGACCACCTCCGCCTGCTGTTCGCACGTGTCGGCCACCCGCATTGCCCATTCGGACACGAGATCGCGCGCATGACCGTGCAGCAGATCGTTGACCGCATCCTGGCCATGCCAGAGGGTGCGCGGCTGCTGCTCCTCGGCCCCGTGATCCAGGATCGCAAGACGGAGGGCGATCGAGTCTTCGACCAGATCCGCAAGCAGGGCTTCGTGCGCGTGCGCGTTGACGGGGAGCTGCTCGACCTCGATGAAGCACCAACGCTGGACAAGTACAAGCGCCACGCCATCGAGGTGGTCGTGGACCGCGTGGTGGTGCGGATGGAAGACGAGGACGGCGTGGCGTTCGGGCCTGACCATCCCAACCCTGACGCCGCACGGTTGGCCGACTCGGTGGAAACGGCGTTGCGCCTCGGCGAGGGCGTCCTGATCGTGGCGCCCGCGGATCCCGGGACCTTCCCGGAGCAGCGCTTCAGCGAGCGCTACAGCTGCCCGATCGATGGCAGCACGATCGACGAGCTGGAGCCACGTTCGTTCTCCTTCAACTCGCCGCATGGCGCCTGCCCGGAGTGCACCGGCCTGGGCGTGCGGCTGGAGTTCGACCCCGAGCGGATCATCCCCAACAAGAACCTGACCATCTCCCAGGGTGCGCTCGCCCCATGGGCTCGCCTGTCCATGACGGACTCGTGGTACGGCCGAGTGGTCGAGGCCGTGGCCAAGGAGCGCGGCTTCAGCGTCGACGTGCCGGTCAAGAAGCTTCCGCCGGAGCACCTCGACTACCTGCTCAACTCGCCAAAGGGCGAGCGCGTCCGGATCCACTACCGCCAGAACGGCCGTGAGCGCACCTACGACGCCACGTTTGAGGGCGTGCTGCCGAACCTGCAGCGCCGCTACCGCGAGACCGACTCCGAGTGGATCAAGCAGGAGCTCGAGAAGTTCATGGTCGAGCGGCCGTGCCCAACCTGTGGCGGCAAGCGGCTCAAGCCAGAGGTGCTGGGCGTCACGATCGACGGCCGCAACATCTCAGACGTCAGCGCATTGGCGGTCACCGATGCGCTCGAGTGGGCCCAGACGATCCCGCTTCGCCTGTCGGAGCGCGAGCGGACGATCGCGCGGCAGGTGCTCAAGGAGATCGTCTCTCGGCTGGGCTTCCTCGTGGATGTGGGCCTCGACTACCTGACCGTGGACCGCACCAGCTCAACGCTGTCGGGCGGTGAGGCGCAACGCATCCGCCTGGCCACCCAGATCGGCTCCAGTCTCGTCGGTGTCCTGTACATCCTCGACGAGCCGACGATCGGGCTGCACCAGAAGGACAACGCCAAGCTGATCGCCACGCTCGTTCGGCTGCGTGACATCGGCAACACGTTGATCGTGGTCGAACATGACGAGGAGACCATCCGCACCGCGGACTGGGTCGTGGACATTGGCCCGGCCGCAGGAGAGCACGGCGGTGAGGTGATCGTCAGCGGTACGCTGGAACAGCTCCTCACCAGTCCCGACTCGGTGACCGGCGCCTTCCTGCGGGGCGAGCGCGCGGTTCCGATCCCGGCGCGCAGACGCCCGGGCAATGGCAAGAAGATCCTCGTGCGTGGGGCGCGCCAGCACAATCTGCGCAACCTGGACGTGGCCTTCCCATTGGGCACGTTCACTGCCGTCACCGGCGTCTCGGGCAGTGGCAAGAGCACGCTCGTCACGGAGATCCTCTACCGCGCTCTGGCACGCGCGGTCAGCGGGGCACGCGACCTGCCCGGCGAGCACGATGCGCTCGAAGGCGCCCAGCACATCGACAAGATCATCGAGATCGACCAGAGTCCGATCGGCCGGACGCCACGCTCAAACCCGGCCACCTACACGGGCCTCTTCGGCCCGATCCGCGACCTCTTCGCCGGGGTGCCCGAAGCGCGCGTGCGCGGGTACGGCCCAGGCCGGTTCTCGTTCAACGTCAAGGGCGGCCGCTGCGAGAACTGCAAGGGCGATGGGATCCTCAAGATCGAGATGCAGTTCCTGCCGGACGTGTACGTGCCCTGCGAGGTGTGCGGCGGGAAGCGCTACAACCGGGAAGCGCTCGAGATCCACTACCGCGGGCACTCCATCGCCGAGGTCCTGGAGATGACCGCCGCGGAGGCGCTCGAGGTGTTCCAGCCGGTGCCGGCCATCCGCGCGAAGTTGCAGACGCTCGTCGACGTGGGGCTTGGCTACATCCGGCTCGGCCAACCCGCGACCACGCTGTCGGGGGGTGAGGCGCAGCGCGTCAAGCTGGCCACCGAGCTGTCACGGCGCGCGACGGGCAAGACGCTCTACCTGCTGGACGAGCCGACCACGGGCCTCCACTTCGCGGACGTCGAGAAGCTGCTGGAGGTCCTGCATCGTCTCGTCGACAACGGCAACACGGTTGTCGTCATCGAGCACAACCTGGATGTGATCAAGACCGCCGACTGGATCATCGATCTCGGACCGGAGGGCGGCGCGAGGGGAGGACAAGTTGTTGGTGCCGGCACGCCCGAGCAGATCGCGGCGATCCCGGCGTCGGCCACTGGTGAATATCTCTCGCGGGTGCTTGTCCGGCCAATCGGTCGTGCCACTGTCCGATGTCACGTTCGCGGAAGCCGCCGGGCACAGGGATCGCGTGCCGGTCCCGGTGGAGGCGTCGGCCGCCGTCCGGACGACGCGGAAGCGAGCTACCCCGGCTGCATCCCGCTGAAGGCAGATCGACCGGAATTTGCGATCTGAATCGCAACGTCCAAGAACAGCCGTAGACTGCGGGCTGTGACAGAACGTCGGGTCCGGCTGGAACGCGACCTCGAGGCTCCCCCATCGCGTATCTACCGTGCCTGGACGGACCCAGCGACCATGACCACGTGGTTCGCGCCGGAGATCGAAGGCTCCCTCAGCGCCGGCGCTCGATCGCGGCTCGTGTGGCCGGAGCGCGGCCGCTGGATCGACATGGTGGAAACGGATCCCGACCGCCGTGTGAGCTTTCGCTGGGCCTGGCTCCGGGGCGACGCTAACGTGACGGAGGTCACCCTCGATATCGCGCCACGCGGGTACGGGTCGCGGGTCGTGCTCCAGGACGGGCCGTTCGACGTCACCCAAGAGAGTCAACTCGACGCCTACGCCGCCTCGCTGGAAGGCTGGACGGAAGCCCTCGCCAACCTGCGCTCGGTGCTCGACTTCTCCGTCGATATCCGCCGCGTCCGCGGTCTCACGCTTTCCGGGCCGAGGTAGTCGACCGCACGTCGGTCATCGCCCCGGGCCACGCTTCTGCCTGGCAGGGTGCGGCGAGCAGAACGCCTGGCGCAACGAATTCGGGACCGGACGGTGATCGGGGTTGCCCGACTAGACTGACGCGCCGTGCTCGCCTTCATCGACCAGTTCGTCATCCCGTTCCTGAACTCGCTGTACGGAGCGGTCGGGTATCTCGGCGTGCTCGTCGCGATGGCGATCGAGTCGGCGATGGTCCCGCTGCCCAGCGAGCTGATCCTGCCGTACGCGGGATTCCTGATCTCCGATCCGTCGCAGCTGGAACCGCTGACCCACTCCGCCTGGTCGTTCTGGATCGTGGTGCTCGTCGCGACGCTCGGAAACACGCTCGGCTCGCTGATCGCCTACGCGATCGGCGCCTACGGTGGGCGACCCTTCCTCGAGCGGTACGGTCGCTATCTCCTGATCCGCCCGCACGAGATCGAGCGGGCAGATGAGTTCTTCCAGCGCTGGGGTTCGCTCACCGTGTTCATCGGCCGGTTGCTGCCGGTGGTGCGGACATTCATCAGCTTTCCAGCCGGCGTTGCGCGAATGCCGCTCGGCCGCTTCGTCTTGTTCTCGACGCTCGGCGCTCTGCTCTGGAGCACGCTGCTGGTCTGGATCGGCGAGCAGCTCGGCGCGAACTGGGAGGACCTCCGGCACCGGCTGCAGCCCTTCGACAGCGTCATCCTGATTGTCGTGGTCGGGCTTGTCGTCACGTTCATCTGGTGGCGGATCGGGATGCCTGGCCGGCGCCGGCCGTCACAGCCGGCGGAGCCGCCGACGGAGGAATAGTCCGGTCGAGAGGAAACCCGTCACGGGGCGCGCGTGACAAGGTGCGCGTCACGGGGCCGGCGCGCGCCAGGGGCCCGGCGCGCGCCGCAGGTGGACCCCTCATCAAGCCGCTACGAGCTCGGCATCGTCGAACGCTTCGCGGAGGAAGGTCGAAGGAGCCGCGGGGTCGTACACCAGGAGCAATGACCTCCGCGCGCGCGTCCAGGCCACGTAGGCGAGCCGGCGCTCCTCTTCGAGGGCCCGTTTCGGGTCTGCCGATTCAACGAGCGTCCGTTCGCTGGGGAACGCGCCGTCGTCCATTCCCAGCACACACACATGGTCGAACTCGAGGCCTTTGGTCGTGTGCATCGTGGCAAGCACGAGACGTGCCTCGTCGCGGTGGAGCGCCGCATGCTTTCGGACGGCCGAGGCAATGGCGCTGGCGAGGTCCCCGACCGCATCCAGCCCGGCGGCCCACGCGAGAAGCGACTGCCGCAGGCGAGCGCCAATCCGTGGGGCGCTGCGCAGCAACGCGTCGAGGTCTGGCAGGTCGTCGACGCGAATGGATTCACCGCTCGCGGCGCCGCCCACGCCACTACCCTCGCCGCTGAGCAGCGAGAGGACGATCGCGATGCTCGGGTCATCAAGGAGCAGGCCGTCCTGCGCGGCTTGGTACGGGATCTCGTGTTCGAGCGCCGCGGCCGCGATTGGTGCCAGCTCGGCATTCGTGCGCGCGAGCACGGCGTAGCCGCCTTCCTCGCGCCCATACCACCGGTCCAGGAGTGCCCTCGCGCGTGCCACCGGATCGCCGGGATCCGCACCGAGCACCAGCCGGCCCGTAGCCGCTGGTCCTGCCCGAATGACCTTTGCGAAGCGCTCCTGGCCGTGCTCGATCAGCCGCACGGCACGCGTCACGACCTCGGCCGGGCAGCGGTAGTTGACCTCGAGATCCACCCGTCGCAGCCCGGGCAGCGCGGCGGCCAATCCGAGGATCCGGCGCACGTCAGCGAGGCGCCACGCGTAGATGGTCTGGTCGTCGTCTCCGACGAGAAACACGTCTCGGCCGGGCTGGCACAGCAGCAACGCCAGCTCCAGCTGCGACCGGTCCAGGTCCTGCGCCTCGTCCACGAGCAACGTTTTGCACGCGGCCTGCCAGCGCGCGCGAACTCCCGCATCGTCCCGCAACACCGTGAGGGCGCGCGCCACGAGATCGTCGAAGTCCAGCGCGTTCTCGGCGCGCAGGTATGCCCGGTACCGCTCGTAGGTCTGGCGGATCCACGGCTCCGGCTCGGCGTCCGCGGCGGCGACGCTCTCCGGATCCAGCGTCAGCCGGGAGAAGGCATCGTCAAGGCGGCGGAGCAGTGGTGATGGCACCGGGCGGCCGTGCATTCTCGCCAGCGTCTCGGCTCGATCGAGAAGCCGCCGCACGTCGATGCCGGAATCCCCGAGCACCTCCCGCCCCAGCGCATGGAAGGTGCGCACGCGAACGGTTCCCGGTTGGATGGACAGGGGCTCGAGCGCCTGGTCGAGCCGAAGCGCGAGCTCATCCGCTGCTCGCTTGTTGAAGGTCAACGCACAGATGTGTGCTGGGTCGGTGCCAGTGGCGATGCGCCACGCGACTCGCGCGACGAGCGTCGTTGTCTTGCCACTCCCTGCCGGCGCGACGCACAACACGGGTCCGGCTGGCGCCGTCGCGGCGACACGTTGGTCGGGCGCGAGCCGCTCCAGCCGTTCGCGGACGGCATCGGGCAGGTCATTCATTGCGGGAAGGGTGACGATCTGCTCTTTACGGAGGCTCATCCCGGACTTCGCTGCGGCTCTACACCTCGACGAGGGTGGCCGACGGGGCCACCCTCGTACGGCGATACCGGAGCGGCTTGTGGTCCAGGACCACCACTGAGCCGAGAATCCATCGCACAGCAGGTCCGGTTCGGGCGCTATAGCCATAGATTGGGCGGGATGTGGCTCATGGCCACATCCGTGCGGGTTTTCGCGTGAACCTCACCGGCTAAGTGAGATTCCACGGGAGGTTTGAGACTCACGCGGCCAGCAGGTCGGAGAGCAGGTCGGCCACCCCGGCGAGGGCCGGGACCTGCTCGAATCCTCGGTCAGTGAAAGGCGTCCCGTCGAACCGCTCAGCCGGGGTGCGCCAGCCCAAAGCGCCGTGGAGCCGGTGGTAGTTGTAGTAGCCGGCATAGGCGGTGACGGCGGCCTCAGCGGCGGCCAGGGTCTTCGAAGTGCTGGCGATCAAGCACCTCCGCTTGCAGCGTGGCCCAGAAGGCCTCCACCTTGCCGTTCGTCCAGGGCGTGTCGACCTGGGTGCGGATGTGCCGGATCTCAAGCTCGGCGAGCGTCCGCTGGAAGCGGCTGAGCATGGTTCGCAGGATGGCCACGAAGGGCGTGCCGTTGTCGCTCATCAGCGCCAGTGGCACGCCGCACAGCTCGATCGCCTCGGCGAGGGTCGCAAGCACGGTCACGGCCTCCTTGGTGGGCACCGCCTTGATGCCCAGCAGGAAACGGCTGTGGTCGTCCACGAGGGCGATGAAGTGGCAGCTCCGGAGGGTTCCCCGGGTGCCCTGGAGGTAGAACGAACCCTTCAGGTCGATGTGCCACAGCTCGTTGGGATGGGCACGCTCGTAGCGCGGGCCGGGGACCCGAGCAACGCTCGGCCGATTGCTGCCGCTGCGCCCCAGCAGGCGGTCCACCTGGGCGTGGCTGAGCGGCCAGATGTCGCGCCGTCGGAACTCGGCTGCCAGGCGCCGACTGTTCCAGTAGGTCAACAGGCGCACGGTCAGGATGAGCTGCTCGATGACGGCCGGGAGCTCGCTGCGGCCGCCGGCCCGATACCGGTCGCGGAGGCCTTCGATGCCGTCGGCGGCGAACCGTGCACGCCAGCGGAACAGCGTCGCCCGACTGCAGCCAGCCTGCTGGCAGATCGACTCGATGGACTCGCCCTCAGCCCAGCGCCGAAGCGCCTGGCGACGGCGACGGACCACCACCGCCTCGGATGCTCGCGTGCTCGTGTCCGGAGGCCGCCCGCCTTGCGTGGCCACGAACAGGAATCCGGGCCCCTCCTGATAGTGGTTGCGCCGGGGCAACCTCCGCGGATCCGACCTCAATGCCATGCACGCCCTCCTCGGCGTGCACGCTATCGAGTCTCAAAGCTCCCGTGGAACTTCACTAAGGCAGGCGGCATCGGGAGCATTTCGCGAAGTCCGTCGCAGTGGTGGTCCAGGCCCACACGCGGACCAAAATTGGCGCGGAGCCCATGCAGGAACGGCCCGCCGGTGTTCCTCACACGGGCCGACGAGCGCGCCGCGACGACCTCAGCGTTTCTGACACGGCTTGGCGGGCCCGCCGCGTAGCATCAGGTCGTGACCGCCGTACCGACGTTCGCTGTTCCCGCAAACATCCGAGCGATCCTCGCCAAGCTACCCGACCACCCGGGTGTCTACCTGATGCGCGACGAGCGCGGTCGCGTGCTCTACGTGGGCAAGGCGCAGAACCTCAAGAACCGCGTCCGCCAGTACTGGCAGAACAGCCGCGGCCGCGGCAGCGCGTCCACGGGCCCGCTGCGCATCGAGCAGGCCATCGAGCGCGTCCACGAAGTGGAATACACGCTCACCGACACGGTCAGCGAGGCGCTGTTGCTGGAAGGCACGCTGATCAAGCGGCACCAGCCGCGCTTCAACGTGCGCCTCAAGGACGACAAGAGCTATCCCTTCATCAAGGTCTCCCTCGGGGACGACTTTCCGCGCATCGAGCGCACGCGGAAGCTTCCGCAGGACGGCAGCCGCTACTTCGGCCCCTACGCGTCGGCGACGTCGGTCGACGAATCGATGAACCTGATCCGGCGGCTCTTTCCATTCCGCACCTGCACGATCGAGATCAGGGAAGGCGAGCGAGCACTCCCGCGCCCGTGCCTGCTGTACCACATCAAGCGCTGCCAGGGCCCCTGCATCGAGGCCGTCTCCAAGGACGACTACCGCGCGGATATCGAGCAGGTGATGCTCTTCCTCGACGGCCGCAAGGAGCAGGTGGCCCGGGCGCTGCGAAAGGAGATGCAGGTCGCGTCCGACGTGCTCGAGTTCGAGCGCGCCGCCGCGCTGCGAGACAAGGTCCGCGCCATCGAGCGGACGATGGAAGACCAGAAGATGGCTGCCTTCAAGCGCGCGGACGAGGACGTCCTGGGATACGCGCGCTCCGGCAACGAGGCCGCGGTCCAGCTCTTCGCCATCCGCGAGGGAACGACCGTCTCGCGCGACGTCTTCGTGCTCGAGAACCTCGGTGACGGCCCCGACGAGGAAGCGCTGTCGGCGTTCGTGAAGCAGTACTACGCCGCCGCGGGCTCGATTCCTCCGCGCGTGCTGCTCCCCCAGCGTCTTCCGGACGATGACGAGCTGGTCGCGTTCCTCGAGTCACGCCGAGGCATGAAAGTCGTCATCAACGTCCCCCAGCGAGGCGAGGGGAGGGCGCTGATGGACCTGGCCGGTCGAAATGCCGGCGAGACGCTCGCTCGCGAGCAGGCACGCTGGCTTGCCGACGAGGGCAAGACGCTGGCCGCGCTGCACGAGCTCGCCGACGCGTTGCGACTGCCAGTGCCGCCGCTGCGCATCGAGTGCTACGACATCTCCAACATCCAGGGCGCGTTCACGGTCGGGTCGATGGTCGTCTTCGAGGAAGGCCGGCCGCGGAGCGGTGAGTACCGCCGCTTCCGGGTCAGGACGGTCAAGGGTCCCAACGACTTCGCCAGTCATCAGGAGGTTCTGCGGCGCCGCTTCGCTCGTTCGCTCTCGGCCGAGGAGGGGAGCGCCGAGGAGCTGCGCTGGCGCATGCCGGACCTTGTCGTCATCGACGGCGGCAAGGGCCAGGTCAGCGCAGCCCGCGAGGTGATGGACGCGATGGGCCTCTTCGACATGCCGCTGGTCGGGCTCGCCAAGGAGCGCGAGGAGCTGTTCCTGCCGGGTCAGTCCGACCCGATCGTGCTGCCTGCGACCTCCCAGGCGCTCTACCTGGTCCAACGCCTGCGCGACGAGGCCCACCGCTTCGCGATCACCTACCACCGCAAGCTTCGGGCGCAGGCGCAGACGAAGTCGGTGTTCGACGAGATGCCCGGCGTCGGGCCGGCCCGCAAGCGGGCGCTGCTGCGCGTCTTCGGCTCGGCACGGCAGCTGAAGCAGGCAAGCGTCGACGAGATCGCCGCCGTTCCCGGCATCAGCCGCGGATTGGCCGAGCGCATCCACTCGTATCTCGAGGCCTGACCGACCGCCACTCGGTGGAAAGAGTCGATTCCATGCCGAATGGCGGTAGACGGGATTGCGAATCGAGCTATGGTTGACCGCCATGAAACGAACCATGGTCACACTGGTCACTGTCGCGGCCGTCGCGGGCGTCCTTGCTGGCTGCAATTCGATCGCGGGCAGCTCGATGGCGATGACGCCACGCGACTGATCGCCTTCGCCTCGTACGGCCCGCTGCCGACAGAGCTCGATGTCGTGAGCAGCCTCATCAAGAGCTGCTCACCGACCAGCTGAAGGCCACCGGCGCGGCCGTGCCACCACGCCGAGGGCGGCACGTGCCGCCCTTCTGCTAGAGTCCCGCCCGATGCAACAATTCCTTCCTTATTTCGTCGTGGGCGCTTTTCTCGTGGCCCTGGCCGTCGCCATCCTGCCGAACTTCGAGACGAAGCTCGGTCTCGACCTCGTTGGCGGCATCTCCGGCCAGTACAAGATCCTGGCCACGGACAACCAGCCCGTGACGCCCGACATCCTCAACCAGACCCGCTCGATCATCGAGAACCGCGTTAACGCCACCGGCGTGACGGAGCCGGTGATCACGACCCAGGGCGGCGACCGCATCAACATCGACCTGCCCGGCGCTGTGGATGCCAACGAGATCCGCAACCTGGTGGGGCAGACCGGCAAGCTTGAGTTCGTCGAGATTCCGGCTGCCTTCGCGGGCCAGATCCAGGAGGGCTCGCCCCTGCCGGCCAACATGCCGCAGAACGTCATCCTGGACGGCACGCAGATCAGTGCGGCGCGGCCGGCAACGGACACGACGACCGGG
Source organism: uncultured Chloroflexia bacterium (assembly GCA_963820735.1). GTDB lineage: Bacteria > Chloroflexota > Limnocylindria > Limnocylindrales > CSP1-4 > JAFMJV01. Next base: position 522,412 of record CAWGBA010000014.1, read on the forward strand.
CAGCCGGTCGTGTCCCTCGAGCTCAAGGGCGACGGCGCGACCGCTTTCGACGACTTCGCAAAGCGTGTCTACGACGGCAGCGCGACCGGACTGCAAACCGTGAAGTTCGCGATCGTCCTGGACAAGAACGTCGTTTCGGCGCTGACACTGCAGTCCAACCACTTTGGCGGCCAGGCACAGATCTCCGGCAACTTCACCCAGCAGCAGGTCAACGACCTGGTCACGGTGCTCAAGTTCGGCTCGCTGCCGCTGGAGATCCAGGAGGTCGGCTTCCAGACGGTGAGCCCGACGCTCGGCCAGAACTTCCTGACGCAGACGCTCCTCGCCGGCGCCATCGGCATCGCCCTGGTGATGGCCTTCATGCTGATCTTCTACCGGCTGCCCGGCGCCGTGGCCTGCGTTGCGCTGGTCTTCTACACGCTGCTCGTGTACGCGCTCTTCCGCCTCGTTGGCGTGACGCTGACGCTGGCCGGCATCGCGGGCTTCGTGCTCTCGGTCGGTATGGCGGTCGACGCCAACATCCTCATCTTCGAGCGCACCAAGGAAGAGCTGCGCGCCGGCAAGACCCTGACGCCGGCGATGGAAGCGGGCTTCAACCGAGCGTGGAACTCGATCTTCGACTCGAACATCTCGACGCTGATCACCGCCAGCATCCTCTATTACTTCGGGTCGTCGACCATCCGTGGCTTCGCGCTGGTCCTGATCATCGGCGTGCTGACGTCGATGTTCACGGCGATCACCCTGTCGCGGATGATGCTTCGCTGGGTCGTAAAGCAGCCGTGGGCGCGCAAGGCCAACTACTACGGCATCCGCGACGACGAGTTGGTGACGACGGCTCCGCGCGTGCGAACGAGGGAAGCCGCCGCACGTGTATGACATCATCGGGAAGCGGCGATGGTTCTATCTGCTGAGCCTCGCCGTAACGATCCCTGGGCTGATCTTCATCCTGCTCACGCTGCTGCCGGGAAGCCATCTCGGGCTGCAGTTCTCGATCGACTACACGGGTGGCACCGAGTGGGAAGTCCACTTCGCCAACGGGACGCCAGCGACCGCTGACGTCGAAGCCGTTCTGGCCGACCAGGGTCTGCCCGGAACTGCGACGCTCGTGACCGCGCCCGATGGTCGGCAATTCATCCTGATCAAGACGGCGTCGATCGGCCTGCGTACGCCCGAAGCTCCCTGTGCGACGCCGACACCCGCACCATCGTCGTCCGCCAGCCCGGCCACGAGCGCCGGTCCATCGAGCTCCCCGGCAAGCGGCTCGCCCGCGGCCAGCGGCTCGCCCGGCGGCCACCGCGGCTCCGACCGCCAGCCCGTCACCCTCGCCCGCGCCGTCCGCCAGCCCGTCCGCCGCACCCAGCGAATCGACCTCCGCCGTCGCCGAGTGAGACGCCCGGCTACACCCTGCCGCCATGCCCGACGCCTGCGCCTTCGGCATCGGCTGGGGCATCCGGTGCCGCGTCGGGCTCCGCGGTCGCAAGTGGGTCGCCGGCGCCGTCGGCATCTGCTGCCGCCGTCACCGGCCGCCTCCGGATCGCCGGCGGCGTCGGGTTCGACGGTTCCCGCGGCCGCGGCAGGTGCGTCGTCGTCCAGTGGAACCGGCAACGGCACCGAGAGCGGCCAGCTCGTGCAGCTGCGCGCGGCCCTCGAGCAGAAGTTCGGACCGATCGACGACGTGCTCGTCGAGACCAACGTCGGCCCCGTCGTCAGCGCCGAGCTGGTCCAACAGGCGATCCTGCTGATCGCGTTCGGCGCGATCGGGATCATGTTGTGGATCACCTTCCGCTTCCGCGACTACCGGATGGGCGTGACCGCCATCACCGCGCTGATCCACGACGTGATCGTGGTCGTGGGCATCTTCGCCATCCTGGGCACGTTCTTCGGGCTCCAGCTTGACGCCCTGTTCGTGACCGCCATGCTGACCGTCATCGGCTTCTCGGTGCACGACACGATCGTGGTGTTCGACCGGATTCGCGAGAACCGCGTGCGCCACGCCGGCGAGCCGTTCGACCAGATCGTCAACCACAGCATCCTGCAGACGATCGGCCGGTCGATCAACACCTCGCTGACGGTGCTGTTGACGCTGACCGCCCTGTTCCTCTTCGGGGGATCGGCGATCCACTCGTTCGTGCTCGCACTGCTGATCGGCATCACGTCGGGGACCTATTCCTCGATCTTCAATGCCTCGCCACTGCTGGTCGACTGGCATCTGTGGGATGAGCGCCGCAAGCGGCGGGAGGCCGCTGCCGCGCGACCCAACCAGCTGCGCGCAACCTAGGCACAAGCGCGACGTAAGCGGCAGTGGAGAGCGAAGTCCCAGACTCCGCCACCGTGCCGACGCCTCTCCATCCTCGCCATCGCTGGATCCTTCCGCCACGCTCGGGCGTGCCCGAGGAAGTCCGTGACGCGGCACGGGAGCGGGGCGTCGGCGACCGGCTCCTGCGCGTGCTCGCTCGTCGTGGAGTGGCCACGCTCGAGGAGCTGGGCAGCCTCGTGGATCCTCCCGAGAGCCAGCTCCACGACCCGATGCTGCTGCCGGACGCCGACGTCTTCTGCGAGCGCGTGCGTCGAGCCGCCGCTGAGGGCGATCGCGCCATGGTCTTCGGCGACTTTGATGCGGATGGGCTGACCGGTCTCGCGATCCTGACGCTCGCCCTCAGACGGATGGGGATCGACACCGAGCCATACGTGCCGAGCCGTCTCGAGGAGGGTCACGGGCTCTCGCTGGGTGCCGTCGAGCGCGCGCGCGCCGAGGGACGAACGTTGATCGTGACCGCGGACTGCGGCACGACCAGCGTCGCCGAGATCGCCGTTGCAGCCGACGCCGGCATCGACGTGCTCGTCACCGACCACCACGCCGTTCCGCCGGTCTTGCCTCGTGCCGTGGGAATCGTCAACGCCCACCGACCGGAATCGTGTTACCCCGACCCACGGCTCTCCGGCGCCGGGATCGCGTTCAAGCTTGCCTGCGCGCTGCTGGCCGGGAATGCTGCCGACGAGGCATATGCCTTTGGCTTGGCCGATCTCGCGTGCATCGGTTCGGTTGCCGATGTGGTCCCGATCAGCGGAGAGAACCGCGCGATTCTGCGACTCGGCATCCGAGCCCTCGCCACCGCGGCCCGCCCGGGGCTCGCCGCGCTGATGACTGCCGGAGGCGTCGATCCCCGCCGCGTGGACGTCGAGCAGATCGGCTACTCGATTGCGCCGCGCATCAATGCCATCGGTCGCATCGGGCAGGCGGACGCGGCGGCTCGACTGTTGCTGACCGATGACCCTGCCGAGGCGCAGTCACTGGCCGCAGAGCTCGAGGCGGCCAACACCATGCGCCGCGACCTGATGACCACGGCGCTCGACGAGGCCCGCGCGGCACTGGCTGCCGATTCGGCCGCGGCAAGTTCCGTCATCGTCGTCGCCGGGCCCTGGCCGGTCGGAATCGTTGGGCTCGTTGCGGGACGCCTGGCTGACGAGCATGGCGTCCCGGCGATCGTCTTCTCCACGACCGTCGAGCCGTGGCGCGGGTCCGCTCGGGGCGTTCCAGGGTTTGACCTGGCGTGCCGCGTTCGCCGAGTGCGGGGACCTGTTCGAGCGCTTCGGTGGCCATCCGGCTGCGGCAGGCTGTCATCTGCCATCCGAGCGCTACCCGGAGTTCCGGGATCGCATCGAGGCGTTGGCAACCGCCGCTGCGGTAGCCGCCACCGCTTCGACCGTGCCACAGCCCGAAGCCCGGCGTCAGAGCCGATCTCGGGCGCCGCGCCCGCTGGTGCTCGACCTCGTCCTGCGCGCAGAATCCGCCGATTACGTACTCTTGCGCGAACTCGCTCCGCTGGACGAGGGCGCGGATGATCCGCCGCTGGCGGGGTTCGCGGGGTTCGTCGTCACGCGGTTCCGCCGCGTGAAGGGAGACCACACGCAACTGACGCTTCGCAGGGACCGGGACGTCGTGGACGCGATCTGCTTCGGCCGGCCCGACCTCACCGAGAGCCTCCAGGAGGGCATGCCGATCGACGTCGTAGCACGGCTGTCGAGCCGCGCATTTGGAGGTTTCGAATTGCTGCAGCTGGACGTGCGTGACGTCGCGCCCGCCGGCCTGCTCCAGTCGCTTGCACGAGCAGCCGCCGATGGCACGAGCCAGGCTGCCGTCCCGGCGCCGAGCGTGAACCCGAGCGAACCGGTCGTCGCCATCCCGATCTTCGGCGAGTCCACGCCGCTGGCAGTCACCGGATGAGTCGGGGCCAACAGGCGACACCCGCGCAGAACGGCAGGCCCCCACAGCGCGGGTCGTCGACCGGTGCCCCGATTGCGGTACTCGTCTCGATCGTTGGTCTCGTCCTGATCGTGATGGGCAGCGTCTTCGTGATGTCGACCTTCGCCCTGAACGGCGCCAACAGCAGCGGGCCGACGGCGGCGCCCGGGGAATCGGCCCCGATCGAAACCGACCGCCCTCGAATCACGGCGAACCCCGTCGTCGTCATCACGCCGCCGCCGGACCAGCGCCCGTCGATCAACGGGACGCTCCTCTTCGCGCGCACGGGCAACATCTGGGCGGCATCGGGGCTCGATCTCACCTCGGTATCCACGCATGGAACCGATAGCGCGCCTGCCTGGGCGCCGGATGGCAAGACGTTCTACGTGGTCGAGACGATCCGGAAGGACGACGTCCAGGTGCCGTTCAAGGCGGGCAAGTACTACTTCTTCGTCACCAACATCTCCCAGATGAACGCGGATGGCTCGAACCGCAACGACGTCTACAAGAGCCTCTTCTCGACCGGTGGCGGGCAGTGGTACACGGGCGTCTACCAGCCGGACGTGAGCCCCGATGGCAAGACCTTCGCGCTGGTCTCCGACTTCGGCTGGGTCCCGAACGACGCGTGCCTCGCCTGCTTCCAACCGGTCGAGCTGGCGACGATGAGCACGAGCGGCAAGAACCTGACCAACCTTCACGTCAAGGATCCCAGCGGACTCGGTCACAACGACCCGATGTGGAGCCCCGACGGCAAGACGATCGCGTTCACCGCCGACGATCGCGCCGGCGCCGACGGCGACCCGCACATCGGCTTCTACAACGTCAAGACAGGGTCGCTGTCGGTCTTCCGGAAGCCGGGGTACGCCGACCCGTCGTGGTCGCCCGATGGCACCATGATCGCCGCGGAGCGCGTCGGACACCAATGGCCGTGACATCGTGATCCTGAGCGCCAAGAGTGGCGCCGAGCTGGCCCGCCTGACCAACGACAACGACAGCTTCGCGCCGGTGTGGTCACCCGATGGCAACCAGCTCGCGTTCCTTCACCGCCACAACCTGGGCGTCGATCTCGAGATCATGACCCTGGACATCAATGCTGGTGGCATCACCCTCGTCGACATCAAGCCGGTGACCGAGGACGGCTCGATCGATCCCTCGCCGCCGGCCTGGTTCATTCCTCCCACAGACCGAACCCCGCTCCCGACACCACCATCCAACGCCGTCGTGACACCGCCGCCGTCGAACACGATCGTCCTGCCTGGCGCCTCGGAGACGCCCTGACGCCCGCTCGGGCGCCCTACCTCACGCGGTTGACCGAGCGAACCCGTTCGGTCGGCTCGGTTCTCTGTCTCGGCATCGACCCGCATCCAGACGCACTGCCGCGCGGCTTTTCCAGGTCTCTTCACGGTGTCGAGGAGTTCGCCCGGCTGGTGCTGGGTGCTGCGGTGTCCCATGCGGCGGCGGTGAAGGCAAACGCCGCCTTCTTCGAGGCATTCGGGAGCGCCGGTGTTGCGGTGCTCGAACGGCTGCGCGCGGCCGTCCCGCTGGATGTCCCCTTCATCCTCGATGCGAAGCGCGGGGACATCCCATCAACCGCCGAGCGGTATGCCGCAGCCGCCTTCGATTCACTCGATGCGGACGCGGTGACCGCCAGCCCCTATCTCGGGCCGGACTCACTCGAGCCGCTCCTGCAGCACGATGATCGTTTCGTGTATCTCCTCTGCCGGACCTCGAATCCAGGCTCGCGCGTGATCCAGGAGCTCGTCGTGGGCCCCGATGATTTATCGGGTGCGCCGGCCGAACGGCTCGCGCACCGAATTGCGCGCTCGGCGTCTGCATGGCAGCGACATCCCGGAACCGTCGGCCTCGTGGTCGGCGCGACCGCGCCCGGCGAGCTTGCGCAGATCCGCGCCATCGCGTCGGAGCTGCCGTTCCTGGTTCCCGGCCTCGGCAGCCAGGGCGGCGACCGCGACGCAACCTTGCAGGCAGGGCCCGTTCGCTCCGGCCCGCTGGCCGTGTCGGCCGGTGGTGGGTTGCTGGTCAACGTGTCGCGCGGCATCGCGAGCGCCGCGCTCGAGGCCTCGGATCCGGAGTCGGCGATTGCCGCGGCCGCCGCCGATTGGAGCAACAGACTCCGGTGCTAGGATCACGCCAGCCGCGGCAAGGCGCGCGGCAACAGGAGAACTCGCTCAATGCTGCCGAACATCGGCGCCCCCGAACTGATCATCATCCTCATCGTGCTGCTGCTCGTCGTCGGGCCCGGCAAGCTGCCTGAGATCGGCTCGGCCTTCGGCAAGACACTGCGTGAGTTCCGCAAGGCAAGCACCGAGCTGCAGGAGACGGCCGAGTCGGCGACGCGCCTGACCGAGCCGCCGCGACCTCCGGTCACCGCTCCAGCCACTGCGGCCGCGCCGGTGGCACCCGTCCCGAACGAGCTCAGCGACCCTGTCGCCAACGCCAATGTGATCACTAGCGATCGCGATCCAGAAGCGGTCGGTGTGGCGCGCAACGTCTCTCCGCGCGGCACGCCCGAAGACGCCATCGAGGACGCCTGAACTGGCCGCAAGCGAGGGTCGGAGCCCAGCAGTCACGCTGAGACCCGACCGTTTCGCGCGCAGCAGGCCGGAGGCCTGCGGAGGAACGAGCGGCCAACCGTTGTGTGAACGGTCCCTCGCCGCGATCGGCTTCGGGCTCACCATCGAGCGTGCGCCATGACCGACGTCCCTGACGCCCTGCCACGCCCGACGAACCGGCCGCCGTCCACGGATCCGGTTCCTCAGCCCTCTCCCGCACCCGCGCCTGCCGCACCGGGTGAGCCGGCCGACTCGTCCGTGATGACGCTGGTGGAGCATCTCTCCGAGCTCCGCCGGCGGGTCTTCATCTGCATCGTGGCCATCGCCCTGGGCGGGATCGTCGGGTTCTGGAAGGCGCCAGACGTGATCACGCTGCTGCTCCAGCCCCTGGATCCGTGCTGCGGCGGCAGGGTGCAGTTGCTCGCGCTCGGATCCGGCTTCCTGCTGTACGCCAAGATCGCCATCGTGGCCGGCATCGCCATCGGCCTGCCGGTGATCCTCTACGAGATCTGGGCGTTCATCGCGCCCGGGCTCACACCGCGCGAGCGGCGCGGCATTCTGCCGCTGATTCCGCTGAGTGTCGTCTTCTTCGTGCTCGGCCTGATCGTCGCCTACGTGACCCTGCCGTTCGCCGTGCAGTTCCTGGCCGGGTTCCAGATCGAGGGGAAGCTTGAGCTGATTCCCACCGGCGAGGCGTACTTCGGCTTCGTGACGATGCTCTTCCTCGTCTTCGGCCTCGTCATGGAGTTCCCGATCCTGCTGGTGCTGCTGTCGCGGCTCGGCGTGATCAAGCTCTCGTTCCTGCGCAAGCAGCGGCGCTACGTGTTCCTCGGCATCGTCATCTTCGCGGTCGTGATCACGCCCGGTGGCGACCCCATCAGCCCGACCGTGATGAGCGCGGTCATGTACGCGCTCTACGAGTTCACGATCTTCTTCCTGGCACGCACCAACCGGCTCCAGCGCGACGAGGAGGAAACGGCCGCCAGCGCGGATGACGCGCAGGCGACGGCCGATGACTGACGAGCGCGCCAGTCAACCGATGATGTCGGCCGCGTCGGCCAGCGGCGCCGCGTCGATCCCGGCTCCTGACGCCGGCGCGGTGTCGGAACAGCCTGACGCGGTCGACGGGTCGCACGGCGGATCCGAGACGCACCCCGCCAGTGCCACGCAGCACGTCGTGATCCTCACCGGGCTCTCGGGCGCCGGAAAGACCACCGCGTCGAAACTCTTCGAGGACCTCGGCTACACCGTGGTGGACAACGTTCCGCCGGACCTGCTGCGAGAGCTGGCCGAGCTGGTCGCCAACGACCCCGAGCGATACCAGCGCGTCGCCCTCGTCCTCGATGTGCGCACCGGCAATGCGCCGCTCGCCTTGGGCGCGGCGATGGGCGCGCTGCAGGGGAGGGACATCGAGCCGCAGGTCTACTTCCTGGAAGCCAGCGATGAGAGCCTCATCCGGCGCTTTTCCGAAACACGCCACCGCCATCCTCTGGACAAGGGTGCCGGCATCGCGGCCTCGATCCTGGCAGAGCGCGGGATGCTTTCCGATGTCCGTGCCGACGCGCACGAGGTCATCGACACGACCAACCTGTCGGCTCGCCAGCTGCGCGAGCGGATTCAGTCGTCTCTGCGCGTCGGGCGGGAGCCCGAATCGATCTACCTCAACGTCATGAGCTTTGGCTACAAGTACGGCGTGCCGCCGGAGTCGGACATCGTCTTCGACGTCCGCTTCATGGAGAACCCGTTCTACGTTCCCGAGCTGCGGCAACTGGACGGCCAGACCGACCAAGTCAAGGCCTTCGTCTTGGGCCAGCCGGTCACCCAGGAGTTCCTGAACTTCGCGGGTTCCTTCTTCCGTTTTGCGATCCCGGCGTATCAATCCGAGGGCAAGACCCGTCTGACAGTTGCGATCGGCTGCACGGGAGGGTTTCACCGTTCGGTCGCCATCGCCGAGGCATTGGCGGACCAGCTGCGCACCGAGCAGCAGGGTCCAGTGAACGTGTACCACCGTGAGTTACGCGAGGACGGGAGGCGACGCGGTTGAGCCGGACGGTCGATCCGCGCAAGGTCCGCTGGCGTTACCTGCGCCCCGGTACCGGCATCAAGCGTTGGCTGGTGCTGATCTTCGTCGGACAACTGCTCCTCGCGACCGCGGGCGCGCTGGCGATCCGCATGGTCTTCCGGGACGTGGACCCGGACTCGATCGCCGGCCAGCTGTTCGGCTTCGTTTCGTTGCAGGCGCTGCCGCTCTTCGTCCGCCCCGTGCTGGTCCTGGTCGCCGGTGGCGCGATCGTGCTCTACGGACTCTGGCGCCTGATGAATGTCCTGCTCGAGCCGTTCCCGGCCCGCACCGAACCGCTGGTCGAGCTCGTCTACCAGAAGCGTTCGCTGGCGCGCGGTCCGCGAATCGTGACAATCGGCGGCGGGACCGGGCTCTCCACGCTGCTGCGCGGCCTCAAGGAGGTCACCAGCAATATCACCGCGGTCGTCACGGTTGCCGACGATGGCGGTTCATCGGGAAAGCTCCGCGAGGAGTTCGGCATTGCCCCGGTCGGTGACATCCGCAACTGCATCGCGGCGCTCGCGGACGCCGAGCCGGCCATGACGCGCCTGCTCCAGTACCGCTTCCCCCAGGAGGAGGGCGATCACAACGGCTTGGCCGGTCACGCCTTCGGCAACCTGCTGATCGCGGCGTTGTCCGACATCGCCGGTGACTTCGAGGAGGGCGTGCGGGAGTCGAATCGCGTCCTCGCCGTCCGTGGCCGGGTCGTGCCGGTGACGCCCACGCCGCTGACGCTCCACGCCGAAATGGCAGACGGCTCGCGTGCTGGATGGCCAGTCGACGATCATGCGAACCCGGGGCATCCGCCGGGTGTGGGTCACGCCCGAGGATTGCAATGCGACCAGCGATGCGATCGCGGCCATCGGCTCCGCCGAGCTGGTCGTCGTCGGTCCCGGCAGCCTGTACACGAGTCTCCTTCCCGCACTGGTCGTTCCGGGCGTCGCACAGGCACTCGCTGCGGCATCGGCCAAGCGCGTCTTCATCTGCAACGTCGCCACCCAACGGGGCGAGACCGAGGGCTACACGCTCTCGGAGCACCTCGCGGCACTCAACGCTCACGGCGTCGGCGCCCTCTTCGACGTGGTCGTCGCAAACAGCAATCGCGAGGCCAAGCGTCCGTCGGACTACCGCGCAGAGCCGGTGCGCATCGATATGCCCGACACGGGCACGCCACGGCTGGTCATCGACGACGTCGTGGATGACGAGAACGCCCACCGGCACGATCCCCACAAACTGACCACCGTGCTGATGCGCCTCCACGACGAGACGACGACCGCGGTCCCGGCGCCGGCCGTTGTCCGCAGCGCCTGACGGGACGCCAACGGCGACTTCGAGCCAGACTCCGACAAGGATGCCGACCGGGTCGAACCAGACCCGCGAGCGCGACCTGCCAGCCGCCGACCTGGTCGCGGCCGTGCGCACCGAGCTCGCCGGGGTCGAACCGACGCGAGCCTGCTGTCGAGCCGCCGAACGCGCCGGGTTGGGCGTGGCTGCGCTCGGCCAGGCTCGATCTCCCGCGGTTGCGCGTCTCGCCGTTCGACTGCCGGTCGACGACGGCCGTCCGGCCTTCGAATGGGCGGCCGCGGCCGACCATTGCCGTATTGCCTACGTCCGCGGGCGCTTCCTGGCCACCGGCTCATTGAGCCTGGCGACGGGCCGTGCCCACCTGGAGTTCGTCGTTCCGGCCGATGAGGCGGCGGTCCTCGTCACGCAGCTGTCCGAGCTCGAGCTGCCCGCGTCGAGGCGGCTCCGCCGCGGACGCGGCGTGGTCACCTGGAAGAGCACCGAGACCGTGCTCGCGTTCCTGCGGATGGCCGGCGCCGGCAACGCCGCGTTGGAACTGGAAGGCAGGCTCGTGACGCGCTCGCTGCGCGGCCACCTCAACCGGGTGCTCAACGCCGAGGGCGCAAACCTCACGCGGACGGTTCGAAATTCCACGCGACAGCTGGGGGAGATCGACGAACTGGAGCGAACCGGTCGGCTGAGTGAGCTGCCGGCGACCGTGCGCGAGCTGGCCCGAGCGCGGCGAGAGATGCCTGAGGCGAATTACACCGAGCTCGCCGATCGGCTCGGTACCAGCCGAGCGAAGGTGCAGCGCGACTTCGGGCGGCTCGCGGCAGCGGCCGGCCTGCAACCGTCGCTTGCCGCTTCCTCCGCAACGGTCCGCGCTCGCTGAGATTCCTCCGATGTCTGTTGGACACCTTGGGTTGTGCCCCCCGTTGGCCCCGGTCAATCGGCCCGGGGGCCGGTGGGTCGCGACCTTGCAATTGAGACGTCAACCGACCGAAATGGACCAGTCAAACCCTCCGTCGACGGACGATTGACGTCCTTCCGGACGGCGTTCGACGGAATCTTCGCCCTGGGGACCCGTGGAGAGCGCTTGCCGAGTCGCAAGCCAGCCTGTGCGTCGGAGCGCCGGCTGTTTGACGTCTGTGCTGCAACCCGGCGAGCTAACCGCCGGGAACGTTATTCACGGCTAGCTGCGCCTGCCAACCGGCCCGCGGACAACCGTCCGGTCGGCCGCCGTCACGTGCCGCCTTGCGATGCGATGATCAGACCATGCCGAGCGCACGACCCGTGATCATCGCGGGCAACTGGAAGATGAACACCACCCCCGCCGACGCCGGGTCGCTCGCCGCCGAGATCGAGCGAGCGACGCGCCAGCCGAATGTGGTCCGCGTGATCTGCCCGCCGTTCGTCTGTCTCGATCCGTTGCGAGCCGCACTCGGTGGCACAGACGTCGGCGTCGGAGCGCAGAACGTGCATGCGGAGAAGTCGGGAGCGTTCACCGGCGAGATCTCCGCGCCGATGCTCATCGGGCTGGCCACCTGGGCCATCGTCGGCCACAGCGAACGTCGCCGCGACCAGGACGAGAGCGACGCGCTGATCGGCCGCAAGCTCGTGCGCTGCGCCGAGGCGGGACTGCGGCCGATCCTCTGCGTCGGCGAGCAGTTGGCCGAGCGAGAGGCCGGCGTGGCCGAGAAGGTGGTTCGACGTCAGCTCGAGCGCGCATTCGAAACCGCCCAGGATGCCGGTGGCGTGACGCGCGACCTGGTCATCGCGTACGAGCCGGTCTGGGCGATCGGCACCGGCCGAACGGCCCGAGGAAGCGATGCCGCGGCAATGGCCGGTGCGATCCGCGACGCGTGCGCGAGCCTCGGCGTGGACTGGGCCGAAGACGTCCCGGTGCTCTACGGCGGCAGCGTTACGGCCGCCGCCATCGGGGAATTCCTGGCCGAGCCATCGATCGACGGTGCGCTCGTCGGTGGCGCCAGTCTCAAGGTCGACGAGATGGCCGGCATCGTTGCTCAGGCGGCCAGCACCGCCGCGGCTCGCGCATGACCGAGGGAATGCCCGCCCGCCCGCGACCGCTCGTCCTCGTCATCGTGGATGGCTTCGGCATCGGACGCGTGCCCGCCGACGATGCGATCGCATCGGCTCGCATGCCCGCGTGGCGAACGCTCCTGGCCGAGTGGCCCCACACGCTTCTGCGCGCGTCGGAGGACGCGGTCGGGCTGCCACCCGGCCAGATGGGCAACAGCGAGGTCGGCCACCTCAACCTTGGCGCCGGTCGCCCCGTCGTCCAGGACCTGCCGCGGATCGACGCCGCGATCGCGGACCGCTCGTTCTTCGACAACGCGGTGCTCGTGCACGCGGTCGATGCGGCGCGCGCCGGGACGGGTCGGCTGCACCTGGTCGGTCTCATCGGTCCCGGAGGCGTCCATTCCAACGATCGCCACGCGGTCGCGCTGGCGCAGCTCGCCATCACCCATGACGTTCCCGAGCTCTTTGTTCACGGGCTGCTCGACGGGCGCGACACGCCGCCGCGCTCCGCGGAAGGGTTCCTGCCCGACTTCGCGGCTCGACTCTCTGCGGCGCATCCGCGGGCTCGCATCGCGACGATCGGCGGGCGCTACTACGCGATGGACCGGGACCAGCGCTGGGAGCGCGTCAAGCAGGGCTACGACGCGATCGTCCACGCCGTTGGGCTGCACGCGCCGAGCGTCGACGACGCGCTCGCGGCAGCCTATGCAAGAGGTGAGAACGACGAGTTCGTGAAGCCGACGGTCATCGACGTGGCCGGCAGCGACTCGCGAGTCCGCGACGGCGACGTGGTCATTCACTTCAACTTCCGCGCGGACCGCGCTCGCCAGCTCACTCATGCGCTGGTTGACGGCGACGAGTTCGCCGCGTTCGATCGTGGTGAGCGCCCGACGAACCTCACCGTCGTCACCATGACCGAGTACGAAGAAGGTCTTGCCGAGCCGGCGTTTCCCCCGATGGTCGTCACCAGCCTGGCAGAGGTCTTCTCCGGGCTTGGTTGGCGTCAATTCCACGTGGCGGAGACTGAGAAGTACGCGCACGTGACGTACTTCTTCAACGGCGGTGTCGAGCAGGCGTGGCCGGGCGAGGTCCGGCAGCTGATCCCCAGCCAGAAGGTGGCCACGTATGACCTGGCGCCGGAAATGAGCGCTCAGGGGATCACGGACGTGCTCGTGCCGGCCATCACGTCAGGCGATTACGACTTCATCGTGGCCAACTTCGCGAACCCGGACATGGTCGGCCACACCGGCATCTGGGACGCCGCGGTGACGGCAAACGAGACCGTCGATGGGTGCCTGGCCCGCGTCATCGGCGCTGTGATGGCGATGGACACGGCGAGCACGGCGGCCGGCGGTCCCGGCGCACTGCTTGCGGTTACCGCCGACCACGGCAATGCCGATCAGATGCGCGACGCTGCCGGCAACCCGGTCACGGCACATTCGCTGAACCCCGTCCCGTTCGCGATCTGCGGGACGAGCGCCAAGGCGTTGCATCTTCACGAGGGCGTCCTGGCGGACGTCGCCCCGACGCTGCTGGAGCTGGTCGGAGTCCCCGTCGCGGCGGGCATGACGGGTCGCTCGCTCATCGAGCATTGACACCGGCGGCCGGCACGCGCGAAGGGCCGCGGACGCCCGTTGCGCCGGCCGATGTATCCTTGCCGCCGCCCATTCGCCCGTCTGTGGAGCTTCGTTCGTCCGTGAACCCTATCGTCGGCCTCGCCGATGTCCTTTCCAGCATTGGCCTGATCGCCGCGATCCTGCTGCAGTCCCGCGGGGCCGGGCTGGGCGCAACATTCGGCGGCGATTCGTCGGTCTACCGCAGTCGCCGAGGCGTGGAGAAGCGGCTCTTCCAGTTCACGGTTGTGCTCGCCCTGATCTTTGTCGGGGTATGCCTCTGGACGGTGCTCTCGACCCAGTAGAGGGGCGTTCGCAGGGCCGGGAATCACGGGTCCCTGTGTTACGATCCGTGCTCGCTTCGACCCGGATCACTCCGGTCGGCCGCCCTGCCGAGGTGGCGGAATAGGCAGACGCGCTAGGTTCAGGACCTAGTGGCCGCAAGGTCGTGTGGGTTCAAGTCCCTCCCTCGGTACCAACCCTCAGAAAGAGGGCGGCTCGTCGAAGCATCGAGCTCCTTGCCCAGGTGGCGGAATTGGTATACGCGTACGTTTGAGGGGCGTATGAGGCAACTCATCCGGGTTCAAGTCCCGGCCTGGGCACCACTCTCGATTTGAAACGCGGCGGCTGACAGCACAGCCGCCGTTTTCAGTGTGCCGGCGCCGAGGCGTCTACCATCGTTCCCACCGCGGGCGGTTAGCTCAGTTGGTCAGAGCGCCTCGCTTACACCGAGGAAGTCGGGGGTTCGAGTCCCTCACCGCCCACCACGCCCGGCCGGTCCTGTTTCGGTCGATGAGCAAGAGATCGGCGGCGACGTGTATTTCATCCTCGACGGCATGACCTTCCGGTGCGCGCCATCGGTCAGAACGGCTGCCCGTAGGCGACGGTCGTCGGCGCATGACCGACTGCTATTCTTTCGGCTGCGAATTCGCTCAACCGTCGGAGGGGTCAATGAGCCCTATTGTCTGGATCTTGATCATCATCGTCATCGCGGTGCTGATCGCGGGCGTGCTGCTCTACAACGGCCTCGTGCAGCGCCGGCTGCGCATCGACGAAGCCTACGCACAGATCGAGGTCCAGCTGAAGCGCCGCTGGGACCTCATCCCGAACCTCGTCAACGCGGTTCAGGGGTACATGGGCTTCGAGCAGAAGGTGCTCACGGACGTGACCAACGCGCGCGCCGCGGCAGTCTCCGCGGGCGCCCAGGGACCCGCGGCGCAGGCCCAAGCTGAGAACGCGCTGACCGGAACCCTCCGCTCGCTGTTCGCCGTGGTCGAGAACTATCCCGACCTGAAGGCGAACCAGAACGTGCTCAGCCTCCAGGAGCAGCTGACGACCACCGAGAACCAGATCAGCTTCTCGCGGCAGCACTACAACGCGACCGTGCTCGACTACAACACGGGCATTGCGACGTTTCCGAGCGTCCTGATCGCGGGACCGCTTGGCTTTGGCAAGCGCGAGTTCTTCGACGCGGAGCCGGAGGCGCAGCAGGTGCCCACGGTCAACCTCGGCTTCGGTGGCCCCCAGCAGCCGCAGAGCGCTGCGCCGTCGGTGAGCTTCCCGCAGACGCCGCCTCCGCCGCAGGTCCCGCCCCAGGCACCGATCCCTCCGGCCCCATCCGCGCCGCCGCCGCCCCCTCCGGCACCGACGGCGTGACGAGCTCCCGGCGTAGCGCCGGGTCGATGCTCGCAACCATCGTGCAGTGACGCAGTTCGGACACACCCAGACCTTCTACCAGCAGGAGTCGTCCAACCGACGCAAGTCGGTGTTGCTGGTGCTATCGATCGCGCTCGTCTTCGCGGTTTTCGGGTTCGCCATCGGCTACGCCATGACCGGCACGTCCACCGGCGGAATCTCGGCGCTCGTCCTGGCCTTGATCGTGGCGGAAATCCTGAGCCTCTTCAGCTACTACGCCGGCGACAGCCTGGTGCTCGCGTCGTCGAGCGCGAAAGAGGTCAACGATCAACAGGCGCCACAGCTGATGAACGTCGTGCAGGAGATGGCGATCGCCGCGAACGTGCCGATGTTCGAACAGCTCGCGGCCCATGCCGGGCAGCTGCGCCCCTTGCCCGGTGAAGAGGAAGGCCAGCGGAGGAGCCGGCTGGTGGGCGACTCCTGCCACCACGCCCGGCCCCTGGGCACCGTCGGCCCACCCCCGCAGGCGGGTCGACGCCTCGTCGGGTGAGGACGCCACGACCGCCACGCGTCGGGCGAACCGGGCCCGTCCGTTCTGGACCGTTCGCGCCAGGTCCGCCAGGGCGGCGCCGCCGTCATCGAGCGTGTCCGCGTACCGGCGAGCCAGCTCCCGCCGGGCCTCGTCGTCGCGCGCCGCGACGGTGACGACCTCGACCCGAGGTCCGACGGGTCGGTCGTCGGCCCGCTGGGATGCCGGGGCTTCCTCGACGATCACGTGGGCGTTCGTCCCGCTGAGGCCGAACCCGCTGGCGCCGGCTCGGCGGGGGCGCTCCGACCGAGGCCAGGACCGGGGCCGCCGCAGAAGCTCGACCGGCATCGACGACCAATCGATGTGCGCCGACGGCTCCTGCGTGTTGGCCTGGGCCGGCATCTCTTCGTGCTGGAGGGCGAGGATCAACTTGATGAGCCCGGCCGCCCCGGACGCGACTTCGAGGTGACCGATGTTGGTCTTCACGGACGTCAGCCCGAGCGGATGATCGGCGGACCGGCCCGGCGAGTACACGGCATCAAGGGCGCGGACCTCGATCGGGTCGCCGAGGGGGGTACCCGTGCCGTGCGCCTCGATCAGATCGACGTCAGTCGGCGCGAGCCCGGCATCGTCGAGGGCAGCACGGATGACCTCTCGTTGGGCGGGCCCGCTCGGCACCGTCAGCCCGCTGCTGCGGCCGTCGTGGTTGATCGCTGCGCCTCGGATCACGGCGAGGATGCGATCACCGTCGGCTTGGGCGTCCGAGATCCGCTTCAGCAGAACAAGTCCGCAGCCCTCGCCGCGCACGTACCCGTCCGCGGCGTCGTCGAAGGCGTGGCAGCGTCCGGTCGGCGACAACGCCTTCAACGCCGCCAGTGCCACCGTCGACTGGGGGTCGAGCATCAGGTTGACGCCGCCGGCCAGAGCCGCTCGGCAGGCACCGGCCCGAAGGCTCTGTACAGCCAGCGTCGTCGCGACCAGCGACGACGAGCACGCCGTGTCGAGGCTGACGGTGGGGCCACGCAGGCCGAGGACGTACGAGATGCGGCCGGCGGCGATCGAACCGGCGACGCCGGTACCGAAGTACGTGGTCAGCGCCTGCGGATCACCGTTGCGGACGGTGAGGTTGGCGTAGTCATAGGTGCCGATTCCGACGAATACGCCGGTGCTGCTGCCGGTGAGCGAATCGGGAGCGATCCCGGCCCGCTCGAACGTCTCCCACGCCACCTCGAGGAGGAGGCGCTGCTGCGGGTCGAGCATCTCCGCTTCGCGTGGGGAGATCCCGAAGAAGGCGGCGTCGAAGCGGTCGACGGGGTCGGAGAGGAAGCCGCCCTGGTCGCTGTAGTACGTCCCCAGCGATTCGGGGTCCGGGTCGAAGTAGGCATCGACGTCCCACCGGTCGGCGGGGATGGACCCGACGGCGTCGCGCCCGGAGCGGAGCAACTCCCAGAACGCCTCCGGCGAGTCGACGCCGCCGGGGAAGCGGCAGCCCATGCCGATGACGGCGATCGGCTCACGGGCGGCCCGTTCGGCCGCGTCGAGCCGACCCCGCAGGTCGCGGATGGCGCCCAGCGCCCGTTCGAGGGCCCGGCGGGATTCGTCGTTGTCCGGCACGGCCGTCAATAGCCCGTCGCTTCCAGTTCGCGGAGCAACTCGTCGCGGAGCTCGTCCTCGGACAGCGCCGCCGGCACCGGCTCGGGTTCGGAGACGAGTCTCGGCACCACGGCGTCGCCGAACTCGAAGGAATCGGCGAGCACGGCGCCCAGGTGGTCCACGAGATGGTTCAGCGTCGGCTCCTCGAGGGCGAGCGTCGATGGCAGCGGGCGACCCACCAGAATGGACAGGCGATTGCTGAGCTCCACGGCCATCAGAGAATCCATACCCAAATCGGTGAGCCCTTGGTAAGAGTCGATCGGCTCGTTGGTGTCCAGTCCGAGCACCCGCGCCAGCTGCCCGCGCACGTGGATGGCGAGGACGTCGCGGCGCTGGCGGGGCTCAGCCGCCTGCAGCGCCGCCGCCAGGAGACGAGCGTCGTCGACGGCCTGCCGCGGGGCCGCTTCGAGGGCCGCAGCCAGCTCGGAAAGCAGTGGTGGCACGCCGGTGGCGCCGAGTTGGGCCACGACGACGGGCCAGTCGACGGCGAGCACCGCGGCCTGGGTCGCGTCCGCCCCGAGGAGTCGATCCAGCGCCGCCAACGCCGTGCCGACGTCGAGCGGGGCAAAGCCCCGATCCGACAGACGCCGCTGGTCGCGCTCGGCGAGTCGGGCCGCCATCCCGGCATCGGCCCACGCCCCCCAGTCGACACTGAGCGCAGGGCGCCCGAGCGCCCGGCGGCGGTGCGCGAGGGCGTCGAGGGCGGCGTTGGCGGCGGCATAGCTGCTCTGCCCGGGGGCACCCAGCAGGGCCGACGCCGACGAGAAGAGCACGAACTGGTCGAGGTCCTCGCCACGGGTTTCGTGGTCGAGCAGCCATCCGCCGGTGACCTTCGGAGCGAGTACCGCCTCGACGCGCCCCCACGACTGTTGCGTCACCGCTCCGTCGTCGACGACTCCGGCGAGGTGGAACACGCCTCGCAGGGGTCGACCGGATTCCCGTACCGCGGCGACAGCGGCGGCGACAGCTGCTTCGTCGGCGACATCGCCTTGGATCACTTGCACGGTCGCGCCGCGCTGTTCCCACGCCGCGACGACGGCCAGCGCCGCCGCCGAGGGTGCGCTGCGGCCCACGAGCGCCACGTGACCGGCACCGTGGTCCACCAGCCAACCGCCGACGGCCAGACCGAGGGCGCCGAGCCCGCCGGTCACGAGATAGGCGCCGTCGGCCCGGAGCCCGGCGGCGGGCGCCGGATGCGTCACGACGACCTTGCCGATGTGTCGGGCCTGCGCCATGAACCGGAAGGCGTCCCGGACGGCGGCGACCGGGAACGCCCGCAACGGAAGCGGCGCGGTGCGGCCCAGGGCGATCTCGTCGACCACCCGCTGGAGCGAGGCGCGGACCTCGTCGGCGTCGACGAACAGGAAATCGCCGAGGTCGTACAAGTGGTACCGGGCGTCCGGTCTGGCCGCCGCCGCCTCGGCCGGCGACCACACACCGCGCTTGCCGATCTCGAGGAAGCGCCCACCAGGCGCCAGGACATCGAAGCTGCGCGCCACGAAGTCGCCGGCCAAGGAATTCAGGACGACGTGAACGCCCTCTCCGGCGGTGTCCGCCATGATCTCGTCAGCGAACGAGAGCGTCCTCGAGTTGTAGACGCGGCTGACCCCGAGCGCCTCCACGACTCGCCGCTTCTCCGGGCTGCCGACGGTCGCGAAGATCTCGGCGCCGGCGGCGAGGGCGATCTGCACCGCGGCCATCCCCACGCCTCCGGCGGCGGCGTGGATGAGCACCCGTTCGCCGGCCCGCAGGTGCGCGAGGTGCCCGAGCCCGTACTCGGCCGTGAGGTAGGCGATTGGGATCGTGGCCGCCTCGGCGAAGCTGATCGACGTCGGCTTGGCCACGACGAGACGACTCGACGTGACGACGTGGCTGTCGAAGGCCTGCGGCGCGATGCCGAGCACCTCGTCGCCGACACCCACATCGGTGACGCCGGCTCCCACCGCGACGACGACGCCCGAGCACTCGATGCCGGGCGGTCCCGGGTCGCCCGGGTACATGCCGAGGACGTTCAGCACGTCCCGGAAGTTCAGCCCGGTGGCGTGCACCTCGATCTCGACCTCGCCGGGCCCTGGGGCGCGCCGAGCTCCGGGCGCCAGGGCGAGATCGTCGAGGGACCCGCGTCGGGACAGCTCGAGCCGGTAGGGCGCCTCGACGCCGCCGACGCCGCCGACGCGTCCCAGCCGGGCGACGTGTCGGCGGCCCGCCCGCCACGCGATCTGGTCTTCGCTACTGGGCGCCTCGAGCTCGGCGCCCAGATCGGCGATGGTGCTCGCGGGCCGAGCCGCATCGAGGTCGACGCACGTGCACCCCAGGCGAGGCTCCTCGTTGGCGACGACCCGACCGAGGCCCCACAACGTGGCCTGGACCAGATCGGCCCCCTCGCCTTCCACCGATTGAGCACCCTCGGTCACCAGCCACAGGCGGGCGTCGAGGCCGCCTCGGGAGCCGACATGGCGCACGACGGCTCGAGCACCCCGTTGGGCGAGCGCCAGGTCGGCGGCCAACGCATCGGCGTCGGCCGGCTCGGCGCTCCCGTCGAGTCCCCAGAGGTAGGCGACCCGAACGCTGCTGTCGCCGTCCGGCACAGCCGCGGCCAGGAGCGCGTCCCAGCCGGCCTCGTCGTCCACATCCAGTTGCCACCGACCGGCGCCGAGAGACGCTGTCGTCTCGGCTGGGACGACGAGCGTGCACGGCGCCCTGGCGCCGAGCCGATCGGCCACGGCGTCGCCCACACCGCGCCGGTCGGCGAAGATCAGCCACGGGACGGACGAGGGCGCCGCCACGGGCCGGGCGGCGGGCCGCCAGGTCAGGGCGTACAGCAGGTCGCTCGGGTCCTGCTGACGTCGCTGCCAGTACGACCTCGGCGTCCGCCGCACCTCGAGACCGTCGATCGTCGCGATCGTGGCGCCGTCGACGCCGTGGAGGACGACACGGGCCCGGACGCTGCGGCCGTCGGCCGCGACCTCGTCGACGTCGACCGAGCACCACGCGCTGGTGTCCCCGCGACGGTGCAGGCGCAACCCGTAGAGACCCACCGGCACGAAGACCTCGCCGCTTCCCGGATCGTGGTCACCGTCGAGGGCGGCCCCGAGGACATGGAAGCAGGCGTCCAGGAGGGCCGGGTGAAGGGCGTAGCGCGACGCGTCGCCGATGTCGGCGGGCAGGCTCGCCAGGCCGATGGCGGCGCCGGGGCGGGACAGCAAGCGGACCAACCCGCGAAAGGCCGGCCCGAACGTGAGCCCGGCCGCGTCGAGCCGGCCGTAGTAGTCGGCCACGTCGATCTCGGTCGTGTACCCCTCGATCAGCCCGGCGAGATCGATCGGCGGAGGCGTCGGTACGGGAGGCGTCGTGCGGGTGACGGCGCTGACGTGAAGCGTCCCGGCCGGGTGGCCGTCGCCGCCCGGTGCGACGCTGGTGATGCGAACCTGGCGTCCGCCGTCCGGCTCGCTGGTGACGACCGTCTGGACCGTCGTCGTCGCCTCGTCGGACAGCACGAGGGCGTCGCGGATGACGAGGGATTCCACGACATCGGCGGTCGCGGCTGTCGCCGCCAGCACCATCTCGACGTAGCCGGTGCCTGGGAACACCGCGGTGCCGGCCAGTCGATGGTCACCGAGCCAGGCCGGTGCGTCGGGGGCGACCTCGGCCTCGAAGACGGTCGCGGCGAGGGCCGGCACGTGGGTCGGCGCGCCGAGGAGCGGATGGCTCGCGGCGTGGGCGCGCCTGGTCCCCCGGGTCGGCCGCAACCAGTGGTGCTGGCGCTCGAACGGGTACGTCGGGAGGACCGCACGCCGGCTCGGCGGCGGCCCGACGGCTGCCCACGACACCGGGGCACCGGCCACGTAGGCCGCGCCGAGCCCGGCAAGGACGGTCGCTTCTTCATCGGCGCCCCGGCGCAGTGACGGGACCCAGGTCGCGGTGTGGGCGGGGGCACACGATCGAGCCAGCGCCAGCAGGACCGGATGGGGCCCGATCTCGACGAACAGGTCGGTGCCAGCCTCGGTCAAGGCGGCGATGCCCGCCGCGAACTGGACGGGCTGGCGGACGTGACGGACCCAGTAGCCCGGGTCGCACACCTCGGCCCCGGCGGGCCGACCCGTGACGTTCGAG